>NZ_ML058607.1 GCF_003635165.1 Burkholderia sp. Nafp2/4-1b | reverse complement strand
CGGTGTGATCGGCGGCAACGGCGATGTTTCGGTCCGCAGCGCAAACGTTGTCAACCGCGGCGCGATCACTTCCAACACGAATTTGCGTATCGCGGGCCAGTCGGTCGACAACAGCGGCGGCACGCTGCAGGCTGCGCAAAAGGTGGCTGTCGATGCGGGCGCGCGCTTGATCAACAACGGCGGTTCGATCGTCGGTCAGACGGTCGCGCTCACCGGCACGACCCTCGACAATAGCGCGGGTGCCATGCAGGCCAATCAGGTGTCGTTGACCGCGACCGACCTCGTGAATCACGGCGGCACGATCACGCAGACCGGCACCGGCGCGATGAGCGTGAACGTGTCGGGCACGCTGGACAATTCGAACGGCGGAACGCTGCAAACCAACAGCACTGAACTGACGCTCGCCCCCTCCGCGCTAATCAACGACGGCGGCACGATCACGCATGCCGGCAACGGCACACTGGCGCTCGGAGGTGGTTCGGGATCCATATCGAATGTGGGCGGTTCGATCGCGAGCAACGGACGCGTCGTCGCGCAAGCCGGCGCGCTGAACAACACGGCGGGCTCGATCAACGCGCAGAACGGATTGACGGCAACGGTCGCGGGTACGCTGAACAATGCGAGCGGCAAGCTGTTGTCGAACACGGACGTCAGTGTCACAAGCGGTACGTTGTCGAACGACGGCGGCCAGATCGGTGCCAGCACGAACGCGACGATCCACACGGGCTCGATGACGAATCAGGGCGGCTCGATCGTCGCACCGAACCTGTCGGTCACCGCCGATTCGACGCTCGACAACAGCGGCGGCAAGCTCGAAGCCAATCAGCTTGCGCTGACGGCCGCAAACCTCGTGAACCACGGCGGTACGATCACGCAGTATGGATCGTCAGCGATGGGGATGAACGTCAGCGGCACGCTCGACAACTCGGCCGGCGGCGTAATCCAGACCAACAGCACGGACCTCACGCTCAAGCCGGCCGAGCTGAACAACGCGGGCGGCACCATTACGCACGCCGGCACGGGCACGCTGACGATCGAACCGGGCAACGGATCAAGCGCGCTGAACAACGCGTCGGGCACCATCGTGACGAAGGGACAAGCCATCGTCAACGCGGCTTCCTGGAACAACGCGAGCGGTATCCTCGCCGCGCAACGCGGCATCAACGCGACCATCGCAGGCGACGTGAACAACGCGCAGGGCTTGCTGCGATCGGATGCGTCGCTGTCATTGAAGAACGGCGGCGCTCTGTCAAACCGAAGCGGCCACATCCAGGCGGGGCAATCGGTTGCGGGCGACACCAGCACGCTCGACATTCAATCGGCGTCGATCGACAACGCGGACGGCGCCATCGTCGACCTCGGCGCGGGCAGGATGTCGGTGCAAGGCGGCAGCCAGATCGCGAACAGCCACGCCGGCGGCGTAGCGGGCATGGGCGCGATTACCGGCAACGGCGATGTGACGGTCAGCGCAGCGTCGATCAGCAACACGCAAGGCGGTCAGCTCAGCGGTGCATCGCTGCGTGTTCAAGGCAACACCCTGGACAACAGCGGCGGCACCATTGGCAACGTCACGAACTCGAACGGCGACGTGAATGTCACGACGACCGGCGCGATCACGAACACGAACGGTCAGATCGGCTCGACGCACGACTTGTCCGTCGCCGCGGCCACGCTGCAAGGCGGCGGCACATACAGCGCGAAGCATGATGCGAACGTGACCCTGCAGGGCGATTACACGGCGGCGGCCGACACGCAGTTCAACGTCGGTCACGATCTCGCCTTCACGTTGCCCGGCACTTTCACGAACAACGCGAACCTGCAGGCGGTGAACGACCTGCGGGTGAGCGCGGGCAACATCGTCAACGTGGGTGCCCTGACTGCCGGTGCGCTGCTGCACACGCAATCGACGAACCTGACCAATATGGGCGCGCTCGTGGGCGCCAGCGTGTCGCTCAACGCGACGAATACGATCTCGAACCTCGGGCCGACCGCGCTGATCGGTGCATCGGACAGCAACGGCACGCTCGAAGTCCTCGCACGTGACATCGAAAACCGCGACGACACGACTGCAACCGACTCGATGGCGACGACCGCCATCTTCGGGATGGGCAAGGTCGTGCTGGCTGGCGGCAAGGACGCGAACGGCAACTACACGAACGCGGCGCTGGTCAATAACGTGTCTGCGCTGATCCAGTCCCAAGGCGACATGGAACTGCACGCGGACAAGGTCACGAGCACGCGGCGGGTGATGAAGACGTCGACACGCACGATCGATCCCTCGCTGCTCGGCCAGTTCGGCATTCCGATCAGCGGCCGTACGGGCCAGATCGGCGTGAAGGATCCGGACAGCATCGGCGGCGTCTACACCGAGCCGCCTCACGGCGGTCAGTGGAACAGCACGTATCAGTTCACGACCTACTACGCGGACAGCGCGACGGCGACGACCGTGACGGACATCAGCCCGGCCGCGCAGATCGTGTCGGGCGGCAAGATCGATGCGTCGTCGGTCGGCACGCTGCAAAACTACTGGAGCAACATCGCGGCAGTCGGCGACATCAAGATGCCGGCCCGCTACGATGCCGACGGCTGGGCAGCGTCGGGGCAGAAACTGCCGGGTGTGTCGGTTTCCTACTCCGGGCAATATCACTACAACAACTACGACAATTCCGAACACGACTGGCAGTTGCCATTCGGCAACGCGCCATTCGTGACGGGGCGGCCGGGCGGTTACACGCAAGCCGCGCCGGCATCGATCAAGGATTACACGCTGCCCGGCTACTTCTCGACGATAAGTTCGAACGGCACGATTTCCGGCACGGGTGTCAGCGTCAACAACACGGCGGGCAACGCGTCGATTCCGTCACTCGGCTTGCTGCCGGGGCAGTCCGTGCCGGGTCTCACGCCCACCAACCTGAGCGGAAACGCGAGCGGAGTGAAGTCGGGGGCGTCGTCGGTGCACGGCGGTCCGCCCGCGCCGGTCGATCCGATCATCGCGAGTGCGAGCGCGCTGAATGTGCTCAACAACCTCACGATTCCGCAGGGCGGGCTGTACCGGCCAACTACCGCGCCGAACGCGAACTACGTGATCGAGACGAACCCGGCGTTCACGAACCAGAAGAATTTCATTTCGAGCGACTACTTCTTCGGCCAGCTCGGCGTCGACCTCACGCATATCCCGAAGCGTCTCGGCGACGGCTTCTACGAACAGCAGCTCGTGCGCAACGAAGTCACGGCGCTGACTGGAAAGGCAGTGCTCGGACCGTACGCGGACTTGCAGACGATGTATCAATCGCTGATGGCAGCCGGAGCGGATCTGTCGAAGTCGCTCGATTTGCCAATCGGCGCGAGCTTGTCGGCCGATCAGGTGTCGAAGCTGACCAGCAACGTGATCATGATGGAAACGCGCGTGGTCGACGGTCAGGCGGTGCTCGTGCCGGTCGTGTATCTCGCGCAGGCCAGCCAGCAGAATGTCAACGGACCGTTGATCAGCGCGACGAACATCGATTTCCAGAACGCGCAGTCGTTCACGAACAGCGGCACGATCAAGGCGGACAATACGCTGGCGATTCAGGGCAAGCAGATCGACAACGCATTCGGCGCGCTGCAAAGCGGCGGGTTGATGTCGCTGAAGACCGAGAACAACATCGATCTGACGTCGGCGAACGTGAAGGCCGGCAGTCTGCAGCTCGAGGCCGGGAACGACCTGATTCTCGATACGGCGACGAAGACGAACACACGGGTGAGCCGCGACGGTGCGACGAGCGTGGTGACCACGCTTGGGCCGACCGCGAAACTAGACGTCGCGGGCAATGCGTCTATCGTCACCGGCGGCAACTTCCAGCAGAACGCGGGCAACCTGTCGGTCGGCGGCAATCTCGGCATGAATGTCGGCGGCAACTGGGATCTTGGTGCGGTTCAGACCGGCGAGCACAAGATCGTGCAGCGGGCGAACGGCGTGTCGAATACCGACATCAACAAGGTCACTGGCAGCTCGGTGACGGTTGGTGGACAGTCGAGCATCGGCGTCGGCGGAGACCTGACGGCCAAGGGCGCGCAGATCGACCTTGGCCAGGGCGGGACGATCGCGGCCAAGGGCAACGTGACGCTCGGCGCGGCGAGTGCGACGTCGACGGTGAACAGCAACAGTTCGGGCAGCGACAGTCACGGCAGCTATGCGGAGACGCTGCACACGTCCGATCAGGCGCTCTCAGGCACGACGCTCAAGGGCGGCGATACCGTCACATTGGCGTCGGGCAAGGATCTCACGATCAGCGGCAGCACGGTCAGCCTGGATAAAGGCAATGCGAACCTGATGGCGAGCGGCGATGTGAATATCGGCGCAGCGACCGAAACGCACGTGCTGAACTCGCACGAAACGCACAGCCACAGCAATGTCGTGAGCGGCGTGCAGGTTGCAAGCGGCATCGACCAGACGGCGACCTATAGCCAGGGCAGCACGGTGTCGGCCGACGGCGTCAATATCGTCAGCAACCGCGACATCAACGTGGCGGGTAGCAACGTCGTTGGCACGAACGACGTGACGTTGCAGGCGACGCGCAACGTCAACATCACGACCTCGCAAGACACGACTCAATCGTCCAGCTATTTCGACAAGAAGGAATCGGGTCTTCTGACGAATGGTGGTTTGTCGGTGACGGTAGGTTCGCGCTCGGCCGCGCAGCAAGACCAAAGCAGCTCGGTGACGAACAAGGGGAGTGTGATCGGGTCATCGCAGGGCAATGTCACGATCCAGGCCGGAAAGGATGCCACGATTACCGGTAGCACGATTGTGGCAGGCCGGGATGTCGGTATCGCCGCTCAAAACGTGACGGTAAATGCCGCGTACGACACCTACAAGGACGCGCAGTCGCAGCAGTTCAGCCAGTCGGGTTTGAGTGTCGGATTGGGCGGCGGCCTGGTCGGACTCGGACAGTCGATGGCAGGCGCCGTCCGCCAAGGCCAGCAGTCGGGCGATTCGCGCCTCGCCGCAGTACAGGCCGTGGCGGCTGCCGAACAGGCTTACCAGAACCGCGGCGGGATCAAGGACGCGGCCAATGCCCTGTCGAACGGGAACGTGAGCGAAGCTGCCAAGGGCGTTCAGGTACAGCTCAGCATCGGGTCGAGCCATAGCAGCAGCAATGCGACGACATCGATTTCGAGCGCGAAAGGTTCGTCGATCGTAGGCAACGGCAACGTCTCCATCACCGCGACGGGCACACCGGACGCAAACGGAAACGCTCAGGCGGGCACCGGAAACATTGCGATGACCGGAGCGTCAGTGCTCGGCAAGAACGTCGCGCTCGACGCCAACAACGCGATCACGCTGCAAAGTGCGCAGAGCACCGAACAGAGTACGAGCTCGAACAGTTCGACCGGCTGGAATGCAGGCGCGGCGATCGGCGTGGGCAAGAATACGGGGATCAGCGTCTTCGCGAATGGCTCGAACTCGCACGGCCAGGGCAACGGCGACAGCGTCACGCAAACCAACACGACGGTGGCGGCCGGCAACACGCTGACGATGAAGTCGGGCGGTGACACGACGTTGTCGGGCGCCAAGGTTTCAGGCGACAAGGTCAAGGTCGATGTCGGCGGCGACCTGACGATGACGAGCCTTCAGGATACGTCGAACTACAGCAGCAACCAGCACAACACGGGCGTCAGCGGCAGCTTTACGTTCGGCTATGGTGGCGGCGTCGACGCATCGATCGGCCACACCAGCATCGACGCGAATTATGCGTCGGTGAACCAGCAAACCGGCATCGTGGCTGGCAAGGAAGGGTTTGATGTCAACGTGGCGGGCCATACGCAGCTCAACGGCGCACAGATCGCGAGCGCTGCGCCGGCAGACAGCAATACGCTGACGACCGGCAGCCTCGGATTTACCGACATCCAGAACAAGATGTCGTATTCGGGATCGTCGGAAGGTTTTTCGACGTCGGGTGGCCCGAGCTTTGCACAGACGGGTGATAGTGCGAGCGGCGTCACGCACGCCGCGGTGAGCCCGGCGAAGATCGTCGTGAAGTCGGATGAACAGAACGGCACGGACAGCACGGCCGGGCTGTCGCGCGACACCGCGAACGCGAACCAGACGGTGGAGAACACATTCAACCTGCAGAAGGTCCAGAACAATATGGCCTTTGCGCAGGCATTCGGCAAGGTCGCGACGTTCGCGGTGGCGGAAGCGGCGACTCAGCTCGAAAACAGCAGCCCGCAGATGAAGGCATTGTTCGGCGAAGGCGGTGCGGGTCGCGACGCGCTGCACGCCGCAGTGGCGGCGATCGGGGCAGCGCTGTCGGGTGGCAACATCGGCGGAGCGATCGCGGGTTCACTGGCCGGTGATGTGCTGCAGTCCCTGGCGCAGCCGATCATCGATCAGACTGTGAGCCAGTTGCCGCTGAGCGCGCAAGCCGCCGCGCGGAATGCGTTGAACGAGATCGTGGCGACGGCGGGCGGTGCGGCGGCTGGCGTTGTCGCAGGTGGCGGTTCATCCGGTGCGCTGGCAGGTGCAGGGTCGGCCGTGAATAACGAGCTTTACAATCGGCAGCTTCACGTGGAAGAGGTGAAGGTTGTCGAGCAGCTCGCGAAGGAAAAGGCGCAGGCGGTATGCCGCGGCGATTCAAGTTGCGTGGCGAAGGCAACGACTTACTGGACCGACATGCTCGAGCGCGCGGCGAAGGGAATGGTCGACGACACCGCCAACAAGGAAAACATGGCGTATCTCCAGACGCTGATCCAGACGGCGAACAATCCGACCAGCGAAGGCGCAATGGGAGGGCTGAGCTCCTACCTAGCGAACCTTCAGACAGCGCAAGACATGTTGTCGCAGTATATGGGCAAGCCGATTCTGGTACGCGGTTCACCGATGATCTCCGATGGGGCGGCACAGACGTATTTTAGTGCGACGCCTGCGCAGCGTTCTGACCAATATCTGAACTCTGTACTAGGTTCGCTCCCAGGTTCGATCGCGCCAGGCGCAGGCCAGCGTGATCAGAGTCGAGTGGATTCCTTTGCCACGCAAAACGGCTCCGTGAAACCCGATTACACGATCGAGGAAACGGTCATCGGCGGTATCCTTACAAACAAGATCGGAGCAACGGTTGCGCGTGCGGGCGAGTCGCTCGATGTTTGGTTGGCGGGATCGGTTAAGCCCACTGATAAGGGGTTTATCAGCACCGGCAAGGTAACGATGGAGAGCATGCCAGTGAAGCTGAATTCAGCGGAACAAGGCGTACTATCGCAACTCGACCAACTTCCGTCCAAGGATTTGCAGGGACAGGCGCGGGAGTATGTGGCGAATAACTACTTCGTCCGCAATGGCTTCACGCCGCTTGATGGGAAGTGTGCGTCCAATTGCTTTGACGGAGTTTACGTTAAAGGAAACACAGTTTACGTTAATGAGGTTAAGCCGCTCAATCAAACGGGATCGATAAGTTTGAATCCGGCGAATGGGAAGACCGAACTTCCTACCCAGCAGACGGATGAATGGGTGCAATATTCCATTGACCGACTAAGAAAATCTGAAAACCCCGAATTGGTGGCGACGGCAAACGTTGTGGAGCAAGCGTGGAAGAATGGAAGCCTTGTGAAGCTAGTTTCCGGGGTCGACTCTAATGGGATGGTGATTGTTAAAATTCCTCGGAATGCGCCATGAATAATCCAGAATCAGTAAGAAGATTGAAAAATCTCGTTCGGAATGAGCAGGAGTTGCTGCCTGAGCTCGTTCACGACGCCGTATATCGGCGAACGAAAGTCCGCCTTGGTGCAGTCTACAGTGGGCTGGCAAGCCGCGCACGTTCGCAAGCTGTTGCTGATTATTTTGGAGATAATAATATCTCAGCCAGCAAGCAGAATTTCTATCTATCTTCAAAGCTTTCTATTGAGAGCGTTGGTTTGGATGGCGGTGCTAGTTTCACAACGGGACTTGAATTGCTTTGTGCAATCCTATCCGATGATCAGGGCATTATCGAGCAGGCTGCAAATGTTGAGACCTCAGCCCTGCTTGACGGAAGAAGCAATCCAAAATCGGCAGCGGCACTGCAATACAGATTCCAGCTCGCGATCTTGGGTAAAGATCAGGAGTTGGAGGCGCTTATCGAGGAAGTGAGGAAAAAGGGAGCCAAGGCTGATCGGCAAGCCATTGAAAGTGGCGAGTATTTTTTCTCCTTACTTCTATCGCGCGATGCTGCGGGATTGAGGGCGCTGATCGAGAAGCGGCACGCAAACATCAAGAGTGCTTGGCCAGATTTAGAGGACTTCATCTCCTATCTTGGGACGCTCGAGACAAAAATTTGCTGGCGACGTGGCATCCAAATTGAAATCGACCATCCGCTGGTGCCAATGGAGCTGATGCCGGTCAAGCCTCTCGATCACTACGATGACGTCTACGACTTTCTGAAGCCCGGTTGGGTGCCTCCTCCGCAAGGACTGATCGGCCGCGTATCCCGATGGTTCAAAACATGATCCGTCAACGTCGCTGACGCGGAGGTAATGATGAAGAGAACCAAATGGCCCGTGGTCCTGGCGTTTGTCATGTCAGCGCTTCTCGCTGCGTGCGAGTCCGTTCCTCCTGATGCACCTCCACGTCCTCCGTCGAAGCAGGAAATGGAGCCCGTGTTGCCGTCGTGGTCGAGCACGATCTGGGTCATGGGCTTCTGGAAATGGAGCGGTACCGAATGGGTTTGGATTCCGGGACATTTAGCGCCCAAACCATAAGATCGAACGAACAAAACCACATCTATGACAATCCGTACCCCGGTCGTGCTGCTGTCGGCCGCATGGCTGATTCCAATGACCGTGTCGGCGCAAGAAGCTCCACGCCCGATCATTTCGGGCAACGACCAGCAAACCCGACAGCAGGAGGAAGCGCGCGAGCGCGAACGGACCGTCACCGCGCCCGGGGTGCGTTCGAGCGTAGCGGCGAGCGCAGGGTATCCGGCGCTGCCGGCCGAAACGCCGTGCTTTCGGATTGAGCGCTTCGCACTCGACGTACCCGATGCGCTGCCCGCTTCCCTGAAGTCGCAAGGCGCGTCGACCTTGCCGATGGACCGCTTCGCATTCGCTCGTGAATGGCTCGAACACTACACCGGCCAGTGCGTCGGCAAACAGGGGCTCGACACGCTCGTCAAGGGCCTGTCTCAAGCGATCCTGGCGCACGGGTACGTCACGACGCGCGTGCTGCTTCCCGAACAGGATCTGTCGACCGGCACCCTCAAGTTTTCACTGATCCCCGGCGTGATTCGCCACGTGCACTTCGCCGACGAAAAGCTCCGCGGCACCTGGAAAACCGCCTTCCCGAGCGGCGACGGCGAATTGCTGAACCTGCGCGATCTCGAACAGGGTCTCGAGCAGATGAAACGCGTGTCGAGCCAGGATGTGTCGATGCAGATCGTCCCAGCCGACGTGCCTGGCGAAAGCGACGTCGTGCTCGACGTGAAGCGAGGCAAGCCGTGGACGGTCGTCGCGTCGATCGACAACTCAGGAACGCGGGCGACCGGCCGCCTGCAGGGCAACCTTTCGCTCGGCATCGACAATCCCCTTGGCCTGAACGACATCTTCAACATCGGCGTGAGCCAGGATCTCGAGTTAGGCGACAAGCGTCTCGGCTCGCACGGCTGGAACGGCTTCTACTCGATCCCGTGGGGCTACTGGACCGCGACGGTATCCGCGTACACCAACACGTACTACCAGCAAATTGCCGGCGTGAACCAGACGTTCATCGCGAGCGGCAATTCGAAGACGGTCGATTTCAAGCTGAACCGCGTGCTGTCGCGTAGCCAGAACGACGTGTTCGGCGCGCAGTTCCGCATGTCGCGCCGGTTCGGCCAGAGCTTCATCGAAGATACGGAAATTCCGCAGCAGCGCCGCAACAACACGTTCGTCGAGTTCGGCCTGACCGATCGCCACTACTTCGGCAATGCGCAATTCGACGGCACGCTTGCATACCGGCAGGGCATTGGCGCATTTGGCGCGCAGGACGACATTCTGGCGGCCGATGGCGGTCCGACCTACCGCTACAAGATGGCCGTGCTCGACGCAAATCTGTCGGTGCCGTTCGCAATCGCGCAGCAGCCGTTCCGCTACGTGACGACGTTCCACGGGCAGTACACGGGCAACACGCTGTACTACATTGACGACATGACGATCGGCAGCCGTTATACCGTGCGCGGATTCGACGGGGAGACGATGCTGGCCGCCTCCCGTGGCTTCTACTGGCGCAACGAACTGCAGGCGCCGATCGGTCAGACCGGGCAGGCGGTGTATGCGGGCATCGACTACGGCCGCGTGTGGGGGCCGCAGCCGGTCACACTCGTCGGCACGCAACTGGCAGGTGCGGTAATCGGCGTGAAGGGCAGCGTCGCGACTAGGTTGGGCGCCTACGGTTACGACCTGTTTGCCGGCACGCCGATCTACAAGCCGTCTGGGTTTCCTACGGCACGCGTGACAGTTGGCTTTCAGGTTACCGCACAGTTCTGACGAAGCAAGCAATCCGATACTCAGCCCACCATCGTGGGGAACGACGCCGGCGAGGGTCGAGCACCGACGGCGCAGATTGCGGCGCTGTTGTCCCAGAGACACGAGCCGGGCCTCGGTATTCACGGCGTGGCGGCAGCCATATCACGCCTGATCGGCCGGTCCGGGACTCACGGACGCGTTTGATGTCGGCCGTTGTTGAGGTGCGAAGAAATACATCCGACTGGCGTAAGGATTTCCTGCCCTGTCTCGGCATCGAACCATCACCCCCGCGCCACCCCCGTCGACTCCCTCACGACGAGCTCCGGCGCCCCGATCGTATGCACGGCCGCCGCCGGCTCGACACCGTCGATCATGTCGAGCGTCAGCGCGATCGCGCGCGCGGCGATTTGCGACGTCGGGAACCGCACCGTCGTCAGCGCGGGGCGGAACTGATGCGCGAGCTGGATATCGGTCATCCCGACCACCGACAGGTCGGCCGGCACGCGCAGGCCGAGATCCGCGGCCGCCTGCATCGCGCCGATCGCCATCAGGTCGTTGGTGGCGAACAGCGCCGTCAGGCCGGGCTTGTCCCGCAGCAGCGCGGCGGCCGCTTCGTAGCCGCCTTCGATCGAATCAAGCGCCGACACGATCGTCAACGCATCCGCCGGATGACCGCCTGCCGCCAACTCGTCGGCGAAGCCGCGCAGCCGCACCGATTGCGGGCCGCCCGAGCCCTTGCCGACGAGCGCGCCGAACGCGCGATGCCGCAGCCCGGACAGATGCGCGGCCGCCAGCGCGCCCGCCGCCGCGAAATCGACGGTCACGCACGGCAGCGTGCGCGATGCATGCACGTGCTCCCACATGCACAACACGATCGACGCGCCGTGACGCGCGATGTCCGCCAGTTCGGCCTCGGCGAGATCGGTGTTCATCACGATCGCGCCGGCCGCGAGCGTCCCGGCGATCCGTTCGAGGTAGTTGCGCGTGATCGCAGGATCGTCATCGGTGTTGGACACGAGCAGGTAATGGCCGCGCTTGCGCGCCTCGCGCTCGGCGGCCAGCACGAACTCCGGATAAAACGGGTTCGTGATGTTCGACAGCATCAACGCGAGCGTCGACGTGCGCCCCTCGGCGAGTGCGCGTGCGGTCAGGTTCGGCCGGTAGCCGAGTTCGCGGATCGCGGCCATCACGCGTTCGACGGTCGCCGGCTTCACCTTCTGCGGATTGCGCAGCACGTTCGAGACGGTCGCCGCGGTCACGTGCGCACGTTGCGCGACTTGCGCGAGCGTCACCATGCGCGGCCTCCGATCGGCCGGTCAGCGTGGTGCAGCGGGAGTGAAGCGGGGGAGTGTCTGCTCATATTCTGGGAGTGTGTCCCACAAGTTGCACAGGGACAGCTGATACGCTAATTTCTCGACACATCAGAGGAAGGAGACGACATGGTACGGCGAACCGGGCGAATCGCGCCACCAAAATTTAAGCGTTTAAATTTTCCGATCCTATGCGCGTGACAGACGACAGGAGAGCGCGATGACCGCCATTTCATTGAAGGATGTCTCGAAGCGCTACGGCGACCATGCGCCGGTGCTGCGCGACGTGAACCTCGAGATCGCGTCGCACGAGTTCTGCGTGTTTCTCGGTCCGTCGGGCTGCGGCAAGTCCACGCTGCTGCGGATGATCGCCGGGCTCGAGGACGTGACCGAAGGCGAGTTGCGGATCGGCGGCGCGCGGATGAACGATACGCCGCCCGCCGAGCGCGGTGTCGCGATGGTGTTCCAGAGCTATGCGTTGTTTCCGCACATGACTGTGTTCGACAACATCGGTTTCGGGCTGCGGATCGCCGGCACGCCGAAGGACGAGATCCACCGCCGCGTGACCGAGGCCGCGCGCGTGCTGCAACTGGAGGCGTTGCTCGATCGCAAGCCGAAGGCATTGTCGGGCGGGCAGCGGCAGCGCGTCGCGATCGGCCGCGCGATCGTGCGCGAGCCGCGCGTGTTTCTGTTCGACGAGCCGCTGTCGAATCTCGATGCGACACTGCGCGGCCAGACGCGTGTCGAGATCGCGCGCCTGCACGCCCGCTTCACGCAATCGAGCTCCGTCTACGTCACGCATGACCAGATCGAAGCGATGACACTGGCCGACCGGATCGTGCTGCTGCACGCAGGCGACGACGTCGCGCGCTTCGGCAGCATCGCGCAGGCCGGGGCGCCGCTCGAGCTGTATCACCGGCCGGCCAACCGTTTCGTCGCGGGCTTCATCGGCTCGCCGCGCATGAACTTCCTGCCGGCCGCGGTCGAAGCGAGCGACGCGCACGGCTGCCGGCTGCGGCTGGAAGGCAGCGGCGAAACGCTGACGCTGCGCGATCGCCCGTTGCCGCGCCACGTCGGCAGCGGCGCACGCGTGACGCTCGGGATTCGTCCCGAGCATCTGACGCTCGCCGCGTCCGGCGAGGCCGACCCGCCGGCGATCGTTCGCGACGTCGCGCTCGTCGAGCAGCTCGGCGAAGCCGCCTACGTGCATCTCGACCAGCCCGGCGGCACGCCGCTGCTCGCGAAATTGCCGGGGCAGGCCGCATTGCGGCGCGGCGAGCGTCATGCGTTCCGCGTGTCGCCGTCGAGCTGCCATCTGTTCGACGAGGCCGGCATCGCGTTGCCGGCCCTTCACGCCGAAGCGGCGTTCGCGTAGCGCGCAATGCCGATCCGCCGCGCGCGAAGCGGCACCCAACACACCAATACCAGGAGACAACGATGAGACTTCGTGCGAGCCGACTGCTGCTTGCCCTGACCACCGCCGCCGCGTTCGTCGCGACAACGGCCGACGCGGGCACGCTCAAGGTGAACGTCGCCGCGCGCGGCAACCAGCGCGCGACGTGGCAGGCTGCGTTCGATCAGTTCCACAAGGCGAATCCGGATATCGACCTGAAGGTCAGCTACGTCGGCGAGGAGGCGTACAAGGTGCAGATGTCCGGCTGGCTCGCGACCGATCCGCCCGACGTGCTGAGCTGGAACAACGGCGAACGGCTCGCGTATTTCGCGAAGCGCGGGTTGATCGAGGACTTGAGCGCCGACTGGCAGAAGAACGGCTGGAACGATACGTATGCGGCGGTGAAGCAGTCGTCGACCTACGGCGGCAAGCTCTACAGCCTGCCGCTCGGTTACGACGCGTATGGGCTCTTCTACCGCAAGGACCTGTTCGAGAAGGCCGGTATTCATGGCGAGCCGGCCGACTGGCCGCAGTTCCTCGACGCGTGCCGCAAGCTGAAGGCGGTCGGCATCGCGCCGATCGCGGTGGCCGCGCGCGATGCGTGGACGCTCGCCGCGTGGTTCGACTACCTCGACCTACGGATCAACGGCTACGCGTTCCACCAGAAGCTGATGGCCGGAGACATCGCCTATACCGATCCGCGCGTGCGCGCCGTGTATGCGGCGTGGAAGAAGCTGATCGACGACAAGTATTTCATCGACAACGCGCTGTCCTACGACGTCGATTCGCTGAGCCCGCTGATCGTCAACGGGCAGGCCGCGATGACGCTGATGGGCACCTGGTATTCGGCGGGCCTGCTGAGCGCCGCGCACAACCCGATCGGCTTCTTCCGCTTCCCGGTGATCGATGCGTCGGTGCCGCTTGCCGAGGATGGCCCGGTCAACGTGCTGATCGTGCCGGCGAAGGCGCGCAACAAGGCCGACGCGCGACGCTTCCTCGCGTTCATGGGGCAGCCGGCGGTCAGCGGCGCGTTCGCGAAGGGAATGGGGCAGCTGCCGTCGAACAACAAGGCGCCCGAGCCGCAGGACCCGATCTCGAAGATCGGCTTCCATACGCTCGCGACGACGCCCGGCGGCATCGCGCAGTTCTACGACCGCGACATGACGAAGGAAATGGCGGACGAGGGGATGAAGGCGATGCAGCAATTCTTGTCCGACCCGTCGCAGCTCGACGCGATCCTGCAGCGCCTCGAGCAGACCCGCAAGCGCATCTACCGCAAGTAATGCGCCGCGCGGCCGGGCCGGCGCTGCCGGCCCGGTGCGTCGTCGTCACCGTCACGTTCGTTTCATCGAAGGCCATCTCATGTCAACCAGCCTGTCCGAAAGCGCCGCGCGCCGCGATGCCGGCCAGCGGCGGCCTGCGCGCGCATCGCTCGCGCGGCGGCGCAATCGCGCGGCCCTGTGGTTCGTGCTGCCGGGTTTCGCGCTTTTCACCGTGTTCGTGCTGTATCCGATCGTCAGCAGCATCTGGCTGAGCTTCCATCACTGGGACGGCATGACGCCGATGACGTTCGCCGGGCTCGACAACTACCGCGAACTGCTGCAGTCCGACACGTTCTACGTCGCGCTGAAGAACAACGTGCTGTGGCTTGCGCTGTTTCTCGCCGCGCCGCCGCTCGGCCTCGCGCTCGCGCTGTACCTGAACCAGAACGTGTTCGGCATCCGGCTCGTGAAGTCGCTGTTCTTCGCGCCGTTCGTGTTGCCGGGCGTCGTGGTCGGCCTGGTGTTCTCGTGGTTCTACGATCCGACGTTCGGGCTGCTGAAGCTGATCGTCGGCCACGGCATTCCGGTGCTCGGCGATCCGCGCTATGCGACCTACGGCGTGATCGTCGCCGCGCTGTGGCCGCAGATTCCGTTCTGCATGATCCTGTACCTGACCGGGCTCACCGGCATCAACGGCGAGATCGTCGAAGCGGCGCGGATGGAAGGCGCGCGCGGCTTCACGCTGCTGTGGCACGTGATCCTGCCGCAGTTGCGGCCCGCGACCTTCATGGCGGTGGTGCTGACCGTGATCGGCGCGCTGCGCAGCTTCGACCTGATTTCGGTGATGACGGGCGGCGGCCCGTTCGACAGCTCGACCGTGCTCGCGTATTTCATGGTCGACCAGGCGATCAAGTACTACCGCGAAGGCTATTCGGCCGCGATCGCGGTCGTGCTGTTCGCGATCATGCTCGTCTATATCGTATGGCAGCTGCGCAAGCTGGTGCGCGCCGAGTCGTAAGGATAACCAATATGTATCCGATGCCCGTGTCCCGCTGGGGACGTCCCGCCCGACTGCTGTACCGGCTGTCGCTCCCGTGCGCGCTCGCGCTGTGGCTCGTGCCGCTGCTCGCGGTGCTCGTCACGTCGATCCGCTCGACCGACGAGATCATGGCCGGTCATTACTGGAGCTGGCCGAAGCAGTTCGCGCTGCTCGACAACTACGGCGCCGCGCTCACGCAGACGCCGATGCTTCATTACTTCGCGAACAGCATCCTGATCACGGTGCCGTCGGTCGCCGCATCGATCCTGCTCGCATCGCTCGCGGGGCATGCACTGGCCAACTACCGGTTTCGCGGCAACCTCGTGCTGCTCGGGCTGTTCGTCGCCGGCAACTTCGTGCCGATCCAGATCCTGATGATTCCGGTGCGGCAGATCATGCTCGGCGTCGGCCTGTACAACACCGTGTGGGCGCTCGTGCTGTTCCATACCGCGTTCCAGACCGGCTTCTGCACGCTGTTCCTGCGCAACTTCATCCGCGAGCTGCCGTTCGAGCTGATCGAGGCGGCGCGCGTCGAGGGCGCGTCTGAGTGGGCGATCTACTGGCGCGTCGTGCTGCCGCTCGTGCGGCCCGCGCTCGCCGCGCTCGCGATCCTCGCGTTCACGTTCGTGTGGAACGACTACTTCTGGGCACTGTGCCTCACGCAAGGCGACGAGGCGGCGCCGATCACCGTCGGCGTCGCCGCGCTGAAAGGGCAGTGGACGACCGCCTGGAACATCGTGTCGGCCGGCTCGGTACTCGCCGCGCTGCCGTCGGTGCTGATGTTCTTCGCGATGCAGAAGCACTTCGTCGCGGGGCTCACGTTCGGCGCGACCAAGGGCTGATCCGTCCCGTCCTCATTCATCTGCAAGGAATTCACGATGCACCTTGGCGTTTGCTATTACCCCGAACACTGGCCGCGCGAACAATGGGACCGCGACGCGCGACGGATGGCCGAACTCGGCCTGACCCGCGTGCGGATCGCCGAATTCGCGTGGAGCCGGATGGAGCCGGAGCCCGGCCGCTACGACTGGGCCTGGCTCGACGAAGCGATAGATACGCTCGCGCGCCAGCAGTTGAAGATCGTGCTTGGCACGCCGACTGCCGCGCCGCCGAAGTGGCTCATCGATCGTCACCCGGAGATCCTGCCGGTCGGCGCGGACGGCGCCGTGTGGCAGTTCGGCTCGCGTCGTCACTACGACATCGCGAGCCCCGTGTATCGCGAGCACTGCGTGCGCATCGTCGATGCGATGGCGCGGCGCTACGGCGCGCATCCGGCGGTGATCGCGTGGCAGACCGACAACGAGCTCGGCTGCCACAACACGTTGCCGAGCTATACGCGTGCGGCGCTCGACGGCTTCCGCGCGTGGCTCGCCGTGCGCTACGGCGATATCGGCACGCTGAACCGCGCGTGGGGCAACGTGTTCTGGAGCATGGAGTATCGCGGCTTCGACGAGATCGAGCTGCCGCGCCATACGCCGACCGACGCGAATCCCGCGCACCTGCTCGACTTCCGGCGCTATCAGTCCGACGAGGTCGCACGGTTTCATGCGGCGCAGGTCGATGCGATCCGTCCGCACGCGCCGGGCCGCGACGTGCTGCACAACTTCATGGGCTTCTACACCGAGTTCGATCACTACGCATTCGCGCGCGGCGGCCTCGATGTGGCCGCGTGGGACAGCTACCCGGTGCCGCGCACCGAAGTGCTGCCGTTCGATGAGGCCGACAAGCGGCGCTGGGCGCGCACCGGTCATCCCGACGTGTCGGCGTTTTCGCACGACCTGTATCGCGGTGTGGGCAACGGCCGGATGTGGGTGATGGAACAACAGGCGGGGCCGGTGAACTGGGGGCCGTACAACCCGGTGCCGCACGCCGGCGCGGTGCGGTTGTGGACGTGGGAAGCGTTCGCGCACGGCGCGGAGCTCGTGTCGTATTTCCGCTGGCGGCAGTATCCGCATGCGCAGGAGCAGTTGCACTCGGGGCTCAACGCACCGGACGACCGGCTGTCGCCGGGCGGTCATGAAGTCGCGCGGGTCGCGCAAGAGCTGGCCGCGCTAGATCCGACGTTGGTCGCCGACGCGAGCCGCGAGCCTGCCCCCGTCGCGCTGCTGTTCGACTACGTGGCGGACTGGATGATCCGGATCCAGCCGCACGGCGCCGACTTGGACTACCAGCAGCACGCGTTCGACTGGTATCGCGCGCTGCGCGAGCTGGGGCTCGACGTCGATATCGTCGCGGCGGATGCCGACGTGTCGCGCTATGCGCTCGTCGTCGCGCCGACGCTGCCGGTCGTGCCCGATCGCGTCGTCGAGCAGGCCGCGCGCGGGGATGCACACTGGCTGTTCGGGCCGCGCACCGGTTCCCGCACGGCCGACTTCGCGATCGTGCCGGGCCTTGGCCCCGGCAAGCTGCGCGACGTGCTGCCGATGCGCATCGCGCAGGTCGAATCGCTGCGGCCGTCGCTCGCGCCGCGCGTCGCGTTCGACGGCGTCGACGGCCATGCGCTGAAATGGCGCGATCACGTCGAGCTGGAATCGCTGGCCGGCATCGACGTGCTCGCCGCGTGCGACGACGGCGTGCCGGCCCTGGTGCGGCGCGGCAACGTGACGATGGCGACCGCATGCTTCGATCGCACGCTGTTGCGTGCGATCGTCGGCCGATGTGCGCGCGATGCCGGCCTGCCGGTGCGCGCGCTGCCGGAGGAGGTGCGGTTGCGCCGGCGCGGGCGTGTCGTGTTCGCGTTCAACTACGGCG
Source organism: Burkholderia sp. Nafp2/4-1b (assembly GCF_003635165.1). GTDB lineage: Bacteria > Pseudomonadota > Gammaproteobacteria > Burkholderiales > Burkholderiaceae > Burkholderia. The sequence goes on along the minus strand of NZ_ML058607.1, from coordinate 130,154 downwards.
ATGCACCGTGCACGCTTGCGGCACCGGACGGTGCGCGCTTCGTGCTCGGCGGCCGCGAGCTCGGCGCGGTCGACGTCGCCGCATGGGTCGAGCCGGACTGACGCGATGCAGTCGTTGCGGTCGCTGCGCCTGCATTTCGCGCGCCTCGCGGGGATCGCGCATTTCGTGCCGTTGTCCGCGGCGGCGCTGATGCTCGGCGTCGCGATGTCGTTTACCGCGCCGTACCTGTCGCTGTTCGGCGTCGAAGCAGCGGGCATGTCGCCGTTTCTCGCCGGGATCTTCATGACGCTGATCGCGGCGAGCGGCGTGGTCGCGAGCACATGGGCCGGGCGCTGGTCGGATCGTCGCGACCGGCACCGGCCGCTGCTCGTCGTGTCGCTCGCGGCCGCCGCGCTCGGCTTCGCGCTGCTGTGCGTGCTGCGCGCGCACGGGGCGGTGATCGCGGCCGGCACGATCCTGCTCGGCGCGGGGGCCGTGTCGCTGTCGCAGATCTTCTCGTTCGCGCGCGCGGTGCTGCCGGTGGACGACGATGCGCAGCGCGAGCTCGCATCGGCCACGCTGCGCACGATGCTGTCGGTCGCGTGGGTGTTCGGCCCAGCGCTCGGCGCGCTGATCCTCGCGCAGACCGGCTTTACCGGACTCTTTCTCGCGGCTTCGGCGGGCTTCGTCGCATGCGCCGTAATCGTCGCGCGGATTCCGGAGCCGGCGCGCCGGCCGGCGGCAGTTCATGTCACCGCCGTCGCACGGACTGCCGCGCCGTTGGACGATGCCGCGACCGCTGGCGTCGTCGCGCCGCGCGCCAGCGTGATGCGAACGCTCGTCGCGCTCACGCTGATGGGGCTCGCGGCGAACGCGACGATGATCGTGCTGCCGCTCTACATCGTCCGCGCCCTCGGCGGCACGCCGGCCAACGTGTCGGCCGCGCTGGGCCTCGCCGCGTTGCTCGAGATTCCGATGATGCTGTGGCTCGGCATCCGGTCGACGCGGCTCGACAAGGCGCGCTGGCTGACTGCGTGCGCGATCGTGCATGCCGTGTATTTCATCGGGCTCGCGGCGGTGACGCGTGTGAACATGATCCTGCCGCTGCAGTTGCTGAGCGCATGCGTGGTCGCGATCACGTCGTGTCTCGGGATGACGCGTGTATGCGACCTGATGCCCACGCGACTCGGCACCGCAACCGCGATGTTCTTCAGCACCGCGCGGGTCGGCTCGATCGCGTCGGGCGTGCTGTCGGGCGCGTGCGTCGACCTGTTCGGCTATCGCGCGACGTTTGTGGGGTGCTGCGGGCTCGCGGTCGCGGCGTGCGTGTTGCTGGCCGTGGATGCGCGCGCAAAGCAGGGCGGAGCGAGCGGCGAGAGCGGTACCAGCGATCCCACGGCGCGTGCGCGCCGCCGCTTCGACACACCGCACTGACGCGCGAGGCGCCAGCGCGGTGAAGCGTGAATGCCGTGACGCGTCAACGCTGCCGATACGCGTCGAGCGACGACAGCGCGTTACCGTGGAAGTCGAACAACGTGTTGTTGTCCCACTGATCGCCCGCGCCCACCTTCCAGCCGACACCCGGCGTCGGGATCCATTCCGGTTCCCACCAGAACACGCCCTTGCCGCGATTGCCCGGCACGCCCTTCACGATATCGGCGACCGCCGCGAGAAATTGCACTTGCCCGGCCGGTGACGGCGGGTACGGCGTCGACCCGGCATTCGTCATCGCGTTCGGCTCCGAGTCGCCGTCGCTGGTGGTCCACGGATACGCGGTTTCGACGACGATCAACTCCTTGTCGTAGCGCACCGCGAGATCGTTTGCATTGTTGCGCAGGTCGTCGAGCGAGCCTTGCCACTGCGGGTAATACGACAGGCCGATCACGTCGAACGCGACGCCGCGCTGCGTCGCACTGTCGAACCACCAGCGGCTTTTCGCGTTGTCGCCGCCGCTGTCGATATGCATCATCACCTTGATGCGCGAATCGACAGCCTTCACCGCATCGCGACCTGTCTTCAGCAGTTGCGCGAGATTGTCCCACTGATCGTAGCGGCCAAGCGGCCACAGCATGCCGCCGGTGATCTCGTTGCCGATCTGCACCCACTCGGGCCGCACGCCGGCGCGCTGCAACTGGCGCAGCACGTCGGTCGTATAGGCCGACAGCAGCGCGCAGGTATCGGCGAGATTCTTGCCGGCCCAAGCGTGCGGCGGGTATTGCTTGCCGGGGTCCGCCCACCAGTCGCTGTAGTGGAAATCGATCAGGATGCGCATGCCGAGTGCGGCCGCGCGCTTTGCCAGTGCGACGACGTGGGCGGCGTTGTTGTAGCCGGCCGCGGCGCTCTGGTTCGCGGGGAAGAAATCCGGATTGCCGGGATCGTTCCAGACCTTGATGCGGATCGAATCGACGCCGTGCGCGTGCAGGATCTTCAGGCAGTCACGTGGATGGCCGCGGTCGAAGAACCGCGCGCCGTGCGCCTCGAGCTCGGGCAGCGTCGACACGTCGGCGCCCATCGCAAACGGAGCGCCATCCGCGGCGCGCGCGACGCCTTGCGTGGCAACGTGCGCGACGGCGGGCACTGCGCCGGCCAGGTCAACGCATGCGAGTGCCGCGGCCGACACACTCCAGCGCAACATCGATCGTCTGTTCATCGTCATCCTCCATTGTTGGTTAGGCCCCCTCGATTCAGCGATGGGGGTCATGCGGTTTAAGCGCTTAAATTTTGGCCTCGATGTGAAGCCGAATCGAGCGTAGCGCACGCGCCGCTGAGGACGCAAAGAACGCGTGCGTTGCCTACTATCTGGCAGCAACGGGGCTGAAGCCGCGAAGCGGAGGAGACGCGATTCGGCGCCTGCTATGCGCGCACCCCGACCCGATACCGCGTCGTCTGCCGATAGGTCGCACCGGGATGGAGAATGGTTTCGTCGCGCAACGCGTCCATGTTGACCTGGTTCGGAAAGAACCCGGCTTCGACACACAGCGCCGCATGCCGCACGCATGCGACGCCGCCGCTCACGCGCAGCCCGTCCAGATAGTTGCCGGTATAGAGCTGCAACCCGCGCTGATCCGTCGCCACCGCGAGTTCGCGGCCGCTTTCCGGATCGTAGATCGATGCGACCGATCGCACGCCGTGCTCCGGGTCGCGCAGCACATAGCAGTGATCGAAGCCGCGCCCGCGTACGAGCTGTGCATGCGGCCAGTCGAGACGGGCGCCGATCGGCGCGCTCTGCCGGAAATCGAACGCGGTGCCGGTCACGTCGGCCGTGCCGGTCGGGATCAGCGCATCGTCGACTTCGACGAACGCATCGGCGTCGATCTGCAGCAGATGGCCGCGCACGTCGCTGCCCGCGCGTCCGCTCAGGTTGAAGTAGCTGTGGTTGGTGAGGTTGAGCGGCGTCGGCGCATCGGTCACGCCCGCATAGTCGATCGTCAGCGTGCCGTCGTCGTCGAGCGTGTAACGCACCTGTACGCTCACGTTACCGGGGAAGCCCGCATCGCCCTCGGGCGAGTCGAGCCGCAGCGTCAGCCCGCCGCGGTCGTCGATCACGTCCCAGCGTGCGCGATGAAAGCCGCTCGCGCCGCCGTGCAGCAGGTTGCCGTTCTCGTTGCGGTCGAGCGGGTAGTCGATCCCGTCGAGCGTGAAGCGCGCGCCGGCGATCCGGTTCGCCCAGCGGCCGACGGTCGCGCCGAGGTATGCGCCCGATTCGACGTAGTCGGCCGGCGCGTCGTGGGCCAGCACGATATCCGCGAAGCGTCCGATGCGATCGGGCGCGAGCCACGACACGACGGTCGCGCCGAGATCGCTGACGACCACGCGCATCCCGTGCGCATTGCGCAGCGTGTAGCGCCGCACCGGATCGCCGCCGGGCAGCGTGCCCCACGGCTCGGACGAAATGCGGCCGGTTTCGGCCGCCGGGCGGAAAGTATCGGTATCGAAGGGCATGAGTGAGTTCGCTCGTGGGCGGTGAACGCAATGAATTCAGTGGGCGGGCGCGGTGCGTTCCTGGTATTCGCGCGGCGTGCAGCCGAGTTCGCGGCGGAACACCGCATACATGTACTGCAATGACGTGAAGCCGCAGCGGATCGCGACTTCCGCGCTGGACGCCTGGCGGCTCGCGAGCAGCGCCTGCGCGGCCTCGAGCTTGTGACGCAGGATTTCCTGGTGCACGGTGCGCTGCAGTTCGCGGCGGAAGTGCTCCTCGAGCAGCGAGCGCGACACGCCGACATAGTCGGCGACCTGTTCGGTTTTGATCCCCTGGCACGCGTACTGGCGGATGAAATGCCGCGCGCGCATCACGTGCGGGCTCGCGAGCGGCTGGTGGCGCGTCGATTCGAGCACGTTGATCCCGACCGGCGGCACCAGGATCCGCTGCCCCGGAAAGCGCGCGCCGCGCAGCATCCGGTGCAGCAAATGCGCGGCGGTGCGGCCCATTTCCTCGGTGCCCTGGATCACCGACGACAACGGAATGCGTGTCAGCGTGCGCGTGAGCGGATCGTTGTCGATGCCGATGATCGCGACCTGTTCGGGCACCGCGATGCCGGCGATCAGGCACGCCTGTAGCAGGTGGCGTGCGCGCGCGTCGGTGACCGCGATCACGCCGACCGGCTTCGGCAGCGCATGCAGCCAGCCGATCAGTTGCTCGATCGCGTGATTCCAACCCGACGCGCTCGTCGACAGCCCGCGGTAGACCGGTGCATCGAGCCCGTCCGCGCGCGCGAGGCGCTCGAACGCGAGCTCGCGCTGCTGCGCCCAGCGGTTCTCCTGCGCGACCGGCAGGCTGTACATCGCGAAATGCGCGAGACCCGCACCGATCAGGTGCGTATAGGCGAGCGACACGAGCTTCGGGTTGTCCGTCGCAATATATGGGACATCGTGTGGGTATTGTGCGGGATCCTCGTACGACGAACCGACCGCGACGATCGGCAGCGGCGAACCGGCGAGCGCGTCGGCGACGGCCGGATCGTCGAAGTCCGCGATGATGCCGTCGCCGTCGAAGCGCTCGATGCCGGCGAGCCGGCAGCGGAAGTCGTCTTCGAGGAACAGGTCCCACACGACGCGCGTCGTGTGCAGGTACTGGCCGATGCCGCTGATGATCTCGCGGTCGTAGACCTTGTTCGCGTTGAACAGCAGCGCGATGCGGTGCGGTGTCGGGGCGGGAGGAGTGCGGGTCATCTCGGTCTCGGGGCACGCGCCGCTCGGGCGTCGTGCCGTTGTCTCCGGGGCGCGCTCGCCAGGCGGCGCGCGATCGTCAGGTGTCCGGCGATTGTAGGCCGGAACGCAGGCCACGCGCGCGCGGCTGGCAAGAAACATTAAGCGTGCTGCGCAATTTCGCAATTGCCGGCCGACAGCCGCGCGGGCACGATCCTGCCAACGAATTCGGCCGCGTGCGTCGTCGCGATGCACGTTGCGCTGCAACAAGCCCCGCACGGAGACGCCATGTTGTATTTCGAACACATTCCCGCAATTCGCTACGAAGGTCCGCAGTCCGACAACTCGCTCGCTTACCACCATTACGACCCCGCGAAGCGCGTGCTCGGCAAGACGCTCGCCGAGCATCTGCGGATCGCGGTCTGCTACTGGCATACGTTCGTGTGGCCCGGCCACGACATGTTCGGGCAGGGCGCGTTTCAGCGGCCGTGGCACCAGCCGGGCGACGCGCTCGAACGCGCACGGATGAAGGCCGATGCCGCATTCGAATTCTTCACGAAGCTCGGCACGCCGTTCTATACGTTTCATGACACCGACGTCGCGCCGGAAGGCGACAGCCTGCGCGAGTACGCGGCGAATTTCGCGCGGATGGTCGACTATCTCGGCGAGCGCCAGCAGGCGAGCGGCGTGCGGTTGCTGTGGGGCACCGCGAACCTGTTCTCGCACCCGCGCTTCGCGGCCGGTGCCGCGACGAACCCGAACCCCGACGTGTTCGCGTGGGCCGCGACGCAGGTCTGCCACGCGCTCGACGCGACGCACCGGCTCGGCGGCGAGAACTACGTGCTGTGGGGCGGCCGCGAAGGGTACGAGACGCTGCTCAATACCGACCTGAAGCGCGAACGCGATCAGTTCGCGCGCTTCCTGTCGATGGTCGTCGAGCACAAGCACCGGATCGGTTTCAAGGGTGCGCTGCTGATCGAGCCGAAGCCGCAGGAGCCGACCAAGCACCAGTACGACTACGACGTCGCGACCGTGCACGGTTTCCTCGTGCAGTACGGACTGCAGAACGAGATCCGTGTGAACATCGAGGCGAACCACGCAACGCTCGCCGGTCACTCGTTCCATCACGAGATCGCCAATGCGTTCGCGCTCGGCGTGTTCGGCAGCGTCGACGCAAACCGCGGCGATCCGCAGAACGGCTGGGATACCGACCAGTTCCCGAACAGCGTCGAGGAGCTGACGCTCGCGTTCTACGAGATCCTGCGCAACGGTGGCTTCACGACCGGCGGGATGAACTTCGATGCGAAGGTGCGCCGCCAGAGCGTCGATCCGGAGGATCTGTTCTACGGCCACGTCGGCGCGATCGACGTGCTCGCGCTCGCGCTCGAACGCGCGGCCGTGCTGGTCGAGAACGACCGGCTCGATGCACTGCGCCGGCAGCGCTACGCGCAATGGGACGACGCGTTCGGCCGCAAGATCCTGGCCGGCGGCTATACGCTGCAGGCGCTTGCGGACGATGCGCTCGCGCGCGGCGTGGACCCGCGGCATGCGAGCGGCGCGCAGGAGCGGCTCGAGAACATCGTGAACCAGGCGATCTACGGGCTGCGCTGACGCCATGTATCTCGGACTCGATCTCGGCACGTCGGGCGTGAAGGCGGTGCTGCTCGCGCGCACCGGCACGGTGCGCGCGAGCGCGAGCCGCCCGTTGACGGTGAGCCGGCCGCGGCCGCGCTGGTCCGAACAGGCGCCGCGCGACTGGTGGGACGCCGCATGCGGCGCGCTGGCCGCCGTCGTCGCCGACGCGCGCGCGGGCGGCATCGATCCGCGCGACATCGATGCGCTGGGGCTGACCGGCCAGATGCACGGCGCGACGCTGCTCGACGCGCACGGCGACGTTCTGCGCCCGGCAATCCTGTGGAACGACGGTCGCGCGGATGCGGAGTGCGCGGAGCTCGAAAGACTCGCGCCTGCACTGCGCACGCTGGCCGGCAACATCGCGATGCCGGGCTTTACCGCACCGAAGCTGCTGTGGGTGCGCCGGCACGAGCCGGACGTGTTCGCACGCGTTGCGTATGTGCTGCTGCCGAAGGACTACCTGCGATACCGGCTGACCGGTGTGTTCGCAACCGATCCGTCGGATGCGGCCGGCACGCTGTGGCTCGACGTCGCGAAGCGCGACTACGACGACACGCTGCTCGCCGCGTGCGGGCTGTCGCGCGCGCAGATGCCGGCGGTGTTCGAGGGAAATCGCGTGACGGGCACGCTGCTGCCGGCGGTCGCCCGCGCGCTCGGGCTGCGCGAGATTCCGGTGGTGGCCGGCGGCGGCGACAACGCGGCCGGCGCCGTGGGCGTCGGGATCGTGCGGCCCGGCGACGCGCTGCTGTCGCTCGGCACGTCGGGCGTGTATTTCGCGGTGTCGGACGGGTTTCGCGCGAATCCCGAATCGGCGGTGCACAGCTTCTGCCACGCGCTGCCCGGCACGTGGCACCTGATGTCGGTGATGCTGAACGCGGCGGGCTGCCTCGACTTCACTGCGCAGTTGGCCGGTTACGACGGCGTCGCGGCGCTGCTCGCCGATGCCGAAGCGGACGCGCACGCGCAGGATAACCGCCCATGGTTCCTGCCTTACCTGAGCGGCGAGCGCACGCCGCACAACGACGTGAATGCGAAGGGCGTGTTCTACGGGCTCACGCCCGACACGCGGCGCGCGGATCTCGCGAACGCGACGCTCGAGGGCGTCGGCTTCGCGCTGCTCGACGGGATCGACGCGCTGCATGCGGCCGGGCTCGAGCCCGCCGGCATCACGGTGATCGGCGGCGGCTCGCGCAGCGCGTACTGGACGCAGATGCTCGCCGACCTGAGCGGCCGCGCGCTGACGCTGCGCGCGGGCGGCGAGGTCGGCCCGGCGCTCGGTGCCGCGCGGCTTGCGCGTCTCGCGCTCGAACCGGATGCGCCGCTCGATGACGTATGTCCGCAGCCGCCGATCGTCGCGGTGCGCGAGCCCGATCCTGCGCGGCATGCGTGGTATCGCGACACGCGGCGGCCGACGTTTCGCGCGCTGTACCGCGCGCTCGAACCAGTGTTTGCAACGGGCGCGTGACGCGCGTTGCAGTGACTCGATGCGGGCGGCCCATTACGGCGGCCGCCCGGCGTTCGTGAGGTGGTTCCATAACAAGGAGTGGAGACATGAAATCCGTGACGCGTCGTACCGTGTTGAGTTCCCTTGCCGGCGCCGCCGCGCTGGCGATGTTCGCGTTGGGCGCACCGCTCGCGCATGCGAGCAAGGACAAGCCCGAGATCGGCTTCTGCATCGACGACCTGCGCGTCGAGCGCTGGTCGCGCGATCGCGACTATTTCGTTGCAGCCGCAACCAAGCTTGGCGCGAAGGTGTCGGTGCAGTCGGCCGATGCAAGCGAGGCGCGGCAGATCTCGCAGATCGAGAACCTGATCTCGCGCGGCGTCGACGTGATCGTGATCGTGCCGTTCAATTCGAAGACGCTCGGCAACGTGGTCGCCGAAGCGCGGAAGGCCGGCATCAGGGTCGTGTCGTACGACCGCCTGATCCTCGATGCGGACGTCGATGCATACATCTCGTTCGACAACGAGAAGGTCGGCGAGCTGCAGGCGCAGGGCGTGTTCGACGCGAAGCCGAAGGGCAACTATTTCCTGCTCGGCGGCGCTCCGACCGACAACAACGCGAAGATGCTGCGCGAAGGTCAGCTGAAGGTGCTGAAGCCCGCGATCGATCGCGGCGACATCAAGGTCGTCGGCCAGCAGTGGGTGCCGGAATGGAGCGCGTCGACCGCACTGCGGATCGTCGAGGATGCGCTCACCGCGAACAACAACAAGATCGACGCGATCGTCGCGTCGAACGACGGCACCGCGGGCGGTGCGATCCAGGCGCTCGCCGCGCAGCATCTGGCCGGCAAGGTGCCGGTGTCCGGGCAGGACGCGGACCTCGCGGCCGTCAAGCGCGTGATCGCCGGCACGCAGACGATGACCGTCTACAAGCCGCTGAAGCTGATCGCGAGCGAAGCCGCGAAGCTGGCCGTCGATCTCGCGAAGGGCGCGAAGCCCGCGTTCAACGCGCAATACGACAACGGCAAGAAGAAGGTCGACACGGTGCTGCTGCAGCCGACGGTGCTGACCAAGCGCAACGTCGACGTCGTCGTGAAGGACGGCTTCTACACCCAGGCCCAGCTGGCGAGCCAGTAAGCGCACGACGGACGCGACGCGCGGCCGCCGCGACGGCGGCCGTGCCTACTGCGAGGCAATGAACGTATGACCGAACCCTTGCTGACGATGCGCGGCATCGTCAAGGCATTCGACGGCGTGAAGGCGCTCGACGGGATCGACCTGACCGTGCGTCCCGGCGAATGCGTCGGGCTGTGCGGCGAGAACGGCGCCGGCAAGTCGACCTTGATGAAGGTGCTGTCCGGTGTGTATCCGCACGGAACATGGGATGGCGAGATCCGCTGGGAAGGCGCGCCGCTGACTGCGTCCGGCGTGCGCGATACCGAGCGCGCGGGCATCGTGATCATCCACCAGGAGCTGATGCTCGTGCCCGAGCTGTCGGTCGCCGAGAACATCTTTCTTGGCAACGAGATCACGCTGCCGGGCGGCCGCATGCATTACGCGGAAATGGTGCGGCGCTCGGAAGCGCTGCTGCGCGAGCTGCGCATCGACGCGATCAACGTCGCGCAGCCGGTGATGAACTACGGCGGCGGCCACCAGCAGCTGATCGAGATCGCGAAGGCGCTGAACAAGCGCGCGAAGCTGCTGATCCTCGACGAGCCGTCGTCGTCGCTGAGTGCCGCCGAGACGCGCATCCTGCTCGACATCGTGCGCGACCTGAAGCGGCGCGGCGTCGCGTGCGTGTACATCTCGCACAAGCTCGACGAAGTCGATGCGGTGTGCGACACCGTGACCGTGATTCGCGACGGCCGCCACGTCGCGACCGAGCCGATGCGCGCGCTGACCACCGACCGGATCATCGCGATGATGGTCGGCCGCGAGATCCGCAACCTGTATCCGCGCGAGCCGCACGAGATCGGCGACGTCGTGCTGGAAGCGCGCAACGTGACCTGTCACGACGTCGCGAACCCGCGCCGCAAGCGCGTCGACGACGTGTCGTTCAGCGTGCGGCGCGGCGAGATCCTCGGCGTTGCGGGGCTCGTCGGCGCGGGCCGCACCGAGCTGATGCAGGCGATCTTCGGCGCGTATCCGGGCGCGAGCACGGCGAGCGTGCGGTTGAACGGCCGGCCGCTCGCGATCCGCTCGCCGGCCGACGCGATCCGCGCGGGCATCGCGATGGTGCCCGAGGATCGCAAACGCCACGGGATCGTGCCGCAGCTCGGCGTCGGCCACAACATCACGCTGTCGGTGCTGCGCCGGTTCGCCGCGCACGGCCGGATCGACGCGGCCGCCGAACTCGATGCGATCCGCACCGAGATGCAGCGGCTCTCGGTGCGCGCGGCTCATCCGTTCCTGCCGATCGCGAGCCTGTCCGGCGGCAACCAGCAGAAGGCGGTGCTCGCACGGATGCTGCTGGCCGACCCGCAGGTGCTGATCCTCGACGAGCCGACGCGCGGTGTCGACGTCGGCGCGAAAGCGGAGATCTACCGGCTGATCTTCGCGCTCGCGAAACGCGGCGTCGCGCTGATCGTCGTGTCGTCGGAGCTGCCGGAAGTGCTCGGGCTCGCCGATCGCGTGCTCGTGATCGGCGAAGGCGAGTTGCGCGGCGATTTCATCAATGACGGTCTCACGCAGGAACAGATCCTCGGCGCCGCGCTGACGCCCGCGCGCAAGCCGGAACCCATTGCAGCGAGTACGACATGAACACCGAACTTTCCTCTTCTCCCGCCGTGCCGCCGGACACCGATGCGCGCCGCATGCGCCGTCGTCCGCTGAGCCAGATCTTCGTGCGCTACAAGGTGCTTGCGCTGCTGTTCGCGGTCGCGGCGATCTGGGTGTTCTTCTCGGTGCTGACCGACGGCGCGTTCGTCACGCCGCGCAACGTGTCGAACCTGCTGCGGCAGATGTCGATCACCGGGATGCTCGCGTGCGGGATGGTGTTCGTGATCATCGCGGGCGAGATCGATCTGTCCGTCGGCTCGCTGCTCGGGCTGCTCGGCGGTGTCGCGGCGATTCTCGACGTCAATCGTCACTGGCCGGTCGCCGTGACGGTGCCGGCGGTGCTCGCGCTCGGCGTGCTCGTCGGGCTGTTCAACGGCTGGTGGTCGACCTACCGACGCGTGCCGTCGTTCATCGTCGGGCTCGGCGGGATGCTCGCCTTCCGCGGGATCCTGCTCGGCGTGACGGGCGGCTCGACGATCGCGCCGGTGTCGGACGGCTTCGTGTTCATCGGCCAGGGCTACCTGCCGCGCGCGGCAGGCGATGGCCTCGCGGTGCTGCTGCTCGCACTGGTTGCGCTGCTGGTCTTCCGGCAGCGCGGTACGCGGCACCGCTACAAGCTCGCGGTCGCGCCGCTGTGGCAGGACGTCGCGAAGATCGTCGGCGCGGGCGCGGTGCTGCTCGCGTTCGTCGCGACGCTCGACCGCTACGGCGGCATCCCGGTGCCCGTTCTGCTGCTGCTCGCGCTGCTCGGCGTGTTCTCGTGGATCGCGACGCAGACCGTGTTCGGCCGGCGCATCTATGCAGTGGGTTCGAACCTGGAGGCGACGCGGCTCTCGGGCGTCGACACCGATCGCGTGAAGCTCGCGATCTTCGCGCTGATGGGGCTGATGTGCGCGTTCGCGGGCATCGTCAATACCGCGCGGCTCGCGGCGGGCTCGCCGTCGGCCGGCACGATGGGCGAACTCGATGCGATCGCCGCGTGCTTCATCGGCGGCACCTCGATGCGCGGCGGCTCGGGCACCGTGTATGGCGCGCTGATCGGCGCGCTCGTGATGGCGAGCCTCGACAACGGGATGTCGATGCTCGACGTCGACGCGTACTGGCAGATGATCGTGAAAGGCGCGGTGCTGGTGCTGGCCGTGTGGATCGACGTGGTGTCGCGGTCGAACCGGCGGTGATGTGAAGTGAGGTCGCGGGTGCGATCGCTGCTGCCGCTTACCGCAGCGGCGCGCCCCATGTCGCCGTCACGTTGCCGCCCAGCCGCCATTCGCTGAACGGGCGGCGCGGCGCGATGATCGCCGGCAGGCGGCGACCGCCGAAGCGCGCGTAGTAAGGCTCGACCCAACTGAGTTCGTCACGCAGTGTCCACGGGAACAGGTCCTGCGGGATCGGTGTGATCTTCATGAAGCTCGCCGGGTCGTCCACCGCGTCGATCACGAGGTTCGCGAGCCGGCCGATCGCGCCGTCGTTTTCCCGATAGAGATCGATATGGCGCCGCTGCACGAGTTCGGCCGCGAACACGAGCGGCAGCAGTGCGAACGTGTGGTAGTGCAGCGCGAGGTTGCCGCGCTTCACTTCGCGCGCGAGCGAGCCGTCGGGGCCGATGTCGCGGATCCCTTCGCGCACTCGCAGCAGCCCCGAATCGATGAGGCTCGCGTTGTCCGTCACGGTGCCGATCGCGATCAGGTTGAGCCCGACCCAGTACACGAGATTGTTGTGCAGATGGTTGATCGCTTCCGAATTGCGTGTGGCGATCGCGATGCGTTCCAGCCACGGGCCGATCGTGTCGAGCCGCGCGCGGTTTGCGGCACGCACGTCGGGTGGCATGCGCAGGATCACCATCGCGAAATCGGTGCCCGCCCATGAACGTTCGTAGTACCCCTGATAGCCGGCGATCGGCCCCATCAGCGCCTCGGCTTGCGCCCAGCTTTCGAGCAGCGTCACCGCGCACGACCAGTTGCCCTGGTCCGCCGATGTATTGAGCCGCGAGATGAAATCGCGCATCGGCTTCACCGCGCGCGCATAGCCGGCCGCGTCGTCGTAGTAGCCGGGCGGATCGATGCGCGTCACCGCGGCAGGGACGTCGCATGCGTGCCCAGGCGGCACCGCGCATGAAAGTGCGGTGGCTGCAAGCAACGTCGCGAACGGCGATCGCTTCCTTGGTTGGCGCATGCGGGCCTCGGCGGGGACGGTGACGGGGTGACGCGCAGGCCGTGCCGGGCCGCGGGGCGAGCGGCGGCCGGTGTCGCGCGTCGTGCCGCAGGGAGTCTAGCGGTCGGGTCTTTCATCCGCCTTTCTCGCGCAATGCCGGTCGCGCCGACGGCACGGGCGGTGCTTCGCGGCTGCCTTCGTGGCTCGGTGAGCCGCATGCTTCAACCTGCCTCGGCGGTCGTGTCGCGGACACCGCACACCCGCACACCGCACACCCGCGGCGGCCGGCTGGCTATCCCGCATCCGCCTTGATGAAATCGACGAACGCGCGCAGCGGAGCCGGCACGAAGCGCCGCCCCGGGTAGTACAGATATGGGCCCGAGAACGGCCGCCACCAGTCGACGAGCACCGGTTCGAGCGCACCGCCCGCGAGCTGCGGACGCAGCCAGTCCTCGTAAAGATGCACGATGCCGAGCCCCGCGCAGGCGGCATCCACGACGAGATCGACGGCGCCGCCGATCTGCACGACGAGCGGCCCCGACGGCTCCACGCGCACGACTTCGCCGTCGTGCTCGTACTCCCATGCCGGCATCGCGCCACTCGCGAAGCGGCCGCGCAGGCATGCATGATCGAGCAACTCGCGCGGATGGGCGGGGCGGCCGCGCCGGTCGAGATAGGCTGGCGCGGCGGCCGTCGCGAAGCGTTGCGAACGCGGGCCGATCGGCACGGCGATCATGTCCTGTTCGAGGCGCTCGTCGTAGCGGATGCCCGCGTCGCAGCCGGCCGCGAGGATATCGACGAAGCTTTCGTCCGCGACGATCTCGAGCCGTATCTCCGGATACGCGTCGAGAAAGCGCGGGATGATCGACGGCAGCACGAGCCGCGCCGCGCTCATCGGGACGTTCAGCTTCAGCGTGCCGACCGGTTTCTCGCGGAACGTATTGACGACGTCGAGCGCCGCCTCCACCTCGGTGAGTGCCGGCGCGAGTCGCGCGAGCAGCCGTTGCCCGGCTTCGGTCGGCGCCACGCTGCGCGTCGTGCGGTGCAACAGCCGCACGCCCAGTTGCGCTTCGAGCCGGCGCACCGCTTCGCTGAGGCCGGACGCGCTCGTGCCCGTCATGCGCGCGCCTTCGCGGAAGCCCTTCGCGCGCGCCACCGCCACGAATGCGTTCAGGTCGCCCAGATCGACTTGCATTGTTCGCCCTTTCGTACAGGTTGTGCAGATTATGGCCGATTATCGTGCGGCCCGACGCGGCGTAATCTTCGACTCACGCATTCATCACAAGGAGCACGAACATGTCCGCCGTCGTCCAGTCCGGCACGTATTCCATCGCGGGTCGCCGCGTTCACCGCATCGGCTATGGCGCGATGCAACTGGCCGGGCCCGGCGTGTTCGGCCCGCCCCGGGATCACCAGGCGGCGCTCGCCGTGCTGCGCGAAGCTGTCGCAGCGGGAGTCGACCACATCGACACGAGCGATTTTTACGGCCCGCACGTGACGAACCGGCTGATCCGCGAAGCGTTGCATCCGTATCGCGACGATCTGCTGATCGTGACCAAGATCGGCGCGAAGCGCGGCGACGACGGTGCGTGGCTGCCGGCATTCTCGGCCGATGCGCTCGCCGCCGCCGTGCACGACAACTTGCGCAACCTCGGCCTCGACGTGCTCGACGTGGTCAACCTGCGGATCATGTTCGACACGCACGGGCCGGCGGAAGGCTCGATCGAAGCGCCGCTGTCCGCGCTCGCGGAACTACAGCGGCAGGGCCTCGTGCGGCATATCGGATTGAGCAACGTGACGGCCGCACAGGTCGCGGAAGGGCGGCGAATCTGCGACATCGTCTGCGTGCAGAACCATTACAACCTCGCGCATCGGAACGACGACGCGCTCGTCGATGCGCTGGCCCGCGACGGCATCGCCTACGTCCCGTACTTTCCGCTTGGCGGCTTCAGTCCGTTGCAGTCGTCCACGCTCGACAGGGTCGCCACGCGGCTCGGCGCGACGCCGATGCAGACGGCGCTCGCATGGCTGCTGCGCCGCGCGCCGAACCTTCTGCTGATCCCGGGCACGTCGTCGGTCGCGCATCTGCGCGAGAATCTCGCCGCCGGTGCATTGGCACTGCCGGAGGACGCCGTGCGCGAACTCGACGGCGTCGCGTCCGCTCGCGGGTGACGCCGGCGCGGGCGTCGCGACTCCGCGCGGCGCGCCGCTCAGGCCACCATCTCGCTCAACTCGCCATGCCCTCGATCCATTGCTCGAACGCGGACACCGCGGCATCGTCGGCGCGATCGGCGTTCGTCACCAACGTGTAGTCGTCGGCACGCCAGACAGGTGATGCGATCGGACATACGAGGCGCCCCTCGGCCAGATCGCGCTCGATCAGCGGCAGCGATGCCATAGCCACACCCAGACCCTCGACGGCCGCGCCAAGCTGAAGATTCACGTGGTCGAATTCGACGTGGCGTGCGGCGCGGAGATCGGCAGCCCCCGCTTCCTTCAACCAGTGCGACCACGCGGAACGCGTCGTGGCCGAATGCAGCAACGTGTGATGGCGCAAGTCGGTCACGCTCTGTATCGGATGCTTGCGCAGCAAGGCAGTACTGCAGGCAGGCACGCGCAAGTCGGGCATCAACGGGCGCGACACGACACCCGCGCCTTGCTACGGACCGGACCGAACACCGATATCGAAAGCGTCGACGACATAGCGCAGCTTGCGCGATGTCGTCGATACGCGCACGTCGATGTCGGGGTATCTCGAATGGAAATCGGCGAGCCGCGGCAGCAGCCAGCACAGCGCAAAGCTCATCGGCACGTTCACCCGAACGACGCCCGATATCCGGGGCCTCATTGTATTGTGGCGCAGCCGCACCGCCGCGGTACCGAGGCGATCGAACGCATTGCTGACATCGTTGAGCAACGCGGCCCCTTCGTCGGTCAGCACGACACCGCGCGGGCGACGCTCGAACAACGGCCGGCCGAACCAGTCCTCCAGCAACCGGATCTGTTTTCCGACGGCCCAGTGCGTGACATGCAGTTCCGTCGCAGCGCCCGCGAAGCTGCCGTGCCGCGCGACCGCATCGAAAGCGCGTAGCGCATTGAGCGGCGGCAACTCGTCGCGGGTTTTCGCAGCATCTCGGCTTGCATTCATGACGTGACTTTTTTTCTCGGTTGACGCGAGTTTAGCTCAATTGAAATGGCTGGCACCTCGGTCATAAAATCAACTCGTCCAGCCTGGGGCCCACACCACGAGGGGCTTCCATGAGCCCCTTGTACCGAGAGAACGACAATGCGCTTGCCGGTTTTTTCCCCTCCCGTGATGCAGGAGACTGCGCCATCACGGCCGCGCGTGCTGTGGCTATCCTGCATTGCGCACGCAACCCACGATGGCTATACGGACATGATCTATGCGTTGCTGCCCCTGTGGCAGTCGGAGTTCGGCCTCGACTTTGCGGCGCTGGCTATCCTGCGCGGCGTCTATGCGGGCACGATGGCCGCGCTGCAATTGCCGGCCGGGCGTCTCGCACAACGTCTGGGCAGTCGCGGCCTGCTCGCGGGCGGCACGCTGCTCGCGGCGCTGGGTTATGCGATCGCGGGCATGTCGGGCGGACTGCTCGGTTTGTGCGTGGCGCTGGCGATTTCGGGCGGCGGATCCAGCACGCAGCATCCGATCGCGTCGGGCGCCATCTCGCGCACCTATGGCCGCGACGCGAGAGGGCCGCTGAGCATCTACAACTTTTCCGGCGATCTGGGGAAATCCGCGCTGCCGGCCGCCATCTCGCTGCTCGTGACGATGATGCCGTGGCGTCACGCACTATGGGTCGTCGCCGGATTGGGGTGCGTCGTTGCCGCGGTCATTGCATGCTGGTTTCCCGCAGTGCCACGTGGCCCCGCGAAGGCGACGGAAAAAGAGCACGCGTCCGCTGAACGCAAAGGCACCGGAGGAAGCGGCTTCTCCGCGCTGTTTTCCATCGGCGTGCTCGATACGGCGGTACGCATGGGACTGCTTACCTTTCTGCCTTTCCTGCTCAGTGCAAAGGGCGTCTCGTCCCCACTGATCGGAACGGCCCTCGCGCTCGTTTTCATTGGCGGTGCGGCCGGCAAATTCGTTTGCGGCTGGCTGGGCGCGCGCATGGGTGTGGTGCGTACGGTGCTGCTCACGGAAGGCGCGACAGCCGCGCTCATCATCGCGGTGATGTATCTTCCGCTCGCGCTTACCACGGTGCTGTTACCGATTCTGGGCATGATGCTCAACGGCACTTCCTCCGTGCTGTACGGCACCGTTCCGGAGATGGCCGCGCCCGAGCGCACCGAGCGCGCATTCGCGATCTTCTATACGGGAACGATCGCATCGGGCGCGATATCGCCGGTTCTCTACGGTTTCCTGGGCGACAGGATCGGTGTGCACGGCGCCACGTACGCGACCGCGTTGACCGCCCTGGCGATTTTCCCGCTCGCCTTCGCACTGCGCCCGCATCTGGTGGAGGATTCAACAGGATGAACACCATGACAACGTCTGACTACCCGAGCGTCGCCCTCGTCGGTCCCGGCGCAATCGGAACGACCGTGGCCGCCGCCCTTCATGAAGCCGGCCGCACACCGGTGATCTGCGGCCGCTCGGCGCACGAGCAGCTCACGTTGCGCGTCGATGGCGGCGAAATCGTCGTGCCCGGCCCCGTACTGACCGATCCGCACGCGGTCACAGGACGGTTCGATCTTGTATTCGTTGCAGTCAAGGCGACGCAGGTCGCGAGTGCGGCACCTTGGGTCTCCGCGCTGTGCGATGCGAAGACCGTTGTCTGCGTGCTGCAAAACGGTGTAGAGCAGAAAGCCACTTTCGCACCGTATGCGGCCGGCGCTGCGGTCGTGCCATCGGTCGTCTGGTTTCCTGCGCAACGCGAGTCGGGCTCATCGGTGTGGCTGCGTGGCCAACCGCGGCTCACCGTGCCCGATACGCCGGCGAGCGACGTGGTGGTCGCGGCGTTGCGCGGCACGCGATGTTCGATCGAGATTGCCGAGGATTTCCTTTCGCTCGCGTGGCGCAAGCTTTTGCAGAACGCAGTCGCCGGACTCATGGTGCTGACCGGTCGACGCGCCGGCATGTACTCGCGAAGCGACATCACCGAACTGTCACTTGGCTACCTGCGGGAATGTCTCGAAGTCGCCCGTGCGGAAGGGGCGAAGTTGGGCGATGAAGTGCCTCGGGAAATCGTTGAAGGATTCCATCGCGCCCCGCCCGATCTGGGTACGTCCATTCTTGCCGATCGGCAGGGCAACCGCCCGCTCGAATGGGACTGCCGGAATGGAGTTGTACAGCGATACGGCCGAACGCACGGAATTCCGACGCCGATCAGCGATCTGGTCGTGCCGCTTCTCGCGGCCGCGAGCGACGGCCCGGGCTAGTAGGGCGCCGGCGGTGCCCCAATCGCGCTACGTCCGGTCGCGATTGCGTGCGCGTGTCGCGCCGGTGATCACCGCGATGCCGAACAGAATGACGGCCACGATCTCGATGATGTGTTGCGACACGTGCAGCGTCATCAAGCCCCATGCCACACCGGCGATGAAAATGATCCAGCCGAGCAGGTAGATAAGCAGGGTCATCGTTTTTCTCCTTGCGGTGGGTTAATCGTGCGATCCGGTCGCCGTGTCGTGCGCCTCCACGTCGAGGCGCTCCATCAGGCGCCGCGCGTCGAATGGCGCCTTCGTTTTCGTGTCGTTGTCGAAGTAGCAGTACACGTCCCGCGCTCGCGCGCGCGGCGGCGGCAAATCCGGTGCGATCAGACGCGCATCGGCAGGCTGTTCGCCGCGACGCCACGCCTCGATTTTGCGCGCCCAGTGCTCGAGCGACTCATCCGAGTATTCACCCGAGTATTTCGTTTCGGTGCCGTGCAGCCGCATGTAGACGAAACTGGCGCTCAGGTCGTCGAACTGCGGCCACGGCTCGGTCGAATCGGACACGACGAGCGCGACCTTGTGGCGGCGCAGCAGCTTCACGAAACCGGGATCCACGAAGCTCGGATGACGGATTTCGATCGCGTGGCGCATCGCCCGCTTGCGATCGATCTGCAGATACGGCGTCCTGACGCGGCCGTCGTGCCGCTTCGCGAGCGCGAGCGCGGCTTCCGTATCGTGCGGCAGCAGGTCGAGAAAGCGCGTCATGTGATCAGGGTCGAATCGCAACGACGGCGGAAATTGCCACAATATCGGGCCGAGCTTGTCCTTCAGTGCAAGCAATCCCTGTGCAAAGAAATTCGCGCACGCGACGGTCGCGGTGTCGTCGCGAAAGCGCAGCATGTGGGTCAGGTAGCGGGCGCCTTTCACGCTGAACGTGAAGCCCGGCGGCGTATCGTCGTACCAGTGCCGCCAGCTCGCGAGCGCCTGCAGGCTGTAGTGGGTACCGTTGATTTCGATCGTCTGCATGCGGCCGGATGCGTACCGCAGTTCCGCCGCCTGCTTCAGCCCTTTCGGATAGAAGGTACCGCGCCAGCCGTCGTAGCGCCAGCCGGAAATGCCGATGTGGATCTCGCCTGATTTGCTCGTCACGTCGCTGCCCGGAGGTCCGATGAATCGTCGGACGAGCAACGCGCGTGCCCGCTCGTGGAACTGATGTTGTTCCGGGGCGAGGAGCCGTCAGGCCCCCGATGCGTCGCGTGCATTCATGGCATTCATGAAGACCGTACCGGCCGCCGCGATCCTGCGACAGAGCGGCATCGACCCGCGTTGACGCGAGTGTCGTGACGGCGCCCGCGACGGGGCGTTCGAAGCGCTGAACGTCCCGCCGCGTCCCGCCGCGCGCTTACGACGCCGACAACGTGACCGACACGCCCGTCGCCGTATAAACCGGCGTTGCCTTGAACCCGTCGACCGTCACAGTCGAGAACTTCGCGGCGGCCGCCGCGCCGTCGATCAGCGCGATCGTGTCGCCGGCCTTCGGTACGTAGCCGTTCACGAACTTCACGTGCAGCGTGCCGCCGACGACCGTCAGCGCGCCACCGACGCGCAGGCGTCCGCCGCCGTTGCCGTCGATGTCGAGTTCGAGCGTCGTGTTGTCGAGCTGCGTGTAGCGCGTCGCGATCGTCACCGGCGTCGAGGCCGCGATCCGTACGCTGCCGCCCGAGCCGACATACACGTCACCGGTGCCGAATGCGCTTGCCGATGCGGCGGCGAGCGTGCCGCCGCTCACCTGCGTGCCGCCCGTATAGCGGTTGTTGCCGGCGAGCGTCAGCGTGCCGGAGCCTTGCAGCGTCAGCTTGCCGGCGCCGGCGATGTCGTTGCGCCACTGGTCGGCCGCATTCAGCCCGCCCTGCGATGCGTCCATCGATACGATCACGTTGCCGTTGAATGCACCGTAGCCGTCGCCCGCGGCAAACAGGTTCAGGCGTCCCCAGCCTTCCGCATCGTCCATCACCGGATAGCCGGACTGCACTTCGGTGGTCTTCAGCACGACGCGCCGCTGATCCGCGCTCAGATACGGGAAGCGCGTCTGCAGCAGGATTTCCGCGCCCTTCGGCACCACGGGCGGCGCGTCGGTCGATTCGATCGTGCCGAAGCCGAACGTCATGCGGCGCAGGAACGCGGCCTTGTTCGCGGTGTAATCGGCGAACCGGTCGGTGGCCGTCGTGCCCGAGTGCGCGAACGCGGCGAACGTCGCGTCGGTCGTCCCCGTGAGCTGCTGCAGCGCCTGGTGCGCCTGGCCGTACGCGGCCTGCGCGTCGCTGGCGAATGCGGTCAGGTTCGCCGCGCTGACGGCCAGCGCGAGCATGCGGCCGCCGATCACGTCGAGCGGCGAGTGCATGCCGGCGAGGATCCGGTTCTCGCCGAGTTCGAGGCCGCGGCTGATCATTTCCTGGAAGCGTTCGGGCACGAGCCACGCCATCGTCGTCGCATCGCGCATCGCTTCGGCCGAGTGGCCGCTGATGAAGCCGCCGTCGGTCGCAGGCGTCGTGCTTTCGGCGGGAACGAGCGTCGGCGCGACGACCACGCTCGTGCTCCAGCGGTACGGCCGCGCATACTTGTAGAAGCGCTTCGACGGCTCGGTCGACGCGTTGCTGCCCATCTCGTTGAGCAGGTCGACGACCTTGCCGAAGTTCGAGTTGGTGCTGCTGCCAACCCCGACGTTGTTGCCGGCGTCGTTGTACAGCACGGTCGTCGCATCGGCGGGAATGCTGGTGATGCTGGTCGTTTGCTGAGCCGCGGTGCGCCATGCGTCGGTGAGCGGCCCCATGCCGTCGGTCACGCTGTAGCCCTTGCCGCGCCGGTCGTCGAAGTACGCGGCGTCGGCCTGCTGCTGCGTGCGCGCGGTCGTTGCATTGATCACATATTGAACGTTGGCGGCCAGCACCGTGTCGTTCAGGATGGTGCCGCACGGCGTGCCGCTGCCGGGCAGGCCCGAGCAGGTGGATGCCACGATCGCGGGAAACGCGCCGTTGGCCGGCGCGTTCACGCCCGCATCGACAAGCATCGTCGACGGCTGCCACAGGTCGAGGAAGCGGCTGACCACGCGCACCGCCGCGTTGGTCGACAGCGTCGCATAGCGCGCGTCGCCGCGCTGGTTGGTCGCGATGTTGTCGACGAACGCGGGCACGCTCGGCACGGGGGCGCTGTCGACGAAGCCGGGGTCCGCCGGCGGCGCCGGTACCGCGGCGGCGGTCGTGGTCGTGTTCGACGACGCGACATCGTCGCCGCCGCCACAGGCGACGAGTACGAACACGCTCGACAGCGCGGCGACATGCAGCGGGAAACGGCTCCGTGACGCAAACATGCAAAACTCCATCCTGAAGGTCGAAGATGGCGGATTGTCGGCGTCGATCGTGACGCAGCCGTTAAGGATTTGTTGCGCGTCGCGGTCGGCGGGCCTGAATTCTCACTATTTGGTGAATTCGTGATGCTGAACGTTTGCGGGCGACGCGAACGCCTCGTCGAACCAGTGCTGCGACGGCCGGATTCGACCGGCGCCGCGTGCGCGTTTGAACAGGATCGGAACCGGCGCAGTCAAGCCGGTTGCTGCGCGAGCGGCTGGGCTTCGGCGCGGCACACGCGGTTTCTGCCGTGGCGCTTGGCCGCATAGAGCGCGAGGTCCGCCTGATGCGACAGCGCATGCACGGAGCGCGGGTTCGCGCGATGGCCGGTCGCGCAGCCGATGCTGACCGTGAACGGCGGAATCGTCGCGTCGAAGCCGTCGATCCGGTTCTGTTCGACGGCGTGCCGGATCGCTTCCGCGACCTCCGCGGCACCGCTTTCGTCCGTATCGGGCAGCACCGCGACGAATTCCTCGCCGCCGTAGCGCGCGGCGATGTCGCCGCGCCGCCGCACGTTCGCGCGGATGCATTCGGCGAGAAAGCGCAGCGCCGTGTCGCCTTGCGCATGGCCGTAGCGGTCGTTGTACTGCTTGAAGTGGTCGGCGTCGATGAACAGCACCGACAGGCTGCCTTCGCTGCTGCGCTGCAGCCGCTCCCATTCGTCGACCAGTGCCGCGTCGAGCGCGCGGCGATTGTGCAGGCCCGTCAGCGGATCGGTGCGCGTGAGGTCGGTGAGCAGCGTCTGCTTGCGCAGGTTGTCGCGCAGCGCGAACGCGAGCAGCCACACGACCGCGCAGAACAGCGCGCCGATGACGGACGCCGACACGCCGACCGTCCACGACAGGCGCGTGATGCCGGCCAGCACGTCGCGCTCGGCCGGCGCGACGACGGCGATCAGCGGCGTGCCCGGCACCTGCTGGTACGTATACAGCCGCACGATGCCGTCGATGCTCGAGCGCGCCGCGTAGAAGCCCGATTCGCGGCTCACCATCCGGTCGAACGACTTCGACCTGCGCAGCCGGATCATCTGGTGATCGCTCAACGGCGGGTTTCTCGCGAGGATCGTGCCGTCCGCGCGCAGGATCGCGCTGACGCCGTGCGTCCCGACGTTCAGGCGCGACAGCAGCCGATCGAAGTACGCGAGGTCGATGGCGACCACCGCGATTCCGTCGAACGTGTGATCCGGTCGTTCGATGCGCCGCGACAGCGCGATGGATTCCGTGTTGCCGCGCGAACGTGCGCGATACGCCTCCGACACGTAGAGGCCGACGTTGTCCGCCTCGCGGTGGACCTTGAAGTAGTCGCGATCGCTGAAGTCCCAGTTGTGGGTCGGCCCGCAACAGCCGTCGATCAGGTGCCCGTGCCGGTCGGTGACGCCCATGCCGGTCACGTATTGCGCGGCCGTGCGCTCGAACAGCACGTCGTGGCGCAGCCCCGCCTCCATGCGCACGATCGCGGGGTTGCCGAGATCGGCCGCGAGCGACACGAGCGCGTTGTTCGACGTTTCGACGGTGCGGCCGATCTCGCTGACCAGCACCGCGGCGACGTTGCGCGACGTCTCGTGCGCATGCTCGACGACTTCGCTGCGCGCGGCCCATAGCGTGGCCGCGCTGATGCCGAGCGCGGCGAGCGACATCAGCGTACCGATCACGCCGACGATCAGGTGATGGCGCCCGGCCCAGTCGGCAATTTTCTCGATCGAAGTGGATGCAGGCATGCTCGCGCTCGTGCAGGAAAGCCGGCCGCAGGGGCAGCGGCGCCGGTCAAATCCGGGTTAACGGCAGATACGCCCGGAAATCGAGGTCCGCACGCGACGCGAAGGCCGAACGAATGCCGGCAAACGTGTGCGGCGCGGGCGCCCGCCGCCGGCGCTGCGCCGCGCAGCGGTGAACCGGCGAGGAACGCGGCGGGATCGGGCGCGCGGGCGCGCCGCTTCAGTCCAGCCCACCCTGGCACAGGTACTTGATCGACAGGTAGTCGTCGAGGCCATAGCGCGAGCCTTCGCGCCCGTAGCCCGATTCCTTCACGCCGCCGAACGGCGCGGCCTCGCTCGCGAGCGCGCCTTCGTTGATGCCGACGATGCCCGTTTCGAGCCGCGCGGACACCCGTGCGATGCGCCGCACGTCCTGCGTATAGAAATACGCGGCGAGCCCGAACGGCGTGTCGTTCGCGGCGTCGACGGCTTCGTCCTCGGTGTCGAAGCGGAACAACGCGGCGACCGGGCCGAAGGTTTCCTCGCAGGTCAGCTGCATGTCGGCGGTGGCGTCGGCGAGCACCGTCGGCGCGTAGTAGTTCGGCCCGAGGTCGGTCAGGCGCTTGCCGCCCGCCAGCACGCGCGCGCCGCGTTCGAGCGCGTCGCCGACGTGTCGCGCGATCTTGTCGACCGCGCGCGCGTTGATCATCGGGCCGATCTGCGCGGCCGGGTCGGTCGCCGGCGCAACCTTCAGCGCGGCGACGCGCGCGGCGAGCTTCGCGGCGAACGCGTCGTAGACGCCGGCCTGCACGTACACGCGATTCGGCGACACGCAGGTCTGCCCGCCATTGCGGAACTTGGCGGCCATCAGCCCGTCGACCGCCGCATCGAGTTCCGCATCGTCGAACACGATGAACGGCGCATTGCCGCCGAGCTCGAGCGACAGCTTCTTCAGCGTCGCCGCCGACTCGCGCGCGAGCAGCTTGCCGACGGCCGTCGATCCGGTGAACGTGATCTTGCGCACGCGGGCGTCGGCGAGCCAGTCGGCCGCGGCGTCGATGCCGCGGTCGCGCGATGCTGCGATGAGGTTCAGCACACCGGCCGGCACGCCGGCTTCCTGCGCGAGAAACGCGAGTGCGAGGGCGGTCAGCGGCGTGTCCTCGGCCGGCTTCGCGACGACGGTGCAGCCGGCCGCGAGGGCGGGCGCGATCTTGCGCGCGATCATCGCGAGCGGGAAATTCCACGGCGTGATCGCGGCGACGACGCCGATCGGCTCCTTCACCGCGCTGAGCCGCTTGCCGCGCTGCTGCTGCGGGATCAGGTCGCCGTACGTGCGCGTCGCTTCCTCCGCGAACCACAGCACGTACGACGCGCCGTATGCGACTTCGCCGCGCGCTTCGGCCAGCGGCTTGCCCTGCTCGCGCGACATCAGCTTCGCGAGATCGTCGGTGTGCGCGACGATCGCCGCATGCCATGCGCGCAGGATCGCCGCGCGTTCGCGCGCGGGCGTCGCGCGCCACGCGGGCAGCGCGCGTGCCGCGGCGTCGGTGGCGGCGCGCGCGTCGGCGGCGCCGCTGTCGGGTGCGTGGGCAACGATGTCGAGCGTCGCGGGATCGGTGACGGCGAAGCGGCGGCCGTCGAGCGCGTCGCGCCACGTGCCGTCGATCAGGTTGGCGGTGCGCAGGAGTTCGGTGCGGGTCAGCGTAAGCGGCATGACAGGTCCTTGGATGAGCCATTCGGCGCGAACGGCCCCGGCGCGGGCGCGCGACTGCCCCGCGCGGACAGCGTGCTGCCGCGTTGCAGGGTGCCGCGCCGGTGCGTTAGTGACGTTCGCCGAACAGCGATTCGAGCGGATAGTGCCGTTTGACGAACGGCGACTTGATGATCACGTAACTGAAATACTTCTCGATGCCGATGTTCTGCTCGAGCAGCCCTTCGACGATCGTCTGGTAATGGCTCACGCTGCGCGTGATGAACTTCAGCAGATAGTCGTAGCCGCCGCTCGCGAGGTGGCATTCGACGATCTCGTCGACGTTGCGGATCGCCGCGACGAAGCGGTCGAAGTCCTCGCGGCGGTGGTCGGCCAGCGTGACCTCGGTGAACACGACCTGCACGTCGCCGAGCTTTTCCAACTGGATGTGCGCGCCGTAGCCGCCGATGTAGCCGGCCTTCTCCAGCCGCTTCACGCGGATCAGGCACGGGCTGGGCGACAGCCCGACCGCATCGGCCAGTTCGACGTTGGTCATGCGGCCGCGCTTCTGCAACTGGGAGAGGATGCGCAGGTCGATGCGATCCAGCTTGCTGTCCGTCATGTTCACGTGAGTCGGAAAAAATGGAATGTCCGGTTACTTTAGAGTCGAACGATGGCCGCCACAAGCCCGGCTTTCCCTTGGCCGTCAGGCCGGCTGCGCATGCGCGGCGTCGAGCGCGCGCTGCACGCCCGTGTCGGCCAGCACGTCGTCGAGCGTGTTGCGCACGCGTTCGAACATCAGGTCGAACTCGCCCGCGGTGAAGCTCAGCGCCGGCGCGAAACCGAGCACGCCGTCGCCGAACGCGCGGAACACCACGCCGTTCGCGTACGCGGCGGCGGCGATCTTGTCGGGCACGTTCAGCGCCGGGTCGAAGCGCGTCTTGTGCGCCTTGTCGGCGACCAGTTCGAGCGCGCCGAGCAGGCCGACCGAACGCGCGTCGCCGACGAGCGGATGCGCGCGCAGCGCGTCGAGCCCCGCCGCGAAGTGCGGCGCGAGCGCCTGGCCGTTCGCGAGCAGCCCGCCTTCGTGATAGAGCTTCAGCACCTCCAGGCCGATCGCCGCGCTCACCGGATGCGCGGAATACGTGTAGCCGTGGCCGACCACGGCCGAATCGGCGCGATTGCCCGCGATCCCTTCGTAGATCTCGTCGGACATCAGCACGGCACCCATCGGCGCATAGCCGGCGGTCAGGCCCTTCGCGACGGTCATCAGGTCCGGGTCGACCTGTTCGCGCTCGCACGCGAACAGCGGGCCCGTGCGGCCGAAGCCGGTGATCACCTCGTCGGCGACGAACAGGATGCCGAGGCGCCGGCACGCGTCGCGCATCGCCTTCAGCCAGCCGGCCGGCGGCACGATCACGCCGCCGGAACCCTGCACGGGTTCGCAGAAGAACGCGGCGACGTTGTCCGCGCCGAGCTCGGCGACCTTCGCTTCGAGCGCGGCGACGGATGCGGCGATCAGCGCCTGCGGATCGTCGCCGAGCGGATGGCGGTACGGGTACGGCGACGGAATATGGTGCTGGTCCGCGCGCGGCAGGTCGAAATGGCGGTGGAACGCGGGCAGTGCGGTGAGGCCGGCACCGATCGACGACGAACCGTGGTAGCCGCGTTCGAGCGCGATCATCTGCTTTTTCGACGGGCGGCCGGTCGCGTTGAAATAGTGCGTGATGAAGCGCACCGCGGAATCGATCGCGTCCGAGCCGCCGAGCGTGAAGTACACGCGGTTCAGCGACGGCGGCGCGAGCGCGGCAAGGCGCTCGGCGAGCTCGATCGCCGGCTGCGACCCGAAATGGAAATAGCCGGTCGCGTACGGCAGCTTCGCCATCTGGTCGGCGGCGGCCTTCACGATGCTGTCGCGGCCGTAGCCCACGTTCACGCACCACAGGCCGGAGAACGCATCGAGCAGCGTGTGGCCGTCGCCATCACGCAGGAACACGCCGTCCGCGGATTCGAGCACGGTGACGCCGCGCGCCTCGTGCGCACGGTAATTGACGACGGGGTGGATCAGGTGTTGACGATCGGCTTCGATCAGCGCGGCTTGGTTCATGGCAGGGCGGGACTCTCGTCGAGGTGTCAGCGGTGAGTTCATGCTACCGGGCGAGAATTCCGCACGCGCCTTCAAATTGCGGCCTGAAACGTACGTACGTGGTGTTTGTGCGGGGCGCTGCGGCATTTTCTGCTGCGCGTCCCGCGGGGCCGCGTGCGCACGTCGGCGCGGCACGCGTCGGGTCAGTAGCCGCGCGTGCGGTCGACGACGCCGACCATCGGCTGCCCCGCGCGATGGCGTGCGAGGTTCGCGAGCACGGCGTCGACCGCGGTGTCGGGGCGCGTCGCGCTGGCGATGTGCGGCGTGATCCGGATGCGCGGATGCATCCAGAACGGATGGCCGGCCGGCAACGGTTCGGGGTCCGTCACGTCGAGGATCGCGCTGTCGAGCCGGCCGCTCGCGAGCGCCGCGAGCAACGCGGCGTCGTCGAGCTGCGGGCCGCGCCCGACCTGAACGAGCGACGCGCCGGCCGGCAGCGCGTCGAACACGCGCGCGCCGAGCAGCCCGCGCGTGCTGTCGGTGAGCGGCAGCAGGCAGATCAGGATGTCGGTGCGGGCGAGGAACGCGTCGAGCGCCGCGTCGCCCGCGTAGCAGTCGATGCCGTCGAAGGTACGCGGCGTGCGGCTCCAGCCGGCGCACGGGAAACCGAAGCGCCGCAGCATGTCGAGCACGGCCTGGCCGAGCGTACCGAGCCCGAGCACGCCGACGCGCCGCGACGCGGCCGCGCGTACCGGTTTTTCGCGCCACACCTGCGCGCGTTGTTGCCCCGCGTAATCGAACAGGTCGCGATGGATCGTCAGCACGGCCTGCGTCACGTATTCGACCATGCCTTCGACGATGCCCGGCTCGATCATCCGCACGACCGGGATGTGCGCGGGCACGCGCGACAGGTCGAACTGGTCGATGCCGGCGCCGACCGAGAACACGACCTCGAGATTCGGCAGCAGCGTGGCGGGATCGTCGGGCGGCTGCCATGCGGCGAGATAGCGGACCGCTTCAGGATCGCCGAGGTCCGGCCAGATCCGGAACGGCAGATCGGGCGCGTTCTGCGCGAAGCGTTGCGCCCATTGCGCACCGCGCACCGGGTCAGCCTTGTAGAGGAAGCTCATCGCGCGCCGCTCAACCGAGCGCCTGATTGACGATCGCGAACGGGCGCAGCGCCGGATCGCGCGCGGGCGCCGCGCCGCGCGCCATCGCGACGACGGTGTCGACGCGCGGCAGCCCGAGCCCCTGCAGCCAGTCCGACAGCCCGCTGTCGCCCGGCACGTCGAGGCGCACGAACATCCCTTCGTGCAGCGCGAGCCAGTGGCTGATCAGCGCCTGTGCGCGCAGCGCGTCCGGCGCGACGACCGGGCCGATCACGTGGCCGCGGCCGAAGCGGCGGAACAGCGCGAAGCCGAGCAGTTCGCCGTCGCGATCGAGTGCGATCCCGTTCGCGACGTCGAGGAGCGCCTCGATCACCGCACCGCGTCCGTAGCCGGCCGCGCGCGATGCGAGCGCGGCGAGGCGCGGCCCGTCGTTGGTGCCGAGCGGGCGCAGCCGCTCGCCCGGCGGCAGCGAAATCAGCGGCGGCTGGAACGCCGCGCCCTGGTGCTGGTCGATCGTGCCGATCGCTTCGAAGCCGAATTTGACGTACAGCGGTTCGCCGGACGGCGTCGCGTGCAGGAAGATCGTGCGCGCGCCGAGGCTGTCGACGACGCGCGCGAGCAGCTCGCGGCCGATGCCGCGGCCCTGGTGCTCGGGCGACACGATCACCATGCCGAGCGACGCATGTGCGTCGCCGAAGCGCCAGCCGAGCGCGGTGCCGACGATCCCGGCTTCGTCTTCGGCCACGAAGCCGCTGCCGAGCTGGAAGGCGAAGCGCCAGTCGTCGAGCCGGTGCGGCCACTTGACCGCTTCCGACAGACGATGCGCGGCCGGCAGGTCGGTTTCGGCGAACGGCCGATAGGTAAGCGTACGGGAAGGATTGAGGTCGGACACGCCGGACTCCGGATGGGTGGGAATGACAGGTCGACTCTGCCAGCGACCCGGCGGCGCGGATAGGACGATTCGCCTGTTTTCGGGCGGCACCGGCCGCTTGCGCGCGATCGACGCAAACCCGCTCGATCGGCGTGAACGAACGCGCGGTTCGTGCCGGCGCGGCCCGTCAATCCGCCAGCTCCTGCTGTGGGAATGTCACTACGATGAAGGCACGGTGTCGCTGCCGCTTGCCGCTTGCCGATGGCCCGCACCGGCTGGCGGCGCCGCGCGGTTTCGCGCCGCTCGCCGGTCGGCCGGCACCGGCCGCGCCAGCCGCACCAGCCGCACCAGCCGGGTCGCACCGCACATCGTGCTGCACGCGCCGGGCAACTTGCGGCGATTGTGCGTTTTGAGCGGCGCCGAACGATGCGCGCAGGGTTTTTTGCCCTGATTCAATTTCGTACAACCCAGCCCGTCCCCGGCCCTGCCGGGGCTTCACACCGACAGGAACGCACCATGATCCAGTTTGAACCGAAGTTCATCACCTTCGACTGCTACGGCACGCTGACCCGTTTCCGGATGGCCGAGACGGCGCGCGAAATCTACGCGGACCGGCTGTCGCCGGTCGCGATGGAGGAATTCGTCCGCGCGTTTGCCGCCTATCGGCTCGACGAGGTGCTCGGCGCATGGAAGCCG
Source organism: Burkholderia sp. Nafp2/4-1b (assembly GCF_003635165.1). GTDB lineage: Bacteria > Pseudomonadota > Gammaproteobacteria > Burkholderiales > Burkholderiaceae > Burkholderia. The sequence continues at coordinate 100,080 of NZ_ML058607.1, read as the reverse complement.
TACCGCGACGTCGTCGTCAACTCGATCCGCCGCACTTGCGCGCGGGTCGGCGTGACGTTCGACGAGGCCGAGGCCGAACGCTTCTATCACGCGGTGCCGACGTGGGGCCCGCATCCGGACGTGCCGGCCGGCCTGTCGCGGCTCGCGAAAAAGTACAAGCTGGTGATCCTGTCGAACGCAATGGACGACCAGATCATGAGCAACGTCGACAAGCTCGGCGCACCGTTCCATGCGGTGTTCACCGCGCAGCAGGCGCAGTCGTACAAGCCGCGCATGCAAGGCTTCGAATACATGTTCGACAAGCTCGGCTGCAAGCCGGAGGACGTGCTGCACGTGTCGTCGAGCCTGCGCTACGACCTGATGACGGCCGAGGATCTCGGGATCAAGCACAAGGCGTTTGTGAACCGCGGCCACGAGCCGGGCACGCCGTTCTACAACTATTACGAAGTGTCGGACATCGGCCATCTCGCGACGCAGCTCGGGCTGTAAGCCGCCCGCGCCGGCAGATCCGTCGATCGTCGCGACGGGACGGGACGCGGCCGCGATGCCGCCGGGGCCCGTCGCGACCCGTCACGCGTTCGATCAGCGCACGGAACGAGGGTAATTACCGATATTGAGCCGTTCAAGGGCGGGCCGCCCGGGCCGATATATGTACCGAACGGTTAATAACGAGAGGCCCTCGCATGAAGTTGTCCACGAAACTGCTGATGCTCGTCGCCGCGGCGCTGCTCGGCGTCGCATTGCTCGCCGCGTTGTCGCTGCACACGCTGCGCGACGCGCTGATCGACAGCCGCCGCGAAGAGATCGTCATTCTGCTGACCAAGGCCGAGCATCTGGTCGATTCGTATCGCGCGCTGCAGACGAACGGCACGCTCACGCGGGAGCAGGCCCAACAGCAGGCGAAGGTCGCGCTGTCGGCGCTCAACGCGAATTCGAAGAGCTACTTCTGGGTCACGACGTCCGACGGCGTCAACCTCGTGCATCCGAATGCGAAGTTCATCGGCACGCGCGCGAAGGGCAACCGCACGACCAGCGGCCTCACCGACAGCGAGGCGTACCGCGCCGGGATGGCGCAGGCGCATTTCGCGCTCGTCGACGTGCTGATCAAGCGCAGCCCCGACGCGGACGTGGAGCCGAAGCTCCAGGGCGTGGTTCCGATTCCCGACTGGGACTGGTGGATCGGCACGGGATTCTTCTACGACGACATCAATGCGGCGTTTGCGCGGCTTGCGATGGTGCTGGGTGCCGTTACGCTCGTGATCGCCGCGGCGCTCGCGGCCATCGCATGGGGCGTGCTGCGCAGCGTCAGGCGGACGCTCGGCGGCGAGCCCGCGCATGCGACGCAGATCGCGGCCCGCATCGCCGCCGGCGAGCTGGACGTGCAGTTCGATACGGCGCACGCCGCGCCGGGCAGCCTGCTTGTCGCGCTCGGCGACATGAAGGCGCGGCTGACCGAGACCATCGCCGAGATCCAGACCACGACCCACTCGATCGCCACCGGCTCCGGCGAGATCGCGCAAGGCAACCTGGACCTGTCGCAGCGCACGGAGCAGCAGGCCGCATCGCTGCAGGAAACGGCCGCGAGCATGGAGCAGATGACGTCGACGGTCAAACAGAACGCCGACAATGCGCGTCAGGCGAACGCGCTCGTGACTCATGCGAAGGAGGCGACGGAACTCGGCGGCGCCGCCGTGCAGGAAGTCGTCGAAACGATGCGGCAGATTTCGGATGGATCGGTGCGGATTGCCGACATTACCCTCGTCATCGAGAGCATCGCGTTCCAGACCAACATTCTCGCGCTGAACGCCGCGGTCGAAGCCGCGCGCGCCGGCGAGGAAGGGCGCGGGTTCGCCGTCGTGGCGTCGGAGGTGCGCTCGCTCGCGCAGCGCAGCGCCGCCGCCGCGAAGGACATCAAGGGGTTGATCGAGGCGTCGGTTGAGCGCGTCGGCAGCGGCAGCCGGCTGGTCGAGACGGCCGGCGCGCGCATGACGGAGATCGTGCGCTCGATCGACCGGGTGGCCGACATCATGGGCGAGATTTCGGCGGCGTCGGCCGAGCAGAGCACCGGCATCGAACAGATCGGCCTGGCGGTCGCGCAGATGGACGAAGTCACGCAGCAGAACGCCGCGCTCGTCGAGCAGGCTGCCGCTGCCGCGTCGTCGCTGGACGAGCAGGCGGCGCGCTTGCGGGCCGCCGTGTCGGTGTTCAGGCTGGCGGCGTGACGGGTGTGTGATCCGGTCTCCTTCACGCCGTGCCGGCGCAAGCCGGCGTGCGCGCCGACGTGCCGGTGACGGACGCCCCACCGCACGGAATCACGGTTTCTGACGGCCACACGCGTGTGTACGAGTGCGCCCGGTTTCCGGGCGGTTTGGCCGATCCTCGGCCGTCTCCCGGCCACGTCCCAGCCGCTTCCCGGCTACTCCCCGGCCGCTGCTCGGTTGCTGCCCGACCGCCTTCCGGTCGTTTCCCGACAGCTTCCCGGCCGCTTCGCCTTTGCCTCCGGCTGCCTTCCGCCAGTCATGGATTCCCGGGTATTCCGGCCACTTTTGTGGAGAAATTCATAAAACTTCCAGGCGGAAGTTTCATGAATTTCTCCACAGTTTGCACGGTGCTTTCCCTTCGCAAGCAGCGCTTCGATGACCATGGCGAAAGCTCTACTGCGATCCAGGCGCAGGTCGTCGGGGCGGGTTGCTGGCAGCGACAGACATCACGCTGGACATCAATATCGCTCGCGCCGGCATGCCGCGCCCAGCCCCGCTTCCCAGTCCTCGAAATCCAAGGCTCCCCAAACCCGTATTGGCTGAGTATCATCCCGCACTTCGCGGCGTAGAACCGGCTGTCCGAACGAAGTGGCAGTCGACGCCGGAGTACACGGGAAACGGTATGGGAATGACGGTCGACGAGGCGTCCCGCATCGGCGGGATGAAGGAGGCACGCCTGATCGCCGGCAAGGGCGGCCAGTCGAATGTGGTGAATCATGTGAATGTGCTCGAGACGGTCACCGAGTACGAAGAAGAGTGGGACATTCGCAATCATCTGTTCTTGACGACACTGAGCTTTACCGGAAGTGACACGAATCGGCAACTCGCGCTGATCAGGCAATTGAGCCGCGGCGGTTGTGCGGCACTTGTGTTTCAGGCCGGGCTGATCGATCCGTTGCAGCCGGCGGTATTGCGGATGGCGGACGAACTCTCACTGCCACTGTTCGAACTTCCGCTCAGCGTCGATTACGCGGAGATCCTTACCCCGCTCATTTGCGCCGTTCAGCGTGAGGACGGTTACGTCGCGCGCGAGGCCGGCGCGATTCAGCAGCAATTGCTGACGGAAATGCTGAATGGCGGCGGATTGAATACGCTCGTGTCCTTGCTCGCGCGTGTTCTGCGACGCTCGGTTGCCGTGCTGGACGATCGCGGCGTGCTCTATGCGGCGTCGGACGATTGGAGCGCCGCCGACATCGCCGCCAATCTGCCGGCATCCATTGTCCCGACCCGGACCGTCGTCAGGAAGGCTGCTTGGATGGTTGCCCTCGGCCGCCGGCCCGATACGCCGGTCGACGGTTACCTGATCGTGAACGTGCCCGACGGCCAGGAGCCCAGTCCGCTGGAAGTCGCGACGATGGAACAGGCGGCGGCACTTCTCACGCTGGAACTGACGAAACAGCGCGTGGCCGACGAGGCCTACGCCGAACCGTTCAGGGACTGGCTCGTGCATCTCGCCGCGGGCGACGTCGACCGGGCGAATGCGCTGGCGCTGGCGAAGTCGCTCGATCAGTCGTCGCTGAGCGTCGCGGTTCTGTTCGAGCCCGCGCGGCCATCGTGCGATGCGTCGACGCCGCTTGAGGCAAGAGGCCGGGCGATCTGGCGTGCAATCTATGCAATCGAATCGAAGCCGCTGGTGTTCGAGTGGGACGCTCGCTTGCTCTGGTTGCCGTCGATTCCGCGCGGCGCGTCGGCCGGCGGCGTGCGGCAGGCGATCGACATGCGGCTTCGCCGGATCTGGGAGCGCCTCGCGGATACCGGCCGCGAGACCTGGCGGATCGCATGCGGCGCGCCGGTCGATTCCGCGTTGGACCTCTATCGCAGCGTGCTGGATGCCCAGGCGGTATTGGCGCTCGATGCCGCCGCGCTGGCCGAAGGCCCGGTTGCGTACGACGACGTCGCGCTCGACGTGTTGTTCCGCCAGATCGCATCGCAGCCGGCCGCGCGACGCTGGATCGACGGCATGGTCGGTGCGCTCGCGAGTCACGACCGGGCGCAGGATAGCGAACTCGTGCGCACGCTGGAAACCTTCTTCGATGCGGGCCAGTCGCATAAACTGGCGGCCCATCGCCTCGGCATTCACCCGAAGACGCTCAAATACCGACTGGACAAGATCGAGCAGATCGTCGGTTGCGTGCCCATCCGGGACGGCGCCCAGTTCGCGCTGCACTTCGCGCTGAAGCTGTCGCGCAGCGCCGGCTGACGCGGTTTCGCCCCGCAAGGCTGCGCTGCGCGACTGCCCCGTTATCCCGCCGGGATAAACGCCCCGCATCCCGTTGCGTATCTTGTCTAATGACCCTCCGAATTTGGCGCCCGATTCTCGGTACCACGCTGCCGGATGCGCTTTGCATCCGGCGTGGCGATTCAACCCGAGAACCAAAGGGGCACTCAAGACATGGAACGACGGACAAATGGACCGGGCAGTCTGCCGGGCGCCGCGGCAGGGGGCAGGCATGCGGCTGCTTAACGAAGACGCGGTCAGAAACATCGCACTAGGCGCTGCGGTCCTGGGCACCGGCGGCGGCGGCGATACGGCGATCGGGCTCTACATCGCGCTGGACGAAATGCGCCGCAATGGCCCGATCGAACTGCTGGACGTGAACGAGGTGCCGGCCAGCGCGCTGATCCTGCCGACATCGATGATGGGCGCGCCCGCGGTGTCGATCGAAAAATTGCCGTCCGGGCGGGAGCTGGACATCGTGTTCGACGATATGCAGGTCGCGCTCGGCAAGCGGGCGTTCGCGACGATGCCCGTCGAGATCGGCGGCGGCAATTCGCTGGTGCCGCTCATTCTGGCCGCGCGTCGCCGGCTGCCGGTGGTCGACGCGGATGCGATGGGGCGCGCCTTTCCGGAATACCAGATGGTGTCGTTTCATCTGCATGGCCTGGCAGCGCGCATCGCCACGTTTGCCGACGAGCGCGGCAATCGCGCGACCGTGCATCCGTGCGACGGCGAGTGGGGGGAGCGCCTCTGCCGTCCGCTGGTGGATGCAATGGGCGCGAACGCAACGGCTTGCGATTTCCCGCTGACCGGCGAGGAAGTGCGCCGGTGCGCGATACCGGGCACGGTCACGCTGGCCGAGGAGATCGGCCGGCTGATCTCGCGGGCCGGCGACCGTCAGACCGGCAACGTCGTGACCGATCTGGTCGACGCGCTGAACGGCTACCTGCTGATCGAAGGGAAGATCGTCGACCTGAAGCGTCGCACGATGGGCGGATTCACGCGCGGCTCGATGACGATCGCGGGCATCGAGCAGGACATCGGACGCAGCGTGACCGTGAATTTCCAGAACGAGTTTCTGGTCGCGCGGGATGCGCAAGGCGTCCTGGCGACCACGCCCGATCTGATCACGCTCGTCGATCATGAAACCGGGCACGCGATTCCGACCGAAACGCTGACGTACGGCATGCGTGTCGCGCTACTCGCCTGCCCGTGTCACGACCAGTGGCGCACCGAGGAGGGCGTCCGGACGACCGGCCCCCGGTATTTCGGCTACGAAGTGGACTACGAGCCGGTCGAATCGATCGCAAGGAGGCGCGCATGACCGTCTATCGAATCGGAATCGACGTCGGCGGGACGAATACGGACGCCGCGATCCTGAATGAAAACCTGACCTGCATCGCGACGGCAAAGGTGCCGACGACCGTCGACGTGTTCGGCGGCGTGCGCACCGCCATCGAGCAGTTGCTGTCGGATACCGGCATTGCGCGCGACGAGATCGGGCTGGCGATGCTCGGCACCACGCATTGCACCAATGCGATCGTCGAGCGCAAACGGCTGCAGCGCGTCGGCCTGCTCCGGCTGGCCGGCCCCTCGTCAGCGTCCGTGCCGCCGCTGGCCAACTGGCCGCGCGAACTTGCGGCGGCGGTCGGTTTGGAATGGCGCATCGTGGGCGGCGGTTACGAATACGACGGCCGCCTCCTCAGCAAGCTCGTCGAGAGCGAGATCCGGAACACCGTTCGCCAATGGCGCGGCAGCGTCGACGCGATTGCCGTGTGCGGCGTGTTTTCCAACATCAATCCCGAACAGGAATGCGTGGTCGAGCAGTGGGTGCGGGACGAGCTCGGCGCCATTCCCGTCACGCTTTCGCACCGGATCGGATCGGTGGGCTTTCTGCCGCGCGAGAACGCATCGATCCTGAATGCCGCGCTGGGCGACGTGATCGAGGACGTCATTACCGGTTTCGGCAACGCGCTCAAGGCGACGCGGCTCGACCATGCACGCGCGATGATCGGACAGAACGACGGCACGCTGATGCTGGCCGAGGTCGCCCGTGCGTTCCCAGTGCTCACGATCGGGTGCGGACCGACCAATTCGCTGAAGGGCGCGGCGTTTCTGTCGGGGCGCAAGGACGCGATCGTCATCGACGTTGGCGGCACGACCGCGGACATCGGGATGTTGATGAAGGGGTTCCCGCGCCAGTCCGCACTCGCCGTCGACATCGGCGGCGTGCGGACGAACTTCAGGATGCCGGACATCATTTCGCTGGGAATCGGCGGCGGTACCGTGATCGCGCGCGGTCCGGACGGCGCGCCAGTGATTGGCCCGCAAAGCGTCGGCTATCGTCTGACGAGCGAAGCGATGGTGTTCGGCGGATCGACGCTGACGTTGACCGACGTCGCGTCGGTTCTCGGCACGGGGCTTTGCATCGGCGATCGTGTGCCCGACGTGTCGGCCGGCTTTTGCCGGGTCGCTTTCGATACAGTGCTGCGGCAACTGGCGGGCGGTGTCGAACGCATCAGGACCAGCGGTGCGCCGTTGCCGGTCATCCTGGTCGGCGGCGGAAGCGCGTTGTTTCCCGACCGCATCGATGGTGCCGACGAAGTCATCCGGCCGGCCAACTTCGGCGCGGCCAACGCGATCGGCGTAGCGATCGGCGACGTCAGCGGCGAGGTGGATCGCATCGTGACGATGCGCGACGACAGCCGCGACGAGACGCTGGCATCCTTGCGCGAGGAAGCGATCCGGGCTGCCGTTCACGCGGGCGCCGATCCGGCCACGGTCGAGATCCTCGAGCAGGAGGATGTGCCGCTTTCCTATCTCCCCGGCAATGCAACGCGGATCCGATTCAAGGTGGCCGGCCGCCTCGTGTCGCAGGCGAACCCTTCACATCTTCGATAGGTGCAACAGCCATGTTTACTCAATCCAGTCTGAAGGCGATCCGCGCGGCGGTTTCGTGCGCAATCACGGCGGCGATCTGCTGCACGGTGGCGCATGCCGACGACGCCAAAGTACTCCATGTCTACAACTTTTCGGAGAACATCGCGCCGGGCACCGTCGACAAGTTCGAGAAGGAAACGGGCATCAAGGTGACGTACGACGTCTACGACACCGACGACACGCTGATGACCAAGCTGCTCGCGGGGCGGTCCGACTACGATATTGTCGTGCCGAGCAACAACTATTTCGCGAAGGAAAAGGAGGCCGGCCTGTTCGCGCGGCTGGACCTGACGAAGTTGCCGAATCTAAAGAATCTCGATCCTCAGATCGTGAATCTGATCAAGGTCAACGATCCCAAGGGCGAATATGGCGTGCCGTACGTGTGGGGCATCACGGGATTGGCCTACAACCTGACCGAGGTCAGGAAGCGCGCTGGCACGGACGCTCCGCTGAACAGCTGGGACATGCTGTTCGACCCGAAGTGGGCCGGCAAGCTGAAGTCGTGCGGGATCTCGCTGCAGGACAACGGCGGCGAGACTTTCCAGGATGCGTTGTTCGGAGCGAAGCTCAATCCCGATACGCAGGATCCGAAGGACTTCAAGACCGCGTTGGAAAAGCTCAAGGCGATTCGCCCGTACGTCACACAGTTCAGCTCGTCCAGCTATATCGCGGATCTTGCGGGCGGAGACGTGTGCGCCGCCGTGGCATATTCCGGCGACGCGCAAACGGCGAAGCTCCAGGCGAAGGCGGCCGGACGGAAATTCGATCTGACCTTCGTCATTCCGAAGGAGGGTGCGCCGCTCTGGGTCGACATGTTCGCCATTCCCGCGGGGGCGCCGCACAAGGAAAACGCGATGAAGTTCATCGATTTCATGTTGCGCGCGGATGTATCGGCCATGCAGACCAATGAGCTCAAGTACCCGACCTCGGTCAGCGCGGCGCGCCCGCTGATCGATCCGAAGATCATGAATGATCCGGCCATCTTTCCGCCGCCGGAGGATATGAAGCGGGTGACGCTCGAGAAGCCGTTGCCGATCTCCCTGATGCGTCAGATCAATCGGGATTACCTCGAGCTGAAGGCCGGCCGATAGGCGGAAGCGACGCCGCATGGCGGCGTCGCACGCGATGAATGCCAGGCTTATTGATTTGCATAACGAAATAATTGGCAGGGTGAGGAGACACGAGATGAAAAGGCGGATTGGAGCGTTGCTGGTGGCTTGCGTGCCGGCGGTTTCCCACGCGGATGCGGTCGTCGACGAGCTGAAGGCGCAATTGCAGGTATTGCAAAGAAAGGTGGACAGTCTGGAGCGGTCCGCGAAGGATGCGCCGGTGAAGTCGGGGAGCGCGAGTCCGGGCGTTTCGGAGGCGGAATTCGCCGATCTCAAGCAGCAGGTGGCCAGACAGAATCTGCAGGTCGAGACGCTGAGCACGGCGGCGAGCGAGGGGCCGACCGCCGGCCTGTCGATCACCGGCTATCTGGACCCGATGTATCTGTACAACCGGAACGCGCGCAGCGGCGGCGTTTCGTTTCTCGATCACAACAGCGGGTATACGTACTATGGCGGCAACATGGGCGACGTGTACCTCGACATCAAGAAGACGTTCGGCGTCGGGCCCACCGCGCCTTCGGCCGAAATCCAGATTCAGCCCAACCGGGGCGCCGGCAATACGACGCTCGACGGCGCCAGGGGCAACAACATCTTCAATACGGCCTTCGTGACGATCCCGCACGACGACACGAACCAGTTTCTGTTCGGCCTCATGCCCAGCGTCGCGGGCTACGAATCGCAGCAATCCAACCTGCTGCCTACGCTGACGCACAACCTCCTGTACGACTTCAGCATTCCCGGCTATTTCGTCGGCGCCGGATACAACGGGTCCAAGGGCGATTACACCTGGAAGGTGATCGTCGGCAATGCGCAGAACCTGACGCACGCGGCGATTGCATCCGATTCGAGCGGACGCGTGCATACGAGTCTCACGCCGATGATCAACTGGCGGATCGATCGCAGCAAGGGGGCCTGGGACGTGGGCTGGGCGGGTGCAATCGGCCGGCAGGCGATCTATTCGGGCAATGCCGGCGGGGAGTGCACGTCGGGAGGGTTCGGCTACAACTGCACGGCCGCGTCGCCGTTTTCGACCTACATGTTCATGGACATCGATGCGACCTACTCGGTCGCGGACACGACGTTCAACGCGGAATTCGACGTCGGCAAGCAGAAGCATGCAGCATGGAACGGACAGGATGCGACGTGGTGGGGGCTTTCGATGCTGTACACGCGCAAATGGCACCTGCCGACGATCGGGCTGATGGGCGTCGCGCTGCGCTGGGATTATCTGAACAACAGCCGCAACGGTGGCGGTGGCGGGAATACTTATGTCGGCGGCAGTGCGTTGTCGGGCATGGCCTCGGCCGGAACCGACGGCCTGAACGGCTTCGGCATCGACCCGTCCTGTCTGGCCGCGTCGAGCAACAACGGGCTCGAATGTCGCGGGGCCAACCGGCAGGACGTCGCGTTCGATCTGATGTTCTATCCGGCCGTGAACTACACGATCAAGGTCGAATACCGTCATGACTGGGCAAACAAGAACGTGTTCCAGCGCGCCGACGGCTCGTGGCGGAAAAGCAATGACGTGATCGGAACGACGCTGGTCTATACGTTCTGACATCGCGCATGACGCGTACCGGCGCAATCCGGTTTCATTTTCAGGCAAGCGAGCAATCCATGAATCTCACCGATGCCTCACCGCTGTTGCAGCGGCCGGCCACCCCAAGCGACCCGGCGCGCAGCGACGCCGGTTTCGTCCGCATCGAGAAGCTGGTCAAGAAGTTCGGCGATGCGGTTGCTGTTCACGAGGTCGACCTCCGCGTCGGCAAGGGCGAACTTTTCGCGCTGCTGGGCAGTTCCGGATGCGGAAAGTCGACGTTGCTGCGCATGCTGGCCGGCTTCGAGACACCGACTTCCGGCCGCATTCTCATCGATGGCACGGATATCACGGAATGCCCACCCTATCGACGGCCGGTCAACATGATGTTTCAGTCGTATGCGCTGTTTCCGCATCTGAGCGTCGCGCAGAACGTCGCATTCGGTCTGAAATGGGAAAAGATGACACGGCCTGCCCGCAGGGAGCGCGTCATGCAGATGCTCGAACTGGTGCAGATGGCCTCGTTCGCGAACCGGCGGCCCGATCAGCTTTCTGGCGGGCAGCAACAGCGTGTCGCGCTTGCGCGGTCGCTGGCGAAGCAGCCGAAGCTCCTGCTTCTCGATGAACCGATGTCAGCGCTGGATCGGCAAATTCGCCAGCAGACCCAGCTGGAACTCGTGAAAATCATCGAGAAGGTCGGCGTGACCTGCATCATGGTGACGCACGATCAGGAGGAGGCCATGGCCATGGCCGATCGCCTCGCGATCATGAGCGCCGGCAACATCGTGCAGACGGGAACGCCTCGCGATGTCTACGAATTTCCGAACTGCCGATTCACGGCGAGTTTCATCGGTACGACCAACATTCTGGAGGGAACCGTGCACGAGAGCAGTCCGGATCATACGGTGATCCGCTGCGAGCAACTCGAATCCGAGATATACGTCGGCCATGGCATCACGGGGTCGCCTGGCATGGCGGTCGCCGTTTCGGTCCGGCCGACCCGGGTCAGGGTCTCGCGCCGCCGGATTGCCGGTGAGCGCAACTGCGCTGTCGGCACGGTCGTCGACACGGTATACATGGGCGATTATTCGAGCTTCCACGTCGCGCTTCCGGGCGGCAGGACGTTGCTGTCGTATGTGCCGGTCGCTGGCGTGACGAGCGAACATCCGCCCGTCACGGGAGAAGAGGTCTCCGTGTGCTGGGATGCAGACGACGTGATGGTGCTGACGGCATGAATACTTTCCGCATTCAGTTGATGCAGCGCCGCCGGTTGCCGGCCGTGCTGCGACGCATACCGACATGGTTCGGATCGATTGCGCCGAGCCGGCGCAGCCTCGCGATCGCCGTTCCGTCGGCCTGGCTCGCGCTGGTGCTTGCCATTCCGTTTCTGCTGGTCCTCAAGATCAGTTTTTCGGACGTTGCGCTTCGAAGTCCACCCTATACGGATACGGTCGTCGTGTCGGATTCGCTGATCCGCATCGTGCTGAGCCTGCAGCATTACGTCAACGTGTTGACCGACAGTCTCTATGTGTCGACCTACCTCAGTTCGCTGAAGATCGCGGCGATCTCGACCGTGCTGTGTCTCGTGCTCGGCTTTCCGTTCGCGTACTGCATATCGCGGGCGGCGCCGGCACGCAGGAATGTCCTGTTGCTCGGCGTGATGCTGCCGTTCTGGACGTCGTTTTTGCTGCGAGTCTATGCGTGGGGCGGCATTCTCAAGGACGACGGCATACTCAACCGCGCACTGATGGCAGCCGGCCTGATCGCGTCGCCGCTGCGGCTCTATCACACCGATATCGGCGTCTATATCGGGATGGTGTACTCGTACCTGCCGTTCATGGTCATGCCGTTGTGCGCGCATCTGATGAAGATGGACGTGCGCCTGCTCGAGGCGGCCTACGATCTCGGCGCCGGGCCGGTCGAGGCGTTCTTTCGCGTGACCATTCCGCTCGCGCGAAACGGCATCTTCGCCGGTAGCCTGCTGGTGTTCATTCCGTCGGTCGGCGAATACGTGATTCCCGAATTGCTCGGCGGATCCGACACGCTGATGATCGGGCGGCTGATGTGGGACGAGTTTTTCAACAACATGGACTGGCCGGCGGCGGCGGCCATCACCATTGCAATGATGGTGATGCTGCTCGTGCCGATCGCCGCATTTCAGCATTACCAGAACCGCGAGCGTGGAGGCACGGCGTGAAGAACATGACTGGCAAGGCGAGCGTGCTCGTGCTCGTTCTCGGATTTGCATTCCTGTACTTTCCGATCGCGAGCGTGATCGCTTACTCGTTCAACGATTCGAAGCTGGCCAGCGTGTGGTCCCACGCATCGCTGCGATGGTATGCCGAGCTGACGCGCGACGACGAACTGCTGCACGCGGCCGGTCTTTCGCTGAAGATCGCGTTTTGCACCGCATGCCTGTCGGCTCTGATCGGCACATGGGCGGGCTTCATTCTCGCGCGCTTCAATCGCTTTCGCGGGCGGTCCGCGTTTTCGCTGCTGATCAATGCGCCGCTCGTCATTCCGGAAGTGGTGCTCGGCATCGCGTTGCTGCTGCTGTTCGTCGCGCTCGAGCAGTGCCTCGGCTGGCCGTCCGGGCGCGGCTGGATGACGATGGCGATCGGACATACGGTGCTGTGCGTGTCGTACGTCGCGGTCATCGTTCAGTCGCGCGTGAGGGAGCTGAACATCGCCATCGAGGAGGCCGCGCTCGATCTCGGCGCCGGTCCGGTCGCGGCGTTCTTTCACGTGACGCTTCCGGCGATCTTTCAGGCAATCGTGTCCGGGTGGTTGCTGTCGTTCACGATTTCGCTCGACGACCTCATCTTGTCGGCATTTCTCTCCGGACCGGGCTCGACCACGCTGCCGCTGGTGGTGTTTTCCCGGGTACGACTGGGAATGAATCCGGAGATGAACGCGTTGGCTACGGTGATGATAGGGGGCGTATCGCTGATCGTGCTGGCTGCGAGCAGCCTTAAACGCAGGCAGATTCGGTTTGCGCGGTAAAGGCGAGAGCGGTTGATCCCGAAAGCCGATCGTTGCAATTGCTTCGCACGCGCGAACCCGCCGCTGTTTGCGGCGGCTTCGGTGTGGCAGTCATAGCATCGGACATCGCTTGGACGCGGATGTGCGACTTGCAGTTGGCGTCATCCGCAAAACTACGTCGGCGCCGGGTGCGACGACCGCCTCCCCGGATTCCACAAGGCACGCCTGAAAACAGGAGCGGATCACGGGCATGCCGTCCGGGAAATTCCTACTAGTTGTCTAGGGAAGTCCCCGTCATTATGTTTCTTATTGTGGAATGTAGTTCCGAAATATGGAACCAAAGATGGGCTCTCTCGAAAACACCAGCGCGATTTTTCAGCTTCTGACGCGTCTGCGGCGCGCCGTGACGGTCAGTGACGTCGTTCAGTACCTCGACATGCCGAAAAGCTCGGCGTCGCGCGTCCTGAAGCAAATGGCGGAGCAGAGGCTTCTCGAACGCGATTCCGTGACGCTCGCCTACGGTCCGGCGCTTATGCTGCTCGAACTCGCGCATATGGTCAGGGCATCGACGCCATTACTCAGCATGATGGACAAGGCGCTGAGCGGATTGTGCGAGCAGACCGGGCATACCGGGTACATCTCGGTTCTCGACGAACAGGAAGTCGTCGTGCTTCGCGTTCATCCGGGCATTCACCCTTTGCGGTTCGTCACGTTTCCTGGGCAACGCGGGCCCGCGTGGGCAGGTTCGACCGGCCGCGCGCTGCTGGCGCGCGAGACCGACGAATCCATCGCGCGCCGGTTCGCCGCCGGATTGCCGCCGGCCTCGTCGGCTGCGCCGGATACGGTCGCCGAACTCTTGCGGCGGGTCGCGGAAACGCGCCGCACAGGCTTTTCGGTCGCGCTCGACGAATCGTTGTCCGGGATAGGAGCGGTGGGATGCGCGGTCGGTGATCCTTCCAGCGGCGAGTCGCTGGCATTCAGCTTGGCGTTTCCGCTCACGATGAGCGCGCCATCCGAGATCGAACGCCTCGCCGCGATGACGCGGGAGCAGGCATCCCAGTTGGGCCGCACTGTCGGAGATCCGTTCTGGTCACCAGGATCGGATCCGATTGCTTAGACGTGGCCACTTCAAACCCCATGGGCGCTGACGGCATGTGCCGGTTCCACGCCACGGACGGTTATCGTTGCCTCGTCGAGCTGTACGGCGCGCTCGAACGAATCCGGCAGCGAGGTTCGCTTGATTGAGGCACAAATGGGTAATCGGATGCTTGCGACGCTGACGATCGGCCAAGCGCCGCGAAAAAATATCGCGTCAGTCGTCGAGGCAGCCATGCCACGCGGCGTGAAGTGCGTCCATGCAGGGGTTCTGGACGGGCTGACGAGAGATGAAATGGAGGTGCGCTTCGCACCGTGCGGGAACGGGCGGAAGCTGGTTACACGCGTAGCCGACGGTACGACCGTGGTCCTCGACAAGGAGGCTGTCGGCAACGCGCTGCAGGAAAAGATCGTGTGGCTCGAAGCGCAAGGATGCGAGGCAATACTGTTGCTGTGCACGGGCGAATTTGATGGGCTCTCGTGCAAGGGGGCGCGCCTGTTCGAACCCGACAAGATGGTTCCGGCGATCATCGGCGCGCTGGCGCGATCCGAGAGAGTCGGGGTCGTCATGCCGCTTCTGGAGCAGATCGAAACAGAAGTGGCGAAGTGGCAAATTTTGTCGACGCCGGCCTTGTACGCAGCAGCATCACCCTATTCCGACGACATCGGGAAATTGTCAATCGCCGCGCGCACGTTACGTGAACGCGGCGCGCAGATTCTCGTGCTTGATTGCATGGGATACGAACAGCGTCATCGTGCGCGTGCAGCGCGAGAGGCGGGATGCCCGGTGATTCTATCGAATACGCTGGTGGCCAAATGCGTCGCCGAAATGTTGTGAGTAAGAACGTCGTTCGTGCATTTCCTGGAACGATGTTCGAACGGAGGAGCGTTAAATTGAAGCATCTTTTGTTAATGAGCAGTTCGCGCAAGGGCGCGCTTGGGTATCTCGAGCCAGCACGCGAGCAGATTGACCTGCTGCTGAGTGGGCGAGCGAAACGCGTTCTGTTTGTACCTTACGCAGGCGGCATTACGTCCACCTACGACGATTATGAACAAATGGTACGGCCCGTTTTCGAACAATGGGGCTTCGAACTCGAGTCGATTCATCGTAAGGACCCGCTCCAGGCAGTTTCCGGGGCGGAGGCAATTGCGATCGGCGGTGGCAACACCTTCGCGCTGCTCAAGCGCCTGTACGACGAACGCATCGTCGATGCCATCCGAGAGCGTGTGAACGACGGCGTGCCGTACATCGGCTGGAGTGCCGGATGCAATGTCGCCTGTCCAACGATCCGCACGACCAACGACATGCCGATTGTCCAGCCGCCGACCTTGCGTGCACTCGGATTGATCCATTTTCAGATCAATCCGCATTTCATCAGCGGGAAGGTTGCGGGGCACAACGGCGAAAGCCGGGAGGAGCGCATCTCCGAGTTTCTCGCGATCAATCCCCAGGAGCACGTCGTTGCATTGCCCGAAGGAGCCGCACTGCTCGTCGACGGTGCCGCGGGTATGGTGCTAGGCGATCAGGACGCGCTGCATTTCATCGATCAGCGAAGAGTCGCCGGCCTGCCCGCGAATGAGATATTCAATCTCGCTGACATCAAGGGGCCAGTGATCGCCGGAAGCTGGCCGATCTCGAGGAGATGATCGACGGAGCTGGATGTCGGTATTTTCGAGAAATTATTTTGTAGTTTTAATGTTATGCATAACGAAATATATATCGGGAAATAGTTGCTTTATGAAGCGGCGTTCCTGAGAAATTTGCACTTCACTTTGGGAAGTTCATCATGGAAACAACCACAATCGATAACGTACCGGATGATGGGGAAAAGAAAATGCGACATCCTTCGGCCTTGTCGCCAGCAACGCTGGCTTTGATTGCAGTTTTAAGTGTATTTGGTGCTGTTATCGGTATGGAGTTGCTGGTAAAGGTCGGCGTCACACCGGTCACGTCGATCATCGGTGCGCTTGTTGCGATGATCTGCGCTCGCATCCCGTTGCAGATGTTCTCGAGCTACAAGTCGATCCACGTCCAGAACCTTGCACAGAGCGCCATTTCTTCAGCCACCTTTGGCGCGGCCAACAGTCTGTTGCTGCCAATTGCCATTCCGTTCGTGATGGGGCGGACTGATCTCGTTGTTCCGATGTTCTTTGGCGTTGCGCTCGCCATGCTGCTGGACGGGTACATGCTTTACCGAATGTTCGGTACCAAGATTTTCCCGGAGACCGGTGCATGGCCGCTTGGCATTGCCGCGGCCGAAGCGATCAAGGCTGGCGATCCGGACAGCAAGCAGGCGCGCTGGTTGGGTGCCGGGTTGGGGGTGGGACTGCTCGGCTCGTGGCTGGGAATCCCGATGTCGGTTTTCGGCACTGCCTTCATTGGCAACATCTGGGCGCTCGCCATGCTGGGCGTCGGCTTTCTGGTCGGCGGATACTCGCAGACACTCTTTGGATTGGAGATCGGCAAGGCATATATCCCGCATGGCATCATGATCGGAGCGGGCCTCGTTGCGTTGCTTCAGGTGTTCTGGCTGGTGATCCGTGACAAGAAGCCCCAACCCGCCGCGCGCGAAGCGAGTTCCCATGCTTCCGCCGGTTCCGTCCCAAGCTTTCGCAGCGCCATCGAATTTGGTGGCATCGCTTACGTTGGTCTTGCGGGGCTTATCTCGTTGGGAAGCGGCCTCTATGCTGGCATGTCGCCCGGCATGCTGGTTGCATTCATCGCGTATGCCGCTTTTGCGGCCTTCGTTCATGAATTGATCGTGGGTATCGCAGCCATGCACTCCGGCTGGTTTCCTGCTTTTGCCGTCGCGCTGATTACGTTGCTCGTGGGCATGCTGATCGGATTTCCGCCGGTCGCGCTCGTCGTACTCTGCGGCTTTTCTGCGGCAACCGGTCCCGCGTTCGCAGACATGGGCTTCGATCTGAAAGCCGGATTCGTGCTGCGTGGTGAGGGCAAAGATCCTGCTTTCGAATTCGCGGGGCGGCGTCAGCAGCTGCTGGCCGCCATGATTGCATTCGTGATTGCAATTCCTGTCGCCTACGTTGCTCACTTCACCTTCTTTGCGCACGGTCAGGTGCCGCCCGTTGCCAAGGTCTATGTCGCCACGATCAAGGCCGGGATTGCGCCCACTGTCATGCACGCGTTGATTCTCTGGTCGTTTGTCGGTGCGGCTCTTCAATTGCTGGGCGGCCCGAAACGGCAGTTGGGTGTGCTGTTTGCCACGGGTCTGCTGATCGCCTACCCGGCGGCCGGCTGGGCGGTACTGGCCGGACTTGCGGTACGGATCGTCATTGAGCGGAAAGCCAGCGCGGAGACACAGAAACGGATGGAAGTCTTTGCGGCGGGCATGATCGCGGGCGATGCACTCTACAGCTTTGGCGAGTCTCTGATTGCGAGCCGTGCAGGCTGAGTCATTGAAGCAAAAGCCTTAAACGAAACTTGAATGGAAGAAGTTCGATGAGTCTCACCCAAACCCTGGAAGTTTTTGAAGCATTGGACAGCGGTTACGCGTCGGGCCAAACGGTTATTGACCTGTTCGAGCCGTATTGCGGCCACGGCGTCACCGTGGAGGTCTCGAAATTTACCGGTGACAAAGGGTCAACCGACTTCGTCAAGATCACCATCCCGGGAAAATGCGGAAAGCGCAAAGGCGGAACCACGCCAAGTCTGGGCATCGTGGGTCGCCTGGGCGGAATTGGTGCGCGTCCGTCCCGCATCGGGCTGGTGTCCGATGCCGACGGAGCGATCGCTGCGGTTGCGTCGGCACTCAAGCTTGCCCAGATGTGCCGGCATGACGATTCTCTCGATGGCGACGTTTTCATTACCACGCACATTTGCCCCGATGCGCCGACGCTGCCCCGCGAACCTGTGGATTTTATGGATTCGCCGGTTCCCCCGGAAGCGTTCAATGTCCATGAAGTGTGGTCAGAGATGGACGCAGTGCTGTCGGTCGATACGACGAAGGGAAATCGCATCATCAATCATAAAGGTTATGCGATTTCGCCCACGGTGAAGGACGGATACATCCTGCGCGTATCGGAAGATCTGCTGCGGATTATGGAAATCACGAGCGGACGACCGGCCGTGACGTTTCCGATAACGACGCAGGACATTACACCGTACGGCAATGGCGTGTATCACCTCAACAGCATTCTGCAGCCTTCGATCGCCACGAGTGCGCCGGTCGTCGGCGTCGCGATTACCACTGAAAGTATGGTCCCGGGGTGCGGGACTGGAGCAAGTCACGAAACAGACATCGCTCTGACTGTCAAGTTTATCGTTGAAGTGGCCAAGGAGTTTGGTCGGGGAAAATGCCGTTTTTACGATGCCGCTGAGTATTCCCGGCTCGTCGAACTGTACGGATCCCTTGCGCATCTGAAAATTCTGAACGACGCGTAACGCACTGGATATTGGCGGCGGGAAGAGCGCTGGTCTGAACACAATAGCGGCGTAGGCGTCGGCGTGGGATGTGGGGGAGAACAAATGTAGATTTGAGTAATGTAATAAGTACTACATATTGATATACAAATTAAGAACGGATCTATCGGATGTGGAGAGACTGCTCCTGAGCAGGTGATCGAAAGGGATGAGGATGATGAAGAAGCATGCAATCGCTGGCGCTGTCTGCGCGCTGGTAAGCGTACCGGTGTTCGCGCAGAGTTCGGTAACGATCTATGGCATCCTGGATGCCGGGCTGACGTACGTCAGTAACACCGGGGGCTCACACGCCTATTTGTTCGACGATGGAGTGTCGTACGCCAATCGCCTGGGGTTCAAGGGCACTGAAGATCTCGGAGGAGGCAACAAGGCCGTGTTCAGGCTCGAAAATGGTTTCGGGCTTGGCACGGGCAAGCTTCACCAGGGCGGTGCGCTGTTCGGGCGCGCCGCATATGTCGGACTGAGTAATGATATTGGTACGCTGACGCTTGGAAACCAACGGGATTTCGCTTTTGACTTCACGTCGAATTACAACGTCAGCGCGTTCGCCAATGGTTATGGCGTGCACCAGGGCGACTTCGACCGTCAGGGCGGCGACAATATGAACAATTCAGTCAAGTTTGTGAGCAATGACTTTCACGGACTCGTGGTCGGAGGTATGTATTCCTTCAGCAACACCGCTGGCAACTTTCGGGACGGCAGTGCATGGAGCGTGGGCGCGACCTACACGGCAGGTGATTTTTCAGCAGGAGGCAATTACACGCATCTGAACTCGCCCCGAGGTATTTCTGGTCTTGATCCTTATGCCCAAATCGGTGTCAAAACAATGCTCGGGAAGCCGGTCGCGACGGTCGATCCGGCGACCGGTGCAGTCACGAGCCTGTACTCAAGCACGCCGTTCAAGGTCGATTCACAGTCAATTTTCGGGATCGGCGCCCAATATGCCTTGGGTAGCCTCACGGTCAAGGGCGACTTCAGTGACACTGTTTTTAAAGGCAACGGTAACGCGTCATCGATGCTGGTCTACGAAGGCGGCGGAATTTATCAGGTCACCGCACCGCTTTCTCTCATAGCGGGTTATCAGTACACGACGTTTGAAAGCCATCACTGGCATCAGGTGTCGGCTGGGGCGCACTACTTGTTGTCGAAGGCAACCGATATTTACGCCGGCGTGGATTGGGTTCGCGGGTCCGAGGGTGTCGATGCCGTTATCGGCTACAGTTTCACGCCTTCGTCAGGGCGCACGCAAACAGCGGCGCGTGTTGGTTTGCGCCACAATTTCTGAGCTCACCGAGAGACCTGCAAGGATCGAGTGGCGCGAGTCCACTCGATGGACACATGGAGCGTTACGTCGCAAACGGGCCATGTGCAGGTCGCAGCGGAGCGGACAACGGGTCAATGGCTCGAAGATGTCTACGAAAGGCTGGTCGGTCCAGGCAGAGACCGTTTCATGGCTCAGGCACAATCAAGTGCCCGGTTTTCGCCAGAGGTAGCGCATCTCCTGCAACGCCAGTACTGGCAGGCATCGACCCAATCATCCGGTTCAGGCGACCGGCGCCAGCGGGCGCGCGGCGTGCCGTCCGACAGGAGGCAGACGTGATGGAGCAGGTATCAATCGAGCGCCCGCGGATCGACCGGGCCACGCGCGAGCGGCCAGCGCGGCGGCGCGGGCAAGGCAGGCCACGCGGAGGGCATCGCGATGGGCCTGTTGATGCTCGGCGTCCCTTTGCCATCGGGGCATTGCGGCCGATATTGGATTGCCGCTGAGCCCAATATGGGTAGGATTGTGGGTGGGAGGCTATCTGCAACTGCGGAGTCTGACCTGGCGGGCCTCCGCGAGCGATGGTTGTAGTCGGCTGCCTTCCGCCCATCGTCCGACCTTCATGCAAAGCCGCACCGACCACGCGGCAATCTTCTGAGCTTTCCTGCACGGCGTGCCGCCCCGACCGGCACCCACCAGCGCATCCGCGCCCGTCCTCCACCCCCGAAATACCGCGCGTTTCCGCCGCGATCCACACACGCGCACGCATTCGACACAAACGTGCGGTTTGCGCGAGCCAAACGCGCGCCGGATGCCGAACGGGCAATTTTGTCGACGCAATCTGCGGCGGTCGCGGCTTTACGATTTCCTTCATCGGCGCGGCTTGCGCGAGCGCCGCGACACGGCGACGGGCGAACGGCGACACGTGCGCGCACGCAGCAATTCATGCTGCGCGGGCGGCTCAAAACGGTCGATTCGTATCGTGCGGGCGGCCCGAATCGCGACAAACCGCATTTTGGCGGTGCTTAAATGAATTGCTTGCGCACGACGTTGCGCCCGCCACCAGCAAGCGGGCGCGGCGGGATTCGAGAACCACGCTGGACCCCAGGACCCCACTTTCCACAGTCAGGAGCAGTTCGGATGAACGACGATATCGACAACGGCGGCGGCAACGGCGGCTTCACGCGCCGCGACATGATGAAGGTCATGGCGGCGAGCGGCATGATGGCCGCCGGCGCCGGCGGACTGCTGATGACCCCCGGCTCCGCATTCGCGGCGCCCGCGGCGAAACGCGGCGGCAAGATCCGGGTCGCGAACGAATCGAGTTCGACGGCCGATACGCTCGATCCGGCCAAGGGCTCGACGGGCGCCGACTACACCCGCTTCTTCATGTTCTACAGCGGCCTCACGCAGCTGGATGAAAGCCTCACGCCGCAGATGAACCTCGCCGAGTCGCTGCACACGACCGACGCGAAGACCTGGGTCATCAAGCTGCGCAAGGGCGTCACGTTCCACGACGGCAAGCCGGTCGGCCCGGCCGACGTGGTGTATTCGCTGATGCGCCACAAGAACGCGGCCACCGCGTCGAAGGTCAAGCCGCTCGCGGACCAGTTCGCCGACGTGAAGGCAAGCGGCCCCGACGAAGTCACGCTGACGCTCGCGAGCGCGAACGCGGACCTGCCGGTGATCCTCGCGACGCCGCAGCTCGTGATCGTCAAGGACGGCACGACGGACTTCAGCACCGGCATCGGCTGCGGCCCGTACAAGCTGAAATCGTTCAAGCCGGGCGTGTCGACCGTCGGCGTGCGCAACGACAGCTACTTCAAGCCGGGCATGCCGTATCTCGACGAGATCGAGCTGATCGGCATCAGCGACAGCGCCGCGCGCCTGAACGCGCTGCTGTCCGGCGACGTGCACCTTATCAACGCGATCGATCCGCGCTCGACGCAGCGCGTCGCGTCCACGCCGGGTTATGCGCTGAAGGAAACCAAGTCGGGACTCTATACCGACCTGATCGTGCGCAGCGAAAACCCGATCACCGCGAACCCCGATTTCGTCGAAGGGATGAAGTACCTGTTCGATCGCGAGCAGATCCGCTCGGCGGTGTTCCGCGGCTATGCGGTGATCGGCAACGATCAGCCGATTCCGCCGGGGCATCGCTACTTCAACGCGTCGCTGCCGCAGCGGGCGCACGATCCGGACAAGGCGAAGTTCCTGTTCCAGAAGGCCGGTGCGCTCGGCGCCGCGCTGCCGCCGATCTATGCGACGTCCGACGCGAACGGTTCGATCGAGATGGCCGTGTTGATGCAGCAGGCCGGCCAGAAGATCGGGCTGAACCTGCAGGTGAACCGCGTGTCGCCGGACGGTTACTGGTCGAACCACTGGATGAAGCATCCGCTCGGCTTCGGCAACATCAACCCGCGCTCCAGCGCCGACGTGCTGTTCACGCAGTTCTTCAAGTCGGATGCGCCGTGGAACGAGTCGGGCTGGAAGAATCCGAAGTTCGACCAGCTGCTGCTCTCGGCACGCTCGGAAACCGACGATGCGAAGCGCAAGCAGATGTACGGCGAGATGCAGGCGATCGTCGCGCAGCAGGGCAGGGTCGGGATTCCCGCGTTCATCAGCTTCCTCGACGGCTACGACAAGCGGCTCGCCGGCCTCGGTTCGATCCCGACCGGCGGGATGATGGGCTTCATGTTTGCCGAGCACGTGTGGTGGAACGCCTGACGTCGTGGCTGGCGGCCGCCATGCGGCCGGTGCGGGCCACCGCGCCGGCCACGTGCGGCCTTTTCGGGAGTGTCGCTTCATGAACCGAATTCTCATCGGCCTGATCGGCCGGCGCATCGCGGTCACCGCGCTGACGCTGCTGATCGTGTCCGCGATCATCTTCACGATCACGAACCTGCTGCCGGGCGACGCCGCGCAGGCCGCGCTCGGCCAGTCGGCGACCCCGGAGACGATCGCCGCGCTGCGTCAGCAGTTCGGCCTCGACATGCCCGCGCACGTGCGCTACATGCACTGGCTCACCGGCCTGTTGCACGGTGATTTCGGCCGTTCGCTGTCCGGCGACATGCCGGTGTCGGAGATGATCGGCGGGCGTTTGCCGAAATCGCTCGCGCTCGCGGCGATCACGACCGCCGTGTCGGTGCCGATCGCACTGCTGCTCGGCATCCTCGCGGCGGTCAAGCGCGAGTCGGTGGTCGACCGCGTGATCAGTCTCGGCACGCTGTCGCTGGTTGCGACGCCGGAATTCCTGATCGCGACGGTCGCCGTGCTCGTGCTCGCCGTGAAGCTGCACTGGTTGTCGGCGCTGTCGTACAGCGGCCCGATCGAAAGCCTGCACGATTTCCTGCGCGCGTATGCGATGCCGGTGCTCACGCTGTGCGCGGTCGTGATCGCGCAGATGGCGCGCATGACGCGTGCCGCGGTGATCGAGCAGCTGAGCGCGTCGTACGTCGAGATGGCCGTGCTCAAGGGCGCGAGCCCCGCGCGCGTGGTGCTGCGCCATGCGCTGCCGAACGCGATCGGGCCGATCGCGAATGCCATCGCGCTGAGCCTGTCGTATCTGCTCGGCGGCGTGATCGTCGTCGAGACGATCTTCAACTATCCGGGTCTCGCGAGCCTGATGGTCGACGCCGTCGGCAACCGCGATTTTCCGTTGGTCCAGGCGTGCACGCTGATCTTCTGCGTCGCGTATCTGACGCTCGTGCTGTTCGCCGATCTGTGCTCGATCGTGTCGAACCCGCGACTGCGCACCTGAGTGTTTCGCCTTCCTTACGAGATGCCGACCATGCACCCGTCCGATCCCGTTCAACGCAGCACGCTGCCGCCGTCCGGCGAGCCGCGCCCGCCGTGGGGCGGCTCGCCGCCTGCCGCGCCTTCCCCCGACCAGCCGCGCAAGCGCCGCGCGCCGCGCATGAAGCTGACGGCCGGCGGCCGCGTCGGCCTGTCGATGGTCGGCCTGATGCTGTTCATCGCCGCGTTCGCGCCGCTGCTCGCGCCGCACGACGTCGGCACGATCGTCACGTCGGACGTGTTCGCGCCGTTCAGCGCGAAGCTGCCGTTCGGCTCGGACTTCCTCGGCCGCGACATGCTGAGCCGGATCCTGTACGGCACGCGGCTCACCGTGCTGCTCGCGCTCGCGGCGGTGCTGCTCGCCGCGCTGACCGGCACGACGCTCGGGCTGCTCGCCACCGTGTCCGGTCGCGCGGTCGACGAGACGATGAGCCGGCTGCTCGATGCGCTCACGTCCATTCCGTCGAAGATGTTCGCGCTGATGTTCGTCGCCGCGTTCGGTTCGTCGCTGCCGCTGCTGATTCTCACCGCCGCGGTCAGCTACATGCCGGGCTCGTACCGGATCGCGCGTGCGCTCGCCGTCAACATCAGCACGCTCGAATTCGTGCAGGTCGCGAAGGCGCGCGGCGAGAGCGCGTTGTACATCGCGTGCGTCGAGATGCTGCCCAACATGATCCATCCGATGCTTGCCGACACGGGGCTGCGCTTCACGTTCGTCGTGCTGCTGCTGAGCGGCCTGAGTTTCCTCGGTCTCGGCGTGCAGCCGCCGTATGCGGACCTCGGCTCGCTGGTGCGCGAGAACATCGCGAGCCTCGGCGACGGCTCGGCCGTCGCGATCATGCCCGCGGTCGCGATCGCGATCCTGACGGTGGGCGTCAACCTGATGATCGACGGTCTGCCGCATCGCGGCCGCCGCAAGGGCGCGGCTGCTGCCGCCGGAGAACACT
Source organism: Burkholderia sp. Nafp2/4-1b (assembly GCF_003635165.1). Lineage (GTDB taxonomy): Bacteria > Pseudomonadota > Gammaproteobacteria > Burkholderiales > Burkholderiaceae > Burkholderia. The sequence goes on along the minus strand of NZ_ML058607.1, from coordinate 75,494 downwards.
GATGCGAGATCAAGCGACTCCGCTCGTCGAGGTGCGCGGGCTGCGCGTCGTCGGCGGCCGCCCGGGCGGCGCGGAAACGACGATCGTCCACGACGTCGACTTCGAGATCGGGCGCGGCGAGGTGCTCGCGCTGATCGGCGAATCGGGCTCGGGCAAGACCACGATCGCGCTGGCGATGATGGGCCATGCGCGCAGCGGATGCCGGATCGCCGGCGGCTCGGTGAAGCTCGACGGCACCGACGTGTGCGCGCTTTCCGCAGCCGCGCTGGCCGCGCTGCGCGGCCGCAAGGTCGCGTATATCGCGCAGAGCGCGGCCGCCGCGTTCAATCCGTCGCGCACGATCCTCGACCAGGTAATCGAGAGCGCGCTGATCCACAAGACGATGTCGAAGCGCGATGCGCAGGCGAAGGCGATCGAGCTGTTTCGCGCGCTCGCGCTGCCGGAGCCGGAGACGATCGGCAAGCGCTATCCGCACCAGGTGTCGGGCGGACAGCTGCAGCGGCTGATGGCCGCGATGGCGCTGATCACCGATCCGGAACTCGTGATCCTCGACGAGCCGACCACCGCGCTCGACGTGACCACGCAGATCGACGTGCTGCAGGCGTTCAAGAGCGTGATCCGGCGCTGCGGGATGAGCGCGGTGTACGTGTCGCACGACCTGGCCGTGGTCGCGCAGATGGCCGACCGGATCGTCGTGCTGAGCGACGGCGTGATCCGCGAGGCGGGCGACACCGAACAGATCCTGCATGCGCCGGCGCATCCGTACACGCAGAGCCTGATCGCGGCGGTCACGCCGAACGATGCGCAACGCGACGCGCAACCGGCGCCGACCGAACCGGCGCCGTTGCTCGACGTACGCGGTGCGATCGCCGGCTACGGCGGCCGCAGCGCGAAGGGCTTGCCCGCGAAGCTGATCCTGCACGAAGTCGACCTGCGCATCGGGCGCGGACAGACGGTCGGCGTGATCGGCGAATCGGGCTCCGGCAAGACGACGCTCGCGAAGGTGATCGCGGGCCTCGTGCCGGCGACGGCCGGGCAGATCCTGCTCGACGGCGAGCCGCTCGCGCTCGATATCGGCAAGCGCACGAAGGAGCAGCACCGCCGCGTGCAGATCGTGTTCCAGAACGCCGATACCGCGCTCAACCCGGTGCATACCGTCGAGCGCACGCTCGCGCGGCCGCTGGCGTTCTATCACGGGATCAAGGGTGCGCGTGCGCGGCAGCGCGTCGCCGAGCTGCTCGAACTCGTGCGGCTGCCGCAGGCGGTCGCCGCGCGGCGCACCGGTGAGTTGTCCGGCGGGCAGAAGCAGCGCGTGAATCTCGCGCGGGCGCTGGCCGCCGAGCCCGACCTGATCCTGTGCGACGAAGTCACGTCGGCACTCGACACCGTCGTCGGCGCCGCGATCATGGATCTGCTGCGCGATCTGCAGGCGAAGCTCGGCGTGTCGTATGTGTTCATCACGCACGACATCGCGAAGGTGCGCGCGATCAGCGACGACATCGTCGTGCTGTACGCCGGCCGTCGTGTCGAAACCGGCAGCCGCGACGCGCTGTGCGCGCCGCCTTATCACCCGTATTCGCATCTGCTGGTGTCGTCGGCGCCGGAACTGCGCGCGGGCTGGCTCGACGATGCGGCCGAGCGCTGCCACCGGCCGCTGGTGCCGATCGGCGAACGCGAGAACGACGCCGAGCTGTGTCCGTTCCTGTCGCGCTGCGCGATGCGCGTGGACGGCGTGTGCAATCGCACGGCCCCGTCGCTGCGTACGCTCGGCAACGGCGCGAAGGTGCTGTGCCATCGCAGCGAGGAAGACCTCGCGCGCTTCCAGGCGGAGCCGTTGCAGGCGGGCTCAGCGCCGGTGCAGCCGGTGCGGCTGTGATGCGCGCCATCGTTCGTTCGTCACGTGCTTCTGCGTCGACGATCGGCATTGCGCATAGTGTGCCGCGCCAGTCGCACAAAACGGTGAATTGCGCGTGTGCCGCGCGCGAATACGCGGCAACTGCGCTTTTTGACGGTGATTAAATGGGTCTCACTGAACGGTCGCCGATCGTCGCGGGAATGCTCGAGAAACATTCGATGAAACTGGAATCGTACTGGCTGGATACCCGCCCCGCGTTTCGCGGGGGCTGCGAAGGCCCCGTCGAAGGGCGTGCCGACGTGGTCGTGATCGGCGGCGGCTTCACCGGGTTGTCGGCGGCGCTCGCGCTCGCGCAGCGCGGCGTGTCGGTGGTCGTGCTCGAAGCCGCGCAGGTCGCGAGCGAAGCGTCGGGCCGCAACGGCGGCCAGTGCAATACCGGCGTCGCGCAGGACTACGCGTCGCTCGCGGCGCGGATCGGTGCGGCGCAGGCGAAACAGTTCTATCTCGCCTACGAAAGCGCGGTGAAGAGCGTCGAGACGATCGTTGCCGAACACGCGATCGACTGCGACTTCCGCCGGACGGGCAAGCTGAAGCTCGCCGCGAAGCCGCAGCATTTCGCGGGGCTCGAAAAGACCTTCAACGCATTGCGCCGCGATGTCGACCCGGATATCGAACTGGTCGAGCCGTCGCGGATCCGCGATGAAATCGCGTCCGACGGTTTCTACGGCGGACTCCTGCAGCGCAACGGCGCGCAGATGCACATGGGCAAGTTCGGCGTCGGCCTTGCGCAGGCGGCCGTGCGGGCCGGCGCACGCGTGTACGAGCACGCGGCCGTCACACAGCTCGAGCGGCTCGACGGCGAGCGCCACACGATCACGTGCACGCGCGGCACGATCGTCGCCGATCGCGTGCTGGTCGCGACCGGCGCATCGCAGCACGGGCCGTTCGCGTGGTTCCGTCGGCGCATCGCGCCGGTCGGCAGCTTCATCGTCGTGACCGAGCCGCTGCCCGATGCGCAGTTGAACCGGCTGTTTCCGCAGCGCCGCGCGTACGTGACATCGCGCCAGATCGGCAACTACTTCCGCGTGACGCCCGACAACCGACTGCTGTTCGGCGGACGCGCGCGCTTCGCGATGTCGAGCCCGCGCTCCGATGCGAAGAGCGGCGACATCCTGCGTGCCGGCATGGCCGAGTATTTCCCGGAGCTGGCCAACGTGCGGCTCGATTACTGCTGGGGCGGGCTGGTCGACATTACCGCCGACCGGCTGCCGCGCGCGGGCCAGCATGACGGGCTCTATTACTCGATGGGCTACAGCGGCCACGGCGTGCAGATGTCGGTGCACATGGGGCGCGTGATGGCCGACGTGCTGTACGGCGCGGCCGCGTCGAATCCGTGGCGCGAGCTCGAGTGGCCGGCGATCCCCGGTCATTTCGGGCACGCGTGGTTCCTGCCGTTCGTCGGCGCGTATTACCGGATGCAGGATTTCCTGCACTGAAGCGCATGCCGCGAGGATTCGATATGACCGCACGATTCGTTTGCCCGCTCGCCGCGCGGGCGACTGCATGAGGACTGCCAGCATGGCTACCCTGTTTCACGATCCGATCGAACGTGCGATGCCGCGCGCTGCGCGTGTCGCTCGGCCGGTGTCGCCGGCGATCGGCGACGTGCTGCGCACGATCGACGCGTCGTTCGCGCAGCCGCTGAACCTCGACACGCTCGCGGCCGTGGCCGGCTTGAGCGTGTCGCGTTTCACCGCGCGCTTTCGCAGCGAAGTCGGATTGTCGCCGCATCGCTATCTGTGCGTCGTGCGGGTGCGGCGCGCGCAGGACCTGCTGCGCGCCGGTCAAGCACCGTCGGTTGTCGCGACCGAGGTCGGCTTCTTCGATCAGAGTCATCTGTGCCGGCATTTCCGGCGGGTGCTCGGGATCACGCCGCGCGATTACGTCGTCGCGTGGCCTGCCGGCGCGCCGGCGCGAACGTTGCCGATGCGCACGCGTGCCGAACAACGCGAAGCGGCGTGTCACGTCGCGTAGGGCCAGGCGCGCGAGCGTTATCCGGCGCTTAACGCATGCTTAATCTTCGCTTGAACGACGGTTAATCAGACGGGCGGGCCGGCGCGGCACAATCGCAAGTAAGGGCCGCCGGCGCCGAGATCGAACGGGTTTGTCGGGCGGCACCCGAGGCAGGACATTTCAAGGTCCTGACGGTGTGCGACCGGTGCGGCTTCGAACAACGATTTCCGATACCGCGCGACGGGGCTGCACAACACCGTCGCGCTCATGCAGGAGCAGAAATGACCGCAGTTTTCGTATTGCATCGTGCCGACGGCGCGGACAATCCGACCGCGTTGCGCAAGCAGGCGTTCGGCGCGAACGATCCGTTCGCGCAACATCGCGAGATCGCGTGGGAAGGGCCCGACTCGATGGCCGCGGGGCGTATCGGCTTCGTCGGCGAGCTCGACGTGGCGAGTTATCCGCACATCGAGACCCTCGTCGTCGTCGCGGGCGAGCTGACGCTCGAAGCGGCCGGCGCCGCGCCGTTGGTGCTGGGGGCGGGCGAGGGCGTGACCATCGGCGGCGGCACCGCGCTTCGCGTGAGCGCGGCGTCGCCCGTGCTCGTCACGTTCTGCGCAGCCGCGTGCGCCCAACCGACGAAACGCGGCCTGTTCCGGCTGCGCGCCGACGCCGACTTCAAGCCGTCGTCGACGTTGCCTGCCGAGGTGCTGCTCGGCCCGGCGCCGCAATGCCGCAGCGACAACGTCTTCATCGACGACGGCGCCGAATACTGCGCAGGCACGTGGGATTCGACGCCCTATCACCGGATCGTTCGCCCGCACCGCGTGAACGAATTCATGTTCCTGCTGGCCGGCGGTGTGCGCTTCGCCGCACCGGACGGCAGCGTGCTGTCGCTCGGCGCCGGCGATGCGCTGTTCGTGCCGCGCGGTGTGTCGGTCGGGTGGGAAAGCAGCGAACGCGTGGCGAAGTTCTACGTCGTGCAGAACGTCCACGTATCAACCGAACGAGACTGACCATGTCCCCTCCGCTGCGCCATATCGAAACGCTGCGCACGCCGCCGGCTTCGGCCGACGTCGTCGTGATCGGCGGCGGCATCATCGGCGTGTTCACCGCCTACTACCTCGCGCGACGCGGCGTGTCGGTCGCGCTGGTCGAGAAAGGCCGCATCGGCGCCGAGCAGTCGAGCCGCAACTGGGGCTGGTGCCGGCAGCAGAATCGCGATGAGCGCGAGTTGCCGATGGCAAGCAAGAGCATCGATTTGTGGGAGCGATTCGGCGAGGAATCCGGCGAAGACACCGGCTTTCATCGCTGCGGGCTGCTGTATTTGAGCAACGACGACGAAGAACTGTCCCGCTGGGCGAGCTGGGGCGACTTCGCGAAGACGGCGGGCGTCACGACGTACATGCTCGACAGCAAGCAGGCCAGCGAGCGCGGGCGCGTGACGGGCCGGCAATGGAAGGGCGGCGTGTTCTCGCCGACCGACGGCACGGCCGACCCGGGGAAGGCCGCGCCGGCCGTGGCTGCCGCACTGATGAAGCTCGGCGGCAGCGTGCACCAGCACTGCGCGGCGCGCGGGATCGAGCTCGAGGGCGGGCGCGTCAGTGCCGTCGTGACCGAGGCGGGCGTCATCAGGACGAAGACGGTCGTGCTTGCCGGCGGCGCGTGGGCGTCGTCGTTTTGCCGCCAGCTCGGCATCCGTTTTCCGCAGGCATCGATCCGCCAGTCGATCCTCAGCGTGTCGCCCGTCGATCAGCCGCTGCCGGATGCGATGTATACGTCCGGCGTATCCGTTACGCGCCGCAGCGACGGACGCTACGCACTGGCGATCAGCGGCCGCGCGCGCGTGGACGTGACACCGCAGTTCCTGCGCTTCGCGCCGCAATTCGTGCCGATGTTCGCGAAGCGCTGGCGCAATCTGCTGCCGGGCGGCCTCGAAGGCGTGCGCGGCGGCCACGAAACGCTGAAGCGCTGGCGGCTCGATGCGCCGACGCCGATGGAAGCCGTGCGCATCCTCGATCCGCGGCCCGACATGTCGGCCGTCGCCGAGACGTATCGCCGCGCGGTCGATCTGCTGCCGGAACTGCGCGAATCGAAGATCACGCACGCGTGGGCCGGCTTCGTCGACAGCACGCCGGACGGCGTGCCGGGCATCGGCGAAGTGCCGGGTGTGCCGGGGCTGATCCTGGCCGCCGGCTTCTCGGGGCACGGCTTCGGAATCGGCCCCGGCGCCGGGCACCTGATCGCGGATCTCGCGACCGGCGCGCAGCCGCTCGTCGATCCGGTGCCGTATCAGCCGGGCCGGTTCAGCGATTCGGCATGGGGCAAGGTCGCGGATTTCTAGGCTTGCGCCGACTCAAGGACACCCTGCAATGAATTCACCCGTTGTTCACCTCAAGCACGCCGGCAGGCTGGATCGCTTCTTCATCGACGGCGACTGGGTGCTGCCCGAAGGCAGCGACCGGTTCGCGGTCGTCTGCCCGTCCACCGAGGACACGCTGTGCGAGATTCCGCTCGGCAGCGCACGCGACGCCGACCGCGCCGTGAGCGCCGCGCGCCGCGCGTTCGAATCGTGGTCAGCAACGTCGCCGCACGCGCGCGCCGCGCTGCTCGACCGTATCCATGCGTTGATCCTCGAACGTGCGGAGCTGTTCGCCGCGGCGCTCGCGCTGGAAATGGGCGCGCCAATTAGTTATGCCCGGAGCGCCCATGTGCCTCTCGCGGCAGAACATATCCGCGTCGCGCGCGACAACCTGGCGAACTACCCGTTCGTCGAGCGGCGCGGGACGACCGCGGTCGTGCGCGAGCCGATCGGCGTGTGCGTGCTGATCACGCCGTGGAACTGGCCGATCTACCAGATCACCGCGAAGGTCGGGCCGGCGCTCGCGGCAGGCTGTACGGTGGTGCTGAAGCCGAGCGAGCTGTCGCCGCTCAGCGCGCTGCTGTTCGCGGAAGTGGTCGCCGATGCGGGCGTGCCTGCCGGCGTATTCAATCTCGTGAGCGGCAGCGGCGAAACGGTGGGCGCCGCGCTTTCGTCGCACCCGGAGGTCGACATGGTGTCGATCACCGGCTCGACGCGGGCCGGCGTGCTGGTGGCGCAGGCCGCCGCACCGACCGTCAAGCGCGTCGCGCAGGAGCTCGGCGGCAAATCGCCGAACCTCGTGTTGCCCGACGCCGACCTGCAGCGCGCGATCGCGCCGGGCGTGGCCGCCGCGTTCCGGAACATGGGCCAGTCGTGCAGCGCGCCGACCCGCATGATCGTGCCGCGCGACGCGCTCGGCACGGTCGAGGAACTGGCCGTCGCGGCGGCGCGGCAGTTGATCGTCGGCGATCCGTTCGACGACGCGACGACGCACGGGCCGCTTGCCAATCGCGCGCAGTTCGGCCGCGTCGCGCAGATGGTCGACGTGGGCATCGATGAACGCGCGAAGCTGATCGCCGGCGGCCCCGGCCGGCCCGCGGGTTTCGACAAGGGCTTCTATGCGCGGCCGACGATTTTCTCCGACGTGCGTACCGACATGGCGATCGCGCAGCAGGAGATCTTCGGTCCGGTGCTCGCGATCCTGCCTTACGACACCGTCGACGAAGCGGTCGCCATCGCGAACGACACGGTCTACGGGCTCGGCGCGCACGTGCAGGGCACCGACATGGAACGCGTGCGCGCGGTCGCTGCACGCATCCGCTCGGGGCAAGTGCACCTGAACTATCCGGCCTGGGACCCGCAGGCGCCGTTCGGCGGCTACAAGCAGTCGGGCAACGGCCGCGAATACGGGATCGAAGGGATGGAGGAGTACATGGAGGTCAAGTCGATCCTCGGGTTTTATGATTGATGCGGCTGCCGCGCGCGATTCGCGCCGGCAGTGCAGCTATAAGCCCTCTACATTCCGAAGGTGCCGAAATTGGACAACCCCGTGATCCCCGACCTGACGCTGCATGCGCATCACGCGCACTGGGCGCAGCTGCGCCGCGACCTGCATGCGCATCCCGAATTGCGGTTCGAGGAACACCGAACGGCCGACATCGTCGCCCGCGAACTTGAGGCGCTCGGCTACGCGGTGTCGCGCGGGCTTGGCGGCACCGGCGTCGTCGCGAGCCTGCCCGGCGCGGATCCGCACCGCGGCATCGTGCTGCGCGCCGACCTGGATGCACTGCCGATCCACGAAGCGAACGAATTCGCGCATGCGTCGTGCACGCACGGGATCATGCACGCGTGCGGGCACGACGGTCATACCGTGATGCTGCTCGGCGCCGCCCGCGTGCTGAAGGAACTGCCGCAGCTGCCGGGTTCGGTTCATTTCGTGTTTCAGCCGGGCGAAGAGGGCGGCGCGGGCGCGCGCAAGATGATCGACGACGGGTTGTTCGAGCAGTTTCCAACCGAAGCCGTGTTCGGGATGCACAACTGGCCCGGCTTGCCGGCCGGGCATTTCGGGTTGCGCACCGGCCCGATCATGGCCGCGGGCTCGCGGTTCAGGATCACGGTCACCGGCAAGGGCGCGCATGCGGCGCAGCCGCATCTGGGCATCGATCCCGTGCCGCTCGCGTGTTCGATGGTGCTGCAGTGCCAGACGATCGCCGCGCGGCACAAGGATCCCGTCGACCCGGCGGTCATTTCCGTCTGCATGTTCCAGGCGGGCACGACGGACAACGTGATTCCCGATACCGCCGAACTGCGCGGCACCATTCGCACGCTGTCGTCCGCGTTGCAGCAGCAGTTGCAGCGCGACGTGCGGCTGATGTGCGAAGGGCTGGCCGCGGCTTACGGCGCGCAGGTCGACGTGGAATTTTTTCAGTACTACCCGGCGACGGTCAACACGCCGGCCGAGACTGCCCTGTGCGAAATGGTGATTCGCGACACGTTCGGCGACGCACGACTGGCTCGCGACGTGCCGCCGAACATGACGTCCGAAGATTTCGGCTTCATGCTGGAAGAGCGGCCGGGTGCGTACGTGCTGATCGGCAATGCGCAGGACGGCGCGGCCGCGCCGGCGCTGCATCACCCGAAATACGACTTCAACGACGACATCATTCCGGCTGGTGTCCGGTATTGGGTTGCGTTGGCACAGCGGTATTTCGGCGCAGCACCGGAAACCCGCACTTGATGCCGGTCAAGTGGCACTCAAGCGGCAGCGACCGGTCGTGCGCGGGGTTTCGGCTGCGCGCACGTCACTGCGCCTGCGCGGTCTGCTCGGTCCACGCGCCGGCCGATGCGGTCGCACCCGGCGCTGCGTCGTGATGCTCGAGCGCGTACACCTGCCGGTTGTGCGCGATCTGCGCTGCGGACGGGGGATAGTCGTTCCGGTTCGACGGCAGCAAGCCGTCGGCTTGCGCTTCGACCAGTTGCTGGCGCACCTCGGCGCGCGTGAGCGGCGCGGGGGCGGGCTGGACTGATTGCGCGAACGCCGATGCACCGAACGGCAGGCTCAGCGAGGCGAGAACGAAGGCGGCGACGAGTTTCATGGCGGCTCCTGGATAAACAAGCGAACGGGAGAGTGGGGGAAAACGGCCCACATCAGCATTCTGGTTTCGCCGCCGCTCGCCACGCTGACCGGCGGATTACCATTTTGTAATCAACGGCATCCACGCCTGCACGGAGCGGTTCCTCATTTCCGTTTCCCGGTAACATCGCCGCATGTTTCCACGAAGGCGACGGAGCCGGCCATGCGCATCCTGATAGTCGAAGACGAACCCAAGACGGGCGCGTACCTGAAGAAGGGGCTCGAGGAATCGGGCTTCAGCGTCGATCTAGCGAAGGACGGCGCCGAAGGGCTGATGCTCGCGCAGGAGGAGCGCTACGACGTGATCGTGCTCGACGTGATGCTGCCCGTGCTCGACGGCTGGGGCGTGCTCAAGCGGCTGCGTGAAACGCACACGACGCCCGTGCTGTTCCTGACCGCGCGCGACGACGTGCAGGACCGCGTGCACGGCCTCGAACTCGGCGCCGACGATTACCTCGTGAAGCCGTTCGCGTTCGTCGAACTGCTGGCCCGCATCCGCACGCTCGCGCGTCGCGGGCCGCCGCGCGAAACGGATCACCTGGTGGTCGGCGATCTGGAAATCGACGTGGTGCGCCGCCGCGTGAAGCGCGGCACCACGCGGATCGACCTGACGCCGCGCGAATTCTCGCTGCTGCAGCTGCTTGCGCGCCGGCAGGGCGAAGTGCTGAGCCGCACGCAGATCGCGTCGTACGTGTGGGACATGAATTTCGACAGCGACACCAACGTCGTCGAAGTCGCGATCCGGCGCCTGCGCGCGAAGATCGACGACGCGTTTCCGGTCAAGCTGATCCATACGGTGCGCGGCGTCGGCTACGTGCTCGAACCGAAGGACGACGCATGACGCGGCCGCGCTCGCTCGCCGCGACCCTCGCGCTCGCGTTCGCCGCGACCACGCTCGCCGCGTTCGCGCTCGTCGGCGCATACGTGTATGCGGGCCTCGAACGGCAGGTGAACACGCAGGACGATCTCGACATCGTGCTCGCCGCGCGCCACACGCGCCGGCTCGCGGGCGAGCTGGAATCGCTCGATGCGGCCCGCGCGCATGCGGAGCGGTTGACGAGCCAGGTGCTCGGCAACGAGGCGCTGTCGATGGCCGCCGTCGACGCGCGCGGCGACGTGCTCGCGCGCCACAACGTGCGGCTCGCCGCGCTCGACGATGCGCCGGCGGCCGCATCGGTGCCACTGGCCGACGCGCAGCTGTTTGCGCCGCATGCGGTGGCGGTTCCCGCGAACGAACGGATCACGGCCGACCGGCTCGCGGCGTGGAAGGCCGACGACGGCACGCCGATGCGCGGCGTCGTGATCGAGGCCGCGCTCGGCGACCACACGCCGATCCGCATTGCGATCGCGCGCAACATGCACGACCGCGCCGCCTTGCTCGACGGCTACCGCGACCGGCTCGAGATCGCCGGCGGCCTCGGCGCGCTGTTCGCGCTGCTGCTCGGCTACTGGCTGATTCGCACCGCGCTCGCGCCGCTGCGCGAGATCGTCGACAACACCGGCCGGATCACCGTCGACAAGCTGGACACGCGGCTCGACGCGTCGCACGCGCCGCCCGAGTTGCGCGCGCTGGTCGATGCGCAGAACGCGATGCTCGGTCGCCTTCAGCAGGCGTTCGCGCATCTGTCGCAATTCAGCGCCGATCTCGCGCACGACCTGCGCACGCCGCTGAACAACATGCGCGGCGCCACGGAAGTCGCGCTCGCGCGGCCGCGTTCGGCGGACGAGTACCAGGCGCTGCTCGAATCGAATCTCGAGGAATACGATCGTCTCGCGCGGATGATCGACAACGTGCTGTTTCTCGCGCGCGCCGAGCATCCGAGCTTCGTCACGCGGCAGCGCGCATTCGACGTGCGCGACGAACTCGAGCGCATCGCCGGATATTTCGAGGGGCTCGCCGACGAAGCGGGCTCGACGCTGCGCGTCGACGGACACGGGCAACTGACCGCCGACGTCGAGCTGTTTCGTCGCGCCGTCGGCAACCTGCTCGCGAACGCGCTGCGTTACACGCCCGCCGGCGGCGTGATCACGCTCAGCGTCGATGAAACGCCCGATGCGGTGCGGGTCGTCGTCGCGAATCCGGGCGAGCCGATCGATCCCGCGCTGCTGCCGCGGATCTTCGACCGGTTCGTGCGCGGCGACCCGGCACGCAGCGGCGGTGCGCCGGGCGGCACGGCCGGGCTCGGCCTCGCGATCGTGCGCTCGGTGATGGAGCTGCACGGCGGCACCGCGCAGGTCGAAAGCGACGCGCGCGGCACGCGTTTCGTGCTCACGTTCAACCGGGAGCCGGCCGCGTGACGGCGGCAGCGGGCAATACGCCGCTCGCATTCGTCCCGCTTGATCTCGACCCCGCCAGCGCTTGCGTGTTCGCGTCGTCCGCGTTGGCCGCGGCGCCGCCCTGCCAGCCGCCGCCGAGTGCCTTCAGTAGCGCGACTTCGGCTTCCATCCGACGCGCGTCGATCTGATCGGCCGTGCGCCGGTTCGTCAACGCGATCGTCTGCGCGGTCACCACGTCCAGATAGCTGACGGCACCCGCGTTGAAACGATTCGTGGTCAGCCGCAGCGACAGGTCGGCCGCATCGGTCGCGCGTTGCTGGCTGCCGGCTTCGGACGCGAGCACATCGATCGCGGACAACTGATCCTCGACCTGCTGGAACGCGACCAGTACGGTCTGCCGATAATCGGCAACCGCGCCGTCGTATTGCGCATGCGCGCCTCGCAGCGACGCGCTGCGGCGGCCGCCGTCGAACAGCGTGCCGGCGAGTTGCGGGCCGAGCGACCAGAACAGGCTCGGCGCGGCGAGCCACGGCGCGAAGAACGAACTTTCGAGCCCCGCGCTCGCCGACAGCACGAGATCAGGGAAGAACGCGGCGCGCGCCTCGCCGATCTGCGCGTTCGCGGCCGCGACGCGCCGCTCGGCCGCCGCGATGTCGGGCCGCCGTTCGAGCAGTTGCGACGGCACGCCGGGCGGGATCGCGGGCACGTCGAACGTCTGCACACGCGGCGGCAGTGTGAACGTCGACGCGCTTTCACCTACGAGCGTCGCGAGCGCGTGCTGGAGCTGTGCGCGCGATGCGTCGATGTCGGTGTCCTGCGTTTGCGTTGATTCGAGCTGCGTCTCGGCCTGCGCGACAGCCGACGCATCGATCGCGCCGGCCGCGAGCTGCTGTTTAAGCAGCTTCAATGCATCCGCATACGCGTGCGCCGTGTCGTCGAGCAATTGCTTCTGCGTATCGAGCGAGCGCAGCGCGAAATAGTCGGTCGCGAGCTCGGCGGTGACCGACAGCTTCACGGCCTGCAGGTCGGCCGCGCTCGCGGCCGCGTTCGCCTGTGCACCCGTCACCGCATCGCGCACGCGGCCGAACACGTCGGGTTCCCAGCTCGCGGCCACGCCTGCCTGATAGTCGGGCGTCGTCTTGCCGGCGAGCGACGAGCCGAGCCGGTTCTGCGACACGCGCGCGCGGCTCTGCGCGGCGCCCGCCGTGATCGTCGGCAGGAACCCCGCATGCTGATAGTCGACCATCGCGCGTGCCTGCTGCAGATCAGCGAGCGCTTTCTTCACAGTCTGGTTCGACACGTCGACGCGCGCTTCGAGCGCGTTCAGGTCGGCGTCGCCGAACACGGTCCACCATGCACCGCGTGCGGTGGCGTCGGCCGGCATCGCGACGCGCCAGCCGGCCTGCGCGGCCGGTGCGCCCGCGTAGTGCGCGGGCACCGTGACGGCGGGGGGAGAATAGGGCGGCAGCGTCGAGCAGGCGGTCAACCCAGTCAATAATGCGGCGGCGCCCAGCGCGACGGCGCGGCGGGCGAACGGGAGCGAATGAGGAAAGCGCATGGCGGGTCTCTCGTGAGTCGTCGTCGATGGGTCAGCCGCGGGCGGGTGCGGTCGACACGATCTTCACGGCTTCCCCAGCCGTAATCGCATCGCCCGGGTTATCGATCACGCGATCGGTGCCCGCGAGCCCTGTGACGATCTCCACACGTGTGCCGAAGTCTCGCCCGATCTGTACGGTCTTCAGCACGGTTCGGCCGTTCGTGCCGACGGTGGCGACCGTCACGCCGTTCGGGCGGAACAGCAGCGCGCTGACCGGCAGCTCCAGCGCCGGCGCCGCACTCGGCACGACGAGATGCGCCTGCGCATACGCACCGGGCATCAACGCGTCGTCGCGATTGTCGACGTCGATTTCGACCCGCAGCGTACGCGTGACGGGGTCTATCGCGCCGGCACTGCGCGCGACACGCGCGGCAAAGCGCCGGCCCGGATACTGCGGCGTCGTCAGGTAGACGGACGTGCCGGTCGGCACGCCGGCCGCGCTGTCCTGCGGCACGTCGACGAACACGCGCAGCGTGTCCGTCTGTTCGAGATGGAACAGTTCGCCGGACAGGCCCGGGCTGCCGGGCGTGCCGCCCGCCGTGACCAGCGTGCCGACGTCGACGTTGCGTGCGGTGATCACGCCGTCGAACGGCGCGGTGACCGATTCGTACGACACGAGTTCGGCGAGATGCGCGACGTTCGCCTGCGCGGACGCGAGCATCGCGCGCTTCGCGTTCATGTCCGCGACCTTCGTGTCGGTGTCCTGCTGCGATACCGATTGCGACTTCAGCATGTCCTGCCAGCGCTGAGCGGTCGATTTCGCGTAGTCGTAGTTCGCCTGCGCGCTCGCTTCGTCGGCGCGCGCCTGGCGCAACTGCGCGTCGAGATCGGGCGCCGAGATCTGCGCGAGCGTCTGGCCGGCCTTCACGTGCGTGCCGAGATCGACGCTCCAGTGCGCGATGTAGCCGCTCGTTCGCGCATAGATCGACGCGTCCGCATACGGCGCCACCGAGCCGGGCAGCGTCAGCGTCTGGTCGGCCGGCGCCGCGCCGGGCGCGATGACCGACACCGGCAGCGCCTGCTGCGCGGCCACCTGCACACGCTGCGCTGCGCGTGCTTCGATACGCGGCACGATGCCGAGCGCGAGCAGCGCGGCAGCGAGCGTGACAGCCGCGAGCGGCACGGCGAGCTTGCGGGCGCGGGGGCTGGGCAGCACGTCGCGTGTCGCGTCACGGGTTGCGTCGTGCGCCGCGGGCGGAGCGGCCACAGCGGCGATCGGGGCGATCGGGGCGGCCGGAGTAGCCGAAGTAGCCGAAGTAGCCGAAGTAGCCGAAGTAGCCGGAGCGGCCGGCGTGGCCGGCGCGGCCGGCGCGGCCGGCGCGGCGGAAGTGTCCGCTTCGGCGGCGGGCGACGGGGCGACGGGTTCGATCGAGTCGTTCATGATGGGTCCGGGGGGGGCAGGCGAATCGAAGGATGAAAAGGGGCGTCTGTCCGCGCTCAACGCAGCACCGGCGTATCGGGCGCGTGCTCCGCGCGCCGCGCGGCTGCGGCGTCGCGGCGCCGGTCGAGCCATGCATGGACGAAGCCGAACACGACCGGCACGAACAGCAGCGTCGACACCGTGCCGAACGCGAGCCCGCCGATCACCGCGCGGCCGAGCGGCGCGTTCTGCTCGCCGCCGTCGCCGAGCCCGAGCGCCATCGGCAACATGCCGATCAGCATCGCCAGCGCGGTCATCACGACGGGCCGGAAGCGGCTGAAGCCTGCATCGAGCGCGGCCTGCCACGGCACCGCGCCGCCGGCGAGCAGCTCGCGCGCCGCGTTCACGACGAGAATGCTGTTCGCGGTCGCGATGCCGATGCACAGGATCGTGCCGGTCAGCGCGGGCACCGACAGCGTGGTGCGCGTGACGAACAGCATCCATGCGATGCCGGCGAGCGACGCGGGCAGGCCGCCGACGATCACGAGCGGGTCGAGCCACGACTGGAAATTGACGACCATCAGCAGGTAGACGAGCGCGATCGCGAGCACGAGGCCGCCCAGCAGCCCGGCGAACGACTCGTGCATCGCCTGCACCTGGCCGCGCAGCACGATCGATGAACCAGGCGGCAGTTGCGCACGCGCGGCGTCGACGAGCTTCGCCACGTCGGCCGTGACGCCGCCGAGGTCGCGCCCCTGTACCGACGCGAAGATGTCGAGCACCGGCTGCACGTTGTAGTGCGACACCACGGCCTGCTGCGTCGAGCGCGAGAACGTGCCGAGCGAGCCGAGCAGGTTCTGCGCGGGCGCGCCCGCGGCCGGGCCGCCGGCCGGCGTCTGCGGCGTGCGCGCGGTGCCGTCGGGCAGCGGCACGTTCGCGAGCGCCTGTAGCGAATTCACCGTGTATTGCGGCGTCTGCACCAGCACCGGGTAGCTGACGCCGTTGCGCGGATCGAGCCAGAAGTTCGGCGTCGTCTGCGAACTGCCGGACAGCGCGATCAGCAGGTTCTGCGCGACGTCGCGCTGCTCGAGGCCGGCCTGGATCGCCTTCGTGCGGTCCACGTTCACGTTGATCGCCGGTTCGTCGCCGGGCTGCTGGATGCGTGCGTCGACGAGCCCGCGCACGCCGCGCAGTTTCGCGAGCAGCGTATTCGCGACCGCACGGTTCTGGTCGAGCTTGTTGCCGACGATCTGGATGTCGACCGGCGCGGGCAGCCCGAAGTTGAGAATCTGGCTGACGATGTCGGCCGGCAGGAACGCGAACGTCACGCCGGGGAACGACTGCGCGAGCACGTTGCGCAGCTTCGCCACGTATGCGGCCGTCGACGCATGATTCGGCTTCAGCGTGACGAGCACATCGGCGTCCTCGGTGCCGATCGGATCCGACGAGTCGTACGTGAGGTTGATCCCGCTCACCGGCACGCCGATGTTGTCGAGCACGCCGGCGAGTTCGCTGGCCGGAATCACGCTGCGGATCTTCGCTTCGACTTCGTCGGTCAGCCGCGCGGTTTCCTCGATCCGCGTGCCGGTCGGCGCGCGCAGATGCAGGCGGATCTCGCCGGTGTCGACCGACGGAAAGAAGTCCTGTCCGGCGAATGCGTAGAGGCCCGTCGATGCAACGCACGCCAGCAGGAACGCGGCCGCGAAGCGACGGCGCCGCGCGATCGCCGCCGACAGCAGCGCGCGATAGCGCAGCCGCACGGCCTCGAAGCGATGCTCGAACGCGGCCTGGAAGCGCGCGATGCGCGCGAATGCGCCGCGCGGCGGTTGGCCGCTCCCTTTTGCACGCATCAGTGCCATCGCGAGCGTCGGCACCAGCGTGCGCGAGAAGAAGTACGACGCGATCATCGCGAAGATCACCGCCTCGGCGAGCGGCACGAACAGATAGCGCGCGACGCCCGTCAGCAGGAACATCGGCACGAACACGATGCAGATCGACAGCGTCGACACGAAGGTCGGCACCGCGATTTCGCCGGAGCCGGTCAGGATCGCGTCCTCGAGCGGCGCGCCCAGCTCGAGATGATGCGTGATGTTCTCGATCGCGACGGTCGCGTCGTCGACCAGGATTCCGACCGCGAGCGCGAGCCCGCCGAGCGTCATGATGTTGATGGTCTGGCCGAGCGCGGACAGCGCGAGCAGCGACGTGAGCACCGCGAGCGGAATCGTGATCGCGATGATCAGCGTCGCGCGCCAGCTGCCGAGGAACAGCAGGATCATCAGCGCGGTCAGGCACGCGGCGATCAGCGCTTCGCGCACGACGCCCTGGACCGCCGCCTTCACGAACACCGACTGATCGTCGAGCGGCGCAATGTGCAGCGCCTTCGGCAGCCCGGCCGCGATCTTCGGCAGCATCGCCTTCACCTGATCAATGATCGTCAGCGTCGATGTGCTGCCGGTTTTCTCGACCGTCAGCAGCGCCGCGCGCTTGCCGTCCGCACGCACGATGTTGGTCTGCGGCGCGTAGCCGTCGCGAACATGCGCGACGTCGCGCACGTACACGACGTTGCCGCCGATCGTCTTCACCGGCAGGTCGTTCAGCGCGGCGACCGTCTGCGTACTGCCGTTCATCTGCACGTTGTATTCGTGCGTGCCGATCTTCGCGGTGCCGCCAGGCAGGATCAGGTTCTGCGCGTTGATCGCGTTCACGACGTCGATCGGCGCGAGCCCCTTCGCCTGCAGCGCGCGCGTATCGAGGTCGACGACGATCTGGCGGATCTTGCCGCCGAACGGCAGCGGTACCGCCGCGCCCTGGACGGTCGCGAGCTGCGTGCGGATGAAGCTGTTGCCGAGGTCGTACAGCTGCTGCTCGGCGAGCGTGTCGCTCGACAGCCCGAGCTGCAGGATCGGCACCGTCGACGCGTTGTACGTGATGATGTTCGGCGGCAGCGTGCCGGGCGGCAGGATGCGCAGGATCGACGCGGCGTTGCTCGCGGCTTCCGCGATCGCGCGATTGATGTCGGCGCCCGGATGGAAAAAGATCTTCACGACCGACACGCCGTTCAGGGACTGCGACTCGATGTGCTCGATGTCGTCGACGTCCGACGTGAGCGCACGTTCGTAGTTCGACGTGATCCGCTTGGCCATGTCCTCCGCGGAAAAGCCGTTGTACGACCAGACGATGCTGACGACCGGAATGTCGATGTTCGGGAAGATGTCGGTCGGCGTGCGCAGCAGCGCGAGCGGCCCCGCGATGAAGATCAGCAGTGCGAGTACGACGAACGTGTAGGGCCTGCGTAACGCCAGCCGGACGATCCACATGATGGTGCTCCTCGAAGCAGGGCTCGGATGCGCATTCGATGCGACGAGCGTGCAGTCTGCCGGCGGGGCGTTGACCTGACCCTGACTCGAGGATTACGAAACCGTTATCTGGGCTGGCGCGCAGGTGCGCGGCGTTCGACTGAACAGGTCGGCGTGCGCGCGACATGCGCCGGCGACCAGATGACAAGACCGTAATCGAACCCTCACCTTCCGGACAGCGCGCGAATCGCAGAATGGCCACAACTCTTCATCGAACCGATGCGGAGCGGATGTCCGGCCTGATCTGCGGACGCGAACACGCCATCTTTGAGAGGTGAACATCATGAACAACCTGATTCGTGCAGTCCTGCTGTCCTGTGCGCTGAGCGCACCGATCGTCGCATTTGCGCAAACCACCGACCACACGGTCACGCGCGCCGACGTGCGCGCCGATCTCGTCCGGGTCGAAAAGGCCGGTTATCGGCCCGTCGGCTCCGATCCGTACTATCCCGACGACATCCAGGCCGCGGAAGCGAAGGTCGCCGCGCAGCAATCGCAATCGGTCGCTGCACGGCCGAACGTCACCTCAAAGAGCACTGATGCGCAATCGCTCGCGTCGCTCGACACGGAGCAGTTGTACGAGCATCACTGAACGCGGTGGTCGACCGCCGTCCGCGGCCCGACGGCGGTTCCCTCAACGGACGGCACGCATGCCGCCGCGAGTCAGTTCTCGCCCTTCTCGAGCACGTTCCGCGTGAGCGTGATCGACGGAATCGTCGGCTTGAGCGACGCGCGGCGCGCGCGACGGCTCAGCCACTTCCAGCCGGCCACGAGCAGCAGCGCGACCAGCGGGATCGATGCAATCGTCCACGTCCCGTTCGGGTAGTCGAATGCCATCAACACCAGCACGCCGAGCAGGAACAGCAGCGTGAGCCACGACGTCACGGGCGCGCCCGGCATCCTGAACGACACGTCGTCGACCTCGCCGCGCGTGACCGCGGCGCGGAACTTCATCTGGCACACGACGATGAAGCCCCAGGTGCTGATGATGCCGAGCGACGCGATGTTCAGCACGATCTCGAACACGCTCGACGGCACGAGATAGTTGAGCAGTACGCCGACCACATAGATCGCGACCGTCACCAGAATGCCGGCGTACGGCACGGATTGCCCGCTCATCCGCGCGAGGAACGCAGGGGCCGAGCCGCCCATCGACAGCGAACGCAACACGCGCCCCGTCGAATACAGGCCGGAGTTGAGGCTCGACAGCGCGGCCGTCAGCACCACCAGGTTCATCACCGAGCCGATGCCCGGCACGCCGAGCGCGCCGAAGAACGTGACGAACGGGCTCTGGCCCGCCTTGTACGCGCTCCACGGCAGCAGGCACACCAGCAGAACGACCGATGCGACGTAGAAAATCGCGATGCGCCAGATCACGTTGTTGATCGCGCGCGGCAGCACCTTGCGCGCATCCTTGCACTCGCCGGCGGCCGTGCCCACCAGTTCGACGCCCGCGAACGCGAACACCACGCCCTGCACCAGCACCAGCGCGGGCATCAGTCCGTGCGGAAAGAACCCGCCGTTGTCGATGATCAGATGCATGCCGGTGCCATGGCCGGCGACGGGCACACCCGTGCCGAGGATCGCCGCACCGATCACGAGAAACAGCACGATCGCGGCGACCTTGATCAGCGCGAACCAGAACTCCATCTCGGCGAACCACTTCACGCCAATCAGGTTCATCGTCGCGACGATGCACAGCGCGACGAGCGCGAAGATCCACTGCGGCACGGCCGCGAACGGCGCCCAGTAATGCATGTAGAGCGCGACGGCGGTGATGTCGACGATGCCGGTCATCGCCCAGTTCAGGAAGTACATCCAGCCCGCGACGAACGACGCCTTCTCGCCGAGGAATTCGCGTGCGTACGACACGAAGCTGCCGCTGCTGGGGCGATGCATCACGAGCTCGCCGAGCGCTCGCAGGATCAGGAACGAAAACGCGCCGCACACCAGATAGACGATCGCGAGCGCCGGGCCGGCGGCCTGCAGCCGTGCGCCGGCGCCGAGAAACAGCCCGGTGCCGATGGCGCCGCCGATCGCGATCATCTGCACCTGTCGATTGCCGAGAGTCTTGTGATAGCCGGCCTCGTGAGATTCGAGCCAGCTGCGTTTGTCGGTTTCGCCGGTTGTCGACGGTTCGGGAATCGATGCCATGACGGTATCCTCGCGCACGGATGGGGATTGGATTCATCCCGATCGCGGGACGATCGGGACCACCGGTACCGGCGGACGACGGCGCGGAATCGAGCGCGCGCGTCCTGATCGCGATTCGCCGAGTGTGGCGAAAGGCATGGTACGTCGCGAACGTATTCAGCCGTAATTCGCGTCACAAACGGAATGCAAATTTGGACTGCGCCCGTGCGAATCCTTGCATGGGACCTCGGCGACGGTGAACCGGCCAGTTAATTTGGTGCGCCGGCGCGCGCTGCGAGGGCAATCGCTGCCGCCGGTGCAGGCGCATGCACCGAAATGAGGAATGCGGTTCCCCGGAATTTCCGTCTCGTGCCCGTACGGCAAGCGTTTCACGGCAATGGCCCGGTTTTTGCTGGAGTTGTGTCGGCTGCGCAATAGTTGCGCGCTGCCCGACGACGACATACCAGACAAGGAAGATTCACCGTGAGCCCGACGACCCGACCGTTCCCCCGACGCACCTGGCTGGCTGCGATGCTCGCCGCACCCGTGATCGCGCTGTTCGCCGCCGCGCCGGCCCATGCCGATGCGCTCGACACCATCGCGAAAAACGGCACGCTGCGCGTCGCGGTGCCCGAGGACTATCCGCCTTTCGGCTCGGTCGGCACGGACATGCAGCCGCAGGGTTACGACATCGACATGGCAGGACTCCTTGCCAAGGCGCTCGGCGTCAAGCTGAAGCTGGTGCCCGTGAACAGTGCGAACCGGATTCCGTACCTGACGACCAACAAGGTCGACATGGTGATCTCGTCGCTCGGCAAGACCCCGGAGCGCGAGAAGGTCATCGATTTCTCGAGCGCGTACGCACCGTATTTCCAGGGCGTGTTCGGGCCGTCCGACGTGAAGGTGAGCGCGCCCGCCGACCTGAACGGCAAGACGGTCGGCGCGACGCGCGGCGCGCTCGAGGAAATCGCACTGTCGCAGCTCGCGCCGAACGCGACGATCAAGCGCTTCGAGGACAACAACGCGACGATCCAGGCGTTCCTGTCGGGGCAAGTACAACTGATCGCGGCCGGCAACATCGTTGCGGCGGCGATTCTCGCGAAGAATCCGCCGCGCCGCCCCGAGGTCAAGTTCGTGATCAAGAATTCGCCGTGCTTCGTCGGCGTCAACAAGAACGAACCGCGCCTGCTCGCGAAGATCGACGATGCGATCGCGCATGCGAAGCAGGACGGCTCGCTCGGCGAGATGTCGCGCAAGTGGCTCGGCCAGCCGTTGCCGGCCGGCCTGTGACGCATCGCAGTGTCGCGTGACGCGTGGCCGCAGCCGGCATGCCCGGCGCGGCGCGTGTCGTTGTCCGAACCCGAATTTATCCGCTTCCCATGAGCTACCAGCTTCAATTCGGCGAGCTCGCCGATTACGCCGGCGTGTTCGCGAGCGGCGCGGCGATCACGCTCGCGCTCACCGCGGTCGCGACCGTGCTCGGCGTGGCGCTCGGCGTGCTCGGCGCGGCCGCGTACAGCGCCGATGCGCGCGCGGCCGTGCGATTGCGTCCGCTGATCGGCGGGTACGTCGAGGCGATTCGCAACACGCCGTTCGTCGTCCAGCTGTTCTTCATCTTCTTCGGCTTGCCGGCGCTCGGCGTGCACATCGACGAATACACGGCCGCGATCCTCGCGGTGACGCTCAATCTCGGCGCGTACTCGGTCGAGATCGTGCGCGCGGGCATTGCCGCCGTGCCGAAGGGTCACCTGGAGGCGGCATCCGCGCTGGCGATGTCGCGCGCGCAGATGCTGCGCCACGTCGTGCTGCCGCAGGCGCTTGCCAAGGTGTTTCCCGCGCTGTCGAGCCAGATCGTGATCACGATGCTCGGTTCGGCGGTCGTGTCGCAGATCTCGGTGGCCGACCTGACCTATGCGGCCGGCTACATCCAGTCGCGCAACTTCCGCGCATTCGAGACGTACTTCGTGATCACGCTCTCGTATCTGGCGATGGCGCTGCTGCTGCGCGCCACGCTCGGCGCGATGGGCCGCCGCCTGTTCTCCCGTCGCTTGCGAGGTGCACGATGATCGATTTCTCGTTCGGGCAGATTCTCGCGAACCTGCTGCTGGCCGCGCGCTGGACGATCGTGCTGTCGCTCGTGTCGTTCGTGTCCGGCGGCCTCGTCGGCCTCGGGCTGCTCGTGATGCGCGTGTCGGGCTCGACGGTGCTGCGCGGCGCCGCGAAGCTCTATATCGAAGTGTTCCAGGGCACCCCGTTGCTGATGCAGCTGTTCATCGTGTTCTTCGGCTTGCCGCTCGCCGGGCTCGACGTTGCGCCGTGGGTCGCGGCCACGATCGGGCTCACGTTCTTCACCAGCGCGTACCTCGCGGAGATCTGGCGCGGCTGTGTCGAGGCGGTGCCCAAAGGGCAATGGGAGGCATCGTCGAGCCTGGCGATGAGTTATGTCGAGCAGTTGCGTCACGTGATCCTGCCGCAGGCCGCGCGCATCGCGATCGCACCGACGGTCGGCTTCGGCGTGCAGGCCGTGAAGGATACGGCGCTGGTGTCGATCATCGGCTTCACCGAGCTGACGAAGGTCGGCATCGCGATCTCGAACGCGACGTTCCGGCCGTTCGTCGTGTATGGCCTCGTCGCGCTGATCTATTTCGCGCTCTGTTATCCGCTTACCCGTTATGCGCGCACGTTGCAAAGGAGATGGCATGCCGCTCGTTGAAACCCGTGGTCTAGAAAAGAACTTCGGCACCCATCATGTGCTCAAGGGCATCGATTTCTCCGTCGAGCGCGGGCAGGTCGTCTCGATCATCGGCCGCAGCGGCTCGGGCAAGAGCACGCTGCTGCGCACGCTCAACGGGCTCGAGAGCATCGACGCGGGCACGATCTCGATCGACGACGAACGCGTCGATGCGCGGCACGCGGACCTGCGTGCGCTGCGGCTGAAGGTCGGCATGGTGTTCCAGCAATACAACCTGTTTCCGCATCTGAGCGCCGGACAGAACGTGATGCTCGCGCAGTCGGTGGTGAAGAAGACACACCGCCACCAGGCGCGCGCGATCGCGGAACTGATGCTCGAGCGCGTCGGCCTCGGCGACAAGTTCGACGCGTTGCCGGAACACCTGTCGGGCGGCCAGCAGCAGCGCGTGGCGATCGCGCGTGCGCTCGCGATGAAGCCGAGCGTGCTGCTGTGCGACGAGATCACGTCCGCGCTCGATCCCGAGCTCGTCGGCGAGGTGCTGGGTGTCATCGAGCAACTCGCGCGCGAGGACATGACGCTGATCATGGTCACCCACGAGATGAGCTTCGCGCGTGCGGTGAGCGACAGGATCGTGTTCATGCACCAGGGACGCGTGTGGGAGAGCGGGACGGCCGACGAGATCTTCGAGCGGCCGCAGACCGTGGAGTTGACGCGGTTTCTGGGCAGCGTCCGGAACACGGAAGCCATTGCGCGTTAAGCGATCCTGCCGTCGGGCCTGCGCGTTGCGCAGCGTTCGACGAAACGGGACGCCATGCGCCCGGCATGCACCGGCGTTCAGATGACAAGACCGTAATCGAAGCCTCACCTTCAGGAAAGCGCGCGAATCGCAGAATGGACATCACTCTTCATCGCATCGATGCGGAGCGGATGTCCGGCCTGATCTGCGGACGCGAACACGCCATCTTGAGAGGTGAACGTCATGAACAACCTGATTCGTGCAGCATTGCTGTCCTGTGCGCTGAGCGCACCGATCGTCGCATTCGCGCAAACGACCGACCATGAGCTCACGCGCGCCGACGTGGTCGCCCAGCTGGTTCAGGCACAGCGCGACGGCACGCTGCCGACGTCGAAATGGGACTATCCGCCGAGCGCGCAGACGATCGCACGCAATCGCGAGCTGTATGCGATCGCAAATGGTGACCGGCACGCGGCAATGGCAGCGACGTCGGCTGCCGTGTCGACTGCGAGCGCGCAATGAAGGCGGCCGGCGTATCGACACGCGTCGCGCGGCTGGCGATCGTCGCGTGGCTGGCGGCGGCCGCGGCCCCGGTTTTCGCGCGCGGGCAGCCGCAACTGCCCGCTGACGACGGCGGGCGCGCCAGCGTGCTGCGCGCGCTGAATCCCGGATTCGAGCCGGAGCGCTCCGCAGTCGACACCCGGCCGACGCGCGCTCACGCCGCGCCCATCAGCCGTGCGCCGAGCGCGATCCCGCGCGCGGACAACAACGCGCTCGCCGCCCGCTGACGGGCATCCCAGCCCGCCAGCGCCGCGTCGAACGCAGTGCCGTGTGCGACGTCGCGCAATGCTTCGGCGAGGCCGACCGCGTTGTCGGCCGCCTTCGCGACGCCCGCTGCCGTGTGCGGGCGCACGATGCAGGCGGCGTCGCCGAGCAGGACGGCGCGTCCGAACGCCATGCGGGCGGCCGCCAGATCGAGGATCGCCTGCGCGAACGGTGCCGGTGTCGCGTCGACGAGCGCGGCGAGCGTCGGCGCGAGCATCCGGTCGCCGGCATCCACGAGTTCCGCGCGGTTGTCGTCGCGCATCGCGCCGGGTGGCAGCGATCCGTCGCGCTGCGTGCCGTCGCGCGCGAGGAACAGCGACGGCAGCCGGTCGGCCGCGAGGCGCCGGTACCACACCCAGTTCACGCGCCGCTTGCCCGGTTCGACCGTACCATCCGCGCCAGGTACCAGATAGGTCAGGAACAGATGCCGGTCACCCTGCTGGAACGTGAACCGGTCGCGCAGCAGATACTGCACCTGTTCGGGCAGCGCCTGTTCGTCGACGAGCCCGCGCCATGCGACATAGCCCGCGTACGTTGGCCGCACGTCCGGCAGCAACTGCGCGCGCACGGTCGAGCGGCCGCCGTCCGCGCCGATCAGCAGGTCGGCCGTCTCGGCGCGGCCGCTCGCGAAGTGCGCGACGACGTGCTCGCGATTCTGTTCGAGCCGCTCGAATGCGTCGCCCGCGTGGACAATCCCGGCAGGGACCGCGCGCTTGAGCGCGGTGTAGATCACGTTCCATCCCGTCTGCGTTTGCGGCATCGCGATGCGCTGCACGATCCGGTCCTGCGTATCGACGTAGATGCGGTCGACCGAATCCACGCCGCCCTCGCGCGGCAGCGGTATGCCGCCGAACGCGAACGCGCGCTCGATCGGTGGTTGCAGCACGATGCCCCCGCCGCGGCTGTCGAGCGCATGCGGCGATTGCTCGAATACGCTCACGCGCCAGCCGGCCGCGCGTAGCGCGGTCGCCGCGAACAGCCCGCCGACGGAGCCGCCGACGATGATGGCCTTGCGGCCCGATTCTTGTTCCATCAGACGTTCCCCCGACGATGCCGAATCGGATGGCGCCACGCGAAACGCGGTTCGCGAAAGCCGTGCAGCAGCACGACGACGGCGCGTTCGCCGGCATCGGCGATGTACTGGCGGATGCCGTTCGCCGTGATGGTGTGAGGGGTGAGGGCGCGCGTGTCGGTCGTCATGAGCGAATCCCGGTTCGAGGCGGACGGTGCGCGGCGCGGCAACCGTCCGATGATGTGCCGAGCATAGGGCAAGCGACGCGCGCGGCGGTTGAATCGTTCTGAAGCGGCATGAGCGCACGTGCGCTGCACGCGCCGCGGCTCACCCGCGGCGGCGTTTTGCCGATGCGCCGGCCGCGACGCGCTGCAGCGCCGCCGGCGTGCCGTTCAGGAACGCGTCGATCTGCCGTTCGATTTCGGCATCGAGATCGTCGGGCACCGGCAGACCGTATACCCACTTGCGCACGCCGAGATAGAAGATGCTCGCGTGCAGGCTCCACACCAGTTCGATTTCCGCGTTGCGCTGCGCTTCCGACGCCGGCGTCGCGATGTCGTACTCGTGCCGGAGTTCACGCAGCACCGGCAGGAACACGCGTTCGCGCAGCCGCGACAGGTAGCGCGTGTTGAAGCCTTCGCGGCTGAGGCCCGCGAAGATGAACGTGCGGATCCATTCGCGCCGCAGGATCGTCTGCGCATACGACCGGTAGAACGCGACGAGTCGTTGCTGCAGCGGCACCGAGCGGTCGGCGATCAGTTTTTCCCAGTCGGGATTCCACGTGTAGACCTCGTCGTACACGCGGTCGATCAGCGCCTCCTTGCTCGGGAAATACCGGTAGAGCAGGGGTTGCGTGACGCCGATCTGCCGCGCCAGTTCGCGCGTGCTGCCGGAAAACCCGTGGGTCGCGAAGTGCTCGACCGCCTTTTCGACGATCTGGCGCTCGCGCGCTTCCGGTGTGAGGCGGCGACCCGGCGTGGCGGCCGGCTCGTCGGCGGGCGTCGCGCGCGTGCGGGACGCTGCGTTGCGCTTGGTTTCGGTCATGCATTGGCTCCTGAATGCCGCCCATTCTGCACTTATCGATCGAAAAATAGCAAGGCGCGCCACCGTGAGCCGGGCGGCGCGCGCGTCGCCGATCCCGCACAGTTCAGAACAATTCAGGTTGCCGCCGTGACTTTCAGGCGGGCATTCCCTAGTCTTGCTCCGAACCGCTGCACGAGGCCGAAGCCCTTCGGCCGGCCCGGCCCGCGGCGCAACCGGAACGCACCATGCCTTATCTGATCTCGTCGGGAGCCGGCATCGCAGTCGGCCCCCTGCACCACGTCGTGCGCGTGCAATCGCCCGCGCTCGCCGCCCAGGTCCGCGATGCGGACACCGTCGACAAAACCGCGGAAGCCACGACATGCAGCCCGCGCAAGTAACGGCAGCGGGCACGGCGGCCCCCGATCACCTGCGCGGAGAGGATGTGTTCCTCGCATCGATCGCAGGCTACGTCGACACGCTCGGCTTCGTCGCGCTGTTCGGGCTCTTTACCGCGCACGTCACCGGCAACTTCATCCTGATCGGCTCGGGCCTCGCCGGTGTCGGCCAGGGCCTCATGATCAAGTGGCTCGCATTTCCGGCATTCATCGCGGGAATCGTGGCCGCCCGCACGCTCGATCACAGGATGCGCGTGCGCGGGCATGGTGCGAGGGCGCGATCGCTGTACGCGCTGCAGACGATCCTGCTGGCCGGATTCATGCTCGCGGGCGTCGCGGCGTCGCCGATCGGCAGCGCCGATGCGCCCGCGACGATCGTCTGCGGGCTGCTGGGTGCGGCGGCAATGGGCGTGCAGAACGCGCACGGCCGGCTGACCGCGCGCACCGTCGTCGCGAACACCGTGATGACCGGCAACGTCACGCAGGCGGTCATCGATGCATTCGACTGGCTCGTGCCGATCGCCGCGCCGGCCGAGCGGGAAGCCGCACGCGCGCGGCTGCGACGCACGCTGCCGCCGGTCGCCGGTTTCGCGCTCGGCGCGGGCGCCGGGGCGAGTGCCTACCTGTATGGCGCGTTCTGGGCACTGGCGCTACCGCTCGCGCTGCTCGGTTTCCTCACCTGGCGCTCCGGCCGGACCGGCGAGCCGTCCGCGTCGCGCTGAACGCCGAGTTCGCACGCGGCGTCGGCTGCGGGCGCGACCGGGGGTGCGGCGAAGCCGCCCCCCGTTTTTTTCGTTCCTTCAACGCTGAGTTCAGGAATGGCTCGATTCAGGCCGGCAAGCGCGAGACAGCTCGACCTGGAAACCGGAACTCGGGGTGGCGGATGCGCAAATCACGCAGCAGGCACATCGCGACCGAGGGAAGAATTCGATACTGGGCCCCCAAACCCGCACGCATCGTTCAACGTGATCGAGCAGCCCGGGAAGGCGTTGGAACATCTCTGCGTTCGGTGTCGGACCGTCGAGCGACGTTGAATCAATACCGTTCACAACGGTTCATCGTCCGACGTGCCGAGACACGCACGCATGCGCGCCGACGGCCGCCGCCGCATGCGCTCGACGTCAGCCTGTCACGTCGGTGTCGATTCGCGGCGCTTCACGGAAGCGTCGGCGTGTGCGCCGGGCAGCGCGCCGAACATGTGCTGGCTGCACTTCGCGTCGCGCCATGCGCTTCCCAGTCGGATGCCGTCGAACATCCGTCGCGCCAAGGGAAGAATCTGTTCGCCGGCCAGAATGCCAAGCAGGCCCACCAGGGCGACGGCGGGCGGCGCCGGCGATTGCACGCCGATCAGCGCGTAAACGACGCCGGCGAGGATGCCGGCGAAAAGCGAAGCAGTGTACGGTTTCATAGGTCTGGAATGGAATGACGGCCGTTGAAAATATGGATGAATACCGGTCTGGCGTCGATCCGAAAGTCTTGGATCAGCCTATCAGGTCTGCGCGTTGATCGTTAGCCGATTCAATGAAATTCAGATCTTTTCAGCTTTGAATTTCGAGGGTGATGAGACTCAGAACAATTAACTGGTGCGGTCGCACATTCGCGTATTGAATGATGCACGCCGGCTGCCGACGCTTCCGCCACAGCGCATTGGACGCCTCACGGATTTGTCGGCCAGACGAGCCTCATTTTTCTCCGCGTCAAAGGACATCACCACCATGAGCAATCCGAAGCTTGAAGTACTGACTCCGCACAACAGCCAGCTGATCTTCATCGACCAGCAGCCGCAGATGGCGTTCGGCGTGCAATCGATCGATCGCCAGACGCTGAAGAACAACGTCGTCGGGCTCGCGAAGGCCGCGAAGGTCTTCAACATCCCGACCACGATCACGACGGTCGAAAGCGAGAGCTTCTCGGGCCACACGTATCCGGAGCTGCTCGACGTGTTCCCGAACCAGAAGACGCTCGAACGCACGTCGATGAACTCGTGGGACGACCAGAAGGTGCGCGACGCGCTGGCCGCGAACGGCCGCAAGAAGGTGGTCGTGTCGGGCCTGTGGACCGAAGTCTGCAATACGACGTTCGCGCTGTGCGCGATGCTCGAAGGCGACTACGAGATCTACATGGTCGCCGATGCATCGGGCGGCACGACGCAGGCGGCGCACGACTTCGCGATGCAGCGCATGGTGCAGGCCGGCGTGGTGCCGGTCACGTGGCAGCAGGTCCTGCTCGAATGGCAGCGCGACTGGGCGCACCGCGAGACGTACGACGCGGTGATGGCGATCGCGAAGGAGCATTCGGGCGCATACGGGATGGGCGTGGACTACGCGTACACGATGCTCCACAAGGCACCGCAGCGCACCGCGACGCCGCACGAGTCGATCCCGGCCGTTCCGGCGAAGTAAGCGCAGGCGACCTGCAACGGCTGATGCCGGTGCGGCGGGTTCGATGCGAACGCGCCGCATTGGCTCCATGGCCGCGGGCGGCGGACGTGACCGAAACACGAATGCCGCCCGCGGCATGCTGGTCGGAACACTGCGCCTGCATTTGAAATTGTCCGGGAGATTTATTACATGGAACCTTATCTGGTTTCCCTTGGTGCGGGCGTGCTGATCGGTGTGATTTACAGCGCCATCAAGGTTCGCTCTCCCGCACCGCCGTTGATTGCACTGGTCGGGTTGCTCGGCATGCTGATCGGCGTGCAGGCGTTACCCACCGTCAAACAACTCCTTGGCTTCTGATCAACAAGAGGTGATGCATATGACCGCAACCGTGACCCAACCGGATCTGATCCTGCATAACGGACGATTCACGACGCTCGACCGCGCGAACCCCGTCGCGACGGCGGTCGCGATTGCCGCCGGGCGCTTCGTTGCCGTCGGCAGCGAGGCGGACGTGATGCCGCTCGCGGGCCGCGCGACGAAGGTGGTCGATCTCGGCGGCCGCGGCGTGCTGCCGGGTCTGATCGACAACCACTGCCACGTGATTCGTGGCGGCCTGAACTACAACATGGAACTGCGCTGGGACGGCGTGCCGTCGCTGGCGATCGCGATGGAGATGCTCAAGCAGCAGGTCGCCGTGACGCCCGCGCCGCAGTGGGTGCGCGTGGTCGGCGGCTTCACCGAGCACCAGTTCGTGGAGAAACGGCTGCCGACGATCGCCGAGCTCAATGCAGTCGCGCCGGACACGCCGGTGTTCATCCTGCACCTGTACGATCGCGCGCTGCTGAACGCGGCGGCGCTGCGCGTCGTCGGCTATACGAAGGACACGCCGGAGCCGCCGGGCGGCACGATCCTGCGCGACGCCGCGGGCAACCCGACCGGCCTGCTGCTTGCGAACCCGAACGCGACGATCCTCTACGCGACGCTCGCGAAGGGGCCGAAGCTGCCGTTCGAGTATCAGTACAACTCGACGCGCCATTTCATGCGCGAGCTGAACCGGCTCGGCGTGACGGGCGTGATCGACGCGGGCGGTGGTTCACAGAATTATCCCGACGATTACGAAGTGATCCGCAAGCTGCACGACGCGGGCGAGATGACGATCCGGATCGCGTACAACCTGTTCACGCAGAAGCCGAACGCCGAGAAGGAAGACTTCGTCAACTGGACGAAGAGCGTCAAGTACCACGACGGAACCGACTACTTCCGCAATAACGGCGCGGGCGAGATGCTGGCGTTTTCCGCGGCCGACTTCGAAGACTTCCGCGTTGCGCGTCCGGACCTGCCCGCGCAGATGGAAGACGATCTCGAAGGCGTCGTGCGCGTGCTCGCGGAAAACCGCTGGCCGTGGCGCATGCATGCGACCTATGACGAAACCATCAGCCGCGCGCTCGACGTGTTCGAGAAGGTCAACGAAGACATCCCGCTCGAAGGGCTGAACTGGTTCTTCGATCACGCGGAAACGATCACCGAGAAATCGATGGACCGGATCGCCGCGCTCGGCGGCGGTATTGCGGTGCAGCACCGGATGGCGTACCAGGGCGAATACTTCGTCGAGCGCTACGGCGCGCAAGCCGCCGAGGCGACGCCGCCGGTCGCGAAGATGCTCGGCAAGGGGCTCAAGGTATCGGCCGGCACCGACGCGACGCGCGTCGCGTCGTACAACCCGTGGGTGTCGCTCGCGTGGCTCGTGACGGGCAAGACGGTCGGCGGCCTGCGCATGTATCCGCAGCGCAACCTGCTCGATCGTGAAACCGCGCTGCGGATGTGGACCGAGTATGTGACGTGGTTCTCGAACGAGGAAGGCAAGAAAGGACGCATCGCGGTGGGGCAGCTTGCCGACCTGGTCGTCCCGGATCGCGATTTCTTCGCGTGCGCGGAGGACGATATCGCCGGCACGACTGCGTTGCTGACGGTGGTCGACGGGAAGATCGTGTGGGGCGCGGGGCCGTTCACATCGCACGACGCGCCGATCCCGCCGGCCATGCCGGACTGGTCGCCGGTGCGCGAGTTCGGCGGCTATGGCGGCTGGGGCGCGACGCAGCGCAACGGCGCGCCGCTGCAACGCGCCGCGGCCGCTGCAATGTGCGGCTGCGCGAATGAATGCAACCTTCACCAGCATGCGCACGCGAGCGCATGGGCAAGCGCGTTGCCGACGTCGGACACGAAGGGCTTCTGGGGCGCGTTCGGTTGTTCGTGCTGGGCGGTCTGATAGGGCGATGCATACCACTTGCGACTCCCCGGCGTGGGTCCGCGCGCTGTTGTCGCAACCGTGGGTGCTGGGGCTGATCGCTGGGCTCGTCCTCGTCACCGTGCTCAACGATAGACGAGACCACGCTGGCGGCGTTACCGCCATTCGGTGACGTTGCGACGACCGCGCTGAAACGATGCGTCTGCTCCGTCTCCCGCCGAGCGGGAAGCCGCGCCTGCCGCTCGCGGTGCTCGTGTTTCTCGCCTGTCGTTCGGGTCGCCCGGAAGAGCGCCTGCATCCAGCTGAATCCGAATCCGCGCACGGCGCCAGGCCGCGCGCGTCACCATCAAGGAGTAAACCGATGAGTTCACTGAATCTGCGCAACCTGCTGCGCATGACCGCCGCGTCGTCGGCCGTGCTTGCCGCGCTGCTGGCCGGCGCGCCGGCGCTGGCCGACGAAACCCACCTCGACGACATCGCGTCGCCGGGCGCCGCGGCGCGGTTCCCCGCCATTGCGGTCGGCCCGCAGTACGACACGACCCACGTGTGCGTCGCACCCGAAGACTTCGACCGCTTCACCGACAGTTTCGTCGCGACGTTCGGCGGCAAGAAGTCGAAGCAGGGCGTGTTCCAGGTCACGCCGACGCCGAGCCAGACGATGTCGCAGCTCGTGCTGACGCCGGTCGGCACGATCTCGGTGTTCGGCTTCAAGACGCCGATTCCGTATCCGTTCTGCGCGGAACGTAACGGCTATCTCGTGACCGATATGGACGTCGCGATGAAATCCGCACGCGCGCATGGCGCCGATGTGGTCGTCTCGACGTTTCCCGATCCGATCGGCCGCGATGCGATCGTCCGCTGGCCGGGCGGCGTGAACATGCAGCTGTACTGGCACACGCAGGCGCCGAATTACGACCCGCTGCAGACGGTGCCGGAGAACCGCGTGTACGTGTCGCCGGAAAGCGCGAGCAAGCTGGCGCGCAACTTCGCCGCGTTCTCGCACGGCAAGATCGTGTCGGACGTGCGCCATGCGCCGGGTATCGAAATCGGCCGCCCGAACGACACGTACCGCCGGATCCGGATCGAATCGGGCTTCGGCAAGATGACCGTGCTCGCGACGGACGGCCATCTGCCGTACCCGTTCGGGCGCGAGATGACCGGCTACGAGGTGGCCGATCTCGGCGCGACGCTGAAGCAGGCCGAAGCGGCCGGCGTGACCGTGCTCGTGCCGCCGTTCGCGTCGGACGGCCGCGACGCGGCGCTCGTGCAGTTCCCGGGCGGCTACGTCGCCGAGATCCACGCGCGGACGAAATGACGGTGCGCCGGCCGATCAAGCGATCGTGGCGCGGCGTGCTGTCGTGCGTCGTGCTGGCGGGCGGTGCCGCGTCGCACGCGGGGTCGGCCGTCGGTGCCGAGGCCGAGGCCGAGGTGGCGGCGGCCGGCGCGGCCGCGTCGCCGGCTGCCGCCGCCGCCGCGTCGTGCACCGCGAAACGTCCGACGGTGCTGTTCAACCGCTGGCAGGAGGACTGGTCGGCGCTCGCGAATCCGTGCGTGCCGCGCAAGCCGTTCGACGCGCTGAAATACGTGCCGCTCGGCGACGATCCGTCGACCTACCTGTCGCTCGGCGCGAACCTGCGTGAGCGTTTCGAACTGAACAACGCGCCGCTGTTCGGCCTCGGTGCCGCGCATGACGACAACTACGTGATCCAGCGCGCGAACGTGCATGCGGACCTGCGCTATCGCGGGCACTTTCAGGCGTTCGTGCAGTTCGTCGATGCGCGACCGTTCGGCAAGGACACGGTCGGCCCGGTCGACAAGGATCAGCTCGACATCGAGCAGGCGTTCGTCGCGTATGTCGATCAGCTGGGGCCGGGCACGTTCAAGACGCGGATCGGCCGGCAGGAGATGGCGTTCGACTTGCAGCGCTTCGTGTCGGTGCGCGACGGCCCGAACGTGCGGCAGGCGTTCGATGCGCTGTGGGCCGATTACGAAATCGGCAAATGGCGCTTCATCGGCTACGTGACGCGCCCGGTGCAGTATCGCGATGCCGCCACGTTCGACGACGTGTCCAACCGGCATCTGCGCTTCGACGGCGTACGCGTGGAGCGCAGCGGCACGGGGCCCGGCGATCTGTCCGCGTACTGGTCGCGCTACACGCGCGACAACGCGCGCTATCCGGATGCGTCCGGCACCGAACGGCGCGACGTGTTCGACATGCGTTACGCAGGCAAGGCCGACGGGCTCGACTGGGACGTCGAGGCGATGCTGCAGACGGGCCACGTCGGGCAGGACACGGTCGGCGCATGGGCGTTCGGCGCGCTGGGCGGCTACACGTTCGCGAAGATGGCCGGCACGCCGCGCATCGGCATCCAGGTCGATGGCGCGTCGGGCGACGCGCATCCGGGCGACCGGCGCGTCGGCACGTTCAACCCGATGTTTCCGAACGGCTATTACTTCACGCTCGCCGGCTATACCGGGTACAGCAACCTGATCCACGTGAAGCCGTCGCTGACGTTCAAGCCGGCCAGCTCGGTGACGGTGCTGACCGCGCTCGGCTTCCAGTGGCGGCAGACGACGGCCGACGCGATCTACGGGCAGGGGATGTCGGCGGTACCGGGGACGGCCGGCAAGGGCGGCGCGTGGACGGGGATGTACGCGCAAGCGCGGGTCGACTGGCTCGTGAACGCGAACGTCGCGCTGGCGCTCGAGGCCGTGCACTTTCAGCTCGGCTCGTCGATTCGCGCGCTCGGCGCGCGCAACGCCGACTACGTCGGGATGGAAGCGAAGTTCGGCTGGTGATGCGGATGCGGACGCGGCGCGCGCGCCGCCCGTTTCAGGGCTGCGCGCGCGCGAGCGATTCGACGAAGTCGACGAACGCGGTCACGCGCTTCGAGCCGCGCTGATTCGGCAGGTACAGCGCGGTAATCACCGCGCGTGCCGAGCCGGGCGTCACGTCGTACCGTTCGAACAGCCGCTGCAGGCGGCCCGCTTCGAGATCCGCGCCGACCAGCCAGTCGGGCAGCAGCGCGATGCCGGCGCCGTCGAGCGCGGCCGCGCGCAGCACCTCGCTGTGATTCGATTTCAGTCGTCCGGCGACGATCACCTGTGTCGTCCCTTGCGCGTCGGCGAACGTCCACGCCTGCTGGTCGACGCCGAAGTGAAAGCGCAGGCACGCGTGGTCGACCAGCTCGCCCGGCGTCGCGGGCGTGCCGTGTGTGTCGAGATAGGCGCGGCTCGCGACCACGTAGCGGCGGAAGGTGCCGAGCGGCCGCGCGACGACGTCGGCGGTCGGGGCCGCGTCGCCGAGCCGGATCGCGACGTCGATCCGCGCGCTCACGAGATCGACGCGTTCGTCGGTCAGCTGCAGGTCGACGTCGAGCTTCGGATGGCGCGCGATGAACCCGGCGACGTGCGGCGCGATGCGGCGCAGCCCGTAGGCGACCGGCACCGACACGCGCAGCGGCCCGGACGGCTCGTCGCCGCGATCGGCCACGAGCGCGTCGGCGTCGGCGAGTTCCTCGAGCACGCTTTTCGCACGCGCATAGTAGACGGCGCCCGCATCGGACAGCGTCACCTGTCGCGTCGTGCGGTTCAGCAGCACGGTGCCGAGCGATGCTTCGAGCGCGTCCACCGCGCGCACCACCGACGACGCGGCAAGCTCGAGGCGCCGCCCGGCGCTGGAGAAGCCGCCGGCTTCCGCTACTTCGACGAATGCGCGCAGCGCGGAGAATTTGTCCATGGAGTCGCCCTTGTGCGTGTCGCAACGTCGCGTTGCATGCGGTTGGCATTCTAGCGCCGGGCAGGGCGGTTGCCGCGGCGCGTGCGCCGCGTCTTCAGGACAATTCAGGCGCTGCTCAGGATTTTCGCCACCGTGCCCGATACGCTGGGCGACATCGCGTGTCGCGCGGGTCGTTCCGTTCGTGGCCGGGCGCGCGCACGGTTCATCACGGAGAACACATGAAGAACCTGTCCCGGCACGCGCGCATTGTGCGTGCGGCCCGTTGGCTCGTCGTGGCCGGATGTGCGGGCCTGCTTGCGTCCGCGGCGTTCGCGCAGGCCGAAGCGTCGCCCGACGCCCGCGCCAAGGCGCAACCCGAAGCGCAATCCGAAGCGCAATCCGAAGCGCAATCCACGGCGCCGGCTGCCGCCGCGGGCCAGCAGCCCCCGGGCTTCTACCGGCAGAAGATCGGCGACTTCACGGTGATCGCGCTGTCGGACGGCACGCATCCGTTTCCGGTCGATACGGTGTTTCGCGACATCTCCAAGGCCGAGATCCGCCGCGACCTCGACCGTGCGTTCCTGGAGCCGCCCGTGCAAGGGTCGATCAACGCGTTTCTGGTCGATACGGGATCCAAACGGATCCTCGTCGATGCGGGAGCCGGCACGCTGTACGGCGACTGCTGCGGCAAGCTGACCGACGACCTGCGCGCGGCCGGCTATGCGCCCGGGCAGATCGACGAGGTGCTGCTCACGCACCTGCACAAGGATCATGTCGGCGGCATTGTGTCGAATGGTGCGATGACGTTCCCGAATGCGATCGTCCGCGTGAACGCCGTGGAGGCCGACTACTGGCTCGATCCCGCGAACAAGGCGCACGCGCCGGCCTTCCTTTCGTCGTTCTTCGATGCGGCGGCGGCCGCGGTCGCGCCTTACGTCGCGGCCGGCCGCTTCGAGACGTTTCGCGGCGACGCGACGCTCGCGCCCGGCATTCGCGCGGTGCCGATGCCCGGCCATACGCCGGGCCATACGGGCTATCTGATCGAGAGCGGCAACGCCGGCCTGCTCGCGTGGGGCGATATCGTCCACGTGGCGGCGATCCAGTTGCGGGACATCAACGCGACGGTCCAGTACGACAGCGATGCCGGCACCGCACGCCGGACGCGGAGCGACACGCTGAAGCGTGTCGCCGATCGACGCTATCTCGTCGGTGCCGCTCACATCGCGTTCCCCGGGCTCGGCCACCTGCGCCGGGACGGTGCGCAATACGACTGGGTGCCGGTCAACTACGACGCGACGCCAGTGCGGTGACGGCAGGGCGCGCGGCGATATCGAGCATCAGCGGGAACGTGCGCGCCGCCACGCGCCGGGCGGATGACCGACGATCCGAACGAATACGCGATTCAGATGGCTCTGGTCGGCGAAACCGCACGCGACCGCGATGTCGGCGAGCGTCATGTCGGACGTCTCGATCAGTTCGCGTGCGCGCATCACGCGCTGTTCGAGCAGCCACTGGTGCGGCGTGCGGCCGGTGGTGCGTGAGAACGCGCGAATGAAGTAGCCGCGCGACAGGTCGCATTCGTTCGCCACTTCCTCGATCGACACGCCGAGGTCCGCCTTTTCCATCAGCAGTTCCTTCGCGAGCGCCACCTTCGCCGGCGACAGCACGCCCTTGCTCTCGAGCTCGCGCGTGCGCGCGTTGCCGTAGCGGCGCACGAGGTGCGTGCCGATCGCGAGCCCGACCTGCTCGATGAACAGCGTGTTCAGCGGCCCCGGTGCGTCGAGGCTGTCCGCGACCGCGTGAGCGAGATGGCCCAGCACCGGGTCGCGCGTGTCGGCCCGGCACGTGAGGCCGCCGACCGGATTGCCGCCGTGCTCGGGGCCGACGCGTTCGAGATACGCGTGCGGCAGTTCGACCAGCACGAAGTCGAAGTTGCCGTAGAGGTCGGCGCGGAAATGGCGGGAAAAGTCGCGAATGTAGATCGAGTGATGCTGGAAGCGGTGCTCGCTCGCGCCTGCGCGCCCATGGAGCGTGCGGCGGTGGCCGACGTTCAGCGACACGCCGACGAGGAAGCCGCGGTCGCACGCGGGCATGTCGATATGTTCGACGTGCGCGTCGCGCATGCACTTGCGGTGCAGCTTCAGGCCGCCGGACGCCGTCTCGACATCCTTCGACAGCAGGCTCGACACACAGCCGAGCGTGTCTTTCGGCAGCGGCGCGGGCAGTTTGGCAGTCGCTGCGATGACGGAGTCTGACATGGAATTTCCCGGACGAGGACTCGAAGCGCGACATGACGAGTCCAGTTTAAGTCGGTGCGCGAACGTTCAAAATCAATTTGCATAAACGTCCGCTTTGTTTTCTGACAAATTGCTTTCAATGCTTGCGTGCGGTGGCCGCGAATTTCTCCCGCGCCCCACGCGGCCCTACCCCGCGCATACGCGGGCGGCACGGCGGAGTATACCGCCCCGATTCTTGCACGCGGGTGACCGGATCGTTCGCGCGCGCGGGACGCGCCGGCAGTGCATTTTCCTTCAAGATTTTTACGGAGCGGCCCTCTACACTCGAGCCGAATTTGACATTTTCCGTCCGGCGCCACAGCGCGCCGGGCGTGGACTTTCCGCCTGCCGAGCTGCCGCGCTCGCCAGGCGTTTCATCCCGAGGTACCCGGAGGCGGCCATGATCCAGATCGGAACTTTGTCGGTGGATTTCGAGCAGCGCGACATTCGCCGTCACGGCGCGTCGCTGCGCATCGGCGCACGCGCGCTCGACATTCTCGAAGTCCTGCACCGCGCGAGCGGCTCGGTCGTGTCGAAAGACGACATCATGGACGCAGTCTGGCCCGGCGTGATCGTCGAGGAAAACCGCCTGCAGGTGCACGTCGCGACGCTGCGCAAGGCGCTCGGCGCGAGTCGCGATCTGATCAAGACGGTGCCCGGCCGCGGCTACCTGCTGATCGCGAGCGCGTCGCCCGTGCCGGTACCGGTGCCGGCGGCCGAGCTTGCGGTCGAGCCCACGCCCGCCGCCGCGGTGCCGTCCGAGGCCGCCGGGCCTCCCGACACCGTGGTCTCGCCGCCGGCGCCGCTCGTCGGCCGCGACGCCGAAATCGCGCAGATCGTCGACATGCTGGAACGCGCGCCGGTCGTGACGCTGGTCGGCGCCGGCGGCATCGGCAAGACGAGCCTCGCCGTGCACGTCGCGCACGACGTGCGCAGCCGTTCGCGCGAACGCGTGCTGTTCGTCGAACTGGCCCGCGCTTCGACGCGCGACGACGTGCTGGTCGCACTCGCGGGCGAACTCGGGCTCGACACGCACCGCGTGCCCGCCATCGAGCACATCGGCGCCGCATTCGCCGCGTCGCGCTGCCTGCTCGTGCTCGACAACGCCGAGCACATCGTCGATCTGGTCGCGACCCTCGTCGAAACGCTCACGGCGTGCGCCGCGCCGCTGCGCGTGCTCGTGACGAGCCGTGAGCCGCTGCACATCTCGGCCGAAGCGGTGCTGCGCATGAGCCCGCTCGCGGTGCCGGACGGCAACGCGTCCGCCGACGAAATCGTCCGGTGTTCCGCCGTCGAGCTGTTCCTGGAGCGCGTGAGCGCGGCCGCGCCGGCTTGTCCGGTCGACGACGCCGGCGTGCGGCTCGTCGCGGACATCTGCCGGCGCCTCGACGGGTTGCCGCTCGCGATCGAACTGGCGGCGGCGCGCGTCGCGACGCTCGGGCTCGCGATCGTCGCGTCGCGCCTGGACGACCGGCTGAACCTGCTGACGGGCGGCCTGCGCTCGGCGCTGCCGCGTCACCAGACGCTGCGCGCGACGTTCGACTGGAGCTACGTGCTGCTGGAGCCGGCCGCCCGCGCGCTGTTCCGGCGGATGGGGTGCTTCATCGGTCCGTTCACGTTCGACGCCGCGCGCGCGGTCGCGACCGAGCCCGGCACGTCGTCCGCCGACATGATCGCGCTGCTCGGCGAACTGGTCGCGAAGTCGCTCGTGACCGTCGAATTCCACGGCGCGTATGCGCGCTACCGGCTGACCGAGTCGACGCGCGCATACGCGCTGGAAAAGCTGCACAACGAAGGGGAATTCGAGCGCATCGCCGCGCGGCATGCGCAGTACGAGCGCGAACACTTAGCGGCACGCGTGGCGGCGGCCGCGGAGCAGTCGGCCGATGCGCAGCCGGCCCATTTGCAAGCAGACGATGCACAATCGGACGATATGCGACCGGACCATATACAGCCGGATCATATGCAGTCGGACGGTATGCAGCCGGCCGATGTGCAACCGGTTGATATGCAACCGGTTGATATGCAACTGGCCGATATGCAACCGGTCGACGTGCAGCTGGCCGATATGCAACCGGCCGATGCGCAACGAGCCGATATGCAGCCGCTCGAAGCACCCGACGAGGCCGCGGCCGAACCGGCGGACGCCGCCGCCGGCGGCCCCGAGGCCGACCGGCTCGCTCGCGCGCTGCTGGAGCCGGTGCGGATGCGCGAATGCGCGGCGCGAGCGCGCCAGGTGCTCGGCCGACTCGACACGGGCACCGCCGATCCGGTCGACGCCGCGCGCGAGATGCGGCTGCGGGCGGCCTGCGCATCGGCGCTGTTGCACACCGACGGCGACGCACTCGCCGCCGCCGCGATGTGGGACCGCACGCTCGGCCTTGCGGCGCATATCGGCGACGATGCATTCGACGCGCGTGCGCTGGTCGGGCTGTGGAACACGATGCTGACGCTGTCCGACATACACGAATCGTTGCGCTACGCGACGCGCTTCCAACGCGCGGCCGAGCGGCGCGGCGACCGGTCGCAGCGGCTGCTCGCGAATGCGATGGTCGCGACGTCGCTGCATTACTTCGGCGAGCATGCGCAGGCGCGCGAGCGGCTGGAAGCCGCGACGGCCGAACTCGCCGACGCCGGCGAACCGCCGTGCGCGCAGGCCGCGCTCGGCGTCGACATGACGACGCTCGCGCGCACGATGCTCACGCGGCTCGTGTGGATGCAGGGCGACCCCGAGCACGCGATGCGCATCGCCGCGCAAGCGGTCGATTGCGCGCGCCGCGGGCCGTCGGCGCTCGCGCTGTGCGTCGTGCTCGGCGCGGCCGCCGTGCCGATCGCACTGCGCTACGGCGACCACGACATCACGTCCGACTATCTCGCGACGCTGCGCGCGACCGCCGACGCGCACGGCTTCGACATCTGGCGCAATCATGCGGAATGCCTGACCGGCCAGTTCGACATCCAGGCCGGTCATCCCGGCGCGGGCCTCGCACGGCTCGAACCGGCACTGCGGCGCGTCGAGGCGAGCGGCTTCCGCCGGCTGCTCGCGCCGCTGACGGTCGCGCATGCGGAAGGGCTCGTGCGCACCGGCCGCGCGGCCGAAGCGCGCGCGCGGCTCGATGCGACGCTCGCGCGCTGCCGCGCGCACGGCGAACACCTGTTCGTGCCCGAACTGCTGCGCGTGCGTGGCGTCGCGACGCTCGAACAGGCGCGCACCGCGGCCGTGGATGTCGCGCTCGCCTACGAAGCGGACGGCCATCGTCACCTGCAGATGGCCATCCAGACCGCGAATGCGCAGGGCGCCGCGATGTGGGCGCTGCGCGGTGCGCTCGATCTGGCCGATCACCTGATCGAGCGCGGGCGCACCGCGCACGCGTCGACGCTGGTCGCCGGCGTTGCGCGTCATTTCGATCCGCAGTCGCGCGCGCACGACGTGCGCCGGCTGTTGCGCGTGCAGAACTTCATCCGTCAGGACGCGGAAGCGCCACCTGCACCCTCCCGGACACGCGTGCGACATGACGCCGCCGACGCGGCGCAGCAGGCGGCATGACGATGCGCGAATCGGGTGCAGCAATGCGGCCGCGCGATCGCGGCATGCGCGCCGAAACGCGGGCTTCGGGCCACGCGTACGATTCGGCCGCCGTCTCGCGTCCGGCGCCGCCGCGCGACGCGCCGCGCGCATGCGCGCACGGGAGGCCGGACGGTGGTTAGAGCGACGCAACCCGCGCGCTCGGCGGACCTCGTCGTATTCAACGGCAAGATCGCGACCCAGGACGACCAGCGCTCGTTCGTCAGCGCGCTCGCCGTGACGGACGGGCGCATCGTCGCGACCGGCGACGATCGCGACGTGTTGCGCCACGCGCACGACGCCACGACCTGCATCGATCTGAACGGCCGCACCGTGATTCCGGGCTTGATCGACGCGCACCTGCAGGCCATACGCGGCGGGATGAATTTCAATCTCGAGCTGCGCTGGGACGGCGTGCCGTCGCTCGCCGACGCGCTCGACCTGCTGGGCCGGCAAGTGCGGCGTACGCCCGCGCCGCAGTGGGCGCGCGTGGCGGGCGGCTGGACCGCGT
Source organism: Burkholderia sp. Nafp2/4-1b (assembly GCF_003635165.1). GTDB lineage: Bacteria > Pseudomonadota > Gammaproteobacteria > Burkholderiales > Burkholderiaceae > Burkholderia. The sequence goes on along the minus strand of NZ_ML058607.1, from coordinate 34,029 downwards.
TGCAGTTCGCGGAAAAGCGCGGCCCGACGGCCGCCGAGTTGAACGCGATCGCGCCCGATACACCGGTGTTCGTCCAGCATCTGTCCGACAGCGCGTGGCTGAATACGGCCGCGCTGCGCGCGCTCGGCTACGGGCGCGACACACCGGACCCGCCGGGCGGAGAACTGCGGCGCGACCGCCACGGACGGCCGACCGGCGAGCTGCTCGCGCGCCAGGATCCGGCGGTGCTTTCAGCGGCGCTGGCGCGCGCGCCGACGCTGGACGCGGCCGACCGGCTCAACTCGACGCGGCACTTCATGCACGCGCTGAACCGCGTCGGCGTGACGAGCGCGATCGACGCCGGCGGCGACGGTCTCGCGTATCCGGACGACTACGCCGCCGTCATGACGCTCGCGCGGCGCGGCGAACTGACGACGCGCATCGCGTATGCGCTGGGCGCGCGGCACGCCGGCCGCGAACTCGACGACTTCGCGCAGTGGATCGCGCTGACGGCGCCCGGCGACGGCGACGCGTTCCTGCGCGCGCACGGCGCGGGCGAGCGGCTGTCGTTCTCGGCGGTCGATCTCGGGAATTTTCTCGAGCCGCGCGCCGAACTGCCCGCGTCGGTCGAAGCGGAGCTGACCGCCATCGTCCGGCTGCTCGTGCACCATCGCTGGCCGTTCCGGCTGCATGCGACCTACGACGAGTCGATCGGCCGCTTCCTGGACGTGTTCGAGGCGGTGAACCGCGAGATTTCGTTCGCCGGGCTGCGCTGGTGCTTCGACCGCTGCGAGGCCATTTCGGATGCGAACATCGCGCGCGTCGCCGCGCTGGGCGGCGGCATCACCGTGCAGCCGCGCATGGCGTTTCAGGGCGAGGCGTTCATCGCGCGCCACGGCGCCGCGGCGGCGATGCGCGCGCCGCCGATCCGCGCGATGCTCGCGGCCGGGCTGCCGGTCGGTGCGGGCTCCGGTGCGATGGGTGCCGGCAGCTACAACCCGTTCGTCGCGCTGTACTGGATGGTGTCGGGGCGCAGCGTGGGCGGTACGGCGCTGTATCCGCCGCGCAACCGGCTTAGCCGGATGGAGGCGCTGCGCCGCTACACGGTGGGCAGTGCGTGGTTTTCCGCGGACGAGCACCGCAAGGGCGCGCTGGTGCCCGGCCGGTATGCGGACTTCGCGGTGCTGAGCGACGACTACTTCACGATCGACGCGCCGCGGATACCGCAGTTGTCGTCGGTGCTGACGGTCGTCGACGGCAAGGTCGTGCACGCGGAACAGGAATTCTCGTCGCTTGCGCCGCCGCTGCCGCCCGTCAGCCCCGCGTGGTCGCCGGTCGCCGACAGCGGCGGTGCGTGGGCAACCGGCGCCGACGGGCGCGACGGTCCGCGTACGGCCGCGGCGAGCGCCGCGTGCGCGGACTCCGGCAGCGATGCATGCCGCGCGCGCGGCCGTGAACGCCGCTTCGCACGGCCGCGTTATCCGGCGGCGAGCGCGGTCACCAACGGCTGTGACGCATTCGGGCGCTGCTGCATCGCTTTCTAACCGGCGCGTGTCGGTGCGTGCCGGCGCGAGATGCTGCCCAGTGGCGACCACGCACCGGATTGAACGATTTTCCGCCCCGTGCGCGGGGCACGAAGGAGACACGATGAATGCTGCGCACACGCGCGCACCGGCAACCGGCGACGAAGTGGCCGGCGTTCGCATTCCGCGCACACCCGTTGCGGTCGAGGCGGCCGATGCGGCCCGCGCGTCGCTGCCTGGCGCGCTCGCCGATCATGCGGGCCGCGTGTTCGTGTTCGCATCGCTTGCCGCGCGGCGTGCGGGCGACACGTGCGATGCCGACGCGCTGTATGTCGCCGCGATGTACGCGAACATGGGGCTGAGCCATGCGTATTGCCGCTCGACCGAACGCTATGAACTCGACGGTGCGGATGCCGCGCATGCGCTGCTGCTGCGGCATCGCCGGTCGCGACGCATGCGCGACGACGTATGGCACGCGATTGCGCTGCATACGACGCCGGCGGTTGCCGCTCGCGCGTCGCCGCTCGCTCGCGCACTGGCTTGCGCCGTGTCGACGGATTTGATGGCGACTGATTTCGACAGCTACACGGCCGATGAGCGCGCTGCTCTGCTCGCCGCATACCCGCGCGGCAGCGGCTTTCGCGAAACCTTCCTCGCGACCGTCGCGCGCGGTGTCGAGCATCGGCCGTTGTCGACGTTCGGCACGTGGAGCGCGGACGTGCTCGAACGCGCGGATCCGGATTTTCATCGGCCGAATTTCTGCGGGCGCGTGCTCGGCGCGCGGTGGACCGACGCTTGATGGCGCCGCGCCGCGCATCCCACTCGTTGCGCGGTGCGGGCGCGGCTCACGCGTGTGATTGTGCCGCGTCGTGCCGCGCATAGTCGACGTAGCCCGCGCGATCGCCGCCATACCAGCCGACGGTCCTGGGTTCCGACAGCGGTGCGCGGATCGCGATGCGCTCCACGAGATCGGGGTTCGCGATATACGCACGCGCAAACGCGACGAGATCGGCGTCGCCTGCATCGATCAGCGCGTTCGCCGCATCCGGCGAAATGCCGCCGTTGACGATCAGCGTGCCGTGGAACGACCGGCGCGCCTGCTCGACGATGCGCGGCAGATCGGGCTCGCCGCTCCAGCCGTTGGTGTCGGCCGCGTGCAAATAGGCGACGCCCGCTTCGTCGAGCATCCGGCCGACATACGCATACGTCGCGTCCGGATCGCCGTCGCGCACGTTGTTGTACTTCGCGTACGGCGAGATCCGCACGCCGACCCGGCTCAGCGGCATCACGCCGCCGACCGCGTCGACGATTTCCGCGAGAAAGCGCGCCCGGTTCGCGACCGTGCCGCCGTAGCGATCGTCACGCTGGTTCAACGTCGACGACAGGAACTGGTGCGGCAGGTAGCCGTTGGCCGCATGGAGCTCGACGCCGTCGAAACCCGCGGCCATCGCGCGCTCGGCCGCGCGGCGAAATTCATCGACGGTCGCGACGACTTCGTCGGTCGTCATCGCGCGCGACGGCGTCGCATGAATCTTCGTGTAGTAGCCGTTCTGCAACTGCGCCCACACCTGCAGCTGTTCGAGGTCGTCATTCACGCCGGACGGCGACAGCGGCGCGGCGCCGCCGAGCAGCGTCAGCGAGCTGACGCGCCCGCCATGCCACAGCTGCGCGAAGATGCGCCCGCCGTTCGCGTGAACAGCATCGGTGACGATCTTCCAGGCGGCGGCCTGCGCATCGTCGACGAGCCCCGGCGTCAGCTCGAACGCAGCGGATGCCGGGCTGACGTTGGTCGCCTCGGTCACGATCAGGCCGGCTGACGCGCGCTGCGCGTAGTACTCGGCCATCAGTTCGGTGGGCAGTCCGCGCGACGGTGCGCGCGAGCGCGTCATCGGCCCCATCACGACGCGGTTCGGAAGCGCGAGACCGCGCAGATCATAGGCACTGAGCAGGGAAGACATGGTGGACTCCTTTCCTTCGACGTGGAGCGGGGCGGCGGCGCGCCCCGCGAACGAATCGGTTTGACGGGCGATATCGGATTCAGCCGATCGCGTGACGTTGCGCGTGCGGCCGCCCGACGAGCAGGTAGTGGGCGAGCGCGACGATCGGGAATGCGCCGGCCACCGCCGCGACGAGCGGCCAGCCGCCATGCTCGTACAGCGGGCTGGCGAGCGCGGAGCCGACGGCGCCGCCGACGAAAATGCTCGTCATGTACAGCGCGTTCAGCCGGTTGCGGCTCGCCGCGTGCAGCGCGTAGATCTCGCGCTGGCCGAGCACCATGTTCATCTGCACCGCGAAGTCGAGCACGATGCCGGTGACGACGAGCCCGTACAGGCCGGTGCCGTGCACGAACCCCACCGCATACGCCAACGCACCGGCGACGAGCGCGATCAGCGTCGCACGCACCGTGTGGCCGGCGTCGGCGAGGCGGCCGGCCACCGGCGCCGACGTCGCGCCGATCGCACCGACCAGCGCGAACAGGCCGATCGCCGATTGCGACAACCCGTAGTGACGCGTCAGCTCGACGGGCGCGGCGGTCCAGAACAGGCTGAACGACGCGAACATCAACCCCTGGTAGAACGCGCGGTGGCGCAATACCGGCATCGTGCGAACCAGCTGCAGCAGCGAGCCGATCAGTTCGAAATAGGTCGCGCGATGGTCGGGCTGGCGCGACGGAATCGTCAGCGCGAGCAAGGCCGTCACGAGCGTCATCAGCACGGCGGCTGCCGCGAACACGAAACGCCAGCCGAACGCGTCTGCGACGACGCTCGACAGCGGGCGCGCCAGCAGGATGCCGAGCAACAGCCCGCTCATGATCGTGCCGACGACGCGGCCGCGCGAATGATCCGGCGCGAGGTGCGCGGCGAGCGGCACGAGGATCTGCACGGCCACCGAGCTGAAGCCGATCAGCAGCGAAATCGCGAGAAAGAGCCCGGGCGTGCGCACGAAGGCCGCCGCCGCGAGGCTCGCGATCGACACGACGGCCGTCACGATCATCAGCTTGCGGTTCTCGAGCAGGTCGCCGAGCGGCACGATGAAGAAGAGGCCCAACGCATAGCCGATCTGCGTCAGCGACACGATCAGGCTCGCGGTGCCGCCGGACATGTGCAGGCCCGGCGCGATGAGCTCGGTGATCGGCTGCGCGTAGTACAGGTTCGCGACGATCGCGCCGCAGCTGAAGGCGAACAGCAGGATCAGGCCCTGCGTGAGTTTGGCGCCATGCGCGGGCGGCGCGAGCGGCGTGGAATCTGCTGACATGGTCGGCTCCTGGGGAAGGGGAAGATCGCGAACCGCGGCGGGATACGGAGCGCCGCACTGCCGTCAATACTATTGATCGTTCGATAAAACCGGAAGCGAGCCGCCGCGCAATCGAGCATTGCGCGGCACGCAAAGGTGCCGCGCCGCGTTCGTTCAGCCGCGCTTGCCCTGCAGCGTCGGAATCTGCTCGAACAGGCCCGCGAGCCAGTCGACGAACACCTTGAGCTTGACCGGGGTGTGGCGGTTCGGCGGATACAGCACCGAGATCGGCCGGGCCGGCGCGTTGAAATCGGTCAGCACTTCGCGCAGCCGGCCCGACTTCAGGTAAGGCTCGACGAGATACAGCGACGTCTTGATCAGCCCGATTCCGGCGACGCCGCACTCGATGTAGTTGTCCGCGTCGTTGACGGCGACGGTCCCGCACATCTGCACGATGCGCGGCTCGCCGTCGACGACGTAGTCCCACACGCGCGGCCGCCCGGTATCGGCCGAGATGTGGCTGACCGCGACGTGCTGCGCGAGATCGTCGACCGTCTCCGGCTCGCCGCACCGCGCGAGATACGCGGGCGACCCGCACGTGCAGGTGGTCAGGCTGCCGATCCGTTTCGCGATCATCCCGGAGTCGTCGAGCGCGCCGATGCGCACCACGCAGTCGACGCCTTCGCCGACGAGGTCGATCTGCCGGTCGGTCACGCCGAGCTCGATCATGATCCCCGGATGGGCGTCGAGAAACGCCGGCAGCGCGGGCACCACGACCTGCTTCGCCATCGCCGGCGGCAGGTTCACCTTCAGCCGCCCGCGCGGCACGTTGCGGGCCTGCGACACCGATGCCTCCATGTCGTCGATCTCGCGCAGCACCGCGACGGAGCGTTCGTAGTACGCCTGGCCGTCCTCGGTCAGCGAGATGCGGCGCGTCGTGCGGTTCAGCAGCCGGCAGCCGAGGTGCTGCTCGAGCGCGCTCAGCAGCGCGGACACGCGCGGCGTGGTGAGGCCGGTCGTGTCCGACGCGCGCGTGAAGCTGCCGGTTTCGACGATGCGCGTGAACACGCGCATCGAAAGCAAGGTATCCATCGTCGGAAGTTCTCCAGCCTGTCGGCGTGTCGCCCCGGTGCGTGCCGGTGCTGTCTTTGTCGAGTATCGAGTATCGAGTGTCGAGTGTCGAGTATCGAGTATCGAGTATCGAGTATCGGGTGTCGAATAGCGGGTGTCGAGCAGCGGATTCGACCGCACTGCTATGCGTCGATGCGTTTTCTCAGCGCGTCGCCGGCGAACGGCATTTCGCGCATGCGCTGGCCGGTCGCATCGAAGATCGCATTGGCCAGCGCGCCGGCGGTCGGCCCCATCGACGCCTCGGCCGCGCCGAGAAACGGCGCGCCGGGGCGATTGACCAGATGGACCTTCACGCTCTGCGGCGCGGCCGAGAAGCGCAGGATCGGATAGCTGCTCCAGTCGAAGCTGCGAATGCGTTCCGTGTCGTACTTCAGCGCCTCGTACAGCGTCCAGCTCGCGGCCTGCACGATGCCGCCCTCGATCTGGTTGCGGATGCCGTCCGGCGACACGATCTGACCGGCGTCGACGGCCGCTTCCGCGTGTTCGAGCGTCACCTGGCCGGTTTCCGGCACGACCGACACCTCGACCGCGATCGCGACGTACGCCATCAGGTTCTTGTACTTGCCGAACGCGAAGCCGACGCCGCGGTTGCGGGCACGCGGCGGCCTCGGCCAGCCGAAGTGCTTCGCGGCGAGCTGGATCACCTGCCGCGCGCGATGGTCTTCCATGTGACGCAGCCGGAATTCGACCGGATCGACGCCGGCCGCGTGCGCGAGCTCGTCCATGAAGCTTTCGATCGCCCAGATGTTGGTGTGCGCGCCGAGCGAGCGCATCGCGGACGTCTGCAGCGGCATCGTCGGCGAGAAGTTGTTGACGATGTGCTGGTTCGGCAGCGCATACAGCGGAATCGCGTTGCGGTCGGCACCGCCCTCCGGTTGCAGCATCGGCGTCGACGGCGCGGGCACGAACGGCGGCTCGAGCATCCGCGCGGGCAGCAGCCGGCCGGCGTTGACGATTCGCTCGTTGTGCGAACTGCTCCACAACGCGTAGTTCCAGTCGACGATGCGGCCGTTCGTATCGAGCGACGCGCTCACTTCGGTCACCATCGCCGGCGTGAAGTGATCCCACGTGTGTTCCTGTTCGCGCATCCACTGCACACGGATCGGCTTGCCGGGCATCGCGGCCGCGATCAGCGCCGCGTGCGCGGCCGCGTCGTCCGCCGCGTTGTGCCCGTAGCAACCGGACCCTTCGGTGTGAATGCAGCGCACGCTCGCCTTCGGCATCGACAGCATCTCGGCGAGCGCGTCGCGCAGCGGGTAGACGCCCTGCGAGTGGGTCCACACCGTCATCGTCCCGTTCTCGAGATGCGCGACCGAGCACGACGGCCCGATCGACCCGTGCAGCAGGAAGTTTTTCAGGAACGTCGCGTTGAGCGTCTTCACGGCCGGCGCGGTGGCCGCATGCGTGTTCGCGATCTCGATGCGCTGCGTCGAGATCCGTTTCAGATCCGCATGCACGGTGTTGCGATCGGGCAGCTTGCCGCCGGGCGACCAGCGGCAGCCGGCGGCGAGCGCGCGCTGCGCGACCACCGCCTGCCATTCGCCCTGCGCGACCACCGCGAGCAGGCTGCCGTTGCGCACGATCCGCACGACGCCCGGCAGCTTCAGGATCGCGGCTTCGTCGAACGACAGCAGCTTCGCTTCGTACACCGGCGGCATCACGACGCGCGCGTGCAGCATGCCGGGCAACTGCATGTCCTGCACGTAGCTGACGCCGCCCGTCACCTTGTTCGGGATGTCGACGCGCGGCAGCGACGTGCCGATCACGGCGAACGTCGTCGGGTCCTTCAGCGGCGACGTCGGCGTCGCATTGCGGTGCAGGTCGACCGTGCGGATCGCGTCGCCGTAGGTCATCGTGCGGCCGTCGGGCGCCTTGATCACCGCGTCCGCGGTCGTCAGCGTGCGCGGATCGACGCCGAAGCGCTTCGCCGCGCCTTCCACGAGCAGCGCACGCACCTGCGCGGTCGCGTTCAGCAGCGCGGAGCCGCTGTCGGCCATCGTGTGGCTGCCGGCGGTCAAGCCCTCGTCGGGCGACGCGCCGGTGTCGGCCGTCAGGAACGTGATCAGCGACGGCTTCATGTCGAGTTCCTCGGCGGCCACCTGCAGCAGCGCGGTGCGCACGCCGGTGCCGAGCTCGACCTTGCCGGTAAACACGGTGACCTTGCCGTCGGGCGCGATCTTGACCCACGCGTCGAGCAGCGGATTGGTCTTCAGGCTGCCGGCGAGCGCCTGCGTGGCCTTCGCCACGTGCACGGCCGCGCCTTCGTCGGCGATCACGAGCTGCGCGGCGGCGCGCGAGGCCGGCGCGAGGGTGAACGCGACGAACAGCGCGCCGGAGACGATGAAGTGCCGGCGGCCTTCGTCGATGTCGTCGTGGGAATTCATCACAGCCCCTTGCTGATCGTGACGGGAGCGGAAGCGGGTTCGGGGGCCGGCAGCCCCGCGACCGAGCGCACGGCCGCGAGAATCCGCATGTGCGTGCCGCAACGGCACAGGTTCGGTTCCATGTGCGTGCGCAGTTCCTGCTCGGTAGGCTTCGCATTGCGTTCGAGCAGCGCCTGCGCGCGCATGATCATCCCGGCGATGCAGTAGCCGCACTGCGCCGCCTGGTGCTCGAGGAACGCGCGCTGCAGCGGCCCCGGATGCTCGGCGCTGCCGAGGCTCTCGATGGTGCGCACGTTGCGCGCGCCGACCGCGGCCACCGGCATCAGGCACGAGAACGTCGGCTTGCCGTCGACGATCACGGTGCAGGCGCCGCATTGCCCGAGGCCGCAGCCGAACTTCGCGCCATGCAGGTGCAGGTCGTTGCGCAGCGCGTACAGCAGCGGCGTGGACGGATCGATGTCGAGCGTGTGCCGCACGCCGTTGACGGTGAGGGTGATCATCGTGCGGAATCCTCTTTTCTGAGCTTCGCGGCCATCGCGTCGACGCCCGACCACGCGGGACGATCGGTATAGGTCTCGCGAACGTACGCGGCGAGATCGGCGATCTGTGCGTCGTCGTACTGGTCGATGAACGACGGCATGTAGTTGAGCGTGTCCTCGCCGTGCCAGCCGATGCCGTTGAACATCATCTGGATCGCGTTGCGCGGCGTGTCGGCGTTCACCGCCGTGCTGAACGCGATCGTCGGCCGCTCGCCGATCGACTGCATCGGCGCGGCCGGCCCGTGGCACTGCGCGCACGACGCCTGGAACAGCACCGAGCCGCGTTGCGCGGCCGGCGTCGTCGCGGCGCGCTCGACGGGATTCGCCGCCGTGGCCGCACGTGCGTTCGCCGGTTTCTGGATCGACAGGATGTAGGCGGCGATCGCCTCCACGTCCTCGACCGGCACCGTCGCGAGGTCGCGCGTGACCGGCAGCATCGGCCCGGCCGCCGCGCCGTGCTCGCTCGCGCGGCCGGTACGCAGGTACGTGACGAGCTGCGCCTGCGTCCACGGCCGCGCGGCATGGCCGAGCGTATTGAGCGGCGGCGCTTCCCAGCCGTCGACGATGCCGCCGTCGAACGCGCGGCCGGTGCGTTCGCCGCCGATCGCGTTCAGCGGCGAATGGCATGACGCACAGTGGCCGAGCCCGTCGACGAGCATCCTGCCGCGGTTCCATTGCGCGGACTGCGCGGGGTCGGGCCGATACGCGCCTTCGCGCAGGAACAGCACGTTCCAGAACGCCACCAGCGGCCGGAAGTTCAGCGGAAATATCAGGTCGTTGGCCGGCGTCGTCGCGCGAACCGGCGTGCGCGTCATCAGGTACGCATAGGCGGCGGCGATGTCTTCGTCCGACATCCGCGTGAAATGAATGTACGGAAACGCCGGGTAGAGCGGCTGGCCCGTGCGGCCGATGCCGGTGCGCAACGCACGGGAGAGCGCGTCGCGCGACCAGCGGCCGATGCCGGTTTCGGGGTCCGGCGTGATGTTGGTCGCATAGATCGTGCCGAACGGCGTCGCGAGCGGCAGGCCGCCCGCGAACGGCTTGCCGTCCTTCGCGGTGTGGCACACGACGCAATCGCCGAGCGCGACGACGCGTGCGCCGGCGCGCACCAGTTGCGGATCGAACGAAGCGGCGGCGGGCGGATCGATCGGCGCGATCGACGGCCGGACCATGATGCCGATCGCGACGGCGACACCCGCGATCGCGATGCCGGCCGCGCCGAACCAGAGTCGTTTGTGCTTCATGGGCGCCCCGCGCAAGCGGATGCCGGGCGCCGTGCCGGGCCGCACGGTCGCGTGCATGCGGGTGCGCGGCGGTCGCGGCGGTGATTGGCAACAGGGTTCAAGTTGTCACTCCAGCAATCGAAAAGGCGCGCAGGCGTTTGCCCGCGCGGTCGCTCATTGGGGCAAGTCTACGCAGACGCCGGGAGCATTTCCTGAAGCGCGGCTGAATCGTTCTGAACGCGTGGCGGCCGCGCCGCGGCCACGTCCGGCACGCCTGCGCTAGATCCGCAGCAGCCGGCCCGCATTGCCGCCGAGCACCATCGCGCGCTGGTCAGCGGCGAGGTCCAGCCGATCGAGAAAACGCACCGGCTGCTCGTAGCCCATGTCGAAGCAGTAGTCGCTGCCGAGCACGAGCCGGTCGATGCCGACGTTCTCGATCAGGAAGTTCAGCACCGGCCCCGAGTGGGACACCGTGTCGTAGCTGAAGCGCCGCAGATAGCTGCTCGGCTTGTGCGCGAGCCGGCGCGTTTCCGGCCGGACGGTCCAGCCTGCGTCCAGCCGGCCGACGAGGATCGGCAGTGCGCCGCCCGCATGCGGCAGCGTGAAATGCAGCCCCGGATAACGATCGAGCACGCCGCCGAGGATCAGGTGCGAACCGGCGATCGCCGTGTCGAACGGATTGCCGAGCAGGTTGCTCAGGTAGAAATCGCCGAGGCGCGCACCGCCGACGGTTTGCTGCGGATGCAGGAACACCGGCAGGCCGAGTTGCTCGATGCGCGCGAACACCGGTGCGAACCGCGGATCGTCGAGGTCGCGGTTGTCGATGTTCGTGCCCATGTACACGCCGCGCACGCCCGGCAGCTGCGACGCGCGTTCGAGTTCGTCGATCGCGTCGGCCGCATCGAGCATCGGCAGCGTCGCGAGTACGACGAAGCGGGTCGGATGTCGTTGGTGGACGCTTGACGCGGCCGTATTCCATGCGCGCGCCAGTTTCGCGTTGAACGACCGGTCACCCCAGTACGCCATCGGCACGCTCAGCGACAGTGCCTGCACGTCGACGCCGGACGCATCCATGTCCTTGAGCCGCGCATCGACGTCGATGAATTTGATCGGCAGCGGCCCGAGGCCGCCGGCCGGCGTGCGGAACGTGAACGTCGTGTCGTCGCACGCGAACGCGCCGCCGAACCGCTTGCCCTCGCCGCCGACCAGATCGCAGAAGCTTTCCGGGTAGTAGTGCGCGTGGATGTCGATCGCACGGGGCCGCGGGGCAGGCGGCGCGATTGAAGCGGACGAAGCGTTCGAAGCGGATGCGGGTTCCGCGGCCGACGCCGGACGTCCGGCAAGGGCCGCACCGGCGAGCGCGGCGAATGCGCCGAGCATGCGGCGCCGCCCGGTGGACAGGCAACAGGGGCACGTCATCGAATCGTCTCCAGGTTATTGTCGTGTTGCAGTGCGCCGTTGCGCGGCAGGGTGCCGAGTTCGCAGTCGACGAGCTGCGTGTCGAACAGCGCACGTTCGCGTCGCGCGCGGGCCGACCGGTCGGTCATCGACACCGCCACAATGGCGACGAATGCCGCGGCCATCGAGAACAGCGCCGGATATTCGTACGGATAGGGCGCGTGCGCGTGGCCGAGCACGTGCACCCACACGGTCGGGCTCAGCACGGTGAGCGTGACCGCGGTGACGAGGCCGACCGTGCCGCCGACCACCGCGCCGCGCGTCGTCAGGCCGCGCCAGTAGATCGAGAGCAGCAGCACCGGGAAGTTCGAGCTGGCCGCGATCGAGAACGTCAGGCTGACGATGAACGCGATGTTCTGCTTTTCGAACGCGATGCCGAGCACGATCGCGAGCACGCCGAGCACCAGCGTCGTCGCGCGGGCGACGCGCATTTCGTCGCGGTCGGTCGCGCGGCCGCGGCGCAGCACGTTCGCGTAGAGGTCGTGCGAGATCGCGGACGAGCCGGCGAGCGTCAGCCCGGCGACCACGGCGAGAATCGTCGAGAACGCGACCGCGCAGATGAACCCCAGGAACAGGTTGCCGCCGACCGCATGCGCGAGGTGGATCGCCACCATGTTCGCGCCGTCGGCGACCGCACCCGATGCATCGTGATACCGCGGGTCCGCCGCGACGAGCGCGATCGTGCCGAAGCCGATCACGATGATCAGCGCATAGCCGACGCCGACGATACCCGTTGCATGCAGGATGCTCTTGCGCGCAGCGCCGACGTCGCCGACCGTGAAGAAGCGCATCAGGATGTGCGGCAGGCCGGCCGTGCCGAAGATCAGCGCGAGGCCGAGCGATACCGCGGACACCGGGTCGGACACGAGGCCGCCGGGGCGCATGATCGCCGCGTGCTTCGGATGGACGCGCAGCGCCTGCTCGAACAGCGCGTCGAGGCTGAAGCCGAAGCGGCTCAGCACCATGAACGCCATGAAAGCCGCGCCCGCGAGCAACAGCACCGCCTTGACGATCTGGATCCAGGTCGTCGCGAGCATGCCGCCGAAGAACACATAGATCACCATCAGCACGCCGACGATCACCACCGCGACCGTATAGTTCAGCCCGAACAGCAGCCCGACGAGCTTGCCGGCGCCGACCATCTGCGACACCAGATAGAGCAGCACGATCACGATCGAGCTCGACGCCGCGAACGCGCGGATCGGCCGTTGCTGCAACCGGTACGACACGACGTCGGCGAGCGTGTACTTGCCGAGGTTGCGCAACGGCTCCGCGATCAGGAACAGGATGATCGGCCAGCTCGCGAGAAAGCCGACCGAATAGATCAGCCCGTCGTAACCGCTCGAGAACACGAGCGCCGAGATGCCGAGCAGCGACGCGGCCGACATGTAGTCGCCGGCGATCGCCCAGCCGTTCTGCAGCGCGGTGATGCGTCCGCCGGCCGCGTAGTGATCGGCGACGCTGTGGTTCTGGCGGGCAGCCCAGCGCGTGATGAAGAGCGTCGACGCGACGAACAGCACGAACATGCCGATGGCGACCGGATTGTGCGCGTGCGCGAGCGGCGCGGTGCCGGCCGCGCACGCCGGCGCCACGGCGGCCGTGGCTACGGCTCCGGCGAAGATGACGGCGACGATGCGTTTCATTGACCACCTCCGTCGCGAATCGACGCGACGAGCGCGTCGTGCACCGAATTCGCACGCCATACGTATAGCGCGACGAGCGCGAAGGTCGCGGCGAACATGCCGAAGCCGACCGGAATCCCCCACGTGGTCGGGCGGCCCGCGACGATCGGCCGGCCGAGCCATGCCGGCGAGAACGCCAGCGACAGGATGAACGCGAAGTAAAGCGCGAGCATGACGGCGGTCAGCAGCCACGCGAATCGCCTTCTTCGGATGACGAAGTGGCGGAAGCGGGCATCGCGCAGCAGCGGATTCGTGGGCGCGGCGGGCACGTCGGGGCCGGGCGCGGGGCCGGCGGCAGCCGGAATCGAGCGGTTCACGATGTCTCCTTGTCGTATCGAATAGGGCGCAATGCGGCGGGCGCGGCACGTCGTGACGCGTCCGCCGGCGTTCAGAATTGCGGCGGCACGGCGGTTTCGCGCATCACGACTTCCGCGGTGCGGTAGCGCTCGGCCATCTCGCGTTCGGTGTCGTTCTTCAGTTGCGCCTGCATGTACGCGCCGAGATGACGCGCGTGTTGCACGATCGCGGCGCCGAATGCGGTGCGGGTGTGGCTGTACGCGCGCAATGCGTCGACCGTATCGGGATGCGCGGCGAGCGCGCCGACGAGCGCCATCGCGTCGCCGGCCGCCTTGGTGACGCCCATCCCGCAATGCGGCCGCGCGACGAACGCGGCGTCGCCGAGCAGCGCGATGCGGCCGAACGCCATGCGCGGCACCTCGAGGTCGTAGATCGGCTGGAACAGCGGCTGCGCGGCGCGCGACACCACTTCCGCGAACTGCGGCGCGAGCAATGCATGTGCGGCGTCTTCCATGTCGTCGAGCACGTCACGACGGATCAGCGTCGGCGGAATGCCGGCCGGCCACAGCTTGCCGGTCGCGTCGGTGAGCAGGTTCGGCAGGTCGGTGTCTTCGCGCGTCGCGCGGTACCACACGAAGTTGTAGCGGCGCTCGCCGGGCTTCGTGCTGTTGTTCGGGCCGGCCACCGGATAACCGAGGATCTGTTCATGCGGCGGCAGCCCGAACGCGAACTTGCCGAACAGCGCCGCATGCGTGTCGTCGGACAATTCGCGCTCGTCGACGAGGCCGCGCCACGCGACATAGCCCGCGTACTGCAGGCATGCGTCCGGCAGCAATCGTTCGCGGATCGCCGAACGGAAGCCGTCGGCCGCGACGACGAGATCGGCGTGCACGACCGACCCGTCGGCCAGCGTGAGCGTCGCGCGCTCGGGGCCGTCCGCCACATCGGCGACGACCGCGCCTGCGTGATGGTGCTGGTCGGGCAGCGCGGCGCGCAGCACGTGATACATCTTGCTCCACGCTGTAAGCGTCTGCGGCAGGGGCCGCTCTGACGCGAGCGAGCCGTCCCGCGCCAGCGTGACGCGCGATTCGACGTTCACGCCGATCGATTCGTCGATGCGCACGCCGGCCGCGCGCAGCACGTCGAACAACTCCGGATGCGTGACGATGCCGGCACCGCGGCCGGACAGCGCATCGGGCACGCGTTCGAACACATCCACGTCCCAGCCGTTGCGCAGCAACAGGTTCGCGGCGAACAGGCCGCCCAGCGAGCCGCCGACGATGGCGGCCTTGCGTTTCGTCGAAAGGGTGCTCATGTCATTCTCCATCGGTAGCGGCGGCCGGGGCGGCCGTGCGCGGCATGTCGAGGCCGGCGACCTCGGCGGCCGGGTAGTTCAGTTCGATCGTCACGCCCGACGGGTCCTCGATGAAGACCTGATGCAGGCCGAGGCTCGGCACGGTGCGGTCGCGCCATTCGATGTGCTCGGCGCGCAGCGTGCGCCACATCGCTTCGACGCCGGTCGCGAGGAACGCGATGTGATCGACGGTGCCGGTTCCCGAAGCGGGCACGGCCTTGTCGCCGAGATACGCGGCCAGCCCGCGCGGATCGGCCGGGTCGATGCCGATCAGGTGGACGGTGCCGTAGTCGGCTTCGTCGTCGCCGGCGTAGAGCCACGCGCCCGGAAAGTCGAACGGCGGACGGTAGCCGCGTTTGAAGCCGAGTACACGTTCATAGAAGCGGCACGATCGTTCGAGATCGGGCGTGCGGATCGAGTAGTGCGCGAGTCGGGAAACAGGCATGGCGTACCCCTTGTTTATCGAAGGATAAGTTATCGTTCGATAAATTCTAGGCGGAAAAACGGCGCAGCGTAAAGCTGTGATCGCGCCGTGTTAACCCTTGGTCCTGAACCGGGGACGAATCATGCGGCGACGGGCGCCGATTGCGCCGGGCGTCGCGTCAGGACGGGAGTTCGCCGGCGACGACTTCGTCCGCGTAGCACCAGATCCAGCGCTCGCCGGGTTCGATCGACCGGACGAGCCGGTGTCCGGTTTCGCTGAAATGCCGGCTCGCGTGGCGGTTCGGCGACGAATCGCAGCAGCCGACGTGTCCGCAGACCAGGCACATCCGCAAATGCACCCAGCGGCTGCCGGATTTCACGCATTCCTCGCAGTAGTCCTTGTCGGTGTGCAGCACGCGCGCGTCGTCGAGATGCGTACAGGCGTTGGCCATCGTGGGGCTCCGGTGCCGGCGCGGGGGCAATGCTTGCGGCGCGGCCGGCGCAATGCCGCAAGCAGGACGGATAGGCGGCATTGTGCGGCGTCGCGGCGCGGCGGCGCCTTAATTGTTATGAAATCGCGCGTTCGGTGCATGCGTGCAGCGTAGAGTCGCGAGTGCGTCCGGACGCATTGCGACGGCCGGACCGCACCCGATAACGACATTCCCGGGAGGCGCTCATGGTTCAGTCGCAGCATGTCCGGATCGTCGGCCTGCCGCACAGCAAGGACGCGTACGCGATCCGCGACTTCCTGCAGCGGCGCATGGTCGCGTATGAATGGTGTGCACTGACGTCGGACGCCGACTGCGCGCGCGAGCTCGGGATCGCGCCGCTGCGCGACATCCGGCTGCCGGTCGTGATCTTTCCGGACGGCTCGCATCTGTACCAGCCGACGCTTGCCGAGATCGCCGCGCGGCTCGGCTGGATTGCGCGGCCGCGCTTCGTGGAATACGACGTGTCGATCTACGGCGCGGGTCCGGCCGGGTTGTCGGCGGCGGTCTATGCGGCGTCCGAGGGGCTGCGCGCGGTGGTAATCGAGCGTGGCGCGGTGGGCGGGCAGGCCGGCACGAGTTCGCTGATCGAGAATTACATGGGGTTTCCCGACGGCATTCCGGGTGCGGAACTCGCTGAGCGTGCACGCGAGCAGGCGATGAAGTTTGGCGTCGAACTGCTGACGATGCGCGAGGGCGTGCATGCGACGTTCGTCGACGGCAAGATCCGCGTCGAGCTCGCCGACGGATCGATTCTGGTCGCGCGCTCGAACATCTGCGCGACCGGCATCGAATATCGCAGCCTCGGCCTGCCGGAAGAGCCGGCTTATCTGAATGCCGGGCTGTTTTACGGCGCCGGGTCGAGCGAGGCGCCGATGTGCGCGGGCGAACAGGTCTTCATCGTCGGCGGCGGCAATTCCGCCGGGCAGGCCGCGATGAATTTCTCGAGGCATGCGCGCGAGGTGACGATGCTCGTGCGCGGCGCGTCGCTCGCCGACACGCTGTCGCGCTATCTGATCGACCGGATCGAGCGCACGCCGAACATCACGGTCCGCTATCGGTCGACGGTCGGCGCGTTGTACGGCGACGGCTGGCTCGATGCGATCGAGCTGCGCTCGGAAGACGGCACGCGCGAACGCGTGCCGGCCACGCGCCTGTTCGTATGCATCGGCGGCGCGCCGAACACCGACTGGGCGAAGGACACCGACATCATCCGCAATCCGGGCGGCTATCTCGTGACCGGCAGCGACCTGTACGATTGCCCGGCGTTCGAGCGCGTGTGGCCGCTCGAGCGCCGGCCGTACTACCTCGAAACCAGCGTGCCGGGATCGTTCGCGGCCGGCGACGTAAGGTCGGGGTCGGTGAAGCGCGTCGCATCCGCAGTCGGCGAAGGCGCGATGGCCGTGACCTTCGTGCACCGGTTTCTCGGCGAGGATGCGCCCCGGCTCGCGAGTGCCTGACGCGGGTGCGAGTGAGGTCTGAGTGAGCGCCTCGGTTGCCGGATTACCGGGTGTCGGCCTGCGTCGAATCGCGCAACCCGCCTCGGGCCGGCTGCGTCGGCGGCGTCCAACCACCGCCCAACGCACGCACCAGGCTCACCGTCGCGACGGCCAGCGCCTGCCGGCTGTGAATCAGCTGACGCCGCGCATTCAATGCGTCGCGATCGGCATCGATGACTTCGAGGTAGCTCACATATCCATGCGCGTAGCGGCTCAGCGACAGCCGCGCGGCCGCGTCCGTCGCGCGCGCCGCGTTGTCGTAGTGCAGGATCCGCTCCTTTTGCGCGGCGATGTCGTTGAGCGCATCCTGCACGTCGCGTAACGCGGCAATCGCGGCCGCGCGGTAGTTCGCATCGGCGACGTCTGCGCCGGCCCGCGCGGCGGCCACCGCGGCATCGCGTTTGCCGCCGTCGAACAGCGTCAGCGCGACGTTCGCGCCGAGGCTCCACAGCGAACTGTTGCGGTCGAGAAACGTGCGGAGGTCGCGGGTCGCGAAGCCGCCGTCCGCCGTCAGTGTCAGGCTCGGCAACCACGCGGTGCGCGCGATGCCCAGCTCGAGCGACGCCGCGTCGGCGCGCCTGGCCGCCGCGAACACGTCCGGGCGTTGCGCCAGCAGCACCGACGGCAACCCGGCCGGCACATCCGGCACGCGTACAGGCACGGTGCGCGTGTCGACGTCGAACGCGGTCGGCGACACACCGGTCAGCACCGCAATGGCATCGACAAGGTTCTCGCGCAGGCGCCGGCTCTCCGCGAAATCGGCATGCGCGGTATCGAGATCGGCCGATGCGCGCAGCGCGTCGAGGTCGCTCGCCGCGCCGGCCCGCACGCGCGCGGCGATCACGTCCAGCGCGGTGCGCCGCAAACCGATCGCGCGCTCGAGCGTCGCGAGATCGTCATCGACGTAACGCAGCGTCAGGTAATCGGCCGCGACCTCGCTCGCGATCCGCAAGCGAACCGCATCGCGATCGGCCGCGGCCTGCAGCACATTTTGCGCGCCGATGTCCGCGTCGCCGCGCAAGCGGCCCAATAGATCAACCTCGTAGCTCGCGGTGACGGGCACCGACCAGTTGTGCATCGTGCGTTTCGGCAGCGCGTTGTCGACCGTGCCGGACACGCGTGAGCGGCTGAACGACGGGTCGATGCGCACGACCGGCGCAAGCGCGGCATCGCGCATGCCGAGCAGCGCCTGCGCCTGCGCGACGCGCGCGGCTGCCGCGCGGATATCGAGGTTGTGCGCGAGCGCGGCGTCGACGAGGATGCCGAGCTGCGGGTCGCCGAACCACGCGGGCCACGCGGCGAGCGACGGCGCACGATCGTCGGTCGACGGGGCGGCATGGCGGAACCGATCGCCGCCGACCGGCACGGGCGCGAGCGGCTGCGGCGCGATCGAGCAAGCGGCCAGCATGCCGGCGGCGAGCAGCGCGAATGCGCGCTTCATCGCGAATCGCCGCTGCGTTGCAGCGTGACGACGACCGACAGCCCGGGCCGGATGCGCGGTTCCGACGCGGCCGGCCCGTCGAGCAGGATCTTGACGGGCACGCGCTGCGTGACTTTCGTGAAATTGCCGGTCGCGTTGTCGGGCGGCAGCAGCGCGAACTGGGCGCCCGTCGCCGGCGACAGGCTGTCGATGCGGCCGGTGAATGTCCGCTGCGGCAGTGCGTCGAAATGCAACTGCACGGCGTCGCCGGTGCGCACGTGACGAAGCTGCGTCTCGCGGAAATTGGCGACGATCCATGGATGCGGCTCGACCAGCGTGAGCAGTGCCTGGCCGGGCGCGACATGCTCGCCGGTCTCGACGGCCTTCTTGCCGACGTAGCCGTCCGACGGTGCGACGACCGTCGTGTAGCCCAACTGCAGCAGCACGTCGTGCAGCCCGGCATCGTTCTGGCTCGAGGCTGCGTCCGCGGCCTGCGCGGCGGCGCGTGCGCTGCGCCGTTGCGAGTCGGCCGCCGCGACGCGTGCGCGCGCGGACTTGCGCGCGGCATCGGCCGCATCGAACTCCTGCTTCGACAGGCCGCGCGGCGTCTCGCGGGTCAGTTCGCGCGCGCGGGCGTAGTCGAGCTCGGCTTTTTCGGCATCGGCGTGCGCCGACACGAGCGTCGCGTCGGCCTGCTCGATCAGCGCGTGTGCGCGGCTTGCATCGGCCCGCGCCTGCGCGACGCGTGCGCGCTGTGCGGCGACGCGGACGTCGAAATCGCGTCGGTCGATCTGCACGAGCGCGTCGCCGGCATGCACGAACTGGTTGTCGTCGACGAGCACACGCTCGACCGTGCCGGCCACGCGCGGCGAGATCACGTGCAGGTGGCCGGTCACGTACGCGTCGTCGGTGCCGCGATCGCGCGCGTAAAACTCGTATACCAGCAGCGCGACGAGCAGCAGCGCAAGCACCGCGATTGCCGCAATGGCCGGCCGGCGAGCGCGTGAGGGCGGCGCGGGCGCGGCGGGCGGCGCTTGCGAAGCAGCCGGCGTATCGGAAGAAGGCGAGGTCATGATCGGCAAACTCCATCGTACGGGCAGGATTCGACGCACCGCGTTATGCTTGCGCCAACTCGACAGGGGGGAGCCGCTCGACGATGAACACCACGTTCGCCACCGGTAGTGCCGCGCCGGCGTCGGCACCGGCTCTCGGCCCGGCGTCGGACATCCCGACGTTTCGGTCGATCGCCGCGATCGCGGCCGTGCTGCTCGGTGCGGTCATCGCGACGCTGACTTCGCGCATCACATCGCTCGGGCTCGCCGACGTGCGCGGCGCGCTCGGCGTCGGCTTCGACGAAGGCGCGTGGATCAACACCGCGTTTACCGCGTCGCAGATGTTCGTCGGGCCGCTCGCGATCGCCGCGGCATTCGTGTTCGGCACACGCCGCGTGCTGGTCGCGGGTGCCGTCGTGTTTCTCGGCGCAGAAAGCGTGTTGCCGCTTTGCACGCAATTCGGCGCGTTCATCGTGTTCCAGGCGATCGCGGGGCTTGCTTCCGGCGTGTTCGTGCCGCTGACGGTCGGCTTCGTCGTTCGCACGCTGCCGCCGCGGCTCATTCCGTTCGGCATCGCCGCGTATGCGATGAATCTCGAGATGTCGCTGAACCTGTCGGCCACGCTCGAAGGGTGGTACAGCGAACACCTGAGCTGGCGCTGGCTGTTCTGGCAGAACGCGGTGCTGACCGTGCCGTTCATCGCATGCCTGATGCTGTCGCTCGCCGACGAACCGATCAAGCGCTTCGCGTCCGGCATCGATGCGCGCGGAATGCTGCTCGGCGCGGGCGGATTCGCGTGCCTGTGCATTGCGCTCGACCAGGGCGAGCGGCTGTTCTGGTTGCAGTCGCCGCTGATCGTCGCGCTGCTCGCCGCCGGCATCCTGATGATTGCCGCGTTCCTGATCCACGAGCTCGCGTCGCCGCGGGCCGGCCTCGATCTCGGCTACCTCGCGCGGCCGAACATCGCGCTGCTGATCGTGCTCGTCGGTCTGGTGCGCTTCACGGTGCTCAACACGAGCTTCATCCCGTCGCTGTTCCTCGCCAGCACGTACGGCCTCCGGCCGCTGCAGATCGGCGACACGCTGCGCTGGATCGCGATACCGCAGCTGCTGTTCGCGCCGTGCGTCGCGCTGCTGCTGCAGCGCTTCGATCCGCGCCGGCTGATCGTGGCCGGCTTCGTGATGGTGGCGATCGCGTTCGCGCTCGGCGCGCGCCTCACGTCGGCCTGGGCCGAGCCCGACTTCATTCCGTCGCAACTGCTGCAGGCGCTCGGGCAGACGATGGCGCTGACGTCCGTCATCTTCTTCTTCGGCAAGCACGTGACGGCCGAACATGCACTGACGTTCGGCGCGGTCGTGCAGACGACGCGCCTGCTGAGCGGGCAGCTCGGCACGACGTCGATCGCGGTGATCCAGCGGATCAGCGAGGGTACCCATTCGAATCTCGTCGGTCTGCATGTGTCGCTGTCCGATCCCGAAACGCTCGAGCGGCTGCGGGCCGGCGCGGCGTCGCTGGTCGCGCATGGCGCCACGTTCGCGACCGGCAACCAGGCCGCGTACGCGCTCGTCGACCGTGCGGTGCGCGTGCAGGCGACCACGCTCGCGCTGGCCGACAACTTCCGCATCGCGATGGCTTTCGCGATCGCGGGCGCACTGATCGGCATCCTGCTGCGGCCCGTGCGGGCCCCGTGAGCGCGGCATCGTGCGGCTGAATTTTTCTGAAAAATCCTGAACGCACGTCTGCCGCGGCGGCATGCTCGCCGCCGCGGCAGACGGCGCGCTGACGCTTAAGCCTGC
Source organism: Burkholderia sp. Nafp2/4-1b (assembly GCF_003635165.1). GTDB lineage: Bacteria > Pseudomonadota > Gammaproteobacteria > Burkholderiales > Burkholderiaceae > Burkholderia. Next base: position 12,547 of record NZ_ML058607.1, on the reverse strand, counting down.
AGGAACGCGAGCAGCTCGGCGTTGATGCGATCGGCGTTCACGACGCACATGCCGTGCGACCCGCCTTCGATCACCTTCAGCACCGCGTGCTTGACGATCTTCGACGACAGGCGGGCCGAATCGTCGATCGGCACGATCTGGTCGTCATCGCCATGCAGCACGAGCGTCGGCACGTCGATCTTCTTCAGATCGTCCGTGTAGTCGACCTCGGAGAACTCCTTCACGCACAGATACTGGCCGTGAATGCCGCCCATCATCCCCTGCGACCAGAATGCGTCGATCGTGCCCTGCGACGGCTTCGCATTCGGGCGGTTGAACCCGAAGAACGGCACCGCCAGATCCTTGTAGAACTGCGAACGGTTTTCCGCGACGCTCTTGCGGATGCCGTCGAACACGTCCATCGGCAGGCCGCCGGGATTGGTCGGCGACTTCACCATCTGCGGCGGCACCGCGCCGATCAGCACGGCCTTCGACACGCGCTTCGTGCCGTGGCGGCCGATGTAGCGCGCGACTTCGCCGCCGCCGGTCGAGTGGCCGACGAGCGTTGCTTCGCGCACGTCCAGTGCGTCGAGCAGTGCGGCGAGATCGTCCGCGTAGGTGTTCATGTCGTTGCCGTGCGACGGCTGGCTCGAACGGCCGTGGCCGCGGCGGTCGTGCGCGATCACGCGATAGCCGTGCTGCACGAGGAACAGCATCTGCGCGTCCCATGCGTCCGCGCACAGCGGCCAGCCGTGCGAGAACACGACCGGGCGGCCGCTGCCCCAGTCCTTGAAGTAGATCTGCGTGCCGTCTTTCGTGGTGATCGTATTCATCGTGTGGGCTCCTGGGTGGGCTGAAGAGGCGCTGCGCGAAGGCGTGCCGGCCGCGGCCGCCATCGCGGGCAGTGCGGCTGCCGCGACGGCCGTCGCGCCCGCGAGCAGCATGTCGCGGCGGCGGGCCGACGAAACGGCGTCGGTGGGTTCGGGGTGCATCTGGTCTCCTGAAACGGGCGGCGCAACGTGGCCGCGCGGGATGGTGGATCGGTGACGATCGGCCGCCGCCATCCCGCCGGCAGCCGGTCCGCTTGCGTCGTCGCGCGCACGGCCGTGCGGCGCGGACGAGCGAATGCCGTCGGGAGCGTATCGCGGTGCGGTGCGCGCCGTACTGAAATCCGGCTGAATTTTCATGAACACGGGTCGCGCCGTGCGGGCGAGTTGCCGCGCTGCAGAAAAATTAAGCGCGCGACCGTGACTCTTCAGCGAACGGCGACTATCGTCAGCATCGGGTCACTCGCAACACGGTTCGCGCCACGCGCACGGAACCCGCACGGAACCGACGGCCCGCACCGCCCGTCACTTGCCTGGATATGCCGCCATGGACGCCTTCAATCGTTGGGAGCACATGATCACGTCGCTCAGGCCCTCGGCCGCCGCGAGCCTCCGGATGATGCCGATGCCGCGCGAACGAGCGGCGGACGGCTTGCGCCGTGCGCACCCTGACGACGCGCCGACGCCATCGAGCGGCGACGCGCGTCGCCGCAGCGCGATCGTCGCCGTGGAGCGGCAGACCGATTCGTCGATGCTGGTGTCGTGGAGCGATGCGACGCGCTGTCGCTACGACGAGCAGCGCTGGATCAACGCGAAGGCGCGCGGGCCCGGGCGCTGCGCGCTCACGGGGCAGCGGATCAGGGCCGGCGACGCGATTTACAAGCCGCAGTGGCGCGGCGCGAAGCGTCCGGCCAATTGCCGGGAAATGATCCTCGCCGACGCGCTCGAGCGGTTCGTCGGACGACAGGCTGCCGCGTGACCTATCGCGCGGCATGCTTGACGACGGTGAATCGCACGCAACCGGATACCGATATCGCGCGCGTTCGACCGATGCCGTCGATGGCGCCGGCGATTCATTCAACGGTTGTTCGAATCGAAAAGGGCGTCGACCGGTATTGCCCGCATGCATTTGATCCAATTCATCCGATATATCAAACCGGAATTCAGATACGAACGCACCATTTACGCATGGCGCTTGCGCAGCGTGGCGTTTTGCGGTGCACAAGGCCAGCCGAGGTGCCGCGCCGCGGCGCTTTTCGTCATTTCAAAAAATTCGAGCGCTTCATTCTGATAATTTGAATCATTCGACCATGCAAATACCGTAGCATTGAGTGAAACCGGCGCCGAGGTTCAATGGTGCGCCGTTGTATGTCACTCACAAGAAATTTCCATGATCCGGATTGGAACACTTCACGTTTTTCTCGACAGACGTGAAATTCTTTCGAACGGCAAGCTGCTGCGCATCGGCAGCCGCGCATTCGAAATTCTCGAGCTGCTGATTCGGGCGAACGGTGCGCTGGTATCGAAAGATGAAATCATGCAGCGCGTGTGGCCGCACACCGTGGTGGAAGAGAACAACCTGCAGGTGCACATCGCTTCGCTGCGCAAGGCGCTTGCAGGCGACCGGAACCTGATCGTGACGGTGCCGGGCCGCGGCTATCGGCTGGTTGCCGGCCAACACGACAACGACGCGCCCGTACGCCCGGCGATGTTGCGGCCGTCCGCTGCGCCGAGCGCGCTGCTTGGCCGCGAACAGACGGTCGCCGACGTGCTCGCCGCGCTGCAGACTGCGCGCATCGTGACGCTGGTCGGTGCGGGCGGCATCGGCAAGACGCGGGTCGCGATCGAGGCGGCCGCCCGCGCGGACGCGCGTTTTCCGGAAGGCACGGTATTCGTGTCGCTTGCGACGGTCGCGTGTCCGCGCTTCGTGCCGGATGCGCTCGCAAGTGCGTTCGGCATCGCGCAGCCGACCGGTTCGCTGACCCTCGAGGCGGTGCTCGCCGGCGTCGCGCGTCGCCGGATGCTGCTCGTACTCGACAATTGCGAACATTTGCTCGACGCCGCGGCGCAAATCGCCAGTGCACTCACCGATGCCGACGACGGCCTGTGCGTGCTCGCGACGAGCCGCGAAGCGCTGCGGATCCACGGCGAGCGCGTATGCCCGGTGCCGCCGCTCGACGTGCCGGGCGAAGCCGCCGGCGAGCGCGATCCGATGAGCGCGAGCGCCGTGCAGTTGTTCGCGGCGCGTGCGCGCGCGGCCGACCCGCGCTTTCCGCTCGATGCGCGCAGCCAGGCGCTGATGGCGTGCGTCTGTCGCCGCCTCGACGGCCTGCCGCTCGCGATCGAGCTGGCCGCGGCCCGCGCGGCCGTGCTGGGCATCGACGTGCTGGCCGCCCATCTCGACGATCACTTCAGGATGCTGACCGGCGGCTTTCGCACCGCGCTCCCGCGCCATCAGACGCTGCAGGCGATGTACGACTGGAGTTACCGCCTGCTGGGCGATGCCGAGCGGCTGCTATTGCGGTGGCTCGGTGTGTTCCGCGACAGCTTCTCGATCGAGGCGGTGCGCGAGGTGGTGGGGTCGAACGGCCCGGCAGGCGCGGACCTGCTCGATACGATCGCCGGTCTCGTGTCGAAATCGCTGCTGATCCTCGAAACCGCGCAGGGCGCGCCGCGCTACCGGCTGCTCACCACCACGCGCGCGTATGCGCAGCAGCAACTGGAGGCGCACGGCGAATGCGCGGCCGCCGCGCATGCGCACGCGACTTACTTCCTCGCGTTGTTCCGGCTCGCGCCCAATGGCCATGCCAACGCGGGCAGCGAGCCCGGCCGCGGCACGCGGCTCGATGCGGTCAGGCGCGAGCTCGGCAACCTGCGTGCCGCGCTCGACTGGGCATTTTCGCCGCGCGGCGACGCCGCGCTCGGCATCGCGCTGGCGGCCGTTGCGGTGCCTTGCCTGTTCGACCTGTCGCTCGTCGACGAATGCCGGGAGCGGGCGCGCGTGGCGCTCGACGCGATGCGCGATGCGGACGCGACGCCGGTGTCGGCCGACGCGCGCGTGCGCTTGCTCGCCGCGTATGCGGCGGCGCTCGCGCATACGACCGGTTCGACGCAGGCGGTGCATGACGCGTGGTCGGAAGTGCATGCGCTCGGCCTCGATGCGGCCGAGGCCGACCTGCCGTCGCACGAGTCGTGACGGCGGGAATGCGCGGCGCATCGCGCGCTTCAGAACGTTTCAGCCGCGATACAGGACAGCGGCAGGCGAACCGCGTAGATTGGATGAACGGAGAGCGCCGGCAACCCGTCGGCACGCATGCGCGTCGACCACGCGCGCTCGCCGCGATCGCGCGACACCCGTGAATCCCGGCGCGGCAAGACGGCCGGCGCGCGCGTCGCCGCGCACCCGCCCAACCCGGACGATTGCCGCATGAAACCTGCCCAACCGGATCTTTCCCGCCACGCGACCGACCTCGGCCTGCTGTTTCTGCGCGTGTCCGCCAGCCTGCTGCTGATCGTGGTTCACGGCTTGCCCAAGGTCATTCACTACACGTCGGAAGCCGCCGCCATCGAGGATCCGTTCCACCTCGGCCGCACGTTGTCGATCCTGTTTGCGATATTCGCCGAGCTCGTGTGCCCGATCTTCATGATCGTCGGCCTGTGGACGCGGGTGGCGGCACTGCCGGTGATGATCGTCACGATCGTCGCGCTGGTGTTCGTCCATCCCGACTGGTCGCTGCGCGACGGGCAATTCGCATGGATGCTGCTGATCCTGTTCGGCACGGTCGCGATCGCGGGCGCAGGCCGCTACGCATTGCCCAACGTCGTGCGCCGGCGCGAATAGCACCCGGCGGCACCCCCGGTGCCCGCGCGTCGCTGCGCGCCGCGCATGAGTGCGTTGCCGCGGCGGCCTGCGAGCTGCCGGGCGAGCGCCACGTGACCCTCGCTTTCGTTCCGATATGCTGAATTTCTCCGACACGGCACTCTACGGCGTGCCGATCGTGCTGGCCGATCTCGTCGCGTGGCGCGTCTTCGGCCGCGGCCGTTCCGCCATCCGGGCCGCATGGCGCTGCGCGGCGTTCGCCGCGTTGAGTGCCGTACTGTACGCGACCGGCGTCAGCCCGCTCGCCGCGCCCGCGTCGGCCGGGCTCGACCGCGTCGCGCTGCAGGCGGTCTGCATCGCGTGGTGGTTGCAGTGCGCGATCGTGATCAGCCTGTTGCTCGATCATCTGCTGCTGCCGCGGGCGTGGCGCAGCCAGCGGCTCTTTCACGACATCGCCGCGGGCGTCGTGTTCGGCGCGGCAGCGGTCGCCGCGCTCGGCTACGTGCTCGGGTTGCCGTTGAGCGGCGTGGTCGCGACATCCGGCGCCGTGGCGGTGATCCTCGGCCTCGCGCTGCAGAACACGCTGAACGATGTGTTTTCCGGACTTGTGCTGAACACCACGCAGCCGTTCCGGCTCGACGATACGGTATCGATCGGCGAGCTCGAAGGGCGGATCGTCGAAAGCAACTGGCGTGCGACGAAGCTGATCGACAGTCTCGGCAACCTGGTCGTCGTGCCGAATAGCGCGGCGGCCCGTGCGACGATCGTGAACCTGAGCGAGCCGGCCGGCCTGCACGGCGTGACGCTCGCACTCGACGTCGATCCCGCGGTGCGCCCGGCGGTCGTCGTCGGCGCGCTGGAGCGGGCGGCGGCGAGTTCGCTCGATGTACTGGCGCGCCCGGCGCCGATCGCCGTCGTGAAGGCGTTCCGCTCGAATGCGATCCAGTACGAGCTCGTGTGTTACGTCGACGCGCTGCAGAAGAAAATAACCGTGCGCAACGCGCTCTACGATCTTGCGCATCGGCATCTGGCCGCGGCTGGCGTCGCGTGGCGGCCGCTCGGGAGCATGGCGCCGGCGTCGGCGCAGGACGGGCACCACGCATCGCGCCGGCTGCTGCTGTTGCGCGCGGTCGAATTGTTCGCGCGTGTCGACGATGACGACCTGGCCGTGCTGGCCGATGCGCTCGTCTCGCGTTCGTTCGGCAAGGGCGACGTGATCTATGCATCGAATTCCGACGCGCGCGTGCTGACGATCGTCGAATCCGGCGTCGCGGCCGTGTTCGTGCCGGGCGCGGCGGGCAATATCGAAGTTCGGCGCATGGCGCCCGGCGATGCGATCGGGCAATCGGTCGTGCTTGCCGGCACGCGTCTGCATGCGACGGTTCATGCAGTGACCGCGATGACCGTCCGTCAACTGCGTAGCGAGGATCTGTTATCGCTGATTCGCAGGAAACCCGAAGTCGGCAGGCTGATGTGCGAGTCGATCACCGAACATATCGCGACCGAGGAAAGGATGATGATTCCGCCGGCAGAGAAGGCACACGCGTCGTTCAGCCTGATCGCATGGTTCGAGAAGGAAATGAAGCGCCTGCACGATTCGATCGGCTGACCCGCGTCCGGTCGCGTCGGGCTGCCGCCCGTGTTGCGCGATGCCGGCCGCGGGCCGGCGCAACGCGCAGATTCAGGCGGGAAGGGTTTTGGTCGTCAACGTGCGCGATGCACGAACGCAGCGCTCAGGCAGCCTTCGTGAAGCAATCGACGAGGTCGGGGCGGTCGAGTTGCTCTACCCACCAGTGGAGTGCGCGGCCGGCCTCGTCGCTGCGCCAGGCGAGATAGCAGTGCGTGGTGTCGCGCATGCCGGTCACCTGGCGAGCGACGAGCTTGCCGTCGGCGATCGCGCGTTCAGCGATGCATTCCGGCAGCGTGCCCACCGCAAGCCCTTCGCATTGCGCGTCCCGTTTGGCCGCAAGCGTCGGCACCGCGAGATACGGCTGGCCCGCATCGATCGCGACCGATTGCGGCTGCAGTTCGCGCGACGTGTCGCTGATCACCGCGCCGCGATACTTGACGACCGACGCCATCGAAAGCGGCTCCGGAAGCGCCGCGAGCGGATGGTTCGGCGCGACGGCGAAGATGTGCTTCAGCGAGCCGATCGGCCGCGCGATGATGTTCGGCAGCTCGGGCGGCTCTCCTGCGGCACCGACGACGAGATCCGCGCGGCGGGAGATCAGGGCGTCCCAGGTGCCGCCGAGCACTTCGGTCGACAGCCGCAGCCGCGTGTCCATCTCGAGTGCATAGAACCGGTGCACGAACGGCCACAACGCATCGAACGGCAGGATCTCGTCGATACAGATGCGCACCTCGGTTTCCCAGCCTTCCTGCACGCGCTGCGCCTTCATCTCCAGCTGTTCGGCCGCGCGCAGCAGGCGCCGGCCTTCCTCGACGACGACGCGCCCCGCATGCGTGAGCTTCGCGCGCCGGCCGCTGCGGTCGAACAGCGCGACGCCGAGATCGCTTTCCAGTTTTTGCACCAGATAGGTGAGAGCGGACGGTACGCGGTGCAGCAGTTCCGCGGCTTCGGCGAACGTTCCGGTCCGGTCAATTGCATCCAGGGCTTCGAGCGCTTCGAATGACAGCTTCATCGCGAGTTCCGGTAGAGGGCGGCTGGCGCATCATATCAGTGCCCGCAAGCGCGGGCAGCACACGTCATCGCGGTTTGCTAGACTCGTGTGCGTCGTCATTCGCTGCGTCGCCTCACGTCACCATGACCGCCCGTCAGTCAGACACTCCATCCTCGGATTTCATCCCGGCCGACGTCAGGCAGACCGTCGTCACCCAAGCATTGCCGAACGGGCAAATCGGCATCGTCCGCCTGAAAACCTTGCGCAGGAACATGGGGCTGACCGCGCCCTACGAGCTCGAGAACACGGACCTCATCGTGTTGCAGTTGCGACCGTTCGGCGAGCAGGAACTGTGGCTCGACGGCCGTCGCGCACCGTTCGTGCCGTACGGCGCGGGCACGGTCACGGTCTACGATCTCGATCGGAACTGGGTGTCCGATCTCAAGGGGGCGTTCGATTGTCTCCACTTCCACCTGCCGCGGCACACGCTCGACGAAACGGTCGACGAACTCGGCGGCCGGCGGCGGCCTCAGCTGTATCTGCCGCCTCATCTGAGTACGCACGATTCGATCATCCATGCGCTCGGGCAGTCGCTGTTACCGGCGCTGGCCCGGCCGGACCAGGCGTCGCAGATCTTCATCGACCATGTAGCGCTCGCGTTCCAGGCGCACGTCGCCCAGCGGTACGGCGGCATCGGCGAGCGGCGGCAATCATCGCCCGGCAAACTCACGCCATCGCAGGCACGCCGCGCGAAGGAACTTCTGCTCGAGCACCTCGACGGCAACATCGGGCTGGCCGACGTGGCGAGCGCCTGCGGGCTGTCACGCGGCTATTTCGTCAAGGCGTTTCATCAAACGACCGGGCTGCCGCCGCATCGCTGGCTCATCGTGCAGCGTGTCGAACGAGCGAAGGAATTGATGAGCAATCCGAACCTGCCGTTGAGCATGATCGCGCTCGCGTGCGGCTTCGCCGATCAGAGTCATTTCTCGCGAACCTTCACACGCGTGACGGGCGTGAATCCCCGCCGGTGGCGTGCGGAGAATAGCGGATCGTCGTGACGCAGCGGCGGTCCGGCGGAATGGTCCGCATCGTTGGCCGGCGCCCGGGAAATCCGGCCCCCGTCACGTTTCCTGCGCGAGCGCCTTCACCTGCTCGGCCGACATCGCACCACGATAGATCCGGAATGCGTCGATCGCGCCGTTGAAGAACGGATCGCCCGGATACTGTGAACGTCCGATCCAGTTCTGCGCGGTTTTCCCGATGCGCCACGGCGCGAAGATGACGTCGTTCGCCGAGCCGATCGCGTTGCCGTTCCGATAGAGCGTCGCGGTTTCGGCCGACAGCGTGACCGCGACGTGGGCCATTGTCCGGCCGGCAGTGCCGCGTTGCCGTCGATCACGCGCTCGCAGGTATGTAAAGTGATGGATTCCCACTATTTCATACGGTTGTCGTACGACGGACGACGTGGAAAGGGCTTCATACCGGATTTCTCGCCTGCAGCGGCATCACGTTCATCCCGGTTTTTTTTAAAGACCGCGCAACGTTCGGCCGATATCATTCAGGCGCTCGAAAACGACGCAATCGATCGACGCGCACCGAACCGGTGCGCGACCGCCCCGCAAGACCGCCCAACCCGGCAATGAACGACCGGCACGCGGCACGAAGGCAGCACGACGGAGAGTATCGAAACGATGGGAACGGCGACAGGATCGGTGCGGCGCGCAATCGCGCTCGCGGCCGGGGGAACGTTGTGCGTGGCGGCTGCCGGCGGCGCGCACGCGCAGGCATCGAACGCGGCGTCGGCGCTGCTGCCGAAGATCGACGTAACGGGCCAGGCCAGCCGTGCGTCGCATGGACTCGTCGGGTTACGCACCGCGACCGGCACGAAAACCGACACGCCGATCGCCGAGATTCCGCAGACCACCAACCTCGTGACCGCGCAGCAGATCGAGATGACCGGCGCGACCGACCTGAACCAGGCGTTGCGCTACGTGCCGGGCTTCGCGACGTTCGGTGCGGACAGCCGGACCGACTCGTATGCGGCGCTGCGGGGCTTCACGCCGACGCTGTATGTCGACGGCATGCCGGCGCCGAACACGGCGGTCATCGCGAACTGGCGCGTCGATCCTTACACGATCGATTCGATCGCCGTGTTGCGCGGCCCGACGTCGGTGCTGTACGGCGCGGCCGAGCCGGGCGCGATCGTCGATGCGCACACCAAGCTCGCCGACGGCGAGCGCATCCGCGAAGCCGGCGTGGAGATCGGCAACAACGCACGCAAGCAGACCATGCTCGACCTCGGCGACACGCTTGATCCGGACGGCAAGTATGCGTATCGCTTCGTTGGCGTCGCGCGCGACGGCAATGCATGGACCGGCCCGAAGGCCGACGAGCGCGTCGCGCTGGCGCCGTCGTTCCGCTGGCGGCCGACGGCCGACACGTCGCTGACGGTGTCCGCGTCGTTCCTGCAGGATCATGGCGACATCTCGTCGAATTTCCTGCCGGCGTCCGGCACGGTGCTGCCGAACCGGAACGGACGCCTGTCGCAGGACATCTACATGGGCGACCCGTCGTTCAGCGACTACCGGAAGAAGCAATGGTCGCTCGGCTACGCGCTCGAGCATCGCGTGAACCCGATCTGGACGCTGCATCAGGACGTGCGCTGGTCGCGGCTGTCGCTCGACGATGCGACGGTGTTCGGCAACGGGTTCGTGCCCGGCAGCACGACGAACATGCTGCGTACCGCCGGGCTGTTCCAGCTCAACTACAGCCGGCTCGACATCGACAACCGCGCACAGGCGCGCTTCGTCACCGGCCCGCTCGAACACACGCTATTGCTCGGCCTGCAGTTCGACCGGCAGACGACTACCAACAGCGTATGGCTCGCGATGGCGCCGTCGCTGAACCTGTATCACCCGGTCTATCGGCCGGTGACGGCCGCGATTTTCTCCGGGCCGACGTCGCTCGGGCGGTACGACCAGTACACGGCGATGAATTCGCTGGGCGCGTACGCGCAGGACCAGATCCGCTGGAACCGCTGGACGCTGACGCTTGGTGGCCGCGAGGATCGCGTGAACGCGCGCTTCGACGACCGCGCGGCCGGCACCGGCAAGCAGCAGGACGTCAGTGCGTTTTCCGGCCGTGTCGGGCTCACCTGGCAGGGCGACGGGGGATGGTCGCCCTATGCGAGCTACTCGACGTCGTTCGATCCGGTGATCGGCTTGCGCTTGTATGGCGGCGGCTTGCCGAAGCCGACGCGCGGCGGGCAGGTCGAGGCAGGGCTGCGCTGGCAGCCGCCCGGCCGCAACCTGATGCTGACCGCGGCCGTGTACCGCATCGACCAGACCAACGTCGCGACGCCGACGCCGCTGAATCTCGATCCCACCGGCACGTCGTCGATGCAGACCGGCAAGGTGCGTTCGCGCGGCATCGAACTGAGCGCCGTCGGGAAGGTGACGCGCGAGTTGTCGGTCGTCGCGTCGTACGTCTATCAGGACGTCAAGAATGTGCAGGCGAACGATGCGTCGCTGAACAACTGGCCGGTGGCCGTGCCGCTGCCGCGACAGATGGCGTCGCTATGGACGGACTGGACCTGGCACGCCGGCGCGCTGTCGGGTCTCGGGATCGGCGCCGGCGTGCGCTACCAGAGCGCATTGGCCGGCGCGCCGGACAACTCGCTGACGGTGCCGAGCGTCACGCTGTACGACCTGGCGATGCACTACGAGCTGCGTCACTGGCGCCTCGCGCTGAACGTCGCGAACGTGTTCGACCGGCGCTACGTCGCCGGCTGCCAGTCGTACGCGGTGTGCGTGTTCGGCAACGAGCGGACCGTGCTGGCAAGCGCCAAATACAACTGGTGAGCGCGTCACGCGTGCGGCGCGCGATTACGCGTCGCGCCGCGGTTCCCGCGTGGCCGCGCGCCCGGCCGCGTGGCGCTGTCGCCGCCATTCGGTCGGTGTGACGCCGAAGCGTTCGCGAAACGCGGTGGCGAAATTTGCCGGCGTGGAAAAGCCGATTTCCTTCGCGATGCTTGCAATGCTGAGCGTCGTCGCATCCAGCAGATCCTGCGCGATTCGCAGGCGCTCGTGCCGCAAGTACTCGAACACGGTCTGACCGAGGTTGTCGCGAAACGCGCGCGACAGCCGCTTTTCATGCGTGCCGACCGCGCGTGCCAGTTGCTCGACCGTCGGCGGATCGTTCAGCGAGCGCGACAGATGACGAATGGCCGCGCGCACGATGATGTCGTCGTCGTTGCCGGCGGCGAACGCCGCGGGCGCATCGTCTTCATCCGCCGCCAACGGCCGCTTCGTCCGCATCAGTTGCACGCGAATCCGCGCGATGACTTCGGCCGGCTCGAACGGCTTCACGACATAGTCGACACCGCCGATCTCGAGCCCTTCGATGCGCTCGTGCAACTCGCCGGCCACTGTCAGGAAAATCACCGGAATTGCACTCGTCAACGGATCGGCGGCCAGCCGCCGGCAGGCGGTGAAACCGTCCATGCGCGGCATGCGCACGTCCATCAGGATCAGATCGGGCATCAGCGCCTGCGCGCGCTGGCACGCTTGCACGCCGTCGAACGCAATGCTGATCCGGCATCCGGTGTCGCGCAGGATATCGATCAGCAAGCGCAACTGCTCGGGCTGATCGTCGACGATCAGGACATGGGCGTGGCTCAATGCGGAGCTCGGTGGAAGCATCGTGCACCTGTTCAGGAATGGCCGCGGGCAGCGTTCCAGTGCGGCGGCGATTCCGGTTCGGGAAAATCGTCGGAAGCCTCGATACGGCTTCGCGAAAGCGCATGGCACGCGTGCATCGATCAGGCGGACGTCGCCGGACTGCACGGCAGGCAGGGGGCGGCGTAATACCCGGCGTTCGTTGTTCTGATCCCCGGCCGATAAAGGCGCGGATGATTGCCGGTTCCGGAATCGATGCGAGCGGAATTGTAGGGGGATATTTCGATTCTCGCCAGATCGCGAGCCTCTATTCTTCGCTTTTATATTCACGTGGCTTTGATGAGGCGGTATCGTTTCGGGTGTGTTTCCTTTCATATCGATTCGCAGCGATGCTCGAATCCGGCTGCTGCTGCCTGCTGCGCCGGCATCTCCGGGCGGCTTTTTAAAAATATATTCAAATCGAATTCAATTGCCGTCCGCTCCGTCAAAGTATTTGTCCGTCGGGGAAAACATTTTTATTAAGCGTAAATATAAGAAATCGTTTGCGCGCAGTGGTATTTATGCGTAACTCATTGAAAATATTGGAATTTACAATCTATAAAGAGTCGGCCCTGCAAAATCATG
>NZ_ML058606.1 GCF_003635165.1 Burkholderia sp. Nafp2/4-1b | reverse complement strand
CCTCTCCTGGGCACCATCTGTATTTAAAAAGGTCGGCTTTATGCCGGCCTTTTTTCATTTCTAGTTCCCGAAGCGCCACATCGCCATCTCGGGGCACTTCACACCGCCTTCCTCCGCCCCCCGCCCCGTCTCACTCTCCGCCCGAAACCGGGATTTCCCTAGGCTGACATCCGGTCGCCCACGCGGTTAAATAAATCAACGTGATTTATTTAATGCGTCGATCGCAGACGCCCCATGGAAGGAGACGCCATGAGAAGCCCGCACATCGGCCAGGGAAGCAACTCGGCCAACGTGCGCCGTTACAACGAGCGCCTGCTGTTGAAGACGCTGCGCCGTGCGGGCAGCGCGTCGAAGGCCGACCTCGCCCGTTTCGCGAACATGACGGGCACGGCGGTCGGCAGCATCATCGCGTCGCTCGCCGACGCGAAGCTGATCGAATTCGCCGGCCGCACCGAAGGCCAGCGCGGCCAGCCGGCGTCGCTGATCCGCCTCGATCCGCGCGGCGCGTTCGGCATCGGCGTCCATCTCGACCGGATGCGCATCGAGACGGCGCTCGTCAATTTCGCGGGCGACGTGCTCGGCCGCCGCTCGCACGACACGCTGCTCCCCCCGCCCGCCGACGTACTCGAGATCGTCCGGCGCGACATCGACGCGATGCAGGACCTGCTGCCCGCCCATGAGCGCGCACGCCTGACCGGCGTCGGCGTGGCGCAGCCGTACAACCTCGGCGCATGGATGCGCGAGCTCGGTCTCGCACCCGACACGTTCCGCGCCTGGGAAGACGTCGACTTCGCGAGCGACCTGGGGCGCACGCTGGCGCTGCCCGTGTTCGGCGAAAACGACGGCAACGCGGCCGCGATCGCCGAACTGTTCTACGGGTACGGCCGGCAGTGCGACGACTTCGTGTACCTGTTCATCGGCCCCGCGATCGGCGGCGGCATCGCGATCGACGGCGACTGCCTGCGCGGCGTGACCGGCAACGCCGGCGACATCGCCGTGATTCCCGTGCCGCCAAGCCGGCTGGCGTCCGCGCCGCCGCCGCGCGGCCCGTGGGACATCCTGCTGGCCCGCGCATCGCTGCATGCGCTCGTACGCCACCTGCGTCATCACGGCGAGACGGTCGAGAACCGCGCGGATCTCGAAGCCTGCATCGCGCGCGGCCTGCCGGCGGTCGGCGAATGGATCGACGACTGCGTCGACGCACTGGCCCCGGCATTGCGCGCGGTGCTGTGCGTGGTGGACGCGCCGGTGGTCGTGCTCGACGCCGATACCGACGCCGGCCTGCTCGATGCGGTGATGGCGCGCCTGCGCGCGGCTCTCGTCGCGACCGCACCGGAAGCACGCGGCACGCCAACGCTCGTGCGCGGCACGTTTGGCGCCGACGCCGGCGCAATCGGCGCCGCGACGCTGCCGATGTTCTTCAACTTCTCCCCGCGGGCCGGCATCCTGAAGGGCGCCCGCACCGAATCGCAGGAGGTCAACCATGTCGCGTTCTGAGTCGCCCCGGCCGCTGCTCGAGATGCGCCGGATCAGCAAGACGTTCCCCGCCGTGCGCGCGCTCGACAACGTCAGCCTGACCGTCTATCCGGGCGAGATCCATTCGCTGATGGGCGAGAACGGCGCGGGCAAATCGACGCTGATGAAGATCCTGTCCGGCGCCTACCGCGCCGACGCCGGCGGCGAAATCCTGATCGACGGCGAGCCGATCGACGTCGACGGCCCGCTCGCCGCGCGCGATGCGGGCGTCGCGGTGATCTACCAGGAGCTGTGCCTGGCACCTAACCTGACCGTCGCGGAAAACATCTACGTCGGCCGCGAACTGCGCAGCGGCAACCGGCGCTGGGGCACCATCGACCGCGCGGCGATGGCGCGCGGCTGCCAGGACGTGCTCGCACGTCTCGGCGCGCCGTTCGGACCGGACACGCTCGTCGGCACGCTGTCGATCGCCGAGCAGCAGCTCGTCGAGATCGCGCGCGCCGTGCATACCCGCGCACGCATCCTCGTGATGGACGAACCGACGACGCCGCTGTCGTCGCGCGAGACCGAGCACCTGTTCGGCCTGATCCGCCAGCTGCGCGAGGAAGGCCTCGCCATCATCTACATCAGCCACCGGATGGCGGAGATCTACGAACTGTCGGACCGCGTGTCGGTGCTGCGCGACGGCTCGTATGTCGGCACGCTCGAGCGCGAATCGCTGTCGGCCGAACGGCTGGTCGCGATGATGGTGGGGCGCGACATCTCCGGCTTCTACAAGAAGCAACATGCGCCGTACGATCCCGGCCACCTGCTGCTGTCGGTGCGCGACATTGCCGACGACGACCGCGTGCGCGGCTGCAGCCTCGACCTGCATGCCGGCGAGGTGCTCGGCATCGCCGGGCTCGTCGGCGCGGGCCGCACCGAGCTCGCGCGGCTGATCTTCGGCGCGGAGCCGCGCACGCGCGGCGACGTGAAGCTCGGCGACCGTACGTTCGGCGCGCATTCGCCGCGCGACGCGATCGATGCGGGCCTCGTCTACCTGACCGAAGACCGCAAGCGCCAGGGCCTGTTCCTCGACATGAGCGTGCGCGACAACATCAACATCTCGGTGTGCAATCGCGATGCGCGACTCGGCGCGCTCGATCTGGCTCGCGGCGCCGTACGCGCACGCGACGCGATCGCCTCGCTGTCGATCCGCGTGCCGAACGCGAACGTGAACGTCGGCGCGCTGTCGGGCGGCAACCAGCAGAAGGTGCTGCTGTCGCGCCTGCTCGAGACGAAGCCGCGCGTGCTGATCCTCGATGAACCGACGCGCGGCGTCGACATCGGCGCGAAATCCGAGATCTACCGGATCATCAACGAACTGGCCCGCGCGGGCGTCGGCGTGATCGTGATCTCGAGCGAACTGCCGGAAATCATCGGCGTCGCCGACCGCGTGCTCGTGATGCGCGAAGGCGAGATCGCCGGCGAGCTCGGCGGCCACACGCATACCCCCATCACGCAGGAAGCGATCATCGCGCTCGCGACCGGCTCGCAGGCCGAGCTCGCCGACGCGCACTGACCCCGGCTCCCTCATTTCCCTCTTCATTCAAGGTACCGAAATGATCAACCCGACCAAGCAACGGAACCTGGCTTCCGCGACGGCCCATCCGGTCGCCAACCGCACGCCGCTGATGCGCGGCGCCGATCATCGCGCACGCATGCAGTCGCTGCTGCGCACCGCCGGCATGCTGCCGGTGCTGCTGGTGCTGTGCATCGGCTTCGGCTTCCTGACCGACGGCTTCTTCACGCTGCAGAACCTGTCGATCGTCACGCAGCAGGCATCGATCAACATCGTGCTCGCCGCCGGCATGACCTTCGTGATCCTGACGGGCGGCATCGACCTGTCGGTCGGCTCGGTGCTCGCCGCGTCGGCGGTCGCCGCGCTGCTCGCGTCGACCATCCCCGGCTGGGGCTGGCTCGGCGTGCCGCTCGCGCTCGTCGTCGGTCTCGTGTTCGGCGCGATCAACGGCGGGCTCATCTCGTTCCTGCGCCTGCCGCCGTTCATCGTCACGCTCGGCGCGATGACGGCCGTGCGCGGCGTCGCGCGCCTGATCGGCAACGACACGACCGTCTTCAACCCGCAACTGCCGTTCGCGTTCATCGGCAACGGCTCAATCCTCGGTGTGCCGTGGCTCGTCATCATCGCGGTCGCGGTGATCGCGCTGTCGTGGTTCATCCTGCGCCGCACCGTGCTCGGGATGCGGATCTATTCGGTCGGCGGCAACCCGGAAGCCGCGCGGCTGTCGGGCATCAACGTGCGCGCGATCCAGCTGTTCGTCTATGCGGCATCGGGCCTGCTTGCCGGCCTCGGTGCGGTGATGTCGGCCGCGCGCCTCTACGCGGCCAACGGCCTGCAGCTCGGCCAGTCGTACGAACTCGACGCGATCGCCGCGGTGATCCTCGGCGGCACGAGCTTCGTCGGCGGCGTCGGTTCGATCGTCGGCACGCTGATCGGCGCGCTGATCATCGCGGTGCTGACCAACGGCCTCGTGCTGCTCGGCGTGTCCGATATCTGGCAATACATCATCAAGGGGCTCGTGATCATCGGCGCCGTCGCACTCGACCGCTATCGCCAGCGCGACTCGGCCCGCACCTGACACGCATCCGCCATCGTTCAACCATCGAGCGCAGGCAGGTCCTCCTGCGCCCGTCCGCCAACGGACCTTCCGGAGACACAACGACATGTTCAAGCACCACGCCGCCCTGACCGCCGTCGCCTGCGCACTCGCATTCGGCGCTGCCGCCGCCCATGCCGCCGACAAGCCGCTGAAATCGATCGGCGTCACGGTCGGGTCGCTCGGCAACCCGTACTTCGTCACGATCGTGAAAGGCGCGGAAGCCCGCGCGAAGCAGCTCAATCCGAACGCGAAAGTGACCGCGGTCTCGGCCGACTACGATCTGAACAAGCAGTTCACGCAGATCGACAACTTCATCTCCGCGCACGTCGACATGATCCTGCTCAACGCGACCGATCCGAAGGCGATCGAGCCGGCGGTGAAGAAGGCGCAGGCGGCCGGCATCACGGTGGTCGCGGTGGACGTCGCCGCGGCCGGCGCGAACGCGACCGTGCAGACCAACAACGTGAAGGCCGGCGAGCTGGCGTGCGATTACCTCGCGAAGAAGCTCAACGGCAAGGGCAACGTGATCATCGAGAACGGCCCGCAGGTGTCGGCCGTGATCGATCGCGTGAACGGCTGCAAGGCCGTGCTCGGGAAGAACCCGGGCATCAAGCTGCTGTCGAGCGACCAGGACGGCAAGGGCTCCCGCGAAGGCGGGATGAACACGATGCAGGGCTACCTCACGCGCTTTCCGAAGCTCGACGGCGTGTTCACGATCAACGACCCGCAGGCGATCGGCAGCGATCTCGCCGCGAAGCAGCTGAACCGCCCGAACATCGTGATCACGTCGGTCGACGGCGCACCCGACATCGAAGTGGCGCTGAAGTCGAATACGCTCGTGCAGGCATCGTCGAGCCAGGATCCGTGGGCGATGGCGCAGCAGGCCGTGAACGTCGGCTACGGGATCATGAACGGCCAGAAGCCGGCCAATCCGATGATCCTGATCGAGCCGACGCTCATCACGCGCGACAACGTGAAGGGCTACAAGGGCTGGAGCAGCCCGCGCTGATCGCGTCGCACGATCGGCGCTTGCCGCCGGTGCCGGGCCGGGCGATGCCGCTTTGCGCGGCGCCCGGCCCTGCCCGGCCCGTCCCCTCAACCGCTGCACCGCCGCGTGACACGCCGCGGCACAAGGTTTCGACATGACGACGACGTTCCCCCGGCTGATCGTATTCGGCGAAGCGCTGACCGACTTCATCCGCGACGACGCGCAGCACTGGCGCAGCGTCGCCGGCGGCTCGTGCTGGAACGTGGCGCGCGTCGGCGCGCGGCTCGGCGTGCCGACCGCCTTCGCCGGCACGGTCAGCCGCGACATCTTCGGCGACGAACTGATGCGCAGAAGCGCCGAGGCCGGGCTCGATCTGCGCTTCATCCGCCAGGTCGAGCGCGCGCCGCTGCTCGCGATGGTCGTGTCGAAACAGCCGCCCGAGTATTTCTTCATCGGCGAGAACAGCGCCGACCTCGCGTTCGATCCGGCTGACCTGCCCGACGGCGCGCTCGACGCCGCCGAGATCGTGCATGTCGGCTCGTTCGGCGTCGTGCGCGAGCCGCTCGCGTCGCGGCTGATCGAAGTCGTGCAGGCGGCACGTGCGGCCGGCAAGCGGATTTCGTTCGATCCGAACTATCGCGCGCCGATGGCCGCGCCGTCGTATCGCGACACGCTGCGCCGGCTCGCCGGTCTCGCCGACTGGATCAAGGTATCCGATGAAGATCTGCGCGGCCTGTTCCCCGAACTCGACGAAGCCGCCGCACTCGCGCAATTGCGCGCCTGGGCGCCCGACGCGAGCGTGCTGGTCACGCGCGGCGCGGCCGGCATGGAACTGCTGCATCGCGACACCGCGCTGTTCCAGCCGGCATTCGCGACCGACGTTGCCGATACGGTCGGTTGCGGCGACGCCAGCATCGGCGGCTGGCTCGCGAGTCAGCTCACGCACCGCTGCGCGCCGCCCGCCGACCATCTGCGCTACGCGGCAGCGTGCGCGGCCGTCGCCTGTGCGCATGCAGGCGCGTATGCCCCGACGGCGGACGAAGTCGCCGGCGTCGTGGCCGGCCGCACGACCGGCGCACCGGTCGACGCTGCGCTGTCGCACTAGGCGCCGCCAGACGGCACGCGAACGCACCGGACGGCGCATGCGCGCCGCGTCGTTCATGTGTCGCTCACGAGTGTCATTTACGCGCCGCTCTTCCCGCCTTTCGCGCCCGTTCCACTGTGGGCGCGCGCCTGCAGCAACTGCAGACTCTCATCGACACTCAGTTCGGACATCGCATCGTCGCGCAGCGTGTCGTCGGCCGCGCGTCGCAGCGCACGGAGCGCGTGCTCCTTGAGCCGCACCATCGAAAACTGCAATCCGCGTGCCGCGCACTCGGCCGCGAACGTGCGCAACGACTCGATCGTCGTACCGTCGACGTCCGGCGTTTCCTCGAGGCTCAGCATCACCGTATGCGTATCGGGCGCGGTCTTCATCAGTGCACGCACGCGATTGAGCATCCGGTCCGCGTTCGCGAAGAACAGCTGCGCCTCCGGCCGTACGATCAGCACGCCGGGCACCGGCTTCGCCTCCGCATGATTCGCGACGTCGACGAAATCGTGCCCGTCGCGCAGCCGGCCGAGCACGCTGACGTTCGGCTCCGACAGCTTGCGCAGCGTCAGCAGCAGGCTCACGCCGATGGCCGCCAGCAGCCCGTGCAGCACGCCGAACACGAGCACCGCGAGCAGCGCGGCGATCACGACGAGCCGGTCGCGATGCCAGACCCAGTACGGCCGGAACACCGACGGATGCAGCGAATGGCTGACCGCGAAGATCACGATCGCCGCGAGCACGGGTTCCGGCGTGCGCGCGAGCTGCGGCAGCAGCAGCCACACGATCAGCGCGACCACGCCGGCCGCCCACAAGCCCGCGAACCGCGACTGCGCACCGGCCGCCTCGTTCGCGGACGTCGCCGAATAACCGGCACCGACCGGCATCCCGTGCAGCAGCCCCGACACGACGTTCGCGCAGCCGATCGCGACCAGGTCGCGATTGGCCGACACGCTGTCGCCATGCTTCAGCGCAAAGTTGCGGATCGATCCGTACGACTCCGCGTACAGGATCAGCATCAGCGCGAATGCGAGCTCGACCGTCTGCATCCACGCATTGCGGTCGAGCTGCGGCAGCCCGAATTCGAGGTGGCGGAAATCGATGTGCCCGACGATCGCGATCCCGTAGTGCTGCCAGTCGAGCAGATAGCTGGCCGCGATCGACAGCACGATCACGACGAGCGTCGCCGGCACGCGCGAGCGCCGTCCGAGCAGGAACAGGAGCGCCAGCGCGGTCGCGCCGAGCGCGACGCTCGCGAGGTTGGCCCGCGGCGCGCCGGTGACGAGGTCGAGCACGACGTGCGGCGCATCGCTGTGACGCACGGAGATCGCGAGAATTTTCGGGAGCTGCTTGATGACGATCGTCAGCGCCAGTCCGAACGTGAAACCGCGCAGGACCGGCCGCGCGATGAAGTCCGACATGCCGCCGAGCCGCGCGAGACCGGCCAGGATGAACAGCACGCCCGTCATCGCGACGAGCGCGGCCGCCAGCGCGAGCTGCGCGGCGAGCGCCATGCCCGATTCGGCCAGCACGGTCGCCGCGAGCACCGCCGCCGACGACGACGTCGACGACACGATCGCGAAGCGGCTGCTGCCGGTCAGCGCATAGACGACGAGCCCCGACAACAGCGCGATGAGACCGGCCTGCGGCGGCAGGTTCGCGAGACCCGCATATGCGACCGCCTCCGGAATCAGCAGCCCGGCGATCGACAGGCCGGCCAGCGCATCGAGGCCGATGCGCCGCGTGGGCGGCGGCGTTGCCGCATCGAGTGCGGCGAAATGCTCGGGTTGCTGCGGGCCGGCATCCGGACGGGTCTGTACGGTCGTCATGGGCGGGTGGCGCCGTGCGCGTGTCAGGGTTTGACGGCGATGACACCCGACCAGCCGGGCAGATAGCGCGCGTCCTGGTCGTGCGCGCGGCTCAGCGAGACATCCAGCGCCTTCGAAAAGCTCTTGCGGATCTGATCGAGCGTGACGTGCTGGCGAAGATAGTCGGCCCACAGGAATTCGCTGAACGGCGTCGCATCCTTCGCATAGCCGCCCGCCGTGCGCAGCTCGCCCGCGAGGCTGCGATACGGATCGTCCTCGAGTCCCGTCAGCGATCTCGGCAGCTGCGCGTAGTCGCGACGGGAGCCGTCGGCGCCGAACGGATGCACCCACTGGTTGTGTTCCATCATCCGCCAGAAGATCGTGTCGTCGAGCCACGACAGATCCTTCAGCAGCATCGCGTTCACGCGCGTCTCCCCTTCCTCGATCAGCGCGAGGCCGAGATGGTGGTGATCGGTGATGTAGTGCTGGCCGCCCGGGCCGAGCACGGCCGGAAACCAGTGCGATTCGATCGCGGCCTTGCGCGCACGCTTGTCGAGCGTTTTCCAGTGCTTGCGCTTCGCTTTCACTTCGCGATAGCCGACCGTCATTTGCGTCGGATGCAGTGTGTCCAGTCGGACGGGAATCAGATGAACGTCGTTGCCGAGTGCCATGGTCGTACCCCGTGTTACGAATTTCCGGCAACGATACTCCTGATCCCGTCGGCCGTTAATACGTCGCGACGTCGATGCGCCCGCGCTTGACCATCCCTGACAACCACGCCGCATTCACTGCGACACGTTCACAACGACACGTTCGACATCACGCCCGCAAGTCGTCGCGCTCGAGACGATGACGCACGTAAGGTATCCCGTCGTGCACGACGCTCACGCGCCGCATCCCGAGCTTGCGCGCGACGTTGAGCGAGCCTGTGTTCGCTTCGGCGATGTCGGCGATCACGCGCGGCAGCCGCACGCTGTCGAACGCGTGACGCACGACAGCCGCGGCGGCCTCGCACGCGATGCCGCGGCCCCACGCAGCACGGATGAGCCGCCAGCCGATCTCGACGTCGCGCGCGCCGCCCGCATAGTCGGGAATCAGCAGCACCCAGCCGATGAACGCGTCGTGCGCGGTCTTCTCGAAGATCGACCAGTAGCCGAGGCCCGGCGGATAGTCGCGTGTGATGCGGTGCGTGACGAAGCGGCGATGCTCGTCCGGATCGTGCCACGGCCCCGCGATGTAGCGCGTGACCTCCGGATCGCGATCCATCTCGATGCTCGCGTCGAGGTCGGCCAGCACGCGCGGACGCAGCCACAACCGCTCGGTCTCCAGCACGGGCAACGCGGCAACGGAAGGTTCGGCCATCTGGACTCCTGATTCGGGGGATGCGCATCGAGCGCATTACATAACTGATACAACAAGCCTTCCGCAATGATACAGACGCCTGACGCATGCCTCGCGCCGGCCCCGTTGCGGCTTTCGCAACAGTTCATTTCGTAGGGATTATTCCCGATTCGCCGCTATCGCGCCCCACATCGCGCCGCGTCGCCGCCTACACTCGATTGATGCCCCCGCGCCGCGCGCCTGGCGGGCCGGCATCCGCCTGCAGATCGTGAGCGCGCAAGCCAACGAGGAGACCTCGGACATGAGCTGGACCCGCGAGCAACGCAACGTCACGATCGCCGCCTACCTCGGGTGGACGCTCGACGCGTTCGATTTCTTCCTGATGGTCTTCGTGCTGAAGGACATCGCCGCCGAATTCGCGTCGACGATCCCCGCCGTCGCGTTCGCGCTCACGCTGACGCTCGCGATGCGCCCGCTCGGCGCGCTGATCTTCGGCAGGCTCGCCGATCGTTTCGGTCGCCGTCCGACGCTGATGGTCAACATCGCGTGCTATTCGGTACTCGAGCTCGCGTCCGGTTTCGCGCCGAGCCTGACCGCGCTGCTGGTGCTGCGCGCGCTGTTCGGGATCGCGATGGGCGGCGAATGGGGCGTCGGCTCCGCGCTGACGATGGAAACCGTGCCGACCCATGCACGCGGCTTCGTGTCGGGCCTGCTGCAGGCCGGCTATCCGAGCGGGTACCTGCTCGCGTCGATCGTGTTCGGCGTGCTTTACCAGTACATCGGCTGGCGCGGGATGTTCATGATCGGCGTGCTGCCCGCGCTGCTCGTGCTGTACGTGCGTGCACACGTACCCGAATCGCCGGCGTGGAAGCAGATGGAAAAGGCCCCGCGGCCCAGCCTCGGCGCGACGCTGCAGCAGAACTGGAAGCTCACGATCTACGCGATCATTCTGATGAGCGCATTCAACTTCTTCTCGCACGGCACGCAGGATCTCTACCCGACCTTCCTGCGCGAACAGCATCATTTCGATCCGCATACCGTGTCGTGGATCACGATCGTGCTGAACATCGGCGCGATCGTCGGCGGCCTGTCGTTCGGCGCGATCTCCGAGCGCATCGGCCGCCGTCGCGCGATCTTCGTCGCCGCGCTGATCGCGTTGCCGGTGCTGCCGCTGTGGGCATTCTCGAGCGGCGCGCTCACCCTCGCCGCCGGCGCGTTCCTGATGCAGATCTCGGTGCAGGGCGCATGGGGCGTGATCCCCGTCCACCTGAACGAGATCTCGCCCGATGAGATCCGCGCGACCTTCCCCGGCGTCGTCTACCAGCTCGGCAACCTCCTTGCGTCGGGTAACGCGACGATGCAGGCGTCGCTCGCGGTTTCGCACGGGAACAACTATGGTTTTGCGCTCGCGCTCGTGGCCGGCATCGTGGCCGTCGTGATCGCCGTGCTGATCCTGTTCAGCCGCGAACGGCGCGGCATCGACATGACGCAATCGGTCAATACGCGTACCACCGCCGGCTGAGCGCCGGCATTGCCGCAGCGCATCATCGCGTGTGCCCCGCCCGGCCGGGGCCGCACGCCGTGCTTTCCGCATCCGCACATCGAACTAGAGGAATTTGTCCAGATTCCCCGCTTGCCCGCGCCGCCCGCGTTTTTTTATCTTAATAAAAACGGCTGTTTGAATCAGACCAACAAATCACCTGTTCGCGGCTGGGCGACCGGCATTGGGAGGCGGGACATGGCAGTAAGTCAGGAGGGGCGACCGTCGGCTGGACGGCCGTCCGGGACGCGGTCATCCAGCAATGGGCAGACCGGCGGGACGAAGGCGCGCATCCTCGATGCGGCCGAGGACCTGTTCATCGAACACGGCTTCGAAGCGATGTCGATGCGGCAGATCACGTCGCGCGCGGCGGTGAACCTCGCCGCGGTCAACTACCACTTCGGCAGCAAGGAAGCGCTGATCCACGCGATGCTGTCGCGCCGGCTCGACCAGCTCAACCAGGAACGCCTCGGCATCCTCGACCGCTTCGATGCGCAGCTCGGCGCACACATCACGTGCGAGCACGTGCTCGGCGCGATGTTCATTCCGGCGCTGAAGGCGTCCCGCGATCCCGATCGCGGCGGCCCGGCGTTCCTGCGGTTGATCGGCCGCGCGTACACCGACCCGTCGCCGTTCGTGCGCAATTTCCTGACCGCGCACTATGCGAGCGTCGCGGGCCGCTTCTTCGATGCGTTCCAGCGCGCGCTGCCGCATCTGCCGCGCACCGAGCTCGGCTGGCGGCTGCACTTCGCGATCGGCGCGCTGTCCGGCGCGCTGGCCGGTGCCGAAACCGAAAGCCTGATCGACGAATTCTCGCAAGGCCGCACGATGAACGACGTGCAGATGATCGCGCGGCTGTCGTCGCTGATCGTCGCCGCGTTGAAGGCGCCGATGCCCGACACCGCGCAATTGTCGATCTTCGCGGCCGTGCTCGACGATGCGGGCGCGAGCGAAGCGTTCGGGCTGTCGTCGAGACCCGCTGCCGCCGACACGGCGACGATGCAGTCGACGAGCTGATCGCGCACGGCCGCGCAGGCGCCGAATCACGATTTTTTGACGGCCCGAGCCGGCGTTCACGCGCCGGTGCGGGCTGTACCAATGTCATGCGGCGGGAGCCCAGGCCGGCTTTCGTCGACGAACAGCATCGAGTACGAGCAGACGCGAAAGCGCAACTCGCATCGACCGCGAAGCATGGGGTGCGAGTAAGCGCTGAAGCGCCAACTCGCACCGACACCGGAGACACATCATGTCCTTATCCGCAGCAACCGCAGCGGCCCAGCTCCCGCCGAACAGCGACGGCATCTGGTACGCGTCGTATCCGCCCGGCGTACCGCACGAGATCGACGTCACGCAATACGCGTCGCTCGTGCAGTTCTTCGACGAATGCACCACGCGCTTCGCCGAACGGGTCGCCTACGTGAGCGCCGGCGCCTCGATGACCTACCGTACGCTCGCGCAGAAAGTCGACGCGTTCGCGTCGTATCTGCAGAGCACCGGCGTGAAGCCCGGCGACCGCGTCGCGATCATGCTGCCGAACACGTTCCAGTATCCGGTCGCGCTGTTCGGCACGCTGAAGGCCGGCGCGATCGTCGTCAACGTCAATCCGCTCTACACCGCGCGCGAACTCGCGCACCAGCTGAAGGACAGCGGCGCGCAGACGATCGTCGTGTTCGAGAACTTCGCGCGCACGCTGCAGGATGCGCTGCCGGAAACGCAGGTGAAGAACATCGTCATCACCGCGCTCGGCGACCTGCTCGCCGACGGTTTCAACGCGAAGGGCCGCCTGATCAATTTCGTGCTGAAGCACGTGAAGAAACTCGTGCCGGCCTACGACCTGCCGCAGGCGATCCGGCTGC
The DNA here is from genome assembly GCF_003635165.1 of Burkholderia sp. Nafp2/4-1b. Taxonomy (GTDB): domain Bacteria; phylum Pseudomonadota; class Gammaproteobacteria; order Burkholderiales; family Burkholderiaceae; genus Burkholderia. The sequence continues at coordinate 360,633 of NZ_ML058606.1, read as the reverse complement.
GCTCCGCGCTGGCGCTCGGCGCTCGCGGCAAACCGCAACCGGTGCAGGCGACTCGCGACGATCTCGCGTTCCTGCAATACACCGGCGGCACGACCGGCGTCGCGAAAGGCGCGATGCTCACGCACGGCAACCTGATCGCGAACCTGCTGCAAGCGAAGGCGTGGATCGCCGACCAGGTATCGGGCGAGGTCGAAACCGTGCTGACGCCGCTGCCGCTTTACCACATCTATTCGCTGACGGTGAATGCGTTCATCTTCATGGGGCTCGGCGGACGCAACATCCTGATCGCGAACCCGCGCGACATGAAGATGGTGATGAAGATCATCCGCCACGAAACCTTCACCGGGATCACCGGCATCAACACGCTGTACAACGCGTTCCTCGACAACGAGGAATTCCGCCAGCGCGACTTCTCGAAGCTCAAGCTCGCGATGGCCGGCGGGATGGCGATGCAGCGCGCGGTCGCGGAGCGTTTCCAGCAGGTCACGGGGCGGCCGGTCGTCGAAGGCTACGGGCTCACCGAATGCTCGCCGATCGTCACGATGAACCCGGTGAACCTGAGCGACATGGCCGCGTTCAGCGGCTCGATCGGCCTGCCCGCGCCGTCGACGCTCGTGCGCTTTCGCCGCGAGGACGGCACCTGGGCCGACATCGGCGAACCCGGCGAACTGTGCGTGCACGGCCCGCAGGTGATGCGCGGCTACTGGCAGCGTCCCGACGAGACCGCGAAGGTGATCGACGCCGACGGCTGGCTCGGCACCGGCGACATCGGCGTGATGGACGAGCGCGGTTTCATCCGCCTCATCGACCGCAAGAAGGACATGATCCTCGTGTCGGGCTTCAACGTGTATCCGAACGAGATCGAGGAAGTGCTGGTCATGCATCCGGGCATCAGCGAAGCCGCCGCGATCGGTATCCCGGACGAAGTACAGGGCGAGCGGATCAAGGTATTCGTCGTGCGCCGCGACCCGGCGGTGACGGGCGACGACGTGCTCGCGCATTGCCGCAAGAACCTGACCGGCTACAAGATGCCGAAGTTCGTCGAGTTCCGCGACGTGTTGCCGCAGACGAACGTCGGCAAGATCCTGCGCCGCGCGTTGCGCGACGAGGAGCTGGCGAAGATCAACGCTGCGAAGCAAGGTTGAACGCCCATCGCTCCGGGAGACGCTGTCGATGAACGAAGCAACGAAGCGCCGCGCGGCGCATGCCGCCGCGGTGGCGATCGCCTGCATGCTGTTACTCGCGCAACCCTGCTTGCATGCACAGGAAGCGGCCGATGCCGCGAGCGCGCCGCAGGAGGCCGCCCTGCCGGCCGACCTGGCGAAGGTCGCGCACGAGCCGGCCGCGCAGCAGGCGCGCTGGCTGCGTACAGCCGCCCAGCGCGGCACGCTCGCGCAACTCGACGACGCGACGCTCACGGCGCTGTTCAAGGCGCTCGATCCACTCGCCGTACCGCTCTATATCCGCAATGGTCCTAACGGTTATCCGTCGTACCAGTTCACGATGGTGCGTCAGGAGCGCATCAGCGGGAAATGGTCCAATACGCCCGACCGCATGCTCGTGAAGACCACCCGCGAGCCGTTGCGCGTTTATGCGAAATGGCTGCCGGGCGGCGCGCATGCCGGACAGGAAACGATCTACGACACGACGCGGCGCAAGGACGAGATGTACGGTCATCTCGGCGGCCTGCTCGGCAAGATTCCGTTGTGGACGGCGCTCGACGGGGCGCTCGCGCGCGCGCAGTCGAATCACCAGGTCAAGGATCTCGGCACCGAATTCATCACGAACCTGTACCTGACCGAAGGAAAGAAATACCAGGAAGCCGGCGTGCAGCGGCCGACCCAGGTGCAAGCGAAGACGATCGGCGGCGTGCGGGTCGTCGCGCTCACCTACGAGACGCCGACCGGCCGGCCGCAGTTCTATGCGAAGAAGGAAATTCTCGGGCTCGACCTGCACGCGCCCTACTTCCGCACCGTGGAGTCCTATGACAACGACGGGAAGATCTTCGAGCGGATCGTCATCGAGAATATCGCGCCGGCCCCGCTCGACGAAACCGCGTTCGATCCCAAAAATCCTGACTACGCGTTCTGATGGCCGCCGGCGCGACGCGTGTCAGGGTCAGTCGTCGTCATCGTCGTGATGCTTGCGCCAATGCTTGTAATGGTGCCTGCGCCACTTGCGGTAGCCGTCGTCATCCTCGTCGCGGTAGTAACCGTATCCGTAACCGGGATAGGCGACCACCGCCGGTTGCGGTGCCACATAGACCGGCGCCGGCTCGACATAGACCGGCGCGACCGGTACGCCGATACCGACCGACAGGTCGACGTGCGCCATTGCACTGCCGGAAGCGAGCAATGCCGCGCTCCCGATCCATACTGCCCATCCTCTCTTGCCCATGTTCGGCTTCCCCTGATTCGCCGGCCTGCCCGGCACGCGCGACGACTGTAGTCGCGCTGCGTGCCGCCAGGTGCTACGCCGTTGCGAGAGTCGTAACGCGACGTAACCAAACGGCCCTAGCCATTTGACCGAATCGCGAAAATGCGCGCGAACGTCTATAGTGGGTTACGGTTCGACACAATCGCGACTGCGCGCTGGCGGAACGAACAGGGTAAAATCCCGCCAAACACCTGGTGGGCGAACCCGCCACACACACGCACAACATATTCTCTGACGCAGGCTCCTGCCGCACCTCAATGGCCAATCCCGCAGAATCCCATCCGCAAAACGACTTCATCAATGCGGCGCGCAAGGAACGTAAGCGCGTTGAAATCTATCTCGTCAACGGCATTCGTCTGACGGGGTGTATCGAGTCGTTCGACCAGTACCTGGTGATGCTGCGCACCCCCGTGGGTCTGCAAGGCATCTACAAGCGTGCGATTTCCACGATTCAGCTCGACACGGGCGGCTCGCGTCCGGGCGGCGGCGGTCCCCGCGGCCCGCGCCCCGGCGGCCGGCCGGGCGGCCGCGAAGGTGGCGGCCACAGCCCGTACGGCTCGCACGGCGGCTCCCGCGAATCGCGCGGCGATGGCGGCTACGGCTCGCGCGAACCGCGTGAAGGTTACGGTTCCCGCGAACCGCGCGAGGGTTACGGTGCTCCGCGCGAGCCCCGCGAAGGCTACGGCGCCCCGCGCGAACCGCGTGAAAGCTATGGCGCGCCGCGCGATGCAGGCGATGCGTCGGGCAACACGTCGTCGCCCGACCGCGGCGGCAACGGGCCGGTGATCGTCACGCGCCGCCGGCGAATCGTGCCGGACGGCCAGTAAAACGAAAGGGCAAGCCAAACGGCTTGCCCTTTTTGCTGGTGGGTCGGCGCGGCATGGCGCCGCACCGGCCCTGCCGTGATCGCTCAGCGTGCCGTCGTCGGCAAGCCTGCGTCGGCCTGGCGCTGCAGCGAACGCACCTGCTGCTGCAATGCGCGCAGTTGCGACTGAAGCTCCGCCTGTTGCGCCTGGAGCGCCGCCGTTTCGTTGCGGACGTTCTTCTGGCGATCCGCGACCGCTGCCTGCTGCTCCCGTGCGATCGAGATGTCGGCCTGCAGACGCCGCGCCCGCTCCTGCGTCACTTCGATCTGCCGGTCCATCTGCGCCTTCTGCGATTCCAGCTTCGCCGCACGCAGCTCGTTGACGGCCAGGCGTTCCGCCTGACGCGAGAAATCGCGATAGATCGCTTCCGCCCGCGTTTCGTCGTGAGTCTTGATCACGCGCCAGAACGCCTTCTGCTGGAACAGCGCGACGAAATACGAACCGTCCTTCACGCTGAACAGCAGGCTCGCGCCGTAGCTGCCGTTGTAGCTCGTGCGCATTTCCGTCAGCGAATGCGCCTGGATCTGGCGCTGCAGCTCGTCAACCGTGCTGGGGCCGCTCGACTCGCCTGCCTGCGGCTGCACCGACGTCTGGACCTGCTGATCGATCACCGGAATCGCCGCCACCGTTGCCGACGCCTGCTGTACCGCCGGCGCCGCATTGCCCGCCAACCCCTGCGCGGACGCGCCCTGCATGCCTCCCATCATGGCGAGCAACACACACGCCCGCCCCAACCCCGTCATATGGCTCATGAATTTAGATTCCCGCCCGTGTCGTTGTAATTCAGCGCGATTTTATCTCATTAATTACTCGCTTTCGCGGGTCTCGGGCTCTTCGTCGAATATCTGGTATTTGCGCATCTTTTCCCACAACACCTTGCGGCTGATGCCGAGCTGCTGGGCCGTATCCTGGCGCCGCCAGCCGTTGGCGTCGAGCGCCGCGATCACGCGGCTGCGCTCGTTCATATCCCATTTGCTGCGGTCGACGAACACTTCCGCCGCACTCTCGACCGGCACCGGCTGCGCCGAATTGCGCGCATGCGCGACCAGCCGCTGCAGCCGCGCCGCATCCCAGCCGCCCGTTTGCCGGACCGTCACGCCGACGCGCTCAGCAAGGTTGCGCAGCTCGCGCACGTTGCCCGGGAAATAGCTGTCCGCCACCGCGTCCGCGAGCCAGTAAGGCAGATCCGACAGTTGCGCGAGCCGCTCGTCGCCCACCACCTCCGCGACGAACGATTTGAACAGCGCGATCTTGTCGACCGCGCCCCGCTCTTCCAGCGACGGAATGTTCAGCTCGATCACCGCGAGCCGATAGTAGAGATCCGCGCGGAACAGGCCGTCCTTCACGAGCTGCGGCAGCTTCTTGTTGCTGGCCGCGACGAGCCGGAAATCGACCTTGATCGGCGACGTCGCGCCGACCCGCAACACCGCGCCGTCCTCGAGCACGCGCAATAGCTTGACCTGCTGGTACAACGGCAGGTCGCCGACTTCGTCGAGGAACAGCGTGCCGCCGGCCGCCTGTTCGAAATAGCCTTTATGCGCGACAACCGCGCCGGTGAACGAGCCTTTCGCATGCCCGAAGAACAGCGATTCGAACAGGCCGTCCGGAATCGCGCCGCAGTTGACCGGCACGAATTCGCCGTCGCGGTAGCGCGAATGCTTCTGGTGCAGCAATTGCGCGATGCGCTCCTTGCCGACGCCGGTTTCGCCGTGCAGCAGCACGTTGGTGTCGCAGTCGGCGAACGTATCGACTTCGTGCAGCAGCGCCTGCATCGACTCCGAGTGCGCGACCAGTTCGGACGGCTGCAGCGTTTCGGCCGCGTGTGCGCGCAGTTGCGTGACGAGCTTGCCGACCATCCCGCGCAGTTCGGCGCACGTGAAGTCGAGCGGCAGGATGTGCGAATAGTCGGGCGGATACTGCGACGCGTCGTGGTCGCGGGCCGCGCCGACCCAGACGACCGGCATGCCGATGTTGGCCTGCCAGTCGCGCAGGAATGCGGCGCCGGTTTCGATCATCGTCACGCTGATGATCGCGAGCGACGGGCGCAACGCGGCACGCTCGGGCGAGATTTCCGCATTGTCGGCACGGATCACTTCGACGTCGAAGCTCGCCATGCAGCGGGCAACGCGGTCGACGATGTCCGCCTTGCCTTCCCAGACGTACAGGTCGAGTTCTGCGATTGCGGGCGTGGTTCTCATCGGATGGTCTTGCTTCTCTAATTACTGACAGTTTGTGCAGCGCCGCAGGTCAGCGACATCTGATGCACCGTGGCGGCGCCGAGCTGGACGCCCAGCAGATCCAGCAACGGCTCGATGATACCGTCGAGCCCGCTCAGCAGCGGGCCCAGAATACCGGTCAGGACCCCCAGCAGTTTCGGAATGAAATCCGGTGTGAGCGTGACGCTGAGCACCCCGAACAGCAGATCCACTTTCGGTGTAATCGTGGCCGAGCTCAGACCCGCCAACGCATTGCTCACGGCAGAACCCAGTGCATTCGTGTTGGTGGTCCAGTAGTAGGACGGATCGCTTCCGCCGCGTCCATAGAACGTGTTGGTGGCCGTGTTGCCGGCCAGGTTCACGGATACGTTGGAGATGGTCGCCGAGACCTCGACTGCGCCAGCGAGCACCAGCACGTCAAGTATCTTGGCGGGCGTCGAACAACTGTAGGTCGCCGGCAGGTTGAGCAGGTTCCCGCTGAGCGGAGGCTGGCCAATACAGAGATTCGCGACGCTCGGTTGCGCACTGATCGTGGCCGAATTCGGCGAGGTCAGGCAATTGGTCGACAGCAGTGTCGCGGTGCCGGCACCGAGCTGCAAATAGAGCGGCAGGTACACATTCGCGGACACCACGACCGGCAACGGATTCACGCCGAGGTTGACGAGAAGATAGAGACCGATCTGCGCATTCGTCGCGACCGTGCGCCATGCGCCGGTCGCGTCCTTGCCGCCTTCGCCTACCGCAATGGTCGGCGGGCTGATGACCTGTACCTGCAACTGCACGATCGATACGGAATTGCCGTTCGATAGCGTCAGCGGCACATTGGCGCCGATCGCGACGCCTGGCTTGCCGCTCTGCGAGATCTGTGCCGTCGCCATCACGAGATCGAGCACGTTCACGCTCGCGTCGGCCGCGGCCTGCGCATTCGCGAGACCGAGCTTGAGCAGCGACGTGGCGCTCTGTGAGGTCAGGCTCGCGACGTTGATGTTGGTATTGCTGAGCAGGCTCAGGTTCAGGATGTTGTTCAGCGCGCCGGTGGCGCTCGACTGCACGGTGGCGCCGAGCGTGGAAGTCTTTCCGACGGCCGCAATCATTGCCTTGAGCAGCGTGCCAACCGATGCCTGTGCATTGACCAGCCCGCCCATCGTCCCGTTGCCGACCGACAGCGACTGCAATGCGACCGCGATATCGCCGAGCTTGACGTTCGCGCACGCGAGCCCCTGGTAGGACGCGAGATTGAGCGTCAGCGGCGTACCGCCCTGGCCTTGCAGCAGCGCGCCCAGCAGCGCATTGACCAGGCCGGGATTGCCGGTCGGCACGCCTGAGCAACCGACTCCGCCGACGGCGGCCAGCGTCGCACCGATCGAGAAGGTGTCGATGTTGGTCGCCTTCGCGGTCGACGTGGCGGTCACGGTGCGCGTCGGTCCGAAGAAGAAATACGGCATCGATCTGGAAATCGTGACGCGGACCGCATTCAGCTGGGTGAGCTTGGGAATCGACGTCTTCGACGTATAGAAGCTGCTCGACGTCCCGGTGGCCGTCGGCGCCCAATAACCGCAATCGGCCGTCAAGGTTGTGGTGCCGCCGACGGACAAGCCGTTCTTCGATGCGTTGTTCGTGGCCACGCTCGTCACGTTCGAACACGTGTCGTTCAGCTTCTGGACCGCGGCCAGTGCCGCAAGATCGGCGACGCGCTGCATGTCGCGACGAGCGAGAAACACGTTGCCGATATCGACCGAACCGAGGATCACCATCGCCAGCAGTATCCATACCGACGCCATGACGACGACCGCGCCCCGCTGGCGCCGCGGCGCGGCATGGCCCGGTCGGGCCAGGCGATTTGATGGATGGCGAGCCGCGATCATTGCCGCCTCGCTCAATTCGATTGCATGGAATGCTGGCCGCCGGACCCGCCGTTGCCGTTCGTGTTGACCGGCGACCCCATCGACTCCGGAATCGGGTGCTTGAACGAGTCGAGATAGCGCTGGTAGCTGAGCGATGCGGCATCGCCGAGCATCGGCTGTGCCGATCCAGCAGCACGGTTGTCCCGCTGCAGCGCGAGCAGCGCCTCGGTCGAAGCGCCGATTTCCGATGCAGGCGGCATCGCTTGCTCGCAATGTGCGGCCGTCGCGGCCCCCATCAGCGCAATCAGTGCGATACCGCGGTGCAGCCCGGCCAGACGGCCGATGAAACGTTTGTCGTTCGTCATGTCACTTCCCCCCGGATGCTTTGTCATTGTGCGAACCGCTGCAGCAGCGGCGCGGTGGGATCGAATCCCTGTATGTTTGCGACCGGCGACGGCCGCCGTGCGGCATCGGTACCCGACACGTCGATCACGCTGCCGGAGCCGACCGGCGGCGTCGTCGCCGCGACCGAACCCGGCGACGGCGCTGCGCGGCGCCACGTACGCGCGGCCGTCGCGATCTTTACCGCGTCGCCGCGGATGTCGTTGCGAACGTCGGCCGAAAGCTTCTGCTGCCCCATCAGTCGCTGCGCGTCGCGCGTACGGCCCGACGCAAGCAGGTACAGCACCAGATTGCTGATGATCTTCGGATTGTTCTGATCGAGCTCGGCCGCCTTCATCAGCGGGATGCGCGCGCCTTCGACATCGCCGCTGCGCAGTTTCGCGTAGGCGAGATCCGACAGCGTCGAGGCGTCGGTCGGCGCCAGTACCGTCGCCTGCGACAGAGCCTGCGCGGCGCGCGGGAAATCGCCCGCTGCACCGGCAATCAGACCCAGCCCGCGATACCCGCGCGCGGCCAGCGACGTGTTGAGCAGTTGCGTATAGACGGCCGTACTCGCGGCCGGCTGGTCGGTCATGCGCAACGCATCGGCGCGCAGCAGGATGGTCTGCGGCGACGCACCGTACTGCTTCTCGTACGCGTCGATATGCGCGAGCGATGCGTAATACAGCCCTTGCGACTGCATCCGCTCGATCAGACCCAGATACATGCCGGGCGTATCGGGTGCCGCCTGTTTCTGCGCCGCCGCGTCCATCAATGCCGCCCGCTCGGCCTGCGGCCCGACGCCGTACCCGCTTTCCTTGAACGCCGAACACGCGCAGAGCAGGCTCGCCATGGCCACCATGCCGGCTACTTTCGCGATTTCATCGATGCGTTTCATCTTCCGCCCCTTTCCTTCCCCGCGTCAGCGCTGCGCCTGGCTCAACGCCCGCAACACCGAAATCATCCCCGGACCGGCCGTCACGATCAGCAGCGCGGGCAGCAGCGTCACGATCATCACGCCCGTCATCTTCACCGTCAGCCGGCCGATGCGCTCGCGCAGCATCGCGCGACGCGCCTCGCGCAGGCGTTCGCCGAACTGCTTGAGCGGTTCCTGGACCGCGCCGCCATGCTTGTCGACCTGGATCAGCAATCGCACGATGGCACGCAGATCCTCGTTTTCGAAGCCCGACGACAACCGCTGCAACGACTGCTCGCGAGTGCGCCCTGCTGCGAACTGCCGCTGGGCAATCTCCATTTCGGATGAGAGCACCGGCATCATCCCCTTGAAGTCGTTGGTGACGACCTGGATGCTCTGGTCGAGCGACAGGCCGACCCCTTGAAGCAGACGAAGCATGTCGACCAGCAGCGGCAATTCGTCGACGACGGATTGTTTGCGTTTCGCGGCACGGCGTCTCAGGTAGAGCTTCGGCACCATGAATCCGACGATGAACGAAATGCCCACGCCGAGCCACCACTGCGAGCCGCCAACGTGCGGCCCGGCCACGCCGATATAGGCGAGCGGAATGATGATCGAGCATGCGATCCGCGCACTCAGGAACAAGCCGCGCGTGCGCGTATCGACAAAACCGCATTGCTCGAGCAGCAGCCGGTCCTCTTCGGCAACGGCAAGCCGACCGATGCCGGTATCCAGCCAGCGCATCCCGAGCGCCGACAGACGCTCCTGCACCCGCGCGAAGCGCGACGATGGATCGGTTGCCTGCCGCGCATCCGGATCTTTCCGCAACGACTCGTCCGGCTCCTGGGCTGCCCGCGCGCTGGCGGCCGCCAGCGTTGCGAGTCGCCGCTCGAGCGCGTCGCTCAGCGTCCGGCCGCTGCGCGAGTGCGCATTCGCACTGCGGATCGCGAGCACCGCCAGCAGCAGGATGCCCAGCGCGCCAAGCACCAGTGCAAGCGAACCAAGTTGATTGGCTGTCATGCCGTCACCTGAGTTTGGCCATGTGGTAAAGCCAGATTCCACCCGCGACCTGCAGCATGAACGCGAGGACCAGCAACTGGCGACCGGTGTAGTCGTTCCACATCGACTGCAGATAGAGCGGATTGGTCGCGATGACGAAGCTGCCGATCGCGATCGGCAGCATGACGAGCACCCATGCGGACAGGCGCGTTTCCGAAGACATCGCTTCCAGTTCCCGCTCGGCCTGTTCGAGGTCGCGCATGAACGTCGACATCCGGTCCAGCATGACGTCTGCGCGACCGCCGTACCGGACCGAAAGCCGCAGCACCGATCCCACCAGTTCGAATTCCCTGGTGTGGTAGACGCTCGCGACATGCATCATCGCGCGGTCGATCTCGACGCCCGTGCGCAGCATCCTCGACACGTGGTCCAGGCAACCGCGCAACGGCACCTCGGTCGTTTGCAGCGCGGCCTGGAATGCAGCCGGCACGCTATTGCCCAGCGTGACCAACCGCACGATCCCATCGAGAAACGACGGCAGCTGGCGAACGATCATCAGGCGCCGCCGATGAATCCGCGACACCAGCCAGAACACGAGCAGCGCGGCCCCGCAGACGAGCGCTGCGATCCCGCCGAGCCAGCCGCCCCGGTCGCCTGCAGCGAACCCGGCGCAGATCAGCGCCAGCAGCGCAATCAGCGCCTTGCCGCGTGCGTCCTCGATTCCCGCACGGCTTGCCACGTTGGCGAAATACTCGGTTGCGATTGCGCGCCAGCGCCCCCATTGCGAAGCCGGGACGGCAGGCGCCACGCGTGCCGTCACGGCCGCGGTGCCAGCGTTGGGGGGCGCCACCCGAGTGTCCCGCTGCGGCATGCCGCCCGCTCGTGCACCGGGGTCGATCCGACTGTCGATGAAGCGTTGCACGTCGGCGCGATCGCGCTTCATCTCGCCGTGCCGCCACAGCAACAGCGCGGCGGCGGCGAGCAGAAGCGCCATTGCCAGCACGCTATACATTGAAACCCCCGCCCCCGCGGCCGAACCCGCCGCCGAACCCGCCACCGCCGCCGAAGCCGCCCTGCAGCGTCTGACGGAAGCGGGCGAGCTTCGGCGAGTGCGGATGAATGCCGAGCGACTCCCAGTTGTCGACTTCTTCGCCTTCGGGTGTCACACGCGCCTCGTAGCGATAGAGTTCCTGCGTCGCGATGATGTTGTCCGACAGTCCGGTCACCTCGGTGATCGACAGGATCCGGCGCCGCCCGTTCGACAGACGGCCGATCTGCACGATGAAGTCGATCGCGTTCGCTATCTGCCGGCGCAGGCTCGATTCCGTGCCCTGGAAGCCGGCGAAGCCGGCCAGCATCTCGAGACGATAGAGACACTCGCGCGGCGAACTCGCATGCACGGTGCCCATCGAGCCGTCGTGCCCCGTGTTCATTGCCTGCAGCATCTCGAGCACCTCGCCGCCGCGCACTTCGCCGACGATGATCCGGTCCGGGCGCATCCGCAACGTATTGCGCAGCAAGTCGCGAATCGACACGACACCGGTTCCGTCGAAGCCGCCGGGCCGGCTTTCGAGGCGCACGACATGCGGGTGGTTCAGCGACAGTTCGGCCGTATCCTCGATCGTCACGACGCGTTCAGGCTCGGGAATGTGGAACGCGAGTGCATTGAGCAGCGACGTCTTGCCGGAGCTCGTCCCGCCCGACACGAGAATGTTGCAGCGCGCCTCGACCGCCGCCTCGAGCAGCGCGCCGACCTCCGCATTGAACGTGCCGTTGCCGAGCAGATCGGCCGGCTTCAGCGGATCCTTGCGGAATTTCCGGATCGACACGACCGGCCCGTCGATCGACAACGGCTCGATCACCACGTTGACGCGCCCGCCGTCCGGCAGCCGCGCATCGACCATCGGATTCGATTCGTCGAGGCGCCGGCCGATCGGTGCGAGGATGCGGCGCACGATGCGCAGCAGGTGCGCGTTGTCGGTAAAGCGAATCGGCAGCTTGACCAGGATCCCGTGGCGCGACACGTAGATATCGTTGTAGCCGTTGATCAGGATGTCCTCGACCTGCGGATCGGCGAGCAGATCCTCGATCGGCCCGAACCCCGCAAGCTCCTTGGTCAGCGCCTCGGCAATCGCCCTCACCTCGTTCTCGTTGAGCGGAATGCGGCGCAAACGCACGAAGCTGTCGATTTCCAGATCGACGAACTGGTTGATCGCCTGGCGCGACCAACGGCCGAATTCGGCCCCCAGTTCCTCGATGCGCGTCAGCAGGTGCTCGTGCGCGGCATTCTTGATGTCATGGAACTGCTGCGACTGGGAGAACGGCGCGGCGCCGTCGGCAAATTGGATGTCGTGTGCCATCGCTTACGAACGCTTGGACGAAGGTTGAATGAAACGCTTGAGCACGGACAGGCCCGACGCGGCGTTCTTGCCGGCCGCCGCCGTCCCTGTCAGTCGCTCCGCGAGCGGCTCGAGGGCGCGCACATAAGGATCGCGCTCGGCCATGTCGACGATGAGTCGGCCCTGGTTCGCCGCCTGCGCGATCGACACACGCCGCGCAGGCAGCGTCGTCAGCAACGCGATGCCGAGCCGGTCCGCGATCTGGGCCGGCGTCAGGCTCAGCGCCGCGTCGTACTGATTGACGACGAGACGCGTCTTGCCGAGATCGACTCCTGCATCGCGCAGCCCTTCGAGCAGATCGACCGCGGAAACGATCGACGCGACGCCCTGATCGCAGACGAGCCACGCCTCATCGGCAACGGCTGCAATCTGCGCGACGAACTCCAGGTTGGTAAAGCCGCCGAGATCGACGAGCTGCTGATCGAAGAACGCGCGCAACCGATTCAGCAGACCGACGCACGCCGCGTACGACACGTCGCGCAAATCGGCAAGGTTCGGCGGCAGCGTCGTCAGTGCGACGCCGCTCGAATGTCGCGCAAGTGCTGTGTTGACGAACGTCCGGTCGATGCGGCGCAGGTTCCGCACCGCCTCGACAAAGTGGAATTCGCACCGTGTGTTGAGGAACAACGCGCTATCGCCCGCCGGCAGGCCGAGGTCGACGAGCGCCGTTTGCCGCGCATGCGGCGTGGCAACCCCGAATGCGGACGCGTCGCCTGCGACGTTGGCAGCCGCCCGCTTGTGCAGCCACACGGCCAGGTTCGATGCGAGCGTCGTCACGCCCATCCCGGCACGCGCGCCGAGCAGCGCGACCAGCTTGCCGTGGCGATTGGCCGGTTCCGCGCCGGCATGCTCGAGCAGCCCGCGCGTGATACGCAACGCGTCTTCGGCACTGCCCGATACGTCGATGAAATCGCGCACGCCGGCCCGCAGCGCGGCGAGCGCGCTTTCGGGCTCCGCCAGCGTGCCCAGCGCGACGACCGGCAGGCTCGGGTGCGCAAGACGCACTGCTGCTGCTGCCGCACTGGCTTCGGCGTGCGCACGGGAAAAATCGATGAAGACGATCGCTGGATTGAGCCCCGAGATGCGCTGGGCCAGCGCGCCGGGCTCCAGCGACACGGCCTCCACCGTACCGGCCGAGACGAGCGTGTCGCCGAGCCAGCGGAGATGCTGGTCCTGGTGCGATGCGCATACGAAATAGTCTGTCACGGCGGGCTCAGCCAATGATTGGGTTCTCGCGTTCATGTTGAATACCCCCGAATCCATATCGCGCGACGCCGCGCCGTGCGGTCATTTCGAAAATCCCGGCGCGGCATCCGGCGACGCGATGCCGCCAAGATACGAACGCCAGACCGGCCCGTCGCGCTGCTCGGACAACTCGCCCGGCGTCGCAGGCAGCGGCGCGCCCTTCGCGATCGGCGCCACGAGATGCGGCGTCACGATGATCACCAGTTCCTTGTCGTTCTGCTGGTAATTCAGCGACTTGAAGAACGCGCCGATGATCGGCAGATCGCCCAGGACCGGCACCTTGCTGATGTTCGACATCGTTTCGCGGTCGATCAGGCCGCCGATCACGAAGCTCTCGCCATCGCCCAGTTCCACCGTCGTATCCGCGCGCCGCGTCGTGATGGCCGGCACCGACACGCTGTTGATCGTTACGCCGTGCTGAAAGTCGAGCTGGCTCGATTCAGGCGCGACCTTCAGCGCGATCCGGTGCTGGCTCAGCACGGTCGGCGTCAGCGTCAGGCCAACGCCGTACTGTTTCCAGTCGATCGCCGTCGAGCCCAGCGCCTGCGGCACCGGCACTGGGATTTCGCCGCCGGCGAGAAAACTCGCGCTCTGCCCCGACAGCGCCACCAGCGTGGGCTGCGCAAGCACGCGAGCCAGATTGTTCGCTTCGAGAATCGAGATATTGCCGAAGATGCCGCGACCGGCGGAATTCACGACCAGGTTGAAGGCCGATGCGATCGGGATCCCGCCCGTCGCCTGAAAACCCGACGTCGCGCCGCCTGTCACCGACTGCAGGCCGCCCGGCGAAAACGCGCCGAAGGCGAACCCGTTACTCTGTTTGAAGAAGTTGAGCCCCGCGTCCTTCAGCACCGAGCGGCTGAATTCGACGACGCGCACGTCGACCTGCACGACGCTCCGGTTACCGACCGTCGATGCGTCGATCACGGCGCCGTCCTTGCCGCCCATCCGCTTGCCGATGGCCGCGGCGCGTTCGTGGGCATCGAGTGATGCCGCGGAGCCCGACAGGACCGCGGTACCGCCATAGGCCTTGACCTTCGGCCCCGAACCATCGAGTACTGCCTGAGCCGCCGCATCCACGACATTGACGTTCCATACCGTCGGCTCGTCGCGCCCCCGTTCCCATAACAGCACGTTCGTCGAACCCGGTGCCTTCGCGACCAGCAGCACCGACCCTGCATGGCTGCCCTTCATGACCAGCACGTCGACGACGGCCGGATCACCCACTGCGATCCGTTGCAGCGAGCGACCCGCCGCTACCTGTCGTTGCGAGCCGACCGCCAGGTCAATCGACCCGTTTGTCCCGGCAGCCCCGCTCAGGACGGCAAAAGTCATGGCCCAGATAGCAATCGCGTATGCAATCAGTTTCTTTGTCATTGTGTCGGAGGCCGTCGCGCGGCCCTCTCTCTTCCGTAGCTGCTGTCGATGATCGTATGTTGATGTCAATAGGCAACCGTTTCGGCACGCCCGCCACGAATGACTTCGATGCTGCTTCCGCCTCCCCGGGCAATGATGGGCGCCCGCGGGGCGGCAGCCGGGGCGCGCAGTGCAAAGCGCGCACGCCCGCCCGACAGGTCGTCCAGCCAAACCCCGCTCGCGGCCAGCGCCGATGGCGTCGCGTCGCCGCCCCCCGTACGAACTGCAACCGTCCGTGTCGCGACGTCGGCGTCGCGCGGATTGCGCAGCGCGAGCGTCAGGCGGCCGCTTGCTTCTGCCAGCGTGAGTGCATCGACCTGTGCCGTCGGCACGGCGAGCACCGCGGTCCGCACCGCGCCGCTCGGCCCGCCGCCGCCGTCCCGATCCGAGGTTGCATCGCCGAACGACAGCACACGAACCTTCGACAACAGCAGGCGTGCCTGCGTACCGGGAATCTCCGAGTTCGCCTGCGCGCCCCCCGAACCGTCGCGCCGCAGATTCAGGAACACGTCGACGAAATTGCCGGGCCGCAACCGGTTGCCGACAGCGTTGGTTTCGTCGACCTTGACGGCGACGGCGCGCTCGCCGAGTGCCACCTGATCGGCCAGCCCGGAAGTCAACCCGCCTTCGAGCACCGGCGCAGCAACAGGAATGTCGTTTGCCGGCACGCGACCGACGAGCGGCGTCGGATCGCTGAACCCGCCCGTCGGCAGCATGGGAACCTGCGCGAGCTTCAATGCGTCGGCGGGAATCGGCTGACCGCCCGGCAGCAGGCGTGCCGCCACGACGATCGGCACCGACTGCGCCGTTGCAGTGGACATCGCCTCAACCGGCGGATGGGCCGGCGCGCGGCCAAGCGTCCATGCATAGATCCCGAGCAGGACAGCGATTGCGATCAGCAGCCCCGCGATGATCTTCGTCAAGTTGTTGGCCATGGTGAATGTCGGTGCCGTAGATTGATGTTGTTATGTTCGAGCGTGGGCACCGCTGCGTGCAGGTGACCCGCCGTGTGTGCTGCGCGGCTCATAGGATGGTTGCCGGATTGATCTGGACGGTGGCCTTGCCCGTAAGCTGCTTCGGCGTGACCAAACCGAGCAAGGGCAACGACGGAACCAACGGATGCGCCTGGTATGGATAGGTCACCGTGACCGTCACGCAATACATCGTCGGGTCGTAGCTGCAAGCGCCCGATACCGGCGTCGGTATCTGGACATTGGTCAGCCACGAAGTGAGGCCGACGGCGGTCGCCTTTGCCGCGCTCGCGCGGTCCGTCAGTGCCTGCGTGCCCGAACCGTTCGCCTCATAGACATAGTTCAGCGCGGAACGCGCACCCTCGGTCGCCGCGAGCGTCAGCCCCTGCTGAACCGCGAAGATCAGACCGAATGTCACGATCGCGTACAGAATCAGGAAAAACAGCGGAAATACCAGCGCAAACTCGACAGCAGTTGCCCCCTGCTCCCGCAAGCGCGCGCCCGGTCGATACTGTCGTTTCATCGCCCGCTCCAGGTCACCACGAGATAGGCCAGCCAAATTGCAGCGGGAATGACGAGACACGCCGCGTAAGGTGTCGAGCGCCGGCCACTGAGCGCCATTGCCGGCAATCCGCGCACCCACAACGCGCCAAGCGGAGTACGAGTGAGCAGCATCAACGCAAGCACGTGCAATCCGGCAGCAAGGCTGGCAATAACCCACAGCCAGAGCAATATCGGCAAACCGCACCACGCGCCGAGAACCGCAAACACCTTGACGTCCGCCGCGCCCATGAAGCGCATCGCAAAAAGCGGGAAAAAACTGACCAGACCGACCAGCATGCCGATCAATGACTGCCCGATTGAAATGCCAAACGGATTTGCGTTTATCAGTGAACTGACGAGCGCAACGACGCCTCCGCAGATGACCAGCGAATTCCGGACAAGCCGAAATCGAATATCACCGGCAGCAACAAGAGCGGCCCAGGCAAAAAAAAGGCTGGTGCTGACGAGATATGCCATATCGCAACCGACCGCGCATGCCCATGTAACGGCAAGCGAGCCGCAACCGCGGCCCGCCCGCCCCCAACGAACCGCAAAGGTCAGGGCAACGAACTGGCAATCGTGGAGAACAGAGCCGCGATCTTCGTGCCGATGGTCGTCACGCTGGTAATGATCAAGGCCGCAATCAGACCCGCAATCAGCCCATACTCGATCGCGGTAACCCCGTCTTCTTCCTTAAGGAAGCGCTTGATGAGTGCTTTCATTTTTTAATTCCTCGTGCCTGTATGTACTGTACGTTTTTTGGCCTTTTATACGTTGTACATCCCCGCATATCTGGCCCTTGCCCCACGTCGTTCGCTACTTCTATGTAACGTCGACCAGGTGCGCTTTCTTTATATGTCACCCCGAGGGGTATGTATCATGATTTGATGCAAGTTAACATTCGCGATAGTGATCCTCCTCGAACGTCGTGTACCAAACTGTACATTTGCTTACACCTGCTCCCGATTCTATCTCCGAACCTATTTAACTTCCAACCTCTTTTAAGACCGGATCGAAAAAACTTTCCGCGAGCACACCGTATTTGTACGGCGTTTCGGTACGACTTACACATAGGATTAACGATAGGTTAGATGTGCACACCTAATCCACCAGTAAAACAATCAGGCCACCCGCCAGGCCGGCACGCGCACCCACGTTACGCCGCACGCGTAACGCCAATGGTGTGACGTTACGTTACGAAGCGACCGAAACCGTTCTCATCTAGCCGCTTTTAAAGAGTTTCAACAATCTTTCAATTTCCACAAATTCCTTTTCCGACAAGGAATTGCTGCGTTTAAAACCAATCGTCGAACCGTCATCGGTCGAAATGGCACGACAGTTGCAGAGTAATCCTCGCATCACTCAACACAACATCAGCTTCAATGCGAGGACGAAATGGACATTCAGGTTATCCCTCATGGCACGCTCCGGACGACTATGATCGCGGCCACCGTGGCAGCCATGCTTTCCCTCTCCGCCTGCGGCGGTTCCGGTTCCATCAGCAAGGGCATCAGCGGCGGCTCCAGCGGCGGCAGTGGCGATTCCATCTCCACGTCGGGCGGCGGCACCTCGGGCGGCACGTCCGGTTCGACGAGCGGCAGCACTTCGGGCAGCACCAGCGGCTCGACCAGTGGCTCGACGAGCGGCAGCACCAGCGGCTCGACGAGTGGAACGACCAGCGGGACGACCAGCGGAACCAGCAGCGGCACGAGCGGCACCTCCGGGGTGTCGTCGAATGCAGTGGGTAACCTCCTCGCAAACAACAGCAACCTCGTCACGAGCCTCGGCGGCACCGTGTCGAGCCTTGGCAGCGTCGTCGCGAGCCAGTCGCTGCCCGGCGTCAACCCGGGCACGACGCAGGCAGCAGGAAGCATCATCCAGAACGTCGGCGGCGCGGTCACGGCGCTCGGCAATGGTCTTGGCAACGGTCTGGGCCAGCTCGGCGCAGCGAAGGATCCGGTCGGCATCACCGTCGCCAGCACGGGCGGCGTCGTGAACCAGCTCGGCGGTGCGGTCACGCAGACCGGCAACCTCGTCACGAGTCTCGGCAACGGCCCGCTGTCGCCGCTCGCCCCCGTCACCGGTGCCGTCGGCGGCCTCGTGACGCAGGTCGGCAACGCGGTAGCGAACGGCGGCACCACGCTGTCCAACGTGCTGTCGACCGGTCCGATCCAGCAGGTCACGCAGACGGTCAGCTCGGCGATCACGCCGATCACGACGATGGTCGGTCAGACGACGCAGACGATCGGGACGGCCACCGGCCTCGGCGCCCCGGTCAATACGCTGCTCGGCACGATCGGCAACGGCCTGAACCAGGGCGGCGCAGTGATCGCATCGACCGGCGGCAACCCCGTCACGACCGGCCTCGGCAACACCGTTTCGTCGGCCGGCAATACCGTGAAGGCAGTGGGCGGCCTGCTCACGGGCAGCACCGGTGGCGTGACCAATCCGCTCGCACCGCTCACGGGCCTCCTCGGGAGCATTGGCGGCCTGGGCGGCGCAACGGGCGGCACCAGCGGCGGTCCGCTGGCTCCGGTCACCGGCCTCGTGTCGACCGTCACCGGCGCGCTGGGCGGCGCAGCGGGCGGCAGCCCCATCGCCTCCGTAACCAGCCTCGTCTCCACCGTCACCGGCGCACTCGGCGGAGCGGCAGGCGGCAGCGGCAGCCCCCTCGCCCCAGTAACCGGCCTCGTCTCCACCGTCACCGGCGCACTGGGTGGAGCGGCAGGCGGCAGCAGCGGCCCCCTCGCCCCCGTAACCGCCCTCGTCACCGGCGCCCTCGGCAGCGTAACGGCCGGCGGCAATCCCATTGCTGCTCCGGTTCCCGCCGTCACCAGCACGGCCGGCGCACCGGCACTGAGCGGCGGCACGGGCGCCGTCACGAACTCCGGCTCGGGCTCGAACCTGCTCGCACCCGTCACGTCGCTGATTGGCGGCCTGCTCGGCGCCACGCACAAGTAACCCGACACCCATTCATCGACAAGACAGCGAGGAGTCCATCATGTCCCAGCAACGCTCCATCACGACGTTCGCCCTGCGCCAATGGCGCGCTCCCCTCACCGCCCTGGCCGCAGCCTGCCTGCTGTCCGCCTGCGGCGGCAACAGCGTCAGCACGCCACCGACCAGCAGCAACGGCGGCAGCTCGAGTGGCACGAGCGGTACCAGCGGAACGAGCGGCACCAGCGGCTCGCCCAACGCCACCAAGGGCGCTGTCACCACGCTCGGCCAGACCGCGACCGATCTCGGCAGCACGATCGGCAACGTCAGCGTCCCGGGCCTCGGCGACGGCGTGACGAAGGGCGTCGGCAGCACCGTCTCGAGCACCGGCACGATCATCAACGCGGCCGCCGATGCGTTGAGCAACGGGCTTGGGAAGACCGGCTCGATCCAGGATCCGGTCGGCACGACGGTCGCCGGTCTCGGCAACGTCGTCGGCGCGACGAGCAACACCGTGTCCGGCCTCAGTTCGACGGTCAAGGCACTCGGCACCGGCCAGCTCGCGCCGCTCGCGCCTGTCACGACGCCGGTCGGCACCGTGCTCGACACCGTCGCCAACGGCCTGTCGGCCGCCGGCACGACGATCGGCTCGACGCTGTCGTCGGGCGCCGTGCAGCAAGTGACGCAACCGCTCAGCTCGGCGATCACGCCGCTGGTGATCACCGCCGGCCAGGTCACGCAGCAGGTCGGCACGACCACCGGCCTCGGACAACCCGTGTCGGGCCTGCTGGGTCAGATCGGCGGTGCAATCAGCTCGGCCGGCAAGCAGGTCGCCGGCACGTCGAACCAGCCGCTCGTCGGCGACGTCGGCCAGCTCGTGACCTCGGTCGGCAATACCGTGACCAACGCGGGCGGCCTCGTGAACCCGAACGGCCCGAATGGCGCCGCACCGATTCCCGGCCTGATCACGAGCCTCGTCGGCGGCTCGACCGCGACCGTCCCGAGCGGTTCGTCGTCGGGCTCCAGCTCGACGAACCCGCTGGGCGGCCTGTTGTCGGGCCTCGGCTCGACGCCGCTCGGTTCGCTCACGGGTGCGGTCGGCGGTGCCACGGGCAGCGCGGGCAGCAACCCGCTCGCGCCGGTCACGGGCCTCGTATCGACGGTGACGGGCACGCTCGGCGGCGCAACGGGTGGCGCAGGCGGGGCAAATCCTCTCGCGCCCGTCACCGGTTTGCTGAATACTGTCACCGGAGCAGTCGGCGGTGCGGCGGGGTCCGGGGCTTCGTCGAATCCGCTCGCGCCGGTCACATCGCTCGTCGGCGGCGCGACGGGTGCGGCATCGTCAGGCGGCTCGACGGGGCTCCTCGCGCCGGTAACGGGACTGTTGGGCACGCTGGGCAGCGTCGGCAAGTAAGGAGGACGGTCGCGCCTTTGCAGCCGGAGCGGAAGGCGCGGCCGTACAAGCACAACCGGCAATGCGGCACGCGGCGCGCGACACCCTGTGTGTCGCGCGAGCGCATAACAAAGAAGACGAAAAGCAAGGCCTACGAGGAAGAACAATGAAATCCAGACTCGACAGTTGGATGATGCTGCTCGCCATCGCGGCAGCAGGCACGGCACACGCGCAGACACGCGCGGCAGGTAACCCGCTCGATTCCCTCCCGCAGATCAACGCACCGAAAACAGGCCCGAGCGTCACCGTGCAGGTCGCGCCGCAGGCACCGCAGCTACAGGAGCTGCTGTCGCGGCACCTGACGCCGACGACCTTCCAGGTCGAAGGCGTGAAGTCGGTGCCGTTCGACGAAATCTCGCGTCGCTTCACACCTCTCGTCGGCAAGGACATCACGATCGGCGAGCTGATCGAAACCGCCAACGGCGTGACCAAGCTGTACCAGGATCGCGGCTATGCGCTGTCGTTCGCGTTCATTCCCGCGCAGACGTTCGAGAACGGCGTGGTGCGCGTCACGGTCGTCGAAGGCTACGTGTCGGACGTGAAGGTCACCGGCAAGCCCGGCGCAATGGAATCGAAGATCCGCGCGATCGCCGCGCACATCACGGCCGACCGCCCGCTGCGGCGCGCAACGTTCGAACGCTACGTGAATACGTTCGGACTGCTGCCGGGCGTCACGGTGAAGGCCAACGTGCCGCCGCCGCAAACAACCGACGGTGCAACGACGCTCGACCTGGACGTCGACCGCAAGGCGTTCAATGTCAGTACCGGCATCGATTTCAATCACCCGGGCGTGCAGGGTCTCATCACCGCGACGGAGAACGGCCTCACGTCGTTCGGCGAGCAACTGAGCATTTCCGCGCTGGTACCGCCGGGACGAGACAAGCAGACCTACGTCGCGTTCAGCGGCTCCGTGCCGGTCGGCAGCAGCGGCCTCGTCACGCGCCTCGACGCCAGCACCTATCGCGGCAAGCCGACCGACAACCCCGGCCTGCCGTCGTCGGTCGAGCGCACGGTCAAGAACGAGAAGCTCGGTCTTTCGGCATCCTATCCGTTGCTGCTGAACAACCAGCGCAGCCTGCTCGGCACCGTGTCGGGCTATGCGTCGCACAACGAGGACCGTTACCAGAGCAAGATCAACGGCAACAGCATCGACACGCGCTCGCAAGTTCGCGTGCTGCAGATGCAGCTCGATTACACGAGCGTGTCGGCCAAGCAGGTGCAGAAGCTGAGCGTCAATGTCGCAAAGGGTTTCAACATTCTGGGCGCGTCGAAAGCGCAGGACGTGACGATCGGCTCGAACACGACGTCGTCGGACAGCCCCGTTTCGCTGACGTTCGTGCGCACCGGCGCGACCTTCACGCAGACCAACGAATGGCCGTTCAAGATCGGCACGTCGGTCTCGCTCAGCGGCCAGTACAGCCCCGACTCGCTGCCGACGTCCGAGCAGGTCTCGTTCGGTTCGACGCGCTATGCACTCGGCTACCAGCCGGGCGAAACGTCAGGCGACTCGGGCTGGGGGATGTCGCTGGAGGTCAACCGCGGCTTCACGCCCGGCTGGACGTATATGAAGTCAGTCATACCGTACATCGCGTACGACATGGCGCGCGTGTATCTGCACACGGGTACGCCGTCGCCGAGTCGCCTGTCGTCGGTCGGTATCGGCGTGCGGTTTACGGACAGCCGCTACTACAGTCTCGATCTGAATATCGCGAAGCCGGTCGGCGACGCGCCGGTCGAAAGCGCATCGCGCAGCCCCCGCGTGAATGCGTCGTTCTCGTATCAGCTCAACTGATCGGACACCAAACAGCCCGCGTCTCGCGGGCTGTTTCGATTAGAGTCCCCTCTATCAAAACGCCGCGCGCGGTTTCACGTATTCTGGGAAAGCTCGCAACATGCCACCGCCCCATGCAGACGGTCGTGCGGGCACATCGAACACGACACGAAACAAGGAGGAAGACAATGATTCAACTGACCCGCCCGCTGCGTGCACTGGCCGTCGCAAGTGCGCTGCTCGCTTGTGCCGCTCCCACGTTCGCGCAAGCCGACAGCCCCATCGGCATGTGGCAGACGATCGACGACAACACGCATCAGCCGAAGGCGCTCGTGCAGATCGCCGATGACGGCGACGGTTCGCTGTCGGGCAAGGTCGTCAAGGGCCTCGGCGCCAACGACACGCCCGATCGCCGCTGCACCGCATGCACGGACGAGCGCAAGGATCAGCTCATCAAGGGCATGACGATCATCAAGGCGATGAAGAAGGACGGCGACCACTGGGACGGCGGCAACATTCTCGACCCGGAAAACGGCAAGGTCTACAAGTGCAAGATGGCGCTGGAAGACGGTGGCCAGAAACTCGTGGTGCGCGGCTACATCGGCGTATCGCTGCTCGGCCGGTCGCAGACATGGGTTCGCGCGCAATAACGCGGCATGCGTCGACATTCGTGACGCAATAAAAAATCGGCCTGCGACGACGTCGTCAGGCCGATTTTGTTTGGATGTCGACGTGAAGAAAACCGGTCGACATCACGCTGCGTGCTTCAGTGCATCCGGTGCACAGCCGCCCGGTGCGCGATACACCGGTGCCGCCGCACTCCGCACTTCCGCCGCCTTCGATTGCGCGTGCTTGCGCATCCGCGTGGACAGCTGGTTGCACAGTTTCACGCCTGCGTCGCCATACAACGCGTGCATCACCTGCATCAACGTGCCGGTCTCGTGCCACACCTTGAAGCGGCGATGGCACGTTTGGTACGACGGGTAGCGACGCGGCATCGCGGACCACGTCGCGCCGCTATAAATGACCCAGAGTACGCCGTTCAGGACGGCGCGCGTGTTGGCCAATGGTCGACCGCGCAACTCGGTGCGCGGTTGCATGTCAGGAAGAAGCGGTACGACGCAGCGCCACTCCTGGTCGGTCAGATCGCGATACGGTGTCATGGACATCTCCAGCCTTAGGAACCATGACACAACGATATCGGCCGACCTCAACGGTGAACATAAGACAAGTCCGAAAATACCCCGAGATTGCGAGAATTTGACCGGAATTGACGTTTGAAGTCCGGCACTTGCCGGCAACTGCGATCAGGTCAGCGAGGTATCGACGATGCGACGCGGCGTTTCGAGGTACTCCTTCGACTGCATCTCGACGATCCGCGACACCGTGCGCGCGAACTCGTTCGCCATCGGCCCTTCGATGTACAACTGCTCCGCCGGCACCGCAGCAGACATCAGCAGCTTCACCTTGTGGTCGTACAGCACGTCGATGAGCCACGTGAAGCGCCGTGCCTCGGACGCCATCCGCGGCGACATCTGCGGCACCTCCGACAACACGATCGCGTGGAAACGGCTGGCCAGCTCGAGATAGTCGTTCTGCGAACGTGGGCCGCCGCACAGCGTCGCGAAATCGAACCAGACCACCCCGTCGGCCTTGCGCAGCGCCTTCAGTTCGCGCTTCTCGATGTGCAGGAGCGGGCTTTCGTCCGGCACCGCGGCGAGCTTCGCGAACGCATGACGCAGTTCGCGATCGGCGTCCGCGCCGAGCGGCGTGTGATACATCCGCACCTGCGCGAGCGTACGCTGGCGATAGTCGACACCCGCGTCGACGTTCAGCACGTCGAGCTTTTCCTTGATCAGCGCGATCGCCGGCAGCATGCGGTCGCGATGCAGGCCATCGGGATACAGATCGTCGGGATCGTAGTTGGACGTCATCACGAACTGCACGCCGTTGTTGAACAGGCGATCGAGCAGCCGGTACAGGATCATCGCGTCCGCGATGTCCGACACGTGGAATTCGTCGAAGCAGATCAGCCGGTAGCGCTTCGCGATGCGTCGTGCAAGCTCGTCGAGCGGATCGGCCTGCCCTTTCAGTTCCTCGAGTTCGCGGTGCACTTCGCGCATGAATTCGTGGAAATGCAGACGCGTCTTGCGCTGCACGGGCACCACCGCGTAGAAGCTGTCCATCAGGAAGCTCTTGCCGCGGCCCACCCCACCCCACATGTACACGCCACGCGGCAGGTCCGGATGATTGATGAGCTTCTTGAACGCGTTCGAGCGGCGCGCCTTGTACTCGACCCATTCGTCGAAGCAGTATTGCAGGCGATCGACGGCCGCGCGCTGGGCGGGATCGGACTGATAGCCGCGCGTGGTCAATTCGCGCGTGTAGTATTCGGTGACGTTCATCGGGCAAACCGGAAAAAACGAAGGCGGGCGGGAAACCCCGCCCGCCTTCGTCATGAGACGGCTGCGCCGGCCGATGGCCGGCCGGCGCTAGACCGCGCTCAGCTGTTCAGCGAGCGCTTGTCGACGGCGAGCGCCGCTTCGCGCATCACTTCCGACATCGACGGGTGCGGATGGCAGATGCGGGCGATGTCTTCCGACGCCGCCTTGAATTCCATCGCCACCACGGCTTCCGCGATCAGGTCCGACGCGTTCGCCGCGATCACGTGCACGCCGAGCAGTTCGTCGGTCTTCGCATCCGCGATCATCTTCACGAAGCCGTCCGGTGCGTTCATGCCGAGCGCACGGCCGTTGATCGAGAACGGGAACTTGCCCGACTTGATCTCGCGGCCTTCGGCCTTCAGCTGCTGTTCCGTCTTGCCGACCCATGCGATTTCCGGGTACGTGTAGATCACCCACGGAATGCAGTTGTAGTCGATGTGCGGCTTCTGGCCGTCGATCACTTCCGCGACCAGCACGCCTTCGTCTTCCGCCTTGTGCGCGAGCATCGGGCCACGCACCACGTCGCCGATCGCGTAGACGTTCGGCACGGCCGTACGGCAGTGATCATCCACGTCGATGAAGCCGCGCTCGTTCGCCTTCAGGCCGATTGCCTCGAGGCCGAGGTTATCGGTGTTCGGCACGCGGCCGACCGACACGATCAGGCGGTCGGCGTCGAGCGTCTGCGCGTTGCCGTCCTTGTCCGTGTAAGCGATCGACACGCCGTCGGCGGTCGTCTTCACGTCGCCGATCTTCACGCCGAGATGGATGTCGAGGCCCTGCTTCTTGAACAGCTTGGCCGCTTCCTTCGCGAGCGCTTCGTCGGCAGCGCCGAGGAATGCCGGCAACGCTTCGAGTACCGTCACTTCGGCACCCAGGCGACGCCACACCGAGCCCAGCTCGAGGCCGATCACGCCCGCGCCGATCACGGCGAGCTTCTTCGGCACCGTGTCGAACGTCAGCGCGCCTTCGTTGTCCGACACGATCTTGTTGTCGACCGGGATGTTCGGCAGGTGACGCGCCTTCGAACCCGTCGCGATGATCACGTTCTTCGCGGTGACGACTTCGGCTTCGCCTTCGCCGCTCACTTCGATCTGCACGCCGGCGTCGGTCTTGCCGGTGAACTTGCCATGGCCCTTCAGCCAGGTGATCTTGTTCTTCTTGAACAGGAACTCGATCCCGCTCGTCATCTTCTCGACGATCGCATCCTTGCGGCCGAGCATCTTCGCGACGTCGATCTTCACGCCGTCGACCGTGATGCCGTGGTCGGCCAAGTGATGCGACGTGTTCTCGAACTCTTCCGACGACGCGAGCAGTGCCTTCGACGGAATGCAGCCGACGTTCAGGCAGGTGCCGCCGAGCTTCAGCGCGCCGGCCGGGTTCTTCCACTTCTCGATACAGGCAACGGTCTTGCCGAGCTGCGCGGCGCGAATCGCGGCGATGTAGCCGCCGGGTCCGGCGCCGATCACGACGACGTCAAATTCCTTGGACATGACAATCCTTTCTACTTGTACGCCCGCAGGTTCGCGCGTGCGCGCGAACCTGCGGAACGGGTCAATGCAGTGAGACTCGGCTTACAGGTCGAGCAGCAGGCGTGCCGGATCTTCCAGCGCGTCCTTCATCGCGACGAGCGACAGGACGGCTTCGCGGCCGTCGATGATCCGGTGGTCGTACGACAGTGCCAGGTAGTTGATCGGACGGATCACGATCTGGCCGTTTTCGACAACCGGGCGCTCCTTCGTCGCGTGCACGCCGAGGATGGCCGACTGCGGCGGGTTGATGATCGGGGTCGACAGCATCGAGCCGAACACGCCGCCGTTCGAGATCGAGAACGTACCGCCCGTCATTTCCTCGATCGACAGCTTGCCGTCCTTCGCCTTCTGGCCGAATTCGGCGATCTTCTTCTCGATCTCGGCGAGGCTCAGCTGATCCGCGTTGCGCAGGATCGGCACGACCAGGCCGCGCGGCGAACCGACCGCGATACCGATGTCGAAGTAGCCGTGGTAGACGATGTCGTTACCGTCGATCGACGCGTTCACCAGCGGGAACTTCTTCAGCGCGTGCACGGCCGCCTTCACGAAGAACGACATGAAGCCGAGCTTCACGCCATGTTCCTTCTCGAACTTGTCCTTGTACTTGTTGCGCAGCTCCATGACCGGAGCCATGTTCACTTCGTTGAACGTCGTCAGGATCGCGTTGGTCTGCTGCGACTCGAGCAGACGCTCGGCGATACGCGCACGCAGGCGCGACATCGGTACGCGTTGTTCCGGACGATCGTTCAGCCACGTCGCCGCGGACGCCGGCACCTTCACTTCCGGCAACGACGGCTTCGCAGCGGCGGTCTTCGCCGGTGCGGCGGCCGGAGCAGCCTTCGGTGCGCTGCCTGCGGCCAGCGCGTCGCCCTTGGTGACGCGGCCGTCGCGGCCCGAACCTGCGACGTCGCCTGCCGACAGGCCCTTCTCGGCCAGCAGCTTCGACGCGGCCGGCGATGCGGCTGCCGACGATGCGGTTGCGGCGGCAACCGGCTGTGCTGCCGGTGCGGCTGCAGCAGGCGCTGCCGCCGGCTTCACTTCGGCGGCGCCTGCCGCTGCTTCGGCAGCACCTGCCTTCGCTTCGGTGTCGATCGTCGCGATGATCTGGTCGGCAACGACCGTGTCACCGTCGTTCTGCAGCACTTGCGCGAGCACGCCCGCTGCCGGCGCCGGCACTTCGAGGACGACCTTGTCGGTCTCGAGTTCGATCAGGATTTCGTCCTGCGCGACTGCTTCGCCCGGCTTCTTCTTCCACTGCAGCATGGTGGCTTCCGACACCGACTCCGACAGCTGGGGGACTTTGACTTCTACGATAGCCATGTGATTTTCCTGGATGCTTAATCTGGGGTGTGACGAGGTTCGTGCGATTCCTTTGGCCGATGCGCCGCGCGACGCGCGCGGGCGGCCAAAAGAGACGGGAAAGCGCGGTGCGCCTTCCCGTTTCGCTTGCCGTCGGTTATTTCGCGATCGATGCGCTCTTCAGGCGGCCGAATGCACCTTCGATGAGGGCCTTCTGCTGCTCGTAGTGCTTCGCGTAGTAGCCAACCGCCGGCGAGGCCGAAGCCGGACGGCCGCTGTACGCCAGCTTCTGCCCTTCCTTCATGCCTTCCTTCAGGTGGTGCTCGACGTAGAACCAGGGGCCCTGGTTCTGCGGCTCGTCCTGCACCCAGACCACTTCAGTCGCGTTCTCGTACTTCTTCATTTCGGCTTCGAACTGCTTGTGCGCGAACGGATAGAGCTGCTCGATACGGATGATCGCGACGTCGTTCGCCTTCGCTTCGCGGCGATGCGCGACGAGGTCGTAATACACGCGGCCCGAGCATGCCAGCACGCGCTTGACCTTCTTCGCGTCGATGCCGCCGTCGGTTTCGCCCAGCACCGGCTGGAACGAGCCCTTCGCGAGTTCGGACAGGTCCGACACCGCTTCCTTGTGGCGCAGCAGCGACTTCGGCGTTGCGACGATCAGCGGCTTGCGGAACAAGCGGATCATCTGGCGACGCAGCAGGTGGAAAATCTGCGCCGGCGTCGTCGGCTGGACCACTTGCATGTTGTGGTCGGCACACAGTTGCAGGAAACGCTCGATACGCGTCGACGAGTGTTCCGGACCCTGGCCTTCGTAGCCGTGCGGCAGCAGCATCGTGAGACCCGACACGCGGCCCCACTTCACTTCGCCCGACGAGATGAACTGGTCGATCACGACCTGCGCACCGTTCACGAAGTCACCGAACTGGGCTTCCCACAGCACGAGCGTGTTCGGCTCGGCGGTCGAGTAACCGTATTCGAAGCCCAGCACCGCTTCTTCCGACAGCACCGAGTCGATCACCGTGAACTTCGCCTGACCGTCGGCGATGTTCTGCAGCGGCACGTACGTGCCGTCGTTCCAGCGCTCGCGATTCTGGTCGTGCAGCACCGCGTGACGGTGCGTGAACGTGCCGCGGCCCGAGTCCTGGCCCGTCAGGCGCACCGAGTAGCCCGATGCGACGAGCGACGCGAATGCGAGGTGTTCGCCCATGCCCCAGTCGAGCGGCTGGTCGCCGCGCGCCATGTTGCGGCGGTCGTTGATCACGCGCTCGACGAGCGGGTGAACCTTGAAGTTTTCCGGGACCGTCGTGATGCGTTCGCCCAGGCGCTTCAGTTCGGCGAGCGGCACGGCCGTGTCGGCTGCGTCCGTCCACTTGCGGTTCAGGAACGGAACCCAGTCGACCGCGTACTTGCTCTTGTAGTTCGACAGGACCGGATCGACGGTGTGGTGGCCGTCGTCCATCGCCTTGCGGTACGCCTTCACGAAGTTGTCGGCGTCTTCCGCGGTGATCACGCCCTGCTGCACGAGCTTCTCGGCGTACAGCGCACGGGTGCCCGGGTGCTGCGCGATCTTCTTGTACATCAGCGGCTGCGTGACCGCCGGCGTGTCCTGCTCGTTGTGACCCAGCTTGCGGAAGCAGACGATGTCGATCACGACATCCTTGTGGAACTGCATCCGATAGTCGATCGCGATCTGGATCGCGAGCACGACAGCTTCCGGATCGTCGCCGTTCACGTGCAGCACCGGCGCTTCGATCATCTTGACGACGTCGGTACAGTACAGCGTCGAGCGCGCGTCGCGCGGGTCGGACGTCGTGAAGCCGATCTGGTTGTTGATGACGATATGCAGCGTGCCGTGCGTGCCGTAACCGCGCGTCTGCGCGAGGTTCAGCGTTTCCATCACGACGCCTTGGCCAGCGAAGGCCGCGTCGCCGTGGATCTGCACCGGCAGCACTTGCAGGCCGTCTTCGTCGCCGCGACGGTCCATCCGCGCCTTCGCGGAACCTTCGACCACCGGGTTCACGATTTCGAGGTGCGACGGGTTGAACGCGAGCGACAGGTGGACCGGGCCGCCTTCCGTCGACACGTCCGACGAGAAGCCCTTGTGGTACTTCACGTCGCCTGCCGGCAGGTCGTCGACGTGCTTGCCTTCGAATTCGGCGAACAGGTCGGCCGGCATCTTGCCCAGCGTGTTGACCAGCACGTTCAGACGGCCGCGGTGAGCCATGCCGATGATGATTTCCTGCACGCCGCTCTTGCCCGCGTGCTGGACGACTTCGTCCATCGCCGCGATGAAGCTTTCGCCGCCTTCGAGCGAGAAGCGCTTCTGGCCGACGTACTTGGTGTGCAGGTAGCGCTCGAGGCCTTCGGCGGCCGTCAGGCGATTCAGGATGTGCTTCTTCTTGTCGATCGAGAAGGCCGGCGTCGCGCGGGTCGACTCCAGGCGCTCCTGCCACCAGCGCTTCTGTTCCGGATCGCTGATGTACATGAACTCGGCGCCGATCGTGCCGCAGTACGTGTCACGCAGGCCCTTGACGATGTCGCGCAGCGAAGCCTGGTCGAAACCGAAATACAGGTTGCTTGCGCTGTACGTCTGGTCGAGGTCGCCTTCGGAGAAGTCATAGAAAGCGGGTTCGAGTTCGGGGATGGCCGGACGTTCGCGACGCTTCAGCGGATCGAGGTTGGCCCATTGCGAGCCGAGGAAGCGATAGGCGCTGATGAGCGACTGGACGTGAACCTGCTTGCGCGCGGTTGCCAGGTTGCTCGTGCTTTCGCGCGGGATGAAGGCGTTGGCCTTCGCGCGCTCGGCGAACGATTCGACGATCGGGAAGTGAGCGACGTCATTGGCGTTCGAGCCGTCGGTTGCAGGGACGTTCTGCAGCGCGTCGAAATACTCTCGCCAGTTCTCCGGCACCGATGCCGGATTGTTGAGGTATGCATCGTACAGTTCTTCAACGTACGAAGCATTGCCGCCGAACAGATAGGAGTTCAGCTGAAACTGCTTCATTACATCTGACATTTTACGCTCACCTTTCTTCGAGCTTCTCGAGAAATAGCGGGTTACTCAACCTTCCGCGACACGGCCTGACCGTTTAGCGGATTGCGAATCAAGTCTTGCTTGGAAGGACCTAAAACTTGCGTGCGCGCAGCATATCACAGAACCGTTACCGGGGTTCACGCCGAAACGTGCCTGAAAGCACCGTACGACGGGGTTTTGCCGGATTGCCACGACCATCGGGAACAGTGTTTTGCGGGCTGCCCGGTTGCGCATCGCGCAGATGCAAAAAAGGCTGCCCGAAGGCAGCCTCTTTCGTGATGCACAGGAACGATCGATGCTTAGTCAACCGCGCCTTCGCGGCTCGCGCGGCGACGCTCGTGCTCCTTCAGGAAGCGCTTGCGCAGGCGGATCGACTGCGGCGTCACTTCGACGAGTTCGTCGTCGTCGATGAACTCGACCGCGTATTCGAGCGACATCTGGACCGGCGGCACCAGACGCACGGCTTCGTCGGTACCCGACGCACGCACGTTGGTCAGCTGCTTGCCCTTGATCGGGTTCACGACGAGGTCGTTGTCGCGGCTGTGGATGCCGATGATCATGCCCTCATACAGCGCGTCGCCCGGCTTCACGAACATGCGGCCGCGATCCTGCAGCTTCCACAGTGCGTAGGCCACTGCCGCGCCGTCGTCCTGCGAAATCAGCACGCCGTTGCGGCGCTCGAAGACCGAGCCGTCCTTGACCGGTGCGTACGAGTCGAAGATGTGGCTCATCAGGCCCGTGCCGCGCGTGAGCGTCAGAAATTCGCTCTGGAAGCCGATCAGGCCACGCGCCGAGATCTTGTACTCCAGACGCGTGCGGCCGCGGCCGTCCGACGCCATGTCGAGCATCTCGCCCTTGCGGCGGCCGAGCTCTTCCATCACGCCGCCCTGGTGTTCGTCTTCGACGTCGACCGTCAGCAGCTCGTACGGCTCGTGGCGCACGCCGTCGATTTCCTGCATCACGACGCGCGGACGCGACACGGCCAGCTCATAGCCTTCACGGCGCATGTTCTCGACGAGAATCGTCAGGTGCAGTTCGCCGCGGCCCGACACTTCGAACACCGTTTCGTCGCCGGTATCCTTAACGCGCAGCGCGACGTTGTGATTCAGTTCCTTCATCAGACGGTCGCGGATCTGGCGGCTCGTCACGAACTTGCCTTCGCGGCCTGCCAGCGGCGACGAGTTCACGAGGAAGTTCATCGTCAGCGTCGGCTCGTCGACGGTGATCATCGGCAGCGCTTCCGGCGTGTCGACCGCGCAGATGGTCGCGCCGATGCCGACGTCTTCAATACCGTTGATCAGCACGATGTCGCCCGCTTCCGCCGACTCCACCTGCACGCGCTCGAGGCCCTTGAACGACAGCACCTGGTTGATCTTGCGGTTCAGCACGTCGCCTTCCGGGCCGAAGCGCATCACGACCGGCTGGCCCGGCTTGATGCGGCCGCGCGTGATACGGCCGACGCCGATCCGGCCGACGTACGTCGAAAAGTCGAGCGACGTGATCTGCAGCTGCAGCGGCGCTTCCGGATCGGCCGGGCGAACCGGCACGTGAGCGAGGATCGCCTCGAACAGCGGGCGCATGTCGCCTTCGCGGGCGGCCGGGTCGAGCGACGCGTAGCCGTTCAGGCCCGATGCGTAGACGATCGGGAAGTCGAGCTGCTCTTCAGTCGCGCCGAGCTTGTCGAACAGGTCGAAGGTCTGGTTGATCACCCAGTCGATCCGCGCGCCCGGACGATCGATCTTGTTGATGACGACGATCGGCTTCAGGCCGAGCGCGAGCGCCTTCTTCGTGACGAAGCGCGTCTGCGGCATCGGGCCTTCGACGGCGTCGACCAGCAGCAGCACCGAGTCGACCATCGACAGCACACGCTCCACTTCGCCGCCGAAGTCCGCGTGCCCCGGCGTGTCGACGATGTTGATGTGCGTGCCTTCGTATTCGACCGCGCAGTTCTTCGCGAGAATCGTGATCCCGCGCTCTTTTTCGATGTCGTTCGAGTCCATCACTCGCTCGGCAATCTGCTGGTTCTCGCGGAAAGTGCCGGACTGGCGGAGCAGTTGGTCGACGAGCGTGGTCTTGCCGTGGTCGACGTGAGCGATGATGGCGATATTGCGAAGGGCGCGGGTCATAGAAACCTGAAATCGTTGAACGCGCAAACGCGCACGCTCGTCTGTCACCGGGACACGTGCGCGCGCGTTGCAGCTTGGAAACCGCAAATTATAGCACGTGAGAATGTCGAAAGCCCGACGGCAGTTGTAACGCGACGCACGGCGCGCCCCTGCCCGCGCACCGGAGCCGCAAGCCGGCCGGCCGACACCGCTGCCGACGCCCCCAAAACCCTGCCGCTGGCAAGGGAATTTCGTCGTACGAAGCGGGCACTCGCCCGTTCGATTAATATTTGCCGCGGCAAGCATATAGCGCCTATACTGCTGCCTAGTCAACTATTGCAGCTTCAGGGTTTTATGTCGGATTCTCCTTCCCAACCGCCCGTTTCGCCGCTGTCCACGTATCAGATGAACGACAGCGTCGGCTATCTGATGTCGCGTGTGAAGTCGGTCATGACCAACCTCGTCACGCAGCGCACGCAGGAAGAGCTCGGCATTACCGGGACCCAGGCGAGCATGCTGTTCATGATCGCGGTCGGCAAATGCTCGACGGCCGCCGAACTCGCGCGGGAATACGGGATCGACGCGAGCGCGGTCACGCGCCTGCTCGATCGTGTCGAGAAACGCGGCCTGCTGTCCCGCGTGCGCAGCATCGAGGATCGGCGGGTCGTGCGCCTCGAACTGACCGACGAAGGCCGCGCGCTTGCCGAGCGGTTGCCGCCGGTATTCCGCAGCGTGCTCGACGAGTTGCTCGACGGATTTACGCCCGAAGAAGTCGGTTTCCTGAAGAGCATGCTGCGCCGCATTCTCAGCAACTATTGCGAGAACGCCGGCGGCAGCATCACGTAATAGTTGCCATAACAATAACTTTTGACAGATTAATGTAAGGAAATCCTTGCAGTGTCCATCATTCATTCCGAGTCAGGGAACAGCGCGATGAAATCCTCCCCGTTGTCCGTGCGCGCCGGGTCGTGCCGCGCCGCCGTCGCTGCCGCGGTGGCCGCGCTCGCGCTGGCGGGCTGCGCAAACTACATCGGCATCAAGAGCGACAAGCAGATCGCTCCCGCGTCGCAATTCGAAACGGCCCAGAGCCTGCCGGCCCAAGGCGGCCAATGGCCGGCGCTCGACTGGGCGAACCAGTTCGGCGATCCGCAGTTGCCGAAGCTGATCGACGAGGCGCTCCAGGGCAGCCCGTCGATCGCGCAGGCGCAGGCGCGCATCGCGAAGGCGTCGTCGTACATCGAAACGTCGCGCTCGAACCTGATGCCGAAGGCCGAAGCCAGCTACTCGTGGACGCGCGAGCTGTATTCGTCGAACGCGCTGTTCCCGCCCCCGTACGGCGGCCAGTGGTATAGCGAGAACAACGCGCTCGCGAGCGCGTCGTGGGATCTCGACCTGTGGGGCAAGAACCGCGAGCGGCTGCACACGGCCGTGTCGCAGGAAAAGGCCGCCGAAGCCGACATGCAGCAGGCGCGCATCACGCTCGCGTCGTCGGTCGCGCGCACCTACAACTCGCTCGCGCAGCTGTATGCGCTGCGCGACATCGCGCAGCGCGAGATCGACAACCGCCAGACGGTCGGCAAGATCACCGACGGCCGCGTGTCGGCCGGCCTCGACACCAACGTGGAACGCCAGACCGCACGCGGCAACATCGCGACGACGCAAGCGTCGCTGTCCGACCTCGACGGCCAGATCACGACCGTGCGCTACCAGCTCGCCGCGCTGCTCGGCAAGGGGCCGGACCGCGGCCTGCAGATCGCCGCGCCGGTGGTGAACCCGACCGCCGAAGTCGCGCTGCCCGGCAACCTGCCGGCCGACCTCGTGTCGCGCCGCCCCGACATCGTGGCCGCGCGCTGGCAGGTCGAGGCCGCGATGCACGACGTAAAGGAAGCGAAGGCCGAGTTCTTCCCCGACGTGAACCTCACGGCCGGGTTCGGCTTCGATGCGTTCGGCTGGGGCAAATTCCTGAATTTCGCGAGCCGCCAGGCGCAGTTCGGCCCGGCCATCCACCTGCCGATCTTCGATGCCGGCGCGTTGCGTGCGCAGCTCAAGGGCCGCTATGCGGACTTCGACCTGTCGGTCGCGAACTACAACCAGACGCTGATCAGCGCGCTGAACGACGTCGCGACGCAGGTCGCGTCGATCCGCGCGGTCGATCGCCAGATGGACGACGCACAGCGCGCGCTCGACGCGTCGACGCGTGCGTACGACCTCGCCGTGATCCGCTACAAGGCCGGCCTGTCGCCGCAGCTGCAGGTGCTGACCGCTGACAGCAACCGCCTCGCAGCGGAACAGACGGTGACCAACCTGAAGATGCGCCGGCGCGACATGCAGCTCGCGCTGATCAAGGCGCTCGGCGGCGGGTTCGACGCGACCGGCACGCGGCTCGCCGCGCCCGACGCCGACCGGCAGACCCGACAGGCCGCCAACTGATCCGGCGCCACCACTACGCAGACACTCGAAATAACGGACGGAGAAAATCGCCATGAGCGACCCTCAACAAAACGCCGCCAGCGCACAGTCGCAGAACAACGGGAAGCGCAAACGGATGATGACGCTGCTGATCGCGGTCATCGTGATCGCGGCCATCGCGTACGGTCTGTACTACTTCCTCGTCGCACGGTTCCATGAAGAGACGGACGACGCGTACGTCAACGGCAACGTCGTGCAGATCACGCCGCAGGTCACGGGCACCGTGATCGCCGTGAAGGCCGACGATACGCAGACGGTCAAGGCCGGCGATCCGCTCGTCGTGCTCGACCCGGCCGACTCGCAGGTCGCGCTGCAGCAGGCCGAAGCCAACCTCGCGCAAACGGTGCGCCAGGTGCGCGGCCTGTTCGTCAACGACGACCAGTACCGCGCGCAAGTCGCGCTGCGCCAGTCCGACCTGTCGAAGGCGCAGGACGATCTGCGTCGCCGCGTGGCCGTCGCGCAGACGGGCGCCGTGTCGCAGGAAGAAATCTCCCATGCACGCGACGCCGTGCGCGCCGCGCAGGCATCGGTCGACGCCGCGCAACAGCAGCTCGCATCGAACCGCGCACTCACCGCGAACACGACGATCGCATCGCACCCGAACGTGATGGCCGCGGCAGCAAAAGTTCGCGACGCATACCTCGCGAACGCGCGTAACGTGCTCCCCGCGCCGGTCACCGGCTATGTCGCGAAGCGCTCGGTGCAGGTCGGCCAGCGCGTGTCGCCGGGCAACCCGCTGATGTCGGTCGTGCCGCTGAACGCGGTGTGGGTCGACGCGAACTTCAAGGAAGTCCAGCTCAAGCACATGCGCATCGGCCAGCCGGTCGAACTGACGGCCGATATCTACGGTTCGTCGGCGGTCTACCACGGCAAGGTGGTCGGCTTCTCGGCCGGCACGGGCTCGGCGTTCTCGCTGCTGCCCGCGCAGAACGCCACGGGTAACTGGATCAAGGTCGTGCAGCGCCTGCCGGTGCGTATCGAGATCGATCCGAAGGAGCTCGAGAAGCACCCGCTGCGCATCGGCCTGTCGATGCAGGTCGACGTCGACATCAAGGACGAGCGCGGCGACCAGCTCGCCAACGCGCAGAACACGGTCTACGAGACCAACGTGTTCGCGAAGTACGGCGACGAAGCCGACGCCGAGATCGCGCGCATCATCGCCGAGAACGCCGGCGGCAACGCGCCGGCACCGGCCGCGGCGAAGTCGAACACCGCCGCGAAGATGATGTAACCGTCCGACTCCGGAAAAACTACCGACATGGCACAGGCTCCTGTCTCCCACCCGCCGCTGCAAGGCGGGCAACTCGTGCTCGGGACGATCGCGGTATCGCTCGCGGTGTTCATGAACGTGCTCGACACGTCCATCGCGAACGTCGCGATCCCGACCATCTCGGGCGACCTCGGCGTGTCGTCCGACCAGGGTACGTGGGTCATCACGTCGTTCGCGGTCGCGAACGCGATCTCCGTGCCGCTGACGGGCTGGCTGACCGACCGCTTCGGCCAGGTTCGCCTGTTCCTCGCGTCGATCATCCTGTTCGTCATCTCGTCGTGGATGTGCGGGCTGGCGCCGAGCCTGCCGTTCCTGCTCGCGTCGCGCGTGCTCCAGGGCGCGGTCGCGGGGCCGATGATCCCGCTGTCGCAATCGCTGCTGCTGTCGAGTTATCCGCGTGCGAAGGCGCCGATGGCACTCGCGCTGTGGTCGATGACGACGTTGATCGCGCCGGTCGCGGGCCCGATCCTCGGCGGCTGGATCTCGGACAACTACTCGTGGCCGTGGATCTTCTACGTGAACATCCCGGTCGGCATCGCCGCCGCGCTGGCCACGTGGTCGATCTATCGCACGCGCGAATCGACGGTGCGCCGTGCGCCGATCGACGGTGTCGGCCTCGCGCTGCTGGTGCTGTGGGTCGGCTCGCTGCAGATCATGCTCGACAAGGGCAAGGATCTGGACTGGTTCGCATCGACGACGATCGTCGCGCTCGCGCTCATCGCGATCATCTCGTTCGCGTTCTTCGTGATCTGGGAGCTGACCGCCGAACATCCGGTCGTCGACCTGTCGCTGTTCCGCATGCGCAACTTCACGGGCGGCACGATCGCGCTCTCGGTCGGCTACGGGCTCTACTTCGGCAACCTCGTGCTGCTGCCGCTGTGGCTGCAGACCCAGATCGGCTACACCGCAACCGACGCCGGCCTCGTGATGGCGCCCGTGGGCCTGTTCGCGATCCTACTGTCGCCGCTGACCGGCAAGTTCCTGCCGCGCACGGACCCGCGCTACATCGCGACCGCCGCGTTCCTGATATTCGCGCTGTGTTTCTGGATGCGCTCGGGCTACACGACCGGCGTCGACGAATGGTCGCTGACGTTGCCGACGCTCGTGCAAGGCATCGCGATGGCCGGCTTCTTCATCCCGCTCGTGTCGATCACGCTGTCCGGCCTGCCCGGCCACCGCATTCCCGCGGCGTCGGGCCTGTCGAACTTCGTGCGGATCATGTGCGGCGGCATCGGCACGTCGATCTTCCAGACCGCGTGGGATCACCGGAACAACTTCCACCACGCGCAACTGGTCGAGCAGACCAACCCGTACAACCCGACGTTCAACCAGGCCGTCACGCAGATGCGCAACCTCGGGCTGACGCAGGACCAGGCGCACG
Source organism: Burkholderia sp. Nafp2/4-1b (assembly GCF_003635165.1). Lineage (GTDB taxonomy): Bacteria > Pseudomonadota > Gammaproteobacteria > Burkholderiales > Burkholderiaceae > Burkholderia. The sequence continues at coordinate 322,703 of NZ_ML058606.1, read as the reverse complement.
GCCTGATCAACAACATGGCCACGCAGCAGGCCGCGCAACTCGGCGTGAACGATCTGTTCTACATCTCGGCGGCGATCTTCGTGCTGCTGATCGGGCTGATCTGGATCACGAAGCCCGAACGCGCGGGCGGCGGCGATGCGGGTGCGGCGGCATCGGCTGCACACTGAGCACGGCGCTCGACTGAGACCGTGCGCCCCAAAGAAAATGCCCGGTCGAATCGACCGGGCATTTTTTTCGTTACGACGACGGCGCTTGCGCGCCGCGCATCATGCGGCCGTCACGACGAGGCGTTCGGGCGCGAGCACGCCATTGACCTTGCGCGCCACGCCGAGCAGTCGCTGCGCGTCGTACACGCGCACACGCTCGCCCTCGGCTGCGTCGATCGAATCGAGCGCCGACAGCGGCAGGCGCTGGCCGTGCAGGAAGCGCTTCGCGCTGGTTTCGTCGAGACGCACGAGCGGAAACGTCGACAGCAATGCGTCGACCGGCTGAAGCCACGCGTCGCGCGCGCCTTCCGCGGCGTCGGACAGCGCGTCGAGCGTCACCGCGTGCTCGAGCGTCAGCGCGCCGACACCCGTGCGGCGCAGCATCGTCAGATGCGCGCCGCAGCCGAGGGCTTCGCCGATATCTTCGGCCAGCGTTCGCACATACGTGCCCTTGCTGCAGGTCACGCGAAACGTCACGTCCGGCAACTCGCAGGCCAGCAGATCGAGCGCATGGATCGTCACGTTGCGACCTTCCCGTTCGACGGTCTGGCCGGCGCGCGCATATTCGTACAGCGGCTTGCCGTCGCGCTTGAGCGCCGAATACATCGGCGGCACCTGCACGATCTCGCCGGTAAAGCGCGCGAGTGCGGCCTCGACCGCCGCACGATCGCATGCGACCTCGCGCGTATCGAGCACATCGCCCTCCGCATCGCCGGTGGTCGTGCGCACGCCGAGACGCATCGTCGCTTCGTAGGTCTTGTCCGCTTCCAGCAAGTCCTGCGAAAACTTCGTCGCTTCGCCGAAACACAGCGGCAGCAGGCCCGAAGCCAGCGGATCGAGCGTGCCGGTATGACCGGCTTTCTTCGCGAGCAGCAGGCGCTTCGCGCGAATCAGTGCGTCGTTGCTCGACAGGCCGACCGGCTTGTCGAGCAGGAGCACACCGTCCAGCGCGCGCCGCGGCACGCGTGGACGTTGGGGAGCTGCAGTCGTCATAGGGCGCGCGCGCTCAATCGTCCTTCGCGGGGGCGTCGGCTTCGTCGTCGTCCTTCGCGCGCGTCGAGTTGGCTTCCTTGATCAGGCGCGACATCTCCACGGCCTTTTCGATCGTCTGGTCGTAATGGAAATGCAGCGTCGGCACCGTATGAATGTGCAGACGCTTGAACAGCAGGTTGTGCAGGTGGCCCGATGCGTGGTTCAGCGCTTCCTGCGTCTTGTCGGGATCGCCGGTGAGTGCCGTGAAATAGACCTTCGCATGCGCGTAGTCGGGCGTGAGTTCCACGCTCTGGATGGTCACGATGCCGATGCGCGGGTCTTTGACCTCGCGCATGATGAGTTCGGACAGATCGCGCTGAATCTGATCGGCAATCTGAACGTTGCGATTGGGGGAAGTACGCTTCCTGGACATGATCGATCCGTGATCCGTTTATCAGGATAAAGGGGCGCGCCATTAGCACGCCACCATGAAAATGGGCGGGACAGGCCCAAAGCCTGCCCCGCCCCATGAGCCGTTACGCGACGATTACAGCGTCCGTGCGACTTCGGTCACTTCGAAGACTTCGAACTGGTCGCCTTCGACGATGTCGTTGAAGTTCTTCACCGACATGCCGCACTCGAAGCCTTGCTTGACTTCCTTCACGTCGTCCTTGAAGCGCTTCAGCGATTCGAGTTCGCCCGTGAAGATCACGACGTTGTTGCGCAGCACGCGAACCGACGACGAGCGCTTGACGATACCGTCGGTGACCATACAGCCGGCGACCGTGCCGATCTTCGGCACCTTGAACACCTGGCGCACCTCGACCATGCCGGTGATGACTTCGCGCTTCTCCGGCGCGAGCATGCCCGACATTGCCGCCTTCACCTCATCCACTGCGTCGTAGATGATGTTGTAGTAACGGATGTCGATGCCGTTCGACTCGGCCAGCTTGCGCGCCTGAGCATCCGCACGCGTGTTGAAGCCGATGATGACCGCCTTCGATGCCGTTGCCAGGTTGACGTCGTTTTCGCTGATGCCGCCCACCGCGCTGTGCACGATCTGCACGCGCACTTCGTCGGTCGACAGCTTGAGCAGCGACTGCACGAGCGCTTCCTGCGAGCCCTGCACGTCCGCCTTGATGATGAGCGGCAGGTTCTGCACTTCGCCTTCGCCCATCTGCTCGAGCATGCTTTCCAGCTTCGCGGCCTGCTGCTTCGCCAGCTTGACGTCGCGGAACTTGCCCTGGCGGAACAGCGCGATTTCGCGCGCCTTGCGCTCGTCCGGCAGCACGATCACTTCCTCGCCTGCACCCGGCACTTCCGACAGACCCTGGATTTCGACCGGGATCGACGGGCCGGCTTCCTTCGTCGGCTTGCCGTTCTCGTCGAGCATTGCCCGCACGCGGCCGTAAGCCGTGCCTGCGAGGACGATGTCGCCGCGGTTCAGCGTACCGGACTGCACCAGGATCGTTGCGACCGGGCCCTTGCCCTTGTCCAGCTTCGCTTCGATCACGATGCCCTTCGCCGGCGCCTCGACCGGTGCCTTCAGTTCCAGCACTTCGGCCTGGAGCAGCACGTTCTCGAGGAGGTCGTCGATACCGACGCCCGTCTTCGCCGACACCGGCACGAACGGCGAATCGCCACCGTATTCTTCCGGCACGACGCCTTCAGCCACCAGTTCCTGCTTCACGCGATCCGTGTTCGCGTCCGGCTTGTCGATCTTGTTGATCGCCACGACGATCGGCACGCCACCGGCCCTCGCGTGAGCAATGGCTTCCTTCGTCTGCGGCATCACGCCGTCGTCGGCTGCCACCACCAGCACCACGATGTCGGTCGCCTTCGCGCCGCGTGCACGCATTGCCGTGAACGCTTCGTGACCCGGCGTATCGAGGAACGTGATGACGCCACGCGGCGTTTCGACGTGATATGCGCCGATGTGCTGCGTAATGCCGCCCGCTTCGCCCGCTGCAACCTTCGCGCGGCGGATGTGGTCGAGCAGCGAGGTCTTGCCGTGGTCGACGTGACCCATCACCGTGACGACCGGCGGACGCGGCAGCTGCTCCGCATCGGTAGTGGTCTCGCCTTCGACCAGCAGTGCTTCCGGATCGTCGAGCTTCGCGGCAACCGCGCGGTGGCCCAGTTCCTCGACGACGATCATCGCCGTTTCCTGGTCCAGCACCTGGTTGATCGTGACCATCTGGCCCATCTTCATCATCACCTTGATGACTTCGGAGGCCTTGATCGACATCTTGTGCGCGAGATCGGCAACCGAGACGGTTTCCGGCACGTGCACTTCACGCACGATCGGTTCGGTCGGTGCCTGGAACGACGATGCGCTGTCCTGGTGACGGCCGCGACCCTTCGGGCCGCCGCGCCAGCCGCGGTCGACGCCGCCGCTCGAATCGCCACGCGTCTTGATGCCGCGACGCTTCGCTGCGTCGTCCTGCCAGCCGCCCTTGCCGCCGCCCGGCTTCTTGTTGCGGTCGCCCGCGCCTGCCGGTGCCTGCGTCGTCGTGGTTGCTGCGCCAGCCGGCTTCTTCACGGCCGGACGTGCCGGTGCAGCACCTGCCGGCTTGGCCGGCTTGTGCAGCGTGCCCTTCGCTTCGACCGGCTTCGGCGGTTCCACCGGCTTCGGCGGCTCGACTGCCTTGACCACGGCCTTGCGCGGCGTGTTCATCATTTCGCGGATCGCGCGTGCTTCGGCTTCTGCCGCCGCGCGACGCTTGCTGATCTCTTCCTGCTCGGCGCGCGCCTTGTCCGCGGCCTCGCGGGCAGCGTCCTCGGCCTTCTTCGCCGCTTCGCGCTGGGCCGCACGTTCGGCGGCCGCGCGTGCTTCATCCTGCGCGGACTGCGCACCGGCTGCTTCCTGCTGGGCCTCGGCGGCCTGCTGGGCAGCTGCCTGCTGTGCCGCTGCGGCTTCAGCCGCGGCACGCTTGGTCGCCGCTTCTTCCTCGGCGCGACGGCGCTGGGCTTCAGCCGCTTCCTCGCGCGCACGGCGCTCGGCTTCCTCGCGCTCGAGGCGTTCCTGGCGCTCGCGCAGTTCCTGCGCCTGCTTCTCGAGCAGCTCGGCCTCGCGGCGCGCTTCTTCCTCGCGACGCTTCAGTTCCGCATCGTCGTCCGCTTCGGCGACCTGCGCCTGACCCTGTTCCGCACCCTCGGCCACGTCGTCGCGCTTGACGAACGTACGCTTCTTGCGAACCTCGACCTGAATGGTGCGAGCCTTGCCCGTCGCGTCAGACTGCTTGATCTCCGACGTATGCTTGCGGGTCAGCGTGATCTTGCGCTTGTCGCCGTCGGTTGCGCCGTGCGACTTGCGCAAATGATCGAGCAGACGCGCCTTGTCCGTCTCGGACAGCGCATCGTCTTCACTCGCTTTCTGGACGCCCGCTGCCTGCAGCTGTTCGAGCAGCACACCAGCAGGCATTTTCAGTTCCGCGGCAAATTGGGCTACGTTGTTACTCGCCATTCATTCCTCTTAGTGCAAGGACCGATTCCTTGCGGTTAGCATCGGGTCAGGCCATACGGCCGCCATCAAATCAGTGCGCCATGGTCATTTCTCACTGGAACCAGTGTTCACGTGCTTTCATGATCAACGCCTTAGCGGCATCCTCTTCCATCCCGGTCATGTCGACCAGTTCATCCACGGCCAGCTCGGCGAGTTCGTCGCGCGTCTGAACGGCGTGTTCGGCCAGCTTTGCGAGCAACTCCGGCGTGATGCCGTCGAGGCTCTTCAAATCCAGCGCTGCATTTTCAACCTTTTCTTCGTTCGCGATCGCCATCGTCAGCAGTGCGTCGCGTGCGCGATTGCGCAGCTCGTGCACCGTGTCCTCGTCGAACGCCTCGATTTCGAGCATTTCGTTGAGCGGCACGTAGGCGATCTCTTCGAGGCTCGTGAAACCTTCGTCGATCAGGATGTCGGCGACTTCTTCGTCGACGTCGAGACGCGCCATGAACAGCGCGCGCAGTCGATCGCGCTCTTCACCCTGCTTCAGGGCGGATTCGTCCGGCGTCATGATGTTGATCTGCCAGCCGGTCAGTTCGCCGGCGAGGCGAACGTTCTGACCGCTGCGGCCGATCGCGACAGCCAGTTCGTTCTCGTCGACGACGACGTCCATCGAGTGCTTTTCTTCATCGACGACGATCGACTGGACGGCTGCCGGCGCGAGCGCGCCGATCACGAACTGGGCGGGATCTTCCGACCATAGCACGATGTCGATGTTTTCGCCACCGAGCTCGTTGCGCACGGCCTGCACACGCGAGCCGCGGATGCCGACACAGGTACCGATCGGATCGATCCGCTTGTCGTAGGCGATCACGCCGATCTTCGCGCGCACGCCCGGGTCGCGAGCGGCTGCCTTGATCTCGAGCAGGCCCTGCTCGATTTCCGGCACTTCCATCTCGAACAGCTTCATCAGGAACTCGGGCGCCGTGCGCGAGAGTTCGATCTGCGGGCCGCGCGCGGTGCGGTCGACCTTCGCGATGTACGCACGCACGCGGTCGCCCACGCGCAGGTTTTCCTTCGGGATCAGCTGGTCGCGGCGCAGCAGCGCTTCGACACGGCCCGATTCGACGATGAAGTTGCCCTTGTCGAGGCGCTTCACCGTGCCCGTCATGATCTTTTCGCCGCGCTCGAGGTAGTCGTTCAGGATCTGCTCGCGCTCGGCGTCGCGCACCTTCTGCAGGATCACCTGCTTGGCGGCCTGCGCACCGATACGGCCGAACTCGATCGACGGCACCGGCTCCTCGATGAATTCGCCGACTTCGACGTCGGGGTTCTGGTCACGTGCTTCGAACAGCAGGATCTCGCGATCCGGCTCCTGCAAGCCTGCCTCGTCGGGCACGACGAGCCAGCGACGGAAGGTTTCGTGCTCGCCGCTTTCGCGATCGATATGGACGCGGATTTCGGCGCCTTCGTCGAACAGCTTCTTGGAAGCGGAAGCGAGCGCGGCCTCGAGGGCGCCCAGCACCACATCCTTGTCGACGTTTTTCTCGCGCGCCAGCGCATCCACCAGCATCAACACTTCGCGACTCATTATTTGCGGCTCCTAAAGTCAACTTGCGGAATCAGGCGGGCTTTATCGATATCGGCCAGCGTGAAATCCAGCATGGCTGCCTCGCCCTTCTTCCCCTCAAATTCCAAACCGATCGTTTCGCCATTCGGCGCGTGCAGAATGCCCCGGTACGTCTTGCGCCCGTCCAGCGGCTTTTTCAAGGTCACGGAAGCTTCGCTGCCGGCGAAGCGCTCGAAGTCGGCCAGCTTCTTCAACGGGCGGTCGAGCCCCGGGGACGAGACTTCGAGCCGTTCGTAATCGATGTTTTCGACCGTCAAGACGTGCTGGAGCTGACGCGTGACCTTTTCGCAATCTTCGAGCGAGATGCCGGCAGGCTGATCGATATAGATGCAAAGCATGCCGCGCCCGGTGCGCTCGAGATCCACCAGCTCGTAGCCGAGCCCGGTGACCGTGGTTTCTATCAGTTCCGTCAGTTGCACAGTGTCCTCTCAGGTGTTCGCGCCCGCCGCTCGCGATTCACCCGCGGGCGCGCGCCTTAGCCGGCGCAGGAAGCGCTACCCGAGATGCCTAACCGTTTCAGCAAAAAAAAATGGGCGGAACGCCCATCTTCTTACTGGTGGTCGCACCTGAGCCGCACATTGAATCCGTACGCCCAGCGACTCCGCGATTATAGCGATTTTTGGCGCAAACGCCAAGCCAGCCGGTAAATGCAGCGTCCAGCCCGCCTTTACCGACCAAAAATGCGAAACCGGACTGTCCGCTCACACGACACAATCCGGCAGCGCGATAGATATACAGTCAAAAACACACCGCGCAACGCGCCGAGTCGGCCTGACCGATGGCGATTGCGCCGGCGCGCCGGCGGCAGTACGCCGCCGGACACCCGAAACGGTCAGCGACCGCGCGAGCGATTGCGCTGCGGACGCTGGCCGCCACGTGCACCGCCGCCGCCGTTGCCGCCCGCGCCTTCCGCGCGATTGCCGTTCGGGTTGCGGTTGCCGCCCTTCGGGCCGCCGCGCTTGCCGCCCGCGCCGTCACGCTTGGGGCCCGCGCCGTACGACGCGCGATTGCCGTCGACATCGCGACCGCCACCCGAGCGGTTGCCATGGCCCGACGGCGAAACCGGCAGGCTGCCATAGCCGCTCAGCCCCGGCAGGCCCGGCGCACCGCGCCGGCCGCCAGCGCCGCCGCGACGCGGCTGGTCGAGCTGACCATGGGTCGTCAACACCGGCTCGCGGCCGATGAAGCCCATCGAGGTCTGCATCGGATCCGGCTGACGGCGCTCGGCCGACGCGCCACCACCGCGCTTGCCCTTCTCCTCGGACGGCGCCTTCAGGCCGACGGTAGCCATCAGCTTGCGCACCTGCGCTTCGTCGAGCTCTTCCCAGCGGCCGCGCTTCAGGCCGCGCGGCAGCGGGATCGGGCCGTGCCGGGTACGAATCAGGCGGCTCACCATCAGGCCGGCCGCTTCGAACATCCGGCGCACTTCGCGGTTGCGGCCTTCGGCCAGCGCGACGTGATACCAGTGGTTCGTGCCTTCGCCGCCGCCGTCGCGGATGCGCAGGAAGTTCGCCGGACCGTCATCGAGCTCGACACCGTGCAGCAGCTTCTGGCGCATCCCTTCGGACAGTTCGCCGACGACGCGCACCGCGTATTCACGCTCGACGCTGTAGCGCGGATGCATGAAACGGTTCGCGAGATCGCCCGACGTCGTCAGCATCAGCAGACCTTCGGTGTTGAAGTCGAGGCGGCCCACCGCGAGCCATTTCGCCGTCTTCATCGGCGGCAGGCGGTCAAACACCGACGGACGACCTTCCGGGTCGGCGTGGCTGACGATCTCGCCCGTCGGCTTGTGGTACAGCAGCACGCGCGGCGGCTTGTTCGGCAGCTTGCGCTTGACCGGCTTGCCGTTGATGCGGACCTGGTCGGTCGGCATGATGCGCTGGCCGATGTGTGCGGGTTCGCCGTTCACCGACACGCGGCCGGCGACGATCAGCTCTTCCATTTCACGGCGCGAACCCATGCCGGCTTCCGCGAGCACCTTGTGCAGCTTCGGCGCATCGTCGTCCGGCGACAGCACGCGCTTGTTCGCCGGCTGGCTGCGGCCGCGGCGCAGCATCGGCGCACGCACGCCGCTGCCGCCTGCCGAGTTGTCCGCGTCGAATGCGGGCGAGGTCACATAGGCGAACAGATCGTCCTGCGACGCTGCGTCGCCGTCGGCCTTCGCCGCGCCGCCTTCAGCCTTCGCGCCACCTTCAGCCTTCGGCGAACCACCGCGCCGCGCCTGGCCGCCCTGGGACGCCTTGGCCGCACCCTCACGCTTGCCGGCCGGCTTGCGGCCGCCCTTGGCCGCACCTTCCTTGCGCGGCGCGCGCGCGGGCTGCGCTTCAGCGGCCTCGGCCGGCTGCGCGTCCGCGCCTTCGCCGCCCTGCGACTCGCCGTCGGCGCCCTTCGACTTGGCCGCCGCGCGACGACGCGCAATCAGGCTACGCGGGCCGCGCCGCAGGCCGCGGCGGGGACGCTCGTCACCACCCGCGGCCGGAGCGTCCTGCTCCGGCGCATCGTCGGCACGCGCGGCCTGCGCGGCAGGCGCGGACGATTCAATATCGTGGATATCTGTCAAAACAACCTCAAAATGTCAGGTCTCGCGCCCGGCGGGGGCGCGGCAAGAAGTCGGCCGCGATCAGGCGCGGCGCTGTTCGGGTTCTGCTTCGTCGTCCGGCAGCGCGTCGGCGCCGATCGGCGCGCTCGCACTGCGTACGGCGTCGGCAAGGCTGTCGGACGTATCGTCCAGCAACTCGCCATCCGCGGGACGGGAGCGTGAGGCGTCGGCCTGGCCAGCCTCGCCCGGCATGTCGCCGGCCGCTTCCGCTCCGTCTCCGGCAACCGAGTCGGCAGCCGGCTTGCGATCTTCCTCGTTCCAATCCGCGTGCAGCGGCTCGGACTGCCCGCCGGCTGGCGCTGCTTCGGCGCCGTCCTGTTCGGTTTGAACGCGATCAGCTTCCAGCGTATCGCGGTTCGGCATTTCCTGCGTCGATGCGACATCCGTCGCGGCGTCGCCCGGCACTTCGTCGGAGTACGCTTGCGGCTCGTCGGCCGCCACCTCGACGGCTTCGGGCACGTCTTGCGCCACCGGCACCTCGCCATCGAAGTCCATCGCCTGCTGCGCGAGCAGCGCAGCCTCGATGTTCGCGGCGGGCTCCTCGAGCGCGGGCAGGTCGTCGAGCGCCTTCAGGCCGAGATCGTCGAGGAACTGCTTGGTCGTCGCGTACAGCGCCGGGCGCCCCGGCACGTCACGATGCCCGATCACCTCGATCCAGCCGCGATCCTCGAGCTGCTTCACCACCTGCGTATTGACCGTGACGCCGCGAATCTCTTCGATGTCGCCGCGCGTGACCGGTTGCCGATACGCAATGATCGCGAGCGTTTCGAGCACCGCACGCGAATATTTCGGCGGCTTCTCGGGATGCAGTCGATCCAGATAATGGCGCATCGCCGGCTTGCTCTGAAAGCGCCATCCGGTTGCCAGCGCCACCAGTTCGACGCCGCGGCCGGACCAATCCTGTTTCAGATCTTCGAGCAACGTGCGGACCGTGTCAGCCGACACGCCGTCGGCAAAGAGCTTGCGCAAATCGCCGAGCTTCAGCGGTTCCTGCGCACAGATCAAAGCAGTCTCGAGGACGATCTTCGCCTCTTGGGTATTCATGCAGCTAGGCCAGACCCTGTGGTCAAACGAACCGGATCAACAAACAGACGAAAGGAACGGAAGACGCGCTCGCCCGATTCTGATCGGTCATATTGATGGGAGCACGAACCGGGGGCGGCGAACCAACTTCAAGCCAGGCCCAGACCGGACGGAACAGCACGGTTCAACGACGGAACCGCGTGACTGAGCGCCATATTACGCAAAATTGCCCGGTGCGTAAAGATGAGCGGCGGATGAGCGGCACCACACGCCGTCCGAGCGCCGAAGCCGCTCCACCCCGCTTCAGCGACGGCCCGCGCCACGCACGAGGGACGCGCGCAAACACTCGACGCCCGCGTCCAGCCGCACGGGATCGCATGCGGGGCACCAGCGCACCGCCGGCTCGCCCGTCGCCGGGCCGACCTCGCCGAAATGCGTCATCGAGAACCGCCATCGAGGGACACGCTTCGCGCGGTGTGCCGGCGCGCACGCCGAATCCGTACCTCAATCGAGGTCTTCCGCCCTCGCCGGCATCTGGCGCGCGAGCTCCCAGATCGCCTGCGCCGCGGGCGACAGCGACCGGTCGCGCCGGCGCACCAGCTCGACGGTGCGTTCGGTGCGCGGCGTCAACGGTCGCGCGACGAGCGTGGATCCCGCCGGCAGCGGCAGCGACAGCCACGGCTGCACGCTGACCCCGACGCCGGCCTCGACGAGCCCGAACACCGTCGCCGAATGGCCGAGCTCCTGCATGACCGTCGCGTTCACGCGATGGGCGGCCAGCGCGGCGTCGATCAGCGGCCGGCTGCCGGACGCATGGTCGAGCAGGACGAGCCGCTCGCCATCGAGCGCCGTCCACGGCACCTCGGCTCGCGCCGCGAGCGGATGATCGGCGCGCGCGACCAGACAGAACGAGTCGGTCATCAACGATTCGCAGACCAGATCGGCAGCGGCGAGCGGCCCGATGACGACGCCGAAATCGACCTCGCTCGACTTCACCTTGCGCAGCACGTCGCTCTGCACGTCGTCGCGCAGGCCGAGCGTGACGAACGGGAACTGGCGCTCGCACGACGCGACGACGCGCGGCATCAACCGGCACGCGATCGTCGGGCTCGCTGCGACGATCACGCGCCCACGGCGCTGCTCGCCGATCTCGCGAATCTCGCGCAGCGTGTCGTCGAGATCATCGATCAGGCGCGACACGCTCGCAATCAGGTTCGCGCCGACGTCGGTCAGCTGCACGTCGCGCGTCGTCCGGTCGATAAGCTTCAGTCCAAGCTCGGCCTCCAGTTCGCGCACGCACCGGCTGACCGCGGACTGCGTGAGCCCGATCTCGTCACCCGCACGACTGAAGCTCCTTTGCCGCGCAACCTCGATGAATACGCGAAGCTGACGCAACGTAACGTTCATCCCTTCACCTCATCAATCCTCGATATCGATGCGCGATTGTAATGTGCGGATCCGGCCGCGGTCGACGAATCCGGCACCCGTCACACATGTTTCGCTGCGGTGCAATATTCGCCCAAACGCACGCGGCACGGGCGGACTGCACAAGATTGGTGATTGTCCTGATTTGCTGGCGGGTTATTTTGGCGTCTTATACGCCCCTAGCTGACTTAGCCGTTAGCCCGCTGCCAAGCGGCTCTCGAGGGAATCGCCTCCGACGTGGCACACATCGTGCATTACTTGGGCCACAGGGCGCAGGTTTTCGTCGGACGGAAGGCAGAAACGCCGCTGCCGGCCAACCGGACGCCCCAACCCGGCACTCGACGCTCGAGTGCTTGAAGAGTGCGCGGCGCAGGGCAGCGCACCGGAGTTAGCTTCGCTGAGGTGAGGACATGATGCTGTTCGACGATTTGAGAGATAACGAGTGGGCGCTGGTCGAAGGTCTGTTTTGCTCGGAACCCGCACGAAGTGAACGGCGCGGCCGTCCCCGCGTGGAGGCTCGTGCGGTAGTCAACGCCGTGCTGTGGGTATTGTCGACGGGCGAAGGTTGGTCGAAGCTGCCGGGCCGCTATCCGTCTCCGCCGACCTGCCGCCGCCGCTTCGACGAATGGCAAGCGGACGGTACGCTCGCCGAAATCGTCAAGCGACTCGGCACGAGCGGTCGCCAGATCTCGTTGCGCGGGCGCATCGGCGCAAGCGCGACGAAACCGCCTGCACCGCCGAGCCGCGACCGGCTGCGCGGCGCCTTCTGGACCAATCCGGAATCCTGGCGCGCCCCTGTGAAGATGGCGTAACGCATGCTCGATCGGGCGGCTTCGGCCGCCCGGCGCCTTTCGGCGCCACGCATTTCGTCCGGCATTCGTGCCGTCGTTGCTTGGCGCTGTCGTGCAGCGATACATCTATTTACTATTATTTACAGCAAGCCTGCGCTCCCGCGCTTACCTTAGCGAGATATCAACAAGCCGACCGACGGCTTGAAGGGAGCCCCCGCCATGAAACCAATGTCACTGCTTGTCGCATGCGGCATTGTCATTTCACTGGCGCTGACCGCCCCCGTTCACGCCGACGATCGCGTGAAGCCGCCTCACCGCCAGCAGGAACGCCGGAACACCCTTCGCCAGCAAGCACCCGCTACGTCGCCCGATCGGCAGACCGTGCCGCGCGGCGATTTGCGCGGCGACATCGCCAGCAACGCGCGCGCACGAATCGGCTCGCAGCCGTCCGATATGCCACGTCATCCGTAGTCCGCAATTCGCAGGATTTCGTCAAAGAAAATTCCCGGATTCGGGAACTGCTCGACATGCGACGAGTCACATTCGTTGCCATGAGCACAGCGTGGCAACAGCAAAAGTATCCGGTACGCCCGTATCCTCGCGATACGGGCTTTTTTTTGGCGTCGCCGGCGCACGGCCCGCGACGGGCGGGCGTGTAGCCGCTACAGGCGGCTTTCGAGAATCGCGACGGCGCTCGCTTCGCTCAATGCGTAGTCGTCCATACGGCGATCCGTCCAGGAGAGTAATTTTTCGTCGCGCTCGAGGCGCGCACATTCGGCTCGACCGTTATCGGTCAGCACTGCGATGTCGACCGGCGCGTGGAAGCCCGGTGCGGGAGCAACGGTCTTCTGCCTGACCGTGTCCATCAGCCCCAGTGACCGGAGATACTCGAACACGCCCGGGCGGCGCGCCCACGGTACCTGGCGGTACTGCACTCGTCTCAATGCGTCGAGCACCGCTTCGTTGGAATACGTGGCCATCTCGATTCTTTCTTAAAGTGCAGCGACAATGCGAAGCGGCGCGTCGGGCGGGAGCTCCGCCCGCCGATACCGCCACCGATTCTGGAGGCCGACTTCGGCGTCGCGTCAGGGCCGGATCGTCAGCCGTCCATAAAAAGACACCATACCCCAATCAAATTGATTCTGTTCGATTCATTTGTACTTCTCTTCATCTGTTTCGTGCTCTTCCGCAAACGGCGGCGACTCATCGCGATCGCCGGCATCGCGCTGTTCTGGCTGCTCGCGACAGGCTGGCTCGTCGCGCCGCTGATCGCGTGGACCGAGGCGGGCGTGACACCGGTCGAGCACCCGGACATGCATGGGCGGACCACGCTGATCATCATCGGCATCGGCACACGACGCGGCGACGCCGGCCTGCACCCGCCGCCCGACGGCGAAGCGCGCATCCGCACGACCGCGTCGCTCTATCGCACGTGCCGGCAGCAAGCCGCGCGCTGCACCGTGGTGATGTCGGGTGGCGACCCGCAGCATCACGGTGAAACCGAAGCGGCCGTCTACGGGCGCCGGCTGGTCGCCGAGGGCGTCGCTCCCGACGACCTCGTGCTCGAGCCGAACAGCCGTACGACCTACGAAAATGCGAAATACACCGCATCTATACTACGCTCACAACATGACGACTCGCGCATTCTCGTCGCGTCGTCTTACCAGATGCGCCGCGCATTGCTCGATTTTCATCGCTTCGGCATCGATCCGCAGCCCGTTTATTCGAATCGCCGCCGCGCACAAACGGGCTGGCTGCCCCGCTGGCGCAATCTGGAAAACGCGAATCAGGCGTTGCACGAACTGGTCGGCATCGCGCAGTTCCACGTGTACCGCAGGCTCGGGTGGTTTTGATGACAACGCAGGCACCGGAAGCGAAAACGACGGTACCGCGCGGGATGGCACGCGCATGACGGCCCGCGCGAAGTGTTGCGCGACTTCAACGGGGCCTTGCGCTGCGCCGCGTTCCGGTGCACATTGATCCGTCACTTTTGTTACACTCGACACGCACTCGATTGCAGTCGCCAGACGAAACGGCAACATTCGGGTTCATCACCACTTAGCGGAGGTAAAGCAATGAAGAAGACGTCCCTGGCTATTCTGGTCGCGATGTCGGCGCTGACTGGCGCAGCGTATGCGCAAGAGAGCACGCAAATCCAGACCATCACCGACCCGGCGAAGATCGCCGAGATCGAGCAGCGCGCTCAGGCGCTGCAACAGCAGCAAGCAGCCGAGGCTGCACAGCCGGCGGCGCAGGAAGAACAACACCACGGCAAGAAGGCTGCTCACCACAAGGCAGCGAAGAAGGCCGGCAAAAAGGCGGCCAAGGCCGCTCCGGCAGACGCTGCCAGCCAGTAAGTTCGGCGGCACCGCACAAGTGAAAAGCCGAATCCGGGCAACCGGGTTCGGCTTTTTTGGTTGCGGTGCCTGCGCGCTGTGCTAAAGTCGCGCACCGAAATTTTCCACCCGTGCGCACCCCGGTGCGGAGGACAGCATGAGCAACATTCAACTCGACATCGAGTGGACCGAAGCAGCCACTCGCCAGATCAAGCAACTGATGCCGCGCGGCTCGGCCGACGCGTTTCTCGCGTTGCCGCCGATCGAGTGCCTGCCGATGGAGGGCGACGTGCTGTTCCTCGGCCCCCAAGGCAAGCAGCAGCCGTTCATCGTCGCCGAACGCCAGTATCACCATGACGGCGATGCCGACTGGACGATCATCCTGATTCTCGACGTACCCGGCACGTCGCACTGACGCGTTGCAGCGGCCGGCAACGCGTCCGGCCGCACTGTTCCCTACCCCGCTCGCACGAGCTTCGCTGCATGCGCATCCGGTGCGATGCGGCGCATCCGTTCTTCCGCCCCCCCCTCCGTTTCGCCCCGCTTGCCGCTGCGATTTCCGCCGCTCCCGACTCCGCCGTCAGTAAAAAATTGCATGAATCCCGCATCGGCCGGATCGGCACGCTCTCCCTTTATGGCCGCACAAAAAAATTGCCCGCGCTCCAGAAGGAGCGCGGGCGAAACCGTCGCCCTACGAGGATAGGCGACGGGGCCATCGAGATCCGCGCAAGGCGCGGATCGTGATCGGTTGCGACGGCGCTCGCAGCGCCGGCGTCTGAATACGTCGAATCCGTTGGTCAGGCGCTCGCGACGCTCGCCCGGTTATCCGACGCCATCCTCCCTGTCTCAACGATTCCAACTTATAAAGCAGTTTGCGTGCCAGGCACAGTTTCGAAAACATGTCCTTGATCCATAAGGATATTTTCTACGGCCATGACGATGTAACACCTGTTCCGCCGCCGTAACGCTCGGATGTTACGTAACGTCACGGGGAGAGACCGAACGATCTCGCGCACGCTCGGGCCGGGGGCGGGGCCGGTACGGGCGACCATGAAAAAAGCCCGCCGGGAGGCGGGCTTTTCGAGGACGGAAGCGAGTCGCGATCAGCGCAGCTGATTCACGAGCAGCCCCATGATCTGCCGGGCCGGCGACGATGTATCGATCGCACCCGAATCGTCGACGACCGCCACGCGCGTCTGGTCGGACGTCAGTGCCTTCACGTTCACGCGATACTGCTTCGCCTGCTTTTCCTTCTTGCCATGGAACAGCTGGCTCCAGAAACCCTGCTCGGCCGAGCTCAGATCCTTCGGATCGACATAGCGCACGAAATACAGGCCCTTCGTGCGATCGCGATCGTCCACCGTGAAGTTCGCTCGATCAAGCGCGAGACCGACATGCAGCCACGAGCGGTCGTACGGCTCGCCCAGCGTGAGTTCGGACGGTACCGACGCCGAATCGACGTCGTTCGCCTGCGACGACGTGCGCGCGACGTTCTGTGCAGCGATCGCCGCGGCGGCGGCCTTCGATGCGTCGGTATCGGCCTTCTTGTCCTTCGGCACCGTGTTGTCGTTGATGTTCGCGACCGGCGGCTCGCCGTTCTTCGCACGCTGCTCGTTCTGCGCGAGCACCGCCATCAGCCGCTTCAGGTATTCCGTCTCGAGCGCGGGGTCGTTCGGCTTTGCTTCCCACTTGCTCGAATCGTTGCTCGCGCCGGTGATCGCCTCGCGCATGCCCTTCTGGCTGATGAATACGTAGGTGCCGCCATTCGGCGCCGAGTCGAGGCGCGTGCGGTACTTGTTGCGCTCGGCCGTCACGTACGAATTGCCCATCGCCTTCGAGATCACGCTGCGGATCAGGCCATCGTTGATCTGCGGATGGGTTTCGTTCCAGTCGGTTTCCATCACGCCCTTGTCGCGCTGGTCGACCACGAGCAGGAAACCCTGCTCCTGCCAGAAACGGCGCACTTGCGGCCAGATGTCGGCGGGCTTCTTGCCGTCGATCACGAGCCAGCTCTCGGTGCCGTCGCGCTGGAGACGCATGCCGGCCACGGCTGGCGCGACGGTGTCCGTCGCGGGCGCCGCATGCTGGACCTGCTGAAGCGCGGACAGGGAAGTCGCGCCGCCCTGCGGCGGCAGCGAACGCTGATCGGCCGTCTCGTCGAGCATGTTGGGCGGCACTGCGAGCGACGCTTCCTTCGATTTCGAATCGCTCTTGTAGTCCACTTTCGTGGGCGACGACGTACCGCAACCGGCGACGAGCGCGCCGGTGGCGAGCACTGCAGCGAACCGCATGGTAAGACGAAGATCAGTCATGTTCGGGGAATCCTCTTCCGCTAAATCACGGCGCTTTCCGTGGATCAACCTTGCATTTTACCGGGGCCGCGCCGCGATGTGCAAAAAAGCGACGGGCAAGAAAAAACCCGCGTCAGCATGAGCTGACGCGGGTTCTTTATCTGGTCGGGGCGAGAGGATTTGAACCTCCGACCACCTGCACCCCATGCAGGTACGCTACCAGGCTGCGCTACGCCCCGAAAGAAAAAAATTATAACAGACAGTTGTCCGGTTTAGAACGGGTCGCATGCATTTTGTGCATGTTCCCGCGAAATTTTTTGGCTACCTCGACGGATTCGAACGAACCGCGGCCCGATGCCACCCGTGCGCCGCCGCCCGATCTACGCCGCGCTCACCGACTGCGCGCAACACAGATGACCGTGAGCCCCGCCACCCGGTTGAACCGGAACATCGGCAACTCGGCCCGGCAGATCAGCTTGAGCAACCCGTTGACGGCCGGGTGGTGGCGACGCAATTGCGACGCCGGTTCGCGCGGCTGCCGACGTGCGCGTTCGCTCAGTCGCAATGCCGCCGCGAGCGGAAACGTGAGCCCGAAGTAATATGCGCCGCGCTCGACCTCGAGGCCCGCGCGACGCGCGACGTCTTCGAGGCCGTCGAGCGTATACCTGCGCTTGTGCTCGAGAAAATCGTCATGCGCGCTCCAGAGAAACTGAAACGCGGGAACCGTGATCAGAAACCGGCTTCCCTTCGGCGCGCCCGCCACGTATTGCGCGAGCAGCCCGACATCGTCGTCGACGTGCTCTAGGACGTCCATCAGCAACACGAGATCGGTATCGAGCCGATCGACGGCGCGGCGGTAGTGGACGGGCTTGCCGGCCGCCTCGCCGTCGGTATCGGCGGCGTAGCTCGTATCGACACACCAGGCCTCCGTCGCCTGCGTGCGCTCGAGCAAATGCTTTGAAAAGAACCCCGAGCCCGCGCCGACGTCGAGTATCCGGTGCGCACCCGACGCGCCCAGCAACCGGCGGATCGCGCTCGCCTTCGACGCGTAGTACCAGTGATCGCCGACATCGGCGCCCAATACGTCGAGTTCCTTCAGATCCATGACGCCTCCCCCGTGTCGGCCACCATGCGTTGAGCCATCAAGCCCATGACGCCGATCTTACCGCGCCGCGGCCATCGCACGTGCGGCAAGTTGCGCGAATCGCGCCGGCAATCCGCATCACTTCCTAATCGAAAAGGACGATGGCCGTTTCATCGAGGATCGCTACCGTGCGCTTACCCGGCGCGAGATCGATGCGCTCGGCCCATGTCCGGCGGCATGCCGATCGATACGGCACGTCTGCACGTTGCCACGCCGGGCGGCGGGCGGGCAGCGGTTTCGGTCCCCCCCGGTCGCGACTTCCTGTCACCGTCTTCGACAAAGGCCAGTGAATGAATCATAAAAACGAATTTTCCCGTCGACACTTTCTCCGGCTGAGTGCCGGCACGCTGGGCATCGCACTGGGAAGCGCGTCGCTTCTGTCCGCGTGCGGCGGCGACTCGATCGCGGTCGCCCCAGTCACGACGCCGCGGCTCGCTTCGGCAGCGAACTTTCGCGATACCGCGGGGCCGGACGGAACGGGCTATGCCACCGCCAGCGGTGCAGCGATGAGAAAAGGCCTGATCTACCGGTCGTCCGCGCTCGAGTTGTCCGCGGCCGACCTCTCGACGATCGATACGCTCGGCATCACGCGCGTGTGCGACTTGCGCACGACTTCCGAAATCCATGCGCACCCGGACGTGCCGTTGACGGGAGCCACCTGGCAGAACCTCAACGTGCTCGGCGTTGCCAATCTCGGCCCGCTGCCGACCAGCGGCGCGACTGCCACGGCCTTCATGCAGAGCATGTATCGGGCGTTCGTGACGTCGGAGACGGCGCATGCGAGCTATCACGCGTTGTTCGCCGGCTTTGCATCATCCGGCGGCAACCTGGTGTTCCACTGCACGGCCGGCAAGGACCGCACCGGCTGGGCAACGGCGATTCTGCACACGATCCTCGGTGTCCCGCAGCAGATGATTCTCGCCGACTATCTGCTGACCAACGTCTACAGCGCAGCGGAAATCGCCGCTTACGTCGCGCAAGCGCAAAAGAGCGGCGGCCAGGATGCGGCCGACATGATGGCCGCGCTGCAAAGCGCGCAGACAGCCTATCTGCAGGCGGCATTCGATCAGGTCGCGACGTCGTACGGCTCGATGAAGTCCTACATCGATAACGGCCTGCAACTCGACCAGGCGACGCAGGATACGATCCGCCAACGCATGCTGGTCTGATCGGCCCTGCAGGCGGCAATGGCCCCAGCACATCCATCGCCGCCCTGCCGACTGCGCTCTGGACCGGACGCCGCCTTCATCCGGCGCGAAAACCCGCGGCCGGCCACGCCGACGCCCTGTCTGCCGCACCGCCGCACTACGTGCCGCCCGCGTCGCCGCCAAACCAAACGACCGTTTGATCTTGCCGCCCCGCCGCCGCGAATCCTTTGTCGTGTCGGGGGTCGGGGGGCCCTTGGCGGACGCCCGCTGTTTGGTAACGCCGCTCTAGCGCGCTATGCCACACTGCACCGCATCGACGTCCGCGGCGTGCATTGGCCGCGCGCCCGCGTCGATCACGACAAGACATGGAGACAGACGATGCGGAATGCGGTCCGGCGCGGCCAACGCACGCCTTTGGCAATTTTCGACTGGATGAACGGCCCGCGACGTGCGGCCGCCTCGGTGACCTCCGGCACCGCCCGCGCGCTCGGCTGCGGCACGCTCGCGCTCGCGCTGCTCTGCACGGGTTGCGCGGAATCGGCGGCGCAGCGCGACGGCAACGCATCGGTCACAGCGACGAAGATCGAACGCACCAAGGCCGAACGCCTCGCCCATGAACAGCAGATCGCGCGCACGGTGCCCTCACTTGCGTCGCTCAGCCTCACGCAACCGCGCCCGTTCACGTTGCGCGACTCCGGCCAGAACGGCGCGATGACGTTCCTGCGCGATGTCGATTTCCGCATCGTCAACAACCTCGGCTTCTTCATCCACCAGTTGTCCGCGACGCTCGTGCCGACGCAGGCCGGCGCACCGATCGTGTTCGACGATCCGACGAGCTTCGAGATCGACGTGCACGAAGGCGCGGTCACGCTCGACAACGCGAAGCTGACCGCGCTCTTCAACACCTACATCTTCGGTTACCGCAACGCGCCGCTGCGCAAGCTCGCCGTGTCGGCCGGCGACGGCGTGATCCATTTGCAAGGCGAGATGCAGCGCGACGGCTGGGTGCCGTTTTCGCTGACCGGCACGCTCGCGATCCGCGACGGCAGCCAGCTCGTGTTCCACCCGACCGGTGTGCGCGTGTCGGGAATCAACGCGCAGCCGGTGATGCGCGCGGCCAACGTGAAAATGGCCGACCTGCTGAAGGTCGAAACGCCGATCGCGCGGCTCGCCGGCGACGATCTCGTGATGTCGGTCGACAAGCTGATGCCGCCGCCGCGATTGAAAATCAGGATCACGGCGCTGCGCGTGACGCCGGCCGGCCTCGACCTGACGCTCGACGACGGCTCGCACGCCGGCTTCGCACTGCCCGCGAACGCGCCGCAACAGGCGATGTACATCCGCGGCGGCGACGTGAAGTTCATGCGCTCGATGCCGATGAACGCCGACATCCTGATCGGGCCCGTCGATCCGACCAAGCGCGACCAGAATTTCGTGTTCGACCTGTATCACTATCGCGACCAGGTATCGGCCGGCTATTTCAATTTCGACGAAAGCGGTGCGATGGCGATCCGGATGCCGTCGTATGCGGGCCCGGCGAGCGGCGCCGCGCTCGGCAACGCGGCCGCTCGCCTGAACGACAGCTTCCTCGCCGCGCAGCAAACTGCGCTGCGCGACTCGCGCCAGCACTGGGAGGCATTTGCGCTCGCGGCCAGCTCGGTGCAGCCCGGCATGCAGAAAGTCGCGATGCGGCGCACGTCGACCACGCCGTTCAACGAACGGCACGTGTCGAACCGCCACCCGACGATCCATCTGCACAACGTCGATTTCAACCTATCCGGCGACATCGGCTTTCATGTCGAGGATCTCGATGTCCAGCTGATCGCGAAGCGGCCCGGCGAACCCGTCGATCTCGACGATCCGAACCAGTACGACATCCGGATCCTCGGCGGGACGGTCGTCGAATCGTGGAAAGCGATGTCGGCGCTCTTCAACAACTACCTGCTCGACTACTCGCCGCGCTCGCTGAACGACCTGCAGTTGAGCGCGGACGGCCAGGATCTGCGCGTGCAGGGCGGCATCAAGCTCTGGAATCACGTGCCGGGCGTGTGGCTGCCGACCGACATGAAGGGCTCGCTGTCGGTGCTCGACGATCGCCACCTCGCGTTCAAGCCGTCGCAGGTATCGGTGCTCGGCATCCCGCAGGCGACGCTGCTGCGCTCGCTCGGCATCGAGCTCGCGTCGCTGACGCCGCTGCAGCGCCGCGGCGCGGAACTGCGCGGCGACACGCTCGTGCTCGATCAGTACACCGTCTTTCCGCCGCCGGTGCTGAACGGCAAGCTCGGCCAGGCGACGGTCGAACGCGACGGGCTGCGGCTCACGTTCCGGCGGGCAGCCGATGCACCGCTGCCGAAGCGGCCGCAGATCGACGCGCCGAGCTACATGTGGATGGAAGGCGGCGACATGAAGATGTTCAACGTACTCGAGCTGAACGTGCGCGCGCTGATCCGGAACTCGGCCGAGGCCGGCCCGATGCGCTTCGACCTGTACGACTACCGCAGCCAGGTCGCGCAGGGGTCGGTGCGGATGCTGCCCGACGGCACGCTGGTCGTCGACATGGGCAAGCCGAATCCGCTCGCAGCGCGTTGACGCGGTGGGCCAGCATGCATGAAAAAAGCCCGGTGGCGCATCGCCAGCGGGCTTTCTTCTTGATACGAGCGTCGCGCTCAGTCGTGCTTCAGTCCGTCGATCACATCGAGGAGCGCCTGCCGCAACGCGATCACGTCGACCGCTGCACCCGGCTTGCCCGATGCACGCGCCTCGGAAGCCGGTGCGTCCGGCTCGTCCGATGCGGCAGCCGCCCGTTCGCCGCCCGGCGAATCGAGCCGGTTGCGCGCGCCGTTGATCGTGAACCCCTGTTCGTACAGCAACTCGCGAATCCGCCGGATCAGCAGCACTTCGTGGTGCTGATAGTACCGACGATTGCCGCGCCGCTTCACCGGCCGCAACTGCGTGAATTCCTGTTCCCAGTAACGCAGCACGTGCGGCTTGACCCCGCACAGTTCGCTGACTTCGCCGATCGTGAAGTAGCGCTTCGCGGGAATCGGAGGCAAGACGACTTTCTCAACCGTAGTGGTCATCGTCGGTTAACCGTCGGTAAAGGGTGCGCGGCGGCCGCGCGGAGACGTCAGTGCGCGGGCGTTATCGTTACTCCGCGCCGTTTTCGACCAGCGCCTTCAGCTTCTGGCTCGCGTGGAAGGTTACCACCCGGCGGGCCGCGATCGGGATCGCCTCGCCCGTCTTCGGATTGCGGCCCGGACGCTGCGGCTTGTCGCGCAGCTGGAAGTTGCCGAACCCCGACAGCTTGACGCTTTCACCGTTTTCGAGCGCGTCGCGGATCACTTCGAAGAACGCCTCGACCATGTCCTTCGCTTCACGCTTGTTCAGCCCGACGCTGTCGAACAGCAGCTCCGCCAGCTCCGCTTTCGTCAGCGTCGGCGTCTCGGCAGACGCCGGCGCCGAAGCGTCGCGGTTCATGGCGCTGCGTTGCGCCGTCAGGAGGGCTTCGAATTCACTCGAGGTCATGTCGTTCATATCTGCCATACAGCGCGTTAAACCAAAACTTGCGAGGGGGAAAAGCCACCCGCGCACGGGCGGCCCCTCTCCTTAGCCGCGCAGGCGTGCACCGGCACGAGCCATCCGCTCGACCAGCGTCTGGATCGCCTGATCGACGACCTCGTCCTGTAGCGTGCCAGCCGCGTCCTGCAGCGTGACACGGAAGGCAAGGCTCTTCTCGTGCGCCGCAAGACCACCGGAAGTATTTGATTTTGCACGAAATTCGTCGAAGAGTACAACCTTCTGAACGAATCGGCAGGCGTCCTCGGCCAGCGCCTTCTTCATTTCGTCGAAAAGTGCCTGAACCTCGACCGCCTGATCGACGACCACGGCGATATCGCGCCGGACCGGCGGGAATTTCGACACGTCGGTCGGGGCCGGCAGCGCACGCGCGATCAGCGCATCCGTGTCGATTTCGAACATCACCGGCGCGTGCGGCAGCTCGTACTTCTGCATCAGGCGCGGATGCAGCTCGCCGATCCAGCCGACCGCACGGCCATCGACTTCGATGCGTGCGCTGCGGCCCGGATGAAGGGCCGGATGCTCGGCCTTCACGAAGCGTGCGGCGGCCGGCGCGAGCAGCGCCTCGAGATCGCCCTTCACGTCGAAGAAATCGACCGCGCGCGTCGCCACGCCCCACTGTTCGTCGACCGCCGGGCCGTATGCGAGCGCGCCGACCCGCTTCGGCTGCGTGTAGCCTTCGACGGTCAGCTCGCCGGCCTTCGCCGACGCATCCGCGACGAACACGCGGCCTGCCTCGAACACGCGCACGCGATCGGCGCGACGGTTCAGGTTGTGGCGCAGCACCGAGATCAGGCTGCCGAACAGCGTCGTGCGCATCACCGACAGCTGGCTCGCGATCGGGTTCAGCAGACGGATCGGGTTGTCGTTGCCGGCGAAATCGTGCTCCCACTCCGCATCGACGAAGCTGAAGTTGACCGTTTCCGCGTAGTCGCGCGCCGCGAGCGCATGACGGATGTCATGGATCGAACGCTGCGTCTCGTTGGTCGCGCGCATCTCGCTCGTCGCGACCGGCGGACGCGCCGGAATCTTCTCGAAGCCGTAAATGCGCGCGACTTCCTCGATCAGGTCTTCCTCGATCTCGATGTCGAAGCGGTGCGACGGCGGCGTGACGAGGAATGCGTCGTCCTCACGCTCGAACGGCAGCGCGAGGCGCGTGAAGATGTTCGCGATTTCGTCGGCGTCGATCTTCACGCCGATGATGCGGTTCGCGCGCGACACGCGCATCTTCACCGGCGCGCGCTGCGGCAGGTTCACTGCCTGGTCGTCGACCGGGCCGGCCTTGCCGCCGCAGATCTCGAGAATCAGCTGCGTGATGCGCTCGACGTGCTCGACGGTCGTCGCGTAATCGACGCCGCGCTCGAAGCGATGCGCCGCGTCGGTCGAGAAGTTGTACTTGCGCGCGCGACCGCGGATGCTGTCCGGCCACCAGAACGCGGCTTCCAGATAGATGTTGGTCGTGTCGAGCGTGACGGCCGTGCTGTCGCCGCCCATGATGCCCGCGAGGCTTTCGACCTGCCGATCGTCCGCAATCACGCCGACCGTTTCGTCGAGTTCGACCGTGTTGCCGTTCAGCAGCTTCAGCGACTCGCCGCGCTTGCCCCAGCGCACTTCGATGCCGCCGTGGATCTTGTCCAGGTCGAACACGTGCGACGGACGACCGAGCTCGAACATCACGTAGTTCGAGATGTCGACGAGCGCCGACACGCTGCGCTGGCCCGAACGCTCGAGGCGCTCGACCATCCATTGCGGCGTCTTCGCGTGCGCGTTCACGCCGCGGATCACGCGGCCCGAGAAGCGGCCGCACAGATCGGGCGCGGCAATGCGCACCGGCAGCGTTTCGTCGAGCTCGACGCGCACCGGACGGATATCGACCGGCGTCAGCGGCGCACCGGTGATCGCGGCCGTCTCGCGCGCGATGCCGAACACCGACAGGCAGTCGGCCTTGTTCGGCGTCAGCTTGATTTCGAAGATCGTGTCGTCGAGATTGAGCGCATCGCGGATGTCCTGGCCGACCGGCGTGTCTTCCGGCAGGATCAGCAGACCGCCGTGGTCTTCCGACAGCTTCAGCTCGCGCGCCGAGCACAGCATTCCCTGGCTCTCCACGCCGCGCAGCTTCGACAGCTTGATCGCGAACGGCTTGCCACCCTCTTCTGCCGGCGGCAATTCCGCGCCGACCAGCGCGACCGGCACCTTGATGCCGGGCGCCACGTTCGGTGCGCCGCACACGATGTTCAGCGTCGCGCCGGTGCCGGCGTCGACCTGGCAGACGTTCAGCTTGTCGGCATCCGGATGCTTGACGACTTCGAGCACGCGGCCCACGACGATCTTCGACGTCGGCGGCGCAGCGTTGCTCAGCGATTCGACTTCGAGCCCCGCCATCGTCAGCGCGTGCGACAGTTCGTCGGTCGTCAGCTGCGGGTCGACAAAGGTTCTCAACCAGGATTCAGGGAATTGCATGGATGTCTACGTTCGAAACAGGTTAGATCGACGCCCGGGCCCCGTCTCATCGTGCGACGGGGCGTGCGCGGGCACATGTCGGCGCGGCGCGTGCGTTATGCGAACTGGCGCAGGAAACGCAGGTCGTTCTCGAAGAACAGCCGGAGATCCTGCACGCCGTAGCGCAGCATCGTCAGGCGCTCGAGGCCGCTGCCGAACGCGAAGCCGATGTAGCGCTCGGGATCGAGCCCCATGTTGCGGATCACGGTCGGATGCACCTGCCCCGAGCCCGAGATCTCGAGCCATTTGCCGGCGTTCTTGCCGTGCTCGAACATCATGTCGATCTCGGCCGACGGTTCCGTGAACGGGAAATACGACGGACGGAAGCGCACGAGGATGTCGTCGCGCTCGAAGAATTTCTTCAGGAAGTCGGTGTAGACGCCCTTGAGGTCGGCGAAGCTGATGTTTTCGTCGATCCACAGCCCCTCGACCTGATTGAACATCGGCGAGTGGGTCGCATCGCTGTCGACGCGATACGTGCGGCCCGGCGCGATCACCTTGATCGGCGGACGGTTCATGCGCGCATAACGCACCTGCATCGGGCTCGTGTGCGTGCGCAGCAGCAGCTGGCGGCCGTCGGCATCCTTGCCTTCGACGTAGAAGGTGTCCTGCATCGAACGCGCCGGATGGTTCTCCGGGCTGTTCAGCGACGTGAAGTTGTACCAGTCGGTCTCGATTTCGGGGCCGTCGGCCACGTCGAAACCGATCGAGCCGAAAATCTGTTCGACACGCTCCCACGTGCGCATCACGGGGTGCAGGCTGCCGGCACCGGCGCCGCGACCCGGCAATGTCACGTCGATCGCTTCGGCAGTGAGGCGCTGATTCAGCAGCGCGTCGGCCAGTGCCTGGCGACGGGCGGTCAGCGCGGCTTCAACCTGCTGCTTCGCGACGTTGATGCGTGCGCCTTCGGTCTTGCGTGCTTCGGGATCGAGCTTGCCGAGGCCCTTGAGCAACTCGGTCAGCGCACCCGACTTGCCGAGAAATCGTGCTTTCTCGTTTTCGAGCGTGGTGATGTCGGCAGCCTGTTCGAAGGACTGCTGCGCGTCGGCGACAATCTGGTCCAGATCCATAGATCCCATCATTTCCAACGTCATTCGGTCTTGGCGAGCGAATCCGCCCACCAAACAAAAAAGGGGCTCGGAAGAGCCCCGTTTTCGCTGCAGCGGCCGAGACTACCGGAACCTCGCTGCAACTAACCACGCAGTGCTAATTTCGCAATTAGGCTGCAACGGCGGCTTTCACCTGCTTGACGATCGCAGCAAAAGCAGCCTTGTCGAACACCGCCATGTCGGCCAGGACCTTACGGTCGAGTTCGATCGACGCCTTCTTCAGGCCGTTGATGAACACGCTGTAGGTCATGTCATGCTGGCGAACTGCCGCGTTGATACGCGTGATCCACAGTGCGCGGAACACACGCTTCTTGTTGCGGCGATCGCGGTACGCGTACTGACCAGCGCGCATCACCGCCTGCTTGGCGATGCGGTAGACGTTATTGCGACGGCCGCGATAACCCTTGGCCAGGTTGATGATCTTCTTGTGGCGGGCCCGTGCGGTTACCCCACGTTTGACTCGAGGCATGTTTCTCTCCTTAGAGTATCAGTTGAGGGGTTACGCGAACGGCAGCATCGCGCGGACGGAGTTCAGATCGGAATCATGAACTGCCGTTGCGCCGCGCAGGTGACGCTTGTTCTTCGTGGTTTTCTTGGTCAGGATGTGACGCTTGAAGGCTTGACCGCGCTTGACGGTACCGCCCGGACGCACCACGAAGCGCTTTGCAGCACTCTTCTTGGTCTTCATCTTAGGCATGACGAACAACTCCAGTTTATTAGATGGCGATGGGTGTGCGGTTGGCTTGCGCCCTTGACCCGCCCTTCGAAACCCAGTCCACTTGTGTACGGCGCCCGCTTGCGCAGCCGCCGTCGTTGTTGGCGCGCCGCCCTGACCGGGCCACGCACCGAACCACTGTCGAACCCGCGCGCGTGGCGCGCCGGCTCGTTACTTCTTTTTCTTCGGCGAGAGCACCATGATCATCTGGCGCCCTTCCATCTTCGGCATCTGCTCGACCTGACCGACTTCCTCGAGATCCGTGCGCAGACGCTCAAGCATCCGCATACCGATTTCCTGGTGAGCCATTTCGCGGCCGCGGAAACGCAACGTGATCTTCGTCTTGTCGCCCTCTTCGAGGAAGCGCACGAGGTTGCGGAGCTTGACGTTGTAATCCCCGTCATCGGTACCCGGGCGGAATTTGACTTCCTTCACCTGGATGACCTTCTGCTTCAGCTTCGCTTCGTGCTGCTTCTTGGACTCCTGATACTTGAACTTGCCGTAGTCCATCAGACGGCAGACCGGCGGAACGGCCTGCGGCGCGATTTCCACGAGGTCAACGTCCAGCTCTTCCGATCTACGGAAAGCATCAGCGAGTTTTACGATACCGAGCGGTTCGTTCTCGAGCCCGACCAGACGCACTTCCGGCGCAGTGATTTCACCGTTGATGCGATGCGACGACTTATCAGTAGCGATGTTACGTTTCCTCTAAAAATTAAAAAAACGAGCCGCGCTGCCAGGGCGGTTACTTGAACGAGCGCAGGTCTTCCTGCAGACGCTCAACGAAGGCTTCGACCGGCATAACGCCAAGATCGACGCCGCCACGGGCACGCACGGCTACCGTTTGCGCATCACGCTCCTTATCGCCCACGACGAGGAGATAAGGCACCTTTTCCAGCGTGTGCTCGCGTATTTTATAGCTAATCTTCTCGTTGCGCAAATCGGCCGCCACTCTAACCCCTTGTTTTTGCAACGTTTGGGTCAGAGATTGTGCATATTCGGCCTGACTTTCGGCGATATTGAGCACAATTGCCTGGTACGGCGCGAGCCAGGCGGGCATCGCGCCCGCATGGTGCTCGATCAGAATGCCGAGGAATCGCTCCATCGAACCGACGATCGCACGGTGCAGCATCACCGGCCGGCGGCGGCTGTTGTCTTCCGCGACGTACTCGGCGCCGAGGCGCTCCGGCAGCACCATGTCGAGCTGCAGCGTGCCGCACTGCCACGAACGGCCGAGCGCATCCTTGATGTGGTATTCGATCTTCGGGCCATAGAACGCACCCTCGCCCGGCAACTCTTCCCACGACAGGCCGCACGCAGTCAGCGCGTCGCGCAGCCCCTGCTCGGCGCGATCCCACGTTTCATCCGTGCCCGCACGCTGCTCGGGGCGCAGCGACAGCTTGATGTCGATGTGATCGAAACCGAAGTCCTTGTACACGCTCATCGCCAGCGTGTTGAACGCGATCGATTCCGAGATGAACTGGTCTTCCGTACAGAAGATGTGCGCATCGTCCTGCACGAAGCCGCGCACGCGCATCAGGCCGTGCAGCGCCCCCGACGCCTCGTTGCGGTGGCACGAGCCGAATTCCGCGTAACGCAGCGGCAGGTCGCGGTACGAGCGCAGGCCGTGCTTGAACACCTGGACGTGACCCGGACAGTTCATCGGCTTGATCGCGTAGTCGCGCTTCTCCGACTCCGTCGTGAACATGTTCTCGCGGTAGTTCTGCCAGTGGCCCGACGCTTCCCACAGCGAGCGGTCCATGATCATCGGCGTCTTGATCTCGAGGTAGCCGGCTTCGTTCACGCGGCGGCGCATGTACTGCTCGACCTGCTGCCACAGCGCCCAGCCCTTCGGATGCCAGAACACCATGCCCGGCGACTCTTCCTGCATGTGGAACAGGTCGAGCTGCTTGCCGAGCTTGCGGTGGTCGCGCTTTTCCGCTTCCTCGAGCATGTGCAGGTACTGGTCCTGGTCTTCCTTCTTGGTCCAGGCCGTGCCGTAGATGCGCTGCAGCTGCTCGTTCTTCGAGTCGCCGCGCCAGTACGCGCCCGCGACCTTCATCAGCTTGAAGACCTTCAGCTTGCCGGTCGACGGCACGTGCGGGCCGCGGCACAGGTCGGTGAAGCCGCCGTGCGAGTACAGCTTGATTTCGTCGCTTTGCGGAATCGATTCGATGATCTCGGCCTTGTACTTCTCGCCGATGCTGCGGAAATAGCCGGCCGCCTCGTCGCGCGACACGACACGGCGCGTAACGGGCTCGTCCTTCTTCGCGATCTCCTGCATGCGCTTTTCGATCTTTTCCAGATCTTCGGGCGTAAACGGGCGGTTGTACGAGAAGTCGTAGTAGAAGCCGTTGTCGATCACCGGGCCGATCGTCACCTGCGCGTCCGGATACAGTTCCTTCACGGCATACGCGAGCAAGTGCGCGGTCGAGTGACGAATGATGTCGAGACCGTCGGCGTCCTTGTCGGTGACGATCGCAAGCGCTGCGTCGCGATCGATGACCGTGGACGTGTCGACGAGCTCGCCGTCGAGCTTGCCGCCAAGCGCAGCCTTCGCGAGGCCGGGACCGATCGAGGCCGCAACCTCGGCAACTGTCACCGGATGCTCGTATTGTCGAACTGAGCCGTCAGGCAAGCGTATCGAAACCATAGCAATCTCCGTGATGCCGACAGTGGGCGGCAAACCAAAAGCACGCGATATCAAGTCACGCGCGAAAATTTCGCGACAAAAAAAATGCGGCCCCGCTTTCGAGGGGCCGCATTCGATACTTCACTCAAACTGAAAGGACGAAAACGTTCCTCGACTAGCGTCGCTCCGAAAGGGTTTCGGTCAACGTTCGCGGTGTCATAACCGTATTCGCCTTGTTCGCGTTGAGTTATTTACTGCATCGAACACCCGGAAGCCGGGCATTCTCAATTCGTTGGTAGGCTCGATTGGACTCGAACCAACGACCCCCACCATGTCAAGGTGGTGCTCTAACCAGCTGAGCTACGAGCCTAGTGAAGCTAAGATTATATGGAGCGGTTGCTCACTTGGCAAGTGTTTTATGCAGTCGCAGCAAAAGAACGCTGTTCCAACCCCATCCGTTACACAGCGTCACGCCTTCCGCCCTGCGCGCACGACGCCCGACACTTCGCCGAGCAGCGCGCACGCCCGCTGCACCTGTGCCGAATTCGACACCTCGACCGTGAACTGCATGAATGCCGCATTGCGGCGGCTCTGCGTCTTCACGCCCACCACGTTCATCTTCTCGCGTGCGAACACTTCGGAGATGTCGCGCAACAGGCCTTGCCGGTCGCTCGCCTCGATCATCAGGTCGACCGGATAGACGGACACGCCGCGCCCGCCCAGCACGTCGGCCGACCAGGTGGTCTGCAGCACGCGCTCCGGTGCCCGTTCGGCCATCCGCCGGAACGTCGGGCAGTCGCTGCGGTGGATCGACATCCCCTTGCCGCGCGTCACGAAGCCGCTGATCGGGTCGGGCGGCGCCGGCCGGCAGCAACGCGCAAGCTGGGTCAGCAGCGCATCGACGCCGACCACCAGCACGCCGGTCGACGCGCCGTGCGCGACGCTCGCGCCGCTGCTGCGCTTCTCGAAATCGGCAGGCGCCTCGGGCGCATGCTCGGGCGGCGGCGCATCGGACAGCGCCTGCTCGACGTTGCGCAGGCTGAATTCTTCCTTGCCGACGACCGAGAACAGCTCGTCGGGCGACTTGAAGCCCAGCTTCGCGGCGAGGTTGTCGAGGTTGACCGACGTCTTGCCCTCGCGCTGCAGCGTCTTTTCGACGAGCGCGCGACCGTGCGCGATGTTCTCTTCCGCCTCGATCGAGTTGAACCACGCACGCACCTTCTGCCGCGCACGCGGACTCTTCAGGTAGCCGAGCTGCAGGTTCAGCCAGTCGCGCGACGGGCCGCCCTCCTTCACCGCGACGATCTCGACCGTCTGGCCGTTCGCGAGCGACGTGTTCAACGGCACCATCACGCCGTCGACGCGCGCGCCGCGACAGCGATGGCCAAGCTCGCTGTGCAGGTGGTACGCGAAATCGACCGGCGTCGCGCCCTGCGGCAGCGCGATCACGCGTGCCTGCGGCGTCAGCACGTAGATGTGGTCGTCGTCGAGCGACGTCTCGCGCAGTTGCGCCCACGCCTGGTCGCCCGATACCTCGCCACCGTCCTCGACGTCGTCCTTCCACGCGAGCAGCTGGCGCAGCCATGCGATCTTCTCGTCGTACTTGTCGCTCGCCGAGAACTGGCCGCCATAGCCGCGCGCGCCCGCTTCCTTGTAGCGCCAGTGCGCGGCGACGCCGTACTCGGCGAAACGGTGCATTTCCTGCGTGCGGATCTGCACTTCGAACGCGCGGCCGTCGTCGCCGATCACGACCGTATGCAGCGACTTGTAGCCGTTCGGCTTCGGGCGCGAGATGTAGTCGTCGAATTCCTTCGGCACCGGCTGCCACAAGTGATGCACGATGCCCAGCACCGCGTAGCAATCCTTGATGTCCGGCACGATCACGCGGAATGCGCGCACGTCGTACAGCTCGGAAAAGTCGAGCTCCTTGCCGCGCATCTTGCGCCAGATGCTGTAGATATGCTTCGGCCGCCCGCTCACGTCGGCCGGGATGTGCGCTTCCGCCAGCTCGTGCTGGAGCCGCTCGATCGCCTGCGCGACGTACGCCTCGCGTTCGATGCGCTTCTCGTCGAGCAGCTTCGCGATGCGCTTGTAGGTGACCGGATCCTCGAAGCGGAACGCGAGATCCTCGAGCTCCCACTTCAGTTGCCAGATGCCGAGACGGTTGGCGAGCGGTGCGTAGATCTCGAGCGTCTCGCGCGCGACGTCGGGCGGCGGATCGATCTTTACCGCCGCGTAGTAGCGCAACGACTGCAGCCGCGACGCCAGCCGGATCAGCACCACGCGGATGTCCTGCGCGAACGCGAGCAGCATCTTGCGCAGCGCCTCGATCTGCGTGCGCCGCTCTTCGGCCGCGTCGCGCCCGGTGTCGGGCTTCGCGTTCTGCGCGGCGCGCAGGCTGACGGTGCCGAGCCGCAGCAGCTTGCGCACGTCGGACACGAGGCGCGCGACCTCTTCGCCGAAGCGTTCGGTCAGCTCCCGTTCGGGATCGTTCAGGTGCGGCGTCAGCACGAACAGCGCGGCCGCCTGCATCGCGTGCGGATCGACGTTCAGCGTGCGCATGATCGATGCCGTGCCCGCCGAGTGATCGGCGAGCAGCTCACCTGACGACAGGCGCGCGTCGCCGGCCCGCTCGCGCACGAACGCGAGCACGTCGTCGAACGACGGCGCCGCGACGGAAGAAGCGGAAACGGATTCGGTCATTGCACGGCCTGCCGGAATACGGTCATCGTCGGATAACGCTCAGCTCCGCTGCGCGGCGACGACGACGATCTCGACGAGCAGCGCCGGATCCGCAAGCTTCGCCTCGACGGTGGCGCGCGGCGGCGTGTTGCCCGCTGCGACCCATGCGTCCCACTCCGCATTCATGCCTTCGAAGTTCGCGAGATCCGAGATGTAGATCTGCACCGACAGCAGATGCGCCTTGTCGCTGTTCGCTTCGGCGAGCAGGCGGTCGATGTGGCCGAGCACTTCGCGCGTCTGGCCGCGGATGTCCTGCGTGGTGTCTTCGGCGATCTGGCCCGCCAGATACACGGTACCGTTGTGAATCGCGGTTTCGGAGAGACGGGCCCCGACGTGGTGACGAATGACTGCCATGAAATGTTCCGGTCGTGATGGGTAAGGAATCGGGCGGCGGCACGGCCCGCGTGCCGCCGAACCGCATATTATGACGCGTTTATGCGTCGCCTTCGACGAAAAACCGCCGCGCGAGCGCAATCTGGTCGGCGCTGACGAACGCCGGCGCGTGGCCCGCACCCGGAATCTCGACCTGCGTCACATGCCGGCCGCGGCGGACCATTTCGGCCGCCGTCTCGCGCGACAGCAGATCGGACGTCTCGCCGCGCACGACGAGCAGCGCCGCGTCCGTCGTCTCGATCGCGCGCCACAGCGCGGCCTCGCCGAGCGCGGCCAGTTCGGGCGTCGTCGCCTTGAACGGCTCGGCGATGCGCGGGTCGTAGCGCATCGTCCAGCCGCCTTCGGGCAGTTCATGCAGCAGCGGCCCGTTGATCTCGCGCCACTCGTCGGCGCTCAGCGCACCGAACGGCAGCGACAACGACGTCAGATAGTCGATGCCCTCCTGCTCGGTCGCAAAGCGCGGCTGCACGCCGAGATACTCGCCGATGCGCGTCAGCGAATCGGGCTCGATGCGCGGGCCGACGTCGTTGACGATCATCCGGCGCAGCGGCGAACCGGGCAACCCGGCGAGCGCCATGCCGATCAGGCCGCCCATCGACGTGCCGAACCAGTCGACCGATTCGACGTCGAGCCGTGCAATCAGCGTCACCATGTCGGCCACGTACTGCGGAATCGCGTAGAGCCGTGGATCGGCCAGCCGGTCCGATCGGCCACGCCCGGCGACATCGGGACAGACGACGCGATACGTATCGGACAGCGCGGCGGCCAGCCGGTCGAAATCGCGCCCGGAGCGGGTCAGCCCGTGCACGCAGACGAGCACGCGCGAATTTGCGGGGTCGCCCCACTCGGTATAGGCGACGTAGTGAAGACCGGCCGCGCTCGCACACTGCACGCGCCGCTGGCGGGAAACCGGGGGATTCGCTGGGGTCGTTGGCATCGTTGGCATCCTGTCGAACGGGGGGCGACGCGCGGGGCAACGCTTGCGACGCCCGATGAAAACGATTGTAAACCGCTTCGGAATGACGGGGCGCCACGCGCCCGGGCAACCACCCGGCACGGGTTCAATCGTGGCGGCGCCACGCGTGACGCAACTGCTCGCGCAGGAAATCGACGAATGTCCGCACGCGCAACGGCACGTGACGGCCGCCGGGATAGACGGCATGCAGCGGCGCGGCGGACGCGGCGTAAGCCGGCAGCACGCGCACGAGCCGGCCGGCGTCGAGATCGGCGCCGACGTCCCAGATCGACTTCAACGCAATGCCCGCGCCCTCGAGCGCCAGCGTGCGCGCGGCGCCCCCGTCGTTAGTCAGCAGCACGGCCGTCACCTCGACCGCCACGCCGCCTTGCGCGCCGTCGAACCGCCATTCGGCACGCGGCTGGTCGCCCATCACGATGCATCGATGCGCACGAAGCTCGGCCGGATGGGCCGGCCACCCGTGCGCCGCGAGATAACCCGGCGACGCGCACAGCACACGATGATTCGGCGCCAGCTCGCGCGCGATCATCGTCGAATCGGCAAGATTGCCGATCCGCACGGCGACGTCGATGTCGGAAGCGAGCAGATCGACGACCGTATCGGTCAGCATCAGCTGCACGGTCAATTGCGGATGTCGCTGCTGAAATGCCGCCACGAGCGGCGCGATTCGCAGGCGGCCGAGCTCGCCGGGCGCCGTCACGCGCAGCACGCCGCTGACCGTGCCGCGGCGATCGCGCATCAGCGTTTCCGCATGCTCGACCTCGGCGAGGATGCGCAGCACCTGCGCGTGAAACTGCGCGCCGTCGTCGGTGAGCGTTTGCTGCCGCGTCGTCCGGTGCAGCAGGCGCACGCCGAGCCGCGACTCGAGATGCGCGAGCCGCTTGCTGACGACGGACAACGACAGGTCGAGCTCGCGCGCCGCCGCCGACAGGCTGCCGGCCGACACGATCCGAGCGAAGGTGTCGAGCGCCGGGAAATCGTCGATCAATGCCATGGCGCCCGTCTCGCCCCAACCTTTCCTTTTTTCGAAGAATCCATTCGCCTTTTGCCCGTATTTACATGCAGAACGGAAACCTACCATACCTGTTCCGCGTCGTCGCCTGACGCCTTCACAGGACCTCCGAAACCATGTCGATCCGCCTTCGTTCGGCCACCCGCGCAGTCGCGCATGCATTCGCCGCAGCCGCTTGCGTCGTGGCGCTCTGGCCCGCCGCCTCCCATGCCGCCGATCTTGTCGCGCCGCGCACCCTGACCGTCGCGGCAGGCTTGCCGGCCGCGCAGGCCCGCGCGCAAGTTCTGGCAGCGCGCCGCTACGGCAGCTTCTGGAATACCGGCGACCCCGCGCTCGCCCGCTCGGCGCTCGCAGACGACTTCACCGACCGGACGCTGCCGCCCGGCCGCGAACAAGGCGTGTCGGGGCCGCTCGCGGCCTCCGGCACGATGCGCGGCGCGATCCCGGACCTGCATTGCGACATCGAACAGATGATCGTGGCAGGCGACCGGGCTGTCGTACATCTGCATTTTCGCGGCCATTTCACCGGCGCTTTCAACGGAACGGCCGGGCGCGGACAGGCGATCGACTTCATCGCGACCGATATCTATCGGATCGACCACGGCCGAATCGCGGAAAACTGGCACATCGAGGACAACCTGACGCTGATGCGT
This sequence comes from Burkholderia sp. Nafp2/4-1b, assembly GCF_003635165.1. GTDB lineage: Bacteria > Pseudomonadota > Gammaproteobacteria > Burkholderiales > Burkholderiaceae > Burkholderia. The sequence continues at coordinate 287,386 of NZ_ML058606.1, read as the reverse complement.
CAGCTCGGGCTCGTCGGCTGACGGAGGGGACCATGACTCACGGTAACGACACGCCCGCGACGCCTCTGCCGCGCCGCACGTTCCTGGCCCAGGCCGGCGCCGGGCTCGCGGCTGGCGTCGCGCTAGCCGCAGGCACGTCCGTGCCGGCCACTGCCGCGCCAACGCCGACGCCGGCGCCTGCCGCACCGGGCGCCACGCCGTTCTGGCCGGACGGCGCGCGCATCGTGATTTCGATCTCGATGCAGTTCGAGGCGGGCGGGCAACCGCCGACGGGCGCGGACAGCCCGTTTCCGGCCGTCGCGTTTCCGCCGTCGGTGCCGGTCGATCTCGCATTGGCTACCTGGTTCGCGTATGGCTACCGGGAAGGCATTCCGCGCCTGCTCGATCTGTGGGACCGACACGGCGTGAAAGTGACGTCGCACATGATCGGGGAAGCCGCGCGCCGACACCCCGAACTGGCGCGCGAGATCGTGTCGCGCGGCCACGAAGCCGCCGCGCACGGCCCGACGTGGCGCGCGCAATTCGCGATGAGCCGCGACGACGAGCGCCGCTTCCTGACCGAAGCGCGCGACATGGTCGAAGCGGTGACCGGCCAGCGCCCGATCGGCTACAACTGCAACTGGCTGCGGCGCGGACCGCATACGTTGTCGCTGCTGCAGGAGCTCGGCTACGTGTATCACATCGACGACGTCAGCCGCGACGAACCGTTCATCGAGACCGTCGGCGGCCGCGATTTCGCGGTGGTCCCGTACACGCTGCGCAACAACGACATCCTGTTGATCGAAGGCCGCAACTACTCGCCGACGATGTTCGTCGAGCAGATCAAGCTCGATTTCGACCAGCTGTACGCGGAAGCCGGGCAGCGGCGCAGACTGATGTCGATCAGTGCGCACGACCGGATCAGCGGCACGCCGCAGATGGTCCGCGCATGGGACACCTTCCTGCACTACGCTCGATCACACCCCGGGGTCGTTTTCATGCGCAAGGACGACATTGCGCGCTTCGCGCTGCACAGCCCGTCGACGCTGCGCGAGACCGAAATGATCTGACCGGATTGCGCTCGTCTCCTCACTTTGGAAAGACCATCATGAACGATCCGCTCCACGGAAAGAAAGTACTCGTCGTCGGCGGCAGCTCCGGCATCGGCGCCGCCGCCGCGCACGCGTTCGCGCAACATGGCGCCGTCGTGACGATCGCATCGCGCGATCCGGCCAGGGCCGGCGCGGATATCGCGTCGGGCGCTCACGTGCGTACCGAAGCGCTCGACATCACCGATACGGCGGCCGTCGATGCATTCTGCGCGCGCGCCGGCCGATTCGACCACGTCGTGATTTCGGCCGCGAAGACCGCCACGGGCGCGGTCCGCGCGCTACCGCTCGCCGACGCGCAGGCGGCAATGGACAGCAAGTTCTGGGGCGCATACCGCGTCGCCCGCTCGATCGATATTGCACCCGGCGGTTCGCTGACGTTCGTATCGGGCTACCTTAGCGTGCGGCCGAGTGCGTCGTCGGTGCTGCAAGGCGCGATCAACGCGGCGCTCGAGGCACTCGCCCGCGGCCTTGCGCTCGAACTGGCGCCCGTGCGGGTGAATACCGTGTCGCCAGGCCTGATCGCGACGCCGTTGTGGGACAAGCTCGCGCCCGACGCGCGCGACGCCATGTACGCCGGCGCCGCCCAGCGCCTTCCCGCGCGCCGCGTCGGTCAGCCGCAGGATGTGGCGAATGCGATCGTGTACCTGGCCAGCACGCCTTATGCAACCGGTTCGACCGTGCTGATCGACGGCGGCGGCGCGATCGCGTGACGCATGCGGTGATGACAAAACGCCCCGCGTTCCGTCAGGAACGCGGGGCGTCCAAGGCCGTGCGGAAAAGCCGACGCTTACGCGACCGCGCTCACATCGAGCGGTGCGCCCGTCTTGGTCTGGATCTCTTCCGCGCTCACGCCGTCGGCGAGTTCAAGCACCTTCAGCCCGTCCGGCGTCACTTCGATCACGCCGAGGTCGGTAATGATCAGGTCGACCACGCCGACGCCCGTCAGCGGCAGGTTGCATTCGTCGAGAATCTTGTGCTGGTCGCCCTTCGCGACGTGCTCCATCAGCACGACGACGCGCCGCACGCCCGCGACGAGGTCCATCGCGCCGCCCATCCCCTTGATCATCTTGCCGGGGATCATCCAGTTCGCGAGGTCGCCCTTCTTGCTGACCTGCATCGCGCCCAGGATCGCGAGGTTGATGTGGCCGCCGCGGATCATCGCGAACGAATCGGCCGACGAGAAGATCGACGAGCCGGGCAGCGTCGTGACGGTCTGCTTGCCGGCGTTGATGAGGTCGGCGTCGACTTCATCCTCGGTCGGCGACGGGCCGATGCCGAGCAGGCCGTTCTCCGACTGCAGCCACACCTCGACGCCTTCCGGCACGTGGTTCGCGACGAGCGTCGGCAGGCCGATACCGAGGTTCACGTAGAAGCCGTCCTGCAGTTCCTTCGCCGCGCGCGCGGCCATCTGGTCACGATTCCAGGCCATGTCAGTCTCCTTTCGCGCGTACGACGCGTTGTTCGATGCGTTTTTCCGGCGTCGCGTTCAGCACGATGCGCTGCACGAAGATGCCCGGCGTGTGGACGTGATCCGGATCGAGCGTGCCGTTCTCGACGATCTCCTCGACTTCGACCACGGTGATCTTGCCCGCCATCGCGCACATCGGGTTGAAGTTGCGCGCCGTGCGGCGATAGATCAGGTTGCCGGACTTGTCGGCCTTCCACGCCTTCACGAGGGCGACGTCGGCCGTCAGCGACGGCTCGAGCACGTAGTGGCGATCGCCGAACTGGCGCGTTTCCTTGCCTTCCGCGATCACCGTGCCGTAGCCGGTGTTCGTGAAAAAGGCCGGAATGCCGGCGCCGCCCGCGCGCAGCTTCTCGGCGAGCGTGCCCTGCGGCGTGAATTCGAGCTCGAGTTCGCCGGCCAGATACTGGCGCTCGAACTCCTTGTTCTCGCCGACGTACGACGAGATCATCTTCTTGATCTGGCGCGTTTCCAGCAGCAGGCCGAGACCGAAGCCGTCGACGCCCGCGTTGTTGCTGATGCAGGTGATGCCCTTGACGCCGGAATCGCGCAACGCCGCGATCAGCGCCTCGGGAATCCCGCACAGGCCGAAGCCGCCGACCGCGAAGGTCTGTCCGTCGCGGACGATCCCTTCCAGCGCGGCAGCCGCGCTGGGATAGACTTTGTTCATCTGTATGTCCCTTCCTCTATGGAAACCAGCAAAACCGGTTCACGCGCCCACTGGGGCCGCAAGCCCGCCGCACCATTCTAGGCATGCACGGCGAACCCTGCGTCGAAGCGCGCTGTTTTTATATCGCGACAAACCGCCGCGAGATGCCTGAAAGGGTACGATGTGGCGCCAATCCGGCACAATACGCAAAAATACATAAGCATTTGCCTCCGCCTGCCTGCGCCATGCCCGCTCTCGATTACCAGACTGCCTTTCACCTCGCGCCGCTCGGCCTCGTGATGTCGCGCGACCGCGTGATCGAGGACTGCAACGACGCGCTCGCGTCGATCTTTCGCTGCGCGCGGGCCGACCTGATCGGCAAGTCGTACGAGGTGCTCTATCCGTCGCTGGACGAATTCCAGCGGATCGGCGAGCGCATCTCGCGCGTGATGATCGCGAACGGCACCTACGCCGATGACCGAATCATGAAACGGGCCGACGGCGAGCTGTTCTGGTGCCACGTGACGGGCCGCGCGCTCGCCCGCACCGCGCCGCTCGCCGCGGGCGTGTGGACCTTCGAGGACCTGAGCGCGACGCGCCGGGTCGCCGTCGAGCTGACACCGCGCGAACGCGAGATCGCCGCGCAGCTCGCGACCGGCAAGACCAGCAAGCAGATCGGACGCGTGCTCGACATCAGTTCGCGCACGGTCGACATCTACCGTGCGCGGCTGATGCGCAAGTACGGCACGAACAATACGCCGGAACTGCTGCAGCGCCTGCTCGGGCAGTAACCCGTGCGCTGAAAAGGCGATCGGCCGCATGATGCGGCCGATTCGGGGGGCATTCGGAACTGGCGCCGCACCGGCGCCCGTGCGCCCGTGTGCGCCGGGTTGGGCGCTACTGCACGACGGTGCTCAGTCGACCTTCGCGGCGAGCGCGCGCTCGATCGTGTCGCGCAGCAGTTGCGGCAGCGGCACCGACTTGCCGAGCGCATAGTCGACCCACACGCAGCGCGCATTGCCGCGCGCATACACGTGCTGCGGATCGTCCGCGCGCGTCAGCTCGAAACCGGTGTCGAAGCTGCTGCGGCCCGGCTGCGCGGCCGACATCCGTGCGATCACGTCGCCCGGATAGTGCAGCTGCTTCAGGAACTCCATCGATGCCGTGACGATCACGGGCCCCTGCCCCTCGCCGTTGCCGCCCGCGATGCCGAGTTCCTCGAACCACGAGATCCGCGCCTGCTCCATGTAGCGGAAATAGACCGTGTTGTTCACGTGGCCGAATGCGTCCATGTCGCCCCAGCGGATCGGCATCGACATTTCAAATACGGGGGAATAATCGTTCATTGCAGTCATTTTTGTTGCTGAATGTCATCCACTCAGGCGAGGGCGAAGCCGTCGTCGGCGGAGATAATCGAGCCGTTGATGAACTGCGACTCGTCGGCCGCGAGCAGCAACAACAGCCCGTCGAGATCCTGCGGCTTGCCGACGCGCCGGCGCGGCAGCATCGACTGCAGCTTCTGGCCCTGCTCGGTTTCCCACAGGTAATGATTGATTTCGGTATCGATGTAGCCCGGGCAGATCGCATTGACGTTGATCCCGTGGCGGCCCCATTCGAGCGCCATCGAGCGCGTCATCTGCACGACCGCCGACTTGCTCATCGCATACAGCCCGATCTGCGGGAACACGCGCAGGCCGGCCACCGACGCGATGTTAATGATCCGGTAACCCGGCTTGCCGTTGCCGTTCCCGCGCATGATCATCCGCTTCGCGACTTCCTGCGCGACGAAGAATGCGCCGCGCGTGTTGGTGTCGAACACGAACTCGAAATCGGCCGGCGTCACGTCGACGAGCTTCTGCATCGTCGACACGCCCGAATTGTTCACGAGGATGTCGATCGTGCCGGCTTCCGTCTCCGCATGCGCGATGGCCGCCTTGATGCTTTGCACATCGGTGACGTCGAGCGATACGACGTGCGCGGCACCGCCCGCCGCCTCGATCTCCGCGCGCAGCTCCTTCAGGCGCTCGACGCGGCGGCTCGCGAGCACGACCTTCGCGCCGGCCTGCGACAGCACCTGGGCAAAGCGTTGGCCGAGGCCGCTCGACGCGCCCGTGACCAGCGCGACCTTGCCTTCCAGATTGATCGATCGACCCATTGCACACCCCTTTCGATGTCGTTGCGCCGCCGCGGGCGCCCTGTCCCGTGCAGCATAACCCTAGCAGAAAAAATAGAACGATCGTGCTAATCTATCCGCATGCTGTTGCGGCAAGCGTTTCGTTTCGCAGACAATACGCTCCCGAATAAAAGCATTCTAACGGTTAGAGGAACGCCAATGACCCCCGCAAGCCTCATCGAGCAATACGGCCCGCGCGAATCGATGGAATACGACGTCGTGATCGTCGGCGGCGGCCCCGCCGGGCTGTCGGCTGCGATCCGGCTCAAGCAGCTGGCTGCCGAGAAAGGCACCGAGATCGGCGTGTGCGTGCTCGAAAAGGGTTCGGAAATCGGCGCGCACATCCTGTCGGGCGCGGTGATGGACCCGCGCGCGATTACCGAACTGTTCCCCGACTGGAAGGAACGCGGCGCACCGCTCGACGTCGAGGTGACCGAAGACCGCTTCCTGTTCCTGTCCGAGAGCAGCGCGATCACCACGCCGAACTGGGCACTGCCCGCCAACTTCCAGAATCACGGCAACTACGTGATTTCGCTCGGTAACGTCACGCGTTGGCTTGGGGCACAGGCCGAAGCGCTTGGTGTGGAAATCTTCCCCGGCTTCCCGGCAGCCGAGATTCTCTACAACGACGACGGCTCGGTCAAAGGCGTCGCGACCGGCAACATGGGCGTGGGCAAGGACGGCGAGCCGACCGAGAACTTCCAGCTCGGCATGGAGCTGCACGCGAAGTACACGCTGTTCGCCGAAGGCTGCCGCGGCCATCTCGGTCGCCAGTTGATCTCGAAGTTCAAGCTCGACGCGAACGCCGATCCGCAGGCGTACGGGATCGGCATCAAGGAGCTGTGGGAAATCGATCCGGCCAAGCACAAGCCGGGCCTCGTGATCCACACGGCCGGCTGGCCGCTCAAATCCGATACGTACGGCGGCTCGTTCCTGTATCACATGGACAACAACCAGGTCGTGGTCGGCTTCGTGGTGGGCCTCGGCTACACGAACCCATACCTGTCGCCGTTCGAGGAATTCCAGCGCTACAAGACGCACCCGTCGATCCGCGCGTTCCTCGAAGGCGGCAAGCGCGTGTCGTATGGCGCGCGGGCAATCACGGCGGGCGGCCTGCTGTCGCTGCCGAAGACGGTGTTTCCGGGCGGCGCGCTGATCGGCGACGACGCGGGCTTTTTGAACGCATCGCGGATCAAGGGCAGCCACGCGGCGATCAAGACCGGCATGCTGGCGGCCGACGCCGCATTCGACGCGGTGCAGGCCGGCCGTCAAAGCGACGAGTTGAACGCGTATCCCGACGCCTTCAAGCAATCGTGGCTGTACACGGAGCTGTACCGCGCGCGCAACTTCAAGCAGTGGATGGCGAAAGGCCTGTACCTCGGCACGCTGATGGTCGGGCTCGAACAGAAGGTGATGGGCGGCAACGTGCCGTGGACGTTGCACCACAAGCATGCAGACCACGAGATGCTGAAGCCGGCGTCGCAGTGCACGCCGATCGAGTATCCGAAGCCGGACGGCAAGCTGACGTTCGACCGGCTGTCGTCGGTGTTCATCTCGAACACGAACCACGAGGAAAACCAGCCGGCGCACCTGACGCTGAAGGATGCGAGCGTGCCGGTAAACGTGAACCTGCACACGTATGCGGGGCCGGAAGCGCGCTTCTGTCCGGCGGCCGTGTACGAGTTCGTGAAGAACGACGACGGCAGCGATCGACTGGTGATCAACGCGCAGAACTGCGTGCACTGCAAGACCTGCGACATCAAGGACCCGACGCAGAACATCGTGTGGGTCACGCCGGAGGGCGGCGGCGGGCCGAACTACCCGAACATGTAAGCTGCCGGAAAACGCCGCCTCGCGCGGCGTTTTTTTCGTCCGCTCGGCATCCGGCGCTGCCACGTGTCCGCGCGGGCACGCGGCTCAGGCGCCGCGTACCGCGCACCGCATTGCCTCACGCTAGCGGGCTGCGATCCGCCGACGGAAATGCTCGGTGCCCGACACGATCTTGTCGAGCACCGCGTCGAGCGCCCAGAACCGCTCGCGCACGTCGTAATCGATCGCGCGGCAGCGAATCGAATCGAACGTGCCGATCCGCTGGTGATAGATCTTCGCGAGCGCCGGGTAGCCCAGTACCTCCGACACGGCCGAGATCACCAGGAACGTCGACAGTTCGTCGGCGAGTGCCGGGTCGGAGTCGCCCCGCGTGCGCAGCCACCGATACAGGTCGGGATGGAAGTTGGTGAACACGCCGTTGAAGCCGGCGGAGCCCGCCTTCATCGCATCCCACGCGATCGCGGCGTTCGCATTCAGGATCTTCAGCGGCGACCCGGCGGCGAGCGCCACGCGCCGCTTCACCGTCTCCAGGTCGCAACTCACGTCCTTGAGCATCACGAAGCGGCCGGTGTCGATGCACGCGCGCAGTTCGTCGTCCGACAGCAGTCGGCGATACGGCGCCGGACATTCGTACAGGCCGAGCGGCAAATCCGAAGGCAGCCGCGCCAGCAGCTTGTGAAGATGATCGAGAAACGCGGCGCTGCCCTTGCGCTGCGGATCCAGACGGTTGGTCACGAGCACGACGCCCTGCGCACCCGATTCGGCGGCCGCGCGCAGCTCGGCGACCTGCGCATCGAGATCGTCGCTGATGTGCCCGGACGCGACGACAGGCACGCGCCCGGCCACGCGCTCGACCACGAAGCGCGCGAGTTCCGCCCGCTCCGCCAGGCTCAGGAACTGCATCTCGCTCGACTGTGCGACCGCGAACAGCGCATCCGAGCCGTGCGCGAGGTACCACTCGATGAGTCGCTCGAGGCCCGCATAGTCGATCGCACCGGCGTCGTCGAACGGCGTCAGCATCACCGGCACGATCCCTTCGATGGCCGTGGTCGACGGCTGATGGTGTTGCATCTGTCTCTCCTTGCTTCAGTAATTGCGGTGCAGCCGCGATGCTCAGGCCGGCAGCACGCCGGGCGCGGCACTCGCGGACTGCTCGGGAATCGGCTTGCGAACCAGCAGCAGGTAGGCCATCGCCCCGGCGAATGCAATGGCCGCGGCCGTCAGCAGCGCCGGCACGAACGACCACTTCTGCGCGATGACCCCGGTCAGGATCGGCGCGAGCGCCCCGCCGATGAAACCGCCGAAATTCTGGATCGCGCCGAGCGATGCGATGCGGCTCGGCGGCGCGGCAGCCGTCGCGAGCGCCCACGAACAGGCCGATGCCGCATTCGCGAGAAAGATCACGACCGAAATGCACGCGAGCGCGACCGTGTTGCTCTGCACGAGCGCGGCCGGAATCGTGAACGCGACCATGCCGAGCATCGCGACGACCACCGCGTTGCGGCGGCTCACGACCGGCGAACTGCTGCGGCGTGTGACCAGATCCGACAGCCAGCCGGCGACGAGCGAGCCGACGAACCCGCACAGGAACGGCACCGAGGCCGCAAACCCGGTGCGAACGAGGCTCATGTGGCGCTCCATCGTCAGGTACCCCGGCAGCCACGTCAGATAGACCCAGTTCAGATACACGGAACCGAAGAATCCGATCAGCATGCCCCAGGTCGTGCCGTGCGAGAACAGGCTGCGCCACTCGGCGAAGGTCAGCTTGGGCGCCGCGACGCTCGTCTGCGCATCGGCATCGAGATACGCGCGTTCCGCCGCGGTCAACTCCGGACGCGCCGGATCGCGGTACAGCGCGAACCAGATGACGGCGACGACGAGACCGAGCGCCCCCGTCGCGATGAACGCCCAGCGCCAGTGGAACGATGCGACGACCACCGCCAGCAGCAACGGCGCGAGCGCGGTGCCGAGCGGCGATGCCGCGTTGAAGATGCCGGTCGGCGTACCGCGTGCTCGCAGCGGAAACCAGTTGCTCACGACCCGCGCCGCCGACGGGAACTGCGGCGCCTCGCCGATGCCGAGCACGATGCGCGCGACGATGAACCAGCCGAGCGTGGAAACGATGCCGCCCGCGGCCTGCGCGAACGACCACACGATCAGCCCGATGCCGAGCAGCCGGCGCGGGCCGATCCGGTCGACGAGTCCGCCGACCGGAAACTGGCACAACGCATAGCTCCACGAGAATGCCGACAGCAGCAGGCCCACCTCGGAGAGCGACAGCCCGAGGTCGTGGCGGATGGCCGAACTCGCGACGGCCAGTGTGCCGCGATCGAGATAGTTGACGATCCCGCTCACCATCAGCAGGGCGAGCGCGATGCGTTGTCCGCGCCGGATCCGTGGCGGCGCACTGGGTACTGCCTGGTTCTCGTTCATTGCGTTTGTCTCCATGTCATGAATGGGTGCCGGCCCATCGTTCCGTCGTCGCGGAATCTATCCGGCCATGCCTACCACTTCTTCGCGGGTCGGAATCGACGTCTGCGCGCCGTAACGCGTCACGCTGATCGCGGCCGCGCGCTGGCCGAATGCGATGGCGTCGTCCATCGACGCACCGCCCGCGCGGGCGGCCGCGAACCCGCCGACGAAGGTATCGCCGGCAGCCGTGGTATCGACCGCCGCCACCGCCACCGCGCGATGGCGGCCGTGCCCTGCGCTGCCGCGCCAGCAGACGCCGCGCGCGCCGAGCGTGACCAGCACGTTGCCGACGCCCTTCGCGCACAACGCATCCGTCGCGCGCACCGCTGACGCGTCGTCGCCGACCGCGATGCCGGTCAGCGACTCCGCTTCCGTCTCGTTGACGACGAGGTAGTCGATCCGGGCCAGCAGCGCATCGAACAGCGGCCGTGCGGGCGCCGGATTGAGCAACACTGGCGTGCGATGTGCGATGGCGCTGCCGATTGCGCGCGCAACGGTCTCGATCGGCACCTCGAGCTGGCACACCATCAATGCCGCGCCGGCGATCACGTCGCGCGCCGCGTCGATCGATGCGGCATCGAGGCACGCGTTCGCGCCGGGCACGACGACGATGCTGTTCGCCCCGTGCGCATCGACGGTGATCGTCGCGACGCCGGTTGCCTCGCCGTCGACCCGCCGCAGGTGCGTCACGTCGATGCGCTCCGCCGCCAGCGCGTCGTGCAGGCGTGCGCCGAACGCGTCGTTGCCGACGCAGCCGATCATCGCCACCGACGCACCAAGGCGCCCGGCGGCCACTGCCTGGTTCGCCCCCTTGCCGCCGTGGACGGTCCGGAACGTCGTGCCGAGCAGCGTTTCGCCCGGCACGGGCAGCCGCGGCGCGTGCGTGACGAGGTCGACGTTGAGGCTGCCGACGACCGCGATTCGCGGTGATTTTGCGAGATCCATCATTGAATGTAACCGCTTACATTTACGACAAACAAAATGGCCGACAAGGCTGGAATCGACGAAAATTTCCCGGTGATGCGGGCGGAACGGGTGTCTGACATAATACGGACTGACATCAAGATAGCGCTTACATTCTCACAGGCGATGCCGGGAATGCAAGCAGGACCACGAGGAATCGAGGGTAAACGATGGCGCTTTTGAGAACCTGCGCAACCCGCGCGACCGTTCCGGCCGGGTATCGCCGATGAGCACGCCCCCTTCCAATGGCGGCCCGGCGCGCGCACGCCGTGGCAGCGGCCGGTCGGTGCTCGGCGATGTCGCGAAACTCGCCGGCGTGTCGACCGCGACCGTTTCGCGCGTGTACAACGAACCCGGCAAGGTGTCGGCCGACGTGCAGCAGCGCGTGCGCGACGCCGCCCGCGCGCTGAACTGGATCCCGAACGCGGCCGGCCGCGCCCTCGCGTCCACGCGCACCCACATCACCGGGGCGATCATCCCGACGCTCGACGATCAGGTGTTCGCATCGCAGGTCGCCGGCATGCAGGCGGTCATGGCCGAACACGGCATCACGCTCTTCCTCGGCTGCTCGAATTACGATCCGGCGCAGGCGCTCGCGCAGGTGCGCGCGATGCTGTCGCGCGGCGTCGAGGCGCTGTCGCTGGTCGGCGAAGCGCATCCGCCCGAAGTGTTCGAACTGCTCGACCTGCATCGCGTGCCGTATGTCGTGACCTATGCGTATCGCGACGACAGCCCGCACTGTTGCATCGGTTTCGACAACCGGGCGGCATTCGCGCGGCTGACGACGCACCTGCTCGACCTCGGCCATCGCGATTTCGCGGTCATCATGCAGCCTTCCGCGAACAACGACCGCGTGCAGGCCCGTCTGCGCGGCATTCACGACACGCTGGCCGCGCGCGGGCTGGCGGTACGCCCGGTGCACCAGCATGAAGGCCCCGCCACGATCGCGTTCGGGCGCGCGAGCCTGCGCGCGATTGCCGACAGCGGGCCGACGCGCCCGACCGCCGTGATATGCGGGAACGACGCGCTCGCGCTCGGCGCGCTGCTCGAAGCGCAGGCGCTGGGCCTCGAGGTGCCGTCGCAACTGTCGATTACCGGATTCGACGACGTCGCGCTGGCGCGCGAAATCCGGCCGTCGCTGACGACGATGTGGGTCGACACCGCCGCGATCGGGCGCCAGGCCGCGCACGCGCTGCTCGACGCGCTCGAGAACGGCAAGGCCGGGCCCGGTTGCGCGGTACTGCCCGAACTGCGGGTGCGCGAATCGGCCGCGCCGCCGCCGGCGTCTGCGGCTCAATGAAAAACGGGGCGCCTCAGGCGCCCCGCTTCGTATCGTGCACGCGTATCGGTCGGGCCGGCGCTTGCCGGCCCGCGCGGATCGCGATCAGGTCGCGCTGCCGCCGATCTTCGGCGTCGACGTCTCGACGTCGCCGCACTGCGCGCGATGGCGCAGCGCATGGTCGATCAGCACCAGCGCGAGCATCGACTCGGCGATCGGCGTCGCGCGGATGCCGACGCACGGGTCATGGCGGCCGAAGGTTTCCACCGTCGCCTCTTCGCCTGCCTTCGTGATCGAACGGCGCGGCGTGCGGATGCTCGATGTCGGCTTGATCGCGATCGACACGGTGATGTCCTGCCCGGTCGAAATCCCGCCGAGCACGCCGCCCGCGTGGTTGCCGACGAAGCCGGCCGGCGTCAGTTCGTCGCCGTGCACCGAGCCGCGCTGCGCGACGCTGTCGAAGCCCGCGCCGATCTCGACGCCCTTCACCGCGTTGATGCTCATCATCGCCTTCGCGATGTCCGCGTCGAGCCGGTCGAACACCGGCTCGCCCCAGCCGACCGGCACGCCCGACGCGACGACGTCGATGCGCGCGCCGATCGAATCGCCGTCCTTGCGCAGCGCGTCCATGTAGGCTTCCAGCTCCGGAACGATCGCCGCGTTCGGCGAGAAGAACGGGTTCTCGCGCACGTACGACCAGTCGACGAACGGCACGTCGATTTCGCCCAGGCCGCTCATGTAGCCGCGCACCTCGACGCCGAAGCGCTCGCGCAGCCACTTCTTCGCGACCGCACCCGCGCCGACGATCGGCGCGGTCAGGCGCGCGGACGAACGGCCGCCGCCGCGGTAATCGCGGATGCCGTATTTCTGCCAGTAGGTGTAGTCGGCATGGCCGGGACGGAACGTCTCGACGATGTTGCCGTAATCCTTGCTGCGCTGGTCGGTGTTGCGGATCAGCAGCGCGATCGGCGTGCCGGTGGTCACGCCTTCGAACACGCCCGACAGGATCTCGACCTCGTCGGCCTCCTGGCGCTGCGTCACGTGCCGCGACGTGCCGGGCTTGCGGCGATCGAGCTCGACCTGGATGTCGGCTTCGGTCAGGCCCATTCCCGGCGGGCAGCCGTCGATCACGCAGCCGATCGCGGGACCGTGCGATTCGCCGAAGGTCGTGACAGTGAAAAGCGTGCCGAGGGTATTGCCGGACATGATGGAACCGCCCAAAGAGAAATGACCGAACCGACGCGCTGCCGGGCCGCAGGCAGGCCGCTCGTTTGCCGGTCGAGAAAAAAGGTAAACCGCTATTATGCCAGCCGTCCCGGGCACGCGGGCCGTGTGAACCGTTCAGACCACGCGGACTGGTCGCGGATAGGGGCAGATGGGGTACGTGCGAGGCTGGTGCGGCGATCGCTGGCCCGCGGCATCGCGTTGGGGACCAGTCGATTCGAAGCCGTCACCCCGGCCCGGTGCGCGAATCGATCATCCCGCGCCGGGCCCGCCCCTCCTACTTCCGCGCGCCGCGCAGTTCGGTCACCGCCGCCTGCAGCACCTCGGGCGTCGCGACTGACGGCGGCATCGGCTCGCCGACCGCGAGCGTCAGCCGGCTCATCACGCCGCGCTTGATGGGGCGCGGCATGCGCGCATCGGCATGACGCGAAAAATAGCTACCCCACAGCCCGCGCAGCGCCATCGGAATCACGGGCGCCGGCGTGCGGCCGAGGATCTCCGTGATGCCGTGGTGGAACGTGTTGATGTCGCCCGTCTTGGTCAGCTTGCCTTCGGGGAAGATGCACACGAGCTCGCCGTCCTTCAGCGCGGCCTCGCATGCGTCGTACGCGCGCGCGAGCATCTCGGGATCCTCGTGGCGCGGTGCGATCGGGATCGCCTTCGCATGCCGGAACACCCAGCTCGCGAAGCGCGTCTTGAAGATCCGGTGATCCATCACGAAGCGGATCGGCCGCGGGCTCGCGGCAGCCAGCACGAGCGCATCGACATAGCTCACGTGGTTGCACACCAGCACGGCCGCGCCCTCTTCCGGAATCCGCTCCGCATGCACGAGACGGATCCGGTAGAACGTGTGCACGAGCACCCATGCGACGAAGCGCAGCAGGAACTCGGGGACGAGCAGGTAGATATACGTGGCGACGACGACATTCAGCAGCGCGGTGACGAGGAACAGGCCCGGGATGTCGACGCCGGCCTTGGTCAGCCCCATCGCCATCAGCGCCGACAGGATCATGAACAGCGCGTTCAGGATGTTGTTCGCGGCGATGATCCGCGCACGGTGGGTCGGCGCGCTGCGGCTCTGGATCAGCGCATACAGCGGCACGCTGTAGAACCCGCCGAACATCGCGAGCAGGAACAGGTCGGCCAGGATGCGCCAGTGGCGCGCGCCGGCGAGGAATTCGCCGACCGACAGCAGATGGCCGGGCGACGGCAGCGAGCGGCTCGCGAAATACAGCTCGATCGCGAACACGCTGATGCCGATCGAGCCGAGCGGCACGAGGCCGATCTCGACGCGCCGCTGCGACAGCCGCTCGCACAGCAGCGAGCCGAGGCCAATGCCGACCGAGAACGTCGCGAGCAGGACCGTGACGACATCGGGGCTCGCGGACAGCACGTCCTTCGCGAAATTGAAGAACGACGTGAGGAACGTCGCGCCGACGAACCACAGCCACGAAATGCCGAGCAGGCTCAGGAACACGGTACGGTTCTGCCGCGCGAGCCCGAGGTTGCGCCACGTCTCGCTGAACGGGTTCCAGTTGATCACGAGATCGGGCTGCGGCGCCGGCGTCGGCGGCACGCGCTGCGCGACGAGCCGCCCCGCGATCGCGATAACGACGACGCTCACGGCGAGCACGCGCTCGCCGCCGCCTTCGATGCCGGCGGCCGCGCCGCCGATGATCGTGCCGATCAGGATCGCGATGAACGTGCCCATCTCGACGAGCCCGTTGCCGCCGACGAGTTCATGATCGCCGAGATGCTGCGGCAGGTATGAATACTTGACGGGGCCGAACAGCGTCGAGTGCATCCCCATCATGAACGTGCACAGATACAGCAGCGTCGCGCTGTGCGTGACGAAACCGGCCGCGCCGACCAGCATCAGCGCGATCTCGAAGGTCTTCACGAAGCGCGTGAGCGTCGCCTTGTCGTATTTGTCGGCGATCTGGCCGGAAGTGGCCGAGAACAGCACGAACGGCAGGATGAAGATCGCGGAAATCAGGAACGCGGCCGTCTTCGCATCGACGCCGGAGAAGCGCGCTGTGTGATAGGTGACGAGCGACGTGAAGCCGATCTTGAACACGTTGTCGTTCAGCGCACCCAGGAACTGCGTCGTGAAGAACGGTGCGAAACGACGCTGGCGCAACAGGTCGAACTGGGACGCGTGGGCGCGCCGTTCGCCGCGCGACGCGGAAGAGACTTGCGTGTGATCGCTCATGCGGAATACGCGCGCATCGTCTGGGCGAAGCTGCGCGGGCCTCGTTGTGTTGTTGTTGAAAAAACGGCGGCGCAGGCTGAACCTGCGCCGCCGTGCGCCGGATGGCAGCGCCCGCGCGTCATGGCAACGGGCGCGATGCGTGTCACGGCTTGTGCGCTTCGGCTTCCGATTCCGGCCAGTCGCGGATGTACGCCTTCAGCATCCGGTTCTCGAAGCTCTGCGCCTCGACGACCGTCTTCGCGACGTCGTAGAACGAAATGACGCCCATCAGCACCTTCTTGTCGAGCACCGGCATGTAGCGCGCGTGGCGCTCGAGCATCATCCGGCGCACTTCGTTGACGTCGGTTTCGGGCGTGCAGGTGAGCGGCTCGTCCATCACCTTGCGCACCTGGACGTCGCCGATCGCGCCGCCGTTCACGTGCAGGCGCAGGATGATTTCGCGGAACGTCAGCATCCCGACGAGATCGCCGTACTCCATCACGACGAGCGAACCGATATCGTGTTCGGCCATCGTATCGACCGCTTCGCGCAGCGGCTTATCGGGCGTCACCGTAAACAGCGTGTTGCCCTTCACTTTCAGAATATCGCTGACGCGCATCGTAGTCCCCTCATGCTTGAATGCAAATCCGCTTTCGATCGTATCGGAAAGCCTGTCAAAAGGAAAGCTCAGGCCCCGCGCGGCGCGGCCGCCCCGCTTGCGGACACCGGCCGCCCGCCGCACAATGACCGCATGAACGGCGGCCCGAGGAGACGGCCATGGCGCATACGCATACGGAGCAATTCGCCAGCTTCGCTGATTTCTATCCGTACTACCTGAACGAACACCAGAACCTCACGTCGCGGCGGCTGCATTTCATCGGCTCGCTCGGCGTGATCGGCTGCGTCGCGATGGCGATCGCGACGGGCTATTGGCTGTGGCTGCCGGCCGCCGTCGTGTGCGGTTACGGATTCGCGTGGGTCGGACACTTCTTCTTCGAGAAGAACCGCCCCGCCACGTTCCGGCACCCGGTCTACAGCCTGATGGGCGACTGGGTGATGTTCAAGGACATCTGCACCGGCAAGATTCCGCTGTAACGCCGGCCCGCCACGCATCACGCCGTTTTCGGCGGCCGCGCGTGCGGGTCGGGCGCGCCGTCCGCCATCTCGCCGTGCTCAGGCGCGTCCGGCTGCGCGCCGGTCAGCCGGTGCGCGGCGATCAGCGACGCGAGCGATACGTCGAACCGGTCGTTCGACAGCACCTCGAGCAGCGCCGCGCCTTCGACGTGGCTGCCGCGGCGCTGCAGCTGGTAGGTCAGCTCGGTGCGATCGATCACCAGCACGTCGAACAGTTGCGCGAGCGTCAGCTGCTCCGGGTTCGCCAGCAGGATGTAACGCGGCGCGAGCTCGCCGTTGTCCAGCCGCGCGATCCATTCGCGCTCCTCCATCGTCAGCAGCAGCCGCTGCGCGGTTTCCATGTCGCAGCGCAGCATGGTCGCGAGCCGTATCGCGGGATAGCCCGCCTTGCCGATCGCGCGTGCCTCGGCGAGCCGCGCGAGCAATTCGAGCGCATCGAGCAGGTCGCTGCCCGGATAGTGGATGCGATGGAACTGGCCGACGCGGATCGCCGGCAGCGCGGACGCGACCATCGCGCCGAGCAGCGCGATGAACCAGCTCAGATACACCCACAGCAGGAACACCGGCAGCGCCGCGAACGCGCCGTAGACGGCCGTATAGGTCGGAATGCGCCGCACGTAATAGCCGAAGCCGCGCTTCGCGAGCTCGAACGCGATGGCCGCGAACAGGCCGCCGATCACCGCGTCGCGCCACGCGACCGTGCAGTTCGGCAGGTACACGTACAGCAGCGTGAACGCGAGCACGGTCAGCGGCAGCGATGCGAGCGCGAGCAGCCACTCGACGATCGACGTCGACGGCGCGGCGCCGGTGAACGCCAGCGACTGCGTAAACAGATACGACGAGATCGACAGGCTCACGCCGAACAGCAAGGGCCCAAGCGTGATCAGCGCCCAGTACGCGAGCACGCGCTGCGCGAACGGCCGCGGCTTGCGCACGCGCCAGATCAGGTTGAACGCGGATTCGATCGTCATCATCGTCATCACCGACGTGACGACCAGCACGATCAGGCCGGCCGTCGTCAGCCCCTTGGCCTTCGACGCGAACTGGTTCAGGTACTTGAAGATCTGGACGTTGAACTGCGCGGGCATCAGGTGATCCGCGAGGAACCCCTGCAGCGAGATCTGGAACGACGCGAACATCGGGAATGCGGTGAACAGCGCGAACGCGACCGTGACGAGCGGCACGAGTGCCAGCATCGTCGTGAACGTGAGGCTGCCCGCCACTTGCGGGATGCGATCCTCGGCGCTGCGCCGGGCCGCGAACTGCGCGAGGCGCTTGATGGTGTCGAGATCGACGCTCAACTTCGGCAAACGGCTTCTCCTTCTCGATGCCGCGCGCCCGACGGCGCGCCGCCGCCGCGCTGCGCGACGACTTCAGCCCCTATAATAGCCGCTCGATCCAGCAGGGGCCGACTGCACCGGGCATGCGCGCGGCCGCACGCGGCTCCGCCGCCCATGAAAGACATTCTCGTCCTCTATTACAGCCGCCACGGCGCAACCCGCGATCTCGCGCTCGCGATCGCGAACGGCATCGACAGCGTGCCCGGCATGCAGGCGCGCATCCGCACCGTGCCGTCGGTCTCGACGGTCTGCGAAGCCACCGCGTCCGACATCCCCGACGACGGCCCGCCGTATGCGGAACTGCGCGATCTCGAGGAATGCGCGGGCCTCGCGCTCGGCTCGCCGACCCGGTTCGGCAACATGGCCGCCTCGCTCAAGTATTTCCTCGACGGCACGACGCCGCAGTGGTTGTCCGGCGCGCTGACCGGCAAGCCGGCGTGCGTGTTCACATCGACGGGCAGCCTGCACGGCGGCCAGGAATCGACCTTGCTATCGATGATGCTGCCGCTGCTGCATCACGGGATGATGATCGTCGGGATCCCTTACACGGAATCCGCGCTCAGCACGACGCGCACCGGCGGCACGCCGTATGGCGCGTCGCACGTGTCGCAGCACGATCGCAACGCGGCCGCCGGACTGTCGGCGGACGAAAAGGCCCTCGCGGCCGCGCTCGGCGTGCGGCTCGCACGCGCGGCGGCGGCGCTGGCCGACGCCCAGGCAGCGCAGACCGCCGGGGCCGCATGAACGCGCCCGCCCGCCCCCCGTCGCGGCCCGTGCGCAGTACGCGCTGGCCGCCGCCGCGTGCCTGGTCGCGCTGATCGCGCTGTCGCTCGCGTGGGAACTGTGGCTCGCGCCGCTGCGCCCGGGCGGCTCCGCGCTGATGCTCAAGGCCGTGCCGCTCGCACTCGCGCTGCCGGGCGTCTGGCGGCGTAACATTTATACGATGCAGTGGGCAAGCATGCTGATCCTCGTCTATTTCGCCGAAGGCATCGTGCGCGGCATGTCGGACCGCGGGTTGTCCGCGACGCTCGGCTGGGGCGAGACCGCGCTTGCCGTCGGCTTCTTCGTCGCCGCGCTGGCGTACGTCGCGCCGTTCAAGCGCGCGGCCAAGAAGCAGCGCGCGGCGTCCTGACCCTTACGCGACCGAACGTGATGATTTCCTCCGAAGCCTTCGTATCCGCCTGCCGCGACGCGCTCGGCGCCCCCTACGTGCTGACCGATCCGCACGACACCGCGCCGTTCCTGACCGACTGGCGCCGCCGCTACCACGGCAGCGCGTGCGCGGTGCTGAAACCGGCCGATACAGCCGAGGTCGCCGCCGTCGTCCGGCTCGCGAACACGCATGGCGTCGCGCTCGTGCCGCAAGGCGGCAACACGGGCCTCGCCGGCGGCGCGACGCCCGACCCGAGCGGCGGCCAGGCCGTGCTGAGCCTCGCGCGCCTGAACCGCGTGCGCGCGCTCGATCCGCACAACAACACGATCACCGTCGAAGCCGGCGTGATCCTCGCCGACGTGCAGGCGCGCGCCCGCGAAGGCGGCCGGCTGTTCGCGCTGAGTCTCGCCGCCGAAGGCAGCTGCACGATCGGCGGCAACCTGTCGACCAACGCGGGCGGCACCGCGGTGCTGCGCTACGGCAACGCCCGCGAGCTGTGCCTCGGGCTCGAGGTCGTCACGCCGCAGGGCGAAATCTGGGACGGCCTGCGCGGATTGCGCAAGGACAACACCGGCTACGACCTGCGCGACCTGTTCATCGGCGCGGAAGGCACGCTCGGGATCATCACGGCCGCCGTGATGAAGCTGCATCCGCTGCCGGCCGCGCAGGTCACCGCGCTGGCCGCGCTCGAGTCGCCGCATGCGGCGCTTGACTTCCTCGCGCTCGCGCAGCGCGCGGCCGGCCCGCTGCTGACGGGTTTCGAGCTGATGTCGGACTTCTGCATGCAGCTCGTCGGCAAGCACTATCCGCAGCTGCGCTACCCGTTCGATCGCACGCATGCGCAGACGGTGCTGCTCGAACTGTCGGACAACGAGAGCGACACGCATGCGCGCGCGCTGTTCGAGAAGCTGATGGAAGAGGCGTTCGAGGCCGGGCTCGTGGTCGACGCGGTGGTCGCGGAAAATCTCGCGCAGTCGCGCGCGTTCTGGGACCTGCGCGAACACATCCCGCTCGCGCAGGCCGACGAAGGGCTCAACATCAAGCACGACATCGCGGTGCCGATCTCGTCGATCGCGCGCTTCATCGACGAAACCGACGCGGCGATCCAGCAGGCCGCACCCGGCGCGCGGATGGTCACGTTCGGGCATCTGGGCGACGGCAACCTGCACTACAACGTGCAGACGCCCGAAGGCGGCGATCCGAAGGCGTTCCTCGCGGCATTCCAGGAGCCCGTCAATCGCATCGTCTACGACAACGTGCATCGTCATCACGGCACGATCAGCGCGGAACACGGGATCGGCCAGCTGAAGATCGACGATGCGCAGCGCTACAAGTCGCCGGTCGAAACGGCGCTGATGCGCACGCTGAAGACCGCGCTCGATCCGCGCGGCTTGATGAATCCCGGCAAGGTCCTGCGCTGACGCCACCCACCCCGGAGCGATGTCCATGAGAGTTCGCGTGCTGTCCGACCTTCATCTCGAGAGCAACCAGCCCGACACGATCCCGCATGCCGATGCCGATCTCGTCGTGCTGGCCGGCGACATCCACAATCACGCGGAAGGCCTGCGCTGGGCGGCGGAAACGTTCGACCCGGACGTGCCGGTTGTCTATGTGCCGGGCAATCACGAGTATTACGACGGGGAATTCGGCGCGCTCGAAACCGCGATGCGCGACGCCGCGCATGCGATCGACCACGTGCATTACCTGAACAACGGCGTGTACGTCGACCCGGCGCAGCGCTTTCGCGTGCTGGGCACGACGCTGTGGGCCGATTTCTCGCTGTTCGGCGCCGACGACGCGAGCGTCGCGCGCGCGATCGACGCCGGCCAGCGCGTGATGCTCGATTTCAAGGGATTGATCCAGGTGACGTGGCCGCACGAGGCGGCACTGCATGCGGCGCAGGCGCCGGAGCGGGATTTTGCGCCAGCCGACGCGATCGCGCTGCACCGGCACAGCCGCGCGTGGCTGGAAGCCCGGCTCGCGACGCCGTTCGCGGGGCGGACGATCGTCGTCACCCATCATGCGCCGCACCTGCGCTCGCTGGCGGACCGTTATGCGGAAGACCTGGCGTCGGCGGGATTCGTCACGGACCTGGCGGAACTCGTGCGGCCGCCCGTGGACCTGTGGATCCACGGCCATACGCATACTTCATTCGATTACGTGACCGACAGCGGCACGCGGGTGGTTTGCAATCCGCGCGGCTACATCCACCGGCGCACCGGGGACCTGGAAAATCCCGCGTTTGCGTGGGACAAAGTGGTCGAGCTCGGCTGAGCGCCGGGTCAACGGATCAACGGACGAACAGGCCAGCGGGCCGCGCGATGCGGCCCTCGACGATCGGGCATGCCGCCCGATCAGGAACTCAGCGATCGGCGCGGCGCGAGCCGTGCGACGGATTCGACGACGGACGAACCCGTGCCGGCACCGGCTTCATCCGCGCCTTCGCGCGCAGCAGATCGCGCGTCGCCGCGGCGGCGGCAGCCGCACCAAGCAGAATTCCAAGGCCGATCATCAGTTGCGTATCCATTGCGGCTCCGGGTGTAGGCAGATCCAAATCTCAATGTTTGAACAGTATCAAACAGTCTGCCGTTCGATGGTAAAGAAATGTTGCGCGAACGACAAATCTCGTCAGATCCGGCGCAACCGCGCCCTCATGTCGCAGCCGTGAACTGCGCGAGCGCGGCTTCGTCGGCCTCCAGAGTGGCCGGCAACTCGTCGCGCAGGAAATCGACCCAGGTGCGGATTTTCGCGTCGAGGTACTGGCGCGACGGATACAGCGCGTAGATGTTCATCACGTGCGACCGGTACTCGGGCATCACGCGCACGATCTGACCGCTGCGCAGCCCGCCGATCGCCGAATAGAGCGGCAACCCGCCGATCCCCATCCCTTCCCGCACGGCCACCGCGAGCGCCTCGGCGACATTCACGCGGAACGGCGGCGCCGTGATCGGAATCACCTCGTCGCCGCGCGGCCCCGACAGCGCCCACTGGTCGAAGTGAAAACCGGGCGCGACCATCCCGAGACACACGTGCTGCTCGAGATCGGCCGGCGTCTGCGGCAGGCCGTGGGCGTCGACATAAGCCGGCGACGCGCACACGACGCTGTAGCTCTCGCCGAGCCGCTGCGACACGAGCCCCGAATCGGGCAGGTCGCGGCCGACGACGATCGCGACGTCGTACCCCTCGTCGAGCAGGTCGGGCATCCGTTGCGCGAGCGTCAGCTCGACGTGCACGTCCGGATAGCGCTGCCGGTAGCGCGCGATGGCAGGCACCAGGTAGTGCTGCCCGAGGCTCGTGAAGCAGTGGACCTTCAGCTTGCCCGACGGGCGCGCGTGCGCGTCGCCCGCCTCGGCCTCGGCCTGGTCGACGTACGCGAGGATCTGCTCGCAGCGCTGCAGGTAGCGCTCGCCCGCTTCGGTGAGCGCGATCCGGCGTGTGGTCCGGTTCAGCAGGCGCGTGCGCAGATGCGCTTCCAGGTCCGACACGGCGCGCGATGCGTAGGCGGTAGTCGAATTCATCTGCTGGGCGGCCGCGGTAAAGCTTCCCGCGTCGACCACGCGGACGAAAACCCGCATGTTTTGTAGCGTATCCATCCCAATACCCGTTTGAATCCGCAGGGATTGTTGCACAGGGGCCAACAAATATTATCTCAGGATTCGTAAAAATGACTTGCACCGTTGTCCGTTTATTCAGGAATCGCTGAAAAATATAATCGCCTCCGACTCATCTATATCCGAAAGGGAGAAAATCGTGCGGTCTCCGGCAACAAAAGGGACGCTGGCACTGGCGGTTCTTGCAGTCTCATTAATAATGGCCGGGTGCGCGAGCATGGGCGACAACAAGCCGCAGTCCGCCCGGATCGAAGCGAATGCGCTCGACGCCGGGGCTGCCATCCGCGCGGCCGACCGCGATGCGGGCTGGCCCGCGTCGGACTGGTGGCGCGCATACCGCGATCCGCAGCTCGACACGTGGATCGCCGCCGCGCAGGCCGGCAACCCGAGCCTGGCGGCCGCCGAGGCCCGCGTGCGCGAAGCGCAGGCGATGGCGCGCGTGGCCCGCTCGGCGGAGCTGCCGCAGATCAACGGCAACCTGTCCCTGATGCGCCAGCACTGGCCCGACAACGTGTACTACGGCCCGGGGCCGCTCGCCGACACCGACACCTGGAACAACACCGGCACGCTCGGCCTGTCGTACCACCTCGACCTGTGGGGCAAGGACAAGAACGCGACCGAGCGCGCGCTCGATACCGCGCATGCGACCGCGGCCGACGCACGGGCGGCGAAGCTCGAGCTCGAGGTCAACGTCGTGCGCGCGTATGTCGGCATGTCGATGAACTACGCGCTGCTCGACCTCGCGCACGAAACGTTCGAACGCCAGCGCTCGCTGGCCGATCTCGCGCGCAAGCGCCTGCAGGCCGGCCTCGGCACGCAGCTCGAAGTGAGCCAGGCCGAATCGACGCTGCCCGACTACGAGCGCCAGATCGACAGCTATGAAGAAGCGATCCAGCTCGCGCGCCACCAACTTGCCGCGCTCGCGGGCAAGGGTCCGGGCGCCGGCGATGCGATCAAGCGTCCGAGCCTGTCGCTCGACGCGCCGGCCGGCCTGCCGTCCGCGCTGCCGGCCGACCTGCTCGGCCGCCGCCCGGACGTCGTCGCGGCCCGCTGGACGGTCGACGCGCAGGCGCGCGGCATCGATGTCGCGAAAGCCGCGTTCTACCCGAACATCGACCTGCTCGCGACCGTCGGCGGCTTCGGCGTGACCGCGCCGTTCACCGACTTCCTGCGCGCGATGAACGGCGGCTGGACGGCCGGCCCCGCGCTGTCGCTGCCGATCTTCGAAGGCGGGCGCCTGCGCGCGCAGCTCGGCGCGGCCGACGCCGGCTATGACCAGGCGGTCGAGCGCTACAACCAGACGGTGGTCGGCGCGCTCAAGGACATCGCCGACCAAGTCGTGCGGATCCGCTCGCTCGACACGCAGAAGAAGGACGCCGCGCGCTCGGTGGCGGCCAACGACCGCAGCTATCAGCTGTCGCGCGAAGGCTTCCGTCGCGGGCTGACCGATTACGTGAACGTGCTGGTCGCGCAACAGCAGCTGTTGCGCGCGCAGGAGACGGCTGCCCGCATCGACGCGGTACGCCTCGCCGCGCACGCGCAGCTGATGGCCGCGCTTGGTGGCGGCGTCGAACCGGCGCAGGACGTGCCGGGCGGCCACGCTCCGCATGACGAAGTCGCCGCGGGTGCCGGTGTCTCCGCTGCCCCTGCCCCTGCTCGTGCCGGCGGTGCTGGTGCTGGTGCTGGTGCCGCTGCGCCGGCCGCCGCCTCGGGAGCGAAGCCCCGCGCGGCCGCCGCCCGGCCCGCGCCGGTCGCAGCGACCGCGGCGACCGCCACGCCGCTCGCACGGTAACCCGGAGCGACCGCCATGTCAGCCTCCTCCCCCGCTTCCACGCATGCCGGCGGCCCGCTCGCGGCCTGGTACGCCGCGTTCGGCGACTGGGCCCGCAGCGACGGTGCCGCGTGGCTCTATCTGTTCAAGGCGCTGCTCGCCGCGTTCATCGCGACCGGCGTGTCGATGCGGCTCGACCTGCCCGCGCCGAAGACAGCGATGACGACCGTGTTCATCGTGATGCAGCCGCAAAGCGGTGCCGTGCTCGCGAAGAGCTTCTACCGGGTCGCCGGCACGATCTTCGGGCTGATCGCGACGCTCGCGTTCGTCGGGCTGTTCCCGCAGCAGCCGCAACTGTTCCTGCTGGCCGTCGCGCTGTGGGTCGCGCTGTGCACGGCCGGCGCCGCCCGTAACCGCAACTTCCGCAGCTACGGCTTCCTGCTCGCGGGCTATACGACCGCGCTGATCGGGCTGCCGGCATCGCAACACCCGGACGGCGCGTTCATGAGCGCAATGACGCGGGTCGCCGAAATCATGGTCGGGATCGTGTCGGCCGGCGTGGTCAGCGCGCTGGTGTTTCCGCAATACACCGGCGAGCAGATGCGCACGACGGTGCGCAAGCGCTTCGGCAGCTTCGTCGACTACGTCGCGGCGGCGCTGTCGGGCCAGCTCGACCGCGCGCGCATCGAATCGATCCATACGCGTTTCGTCGCGGACGTGGTGGGCTTCGAAGCGGCACGCAGCATGGCCGTGTTCGAGGATCCGGACACGCGGATGCGCAGCGGCCGTCTCGCGCGGCTGAACAGCGAATTCATGAGCGTATCGAGCCGCTTCCACGCGCTGCACCAGCTGATGAACCGGCTGCGCGCGGCCGGCGCGCAGGCGGCGATCGATGCGATCGAGCCGTACTTCCGCGAGATTGCGCCGCTTCTGACGCGCAACGGCGAGCCGGTACGCTCATCGGCCGATGCCGCGCACGCGGCCGAACAGCTGCTCGCATGGCGCGACGCGCTGCCGCGCCGCATTCGCGCGACGCGCAGCACGCTCGAAACGCAGCCGGATTTCCCGCTGCTCGACTTCGACACGGCCGCCGAGCTGCTGTACCGCTTCATCACGGACCTGCACGAATACGCGGCGACGTACGCGTCGCTGTCGACCGCGACCCACGAGCGCGAACGCTGGATCGAGCGCTACGAGCCGCGCACCAACGTGACCGCGATGGTGATCGCCGCGATTCGCACCGCGACCGTGATCCTCGTGCTCGGCGGGTTCTGGATCGCGACCGCGTGGCCGAGCGGCGTGACGATGACGCTGACCGCGGCGGCGACCTGCGCGCTCGCATCGTCGACGCCGCGCCCGACCGCGATGTCCGCGCAGATGGGCATGGGCACGGCGCTGGCCGTGTGCACGGGTTTCCTGCTGACGTTCGGCATCTACCCGCACATCGACGGCTTCCCGCTGCTGTGCGTGGCGCTCGCGCCGCTGCTCGCGATCGGCATCTACATGACGCTGAAGCCGAAGCTCGCGGGCTACGGAATGGGCTACCTGATCTTCTTCTGTTTCCTCGCCGGTCCGGACAACATCACGCACTACGACCCGACGAGCTTCATGAACGATGCGCTCGCGCTCGTGCTGTCGATGCTGGTGTCGGCGATCGCGTTCGCGGTGCTGTTCCCGCCGACCGCACCGTGGCTCAAGAAGCGGCTGTTCGCCGACCTGCGCCACCAGGTGGTCGCGGCGTGCCACGCGCGGCTCGCCGGCCTGCGCACGCGCTTCGAAAGCGGCGCGCGCGACCTGATGTACCAGGCGCACACGCTGTCGGCCGACCAGCCCGACGTGCAGCGCGACGCGCTGCGCTGGATGTTCGCGGTGCTGGAAACCGGCAACGCGGCGCTCGACCTGCGCGCCGAGCTGGCAACGCTGCCGTCCGACCCGCGCTATGCGCCGGCGACGCCGTGGCGACGCGCGATCGAAACGATGCGCACCGCGCTGTCCGCGCTGTTCAGCAAGCCGAACGCGGCACGCTTCGACGCGACGCTTGCCGCGGTCAACACCGCGATCGAAGCGACGCGTCAGACGCTCGATGCGGTCACGCCGTCGCGCGACGAGCGCCACCGGCTGCAGCGCATCCTGAGCCATCTGCATTTCGTACGCACGGCGCTGCTCGATCCGGAGTCGCCGCTCGAGCCGCTCAATCGCAATCGCCCCGTGCGTCCCCAACAAGGAGCCTCGTCATGATGCCGCGTGAAATCGCCATTCTCGATGCCTACATGCCCACGGTCGTCCTGATGTTCGTGCTGGGCGGGCTGGCGACCTGGGCCGTCGATCGCCTGCTCGCCTACACGGGCCTCTATCGCCTAGTCTGGCACCCGTCGCTGTTCCGCGCGTGCCTTCTCGTCTGCATTTGCGGCGGACTGAGTCTTGCCGTTTACCGTTGATCCCGAACCATCATGATTCTCAGAAAACTCTTCGGCTTCGTCGCGACCGCCGTCATCCTTCTCGTCGCGATCCTGATCGGGCGCTCGCTGTGGGTGCACTACATGGACGATCCGTGGACGCGCGACGGGCGCGTCCGTGCCGAGATCGTCAACGTCGCACCCGACGTGTCGGGCGCGATCGTCGAGCTGCCCGTGCATGACAACCAGCTCGTGAAAAAGGGCGACCTGATCATGCAGATCGACCCGTCGCACTACCAGATCGCGGTCGAGCAGGCGCAGGCGGCCGTGGCCGCCCGCCGCGCGGAACTGCAGATGCGCCGCGACGACGCGGCCCGCCGCGCCGACCTCGATGCGCTCGTCGTGTCGAAGGAAAACCGCGAGAACGCGGCGCACAGCGCGTCGAGCGCCGATGCGCAGTACCAGCAGGCGATCGCCGCGCTCGACGCCGCGAAGCTCAACCTGGAACGCACGCGCGTGGTCGCGCCGGTCGACGGCTACGTCACGAACCTGCAGACGTTCAAGGGCAACTACGCGGTGGCCGGCCAGGCGAAGCTCGCGATCGTCGACAGCCATTCGTTCTGGGTCTACGGCTACTTCGAGGAAACCAAGCTGCCGCGCGTGAAGGTCGGCGCACCGGCCGAAATGCGGCTGATGAGCGGCGGCGTGATGAAGGGCCACGTCGAGAGCATCTCGCGCGGCATCTACGATCGCGACAACCCGCAAAGCCGCGACCTCGTCGCCGACGTGAACCCGACCTTCAACTGGGTGCGCCTCGCGCAACGCGTGCCGGTGCGCATCCGGATCGACGAAGTGCCGGCCGACGTGGTGCTGTCGGCGGGCACGACTTGCACGGTCATCATCGACCCGGACCAGCAGAAGAAATCATGATGGCGATCCGGCCGGGTGGCGCCCCGCCCGGCCGCGTCATTCCCAGAAGAACCGGTAAGGCAGGAACGGCGACGGGCCGAGCCCGTATTCGCCGAGCATGTTGCGCGTTCGCATTGCGAAGCCGATCGCGCCGATCACGGCCATCGTGACGACCACGTGCCGACGCCGGATGGTCGGCACCTGCAGCAACGGCACGAACACGCAGCTCATCGCGAACAGCACGAGCCACTGGAAACGCAGCCCCGCGTAGCTGACCCGCGCGAGCGCGAAGCTCGCGATCTCGCAGACGAACAGGAACACGAGCGTGCGCGGCATGCGTGCCAACAGCACCCATCCGGCCGCGAGCGTCAGCAGCGCGAGCACGAGCGGCGCGCCACCCGACATCTGCGTGGGCGGCGTGAACGCCGCATAGAGGCCGACCTTCGCAAGCAGCGCCTCGTGATGCATCGCGAACAGCACGCCGCCGATCGCGACAGCCAGCCCCGCATAGCGCAGCCTGCGCAACCGTCGGACCTGCAGCAGCACGACGAGCAGCACCGCGGACACATGCATGCCGGTCGCCGCGACCGTGAATGCGACCGACACGCCGTGCCGCCTGCGCGCCCACGCGTCCGACGCGAGCTTCGCGATGCAGAACGCGACGCCGTAGCGCAGGCCGCTCATGGCCATGTCGTAGAAGAACAGCGGAAAAATCAGCGTCGCGAACACGCACGCATCGTCGGCGCTGCGGCCGAACGCGGCGACACACGCGACGACGACCAGCAGCGTCAGGACCGCCGTCGCGATGCGCGGATCGTGCCCGAGCCATTCGAGCGCGCGCACGAGCCACACGAAGCCCGGTTCGAGCGTGCGCGGCACGACCTTCAGGTTGCCGGCCCAGATGCCGGCGATGATGTCCTGGTAGACCGCGGTGTCGGTGCCCGTCCGGCCTCGCAGCAACGCGAAGGCGGCGGCCGGCGCGATGCCTGCCGCCAGCCAGCGCCACGCAACCACGCGCATGCGCATGCCGATCGCGGCGGACGCGAGCATGCACAGGTACCCCGTCAGGTAAATGGTCAATGTCATTGTCTCGACCCGCTCGGTGTGCGATTGCACCGCGATTCGGCGTCCATGCGCCGCGGGTTCTGGCCCCATGTGTGTGGTCGCGCATTGTAAGCGATTGCGCGCGGGCCGACCGTCGGGTTTTGTCATCGATTGGTTGTACCCGGCGGCCAGCGGCCGGCGTGCGTCGCGAAGGGCCAGCCCGCGACGCAGCGATAAGGCGCGACTGTCAGGCCGCCAGGCGGAAGCGCCCCACCAGCGACTTGAGCGCCTGAGCCTGTTCGTCCAGCGCGTTCGCCGCGGCCGCCGCCTGTTCGACGAGCGCCGCATTCTGCTGCGTGCCGGCATCCATCTGCGTGACCGCGCGGCCGATCTCGTCGATCCCCGCGCTCTGCTCGTCTGATGCGGCGGAGATCTCGCCGATGATGTCCGTCACGCGCTTGACCGCCCGCACCACGTCGTCCATCGTGCGGCCCGCATCGTGCGCGAGCGCCGCGCCGTTGGCGACGCGCTCGACCGACGAGCCGATCAGCTCGCGGATCTCCTTCGCCGCGGTCGCCGAGCGCTGCGCGAGCAGCCGCACCTCGCCCGCCACCACCGAAAAGCCGCGCCCCTGTTCGCCCGCACGCGCGGCCTCGACCGCCGCGTTCAGCGCGAGAATGTTGGTCTGGAACGCGATCCCCTCGATCGTGCCGATGATGTCGCGAATGTTCTTCGCGCTGTCGTCGATCTCGCTCATGGTCGCGACCACGCGACCGACCACTTCGCCGCCCGCTTCCGCGACCGCCGACGCATTGGCCGCGAGCGTGCTCGCCTGCCGCGCGTTTTCGGCGTTCTGCCGCACGGTCGACGTGAGCTCCTCCATGCTGGCCGCGGTGCGCTCGAGCGCGACGGCCTGCTGCTCGGTGCGCCGCGACAGGTCGAGGTTGCCGGTCGAAATCTCGCCGGACGCGGCCGCGATCGCCTCGGCGCTGACGGCGATCTCACCGACGGTCGCCGCGAGCCCGGTCTGCATGTCGGACAGCGCGCGCACCATGCTGTCGCGGTCGTGCCGGGCGAGCGGAATCGGCCGCGTCAGGTCGCCGCGCGCGATGTCGGCGGCAATCGCCTTCGCATCCGCCGGCTCGCCGCCGAGTTGCGAGGCGAGGCGGCGCACGACGCGCTCGGCGATCGCGATCGCCAGCACGATCAGCGCGGCCGTCATCGCCGCGATCATCGCGAACGACGACGAGAAGATCGTGGCGGACGCATCGAGCGTCGCCTTCGACTTCGCGCCGCGCGTCTTCACGAGCATCGCGACGAGCTTCTCGAGCTTGCCCGTCTCGACCAGCAACGATACGTCCTGCGTGCCGACCTGCCAGTTCATTTGCGACAGGTCGAGCGGCTGCGCCTGCACGAGCGTGACGAAATCACGCAGATGGCCGCTCCACGTGCCGACCGCCATCGAGAATGCGCGCAGCCGCGCGGAATCGTCCGCATCGGCCGGATCCGCGTAACGCTGCAGCGTCGCGAGCGCCTGCCCGATCGACGCGAGCCCCGCACCGACTTCGGCGCCCAGGTCGTCGCGCTCCTTCGCGGTCGTTGCGGTCAACAGCATCTTCTGCGCGCGGCTCGCCCGCAGCACCTCGGCGCGCACCTCCTCGGCGGCCCGGCTCGCGACGTGCCCCTGCTCGTAGACCGACGCGATCGACGCGTTCAGCCGGCTGATCTGCCACAGCGAAAACACGCCGATCGCGAGCGTGCCGACCAGCAGGATCGCGAACGCGGCGCGCAACGTCGCCTTGACGGTCCACGGCCGGCGCTCGCGCCGGGCTGCGCGCGGACGACGGCCGGGCTTGACGGCCGGGTTGGAGGCGACGCCGGCCGCAACCGGCTGCGGATGCAATGATGCTGCTTTCATCGATATATCCCCGTATTGAGCACGCCGCCGGAAAGGTCGGTTCCGACGGGCTTCGCGATGGCTGCCCGTGCCGCGCGTCCTGCGTCCGTCCGGCTCGTGACCGGGGCCGGGCGCGGCGCGCCTGTGTTGACTTTGCGTTTCTACGGCAACCGCCGGCATTCCTTGAGTCCGGACAAACACGCATCCGGCCCGGCGCGACCCGCTGACAGCGGACTCACAGCCAGCGTTATACCCGGCCAAAAACGGGCGTAATGGCCGATTTGCCGGCCGCGCGTCGCCAGCAATGTCCGAATCGCGACAAAACTTGGCCTGACATTCTCAATACGCCACATTACACTTCTTTGACGCAACAACGATTCGAACGCGCCGATCCCCTCAGAGCGCGTCCCGGCCACCTCAACTCGCTCAGCTCACATGCAAACCCGCCTCGATACGGGCGCAGGCACCGCCGCCGCCCAGCCGTCCGCACCATCCGCGCCGCGCACCGTGTATCCGGTGCTCGGCGCGATCAGCTTCTCGCACATGCTCAACGACATGATCCAGTCGTTGATCCTCGCGATCTATCCGATGCTCAAGAGCCAGTTCGCGCTGTCGTTCGCGCAGATCGGCCTGATCACGCTGACCTACCAGATCACCGCGTCGCTGCTGCAGCCGCTCATCGGCCTGTACACGGACAAGCGGCCGAAGCCGTATTCGCTGCCGGTCGGGATGGGCTTCACGCTCGCGGGGCTGCTGCTGATGTCGGCCGCGCAGAATTTCCCGACGCTGCTGGTGGCGGCCGCGCTGGTCGGCTGTGGTTCGTCGGTGTTCCATCCGGAATCGTCGCGCGTCGCGCGGATGGCGTCGGGCGGCCAGCACGGGCTCGCGCAGTCGCTGTTCCAGGTCGGCGGCAACGCCGGCTCGGCGCTCGGGCCGCTGCTCGCGGCGCTGGTGATCATCCCGCACGGACAGCACAGCATCGCGTGGTTCTCGGCGGCCGCGCTCGTCGCGATGGTCGTGCTCACGCAGATCGGCCACTGGTACAAGAAGCATCCGTCGATGAAGAAGAAAGCGGCACCGGCCGGCCACCCGACGCTGTCGCAGGGCCGCGTGCTCGCCGCGATCGGCGTGCTGGTGCTGCTGGTGTTCTCGAAGTACTTCTACCTCGCGAGCATCAACAGCTATTTCACGTTCTATCTGATCGACAAGTTCCACCTGTCGGTGCAGGCCGCGCAGATCCACCTGTTCGTGTTCCTCGCGGCCGTGGCGGCCGGCACGCTGATCGGCGGCCCGGTCGGCGACCGGATCGGCCGCAAGTACGTGATCTGGGTGTCGATCCTCGGCGTCGCGCCGTTCACGCTGCTGCTGCCGTACGCAAACCTGTTCTGGACGAGCGTGCTGAGCGTGATCATCGGCATCGTGCTGGCGTCGGCATTCGCCGCGATCCTCGTCTATGCGACGGAGCTGATGCCCGGCAAGGTCGGGATGGTCGCGGGCCTGTTCTTCGGCTTCGCGTTCGGCCTGGGCGGCGTGGGCGCGGCCGTGCTCGGCCAACTGGCGGACGCGACGAGCATCGCGTTCGTCTACAAGGTGTGCTCGTTCCTGCCGCTGATCGGCGTGCTGACGGTATTCCTGCCGAACCTCGAAAGCAGCCGGCGCAAGCACGCGTGACGCACCGGCCGCGGCACGCGTGCCGCGGCCGGTCGATCGACTGGAAGGGAATGGATGGCGGCGGCTTCAGGCCGCCGTCGTCGCATGCAGCGTCAGGAAGCGCTTGAGGATGCCCGACGAATAGCTGCTCGCGATCGCCGACAGGAAGTGCGAGAACGACTGCGTCGCGTGATCGTCGGCCGTGTCGGAGATGGTGCGCACGAGCGCGAACGGTACGTCGTGTTCGGCGCACACCTGCGCGATCGCCGCGCCTTCCATCTCGACCGCGAGCGCGTCCGGCAGCGCGTCTCGCAATGTGACGACTTCGTGCTCGCTCGACACGAAGCGGTCGCCGCTGATGATCAGCCCGCCGTGCAGCGTCGCGCCGGCCAGCCCGAAGCGCTCGGCGAACTGCGCGCCCTCCTCGGCGACGAACAGCGTGCAGGCCGCCTTCAGGCGGGCCGTCAGTTCTGCGTCGGTCGCGAACCGCGTGATGCCGAGCAGCGGCACCTCGTAGCGCGGAAACAGCGGCGACGCATCGAGGTCGTGCTGCAGCAGCGTATCGGCAACGACGACGTCGCCGACGCGCACGGAGCGCGCCACGCCGCCGGCCACCCCGGTGAACACGACGCCGGACACGCCGAACACATGGATCAGCGCGCTTACCGTCGCGGCGGCCGCGACCTTGCCGACCCGCGCGAGCGTGACGACGCAGGCCGCGCCGTGCACGGTGCCGAGGTGGTAATCGCGGCGGCCGAACGTGACCGTCTTCATCGCGCCCTCGGCGCGCATCGCGGCGATCAGGTCGCCAAGCTCCTCGGGCAGCGCGGCGAGAATGCCGAGCGGACGCGTCGATACCGTTTCAACCATGTCGATGCTCATCATTCCACCGCCTGCAGTTTCGCGACCGCCAGTGCCAGCCACTTCTCGCCGTGCCGCTTGAACTTCACCTGCGCCTTCGCATCGGCACCATTGCCCTCGAGCGCGGTGACCGTGCCCTCGCCAAACTTGGTATGGAAGACCTGCTGGCCGACGCGGAAGCCGGTGTCGGCCGCGCGCTGCTTGTTCGCGAACGCCGGCAGCGGCGCGGACACCGCTGCATCGACCACCTGCTCGCGACTGCCGCCGCCCGGCCGGCCGAACCAGTCGCGCCCCCAGCCGGCGTTGTCCGAACGGCCGCCCCACCGCGAGCCGGCCTCGACCTTCGGCGTCAGCCACTTCAGCACGTGCTCCGGCAATTCGTCGAAGAAGCGCGAGCGCACGTTGTAGCGCGTCTGGCCGTGCAGCATCCGGCTCTGCGCGAACGACAGGTAGAGCCGCTCCTTCGCGCGCGTGATCGCGACGTACATCAGGCGGCGTTCTTCCTCGAGGCCGTCCGATTCGAGCACGCTGTTCTCGTGCGGGAACAGCCCTTCCTCGAGGCCGGTGATGAACACCGCCGAGAATTCGAGGCCCTTCGCCGCGTGCACCGTCATCAGCTGTACGGCGTCCTGGCCGGCCTGCGCCTGGTTGTCGCCGGCTTCGAGCGACGCGTGCGACAGGAAGCCCGCGAGCGGCGTCATCGTGTCGGGGTTCTGCGCGGGGTCGCCGAGCGGTGCCGGATCGAGCACGTCGACCGACGCATCGCCTGCGTCCACACCGAGCTCCGGTGCGGCGGTGGCGCCCCCGCGCAGCGGAATCGAGCGGGCCGGCGCGTCAAGCCCGTAGCCTTCCTCGCCGACGAACGCGGTGGCCGCGTTCACGAGTTCCTGCAAGTTCTCGAGGCGATCCTGGCCTTCGCGCTCACCCTGGTAGAAATCGGCGAGGCCGCTCGCGCGCACGACGTACTCGACCGTCTCCGGCAGGCTCATCTGCTGCGTCTCGGCGCGCATCTTCGCGATCAAGGTCGCGAACGCGCCGAGGCTCGAGCCGGCCTTGCCGGTCACATACGGGATCGCGGCGGCCATCGAGCAGTCGTACAGGCGCGCGGCGTCTGCCAGCTGCTCGATCGAGCGCGCGCCGATCCCGCGCGTCGGGAAATTCACCACCCGCGCGAACGCGGTGTCGTCGTTCGGGTTGTCGATCAGGCGCAGGTAGGCCAGCGCGTGCTTCACTTCCTGGCGCTCGAAGAAGCGCAGGCCGCCGTACACGCGATACGGAATGCCCGACGTCATCAGCGTGTGCTCGATCGCGCGCGACTGCGCGTTGCTGCGATACAGGACGGCGACTTCGCTGCGCGACATCCCGGTGTTGATCAGCGAGCGGATCTCCTCGACGATCCAGCCGGCTTCCTGCGCGTCGGTGCTCGCCTCGTACACGCGCACGGGCTCGCCGTGGCCGGCGTCGGTGCGCAGGTTCTTGCCGAGGCGGTGCGAGTTGTTCGAGATCAGCTGGTTGGCCGCATCGAGGATGTTGCCGTGCGACCGGTAGTTCTGCTCGAGCTTGATCAGGTTGCGCACGCGGAATTCGTCTTCGAAGTCGCGCATGTTGCCGACGTTCGCGCCGCGGAACGCGTAGATCGACTGATCGTCGTCGCCGACCGCGAAGATCGCGTTCTGGGCGCCGGCGAGCATCTTGAGCCACGCGTACTGCAGCTTGTTGGTGTCCTGGAACTCGTCGACGAGGATGTGCTTGAAGCGCGCCTGGTAGTGCGCGCGCAGCGGCGCGTTGTACGCGAGCAGCTCGTAGCAGCGCAGCAGCAGCTCGGGGAAGTCGACCACGCCCTCGCG
Source organism: Burkholderia sp. Nafp2/4-1b (assembly GCF_003635165.1). Classification (GTDB taxonomy): domain Bacteria; phylum Pseudomonadota; class Gammaproteobacteria; order Burkholderiales; family Burkholderiaceae; genus Burkholderia. The sequence continues at coordinate 252,436 of NZ_ML058606.1, read as the reverse complement.
CTGGCACTGCTGGTCGTACGCCTGGTACAGCTCGACGAACTTGCGGTTGAAGTTGTCGGACGCGTCGACCTTGTCGGGACGCAGCCCCTGCTCCTTCGCGTTGTTGATGAAGTACTGGACGTTCTTCGGCGGGTATTTCTCGTCGTCGACGTTCGCCGCCTTCATCAACCGCTTGATCGCGGACAGCTGGTCGGCCGTATCGAGGATCTGGAAGCTCTGCGGCAGGCCGGCGTCGCGGTAGTGCGCGCGCAGCATCCGGTTGCACAGCCCGTGGAACGTGCCGATCCACATCCCGCGCGTGTCGATCGGCATCATCGCCGACAGGCGCGCCATCATTTCGCGCGCGGCCTTGTTCGTGAAGGTGACGGCGAGCACGGTGGGCGGCGACGCATAGCCCTGCTGGATCAGCCACGCGATGCGGGTGATCAGCACGCGGGTCTTGCCGCTGCCCGCCCCCGCGAGGATCAGCGCCGGTTCGTTCGGCAACGTGACGGCGGCGTATTGTTCAGGGTTCAGATTGGCGAGCAGATCGGGCATGGAGCGGCAGCGGACGGGCGAGAAAAATGCGGACCCGCCATTATAAGTCGGCGGCGCGATGCCGTTTCCCTCCGTTCGGTGCCCCACCGCCGCAGCGCCGCTGTCGCGGCCGCCGTCACGCCGCCAGCGCGCCGCCGTTGTGCCGCGACAGGCCTGCGCGGGCACGGCAATGGCTGGCCGATGTGCATCCATTTATAATTGTCAGATTCGGCATCCAATTCACGCATTTTTCGGCAGATTTCCAACCATGAGCGACAGCACGCTTGCGAAGAGTTTCGAACCCCACACCATCGAGTCCCAATGGGGGCCGGAGTGGGAAAAACGCGGCCATGCCGCCCCGGCATTCGATCCGGCGCGCCCCGATTTCGCGATCCAGCTGCCGCCGCCGAACGTCACCGGCACGCTGCACATGGGCCACGCGTTCAACCAGACGATCATGGACGGCCTCGCCCGCTACCACCGAATGCTCGGCGAGAACACGCTGTGGGTGCCCGGCACCGACCACGCGGGGATCGCGACCCAGATCGTCGTCGAGCGCCAGCTCGATGCGCAGGGCGTGTCGCGCCATGACCTCGGCCGCGAGAAATTCGTCGAGCGCGTGTGGGAATGGAAGCAGCAGTCCGGCTCGACCATCACGGGCCAGGTGCGCCGCCTCGGCGCGTCGACCGACTGGTCGCGCGAATACTTCACGATGGACGACAAGATGTCGGCCGCCGTGCGCGACGTGTTCGTCACGCTGTATGAACAGGGCCTGATCTATCGCGGCAAGCGCCTCGTGAACTGGGATCCGGTGCTGCTCACCGCCGTGTCGGACCTCGAAGTTGCGAGCGAGGAAGAAAACGGCCACCTGTGGCACATCCGCTACCCGCTCGTCGACGGTTCGGGTTCGCTGACGGTCGCGACGACGCGCCCCGAGACGATGCTCGGCGACGTCGCGCTGATGGTCCACCCGGAAGACGAGCGCTACGCGCACCTGATCGGCAAGCTGGTCACGCTGCCCCTGACCGGCCGTGAAATTCCGGTGATCGCCGACGACTACGTCGACCGCGAATTCGGCACGGGCGTCGTGAAGGTCACGCCGGCGCACGACTTCAACGACTATCAGGTCGGCCTGCGCCACAACCTCGCGCCGATCGAGATCCTGACGCTCGACGCGAAGATCAACGACAACGGCCCCGAGCAGTATCGCGGCCTCGACCGCTTCGACGCGCGCAAGGCGATCGTCGCCGACCTCGACGCGCAGGGCTTCCTCGACTCGGTGAAGCCGCACAAGCTGATGGTGCCGCGCGGCGACCGCACGGGCGTCGTGATCGAGCCGATGCTGACCGACCAGTGGTTCGTCGCGATGACCAAGGCGGCGCCGGAAGGCACGTTCAACCCGGGCAAGTCGATCACCGAAACGTCGCTCGACGTCGTGCGCAGCGGCCAGATCAAGTTCGTGCCGGAAAACTGGACGACCACCTACTACCAATGGCTCGAGAACATCCAGGACTGGTGCATCTCGCGCCAGCTGTGGTGGGGTCACCAGATTCCCGCGTGGTACGGCGAGAACGGCGAAGTGTTCGTCGCGCGCGACGAGGAAGAAGCGCGTGCGCAGGCCGCTGCCAAGGGCTATGCCGGCGCGCTGAAGCGCGACGAGGACGTGCTCGACACGTGGTTCTCGTCGGCGCTCGTGCCGTTCTCGTCGCTCGGCTGGCCGAACGAAACGCCTGAACTGCAGCACTTCCTGCCGTCGTCGGTGCTCGTCACCGGCTTCGACATCATCTTCTTCTGGGTCGCCCGGATGGTGATGATGACGACGCACTTCACCGGCAAGGTGCCGTTCCACACCGTCTACGTGCACGGCCTCGTGCGCGACGCGGAAGGCCAGAAGATGTCGAAGAGCAAGGGCAACACGCTCGACCCGATCGACATCGTCGACGGCATCGACCTCGACACGCTGGTCGCGAAGCGCACGACGGGGCTGATGAACCCGAAGCAGGCCGCCACGATCGAGAAGAAGACGCGCAAGGAATTCCCGGACGGCATTCCTGCGTTCGGCACCGACGCGCTGCGCTTCACGATGGCGTCGATGGCGACGCTCGGCCGCAACGTGAACTTCGACCTCGCGCGCTGCGAAGGCTATCGCAACTTCTGCAACAAGCTGTGGAACGCGACGCGCTTCGTGCTGATGAACTGCGAAGGCCACGACTGCGGCGCCGACAAGCCGGAAGTGTGCGGCGCGGGCGACTGCGGCCCCGGCGGCTACCTCGACTTCTCGGCGGCCGACCGCTGGATCGTGTCGCTCCTGCAGCGCACCGAGGCCGACATCGCGAAGGGCTTCGCCGACTACCGCTTCGACAACATCGCGACCAGCATCTACAAGTTCGTGTGGGACGAGTACTGCGACTGGTACCTCGAACTCGCGAAGGTGCAGATCCAGAACGGCACGCCGGAACAGCAGCGCGCGACGCGCCGCACGCTGCTGCGCGTGCTGGAAACGGTGCTGCGTCTCGCGCATCCGATCATCCCGTTCATCACCGAAGCGCTCTGGCAGAAGGTCGCGCCGCTCGCCGGCCGTTATCCGCAAGGCAAGGCCGAGGGCGAAGCGTCGCTGATGACGCAGGCGTATCCGGTCGCGAACCTGGAGAAGATCGACGAGGCGTCCGAACAATGGGCGGCCGATCTGAAGGCGATCGTCGACGCGTGCCGTAACCTGCGCGGCGAAATGAACCTGTCGCCGGCGACCAAGGTGCCGCTGCTCGCGGCCGGCGATGCCGAGCGCCTGCGCTCGTTCGCGCCGTACGTGCAGGCCCTCGCGCGCCTGTCGGAAGTGCAGATCCTCGCGGACGAAGCGACGCTCGACAAGGAAGCGCACGGCGCGCCGATCGCGATCGTCGGCCCGAACAAGCTGGTGCTGAAGGTGGAAATCGACGTCGCGGCCGAGCGCGAGCGCCTGTCGAAGGAAATCGCGCGCCTGACGGGCGAGATCGCGAAGTGCAATGCGAAGCTCGGCAACGAGGCGTTCGTCGCGAAAGCGCCGCCGGCCGTGGTCGAACAGGAACAGAAACGCGTCGCCGAGTTCCAGAGCACGCTCGAAAAACTGCGCGCCCAACTCGATCGGTTGCCTGCGTAACAAACGGTAAGGTCGTTTGCGTTCACTATAATCGGAACGTGAACATAGACCGTCTGACAAGACGATTACAGGAATAAAGGTTCGATCATGTTGAAAGTTACCAAGGCGGTATTCCCCGTTGCCGGTCTCGGCACGCGGTTCCTCCCTGCGACGAAGGCGAGCCCGAAGGAAATGCTGCCGGTCGTCGACAAGCCGCTGATCCAGTACGCGGTCGAGGAAGCCATCGCCGCGGGCATCACCGAGATGATCTTCGTGACCGGGCGCAGCAAGCGCGCGATCGAGGATCACTTCGACAAGTCGTACGAAGTCGAGGCCGAACTCGAGGCGCGCGGCAAGGAGAAGCTGCTCGAGCTCGTGCGCAGCATCAAGCCGAGCCACGTCGACTGCTTCTACGTGCGCCAGCCGGAAGCGCTCGGCCTCGGCCATGCGGTGCTGTGCGCGGAGAAACTCGTCGCCGACAACCCGTTCGCCGTGATCCTCGCGGACGACCTGCTCGACGGCAACCCGCCCGTGATGAAGCAGATGGTCGACGTGTTCGACCACTATCACAGCTCGGTGATCGGCGTGGAAGAGATCCCGCCGTCGGAGACGAAGTCGTACGGCATCGTCGACGGCAAGGAGTGGGAGGAGTCGATCGTCAAGATGTCGGCCATCATCGAGAAGCCGGCGCCGGAAGTCGCGCCGTCGAACCTCGGCGTGGTCGGCCGCTACATCCTGAAGCCGCGGATCTTCGAACACCTGCGCGCGCTGAAGCCGGGCGCGGGCGGCGAGCTGCAGCTCACCGACGCGATCCAGGCGCTGCTCGCCGACGAACAAGTGCTGGCCTACAAGTATCAGGGCACGCGCTACGACTGCGGCAGCAAGCTCGGCTATCTGAAGGCGACCGTCGAATTCGCGCTGCGCCACCCGGAAGTCGGCACCGAGTTCGACGCGTACCTGCGCACGCGCGGCAACGCGCAAGCGGCCGACTGAACCGGCACGGGCCGGCCTCGCCTCGACGGCGGGCCCGCCCTCACCTCACGGCCCGCGCGTCAGCGCGCAGCGGCCGGCTTCACCGAGACGACGCCCGGCATTGCGCCCGCGTCGTCTTTTTTCGTCTTCACGAGCCAGCCGTCGCCCGGTTCGAACGGCAGCTTCGCGAGCGCGCTCTTCACGAGCGTCGGCGCGGCCTGCTGCGTGCCCGCATCGCGATCGCGCAGCGACGCCGATACGCGATAGACGTCGGCGCCGGTTTGCGCGTCGACGAAGCGCAGCGTCAGCACATGGCGGTACACCTTGCCCGCGAGCGGCAGCGCGAACGGCGCCGGCCCGTCGACGGTCACGCACGCGCTGCTCGCGGCGCCGCACTGCTCGGCCGTCGCGGCAACCGCCGCCGGTTGTGTCGCATACGCGATCGACAACCGGTAGCGGGCGTTGCCCGGCTGCGCGTCGAAGCCGCGGTGCGCGAGCTCGTCGCGCACCAGCGTCTCGACCTGCCGGTATTCGGCATCATCGGCCTGCGCAGCCGTGCGGACGAACGCGTAGCCGTGCGCACCGGATGCGAACGCATTCGGCTGTCCGAGCGTGCTTACGCCGGTCGTGACGCCGGCGCAACCCGTCAACAGCGACGCCGCCAGCGCGGTCGCTGCCCATTCCTTTCTCATGACTTTCCCCAAATGCCTGCCGTCGTGCCCGGCCCTGTCAGGCGGACGGCTCGTCGATCGCGGGCAGCGACACCGTCACCGCGGTGCCGACACCCACTTCGCTGTCGACCGTCACGCTGCCGCCGTGGCGGGTGACGACCGTCTTCACGAATGCCATGCCGAGCCCGGAGCCCGAGATTTCGGGCCGCTCGCCGGCATGGAACCGCTTGAACCGCTCGAACAGATGTCGCTGATCCTCCGGCGCAATGCCGTACCCCTGATCGCGAATCGTACAGAACATCCGCTTCGATGCGTGCTCGACCGTCAGCGTACACGCGATCACCGTGTCGGGCGGACTGTATTTGACCGCGTTGTTCAGCAGGTTCACGAACGCGCGCGTGAGCAGCGAGCGATCGGCGCGCGTCCAGCACATGTCGGTACCGACGTCGGTATCGATGCGGATGCGCTTCGCCTGCGCCTGCGGCCACACTTCGTCGCTCGCGTCGATCAGCACGTCGACGAGCCCCGTCGGTTCGAGCTGATACGCCTGCGACTCCGCGCGCGCCAGCTGCACGAACTCGTCGGCCAGCGACAGCGCGCGGTGCGCATAACGCTCGATCCGCGCGAGCAGCCCGCGCATCGTGTCGGATTCGACGCGGTCGCGCTCGATCTCGACAAGCGCGAGGATCGACGACTGCGGCGAGCGCATGTCGTGCGACAGCAGGTGCAGCGCTTCCTCGCGCTGCCGCTCGGCCGCATGCAGCTCGGTCACGTCGACGAGGCTCGCGATCCAGCCCGTCACGCGGCCCTGTGCGTTCGTGCATGCGGCGTAGCGTAACAGATGGTCGAAGCCGTCGCGGTCGCGCACCTCGATGCCGCGCGCCATCGCGTCGTGCTCGGCCTCGAGCGTCGGGTCGAGCGCGGCCGGCCAGTGTTCGCGGATCCTGACGTCGTGCTCGGCGTTGCCGTCGACGGTCTTCATGAACGCGAGCTCGCCGAGCGCGGTGCGCAGCGGCCGCCCTTCCGGCAGCGGCAGCGCGAGTCGCGACCCGTAGCGCTTCGCCGCGTGGTTCGCGATCAGCACGGTGCCGGCGAGATCCGTGACGAAGATCGGCTCCGGCATGCTGTCGAGGCTGTCCCACACGAAGCGCTTCATGTCCTGCACGCGCTGCGCGGCCTGCGCCATCAACGCCATCTGCCGTTCGAGCACGTCGCCGCCGACGCTGCGCGTGCGCGGCGCCTCGGGCAGCAGGTGCGGCTCGTCGGCGAGCCGCTGCAGTTCGCGGCGCAGGTACGACATCGTCATTTCCAGGCGCCGCCAGTTCCAGATCGGGTACACGGCGATCAGCCCGAAGATCGCGGGCGCGGGCGACAGCCACACGCGCGCCTCGAACAGCAGCGCGACGCTCGCGAGGACGGCAAGCGCGGCCAGGCTCAGCGTCAGCAGCAGCGCGCGCCACGGCGACAGCATCAGGAAGCCGCCCAGCAGCACGGCGAGCGGCAGCAGCGACGCGACGAAGAGCCCCGCGCGCGACGCGGGCAGGATCGCGCTGCCGGTCGTCAGCATGTCGAGCACGTTCGCGTGGATGTACACGCCGGCGAGCGGCCCGAAATCGCCCGACACCGGCGTCGCGAAGCGGTCGTAGAGGCCCGACGCGGTCACGCCGACGACGACGATCTTGCCGCGCAGCGCGTCGGGTTTCACGCGCCCTTCGAGCACGTCGTCGAACGACAGCGTCGGATACGCGGGCGTGTTGCGGCTGAACGGGATCAGGTAGCGGCCGTCGCCCGTCGCGTCGCGCGCCAGGTCGTGCGCATTCGGGGCGGGCGCACCGGCGACCGGCTGCAGCCGGCCGGCCTGGATCGCGCGGTAGACCGGCACCATCAATTGCGGCCAGCGCACGCGTCCGTCGCTTTCGAACAGCGCGACGCTGCGCACGATGCCGTCGGGATCGACTTCGAGATTGATGTGGCCGAGCCCCGTCGCACGCGCCGCGAGCTCGGCGACGGGCGGATCGACGGTGCGCGAGCCGTCCGCCTGTTCGGGGCTGAGCAGCACGGGCAGGAAGGTCGGGACGTGGGTCATCGCGTCCGCGAACGCGCGGTCCTCGGGCGACTGTTCGGTAAACAGCACGTCGTAGACGACCGCGGCCGGCTGCGCCCGCGCGAGCGTGTCGAGCAGCCGCGCATGCACGGTGCGCGGCCACGGCCAGCGGCCGAGCGCGGACACGCTCTGGTTGTCGATGTCGACGACGACGACGTCAGGCGACAGCGGCAGGCTGCGCAGCATCAGCAGCCGGTCGTAGATCAGCCCGTCGACGCTCGACGACAGCCGGCCGAGCGCGCACGAGAGAATCACCGCGATCCCGAGGCAGCCGATCGCGATCCACTCAATGAGGAAGCGGCGGCCGAGGCGCCGCCGCGGGGAAACAGAGTCGGGTTTCATGCGCCGCGGGTCAGCGCGACAACGTGAACGCGCCGACCGGACTCGTCTTCTGATAGAACTTGCCGCCTTCGAATTCCTCGACCGTCACTGCCCAGTAATAGTCGCCGGGCGGCAGGTGCGCGACGGTGATCTTGCGCGCCTGCAGGCCGACCTGGTCGACGACCGGCGCGCTCAGGTCCTTCGAGCGCGACAGCACGAACCGGTAACGTGCGTCCTTGCCGGCGCCGTTCGGCGACCAGCGGAACTCGTAGCCGTCGGCGCCGGGCGTCGCGGTCGCGTCGAGCCCCATCTGGCGCCGCTCGAACGCGTAGGTGCGCGGATTCCCTGCGAGACCGTTGGCATCGATCGCGGCGACCCGCACGAAATACGTGCCGTTCGGCACGTCGCGGAACAGCGCGCGCGGCGTATCCGTGCGCGTTTCGCGGAACAGGTCGAGCATCCCCGCGTCGTGCGCGAGTTCCAGGCGATACGCATGCGCATCGGACAGCGGCGCGATGTCGAACGCGACGTCGGGCTCGTCCTGCACCTTGTCCGGGTGCGCGAGCGCCGGGGCCGGCAACAGTTGCACGGGCGCGCCGACCGCACCCGACGACGTCGCGACGCTGCCGAAGTTCGCATGCACGAGCGTCGGGCCGGCCGGCTGCCGCTTGCCCGCGACGCCGACGGTGCCGTCGAGCACTTCGATGCGCGTCGCCGCATTGCCGGCCGCGTCGTAGTTCACGCGGAACCGCGTGCCGCGCACGCCGGCCACGACCGACGGCGAGCGGATCTGGAATCGGTCGTCGCGCTTCTTCAGGTGCGTGACTTCGCTGTCGACGGAGCCGCGCGACAGTTCGAACTCCCGATCGAGCGTGCCGGTCAGCACGGTACGGCGCAGCGTCTTCAGATTGAGCTGGCTGTCCGGCGGCATGCTCATGTGCGTGCCGTCGGCGAGCTCGAGCGTGACGAAGCCGTTCGCGCCGGTGCGTATGCGGTCGCCCTCGGCGAGCGTCGCGTCGTTCGCGAGCGGTGCGTATGCGTCGCCGGACGCGCGCTCGGCCGTGCCCTGCACCGCGACCACGCGGGCAGTCAACTTCTCCTTGCGCAGCCGCGCGACCGGCAGCTTCAGCGCGATGCCGGGCTGCAGGTGCTTTGGGGCCGGCACGCCGTTGATCTGCTGCAGCAGGTGCCAGTCGTCCGGACCTTGCAGGTAGCGCGCGGCGACGTCGTACAGCGTGTCGCCGGCATGCGTGCGGTAGACGACCGTCTTGCCCGCCGCCGCGGGCGGTTGCGCCGCGGCGTGCTGAGCCGCGAACGCAAACGCGACCGTGCCTGCGGCCCGCAGTGCCGCCGCGCGCAAGCTCGCCGTGCGCCGCGTGATTCCCGCGGTCACTCGGGCTCTCCCTGGCCGACCCGCTCGAGCCGGTAGCCATAGCCGTAGATCGGCGCGAGGCGATAGCCGTTTTCCGGCCGCAGGCCGAGCTTCGTGCGCAGCATCGAGATGTGCGTGTCCATCGTGCGCGACGGAATGTCGGTCGCCTGCTTCCACACGAGATCGAGAATGTGCGCGCGCGACAGCGGCCGGTCGAGGTGCTGGAACAGCAACAGCGCGAGCTCGAATTCCTTCTGCGTGAGGCTCACGGCCTTGTCGCCGACATAGGCCTGCTTCAGGTTCACGTCGAAGCGGAACTGGTCGAACTCGCGAACGGTCGCCTCCGCGTTGACCGGATACGCGCGGCGCAGCAGCGAGCCGATGCGCGCGCGCAGGATCGGGCCCGATACGGGCTTGACCACGTAATCGTCGGCGCCGGCGTTGAGGATCTGGGTGATCCCCGCCTCGTCGTCGCGGCTCGTCATGAAGATGATCGGCAGGCTGTGCTCCGTCTGGTTCGCACGCACCCACTTGAGCACTTCCTCGCCGGACATGTCAGGCACGTTCCAGTCGAGCACGAGCAGATCGAAGGTCTCGCGCTGCAGACGCTTCTTCAGGGCCTTGCCTTCCTTGAACGCATAGCACGTGTGGCCGGCGGCCGTCAGCGTTTGACTGACGAAATCCGTCTGGGCCGGATCGTCATCCAGTACAGCAATTCTCATAGCACCCCGCAAATCGAAATCGATCCGTCCAGTACAGCTCCCCGCGCTCACCCCGCCACGCGCCGTGCGCGCGACGCCGGCTCCGGCCGGCGAGCCGTCGTTTGCCGCCCGCGTAATCGGCGCGATGCGACGCCCCGGCCAAATATCTCAAAAACGGGGCACGGACGAACCGGCGATTTCATCATAGTAGTATGAAATTCGCCAAGAAATTGCGCGGACTACGCTCCTTTATTCGAATAATCCTTCCCGTCGCGCATTCGCGCGCTCAATCGGCGGCCGCCATGCCGGCCCCCGGTTCGCCCAAATCGTCGGCCGGCACGCGCCGTAACCGTGCGACGGGCGATTGCTCCGGCTGCCGCAGCACGGGCTGCGTCAGCATGCGCTCCAGCTGGCCGCGCACGCGCTCCCACGCGGGCGCCGCATAGTCGGGCTGGCTCGCCGCCCACGCCTGTGCGAACTCGAACACGCGCTCGATCGTGGCACCGCAATACGTGAGGCCCGCGCCGTCGTGCCGCGCGGCATCGCGCAGCCGCTCGCCGAGCGATTCGGCCAGCCACGGCATGTCGGTTGCCGCCGAATCGGCATAGGCCTCGAGTGCGGCACGCGCGTGGCGATCCTGCTGCGGGTCGAGCTCGATCCGGCTCAACCCCGCCGCGCGTGCGGGCGCACTGCATTCCGCCGCGGACGGACTTCGAATGGTCCCTGGTCTGGAGGACATGTCCTTTCCCCGTTTGTACGACGGTAGCGTCAGGCATGGCCCCCGTGCCCGCCTCGTATGACGTACCGTGGCCGGCGCATCCATCCGAGACGGACGACCGGCCGGGTCAGTATACGCAGCCGGTCGTGCGACGAGGTTTAAGAATTGTCAGAGGCGCGGAGCCTTGGGTGGCGCGGCCCGACCGCAGCCGGACCCTGCCCGGCGGCATGCCGCGAGAGGCGCGTGATGCGTGCCGTCAGCGGCGGCGCATCAGGAACACGAATGTCTTGTCCTGGGTCGTCACTTCGACGATCTCGTTGCCCGTCTGCTTCGCGAACGCGGCGAAATCGCGCTGCGAGCCCGGGTCGGTTGCGAGCACCTTGAGGATTTGCCCGCTCTCCATATCGGCGAGCGCTTTCTTGGCGCGCAGGATCGGCAACGGGCAATTGAGCCCGCGCGCGTCCACTTCCTTGTGAATCTGCATCGGCTGTCGACCTTCGAATGACGCGCCACGCGGGCGCGGGAGGAAGCGGCGATTTTACCGCAGCGCGGCCGCGACTGCCCGAGCGGCCGAACGGCCAACGCACGGCCCGCGGGACGCGGTGCGCGCGCGGCGGCGCTTTCAAGCAAGTTCGGGCAAGCTCAAGCCAGCCCGTCAAGCGCGGGCGCCGCATGTCAGTGGCCGGAGAACCCGCCCGCGAGCCGCTCGCGCAGATGCCGCACGAGCGCGCGCACCGCGCTCGGCACGACCGGGCTGTACGGCCGGATCGCGAAGATGTGATCGCCGAACGCGCCGGACGGCCGCCAGCCGTCGAGCAGCGCGACGAGCCGGCCCGCGTCGAGATCGCGCTGCGCGCTGAAATCCGGCAGCAGCGCGATGCCAAGGCCGCCGAGCGCGGCCTCGCGCATCGCCTCGCTGTTGTTCGCCGCGAAGCTGCCGCGCACCGGCACGCTCACGCGCTCGCGCCGCCGGCCGTCCGGCTCGAAGCTCCACGCGGCCGGCTCGTTGTCGCGCAGATAGCACAGGCAGCTGTGGTCGACGAGTTCGCCCGGATGACGCGGCGCGCCGCGCGCGTCGAGGTAGTCGCGGCTCGCGACCAGCAGCGAGCGCGTGTCGCACAGCTTCCACGCGACGTGGGTCTGCGGCGCGGTCGTGGTGTGGCGGATCGCGAGATCGAAGCCCTCCTGCGTCAGCGAATGCAGCCGGTCGGACAGGTCGAGCTCGATCTGCACGCCCGGATGCTGCCGCAGGAAATCGGGCAGATGCGGGACGACCTGCTGGCGCCCGAGCGCGACGGGTGCCGTCACGCGCAGCAGCCCGCGCGGTTCGCCGGCCAGGTCCTTCACGCGCGCGAAGTGCTGGCCGATCGATTCGAACGCGTCGCGCGTGCTGTCGACGAGCGTCTGCCCCGCGTCGGTGAGCCGCACGCTGCGCGTCGTGCGCCGCACGAGCGGCACGCCGGCCGCCTTCTCGAGATCGGCGATGCGCTGGCTCATCGCCGCCTTGCTGATGCCGAGCCGCTGCGCGGCGGCCGTGAAACTGCCGGCCGCGGCCAGCACCGTCAGCGAATGGATATGCGGCCAGAGCGCCTGGACATTTTGCTGATTCATCCAGCGATTATTCAGAATTCTGAACAGTGAATCAAGCTGCGCGGCCTTCTCCCGCCCCACCGCTTTGCCTAGACTAGGTTCCGTCCATCGCCCATCCCCAGGAGACACGCATGACCACGGTTCCCGCGTACACGTCCGACGCCGACGTCGGCCACTACATCGACGGCGCGCCGGTTGCCGGCCGCAGCGGCCGCTTCCAGGACGTCCTCAATCCGGCACTCGGCCGCGCGGTGCGCCGCGTCGCACTCGCCGACGACAGCGAAGTCGAGCAGGCGGTCGCCTCCGCCCACGCCGCGTTCCCGGCCTGGGCCGACACGCCGCCAATCCGCCGCGCGCGCGTGCTGCACCGCTTCCTGCAACTGATGAACGAACACCGCGACACGCTGGCCGCGATCATCACGGCCGAGCACGGCAAGGTGTTCTCCGATGCGCAGGGCGAAGTCGCGCGCGGCATCGACATCATCGAATTCGCATGCGGCGTGCCGCAACTGCTGAAGGGCGACTTCACCGACCAGGTCAGCACCGGCATCGACAACTGGACGATGCGCCAGCCGCTCGGCGTCGTCGCGGGCATCACGCCGTTCAACTTCCCGTGCATGGTGCCGTGCTGGATGTTCCCGGTCGCGCTCGCGACGGGCAACACGTTCGTGCTGAAGCCGAGCGAGCGCGACCCGTCGGCGGCGCTGTTCATCGCCGACCTGCTCACGCAGGCCGGCCTGCCCGCCGGCGTGTTCAACGTCGTGCAGGGCGGCAAGGGCGCGGTCGACGCTCTCCTCGACCACCCGGACGTGCAGGCCGTCAGCTTCGTCGGCTCGACGCCGATCGCGGCCTACGTGCAGCAGCGCGCGGTGCAGTCGGGCAAGCGCGTGCAGGCGCTCGGCGGCGCGAAGAACCACCTCGTCGTGATGCCCGACGCGAACATCGAACAGGCGGTCGACGCGCTGATCGGCGCCGCGTATGGCTCGGCCGGCGAGCGCTGCATGGCGATCAGCATCGCGGTGCTGGTCGGCGACGTGGCCGACAAGATCGTGCCGGCGGTCGCCGAGCGCGCGCGCAAGCTGGTGATCGGCGACGGGATGTCGCCGGAAGTCGAGATGGGGCCGATCGTCACCGGCGAAGCGCTCAAGCGCATCGAAGGCTATATCGAGCAAGGCGTCAGTGAGGGCGCGCAACTGGTGGTCGACGGCCGCGGGCTGCGCGTGCCGGGCCGCGAAGAAGGCTTCTTCACCGGCGGCACGCTGTTCGACCACGTGACGCCCGACATGCGCATCTACAAGGAAGAGATCTTCGGGCCGGTGCTCGGCTGCGTGCGCGTGAAGGACTTCGGCGAAGCCGTCGACCTGATCAACGCGCACGAGTTCGGCAACGGCGTCGCGTGCTACACGAGCGATGGCGGCATCGCGCGCGAATTCGCGCGGCGCATCCAGGTCGGCATGGTCGGCATCAACGTGCCGATTCCGGTGCCGATGGCCTGGCACGGCTTCGGCGGCTGGAAGAAGAGCCTGTTCGGCGACATGCACGCTTACGGCGAGGAAGGCGTGCGCTTCTATACGCGCCAGAAGTCGGTGATGCAGCGCTGGGCGTCGAGCATCGGCAAGGGCGCCGAGTTCGCGATGCCGACCGCGAAGTAAGCGTAATCGGCAAGCCGCCCGCCGGCGGGAGCCGCGGGCGGCGGGCGGCGGGCGGCGGGCAGATCAAAGGCAGGCGTCAGCCGGCCTTCGTGCCATGTGCGCCGTCGGCGGTCGGCAGGTACGACAGTTCGAGCCGGTACGCGAGCGCGACGAACAGGCTCTGCGCGAGACCCATCGTCGCGGTCAGCGCGCGGAACCCGAACGTCGCGCTGTCCTGCACCATCAGCGTCACCTCGGCCTCCCGCGCGAGCGGGCTCATCCGGCTGTCGGTGATCGCGATCAGGCGCGCGCCGCGCTGCACGGCCTGCTGCGCGACCTGCACCGTCTCTTCCGCATACGGCATGAACGAGATCACGATCATCACGTCGCCCTCGCGCACCGAGCGGATCTGGCCGAGATGCATGCTGCCGAGCGCGCTGAACAGACCGATGCGCTTGTCGGTGTGCTGCAGCGCGTAGTCGAGATACACGGCGATCGGAAACGCGCGGCGCGAGCCGGCGATCCAGATCGCCTGCGTATCGGCGAGCAGGTCGACGGCCTGTGCGAGCGCGTGCGGGTCGAGCGTCTGGCGCAGCTGCTGCATGCCGGCAATGCTGCCCTTGATGAATTCGTCGGCGATCTGTTCAGGCTGCAGGCTCGACGAGCCCGATTCGATCACGTCGCGTACGCGCAGGTTGTACGCGCGGCCCGGCGCGATCTGCTGGGCAAGGCCCTCGCGGAACAGGCGCTGCATCTCGGAGAAGCCCGAGAAGCCGAAATGCTTCGCGAACCGCACGACGGCCGACGGCTGCACGCCGCACGCCTCCGCGAGCGACTGGATGCCTTCCAGCCCAAGCTGGTCCCGATGCGTTTCCACGTGACGCGCAATCACCTTCAGGCGATTGCTGAGGCCGTCGTACTCCTGCGTCAGATGCTGCAGGAACGCCTCGACGGTGGCGGGTGGTTTCTCGGATGAACTCATCGGATAGCGCGAAGTTGACGGCCCCGATGCGCGCGCAGCTTGCGGACGCGGCCCGGGGCTCACCTGTATACATGCATGAAGGGCGAATTTAATCACGTTTGCGGCACGGCCCGTGCCGCACGCTCGCTCCCACGCGCTCGATCATCACCTGCACACGCTCCACGGCTGGGTTGGAACGATTGTCCAACGGGGTCGCCGCGCCGTAAAGATTAGGGCGTTTACCGACGCCCAGACGGACGGTAGCGCCGCGGCAGCCGACAGCCGCTCACGGCCGCTGGTCGACGCCGCGCATCGGCCGCCGTTCGCTCATCGATAGTCGACCCACACGCCGCCCGCATCGGCGGACCGCACGCAGTTCTCGACCCAGCGCACACCTTCGACACCCGCGTGGACGTCCGGAAAGCGGATGTTCTTCAACGCCTGCGCGTCGCCGCGATCGGCGGCGTCCATCGCGAGCGCGAAGCGCGCGTACAGATTCGACCACGCTTCGAACAGCCCTTCCGGATGCCCGGCGCCGATGCGATCCTCGCGCGTTGCGTTCGGATGCAGGTACGGCATCCCGCGATCGAGCACCTGCGCGGGCTGCCCCTGGATCTCGTAGCGCAACTGGTTCGGATGCTCGTCCCACCATTCGACGCTCGCCTTCGAACCGATCACACGTACCTTCTGTCCGTGCATCGAGCCCGCGTTCACCGCGCTCGACCACACGTAGCCGATCGCGCCGGTGTCGTATTCCATGATCGTGAACGCGTTGTCCTCGAGCGGCGCGCGGCTCTTCACGAAGCTCTGCCGCGAACACATCAGACGCTTGATCTTCAGCTCGGGCGCCATCACTTCCGAGATGTACAGCGGATGCGTGCCGATGTCGCCGAGCACGTAGCTCGGGCCCGCGAACTTCGGATCGACGCGCCACCGCGCGGCCGCGCTCGCGGCCTCGACACCTTCGCTATGGAAGCCGTGCGCGAACTGCATCTGCACGATGCGGATCTCGCCGAGATCGCCGCGCGCGATCATCTCGCGTGCCTGCTCGATCATCTGGTGTCCGGAATAGCCGTACGCGACGCCGACGATGCGGTTCTTCTCGACCGACAGCCGCTGCAGCGCCTCGGCCTCTTCCGTCGTGAAGCACAGCGGCTTCTCGCAGACCACGTGCAGCCCCGCATTCAGCGCCGCGCGGCAGATCTCGAAGTGCGTGTTGTTCGGCGTCGCGATCGACACCGCGCGGATACCGTCGGCACGCTTCGCCTCGGCATCGAACATCGTCCGGTAGTCGGGATAGCAGCGGTCCGCATCGACGCCGAGCTTCACGCCGAACTGTCGACCGCGTTCGGCATCGATGTCGAACGCGCCGGCGACCAGCTGGAAGCTGCCGTCGCGCAAGGCGGCCGAGCGGTGGCTGTAGCCGATCTGGCTGCCGAGCCCGCCGCCGACCATGCCCCAGCGAATCGAATGGCCGAGCAGAATCTGTCCGTCGATCATGATTGTCGTGTTCCTGTCTGTATTCGGGTGTTCAGAATGGGTTCAGAGGTGCGAGCCGTCGCTCGCGCTTACGCGAATCCGGCCGATGCGAGAAACGCGCGGCTCGCCGCGACGTCGCGCAGGCTCGTGCCGGCATTGCGCGGATCGCGTTCCTGTTCGATCGTGATGTAGCCGGCATAGCCGATGTCGTCGAGCGCACGGCGGATCGCGCGGTAGTCGAGCACGCCGTTGCCGATCGGGCACATCACGCCGCGCGCGCAGGCCGCGAAGAACGCGATGTGCTCGCCCATCACCGCGTCGTACACGGCCGCGTCGATGTCCTTGAAATGCACGTAGTCGAGGCGCGCCGCGTGACGGCGCAGCCATGTGTCGGGATCCATCCCCGAGTAGTACAGGTGGCCGGTGTCGAGACAGAGGCCGGCCGTATCGGCCGCGATGTCCGCGACGATCCGGTCGATCTCGTCCGCGAACTCGATGTAGCCGCCCGCATGCGGATGAATCACCGCGCGCACGCCGAACTCGTCGCGCGCAACCGTCGCGATCTGGCGGATGTGGTCGACCATTCGCGCCCAGCGTTCGGCGGACAGGCGCGGTGCACGATCTGCGTGGCCGGCCGCGTAGTCGCGCTCCTCGTGCCCCCAGTCCATCACGACCAGGTACGGCGCCGCATAGCGCTGGCCCGGCTGCGTCGGCAGCTTCGGCAGCCGCGTGATCAGCGCGCAGATCTCGCGCGTCTGGCGCAGCAGGTTCGGCAGGTTCTCCGGGGACACCAGGTCGTCGAAGATCGTGCCGGCGGTGATGCTCAGGCGCTGCCGGTCGAGCTCCGCGCTCACGACGTCGAGTTCGAGCGGGATGTAGCCGTACGGGCCGAGCTCGATGCCCGAGTACCCGGCCTGCGCCGCTTCGGCGAGCACGTGCCGCCACGGCGGCAGGTGCGGGTTCTTCACGTCATCGACGCCCCAACAGCAGGGCGCGCAGCCAATCTTCATCGTCATGTCGGTCAGTCCGGCAGGAAAGCGGCGCGCGGCCGCGAGCATGGCCGCATGTCCGCGCGGCCCGGTGTGAGTCGGTTCAGCCTGTTCAACCGCGATAGAACGCCGGGCGTTCGGCCATCGCGATCGACTCGACCGCCCTGCTCTTTTGCGCGCGCACGCACGCGTCGGCCGCGACCGCCGCCGCATAGCCGTCCCAGGCGGACGGACCGGTCAGCGCCCCCTGCCGCACGCCGTCGATGAACGCCTGCAGCTCGACGTCGTACGACGCGATGAAGCGCTCCTTCCAGTCGGTCATGATCTCGACCGACTGCCGCGCCGCGTGCTTCAGCCCGATCGCGGGCGGATCGGGCAGCTTCGCGATACCGTTCTCGCCGACCACCTCGCACTGGATGTCGTAGCCGTACTGGCAGTTCACGAAGATCTCGACGTCGATGCGCACGCCGCTCGCGGTTTCGAGCAGCACGATCTGCGGATCGGCGAGATGCGCGCTCGCGTGGCGCGTCTTCTTCGGATAGACGACCTGCGCGCTCGCGTAGTCCTCGCCGAGCAGCCAGCGCAGCACGTCGAGCTCATGGATCAGCGTGTCAGTGATCGCCATGTCGGTCGTGTAGCGCTCGCCGACCGACTGGTTGCGGTGCGCGCAATGGAGCATCAGCGGCGCGCCGATCTCGCCGCTGTCGATCACGCGCTTCAGCGCGCGATAGCCTTCGTCGTACGGCCGCATGAAACCGACCTGCACGAGCCGCTTGCCGTGCGCGACCTCGGCCTCGACGATGCGCATGCAGCCTTCGGCCGTCACCGCGAGCGGCTTCTCGCAGAACACCGGCTTGCCGTGCGCGATTGCGTCGAGCACGAACGCTTCGTGCGTCGGCCCCCACGACGTGACGAGCACGGCCTGCACGTCGGCGGCCGCGACCACCTCGTGGCCGTCGCCGTAGATTTCCGCATCGAGCCCATACTTCGTCACCGCATCGCGCGCCTGCTGCGGATCGATGTCGTTGACGGCCACCACTCTTGCGCCGGACAGCGTGCGCGTGAGCCTGCGGATATGGTCCTGGCCGATCGCGCCACAGCCGATCACGCCGATTTGCAAGGTCATCCGGATATCTCCAGTCGTTCGTTCATCAGCGGCGCGACCCGTGCCGCGCCGTCGGTTATCTGTCAGCGCACCGCGTGCTCGAAATGGCGCTCGACGTAGCGCTGGATCGTCTCGCGCATATAGCGCGACGACGCTTCCGCGCGGTCCTCCCACGCGAACACGCACGACGACATCACGCCGTCGAAGCCGGCCGCGCCGAGCGCGCGGAAAAACACGTCCCAGTCGATCTCGCCCTGCCCGATGTCGAGATGCTGGTGCACGCGGATCTGGTTCGAGCCGGGCGGGTTCACGATGTAGCGCAGCTGGCTGCTCTTGCGGTGATCGAAGGTGTCGGCCACGCGCACGTGCGCGAGGATCGGTGCGGCCTGCGCGATCATCGCGGCCATGTCGTCGCCGTAGTAGAACGTGTGCGGTGCGATGTACGACAGTTTCAGCGACGGCGAACCGATGTTCGTGACGATGTCGCTCGCCGGCTGCAGCTGTTCGATCCAGTCTTCCGGATGCGGCTCGACCGACAGCACGATGCGTTCGCGCTCGAGGATCGGCAGCAGCTCGTCCATCGAACGGAACCACGCGGCCTCGCACAGCTCCTTCGGGTTCGCGCCCGGCCGCTCGCCGACCGAGCGCTCCGGCGACGCGCCGCGCCCGAACTCGGACACCATCAGCGTGCATTCCATCTCGATCGCGACCTCGATCGCCTTCTTCCAGCAGCGCACCGCCCATTGCCGCTCGTCGTCGAACGGGCTGGCCCAGCGGTACATCGGCTGCAGCGATGCAAGGCCCACGCCGCTTGCGCGCAGTGCCTGCCGGAACGCGGCCATGCGCTCGCGCGTCGCGCGCGGCATCACCCACCAGTCGAGAAAGTCGCTGCGCGGCGACAGCTCGATCTGGTCGTAGCCGAGCTCGGCGACCGCGTGCGGCAGCCGGTCGAGCGGCAGGTGGCGAATCATGTAGGGATCCAGAGCGATCTTCATTTTCTTCCCGGACGGTTGGAGGGGCGGTCGCGGCCGGTCAGCGGCGCGACTTCTTGTTGCGGTACTGGTCGGCGATCACGGCCGCGACGATGATCGCGCCCTTGACCATCTCCTGGTAGTACGCGTCGATCCGGATGAACGTGAAGCCCGACGTCATCACGCCGAGGATCAGCACGCCGATCACGGTGCCGGTCACGCGCCCGAGCCCGCCGGACAGCGACGTGCCGCCGATCACGACCGCCGCGATCGCATCGAGCTCGTACATCACGCCCATGCCCGACTGGCCGGAGATCGCCCGCGCGGCCGTCACGGTGCCGGCGATCCCGCTCAGGAGGCCCGCGATCGCATAGACGAACACCAGGTGGCGCGTCACGTTGATGCCCGACACGACGGCCGCGTGACGGTTCGCGCCGATTGCATACGTATACTTGCCGAAGCGCGTGTAGCGCAGCACGACGTGGAAGATCACGGCCACCACGACGAAGATGATCACCGGGTTCGCCCCCGCACCGATCGCCGCGAACTGGTCGGTCAGCATCGATACCGGCATCCCGTTGGTGAACCACTTCGCGAAGCCGCGCGCGGCGACCATCGTGCCGAGCGTCGCGATGAACGGCGGGATGCCGGTCAGCGCGATCAGCGAACCGTTCAGCAAGCCCACCAGCAGCCCGACGCACACCCCGGCCAGCACCGGCCAGATGATCGGCAGGTCGGTCAGGTGCGGGAACACCGCGCGCGGGAAATCGGACACCTGCGCGAGGCTGGCCGACACGACGGCCGCCGCGGCGACGACCGAGCCCGACGACAGGTCGATGCCGCTCGTGATGATCACGAGGTTCACGCCGACCGCGATGATGCCGATCACGGCCATCTGCAGCACGATGATCTCGAGCCGCTCCGCGTTGAACAGGAAGCTCTGGCCGACGACGAGCCAGCCGATCACCTCGAAGAACAGGCTGATGCCCACCAGCACCAGGAAGATGCTCAGCTCGGGCGGCCACTTCGCGTGCCGCGTCTTGATCGTCATGGACTGCGCGTCCGCGACCGGATTCAGGTTGCCCATTTCATTGTCTCCATGCTTGTTGCGGCTCAGCGCGACGCCAGATCCATGATGCGGACCTGGTCGGCGTCCTTGCGTTCGACGATGCCGGTCATCCGGCCTTCGTGCATCACCATCACGCGATCGCTCATGCCGAGCACCTCCGGCATCTCCGACGAGATCATCAGCACCGCGACGCCCTTGCCGGCGAGCGCGCTGACGAGCCGGTGGATCTCGGCCTTCGCGCCGACGTCGATGCCGCGCGTCGGCTCGTCGAGGATCAGGATGCGCGGTTGCGTGAGCAACCAGCGGCCGATCAGCACCTTCTGCTGGTTGCCGCCCGACAGGTTCTGGATTTCCTCGTGCAGCCCGGGCGTCTTCACGCGCAGCATGCGGCTCATTTCCTCGCAGTCGCGCTTGAGTTGCGCCTGCCGCACGAAGTTGAACCTCACGTAGCGGTTGCTGAGCACCGCCGCTTCCATGTTCGCGAGCAGGTCGAGATTCAGGAAGCAGCCGGTGTCCTTGCGGTCCTCGGTGAGGAACGCCATCCCGTGCTTCATCGCCTGCGCGGGCGTGGTGATGCGCACCGGCTTGCCGTGGATGCGGATCTCGCCCGACGTGGCCGGCACGACGCCGAACAACGCCTCCGCGACGTTCGAGCGCCCCGAGCCGACGAGGCCCGCGACGCCGAGGATCTCGCCCGCGCGCAGCTCGAAGCTGACGTCGCGGAACACGCCGTCGACGCTCAGGTTCTTCACGGCCAGCACGACGTCGCCGATCGGCACCTCTTCCTTCGGAAACATCTGCGTGATCTCGCGGCCGACCATCATCCGGATGATGTCGTCGCGCGTGACGTCGGTCGACGCATGCGTGCCGATGTACTTGCCGTCGCGGAACACCGAGAACTCGTCGGCGATCTCGAACAGCTCGTTCATCTTGTGCGTGATGTAGACGATGCCCTTGCCCTGCTCGCGCAGCTGGCGAATGATCCGGAACAGGTGCGTGACCTCCTTCTCGGTCAGCGCGGAAGTCGGCTCGTCCATGATCAGCACGTCGGAGTCGAACGACACGGCCTTCGCGATCTCGACCATCTGGCGGCTCGCGACCGTCAGCGTGCGCACGTCGGCTTCCGGATCGATGTCGATCGACAGCCGCTCGAACAGCGCGGCGGTGCGGCGGCGCAGCTCGGCGTGGTCGATCAGCCCGAAGCGGTTCTTCGGCTCGCGGCGAATCCAGATGTTCTCCGCGACCGTCATGTACGGCATCAGGTTGAGTTCCTGGTGAATCATCGCGATCCCGCGATCCAGCGCGTCGAGCGGGCCGTTCAGCACGACGGGCTCGCCGTTGATCAGGATCTCGCCCTGGTCGGGCGTATAGACGCCGGCGATGATCTTCATCAGCGTCGACTTGCCGGCGCCGTTCTCGCCCATCAGCGCATGCACGGTGCCGCGACGCACGCGAAACTGCACGCCGTCGAGCGCGACGACGCCGGGAAACGACTTGCCGACGCCGCGCACCTCGAGCAGGCAATCGGCCGTGGAAGCGCCGGACGAACCGGGCGCGGCGGACGAAGCGGCCGGCGCGCTTTCGCTGGCCATCGAGCGCGCCATCCTGGCTGTAAACATGGACGTTCCTCGAAAGTCTCACGCGAGCCCGGTCGCGCCGGGCCCGCGCAGTTCAGCGGAAAAAACGGTCAGTGCTTCGCGTACTGGTTCATGTTCTCCGGCGTGACGAGCTCGAACGGCACGTTCACGTAGCGGTCGACCGGCTGCTTCGTCGCCAGCTTGAGCGCGGTCGCGACGGCCTGTGCGCCCTGCCCGGACGCATTCTGATAGACGGACACCTTCAGGTCGCCGCTCTTCATCGCCGCGAGCCCGTCCGGCGTTGCGTCGATGCCCGCGACGACCGTCTTCGGCGTCAGCTTGCGCGCGGCCTTCAGCGCGTTGATCGCGCCGATCGCCATCTCGTCGTTGTTCGAAATGATCGCGTCGAACTTCGTGCCGGAGCTCAGCCAGTTCATCGTGATGTCCTGGCCCTGCGTGCGGCTCCACTTGCCTTCGCGCTTGTCGACGATCTTCATGCCGGAACAGTCCTTGGTCGCGATCACGTCCTCGATGTCCTTGGTGCGCGCGCGCGCCGACTCGTTCGACAGCTCGCCCATCAGCACGAGGATGTCGCCCTTGCCGCCGAGCAGCTTGCACACCTGGCGCGCCTGCAGCGTGCCCGACTGCTTCTCGTCGGACGCAACCACCGCGACGCCGGCCGGCAGCTTGTCGAAATCGACCGGCTTGCGGTTCACGTAGATGAGCGGAATCTTCGCGGCGGTCACCATCTTGGTGATCTTCGGCGTCGCATCGGTATCCACCGGATTCACGATGATCGCGTCGACCTTCTGCGCGATCATGTTCTGGACCTGGCTCAACTGCTTGCCGACGTCGTTGCCGCCGTCCTCGATCTGCACGGTCGCGCCGTCCTTCTTCGCCGCATCGCCGATGCTGTTGCGCAGGATCGTCAGGAACGTGTCGTCGAACGATGCCATCGTCACGCCGATCTTCTCGGCATGCGCGAGCGGCATGGCCAGGATTGCGGCGGCCGCGGCGGCCATCAGCTTGGTCTTCATGATCACTCTGTCTCCTCATCTCCGGGGGGCGGAAAGCGGCGCGTTGCGCGCCGTCGTGCCGAGTCCGATCTGGTCCGATCGGGACTGAAGCATCCGGATGAAACTGTAGATCACTTCCTCGACGATTTGGAAATTTATTTCTACGTGATTTCACCTAGGGAACTGTATTTCCAAAAGGCCTAGACTCCGTTCCGTAGCCCGATTCGATGCGGCAGGTGCTCGTGTGTCATGCCGCAGGCGTGGCGCGCCAGCGCCGCTCGATCGGTCCCCTAATCCGCCGGCACGGTCGAACGCCGGCCGCGAGCGTGATACGTGATATGAGCCCGTTGAACTTTCCGACTGACCGCCCCATCGATCTCGCCTGCCTCGGCCGCGTCGCCGTGGATCTCTACGCGCAGCAGTACGGCAGCCGCCTGGAGGATGCGCGCAGCTTCCAGATGTATCTCGGCGGCTCGTCGGGCAACGTCGCGTTCGGCGTCGCCCGGCTCGGGCTGAAGACCGCGATGATCTCGCGCGTCGGCGACGAGCAGATGGGCCGCTTCGTGCGCGAGACGCTCGAGCGCGAAGGCTGCGACACGAGCCAGCTGCAGACCGACCCGGAGCGCCAGACCGCGCTCGTGCTGCTCGGGCTGAAGGATCGCGACACCTTCCCGCTGCTGTTCGTGCGCGAGAACTGCGCGGACATGGCCGTGCGCGCCGACGAGATCCGCGAGGACTTCATCGCCGGCTGCCGCGCGCTCGCGATCACCGGCACGCATCTGTCCACGCCGGCCACCCGCGAAGCGTCGCTGACCGCGCTCGGCTACGCGCGCCGCCACGGCGTCGTGCGGATTCTCGACATCGACTACCGGCCGGTGTTGTGGGGCTTGACCGCGCGCGGCGCGGGCGAAAACCGCTACGTTCCGGACGCGCACGTCACGCGGCAACTGCAGCAGGTGCTCGGCGAATTCGACCTGCTGGTCGGCACCGAGGAGGAATTCCTGATCGCGGGCGGCGTGCCGCACGACCTGATCGCGTCGCTCGAGGCCGTGCGCCGCGCGAGCAACGCGGTGCTGGTGGTCAAGCGCGGCGCGCTCGGCTGCTGCGTGATCGAACGCGACGTCCCCGCGCGCATCGACGATGCGCCGACCTTTCACGGCGAACGTGTCGAAGTGCTGAATGTGCTCGGCGCGGGCGACGCGTTCCTGTCGGGCCTGCTGTCGGGGCTGCTGCGCGGGCGCGACTGGGCCGATTCGACGCGCATCGCGAACGCGTGCGGCGCGATCGTCGTGTCGCGCCACGCGTGTTCGGCCGCGATGCCGACGCCGGCCGAGCTCGCGCACTGGTTCGGCGGCAGCCGCAATCCGCAGGTGGATGCCGACCGCACGCTCGCGCACCTGCATCGCGTGACGGTGCCGCGCCGCGAATGGGACGACCTGTGCGTGATGGCGTTCGACCATCGTAGCCAGTTCTACGAACTCGCGGTGCAGGCCGGTGCCGACGAGGCGCGGATCAAGACACTCAAGCGCCTGCTCGTGCGCGCGGCCGAACAGGTCGAGCGCGAGCGCCGCATCGAAGGCCATGTGGGCGTGCTGATCGACGGCGGCGCGTACGGCAGCGATGCGCTCGCGTCGGCCACCGGCCGCGGCTGGTGGGTCGGGCGCCCGGTCGAGCTGCCCGGCTCGCGGCCGCTCTGCTTCGACGACACGCGCTCGGTCGGCTCGGCGCTCACGCACTGGCCGACCGAGCAGGTCGTGAAGTGCCTCGTCCACTACCACCCCGACGACGACGTCGACCTGCGCGTCGCGCAGGAGCAGCGCGTGCTGGAGCTGTGGGAAGCCACGCGCGCGAGCGGCAACGAGCTGCTGCTGGAAATCATCCCGCCGCGCGCGGTCACGCCGGCCGGCACCGAGGACGACGCGGTGCTGCGCACGGTCGCGCGCTTCTACAACCTCGGCGTGATGCCCGAATGGTGGAAGCTCGCGCCGATGAGCGCGGACGGCTGGGCGCGGCTCGAAACGCTGGTGGCCGAGCGCGATCCGTACTGCCGGGGCGCTGTGATCCTCGGGCTGAACCAGCCGCTGCAATATCTGGTCGACAGCTTCCGCTCGGCGACCAACCCGATCGTCAAGGGCTTCATGGTCGGGCGCACGCTGTGGGTCGATGCATCGCTGAACTGGCTCGCCGGCCGGATCGACGACCAGGCGCTGATCGACGAAGTGGCCGGCAATTTCGCGCAACTGGTCGACGCGTGGCTCGCGCGCCGTGGCGCCGCGCGCGCCGCCGCCGCGGCCTGATGCGGGGTCGATGGATGCCCGCGATCGAGGCCCGACAGTTGCCCGTGCCCGTAATCACCACCCGACTCTTCCTGATCGACAGACGATGACCACCACCGTGAGACTGACCGTCAGCCAGGCGCTCGTGCGCTACCTGGCCGCCCTGCGCGCCGAAGTCGTCCAGCCGGACGGCCGCACCGAGATCCTGCCGTACTGCGGCGGCGTGTTCGCGATCTTCGGCCACGGCAACGTGGCCGGCCTCGGCGAGGCGCTGCATGCAGAGAAGGACCGGCTGCCGACGTTCCGCGCGCACAACGAGCAAGGGATGGCGAACGCGGCCGTCGCGTTCGCGAAGGCGAATTTCCGTCAGCGGATGATGGCCGCGACATCGAGCATCGGCCCGGGCGCGACCAACATGCTGACCTCCGCCGCGCTCGCGCACGTCGGCCGGCTGCCGCTGTTGCTGCTGCCCGGCGACGTGTTCGTGTCGCGATTGCCCGACCCCGTGCTGCAACAGGTCGAGGATTTCGAACAGGGCGACGTCAGCGCGAACGACTGCTTCCGGCCGGTCACGCGCTACTTCGACCGCATCACGTCGCCCGAGCAGTTGCTCGTCGCACTGCCGCGCGCGATCCAGGTGATGACCGACCCGGCGCAATGCGGGCCCGTGTGTCTCGCGCTGCCGCAGGACGTGCAGACCTTCGCGTACGACTGGCCCGAGGATTTCTTCGCGCCGCCGGTGATCCGGATGCGCCGGCCGCCGGCCGACGCGCTCGAACTCGCCGATGCGCTCGACGTGCTGAAGGCCGCGAAGAAGCCGCTGATCGTCGCCGGCGGCGGCGTGCTGTACAGCCAGGCGTGGGACGCGCTGCGCAATTTCGCCGACACGCACGGCGTGCCGGTCGCCGAATCGCAGGCCGGCAAAGGCAGCCTCGCGTGGGACCACCCGCTGAACCTCGGCTCGATCGGCGTGACGGGCTCGCCCGCCGCGAACCGCGCGGCCGCGCAGGCCGACGTGGTGTTCGCGGTCGGCACGCGGCTGCAGGACTTCACGACCGGCTCGCATGCGCTGTTCGGCAACGCGACGCTCCTGAGCCTGAACGTGCAGCCGTTCGACGCGGGCAAGAAGCGCGGCCGGCAGTTGATCGCCGATGCGCGCACGGGGCTCGGCCAGTTGTCGGCCGCGCTCGCCGGCTGGCAAGCGGATGCCGCATGGACCGCCGCGAACCGCGACCACGCCGCCGCGTGGAACGCGCGCGTGACCGAGCTGACCACGCGCGTGCCGAAGGACACGCTGCCGTACGACGCCGAAGTGATCGGCGCGGTGCGCGACTCGGCGGCGGACGCGGGACGCGACAGCGCGCGCGACGATCTCGTCGTGTGCGCGGCCGGCACGCTGCCGGCCGAGCTGCACAAGCTGTGGCGCAGCGGCGTGCCGGGCAACTATCACATGGACTATGCGTACTCGTGCATGGGCTACGAGGTCGCGGGCGGTCTCGGCGCGAAGCTCGCGCGGCCCGAGCGCGAAGTGATCGTGATCGTCGGCGACGGCTCGTACATGATGCTCAACGCGGAGCTCGCGACGTCCGTGCTGCTCGGTCGCAAGATCATCGTCGTGATCCTCGACAACCGCGGCTACGGCTGCATCGAGCGGCTGCAGCTGAATTGCGGCGGCGCGAGCTTCAACAACATGCTCGACGACTGCGTGCCGGAAGGCGGCGAACGCTCGACGATCGACTTCGCGATGCATGCGCGCTCGATGGGCGCAGAAGCCGTGCACGTGCGCGACGTGGCCGAGCTGCGCCACGAGATGAAGCGTGCGCGTGCGGCGAAAACGAGCCAGGTGCTGGTGATCGACACGACGCACGAGCGCACGACGGAGGACGGCGGCGCATGGTGGGAAGTCGCGGTGCCGCAAGTGTCCGCGCGCGCCGGCGTCGAACGCGCGCACCAGACGTATCTCGACGAGAAAACCCGGCAGCGGCGTTGATGCACCTGCCCTGTCCATCTGCCGCACCGGTAAAAACAACATTCGAATCAAGGACGCACGTCATGAGCTGGAACGTTCGCATCGGTATCAATCCCCTGTCGTGGATGAACGACGACCTGCCGTCGCTCGGCGGCGAGACGCCGCTCGAGACGGCGCTGAAGGAAGGTGCCGAGATCGGCTATGCGGGCTTCGAGCTCGGCAACAAGTTTCCGAAGACGGGCCCCGAGCTGAAGGCGAAGCTCGCCGAGTTCGGGCTCGTGTGCGTGTCGGGCTGGTATTCGGGCTTCCTCGCGGAAGTCGCGCCGGGCATGAGCGATGCCGATGCGGTTGCCGCCGAGATCGAGCGCTGCCGTGCACACATGACGAAGCTGCAATTCAACGACGTGAAGGTCGTCGTGTACGGCGAATGCGCGGGCACGATCCAGGGCAGCATCGACACGCCGGTCGCAAAGCGGCCGCGTTTCGTCGACGACGCAACCTGGCGGCGCTACGCGGCGCGCCTCGACGCGTTCGGCGCGCATCTGCTCGACGCCTACGGGATCAAGCTCGCCTACCATCACCACATGGGTGCGTACGTCGAATCGCCTGACGATGTCGACCGGCTGATGGCGCTGACCGATCCCGCGAAGGTGTTCCTGCTGTTCGACACCGGCCATGCGTATTTCGGCGGCGCGGCCGATCCGGTCGCGCTGCTGAAGAAGCACGTATCGCGGGTCGTGCACGTGCACTGCAAGGACGTGCGGCCGCAGGTCGTCACGCAGGCGCGCAACGGCGGCTGGAGCTTCCTGAACGGCGTGATCAACGGCACCTTCACCGTACCGGGCGACGGCGCGCTCGATTACGAAGCGACGCTGCGCACGCTGAAGGATGCCGGCTACGAAGGCTGGCTCGTCGTCGAGGCCGAGCAGGATCCGGCCGTCGCGCCGAGCTATCAGTATGCGAAGAAGGGCTACGATTCGCTGCGCGCGATCGTCGACCGGTTGAGCGCCTGAGTGCATGAATGCTTGAGCGCCGTCACCTCATCGAGGAACCCACTCCATGACGATTTCTCCCCTGCTGGTCAAGGCATCGCCTGAGCGCGAAATCTGCAACGTCACGCCGGAATCCGCCGGCTGGAAACATGTCGGCTTTCGTGCGCTGCGCCTGAAGGCGGGCGACACCGAAACGGTCGATACGGGTACGCGCGAGCTGTGCGTGGTCCTGCTCACGGGCACGGTGCGCGCCGAAGTCGACGGCGAGAACTACGATGCGCTCGGCAAGCGCGACAGCGTGTTCGAGGACGTGTCGCCGGACGCGCTGTACGTGCCGGGCGGCAAGACCGTCACGCTGGTCGCGACGCGCGACGCGGAAGTCGCGCTGTGCACGGCGCCGTACGTGAGCGGCGACAAGCGCGTGCAGCGCCTCGACGGCGAACGGATGCGCCGCGCGGTGCGCGGGCAAGGCACCAACACGCGCTACGTGTGCGACATCCTGATGGGCGACAACCCGGCCGCGGACCGGCTGCTGGTCGTCGAAGTGGTCACGCCCGCGAGCCATTCGAGCAGCTATCCGCCGCACAAGCACGATCGCGACGCGGCGCCCGACGAAACGTCGCTCGAGGAAACCTATTACCACCGGATCGATCCGCCGCAGGGTTTCGCGTTCCAGCGCGTGTACACGGACGATCGCAGCCTCGACGAAGCGTGCGCGATCGAGAACCACGACGTCGTGATGGTGCCGCGAGGCTATCACCCGGTGGTCGCGCCGCACGGCTACAACCTGTACTACCTGAACGTGATGGCCGGGCCGAGCCGCGCATGGGCGTTCAAGAACGACCCTGCGCACGAGTGGATGCTCGACGCGGCGCCGAAACGTTGAGGCATTGATGCGTTGATGCGCCGAGCGCTCGGCGGCCGGCGCGCGACGTCCAGCGTCCGACGTCCAGCGTCCGACGCTCACACGAACCGCACTTGCGACGACACGGAGCAGCCATGGCGACTACCTTCCCGCGCTTCGCACCCGCGCCCTCCGGCGACATCGCGTCGATTCCGACGCTGCCGCACTTCGATGCCGACGTCGCGCGCCGGCTCGGCGACATCGCGGTCAATCTCGCGTCGCGGCGCGGACTGCCGATCGCGGTCGGCATCGTCGGCGAAGCGGCACCGCTGTTCTACTGCGCACTCGACGGCAGCCGCGCGGCCGACAGCGACGCGATCCGCCGCCGGCAGAACACGGTGTTGCGCTTCGGTGTCAGTTCGCTCGAGGTCGGCGCGCGCTTTCGCCGCGCCGGCTGGTCGTTGCAGTCGCAGGGATTGTCGGACGCCGACTATGCGCTCGACGGCGGCGGCGTGCCGTTGCGGGTGGCCGGCGGCGCGATCGTCGGTGCGATGACGATCGCGGGGCTCGACGACGCACGCGATCACGCGCTCGTCGTCGAAAGCCTGCGCTGGCACGTCGGCGCGAACGCGCTCGCGATGATCGCGTAGCGGTGCGCGCCGGCGCGTGCTCAGTGCAGCCCGCCGCTCGCGACGAGGTGCTCGCCGGTCAGCCAGCGCGCGTCGTCCGACGCGAGGAACACGGCGACCGACGCGATGTCGTCCGGCTCGCCGAGGCGGCCGAGCGGCGTCTGGCTTTGCACCTGCTTGTCGAGATCCGAGCCGATGATGCCCGCGCTGTGCGTGCCTTCGGTCACGACCATCCCCGGGTTGATCGCGTTCACGCGAATCTTGCGCGGGCCGAGTTCGAGCGCGAGCACGCCGGTGATCGCGTCCACGGCGCCCTTGGTGCCGCTGTACACGGCACTCGCGGGCGGCGTGATGCTCGTCACGACCGAGCTGATGTTGATGATGCTCGCGCCTTCGCCGAGATGCTTGACGGCGGCCTGCGTCGTCAGCAGCACGCCGAACACGTTCGTGTCGAACTGGCGGCGATAGTGCTCTTCGGTGATCGCCTCGATCGGCGCGAATTCGTACACGCCGGAGTTGTTCACCAGCACGTCGAGACGGCCATAGGTGTCGATCGCGGTGTCGACGATGCGCTGCGCGTCCGCTGCCTTCGACACGTCGCCGCCCACCGCGACCGCCCGGCCGCCCGCTTCGACGATCGCACCGACGACCGCGTCGGCACCCGCCTTGCTGCTCGCGTAGTTGACGACGACCGCCGCGCCTTCGGCGGCGAGCGCCTTCGCGATCGCGGCGCCGATGCCCTTGGAACCGCCCGTGACGATCGCTACCTTGTTTGCCAGCTTGCTCATGATTGCATTCCTCAGTCGGAAGACTTCGATGGATGGGCGCCGGTTGCGCGTTGCGTTGCATTGCGTCTCGTCGCGCGCTGCACCGGCCTTGCTGGCAATCTTCGCGGTTCGCGCGGCCGCGATAAAGCGGCTCGACACGAATTGACTGGCGGGCTTTGCCGAACAATCGGCGAGGCGGACGTGCGCTCAACCGGCACTCAGCCATGCGCTGACGACGTCGCGCCCCAACTGCTCGCGCGCACCGTCGTAGACGATCCGCCCGCGCCCCATTACCGCGACGCGCTGCGCGACGCGCGGCGCGAGCTGCAGCCGCTGCTCGATCAGCAGGATCGCGACGCCGTCGGCCTGCAGCGCCGCGAGGCACGCACCGACCTCGTCGACCGCGAGCGGCGCGAGCCCTTCGGCCGGTTCGTCGACGATCAGCACGCGCGGGCCGCCCGCGAGCGCGCGCACCAGCGCGAGCACCTGCTGTTCGCCGCCCGACAGCCGCCCTGCTTTCACGTCGGCTCGCGCGGCGAGCAGCGGAAAGCGCGCGAACAGCCGGTCGAGCGCCGTGCGTTCGGCCGCGCCGCTGACGCCGCGCAGCCCGAGCCGCAGGTTGTCGCGCACGCTCAGCAGCGGAAACACGTCGCGGCTTTCGGCGACGTAAGCCACGCCGCACCGCGCGATCTCGAACGTGCGCGCGCCCACGCACTCGGCGCCGGCGATGCGCACCGAGCCCGCGGTGCGCACGAGCCCCATCACGGCCTTCGCGAGCGTCGAGCGGCCGGAACCGTTGCGGCCGAGCAGCGCGAGCGTCTCGCCCGGCGCCAGCGCGAGATCGACGCCGTCGAGCACGGGCTGCATCCCGTACCACGCGCGCAGACCGCGAATGTCGAGCAGCGCGCTCATGCGCCCTCGCCGAGATAGGCGGCGCGCACGGCCGGATCCGCGCGGATCGCGTCGGGCGCACCAGTCGCGACCACCGCGCCGCGCACCAGCACCGTGATGCGCTCGGCGAAACCGAACACCGCATCCATGTCGTGTTCGATCATCAGCACCGTGCGGCCCTGGGTCGTCGCGCGGATCAGCGCG
The DNA here is from genome assembly GCF_003635165.1 of Burkholderia sp. Nafp2/4-1b. Taxonomy (GTDB): domain Bacteria; phylum Pseudomonadota; class Gammaproteobacteria; order Burkholderiales; family Burkholderiaceae; genus Burkholderia. The sequence continues at coordinate 220,986 of NZ_ML058606.1, read as the reverse complement.
ATCATCCGCGCCGCCTGGTCGCGGTTCATGCCGGCCGTCGGCTCGTCGAGCAACAGCGTGCGTGCGCCGCTCGCGAGCGCGATGCCGAGATCGAGCGCGCGCTGTTCCGCATAGCCGAGTTCGCCGGCCAGTGCGTCGCGGCGCGCATCGAGGCCGATGTCGTGCAGCACGCGCGCGGCCGCGCGATCGACCGACGCCGACTCGCGCAGCCGGTTCCACCAGCGGCGCCGCTCGGCCGGCGCATGCAGCGCCGCGCAACGCAGGTTGTCGAACACGCTCAGTCGCGCGAACGCGCTCGTCTGCTGGAAACTGCGGCCGATGCCGAGCCGGCTCGCGACCACAGGCCCGCGTCCGCGCAGCTCGACGCCGTGCAGCACGACGCGCCCGCGCGTCGGCCGCATCGCGCCGGCGATCACGCCGAACAGCGTCGACTTGCCCGCGCCGTTCGGCCCGATCAGCGCGTGGCGCTCGCCGGCCGACACGCTCAGGTCGATACCGTCGAGCACCGTTTGTGCGCCGAAGCGCTGCACGATTCCGTGGAGCGCGATTGCATTGCCGTTCATCGTCCGCCTCCGTGCTTGTCGCGCCCGTGGTGCGCGAGCCGCGCGCGCCAGCTCCACAGCAGCGCGCCGATGCCGGCCGCCGAGCACGCGACGACCCATCCGGCCGGCGCATCGGCGTCGATCGCCCACGCGCCGAACGCGACGCCCGCGCCGTCGTCATGCGCGAAGCGCCACGCATAACCAAGCTCGGCCGCGCAGACGATCGCGACGCACCAGAACACGCACGCGCCGACGCCGCACAGCACGCACCAGCGCTCGGCGGACGGCGCGTCGCGGCGCAACGCGTGCGCGAGCGTCTGCGCGATGCCGGCGATGCCGCGCGGCGCAGCGACGACGACCGCGACGAACAGCACGCCGAGATACAGCGCCCACGCGCGCGACACACCCGCGACGACGACGCTCAGCGCGGTCAGCACCACCGCCCCGGCTGCCGGCCCGAAGAACGTGCCGGTGCCGCCGATCACCGCGGCGATCAGCACGGTCGCCGAACGCGCCATCGACACGCTGTCGGGCGTCGCGATCTCGACGTCGATCAGCGTCAGCGTGCCGGCAATGCCCGCGAAGAACGACGCGCAGGTGACCATCGCGAGCCGCACGTGGCGCGGCTCGGTGCCGAGCGCGGCGACGCGCGCGGGGTTGTCGCGCACCGCGTTCGCGAGCCGCGCGAGCGGCGTGCGCGTCAGCGCGTGCATCGCCAGCGCCGACACGACGCACCATGCGGCGATCACCGCGTAGGCCTGCGTCTGCGCGCCGAAATTCCAGCCGCCCAACGGCGTGCCGCTCGCGCGGTCGATCGGCACGCCGCCGAGACCGCCGAACCACGCGGGCACGCTCCACGCGGCGGCCGCGACGCATTCGCCGAGACCGAGCGTGATCATCGCGAACACGGTGCCCGCGCGGCGTGTCGCGAGCAGGCCGGCGACGAACCCGAAGCCCGCGCCGGCCACGCCGCCGACGAGCGGCAACAGCGGCAGCGGCCCGCCGAGATGATTGAACCAGTGTGCGGCGGCGAACGCGCCGAGGCCCGCGAACGCCGCATGGCCGAAAGACAGCAGCCCGGTCGTGCCGAGCTGCAGGTTGTACGACAGCGCGAGCACGACGAGCGCCGCCGTCTGCGCGAGATAGCCGAGCACCGCGCCATGCGGCCACAGCCATGCCGGCAGCGCGACGCACGCGGCGAACAGCCCCCAGCGCAGCGCGCCGGCCGACGCGCGGCTAGCCATCGACACGCTCGCCGAACAGCCCGCGCGGACGGGCGACCAGTACCGCGACGAGCAGCAGGTACGGAACCAGCGGCGCGAGTTGCGCGACCGACACGGCCGCGACGCTGTCGGGCAGCGCGACGCCCGCCCATTGCGCGAGATCGCGCAGCGACGTGTCGCTCGATGCGGCGAAGGTCTGTGCGAAGCCGACCGCGAGCGACGCGACGAACGCGCCGCCGAGCGACCCGAGCCCGCCGATCACGACGATCGCGAACACCACCGACCCGACCGTCTCGGCGAGCGCCGGTTCGATCACCGCGAGCGGCGCGCCGATCACGCCGGCCAGCGCCGCGAGCGCGGTGCCCGCGCCGAACAGCCCGGTCATCACGCGCGGCACGTCGTAGCCGAGCGCTTCGACCGCTGCGCGGTGCGTGAGCGCGGCGCGCACGACGAGCCCGATGCGCGACGCGCGCAGCAGCACGCCGAGCGCGACGAGCATCGCCGCGGACATCGTCATCATGAAGAGCCGGTAGCGCGGCAGCGCGAGGCCGAACACGGTCACGGGCGCGCCGTCGAACAGCGCCGGCACCGGTGCCGGCAGCGGCGCGAGGCCCCACAGGAGTTTCGCGCCCTCGCCGATCAGGTACGCGAGGCCGAAAGTCAGCAGCAGCTCGCTCGTGTGGCCGCCGCGCGCCTGCACGCGGCGCAGCAGAACACGCTCGCAACCGGCGCCGAGCAGCCCGACCGCGAGCGGCGCGAGCACGAGCGCGGGCCAGAACCCCGCGCGCGCCGCGATGCTGTAGCCCACATACGCGCCGAGCATGTAGAAGCTCGCATGCGCGAAGTTAAGCACGCCCTGCACGCTGAAGATCAGCGTGAGGCCGGCCGACAGCATGAACAGCAGCAACCCGTAGCTGAGGCCGTTGAACGCCTGGAGCGCGAACGCGTGCACCGCCACCGCCGCGGCCTGTCAGCCGGCGAGCGGCTCGAGCGCCGCGCGCAGCGCATCCGGCAGCGGCACCGGACGACGCGTGCCGCGATCGACGTACACGTGAACGAAATGGCCCTGCGCGGCAGGTGTGACTTCTCCGGCCGCGAACAGCCCGATCTCGTAGCGCACGCTCGACGTGCCGAGCTTCGCGACGCGCAGCCCCGCATCGACCGACTGCGGGAACACGAGCGGCGCGAAGTAGTTGCACTGCGTCTCCACCACGAGGCCGATCGTCTGCCCGTGCTCGACGTCCAGCACGCCCGCGCGGATCAGGTACTCGTTCACGACGGTGTCGAAGTAGCTGTAATAGACGACGTTGTTCACGTGCCCGTAGACGTCGTTGTCCATCCAGCGGGTCGTGATCGGCAGGAAGTGGCGATAGGCGTCGCGCGTACGCGGCTGCGGCTTGTCGGACATGGCGATGGCGGTCAGGAGGACGAAAAGGACGTCGAGGACGTAGAGGGCGAAGCAGACGAACCGCACGCTGCGCGGCCGCCGTACCGGACGGCACGCCGGCGAACGGCGCACGGCCGCGTCGCGACCGTGGGCGGCGCGGCGAATGACATGCGGGAAGCGGCGCGGCCCGTCACTGCCCCGGCCGGTCGACGAATTCGAAATCGAGGCCGCGCGCGCGCATCCAGTCGGCGAGCGCGACGCCCGTGCCGGCACGCCACGGGCGCAGCAGCGGCGGATCGACGAGCCGGTATTCGAGCAGTTCCGGCGACAGCGCGACGGTGCCCGACGCACGCACGTGATACGCGATGATCAGCTCGTTCTTGCGCATGAATTCATAGACGCCGACGAGCGTGACCTGCTCGGCCTTCAGCGCGGTTTCCTCGAACACCTCGCGCGCGATGCCGTCCTCGGGCGTCTCGCCGTTCTCGAGGAAGCCGGTGATCAGCGCGAACATCCCTTCCGGCCAGGCCGCGTTGCGCGCGAGCAGGATCTTGCCGTCGAGCTCGACGATCGCGGCCACCACCGGCAGCGGGTTGTTCCAGTGCACGTAGCCGCACGCGTCGTCCGGGCAGGCCTGGCGGACGCGGCCGCCCTCGTGTTCGGGATCGGCGCGCTCGGTCAGCGGACGCGCGCAGCGCGGGCAAAAACGGTAGTCGGCGGTGGTCATCGATGAGGATCTGGCGGGCGCCCGGCACCGGCCGGCTGGCCGCGTCGCGCGCCCGCTCGGCGCGGGAAAGGCTTCATTCTAGCGAGTTTGCCCGCGCCGCAGACGATCCGGCCCCGCTGATGTCAGGGTTGCGTGCGGGGTGCCGTGCGCCCGCGTGCGGCGGTCGCCGCGAAGCCGGCGGCCCCGACGAGCAAGGCGCCCGCCGCGACCCACAACGCCGGCGAGAACGACCCGAAGCGCGCGGTCAGCGGCGCCGCGACGAGCGGGCCCAGAATCTGCCCGACCCCGTACGACGCGGTCGCATAGCCCATCAATCCTGCTGCCCGCTCGCCATGCAGCCGGCGCGCCTCGCGCATCGCAAACAGCGTGATCGCCGTGAACGGCAGGCCGAGCAGCGCGCTGCCGGCCGAGAAACCGGCCGCGTTCGGCCAGACGATCCCCGCCGCGATCCCGAGCGCCTGCGTCGCGCAGCCGGCCGCGAGCAGCAGCCGGTTGTCCCAGCGGCCCGGCAGACGCGACGCGCCGATCGCGCCGACGATCAGCGCCGCACCGAACATCGGCCAGAACAGGTCCGGCCACGGCGAGCCGGTCGGCAGCGCGGCGCGCGCGATCACCGGCAGGAACGTCGCGGTGATGATGTAGCCGAACCCCGGCATCCCGTACAGCACGACGAGCCACGCGGCATCGGCGCGATGGTGGCGGGTGTCGTGCGAAGCCGCGGGCACGGCAGTCGCCGTATGCCGGGACGGTGCGGTCGTCGACGCGGCGGCTGGGGTTGGGGTTGGGGTTGGGGTTGGGGCTGGGGCTGGGGCTGGGGCTGGGGCTGATGCCGGTGCCGGTGCCGGTGCCGGTGCTGATGCTGATGCTGATGCTGATGCCGGGGCCCGTGCCGGAGGCGATGCCGATGCCGGCGCGCCGCCGAATGTGCGCCAGATCGCGACCGACAGCACCGCCGACAACGTCGCGAAGCCGAGCCAGCCGGGCGCCGCGCGATGGCCGGCCAGCGCGCTCCCGATCAGCCCCGTCAGCACGATGCCGACACCGGGCCCCGCGTAGATCACCCCGCTCCACTCGGGCGCGTGCAGCTCGGTGAGGCGCCGCAGCCCCCATTGCGACACGAACACGAACGTCCATGCGCTGACGACCCCCGCGACGAAGCGCACCACAAGCCACACGGACAGCAGATGGCCGACGCCCATCGCGGCGGTCAGCAGCACGGTGGCGGCCAGCCCGAAGCGCACCATCCGCGCGGGCGCGACGCGCACCGCCGCGCAGCTCACCGCGCCGACGAAATAGCCGGCGTAGTTCGCGGAAGCGAGCCAGCTGCCGGCCTTCAGGCCGATCGAGCCGTCGGCGAGCATCAGCGGCAGCAGCGGCGTGAACGCGAAGCGGCCGACGCCGAGCGCGACCGCCAGCCCGATCATGCAGGCGAGCGCGGCCGCGCGGGCGTGGCGATCGGTGTCATCGGACAAGCGGGCGCCGGCGACGGCGCCCGGAGCATCGGAACGGGACATGGCGGTATGGGCCGCGCGCGGTACGCGCGGGCCGGAACGATTCGGAATGTTTGTATCGTAGCTTGACTGAATATTCTCAAAAAATGAATAATCAAGAATCCACTTATCTCCCGGAGAGAATCATGGATCTGGCGGCGCTGGCGATTTTCCGGGCCGTCGTGCGCGAAAACGGCGTGACGCGCGCGGCGGCGAAGCTCAATCGCGTGCAGTCGAACGTGACGACGCGCATCAAGCAGCTCGAGGAGGAACTCGGCGCGGCGCTGTTCGTGCGCGACGGCCGTCGGCTCGTGCTGACGCCGGCCGGGCACACGCTCCTGCCGTACGCGGAGCGGCTGCTCGCGCTTGCCGACGAGGCGCGCGATGCGGTGCGCGAGGACACACCGCGCGGGCGGCTGCGGCTCGGCACGATGGAAAGCACGGCCGCGAGCCGGCTGCCGACCGTGCTCGCGCGCTATCACCATGCGTGGCCCGACGTGTCGCTGGAGCTCGTGACCGGCACGACCGGCTGGCTGATCGACAAGGTGCGCGACTTCGAGATCGACGCGGCGCTGTTCGCGCGCCCGCCCGCGCCGGACACGCTGCCCGACACGTTCGAGACGGTGCCGATCTACCGCGAGGAGCTGGTGCTGCTGACCCCGCGCGGCCATCCGCCGGTGCGCACGCCGCGCGACGTGATCCTGCCGACGCTGATCGCGTTCGAGCGTGGCTGTACGTACCGGAAGTACGTCGAGCAATGGTATGCGGCGTACGGGATGAAACCCGCGCGCGTGCTCGAGCTCGGCTCGTATCACGCGATCGTCGCGTGCGTCGCGGCGGGCGCCGGCATCGCGGTCGCACCGAGGTCGGTGCTCGACCTGCAGCCGGAAACAGGCAACGTCGCGGCCCACACGATCGCCGAACTCGAAGGAATCGACACGCTGCTCGCGTGGCGGCACGGTTACGCGTCGGCGGCGCTTGCCGCGCTGCGTGAAGCGCTTGGCGAGGCGGCGGAGAAATCGGGCGCTGCGGCGAAGGCCGTGGCGGTGCCCGTGTCGGCCTGAGTGACCCTGAGACGGCTTGAGTCGGCCTGAGTCGACAGCCCCGGGAGGCCGCCGGCGCCGATCCGCCATTCACGCCCGCAAAAACGAAACGACCCGACCGGCCACCGCCGATCGGGTCGTTTTTTACATGAGATGCGATCCGCTCAGCGCGACCGCACCTCATCAACCGTGACGATCAAAGACGCTCTTCGACCCAGCCCTTGACGCCAGCGAGCGCGCCCGGCAGGTTCGCCGGTTCCGTACCGCCTGCCTGTGCCATGTCCGGACGGCCGCCGCCCTTGCCGCCGACCTGCTGCGCGACGAAGTTCACGAGTTCGCCGGCCTTGACCTTCTTGCTCGCATCCGGCGTCACGCCGGCGATCAGGCTGACCTTGCCGCCTTCGACGGCCGCCAGCACGATCGCCGCGTTCTTCAGCTTGTCCTTCAGCTTGTCGACCGTTTCGCGCAGCGTCTTCGCGTCCGCACCGTCGAGCGTCGCGGCCAGCACGTACACGCCGCCGATTTCGATGGCCTGCTGCGCGAGCTCGTCGCCCTGGCTCGAGGCGAGTTTCGACTTCAGGGCGCCCAGTTCCTTCTCGAGCGACTTCACCTGCTCCTGCACCTGCGCGATCCGCTGCGTAAGCTCCGACGGCTGCGCCTTCAGCGCAGCGGCTGCTTCGTTCACGCGTGCGTCGAGCTCCTGCACGTAGCGCACCGCGTTGTCGCCGGTGATCGCCTCGACCCGGCGGATGCCGGCCGCGACGCCGCCTTCGACGACGATCTTGAACAGGCCGATGTCGCCGGTGCGATGCACGTGCGTACCGCCGCACAGCTCGCGCGAGAAGCCGAGGTCGAGCACGCGCACTTCGTCGCCGTACTTCTCGCCGAACAGCGCCATCGCGCCGCCCTTCACCGCTTCGTCGTACGGCATCACGCGCACGATGCCCGGCGCGTTGGCCAGAATTTCGTTGTTGACGATCTGCTCGACGCGACGGATTTCGTCGTCGGTCATCGGTGCGTTGTGCGCGAAGTCGAAACGGGTCTTCTCCGCGTCGACGAGCGAACCCTTCTGCTGCACGTGCGCGCCGAGCACTTCACGCAGCGCCTTGTGCATCAGGTGGGTGGCCGAGTGGTTGCGCTGCGTGCGCGCGCGACGATGCGCATCGATTTCCGCACGCAGCACGTCGCCGATCTTCAGCGTGCCCTGCTCCAGCGTGCCGTGATGGCCGATCACGTCGGCCTGCACCTTCAGCGTGTCGGCCACCGCGAAGCGCGTCGCGGCGTTCGCGAGCACGCCCTGGTCGCCGACCTGGCCGCCCGATTCCGCGTAGAACGGCGTGTGGTCGAGCACGACGACCGCATCCTGGCCGACCTTCACTTCGTTGACGGCCGAACCGTCGACGTACAGCGCGACGACCTTCGCGTCGTCGAACGCGATTTCCTCGTAGCCGTGGAACGTGGTTTTCGCGCCCGTGTATTCGAGGCCCTGCGCGGCCTTGAACTTGCCGGCCGCGCGCGCCTGCTCGCGCTGGCGCGCCATCGCGTCGTCGAATGCCGGCTCGTCGACCGTCATCCCGCGCTCGCGGCACACGTCGGCCGTCAGATCCAGCGGGAAGCCGTAGGTGTCGTGCAGCTTGAACGCGAGTTCGCCGTCGAGCACCTTGCCGCCCTTCGCTTCGACGTCGGCGAGCGCCGCTTCGAGGATCGACATCCCGTGCTCGATCGTCTCGAAGAAGCGTTCTTCTTCCTGGCGCAGCACATCGGTCACGCGCTGTTCGGCTTCCTTCAGCTCCGGGTAGGCTGCGCCCATCTCGGCGACGAGGTCGGCCACCAGCTTGTGGAAGAACGAACCCTTGCGGCCGAGCTTGTAGCCGTGGCGGATTGCGCGGCGCACGATCCGGCGCAGCACGTAGCCGCGGCCTTCGTTACCGGGAATCACGCCGTCGACGATCAGGAACGAGCACGCGCGGATGTGATCGGCGATCACCTTCAGCGAATTGTTCGTGAGGTCGCTGATCTCGGTCACGCGCGCGGCGGCCTTGATCAGGTTCTGGAACAGGTCGATCTCGTAGTTGCTGTGCACGTGCTGCAGCACCGCGGCGAGACGCTCGAGGCCCATGCCGGTGTCGACCGACTGCTTCGGCAGGCGCGTCATGTTGCCCTGCGCGTCGCGGTTGAACTGCATGAACACGAGGTTCCAGATCTCGATGTAGCGGTCGCCGTCTTCTTCAGGCGACCCCGGCGGCCCGCCCCACACGTCCGGGCCGTGGTCGTAGAAGATTTCGGTACACGGGCCGCACGGGCCGGTGTCGCCCATCGTCCAGAAGTTGTCCGACGCATAGCGCGCGCCCTTGTTGTCGCCGATCCGGATGATCCGCTCGGTCGGCACGCCGACTTCCTTCGCCCAGATGTCGTAGGCTTCGTCGTCTTCCTGGTAGACAGTCACCCACAGCTTTTCCTTCGGCAGCTGGTAGACGGTCGTCAGCAGCTCCCACGCGAAGCGGATCGCGTCGTGCTTGAAGTAGTCGCCGAACGAGAAATTGCCGAGCATCTCGAAGAACGTGTGGTGGCGCGCCGTGTAGCCGACGTTCTCGAGGTCGTTGTGCTTGCCGCCCGCGCGCACGCTGCGCTGCGCCGTCGTGGCGCGCGTGTACGGACGCGGGTCCGTGCCGAGGAACACGTCCTTGAACTGGACCATGCCCGAGTTCGTGAACATCAGCGTGGGGTCGTTACCGGGCACGAGGCTCGACGAGCGGACGATCGTGTGGCCCTTCGATTCGAAGAATTTGAGGAATTTCTCGCGGATTTCGGCAGCTTTCATGGCGTGCGGGGAATGTCTGGCTGAGACGGCTTCAAACGCCGGCCGTCCTCGCGGACGCACGGCGGGCAAATATCGTAAACGAACGATTATACGATACAGATCATCGGCCCAGCCGGCAGCGGCCCGCCGTGCCGGACGACCGGGCTGGGCCACCCGCGCGGCCGATTCGCCTTAAGATGCTCGGCATGCCAATCCGCCCGGCCCCGCCCGGGCGAGCCACGACAGGAGACGAATCGACCATGGGTGCCCTGAGCCATATCCGCGTGCTGGACCTCACCCGCGTGCTCGCGGGCCCGTGGTGCGCGCAGACGCTTGCCGACTTCGGCGCGGACGTCATCAAGGTCGAGCGCCCCGGCGCCGGCGACGACACGCGCCACTGGGGGCCGCCGTACCTGAAGGACGCGGCCGGCGCCGATACGGCCGAGGCCGCGTACTACCTCGCGGCGAACCGCAACAAGCGCTCGGTGACGGTCGACATCGCGACGCCGGAAGGCCAGCAGATCGTGCGCGAGCTGGCCGCGCAGAGCGACGTCGTGCTCGAGAACTACAAGGTCGGGCAGCTGAAGAAATACGGGCTCGACTATGAATCCCTGCGCGCGGTGAAGCCCGATCTCGTCTACTGCTCGGTCACGGGTTTCGGCCAGACCGGCCCGTACGCGCACCGCGCGGGCTACGACTTCATCGTGCAGGGAATCGGCGGCTTCATGAGCATCACCGGCGAGCGCGACAGCGAGCCGGGCGGCGGCCCGCAAAAGGCCGGCGTCGCGATCGCCGATCTCGCGACCGGCCTCTATTCGACGATCGCGGTGCTCGCCGCGCTCGCGCATCGCGACCGCACGGGCGAAGGCCAGTACATCGACATGGCGCTGCTCGACGTGCAGGTCGCGCTGCTCGCGAACATGAACACCAACTTCCTCGCGAGCGGCAAGCCGCCGGTGCGCTGGGGCAACGCGCATCCGAACATCGTGCCGTACCAGACGTTCCAGACGCGCGACGGCTGGATCATCGTCGCGGTCGGCAACGACGGGCAGTTCCGCAAGTTCGTCGAGGTCGGTGGCCGCGCCGAGCTGGCCGACGACGAACGGTTCGCGACCAACCCGTCGCGCGTGCGCCATCGCGACACGCTGGTGCCGATCCTCGCGGAAATGGTGAAGACGCGCGACAAGGCCGACTGGATCGGCGCGCTGGAAGCGGCCGGCGTGCCGTGCGGGCCGATCAACGAACTCGACGAGGTGTTCGACAACGAGCAGGTCGTTGCGCGCGGGATGCAGGTGTCGCTGCCGCATCCGTGCGGCGCCGACGTGAAGCTCGTGCGCAATCCGATCCGGATGAGCGCGACGCCGCCCGATGCACGCACCGCGCCGCCGCTGCTCGGCGCGCAGACGGAGGATGTGCTGCGCGACATGCTCGGCTACGACGATGCGCGCATCGCGGCGCTGAAGGCGAAACAGGCAATTTGAACGACGTGACACGCGGCCCGACTGCCCATGCAAGCGGCGTCGGCCGCGTATATCGGGGGTCAGCGCTGCGCAAGCGTGTCGCACCCGCCAGTCAGTAGCGCGCGCGGCCCCGCGGCGGCTCGGCTACGACGGCGAACGGATCGCGGCGTTGAAGGCGAAGCAGGCGATCCGGCGGCCCTGCGCTGCCCGCACGCCACGGTCAGCCTGCGACCGCCAGCGCGTCGAGCCAGCCGCGCGCCTGCGGCCAGTCACCGAGCCCGCTGTCCGCGTTGATATGGCCGCGCGGGCCGAGATCATGGAAGGTGCTGCCCCACGCGTTCGCGCAACCGCGCGCGAATGCGATCGAGCCGTACGGATCGTCGCCGCTCGCGACCACGCAGGTCGGAAACGGCAGCCGTTCGTGCGGCACCGGCCCGAAGCCGTGTGCGTCGACGGGAAACGCCGGCCCGGCCGGGTCCGGCAATGCGACGAGCAGCGCGCCGCGCACTTTCTCGAGCGCGGCCGGCCGTGCGTAGCGGGTCGCCCACCATGCGGTGGTCAGCGTGCCGAGACTGTGGGCGGCCAGCAGTACCGGCCCCGGCGCGGCTTCCACCGCCCGGTCGAGCGCGAGACACCAGCCGTTGCGGAACGCGCGGTCCCAGTCGGGCATCGCAATGCGTACGAAACGCGCATCGGCACGCTCCCAGCGGCTTTGCCAGTGAAGCGGACCGGAGTTGCCGTAACCCGGCAACACGAAAACGTGAGAGTCACTCATGGAAGGTTCGTCGGCGAATGAAGTCGTTATATGACGTCGACGAAGTGTCGCACACCCGCTCCTCCCTGATGTTGCCTGTCGCTGCCTGTCGAATCGCGGAATGGATGTGCGGAGGATGGTTCGGTCGTGACGCGCGACCTGCGCGGTCACGACCGGTCGGCGCTCATGCGCGCCGGCTTCGATCAGCGCACGCCGGCGCCGACCAGGCCGCCTGCTGCCGCGCCGGCAACGGTGCCGACCGGGCCACCCGTGATCAGGTAGCCGAGCGCGCCGCCCGCGGCTGCGCCGATACCGGCATTACGCTGCGTATGCGTCATCGCGCAGGCGCCGAGTTGCGACAGGGCCGCGACGATTACCGCGGTACGAACGAGAAAAGTGGTCTTCTTCATCATGATTATTGGCTTCCTCCCGCCACGCAAAAGTGTGAATGGCGGCATTGATTCGGTGAAGGCATCATAGGAAAAGCCGAATGCGGCGGGCAATCCGATTTACGTCGTGTTACAGCCGACACACACTGGAGATATTGCGGTACGCAGCGCGCACCGTCGCGTTGCAGCGCCGCAACCCGCGCGGTACCGACCCCGGTCAGGTAGAATTACGGGATTAAACCGGCGCGCTGCGCCGCCACAACCTGACGCCAACCGCATGAGCACCGAACGTAACGACGCCCCCGCGGCTTCCAACTTCATCCGCAACATCATCGACGACGACAACCGCACCGGCAAATGGAGCGGCCGCGTCGAGACGCGCTTCCCGCCCGAGCCGAACGGCTATCTGCACATCGGTCACGCGAAGAGCATCTGCCTGAACTTCAGCGTCGCGCGCGACTACGGCGGCGTGTGCCACCTGCGCTTCGACGACACGAACCCGGAAAAGGAAAGCATCGAGTACGTCGATTCGATCGTCGATGCGGTGCGCTGGCTCGGCTTCGACTGGCGCAAGGATGCGGTCGATCACCAGTATTTCGCGAGCGACTACTACGACAAGCTGTATGAATTCGCCGAACTGCTGATCCAGCGCGGCAAGGCGTACGTCGACAGCCAGAGCGCGGAAGAGATGCGCGCGAACCGCGGCTCGCTGACCGAAGGCGGCAAGCCGTCGCCGTTCCGCGACCGCTCGCCGGAGGAAAACCTCGACCTGTTCCGCCGGATGAAGGCTGGCGAGTTCAAGGAAGGCGAGCACGTGCTGCGCGCGAAGATCGACATGGCGTCGCCGAACATGAACATGCGCGACCCGGTGATCTACCGGATCCGCTATGCGCACCACTACCGCACCGGCGACGCATGGTGCGTGTATCCGATGTACGACTACACGCACTGCATCTCGGATGCGCTCGAAGGCATCACGCACTCGCTGTGCACGCTCGAGTTCGAGGATCACCGCCCGCTGTACGACTGGGTGCTGAACGAGCTCGCGGAAGCCGGCGTGTTCGCGCGGCCGCTGCCGCAGCAGATCGAATTCTCGCGCCTGAACCTCACGTACGCGATCACCAGCAAGCGCAAGCTGCTGCAGCTCGTCACCGAGGGCCACGTAGAAGGCTGGGACGACCCGCGCATGCCGACGATCGTCGGGATCCGCCGCCGCGGCTTCACGCCGGAGAGCATTCACCTGTTCTGCGAACGGATCGGCGTGACGAAAGTCGATTCGTGGATCGACATGAGCGTGTTCGAAGGCGCGCTGCGCGACGACCTCGACGACAAGGCGCCGCGCTCGGTCGCCGTGCTCGATCCGCTGAAGCTCGTGATCGACAACTATCCGGAAGACCTCGAGGAAGCATGCACGGCCCCCGTGCATCCGCATCATCCGGACCGCGGCGTGCGCACGTTCCCGATCTCGCGCGAGCTGTGGATCGAACGCGAGGACTTCGTCGAGAACCCGCCGAAGGGCTATTTCCGCCTGTTCCCGGGCAACAAGGTGCGCCTGCGCTACGGCTACGTGATCGAATGCACGGGCTTCGACAAGGACGCCGACGGCAACGTGACGGCCGTGCACTGCAACTACTTCCCGGACAGCAAGTCGGGCACCGAAGGCGCGAACACGTACAAGGTCAAGGGCAACATCCACTGGGTCAGCGCGAAGCATGCACAGGCGGCTGAGGTGCGGATCTACGACCGGCTGTTCAAGGAGCCGCACCCGGACGCGGGCGGCGCGAACTTCCTCGAGGCGCTGAATCCGGATTCGAAGAAGGTCACGCAAGCCTTCGTCGAACCGGGCGCCGGCGACGTCGCACCGGAAACGCGCCTGCAGTTCGAGCGCCACGGCTATTTCGTTGCAGACCGTGTCGATTCGAAGCCGGGCAAGCCCGTGTTCAACCGGATCGTCGGGCTGCGCGACAGCTGGGGCAAGCCGGCCTGACGGCTCGCTCCGCGCGACGGCGGCCGTGAGGCGCGCGTCGCGCGGCGATAAAAAAACGGCCTTCGGGCCGTTTTTTATTGCGTGTGCGGAAAACGTTGCGGGCCGCTCAGGCTCAGGCTGGCTACGCTCACTCTCCCGCCAGCCGCCGATGCAGATCCGCGAGCGACAGCGTCGTGCGAAACAGCCGGGCGAGGCTGCGGCTCGCATACGCATCGACGTCGGCAGGCGCGGTCCAGCGATACGCGTCCATCTCGGGAATCAGCGAGCCATCGCGGCGGCTCGGAAACAGCGACGTGCACGTGCAGTGCGCGGGATCGATCTCGTCGTCCGCGACCTGCACCGCGAACAGGTGCAGGTCCTTGTCGTGACGGTAGGCGAAGCGGCCGAGATCCACCAGCCGCGCGGCGTCGAACTCGATGCCGGTTTCCTCGCGCAGCTCGCGCAACGCCGCATCGGACGGCGTCTCGCCTGGCTCGCCCTGCCCCTTCGGGATGTCCCAGTGCGTGGTATCGGTTGCATGCGCAAGGAACACGCGGCCGGCCCCGTCGAGGATCACGACGCCGCACGATACCGTGCGGGTCGCACCGCTACGCTTCATCGCACGCGTGCTCAGCGCTTCTGCAGCTGCCACTTGCCCGCGGCCGTCTTGCAGAAGACCGGCTTGAGCGTCATCGTCTGGCCCTTCGCGGCGATTTCGGTCGCGATCTCGCGGCAGGTCTTGCCGTCGTTCTCGGACGTCGACGGCGTGAGCTTCGCATCGATCTGCGTGCCGCGGCCGCTGCTCTGCCACGTCGTGGTCTCGCCGTCCTTGCCTTCGTCGCGCGCCTGCGCGACGGCCTTGGCCAGCGACGCGCGATCGGTCTTGCTGAAGTAGGCCAGCGGCGTGTCGTTCAGGAAGCCCAGGTTGCTCTGTGCGTGGGCGGGCAGCATCGCGGCTGCGCACGCGGCGCCGGCCAGCACGCGCGTGACGACGGAAAGGGATGCACGCATCGACATGTGTTTGTTCTCCTTGGATGTTCGATCGAACGGCGCGGCGCGCGGCCGGTGAATCGGCACGCGCCACGCCTGTCAGCGAGCGAGCATAGCATGCGTGCCGCAACGAACGTCTTCTAGCGCGCCGCCGACGTGGCCGCCGGTTGATAGCCGTCAGTCAGCGTGTTCAGGAACGCGATCACGTCCTTGATCTCGGCCGCGTTCAGCGCGGGCGCATCGCCGCGCTTGCGGTCGAACGGCGGCTCCCGGTTGATGTTCGGCCAATAGCGCTTCGGCAGGTCGTCGTACACCTGCACCTTGCCGTGCACGACCGGATAGAACTTCTCCGGATGAATGTCGCGCTCGGCGTAGAAGCGCATCACGTCTTCCAGCGAGTGATACACGCCGTTGTGGAAGAAGGTCTTGCGCAGCGCGACGTTGCGCAGCGACGGCGTGCGGAACAGCCCGCAGAATTCGTCGCGGCCCTTCAGGTCGGTGCGCTCGGGGCCGCACGCGCCGAGATCGTGAAAGCGCGGATCGCGATTGACCGGCAGTGCGCGATTGCGCGGCACCGCGATCGCGATCAGCCCGAAATCGCTGAACTGCGGCGGGCCGCCTTCGAGGGTGCGCTGGCTGATGTGGCAGCTCGCGCAATTGCCCTTCTTTTCGTCGTTGAACAGCTGCAGCCCGTGCAGCTCGGCAGGCGTGAGCTGCGCGCGGCCGGCCAGATACGCGTCGTACTTGCTCGTGTACGGATCGAACAGCGCCGGCTGTTGCTGGAATGCGTCGAGCGCGCGCAGCACCGCGCCGAACGTCGCCTGGTCGTCGCCGAGCACCTGGTCGCCGAAAGCCTTGCGGAACGCAGCGGCATACGGTGCGGCGCGAACCGCCTTCGCGACCCGTGCCGGCGAGCTGCTCATCTCGAACGGCGACGTGAGCGGAATGCGCGCCTGCGCATCGCGCGTGTCGACGCGACCGTCCCAGGTCAGGCCGCCGGTCGGACCCGCGTCGATGCTTTCGTCGCCTTCGTCCGGCGAATCGTGGAAGTGCTCGCTGAACGGCGGAATGCCGCGCAGGTACTTCAGCGACGGCACCGCGCGAAAGCCGGTACGGTGCATGTCGTCGCCGCCGAGCTGCACCGACAGCGCGTTCGGCGGACCGAACGCATGTTCGGCGCTATGGCACGACGCGCACGCGAGCTTGCCGGACCCGGACAGCGACGGATCGAAAAACAGTTGCTTGCCGAGTGCCGTCATCTGCTTCACGCCTTCGAACACCTGCGCGCGTGTCTGCGGCTGGCCGGCCGGCGCGACCGCCGGGGCGGCAAGCGCGGCCGGCGCTGCCTGAGCCGCCGGCACGACGGACGCGACCGCCGCATTCGCGCCGGGCCGCGCATCGCAAGCGGCGAGCGCCGCGAGTGTGCCCACGAGTGCGCCCACAAGTGCCAGCGTGGCGGCGGCGGGGATCAGCGTTCGAGCGGACGCGAAGGACTTCAGGAGGCTGTGCATCGTCGTTCTTCTTGTAGCGGTGGGCAATCGGCCGGAGCTTATGTCAGTTCCGTGACCGCTGGATGACGTTCGACCGACAGTCAATTGAAAGCGCCCCTACACCCGGCTGTCAAATCGGTTCCAGATAATGCGCGCAGCCGGGCGGTACCGCGAGGTTGGTGCGCCGGCCCTCCCGCCACCCGGTTCCCACACGCGACCACCGCCGAATGAGAGAGAACATCGCATGAAGAAGCACGCCTGGATTCGCTACACGCCGATCGCCCTTGCGGCCGCGCTCAGCCTGACTGCCTGCGGCGGCGACGATGTCACGCAGCAGGGCCTGTCGGCCGTCAAGAACGTCGTCGTGATCTACGCCGAAAACCGCAGCTTCGACAACCTGTACGGCAACTTCCCGGGCGCGAACGGTCTGCAGAACGCGACGGCCGCGAACTCGGTGCAGAAGGATCGCGACGGCTCGACGTTGGCGACGCTGCCGAAGATCTGGGGCGGCCTGACGGCGACCGGCATCACGCTGGCGGTGACCGAGGCGATGACGGCGAACCTGCCGAACGCGCCGTTCGCGATCGACGATCCGAACGGCTTCAACCAGTCGATGAGCATCGCGACGCGCGACATCGTGCACCGCTTCTACCAGGACCAGATGCAGATCAACGGCGGCAAGAACGACATGTACGCCGCGTGGACCGATGCGGGCGGCCTGACGATGGGCCACTACACGCCGGATCCGTCGAAGCTGCCGCTGTGGAAGATCGCGCAGCAGTACGTACTCGCCGACAACTTCTTCATGGGCGCGTTCGGCGGTTCGTTCCTGAACCACCAGTACCTGGTCTGCGCGTGCGCACCGTTCTACCCGAACGCCGACAAGAGCCCGGCAGCCGGCAAGATCGCCGTGCTGAACGCCGACGGCAAGTCGCTGAAGGTCGCGACGAACTCGCCGGCCTCCGCGCTGAGCGGCCCGCCGAAGTTCGTCAACGACGGCGCGCTCACGCCGGACTTCTACGGCATCAACACGATGCAGCCGGCGTATCAGCCGAGCGGCAACAAGGCGGCCGCGGGCGGCGACCCGCTGCTCGCCGATCCGGCCAATCCGTCGACGATGCCGCCGCAGACGGCGACCAACATCGGCGACCTGATGACCAACGCAGGCGTGTCGTGGGCGTGGTATAGCGGCGCATGGGGCCAGGCGCTGCAGGCGAGCCAGAACGGCACGTCGAACGTGATCTACGGCGCCGACCTGTCGACGCCGAACTTCCAGCCGCACCACCAGCCGTTCAACTACTTCGCGAACCAGGCGCCGGGCACCGCGAGCCGCGCGCAGCACCTGCTCGACGGCGGCGCGAACGGCGCCGAGTTCATCAAGGCGATCGATGCGGGCGCGCTGCCGCAGGTCACGTTCTACAAGCCTCAAGGCAACCTGAACGAGCACCCGGGCTACACGGACGTCACGTCAGGCGACCAGCACATCGCCGACGTGATCGCGCACCTGCAGGCCAGCCCGCAGTGGAAGAACATGGTCGTGGTCGTCACGTACGACGAAAACGGCGGCTTCTGGGATCATGCGACGCCGCCGAATGCCGATCGCTGGGGCCCGGGCACCCGCATTCCGGCGCTGATCGTGTCGCCGTATGCGAAGAAGGGCTTCGTCGACCACACGCAGTACGACACGGGTTCGATCCTGCGCCTCATCACGCGCCGCTTCTCGCTGCCGCGTCTCGCGGGCCTGCAGCAGCGCGACGACGCGCTGAAGGCGAACGGCTCGCAGCCGATGGGCGACCTGACGAACGCGCTCGTGCTGTCGCCGAACCTGTAACGGCATCACCCTCACCGCGAACGGGCCGGCCACGCTGTCGGCCCGGACGAACGAAGGGCAGCCCCACGGGGCTGCCCTTTTTCATGCCGCGTGCACGTTGCCGCGCGCCGCCGTCACCAGCCGTACTTCAGCTCGACGCCCGCATAGTCCGCGTTGTGCCCGCCTGCCTGCCGGATCGTGTCGCCCACCTGGAAATGCACGGCCTCGATCGAGCCGATCAGGTTGGCGGCGATCGTCCAGTCCGCGCGCAGCTGCACGTACATGCCCGTCCACAGGCTGCCCTTGCCTGCCGTGCCCGGCACCGGGATGTTCGGCTGCTGATAGACGGCGTCGCCCGTCGTCTCGCGCCACTGGAAACCGAGCGCGCCGAGCAGCGACAGGTTCGCCGACGGTTTCAGCGTCACGGACGGCTTCACGTGAATCAGGTTCGCGTAACTCGTATAGCCGGCGAGCGTGAAGTAATAGCCGTTCGGAAACAGCGGGTTGAAGGTGCCGACGCGGCCGTCATGCGGATGCCGGTCGCCCGATGCCGCATCGACCTGCAGCGCGATGCGCGGCGACCACGGCGCGTCGAGCTTGTAGCCGGCGATCGAACCGACGGCCCACGCCCCGATCGTGGCATTGCCGACCGTGCCGGTCTGCAGCATCGTTTCGAGATCCCAGTCGAAGCGCCCCTGCGTGCCCGTGTAGCGAACGTCCCACACGTCGCGATGCTCGGGGCCGCTCGCATCGAGGAAACGCGCGTTGCTGCGGTTGTAGCGCGACCAGTAGCCGGACAGGTCGCCTAGACCGACCGACTTCCGCTCGAAACGCACGCCGCTGAACGTGAGGTCGCGATTCGACACGTCGTCGAAATCGGATGCGTTGCGGTTCTGCACCGGCTGCGTCGCATAGCCGATGAAGCGCCACTTCCCGTATTCGTAGTCGGCCCACACCGCATCGAACGCCTGCCGCACGTTCGGGCCGTCGCGCACGGCGACGAAACGCTGCAGGTCGAACGCCATCTCCTGACGGCCGACGCGGAACTTGAACGTGCCGCCGCCGAGCGCGCCCGTATAGGTCACGAACGCCTGTTCGAGATCGAGCGGGTTCCTGTCCACCGGCGACACCGTGTTCTTGCCGAACGCGCGTGCGTCCTCCAACTGCACGAAGAACTGCCAGTGCTGGCCGAGATGTGCATCGGCATGCACTTCGATGCGCTGGATCACGTACGTATCCGATTGCGCGGAGCCGATCCCGAACAGCGGCGCGTCGTTGGTCTCGAGCCGCTCGCGCAGGTTCACGCCGAGCGACAGATAGGATTGCGGATCGTTGCCGAGCGGGATGTATTTCAGCCCGTCGAGCCGCGCGCGCGGCACGCAGGGATTCGCGAGCACCGACCAGTCTTCCTGCCAGCGGTTGAACAGCACCGTGGGGCGCTTGGCGGTGCAGGTCGATGCGGTGGCGGGTGCGGTTGCCGGTGTGGTTGCCGATGACGCAGCCGAAGCCGGCGCCGGTTCTTGCGCTGGTTCTTGCGCCGGTCCTTGCGCCGGCGTCGAAGCCGACGTCGATGGCGCCGCCGTTTCCGCGAACGCCGCGTCGGCGCCCGCGAACAGCAGCCCCGCGGCGATCGTCACACGCGCGGCCCGTTCGAACCGGCGGCTGTGGTGTCTCCTCCGTCCCCGCTCAATCATGCGCGCTCCTGCGTGGTCGTACCGGCCGCTTGCGCCGCACACAGGGCAAGCGCAGCAAGCGCGCCGACCGGCACCAGCAACGCCAGGAACCCGACGTAGCGGAACCCGAGCGCACCGCATGCCGCGCCGAGCGCGAACGCGACGATCGCCGGCAGCATCTTGCCGAAGCGTGCCCGTGCGGCAGCACGCGCGCTCTCGGCGGTACCGGGCGACAGCATGTCGACGACATCGAGGATCGCCTGCGTCACGTTGCCCGTCATCACCGTGTTCGGCACGCCGCCCGCGCGCACGATCACGCGCGGATGCGCGTTCTGCACGCCCATCGCGAACGTGCCGACGATGCCGGCCACGAGCGCCGGCAGGCTGTCGGGCTGCGTGACGGGTGTCGCCCACACGCCGGCCGCGCAGAAGCCGAGCAGCAGCACGGCCTGCACGGTGTGCAGCGTGCGCGTGCCCTGCCACGCCGGCCGCCCGGACATCGACCGCGCGATCAGGCTGGCCGCGATCACGCCGCACACGAACGCGGGAAACACGCTGAGCTTCAGCACGACGCCCTGGCCGAAGCCCGCGATGCCCGCGCCGATCAGCACGAAGTTGCCCGTCACGTGCGCGGTGAACAGCCCGAACAGCGCGACGAAGCTCAGCGTATCGACGAAGCCGGCGACCGCGGCAAGGATGGTGTCCTCGTGTTTCATTGCGCCGCGCTCGCGTGGATTTCGGCGACGTAGCCGCCCGGGAACTGCACGAGCGCCGCATCGCGGCCGTCCGATGCGAACGACGGCACGAGCACGGTCACGCCCGCGGCTTCGGCCTTCTTCAGCGTCGCGGCGAGATCCGGCACTTCGTAGCCCGTCATCTCGCGCCCGAACGGATACGGCAGATGGCCGTCCGTCACGAGCACGGTCATCTTGCCGAAGCCCGACTGGATCCGGACCCGGCGATACGTGTCGTTCGGCCGGCCGATCTCGATGCCCGGCGCCTTCAGGTTGTCGGACACCACCTTGCCATTCGAGAACTTGACGAAATCGTGCACGAACTTGCGTACGCTTTGCGACGACACGTACACGCGATTTTCGGGCACGGTCTGCAGCGCGTCGTAGTGCGGCGCCCGGGTATGCCAGTAGAGCTGCATCTTCACGCCGCCCGTCCACGCGATGATCGCGTCGCGGCCGATCGGATCGGGGAACGTGTCGACGATCACGTCGGCCCCATGCTCGCGCGCCGACTTCACGGCAACGTCCATGTCGGTCACCAGGTAACCGGTGCGCTCCGCGCAGAACGGATACGGGATCGGCGTCTTGAAGCCGAACACGGAGACCGTGCCGACCGGCGTCAGCACGAGTTGCGACATCGTCTGGCTCGGCGTCGGCGTGACCTGGAACACGCCCTGCTTCGATCGGGTGCCGCCGAACGTCGCGACCAGACTGTCGGTGAAGCGGTCGAAGTCTTCGGGCGCGACGCACACGTGCGTCGTGTCGTACTGCGGACCGACGGCCACCGTCGGCGTGGCCGCCGCCGGCACCGGCGGTTTCGCGAACGCCACCGGCGCGACGGCAAGACCGCCCGCGAGCATCGCGGCCAGCAGCACGGAACGAATGGATTTCATCACGGGATTTCCTGGTTGTTGCATTGTCATCGAATGGAGCGGCCGTCGTCGGCCGGTTGCCGGGCATCGTCGAGCACGGTGGCGAGCACGAGGGCCGCGATCAGCCCAAGATGCTCGAAAAAGCTGTTGAGCGCCATGAAATGTTCGGCGCCCGAACGGTTCCAGAAATCGTTCGCCACGACCATCGCGACGAGCGTCAGCATGCCGAGCGCGCCGGCGCCGAGCCACGTGAAGCGGCGAAACACCACGCACAGCGAGCCGAGGATCTCGACCGCGATCGCCAGTGCCGCCCACAGCGCGGCCGGATGCAGGCCGAAATGCGCCTGTTCGGCAACCGCGCCGTTGAAGTCGAGCGCCTTCGCGACGCCGCCGAGCAGAAAGGCGGACACCAGTGCGAGACGCACGAGCGGCAGGACCCACGGCTGCGACAGCAGCGCGCGGATCCACACCGGATTGCCGTAGACGGGGCGCGTCGTCATGTCAGACCGCCCAGCACGAACAGCCGAACGCGCCCCAGAAGCCCTTCGCGTCCGTGGTCGGCAACGCGCGGCCCCACGCACGCGCATGCGCGTGGCCGTGCATGCCGCACGCGGTCGAACAACCGCACGCGGCAGCGGCGGCTGCCGCGCGCTGCAGCGGCGCGCCCTCGCGCTGCGTCGCGCCCCAGCCGCCATAGCCGCCGTATGCACGCACCGGCGACCAGTCCGGCATCGCAGGCGGAATCGGCGCATCGTGCGACGCGAACGGCCCCGCGCCCCACACGATCTTCCCGCCGACCACCGTCAGCAATGCGGTCGTATCGGCAATATCATCCTCCGCGCAGGTGAAGAAATCGCGATCCGGGACCATCAGGTCGGCAAGCTGCCCGACCGCGATCCGACCTTTCTTGCCTTCCTCGTTCGAGAACCACGTCACGTACTCGGTCCACATCCGCAGCGCGGTTTCGCGATCGAGCAGGTTGCGCTGCGGATACATGCGCATGCCGCCAACCGTCTTGCCGGTCACGAGCCACGCGAGCGACACCCACGGGTTGTACGACGCGACACGCGTCGCGTCCGTGCCGGCCGATACCTTGAGCCCCTTGCCGAGCATCTTCGCGACCGGCGGCGTCGCCTCGGCGGCTTGCGCGCCGTAGCGCTCGACGAAGTACTCGCCCTGGTACGTCATCCGGTGCTGCACCGCGATGCCGCCGCCGAGCGCGGCGATCCGGTCCATCGACTTCTCCGAGATCGTTTCCGCGTGATCGAAGAACCAGTTCAGCCCTTCGAGCGGAATGTCTTCGTTCACCTTCTCGAACACGTCGAGCGCGCGGCTGATGGTTTCGTCGTAGGTCGCGTGCATGCGCCACGGCCAGCGGTTCTGCGCGAGTACGCGCACGACGCCTTCGAGATCGTCTTCCATCTGCGCCGGCAGGTCCGGACGCGCAACGCGGAAGTCCTCGAAGTCGGCCGCCGAGAACACCAGCATCTCGCCCGCGCCGTTGTGACGGAAGTAATCGGTACCGTCGTGGTACTTGCTGGTCTTCGTCCAGTTGACGAAGTCCTCCTTCTCCGCGTTCGGCTTCTGCGTGAACAGGTTGTACGCGATCCGGATCGTCATCTCGCCCGCGTCGTGCAGCTTGCGGATCACTTCGTAATCGTCGGGATAATTCTGCGAGCCGCCGCCCGCGTCGATCACGCCCGTCACGCCGAGCCGGTTCAGCTCGCGCATGAAGTGACGCGTCGAGTTGTACTGATAGTCGAACGGCAGCTTCGGCCCCTTCGCGAGCGTCGCGTACAGGATCGTCGCGTTCGGGTTCGCGAGCAGCAGGCCCGTCGGGTTGCCCGCGGCGTCGCGCAGGATCGTGCCGCCCGGCGGCTCCGGCGTGTCCTTCGTATAGCCGACGACGCGCAGCGCCGCCGCGTTCAGCAGCGCGCGATCGTACAGGTGCAGGATGAACACCGGCGTATCGGGCGCGACCGCATTGAGTTCGGCGATCGTCGGCAGGCGCTTCTCCGCGAACTGGTGCTCGGTGAAGCCGCCGACCACGCGCACCCATTGCGGCGCCGGCGTGATCGCGACCTGCTGCTTGAGCATCTCCATCGCGACGGCGAGCGAGCGCACGCCGTCCCAGCGCAGTTCCATGTTGTAGTTCAGGCCGCCGCGAATCACGTGCGTGTGGTTGTCGGTCAGGCCCGGCAGCACCGTGCGGCCGTCGAGGTCGACCACCTTCGTTGCACGGCCCGCGAGCGGCATCACGTCGGTGTTGCTGCCGACCGCGACGAAGCGGCCGTCCTTGATCGCGACCGCGGTCGCGACGGGGTTTGCACGATCGAGCGTCGTGATGCGCCCGTTGTGCAGGATCAGATCCGGTTGAGTATCGGTTGCGCTCATTGATATGTCCTCGATGCGATCAGAAGCCGAGCCAGTGGCGAATGGCGCCGATTGCCTGCGTGCCGATCAGCATGCCGGCCAGCCCAATCAGCGCGATCAGCGGCGGCGCGGGCGAGCGCACCTTGATCACGCTGTACACGACGCCGATCAGCACGCCGGCCCCCAACGACAATAGATAAGATTCCATAACGATTTATTCTCCCGGCCGGATTAGAATGAGCCGCTTCGCGCCGCCCGCATCCTGTGCTGTCGCCGCATCCACTTCGCTTCGCTGCCACCCTGTCCGACCATGCAACACCTTCCTGATCTCGAAGCCTGGGCCATCTTCGCGCGCGTCGCGGAGACGGGCTCGTTCGCGAAAGCCGCGGAACTGCTCGGCGTGTCGCAACCGACTGTGTCGAAGGCGATCGCGCGCCTCGAAAAGCGCCTCGGCGCAATGCTGCTGTACCGCACGTCGCGCAAGCTGTCGCTCACGCCGACCGGCGAACTGCTGCGCGACCGCGCGATCCGGCTGCTCGCCGATGCGGAACTGATCGAGAGCGAGGCCACCGCGCAGGCGCTCGAGCCGCACGGCCTCGTGCGCGTGAACGCGCCGATGTCGTTCGGGTTGCACCATCTGTCGCCGGTGCTGCCGGCGTTTCTTGAACGCTACCCGCGCGTCGACGTCGACCTCGTGCTCACCGACCACATCGTCGACATCGTGTCCGGCGGCTTCGACGTCGCGGTCCGGATCGCCGAATTGAGCGATTCGTCGCTGCGCTCGCGCCGGCTGTGCGCGGTGCGCCGGCCGCTCGTCGCATCGCCCGCGTACCTCGACCGGCATGGCCGGCCCGAGCATCCGCGCGACATCGAACAGCACGTGTGCCTCACCTACACGAACCTGCCGACGCCCGAGTACTGGCGCTTTCATCACGCGGCATCGGGCGACGACTTCGGCGTGAACGTGCACGGACGCATCCGCACCAACAACGCCGACGTGATCGTCCCCGCGCTCGTCGCCGGGCACGGGCTCGCGCTGCAGCCCGAGTTCCTGGTGTGGGACGAGCTGCAGCGCGGGGAACTCGAGGAAGTGATGTGCGACTGGAGAATCGCCGACATCAACGTCAACCTCGTCACGCCGCCCGGCATGCTGCGCGCCGCGCGCGTGACGGTGCTGCTGGAGTTTCTCGCCGAACATTTCTCGCGCGCGCCGTGGGCGGTGCCGGCGGACTGAGCGGGCGACGGCCGGCGCGTATCGCGGCCGGATGCCCGTTGCCGGTTGCCCGTCGCCCGCCGCCGGTCGCCGTACGCCGGATGCCCGTACGCCGGATGCCCGTATGCCGGATGCCCGTATGCCGGTTGCCCGTCGCCCGTTACTTCGCCGGGACGGCCGGGATCGACTCGTGCGGCGTCGCGGTACGCTGCGGTGCCTTGTGGACCATCGTGTATGCGTAGTCCACGCCCATCCCGTATGCGCCCGAATGCTCCTTCGCGATCGCCATCACCGCGTCGTACGAGTCGCGTCGCGCCCAGTCGCGCTGCCATTCGAGCAGGACCTGCTGCCACGTGACCGGCACCACGCCGGCCTGCACCATCCGCTGCATCGCGAAATCGTGCGCGGCCTGCGACGTGCCGCCCGATGCGTCGGCCACCATGTAGATCTCGTATTCGCCTTCGAGCATCGCGCACAGCGCGAACGTCGTATTGCAGACTTCGGTCCACAGGCCCGACACGACCACCTTCTTGCGGCCGTTCGCGGCCAGCGCGTCGCGCACCTTCTGGTCGTCCCACGAGTTCATCGACGTGCGTTCGAGCGTCTTCTGGTTCGGGAACACGTCGAGCAGTTCGGGGTAAGTGTGACCGGAGAAAGCCTCGGTCTCGACCGTCGTGATCGTGGTCGGGATGTTGAACACCTTCGCGGCCTTCGCGAGCCCGACGACGTTGTTCTTCAGCGTCTGGCGATCGATCGACTGCACGCCGAACGCCATCTGCGGCTGCTGGTCGATGAAGATCAGCTGGCTGTTGTGCGGCGTCAGTACTTCAAGTTTCGGGTTGCTCATGGCGTGATCATCCTTGGAATGGAAAGGGGGTCTTGCCTCGCCGCAAACGCGAGAGGCTTCGAGCAGGTACTACGTCGGGTCAGCGTCGTCCGTCTCGATTCATTAAAACCGCAATCCTCTGGCGAGAACATCCAACAAATGGAATCACTGGGATTCCAGAATAGGCGGTCGATCAAGGGCAATCCGCCCTTTTTTTCTTCACGTAAACCCGATACGCTTCCAGGACCTCGGCGATGCACGCGTCGCCGCCCATCGTCCGATCACGAGACCACGAGACGCCCATCATGAAAGCCCATGTCTTCTCGCTGCTCGCCGGCATCCTCGCCGGCGTCATCTACGGCGCGATCGGCGTGAACTCGCCGGCGCCGCCGATCATCGCGCTCACCGGCCTGCTCGGGATGCTCGCCGGCGAACAGATCCTGCCCGTCGCGCGGCGCATGCTCGCCGGCCACCGGCTGAACGCCGCATGGCGCGATGCGAAGTGCAGCCAGCACATGTTCGGCGCGTTGCCGGGCGGTAGCACCAACGAACGCAAGCCGTCGTGATGCGCCGCACCACCCTGCGCCGCGCATGACCAACGTCGAGCTGTTTCATTACCTGCTGCTGTTGATCTGCGGCGCGGGTGCGCTCACGTGGCTCGCCGAACGGATCTCGATTCCGCCGGCCGTCGTGCTGCTGCTCGGCGGCTGCGTGGTGGCCGTCGCCGGCAAGCGCGTGCCCGACATGGACCCGGCGCTGCTGCTCGCCGCCGTGCTACCGCCGCTGCTGATGTCGAGCGGCTTCTACACCGCATGGAAGGAATTCCGGCACGAGCTCGGCGCGATCGCATCGCTCGCGCTCGGCGCGGTGGTGTTCACGACGGTGGCGGTCGCGCTCGCCGTGCATGCGGTCAATCCCACGTTGCCGTGGGCCGCGTGCTTCACGCTCGGCGCGATCGTGTCGCCGCCCGACGCGGTCGCCGCGAAGGCGATCCTGCAGCGCCATCCGTTGCCCGCGCGGCTCGTCGCGGTGCTCGAAGGCGAAAGCCTCGTGAACGATGCGTCCGGCCTGCTGCTGTATCAGATGGCCGTGTCGGCGGCGCTGGCGGTCACGATCACGACCGCGAGCGCCACCGGCCTGTTCTTCTCGCTCACGCTGATCGGCATCGCGGTCGGCCTCGCGTGCGGCCATGCGATGTGCTGGGTGCTGCAGCGCCTGCGCGAGCCGATGCTCGGGATCGTCGTGACCTTCGCGATGGCATGGGGCAGCTACGGGATCGCGGAAGCCGTGCATGGTTCCGGCGTGCTGTCGGTCGTGACCTGCGGCCTCGTGCTCGGCGTGCGCCAGCATCGCGTGTTCGGCGCCGACATGCGGATCAAGGCCAAGGCGACCTGGGAAGCGATCGTGTTCGTCCTCGACGCGCTCGTGTTCATCCTGATCGGCCTCGCGCTGCACGCGATCCTCGCCGGCGTGAACCATGAAGGCGCGGTGCTGATGGCCGGGCTGCGCGTCGCTCTGCCGGCCACCGCCGCCGCGATCGCCGCACGGCTCGTGTGGGTGTTCGTCGCGATGTGGCTGCCGGGGCGCCTGCGTGCTCGGCGCGCGGGCCATGCACCGTGGTCGTGGCGCGAGGCCGTCGTGCTCGGCTGGTCCGGCATGCGCGGCGTCGTGAGCCTCGCGGCCGCGATCGCGCTGCCTGCCAACTTCCCCGGCCGCGACCTGATCCTGTTCAGCACGTTTCTGCTGATCATCGCGACGCTGGTCGTGCAAGGCGGCACGCTCGCGCCGCTGATCCGCCTGCTGAAGCTGCGCCCGGCCGCGCGGCACACGATGTCCGAGCACGCGGTGCGCGCGCATACGTTCGGCGCGGCGCTTGCCGAGCTCGATGCGCGCGAGCAGCGCGGCTCGAACCTCGAACGCGCGTCGCTCGACCGGCTGCTGGCCGAATACCGAAGCCGCGTCGCGTTCAACGAACGCGCGCATCGCGACGGCGCCGAGCCCGCCGACGTGCGCGCGCGGATGCTGCGCGTCGAGCTGGAACTGGTCGGCGTGTCGCGCGACGCGCTGCTCGACCTGCATCGCGACGGCCGGGTCGACGACGCGGTGCTGCACCGCATAGAATCCGAGCTGGATTTCGAGGAGCTGCGGCTGCAGCGCCTGCTCGAACCCTGACGCGCCGGCCGCCGGCCCATCCCGTTTCCCCAACTGGAATTCCAATGAGCGAACTGTCCGTCGAAGCGAGCATCGGCTCGGTCGATTACCTGGTCCATTTCACCGACGGCGTGCATCAGTGGCGCGCCGACGAGCCGGCATCGCTCGGTGGCGGCGACGCCGCACCGACGCCGGTCGCCCTGCTGCTGTCGAGCCTCGGCGCGTGCACCGCGATCACGCTGAAGATGTACGCGCAACGCAAGGGCTGGCCGCTCGCCGAAGTGCACGTGAAGCTCGCGCACGAATCGGGCAGCGCGGGCAGCACGATCGTGCGCCGCATCACGCTCGACGGCGACCTGACCGACGAGCAGCGCGAGCGCCTGCTGCAGATCGCGAACGCATGCCCGGTACACAAGATCCTCACGCACCCGATCACGATCGATACGGCAGTCGTCTGACGCATCGCCCACCGAACCCGAGAGCCTCACCATGTCCGCTTCGATCAAGACCCTGCTCACGCCGCGCGAGAGCGACATCGGCAACCTCGTCGTGCGCCGCGTGCTGCCCGCGCGCGCCGCGCGCCTGGTCGGCCCGTTCATCTTCTTCGACGAGATGGGCCCTGCCGTGCTGCCGGCCGGCAGCGGCATCGACGTGCTGCCGCATCCGCACATCGGTCTCGCGACCGTCACCTACCTGTTCGACGGCACGCTGATGCACCACGACAGCCTCGGCTTTCGCCAGAAGATCGTGCCCGGCGACGTGAACTGGATGACGGCCGGGCGCGGCATCGTCCACTCGGAGCGTTCGCCCGACGAGGATCGTCCGCGTGACCAGCCGGTGCACGGGATCCAGACCTGGGTCGCGCTGCCGGTCGAGCACGAGGACACCGCGCCCGCGTTCGCGCACCACGCGGCCGACACGCTGCCGTCGTTCACGCGCGACGGCGCGACCGTGCGCGTGATCGCGGGCACCGCGTTCGGTCTCACGTCGCCGGTCGAAGTGTTCTCGCCGACGCTCTATGCGTACGCGGAATTCGTGGCGGGCGGCCAGCTCGCGCTCAATGCGGAACACGACGAGCGCGGCGTGTATCTCGTCGACGGCGACCTCACGATCGACGGCACGCCGCTCGCGCCCGCGACGATGGCCGTGCTCGAACCCGCCGCGAGCGTGGCGCTCGCGAGCGCGAACGGCGCACGCGTGATGCTGCTCGGCGGTGCGCACCTGCCGGGCGA
This sequence comes from Burkholderia sp. Nafp2/4-1b, assembly GCF_003635165.1. Lineage (GTDB taxonomy): Bacteria > Pseudomonadota > Gammaproteobacteria > Burkholderiales > Burkholderiaceae > Burkholderia. Next base: position 191,841 of record NZ_ML058606.1, on the reverse strand, counting down.
GCGATTCATCGAATGGAATTTCGTGTCGAGCGAGCGCGCGAAGATCGACGCGGCGCGCCACGCGTGGGCCGCGCAGACCTTCGGCAAGGTGCCGGGCGAAGAAAACGAGTGGACGCGCCAGCCGGAGCGCAAGGCGCAATAAAGCGCAGTAACGCTGCGATCGATCGAGGTCCATCGACACACGACGAGCGGCCGGCGTTCACGCCGGCCGCCGTGCGTTTACCGCTTCAGACCCATCAGCTTCGCAAGCACCGGCCAGCGGTCGAGCGATTCGACGAATGCCCGGCGCGCCTGCTCGTCGACATAGCGGGTCGGGTCCAGCGCGGGCAGGTGCCGCGCAAGGCCGAGCACGTCGTTCGGTTGCGACAGGCGATCGTCGTCGCCTTCGCCGACGTTGATTACTGTTCGTCGATCCATACGCCATCCGGAGTCTTCACCGCGTAGCCGGTGTTGGTCTGCATCGTCACCGTGCCTTCGTTCTCGCCGACCATCCGCGTGCGCGGCAGATCCGCCGCATATTGCGCGAGCGTCACGCCGGGCTTGAACGGGCTGTTCGACACGAGGTTCGACAGCAGCTGCGCGAGCGCGAGGAAGCTGGTCGGCTGGTCGATCACGGTCGTCGTGCCGTGGTTGCCGGTGAAGCCGACGAGCCGCACGCCGACCGGCCCGTGCACGATGCGCGGCGTCGGGATCTCGCGCAGGCCGGCCACCTGGTTCTTGTCGCCGCGCAGCGCGGCGCCGTGCTCGGGCACGAACACGATCACCGCGCGCCGGCCGGACTGCGCGATCAGGTCGGCGAGCCGGTCGAAGTCGGTCATCAGCTTGGTCGCGCGCTGCGGATACGAATCGATGCTCGTCAGCGCGCTGCCTACCACGCGGTTGCCGTCGTGCATGCTGATCGTGTTGTAGTACAGCGCGACCGGGCCGGGCACCGACGCGCGCTGTGCATACCAGTTCGCGAGCGTCTGGTAATCGTCCTTGATCGCCGAGCCGTCGAACGCGTGCATCGCGACCGGCGCGGCTGCGTTCGAGATCATCGGCGCGTCGGGCACGCCGATGTTGTCGTGAATCACCTGCAGGAAATTGTCGAAGTGGCCGTCGTGGTTCAGCAGCGACTGCACCGTGTAGCCGGCCGACGCGAGCTGCGAGAACAGGTAGCACTGCTGCGGCGCGCTCTTGTACAGGTCCGCATGCGCTTCCTGCCCGCAGCTCGCGCGCAGCACGCGGATCGCGGCCGGGCCGCTGTAGCTCGCGGCCGTGCTGAAGTTGTTGAACAGGTAGTCGAAGTGGCTCAGCATCGGATGATTGCGCACCTTCGCTGCGTCGAGGTCGTCCCACGCCAGCGAGCAGATGTGCAGCACGATCACGTCGAACTGCGCGGACGGATCGTTGCCCGGACGACCGAACGCGACCTGCCGCTGCGACTCCTGCGTGCGAAACGCTGCGAGCGCCGCGTTGTGATCCTCCGGCTGGTCCGAACGAACGGCGGCGGCATTGGCCTGCTGCGGGAGCGGCGCGGCGACGCGCGCCATCAAGCCGCTGCCGGCCTGCCACAGCGGCATCACGATCAGCACGGCGAGCACGAAGGTCGCGACGCGCACCCACCGGTTGACGATGAAATACACGATCAGCGCGCCGACCACCGTCAGCACCAGCACCGGCGGCAACAGACGCGGCAGCAGTTCCATCCAGTAGTCGAGGCGGAACGTGCTGACTTCGCGCGCGGCTTCGGCGAGGCGCGCGAGCGGCGGCGCATGCAGCTCGTGCGCGAGGAGCGGCACGGCGATCGCGATCCCGACGACCAGCCGCACGATGCGCCACACGCGCTGCCGGATCGGCGCACTCGCCGCGAGTGCCAGCGCGAACGCGAGGTTCGCGAGCCACAGCGGCTGCAACTGGCCGGTCGCGAACAGCGCGAACTTCAGGATGAAATACAGATTCCAGAACGTCATCTAAACCACTCCGTGATGGGCGTCGCGTCAGTCGCGCGCCCGATCGAGCTTCGGTGCCAGCATCGACTGCACGCCGCGCGCCGCACCCTTCCACATTCGTACGTAACCGTCCAGGCCCACGCGGAGCACTTCCTTGAGGCCGCGCAGCGGCGTGTCCGTACGCGCGCTGGCATGCCAGTCGAGCCACGCGTCGGCGCGGCCGAACGTGCATTGCACGAGCTGGCGCTCCTGCTCGAGCGTCAGCGCGTCGAAACTCACGCCGACGTGGGTCGGCGTCACGCGGCTCACGCGCACCGGGAACGGGAACGGCCGGTCGCCGCGCGTCACGCACACCGTCAGCGTGTCGCCGATCGCGAGCGGCAGCCCCGGCACGGCTTCGAGGCCGAGGCCGCCGGTCGAGTAGTCGCTCGTGAAGCACGCGGCCGTCGAGCCGTCGGCGAGCAGCAGCGTCGCCGGCACGCGCATCGCGATCCGGTGCGTGACGCGCACCTGCTTGGTCTCGCGTGCGACGGCCAGCGCCGCGCCGAGCATCGCGAGGTTGTAGACGGTCCAGCCGAGCGTGATCAGGATCGTCGACGCCTCGTCGCCCTGATCGACCACGAGCCGCCACAGGCCGGCGATGATCGCGAGCACGTTGACGCCGAACAGCACGAGATACGGCTTCGACGTCGACCAGTCGACGTAGCCTTCGTCGATCTTGCCGCCCTTGTCGGTCACGTTGAACTTGCCGTGCTTCGGGCTGAAGAACGCGACGGTGGTCGGCAGCGCGATGTACCACGCGAGCACCGACTCGTAGACCTCGGCCCAGAACGAGTGGCGGTAGCGCCCCTGCATCCGCGAGTTCGCGACGTTCGCGAGCACCAGGTACGGGATCACGTAGCTGGCCAGTGCGACCGACGATGCGTTGATGAAATACAGATGGAAGAACAGGTACGCGAGCGGAATCGTGAGGAACACGAGCCTTGGGATCCCGTAAAAGAAGTGCAGCATCGCGTTGCCGTAGCAGATCCGCTGGATGAAGCCGAGCCCGCGCCCGAGGAACGGGTTGTCGATGCGGAAGATCTGCGCCATCCCGCGTGCCCAGCGCGTGCGCTGCTTCACGTGGCCCGCGAGGCTTTCGGTCGCGAGGCCGGCCGCCTGCACGGTCGGCAGGTACGCCGACGTATAGCCGCGCCGATGCAGCTTGAGCGCGGTGTGCGCGTCCTCGGTCACGGTCTCGACCGCGACGCCGCCCACTTCCTCGAGTGCGGTGCGCTTGAGCACCGCGCACGATCCGCAGAAGAACGTCGCGTTCCACAGGTCGTTGCCCGACTGCACGAGCCCGTAGAACAGGTTGCCCTCGTTCGGGATCTCGCGAAACGTGCCGAGGTTGCGCTCGAACGGATCAGGCGAGAAGAAATGGTGCGGCGTCTGCACCAGCGCGCATTTCGGATCGCGCAGGAACACGCCCATCGTGGTCTGCAAGAACGAGCGCGTCGGCACGTGATCGCAGTCGAAGATCGCGATGTATTCACCGTGCGTCTTCGGCAGCGCACGGTTGATGTTGCCGGCCTTCGCGTGGCGGTTGTCGTCGCGCGTCAGGTAGCCGATGCCGGCTTCCCGTGCGAACGCCTCGAACTCGGGGCGCCGGCCGTCGTCGAGCAGGTACACGCGCAGCTTGGCCGTCGGCCAGTCGATGCTCTGCGACGCGAACACGGTCGGCTTCACGACCGACAGCGGTTCGTTGTAGGTCGGGATGTAGATGTCGACGCTCGGCCAGTTGTCGGGATCGTCGGGCAGCGGCACGATCGGCCGGTCGAGCGGCCACGCGGTCTGCACGAAGCCTAGCAGCAGGATCATCCACGTATAGGCTTCGGCGCCGTACAGCAGGTAGCCCGCGACCGTCTCGACGGGGCTGCGGAAATCGAGTGTCTGGGTCGTGCGCCACCACACGTAGCGAACCGTGGCGAGCAGCGCGAGCGACGCGAGCGCAAGCGTCGGCAGATGGCCCGGCAGGCGGCGCAGCAGGAGCGCCAGCACTGCGACGATCGCAAAGAACGCGAACTGTGCGCCGGGCATCAGCGGCGACATCCCGGCGGCGGCCCACAACAGCCCGCCGCCGACCAGCAGCAGCGGCGCCAGCCAGCGATGCCGGCCGACGCCGTTCGCGCGTGCGTCGAGCCAGCCGCCCCAGCGCATCCACGGCAGGCGCTCGAGCTGCGCGTTCACGCGTGCGCCGAGCGCGCGCAGCACGACGTAGACCGGCACGACGAACGTGTCGAACCATGCGAGCGGATCGCGCGCGGGCCGGCTGTCGGCCGCGCGCGGCGCACGCACGATCGCGCGCCACAGCCATTCGCGCACGCTCAGCGGCTGCAGCACGCCCCACTCCCGCGCGAGGCCCAGGAATGCGACACGCGCCCAGCGACGCACGCGGTCCGGCCTGCCGGCGGGCGGCGCATGGAAGAACACCCGCACGAGCCAGTCGAGCAGCGTGCGCTCGGCCGGCAGCCCGATCCCGCGCGCGCACCAGTCGGTCGCGCGACGGGTCGCGGCGCGCCAGCGCGACGCGAATGCGGCCTTCATCGCCGCGCTCCCGCGCGGCCTGCAGTGGCCGCCGCGAGCCACGTATCGACCCAGTTCGCGACGCCGTTCAGGTCGTGCGATGCCTGCGAATACGGCGCGTCGTCGAAGATCCAGCTGCCGCGCGCGAGCGTTTCGGGCACGGCCGCGTCGATGTGGATGCGCTGCTCGAGCATCGAGCCCGGCCCCGCGACCTCGCGCAGCATGCCGAGCGCATCGCGCTGCATGTCGCGCGCCGGATTCAGCCGGTTCACGACGATCTGCAGATCGCCGCCGCCGGCGCGCAATGCGGCGAGGCGTGCAGCGACGGTCGCGCACGCGGCCGGTTCGGGCGGCACGACGACGAGCGTCAGGTCCGCGCGGCGAATCGCCTGCTCGGCCTGCGGAGACGGATAGCGCGCGGTGTCGACCAGCACGACGCCGCCGGCCGGCAGCGCGATCTCGTCGAGCGCACGCGACAGCCACGCCGGATCGGCCGCGAGCCGCGCGTCGCACGCGGCGGCGCCGGCCGCATCGACCTGCCCGTACGGCACGAACAGTACGCCGTCGGCATTGCGCCACGTATGCGCGTGCCATGGTTCGGCGTCACCCGCGCCACCGAGCAGGCTGTGCGCGAGCCCGTGTTCGGCCAGCGTGTCGAGGCCGAGCATCGCGCCCATCAGGTTCTGCGCGTCGAACTCGACGGCCACGACCGATCGGCCGCGCCGGGCAAGCAGCACCGCGAGCGCGGCGGCGAGCGTCGTGCGGCCCGCGCCGCCCGTCGTCGACGTGATGGCGATCGTCTTCATTGCGGCGCCTCGCCGGTGGGTGCGGCTTCGGGCAGCAAGCGCCCGCGCAGCGCGACCGGCACCAGCTCGCACGGCACTGCGTCCCGTCGATGCAGCCCGCGCGGCGCCTGAAAGCCGCGGCCGATGCCGAGATGCTGCGCGACGATCCACACCGGCACCGCGATCGCGATGCCGCCGATGAAACCGATGACGAGTTCGGCGATCATGCGCCCTCCTGCTTGCGCAACGGCATCGCGCTGCGGATGGCGCCGCGCGCTTGCGCGGCGGGAAATTCGGGAAGCTGCGCGCGTGCATCGGCAGCGGGCGTTGCGTCGTCGGCGTGGGTGTCGGCATGACGCGTCGCCGCATCGGCATGCCCATCGGTCGCACCGGCCGGCACGCGTGCGCTGCCCGGTTCGGCGAGCGCCGCGACATCCACCGCGCCGCCGGCCGGCGCGCGCGCCGCGACCGTCGGCGGCGTGCTCGCGAACAGGTCGCTGTAGTCGGCAATCGGCGCGCGCCGGTTCTCGGCCTTCAGCACGTCGAGTTCCGTCGCGATGCTGCCCTGCCCGAGACACACGACGCGGTCGGACAACGTATCGACCGGCACGTCGAAGATCCGCGCGAGCGCATCGTCGGCATCGACCGGCTCGCATGCGAACAGGAATACGTACAGGTGCCCGGCATCGGCCGTCACGACGTCGCCCGCGCGGCGCGGCCGGCAGTGTCGCAGCGCATCGACGTGCGACACGCCGGGCAGCAGCGCGATCTTCGCGAGCGTGTGCGGCAGCGCGAGCACGGCGCCGCGGTCGAGCACCGCGCGAATCCGCAGGCAGAACGCGCCGACCGGCAGGTAGCCGAGCACCGCATCACCGAGCGCGGCCGCGAGCGCCGCGCGATAGTCGGGCGCGACGGGCCGTGCATAGAGCTGGCCGCGCAGCGCGCTCACGGCGGCCTGCATCCGCGACACCGGCAGGTCGCGGGCGACGACGCGGTTCGCGCCGACGCTCAGCACCAGCATCTCGAACTGCTGGCGCAGCACCTCGCCGCGTTCGACGACGGCGATCTTCAGCGCGCCGCCGCACTGCCGGCGCAGCGAGTGGACCGCCGCGCACAGCGCCTCCAGTTGCGCGTGCGACCGGAACGCCAGCACGGCGGTCGCGGCCTGCGCATGCGTGCAGGCCGCGACGACCGCCGCGTTGTCGTCGACCATTTCCCAGCCGGCGGGCACGCGGGCGCCTTCCTCGAGCGCCGCGCGGCTGACGACCACGCGATCCTCGTCGGTGGCGAGCTTCATCCGGCGTGCGGGCTCGGTTGCGTCGCCGTCGACGATCGCCGCAAGCCGGCCTCCGGGCGCGAAGCGCAGCGGCCGCACTTCGCCGGCCGCGAGCGTGTCGCCCGCGCGCCAGAAATCGACGACCCACAGCAGTTCGCCGTGCGTGCGCTGCAACTGGGCGACGCCCGCGCACACGCCGTGGAAGCCGGCGCGCGGCGCGCGATTGGCGTCGCGCACGAACGGCGGATCGTCGGTCCGCAGGTCGGTGCCGGACCGGGCGACTTCCGGATCGAGCAGCAGCACCAGCGCGATCCGGTGCGTGCGGCACCAGTCGACGAGCGCATGCCCTTCTTCCGACAGCGCGGCCGGATCGTCCCAGCTGAACCAGCGCTGCGCGCCTTCGATGAAATACACAGAACGCGCGCGAAAGCCGTAGCGCTTCATCGCGCGCAGGCCGCCGGTGAGCCGCGCGAACGCGGCGGGCGCCGCGCGGTGCGGCGCATCCGACGTCAGCTCGGCGGCGGCGGCGGCGTCGACCGCTGCCGATGCCGGCGGCATCGCCAGCACGTTCAGGTTGCGCGGCCAGCCGGCCGGCTGCGCGCCGCCCGCGAAACCGCGCGCCTGCATCTGCGCGGCAACGCGCGCCGCGTCGCGCGACAGCACGACCGTCACGTCGCGCGTGCGCGACTGCCGCGCGCTTTCCCAGAGGAGCGCGTCGCATGCCGGCGTACCGGTGGCCGCATAGACGGCGTACAGGCCACCCGCTTCCAGTTGCGTCCACGTATCGGGCAGCCCGTCGATCGCGAGCCGGCTCAGCGGGCCGGCGCGGCCGCCGGTCGGCCCCGTGCGCCGCAGCGCGCGCAGGCGGCCGAGCAGGCCGGCGGCGCCGAACGCGGGACGGGTGGCATCGAATTCCGTATTCACGCGTTCCCCTAGTAATCCGAATAAAGCCGCACCGGCGTCGGCGTGACGAGCCAGCTGCGCTCCGCGCGTGCGTCGAACGCATAGCGCAGGTATACGAGCGCCGAGCTCGGCGCGTAGTCGTGCGACCGGTCGACGTGCAATTGCGCGCCGACGCTCAGGTGCGGATTCACGCGATACTCGACGATGCCGTTCACGCCGTACGAGAACGACACGCCGCGCGTCGAACTGCCCGTGTAGACGAGCCCCGCCGCTTCCTGCGCGGCACGCTGGCCGGCGAAGGTCGGATAGAACAGCGAATCCTTCTCGTAGCTGTTCGAGATTCCGCCCGTGACGGTCAGGTCCCACGACAGCGCGTCGCGCCGCCCCGCCCATTCGATCGGCACGCCGAGCGACAGGTAGCGCTGCGGGCTGTAGTAACCGCCCTGCCCGTACGTGTAGTAGCGCAGGTTCTGCGCGTAGTGCCACGCATTGCCGACGAGCCCGGTGCTCACCTTCATCGTCGCGCGTTCGTACACGGGCACGGTGAAGCCCGAACGCAGCGTGACTTCCGCGTTGCGCTCGACGTTGCGGCCCGACAGCACGCCCGCGCCGAGTTCGGCGAACAGGTTCACGCGGCCGACATCGACCGCCGCGCGCAGGTTCACGCCGTCGCGGCGCACGCCGCCCCATACCGCGCCCGTCCACGGGTCGCGCATCCCCGCATACGACAGCACGCTGCTCGTTTCCGGCCGGCGCGACGCGTTCATGGTGAAGCTCGCCGGGCCCGCGTCGAAGCGATAGCGCACGCCGCCGACCAGGTAATGCACCGGGAAGCCGAGCGGCGACGTGCCGAGATCGACGCGCCACGCGTCCGTGCGATAGCCGGCGCCGAGCGCCACGCCCGTCATCGGCTGGTGCAGGTCGCCCTGCGGATGCGCGATCAACGCAGCGGCCTGCTGATTCAGCGGAAACAGCGACGATCCGGCCAGCGCGTTGAGCGCGCCGTAGGTCCCGAAGGTCTTCAGCGAATACGCGTTCGGATCGCTCGTATCGAGCGTGCCCGCATCCAGATGCACGGTGTCGAGCTGCAGGAACGCATGCCCGTCGTAGCGCACCGGCACCTGCATGTAGATCGGCACCTGCTGCGCGCGGTATGCGGAAATCCCTTCGTCGCCCGACTTGTACGCGGGCAGCCAGCCGGTCTCGATCTCCGGATCGCGCCGCTGTTCGAGATCCGCGAACGCGGCCTGCGCAGGCGTGCGGCCGTCGCGGCCCGGGCTCACGCCGGCCGTGCGTTCCTGCGACCGCGACAGCCGGTACAGCGACGCGGCATCGTCGTAGCGGCCCTGCGCCTCGGCCACGCGTCCGGCCGCGACCGTCACGTCGGCGCGGGCCGGATACGCGGCCTGCAGCGGATCCGTCACCTGTGCCGCCTCGTCCGGGCGGCGCAGCGCGTTGAGGCGGCGCACGATCGACAGCCGCGTATCGACGTCGTCGGCCGGCGTGCGCGCGAGCACGGCCTGCACGCGCGCGAGCGCCGCCGCGCGATGGCCGCTGTCCTCGTCGATGCGCGCGAGCGCGAGCTGCGTATCGGCGTCGTCGGGCGCACGCGCGACGACCGGCGCCAGCGCGTCGCGTGCGGCGTCGTAGTGCCCTTGCACGCGTTCGAGATCGGCCAGTTCGAGCGCATGGCGCTTGTCCGCGCGGCCGGCCGGGCTCGCCCGATCGAGCAGTGCGCGGGCCCGCGCATAGTCCTGCTGCGCGATCGCGTCGTCCGTCTGCCGCAGCACGAGCCGCAGCGACTGATCCTCGATGCGCGCCGTCTGGGCCGGCGTCAGCGCCGGTTCGCCGCGCAGCGTGTCGAGCCACGCGGCGAGCGCGTCGTCGCGCCCGGCGCTGCCGAGGAGGTCGCCGTAGCGCAGCCGCACATCGGTGTCAGCCTCGCGCGGATGGGCGGCGATCCAGTCGCGCAACGGCGCGAGGCCGCGTTCGGCTTGCCCTGCGTCGATCCACTGCGCGCCGATCGCGGCCAGCATGTCGGGATCGTCCGGTGCGCTCGCCTGCGCATGCGCGAGCGACGCTTCGAACGCCGCGCGATCGCCGCGGCCGAGTGCGCCGCGCGCATCGGCGAGCGAACTTTCCGCGTCGAGTTTGCGGGCGAGCGCGCGCATGCCGTCCGAACGATGCGCATCGTCGACACCGGCAAGTGCGGTCTGCGCGCCGGCGATATCGTCCAGCGAGTTGCGATACAGCGCGGTCGCGTAACGCATCTCGGGCGTGTCGCTCTGCGCGAGCCCTTCGTCCATCACCGTGCGGCCGAGCTGCGGCAGCCCCATGTCGCGGTACAGCCGCGCGAGCGCGAAGCGCGTCCACGGCGCATCGGGCGCCGCGCGAACGGCCGCCTCGTAGCGTTGCGCGGCCGGCCCGCGTTCGCCCTTGTCCGCGAGCGCGCGCGCCTGGTTCGCAAGCAGGTCGGCGCGCAGCCCGTCGAGCGCGCGGCGATCGTCGCGGCCCGTCACGCGGCCTTGCAGCGCGTCGAGCAGCGGGCCGATGCGATCCGCGCGGCCGGTGTTTTCATACAGCAGCGCCGTGTCGCGCACCGCCGACACGTTCGGCGCACGCGCGGCCAGCAGTTCGCGCAGCAACGGTTCCGCGCGCGCCCAGTCGTGCTGCGCGAGCAATGCGTCGGCGAGTTGCAGCTTCGCATCCGGGCTGTCGGGCTGCATCGCGAGCGCGGCACGTGCCGCGCGCTCGGCCTCCTGCGGCCGTCCGGCCGATGCCGCCGCGCGACCCTGCGCGACCAGCCCCCAGAACTGCGCGGTGCGCGCGAGGCTTTGCCATTTGCCGCGCTGATCGCTCGACAGCGCCGCGGCGCGTGCAAACAGCGCGCGCGCCTCGTCGTGCCGGCCTTCGCGCAGGCGCAGCAGGCCGAGGCCGCCGACCGCATCGGCGTCGTCGGCGCGTGCCTGCGCGGCGCGCGCGAGCAGCGGATCGGCGCCGGTGAGGTCGCCGCGCGCGAGGGCCTGCAGGCCGCGCTGCTGCGCGATGTAAGCGGGATTGCGCTCGAGCCGGCGCTGCGCGTCGCGCTGCCGGTCGAGTTCGGCAATGCGATCGCGGAATTCGGTGTCGTCCGGTACGAGCTCGAGATACGCTTGCAGCGCATCGAGATACGCGGGATTGCTGCCGGCGGACTGCAGCACGCGGCGCCACACGGCCATCGCTTCCGTGTGGTCGGCGTCGGCGCGCTTCGCGAGCGACCACGCGATGCGGTTCGCTTCCGCGCGCGTGTCGTCGCGCTGGTTCAGGAGCCGCGCGAGCGCCAGCGCCGCGCTCGAGTCCTGCGGGTCGGCCGCGACCGAGCGGCGCAGCGCGGCGATCGCCGGCTCGCGGCTGCCCGGCGCATTCGCGACAATCTGGTAGTACTCGGCGCCGAGTGCGCCGGACGGCGCGCCGTTCGGAAACAGCGCGACGATCCGGCGGGCCGCTTCGTCGGCGCGGCCGCTGCGTGCGAGCAGGCGGATCTGCGCCATGTCGCCGCGCCCGCTCGTCGCCACGCGGTATTCGTCGGCCGCGCGCCGCGTGTCGGGCGCCGCGGGCGCGCGTGCCTGCAGGCGGGCCAGCGCGGCCTGCGCGCCTTGCGCATCGCCGACCCGCAGCAGCACGCGCATCTGTTCGGCGAGCAGTGCGGGATCGTCCGGCGCGATCAGCAGCCCCTTGCGCAACGCGTCGCGCGCGAGGTCGTCGCGATGCTTCGCGCCCCACATGCGGGCCGTCGCAAGCTGGCGCCGCGCGTCGGACAGATCGGCCGTGGCGGTGACCGGTGACGATGGCGATGCCGCCACGGCCTTCGGCACGACGGTTTCCGACGGCGCGCCCGGGGCCACCGCAACGGCAGCGGCAGCGGCGGCGGCCGGCGCCGCCGCACAGACCGACGACGCGAGCCACGCGACCCCCGCGACGCGCGGTGCGGTGCGCTTCATCGGGCCGCGCATGAACGGCCCTCCCAGCGCGCGTCGAGCGTCCCGTCCGCGGCGAACCGGTAGCGGCCGTCGCGCCAGCCGAGGCCGAACAGCGTCAGCACGCTCGAGTAATAGCCAGGCGCCGACTGGCGCGCGAGCGTATCGACCCGGGCCGCCTGTGCGTCGGCGAGCGCATGCTGGCCGCGTGCGTCGAGGAACGGCACGGCCGCGGCGGAGAAGCCGCCGTTGCCGTCGTTCGGCCCGGCCACGCCGGTCGTCGTGTCGATCTTTTCCGGCGGCGCACCATGCGCGGCGATGTATTCGGCGAACGGCGCGAAGCGTGCGAGCAGCGGCGCGGCGAGCGGGTCGGCGCGATCGAGCATGCCGGCCCACAGGTACACGCGGATCGCGTTGTACGCGCTTTCCGCGTGGGTCTGCGGATCGGGCCCGAAGCCGGCGCCCGCGCGATACAGCGCCCAGTCCGGCGAGAAGCCCTTCGGTGCGGTGTCGAGCAGCACGCGGCCCATGCTGGCCGCGAGCGCGGCCCAGCGGCGATCGTCGGGCAGGCGCGCGGCGAGCCCGCGGATCACCTGCGGCGGCGAATAGCTCGGGTTCACGCGATACACGTCGCCGGCCAGCTTGAAGCCGGTCGGCCCGGGCAGCAGCGTGAGGCCGAGGCCCGGCACGCTGGCCGTCTCGTCGTCGAGCACGCGCTTCGCCAGCAGCGCGCCACGCGCGGTATAGCTGCGCTCGTGCCACAGCCGTCCGGCCTCGACGAGCGTGTACGCGATCCACAGGTCGGCATCCGACGCCGCGTTCGCGTCGAGCACGCGCCATGCGCCGTCCGGCGCGCGGCCCCACAGCCACGCGGGCAGACGGGCGCTCAGGTCGCCCTGCGCGAGGTTGTTCTCGGTCCATGCGAGGATCGTGTCGAACGTGCGCCGATCGTTCGCGACGAGCGCGAAGAACAGTCCATAGGCCTGCCCCTCCGATACCGTGCGCGAATCGGCCGAGCCGACGTCGATCACCCGGCCGTCGCCCGACACGAAATCGCGCTTGAACGCGTCCCAGCGCGGCCACGCCGCGCCGCACTGCCCGTCGGCCCTATCGGCCCCGCCGCCCTGAGCAGCCTGCGCGGCCTGCGCGGGGCCGGCCGCCCCGAGCGACACGCAGGCCGCCGCGGCGGCCAGCACGAGCGTCGCGCCGACGCGCCGCGCCGGCTGCGTTGCCCGTCGCCTTCCGAATGCCCACGCCATCCGTTACATCCCCCGTCGGCGCGCGGCGATTCTCTGCAGCACGCTGAACACGCCGAGCGCGAGCAACAGCCCCGCGACGACGCCGACCACGCCGAGCGCGACCGGGTGCCGCGCCGCGTGCGTCCAGACGCGCGCATACCACGGCACGAAACCGACCACGTACGGATCGCCGACCCGCAGGCTGTCGACCTGCCCCGGCCGCACCAGCGCGAGGTCGCCCTGCAGTTGCGACACGAGACCGGGTTTCTGGAACACGTCGAGCAGGTCGGCCAGGCGCGACTGATCGGTCGCAGTCAACGCGACGACGCTGCGGCCATGGCTGCCCGGCAGTTCGAACCCGGCGAGCGCGGCGAGCGAACCCGTCTGCTCCAGGTGCGCGCCGCCGTCGGCCATGCCGACGCCGTTGCGCCAGCGCTCCTTCACCGAGAACGCGACCCGCGTCGCGCCGGTGCCGCCCTGCTGGTCGATCGTCAGCGGCAGCGCCGCGCGCCAGCGCGACAGCAGCGGCGACGCGGGCGAGCCGTCGATCACGAGCAGGTCCTTGCGGCCCGCGAGCGCGGCGACCTCGCCGGGTCGCGCGATCTGCACGCGCAGCGCCGGGAAGCCGGTCCACTGGCCCATGTGGCCGAGCATCGTCAGGTACGCCTCGAGCTCCTGCGGCGACGGCCGGTCGGGGATCACGACGGCCGTCTGCGACAGGTCCGCGAAGCGCGTGAACGGGAAGCCACTGTTCGCGAAGAACGCGAGATTCGGCAATTGCGCGTAGTGGACGAAGTGCGAGAAGTCGATCGTCGAATCGGGATCGATCGCCGCGCGCTGCGGCTCGGTCGCGGTGCTCGAGCAGAGCCCCGTCTTCTGCGAGTCGAGCGTGAAGCGGAACTGCAGCTGGTTGCCGCTGCCGACGCGGAACGCCGGGATGTCGACATCGCTCGTCACGCGCCCTTCCGGCACCGCCAGCAGCGGCAGCTGCATGCGTCCGCGCGCGTCTTCCGCATGGGCCGGCCCGAGCCGGTACGACTTCACGAGCTGGTCGTTGATTTCGACGGCGAGCGTCGAGTTGTCCTGCACGGTCGGCGCCGTATAGCGGTAGCGCAGCGTGATCGGCACGCCTGAGCCGTTCCACGAATGGAGATCGGCCGGCACGCGCAGGTTCAGCCGGATCGCGTCCGGCGACGTGCCGCGCACTTCGAGGTCGCGCGGGTCCGGCACCAGCTCGCGGAACGTGATCGGCCGGTTCACCGGCAGCCAGCGCGGCGCGTCGTACGGTTGGCGCGGCGCGCCGAGATCGACGTGCGCGACCGTCGTCGCCGGGCCGGACAGCGCGGCGCGGCCGAGCACGAGCGCGGCGACCGCGTCGTCGACCTCCGCCGCCGTGCGGCCCGTGACGACCAGCAGCTTGCGGCCGGGGGCGGCCGGGTTGTCGGCCACGGCGAGCAGCGGACCGTTCACCGACGGCAGCGCAAGACCGGCCGGCAGCGTCGCCGCGGTGCCGACCACGACGGCCTGGTCGTCGGTCGGCAGCGTCGCGGCGACCGGGAAGCGCGCCTGCCGGTAGTCGGCCTGCGCGCCGAACCACGACGCGAGCACGCCGGCGCTGCGCAGCGTCGCCGAGTCGGGCGACGCCGGCAGCACGAACGGCAGCCGCAGCAGCCCGTTGTCGCGCCGGTCGAAGAACGGCGCGGGCAGCAGTGCGAGATCGTTCGGCAGCCGCACCGGCGATTCGTCGAGAATCAGCTCGCTCGTCGGGCTCACGTCGGCCCACAGCGCCGAATTCGACGGGTCCTCGCAGTGATCGAGCGTGTAATGCGCGATCAGGCGCAGGCCGATCTGGTTGAAATCGGAGAAATAGCGGGGATCGATCGGGATGTCCTGCGTGACCGTGCGGCCCGCGTGCGCCGCGTCGAACGGGACGGTCGCGACCACCTCGCCGTTCATCGACACCTTCAGGTGCGACATCGGAAACACCAGCGACGGCGAATACGCGTAGGTCAGGCGCAGCCGCGCGCCGGTGATCACGCGATCGAGCCGCACGCCCGCATTGATCGTGCGCGCGTCGTCGGCGCCGCGCAGGCGCACCGGATCGAACGCGCCGAGCGACGCGAACGGCAGGCGCACGGTCGTCGCCGGCAAGCCGCCCGATGTCGCGCTGGCGGCGCTGGGCGCGGCGGCGAACGGCGGCACGGCCGTAGCGCTGGCGGTCGCCGGCACGGCCGGGATCGGCGCGGCCGACAGCGCGGCCGCATGCAACGCGCCGAACGTGGCGATGGACAAAACGAACAACGACATGGCCGGCTTCATGCGCGGCTCCGCATCGTCGTGGTCATCCGGTGATCCAGCGCGCCGCAACCGGCGCGCGCAAAGCAGTCATGCCCGTGAATGCACATCCCCACTGCTTCCCCTCAAAGTCTGGCCTGAAAGCATTTATCGAAACGACGCGGCAAAATTTGCTGTCGCCGGCGGACAGGTTGCGCGCGCACGGCAGCGGCGCTCGCACATTCGTCACACTATCTCAAAATCAGGACAAAACTCGCCCTGATTCGCCCTGACGAAGCGAAAAACAACTCAATTCCGTCGGAAATGCCGCGCGCGACGATCGAATGGCAAGAATTACGCCGTTGCTGCCGGCCGGGTCCACCGGCGTACTGCCGGCGCTGCCTGACCGGCGCGTCGTACCGGAAATGGACCGGATACCGGCTGCGGCCCATTGCGGGCCGCCCGAGGCAACGCTGCCGCGTGGGCGGCGCGTATCGTACCGCAAGCCGGCGCCGCGCGCCGCGCTTTCTTCACGGAAAACTGATTTGGATCAATTCTCCGACCCCACCACCCTGTCCCCCGCTACGCTGCTGCGCATCATTGCCTTGCAGACCCAGATCGCGAAGCGGATGCGCACACCCGCTCACACCCGAACACCACCGCACGACTAACCGATCCGCGGCACCGCGATCGCGATCCCGACCACGATCCACTGGACGATCGCGACCAGCACACCGGCCCGGCACAGCCCTATCGCGCCGCGCACGCGCGCATCGAGCGCGCGGCCAGCCTTCCCTTCATCGATCCAGCCGAGATCGGCGAGCGCGCGATCGAGCGCGGCGAGCGCGTCGTCGACCGACGCGTCGTGCGATGCCGTGCGTGCCAATGCGGCGAACAGCCGCCGGTCGATCTCGATGCGCACCGCGTACCACAGCGCGGCGATCCCCGCCCCCGTGCTGATCGCGGCCAGCAGCACGCGCGCGATCGTCGCGGGCGCCCAACCGGCGGCAATCCACCAGCCCGCACCGGCCGCGGCCAGCGCGGCCGCGATCGCCCATGCGCCCGCATCGAGCGCACCGCGCGCGGCGGCAATCCGAAACGGTGCGGACGGATCGCGCATCATGCGGCGCCCGTCGCGCGTCGGCGGTCGATCCACGCCTGCAGCACGGCCACGCCGTCGTCGGACCAGACCGCGCGCGGCCGCATGGCGCGCACCGCCGCGAGCGCGTCGCGCGCGTCATCGAGCCCGCGTCGCGCGGCGAGCCACGCGGCCGCGCACAACACGCTGCGCCCGTAGCCGAGCGCGCAGCAGACCAGCACATCGCGCCCGTCGGCGTGCAGGCGTTCGAGCGCCGCGACCGCCTCTGCGAGTTGCGCGGCTGTCGGCGCGACGAGGTCGAGCTGCGGCACCGCCACATACGCGAGCGATGCGTCGGCCGCGACCCAGCGCGGCATTTCGGCGGTCAGGTCGACGAGCGCGGTGAAGCCGTGGCGCCGCACGTCGCGCGTGGTCGGCGTGCGGCCGATCGACACGCGTTCGTCGATCCGAACCGGCGCCGGCTGCCGGAACGTCCATAGCCGTGAATTGACGAACGCGCCGGCAATGGTCGGCGCGAGCAGCCAGCGGATGACCACCGGAAAGCGCCCCGCGTCTTCCTTCTGGAACGCACCGGGGGCGCCGCGCCAATAGATCCATGCGACGCACGCGAGCGCCAGCGCGCCCCATCCGGCCGCCAGCGCCCAGCCCGGCGCACGCGACACCCAGGCCAGCGCGACGAGCGCACCCAGCGCCGCGCCGAGCGCATAGCGGCGCGCCAGTGCGCGGCCGGCGGCGGACGGCGAGCCGGTCGCCCCCGGCAGCCGGCCCGCGGCGTCGCGCAACGGAAACAGGAACAGCGCCAGACAGCCGACCGCCGCGCCGGTCGGCACGTCGATCGCATGATGCTGGTAGGTCGTCAGCACCGACACGCCGATCGCCGCGAACCACAGATGCAGCACGACGCGCGCGAGCGTGCCGCGCAGATGCTTCGCATAGACGGCCCACAGCACGACGAGCAGGCCGATGTGCAGCGACGGCGCCTGGTTGAACGGCTTGTCGAACCCCATCAGCAGCGTGAACAGCGCGCCGGCCACGCCGCCCGCGTCGGGCCGCTCGAAGCCGAAGCGCAGCGGCCACGCGATGAAGCACGCGACCGAGATCAACTGCACGGTCAGCAGCCGCTTCACGTGATCGAGCAGATCGTCGCGGCGGGTCCAGAAGAAGAACGACAGCGCATACAGCAGGTCGATCGACCAGTACGGCACGATGGTCCACGGCACGAACGGAATCGCGTGCTCCCAGCCGAACGCGAAGGTCGGCACCGCGGCGCGGCGCGCGGCGAGCCAGTTCGCGAAGCCGTAGGTGGAAAAGAACACCGCGCCCATCGCCGCGAGCGAGCCGACGCGCAACGCGAACGAAGCGTCGCACGCGCCGCCGGCCGCCGGCTCCGCGACACTGCCGCCCGTGCCCGCGCCGCCGCCCAACGCGCTCATGACGCGTCCACCCGCTGCGCGAGACTCACCGTGAAGATGCCCATCTCGTCGATCCGCTGCTCGAGCTTGCGGAACCCGGCCCGCGCGACGAGTTCGTCCATCTCGGCCTGCGAGCGGCGCCGCATCACCCAGGTCGCATCGCCGCGATGGTTGTTCAGCGCCCGAGCGATGAATTCGAGCTGCGGATGCCACGGCTGCCCCGTATAGACGAGATAGCCGCCGGGCGGCACCGCCTGCGCGAGCCCGCGCAGCGAACGCTCGATCAGCGCGTTCTCGCCGAACAGCTCGTACAGCCCCGACACGATCGCGAGCGTCGGGCGCGGCTCGAGCGTCGCGAGCGACGCCTCGTCGAATGCGTCGCCGCGCTCGAAGCGCGCGATCGGCTCGAGGCCGCGCTGCGCGATCAGCACGCGCCCGGCCTCGACGTTCGGCGGGCTGTAGTCGCGCAGCGTGATGTCGTCGGGCGCCGCGCCGTCGCGCTCGGCGGCCGTCGCGATCGCATCGAGCACGTAGCGCCCGTGCCCGGCCGCGATGTCGACGATCCGCACCGGTTCGTCGCGGCTGCGCAGCCGGCCGATTGCCGCACCGATCAGCTCCTGCAGATGGATCTTGCGCTGACGGATGCCGACCCAGCCCGGCGAATCGAGATAGGTGCGGTCGATCAGCCCACCGATGCCGAGCCGGCCCTGCGCGCGGTTGCGGTACACGTAGTCGAGCGTCGATCCCGAATCGAAGCCGAGCCGCAGCCCGAGCGCGATGCCGTCGGACAGCGCGCCGCCGGCCTTCAGGCCGGCGCGCGTGATCGCCCAGTACGCGCGGGTGAGCGGGTTCGCGGGCGGCCGGCCGAGCGCCGCGTATTCGTCATGGAACGGGCCGCGCCGGTCGGCGTCGGCCAGCGACACGCGCGGGCTCGGCGCATCGAACTCGCGCAGCACGAAGGTGCGCAGCGGTGCGAGCGCCTGCGCGCGATCGCGCTCGCCAAGCGTGTCGTGATAGAAGCCCGGCAGCACGATGCGCTCCTTGCGCGCCGACCCGAGCCGCTCGAAGAAACGGTCCTGCGGGCCGCGATGCACGACCCAGTCGGCGCCGGAGATCAACAGCTGCGTCGGCACGGTGATCGCGGCCGCATCGGCGACGATCCGCTGCGCGGTGTCGTGCAGGTCGAGCAGCATGTTGACGGCGATCGGCCGCGTGATCAGCGGATCGGCCGCATAGCTCGCGATCCGCTCGGGATCGTGCGTGAGGAATTTCGGCTTCACGTAGCTGTTCACGTAGAACAGCCCGCGCAGCTTGTGCATCAGCCGCAGCCCCGGCCGCGCGAACGGCACGTAGAGCTTGATGTGGAACGCGGGCGACGCGACCACGAGGCAGCGGATCGGCGGTGCGTAATCGTGCACCCAAGTCGCGGCGAGCACCGCGCCGACGCTCTGCCCGACCACGGCCATGTCCTCGATCGCGATGCCGTGCGTGTCGCGGATATGCTCGACGAAGCACTGCAGGTCGCGCACCGACGCGGCCGCGCTCGGGCTGTAGCCCCGTGCGCCGGGCGAGCGGCCGTGGCCGCGCGCATCCCATGCGAAGAACGCGAAGTCCGGCAGGTCGAGCTCGTCGACGAGGTGCGCGACACGCGCCGAATGTTCATGGCCGCGGTGCAGCAGCACGATCGCGCCGCGGCAACGCGGTGCCGTCGCGGGCCAGTGACGATAGAACAGTGTCTCGCCGTCGTGCGTGGCGAAGTCGGCCTCACGGCCCGTGCGTGTGCTCATGCGATCTCTCTCGTTTCGTTATTCGAATCATGCGGCGCCGCCCTCCGGCACCGGTCCTGCTAGGTCTGCGCCATCGTCAGACCGTCAGCCGCCCGCTTCGGCGACACCGGCCTGCACGCGCCGCACCGCCGTCACGATCGACAGCACGATCAGCACGCGCCACAGCCATGCGGCGACGCTGCCGACCGGCAGGCCCAAGCCGATCCACAGCGCGAATGCACCGAGCGCGAGCGCGCGGTCGCTCTTGCCGAACGGACCGTCGTAGCGGCGCGTCGCACCGGCGAGCGGGCCGATCAGTCCCGCACATTCGACGATGGCCGCCGTCAGCGCGAACAGCCAGACTTCTGCCGGAGCGAACGCGGGAATCGCGAGGAACGGCAGCACGAGCGCGATATCGGACACGACGTCGCCGAGCTCGTTCAGGTACGCGCCGAGCGTGCTCTTCTGCCCGTGCTCGCGCGCGAGCATCCCGTCGATCGCGTTGAGCGCCATCCGTGCAAACAGCCAGATCGGGATCAGCAGGAACAGCACGCGGGCGAACACGCCGAGCCCCGCGAGCGCGCCCACGACGATCGAGCCGCCGGCCGCGAACAGCGTGACCTGGTTGGCGGTGACGCCGCGTTCGGCCAGCGAATCCGCGAACGGGCGCAGATAGTTCTGGAATTTCGGTTTGAGTGCGTAGAGGCTCATCGTTTTATTGGTTCGGCACGTTCGGACACGTTTCCAGCCGCCATGCCCCGGGCGGCGCAACCGCCGGCAGCGGCGGTCGACAGGTGGCCGTAATCGTCGCCGAGCGGCCCCAACGCGTCAAGCCGCGCCGCGCGTCGGCAGCGCCGGGCAATCTGGCGTTTTCGGAGGAAACTCGCGATAATCCGCTGGCCCGCGAGCGCAGCAATCCATTCGAACTGCAAACGGGCGCTCGTGCAACAGCCGATTATCACGCCGTCGACCGGCGATGCGCCGCGACGCAACGTACGCGGCGCAGCGTCCGATTATCGCGGCCCTGCGACAGGCAGCCACGAATTTGAAAAAACTTAAACAATGGCCGTCCGGCGCGCATCCTGTCGCGCCGGCATTCCGGGATCCCGCCCGCCGCGCCTGCGCGGCCGCGTGGGGCTGCATGCAGGAGGCGCCGCGCCGATGAACATTCTCAACGTGTGGCAGCGCGACTTCCTGCTGTCGATCGTGCGGCTCGTCGCCGGCGCGTATCCGGTCTGGCATCAGGCGCCGCCGTCGCCGACGCAGAAGATCTACTTCTCCAACCACACGAGCCATATCGACACGCTCGCGATCCTCGCCGCGCTGCCGCGCGACGTGCGCGCGGTCGTGCGGCCCGTCGCGGCGCGCGACTACTGGGACAGCAGCGACCTGAAGCGCCACATCGCGCAGAAGCTGCTGAACGTCGTGCTGATCGACCGTCACCGCGAAAACGGCGGCGACCCGTTGGAACCCGTGC
Organism: Burkholderia sp. Nafp2/4-1b; assembly: GCF_003635165.1. Lineage (GTDB taxonomy): Bacteria > Pseudomonadota > Gammaproteobacteria > Burkholderiales > Burkholderiaceae > Burkholderia. The sequence continues at coordinate 171,159 of NZ_ML058606.1, read as the reverse complement.
GCGACGCACTGCGGCAAGGCCACTCGATCATCATTTTCCCGGAAGGCACGCGCGGCGCCGACGTGTTGCCGCAGCCGTTCAAGAGCGGCCTGTTCCATCTCGCGACCGAATTCCCGGACGTCGCGCTCGCGCCGGTCTATCTCGAGAACCTGCAGCGCATCATGCCGAAGGGTGCGATCTGGCCCGTGCCGCTGATCTGCAAGGTGCACTTCGGCGCGAACGACGCGCTCGGCGCCGGCGAAGACAAGCCGACCTTCCTCACCCGCATGCGCGACGCGATCGTCGCGCTCGCGCCGCCGCAGCGGCCGGCCGGCTGAACGCGGCGCCCTCCTTTTCCTTTTCCGGACTTCTTCATGCGAACTCTCTTCTGGGAACTGGTCGCGGGCGTCACCGGCGTGCTGGTGCTCGCGACCGTGATCGGCGCGATCCTCGGCGCGCGCAGCGGCGGCACCAGCGCGACCGTCGTCAACCTGAACCAGCGCATCCGCGCGTGGTGGGCGATGATCGCGATCATGGTCATCGCGATCGGCCTGGGCAACAACGTCACGTATCTGGTGTTCGCGCTGCTGTCGTACCTGACGCTACGCGAGTTCATCACGCTCACGCCGACCACCGCGAGCGACCATACGACGCTCTTCATCGCGTTCTTCGTCGCGATTCCGGTGCAGTACCTGCTGCTCGGGATCAACTGGTACGGGATGTACTCGATCTTCGTGCCGGTGCATCTGTTCTTCGCGATGTCGCTGGTATCGGCGCTCACGCAGGACACGCGCGAATTCCTGAGCCGCAACGCGAAGATCAACTGGGCGCTGATGGTGTGCGTGTACGGATTGAGCCACGCGCCTGCCGTGCTGATCCTCGACATTCCGCGCTACGCGGGGCAGAACGCGCTGCTGCTGTTCTTCTTCCTGTTCGTCGTGCAGATCAGCGACGTGCTGCAGTACGTGGTCGGCAAGCTGTGCGGGCGCCGCAAGATCGCGCCGCGCCTGTCGCCGTCGAAGACGGTCGAAGGCTTCGTCGGCGGCGGGCTGCTCGCGACGCTGTGCGGCGCCTCGCTGTATCGCGTGACTCCGTTCAGCTTCGGCGCCGCGTTCGGGATCTCGCTCGCGATCGTGATCGCGGGCTTCGTCGGCGGCCTCGTGCTGTCGGCCGTGAAGCGCTCGCTCGGCACCAAGGACTGGGGTTCGATGATCGCCGGCCACGGCGGGATGCTCGATCGCGTCGACTCGGTCTGCTTCGCGGCGCCGGTGTTCTTCCACCTCGTGCGGTACCTGTACGTGTAATCCGGCTGCGCGACATGAGGACGGCGCCATGCCGCCCGTTGCTGCGCCCGGCGGCTCAGTACGCGTCGCGCAATGCCTTCGGCACGATGTAGCGTGCGCGCGACGCGTCGAACTTCACCGTATGGCGCACATGAATCGCGCGATCGCCGCGCGTGCCGGTTTCAGTCACGATCAATGGATAGACGGGGCCGGCATCGGTCGTGTCCGGCACGATGTCGAAGCGACGCTCCTCGCACCGCACGGGCGCGTTCGCGCATTCGTTCGACTCCTTGTTGTCGAGTGCCTCGTTGATGCGCGGCGCCGCCAGCACCAGCGCGTCGCCGAGCGGCAGCCAGATCGCGCGATCCGGCTGATCCTGAGCGGCCGTTCGAACCAGGCAGTCGGGATCGGAAACCCGTACATTCGGCGCATACTGGCGCTCATCCCCACTCGTGCGCCGCGTCCTGCGACGGGCCACTGCCACCGACTCCGCCCATGAAACTGAAGCTCGACATCATCCAGCTCGCCGGTCGCGACGGCGACACGCCGTACAACCTGCAACGCACGCTCGACGCCATCGCGACCTGCGCGCCCGGCACCGACATCGTGATGTTTCCCGAGGTGCAGCTCACCGGCTTTCTCGACGCGTCCGAGCTCGAGCGCGTGGCCGAGCCGCTCGACGGCCCGAGCGTCGGCGCGGTGATCGCGGCCGCCCGCGCGCGCAATGTGGCCGTGGCGGTCGGACTGATCGAGAACGATGGCGGCCGCTTCTACAACACGACCGTGTTCGTCACGCCGGACGGCATCGCGCTGCGCTATCGCAAGACGCATCTGTGGGTGTCCGAGCGTGGCGTCGTACTGCCCGGCGATCGCTACGCGACGGTCGAATGGCGCGGCGTGCGGATCGGCCTGCTGATCTGCTACGACAGCGAGTTCCCGGAAAGCGGCCGCGCGCTCGCGGCGCTCGGCGCGGAGTTGATCCTCGTCACCGACGGCAACATGGAACCGTACCGTCCGGTGCACCGCACGTCGGTGTCGGCGCGCGCGATGGAAAACCAGGTGTTCGCGGTCGTCGCGAACCGCGTCGGCAGTGGCACGCACGGCGTCGTGTTCGCGGGCGGCAGCCTCGCGGCCGATCCGTTCGGCAACCTGATCTTCGAAGCCGGCAACGGCGAATCGCGCCACACGGTCGCACTCGATCTCGACCAGGTCGCCGCGTCGCGCGCGGTCTACGACTATCGTTCGGATCAGCGGCTGCACATCGCGGGCGAGCGCATCGAGCACGCGGACGGGCGCCGTGAGCTGCTGATTCCGTGAGCGAGAACGTGGCCATGAGCGCGCGTCCGGAGCGGCAGCGCACGAGGCCACGTCGTCACGCCGGGTCGGGCACGTCGATCGCCAGCAGCGCCGAGCTGACCGACTTGCCGTGCGCATCGAGCGCGAGCGAGCGCGTGACGCCGCCGCCGAGCGCATCGCGCAGCACGAAGTTGAACGCGGCCAGCGCCGGCAGCTCGTAGCGCACGACGTCGCCGTGCACGATGCCCGCCAGCCACGCCTTCACCGCCGGCGCATCGAGATGCGCGCGCAGGTGTTCGTAGTGCCGCGGATCGCGGCAGATGACCGACACGTTCAGCGTATTGCCCTTGTCGCCGGTGCGCGCATGCGCCAGTTCACGCAGTTGCATCACGCCTCCACGAATGAAAACGACGGCGTCACGGCCGCACGCGGCAGCAGCACCGACTGCACCGCGATCACCTCGCGCGTCGACTTGAACGCGCCGCCGCCGCCGGCCGGCCCGTTCGTATAGAGCGTCTCGACTTCGTTGCCGATCCGCGCGGCCTCGGCCGCGCTCGCCGCACGACCGGCCACCCGCACGCGGACTTCAGCCGGCTCGCCGCGCACGGCGGGCGTCGCGTCGCCGTACAGAGCATCAACGCCGATCAGGTCGAAGCGCAATTCGGTCGCGGCCACGCCGGTCAGCGCGAGCCGCTCGCGGACGATGTCGAGCGCAAGGCGCGCGCGCGCCAGCGCGCCGGGCCCGCCGTACGAGATCTGCCCTTCGCCGATATATCCGTCGACGTACGCGACCGACACCTTGAGCGTCCCGGTGCGCTCGGTGCCGCACCCGCCCGTCACGCGCACGCGGTCCGGCGCTTCCTCGGTGACGGCCACGCGCGTGAAATCCGCGACCACGTCGGGTTGCAGATAGCGCGCCGGATCGTGGATCTCATACAGCAGCTGCTCCTTGCAGGTCGCCGCGCTCACGCGGCCGCCCGCGTGCGGCACCTTGGTGATCACGACCGAGCCGTCGGCCGCGACCTCGCCGATCGGAAAACCGAGCCGCGCGAGATTCGGCACGTCCTTGTAGCCGGGATCCGCGAAATAGCCGCCCGTCACTTGCCCCGCGCATTCGAGCAGATGGCCGACGACCGTCGCAGCCCCAAGCGTGTTCCAGTCGTCCATCCGCCAGCCGAACGCGTGGATCAGCGGCGCGGCGAACAGCGACGGATCGGCAACGCGCCCGGTCAGCACGACGTCCGCACCGGCCGCGAGCGCATCGACGATCGGCGCGGCGCCGAGATACGCGTTCGCGGACACGATGCGCTCGCGATACGCGGCCACTTCGTCGCCCGACTCCTCGAAGCGGAACGCGCCGCGCAGCACGACGTCGAGCACGTCGTCGCCTTCGACCGCCGCGACCTTCAGCCCCGCGAGGCCGAGCGACTGCGCGATCTGCGCGGTGCGCCGCGCGGCCGCGCGCGGGTTCGCCGCGCCCATGTTCGACACGATGCGCACGCGTTTTGCCGCCGCCACCGGCAGCACGGCATGCATGCGCGCGTCGAGCAGCGGATCGTAGCCGAGCGACGGATCGTTGCGCCGCGCCTGCTGCGCGATCGCGATCGTGCGCTCGGCCAGGCATTCGAAGACGAGATAGTCGAGCTGCCCGTGCTCGGCCAGTTCGACCGCAGGCTCGATCCGGTCGCCGGAGTAGCCCGCGCCCGCGCCGATGCGCACGCGCCGTTCGTGTGATGGCTTTGCTGTCATGTCCGTACCGTCATCCGGCGAGCGCATCGCCGGCAAGAATCAGAAAACGCCGAGCACGACGCACGCGATCGTCATCACGATCGACGCGCCGAACAGCAGCGGGAACGTGAACTTCTGGTGCTCGGCCAGCTCGATCCCGCACAACCCGACGACGAGGAACGTCGCGGGCGTCAGCGGGCTGACCGGAAAGCCGGTCGTCATCTGGCCGAGCAACGCGGCCTGCCCGACATGCACGGCCGGAACGCCGAGCTGGCCGGCCACTTCCGCGATCACCGGCAGCACGCCGAAGTAGAACGAATCGGGATCGAACAGCATGCTGAGCGGCATCGACGCAAGGCCAAGCGCGACCGGGATGTGGCCGGCCATCGACGGCGGCACGAAGCCGACAGCCGCCTGCGCCATCGCCTTCAGCATCCCGCTGCCCTGCATGATCCCGGTGAACACGCCGGCCGCGAGCAGGATGCCGGCCATCATTAGCGCCGCGCGCGCATGCGCGTCGATGCGCTTTCTCTGCATGTCGACGTCCGGATAGTTCACCATCAGCGCGACGCACAACCCGACCATGAACATGATCGCGGGCGGGATCTTCTCGCCCATCACGACCATCGTGCCGAGCACGACGAGCGTCAGCACCAGGTTGAACCAGAACAGATGCGGGCGGCGCAGCGCCTGCTCGTCGGCGGTCAGCTCGCGCTTGGGCAGCGGGATCGACGCATCGTCGCGCGACAGCCCGAGCCGCTTCTCCTCGCGCCGGCCGAGCCAGTACGCGACGCCGAACACGAACACGAGCCCGATCGCCTGCACCGGAATCAGCGGATTGAACAGCGCCGACACCGGCAGGTGCAACGACGCCGACGCGCGGATCATCGGCCCCGTCCACGGCAGGAAGTTGATCCCGGCGGCCATCGACACCGCGGCGGCCAGCACGCGCCGGTCCATCTTCAGCCGGTCGTACAGCGGCAGCACCGCGGGAATCGTCACGAGAAAGCACACGGCGCCCGAGCCGTCGAGGTGGATCAGCAGCGCGAGCAACGTCGTGCCCATCACGATCCGCGTGGGTCGCGTGCCGACCGCGCGCAGGATGCGGTCGATGATCGGATCGAGCGTGCCGGCGTCGGTGATCGTCCCGAAATAGAGAATCGCGAACACGAACATCCCGACCACGGGCGCGAGGCCCTTCAACCCGTCGATCACGAATTTGCTGGTATGCAGCCCGAAGCCGCCGAGCAGCGACGCCGCGATCGGCACGACGATCAGCGCGACGAGCGGCGACATGCGTTTGGACAGAATCGCGGCCAGCAGCACGACGATCGTGCCCAGCCCGAGTAACGGCAGCATCGGTGTCTCCTACCTTGTCTTTTATTGGAGTCGAGCGTAAGGTCGGCGCAGCGATAGCACAATTGAAATGATTTGATCGCAGTAATCACGAATCGTTATGGATCTGAACCTTCGCGACATCCGCGCATTCGTCACCGTCGCGCACGCCGGCAACTTCACGCGCGCCGCCGCGCGGCTGCATCTGTCGCAGCCGGCGCTGACCGTGCAGATCCGGCGGCTCGAGGAAATCGTCGGCGCGCGGCTGTTCGACCGCAACAGCCGAAGCGTCGCGCTCACGCAGACCGGGCGCGAACTGCTGCCGTTGCTGCAGCGCTCGCTCGACGACATGGAGCGCGTGCTGCGCGATGCGCGTGCGCTCGGCGAAGGCACGAGCGGCACGGTGCGGCTCGCGTGCCTGCCGACCTTCGCATCGAGCGTGCTGCCGGAGCTGATCCAGTCGTTCCGGCGCGACGTGCCGCGCGCGGGCTTCGACATTCGCGACGGCGTCGCGAGCCTCGTCACCGCGCTGGTGCGCAACGAGGAAGCCGATCTCGGGCTGACCGGCGGCGATGCGTTCGACGCGTCGCTGGACGTGCTGTATGCGGGCGCCGACCGGCTCGTCGCCGTGTGCCCGAAGGATCATCCGCTTGCACGCAAGCGGCGCGTGCGCACCGCGGACGTCGCCGCCGTGCCGCTCGTGCTGACCGCGCAGGGCACGAGCGTGCGCAGCGTCGTCGATGCCGCGCTCGAGGCAGCCGGCTGCACCCCGGACATCGCGTGCGAACCGACCTACATGATGACGGCCGTCGCGATGGTGCGCGGCGGGCTCGGCGTGACGATCCTGCCGGCAACCGCGCGCGAGGTGCGCGCCGAACCCGAGCTCGTCGTGAAGCCGATCGACGATCCCGGCATTCGTGCGGCCGATCGCGCTCGTCGCGAAGCGCGGGCGCACGTTGCCGCGCGTCGCGCAGGCGTTCGCCGACCTGATGCTCGCGGAATTGAAAAAGCGCGCGTGAGCCGCGCGCTGGAATGGCAGGCCGGTGGCCGGCGCTGCCCTTACTGCGGATCCGGCTGGCCCGGATCGACGTGCAGCGATTCGCCGATCGCATAGAAGTTGCCGCCCGCGATGTAGTGCAGGCTGCGCAGCGCCGGATCGGCCGATTCGAAATACCAGTGACCGTCGCGGAACACCCGCGTGTCGGACCATGCGCCGACCACTTCGCCGATGAACAGGTCATAGGTCTGCTGGTTGTGCGGCTCCGGAATCAGCTTGCACGCGAGCCAGCCCGAGCAGCCGGCAACGAACGGCACGTCATGACCGTCGAACTCGAACAACGTGACGCCCGCGTCGCGCAGCTTGTCGGGCCGGTCGGCCAAGCTGTGGCTGCCGACCGCATGCGTGAGCTGCAGTTGGGCGGCCGTCGGCACCTGGATCACGAACGACCCGCTGCGCTCGACGAGCTCGCGCGTCTTCGCGGACTTGTCGAGCACGACCGTCAACTTCGGCGGCAGGAAATCGAGTGCGCAGGCCCACGCCGCAGCCATCACGTTGTCGACGCCGTCATGGCGGGCCGACACCAGCACGGTCGGGCCGTGGTTGAGGAGACGGTAGGCTTTCTTCAGCTCGACCGGAGCGATATGACTGTCCATGCGGATTCCCTGATGAGCGGCGCGGCGCGCGCCGGCCGGAGCCCGCATTCTCGCACTCAATGCCGAGCGCTGCTGACGGTGCGGCGGTCGCGCGGCCGGCGCCGCGCGATCGCCGTCACGTGCTGCGCGCTCGCGGCCGCTGCGATATCGGTGCATCGTGACCTCGGCGGCGCTCAGTCGTCGATAGACGATAGACGACACGCACGACACCCGCGCGACGCGCGCAATACCACAGTCGCGCCACATCGCGCGATTCAATCCGTTAAATAGTCCATTGATGAATCGACGATGAAGGTGTCGTCATCGAATTTCGACGGAAAACCGCGTGGAATTATCACGAATCCGGCAATGCGCGCCTCCCGCAATCTCAAAATTCAAATCGATTGCTGCGCGATTCTCAATAATTCGAATCTCTCAATGGACCTTGCCGCAGCATGCGCCTGTCTGCTTTAGGTCACATCGAAGAATTTCATTTTTGCCGTTCGACGGCGGCTCGGTAGTCTCCTGCCATTCCGATTCAAGCAAGCCAATACAGCCAATACGCAAGGAGATGACATGAAACGCACGACCCTCTCGCTGATTTCGCTCGCGTGGTTCGCGGCGATGCCCGCGGCGCACGCGCAGTCGAGCGTCACGCTGTACGGCGTGGTCGACACGTCGATCACGTACGTGAATCATGCACAGGGCAAGGACAACGCGTGGATGCTCGGCAACAGCAGCGCGGGCAACCTCGCCGGCAGCCGCTGGGGTGTGAAAGGCACCGAGGATCTCGGCGGCGGGCTGAAGGCGCTGTTCCAGCTCGAGAACGGCTTCGACCCGAGCAACGGCCGCCAGGGCCAGGGCGGCCGCCTGTTCGGCCGGCAGGCGTTCGTCGGGCTGTCCAGCGACCGTTACGGCACGCTGACGTTCGGCCGCCAGTACGATCCGCTCGTCGACCTCGTGCAAGGCATCACCGCCGACAACTATCTGGGGAGCGTGTTCGCGACGCCGGGCGACGTCGACAACTACGACAACAGCTTCCGCGTCGACAACGCGGTGAAGTACACGTCGGCCGTCTATTCGGGCCTGCAGTTCTCGGCGATGTACTCGTTCGGCGGGATCGCCGGCAGCACCGGCGCCGCGCAGTCGTATTCGGCCGCCGTGTCGTACAACAACGGGCCGTTCAGCGTCGCGGGCGGCTACTTCCACGCGACCAACAGCCCGGCGTCGAACGGGCTGCGCAACGGCTGGACCAGCTCGTCGGATGGCACCTTCGACGGCCCGATCAACAACGGCTATGCGAGCGCGCATTCGATCGGCATCGCGCGCGTCGCCGGTCAGTACGTCGCCGGGCCGTTCACGTTCGGCGTCGGCTACAGCAACGCGCAGTACCGCCGCGACGCGAGCTCGGTGTTCAACTCGAACGAACACTACAACACCGGGCAAGGCTTCGTGAACTACCAGGCGACCAATGCGCTGCTCGTCGGCGTCGGCTACAGCTATACGCGCTCGGGCGGCGATACGTCGGCGACCTATCACCAGGTATCGGCCGGCGCGGACTACACGCTGTCGAAGCGCACCGACGTGTATCTGACCGCTGCATATCAGCACGCGAGCGGCCAGACCGGCGACGGCAACGGCGGGTCGATGGCCGCGCAGGCATCGATCGGGTCGTACGGCTATGCGGGCACGAGCTCGCAGACGATGGTCAATCTCGGGCTGCGTCACCGCTTCTGATCGACGAGCGGCCGGCTGCGTTAGGTGGCGCGCGGTCGGCGGGTCGATGGAATCGGATCGCCGATTGCTGATCGCTGATCGCTGACCGCTGACCGCGGATCGCGGATCGCGGATCGCATGTTGCGATTGCAGCGACACGGCGGCTACGGCCGCCGTGTACATTTCCAATCTGCCCTCCAAAGCGCCCTCGCCGTTTTCCGTCCGAATCGCCGCGCTATTCAATACCGTATTTGCGGCGCAACTGACGCGTTGCGTCAGGATTGCGATAGCAGCCGCCCGCCGGCCTGCGCGCAATTGCGGCCTTTTTACCGATTTCATTGCGCCGTACAGCGCTGCCCGCGCCCCAAAAAACCCCGAAAATCGGCCGTAAACGCGCCGGCAAATGCAAAGGAAAGCTTGACGCGAGCCATTTGACCGCGCGCTATGGCACACTTCGCGTCTGCGTAATTTCCTTGCACCGGGCGCCCGGATTCCGCCCCATCCTGCCATGCCGCGTCAGACTGCCCGTTCGATCAGCCACGCCACGCCGAAAATCGCCGCGACGATCGCACTGTCGTGCGCGCTGCACGGGTTCGCGCGGGCCGACTGCCTCGACGACGCGGCCACGTTCCAGAAGGTGAGCGTGAGCCTGCTGCGCGGCATCGCGCAAGTCGAGTCGGGGATGAATCCGAACGCCGTCAACACCAACACGAACGGCACCGTCGACATCGGCCTGATGCAGATCAACAGCACCTGGCTGCCGACGCTCGCACGCGAAGGCATCACACGGGAAAGCCTGTTCGATGCATGCACCAACGCGTACGTCGGCGCGTGGATCCTGTCGCAGAACATCCGCCAGCTGGGCGCCAACTGGAACGCGATCGGCGCGTACAACGCCGCGTCGCCCGACAAGCGCCTCGCGTATGCCCGCAAGGTCTATGATGCAATCCGGACCATGCCGGATTCGCCGGATACTCCCATGCCCATCCTTCCGCCCTCCTTCACGCCGCCGCAGCAGGCGCAGGCGTACAACCCGTTCGCGAGCCTGAGCGTGTCGGCGCCGCCGGTCGCGCGGGCGCGCACGCTCGCACCCGCCGCGCCGCCGCCGCAACCGCAAGGCGGGCCCGCCGGGCCGGCCGGCACGTACAACTTCGGCTGGACCGTCACCGGCGCCGACCAGGCCAAGCCGACCCAGGTGTTCGACGATGGCGCGCGGATCTACGTGCAGTTCAGCGACATGAAGCACGTGCCGGCGATCTTCACCGAAACGTCGTCGGGGCGCGTGCTGATGTCATGGGAGCTGCAATTCCCGTATGCCGTTCTGACGCGTCCCGCGCAAACGTTGATCTTCCAGCTCGGGCCGTTCGAAGCGCGCGCGCAGCGAGGCGGCGCCGGGACGAGCGCGCAGGCAGGCGCTGGAGCGGCAGCGGGAACGTCGCGTTCGGGCGCGACGGCGGCAGCCGCGGCCACGGCGCCCGCAACGAAACAACCGGCGGCGAATGCGTCGGCCAAGCGCACCGCATCGTCCGATGCGCTCTGGTATATCGACACGGCATCGACGTCGGGTTCGGCAGCGACCTCGAGCACGTCGAATGCCTCGACGGCATCGACCGCGCCGGCAACGTGGCCCACCGCGGTGACGTCGAATACGCCGCCGGCCGTTGCGACGCCACAGACGCCTCAGACGTCTCAGACCCCGGCCGCGACGAAGCCGGCCGCACGCGTCAGCACCGACGCGCTCTGGTACATCTCGAAGTAACGCGCGGGCCGATGCGCGCCCGGCATGCAAACCCGCTTGTGCGCCACCCCGGCAATTGCGGCCGTGACGGCCGCAACGTCATCCATTACTCGTCCGCACCCACCACCCCTCACCCGCGCCGCACCCAGATCACCTTCCCGTCGCGAATACCGAGGTCGCGGCGCTCCATGCGATAGTCCATCGTGCCCGGCAGCGACTGGCCGTCGCGCTCGAGCACGCGCCACAGGCAGCCGTCGAGCAGCGCGGCCGCACGGCCTCGGTCTTGCCGATCAGCGCGTCGTCCGGCGCGGCGTCCGCCTTGCACGCATTCGCGGCACCCGGCGGAACGCCGATCGGCGCGGCTCCGCCGGCAGTGGCGTTCGGGTGTTTCGTGTTCATGTCCGCACATCCCGCAAAGGTTGCGCTCGCAACGAGTACGGCGAGCAGCGCGATCGTGTTCTTCATCGAATTCTCCCGGTCGCGGCCCGGCGTGCTGCCGGGCCCGCCTGCATGTTACCGCACACGATTCGCCGCGACGGCTGCGATCGCGGAGCAAAGCGTGCAGCGAAGCGCGCGACATCCGTGCGCCGGCAACCCGCTCAAAACTTGTACGTCGCGCCGGCCATCCCGTAGTAGTTGCTGCGCGTCTGGACGATCGGGCTGTCGCCATAGCGACCGAGCAAGCGCGTGACGCCGCCCGTCGCGAGCACCGACCAGTGCCGCGATACGTTCCAGTTCCACGCGACCGACATCGTCGCGCTGTCGATCCCGCCGCTCGTCGAATAGGGCCGGAAGCGGCTCGTCATCGACTGTGCGTCGGTCACGCCGTAGAAGGTCTGCGTATAGCGTCCGGTGCCCGCATGCACGCTGCCGGTCACGATGATCTCGTGCTGCGCCGTCTTGAACACGGGCACCGCGAGGTCGACATGGCCCGACACGCCGCGCGACGTATGCGTGACCGGCGTATCGACCGCGACGCTCAGTTCGGCCGCATTGAACAGCGTGACCCCTGCCCGCACGCCGACGAGCACCGAGCCGGGAATCCGGCCCATCCCCTTCAGGTAGTCGGAACCGGGCAGGTCGAAACGGTTCTCGTCCGCGCGGCCCGGATCGTAGTTCACCGCCGCCGACACGAACACGCCGTGCGGCAGGTCCAGCCGGTAGCCGGCGCCCTCGGTGCTGTCGATGAAGAAGCCGTTGCCGAACTTCGCGGCAAGCCCCGGCGCGACGACGCCGCGATACTGGCTGCTCCCCGGGTAACGCGGCGCAACCCCGCCGCCAAGCGAAATCGAATACTGGTTTTCCGCGTGAGCGGCGGCGGCGAGAGTCAGGCCGGCGAGTGGCACGCAATAACGGGAGCGGCGAAGGGTTGAGCGCACAATAGTGAGATAAGAGTGACGGAAGCCCGAAGTCTAGGTGCCGCCGTGCGCGGAGACTGTCCCGAATCTGCGGAGAATCTGTGCTCAATTGTGTTCGATTGTTCGCGATTGTCGTGCTGCTGGCCGGGCCGCCGGAACGCCGGATAAAATTCGCGTGCCGCGCCGCGCGCCCGCTTGTCCGGGTGTGGGACGACGCGCGCGTTTCGAAGAGACCATGAACGACAATCCGCTCAAATACCGCGTGCTGCTGATCGAGGACGACGACCGTCTCGCGCAGCTCGTGCGCGAATACCTCGACAGCTATGAATTTGCGGTGACCGTCGTGCGGCGCGGCGACCTGGCCGTCGCGGCAGTGCGCGAGCACCAGCCCGCGCTGGTGATACTCGACCTGATGCTGCCGAATCTCGACGGGATGGAAGTGTGCCGCCGCATTCGCGCGTTCACCAACGTCCCGGTGCTGATTCTCACCGCGCGTGCGGACGTGTACGACCAGGTCGCCGGCCTCGAAACCGGCGCCGACGACTACGTGACGAAACCGATCGAGCCGCGCGTGCTGGTGGCACGCGCCCGCGCACTGCTGCGCCGCGCGCAGCCGGCCGTGCCGGTAGCGGCCGCCGCCCCGGCCGAAGCGCTGGTGTTCGGTGAACTGACTATTTCGCCGCCGAACCGCACCGTCACGTGGCGCGGCGAGCCGGTCGACCTGAAGACGGCCGAATTCAACCTGCTGCTGATCCTCGCGCGCGCGGCCGGCACGGTGCTGAGCCGCGACGACATCCTGAAGCAGTTGCGCGGAATCGAGTTCGACGGGCTCGACCGCTCGGTCGATTCCGGCATCTCGAAGCTGCGCCGCCGCTTCGAGGACGCGTCGTCGGAGCCGCACAAGATCAAGACGATCTGGGGCCGCGGTTACCTGTTCAGCCCTTCCGCGTGGGACGAATAAATGCTGCGCCCGTTGATCAGGCTGTACCTCATCGTGATCCTGTGCGTGGCCGGATCGATCGCGTTCATCCAGATCTCGTTCGACCGGATCTTCTACGAGCGCGCGGCGCAGGCGCAGCGCGACTCGCTGACGACCTATGCATTCGTGCTGAACGACTATCTCGAACGCCATCCCGGTCCGCAGCGCACGCTCGCGCTGCGCGAACTCGCGAAGCACGGCTACGAACGCTTGGACTTCATGTCGATGGCAAATGCGCGCGCCCAGTTGAGCGGTGCGCCGCTGCGCGACCTCGAAGGCGGCAGGATCGCGATCAGCCACGACGGCAAGGATTACTACATGCCGCTCGCGGATGGCTCCGTGCTGCACGCGCGCCCGAACCAGCCGTTCGACCTCGACATCAAGATCTACGCGTATCTCCTGCTCGCGCTTGCCGCGCTGCTAGCGGTCGTGTTGTGGATCTCGTATCACTGGCGCGACCTGCGCAAGCTGCAGGCCGCAGCCCACTCGTTCGGCGCGGGCAGGCTATCGACGCGCGTGAAGCTGTCCGGGCGCTCGAACATCTACGAGCTGTCGCAGCAATTCAACGACATGGCCGAGCGAATCGAGGCGTCGATCAAGCAGCAGCGCGAGATGATGCACGGCATCTCGCACGAGCTGAAGACGCCGCTCGCGCGCCTGGAGTTCGGGCTCGCGCTGCTCGCCGACGCCGACGACAGCGGCCGGATGCGTGAACGCCGCGACGAACTGCGGCGCGATGTGCGCGAACTCGACGAGCTGGTGACCGAGTTGCTGACCATCGGGCGGCTGGAACAAGGTGCCAGCGAACTCGCGCCGATGGACGTCGTCGTCGATGCGCTGATCGACAGCGTGGCCGGCAATGTCGCGAACGATATCGCCGATCGCGGCCTCACGCTCGACGTGTCGACGACCGGCGCGCCCGCCGCTCACGTATGCGATCCGAAGCTGGTTGCCCGCGCGCTGCTGAACCTGATCCGCAACGGCACGCGCTATGCGTCGCGCACGGTGCTGCTGGCGGCGACGCGCGATGCGGCCGGCGCGCTGGTGCTGAGCGTCGACGACGACGGGCCCGGCATTCCGGCGGCCGACCGTGCGCGCGTGTTCGAACCGTTCCAGCGGCTCGACTCGAGCCGCGACCGGCAGACCGGCGGCTTCGGCCTGGGGCTCGCGATCGTGCGGCGCGTCGCACTCGTGCATGGCGGCAACGTGCGGCTCGAGGATTCGCCGCTCGGCGGCGCCCGCTTCGTGATGTCGCTGCCGGCGCGTACGTTGCCGGACTTTCTTGGCGACGCGCCGGCTCACATGATGCATGATCGGAGCGACCGCACGGTCGCGGTCACGCCGCTCGGATGAATGTCTGATGCGCGACGGCTCGCGGCCTCGGGTTTGCCGGGCGGAACGGTGTTTGCTCCCGGAGTCCGCCGACAATGCAATACGCGGGCCCGGTACTCGAGGCGATGCGCTTCACTTTTCCGCCGCTTCGCCGGCACCATTCCAGGATGCAGCCTACAACGTCAGGATTAGGAACACTGACCGACGCGCGCAGACGGCATCGTCCGCGCCGCCATCGCTCACCCACCCACCTTGAACGCCGGCAACTGCTGTCCGAGTCGCGCGCCCATTTCCGCGCCGAGCGCCTGCAGCGCGTTGAACGGCCGGATCATCACCTCGAATTCGACGATCCGCCCCTCCACGTCGAAGCGGATCATGTCGATTCCCTTCAGCCGCTTGTCGCCGATCGTCGCGCTGAATTCGAGCACGACGCTCGTGCCGTCGTCGTCCGCGAACTGGCGGTGATATTCGAAGTTCTCGAGGATCGTGACGACCGTGCGCAGCGCGAGCAGCAGCGCGGGCGCCGGGCCGTACGGCTTGAACGCCATCGGCGAGCGGAACACGGCGTCCGGGTGGACGATCGTGTCGAGCTCGCTGAAATCCTTGCGCGCGAGCATCGTGTGCCACGCATCGAGCGATGTCGCGACGGCGGGGTTCAGATTCGACAAAGGTTGCATGCTCAACGACTCCGATAACGTCATGGAAACGGCGCTCGACGATCGAAGACCGGCGCCCGGTTGGCCCGCTGCCGCGTCGTCCAGCGCCGGCATAATCACGCGTCCGGCAGGATCACGACCTTGCCCTTGACCTGCCGGTTCGCCATCCGCGCGATCGCGTCGGCCGCACCCGACAGCGGCACGCGCTCGGTGATCGCGGGCCGCACCTTGCCGGCTGCGAACCACTGCGCGAGCTGGCGCATGTTCGCCGCATGCTGCGCGGGATCGCGCCGCACCGCGTCGCCCCAGAACACGCCGAGGATGTCGCGCTCCTTGAGCAGCGCGAGGTTCAGCGCGATCTTCGGAATCTCGCCGGCCGCGAAGCCGACCACGAGGAAGCGGCCGCGCCACGCGGTCGCGCGCAGCGCCGCCTCGGTGTATGCACCGCCGACCGGATCGTAGACGACGTCCGCGCCGCGTCCGCCGGTCAGTTCGTCGATACGGCGCCGCAGGTCTTCGGTCGCATAGTCGATGGTGTCGTCGGCGCCGGCTTCGCGGCACAGCGCGAGTTTCTCGGCACTCGACGCGGCCGCGATCACCCGCGCGCCCAACGCCTTCGCGATCTCGATCGCCGCCAGCCCGACGCCGCCTGCCGCCCCCAGCACCAGCAGCGTCTCACCCTGCTGCAGGCGCGCGCGCTGCTGCAGCGCGTGCAGCGACGTGCCGTAGGCCAGCACGAGGGCCGCGCCCTGCTCGAACGTCATCCCCGGCGGCAGCGCCGCGATCTGCTGCGCGTCGGCCACGCAGTGCTCGGCGAAACCGCCGTGGCCGGTGAACGCGACCACCTCGTCGCCCGGCTGCCACGCGCTCACGCCATCACCGACCGCGTCGATCACGCCGGCGAATTCCGCGCCGGGCGAGAACGGCAGCGCCGGCTTCACCTGATACAACCCTTGGACGATCAATGCATCGGGGAAATTGAGCGAGGCCGCCTTCACGCGAATCCGCACCTGTCCGGCAGCCGGTTCGGGAATCGCGACGTCCTCGATACGCAAGCTGTCGATCGGACCGAATGCGGTACACAGCAGGGCTTTCATGTTCTCGTCTCTCCTTGCGCGACATCGCCGCGCATCGATACCGCAGCGGGACTCGCCCGCGCGATCGGTGCACGATGCAGACACGTACCGGCCTGCTCGCGCACCGCCCTTCATCCGTGCAACGCGACGCTCAGAACCATGCGTCGCGCATCTCGAGCGTCGTCGTATCGACGCTCGCCAGCAGATCGAGCTGCGCATCCACCTTCGGCAGCTCCCAGCGAAAGAAATAACGCGCGGCCGCACGCTTGCCGTCGTGGAAATCGTCGTCGCGCCCGTGCGCGGCGAGCGTCACGTCGAGCCACAGCCACGCGACCACCAGATGCCCGAACGCCTCCAGGTAGACGCTCGCGTTCGCGAGCCGCACCTGCGGATCGCCGAGCGCGGCCAGTGCGCGCGTGACGTCGACGAGCCGCGCCCAGCGCTGCGCGAGCGCGTCGGCCTGCGTGCGTGTGTCGCCGTCCGTGGCGCGCGCGCGTTCGACCGTTGCGCCGACGCGCGCATCGAGCGTTCTCAGCAGCGCGCCGTCGTCCTGCCCGACCTTGCGGCCCAGCAGGTCGAGCGCCTGAATGCCGTGCGTGCCTTCGTGAATCGGGTTGAGACGATTGTCGCGATAGAGCCGCTCGACCGGATAGTCGCGCGTGTAGCCGTAGCCGCCATGCACCTGGATCGCGAGATCGTTGGCCGCGAGACACCACTGCGACGGCCAGCTCTTCGCGATCGGCGTCAGGATGTCGAGCAATTGCGCGGATTCGGCGCGCACCGCTGCATCGACGTGCGCGCGCGCTTCGTCGACCAGCTTCGCGCAGTACAGGATCAGCGCGAGCCCGCCCTCGACGTACGCCTTCTGCGCGAGCAGCATGCGCCGCACGTCCGGATGCGCGACGATCGGCGCCTGCGGCGCGGCGGCGTCCTTGCCGGTCGGCCCGAGCGGACGGCCCTGCGGCCGGTTGCGTGCATAGTCGAGCGCGTGCAGGTAACCGGTGTAGCCGAGCGCCACCGCACCCGCGCCGACGCCGATGCGGGCCTCGTTCATCATGTGGAACATGTACGCGAGGCCATGATTCGGCTTGCCGACCAAATAGCCGATCGCGCCGGCGCGTCCATGCGGACGATGGCGCGTGCCTTCGCCGAAGTTCAGCAGGCAGTTGGTCGTGCCGCGATAGCCCATCTTGTGGTTCAGGCCCGCGAGCACCACGTCGTTGTGCTCGCCGCGAGGAGTGCCGTCGTCGGATGGCAAATACTTGGGGACGATGAACAGCGAGATGCCGCGCGTGCCGGGCTGAAGCCTCCCGTGTTCGTCGGGAATTTTCGCGAGCACGAGGTGAACGATGTTCTCCGTCAGTTCGTGCTCGCCGCCGGAAATCCACATCTTGTTGCCGGTGATCCGGTAGCGCAGGCCGAACTGCGATTCGCCGTCGAAATCGGCGCGCGTGACGATGTCGGACAGCGATGACCCGGCTTGCGGCTCGGACAGGCACATCGTGCCGAAGAAGCGCCCTTCGAGCTCGGGACGCGCGAACGCATCGATCTGCGCGGGGCTGCCGTGCGCGAGCAGCAGGTTCGCGTTCGCGACGGTCAGGAACGGATACGCGGCCGTCGCGATGTTGGCGGCCTGGAAGAACAGGAACGACGCGGCTTCGATCAGTTTCGGCAGTTGCATCCCGCCGAACGCTTCGTCCTGGCCTGCGGCGATCAGGCCGGCTTCCGCGAAGGCGCGCACGGCTGGCTCGACTTCGGGGATCAGTGTCACGCGCTCGCCGTCGAACTGCGGCTCCTCGCGATCGGCGCGCGCCGCATGCGGCGCGAACAGGTCGGCCGCGATCCGCTCGCTGGTGTCGAGCACTGCATCGAACGTCTCGCGGCTGTGCTCCGCATAACGCGGCAAGGTCGCGAGCGCATCGGCATCGAGCCAGTCGTACAGCAGGAACGCGAGATCCCGTCGCGACATCAACAGGCTCATCGGGACGCCCTCCGCGTGGCGGGCCTTTGCCGCATCACCGGCTGCCGCTCATGCGCGGTCCGGTCGATCCACGGTTGCTCGATCGATGCATGCTCCATCACGTCTGTCTCCTGTCCGGCCGCGCGTCGGTGCGCCGGTTGGCTCCGGTTTTCGGAACCGGATAATTCGGTCGGTGACTGCAAGTGCTGGCGGGGAATTTAGCACGGTCGTTCGCAAACGACAATGCTCTCAAATGCTTCGAATGCTGTGATCGCGCGGATCGCCGCCATTCGGTGTCGGACGCAGCCGATCACGTGCGACATCGTGCGGGGGTGCCGGAAACCGGTGCACACGCCGGGCCACTCACTTGGCCACTCACCTGGCCCCGCGCACGACCGCCGAACCACCGCTCGGCAAGCCACCTGGCCGCGCATGCTGGATGCGGTCAAGGTTTGGTCAATATTGGTGGATCAGCATCAGACGTCGGAAGCTTTCGAAAGCCGCCTATGGCTTGGTGCACAAGGGAGATTGTTGGCCCGCCCTGCAGGATTCGAACCTGCGGCCTACGGCTTAGAAGGCCGTTGCTCTATCCAACTGAGCTAAGGGCGGTCGCGGAGAAGAGACACGGCCACACGACCCGGACCGCGATTCGCCACACGAGGCTTCGAGCAACGCGACCAAGATCGCGAAACGCAAAGCCCCGAAAACAAAACGGGCCCGGCATGAAGCCGAGCCCGAAATTATACCCGATCATCGCGTCACATCACGCGCGACGCGCGACCGGCGCCACAGCCATCAAACCGGCTGCGGATGCAGCATGAACCACCCGAGACAGAACACCCCGGCAATCACGCAATACACGCCGAACGAAGCCAGCCGCCCGCGCCCTTCGAAATAGCGCATCAAAAACCGCACGCTCAGATAAGCCGCAATCGCCGTCAACACACCGCCGAGCAGCGCGTCCGCGAGCTGATCCCGCGCATGGAACAGCTTCGGCAGCTCGAGCACGCCCGCCGCAAAAATGATCGGCGTGCCGAGCAGGAACGAAAACTCCGCCGCCTTCTCCGCGGTCAGGCCCGCTACGTTACCGGCGATCATCGTCAGCCCGCTGCGCGAGAAACCCGGAATCAGCGCCCCGATCTGCGCGAGACCGACGAAGAACGCCTGCTTGAACGTCATCTTCTCGGGCGGCTGGTGCGCACGGCTGCGCTGAATCCGATCGCCGACCCACAGCAGCACGCCGTTGATGATCAGCGCGATCGCGACGATCCGCAGGTCGTGAAACACGCGCTCGATGCGCTTCTCGAGCAGCAGGCCAACGATCCCGGTCGGAATCGTGCCGATGATAAGCGCCCACATCAGATGCCCGTCATCGTTCTTGCGGCCGCCGAGCTGCGCGAAGAAGCCGCTGATCAGCGCGATCCAGCGCGCGCGGAAATACCACAGCAGCGCGAGCGCGGTGCCGAGGTGCAGCGCGACGAGGAACGGCAGCAACTGCGGCGCATGCTTGTCGATATGCATGCCGAACAGCGCGGGAACGAGCAGCGTGTGGCCAAGACTGCTGACGGGGAAGAGTTCGGTGACGCCCTGCAGGACGCTCAGGAATACCAGAAACCAGAGACTCACGCGTCGGTCCTTTTAGTGGTGATCAATCGGGAAGGAAAGCGGACGACGCAGCGCGCGTCCGAAAAAACGCGCCCCGATTATGCACAGCCAGGATTACGGCGCCAAGGCATTTGACTGGTTATTGCGGCAATGCACACAAACGCTTGCAATATGTAAGCCGTCAGAAAGCAAAAAGCCCGCCATTTGCATGGCGGGCCTTTCGAATCCGGCACAAATTGCAGTCAGCGGCCGAGCTGGTAGAAAAATAGTACCGTGCTGCCGGTGAACATGCCGAACAGTGCGATTCCCATTGCCATTGCCAGATCCATGGCCTCTCCACAAAGTGTCATGACCCGGCAACATCACCGGTTTGGATGCATTATCCGGACCGTCGGCAATCTGAAAAACTCGCAATTTCCCGAGAAGGGTTTTCCCCGAGCGCCGCGCGGCCCGATAATGGAGCGCGCCACCGTGCACCCCACCCACCCGTTCATACCGATTCGCCATGCCGATCTTCCAGCAGCACGATATTCATGAACTTCACGCCGGCCCGTCGCTCGTTCGGGTCGCCCCGCAATTCGGCGGTCGCCTGCTGTCGTGGCATGTCGACGGCGAACCGGTCATCTTCTGGCCGGAATCGGCCGACTGGAGCAACCTCGCGCGCGTGCGCGGCGGCAATCCGCTGCTGTTCCCGTTCCTCGGTCGCCATCGCGTCGACGGCGAACTGGGTCGCTGGCGCGATGCCGCCGGCGTGGTCCGCGACCTGCCGATGCACGGTTTCGCGCGCGACCTGCCGTTCGCCGCCCAGCCTTCGGCCGACGGCGCCGCGCTGTCGATGACGCTCGACGCGACTGACGCGCTGCGCGACAGCTACCCGTTCGATTTCCGCTTCGAAACGACTTACCGGCTCGCCGACGCGCACACGCTCGACGTCGCGTTCGTCACGACCAATCGCGGCGACACGCCGCTGCCCTACTACGCGGGCCACCACTTCTACTTCGCGCTGCCGCACGGCGAACGCGCGCAGACCACGCTCGAACTGCCTCCGACGCGCCGCTGCATGCAACTCGCCGACGGCTCGATCAGCACGCCCGAACCCGGCGAAGCGACGTACAGCCTCGGCGACGCGGACATCCTCGACCGCTTCCACTGCCTCGACGGCGTGCCGCCCACGCCGGTCCGCATCGTGATGCCGGGCCGCGGCCGCACGATCGAGATCGCGCTCGACGTCCCGGGCTCGATCCCGTGGTATGCAGTCACGACGTGGACCGAGAAGCCGGAATCGGACTTCTACTGCGTCGAGCCGTGGCTGGGCCTGCCGGACGCGATCCACAACGGTCTCGGGCTGCGCACGCTCGCACCGGGCGCGACCGAAACGGCCACGCTGCGGATCCGCGTGCTGCCGCTCGCAGGCTGATATCGAACGCATCGAACCGGTGCGCGCCAGCCGCGCTTGCGGCTCGAAACTGCGGTGCTCAGGTCGAACCCGTTAAAATCTGACGTTTTGTATTGCCTGCCGCGTCACCCGCGGCAGGGTTTTGCGAGGTTCAATGTTCGGAACAACAACGAAGCGGCTCTTCGCGGCCGCCTGCGCCGCACTGCTGGTCGCGTGCGGCTCCGCACCCGTCGGCCCCGGTTACTACCGCGTCGAGCGTGGGGACACGCTCTACAAGATCGCGCGCGAGAATCGCACGTCGACGGCGAACATCGTGCGCTGGAACCAGATCACGAACCCCGACGCGATCGAGGTCGGCCAGGTGCTGCGCATCGCGCCGCCGCCCGGCACGACGACCGCATCAACCACCGGCACGGGCACCGCCGGCCGCAGCCGTCCGGCGCCTTCCGCGCCGGTCGAGTCGGCCGTCAAGCCGGCCAGCAGCATCGCTTTGATCTGGCCGGCGGCCGGCAACGTGGTGCGCACGTTCGACGGTTCGAAATCCAAGGGCATCGACATCGCGAACGCGTCGGGCACGCCGGTGCTGGCCGCTGCGCCCGGCACGGTCGTCTATGCGGGTAACGGTTTGCGCGGCTACGGCAACCTGATCATCCTGAAGCACAACGCCGATTACCTGACGGCCTACGCGCACAATCGCGCGCTGCTCGTGAAGGAAGGCCAGTCGGTCACGCAGGGGCAAACGATCGCGGAGATGGGCAACAGCGACAGCGATCGCGTCGCGCTGCACTTCGAGCTGCGCTACGGCGGCCGCTCGATCGATCCGGCTCGCTACCTGCCGGCGCGCTGAACGCGCCACGGGTGACGACAGACGACACGCGATGCCGGCATGCATCGCATGTCGTCGCGAGAAATATCGGGAAGGTCGTGTCAGCGCTTGCGCAGACGGCCGGTGAACCGGCCGGACAACGGATCGACGCGGCTGGCAAACGCCACCAACGCCCCGATTCCGAACAGGCTGAACCCCGCAGCTATCAAAAGCAAATCCATGGTCACATCACTGTTTTGTCGTGATCTTATGCGTCATTATGGAATCGTGCACTGAGCCGTCGCGATTAGACGAGTTCGAACATTCCCTTATCCATCAGACGCTATTGTGGTTTTGGTCGCGTGAAATACCGATGTAATCCATCGACCGCAGCGACGATCGACGCCAAGGAGACACGCGATGCTACCCGCCGGCGATCGCTACGATGACCTGCTCTCCCGCTTCGCGTGGGACGTTCCGGCTCGCTACAACATCGGCGTGGACGTCTGCGACAAGTGGGCCGACGGCAGCGGACGCCTCGCGTTGATCCACGAAACCGCGCAAGGCGACGTGTCGCGCATCACGTTCGACGACTTGAAGAATGCTTCTAACCGGCTCGCGAACAGCTTCGCGCGTGCCGGTTTGCAACGCGGCGACCGGATCGCGATCTTCCTCGCGCAGGGCCCCGAAACGGCGATCGCGCATCTCGCCGCGTACAAGCTCGGCGCGATCGCGGTGCCGCTGTTCACCCTGTTCGGCGCCGACGCGCTCACATACCGGCTCGCGAACAGCGAAGCCGCCGCGCTCGTCACCGACGCGGCCGGCTATGCGAAGATCGCGCCGCTGCGCTCCCGACTGCCGACGCTGCGTACGTGCTACTGCATCGGCGACGAGGTGCCCGACGCGCGCGGTGTACTGGGCTACGACGCCGCGCTCGCCGGCGAATCGCCGGAGTTCGTGCCGGCCGACACCGCCGCCGACGATCCCGCCGTGATCATCTATACGTCCGGCACGACCGGCAAGCCGAAAGGCGCGCTGCATGCCCATCGCGTGCTGCCCGGCCATCTGCCCGGCGTCGAGATGTCGCAGCAGTGCTTTCCACGCGATGCGCGTCTGTTCTGGACACCGGCCGACTGGGCGTGGATCGGCGGCCTGCTCGACGTGTTGCTGCCGTCGTGGCATCACGGTGTGCCGGTGCTCGCGCGCCGCTTCGAGAAGTTCGACGGCGAGGCCGCGTTCGCGCTGATGGCGCGGCACGGCGTGACCCATGCGTTTCTGCCGCCCACCGCGCTGAAGCTGATGCGCACGGTGCCGGCACCGCGCGAGCGCCACAAGCTGGCGCTGAAGTCGGTCGCGAGCGGCGGGGAATCTCTCGGCACCGAACTCACGGCCTGGGGGCGCGACGCACTGGGCGTGACGATCAACGAGTTCTACGGGCAGACCGAATGCAACATGGTGCTGTCGTCGTGCGCGGCGCTCTTCGATGCGCAGCCCGGCGCGATCGGCAAGGCCGTGCCCGGCCACACGGTCGCGATCGTCGACGCGCACGGCACGCCGCTGCCGCCCGGCGTCGAAGGCCGCATTGCGGTGCGCCGCCCCGATCCGGTGATGTTCATCGAATACTGGCGCGATCCTGAAGCGACGCGCGAGAAGTTCGCGGGCGACTACCTGCTCACGGGCGACACCGGCACGATCGACGCCGACGGCTTCGTGCGCTTCGTCGGCCGCGACGACGACGTGATCAC
Organism: Burkholderia sp. Nafp2/4-1b; assembly: GCF_003635165.1. Classification (GTDB taxonomy): domain Bacteria; phylum Pseudomonadota; class Gammaproteobacteria; order Burkholderiales; family Burkholderiaceae; genus Burkholderia. Next base: position 147,540 of record NZ_ML058606.1, on the reverse strand, counting down.
GAGCGCCGGCTACCGGATCGGCCCGGGGCCGATCGAGGACTGCCTGCTCACGCATCCGGCGGTGCGGATGGCCGCCGTGGTCGGCGTGCCGGACCCGACGCGCACCGAGATCGTGAAGGCGTTCGTCGTGCTGAACCCCGGCCACGCCGGCGACGATGCGCTCGTCCAGGCGCTGCAAGCGCACGTGCGCACGCGCCTCGCCGCGCACGAGTACCCGCGCGCGATCGCGTTCGTCGACGGCCTGCCGATGACGGCCACCGGCAAGATCGTGCGCCGCGCGTTGCGCAACGCGTGACCCGGGCGCGGGCGGCCGGCCGCGCACCCGGATGGTTTATAGTGGCGCCCACGTAGTCTTTTCAGTACACCAACGATGTCCTCCGACCAACACGAATCCGCCACGGGCGCGTCGCACAGCCCGCTCTACGCCAAACTCCTCGGCGAAACCGCCAAGATCGACTGGTGCGACCTCGAACGCTTCTTCGCGCAGGGCAAGCTGCTGTCGGTCGCGCGCGATCTCGATCTCGTCAGCGTCGCGGAAGCGATCGCCGGCGACGATGCGGAACAGGTCACGCGCTGGCTGTCGTCCGGCCTCGTCGCACGCATGCCGGCCGAAACGGCCGCCGACTTCGCGGCACGCAATCCGGAGCTGTGGGCGGTCGTCGTGTCGCCGTGGGTCTGCGTGCAGGAACGCGCCTGACGCGTCCGCCATGTCCGAATCCGCATTACCGCACGCGGACGGCGCGGGGTCGGCCGCCGGGTCGGCCGCCGGGTTGGCCACCGTCACGCACCGGCGCGTCCTCGCGCTCGCGTTCCCGATCGTCCTCGCGAACCTGACCCAGCCGATCCTCGGTGCGGTCGACACCGCCGTCGCCGGCCACCTCGACGGTGCGCAGTATCTCGGCGGCGTCGCGCTCGGTGGACTGTTCTTCAACTTCGTGTTCTGGGGCTTCGGCTTCCTGCGCATGGGCACGACCGGCCTCGTCGCGCAGGCGCACGGCGCCGGCGACGCCGCCGGCATCCGCCTGAACGTGCTGCGTGCGCTGATCGTCGCGTTCGCGCTCGGCGCCGCCGTGCTTGCGCTGCAAGTGCCGCTGCTGTCGTTCACGCTGAGCGCGCTGGGCGGCAGCGACGCCGTCCGTGCGACGGCCCTCTCCTACGGCCATGCCCGGATCTGGAGCGCGCCGTTCGCGCTCGCGAACTACGTCGTGCTCGGCTACCTGCTCGGCGTGCAGCGCGTGCGGCTCGCGCTGGTCGCGCAGATCTTCATCAACGCGGTGAACATCGGCGCCGTGCTGCTGTACGTGTACGGCTTCGGCTGGGGCATCGCGGGAATCGGCGCCGCGACGGCAACCGCCGACGCGTGCGGCTTCGCTCTCGGCGCGTGGATGCTGTGGCGGCTGCGACCGCGCGGCCTGGCGCCGCTCGCCGCGCGTGCGCTGGCCGACCGTGCAGCACTCAAGCGGCTGATCGCGCTCAATCGCGACATTTTCCTGCGCACGCTGTGCCTGCTCGGCGCATTCGGCTGGTTCGCGCATCTCGGCGCGAAACAAGGCGACGCGACACTTGCGGCCAATGCGTTGCTGCTGAATTTCCAGACTTTCATGGCGTACGGGCTCGACGGCTTCGCGCATGCGGCCGAGGCGCTCGTCGGCGCGGCAGCCGGCGCGCGCGACCGCAGCGCCTTCCGGCAGGCCGTGCGCGTCACGCTGCTGTGGTCCGCGCTCGGCGCGCTGCTGTTCACGCTCGTCTATTGGGCAGCCGGCGGCTGGATCGTCGCGCGGCTGACCGACCAGGCCGAGATCCGCGCGCTCGCGCTGCGCTACCTGCCGTGGGCGGCGGTCTCGCCGATCGTGTCGGTGTGGGGATTCCTGCTCGATGGCGTGTTCATCGGCGCGACGCAGACGCAATCGCTGATGCGCGCGATGATCGCATCGTTCGCGATCTTCATTGCCGCGACGCTCGCCGTCGTCGGCCCGTTCGGCAATCACGGGCTGTGGTTCGCGCTGCTGCTGTTCATGGTCGCGCGCGGCGCGACTCTCGCACGCTACCTGCCGGCGCTGATCCGGCGGATCGGCGCCGACGCGCCCGCGGCCGGCGCTTGAGCGTCGCGCGGGCCGACGCTAACCGTCGTTTCGGTTACTGCGCGGGGGGCGCCGACGGCGCCGGCTGGCCGAGCATCGACGGCGGCGTCATGTCGGTCGGCACGCCGTGGTAATCGGCCGGATCTTGCGGCGGATGGCCGCGACGGGCCGCGCGGGGATCGCCGGAACAGCCGGCAAGAATGGATGCGGCCAGTACGGCCAGCATGAAACGCGTCATCGGGAAGGCTCCGGAAAGCGGCGCGCCCATCGCGCGCCAGGACCGCGCCGAGTCTAGCGGAATTCCGGGTTAGGGGTCGTCCCGCGCATGTTCTACTATGTACGCATGGCGTTGTGCCGTTGAAAGGAGGCTGCCATGACGTCTGAAGAGATCGCCGGCTTGATCGGCCTGGTCATCGGTTTGATGGTGCTCGTCGCCCTCTCCTATTTCGAGGCGCGCGAATACAAGCGCAGCCATAGCGGCGAAGGGATGATCCATCACTGGATGGCGGAACACCACCTGCTCGACTGGCGGCGCAAGCACTAGCAAGCACACCAGGCAAGCCGCCCTGACGCCGGGCCGCTGCACGCGCGGTCCAGCATGACGTGCGTACCGCACGGTGGTCGTTGCGTACCGTTCGAATTAACAGGGCCGGATAGACCAGCATAGTCCGAATGACCGAACGCCGTCGCGTGGCAGTTGCCGCGCGACGGCGTTCGCACGCGTGCGCGCCGTGTGGGCCGCGCAGTTATCGCGTGGGCTCAGCCCAGGAAGTGGCGAGCGTAGCGGGCGTTGATGTCCGACAGTCGGAACAGGGTCAGGAAATCCGCGCAGTTGAAGTCGGGATCCCACGCCGGCGCACCGCAAATCTTCGCGCCGAGGCGCAAATAACCCTTGATCAGCGGCGGCGGCGCAACGACGGTGCCCGTCTGCAGTTCGTCGACCGGCAGCGCCGTGTGCGGGAACGCGCGGTATTCCGGCGCCGTCAGCGAATTGGCCGACAGCGACTGATACAGGTTCGCCGCATAGTGGCCGCCGTCGGCCATCGACACGCTCGCGCAGCCGAGCATCGTCTCGTAGCCGTTCTGCGTCATGTAGGCGCCGAGACCGCCCCACAGCGCCATGATCACGGCGCCGCTGCGGTAGTCGCTGTGTACACACGAGCGGCCGACTTCGACCATCTTGCCGCGCAGGTGCGTGAGGCGCGACAGGTCGAATTCGCCTTCCGCATACAGACGGCCGACTCGCGCTGCCTGGTGCGGCGGCAGCACGCGGTACGTGCCGACCACCTTCAGCGTATCGAGATCGCGCACCAGCAGGTGGTCGCAGTAGGCATCGAACGGATCGACGTCGAGACCGGACGGGCCGCTGACCTGCGCGCCCATCTCTTCGGCGAATACGGTGTAACGCAGGCGCTGGGCCTCGCGCAGTTCGTCTTCCGTGCGCGCCCACGCGGCACGCAGACGGTACTCGGATGTGACGGTTTCAGCAGCGCGCGGCAGATGACGCCGCGTGGTGTCGAGGGGCAGCGAGGCAAAAGGGAGCGTAGGCGTCGGCAGTTCTCGCATTAGGCTTTCCTGGTCGTAAGGAATAGGACGACATGCCAGCCAATGTAGTAACCGGCCGTTACCATTCTGTGGCACGACCGTGTCCTTTCAATGACGTGTCGCCGAATTGACTTTAGCAGAAAGCCTGCAAAAACGTATGACCAATGCCTTCAACCCTTTTTACACAAGGTCCGGCGGCAATAGCGCGCGCAGCACAGCCTGACGGCTGCCGTCTCGCGTGCGGCTTGCAAGCCACACGATGCCGCCCTTCTTGATGCTCCAGCTGTCGCCGTTGCCGGCAATCAATTGCGCGGCGACGCTGCCGAGCGTCGGCTGGTGCCCGACGATCATGACCGTGGGGGCAATGCCATCGGGCCAGCCGGCCGCCGTGAGTACGTCGTCGACGCTGCCGCCCGGCGCGAGCGCATCGATCGTCCGGTATTGGTCCGTCAGCGCCTCGACGGTCTGCACGGTGCGCGCCGCCGGGCTCGCGAGGATCACGCTGCTCGATTCGAGCCGGCCGCGCAGCCATTTGGCCATCGCCTGCGCCTCCTTGCGCCCGCGGGTCGTCAGTTGGCGCGCGAGGTCGTTTGCCGCGTGGTCTTCGGCTTCGGCGTGGCGCCACAGGATCAGGTTCATCATGATGTCTCTCCATGCGTGGGCGAACGATCCGAACGCGCATCTTGCGTGCCGGACGGTCATGATCCGAATTGTCGCCAATCGTGAGCGATTCGTGATGACATGCGCCGTATGAATAACGTGATTGACCCCGACACCGATTGCGCGATAGAATCTTTGGCTCGTCGGAGCGTAGCGCAGCCTGGTAGCGCATCTGATTTGGGATCAGAGGGTCGTAGGTTCGAATCCTATCGCTCCGACCAAAGGAATCAAGGGGTTAGCTGATGCTAACCCCTTTTTCTTTGGTGCGCCGTAGAGCTATTGCTACTGCTACCATCTGCGCGACTTCCATAAGGAATCGCGAGATGGCAGTCCCTCGCGACTCGGCCGCCCACCACCCGAATTCGTCGGCCGCGCTGTAATGGAGAGGCGATAGCAATTATCCGCCCGACGACATGACCGGCGCGTCGGCATGGGCTTGGGAATTTCCTGCGACGTAACCACGCCTACCAACTTGACTTCGACCGGTGACGTCGGGCCTTCACAGACTCCCCCCGCTCACGCCGATGGCGCATCTGATCAGTTACCTGTGCACCCGCTTCCGGGCGTCATACCGCATACGAAGAGCATTTCCAGGAAGCGCCCCACCACTCCATTCGTTCCATCAATGACCATCTGCGTGTGCACTGGGAGCTCAATTCCCCTGTCGACCCCGCGCTTTCCTATTCCGAAGTCCGGCCCACCAGAACCCGAGCGGAAGGCGGATGGAACACCAAAGACTCGCTCGTGACCGAGAGGAGACGTGATTGTTCTTGCAGGGGAACCGGTACTGATTAAGCGCACCCTGTCACGCACGAGTTGACAGCGTGAACCCTGCAACTGCAAGGTACTCGCAAATATTTAAGATACGATCGTTTCCAGCTTCCATTCAACGATAATGAAGCACCACATGCACCAAGATGATTTATTGCGGGTCAACGTGATGCACTTAACGGGAATCCAAACCACGGCAGCATGCCTCGCGCCATGTCATGCAAGGCTAGAAATTAAACGACAACCACATGTGCCAAGATGGCCTTGCCGTGCAATCGGAACACCGTGATCCTTGATATTCGGATCACCCTCTTCGATCACATTCGGATTAACATTTGGGTGAATTGGACACTTTATTTTATCCCCTTTTCTCGCAACCCCTCGCCCATTTATCTTCATAATTCGTGACGCCTCAACAACCTCACCACCGTGATCAGTCGAATCGCCCATTCGAATAGCGTTCAGCATACCATCACACCTCGGCCTAAAAAACATCACAATTGAGGCAATCAAAAAACATCCATAACACAGCCTTATTTCGATGCAATTACCCAGAACGGCCAGTCAATCCAGAACAATTCTTGGTCGGCGAAATCTTCCCAACGCGCCCCTCATATACTATACACAGTGGCTTCTTTGCACTGGCCTTTAATCTCCTGCCGCCACACGCAGAATCAGCACCTACGATCCCACCCTTATCAACACACACGCTCCCAGATTGCATAAGCTGAATTTCTCTATCCAAAATTATTTTCCCGCCAACCACCTCATAAACCCTTCTCCACAATCCGTCGGCCTGGTCGAAATCATAGAAGTACCGTGCTTTCCCAACATAATCTGCTCCGACGGGCAAATATCCGGCAAATGTCGCCTTACCGCCATGCAACGCGTATACATTCATTTGGACATTGGCTCCCAATCTTCCAGGATTTATCATAACCAGCGTGACATCTGATTCAGTCAGCTGATTTACGATCCATTCCGCCTCAACACAATTGTCCGAGTCGTCCAACTTCTGATCAATTAATACACCCGCCTCCCCGCCGGTCTTATCACCTGCAAACACCTTAATTTCGGGCTGACCGACTTCGCAAACAAATGTGAAAGACTTACCACCCGACTTAGCCAAAAAAGTAACATCAGATGGACTCGCAGCCCAAACCCCGCGCAATCCCGCAAAAAAAAGAATAGCGAAAAACCAAAATTTCGATCTCAAGATAAAATCCCCTTAATTCTTCCCGCCTCCGACAATCTCTGAGGGAAATGAGCATCGGCAGGAAAATCCGCCGCCGTAGAAGCATGATCCCCTCTGATCTTATTTGTCAAATTTATTGCATCGTCCCTATCAGCAATACCAAGCAGCAAATTCTTCGCCCAGAAAAATCCTGCCGTATCAATAGACACATAGGCATCGTCTGACACAATATCAGGATTCGAAATAATTGGCGGTCTCAAGGTCGAAATGAGTTGAGCAACAGTTGTTGAATTTTGAATCGGTGTCAAATCCTTATGCTGGGCCGAATGATAGGGAGGAGTAAAACCCCACCAGCGCGCATCGTTCCACCACACCTCTGCGAAGGAAGATTTTTGCAACCAACCCCGATAGACAAAATATTTTGAATAATTTGCCCGTCCAGTTAGCTGCTTGAAACCTCTACCCCGGAATTTTCCGCCATCATTCCACTCTACATTCCCGAGCCATCCTGCATAGTTCTTAGCCTTCTCGTACTTTCTAAAATATTCGTATGGATCACCATTGTAAAGCTCGGCCATCCAGCGAAGTTGACCCGACTCGACGGAGGCTTGACCAAAAAAATGCGACAGCCTGAGGGTTGTGGTCAAGCAATATTTATTTACCGTCTTGTTGATGCTTGTTCGATATTTCTGGACCGAACTCGCAGAAGCAGATGGATAAATTTGCTTAAACTCATCCTCACTAAACCACTTACACTTCATAAAGTGTCGAATAAATGCTGTAGGCGGCCAATGCCAGCAATCATCAGCCGCTGGCTTCTCGCCTTGAATTTTCTCCCAAAATGCCAAAGCCCGCACATGCCCTTCAAACAACTTGAAATCATCATCGGAGAGCGGAGCGCTTAATGCCTCATGTTCGGTCTTTAACCAACCATAGAGCTCATCCAAATTGCTAGCAGACCATTCTGTAGAAAATCGGCACACCACCTGTGCAAGACGTTTTCTGAGAGCTGCGTTCTGCAGTGCGCCTACCATTCCGGCATGATCAATTTGCGTCTCACCAGAAGCATCCAGCAGCCATTTCTTTAACGTTGACGAGTCACAGAGATTAGTTTTCGTCGAATCGTCTTGAATAAAATTCCATCCCGCCCATTCTGGAAAATCAGCGTCACTATATGCCTGAACGGCCTGGCCAGACAGGTTGACCCATCCCTGACCGGCAGGAGTATTCACCTTTCGCCAATGGTTAAAATTCGCATTAGCTTGTTCATTGATACATCGCCCGAAACGTAAAACCTCGAAGATTACGCTGGTTGACGGAGGTGTTCCTTGAGAGTATTTTCCGTTTAACTGCAGCGCTCGATTGTAAAGATCATATTCAGCATCCTGTTCTGGCGGCATATCAGCGCAAACTTCCCAACTGCCATCGGCGGTGCATTGATATGTCGTCAGGGTACATCCCCTGTCATAATGCATCCGTACGGCAAGCGGACTCGCCGTCTACCCCGACCGGCGATCGTTCGGAGCGTGTCGTTCTCGGTCGCTCAGACCTCGATATACGATACCGACTGGGACGCCACCAGTTTCGGCGGCATGGGACATGCGCACCGACAGAGGTCGTCACTCAACGCTGCCTGCCGACCGTCCGGTCCGGTGCTCGAATGACGTGGGCCGTCGCACTCGATCACGCCGAGTGTCTTGCACACCGGGCACCACACCGGATCGTGCTCATACGCTTGTTCGCGGTCGTGCAGAATGTCTTGTCCGTCGCCACCCTGCACGATGCCTCCGACTGTCGTCGTGTCACCCTTCACGATGTCGTAGCGTCGCATGTCGCCCCCGCTCAGACTGCGCCAGGCCGCAGTCGCAGGCTGTTCAGCAGTGTGTCCCACGTTTGCAGGGCGCCGGCCTCGTCCACCGGTGACGTTGCCTCGTCAGGCTTCAAATCGGGACTGCTCGCCCCGAGCAGCAACTGAATAGCGGTATGTGGTTTCGCCAGCGTGCTCGGATCGCCCGGCGCAAGCAGGTAGAAGCGATAGGACGTGATCTCGCCTTCCTTCAGCGCGAACAACACTTCCTCGGCATCCATTCCGGCCACCGTGCGCTTGCCTTGTCGCAGGATGCGGTAGCTGCCGCTCGAAACCTTATCCATTTTCGCGCGCAGATCGGGAAGGGTTTTGGTCAATGGTTGCCCTTGGTCCTCGCTCATCGACTTGCGCGTCTGAATGGCGAGTAGCGCCGGCCGCCCCGGCATGAGAGCGAACGACTGGCTGGCTTCTTCGGGATAGGTCGAAGAACCCGTGACGATCCCGCCATCGAAACAAAATCCCGCTTCGGTCGGCACGGACCAGTTATCGCGCGCCTTGAGGCGGCGATATAGATCAGTATAAAACCCTTCAAATCTGCTCAACGCATCTGGACCAAATGATCCCGTCGTATGAAATATTTCATCGCCGTCAAAAACAAATCCCTCAGATTTAAATGGCAGCCTTATCCCGTCAGTGTATGACATCTGATAAGCAAAAGCCTTGGAATCGCTTCTTGGTGAGACCTCTCTTTCCAGCCAGGCCCGATTCGTTGGCTTGTTGTTGTCACTCGGATCGATGCGTATATTTGTCTTTAGGGTCTTCTCCAAATCACTTACTTTTGCCCGATATGCGGCAATCGACGCATTGTGTTGTGTCTCCAGCTTTTCTCCTCGAAACGCGTACCGCTGATTCGTGATTTCGCTGGTCGCAGGTCGTTGGAACACAAAGCGCCCGATACACCACGGGCGCGGCTTGGATAACAAAGGATTCGTCATCGTCGATTCCACGGAAAAGGTCATCGAACAGGCGCACACGCCCATCACTAAAAATAGGAGTCGGCCAATTCTGGTCAGCATTTCGGCTCCGGGGCATCGTGCGCGATTTGCACAATGCTGTAGAGGAGCGCCCAGCGCGCCCATGGATGGTTATAGCTTTCCTGATGCACATACCCTCCTTGGTCGAACACCATTTGTACACCGTGGGCTGCGCCCCCGTTCAAGCCATACGCGGGCGCTTCGGCCGACCAGGCCGGCACAGTACCGTCGCCTGCGATGATGCCGTTCTTCTCAGGATCGGGCGTCTTACAGCCCGGTGGCAGCTTCGCCACTTTCTGCACTTCGAACTCGACAGTGACATTACGCGAGTCCAGGTGCACGCGCAGCGTCCCTGTGTGGGAATCGTCGTTTTTCTCACCGAGGAACCGAGCAGCGCGCAGTTCTTCCTCCGTTACGCCGGCCGGCACGTTGCCCTTCCAGATCACCGTACCCCATGCCAACAGCTCATCGAGGTCCTTGCCCTTCTCGATCGCAGATTTGCTCGGCTCATTGCTTGAGGCAGCCTGCCCTTTAGGCAGCAAAGCCCCGTCGCCATAGGAAATGTAAGTCTTATCATGGTATTTATTTTTTATCTTGTTTTGATTTACCGTAACGACGTCCCCCATCAATGCTTGGAAATTACTAAGAACTGTGTCCCCACGCCCTAAATCGTCCAGTCGCCTCTTTACAGCTCCTGTCGGATCGAGCAGCGATACCGATTCCTCAGGTACCAATCCATACCATTTGGTATTGGCATAAATCTCCTTGTAAGCACTCCCTTCCTTCGGAAACTTCATCACCGGAGTGCCGTCGAGCCGCGAAAAGATCCACCATGCCTCCCCGTTGTGGTAATCCGGCATGGGCAGCAATTCGAGCGGCCCCGGCGCATTCGCGGCCACCGCCACGAACTCGTCGGCATCGCTCCCGAGCAGCGCGCCATTGATGAACCCGTTCACTCCGCCCTCGCTGCCGCCACCAGTGCGGAACCGCTTCGCCGCGATCGGCGCCCCGGTCGCCGGCAGCACGTTGTGGAATACACCATGCATCAGGTCCGCTCCACCGTGCATCGCGATCGCCATCCGTGCGACTAGCCCGCCCATCGAGTGCGTGAGGATGATCGCCTTGCCGCTATGGTTCTCCTCGATGATCTCCTTGATGCCCATCAGGCGCGTAATCTTGCCGGTCTTCTTGTCCTCGAAATCCGAGCCTTCGATCACCTGTTTCGCCGATTTTTCATTCGATTGCAGCCAGTTGTAGCCGATTGCGTACACTCGGTACTGGTATTTCATGAAGTGCTTGAACACTTCGGAGTCTTTCGTGATCGGCTGCCCGCGGCCTAGCGCGCCCGCATCGATCGCGCCATAGTCCGAAGGCGAGGTGTCCAGCAGTGGCTTGAGCGCCCATTTCTTGCCGTCAGGGTCGCCTTCAATCCAGGGCCCTTTATGTTTCCCCAAATGCATGGGCTCGTTCAATTGCTCCTGCAGCCACGCCAACATCGGCTGATAGCTCGACCGATACACTGAGCCCCACCCCCGCCGAATGGCCTCCTTCTCGTCCACGTACTGATCTGCTTCGGCATCCTTTTCGTGCTTGCCGGCACTGACTGGCCCGAACGGGGTGACGGCCGCCCGGGTCGGGTCGAACAGCGTTTCCCGCGAGGACGCGCCCTTGAACCACATGCCGATCAGCGCTGGTAACGCGCCCGCCTTCCCCAATAGGCCATCCGTCTCCGGTGCAAAAAATATCTCGTCACCGGTTTCGGCGTTCACCAACGGCGAGCCCATCACGCCTGGCAGGAAGATTACCGGAATGATTGGCCGCACGTCGCACAGCAATTCTTTGGAGCGCGTGTCGCTCGCCGGCGTCAACGTAAAATGCCCGACCGACGCCCCATCCTTGTCCGTGCGACCGACTTGCCGGACGACTTCGTTCTCGGCATCGTCACTGAACGGCGATCCGCCGCCCGATTGATCTGTGTTTTCGCTCATTGTCGTTCTTCAGATTCGACCATCGATTATCGGGTTCATGCCGCAGGACCGTTCGGCTTCGGCCGCAATGCACGCACCGCCAGCTTCTCGATATCCTCGCTCTTCTGCTCGGCCACGTGCCCCAGCTCGTTCGTCATCCCGGTCAGGCGTGTGCCGTCCCCGCGGATGAGTTCGTACGGGTGGTTTTTCAGCACCTCGCCCGTGACGCGATCGCGCAGCACATACGGATCGTTAAACTTGGCCTGCGGCAGGCTGTTCATATGCTGCGCAATCGAACTCGGCCCCTGACGACTGAGCGATGCCGATTTGATCGTGCGCGGGCCTTGCGTACCGTCTTCAATGCCAGCCGCCACCCAACGGGTGTACGAGCCGCCCGCCTTGATGATGATTTCATCGGCGTCGAGCACAATGCGCTTGGCCTTCACGGTCACGTCTTTACCCGCATTGATGTTCACGTCATCCGTGTTGGCCGACAGCTTGATCGGACCTTTCGCCGTCACAAAGAACGCGCCGAGTTTCTGCGCGAAGAAGCTCACCTTTTCCGCGGCCGCCACGACAAACGACTTGCCGGTCGCAACGTAAGTGTTCTCGTTACTGACGACGTTGACCTCTTTCTCGGCCACGATATGCGTCGAGTTGTCCGCGACCAGTGCAATGTCCTTCGGCGTCGATACCAATATGTTCGGCTGCGAAAATCCGTTGGCACTCCCAGTACCGCCACCCGCCGTCACGCCGCCCGACGTATCGCCCGACACCGGATGCTGGATGTCCTTCGACAGCGTCTTGAGCGCGTCCTGGCCGGTTTGCAGCGATTCCGCCTGAGCGGTGGTGCTTGCGCTGGACAGCGACTCGACCAGCATTCCCGCCTGCTGCAACTGCGAGCGTGCCTCGTCCACGCCCATCTGCTCATCGTCGTAGGATTTCGAATGCGCACTGATGGACAGGCCCTTGCTGGCACGAACTGCACCGAACTCGTCGGCGTGCAGGATGAAACCGGCACCCAGATACTGGCCGCGCGTGTTCCCGTCATGCTTGATCAGGTAGCCCTGCGTCAGCGCCGCATAGCTCTTGCCGGTATAGCTGACCAGCCGCGTTCCGCCTTGATTCGTGGAATCGTCGTGGACGAACGAGTTGTATGCTCCGGTCTTGCCGAATCCGTCCGACTTGAACCCGGACAACAACGCGTTTGAATGCCATGGAGACGGAGTCGCGCCTCCATTGATACGTCCCAACACGAACGGCTTGTCACAGTCGCCGTTCCAGTAACCGACGATGACCCATTCCCGCGCCCTCGGAACGTGAACCGCTCCATAACCGTTCCCGGTATCGGATTGAAGCGACGACAGCAACGGTGAAGAATTGAAGGCGTCCGGTGGATTCTTGCGATCCCATGCGAAATGCACCCTGATCTGGTTTCGGTCGTTCGTCCACGCTTCCGCGCCATCCGGCGTCACGACAAGCGCGTGTTCGATCGACATGACCGGCTTCGGATGATCCAGCGGGCTCCGATATTCAACAGCCGTGGGCTGCGCTTCGACTTCGAGCACGAAAAATCCGGCCGAACCATCCGCCTCATGTCCAGGCGTCTTGAACCGCTCACGGTGAATCGCCTGCTGCTCGGCCAGCGTTGCACGAAGACTTTGCGGAAACTCGGCCGTCTGCTGGCCGATCGGGACGTTGTTCTCGATGAACCAACGCGCCTCGACCACTAAAAACTCTCGCTTCTTCGCATCACCGCCATCGTGGCGGGGATGTCCGTTCAATACAAATCGCGAACCGGCATCGAGCCACCGCACGCCTCCGACGCCAAAATATCGCCTTGCTCGCGCATCCCATATCTCCACGCGCCGTCGCGCTCGCGCTTCCCCAGTGTCTGAGCCGGAATAGCCGTAAGCCGTCGATTCGTAGACCGTCATCGGCGCATCGGGAACGCTATGCTCGACTTTCTCGCGGCGTTCCTCCGTGACATAGCTCGTCGCGGCAAGTCCACTCTCAACCTGAAAATCGGACGCGGGCCGCTTGTAATCAAACGCACGCGACATGTACCGCGTGCTCTGCATCGTCTGCACCGCTGCCCAATGGGCGAAACCATCAGATTCGTTGCTGTCGTTCGCCCGGATAAATTCGACCGACTTCGCGTCGGGAAGTGTCGAGACGCGGTCAACGATGACGAGCGTCGTCTTTGGGGCGTCGCCTTCGCTAACGTTTTCGTGGATCCAGTGGAAATACCAGCCCTCGGCCTCAGCCAAGCGGTTCACAAAGTGCAGATCGGATTCGCTTTGCCTGCACCACGAACGCTTGGCAGGATCGGATGACAGCGTGAAACGGTACTGTCCGCGTAGCTGCGGATACCGATCGAGCACGTCGGAAATGATTTCGCGAGCGTCTTTCTCGAGCCAGCCTTCTTCGTTATGGGTTTTCTCAAGGAAGACCAGCGCCGATGAAAACTCGATCTGGTATGTCGAAAGGCCACCGTTTCCGCCCAAATAGGCAACCCGATGCACGAAGCCGTGGACCGGACGATAGACGGGAACCGCAAAGGGAGCCGTGACCTGCTGAATCCGCAGGGTAACGGGTTGGTGCATCAACGACAGCAGCGCAGTGTCATCGCGCGTCGACGCGACGTCAATCGTGTACGAATAGTCGCGCCCGATTCTGGCCGATCCGCGAGCCCGTAATGGCACCAGCGCATTCTTGCCGAGCGGCGTATTCAGCACCAGCAGTCGCCCCTGCTGCAAAATGCCCTTGCTGATCGCCTCATAGAGGTCGCGCAACTTCAGGTCCCCGAGTGCGGACGGTCTGATATCCATTTTGTTATTTCTCTCAGGTTCGACCGTCAATGCAGTGGCACAAAGACGACGGTCAGCCATTGCGACAGCCAAGTCGCTCGCGCGATTTTATCTAAAGTCTGAGGAATATAGTTCGGCTTGACAGAAATTGACACCCGGTCGTTTAGGGGAACAGAGACGCGCGTTCAAGTGCGGCGCAACTTCCCCCCGGTGCGGCAGCACGACGGAATTGACCAGCGAGATGAGGCGCCCGCAGTTCGCCCAAGATATTCCAGACCAGCGGGCGCTCTTGGTATACGGGTCAAATAAAAGCGCGGTGAGAAAGAATTTGAAGCGATAGCTTACAAGTTCACTGTCGGTCATCGACGTAGAGAACGGGACGCGTACCGGATTTGGGATTTGGGATTTCGGGTTAGACGGTCGAAGATTCGAGTCCCTACCCTGCGACCACGGCTTACACGACAAGGGTTACAAACCATTATGCTTGCGCCCCTTTTCAGCTTTACCCGCCGCCCCGTCACCCCCGACGCGCCCGGTAGCCCGCGCCCCGCGCACGAAAATTGCGGTTCCACGCGATAATATCCGCGACCAACCCGCAACCGCGCATGAAGAACCACGTTTTCAAGACCGCCCTGCTCGGCGCGCTGTTCGCATTCGGCGCACTCGCCGCCTCCGGCACAGCCTCGGCCAAGTCACTCGACGACGCGCTCGACTGCCATTCGAACGGCCACAAGTTCGTCGCGCCGCTGCTCGCGGCCGGCGACATCCAGTCGGAGCCCATGCACGTCGAAGCGAATTCGGTGAATGCGTTCCACACGAAGCGTCCGCTGACGGCGTACGGCTTCGGCGTCTACGTCGTGCTCGGCTACCAGGCGAACGACCCGATCTTCCAGCCGGGCGACGGCACGCCGATCGGCAAATGGGCGTACGGCGTCGTGGTGCGCGGCACGAAGAGTGCCGTCGAGCAGGCCGTGCGCAATGCCGGCAGCGACGCGACCGTCAAGCAGGCGTTCCCGTTCCTGACCGCGATCGTGTGCTCGGACTGAGCCCGCCTTAAAACGGCCGTGCGACGCGAGTGCGCCGCGCCAGTGCCGGCCCCTGCGAGTGCCGACTCGTTACGGTTACGCGCCCGTATAAACGACGCGATACGGAATGCCGACCTTCTCCCACTCGGCCGCTTCCTGGCTGAGGCTGTAGTCGGTCAGCGGGTTCTGCTCGACCCATGCGCCCGGCAGGCGCACTTCATACCCGCCCTTCTTCATCTGCGAGACGGAAATGTCCGGCAGCCCGGCATCGGTCCGGCGCCGGCACAGCAGCGACGCGAGCCGCAGGCAGAACAGCAGCGGCCATTCGACGTCGCGTGCCTGCGACAGCTTGCCGAGCTTGCCCGCATGCCCGAGCACGAGCGCGGCGAGGCGCGCCTGGTCGGTGCGTGAGAAACCCGGCATGTCGGCATTGCTCGCGATGTACGCGGAATGCTTGTGATACGAGCTGTGCGAGATCGACAGGCCGATCTCGTGCAACGCGGCGGCCCAGCCGAGGAACATCCGGCCTTCCTCGCGTTCTTCGTCGTCGGCTTCCCCGAGTTCGTCGTAGAAGCGCCCGGCGAGCGCACCGATGCGCTCGGCCTGCGCGCGATCGACGCCGTAGCGGCGCGTGAAGCCCTCGACCGTCACCGCGCGCATGTCCTCGTGCTGGGTCCGGCCGAGCAGGTCGTACAGCACGCCGAGACGCAGCGCGCCATCGGTCGTATCGACATAGTCGACCCCGAGTTCCTCGAATACCGCGAGCATGATCGCGAGACCGCCGGCGAGCACCGGCACGCGATCGGGCTTCAGCGCGATCAGCTTCAGCCGGTTCACGTTCTCGGCCTTGATCAGTGCGCGCTTCAACCGCTCGAGCCCGCCGCGCGAAATGCCGTGCGTGATGCCCGCGTCGTTGAAGCCGTTCGCCTCGACGAGTTCAGCGAGCGCGCGTGCGGTGCCCGACGAACCGATCGCCTGGTCCCATCCGGCCTTCTTGTACTCGCTGGAAATGATCTGGATCTCGCGCTTGGCCGCGAGTTCGGCCTGCCGCATCGTGTATTCGTCGACGTTGCCGGCGGGAAAGAACGCCCGGCTATGGCTCACGCAACCGATGTAGAGACTCTCCATCACGATCGGCGTGTAGTGCGAGCCGATGATGAATTCGGTCGAGCCGCCGCCGATATCGACGACGAGCCGCTTGCCGGCACTCGCAGGCACCGAATGTGCTGCACCGGCATAGATGAGGCGCGCCTCTTCGCGGCCCGCGATCACTTCGATCGGGAAACCGAGCGCCGCTTCGGCTTCGCCGAGAAATTCCCCGGCGTTCTTCGCGACGCGCAGCGTGTTGGTCGCCACCGCGCGCACGTGATCGGGATGGAAATCGCGCAACCGCTCGCCGAATCGCTTGAGCGCCTCCCAGCCACGCTCCTGCGACGCGCGATCGAGCATCTTGTCGCTCGACAGGCCCGCGGCCAGTCGGACGGGCTCGCGCAGCGCATCGACGGGATAGATCTGGCTGCCCGCCGGCGTTTCCTCGACGCGCCCGACGATCAGCCGGAAGCTGTTCGAGCCGAGATCGACGGCAGCCAGCAAGTGGGGAGATGTAACCATCAGAAGGGGGCTCCGTGCGCGTTCGCCCGCGGCGACCGCTCCGGCCGCGCTGGACGATGAATCAAAGGCGACATTTTAAGCGTGGAACGCTTGCCATTGCCACGCTTCACGGGCATGTACCCGGGTAGATTGTATATGGCCGAAACATTTATGAGACGAATCGGTTCCGGCGTAGAATTTCCCGATATAACTAAACCGTTGTCATCAACACGTCATCGTACCGTGAGAGTTTCCGAGCGTCCTTTCGAATCACCGCCCGAATTACCGCCTACTCTGCCGATGTCCGTCCGTTATCCGCTTCTCAATCGTGAACTCGGCATCCTCGATTTCAACGAGCGCGTGCTGGCCCAGGCGGCCGACCCGCAGGTTCCGTTGCTCGAGCGACTGCGCTTCATCTGCATCACGAGCAGCAACCTCGACGAATTCTTCGAAGTCCGGATGGCGGGGCTCCAGGAACAGATCCGCGACAACCCCGGCGCGCTGACACCCGACGGCATGTCGCTGCAGCACGCGTACGATCTCGTCGTCGAGCGCGCGCAGCGGCTCGTGCACCGCCAGTACACGATGCTGCACGAAACCGTGCTGCCCGCGCTCGAGCAGGAAGGCATCTACTTCCACGCGAGCGAATCGTGGAACGACGAGCAGCTCGAATGGGCGCGCCGCTACTTCCTCGACGAACTGCTGCCGGTGCTGACGCCGATCGGCCTCGATCCCGCGCACCCATTCCCGCGCGTGCTGAACAAGAGCCTGAACTTCGTCGTCGAGCTCGAAGGCCGCGACGCATTCGGCCGCCAGGCGGTGATGGGCATCGTGCAGGCGCCGCGCGCGCTGCCGCGCGTCGTGCGCATGCCGCAGGCGCTGTCGGGCTTCGAGCACGGGTTCGTGCTGCTCAGCTCGTTCATGCAGCGCTTCGTCGGCGAGCTGTTCCCGCAGCTGGTCGTGAAGAGCTGCAACCAGTTCCGCATCACGCGCAACAGCGAGCTGTTCGTCGACGAAGACGAAATCACCAACCTGCGCGTCGCGCTGCAGGGCGAACTGCCCGCGCGCCATCTCGGCAACGCGGTGCGGCTCGAAGTGTCGGCCGACACGCCGGCGCATATCGTGCGTCGCCTGCTCGAGGAAAGCCTGCTCGGCGACAAGGACTGCTATCGCGTGGCCGGCTCGGTGAACCTCGTGCGGCTGATGCAGATCCCCGATCTCGTCGATCGCCCCGATCTGAAGTTCGCCCCGTTTACCGCCTCGATCCCGCCCGCGATCGCGAACGCGCCGACGATGTTCGACGCGATCGACGACGGCGACATCCTGCTGCACCATCCGTACGAGAGCTTCCAGCCGGTGCTCGAGCTGCTGCAGCAGGCCGCGAAGGACCCGAGCGTCGTCGCGATCAAGCAGACGATCTACCGCACCGGCACCGATTCGCCGCTGATGGACGCGCTGATGGAAGCCGCGCGCAACGGCAAGGAAGTGACCGTCGTCGTCGAACTGCTCGCGCGCTTCGACGAGGAAACCAACATCAACTGGGCGTCGCAGCTCGAAGCGGTAGGCGCGCACGTCGTGTACGGCGTGGTCGGCCACAAGTGCCACGCGAAGATGATGCTGATCGTGCGGCGCGTCGTGCAGGGCGGCAAGGCGACACTGCGCCGCTACGTGCACCTCGGCACCGGCAACTATCACCCGCGCACCGCGCGCCTCTACACCGACTTCGGGCTGATGACGGCCGACCAGAAGATCTGCGAGGACGTCCACCACGTGTTCCAGCAACTGACCGGGATCGGCGGCGAGCTCACGCTGCACGAGCTGTGGCAGTCGCCGTTCACGCTGCATCCGCGCATCATCGAATCGATCCGCGCGGAGATCGACAATGCGCGCGCCGGCAAGCGCGCGCGCGTGGTCGCGAAGATGAACGCGCTGCTGGAGCCGTCCGTGATCGCTGCGTTGTACGAAGCATCGCAGGCCGGCGTCAAGGTCGACCTGATCGTGCGCGGCGTGTGCGCGCTGAAGCCCGGTGTGCCGGGGCTGTCGGAGAACATCACGGTGCGCTCGATCGTCGGCCGCTTCCTCGAACACCACCGCATCTACTATTTCCATGCGGGCGGCGCCGAGGACGTCTATCTGTCGAGCGCCGACTGGATGGACCGCAACCTGTTCCGCCGCGTCGAAGTCGCGTTCCCGATCCGGGAGCGCAAGCTGAAGCGCCGCGTGATCGCCGAAGGGCTGTCGGTCTGTCTCGGCGACAACCAGTCGGCATGGCTGATGCACAGCGACGGCCACTACCGCCGGCGTCGCTCGGGCAAGACGATTCGCAACGCGCAGCTCGGGTTGATGGCGAAGTTCTGTTCGTAGGCGCCCAAAGCAAGCTGCACGCGTCTCCATGCGCCGTGTGCAGCAAATGAAAAAGCACAGCCCGCGGGCTGTGCTTTTTCATTTCAGGTCGTGCGCTCGAACGGCGCACACGACCCGAATCACGCAATCACGTAATCACGCTTCGAACGTAGCCGGCCGGATCGCGATGACTCGCGACGCCGGGAAACGCGCGGTAAACGTACTGCCGCGCCCTTCCTCGCTCTGCACGTACAGGTGCGAGTCGTGCCGCTGCAGCACGTGCTTGACGATCGCGAGGCCGAGCCCCGTGCCGCCCGTATCGCGCGAGCGGCTGCGATCGACGCGATAAAAGCGCTCGGTCAGCCGCGGCAAGTCGGCGGCCGGAATCCCGAAACCGCTGTCGGTGACGGAAAACACGCCCTGCGCACCCTCGCGCCGCCACGACACGGCGATCTTGCCGCCGTCCGGCGTATAGCGGATCGCGTTGGTGACAAGGTTCGCGAACGCACTGAACACTTCGGTCTGCGCACCGGTGACGCCCAGCGTCTCGTCGATCGTGAACGTGATCTCGTGATGCCCGTTCGACAGCGTGTGCGCATCTTCCTTCAGATGGTCGAACAACGCGCGCATGTCGACCGCGTGGTCCGTCGGCGGCTTGCTTTCGCCTTCGAGCTTCGCGAGCACCAGCAGGTCGGTGACGATGTGCCGCATCCGCGACGCCTGCTGCTCCATCATCTCGAGATAGCGCGCGCGATCCTCCTCGTTCAAAGGCAGCTCGCGCATCGTCTCGAGAAAGCCCGACAGCACGGTGAGCGGCGTCTTCAGTTCGTGCGACACGTTCGCGACGAAGTCGCGCCGCATCGCGTCGGTCCGCTCGAGCTCGGTGATATCCTGCGTGAGCAGCAGCTTGCGGTTTTCGCCGTACGGAAACACCTGAACTTCCAGAACGTTCTGCCGCGAGTCGCCCATCCCGCGCATCACGAGCGTTTCGTCGTAATGCTGCGCGTTCAGGTAGCGGACGAAATCCGGATGACGCACGAGGTTCGTGATGTGCTGGCGCAGGTCGCGCTTCGCATCGAGGCCGAAGTGCACCTCGGCGATCGCGTTGCACCACTCGATCTGGTCATGATCGTCGAGCATCGCGACACCGTTCGGCGACGCCTGGATCGCCTGGATGAAGCGCGAATGCTGCTGCTCGACCTGCCGCACCTGCGCATGCCACTGCTTCGCGAGCTTGTGCAGTCGATAGTAGATTTCACCCCAGATGCCCGGTGCGCTCGGCACCTCGCCGTAGACGGGCGCATCGAGCAGACGCCACAGGCGTTGCGTATGGAAGGTGCTGAAGAAGCCCTGCGCGACCAGCATCACGACCGCGAACCCGAGGGCCGCGATCGGGCCGGCGAACACGCCGACCAATACGCTGATCAGCACGAGCAGCATGAGCGACACGAGAAAGCGCGCCCAGATGATGTTCATGATTCAGCGCCCGAAAGAATGAACGGCATGCCATGGCACACGGCACGCCCGGATACGTTACGCGTGCTTGGCGAGCCGATAGCCGCTGCCGCGCACGGTCTCGATCATCGCATCGCAACCGGCCGGTTTCAAGGCCGCGCGCAATCGTTTGATGTGCACGTCGACGGTCCGCTCTTCGACGAACACGTGATCGCCCCACACCTGGTCGAGCAGTTGCGTGCGGCTGTGCACGCGCTCCGGATGCGTCATGAAGAAATGCAGCAGGCGGAACTCGGTCGGGCCGAGATCGAGCTTGATCTCGCTGCCGTCGCCGTGTGCGGCGACCCGATGCGTGGCCGGATCGAGGCGCAGCCCGTTGATCGACACGACGTCCTCGGTCAGCTGCGGCGCACGACGGCGCAGCACGGCCTTGATGCGCGCCATCAGTTCCTTCGGCGAGAACGGTTTCGTCACGTAGTCGTCCGCGCCGATCTCGAGGCCGAGCACCTTGTCCTGCTCGTCGCCGCGCGCGGTCAGCATGATGATCGGGATGTGCTTGGTCCGTTCGTTGTTGCGCAGGTCGCGCGCGAACGCGATGCCGGACTTGCCCGGCAGCATCCAGTCGAGCAGTACGAGATCGGGCAGCACGTCGCTGATCAGGTTCTGCGCCTGTTCCGCGTTGTACGCGCGGATCGGGCAGTGACCGGCGTGCTGGAGATTCACCGAAATCAGTTCGGAAATCGCGGGCTCGTCTTCAACGACGAGAATGTTGCTGGGCATCGGCACCTCTGTTCTTCCTTACGGAGTCGATTAACTGTTGGCTTCGCGATCGAGCGTGTCGCGCGGCTGATGCCGCACGTCGGTGCCCTTCACGATGTAGATGATGAATTCGGCGATGTTCTTCGCGTGGTCGCCGATCCGTTCGATCGCCTTCGCGATGAACAGGTACTCGAGGCCGACCGAGATCGTGCGCGGATCTTCCTGCATGTACGACACGAGCTTGCGCACGAACGCACGGAATTCCAGGTCGATTTCCTTGTCGTCCTTGACGATCTGCGCGGCCGCCACCGTATCGAGGCGCGCGAATGCGTCGAGCGCGCGGCGCAGGATCGTCACGGCCATCTCGCCCGACACCTTGATCTCGGCGATGTTCACCGCACGCGCGGCCGGTTCGTCGACCAGGCGGCGCACGCGCTTCGCGATCTTCTCGGCCTCGTCGCCGGCGCGCTCGAGGTTCGTAATCGTTTTCGAAATCGACATCAGAAGGCGCAGGTCACGCGCGGCAGGCTGTCTCCGCGCGATGATGTTGCCGCACTCCTGGTCGATCTCGACTTCCATCGCGTTCAGCGTTTCCTCGGCCGTGATCACGCGCTCGGCCGCTTCGCGGTCGAATTCGTTGAGCGCGTACATCGCACCGACGATCTGCGACTCGACGAGGCCGCCCATTTCCAGCACCTTCGACGACACGGCGTTGAGATCCGCATCGAACTGGCTCGACAGATGTTTATCCGACATGGTTGTTGTTCTCCGTCATCAGCCGAAACGGCCGGTGATGTAGTCTTCCGTTTCCTTGCGCACCGGCTTGATGAAGATCTTTTCGGTTTCGCCGAATTCGATCAACTCGCCCAGGTACATGTAGGCCGTGAAGTCCGAGCAGCGCGCGGCCTGCTGCATGTTGTGCGTGACGATCACGACCGTGTAGTCGCTCTTCAGCTCCGCGATCAGCTCTTCGATGCGGCCCGTCGAGATCGGGTCGAGCGCAGAGCACGGCTCGTCGAGCAGCAGCACTTCCGGACGGATCGCGATGCCGCGCGCGATGCACAGACGCTGCTGCTGGCCGCCGGACAGCCCGTAGCCGCTCTGGTTCAGCTTGTCCTTCACTTCGTTCCACAGCGCGGCCTTCGTCAGCGCCCACTCGACGCGATCGTCCATCTCCGAGCGCGTGAGCTTTTCGAACATCTTCACGCCGAACGCGATGTTGTCGTAGATCGACATCGGGAACGGAGTCGGCTTCTGGAACACCATGCCGATTCGCGCGCGCAGCAGCGAGATGTCGCGCTTGGTGGTCAGCAGGTTCTCGCCGTCCATCAGGATTTCGCCTTCGGCGCGCTGCTCCGGATAGAGCGCGTACATCTTGTTGAACGTGCGCAGCAGCGTCGACTTGCCGCAGCCCGACGGGCCGATGAACGCCGTCACCTTGCCTTCGGGAATGCGCAGGTTGATGTTCTTCAGCGCGTGGAACTTGTTGTAGAAGAAGTTGAGGTTGTTGACCTCGATCTTCGCGTTCAGCGGCGCCAGCGGACGGCCAGGTGCCGCGTCTTGCGTGCCGGCGGGCGCAGCGGCGCGCTCGACGGGATTCAGGTGGCTTTCTGCCATATTCATCGGATCGCTCCGCCGTTACTTTTTCGAGAAGATCGAGCGCGCCAGGACGTTGAGTCCGAGCACCCCGAGCGTAATCAGGAACACGCCCGCCCATGCGAGCGACTGCCATTCGGCAAACGGGCTCATCGCGAACTTGTAGATCGTGACGGGCAGGTTGGCCATCGGCTGGCTCATGTCCCACGAGAAGAACTGGTTCGACAGGGCCGTGAACAGCAGCGGCGCCGTTTCGCCGGCGATCCGCGCGACCGCGAGCAGCACGCCCGTCACGATCCCGCCGATCGACGCGCGCAGCGTGATCTTCAGCACCATGCGCCACTTCGGCGTGCCGAGCGCGACGGCCGCTTCGCGCAGCGCGTTCGGCACGAGCTTCAGCATGTTTTCGGTCGTGCGGATCACGATCGGGATCTGCAGCAGCGCGAGTGCGATCACGCCGGCCCAGCCCGAAAAGCGCCCCGACTTCGCGACGACGATCGCGTACACGAACAGGCCGATCACGATCGACGGTGCCGACAGCAGGATGTCGTTGATGAAGCGGATCGTGCTCGCCAGCAGGTTCTTCTGGCCGTATTCGGCGAGATAGACGCCCGCGAGGATGCCGATCGGCGTGCCGATCAGCGTGCCGAAACCGCACAGCAGCAGGCTGCCGACGATCGCGTTCGCGAGACCGCCGCCTTCCGTGTTCGGCGCCGGCGTCGATTCGGTGAACAACTGCACCGACAGGCCGCCGACACCGAGATGCACCGTCGTGTACAGGATCCACACGAGCCACAGCAGGCCGAATGCCATGGCGGCGAGCGATGCGGTCAGCGCGATCGCGTTGGTCACCTTGCGCTTGCGCTGCAGGCGGTTGCGCATCGCTTCGAGGACGGCGCCGCTCGGCCCCGGGAAATTCATGATGGGCTCGCTCATTTCTTGCCCTCTCCCTTCTCGAGACGAAGCAGCAGCAGTTTGGAGATGGACAGCACGATGAACGTGATCACGAACAGGATCAGGCCGAGTTCCATCAGCGCGGACGTATGCAGGCCCGGTTGCGCTTCCGCGAATTCGTTCGCGAGCGCCGACGTGATGCTGTTGCCCGATGCGAACAGCGACACGCTGTCGAGCAGGTTCGTGTTGCCGATCACGAAGGTCACGGCCATCGTTTCGCCGAGCGCGCGGCCGAGGCCGAGCATCACGCCGCCGATCACGCCGGTCTTGGTATAGGGGAGCACGACCTTCCACATCACTTCCCACGTCGTGCAGCCGATCCCGTACGCCGATTCCTTCAGCAGCACGGGCGTGACTTCGAACACGTCGCGCATCACCGATGCGATGTACGGAATGATCATGATCGCGAGGATCACGCCGGCGGCGAGGATGCCGATACCGATCGGCGGGCCGGACGTCAGCGGACCGAGCACCCATACGTCCTTGAGCAGGCGGCCGATCGGTTTCTGGAAGTATTCGGCGAAGATCGGCGCGAACACGAGCAGGCCCCACATCCCGTAGACGATCGACGGAATCGCGGCGAGCAGTTCGATCGCGATGCCGAGCGGGCGGCGCAGCCACACGGGCGACAGCTCGGTGAGAAACAGTGCGATGCCGAAGCTGACCGGCACCGCGATGGCGAGTGCGATGATCGACGTCACGAGCGTGCCGTAGATCGGCACGAGTGCGCCGTAGACATCCGAGTTCGGATCCCACTCGGATTGCCAGAAAAAGCCGAGGCCGAACTTCTGGATGGTCGGCAGCGACGCAATGATCAGGGAAACGATGATCCCGCCCAGCAGCAGCAGGGTCACGATCGCGGCAAGCCGTGCGAGGCCGCCGAAGACAACGTCGCCGATGCGGCTCGGCGCGCGTTGCGACGCGGCGTCGGACCGGGAGGACGTATAGGAAATTTCAGACATGGGTGCCTGTTCTGGATCGCCGGGCGCCGTGACGCCCGGCCTTACCGCACACACTGCCCGACCGGCACGGCCGGGCAGCGAACCGCTGTGTTGCTTACTCCGCGGCGACCGGCTTGCCCGATGCGTCCGTCACCTTGACCTTCCACTGCTTGCGGATTTCCGCCTCGACTGCCGGCGGCAGCGAGATGTAGTCGAGGCTGTCGGCAGCCTTTTCGCCGTTCTTGAACGCCCAGCTGAAGAACTTCAGCGTTTCGGCGCCCTGCTCCGGCTTGTCCTGCTTCGCGTGCAGCAGCACGAACGTCGCGCCGACGACCGGCCATGCTTCCTTGCCCGGCTGGTTCGTCAGGATCTGGTAGAACGACTTCGACCAGTTCGCGCCCGCGGCAGCGGCCTTGAACGTTTCGGTCTTCGGCTCGACCACCGTGCCCGTCGAGTTCTTCAGGGCCGTGTAGACCATGTTGTTCTTCTTGGCGTACGCCCATTCGACGTAGCCGATCGCGCCCGGCAGGCGCTGCACGAAGGCCGCGACGCCGTCGTTGCCCTTGCCGCCCGTGCCCGTCGGCCAGTTGACCGTCGTGCCTTCGCCGATCTTCGACTTCCACTCGTCGCTGACCTTCGACAGGTAGTTCGTCCAGATGAAGCTCGTGCCCGAGCCGTCAGCGCGGCGAACGACCGCGATGTCCGTATCCGGCAGCTTGACCTTCGGGTTCAGCGCGGCGATCGCCGGGTCGTTCCACTTCTTGATCTTGCCGAGGTAGATGTCGCCGAGCACCGGGCCCGACAGCGTCAGTTCGCCGGCCTTCACGCCCGGCACGTTGACGACCGGCACCACGCCGCCGACGACCGTCGGGAACTGGAACAGGCCTTCCTTCGCGAGTTCGTCGTCCTTCAGCGGAGCGTCCGAACCGGCAAAATCGACCGTCTTCGCATTGATCTGCTTCAGGCCGCCCGACGAACCGATACCTTGATAGTTCACCTTCGCGCCGCCGGCCTGCTGGTAGTCAGCGGCCCATTTCGTATAGATCGGCATAGCGAACGTGCTGCCTGCGCCCGTGATGTCGGCTGCGTGAGCGGCGACGGCGAAAAGCGCGCCAGCCAGGCCGGCAATCGCGGTTTGCATCAATTTCATGAGACCTCCAGTGTGTGAGCGGATGACTACGGCACCGCGAAGGTTAGGGGCTCCTCATGACGATAATGTGACAATCGATGAAACTGGCGTGACAGTAACATGACTGGTTGAAAGGGTATATCGGGCCCGCTGCGGGCGGCCGGCGCAGGCGCTGCCCGGGCGGATGTCGGCAAGAATTGCCGGTACGGAGTGGCGGCCCGGCGCCCCATGACGGGGTGTGCTGGTGAGTGTGCCTCAGCGAGAACGGGCGCGAAAGGCCTGCTCCGCATGCCGCGGCGATTCAGCGTCGGGCGGCCACTTTGGTCAGGCGAAATCTGCGTCGAAGATCAGCTCTATTTAATAGCGCAAACCTTTGCGTCTGACGAATTGCGGCGCCCGAAGGCGCCGCGTGTGGTCTTCCCCGAAAGGCGGCGCGTGCACGACAGGACCGTCGTGCGCCGTCGCCGATCCGGCTCAGGCCGTCGCCACGCGTACCGCGTCGGCAATCGCTTCCGCATGACGCGTCGCGTCGGCCGCATGCCGCGCCTCGACCATCACGCGCAGCACGGGCTCGGTGCCCGACGCGCGGATCAGCACGCGGCCGTGGCCGGCCAGCGCGCCTTCAGCCGCGTCGATTGCCGCACGAATCGATGCGTTGGCCTTCCAGTCGGCGCCGGGCTTCATCCGCACGTTGATCAGCTTCTGCGGGAACAGCGTGACGCCGTCGAGTATCTGCGCGAGCGTGCGGCCGCTGCGCTTGAGCGCGGCGAGCACGAGCAGCGCCGACACGATGCCGTCGCCGGTCGAATGGCGATCGAGCGACAGGATATGGCCCGAGCCTTCCGCGCCGAGCTGCCAGCCGCGCTCGCGCAGCTGTTCGAGCACGTAGCGGTCGCCGACCGCCGCGCGGACGAACGCCACGCCTTCGCGCTGAAGCGCGACCTCGACCGCCAGGTTCGTCATCAGCGTGCCGACCGCGCCGTCGACCTTGCCGGCGGTCGCGATCCGGTCCTTCACGAGCACGTATAGAAGTTCGTCGCCGTTGAACAGCCGGCCGGTCGAATCGACGACCTGCAGGCGGTCCGCATCGCCGTCGAGCGCGATGCCGAGGTCCGCATGGTTCGCACGCACCGCGCGCACCAGCGCATCGGGCGCCGTCGCGCCCACCCCGTCATTGATGTTGAAGCCGTTCGGCGCGACGCCGATCGAGACCACCTCCGCGCCGAGCTCGTGGAACACGTGCGGCGCGATCTGGTACGCGGCACCGTGCGCGCAGTCGATTACGAGCTTCAGCCCGCGCAGGTCGTATGCGGCCGGGAACGTGCTCTTGCAGAACTCGATGTAGCGGCCGGCCGCGTCGTCGAGGCGGCGCGCCTTGCCGAGCCGGTCGGACGACGCGCATTCGAGCGGCTTGTCGAGCCACGCTTCGATCTCGGCTTCCGTCTCGTCGGGCAGCTTGTTGCCGTCCGCGGAGAAGAACTTGATGCCGTTGTCCTGATACGGGTTGTGCGACGCGCTGATCACGACGCCGGCCGACAGGCGCAGCGCACGCGTCAGGTACGCGACGCCTGGTGTCGGCATCGGACCGGCCAGCATCACGTCGACGCCTGCCGCTGAGAAGCCGGCTTCGAGCGCGGCCTCGAGCATGTAGCCCGACACGCGCGTGTCCTTGCCGATCAACACCGTCGGACGCGCACCGGCCCCGCCGTCGGCCGCACCGGCCAGTACCTTGCCGGCCGCATAGCCGAGACGCAACACGAAATCAGGCGTGATGGGCCCCTCGCCCACCGTGCCGCGAATACCGTCCGTGCCGAAATATCGACGTCCCATGGCGAACCTTCCTCCTTCGTCTTTCTGACTTCTGACTTATCGTTGCCGCGCGGCTTCGCGCACGGCATTCCAGACCTTCAACGCATCGACCGTCGCCGCGACGTCGTGCACGCGCACGATCGCAGCACCCCGGCCGACCGCGCACAACGCGGCCGCCACGCTCGCCGCGACGCGCTCCATCGGTGGCTTGCCGCCGATCACCGCGCCCAGCATCGACTTGCGCGACATGCCCGCGAGAATCGGATACGCACGCCCGCCGGGTCGCGCGGGCGCCGTGTCCGGCAACGCGGCCAGCAGCGCGTAGTTGTCGTCGACCACCGCCTTGCCGAACCCGAAACCCGGATCGACGCAGATCCGTTCCGGCGCGACGCCCGCGTCGAGCAGCGCATGCACGCGCCCGGCAAGAAAGTCGCGCACGTCGGTCACGACGTCGCCGTAGTCGGGCTCGCCGACCTGCATCGTCTGCGGCTCGCCGAGCATGTGCATCGCGCAAAGCCCGCTGTTGCCTTCACGGATAGCATCAATCGCGCCCGGCTGACGAAACCCCCAGATGTCGTTGATCAGGTCCGCGCCGGCGGCGAGCGCCGCGCGCATCACGGCCGGCTTGTAGGTATCGATCGACAGCGGCACGTTCAACGGCCGCAGTGCTTCGACCAGCGGAATCACGCGCGCGAGCTCCTCGTCGAGCGGCACGGGTGGCGCGCCCGGGCGCGTCGACTCGCCGCCGATGTCGATCAGGTCGACGCCTTCGGCGATCATCCGCTCGGCCTGGCGCAGCGCATCGTCGCGCGCGAGAAAGCGGCCGCCATCGGAAAACGAATCGGGGGTGGCGTTGAGGATGCCCATCACGAGCGGGCGCTCGAACGTCAGCGAGAAGCGGCCGCACTGGAGCGGCGCGGGAGTGTACGCGAAAGCAGCGGAATCGGACACGGGCGGGAGGCGTCGATGAATGCAAAAACGGAATGCAAAACGGGCCGGTGTGAAGCCACACCAGCCCGTGAACTGAGCTACAGCGGAGGTCAGGCGGCCGGCGAAGCAGGCGCCGGCGCGTTGCCGGGCTTCACTTCGGCGGTCGTGCCACCGCCCGACGAGTCGCCGCCGACAGCCGGCGAGCTCTTCGGCGAGCGCGGCGGGCGCCCTTCCATGATGTCGTTGATCTGATCGGCGTCGATCGTTTCCCACTCCATCAGCGCGGCCGTCATCGCTTCGACCTTGTCGCGGTTCTCCTCGAGCAGCCGGCGCGCAAGGCCGTACTGTTCGTCGAGCACGCGGCGGATCTCGCCGTCGACCTTCTGCTGCGTCGCTTCCGAGATCGTGCGCGTGAAGCCGCGGCCGAACGGACCGTTGTCGCTCTCGTCGTCGACGTAGACCATCGGCCCGAGCGCGTCCGTCATGCCGAAACGGGCCACCATCGCGCGCGCCGTCTGCGTCGCCTTGTTGAAGTCGTCCGATGCGCCGGTGCTGATCAGGTTCAGGAACAGTTCCTCGGCCACGCGGCCGCCGAACAGGATCGCCAGGCGATCGAGCAGGTAGTCCTTCGAATACGTCTCGTTGTCATGCTCCGGCAGCTGCCACGTGACACCCAGTGCGCGACCGCGCGGGATGATCGTGACCTTGTGCACCGGATCGGCCTTCGGCAGCAGCTTCGCGATCACCGCGTGGCCCGACTCGTGGTACGCCGTCGCGCGCTTCGCTTCTTCGCGGATCACCGCCGACTTGCGCTCCGGACCCATGAAGATCTTGTCCTTCGCGTCCTCGAAATCCTGCATCTCGACGATGCGCTTGCCGCGGCGGGCGGCGAACAGCGCCGCTTCGTTCACGAGGTTCGCGAGGTCTGCGCCCGAGAAGCCCGGCGTGCCGCGTGCGATGACTGCCGCATCGACATCGTTCGCGATCGGCACCTTGCGCAGGTGGACGCGCATGATCTGCTCGCGGCCGCGGATGTCCGGCAGGCCGACATAGACCTGACGGTCGAAACGGCCCGGACGCAGCAGCGCCTTGTCGAGAACGTCGGAACGGTTGGTCGCGGCGATCACGATCACGCCCGAGTTCGCTTCGAAGCCGTCCATCTCGACCAGCATCTGGTTCAGCGTCTGTTCGCGCTCGTCGTTGCCGCCGCCCATGCCGGCGCCGCGATGGCGACCGACCGCGTCGATTTCGTCGATGAACACGATGCACGGTGCGTGCTTCTTCGCCTGCTCGAACATGTCGCGCACACGGGCCGCACCGACGCCGACGAACATTTCGACGAAGTCGGAACCCGAGATGCTGAAGAACGGCACCTTCGCTTCACCGGCGATCGCGCGGGCGAGCAGCGTCTTGCCGGTACCCGGAGGGCCGACGAGCAGCACGCCGCGCGGAATGCGACCGCCCAGCTTCTGGAATTTCTGCGGGTCGCGCAGGAAGTCGACGAGCTCGGACACTTCTTCCTTCGCTTCGTCGCAGCCCGCGACGTCGGAGAAGTTCACCGCGTTGTTGTTCTCGTCGATCAGCCGCGCGCGCGATTTCCCGAACGAGAATGCGCCGCCTTTGCCGCCCCCCTGCATCTGCCTCATCATGTAGAACCAGAACACGATGATCAGGATCGTCGGCCCGAGGTAGTAAAGCGCGGACATCAGCGCGTTCGGCTCGTCGTCGGCCTTGCCGCTGACCTGCACGCCATACTTCATCAGATCGCCGACCATCCAGATGTCGCCGGGCGACACGATCTGGTATTTCTGGCCATCAGCCGGAGTGACGGTGAGGTTGCGCCCCTGCACGATGACGTTCTTGACCTTGCCGTTCTTGGCGTCGTCCATGAACTGCGAATAGGACACACCTTCCTGAACGCGGGGCTTGTCGAACTGCTTGAACACCGTAAACAGCACCAGTGCGATCACCAGCCACACTGCTGCCTTCGAAAACATATTGTTGTTCAAAGCACCACTCCTTCACTCGTAGACGAGCGCCTACATTTTCCTTGCGGCGCTCCTCGGTCATTCTAATCCAGTCCGACCACCCCCGCCATAAGCATTGACAACCGCCGCGATAGCGCTTCGCTTGTCTGGCAAGGGCCGGAGCCCGTTTGCGGCATCTCGCTCCGCGTCACCGCGGATGCTTCAGTTGCCGACCCAAAATGAACGTTTCGGACGATTTGTCGCGGGACGCCTTGGGCTTGCGTGGTGCGACGACCTTAAACTGCTGCTTGAATTTCTCGACGATCTGGCTGTAGCCGCTGCCGTGGAAACATTTCACGAGCAGCGCACCTTCCGGCTTCAAATGGTTCTGCGCGAATTCGAGCGCCAGATCGCACAGATGCTCGATGCGCGCCGCGTCCGCCGAGGCCACGCCAGAGAGGTTGGGGGCCATGTCGGAAATAACAAGGTCCACCGCGCGCCCCTCGAGCACTTCTTCGAGCTGGTGGAGGACGGCGTCCTCGCGGAAGTCGCCTTGCAGGAAGTGGACGTCGGCGATCGGCTCCATCGGCAGGATGTCGAGTGCGACGATCGTACCGTCGATGCCGCCTTCGCGTTCCGCGTCGCGCTTCTTGCCCTGCGCGAGCTTGTTGCGGGCATACTGGCTCCAGCTGCCCGGCGTCGCGCCGAGGTCGACGATCACCTGGCCGGGACGGATCAGCTTGTCCTGTTCGTCGATTTCCTTCAGCTTGTACGCGGCGCGCGCGCGATAGCCCTCCCGCTGCGCCATTTTGACGTACGGGTCGTTGATGTGGTCGTGCAGCCAGTGCTGGTTGAAGCGGTTTTTTGCCATTCGAGAGAGAGATTGCTGCTATTTGCTTCGTGAAGCCGTGCTTTTGGCGGATAATACGCGTCTTCTTCGCGCGGCTGCGGCCCCTTTCGAGGCCCAAGCCGCGATTTTACGTGGTTTCGGCGCGCGGCTGATGCGGTAACTTCCCGCGATTCGCTTCTGATTCGCTTCTGACGCAGTGCGCCCTTATTTAGATTTCGACATTTCCATGCCCGCCCTTTCGCTTTCCCCCGCCGAGCGCTCCGCGCTGCGCTCCCAGGCCCATGCGCTCAAGCCCGTCGTGCTCATCGGCGCCGAAGGGCTCACCGACGCCGTGCTGAAGGAAATCAAGGTGCACCTCGCCGCGCACCAGCTGATCAAGATCCGTGTGTTCGGTGACGAGCGCGACGAGCGCGTCGCCATTTACGACGAGATCTGCGACCGCCTGAACGCGGCGCCGATCCAGCACATCGGCAAGCTGCTGGTGATCTGGAAGCCCGAGGCTGATGCCGCCGCCCCGGCGCGTGGCCGCCGTGCCGGCGCTCTGCCGAGCGCGGCCGAAGCCATCGACGACAAGAAAGGCCGTGCACCGCGCACCGTCAAGGTCATCAAGGTCTCGCCGAACGCGAGCCCGGTGCGTCGCCCGAAGCCGACCAAGGTCGTCGTGCGCGGCAACGAGCGCGTGACGGCGGGCGGCACCGTGAAGCGGGCGAAAAAGCGCCAGGCCAGCACGAAGCGCCCGCATCAGGGCAAGTAATCCTGCCGCGCGGCACGGGGCAGCCCGTGCCGCCGTGCCGGTGCGGTAGTCACGCCATTCAGCCCGTTCAGGCGTCCTGCGTCGGCAGACGCCAGATCAGCATCAGCCCCAGCACGCTCTCGACGAGGTAGAACAGGCTCGAGACGCCGTGCAGCATCCCGAAGCGGCTCGCATACGGCGAGTTCGCGATATTGGTGCCCGCTTCCATCGCGGCCACCCGCAGCGCGTTCATGAACGGCTGCAGCGCAAAATACCCGACCAGCACGCACGCGACCATCGCCGCGACGATCCAGCGCACGCGCCGGTAATCGGCGCTGCCGCGCCGCACCTGCTGGTTCGACAACGCGAGCAGCAGCACGCCGCACACGGCACCGACGATCGCCTCGATGCGAAACAGCTGGGCGGCGACCGTACCGGCCGTCATCCGCTCCAGCGTCCTGAACAGCACCGGCGCGACCGCATACCCGATCGTCAGCAGGCTGCCGACCCATACGGCCGACAGCAGACGGAACACGCGATGCGGCATCACGTCGCTCCGCTTCAGATGTAGCTGACCGAGATGATTTCGTATTCGCGCACGCCGCTCGGTGCCTGCACCGCCGCGACGTCGCCTTCGGACTTGCCGATCAGCGCGCGGGCGATCGGCGAGCTGACCGAGATCAGGCCGTGATCGATATCGGCTTCGTCGTCGCCGACGATCTGGTACTTGACGGTGTCGCCCGACTCGAGATCCTCGAGTTCGACCGTCGCGGCAAACACCACGCGGCCATCGGCGTCGAGCACGGTCGGATCGATGACCTGCGCGGCGGACAGCTTCGATTCGAGTTCCGCGATGCGACCCTCGATGAAGCCCTGCTTTTCCTTCGCGGCATCGTATTCGGCGTTTTCGGACAGATCGCCCTGTGCGCGGGCCTCCGCGATCGCGTTGATCACGGCCGGCCGCTCGACGGACTTGAGGCGCTGCAATTCATCGCGCAGTTGCCCTGCGCCACGCTTTGTCAACGGAATGGTGCTCATAAACGGCTCAATCGCTAAAAACGGCTTTAAAAAAAATCACCGCGATTAAGCGCGTTTCCGGCGAACCGGAAACACCGCTTAACCGCGGCACGTGTTGCTTCGACAGGAAACTGACTGCTTAGTTTAGGCGAGCGTGAAGACCTTGTAAATCATAGACTTCCAGATCCTTCAGGTAGCGCAAGCCTTCGACGGCCGCGCGCGCGCCCGACATCGTCGTGTAGTACGTGACCTTGTGCGCCTGCGCGCTCATGCGGATCGAACGCGAATCGGCGATCGCCTGCCGCGTCTCGTCGACCGTCGTGAACACGAGTGCGATCTCGCCGTTCTTGATCATGTCGACGATGTGCGGACGGCCGTCCTTCACCTTGTTGACGACCTTCACCGGCACGCCGGCCGCCTCGATCGCGGCAGCCGTGCCCTTGGTCGCGACGATCGGATAGCCGAGGTCGTGCAGCATGCGCGCGACTTCGACGGCCTTCGGTTTATCCGCGTCCATCACGGTCAGCAGCACCGTGCCCGACTCCGGCAGGCGCGAACCGGCCGCGAGCTGCGACTTGAACAGCGCTTCGCCGAACGTCTGGCCGACCCCCATCACTTCGCCAGTCGAACGCATCTCGGGCCCGAGGACCGGATCGACGCTCGGGAACTTGACGAACGGGAACACCGCTTCCTTCACGCTGAAGTACGGCGGGTCGATTTCCTTCGTCACGCCTTGCTGCGCGAGCTTCTGGCCGACCATCGCACGCGCCGCGATCTTCGCGAGCGGCAGGCTGGTCGCCTTCGACACGTACGGCACCGTGCGCGACGCGCGCGGGTTCACTTCGAGCACGTAGATGATGTCCTGCTTCGAACCGTCCGCCTGCGGCACCTGCTGGATCGCGAACTGCACGTTCATCAGGCCGACCACGTTCAGCGCCTTCGCCATCGCGCCCGTCTGGCGCTTCAGCTCGGCCACGGTTTCCTTCGACAGGGAGTACGGCGGCAGCGAGCACGCCGAGTCGCCCGAGTGGACGCCTGCCTGCTCGATGTGCTCCATCACGCCGCCGATGAACACCGCTTCGCCGTCGCAGATGCAGTCGACGTCGCATTCGATCGCGTCGTTCAGGAAGCGGTCGAGCAGCACCGGCGAATCGTTCGACACCTTCACGGCCTCGCGCATGTAGCGCTCGAGGTCGCGCGGCTCGTGGACGATTTCCATCGCGCGGCCGCCCAGCACGTACGACGGACGCACGACGAGCGGATAGCCGATTTCGGCCGCGAGCGCGAGCGCTTCTTCTTCGGCGCGCGCCGTGCGGTTCGGCGGCTGGCGCAGGCCGAGGTCCTGCAGCAGCTTCTGGAAGCGTTCGCGGTCTTCCGCCGCGTCGATCATGTCCGGCGACGTGCCGACGATCGGCACGCCGTGCGCCTCGAGGTCGAGCGCGAGCTTCAGCGGCGTCTGGCCGCCGTACTGGACGATCACGCCGACCGGCTTTTCCTTGTCGACGATCTCGAGCACGTCTTCGAGCGTCAGCGGCTCGAAGTACAGGCGGTCGGACGTGTCATAGTCGGTCGACACCGTTTCCGGGTTGCAGTTGACCATGATCGTTTCGTAACCGTCCTCGCGCATCGCGAGGGCCGCGTGCACGCAGCAGTAGTCGAACTCGATACCCTGGCCGATCCGGTTCGGGCCGCCGCCCAGCACCATGATCTTCTTGTTGGTGGTCGGCTGCGCCTCGCACTCTTCCTCGTAGGTCGAGTACATGTAGGCCGTCTTGGTCGCGAATTCTGCCGCGCACGTGTCGACGCGCTTGTAGACCGGGCGCACGTTCAATTCGACGCGGCGCTTGCGGACGTCTTCCGGCGTCGCGCCGAGCAGCTTCGCGAGACGACGGTCGGAGAAGCCGCTCTGCTTCAGGTAACGCAGCTCGTCGAACGTCAGCGATGCGAGCGTGCGGCCCGACAGCGCCTTTTCCTTCAGGATGATCTGTTCGATCTGCGCGAGGAACCACGGGTCGATCGCGGTTTCCGCGAAGATCTCTTCGGCCGTCATGCCGATGCGGAACGCATCGCCGACGTACCAGATGCGATCCGGGCCCGGCTCGTGGATCTCGATCGCGATCTCGTCGCGGTCGGTCGACTTCTCGTCGAGACCGTCGACGCCGACTTCGAGGCCGCGCAGCGCCTTCTGGAACGATTCCTGGAACGTGCGGCCGATCGCCATCACTTCACCGACCGACTTCATCTGCGTGGTCAGGCGCGAATCGGCTTCGCGGAATTTCTCGAACGCGAAACGCGGGATCTTCGTGACGACGTAGTCGATCGTCGGCTCGAATGAGGCCGGCGTCTGGCCGCCGGTGATTTCGTTCTTCAGCTCGTCGAGCGTGTAGCCGACCGCCAGCTTCGCCGCGACCTTCGCGATCGGGAAGCCGGTTGCCTTCGACGCGAGCGCCGACGAACGCGACACGCGCGGGTTCATTTCGATGACGACCATGCGGCCGTCCTTCGGGTTGATCGAGAACTGCACGTTCGAGCCGCCCGTGTCGACGCCGATCTCGCGCAGCACCGCGAGCGATGCGTTACGCAGGATCTGGTATTCCTTGTCGGTGAGCGTCTGCGCAGGCGCAACCGTGATCGAGTCGCCGGTGTGCACGCCCATCGGGTCGAGGTTTTCGATCGAGCACACGATGATGCAGTTGTCGGCGCGGTCGCGCACGACTTCCATCTCGTATTCCTTCCAGCCGAGCAGCGATTCCTCGATCAGCAGTTCGCGCGTCGGCGACAGGTCGAGGCCGCGCTTGCAGATCTCTTCGAACTCTTCGCGGTTGTACGCGATGCCGCCGCCCGAGCCGCCGAGCGTGAACGACGGACGGATCACGACCGGATAGCCGCTGCCGCCGGTGAGCGCCATGATCTCGGCGTGCACCTGGGTCGCCTCTTCCATCGAGTGCGCGACGCCCGACTTCGCGGAACCGAGACCGATCTTGGTCATCGCGTCCTTGAACTTCTGGCGGTCTTCGGCCTTGTCGATCGCTTCCGGCGACGCGCCGATCAGCTCGACGCCGAACTTCTCGAGCACGCCGTGGTGGTGCAGGTCGAGCGCGCAGTTCAGCGCGGTCTGGCCGCCCATCGTCGGGAGGATCGCGTCCGGGCGCTCCTTCTCGATGATGCGCGCGACGACTTCCCACGTGATCGGCTCGATGTACGTGACGTCGGCCGTGTTCGGGTCGGTCATGATCGTCGCCGGGTTGCTGTTCACGAGGACGACCTTGTAGCCCTCTTCACGCAGCGCCTTGCAAGCCTGCGCGCCCGAATAGTCGAACTCGCAAGCCTGGCCGATGATGATCGGGCCGGCGCCGATGATGAGGATGCTTTTGATGTCTGTGCGTTTTGGCATGGCTTGTGAATTCAGTAAGTAATCTTTGTCGTGGCTTCGTCGTGGCGTGGTCGCGGATCGGCGGCTGCGCTCAGCTCATGGTGGCGAGCGCCAGCTTCACCGAGAAACCGATGAACAGGCCGCCCACGCTGCTCGCCGCACCCGCCGCGAGCCTGCGGCGGCGACGGAAATGCTCGGCGAGCCGTGCACCCGCGAAGATCAGCGTGCTCAGATACAGGAAGCTCGCGCATTGCGCGATCGCCCCGAGCACGACGAACGACAGCGCGGGATGCGGGAATGCCGGGTCGACGAACTGGATGAAGAACGAGATGAAGAACAGGATCGCCTTCGGATTCAGGAGGCTCACGATCAGCGCTTTCCGGAACGGCTTGTCGAAAGACCGCTCGCCGTCGACCGCCTGCGGCGCATCGACCAGCGCATCGCCGCGCGCACGCAGCTTCTGCCACGCGCTGCGCAACATCCCTGCACCGATGTACAGCAGATACGCGGCGCCGCCGTACTTGACGACGGAGAACAGCAGCGGGTTCGCCTTCAGCAGCGACGCGACGCCCGCGGCGGACAGCACCATCAGCACCGTGTCGCCGACGAACACGCCGCAGGCCGCACGATAGCCGGCCTTCACGCCGCGCTGCGCCGCGAGCGACAGCACGTACATCGAGTTCGGTCCCGGCAGCAGGATGATGAAGATCACGCCGAACACGTAGGTCCAGATATCCGTGATGCCGAGTGCGTGGCCGAACATGATGCGAATCTCCCGTTCTTCGGTTGCGTCAGTTGCGTCAGGCGTTGCGCTGCTTCGCCGCGTCCATCAGTGCGGTGAAACGGTCGAACAGGTAGCCGATGTCGTGCGGGCCGGGCGACGCTTCCGGGTGGCCCTGGAAGCAGAAGGCCGGCTTGTCGGTGAGCTCGAAGCCCTGCAGCGTGCCGTCGAACAGCGACACGTGCGTGACGCGCGCGTTGGCCGGCAGCGAATCCGCGTCGACCGCGAAGCCGTGGTTCTGCGACGTGATCACCACGCGGCCGTCGCCGAGGTCCTTCACCGGATGGTTCGCGCCGTGGTGGCCCGTCTTCATCTTCAGCGTCTTTGCGCCGACCGCGAGGCCCATGATCTGGTGCCCCAGGCAGATGCCGAAGGTCGGCACGCCGCGCTCGATGAACTCCTTGGTCGCCGCGATCGCGTAGTCGCACGGTTCCGGGTCGCCGGGGCCGTTCGACAGGAAGATGCCGTCCGGATTCAGCGCGAGCGCGTCGGCCGCGCTCGCCTCGGCCGGCAGCACCGTCACGTGGCAGCCGCGCTCCGCGAGCATGCGCAGGATGTTGTACTTGACGCCGAAGTCATACGCGACGACGCGGTACTTCGGGGCTTGCTGCATCCCGTAGCCGCTTTCGAGGCGCCACTCGGTCTGCTTCCACTCGAACGGCTTGGTGGTCGACACGACCTTCGCGAGATCCATGCCCGCGAGGCCCGCGAACGAGCGCGCGAGCTCGATCGCCTTCGCCTCGTCGTCCGAGCCGGCCAGGATGCAGCCGCTCTGGGCGCCCTTGTCGCGCAGGATACGGGTCAGCTTGCGGGTATCGATGCCGGCGATCGCGACGACGCCTTCGTCGCGCAGGTAATCGCCGAGCGTGCGGTCCATGCGGAAGTTCGATGCGAGCGTGGGCAGATCACGGATGATCAGGCCGGCGGCATGGACTTTCGTGGCTTCGACGTCTTCGGCGTTGACGCCGTAGTTGCCGATATGCGGGTAGGTGAGCGTGACGATCTGACGCGCGTAGCTCGGATCTGTCAGGATTTCCTGATAGCCGGTAATCGCGGTGTTGAACACGACTTCACCGATCGTGTGGCCTTCGGCCCCGATCGAATAACCACGAAAGACCGTGCCGTCGGCGAGTGCAAGCAAGGCGGGAGAAAAAGACGGCAACACGGGAGGCTCCTTGGGGAACACCCTGCTGCCGACCTGTTTACCCTGCCGCGCGAGCGCCGCGCTGCGTAGGCGCGCGGAGTCGCTTGCTGGACGCGATCTGCGCTGGCGGCACGCGAACCCGGCGCGTGGCGCACGAGGCTTCGCGGCATCGCCCGACAGGCGGCGTGCGGCGGATGAACGGGATAAGTGAGGTAGGCGCTAGGGTGCGAGGTTGATCAGCACAAACTTTTAAATTATAGCCCGAAAATGGCCCTATCTTCAATCGATATGGCGGTCCCATCGTGCATGCGACGCGCGCGACGCCGTGGCAAACACGCGCGCAAGCCGGTGCTGCGGCCCCGTTTCGGCAGCCGCCCTACCCGTCAGCGTACCGCCGGATCGGCGCACTTGCCAGCGCTGCGCGCGGGCCACACGGACCAGGCGCCGCTCGCGAGCTGCAGCGCGAGCAGCACGCTCCACGCGGTGACGTGCGCCGCGGCCGGGTAATGGCCGTCGACGGCCGGCCAGTGCGACAGCACCGCGCCGATGCCGATCTGGAACGCAAAGATCAGCACGAAGATCACGAGCGTGAGCGTCGTGTTCGCGCGACCGATCAGTTGGGCCGGGAAGCGGCCGGCCAGCACCGCGTAGGTCAGGATTCCGACGCCGCCGAACATGCCGTACGCCGCCCACAGCACGGCCGGCGGCAGCGGCACGCGCGCGACGATCGCGACCTGCGTGACGACGAACAGCGCCATGCCGACACCGCAAAACGCCTGGACCGACACCCCGCGCCGCTCGAGCATGCGCGCGGCCGCGCCGAAACCGACGCAGCCGGCCATCATCGCGAAGCCGAGCACCGACACGAGCCGCGCGGCGTGCTGCGCATCGAACCCCGCGACATCGCGCAGGTACGGCCCGACCCACAGCGACTGCATTGCGTAGAACACGCCCTGCGTGACGATCGAGAACGACGAGATCTTCCAGAACGCGCGGCTGCCCAGGATGTGCCACGTGCCCTTGAACTGACTGACGAGCCCGCCCTGGTGGCGCGGACGTTCGGCTTCCGGCGCGCCGACGCCGATCGCCGCCGCGACGACGATCGTCAGTACCGCGAGCCCGGCGCAGATCACGCGCCAGCTGGTCACGCCGAGCAGCCAGGTCAGCGGCGAGCCGACCGCGACGCCGCCGAGCCCGCCGACGGC
This sequence comes from Burkholderia sp. Nafp2/4-1b, assembly GCF_003635165.1. Classification (GTDB taxonomy): domain Bacteria; phylum Pseudomonadota; class Gammaproteobacteria; order Burkholderiales; family Burkholderiaceae; genus Burkholderia. The sequence goes on along the minus strand of NZ_ML058606.1, from coordinate 108,069 downwards.
CATCACGAGGCCGTTGACGAGCGGCAGCCGGCCGACCGGAAAGTGCTGCGCGAGCGCCTTGAACGCCGCGCCGAGACACACCGACACGCCGACGCCGATCAGGAGCCGGCCGACCATCATCGTGCCGAGGTCGTGCGCGACGCCGAATACCGCGGCGCCGGCCGCCGCGAACAGCAGCATCCCGGCCGTCACGCGGCGCGGGCCGAAATGATCGAGCAGCACGCCGGCCGGAATCTGCGCGCCGGCGAAGCCGAGGAAATAGAGACTGGTGAGCAGCCCGAGATCGGCGGCCGACAACCCGAGTTCGTGCGTGACGAACGGCGCGAAGCCGAGATTGACGCCGCGGAACACATACGACACGAAATACCCGATCGCAAACAGCGCGAGCACCCTCACCTGCACCGATGACATCGCCTCTCCCTGTTGTTTCAAGCCCGGTGAAGCAGCGGCCCGCTGCCGCGCACAAACGAAAACGCCGTCACCTGGGTGACGGCGTTGCTGCGCGTTTCGTCGGATGATAACGCAAGCGCGCGGCCCTGCCGGACCGTCGCGCCGCGATCGCGACCGCGATACGTCGTTACTTCTTCTTGCCCGTATGTGCGGCAGCCTTCGGCGCGGCCTTGGCCGGCGCTGCCTTCGCCGCGCGTGCCGCGGGCTTCGCGGCCGCGTGCTTGCCGCCGCGCGACTTGCCGCCGACCGACAAGCTCGCGCGCTCGATGTGCGCGCCGCCGACCGCCGTCGCGATCCGCTCCGGCCCCGGCTCGGCCGGCACCGCACGGCCGACCGGCACGTGCAGCACGACCGCCTGGCCCGGCATCACCATGTCGCGATGCGTGCGGTTCCATGCCTTCAACTGACCGACCGACACGCCGTAGCGGCCGGCGAGCGCCGCCATCGATTGCTTGCGGCGCACGCGGATCAGCATCTTGCGCGTGTCGGGCACGTCGGGCTCCATCGCGAGCACGCCGTTTTCCGCGACGTCGGCGCTGATGTCCTCGTCGACGTCATCGCCGCGCGGCACGACGATCGTCGAACCGGGCTTCAGGCGCATGCCGGCCGGAATCTTGTTGACCGACATCAGCGTATCGGCGTCGACGCCGATCTTTTCGGCGATCACGGCCGGACGCGCGCGCTCGCTGACCGTATAGGTGGTCCACGACGCCAGTTGCCCGTTGTACGCCTTCAGGTTCTTCTCGAACGCCGCCGCGTTATCGAACGGCAGCAGGATCTGCGGCTCGGTCGCCCCGAGGATCACCGGCTTCGCGAACGACGGGTTCAGCGAGCGGAATTCGTCGAGCGACAGGTTCGCGAGCTTCGCGGCAACCGCGACGTCGATGTCGTGCGACGTCGTGACCGTCACGAAGTACGGGTGGTTCGGGATGTCCGGCAGCACCAGGCCGAACTGCTGCGGATTCGCGATGATGTTCTTCACCGCCTGCAGCTTCGGCACGTAGTTGCGCGTCTCGTTCGGCATCCGCAGGCTCTGGTAGTCAGTCGGCAGGCCGGCCGCCTGGTTGCGCGCGATCGCGCGCTGCACGTTGCCCTCGCCCCAGTTGTACGCGGCAAGCGCGAGATACCAGTCGCCGAACATGTCATGCAGGCGCGACAGGTAGTCGAGCGCGGCGCTCGTCGACGCGAGCACGTCGCGGCGCTCGTCCTGCCACATGTTGCGCTTCAGGTTGTAGGTCCGGCCCGTGCCCGGCATGAACTGCCACATGCCGGCCGCCTTCGCGACCGACAGCGCCTGCGGGTTGTACGCGGATTCGATGAACGGCAGCAGCGCGAGCTCGGTCGGCATGTGGCGCGCCTCGAGTTCCTCGACGATGTGATACAGATACTTCTGCGAGCGCTCGGTCATGCGCTGCACGTAATCGGGACGCTGGGTGTACCACGTCGTCTGCATGTCGACGAGGTCGGTCTGCAGGTCCGGCATCTGGAAGCCGCGGCGAATGCGCGCCCACAGATCGGAGTCTGCACTGGTCAGTTCGCCGACGGATTGCTTGTCGACGTCGACAGTTTCTTTGGCGGTGGCTGATTTACGGAGGTAGTTGGACGTCGCCTGCGAATCGGCGGCGTTGTTGGCGACAGGGGCCTGGCTCGCACAAGCGGCGAGTAGCAGGACCACCATCGCACTCAATATAAGTCGCATGAAAATCTCGGCTTCCGACGGCTGGAAATTGCAGGCGATACTACGGAAGTGCGTGCTTCACGTCAATAAAAACACCGAAAACTCAGCGAAATCCTACATTTGCAGCAATTTTTACAGACGCCACCTGAGGTTTGGAGTCCTCCGAAATACGTCATCGGAAGCGGTTTTTCCACTCGCGCATCAACGTGAATGCCGCCAGCCGGTCCGGCACCGTTTCATGCAACTCGGCTTCGAGCGTCGCGTGGATCGCCGTGCTGTCCGACCGCATGAAGGGGTTGACGGCGCGCTCGTGCGCGATCGTCGTGGGCAGCGTCGGCACGCCGCGCGCACGCAGCGCCTGCGCGTCGTCGCGCCACGCGGCGAGCGCGGCGTTGCCCGGCTCGCATGCGAGCGCGAAGCGGATGTTCGACAGCGTGTATTCGTGTGCGCAATGCACGCGGGTGTCGCCGGGCAGCGCCGCGAGCGCGTCGAGCGACGCGAGCATCTGCGCGGGCGTGCCTTCGAACAGCCGCCCGCAGCCGCACGAGAACAGCGTGTCGCCGCAGAACACGTGAGGCGCCGCTGCTCCTTGACCGGCCGTTTGAAAATAAGCAATGTGGCCGCGCGTATGACCCGGCACGTCCAGCACGTCGAACGAGAGCGCCGGCGCGTCGATCGTCACGCGATCGCCGCCTGCCAGCGGCCGCGTGACCACGCCGATCGCCTCGGCGTCGGGGCCGTATACGACGAGCGGAGCATCGTCCGGTTGGCTATCGCGCAGTGCCGCGACACCGCCGACATGGTCGGCGTGGTGGTGCGTGAGTAAAATAGCGGTCAACCGCCAGCCGCGTTCGGCAAGAACACGACGCACCGGCGCGGCTTCACCCGGGTCGACGGCGATCGCATCGCGGCCGTCCGAGACGAGCCAGATGTAATTGTCTTCGAATGCCGGCACCGGCACGTATTCCAGCTCGTTCATGGGCGCGCAACCATCGTTATGTCCGATCCACAAATTATAGACTGGCCCGCCTGGACCGATTCGCCGCCCGGCCGCTACGTGCTGGGCTGGGAGCAGGCGCAGCTCGACCGGATCGTATCCGACGTGTTCGGGTTTCATGCGCTCCAGCTCGGCCTGCCGCAGCTCGATGCGCTGCGCGAGAACCGCATGCCGTATCGCGGCCTCGTGCTCGATCCGGCGAGCGGCGCGAGCGCACCCTATCAATATCCGTGGGCGCGCGCTGCGCACACGCCCGAACCGGCACCGGCCGGTCGCAGCACGACCTGGTGCGACCTGCTCGACCTGCCGTTCGAGTCGCAAAGCGTGGACCTGATCGTGATGCCGCACACGCTCGAATTCACGTCCGACCCTCACCGGTTGCTGCGCGAGGCCGAACGCGTGCTGATGCCGGAAGGCCAGCTCGTGATCACCGGCTTCAATTCGCTGAGCCTGTGGGGCATGCGGCAAACGTTCGGGCGCATGGCGAATCGGCCGTTCGTGCCCGCCACGCGCGACCAGATCGCGTTCATCCGGTTGAAGGACTGGATCAAGCTGCTCGGCTTCGACCTCGAGCGCGGCCGCTTCGGCTGCTACCGGCCGCCGCTCGTCACCGACAAATGGCTTGCCCGCTACGGCTTCATGGAAGCCGCCGGCGACCGCTGGTGGCCGATCTTCGGCGCCGTCTACATGGTGACGGCCGTCAAGCGCGTGCGCGGCATGCGCCTGATCGGCCCGATCAAGATCAAGAAGCCCGTGCTCGCGCCGGGCCTCACGCCGGCGGCCACCCCGACCACCCATCAAGAACATTCATGACCACCGACACCATCGACATCTATACCGACGGCGCCTGCAAGGGCAACCCCGGCCCCGGCGGCTGGGGCGCACTGCTGCGCTACGGCGACCGCGAAAAGGAGCTGTTCGGCGGCGAGCCCAACACGACCAACAACCGCATGGAACTGATGGGCGTGATCGCCGCGCTCGAGGCGCTGAAGCGGCCGTGCCGCGTGATCGTCCACACCGACTCGCAATACGTGCAGAAAGGCATCAGCGAGTGGATCCACGGCTGGAAGAAGAAAGGCTGGGTGACCGCGGCGAAAACGCCCGTGAAGAACGCCGACCTGTGGAAACGGCTCGATGCGCTTGTCGCGCAGCACGAGATCGAGTGGCGCTGGGTGAAAGGCCACGCGGGCCATCCCGAAAACGAACGCGCGGACGCGCTCGCCAATCGCGGCGTCGAATCGCTCGTGGCCTGAACCCAGGCCGCCCTACTGTCTTTCCCGATTTATCCGACATGCGCCAGATCATTCTCGATACCGAAACCACCGGCCTGAATCCCCGCACCGGCGACCGCCTGATCGAAATCGGCTGCGTCGAGCTGCTGAACCGGCGGCTCACCGGCAACAACCTGCACATCTACGTGAACCCCGAGCGCGACAGCGATCCGGGCGCGCTGGCCGTGCACGGCCTCACGACCGAGTTCCTGAGCGACAAGCCGAAGTTCGCGGAAGTCGTCGACCAGATTCGCGACTTCGTGAAGGACGCCGAGCTGATCATCCACAACGCGCCGTTCGACCTCGGGTTCCTGGATGCCGAATTCACGCGGCTCGGCCTGCCGCCCTTTACCGAGCATTGCGGCGGCGTGATCGACACGCTCGTGCAGGCCAAGCAGATGTTCCCCGGCAAGCGCAACTCGCTCGACGCGCTGTGCGACCGCTTCGGCATCAGCAACGCGCACCGTACGCTGCACGGCGCACTGCTCGACTCGGAGCTGCTCGCGGAGGTCTATCTCGCGATGACGCGCGGCCAGGACAGCCTCGTGATAGACATGCTGGACGACATCGGCGCCGACGGCGGCGCGGCGAACGGCCAGCGCGTGTCGCTCGCGGCGCTCGACCTGCCGGTCGTCGCGGCCAGCGACGACGAGCTCGCTGCGCACCAGACGCAGCTCGACGAGCTCGACAAGTCGGTCAAGGGCACCTGCGTGTGGCGCCAGTCCGCAGCAACGGACACCGCCGAAGCCGCCTGACGTCGTTTCCCGCCAGCCATGCCTGCGGCCGCGTTCACACGCGCGGCTGCAGCGCAATCACGGCCATCCCGCCAAGCGCGAGCACCGCGCCCACCGCATCCCAGCGGGTCAACGCAACGCCGTCGACCACCCGCAGCCAGATCAGCGCCACCGCGATATACACGCCGCCGTACGCCGCGTAGGTGCGCCCCGCCGCGCTCGGATGCAGCGTCAGCAGCCATGCGAACAGCGCAAGCGACAGCGCGGCCGGCACCAGCAACCAAGCCGGCCGGCCGCCCTTCAGCACGAGCCACGGCAGATAGCAGCCGACGATCTCGGCCAGCGCAGTGACGGCGAACAGCGCCGCAGTCTTCATCAGTTCCGTCATCCGATTCCTCGCAAATTCGGCCCGCGTGCGGCCGGCCGCGCGACCCGTCGCGCGCCGCCGATCATACCGGAGCGCGCCCTGCGGGAACCCCCGCCGCACGGGGGATTGCGGGCAATTTGCACGATCGTCTGTCATCGTGCTATCATGTCGCCTGTTTCAACATTCAATATCTGTCTATTCGATTTCGAGACAAGTCCGTCCGCGCGTTGCGGGCCGGTGCTTCGACCGAAATTGCACCCATCAGGAAAGCCCGCCCGACAGGCCCGCTTTTCTCGTTTCGCTGCCCCTCCGGGGCGTTTGCCGGCACGCAGGCTCCGTCCGCACCGGCAATTCGCCGCTCGCATCACGCGGCCCCTTCTCACGAGCGCACCGTCGCGACGGCCCATCGGGCCCGCGTCGAAGCAGTCCCTTGGCTCCTTACCGCCTCACGTGCAGTAAGCGCTTAAAGGCTTGCCCCGACGCGTAGCACTCGACATCGCGCTTACCGGCAAACCGTGTCGGACGGCTCGCCCGTTCCGGCGCAGTCAAAGGAGTGCATGACCTTGACCGCAACACACGTCAGCCCGACCGCTGCTTCTTCCACCACGTCGTCCGGCGCAACCACGCTCGCCGCGGACGACATCACCGTCGTCGACCAGAGCCTGCTCAAGCGCGCCGTCAGCGCGATGGCCATCGGCAATGCGATGGAATGGTTCGACTTCGGCGTCTACAGCTATATCGCCGTCACGCTCGGCAAGGTGTTCTTCCCGTCCAGCAGCCCGTCCGCGCAGCTGCTCGCGACCTTCGGCACGTTCGCGGCCGCGTTCCTCGTGCGCCCGCTCGGCGGCATGGTGTTCGGCCCGCTCGGCGACCGCATCGGCCGCCAGCGCGTGCTTGCGGCCACGATGATCATGATGGCCGTCGGCACCTTCGCGATCGGCCTGATCCCGAGCTATTCGTCGATCGGCATCATGGCGCCGATCCTGCTGCTCGCCGCCCGCCTCGTGCAGGGCTTCTCGACCGGCGGCGAATACGGCGGCGCGGCGACCTTCATCGCCGAGTTCTCGACCGACAAGCGCCGCGGCTTCATGGGCAGCTTCCTCGAGTTCGGCACGCTGATCGGCTACGTGATGGGTGCGGGCGTCGTCGCGCTGCTCACGGCGTCGCTGTCGCAGGAAGCGCTGCTGTCGTGGGGCTGGCGCGTGCCGTTCCTGATCGCGGGCCCGCTCGGCCTGATCGGCCTGTACATCCGGATGAAGCTCGAGGAAACGCCGGCGTTCAAGCGCCAGGCCGAAGAGCGCGAAGCGCAGGACAAGGCCGTGCCGAAGGCGCGCTTCCGCGAAACGCTGATGCGCAACTGGCGCGCGCTGCTGCTCTGCGTCGGCCTCGTGCTGATCTTCAACGTGACCGACTACATGGTGCTGTCGTACCTGCCGAGCTTCATGTCGTCGACCCTGCACTTCGACGAGTCGCACAGCCTCGTGCTGGTGCTGATCGTGATGGTGCTGATGATGCCGCTGACGCTCGCCGCCGGCCGCCTGTCGGACAAGATCGGCCGCAAGCCCGTGATGCTGGCCGGCTGCGTCGGCCTGCTCGTGCTGTCGATCCCGTCGATGCTGCTGATCCATGCGGGCACCACCGCGTCGGTGTTCGGCGGCCTGCTGATCCTCGGCGTGCTGCTGTCGTGCTTCACCGGCGTGATGCCGTCGGCGCTGCCGGCGCTGTTCCCGACCGAGATCCGCTACGGCGCGCTCGCGATCGGCTTCAACGTGTCGGTGTCGCTGTTCGGCGGCACCACGCCGCTGATGACCGCATGGCTCGTCGACGTGACGCACAACCTGATGATGCCCGCGTACTACATGATGGGCGCTGCCGTGATCGGCATCGTGTCGGTCGTCGCGCTCGCCGAAACCGCGCGCCAGCCGCTGCTGGGCTCGCCGCCGGCCGTCGCGTCGCATCGTGAAGCCCACCAGCTGGTGCGCCAGCTGCGCGAGGAAGAGGACACGGAGATCTACGGCGTCGCGGCAACCGCCCGCGCTTGAGCGTTGCCCGAGCGCCGAGCGCGCATGAAAAAGCCCCGGCCGAAGCCGGGGCTCGCTCGAATCCGATCTGCCCGACCGGCTTGCGCCGGCCGGGCTTTTTTTCATCGATTCATCGGAGGGAACGGCATCGGATGCGCGCTCATGCGTGCGCTTCGCAGTGGCGGCAGAAGATCAGTGCGCGCGAACGCGACACCGCGGCCTGCGCGCCCCGCGCGGCGACGATCAGCCCGACCTGGCCGAGATTGAAGTCGCGCTCGACCATCAGCTGCGTCAGCGCGGCCAGCGGCAACAGGACGGACGGGTGGTACAGGCTCGATTCGATCAGCGCTCTCATCTTCGGCTCCATCAGGCAATGCATATTCGATGGAGTGAATTCTAGGGACGGGCGGCATCCGGATAAACGGCGCGAATGCGAAGTCACTTGTCAGCGCGCGAGAACAATCGGCTCGTCCTTGCCGGGCGGGGCTGAGCGGGTAGTTCGCGGTTGTTCGCGCGAGCAAGGCAGCGCGGGAGATGCGGTTCTGGTGCTCGCCGCGCCGAACAATCACGCGTGATCGGACGCCCCGAGGACGCCGTCGCCCCCATGAGCGGCGGAAGTCGGCAGGGGTCGCGGCGCGGCACGACATGGTCCTGCCGCCCTCGCCCGTGCTCGTGCTCACGCCTGGGCCGCCGCGAGCGACGCCCGCTTCAGTCGAGCGGCGTCTCGACGAACGCCGGCAGTGCTTCCGCGCGCGCCGAGTGCGCGGCCAGCGCCGGATAACGGGCCGGATCGATCCGCGCGAGCGCCGGGTAGTCGCCAGCCATGAACTGCGTGAAGCGCCATGCGACGGCGACGGTCACGTCGGACTGCAGCAGGCGCGCGCCGCCGAGCCAGCCGTTCGCGGCCGCGACGAGCGGCTCGAGCTCGCCGTACGCGGCGTCGAGCTGGCTCAGGACCCGCTCGAGCCAAGGGGCGTGCTGCTTGTCGGACGGCCGCAGCATTTGTTCGTACACGACCTGCACCGTCTTCTCGGCCGCCGCCAGCGCGAATCCGACCGGAACCAGCGCGCGCAGCCGTGCGTCGGCCGCATCGGGCAGCAGGCGCCGCTCCGGCGCGACGCGATGGTCGAGGTAGTCGACGATCAGCGACGAATCGATCAGCGTCGTCCCGTCGTCGGTCACGAGCGTCGGCGCCTTCACGACCGGGTTCAGCGCCCGGAACCGGTCGAAGTGACGGAACACCGACACCGACTCGTGTTCGAACGGCAAGTCGAGCAGCTTCGCCGAAATGGCGACACGGCGCACGAACGGGGAATCCAGCATGCCGATCAGCTTCATCGCAAACGCTCCGCTTGAGGAATGGGACCGACGACTGTAGCAGCGCCGCGCGTCACCGCCTAGCGCGATGCCGGAAGATGCGGGAAGGACGCGCTTCATTTGGTCACGTTTCAGACACCCGCTCGGCGGCCGGAGTGACCATAATGCAGATTCACGCCCCTTCCGCCCAAGGTTCGCCATGTGGTATGCCGTCGTCGAGCAGCAGCGGGAATGGATGCGCGCCTGGCGCGAAGCGACGCGTCACGCGTTCGACGTGTGGCCCGCCGCGACGCTGCCGAACGCCGCATCGTCGTGCTATGACGACCTGTTCGAGCCGCTGCTCGGGCCGGCCGCCGGGCCGCCGCGCTTCGAGATCCGGCGGCCGGCCGTCGACGAGCGGATCGTCGCGCGCACGCCGTTCTGCCAGTTGCGACGCTTCGCCCGCGACGGTGCGCGGCGCACGCTGCTGCTGTGCGCGCCGCTCGCGGGGCATGCGGCCGTGATGATGCGGGAGACCGTCGAGGCACTGCTCGCCGACGGCGACGTGTGCGTGACCGACTGGGTCAATGCGCGCGACGTGCCGCTCGCGTCGGGCCGCTTCGGGCTGGACGAGTACGTGGCGACGCTCGACGGCTTCGTCGACGCGCTGGTTCGCGACGACCGCCCGCTGCATGTCGTCGCCGTATGCCAGGCAACCGTCCCCGCGCTCGGCGCACTGGCGCTGCGCGCCGCTCGCGGCCTGGCGCCGCCCGCGAGCGTCACGCTGATTGGCGGCCCGCTCGATGCGCGCATCAATCCGACCACGCTCGGCACGACAGCCGCGGCGCATTCGCTCGCGTGGTGCCGCCGCCACCTGATCGACATCGTGCCGCCCCGCTTTCCCGGCCACGGCCGCCACGTGTTCCCGACCTATCTTCAGCAAGGTGAAATCGCGCTGCTGTATCCGCAACGCTTCCTGCTGCTGATCGAGGACTACGCGCGCGCCGCGTCGCAGTTCGACCTGACGGCGCTGGCCGACGCGCGGCGCGCGCTGCGCGAATACACGGCGCTACTCGACATGCCGGCCGAATATTTCCTCGATACCGTCGATATCGTGTTCCAGCGGATGCGTCTCGCGAATGGCACGTGGGACGTCGGCGGCCAGCGCGTGGAACCGGCCGCGCTGCGCGGTGTCGCGCTGCTGACGGTCGAAGGCGGCTGCGATGCGGTCACCGGCGCCGGGCAGACGCATGCGGCGCTCGACATGTGCCGCGGGCTGGCGGCCGGCGACCGTCATCGTTTCGATGTCGACGAATGCGACCACTACGGGCTGTTCACGGGGCCGCGCTGGCACGGCGACGTCCATCCGGCGCTGCAGCGCGTATTCGCGCAGGCCGAAGCCGCACGCCCGCGCGCACGCCGGCGCCGGGTCAAACGGACGTGATGCCGCCGTCCTGCACGCGGGCCGCATCGAGCAGCGCGCGCACCTCGTCGTCCGCGGTCTGGTCGAAACGCGCGTAGAACTGGCTGATCCCGAAGAACGGCCGCGGCTGCAACACCGTCACGAACGCATCGGCCAGATCGTCGAACACATGTCGCGTGCCGGCCGGCGCGACGGGCGCGGCGGCCACGATGCGCGCGGGATGGCGCTCGCGCAGGGCCTGCAACGCGACGCGCATCGACGCGCCGGTCGCGACGCCGTCGTCGACGACGATCGCGGTCCGGCCATCGACGGGCAGCGGCGGCCGGGCACCGCGATACAACACGTCGCGGCGTTGCAGTTCGGCGGTTTCGCGCACGATCACGTCGGCCAGTTGCGCATCGGTCACGCCCATCGCGCGAATCGCCGCATGCTGCAGATGAATGGCGCCGCCGGTCGCGATCGCACCGATCGCGAATTCGGGATCGGACGGCATGCCGAGCTTGCGCACGACCAGCACGTCGAGCGGCGCGCGCAGCGCCAGCGCGACCGGCAATGCCACCGGCACACCGCCGCGCGGCAGCGCGAGCACGACGACGTCGAGACGCCCCGCATACTCCTGCAGCGCGTGCGCGAGCTGGCGCCCCGCGTCGGTGCGATCGGCAAAACATTCGGTCACGAGCGGCTCCCTGCCGGTGCGCCGGATGTGCGACACGCGCACCGGCGCCTGTCCAACGAGCATGGTTCATCGGCCGCGCTGATGCAAGCGGGGTCATACCGGGGAGGCGGTATGCGGATCGCGGTGAAGAAGGAGATCGGTCGGGTTCGCCCGTGCGGGCGGCCGGTCAGAGCCCGCTGGCCTGCCGGTACAGTCGCCAGAACGACTGCGCGTACGACTGCGCGAGCTCCGGCGCGCGCTGGAACACGTTCACCGTTTCCGCATGCGCGGCCGCGCCGTCGGACAAGGTCGTCAGCGCGACGCTGTCGTCGACGATCAAGAAGCGCGGCGCCGGATCGCCGTGCCGCGAGTCGATCGCGACATCGATGCCGGACGATTTCAGATAACCCGCGCCGCTGTACTTGCCGGCTCGCGACGAACGCACCAGCACGATCCGCACGTCGATCCCGCGCGCACGCGCCGCACGCAGCGCCGCCGCGACCGCGGGCGGCACGTACGCGTAGCCGGCCAGCAGCACGCGGCGCTGCGCCTGCGCGATCAGGTCGACGGTCGCGTCGGCCGCCGCATTGTCGTACGAAAAGTACGCGCCGACCGACGCGGCATCGGACGGAATCGGGCTGGCGTGGGCGCTCGCCGCGCAGCAGAGCGCGGCGAGAAGGAAGGCGGCGGGTCTCATGGCGGGCGCCATTGTAGCGACGCCAATTCGCGTGGCAAGCGCCTGTTGAAACGGTGCTGCGCCGACGCAACACCCGCGGTGAGGCGCGCGTTCGGCACGCTGGTTCCGGACCCGATTCCGCTGCCTGTTGCGCGCGGCTTGCGCGGCCTTCGGTCAGCCGGCCGCGACCCGCGCGAGCCAGCTCGCGACGCCGTCGACGGAGCGGAAATCGGCGACGCTGCGCGCCGGCAGCGCCGGATACGCGCCGCCCGCCATCTCCGCCAGTGCGCGGCCCGGGCCGAGTTCGAGAAACGCGGTCGCGCCGGCCTCGACGCATGCTGCCAGGCACGCCGCCCACTCGACCGGCTCCGCGATCTGCCGCGCGAGCTTGTCGAGCCCCATGTCGATGTCGAGCACCGACGCGCCGTCGATCCCCGCAAACAGTCGCGTGCCGGACCGCGCCCGGCGGACGTTCACGGCGGCCAGCGACGCACGAAACACGGGCACCGCCGCCGCGAGCCGGCGCGTGTGCGATGCGATCCGCACGCACACCGGCGCGACGCGCAATGCGCCGGCGCGTGCCGAGTCGTCGGCCACCGCGGCGACATCGGCCTGCCGCCCGGCGACGACGAATGCGTCGCCCGGGTTGGCGATCGCGATCGCCGCATCGCGGCCGTCGCAGAGCCGGGCGAGCTGTGCGCGCGTCAGCCCACGCACGAACGCCATCCGTTCATCGCCGCCGCTGGCGGCGTCCATGGCGCGCGCACGTGCATCGGCGAGGTCGAGCGCGTCGTGCGGGTCTAGCATGCCCGCGACGCTCCACGACGCGACTTCGCCGACGCTGTATCCGGCGATACAGCGGCGCCGCGGCAACACGGCATCGAGCAGCGCAGCCGCCGCGAGCGCCTGCGTGGTGCAGAGGATCTGCGCGGCGCGGTTCTCGCGCAGCATGTCGGGTTGCGCGGTCCGCACCCAGTCGCGCGGATCCTCGCCGAGGAGCCGGCCCGCGTGCGCGAACAACGCATCGGCCTGCGGCGCCGCGCCCGTCAGCTCGAACATGTCCGCGCGCTGCGCGCCTTGCCCCGAACACAGGATCGCCAGCGTCATCGCCCATCCTCGCCCGATTCGCCCGCTTCGGGCGCTTCGAGCGCATCGACGAACACGCTCATCGCCAAAAGGTCGGCCGCGCCGCCGGGGCTCAGCCGGCGCACGACGAATGCGCGGTGCGCGGCGTCCGCGCGCGCTCGCCAGTCGCGCGCGCGGATGCCGCCGCGCGCGACGAACGCCCGCGCCGTCGCCCGCGCGAAATCGAGGCCGTCCTGGCCGCCCCGGTGCAGCAGATTCGTATCGTCGAGCGCGGCGATCAGCGCGAAGCACGCTTCGACGCGCGCGGCTTCCGGATCGTCCGGCATGCAGCGCTTCGCACGACGCAGCGCCGGCAACCCGACGCCGTACACGGTCGCGAACCCGCCGGCCGCCTCGCGACGCGCGCCGCCGACGCCATAGCGGCGGCTCGCCCGTTCGCCATGGCTGTCGGGCAGTCGCGGCCCGCCGAGGATCTCGGTTCCCCAGCGCTGCGCAACCCACGCACCGAGCGTCATCGTGCGCGCCGCGGCCGGCGTGCCGCGCACCATCCGGCGGCCGGCCGCCGCGCACAGCAGCCCGAGCCCGAAGATCGCGCCGCGATGCGTATTGACGCCGCCGGTCGCGGCGAGCATCGCGTGTTCCGCGCGCAGGCCGATCTTGCGCAGCACGGCCATGTCGGCGTCGCGTGCGCCGGCGTCGGCGAGTTCCGCGAAGTACGGCCGCAGCACGGCCGCGCTGCGCGTGAACGTCGCGGCGTCCATGTCCGTATGGCTACCGGTGTCGACGTGGCTGACGAGCCCCGGTTTCGGATACGTATCGATTTCCAGCACGAGGCTGCGCTCGGCCAGTTCGGCGATGCGCTCGGCGTCGGACGGTGCCGCTACGCGGCGGGCGGCCCACGCGCTCATCGCGCGCCTCCCGTGAATGCGTCGGCCGGCAGCAACTCGACGGCGATCGCCGTCTTGACCGCGACTTCGGGCATGCGCGCCTGCAATTCGCGCCAGTTCACGCCCGCGCCGTCGTCACGCAGCAACTCGCCGTCGATGCGCATCGGTGCGCGTGCGTCGAGCGCGGCCAGACCGTCGAGCAGCGCGGCGAGCGATGCGGCCTCCGGCAGCGGCAACACGACGTCGAGATCGGACGATTCGCTCAGGTAGCGCTCGCCGGTCAGCGCCTGCCACGCGAGGCTGCCGAACACGCGGCCCTGCACGCCGCAGCGCGCGCCGAGCGCATCCAGCTCGCGCAGCGTCGGATGCCATGTGTCGGGCGCAGCGGCGAGCACATCGGACAGCGTCGGCAGCGGCCGGACCGACGCGAGCGCATCGGCGGCGACGTTCAGTGCGATCCGCCGCTTGCCCGCCGACGGCGGCAGCGGCAAGCCGAGCGGGATGCGCGCCGCGTCGGCCTCGTCCGGCGACGCGCGGCGCACGATCAGCGGCCAGCCGTGCGCGGCCCAGGCCTGCACGAGCGGATCGGCCGCCAGCGCGGGATCGCGCGCGCAGGCCGCGCGCCACCCGGCCGCCGTCAGCGTGACGAGCGTGTGGCGGCGCAGCGGTGCGTCAGCGTGCGGCACGCGCGAGTGCCTCGACGCGCTGCGCGACGTCGGCCGCGACCGGCCGGCCGCGCGCCGCGCGACGGTCGGTGCGATCGGCCGGCTTGCCGAGCCATTCGCCGACCTGCGCGTCGAGCGCGCGGGCCGGATCGAGCACGGCGTCGACGGCGCCCATCTTCACGAGATTGCCGAGGCCTGGTGCGAACACCGGCGTCGAGCGCGCCATTTCCTTCAGCACGTCGATCGGCAGCTTCGTCACGCGCGACATCGACGGCAGGTCCATCACCTCCGGCTCCGCGCCCGGCACCGCGAGCAGCGTGCGCGTCGCGAGCGCGGTCGCGATGAACGCACCGGCGGCCGTATGACCGTACAGCAGGCCGATCGTCCGGTGCCCGGCGAGCTCCGCATGCATCAGGCATTTCGCGAGATGCGACAAGCCTTCGTTCAGGCCCAGCAGTTCGTCGCGCTTGCTCATCCGCTGGCTGTCGCTGTCGACGAGAACGAGAATCGGCGTGTCGCCGCCGCGCTCGATCGTGTCGAGCACGCGCGCCGCGAGCGTCACCGCTTCGTCGATGCCGAACGGCAAGCGATCGGCGACGCCGATCACGTCGACGCGCGTGCCGGCCAGTTCGGCGTGGCCCGTCAGCAGGCCGCCGGTTCGCGCGATCGAATGGCCTTCGGGAAAGAGCGAAGTCAGTACTTCATCGAGCGTCATGCTGCCTCCTGCCGGGCCGCCCCAACGGGCGTAACGGGGAAATCGCGCAGCCGGCCGGCGTTGCAAAGCCGGCCGTCGACGGCAGGCGCCTCCTCGGGAGCAACGGTGCGGGGGACCGGCGTCGGCGCTGCAGCGCCAACACCGGTCGACTGCGAACGAAGTGCGCGTGGGGGTCGTTTCATTTCTGCTCCTGCAGTTGATCGGCGAGCTTCGCGAATTCGTCGTCGGACATGC
This sequence comes from Burkholderia sp. Nafp2/4-1b, assembly GCF_003635165.1. Classification (GTDB taxonomy): domain Bacteria; phylum Pseudomonadota; class Gammaproteobacteria; order Burkholderiales; family Burkholderiaceae; genus Burkholderia. The sequence continues at coordinate 92,914 of NZ_ML058606.1, read as the reverse complement.
CCGGAATCGCTTCCGGGCGTTCCGCGCCGAGCGCACGCCACACGTCGAGCGCATCCTTGCACGCGCCGAAACGCTCGACGCGTGCTTCGAGACGCGCCTGCTCCGCGCGCAGCATCGCCGCATCGAACGTCGGCGCACGTCCGATCAGCTCCAGCGCGGCCGCGCGGAACGCTTCGGGCGTGTCGGCCACATAGCGATCCGCAGCGCCGATCAGACGGCGGTGCTTGCCGCCCATCGTGCGCCAGATCAGCGCGCGGTCCTTCGCGTCGAATTCCTCGACGCCGCGATTGGTCTCGATCACTTCCGGGCCGGACACGCTGATGCGGCCCTGCTCGGACACCGCGAGTGCCGAGCAGCACGCGGCGAGCAGGCCGCCGCCGCCGTAGCAGCCCGCGCGCCCGCCGATCAGCCCGATCACCGGCACGCCGGCCGCGCGCGCCTCGACGAGCGCACGCATGATCTCGGCGATCGCGAGCTCGCCCGCGTTCGCTTCCTGCAGCCGCACGCCGCCCGTATCGAACAGGATCAGCACCGGCGTGCCGAGCTCGCGCGCCGCGCGCAAGAGCCCGGTGAGCTTCGCGCCGTGCACTTCGCCGAACGCGCCGCCCATGAAGCGGCCTTCCTGCGCGGCGACGAACACCGGCCGGCCGTCGAGCCGGCCGTGGCCGACCACCATCCCGTCGTCGAACTGCTGCGGCAGGTCGAACAGCGGCAGGTGCGGGCTCGTCACGCGTTCGCCCGGCCCGAGGAATTCCGTGAAGCTGCCCGCATCGAGCAGCCCGTCGACGCGCTGGCGCGCCGACGCCTCGTACCAGCTCGCACGGTTCGCGACGAACGCGGGGGCGTCATCGGTGTGATGGATCGCGTCGTTCATCGTGCATCCCCCTCGATCGCGCGCACGGCCTGCGCGAGCCGCAGCGACACCATGTCGGGCCGCGCACCGCCGTCGTTGATCGACAGCTTCAGGCCGCCCGGCGCGCGCCGTTCGACGAAGTCCGACACGACGGCCTGCCATACCGCGCCGAAACCGACCGCCGCGGTGCGGATGTCGATCTCGCATTCGTTGCCGGGCAGCACGCGCTCGACGAGCACCTCGAGATTGCCGGACGCGACCACGCCGACGAGCGCCGTGGCCAGTTCGCCCGGCGCGCGCTCACGCGCGGTGAAGCGATAGTTCAACTGTTCCATGCCCTCTTCCTCACCAGTTGCGGAACCGGGCCGGCGGCGCATAGAGGCCGCCCGACCAGTGCACGAGATCCTTGATCGAGCGCGCGGCGAGCCAGCGGCGGTCGGCGTCGAGCGGATCGATGCCGAGATCCTCCGGGCGGCGGATCACGCCGCGCTCTCGCAGCCGCTCGACCATCCTCTTGTCGCGACCGCGGCCGATTTCCGTATAGCCGGCCACGCCGCGGATCGCATGCTCGCGCTCGTCCTTGTCGCGGCAAATCAGCAAGTTCGCGATGCCTTCCTCGGTGACGATGTGCGTGACGTCATCGCCGTAGACCATGATCGGCGCGAGATCGAGCTGGAGTTTGTCGGCGAGCTTCAGCGCGTCGAGCTTCTCGACGAACATCGGCACGTTCTTGTCGCCGAACGTCTCGCCGATCTGCACGACCAGCTTGCGGCCGCGCCGCAGTGCCGCCGGCGTGTCGGGGTCGGCTTCCGCGCCGGCCTTCAGCCAAGGCTCGCTCGGGTGGCGGCGGCCGCGCGCATCGCTGCCCATGTTCGGCGCGCCGCCGAAGCCCGCGATCCGCTCGGCGGTGACGGTCGACGAATGGCCCGACAGGTCGATCTGCAGCGTCGAGCCGATGAACATGTCGCACGCATACAGGCCGGCGGTCTGGCAGAACGCGCGGTTCGAGCGCAGCGACCCGTCGGAGCCCGTGAACCATACGTCGGAGCGCGCGCGGATGTAGTCGTCCATCCCCACTTCGGAACCGAAGCAGTGGATCTGCTCGACCCAGCCCGATTCGATCGCGGGAATCAGCGTCGGGTGCGGATTGAGCGCCCAGTGCGTGCACACCTTGCCCTTCAGCCCGAGCTTCGCGCCGTAGGTCGGCAGCAGCAGCTCGATCGCGGCCGTGTTGAAGCCGATCCCGTGGTTCAGGCGTTTGATCCCGTACGGTTCGTAGATGCCCTTGATCGCGAGCATCGCGGTCAGGATCTGCGTCTCGGTGATCGCGGCCGGGTCGCGCGTGAACAGCGGCTCGACGTAGAACGGCCGGCCGGCCTCGACGACGAAGTGAACACGGTCGCCCGGGATGTCGACGCGCGGCACCTTGTCGACGATGCGGTCGACCTGCGCGATCACGATGCCGTCCTTGAACGCGGTGGCCTCGACGACGGTCGGCGTGTCTTCCGTGTTCGGGCCGGTGTACAGGTTGCCGTCGGCGTCCGCGCTGACCGCCGCGATCAGCGCGACCTGCGGCGTAAGGTCGATGAAGTAGCGGGCGAACAGCTCGAGATACGTGTGCACCGCGCCGAGCGCGATCTTGCCGCCGAAGAGCAGCTTCGCGATCCGCTGCGACTGCGGGCCCGAATAGGCGAAGTCGAGCCGCTTCGCGATCCCGCGTTCGAACACGTCGAGATGCTCGGGCAGCACGACGCCCGACTGCACCATGTGCAGGTCGTGGATCTTCGCGCTGTCGACGTCGGCGAGCGCGGTGGCAAGCAGGTCGGCCTGCTTCTGGTTGTCGCCTTCGAGGCAAACGCGATCGCCTGGCCGCAGCACCGCTTCGAGCAACGCGACGGTGTCGCGCGCATCGACCCGCTTGCCGCGCGCGAAGGCCGCGCCGGCCGCGAGGCGTGCATCGCGCGCCTGCCGCGCGTGATTCCATCCCGTCATGAACAGTTCTCCCGCTTCGATGGTTCAGCGGCATTCTAAGCCTGGCACCGCCGCCGATTGATGATGTTGACGAATGCGACTCAGAGGACGCCGCGATGGGTGCGGCGCCGCAGGAACCCGCGCACGCCGGCTGCGTGCGCAAGGCGTCCCGATCGCATTCGACGGCTATGCGCCGACCAGCGCGCGTGTCGTGAAGAACAGCACCGACGGCCCGAGCAGGCAGCCGACGCCGGTATGGAACGTCGCGACCAGCGCGCCGTACGGCACGAGCCGGCGGTCGGTCGCGGCAAGGCCCGCGCTCACGCCGCTCACGGTGCCGGCGAGGCCGCCGAAGATCATCGCGGAGCGCGGTGTCTTGAGCCCCATGAAGTTGGCCGCGACCGGCGTGCCCACCATCACGATGATCGCCTTCACGAGGCCCGTCGCGATGCTGAGCGCGATCACGTCGGAGCTCGCGCCGATCGCCGCGCCCGTGATCGGCCCGACGATGTAGGTGACGGCGCCCGCGCCGATCGTCGTCATGCTGACCGCGTCGGTGTAGCCGAACGCACGCGCGACGCACGCGCCGACGATGAACGGCAGCACGGTGCCGAGCAGCAGCGACGCGACGCCGACGAGCCCGGCCTTGCGCGCCTCGGTCGGCTGCACTTCGAACGCGGTCGCGACGATCGCGAAATCGCGCAGCATCGCGCCGCCCATCAGGCCGATGCCGGCGAACAGCTTGACGTCGGCCAGCCCCTTCTCGCCGCCGGTGAATGCGCCGCCGACATACGCGAGCGCCAGACCGATCACGATCGCGATCGCGGAGCCGTGCACGCGGCCGAACGTGAGCTTGCGCGACGCGATCGACGACAACCACATGATCAGGCCGATCAGCGCGAACGACGCGACGAGCCCGTTGTGGGCGACGGTTTTTTCGAGCATCTGCAGCATGGCGGCCTCCGTTACTGTTCGTCGAATTGCGGCACGCCCGCAAAGGCCGTGTCGTCGCGCCCCATGCGCACGAGTACCGCGATGCAGCATGCGCAGATCGCGACCGCACCGAGCGCGGCGAGCAACGCGACCGGGCCGCCCTTCAGCGCGGCGACGACGTTCTGGTTCGCGGCCATCGCTACGACGACCGGGATGTACATCGCGCCCCAGAAACCGACGCCGGCCTCGGTCTCCTTCGGCAGCCAGCCGCGCCGGTGCAGCCACAGGCGCAGGCAGATCAGCAGCAGCATCGCGATGCCGACGCCGCCGACGTTGGTCTTCACGCCGATCGCGGCGCCCAGCAAGTCGCCGAGGAACAGTCCGGCCAGATGGCAAAACGCCAGCAGCGCGGTTCCGTAGATGATCATGAGTCGTCTCCAGTCTCTTCGTGACGGGCGCCTGACGCGTGCGGGAGCCAGGCCCGCACGCCGATCCCGGGCGGACTGTCTGTCTCCTGCGGCGGGGCGCCGCGGCCCGGCGGCTCGTCGTGCGAGCGCGTTCTCGGGGGTCGATGGGATGATGCGGTTTCGGGCCGGACGCCGGATGGCTTAGACTGACTGATGCAGCCGCCGGCCCGACACGGGCTACGCATCCGGTTCGCCCCGTTTGCATGGGCACGCACCAGCGCGTGATCCGATACTAGCGCCGCACAATCCGGCCATTTATGAAGTTGTCGAAACCGATTCAGTGGATTTAGCAATGCGTCCGTTACCGCCCGAGCTGCTGCGCAGCTTCGTCGCCGTCGCCCAGTCCGGCAGTTTCACCGCCGCGTCCGAGCGCGTGAACCTGTCGCAGTCGACCGTCAGCCAGCATATCCGCCGCCTCGAGGAGCTGCTCGACCGCCCGCTGTTCGAGCGCGACACCCGCAACGTGCACCTGTCGCAGCACGGCGACGCGCTGTTCCGCTACGCGGTGCGCATCCTGGAACTGATGGACGAGGCCGTCACGTCGGTGTGCGGGCCGCCGCTGTCGGGCAAGGTGCGGCTCGCGATGTCGGAGGATTTCGCATCGGCCCACCTGACGGCCGCGCTCGCGAGCTTCGTGCAGCGCAATCCGGAAGTCGAGCTCGCGATCTCGACCGGGCTGTCGGGCGACCTGTTCGATGCACTCGACGAAGGCCGTCACGATCTCGTGTTCGCGAAGCGGGTGGCCGGCAGCCGGCGCGGCCGCGTGATCCGCAGCGAACCGCTGTACTGGTGCACCGGCCCCGATTCGCGGATCACCGGTCATGAGGCCGTGCTGCCGCTCGCGATGCATCCGGAGCCGAGTGTGTCGCGCCGCCGCGTGCTCGAATCGCTCGAGGCGGTCGGCCGTCCTTACCGGATCGCCGTCGTCAGCAGCAGCATCGCGGTGCTGCGCGCGGCCGCGAGCGCGGGGCTCGGCGTCAGCGCGTTCGCCGGCTACGTGATCCCGGCCGGGCTCGCGCGGCTCGACGCGGGGCTGCCGGAACTCGGCGAACTCGAATACGTGATCGACCGGCCCGTGGCTGCGTCACGCTCGACGCTGGCGCTCGAGGCGACGCTGATCGCGGCGGCGGCCGAACTGTAACGAACGCGTTCGATCGCGCGTCACGCGTCGAGCATGACGTCGACGCCGCACCGCCGCGGCATTCACGCGCAACTGACGGCGTTGCCCGGAACGCGTCAGCGTCTGCGCAGTGCCCGCTCGCGACAATGGGACCCATCGGAATGCGCGGCAGCGTGCCGCGCGTCCGCTGTCACGTCCCTTCGATCGGAGCCCCACCATGAACGTCTTGCGATTCGCCGTCGCGACCGCCGCAGCCGCGCTGCTGTCCCCCGCCTTTGCGCAAACCGATGCCGCCACGCCCGCGCAGCGCCTCACGCGAGAGGAAGTCGTCGCGCAGTTGAGGCAAGCCTATCTCGATGGCGAACTCCCGACCAACGACGGCAACTATCCGCCGAATGCGGCGACACGCGCCCGCAATCGCGAGCTGGTGCAGGCCGTGCAGCCCGCGTGGCTCGCGCAAACACCGCCGGCACCGCGCACGACCACGCAGCAATAGCGTTTCGCGGCCTGGCCGCGGCCCGGCGCGACGACGGCGCTCAGGGCAGGAAGCTGCGGCGCCGCGCGTCGATCAGTTCGACGAGCAACCGGTCGCGCTCGGCCGCCAGTTCCTGCATCGAACGCTCGCCCTGGATCGCGCGCAGTTCGTCGTTCAGCTTGCGATCGACGGCCGGGTCGAACGACGGCGTGCCGAGGTCGTCCCACCACGTCGTGATCGGCCCCGACAGGTGTTCGAGGAAGTGCACGATGCCGCCCGTACCGCCGCCGAGGTGATAGGTCAGGCACTGCCCCATCAGCCCCCAGCGCAGGCCCGGGCCCCACGCGACCGCCTTGTCCGCATCGGCGACGCTCACCACGCCTTCGCCGACGAGGTGGTACACCTCGCGAAACAGCGCGGCCGCGAGCCGGTTCGCGACGTGGCCGGTCATTTCCTTGTTGAGCACGATGGTCTGCTTGCCGAGCGCGTCGTAGAAATCCTTCACGCGCGCGATCACGTCTGGAGCCGTCGCGTCGCCGCCGACCAGCTCGACGAGCGGAATCAGGTGCGGCGGATTGAACGGATGCGCGATCAGGCAGCGCTCCGGATGCTTGTCGCATGCGGTCTGGATCTCGGACATCTTCAGGCCCGACGAGCTCGACGCAATCGGCACGCTCGCGGGCAGCACGTCGTCCATCCGACGGTACAGCTCGCGCTTCAGGTCGAGCCGCTCGGGGCCGTTTTCCTGCACGAAATCGACACCGTCGAGCGCGCGCACGAGATCCGCGTCGAACGACAGCCGCGCGGAAAGTTCGGCGGCCCGCTCGCCGAGAAACGCGGCGAGCGCGTCGCGCAGCCGCGCGTCGGCCTGCGGCGCGGGATCGGTCGCGACGACATCGAAGCCCTTCGACAGATAGAAAGCTGCCCAGCTCGCGCCGATCACGCCGGCCCCGACGATCGCGATGCGTTGAATGTCCATGTCCGTTCCGTCTCCGTGGTCTGTGGATGGCGCGACGATTGTCGCATCGAATCGCATCGATTCGCGTCGTCACGCGTCGCTGCAAATTGCACATGCCCTCTTGAAAACCGCTGCGGCGACCTCTAATTACCCGTTGCCAGGCAGTGCCCGTCATGCGCACTGCCCCTGTTTCGACTCAGCGGAAATCCGCGCATCGCGCTCGCCATCGGCGTCGCGTCGTCGCGTGCTTCGCGTTTCCTGTTCCGGAGGACCTTCATGAGCGGTATCCATTTCGGCCACGACCTGTTCGACGAATTCGCCCGCGTGCAGCGGCAGATGGCGAGCCGGCTCGGCGAGCTTCCGGCCGGCATCCGCGCGGTGCGGACGGGCACGTTTCCCGCGCTGAACGTCGGCGCGACCGACGATGCGATCGAGATCGTCGCATTCGCGCCCGGCATGGCCGCGGCCGACTTCGACGTGTCGATCGACAAGGACCTGCTGACGATCAGCGGCGAGCGCAAGCCCGCGCCGCACGACGCCGGCGACGACGTGCGCACCTATGCGCAGGAGCGGTTTCACGGCGCGTTCCGCCGCGTGGTCGAGCTGCCGCAGAATGCGGATGCCGACCAGGTCACCGCCCGCTATGAAAACGGCTGCCTGCTGATTCGCGTCGGGCGACGCGAGGCATCGAAGCCGCGTGCGATCACCGTTCAATAACCTTCAGGAGAACGACATGCATACGAGCCAGACCCTGACCGAACGCCAGAACGGTGCCGCGTTCCCCGCTGCTACTGCTGCCGCCGAGCCGGCACGCCGGCCCGCGATCACGCCGGCCGTCGACATCGTCGAAGACCGGCAGCGCGTCACGCTGCGCGCCGACCTGCCGGGCGTGCCGCGCGAGAACCTCGACGTGAAGGTGCACGACAACACGCTGACGATCGAAGCCGACACGCGCGTCGACACACCCGCCGGGCTGCGCGTGCGCCATGCGGAAGTGCGCGCGCCGCGCTACGCGCGCACGTTCGTGCTGAGCCCCGATCTCGACACATCGCGGATCGACGCGAGCCTGCGCGACGGCGTGCTCACGTTGACGATTCCCCGCCGCGAGGAAACGCGCCCGCGCCGCATCGACGTGACGGCCGGCAACGCGTAAGCGCCGACGCGGGTTGGTTGCGCGGCGCGCATGAAAACATGAAAACGCCCCGCCGGGCATGACGCCGGGCGGGGCTTTTTGTCGACATGCGATGCGGTGCGTGTGCTCCGCCGCGTTCGACGTTCGATGGTCGACGTTCAACCTTCAATCGAAATCGAACAGGTCGAACACCGACTTCTTGCGGCGCCGGCCGTCGTGCCGGTAACGATCATCATGCGAGCGGCCATCGCGCCCCCAGCCATCGTCTCGAGCGTGCGACGCCTGCGCATCGTGACGGGCGGGCGGCTCGTCGCGGCGCGTCGGCGCATCGCCGGTTTCGCGTGCGATCAGCTTGTCGAGTTCGCCGCGATCGAGCCACACGCCGCGGCAGGTCGGACAGTAGTCGATCTCGATCGACTGGCGCTCGGCCATCAGCAGGTCGGGCGTCTTGCAGACGGGACATTTCATCGCGCTTCTCCTTTCATTGAGAATTCCGAAACAAGGGCGGAGCCTCCCCCGCCCGCTTGCTCAGCGACCATCGGCGCGCGCCGCGCGCTTCGCCTTCGCACGCCGCGCCAGCATGTTCATGCCCTCGACGAACGCCGAGAACGCCATCGCCGCGTAGATGTAGCCCTTCGGCACATGCGAACCGAAGCCTTCCGCGATCAGCGTCATGCCGATCACGACCAGGAACGACAGCGCGAGCATCACGACGGTCGGGTTGCGGTCGATGAAGCGTGCGAGCGGCTGCGCGGCGAACAGCATCACGGTCACCGCGACGATCACCGCAACGAACATGATCGGGATGTGCTCGGTCATGCCGATCGCGGTCACGATGCTGTCGATCGAGAACACGATGTCGAGCATCACGATCTGGCCGATCGCGGCCCACACCGTCAGGCCGGCCGCGCCGCCGGCTCCGCCTGCGGCGTCGCCGTCGTGCGACACGTGGTGATGCATCTCGGTGGTCGCCTTCCATACGAGGAACAGGCCGCCGGACAGCAGGATCATGTCGCGCCACGAGAACGCGTGATCGAACAGCGTGAACACGGGTTCGGTCAGGCTCGCGATCCACGCGACGCTGCCGAGCAGCGCGAGGCGCATCACGAGCGCGAGCGCGATACCGAGGCGCTGCGTGCGTGCGCGCTGCGCTTCGGGCAGCTTGTTGCTGAGGATGGAGATGAAGATCAGGTTGTCGATGCCGAGCACGACTTCCATCACGACGAGCGTGAGCAGCGCGGCCCAGACGGCGGGGTCGGCGGCAAGCGTCAGCAGGTAGTCCATGAAAAGGGCCGATTCGAAGGTGGAAAGCCCGATGATAGGTGGCCCATGACTTCGTAAAAATCAGTGACAATCTGATCTTTGGTTCGGTTTTTACGAAGTATCGATCCGATGCTGAATTTCCGACATTTGTACTATTTCTGGGTCGTCGTGAAGGAAGGCGGCTTCGCGCGCGCCGCAGAGCGGCTCGACATGGCCGTGCAGACGATCAGCGCGCAGGTCCGCGAACTGGAAAAATCGCTCGGCCACCAGCTGCTCCGCCCGGCCGGGCGCGGCGTCGCGATGACCGACGCGGGTCAGGCCGCGTACGCACGCGCGGAGGTCATCTTCGAGATGGGCCGGCTGATTCCGGACGAAGTGCGCGCGGCGGCGAGCCAGCCGACCGTGCGGCTCGCCGTCGGCCTCGCGGACGGGATTTCCAAGCTCGCCGCCCATGCGATCCTCGCGCCGGTGCTCGATACGCCGACGCTCCGGCTGCTGTGCCACGAGGGCGAGCACGACGCGCTGCTGGCCGAACTGGCCCTGCATCACCTCGATCTGGTGCTCGCCGGCCAAGGCGCGCCATCGGGGTCGAATTTGCGCGTGACGAGCGAGCGGCTCGTCGCGTCGCCGGTCGACTGGTATGGCCCCGCGGCACTCGTCACGCCCACCGCGCGGCAGCGCTTTCCGCAGTGCCTCGCCGAGTTGCCGGTGCTGCTGCCGACCGCGCATTCGGCGCTGCGCGCACGGCTGGACCTGTGGCTGGAGCGCGAACGGGTCGTGCCGCGCATCGCCGGGGAATTCGAGGACAGCGCGCTGATGGCCGTGTTCGCGGCGCGCGGCCTCGGCGTGTTTCCGCTCAGTGAACTCGGCGCGAACGACGCGTCGCTGCTGCGCGGGCTGCGCCGGCTCGGCCGGGCCGGCGACGTGACCGAGGAGATCCATGCGATCCGCTCGCGGCGCGGCGAACACCATCCGCTCGCGTCGCAATTGCTCGCCGCCGCGCGGCCGGCGCCGGCCGCCTGAAGCGAGCGCGACATCAAACGAAACTATAATGACGGCCCGGCCATACGAGATTGCCATGTGCCTACGACCAGGCACCGCCGTTGCGCGGCCTGCGAGTGCGGCGCCCGCAACCCGCGCGGCATCTCGCCTAGCCTTTTGAAAGACGCCATGCACAACCGATTTCGCCTGTTTTCCGTTTCGTGCGCGCTCGCGGCCGCGACCGTGCTGGCAGCGTGCTCGTCGCCGCCCAAGCCGATCTACCAGCAGGAACAGTTCGACGCGACCAGCAGCCCGTATGCGCACACGTTTCGCTCGAAATCCGACGCGGCCTGCGAGGCCGCGCGGCGCGCGCTGCTGAGCCAGGGCTATGTGGTGTCGTCGTCGCGCAACGATGCGGTCGACGGCAGCAAGAATTTCCAGCCGAACAACGACATGCACGTCGTGATCGAGTTTCACGTCGTGTGCGCGGATGCGACCGCCGACGGCTCGTCGAGCATCGCGTACGTGAACGCAGTGCAGGATCGCTACACACTGAAGAAGTCGAACACGTCGGCGAGCGTCGGGCTCAGTGTGTTCGGCTCGCTGTCGCTGCCGATCGGGTCGAGTGACGACGCGCTGGTGAAGACCGCAAGCGAAACGATTCCCGCCGGCGTGTTCTACGAGCGCTTCTTCAATCTCGTCGAGCATTTCCTGAAGATCGATCCGGCCCGCCGCGATCGCGCGACCGTGAAGGCAGCGGAGAAGGAGCACGTCGCGCCGCTGCCCGAACCGGCCCCGACGCCGCAGGGCGAGCCGATGAAGATGACGACGCCGGTCGTGCCGACGCCGCCCGCCGCGCCGGTGCCGCTTGCGGTGCCGAGCGTCGCGCCGGCTGCGGGCACACCGGTCGTGCCGGCCGCGCCCGCCGCGGCATCGGCCGTGGTCGCGCCCGGGACGATGCGCGGTGTCGTGCCGCCGGCCGCGCCTGGCGCAGGTTCTGCGCCTGCTTCGGGTCCGGCACCGGCTTCGGCGCCGGCTTCGAGTCCCACACCGGCTTCGGCGCCGGCTTCGGCTTCGATGCCGGCTTCCACTTCGGCACCCGCTTCCGCACCCGCTTCCGCACCCGCGTCTGCCCCGGCAGCTGCTTCGGCATCGGTCGCGGCTGTCGCGCTGGCCGCACCGGCGCCGGCCGTCGCGGCGCCTGCGCGTGCAGCATCCACATCCGCGGCGCCTTCGAGCGCTGCTCCTGCGCCGGCGGACAAGCCGTCCGCTCCTGCCGCCGCCGATTCCGTCGCGTCGTCCGCACCGGCTGGGGCGAGCGCGCCAGGCACGAACTGATCACGCAAACGTGGTCCCGCCCCGCACGCTTGTCGCGTGCGGCGCGCGATATGTCGATACGTCCCCTTCCCACCCTGCATTCTCGGGCGAGCTCGCCGCGCCTCCCGCCATCCGCTGCACACGTCCGTCGTGACATCGAGGGAAGATAGCGCCGATTCCCGATTTCGCTGACTAGCGCGCGACGCTCCCGCCCTCTGCCGACCACCCGCCGTCCCAGCTCAGGTTCTTCTTCCGCGCCATCGCCGGCCAACGAATCTGCATTCGATCGCTGTCACAAGCGCTCCGCGTTGCCGCGTTACCGCATTACCGCAACGTCGCACTCGATGCCTGCATCTGCTCGACCGTCGCCGTCACGCCGCCGCACACGATTACCGCGATATCGGATGCCGAAGCGAGCACCGGCACCGGCTGTTCGAGCGCGGCCAGCGCGGCGCCGCAGGCCGGTTCGACGAGGATCCGGTGTTCGTCCAGAAACCGCAGCGATGCGGCCACCGCCTGCGCATCGGACACGACGACCGGATGGATCGCATGCCGCGTCGCCCAGTCGAGCGCCGCGTCGCACGGCCGCTTCGCGCCGAGCGACGTCGCAATGCTCGTGATCGCAGGCAATTCGATCGCGTGGCCCTGCGCGATCGAGCGCGCGTAGCTGTCGGCGCCTTCGGTCTCGACCGCGACGACCGGCACGTCGTGCCAGCCGTTGCGCTCAAGCCCCTCGAGCACCCCGCACAGCAGGCCGCCTCCGCCGACCGCGAGCACGACCGCGTCGGGCTTCGGGCCGGTCGCCGCCATCTCGTCGATCATCGTCGCGTGCCCTTGCCACAGCACCGGGTCGTCGAACGGATGCACGAACGCGTCCTGCGCTCCAACGACGGACAGCGCGAACGCATTCGCCTCGGCCCAGCTCGCGCCGTGCACGACGACCTCCGCCCCCTCGACGCGGATCAGCTCGCGCGCGCGGGCCGACGCGCTTTCCGGCACGACGACGAGCACCGGCACGCCGAGCTCGCGGCCGCAATACGCGACCGCGATGCCCGCATTGCCGCCCGACGATGACACGAACCGGCGCGCGCCGCCCGCATGGCGCGCTTCGCACGCCGCCCCGATGCCGCGCAACTTGAACGAACCGGACGGCTGCAACGCGTCGAGCTTCAGCCAGATGTTCGCGCCGAGACGGCGCGACGCGATCTGCGAACGGACATAGGGGGTCGGAATATGAAGCGGCATGGTGCGGGACAGGATCGGGACAAGGGAAGCGCCAGGCAACGCACGCGACCTGCGAACAGGCCCGGCAACGGCGACCATCGTACGGCACGCCGGCCATGCCTTCCAATACCATCGAATGGTGTTTGCTATGCTCTGCAGGCATACCCATCGCATCAATACCGGAATCGACATCGCATGCGCCAGATCGAACTGCGTCACCTGCGTTACTTCGTCGCGGTCGCGCAAGCCGGCAGCGTGATGGCCGGCGCGCGCGCGGCGGGCATCGTGCAGCCCGCGCTGTCGCGGCAGATCCGCGAGCTCGAGGACGCGATCGGCACGCCGCTGCTGATCCGCCGCGCGACGGGCGTCACGCTCACGGCGGCCGGCGCGAGCTTCCTGCAGGATGCAACCGGCCTGCTTGCGACGCTGCAGGACAGCCGCGAACGCGCGTTGCGCAGCGCGGCCGGCCAGCTTGGCGAACTGCGACTCGGTGCGCTGCCGAACTGCCTGCCGCTGCCGGTCGTCGCGAACGTGCTGAAAGCGTTTCGCGACGCGAGTCCGGACGTGAAGTTGTCGATCGCGCCGATGCTGTCGGCCGAACAGGCGGCGGCGCTCACGCGCGGCCAGCTCGACGGCGGCATCATGGCGTGGCGCCGCGACGAGGCGCCGCATCTTTCCGGCGTGCGGCTGTTGAGCGACCGCTTCGTGCTCGCGATGCCAGCACCGCCGGGCGGGCGCTTTCACGCGCCGCGCACGCTCGCCGACGTCGCGCACGAACCGTTCGTGTGGTTCGATGCGCAGCGCTCCGCCGCGCACCACCGCTTCCTGATGGCGCAGTGCGAACGGGCCGGCTTCACGCCGCGCATTGCGCAGGTCGGCAGCGACATCCCGACGTTGATCGGGCTCGTCGCGGCCGGCATGGGTTGCGCGTTCATCCCGGAAAGCGCGTCGCCGACGTGCCCGCGTACGGTGCGCCTCGTCGCGCTCGACGAGCTCGCGAGCCGCTTCGACATCGAGTTCGTGTTCGACGGCGCGGCAAAGCCGGCCTCTCCCGTCGTCGCGCGGTTCATCGACGCCGTGCGCGAGGCGACCGGCCTCGCGGACTGACCTGCCGGCGGGCAGGCGCGGCCCGCGCGCCATCGACGGATTTCGCGGCGTCGTGCAACCGTCGATGCGCCCCCGCTTGCGCGCCGGCGTCGCACGATATTCCGCTCCGCTGCCATCACGCCTCAAACGTTCGCCTCAAACGTCCGTTTGAACAGACGAACGATCTTTCGAAGCGATGCTAACGGACGCAGCGACGCCGCTATTTTTAAATTGGCACCAAAAACGGCCGTTTAACGTCATATCGAAATGTTATGCCCCGAAATATACTGCGCCCGCATCCAACCCTCGTGCCAAAGAGAGGATGCCTTTCCGCCCCGGTCACGGTCCCCCTGTGACCGGGGTTTTTTTTGGTTCTTCGTGGAATTTCGTGAGCCGATGACGATGCGTGTGCCGCTGGCCGCGACAATCCCGGCCCTGTCGCCGCGATGACCGTCGTCATCCCCGGTGCGCGAATGCCAACACGATCGCGTTGCCGAGTTCATCGACAACCCGGGCCGACGCGCCAGGCGCCGCGAACATCGTGAACTCGACATCGGGCAGGGCCGGCAGGCCGGCATCCGGCGGGATCGCACGCAAGCCGTGCGCAAGTTGTGTGTGCACGATCGGTGTCACCGCAAAGCCCGCGTGTGCGGCCGCGCACAGGCCGGCGCCGCTCGGGCACACGAGCACGATCCGGTAATCCACGCCCGCACGGGCCAGTGCTGCCAGCGAGGCCTCACGATACGGGCAGGGTTCCGGCAGCAGCGCGATCGGCACCGGTACGCCAGGCGTGAGCGACGCCCAATCCGCACCGGCCCACACAAGCGACTCGCGCCAGAGCACGCGTCCGGCCCGCCCGTCGTGGCAGCGTCCGCCCATCACCACATCCAGTTCACCGCGATCCAGCGCCTGGAGCAGTTCGCCCGGGATACCGACTCTGATGCTGAATTCGATGCGCGGGTACCGCGCGGCAAACGCCTGCATCACATGCATCAACCTGACATTGGCGAGGTCTTCCGACAGACCCACGCGGATCGTGCCCGCGCTCGGTTCGCGCAGCAGTTGCGCCCGCGCATCCTGATTGAGCGCGAGGATGGCGCGCGCGTAGCCCAGCAGCAGTTCGCCGTCCACCGTAAGCGTGACCGAGCGCGTGGTGCGCACGAGCAGGTCGCGGCCGGTCTGTTTTTCCAGGCGCCGCAGATGCGCGCTGACCGCGGACTGCGTCAGGTTCAGACGGGCCGCGGCATGCGTGAACCCGCCTTCCTGGACGACGGCCACGAAAGAGCGCAGCAAAACGGTATCGAACATGGGATGCCCCGCAATACAGTGCGAATTCTACTGAGTACCGCGATGATACTTCGTTTATATTTCGAATCGAACTATGTTCTGATGAGGACCGTCAACCCGTCAGGAGTTTTTTCATGTCGACCTTGCTGCATATCCAGTCCTCCCCGCGCAAGTCGCGGTCCGCATCACTCGACGTCGCACGCGCGTATCTGGAAGCCTGGCGCAACGCGCATCCGGATCATCGGGTCGACGTGCTCGACCTGTGGGCGACGCCATTGCCGGAACTCGACGGCGATGCGCTCGATGCCAAATACGCGGACTTGAGCGGCACACCGCTCAGCGAAGGCCAGCAGCAAGCATGGGCAGGCTTCCGGCAGCTCGCGCAGCGGATGCACGACGCGGATACGTTGCTGTTCTCCGTGCCGCTGTGGAATTTTTCCATCCCATACAAGCTCAAGCATTTCATCGACGCCGTGTCCCACCGCGGCCTGCTCTTCTCATTCGACGAGCGTGGGTTAGCGGGATTGCTGAACGGCAAGAAAGCCGTCGTGATCTATGCAAGAGGCCTCGACTATTCGACGCAATCCAGCACGCCCGCCGCGTCGTTCGACTTTCAGCGGCCGTTTCTCGAAGCGTGGCTGCGCTTCGTCGGTATCACCGACGTCGAATCGATCATCGTCGAGAAAACGCTGTTCGGACCTGAAGTCGATCACGCGGGCAGAGAGGCCGCGCGCGAACGGGCAGTAACGCTGGTACACGCGGCCCCATCACCGGCATCAGCATCAGCATCAGCTTCGGTTGATGGCTGAACTGGCCAATGGCCGGAGACCGGGGAGCGCCGACGGCCTTCCCCGTGTTCGCCGGTACGCCGCGCAACCGGCTCGCGCATCGGCATGGGAATACCTCACGCATCCCGCCCGGCGCGCGACTGGCGGCCCGCCGCCCCCTCGCCGCAAAGCCCCGGCGGGCCGCGCACGCATGCCGACCCAACCGCGCATTGTTGACATGAAATCAAGATAATTTCGCCCCGATGCGGCTTTTTCCGCAAAGGTACTGCGGGCACACTTCACCCTGTCCGCAATGGCTCGATGCCGTTGCCTCATGCTTACAGGAGCGCATCGCGTGAACACCACGACTTCTTCTCCTTCCCGCCCGGGCGGCAGCGCCGCGCTGCCGCTGCTCGCGCTCGCCGCCGGTGCGTTCGGCATCGGCACGACCGAGTTCTCGCCGATGGGCCTGTTGCCGGTGATCGCCGACGGCGTGCACGTGTCGATTCCGCAGGCCGGCATGCTGATCAGCGCGTACGCGATCGGCGTGATGGTCGGCGCACCGCTGATGACGCTGCTGCTCGCGCGCTGGTCGCGCCGCTCGGCACTGATCGCGCTGATGTCGATCTTCACGATCGGCAACCTGCTGTCGGCCGTCGCGCCGGACTACACGACGCTGCTGCTCGCACGACTCGTCACGAGCCTCAACCACGGCGCGTTCTTCGGGCTCGGCTCGGTGGTCGCCGCGAGCCTCGTGCCGCGCGACAAACAGGCCAGCGCGGTCGCGACGATGTTCATGGGTCTCACGATCGCGAACGTCGGCGGCGTGCCGGCGGCGACCTGGCTCGGCCAGATGATCGGCTGGCGCATGTCGTTCGCGGCGACCGCGGCGCTCGGCCTGATCGCGATCGCCGGCCTCTTCGCCGCGCTGCCGAAGGGCGAGGCCGGCAAGATGCCGAACCTGCGTGCGGAACTGTCGGTACTGACGCGCCCGGTCGTGCTCGGCGCGCTCGGGACCACGGTGCTCGGCGCCGGTGCGATGTTCACGCTGTACACGTACGTCGCGCCGACGCTCGAACACGTGACCGGTGCGACGCCCGGCTTCGTGACCGCGATGCTCGTGCTGATCGGCGTCGGCTTCTCGATCGGCAATATCGCCGGCGGCCGCCTCGCCGACCGCTCGCTCGACGGCACGCTGATCGGCTTCCTGGTGCTGCTGATCGTGACGATGGCCGCGTTCCCGCTGCTCGCGCAAACGCATGCCGGTGCCGCGGTCACGCTGCTGGTCTGGGGTGTCGCGACGTTCGCGGTGGTCCCGCCGCTGCAGATGCGCGTGATGCGCGCCGCACACGAAGCGCCGGGCCTCGCGTCGGCCGTCAACATCGGCGCGTTCAATCTCGGCAATGCGCTCGGCGCGGCAGCCGGCGGCGCAGCGATCTCGGCCGGCTTCGGCTACGCGGCGGTGCCGCTCGTGGGCGGACTGATTGCCGCGGCAGGGCTCGCGCTGGTCGCGCTGCAGGTCATGCAGCGCCGCCGCGCGCCGGTCGCCGCGAACTCGTAAGTGCACGGCGTCCCGCGCCGTGACCGGCGTGGGGACCGATGTGCGGTACCGCAATCGACACCACGCCCGCGTCGGAAATCGACGCGGGCGTCGTGTCGATTGCTGGGTGTCCGGCGTCTCCGTCAAAACGACGCGTCAGCGCGCCGAGCCGAACCCGCCGAAGAACGCGCGCGCATTCGCATCGAGGCTCTCGAGGTGATAACCGCCTTCCTGCACGATCACCGTCGGCAAACCGAGCGCACCGATCGCGCCGCCGAGCCGCCCGAAGCCGTCGGTCGTGACGGCGACCTGCGATTGCGGGTCGTCCTTGTAAATGTCGAAGCCGAGCGCGAGCACGAGCGCATCGGGCTGGAACCGCGCGAGCGCGCGCAGCGCGTCGTCGAGCCGCTCGAAGAACGTCGATTCAGGTGCACCGTGCGGCATCGGCAGGTTCAGGTTGTAGCCGTCGCCGGCCCCCGCGCCCGTCTCCTCCTCGTAGCCCGCGACGACCGGGTAGAAATTGGTCGGATCGCCGTGGATCGACACGTACAGCACGTCGTCGCGACCGTAGAAGATCTCCTGCACGCCCTGCCCGTGATGCATGTCGGTGTCGAGGATCGCGACGCGGCGATGGCGACCGAGCAGCGCCTGCGCGGCGATCGCCGCATTGTTCAGGTAGCAGAAGCCGCCGGCCGCATCGCGGCGCGCGTGATGGCCGGGCGGCCGGCACAGCGCGTACGCGTCGCGCGCGCCGTCGTTGACGTCCGCCGCGGCCGCGAGTGCACTCTGTGCGGACCAGTACGCGGCACGCCACGTATTCGCGCCGATCGGGCAACTGCCATCGGCGAGATAGCGCGCGGCTTTCGCGAGCACGCCGCGCAGCGGATTCGGATCGCGCACGAACACGTTCGACATCACTTCGTCGCCCCAGTCGTCGGGCATCCGTTTCCAGTCGCGGTGCGCTTCTTCCAGAAAGCGCAGGTAGTTCGTGTCGTGCACGGCCGCGATCGGCGCGGTGCCGCGATCGAGCGGCTCGCGCACGTCGAAGTCGAGCGCGCGCACGGCCGCGACCAGCCGCGCCGCGCGCTCGGGCACTTCCTGCGGCTCGCGCATCTTGCCGCGCGACAGGTAGGTGCGCGGATGGTGCAGCAACTGTTCGGGGTGGAAATAGGTGTTCATCGTTCGTTCTCGTCGGGTTACCGCGTCATGCGTCGTGTGCTGCCGCGGCCGCAGCGTTCGTCGCGACCGTGCGCGCCACGACACCGGCACGCGCGAGCACCGCATTGAGCAGCACGTTCGTGCCGCGCGTCACGTCGTCGGGCAGCGCATCTTCCGCTTCGTTGTGCGACAGCCCGTCGACGCACGGGATGAACACCATCGCGGTCGGCACGCGGCGCGCGAGCAGGATCGCATCGTGACCGGCGCCGCTGACGATCCGCTCGTTCGTATAGCCGAACGCGTCAGCCGCCTGTGCGACAAGTTCGACGCAGGCCCGGTCGAACGGCGTCGCCGGGCTGCGCCAGCAGGTGTCGATCGACACCTGCACGCCGCGCGCGGCGGCCACGCGCGTGCACGCGTCGCGCAGGTCGCGCTCCATCGCATCGACTTGTGCATCGTCGTGATGGCGCAAGTCGACGGTGAACGTCACGTCGCCGGCGATCGTGTTGCGCGACGCGTTGCGGATCGTGACCTGTCCGATCGTCGCGAGCCCGCGCGGTGCGTAGCCGGCAACGATCCGTTCGAGTTCGAGCGCCATCTGCGCGCCCGCGAAGTACGCGTCCTTGCGATACGGCATCGGCGTCGTGCCCGCATGCGCGGCCACGCCCGTCACGCTCACGTCGAGCCAGCGGATCGCCTGCCCGCCCGTGACGACGCCGATCGTCGTGCCGTTCGCCTCGAGCACCGGCCCCTGTTCGATATGCGCTTCGAAATACGCGTCGACCGCACCGCCCGGCGCGCGCGTACCGCGATAACCGCATGCGTCCAGCGCGGCGCCGAGCGTGATGCCGTCGGCGTCCTGCTTCGACAATGCGTCTTCAAGCGGCAGCGCACCCGTGAACACGGCGGACCCCAGCATCGCGGGCGCGAAGCGCGCGCCCTCCTCGTTGGTCCACGATACGATCTCGAGCGGCTTGTCGGTCACGATGCCCGCATCGTTCAGCGTGCGCACGAGTTCAAGCGCGGCGAGCACGCCGTACACGCCGTCGAAGCGCCCGCCTTCGGGCTGCGTGTCGAGATGGCTGCCGATCAGCACCGGCGCGGCCTGCGCATCGGCGCCGTCGCGCCGCGCGAACAGGTTGCCGACCGCGTCGATGCTCACCGTCATCCCCGCATCGCGGCACCACTGCGCGAACAGGTCGCGCCCGCGGCGATCGTCGTGGGTGAGCGCGAGGCGCCGCACGCCGCCGCGCGGCGTCGCGCCGATGCGTGCCATGTCGGCGAGGCTCTGCCAAAGCCGGGCACCGTCGATCTCCAGCAAGTCTTTCATTCGAACTCCGATTGAATTGTGCGTTGAGGGTCGCTGCGCGCGGTCAATGCGAGCCGAGCGCTTCGGCCGCGGCCGGCTGCGCCGCGCGGCGCGCATCGAGCGCCACGATGCACAGCAGCGAGATGCCGGCGAGACACGTGTAGAACACCGCGAGCGGCCACCACTGGCCGACGAAGCGATGTGCGAGCCAGGTGCCGACGAGCGGCGTCAGCCCGCCCGCGATCGCGCCGCACACCTGGTACGCGAGCGAGATCGCCGAATAGCGCACGTGCGCGGGGAACACGCCGCTGACGAAGCCCGCGATCACCGAATAGAAGCCGGACATGCACACGACCGCGAGCGCGATGCCCGCGATGAGCGAAGCGGACGTGCCGCCCTGCACGAGCATGAACATCGGGTACGGCGACAGCATCGCGAGCAGCGCGGCGATCTTGAGGAAACGCGCGCCGCCGATGCGTTCGGCGATCCACGCGGCGATCGGCTGCCCGATGAACTGAATGATCGCGACCGCGAACAGGCTGTCGAGGATCAGCGAGCGCGACACGCCGACGTACTGCGTCGTGTAAGCGATCATGAATGTGTTGGTGAAATAGACGCCGGCGATCCCGATCGTGTTCGCGCCGATGCAGAGCAGCACGAGCCCCGACGCGGAGCGGAACACTTCGGCGACCGGCAGCTTCACCGTGCGGTTCGCTTCCTTCACGCGCGCGAATTCCGGCGACTCATTCACGCCGAGCCGGATCAGGATGCCGACGACGAGCAGCACCGAGCTCGCGAGAAACGGCAGGCGCCAGCCCCACGCGAGGAAGTCGGCCTTGTCCATCGACGTGACCGCGCGGAACGCGACCAACGACAGGATCAGGCCGGCCGGGCTGCCGAGTTGCGCGAACGACGCGAAGAACGTGCGACGGCCTTGCGGCGCGTGTTCGCCCGCCATCAGCACCGCGCCGCCCCACTCGCCGCCGACCGCGATCCCCTGCACGACGCGCAGCAGAACGAGCAGCGCGGGCGCGAGCATGCCGACCTTCGAATAGTCGGGCAGCAGCCCGACGCACACGGTCGCGACGCCCATCATCATCAGCGTCGTCATCAGCGCCTTCTTGCGGCCGATGCGATCGCCGAGATGGCCGAACACGAGGCCGCCGAGCGGGCGCGCGAAGAAGCCGACCGCGAACGTCGCGAACGACGCCATCGTGCTGACGAACGGGTCATGCGACGGGAAATAGAGTTCGCCGAACACCAGCGCGGCGGCGGTCGCGTAGATGTAGAAGTCGTACCACTCGATCATCGTGCCGATGAACGCGGCCGTCGCGGCACGCGCCGGCTGGCGGGCGGAAGGAAGGGACTGGGTCATGCTGGCTCCTGGCGCGCGCCGCGGCGCGGCGCACGCAATATCGTGAGGGCAGCCGTCTGGCGCGGCCTCGCGCCGCACGGTGCGGCGCCCCTCCTTTATCGGCGACCGCCCGTCATTAGTCAAATTTCAAGTTATTATTCGGCGTATAAATTTAACTAATGACTGCCACCTTGCCTCGCCCGGAGACCCGATGCGCGCCGATCTCGCTCCCTTCCTCAACGATCGCCTCGACTGGAACCTGCTGCGCACCTATCTGGTGATCATGCAGGAGCGCAGCGTGAGCCGCGCGGCCGCGCGCCTGCACGTGACGCAGCCGGCCGTCAGCCAGGCGCTGCGGCGGCTCGAAGAGGCACTCGAGCGCAAATTGATCGAGCGGCGCGGCGCGCACTTCGCACCGACGCCGGCGGGCGAGGCCGTGTACCGGATCGCGAGCGACATCTACGGTGGCGTGTCGCGGCTCGAGACGGAGCTCGACGACAGCACGGCCGACCTCACCGGCACGATCCGCTTGCTGACGGTGAGCCGCATCGAGTCGCCCGTCTACGACGAATTCCTGGCCGACTTCCATCGCGCGTATCCGCGCATCGATCTGCAGATCGAAGTAATGCGCTCGTCGGACATCCTGTCGTCGCTGCTGCAGAAAACGGCCACCGCCGGGCTCGGCCTGTGCCGCACGCCGCACGACAAGCTGCAGATGCGCTGCTTCCTGCGGCAGCGCTATGCGATCTACTGCGGCCGCCATCATCGGCTGTTCGGGCAGACACAACTACGGATGGACGATCTCCTCGCGGAGAACTTCGTGTCGTTCACGAGCGACCAGATCGGCGACAGCCTGTCGCCGCTCACGGTGTTCCGCGACCAGAAGGGGTTCACCGGACGCATCGTCGCGTCGTCGCCGAGCCTCGAGGAAGTGCGGCGGCTGATTTTCGCCGGTTACGGCATCGGCTGCCTGCCCGAGCACATCGTGCGCGACGACATCGCGCAGCAACGGCTGTGGCGGCTGCCGCCCGACGACGGGCTCGTCGACGTCGACGTGTTCCTGCTGTGGCATCGCGACCGCAAGATGAACGCGGCCGAGCAGGCGTTCCTCGATGCGATGGAGCGCTGCATGCAGCGTCATTCGCTCGCGGAACGGCTCGGGATGTAAGCGCGCGAATACGCCCATTCGCGTATCGGCGCAGTCGCAACGGGGATGAAGCAGGCGCCGGCCCGGCGCCCGCTGCATCGTCAGAAGCGATGCACGATGCCGAGCTGCACGCCGCGCGCGTTCGCGCCCGGATACGCGAGCGGCAGGCCCGGGTTCGCCGCGCCGGCGAGCGTGTAGCCGGCCTGGTTGCGGTTACGCAGGTACGACAGCGCACCGTAGAAGCTCGTGCGCTTCGACAGGTCGTATTCGTACATCAGCCCGAACTGGTCCGCGTGGTCGCCCTGCGACGTCTGGTCGTGCAAGTATGCATAGCCGAGCGCGACGTAGTTCGCCGGGTTGAGCTGATACTTGACCGACAGCCCGTACACGCGCGAATCGATCCCGAGGTCGGCCCACTTCACCGCGGAGAAACCGCCGTACACGGTTGCCTTGCCGATCTCGTACGATGCGCCGGCCAGGATCGTGCGATCGGTGGTGGTCGCCGTCCGGTTCTTCAGCCACTGCCCCGCGACGAACGCCGCGAACGGCCCGTGCGTGTACGTCAGGTCGAACTGCTGGCTGGAACCCGCGGAGCGCACGCCGCCCGCGTCGCCGAATCCGAAGTACAGCCCGGCCTGGAAGCCGGCGATCTCCGGGCTCTGGTACGACAGCGTATTGCTGGTGCGAAACGCGAACACGGTCAGGTTGTCCATGCCGGACGCCTGCGTGACGCCGCCGAACGCATCCTGCCCGCCCTGGTCGTTGAACAGCGGCGAATTCTGGCGGCCCGCGCGCACCTTGCCCCACTGCCCTGCGATGCCGACCCACGCCTGCCGGTTGAACATGCTGCCGGCGCTTGCGAGCGAACCGTCATTCGGGTTGAAGCCGTTCTCGAGCGCGAACTCTATCTTCTGGCCGCCGCCGAGGTCCTCGCCGCCCTTCATCCCGAAGCGGCTGCCCCACTGGCCACCGGAGCCGATCGCTGCCGTATAGCCGTTGCCCGTGTTCACGTACTGCGCGAATTCGTCGATCACGCCGTACAGCGTGACGCCGTCCTGCGCGAGCGCGGCACCCGAGCCGCCCACGCATGCGGCCGCGACTGCGATGCGAAGACCGGCATGCGCCGACCGCGCCCCGGAACGATTGTCTCGTGCGTTCATTTGTTTAGTCATGCTATTCAATGATAAGGGAATGAAACGATGCCGGCACGGTGGTCTGCCATGCCGGCATCGCGAATAACGAAGATGGGTACAGCGTGACTGCCGCGCGCGCCCGGGGTCGGGCGCGGCGGGCCGCTCAGGCCGGCTGCTGGCCGGCCCGACGGACGATGCGATGCGCGATCAAACCTCGCCGCGTTCGAGCGGCAGGATCAGGCGCTCGGGGATGCTCCGGCGCGATGCGCGGGCGGCGATGTAATACAGCACGGCCGGCACGATGAGGCCGAGGATCCACGAGATGTCGGTGCCGCCGAGCGCGTCGACGAGCGCACCCGTGTAGATGTGCGTCGACATGAACGGCACCTGCACGAGGATGCCGACCACGTAGATCGTGATCGCCATCACGTTCCAGCGGCCGTAGCGGCCGTCCGGATCGGACAGCGCCGGCACGTCGTAGCGCGAACGCGTGAAGCAGTAGTAGTCGACCAGGTTGATCGCGCTCCACGGTGTGAAGAACGCGAGCAGGAACAGGATGAACGCGGTGAATTCCTTCAGGAACGAATGGCGGCCGGCCAGCGCGATCAGCGTCGACACGCAGATCATCCCGAAGATGTAGACGAGGCGGCTCTTCGACGACACCGCGCCCTTGCCGCGGAACCCGCTGACGATCGTCGCCATCGACATGAAGCTGCCGTACGCGTTGAGCGCGGTCACCGTCACCTTGCCGAACGCGATGCTGAAGTACAGCAACGCCGCCACCGCGCCCGTCGAGCCGAGGCCGACGATATACGACACTTCATGGTGCGCGAACTGGCTGCCGGCCAGCGCGGCCGCGAACACGCCGAACACCATCGCCGCCTGCGCGCCGAGCACGGAGCCGAGGCCGACCGCGAGGAAGGTGGCGACCGACGACGTCGAGCGCGGCAGGTAGCGCGAATAGTCGGCGACGTACGGGCCGAACGCGATCTGCCACGACGCGGACAACGACATCGACAGCAGGAAGCTCGCGAGCGAGAAATGCTTGTTCGCGAGCAGCGCGCCGACGTCGTGGTTCGCGAACAGCTGCGTGAACATATAGACGAACGCAACGATGCCGATCACGCTCGCGATCCGGCCGACGAAGTGGATCGCGCGATAGCCGAACACCGTCAGCACGACGATCACGGCCGCGAACAGCAGGATGCCGGCCGCGTCGTCGACGTGCAGCAGTTGCGCGACGGCTTGCCCGGCAAGCACCGAGCCGCTCGCGGAAAAGCCGATGTACATCAGGCACACGAGCACGATCGGAATCATCGCGCCGTAGACGCCGAACTGCACGCGGCTCGAGATCATCTGCGGCAACCCGAGCTGCGGCCCCTGCGCGCCGTGCAGCGCCATCACCGCGCCGCCGACCAGCTGGCCGAGCAGCAACGCGACCAGCGACCAGAACACGTCGCCGCCGAGCACCACCGCCAGCGCGCCCGTGACGATGGCCGTGATCTGCATGTTCGCCGACAGCCACAGCGTGAACTGGCTCAGCAGTCCGCCGTGGCGTTCGGCGTCGGGAATGAAATCGATCGAGCGTACCTCGATCAGACCGCCGGCTTTTCCACTGGGATTCGTTGACACGGGAAAATCTCCAAGATACTGAGGATCACAAATGGTTTGGACGAGACGAAAATGTGCCGAGCCGCCCTTTCGGCTCGTCGGGTGCGGTGCGCCGTGGATCGCCGGCATGCGCCACGCACGCACGGTCTGCACGCTGGCGCGCAACCGGCACGACGTGTGCCGACATTGCCAGCGGATGATCTTGTATATACAACTTGCCCGATATCGGGGATTACCCGATATCGGGCAACTTTCGAAATCGTCTGAAAGGTCGGCGCGCGCGTGCCTGTGCAGCAGCGGGTCGCGCGAATGAAAAATGAAAGCTCAGGTGCCCGCGGGCGGCTGATCGGGTGCGGCGACGAGGTCGTCGACGGGAAGCAGGTTCAGCATGCGGCGCGCGGCTTCGATGTCGCGCACGTGCAGCCATTCGTCGTAGTCGTCGCGACGCAGCATCACGACGCCCCGCTTCTCGTCGCCGGGCCGATGCATGCGTGCGAACACGGGGTGATCGTCGGCATTGACCGTGAGCATCGTCATGCCGATCCGCTCGCGGCCGTCCGGCGTTTCGTAACGCCGCCAGATGCCGGCGACGCAGCACGGTTGCCAGCCGTCGACGCCGATCCGATGCCACACGTTGCGGCCCGTCTCGTAGCACGGCTCGACGATCCAGCGCACCGGAATCAGGCAGCGCTGGCCGTTGCGCCATGCGTTGCCGTAGAGCCGCGACGAGGCGACCGTTTCCGCGCGCGCGTTGACGGTATCGAGCTTCTTTCGCTTGCGGCCGTTTTCATCGACGCGCTCGGGCTGCATGAATTTCGGCCAGAAGCCGAACACCGCGCTGACGACCGCGAGCCCGTCGCCGTCGGCAAGCGCGATCGGCGCCGCGTAGTCGGGATACACGTCGGGCCGCCACGGATCGCGGCGATACAGGTCGCCGATGCCGATCCTCAGTTCGCTGATGCCGGGGTCTTCATCGGGGGCGCGGTAGTGGGTGCACACGGTTCGGCCGGGATGGACGCAATGTCTTCATCGTAGGTCAGCCGGCATGCCGCGTTCGCCCTATCGAATCGTGTGACGAAACAGTCTTACGCCACACGGTGGAATTCCAGCTCGCGACGCCGCGCAACAACGATGGCGGCGAAGTGCTGGACGCGTTCCGCGATGCGCTCGCGGAGCAGTTGGGCCCGCTCGATGGTGTCGGGCACAACTGATCGACGCCCACCGCCCTTTCGTTCAGGCGAGCCGTTCCGATCCGATCACGTGCACGCCCGGGCGCGCGTCGAGCGCGGCATCGAGCAGCGCGCGCGCAATGCGCGGCGCCGGATTCACGCGCCACTTCAGCGGCAACAGCGACCCGGCGGCACTGAGCGCAAGCACCAGCAGCCGTTCGCCGAACCGGAATTCGTCGCGGCTGCCGCCGATCAGGCCCGGTCGCACACAGGTGAGCGACGTGAAGCCGATGCCCGCGAGCGCTTGCTCGACCTCGCCCTTCACGCGGTTGTAGAAGATGCGCGACGCAGCATCCGCGCCGAGCGCGGAATTCAGTACGTAGGTCGGCGTGCCGTACCGGTGCGCGAGGCGCGCGACCGCGAGCGGATAGTCGTGATCGACGCGGCGGAATGCTGCCTGCGAGCCTGCGGCCCGCATCGTGGTGCCGAGGGTGCAGATCACGGCATCGGCCTGCCACGCGTCGGCCGTCTCGGGCAGATGATCGAAGTCGACCGCGAGCGCGCGCAGCTTCGGATGCGGCGACAACGGCCGGCGCGCGAGCACGACGACCCGGTCGACCCGCGCATCGGCCAGCGCGAGTTCGAGAACGTGGCGCCCGACGAGTCCGGTCGCGCCGACGAGCAGCAGTTTCATTCGGATAGTTCCGTGTGGAGCCGCTACAGGCGGCCGGGAAGCGAAAATCGCGCGCCGCCGCGCGCGCATGTCGTGCGGCAGAGCACCCGCCCGTGCGCGGCAACCGGCCGCGCTATCGACACGATGAACGGTTCGCTCGTCACGGTCAACGACCGGCTTCGCCGCGCTGCAACCGGCCGGTCATGCCGCCACGCACGCGTGTGGAACCGCGTGTCGGCGCCGTCGAGGAGCGATGGCCGCTGTGCCAGTCGGCGACTGGCAACGTGCGGGCCGCACGATCCGCTTGGATCGGTTTCTGCATCGGCGCCAGCGCCTCCATCGGCGCGTTCTCGTCATTCTTCGACGCACCGACGACACGCTGTCGCGAGAGATCCGGCTGGCTCAGCGCGTACATCGCGTCCGGCACGCAAAACAAAAAGCCCCGCCGCAGCGGGGCTCCGTTCGGCCATGCATGCCGCATCGGGATCACACATGCAGCGCATGCCCCAGCGCGCGCAACGCCGCCTCCTGCATCGCTTCGCCGAGCGTCGGATGCGCGTGGATCGTGCCGCCGACGTCCTCGAGCCGCGCGCCCATCTCGATCGACTGCGAGAACGCCGCGGCCAGTTCCGACACGCCGCGCCCGACCGCCTGCCAGCCGACGATCAAATGCGTATCGCGTCGCGCCACGACGCGCACGAAACCGTCGGTGGCCTGAAGCGTCATCGCGCGCCCGTTCGCCGCGAACGGGAACGACGCGCTGATGCAGTCGACGCCGGCCGCCTTCGCGTCGTCGGGCGACCAGCCGGACGTGACGACCTCAGGGTCGGTGAAGCACACGGCGGGAATCGACGCGGGTATGAATTTGCGGCGCCGTCCCGCGATCAGCTCCGCGACCATCTCGCCCTGCGCCATCGCGCGATGCGCGAGCATCGGCTCGCCGGCGACGTCGCCGATCGCCCACACGTTGCGCATCGACGTGCGGCATTCGTCGTCGATACGCAGCGCGCGGCCGTTGCGATCGAGCGGCAGCGCTTCGAGCCCGAAGCCGTCGACGCGCGGCCGGCGGCCCACGGCCACCAGCACGCGATCGGCCGCAAGCGTCTGCTCCGCGCCGTCGGGCGCCTGCACGCGCACCGCGCCGTCGGTCGCGAGGCCCAGCACCTTGTGGCCCAGCCACAGGCCGACGCCGAGCCGCGCGAGCGAATCGGCGACCGGCTTCGCGAGTTCCGCGTCATACGCAGGCAGCACGCGCTCAGCCGCTTCGACGATGCTCACGTCGACGCCGAGCTTGCGATAGACGGTCCCGAGTTCGAGCCCGATGTACCCGGCGCCGACGACGACCAGCCGCTTCGGCAGCGACGTCGGGGACAGCGCTTCGGTCGACGACACGACGTGACCGCCGAACGGCATCGACGGCAGCGCGACCGGTTCCGAGCCCGTCGCGAGCAGCAGGTGTTCGCATGCGATGCGCGTCGTGTGATCGCCGGCGACGACGTCGACCGTCTTGCCGTCGACGACGCGCGCGTCGCCATGCAGCACGCGCACGCCGTGCTTCTTCAGCAGCGCGCCGACGCCGCGCGTGAGCCGCTCGACGATGCCGTCCTTCCACGCGACGCTTTTCGCGATATCGATCTCCGGCGTGCGCACGCGAATGCCGAGCATGCCTTCGCCTGCCTGTCCGCACGCCTGCTCGAACGCGTCGGCGACGTGGATCAGCGCCTTCGACGGAATGCAGCCGATGTTCAGGCACGTGCCGCCGAGCCGTTCGCGCTCGACGAGCACCGTCGGAATGCCGAGCTGCCCCGCGCGAATCGCGGCGACGTAACCGCCCGGCCCGCCGCCGATGACGAGCAATGTGGTGTGTTCGTTCGCCATCGCGCTCACTCCACGAACAGCAATACCGGGCGCTCGAGCAACCCGCGCACGGCCTGGATGAATTCGGCCGCGTCCGCGCCGTCGACCACGCGATGGTCGAACGACGACGACAGGTTCATCATCTTGCGCGCGACGATCGCGCCGTCGCGGATCATCGGCCGCTCGACCATCCGGTTCACGCCGACGATGCCGACCTCAGGATGGTTGATCACCGGCGTCGACACGATGCCGCCGAGTGCGCCGAGGCTCGAGATCGTGATCGTCGAGCCGGTCAGCTCGTCGCGCTGCGCGCGATTCGCGCGCACCGCATCGGCAAGCCGCGCGATTTCCGCCGAGATAGACCAGACGTCGCGCGCTTCCGCGTGGCGCAGCACGGGCACCGTGAGGCCGCCGTCCGTCTGCGTCGCGACGCCCATGTGCACCGCGCCGTATTGCGTGACGACACCGGCTTCGTCGTCGTAGCGCGCGTTGATCTGAGGGAAGTCGCGCAGCGCGATCACCATCGCGCGGATCAGCAGCGGCAGCGGCGTGAGCCGGCCGCGCGTGTCGCCGTAACGGCGATTCAACTCCGCGCGCAGCGCTTCGAGCTCGGTAACGTCGATTTCCTCGACGTAGCTGAAGTGCGGAATGCGGCGCTTCGCTTCCTGCATCTTGCGCGCGATCGCGCGCCGCAAGCCGATCACCGGCACTTCGATTTCGTCGTTGCGCTCGTCGTAACCGTGCGCTTGCGAGCCACGACTGGCACCATGGCCGCCCGTGCGCGCATACGCATCGAGGTCCGCGTGCAGGATGCGCCCTGCGTCGCCCGTGCCGCGCACGAAGCGCAGCTCGATGCCCATGTCCCACGCGCGCTGGCGCACCGCCGGCGACGCAAGCGGCCGTTCGGCCG
Source organism: Burkholderia sp. Nafp2/4-1b (assembly GCF_003635165.1). Classification (GTDB taxonomy): domain Bacteria; phylum Pseudomonadota; class Gammaproteobacteria; order Burkholderiales; family Burkholderiaceae; genus Burkholderia. The sequence continues at coordinate 63,219 of NZ_ML058606.1, read as the reverse complement.
GCGCGAGCGCCGCGCGCGGCTGTGCCGCACGTTCCGCGCGATGCGGCTCGGCCGGTGCGCGATGCGCCGCGGGCGGCGTTGCGTGCGTCTTTGCCCGCGACGACGCATGCGTTTCGGATTCCTCTTCGACAGAGGACGGCTTGGCGTGCACGTCGGCCGGCGCCGGACGCGGCGCCGCCTCCGCTGCCGCATCCCGCCCCTTCGCACCCGGCTTCAGGTTGCCCTCGCCTTCGACTTCGAGACGAATCAGCTCGCTGCCGACCGCCATCATCTCGCCGATCCGGCCGCCAAGTTCCAGCACCTTGCCCGCGACCGGCGACGGAATCTCCACCGCCGCCTTGTCGGTCATCACATCGGCGAGCGGCTGATCCTCGGCGATCGTCTGGCCAGGTTGCACGTGCCAGGCCACCAGCTCGACCTCGGCGATCCCTTCGCCGATATCCGGCATCTTGATGACATGAATGCCCATCTCACGCCTCCATCACGCGTCGCAACGCTTCGCCAACCCGGGCCGGGCCGGGGAAATACGCCCATTCCTGCGCGTGCGGATACGGCGTGTCCCAGCCCGTCGTCCGCTCGACCGGTGCTTCCAGGTGATAGAAGCAATGCTCCTGCACGAGCGACACCAGTTCCGCACCATAGCCGCAGGTGCGCGTCGCTTCGTGCACGACGACGCAGCGGCCAGTCTTGCGCACCGAGGCGACGATCGTGTCGAGGTCGACCGGCCACAGCGTGCGCAGGTCGATCACTTCCGCGTCGATGCCGGTTTCCTCCGCCGCGGCAAGCGACACGTGAACGGTCGTGCCGTACGTCAGCACCGTCACGTCGTTGCCGGGCCGCACGATCGCGGCCGTATCGAGCGGCACCGTGTAATAGCCTTCCGGCACCGCGCTGCCCGGATGCTTGAGCCACGACGTGACCGGACGCTCGTGATGGCCGTCGAACGGCCCGTTGTACAGGCGTTTCGGCTCGAGGAAGATCACCGGATCGTCGTTCTCGATCGATGCGATCAGCAGCCCTTTCGCGTCGTACGGATTCGACGGCATCACCGTGCGCAATCCGCAGACCTGCGTGAACATCGCCTCCGGGCTCTGGCTGTGCGTCTGGCCGCCGTAGATGCCGCCGCCGCACGGCATCCGGATCGTCATCGGCGCGGTGAACTGGCCCGCCGAGCGATAGCGCAGCCGCGCGCCTTCCGACACGATCTGGTCGGACGCCGGATAGAAGTAGTCGGCGAACTGGATCTCGCAAACCGGCCGCAAACCGTACGCGCCCATCCCGACCGCCGCGCCGACGATCCCGCCTTCGGAGATCGGCGCGTCGAACACGCGCGACTTGCCGTACTTGGCCTGCAGCCCTTCGGTGCAGCGGAACACGCCGCCGAAGTAGCCGACGTCCTGCCCGAACACCACCACGTCGCCGTCGCGCTCGAGCATCACGTCCATCGCGGAGCGCAGCGCCTGGATCATCGTCATCGGCTGCCCCGATGCCGTCGTCGTTTCATGTTGCGCCATGATCACGCTCCCAGTTCCTGGCGCTGACGGCGCAGGTGCGCGGGCAGCTCCTTGTACACGTCGTCGAACATCGACGCCGGCGACGGAATGCGATCGTCGGCGAGCGTCCCGAACTTCTCCGCTTCCTTCTGCGCGGCAATCACCTCGGCTTCGAGCTCGGCCGTAAGCGCGTCGTGCGTGCTGTCCGACCAGATGCCTTTCGCGATCAGGTGCTGCTTGAAGCGGGCGATCGGATCGCCGAGCGGGAAATGGGCCCAGTCGTCGCTTGGCCGGTATTTGGTCGGATCGTCCGACGTCGAGTGCGCGCCCGCGCGGTAGGTGACCCACTCGATCAGCGTCGGGCCGAGATTGCGGCGCGCGCGCTCGGCGGCCCACGTCGATGCCGCGTAGATCGCGAGAAAATCGTTGCCGTCGACGCGCAGCGACGCGATGCCGCAACCGACGCCGCGCCCGGCGAAGGTCGTGCCCTCGCCGCCCGCGATCGCCTGGAACGTCGAGATCGCCCACTGGTTGTTGACGACGTTCAGCACGACCGGTGCGCGATACACGTGCGCGAACGTCAGCGCGGTGTGGAAGTCGGCTTCCGCGGTCGCGCCGTCGCCGATCCACGCGGACGCGATCTTCGTGTCGCCCTTGATCGCCGACGCCATCGCCCAGCCGACCGCCTGGATGAACTGCGTCGCGAGGTTGCCGGAAATCGAGAAGAAGCCGGCCTCCCGATCGGAGTACATCACCGGAAGCTGGCGGCCCTTCAGCGGGTCGCCTTCGTTCGACATCAGCTGGCAGATCATCCGCTCGAGCGGCACGTCGCGTGCGATCAGGATGCTCTGCTGCCGGTAGGTCGGGAAGCACATGTCGCCGTGACGCAGCGCCATCGCATGCGCGGCGCCGATCGCCTCTTCGCCGAGGCTCAACATGTAGAAGGAGATCTTCTTCTGACGCTGCGCGATCATCATCCGCGCGTCGAAGATGCGGGTCTTCAGCATCGCGCGCATCCCGGCGATCAGGCGCGCATCGTCGAGGTCCGGTGCCCACGGGCCGACGGCTTGGCCGTGGTCGTCGAGCACGCGCACGAGGCTGCGCGCGAGATGGGCGGTGTCCGCCGGCGCAACGTCGATCGGCGGCCGACGAACCGCGCCGGCCGGCGATAGATGCAGATAGGAAAAATCCGTCTTGCAGCCCGGACGCCCGGTGGGCTCCGGCACATGCAGACGCAATGGCTCTGACAGGCTCATCGTGTCGTCTCCACGCTCGATTGTGTCTCACGCTGATATGAAACGCGCGGCCGGTTGCCGGCTCACGCGCGAGCTGGCGCGCGGATAAGCACGCCAACCTTGGGAATCTATGCCTTGCGGTGCGCCGCGTCGATGCCCAACCCGCTCGTTTGCCGTGAGCAGATTTGCCATGACGAAGGTGGACGGGCGGCCGGCGCCGACCGGGTGATGAACGACGCTCGCCTGTGCTGCGATGCGTCAACGGCCGTTCAGATCATGTCGGAGGATACGAAACAAAAGACCCCGCGAAATCCTGGATATCGGCGGGGTCATTCTGTGGGCGTGTTCTGCTGCGCTCGCACGCTCCAGCGTGCGCGTGCCGGATCGTTCCGGCCGGTGATGAATTACGCGTCGGGTCGCGCGATGTCGAAGCGGCTGTCGGGCGTGACGTGCACGTAGGCGGTCGGTCCGCCCGCGCGGAGAATGATGCCCGCGCCGAAGGTATCGAAGATGCCGTCCTTCAGCAGATCATGGCGGATATGCACCGCGATGACTTCGCCGAGCACCAGCGTGGCGGGCGTGTCGACGCCGTGATGATCGCGCAGCCGGATCACGTCGGTCACCTTGCATTCGAAATTGACGCCACTTTCCGCCACGCGCGGCACGTTGACGAGACGCGACGCAAGCGCGGTCAGGCCGCCCAGTTCGAATTCGTCGACGTCGTACGGCACCGCGGCACAGGTCTGGTTCATCCGCTCGGCGAGCTCGCGCGTCGCGAGATTCCACACGAACTCGCCGGTCTCCTGCACGTTGCGCAGGCTGTCCTTCGCGGCGGTGCTCGAAAAGCCGATGATCGGCGGACGATAGTTGAACGCGTTGAAGAAGCTGTACGGCGCGAGGTTGACCGTGCCGTCGCTGCCGCGCGACGAAATCCAGCCGATCGGGCGCGGGCCGATGATCGCGTTCAACGGATCGTGCGGGAGGCCGTGGCCTTGCGCGGGTTCGTAATAATGATGGGTCGAGTCGGTCATGGCGGGTGGTGTTGCGGGACGAAGGCGAACTGCGTTGGAGGCGAACGACGTTAGCGCGTGTGCCGCCGCCGGCACCGACGTGCCGTGCGACGGGCGTGCCCAGTATCACATGGCGTTGCTTTCGTCGCAGCGATGCTGCCCGCGCGAATTCCGTTGCAGCGCCGGCGCATGGCGATGCCAAACAAAAAACCCGCGAGTGCAGCGCTGCTCGCGGGTTTTCAGACCTTGCTCGAATCGCGTCGACGCGATCGATGGTGCCGGGGACCGGACTTGAACCGGCAAGCCAATTAAGGCGGCGGATTTTCGTCACACTGCTTCTTTCGAAGTCGGCGTCGTCGGAACGACGCCGTTCGTGCGCTGGACTATGCCTTCGCCATCGCGCGCGGGCGTGATCGCCGCCCGTGCGCCTTAGGCGCCCCCCGTCTAGTCTCTACACCTTCCTCGCTGCAGTCGTGCCGCGAGGCTTGGCTCGGCGTTGCCTCGACGCGTGTCGCGCATCAGGGGTTTCGCCGAATTTGAAGGGTTCTGCACCGACCGTTTCCGGCCGGGCACTCAATCGTTTAAGTCCGCTATGTTTACCAATTTCATCACCCCGGCAAAAGGGCGGACGCGATTCTACCATTGCTTGCGCATGCGTTCCCCGATTCCCGCGCAGCACATCGCGACGCAGCATGTGCGCGTGCGCCGTTCGCGGCCCCATTCACGGCCGCAATCGACATCGATACGACACCGTTGGCGATTTCTTCCCGCGGCGCAACATCCTGCCGATACAATCGAAGCCGCCCCGTTCACCAGATGCAAAACGTCTGAAGTTTGTATCGCACCTTTTGCGAAACAGACGTCTCGCGCGTCATCGCGAAGTCACAAACGTTTTCGATAATTTCCCCGTCGAAAACGTTTACATCGCTTCACGCCATGACCCCCACCATCAAGGATGTCGCTGCCCTCGCGGGCTTCTCGATCGCCACCGTTTCGCGCGCGATCAACGCGCCGCATACCGTCAGTCCCGCGACGCTCGCGACGATCCGCACCGCCATCGACACGCTGCAGTTCCGCCCGAGCCCGCTCGGCCGGCAATTGCGCGGCGAGCGCACGCGCCTCATCGGCGTCGTGCTGCCGACGCTGTCGAACCCGGTGTTCGCCGACTGCCTGCACGGCATCGACGAACTCGCGACCGCGGCGGGCTTCAAGCTGATCCTGATGACGACCGAATACGACGCGGCGCGCGAGCGCCACGCGATCGAGACGCTGCGCGAGCAGCGCGTCGAAGGGCTGATCCTGACCGTCGCCGATGCGGACACGCATCCGCTGCTCGACATGCTCGACCGCGACGGCCCGCACTACGTGCTGATGCACAACGACACGCAGCGGCGCCCGTCGGTGTCGGTCGACAACCGCAGCGCCGCGTACGACGGCGTGCGCCTGTTGACCGCGCGCGGCCATCGTCGCGTGCTGATGCTGGCCGGCTCGCTCGTGGCGTCGGATCGCGCGCGCCAGCGCCATCTCGGCTACGCGCAGGCGCTCGAGGAAGCCGGCGTCGCGACGCTGCCGCCGGTCGAAGTCGACTTCAATGCAGCCGAGCTGCCCGACGCGGTGCTCGCGCATCTCACCGCGAAGGCAACGCGCCCGACCGCCCTCTTCTGCAGCAACGACGTGCTCGCGATGGTCGTGATGCGCGGCCTGCGCCGCGCGGGCTTCTCGATTCCCGACGACCTGTCGGTGCTCGGCTTCGACGGCATCGCGCTCGGCGAGCTGCTCGCGCCGCCGCTCGCGAGCGTCGCGACGCCGAACCAGGACATCGGCCGCCACGCGTGGCGGCGCCTCGTCGAATGCATCGGCGGCGCGACGATCGAGCGCACGTCGCTGATCCTGCCGCACACGGTGCGCGACGGCGCGACGATCGCAGCGCCGGCCGCCGACCTGCAATTGCGCCACGCGTGAGCGCACGCGCCGCGCCATCGTGCGCGGCGTGGCGCGATACGCCGCGACATACCCCACGAAATACCCCGCTACCCACCCGGAGATCCACCGTGTCCTTTCGCCTGACCTCGCTGCTGCGCATGCTCGCAGCTCCCATTGCCTGCGCCGCGCTCGTCGCGTTCGCTCCCGCGGCCCATGCCGACGACACCGCGATCTGCTACAACTGCCCGCCCGAATGGGCCGACTGGGCCGCGCAAATCGCGGCAATCAAGCAGAAGACCGGCATTCGCGTGCCGTTCGACAACAAGAACTCGGGCCAGGCGATCGCACAGCTGATCGCCGAGCAGAAGAGCCCGGTCGCCGACGTCGTGTATCTCGGCGTGTCGTCGGCCTTCCAGGCAAAGGACAAGGGCGTGATCGCGCCGTACAAGCCCGCGCACTGGAACGACATTCCCGCGAACCTGAAGGATCCGCAAGGCTACTGGTTCGCGATCCACTCGGGCACGCTCGGCTTCTTCGTGAACAAGGACGCACTCGACGGCAAGCCGGTGCCGCGCTCGTGGGCCGATCTGCTGAAGCCGGAATACAAGGGCATGGTGGGCTACCTCGATCCGTCGAGCGCGTTCGTCGGCTATGCAGGCGCGGTCGCCGTCAACCAGGCGCTCGGCGGCAGCCTCGACAACTTCAAGCCGGGCCTCGACTGGTTCCACAAGCTGAAGGAGAACGCGCCGATCGTGCCGAAGCAGACCGCATATGCGCGCGTGCTGTCCGGCGAGATTCCGATCCTGCTCGACTACGACTTCGACGCGTATCGCGCGAAATACAAGGATCACGCGAACGTCGAGTTCGTGATTCCGAAGGAAGGCACGATCGCGGTGCCGTACGTGATGAGCCTCGTGAAGGGTGCGCCGCACGACGCGAACGGCAGGAAGGTGCTCGACTTCGTGCTGTCCGACGAAGGCCAGAAGCTGTGGGCGAACGCATACCTGCGTCCGGTGCGCGCGCAGACGCTCGGCGCCGACATCGCCGCGAAGTTCCTGCCGGCGAGCGAATACGCACGCGCGAAACCGGTCGACTTCGGCAAGATGGCGGCCGGCCAGCAAGCGTTCGGGCTGCAATACCTGCAGATCATGCAGTAAGCGCCGGACCCAAGCCATGCTCGACCTGACTTTCCCGCTGCGCTGGCGCGTCGCGCTCGTCGCGCCGGCGCTCGCGGTGTTTGCCGCCTTCTGGCTGTTGCCGATGGCCGCCCTCGTGCGGGTGTCCGCCGACGGCGCGTTCTTCGCGCAGTACGCGGCGCTGCTCGGCAACGCGCGCTACATGAAGAGCCTCGGCGAAACGGTTGCGCTGTCGGCCGGCGTCACGCTCGCGACGCTCGCGCTGTCGACGATCTCCGGCCTGCTGCTCGCGCGCCGCGAGTTCGCGGGCAAGCGCGTGCTGCTCGCGCTGCTCACCTTCCCGCTCGCGTTCCCCGGCGTCGTGGTCGGCTTCATGGTGATCATGCTCGCCGGGCGCCAGGGGCTGATCGGCATGCTGTCCGCGAAGCTGACCGGCGACAAATGGGTGTTCGCGTATTCGGTGGCCGGGCTGTTCGTCGGCTACCTGTACTTCTCGATCCCACGCGTGATCGTCACCGTGATCGCGGCCGCGTCGAAGCTCGACGCATCGCTCGAGGAAGCCGCGCGCTCGCTCGGCGCGTCGCCGTGGCGCATCTTCGTCGACATCGTGCTGCCGGCGCTCACGCCCGGCCTGATCGCGGCCGGCGCGATCTGCTTCGCGACCGCGATGGGCGCGTTCGGCACGGCGTTCACGCTCGCCACCGACCTGAACGTGCTGCCGATGACGATCTACACCGAGTTCACGCTGAACGCGAACATCGCGACGGCGGCCGGCCTGTCGATCGTGCTCGGCATCGTCACGTGGGCCGTGCTCGCGCTCGCGCGCCGGTTCACCGGCCACACCGCCGCCGCCGCGGCCTGAGGAATCCTGCATGCAATCGCTTTCCGGTTCGTCCGCGCCGTCGCCGACGCCTGCTCCGTCGCACGCGAACGGCGCCGCCCGACGCGCGCCGCGTGTGTCGGGCGCACGCGCGATCACCGCGCTGCAATGGAGCGTCACGCTGCTGCTGTGCGCGTTCATGATCGTGCCCGTCGTGATGTCGGTGCTCGCCGGCCTCACGGTCAACTATTTCCGCGGATTGTCGAGCGGACTCACGCTGCGCTGGATCGAACAGGTGTGGCAGCAATACCAGGGCTCGGTCGCGCTTTCGCTCGGCGTCGCGTTCGCGACGCTCGCGATCGTGCTCGCGGTCGGCGTGCCGGCCGGCTACGCGCTCGCGCGCAGCAAGAGCCGCGTCGCGCGCGCGATCGAGGAAGCGCTCGTGCTGCCGGTCGCGCTGCCTGGCCTCGCGTCGGCGCTCGCGCTGCTGGTCGTGTACGGCGGCTTCACCGCGTTCCGGATGAGCCTGTGGTTCATCGTCGTCGGCCACGTCGTGTTCACGCTGCCGTTCATGGTGCGCGCGGTCGCGGCGGTCGCGTCCGGCGCCGACCTGCGCACGATCGAGGAAGGCGCGGCGAGCCTCGGCGCGTCGTTCGTCACGCGCTTCGTGACGATCGTGCTGCCGAACCTGCGCCCCGGCATCGTCGCGGGGGCACTCGCAGTGCTCACGCTGTCGATCGGCGAATTCAACCTGACGTGGATGCTGCACACGCCCGATACCAAGACGCTGCCCGTCGGGCTCGCCGATACCTATGCGTCGCTGCGTCTCGAAGTCGGCAGCGCGTACACGATCGTGTTCCTGCTGATGACGCTGCCGCTGCTCGTCGCAATGCAGTGGCTCGGCGTCGATCCATCCGGCACGCGCGCGCTGAAGCGCCGCGCGCGCTGACTCCACCGCTCTCATGAAACTCGACTCCACTCCCATCACCCTGACCCGCTGCGCGAAGACGTTCCGCGGCACCCGCGTGCTCGAACCGCTCGACCTGTCGATCGGCGCGGGCGAGACGCTCGTGCTGCTCGGCCCGTCGGGCTGCGGCAAGACGACGACGCTGCGCCTGATCGCGGGCCTCGACACGCCGGATGCCGGCGGCACGATCGCGTTCGGCGCCGACGACGTGACCGCGCTGCCGATCGAGCGCCGCCAGGTCGGCATGGTGTTCCAGAACTACGCGCTGTTTCCGAACCTGACGGTGCGCGGCAACGTCGGCTACGGGCTGAAGATCCGCAAGACCGAGCCGCGCGCGCTGCGCGAGCGCGTCGACGAACTGCTCGCGATGATGCGGCTCGACGCGCATGCGGACAAACCGGTCGATCAGCTGTCGGGCGGCCAGCGCCAGCGGGTCGCGCTGGCGCGCGCGCTGACGGTGCGCCCGCGCGTGCTGCTGCTCGACGAGCCGCTGACCGCGCTCGATGCAAAGCTGCGCGACGTGCTGCGCCGCGACATGAACGCGCTGCTGCGCGAGCTCGGCGTGACGACCGTGTACGTCACGCACGACCAGGCCGAGGCGATGGAGCTCGGCGACCGGATCGTCGTGATGGGCGCGGGCCGCATCGAGCAGATCGGCACGCCGCGCGACATCTACTACCGGCCGGCGAACCGCACGGTCGCGCAGTTCATCGGCACGCTGAACCGGCTTGCGGGACAATGGCGCGACGGCGCGCTCGTGACGACCGGCGGCTCAATCGTCACGCCGCACGCCGCCGACGAGTGGTTCTTCCGCCCGGAGGACGCGCAGCTCGCCGATCCCGCGCGTGCGCCGCTGCGCGGCGCGATCGGCGCGTGCGCGTTCCTCGGCGAGCGCACGCGGCTCACGATCGAGCATGCGGCACCCGACGCGCTCGTGATCGACGTGCCGGGCCGCATCGAGCTCGCACGCGGCACGGCAGTCGGCCTCGCGATCGCGGCGGAAGGCCTGATCGCACTCGCCGCGTAACACCGCTCCACGATAACCAGACATTCCGAGGAACGACGATGCTGCTTGCTCAAATCAGCGATCTCCACATCAAGCGCCCGGGCCAGCTCGCGTACCGGCGCGTCGACACGGCCGCCGCGCTCGCGCGCTGCATCGCGAAGCTGAACGCGCTGGTGCCGCGCCCCGATGCGGTGCTCATCACCGGCGACCTGACCGACTTCGGCCACGACGACGAATACCGTCACCTGCGCGAACTGCTCGCACCGCTCGAGATTCCGTATTACCTGATGGTCGGCAACCACGACGACCGTGCCGGGCTGCGCCGCGCGTTCGCCGATCGCCCCGAATTGCAGGACGGCGAATTCGTGCAGTACGCGCTCGACGTCGGCGCCGTGCGCGTGCTCGCGCTCGATTCGCAGGTGCCCGGCACGAGCGGCGGCGACCTGTGTGACGCCCGGCTCGCGTGGCTCGCCGCGCAGCTCGATGCCGCACGCGACCGGCCGGTAATCGTCGCGCTGCATCACCCGCCGTTTGTGTCCGGGATCGGACACATGGACGCGCTGCGCCTCGCGCCCGCCGCCGCCGCGAAACTCGATGCGCTGCTGCGCGGCTATCCGAACGTCGAGCGCGTGCTGTGCGGCCACGTGCACCGGACGATGTTCACTCGCTTCGGCGGCACGCTCGCGTCGGCCGTGCCGGCGCCCGCGCATCAGGTGGCGTTCGACCTGCGCACGGACGCGCCGTCGGCGTTCCGGCTCGAGCCGCCGGCGTTCGCGGTGCACGCCCATGCGCCGGACACGGGGATGATGTCCCATCATGTGTATGTCGATGAAGGCGACGGGCCGTATCCGTTCTATGAACCGAGCGGGGAGCTGGTCGACTGACCATGCGCATCGCTCGCGCATGGTGGGCGGCTGGGGTGGTCGGGGGCGCGTTGTGGCTGATCGCGGTCGATAGCGGACGCTCGCGGTGCGTCATGCCGTGAGCGCCGGCACGATTTCCGGTGCTCCGGTATGATCGGCAGCCTCGATCGACGCGCCGGCCGCCCGCGCAATCGCAGTTGCGCCGCACGCCCCCGCGCCGCCCAACTCCGTTCCGTTGCCGCCATGTCCGCCGCCTCCACCGACCATCCGACCGACGCCGCCTCGCCCCACTACTCGCGCAGCCTGCTGTTGCTGCTCGCGACGATCGCGGGCGTGTCGGTCGCGAACATCTACTACAACCAGCCGCTGCTCGACAGCTTCCGCTCGGCGTTTCCCGACGGCGCGTCGTGGATCGGCGCGGTGCCGACCGCGACGCAGCTCGGCTATGCGGCCGGGATGTTCCTGCTCGCGCCGCTCGGCGACCGTTTCGATCGCCGCGGGCTGATCCTGATGCAGATCGCCGGCCTGTCGGTCGCACTGATCGTGGCCGCGACCGCGCCGTCGCTGGCGGTGCTCGCCGCCGCGAGCCTCGCGATCGGCATCCTCGCGACGATCGCGCAGCAGGCGGTGCCGTTCGCGGCCGAAATCGCGCCGCCGGCCGAACGCGGGCACGCGGTCGGCACCGTGATGAGCGGCCTGCTCCTCGGGATCCTGCTGGCACGCACGGCGGCCGGCTTCGTCGCCGAATATTTCGGCTGGCGGGCAGTGTTCGGCGCGTCGGTCGTGGCGCTGGTCGCGCTGGCCGCGGTGATCGTGCTGCGACTGCCGCGCAGCTCGCCGACCTCGACGCTGTCGTACGGCAAGCTGCTCGGGTCGATGTGGCACCTCGCGGTCGAGTTGCGCGGGCTGCGCGACGCGTCCTTGACCGGCGCCGCGCTGTTCGCCGCGTTCAGCGCGTTCTGGCCCGTGCTCACGCTGCTGCTCGCCGGCGCGCCGTTCCATCTCGGCCCGCAGGCCGCGGGGCTGTTCGGGATCGTCGGGGCGGCCGGTGCGCTCGCCGCGCCGTATGCCGGCCGTTTCGCGGACAAGCGCGGCCCGCGCGCGATCATCTCGCTCGCGATCGCACTGCTCGCGGCGTCGTTCGTGATCTTTGCGCTGTCGGGGACGAGCCTCGTCGGGCTGGTGATCGGCGTGATCGTGCTGGATGTCGGCGTGCAGGCCGCGCAGATCTCGAACCAGTCGCGCATCTACGCACTGAAGCCGGACGCACGCAGCCGCGTGAACACCGTGTACATGGTGTGCTACTTCATCGGCGGCGCGCTCGGCTCGTCGGTCGGCGTCGCCGCGTGGCATGGATTCGGCTGGACCGGCATGTGCGCGGCCGGGCTGCTGTTTACCGCGCTCGGCGGCTGGTTCCACCACCGCGGCGCACGGCACGGCTGAACGCGGCGGGCCGCGCGGCGGGCGTCACGCGTCCGCGCGTGCGGCGGCCGCTTCGCCTGCCGGCGGCGGCACCGTGAAGGCCGGTGCGGGATCCATGACCGCGCCCGGATCGACCACGGCGGCCGGCGCCGGCACCCCGAGCGTGACAGCGGACGGCGTGAGGATCGGCGCCGGCTCCGGCGTCGCGGGCTGCTCCGGCGCGGGCGCCGCACCTGCTGCCGACTCGGCCGAGTCCGCCGACTCAGCCGTCACGGCCGCTGCTGTCGCAACGGCCGGCGAAGCGTCCGCCGCCGCGCGCGCCGCGGGCCGGCGCGCCGGATCGAACAGGAACGACAGCCCGACGCTGCCGAGAATCGCGACCGTCGCGACCACGGTTGCCTGCGTGACCGGCTCGCCGAGCATCAGCGCGCCGAGCGCGACCGCGACGATCGGGTTCACGTACATGCAGCTGCTCGCGATGATCGGGCTCGTATGGCGGATCAGGTAGCCGTACGCGACGTACGCGGCCATCGTGCAGAACACCATCAGGTACAGGAACGCGAGCACCGGGACGGCCGCGACCTGCTCGACGCGCTCGCCGAGCAGCCATGCGGCAAGCGTGGACATCAACCCGCCGAGGCCGATCTGCAGCGACGTCGACAGGAACAGGTCCGACGGCAGCTTGAGCCGCGTTGCGAGATGCGCGCCGCCCGCCCAGAACAGCGCGCCGGCGAGCACGCAGATCGTGCCGAGCGCCGAGTTCGCGGCAGCCGCGCCGCCCGAATTCAGCACGACGATGCCGACCATCCCGAGCGCGACGGCCGCCCACTCGCCCTTTGTCACCGGGCGCCCGGCGACCGCCGCGATCACGGTCGCGAACAGCGGCACCGTGGCGACCATCACCGCGGCCGAGCCGCTGCTGACCGTGCGCATCCCGAGCGCGATCGTGCCCGACGACAGCGCGACGAGCATCGTGCCGACGATCGCCGAGTTGCGGATCTCCAGCAGCGTCGGCCATTCGGGCTTGCGCCGCAGCGCGAAGATGAACAGGCCGATCCCGCCGAGCAGGTTGCGCAGCCCCGACAGCAACAGCGGCGGGAACGACTGCAGCGCGAAATGCAGGCCGCTGTAGGTCGAACCCCAGACGAAATAGATGAAGACCAGCGCCAGCGCGACGCGGCCGCCGCGGCTTTGCGGCAGGCGGATGCGGAACGGCAGGCGGGCGAAGAGATCGAGGAGGCGGTCGAGCGGTGTCATCGTTCAGCCTGCCCGCACGACGACGTGTCGCGTGCTCCGCTGAAAGACGCCGGCGAGGCCGGCAAACGATCCCGACGGGATCGGGAAGGCGGAAACGAACGTGCGGAACGACATGGCAGTGCGAACGGCGACGAAGAAGAACCGGCAAGCGGCGGCGGAGGCTCAAAAAAACGTGCGCGAGCCGCTTCGGCTGCGCACGCTCGGCATTATGGCATCACGGATTCGAAAGCATCGTCAGACCGGTCTGAAAGGATATCGATTGATGTTTCGGCGCGACATTTGCCGGGATCCGTCCGAACGGAATCCGGTGCCAGATGCGTGCCGCGCGGGGCCGCGAAGACCACCAGGCATCCGTTCCCGCCCATCGCGATCGATGCATCGGCCTGACGGCCAGTTCCGCCCCACGCAGGCCGTTGCGCGCTTATGGTGACGATCGGCGGTCCGTCCGGCCGCCCATGCTCCGCCCATTCGAACGCACACCATCTATACAAAATTTTGTATAATTCCACCATTCTTCCGCCGAAGCCGGTTGTCTTCGTCGGCAACGCACTCGACGCGCTTCGCGGTTTTCCGGTGTCGGCGCGCCGCGAAGCCGGCCACCAGATCGACCAGGTGCAGCGCGGCCTGGCGCCCGACGATTGGAAGCCGATGCGCACCGTCGGCCCCGGCGTGCGGGAAATTCGCCTGCGCGATACGAGCGGCGCCTTCCGGATCGTCTACGTCGCGACTTTCGCCGACGCGATCTACGTGCTGCACTGCTTTCGCAAGCAATCGGCGCGCACCTGCCAGGCCGATATCGACCTGGCCGCCCGGCGCTATCGGGCACTGACGTTGGAGAGGAAACGATGAGCAACGAACGCCATGCGAGCGTCTGGGACGCAATCGAGGGCCAGCCGGCCGAGGCCGACAACATGAAGCTGCGCTCCGAGCTGATGATCGCGCTCAAGCAGCGCATCGCGCAGCTGGAACTCAGCCAGGCGCAGGCCGCGAAGCAGCTGGGTGTCACGCAGCCGCGCGTGTCCGATCTGTTGCGCGGCAAGATCAACCTGTTCGCGCTCGACGCGCTCGTGAACATGGCCGCGGCGGTCGGCCTGCGCGTCGAGCTGCAGGTGCGCGACTCCGCGTAACGCAGCGGGCCCCCGCGGCGGGCGCTTGCGGGCGCGCCCCGCCGCTTACGACCCGCCGAACCAGTTGTAGCCCTGGTCGACCCAGTAGCCGCCCGGGTAGGTATCGGTCACGAAGATTTCCATGATGTGCTTCGGGTTCTTGTAGCCGAGCTTGGTCGGCATCCGCAGCTTCATCGGAAAACCGAATTCCGGCGGCAGGCGCCGGCCGTCGTAGTCGAATGCGAGCAGCGTCTGCGGATGCAGTGCGGTCGGCATGTCGATGCTTTCGTAGTAATCGTCCGCGCATTTGAAGCCGACGAATTTCGCGTGCGTATCGGCGCCGGCGCGTGCCAGGAACGCGCCGAACGGCGTGCCGCCCCAGCGCCCGATCGCGCTCCATCCTTCCACGCAGATGTGCCGCGTGATCTGCTCCGCGTGCGGCAGCGCATACAACTCGTCGAGCGTCCACACGCGCTTGCCCGTCACGCGGCCCGACAGCACGAGCCGGTACGCCGATGCGTCGACGTGCGGCACGTCGTCGATGCCGTAGTACGCGTTGAACGGGAACGGCCGCGTGATGTCGGCCTCGGTGTAGGTCGGCGCGAGCCGCTCGCCGCTGAAGAGCCACGCCTGCACGCGATCGTTCATGCGCGACACTTTCTCGAGGAACGTGTTGACCGACACGTCGTCCTTCAGCGTGCAGCCGGTCAGCATCGTCAGGCCGCCGAGCGTCAGGATGCGGCGGTTGAACAGCCGCCGCGACGGCATCTCCAGCTCGCGGCGCACGTCGAGCTCGAGCGACTTGCGGTCGAGCGCCCAGCGCGAATCAGCGCGCTTGTATTCGGATTCCGACATGATGATTTCCTTCACCCGGAGTTGACGGGTCAGCGCCCGCGCAGCATCGCGAGCAGCGAGCGCGGCACCAGCAGCGCCATCGCGACGTGCACGACGAAGAACCCGACGAGCAGCGACATCGCCCAGAAATGCACGACGCGCGCGTTGTCGTAACCGCCGAACAGTTCGCGCAGCAGCGGAAACTGCACCGACTTCCAGATCGTCAGCCCGGACAGCACCAGCACGATCAGATCGACGATCGCGACCAGGTACGCGGCACGCTGCACCGCGTTGTAGACGCTCAGATCGTCGTGCGCGAGCTGGCCGCGCAGCGCGGCGCGCACGTCGCGCCACACGGACGCCGGCGTGACGGGCAGCATCTTGCGGGCGAGGCGTCCGGTCGCGATCGACATCGTCAGGTAGAACAGCCCGTTGCCGACGAGCAGCCACATCGCCGCGAAATGCCATTGCAGCGCGCCGCCGAGCCAGCCGCCGAGCGTGATGCCGTGCGGAAACACGAACGGCGGATAGATCGGCGACGCATCGTAGATGCGCCAACCTGAGAGCGCCATCAGGATGGCCGCGAGTGCGTTGAGCCAGTGGCTCACGCGCACCCACAGCGGATGAATCTTGCGGGCGGGCGGCATGACGGCTGCGCGCCCGGTGGCGGGAACGGTTTGCATGATGAGGACTCCCGGAACGCGTCGACGAGACGAGTCGAAACAAAACGAGACGCGGGCGGCCGTCGTCGAGCACACGCGCCGGCCGCACGCCCTGCCCGGCTCCGTCAGTTCGACGGCGCCATCTTGTCGCCCGACGGCTTGCCCATCTCGTCGTGCGACATCTCGTCCTTCTTCATCGCGTCCTTCTTCATCGCATGTTTCTTCATGGCGCCCTTCTTCATCGCGCCGTCCTTCGCCATCGCGTCGTGGCCCATCGCGTCCTTCGACATCGACGCGCCGTTTTGCGACATCGCGTCGTTCTGCGCATACGCGCCCGTTGCAAGCGTGGCGAAAGCAGCGACACAGGTGGCGATCAGTACGTTTTTCATGACATCTCTCCAAAACATGGGTTTAAGGAGCCGAATAGACGGACGACGTCGCGGGAAATGACAGCCGCTGCGAAAATTTTTTTGAGGTCGCGCGAAGGCGCGCCATGTTGCACCGCTTCGCCGGGGCCGGCCCAGCCATGAGGCCATGAAGCCATGGAGCGGCGACGCGCGCTGTCATTTCGACGGGCCATCGTACCGCCCGCCATGCTGCGGCCGCACCGGGACGGCCGATCCCGTGCCGGTTGAAAGCGCCGCCAAGCCAGTGTATCGTGTGCGCTGCTAACGCGGGGGTCCTGCAATGCGTTCGGTCAAACAACCGGCATTGCGGGTGAGAAATACCCTTTGAACCTGATCTGGATAATGCCAGCGCAGGGAAGCGTACGGATTTCACCGCCATCCTTCTGACGAAATCCGCCGCCTCACCAAGCCTCGTCTCCTGCTTAGCTCGAGCCCCACATTCGTCAAGGGCTCCGGGCAAGCGCCGAAGCGCCTGTCCGGCGCTCACACAGGAGATTGCATGAACGCCAATCCGAAGTTTCTGTCTGCCGACGCCCACGTCGACGCCGCTGCCGTCGCCCCGCTGCCCAATTCGCGCAAGGTTTATGTAACCGGCTCGCAGCCCGACATCCGCGTGCCGATGCGTGAAATCACGCAGGCCGACACCCCGACCGGGTTCGGCGGCGAAAAGAATCCGCCGATCTACGTGTACGACACGTCGGGCCCCTACACCGATCCGGACGCGAAGATCGACATCCGCGCCGGCCTGCCCGCGCTGCGCCAGCGCTGGATCGAAGCGCGCGGCGACACCGAGGTGCTCGACGGCCTGTCGAGCCAGTACGGCCTCGAGCGCGCGGCCGACCCGGCCACCGCCGACCTGCGTTTCCCGGGCCTGCACCGCAATCCGCGCCGTGCGCAGCCGGGCAAGAACGTCACGCAGATGCACTACGCGCGCCAGGGCATCATCACGCCGGAAATGGAATACATCGCGATCCGCGAGAACCAGCGCCGCGCCGAATACATCGAGAGCCTGAAGTCGAGCGGCCCGAACGGCGCGAAGCTCGCCGCGATGATGGGCCGCCAGCACCCGGGCCAGGCGTTCGGCGCCGCGGCCTTCGGCGCGAATGCGCTCGCCGAGATCACCCCCGAGTTCGTGCGCGACGAAATCGCGCGCGGCCGCGCGATCATCCCCGCGAACATCAACCACCCGGAATCCGAGCCGATGATCATCGGCCGCAACTTCCTCGTGAAGATCAACGCGAACATCGGCAACTCGGCCGTCACGTCGTCGATCGGCGAGGAAGTCGACAAGATGACGTGGGCGATCCGCTGGGGCGGCGACACGGTGATGGACCTGTCGACCGGCAAGCACATCCATGAAACGCGCGAGTGGATCATCCGCAACAGCCCGGTGCCGATCGGCACGGTGCCGATCTACCAGGCGCTCGAGAAGGTCAACGGCAAGGCCGAGGACCTCACCTGGGAAATCTTCCGCGACACGCTGATAGAGCAGGCCGAGCAAGGCGTCGACTACTTCACGATCCACGCGGGCGTGCGCCTGCAGTACGTGCCGCTCACCGCGAACCGGATGACGGGCATCGTGTCGCGCGGCGGCTCGATCATGGCGAAGTGGTGTCTCGCGCATCACAAGGAAAGCTTCCTGTACGAACACTTCGAAGAGATCTGCGAGATCATGAAGGCGTACGACGTGAGCTTCTCGCTCGGCGACGGCCTGCGTCCGGGCTCGATCTACGACGCGAACGACGAAGCGCAGCTCGGCGAACTGAAGACCCTCGGCGAGCTCACGCAGATCGCGTGGAAGCACGACGTGCAGGTGATGATCGAAGGCCCCGGCCACGTGCCGATGCAACTGATCAAGGAGAACATGGATCTCCAGCTCGACTGGTGCAAGGAAGCGCCGTTCTACACGCTCGGGCCGCTGACCACCGACATCGCACCGGGCTACGACCACATCACGTCGGGCATCGGCGCCGCGATGATCGGCTGGTTCGGCACCGCGATGCTGTGCTATGTGACGCCGAAGGAGCACCTCGGGCTGCCGAACAAGGACGACGTGAAGGAAGGGATCATCACGTACAAGCTCGCCGCGCACGCGGCCGACCTGGCGAAGGGTCACCCCGGCGCGCAGGTGCGCGACAACGCGCTGTCGAAGGCGCGTTTCGAGTTCCGCTGGGAAGACCAGTTCAACATCGGCCTCGACCCGGACAAGGCGCGCGAATTCCACGACGAAACGCTGCCGAAGGATTCGGCGAAGGTCGCGCACTTCTGCTCGATGTGCGGCCCGCACTTCTGCTCGATGAAGATCACGCAGGACGTGCGCGAGTTCGCGGCGCAGCAGGGCGTGTCTGAAACCGAGGCGCTGAAGAAGGGGATGGAAGTCAAGGCGGTCGAGTTCGTGAAGACCGGCGCCGAGATCTATCACCGTCAGTAAGCACACGCGGCGGTCTGCCCTGACCGCATCGCGACGCACGGCAAAAGCCCGCTTTCGAGCGGGCTTTTTTGCGGGCGCGCCCGCACGCCGCGTGCCTGCCCGCGCAAGCGAAACAATTGATTACGAAACCGTACGAGGCTTAACAAGTGCTTACAGCAGCCCCGCAGCACGGCGCGTAGATTGGGGTCATGCGCGGCCGCCAGCCGGTCGCGCGCCCTCCGTTCAACTACCACAAGGACAACGATCATGAACTCGATTCGGCGTTTTGGGGTATGCGCCCTGCTCGTGGCAACGGTGGCCAGCCTGTCGGCCTGCGATTCGATGTCACGACGCCAGCGCGATACGGCAATCGGTGCCGGGGTCGGGGGTGTAGCGGGCGCGGCGATCGGCGGCAATGCGCTGTCGACGCTGGGCGGCGCGGCAGCCGGCGGCATCATCGGTAACCAGGTCGGCAAGTAAGCCAGGCCACCCGTTTTTGCCGCGTGACGCGCGGCATGGTTTGATTTCAGACGGCGTTTTCCGCATCGCGGAGGCGCCGTTTTTTGCATCGAGCGGCGGCACGCCCGCAGCGCATCCGACCGTATGCGGAAATGATCCGTTACCGTTTTGCGCACCGTGTCATCGCCGCGCGGCCTAAGCTTAAGCATCTGCCGATTGCCGGCGCCGCCGGAGAAACATCATGAACAGGACCTTCGTCGCCGCGGCGCTCGCGTGCGCGACACTCGCCGGCTGTTATTACCCGTACGGCTACTATCCGGCCGGCTATGCGGCGGCGCCGGTGCAGCCCGCGCCCGTGTATGTCGAGCCCGCTCCCGCGTACTACTACCCGGCGCCCGCCTATGCCCCCGCGTGGGGCGGTTACTGGGGACCCGCGGTGTCGCTGAACTTCGGCTTCGGCGGACGCGGCGGCTGGCACCATCACTGAACGGCTGAACCGGCCACGCGGCCGGTTCGCGGCGGCGGCGAGCGGGGATTCCAGGATTTCCCGTTTCTTGTCGTTTCATCCAGGCGTGAAACGACGGCACGGTTACGCGGTGTAAGATTCACCGCATCCCATCCCTCGCGTGCCACGTCGATGTCGCCCAAGAACGCCTTTCTGCTGACCATCCTCGCTGCCCTGTGGGGCGCGTCGTTCCTGTTCATCCGGATCGGCGTCGCCGAATTCGGCGTCGCGCCGCTGATGGCGTTGCGCGTGGGTATCGGCGCGCTGTTCCTGACCGGCCTCGCGCTGACGCGCTTCAGGCCTGCGGAGCTCGGCGCGCGGCTGCGCCGGCATGCGTGGCCGTTGTTCGTCGTCGGCGCACTGAACTCGGGCGCGCCGTTCTGCCTGTTCGCCTATGCCGAACTGACGCTGTCGGCCGGCGTGACGTCGGTGATCAACGCGACCACGCCGCTGTGGGGCGCGCTCGTCGCGTATCTGTGGCTGAAGGACAAGCTGTCGCTGCCGCGTGCACTCGGCCTCGTGATCGGTTTTGCCGGCGTGCTCACGCTCGTGTGGGACCAGGTCGCGAACGCTCACGGCAGCACCGGCGCCAGCGCGACCGCGCTGGCCGCCGCAGCCGCGCTCGGCGCGACGCTGTTGTACGGTATCGCGGCCAGCTACACGAAGCGCAAGCTGACCGGCGTCGATCCACTCGTCAACGCGACCGGCAGCATGATCGGCTCGACCGTGCTGCTGCTGCCGTTCGCGATCGCGACGTGGCCGGCCGCAGCGATCAGCACGCATGCATGGGGCGCCGTGCTCGCGCTCGGCATCGCGTGCACCGGCATCGCGTATTTCATCTTCTTCTACCTGATCGCGCATGTCGGGCCGGCGCGCGCGATTACCGTGACGTTCGTGATCCCGGTGTTCGGGCTGCTGTGGGGTGCACTGTTCCTGGGTGAACGCGTGTCGATCGCGATGATCGAAGGCTGCGCGATCGTGCTCGTCGGCACCGCGCTCGCGACCGGCGTGATCAAGCGGATTCCGGGGCTGGGCCCGCGCGGCGGCGAAGCGACCTGAGCGCGGGGAGAGGCGCGCACGAGGTCGGTGCATTAGCGCTTGTGGGTTGCAGGTTGCCGTTTCCCGGATCGCCCGCATTGTTCGCATGCAATGCACGCGCCTGAGCGACGCTGCCGCCGTGTGCACGACCGGCACCGTCGCGTGCTGCGGGCGCCGGCCCGGAAAGCCCCGCCCGGCGGTCGGTGTAGCGTTTGCGTCTGGAGTTACCCTGATACGCGCGTCACGCCATTGCCGTTACACTCGGAAAACTCATCCGCAGAAGGCGGTTACGATGCTCCACGTTCTTTCGCGTCCACCTGCGCGTGTGACGGCCGCGGCGTGGCGGCACGATATCGCCCGTCCCGCTCGCCACGGGGCACCGTTGACATGAAGCCCGCCCGCGACCTCTCGCTCGATTCCGTGCTCGAACGCCTGACGCCCACGCCCAGCGGCTGGATCGCCACGTATCGCGATACGACGCTGCGCAGCGTGTTTCAACCCGTGCTGTCGATCACGCACAAGCGCGTGGTCGGCTACGAAGCGCTGCTGCGGGTCGTGGACACCAACGGCACGCTGGTATCGCCGGTCGCGCTGTTCGACAAGACGCGCGCGGCCGCCGATGCACTGCTGCTCGACCGCCTCGCGCGCTGCCTGCATACGGCGAACTTCGTCGCGCAAGGCATCGGCGACGGCTGGCTGTTCCTCAACGTGACGCCGCGCGTGCTCGATTCGGGCCTCGTACAGCGCGAATTCGTCGAGGCGCTGTGCCGGCATTTCGGACTGCCGCCGAACCGCATCGTGCTGGAAGTCGTCGAGCAGCCGGCGCGCGACGAAGCGGCGCTCGCGCGAACGATCGACATGATCCAGCATCGCGATTTCCTGATCGCGATCGACGATTTCGGCACCGGCTTCTCGAACTTCGACCGCGTGTGGCGCGCGCGCCCCGACATCGTCAAGCTCGACCGCTCGCTCGTCGAGCGCGCGAATTCGTCGGCCGACGATCGCCGGATCATGCATCACCTCGTATCGATGCTCCACCAGGCCGGCGCGATGGTGCTTGCCGAGGGCGTCGAAAGCGACGATGCGCTGCAGACGCTGATGGAAGCCGACATCGATTTCGTCCAGGGCTTCCAGTTCGGCCAGCCCGATGGGTCGATCGTGCACGCGAGCGCCTCGGCGCCCGCCATGCTCGACGCCGCGTGGCAACGCTTCATCGGCAACCGGCATTCGCCGGCGAGCGCCGAGCAGCCGGGCTTCGA
The DNA here is from genome assembly GCF_003635165.1 of Burkholderia sp. Nafp2/4-1b. GTDB lineage: Bacteria > Pseudomonadota > Gammaproteobacteria > Burkholderiales > Burkholderiaceae > Burkholderia. The sequence goes on along the minus strand of NZ_ML058606.1, from coordinate 41,407 downwards.
CGCGATCGAACGGCTCGTGCTCGCCGGCGCCGCCGCGTTTTCCGCCAGCGGCAACCTGAACGACGCCGCGCAGCGTGTATTCACGGTGCCGGCCGCGCGGCGCGTGTTCGTCACGGACGAGATCGGCGAACAGTTCCTGCCGTCGATCGGCGCGCCGTCCGAGGACGGCCAGGCGAGCGGCACGCGGCTCTCGCCGCTGTTCCCGGAAACGCACAGCAACTGGTCGCGGCGCCCGTACTTCCAGCGCGCGGTCGCGGCACCGGGACGCGTCGCGCTGATGGGCCCGCACTTCTCGTTGACCGAGGGCCGCGACTGCTATACCGCGGCCGTTGCAATTCGCGCGCAAAGCCGCCTCGTCGTATTCTGCGTCGACTTCGTGCTCGACAGCGCCGGAACCGTGATGCGGTAGCAGCCCGCGGCGGACCGGTTCGCCCCGCCGCGCCGGCCGGATCAGCGTTTCGTCAGTCGATCACCTTCCCTCTTCCCGACTTCACTGTGCTGCGGCGCGACTTGTGTTCGAGCCGCCGCTCCTTCGATGCGCGCGTCGGCCGCGTCGCGACCCGTGCACGCGGCGTGTACGCGACGCTGCCGATCAACGCATCGAGCCGCGCGAGCGCCGCCTCGCGGTTCTTCTCCTGAGTGCGGTATTCCTGAGACTTGATCACGACGATGCCGTCGCGCGTGATGCGCTGATCCGACAGCGCAAGCAGCCGCTCCTTGATGACCGGCGGCAGCGACGACGCGCGGATGTCGAAGCGCAGGTGAATCGCGCTCGACACCTTGTTGACGTTCTGTCCGCCAGCGCCCTGCGCGCGCACGGCGGTCCATTCGACTTCGGCCGGATCGAGCGTGTAGCGGATCATCATCGCGACGCCTCCTTGCGGCGCCGCGCGAGCGCCTCGCCGACGCGGGCCGCCAGGCCCGAATCGCGTTGCGTGCGTGTCGCGACCGCCTGGGCCAGCACGCGCCGCGGGCCGATCACCTGCACGCGGGTGCGCGCACGCGTGACGGCCGTATAGACGAGCTCGCGCGTGAGCACGCGCCCGAACGACGCCGGCAGCACGAGCGCGGCCTCGTCGAATTCGGAGCCCTGCGATTTATGGACCGTGAGCGCGAACGCCGTTTCGTGCGGCGGCAGTGCGGCCGGCGACACCGCGCGCGCGGTGCCGTCCGCACGCCGGAACCACACGCGCAGCACACGTTGCGCATCCGGCAGCGCGATGCCGATGTCGCCGTTGAACAGCCCGAGCGCGTAGTCGTTGCGCGTCACCATGATCGGCCGCCCGGTGAACCAGTGTGCGCCGACCGCGAGCGGCACGCGCGCGGCTTGTCGCACGTGCGCGGCCACCAGCGCGTTGACGTGCTCGGCGCCGCGCGCGCCGGTGCGCGTCGCGCACAGGATCCGGAAGCGATTGAGCGCATCGAACAAGGGCAACGGATCGGGCACCGGCTCGGACAACGCGGTGCGCAATGCGTCGAGGTACGCACCGAATCGGCGCGCGAGTCGCTCGACCGTCGACGCGGCGAGCGTGTCACCCGCGTCGTCGTGGAACGATGCGGCAGCGGCATCGTCGCTCGGCAATGCGTCGAGCGCACCCTGCACGTCGCCGCGGCGGATCGCGAGCGACAGGCGGCCGATCGGCGAATCGAGGCCGAAGCGGTAATTGCGTTCGAGCCAGACGACGCAGTCGGCAAGCGGCGCGGGCGTGGGAGCGGGACGCGCGGCAGCGGTGGCGTCGGCTTGCGTTGTGGCGGTCGATGCGAGCGCCGGTTCTGCCGCATCGGCGGAATCGAATGGCGCGAGCTCGACCGCGTCGAGCCAGGCGAGTTCGTCGGGCTCGATCCATGCGGGACCGGCACCCGCGGAGATGCGATCCGTATCGGCCGATACCGGTGCCGCAGACTGCACCGAAGCGGCCGGCGGCTCGACATCCGCCGGGGAAACCGGTTCGTCCTGAGGCTCACCGTCGAACAGCGATGCCTGGCGCGTATCCACGTTCCGCCGTGCCGCCGGCTTGCGCGCGGCAGTCGCAGGCAACGGAGCCGATGCTGGCGGTGAAGCCGGCGCGGCAATCGCGTCCGGTGCCTCACCATCCGGCACCGGCAACGCGGCGACGAAGGCCGCTTCGTCGATCCCGAGCGCTTGCGCTATGCGCGTGCACGCCGCGGCGGTAAACGTCGGGCGGGCGCTGAGTTCGGCGAACACGGCGCCGGCCTCCACCGCGGCCAGCTGATCCTTGTCGCCGAGCAGCACGAGCCGTGCGCCCGGCGCGAGCGCGTCGAGCAGATGCGCGGCGAGCGCGACGTCGATCATCGACGCCTCGTCGACCACGATCAGGTCGTACGGCAACGGATTGTCGCGATGATGGCGGAAGCCGGCCGCGCCCCCGCCGCCCAGCAGCCGATGCAGCGTGTAGGACGTGTCGGGCAGGCGCGCGGCAAGGTCGGGCGGCAGGTCGCCCGCGCGCGCATGCAGCGCTTCCTGCATCCGCTGCGCGGCCTTGCCGGTCGGTGCCGCGAGCGCGATGCGCAACCCGGGATGCGCGTCGAGCAGACACGCCAGCACGCCGACGACGGTCGTCGTCTTGCCGGTGCCGGGGCCGCCGCTGACGATCGTCACGCGCCCGGTCAGCGCAACGATCGCCGCGACGCGCTGCCAGTCCACATCGCCCGTCGCCGGCCCGAAGTAGCGCGTGAGACTATCGCGCAACCGGTCGGGCGCCAGCGCGTCGCCCGGTGCGGCGACACCGGCCTGCGTGACCAGCGCATCGGCAAGGCGCCGCTCGTAGTCGAAATAGCGCGACAGATACAGATGGTCGTGCCGGTCGACGATCAGCGGCCGCTCGTCGCCGCGCGCAAGTGTGCCGAACGCGACCACACCGCTCGCGGCAAGCGCCGCGCGCACCGCGTCGACGGATTCCTCGTAACGCTGCGCAAGCGCGCCGAGCGCGACACACACGTGACCGCCCGCGGTCGCGCGGCTCGTCGCGAACGCGGCACGCGCGGCCCAGCGCGCCGCCGCGGCCGGCGCGCCCGCGCGGCGCGACAGGTCGCCAATGCGGCGCGCGAAGCCTTCCGCGAGCGCGATGCCGAAATCCGCCGGCTCGGGCAAGCGCGCGACGAGGCCGCCGGTGAATTCGAGCGTATCGTCGGACACGTTCATGCGCGGCCCCCTTCCATCATCCGGTCGAGCGCGTCGACGAGTTCGCGCGCGGGCCGCCGCGCATGCACGCCGGCTGGTGCGCCGCCGCTGCGCCAGCCGGGCCGCACGCCACGCACGAACAGGTACAGATAGCCCGCGATATGCGTGTCGTAGTCGTAGTCGGGCAAGCGCCCGCGCAGATAGCGATGCAGCGCGACCGTATAGAGCAGCGCCTGCAGGTGATACGCGTGATCGGCCATCGCGACGTCGAGCGCGCGCGGGCCGTAGGCATCCGGCGTATTGCCGAGATGGTTCGACTTCCAGTCGACGATCCAGAAGCGGCCATCGTGTTCGACGATCATGTCGATGAAACCCTTGATGAAACCGGCGAGCGTGCCGGTGTCCAGTGCAACGTCCGGATAGCCGTGCGCGACCAGCAGCCGGCGCAGCGCACCCAGGTCGAGCGCCGGCGTCGGGAACAGGAAACCCATTTCGTCGAGCCGCCGGGCGGGATCGAGATCCGCGAGCCGCATGCCCGGCACGAGCTCCGTACGCACGACGTCGCCGACGAGCCGCGCCATCATCGCCGGCAGGCGCGCCGCGAGTTCGGGCTCGGCCTCGACCGGCCGGTCATGCAGCGCGCCGAGCGCGGCCTGGTGCCACGATTCGGGCTCGGTGAAGCGGCTGAGTTCGAACAGGCGGTGCAGGCACTCGCCCGCGGCCGCCCCGCGCGGAAACACGAGGATGTCGTCGTCCGGCGGCTCGGCCGCGACCGTGTCCGCGATGGCAAACGCATCGTCCGGCGCCACGCTGGCCAGTGCATCGTGATCGGGCCGCAGCTCGTCGTCCGGCACGGCCGCGACGCCCGCCTCTTCGCGCGCCATCGATGCGGTCAGCGAACTGAAGCTCGCCATCCGCCACGTGTCGCGCAGCACGCGCGTCGCGTGACGCGCCGCGAGCGCTTGCGATGCATCGTGACCGGCCGCGAGCCGCTCACGACGCGCCGGAACCGGCAACGGCGCAACGCTCACCGGCCCGCCGGCCAACGCTTGCCACGCGGCATCGAGCGCCGCTTCGTCGGGCGGCTCGTCGAGCCACGCGTCGAACGACTGGCCCGCGCCGGCCACGAGCCAGTTGAGCACGCTGCGCCGGGCCTCGCGGGTCGAACGCGACGACAGGTACGGCCCGGCAACGAGATAGCACCGATAGACCGCGCGCGTTAGCGCCACATAGACGAGTCGCGCACGCTCGGCCGCCTGCTCGCGCAGCGCCTGGCGTGCGGCATGCGCGGCGGCTTCGTCGTCGCACCCGTAATGCAGCACGGCGTCGCCGGCATCGTCGTGATACTCGCGCGCGTCGGGCAATCCCGACGCGGGTGGCTCGCGCAGCCCGCCGTCGTTCAGGAACGGACAGAACACGACCGCGTATTCGAGGCCCTTCGACTTGTGCACGGTCACGATCTGCACGAGGTTGCGATCTGATTCGAGACGCAGCTGCGCCTCCTCGCCACCGCCGTCGAGCCGTTGCGCGGCGAGCCAGCGCAGCGTCGGCGCGATGCCCGGCTGCGCGGACGCGCGCGCCTGCGTCAGTTCGGCCAGATGGTTGATGTCGGTCACGCGTCGCTCGCCGTCCGCGCCGGCCATCAACCGCTCGGCGATCCGCAACTCGCGCGTGAACGTGCGCCACATCACCGCGAAGCCGCGTTCGCGCCACAGCAGCCGATAGCGCGAAAAGCGCTCGACCCAGCTCATCGCGTCCGCTCCGTCGACGGCTTCGCGCGACGCGTCGCCGTCGCCCTGCTCCATCCGCCACAGCGCACCTGCATCGAGGCCGAACCAGTCGGCCGCGAGCGCCGAACGCAGACGCCGCAGGTCGCCCGGCGCATCGATCGCGGCAAGCACGCGTTCGAGCTGCTCCGCGTCGCTGGTCGAAAACACCGACGCCTGTGCGAGCTCGACGCTGCCGATGCCCCACGTGGCGAGCACGCGCTTCACGAGGCTGCCCTGCCGGTGCGTCTGCACCAGCACTGCGATGTCGCCCGGCGACAGCGGCGTGTTGCCGAGCCGCGCCTGCCCGTCGCGTGCGCCGCGCATCAGCCGGGCAATTTCGGCCGCGCACGCCTGCGCGGCCTGCGCCTGAGCGTCGCGCTTGAGCAGCGTGCCTTCGCCGCCCGGCAGCGTCCAGATCCGGAAATCGCCGGCCGTGCCGCGATCGGTCTCGTCGAAGAACGGTGCGCGCAACCGCGTGCCCGCCCGCACCGCGTAGTAGTCGAGGCCATCGAGCACGAACGCGCGCGGGTTCGACATGAAGAAGCGATTGCATGCGTCGACGATCGCCGGCGTCGAGCGCTGGTTGACCGCGAGCGTATAGCACGCGCTCGCGCTGGCCCGCGCGGCGAGATAGGTATGCAGATCCGCCGCGCGGAAGCTGTAGATCGCCTGCTTCGGATCGCCGACGAGAAACAGCGGGCCGCCCGGCGCGAAGATCCGGTCGAAGATCGCGAACTGCAGCGGATCGGTGTCCTGGAATTCGTCGATCAGCGCGGCCGGATAACGTGCGCGCAGCGTCTCGGCGAGCCACGGATGCGCATGCAGCGCGTGATACAGGTTCGCGAGCAGATCGTCGAACGACACGACGCGGCGCGTGCGCTTGCGTTCGGCAAGTTCGCCGGGCGCGGTGTCGAGCCAGTCGGCGATCAGTGCGAGCCAGCGCGCCTGCTGCGCGGCCTCGGCGGCGGCCACCGCCGCTTCGAGCGCATCGGCCACGTCGAAGAACGCATGTTCGGGTGTCGCACCGCCCTTTTTCGTCGCCTTCACGAGCGCGGTGCGCGTGAGCTTGAGCGCCGCCTTCGGCAGCGCGGCCGTCGCGTCGCCCTGCGCGAAATGCGCGGACCACGCGGCGAGCGCATCGGCAACCGCGTCGGGCTTGTGCGAGCGCTGGTTGAGCGCGGGCTGCGCGATGCGCAGCAACGCGTCGATCGCATCGCGCTCGTCGGCCCACATGCGCGCCGCCTCAGCGAAGCACTCGGCCGCGGCGGCTTCCGCCGCTTCGTCCGGCTCGACGACACCGTCCCAGCGCAGCGCGGCAAGCGGCTTCTTCAGCCGCCGCGCGAGGTGCGCGTCGAGCGCGGCCGGGCCGGCGCCCGAATCGACGAGCCACGTCGCGAAGCCGGGCCAACGTGCGGCCATCGGCTCGACGCGCGTGCGCCAGAAATCCGCGGCGAGCTCGAAGCGCAACGCCGCATCGTCGGCCTGCATGTCGAACGCGAACGGCATCGCGGCCGCGAACGGCGCTTCCTGCAGCGCGCGCTGGCAGAACGCGTGGATCGTGTGGATCGCGGCCTGGTCGAATGCGCGCAGCGCGCGGCGGATCCGCTTCGCGGCCGTCTCGGCATCAAGCGCGCCGGCTGCGCCGAGCGTCGTCTCGAGCAGCCGCGCGACGAACGGATCGCCCCCGTCGTCACCGGTGTCGAGCGCATGCGCGAGCTGTGCGAGCCGCCCGCGGATCCGCTCGTGCAGCTCGGCGGTCGCCGCTTTCGTGAAGGTCACGACGAGGATTTCGTCCGCGCCGAGATCCTTCTCGAGCAGCAGCCGCACATAGAGCGCGCAGATGTTCCACGTCTTGCCGGTGCCGGCCGACGCCTCGATCTGGTTGACGCCGTCGAGCGGACACGCGAACACGTCGAGTTCGAGCGCCGCCTGCGGCTGGGGCACGGCGCTCATGCGACCTCCTTCAGGTGTTCCAGCATCGGCTCGAACACGAGCCGCGCGAGCGTGCCGAACGGTTCGTCGAGCGACGGATGCGCGCCGCGCCATGCAATCGCGATCGCCGGATCGTCGGCCTCGCTCACCACGCGTTCGTTGATCCAGACGCTTGCAGCCTTCGCCTCGCCGTCGGAAACGCGCGCCCAGGCGCTGCGCGGGAAGAACCGCAGAGGCATGCGCCGCCCCGCGCGAAACAGCGCGGCGAGCGGCGCGAGACGCTCGAGCGGCGCTGCAACCGGCGTGAGTTCGAACGCGCCGCCGCTGCCGAACCACAACGTGCGGCGCGGGCCGTCGGGTACCACCGCGCAGTAGACGAGGTGCGCGAGCCACGCGGACAGATAGTCGCGCGCGCTCGGCCGCGCATAGCGATAGATGATCTGGCCGGCCGGTGTCAGCCGGTTCAGCGTGCCGTGCAGCTCGAGCGGCGCACTCACCGCATCGCCCGACAGCATCGCGTCATCGGCGCCGAACAGCGCCTGGTCGGTGTCGGGCCAAGCAGGCGCGATCGCGAGCGTGAACGGCCGCCGCTCCATTCCGTCGGCCAGCGCACGGCGCACGTTCGACGCAAGCTGCGTCATCGAGCCGAGCGCCTGGTCGCGCCACACCGCGCCTGTTGCACCGCCCGGCAATTCCGGGCTGGCATCCGCGATGCGCAGCGCATGATCGTGCACGGACCCTTCGTCCGATTCGATCAAAAGCGGCAGCACGCGCTCGGCGAGCGCGTCGCTGCCGGCGAAGTCGAGCGCGAACGGCTCGGTGTCGAGCAGTTCGGCCTGCGCATCGGACAGCACGATGCCGAGCCGTGCGCGCAGCAGCGCACGGGCCGGATGGCGCCAGAAACGTTCGAACTCGGTGAACGCAACCGGCTCGACCGGCTCGGCCGGCAGCGGCTGCGCGAAGAACGGTTGCTCGCGTGTCGCGTCGCGTGCGGCTTCGGCCGCCAGCAGCGACGCAAGCGTCGCGCGCTCGGCGTCGTACGACGCCAGTTCGCTGCCGGGCCGGAAGTACTCGGCCGCGAACGGCTGCAGCGGATGCTCGACGATGAACGCGCGCCGTGCGGCATCGACCGCGTCGGGTGCGGCGTCAGCGCCGGCCGTGACGAGCGCGAGATGGTCGAGCAGTTCGTCGACGAGAGCCGCGGGCGGCAACGGTGCGTTGTCGCGGATGCTGCGCCCCGTATAGGCGATCAGCAGCCGGTCGCGCGCGGCGAGCAGCAGGTCGAGAAACAGGTTGCGCTCGTCGTCGCGGCGCTGCCGGTCGCCGAGCTTCGGCAGCACGGCCATCAGGTCGAACTCGTCCGCGCGCGCAAGGCTCGGCAGCACGCCGTCGTCCATCCCGAGCAGGCACACGACGCGGTACGGCAAGCCGCGCAAGCTCGTCAGCGACGAGAACGTGACGCCGCCCCACGGCACCCCGCCGCGCGCCGGATCGTCGAGCGCGGCTGCCAGCCCCGCGCGCACGACGGCCGCGGGCAACGCCTCGTCAGGGGCGCCTTCGGTCATCGCGGCGAGCATCGCGTCGAGCGCGTCGCGCACGCCCGCGAGCGCATCGGCATAGGCCGCACCGGAGTCGAAGAAGCGCGCGAGCGTGTCGGCGAACAGTTCGCTCCATGAGCGCGGCGTGTGCGCGTCCGCGAGCCGCCGCGCGAAACCGTCGAGATCGTCGGTGAAGCGCGCGAGCCGGCCGAGCAGTTCGGCTTCGCTGCCCGTGGCCGCCTCGATCGGCAGCCATGCGCCGACCGGTGCCGCGCCTTCCGGCATCGCATAGCCGAGGAAGAGCCGCGCGAGCGCATCGGAAAACGTATGGCGCGGTGCCGGCACCGCCGCATCGTCGCTCGCCGTCGGCGACAGCCCGCGCCGCGCACCGGCGGCCGCGAGCCAGGTCTGCACCGTTTCGAGCGCGGCCGCATCGATGCCGTAACGAGCCGCCACCGCGTCGACGCGCAGCCATTCGACCAGTTCGGGCGCGCCGACCTGCCGCTCCGGCAACGCGAGCCATTCGAGCAGCACGCGTGCGATCGGATTCGCCTGCGACGGCGGCAGCCCGGTGATCCGGTAAGGCACGCGCGCGCCGCCGGCGCCCGCCGTGCCGAACACCGCATCGATCAGCGGCCCGGCCGCCGCGAGATCGGCGACCGCCACCAGCACGTCGGACGGCTGCAGCGTCGCGTCGGCATCGAACCATGCGAGCAGGCGGTCGTGCAGCACCTCGAGCTGGCGCGCGAGGCTATGGCACACGTGCACCTCGATCCCGCGCTCGGCCGGCGCGTCGCCGAGTTCGGCCTCCGGCTGCAGGTCGAGGATCGCGTTCTGCACCCGCGCGAGCCAGGTGGGCGCGGGATTCCCGACGAAACGCGACGCGTCCCCTGATGCCGCGCTTTCAGTCAGTTCGTGCAGCATGTGCAGCTGCGCCTGCGACTGGCGGCCCCACTCCGCGAGCAGCGGATGGCCGACTTCCTGGTAGTCGAGCCGGCCGGCCGCATCGAGCGCCTCCGCATGCGCGGCGGTGACGATGTCGAACCAGAATTCGCGGCACGGGTTGAGCGCATAGATGCGCACGTCGATCCAGCGCGACAGCTCGCGCAGCAGCGCGACGTGCAGCGGCGGCATCGTCGGCAGCGCGAACACGCTGACCGATTCGGGCCAGCGGGCGCGCGCGACGGCGTCGCCGTCGAGATGACGCGCCTCGACGAGAAAGCGATGTGCGGGCGGCGTGCCGCTGTCGCTCAGCTCCGCGAGCAGCGCGCGCCACAACGCGGCCTGCCACTGCTCGTCGTCGCGCGCGGCATCGCTGATTCCGCGCGGCGCGGCGTCGCCCGCGAGCACCGACTCGCCGGCCTGCCACGCGGCCAGCCATTCGGGCCGATAGGTCAGGTAGTGATCGAGCACGGCCGCGACGCGCTGCGCGAGCTCGTAGCGCATCGCGTCGTCCGCCGCGGACAGATACGCGGCAAGCCGCGGCGACGCGAGCCACGGCGCACCGGCCGCCTGCGCGAAGAGCCGATAGCAGCGCCACACGAGGCGATCGGGCGCGAACGGCGAGCGCGCGGGCACCGTCAGCACGCGGCCGATCTGCGCCCACAGCCATTGCGCGAGATACGTGAACTCGACGTTCGCGCATACGCCGTGGCGCGCGGCGATGTCGAGTTCGAGACGGCGGCGCAGCGCAGCGCTCGGCACGATGACCTGTTGCGGCGCCCACGGGCCGTTGCGGGCCGGGAATGCGGCCAGGTCGTCGAGCAGCGCGTCGGCCAGCGTTTCGTGACGGTTCGAGTAGAAGAGATGGAGCATGAAGCGGATGTCGGAGCGTCGCACGGGCCCGGCCGCGCGAACAGGAGCACCAAGGATAGCAAAAGGGCCGGCGCGGCGGACCTCGGCCGAAAGGCCAGGTTTTGCGGACCGCGAAATACGATAGACTCGTCGCCAGTCAATACGCCGCTCCGGGCGTCTTCGTCTGTCATTCAGCCCATCGATGCGCTATTCGGTCGAAATCAGAAAGTTTTTCTACAGCCAGTACTTTTTCGGCGGCCTGCGGATCGCGGTCGGCGTGTCGCTGCCGGCCGTGCTGTGCCTGATCGTGTTTCACAACCGGGATCTCGGCTTCACGATCTCGACCGGCGCGCTCGGCGCGTGCGTGGTCGACATGCCGGGCCCGCTGAAGTACAAGCACAACGAAATGCTCGCGTGCAGCGTGATCGGCTTCCTGGCCGCGCTCGCGACCGGCCTCGCCACGCCGAACATCTTCGCGCTGTGGCTGACCATCGTGCCGCTCACGTTCGTGCTGTCGCTGATCGTCGTCTACGGCAACCGCTGGCCGCAGATCAGCTTCGCGACGCTGTTCATGATGGTGATGACGCTCGAAGAGAAGTTCACGCCGCTGCAGGCGTTCATCAATGCCGGCTGGATTCTCGCGGGCGGCCTCTGGTACACGTACTGGGCGACGCTCGTGTCGCAATGGCAGGCGCGCCGCATCGAGCAGCAGGCGCTCGCCGAGAGCCTGTTCGCGTGCGCCGACTACCTGCTCGCACGCGCACAGTTCTACGATCTCGACGCCGATCTCGACGAGTGCTACCGCAATCTCGTCGCGAAGCAGATCACCGCGGTCGAAACGCAGGAAACCGCGCGCGACATCGTGCTGCGCAACCTGCCGAAGCTGCGCCGCGGCAAGCTCGATCCCGGCCGCACGACGATGTACAACCTGTTCATCAACAGCGTCGACCTGCACGAGCTGTTCGTGGGCGCGCACACCGACTACCCGCTCGTGCGCAACACGTTCGGCGGCTCGGACCTGATCATTTTCTATCGCGACCTGATCCGCAAGGCGGCCGCCGATCTCGAGGAGATCGGCCTCGCGGTGCTCGAGAACCGCGCGCCGCATTCGCGGATCAGCGTGAAGGCCGAACTGCGCGCGATCGAGTACGAGATCGAGCTGATGCGCAAGAAGAACTTCCCGGCCAGCAACGCGGAAGCATACGCGGCGGTGCTCGCGACGTTCCGGCGCATCTGGAGCGCGACGCGCCTGATCGACCGGATGCGCCGCAACCTGTCGGGCCATGCCGACCCGCAGCAGACCGAACTGAAGATCGACAAGGCGCTCACGCGCTTCCTGCAGCGGCGCCGGATGTCGCCGCTGCTGATCTTCTCGAACCTGAACATGCGCTCGCCGAGCTTCCGCCATGCGCTGCGCGTGACGATCGCGGTGGCGGTCGGCTTCTGGCTCGGCCGCCTGCTGCCGCTCACGAACGCGTACTGGATCGTGATGACCACCATCATCATCCTGAAGCCCGGCTATTCGCTGACCAAGCAGCGCAACGCGGCGCGTATCGTCGGCACGCTGATCGGCTGTGCGGCGAGCGTCGCGCTGATCTACACGGTCAAGGATACGCACCTGCTGATCGCGATCATGTTCGGGTCGATGGTGATGAGCTACAGCCTGCTGCTGTTCAACTATGCGGCGAGCGTCGTGTTCACGTCGTCGTACGTGCTGCTGATGTTCCACCTGCTCGCGCCGGGCAGCATGCGGATCATCGGCGAGCGCGCGATCGACACCGTGGTCGGCTGCATGATCGCGATCGCCGCGAGCCGCCTGTTCCCGTACTGGGAATACCGGCTGATGGGCAAGCTCGTCACCGACATGCTGACGTCGACCCGCAAGTATTTCGAAGCCGTGTGGCGCGTCGGGCGCGGCGCGGCGCCGCCCGCCGTGCCGACCGCTGACGGTGCTGCCGTCGTGCCGGTCGTCGCCGCGGCGATCGAGGCGCCCGCCACGACGCTCGACGACGACTACCGTTACCGCCTCGCGCGCAAGGACGTGCACATCGCGTTCGCGAACCTCGGCCAGGCGTTCCAGCGGATGATGATCGAGCCGAAGGCGCACCAGCGCTTCGTGCCGGAACTGAACGATCTGCTCGTGCAGACACACGTGCTCGGTGCGCAGATCACCGCCGCCGCGCCGCTGATCCGCAGCGCGTGCGCGGTGGACGAGCACCTCGCTCACGACGACGCGCTGCACCGCGGCCTCGCCGCCGTGCTCGATAACCTCGAGAAGGCGGAAGCCGGCGAGCCGCCGCCGGCCGATCAGCTCGAGGCGACGAAACAGCTCACGCGTGACCTCGATGCAATGGTCGTGTCCGCGGAAAAATCCGACGCCGTGGGCGCCGACCTCACGCACGACCTGAAGGTGCTCGCGCACCAGTGCAAGCAGATGCTCGCGTCGTCGCTGCTGATCCGCAAGGACGCGAGCGTGATCCGCCTGCCCGCATGACGGCATGACCGCATGACCGCATGACCGCATGACGTTGTTCCATCCCCGGTCGCCCGCGCAAGCGGGCCGGCCAGCGACGCTCCCGTTTCCCGCAACACCCTCCGCAGCATGCTCCGCCCGCCCCACGCGGCCCGCGCGCACCCCGCGCGACCGCACACTCCCGATTTCCCCGATTGCGCCACTCAGGGAATACCCAATTCCGGTTCCATGGCCCGGCTTGTTATCATTCGTTCACATTTTAAGTTGTATAGACAACTTGCGCCCACGGACCGGCCCCGCTCGCCCGGTCCGTCGCATAACGGCATAACGATATCGGAGACTCGATGAAAAACTTGCAGCGCCATCTGAGCGCGCGGCACATCCGCTTCCTCGCGCTGGGCTCGGCGATCGGCACCGGCCTGTTCTACGGCTCGGCGTCCGCGATCCAGCTCGCCGGGCCGGCGGTGATCCTGGCCTATATCCTGGGCGGCGCGGCCGTCTACATGGTGATGCGCGCGCTCGGCGAGATGGCCGTGCGCGAACCCGTCGCCGGCTCGTTCGGCCATTACGCGACCGAGAACCTCGGCCCGTTCGCGGGCTTCGTCACCGGCTGGACCTACACGCTCGAAATGGTGATCGTCGCGATCGCCGACATCACCGCGTTCGGTATCTACATGGGCTTCTGGTTCCCGGACGTCCCGCAATGGATCTGGGTGCTCGGCGTCGTCGCGGTCATCTGCGGGCTGAACCTGTGCCACGTGAAGGTGTTCGGCGAGCTCGAGTTCTGGCTGTCGATCATCAAGGTCGGCGCGATCGTCGCGATGATCGGCGGCGGCGTCGCGATCCTGCTGGCCGGCATGCACTTCGGCCATTCGGCCGACGTGCCGACGTTCGCGAACCTGTGGAACCATGGCGGCTTCTTCCCGAACGGGATCGGCGGGCTGATCGCGTCGCTGTCGGTCGTGATCTTCGCGTACGGCGGCATCGAGGTGATCGGGATGAGCGCCGGCGAGGCGAAGGATCCGGAACGCGTGATTCCGCGCGCGATCAACGCGGTGCCCGCGCGCATCCTGCTGTTCTACGTGCTGACGATGGTCGTGCTGATGTCGATCAGCCCGTGGACCGGCGTCGGCAACGACGGCAGCCCGTTCGTGCAGATCTTCTCGGCGCTCGGCGTGAAGTCGGCCGCGACGATCCTGAACCTGGTGGTGATCAGCGCGGCGATCTCGGCGATCAACAGCGACATCTTCGGCGCGGGCCGGATGATGTTCGGGATGGCGCGGCAAGGCCAGGCGCCACGCGTGCTGATGACGACGTCGCGCCACGGCGTGCCGTGGGTCACGGTGCTCGTGATGGCCGGCGCGCTGCTGGTCGGCGTGGTGCTGAACTACCTGATGCCGAAGGACGTGTTCCTGGTGATCGCGGCGATCGCGACGTTCGCGACCGTGTGGGTGTGGCTGATGATCCTGCTGTCGCAGGTCGCGATGCGCCGTCGCCTGTCGAGCGCGGAAGTCGCGGCGCTGAAGTTCAAGGTGCCGCTGTGGCCCGTCGCGCCCGCGCTGACGATCGCGTTCATGGGTTTCGTGATCGTGATGCTCGGCTGGTTCGAAGACACGCGTGTCGCGCTCTACGTCGGCGCGGCATGGCTCGTGCTGCTCGCGCTCGTGTTCTACGGGCGAATCCGCCCGAAGTTCGCGCCTGCGTCACGTTGACGCACGACTGACCGTTCCGTGCGGGGCGCCGGCTTCGGCGCCCGCGTTTCTCCCGACGGAACGGAACGGGACCAGACGAGACGCGTCGCGCGTCGCCCGCCGCGGCTTCTCCCCTTCCCGCCGTTCCCCTACCTCGCTGCCTGCCGGACCGGGCCGCACTGCGATCGTGCGCATCGGCGCCCACGCCTGCGTGGGCGGCTACACCTGCGTCAGTGCGACGCGGCGCTCGCGCTCGCAGCCTCGGCCGGATGGGCCTCGTCGTACGCGCGCTTCTGCGAGATCGCGTTATACAGGATCGTCCCGATCACGAGCAGCACGGCCACGACGATCAGGATGCTCACGTTGCGGACAGGGTTCTTCTTGCGCTGATCGTTCATGGTCGGTGCGGCTCCGTCGAATTCGTTGAAGCGGGCATTCTACGCGCTTGCGCCCGCGCTGCGACGCCGTGTTTCGTCCCCCCCTCCCCCCCCCCCCCGCCTCCTTCCGCCGCGGTTCCGAAAGCTTTCATTTGATAATCATTCCCATTCCGATCTAGAATCCGAAATCTTTCTATTTGTAATGTTTCGGGTCACTCGGGCGGCAGGCACGCCCCGGAACACCTCTTCGTTCGCCTGCCTCACCGGAGTCTCCATGTCGAATTCGCGCACCCGCCTGCTGCCGCTCGCCGGCGCCCTCGCCGTTGCCGCCGCCGCGTTCGCGCCGCTGGCCCAGGCCGCCGAGGAAGTGAGCCTGTACACCACCCGCGAGCCGAAGCTGATCCAGCCGCTGATCGACGCGTTCACGAAGCAGAGCGGCGTCAAGGTCAACACGGTGTTCGTGAAGGACGGCCTGCTCGAGCGCGTGAAGGCGGAAGGCGCGCAGTCGCCGGCCGACGTGCTGATGACGGTCGACATCGGCAACCTGCTCGATCTGGTCGACGGCGGGCTCGCGCAGCCGGTCCGCTCGAAGGTGCTCGACGACGCGATTCCCGCGAACCTGCGCGGCGCGCAAGGCGACTGGTACGCGCTGTCGCTGCGCGATCGCGTGCTGTACGTGGAAAAGGACCTGAAGGTCGACGCGTTCCGCTACGAGGATCTCGCCGATCCGAAATGGAAGGGCAAGGTCTGCATCCGCTCGGGCCAGCATCCGTACAACACGGCGCTCGTCGCGGCGATGATCGCGCACGACGGCGAAGCCGCGACGGAAAAGTGGCTGCGCGGCGTGAAGGCGAACCTCGCGCGCAAGGCGACGGGCGGCGACCGCGACGTCGCGCGCGACATTCTCGGCGGCATTTGCGACGTCGGCCTCGCGAACGCGTACTACGTCGGCCACATGAAGAACGCGGAAGCCGGCAGCGATGCGCGCAAGTGGGGCGACGCGATCAAGGTCGTGCGCCCGACGTTCGCGAACGCGAAAAGCGGCGGCACGCACGTCAACATCAGCGGCGCGACGGTCGCGAAACACGCGCCGCACAAGGCCAACGCGGTGAAGCTGCTCGAGTACCTGGTGTCGCCGGAAGCGCAGGCGCTGTATGCGCAGGCGAACTATGAATACCCGGTGCGGGCGAACGTGAAGCTCGATCCGGTGATCGCGAGCTTCGGCACGCTGAAGGTCGACCCGCTGCCGCTGGCCGACATCGCGAAGCACCGCAAGGCGGCCAGCCAGCTCGTCGACAAGGTCGGTTTTGACAACTGACGCACCGTTGGTCCCCGCGCGCCGCCGGCCGTTCCGTTTGCGCGCGGGCAGCCTGTGGCTGGGCGCGGCCGTCGCGATCGCCGCGGCGGTCGCGGCGCCGCTCGCGGTGCTGGTCGCCGCCGCATTCGGCGCCGACCTCGCGCACTGGCGGCATCTCGCCGAATTCGTGCTGCCGCAGGCGCTCGTCAATACACTGCTGCTGCTCGCGGGCGTCGGCACGATCGTGACGGTGGTCGGCACCGGCTGCGCGTGGCTCGTCACCGCGTACGATTTTCCCGGCCGCCGGATGCTGACCTGGGCGCTGCTGCTGCCGCTCGCGGTGCCCACCTACATCGTCGCGTTCGCGTATCTCGACCTGCTCCACCCGATCGGCCCCGTGCAGGGCGCGATCCGCTGGCTGCTCGGCTTCGACAGCCCGCGCCAGTTCCGCCTGCCCGACCTGCGCTCGCTGCCCGGTGCG
Source organism: Burkholderia sp. Nafp2/4-1b (assembly GCF_003635165.1). Lineage (GTDB taxonomy): Bacteria > Pseudomonadota > Gammaproteobacteria > Burkholderiales > Burkholderiaceae > Burkholderia. Next base: position 24,913 of record NZ_ML058606.1, on the reverse strand, counting down.
ATCTTCGTGCTCGGCTTCGTGCTGTATCCGTATGTGTACCTGAGCACGCGCGCGATGTTCGTCACGCAGTCGGCGAGCCTGCTCGAAGCCGCGCGCACGCTCGGCGCGGGACGCATCGCGACGTTCTGGCGCGTCGTCGTGCCGCTCGCGCGGCCCGCGATCGCGGTCGGCGTGAGCCTTGCGCTGCTCGAAACGCTGAACGACATCGGCGCGTCGGAATTCCTCGGCGTGCAGACGCTGACCGTATCGGTCTACACCACGTGGATCACGCGCTCCGATCTGGCCGGCGCCGCGCAGATCGCGCTCGCGATGCTCGCGATCGTCGTCGGCATGATCGTGCTCGAGCGCTACGGGCGCCGCCGCCAGCGCTACGCGCACGGCCGGCGCATGCGCCCGGTCGCGCCGCGGCGCCTGCGCGGCGCGGCCGCGTGGAGCGCCGCGGCCCTCGGCTGGCTGCCGGTGCTGCTCGGCTTCGGCGCGCCGGCCGCGTACCTCGCGGTCGAGACCGGCAAGCGGCTGCATCTCGTCGGCGGCGTGTCCGCGCAGTTGCTGACCGGGCTCGCGAACACGCTGACCATCGCCGCCGCGGCGACCGTCGCGACACTTGCCTGCGGGCTCGTCGTCGCGTGGGCGGCACGTACGCAGCGCGACAGCGCACGCGCCGGGCCGGCCCGCGTGTGCGCACGCATCGCGAGCCTCGGCTACGCGGTGCCGGGCACCGTGCTCGCAATCGGCCTGCTGATTCCGTTCGCGGCGGCCGACCGGCTGCTCGGCGCGGCGCTTGGTCGTGACGGGCTGCTGCTGATGGGTTCGGCGCTCGCGCTCGTGATCGCGTACACCGTGCGCTTTCTCGCGATCTCGGCCGGCAGCATCGAAGCCGGCCTCGCGCGCATTCCGCCGTCGCTCGAACAGGCCGCCCGCTCGCTCGGCGAGACGGCCGGCGGCACGCTGCGCCGCGTGCACCTGCCGCTGCTGCGGCCGGCGCTCACGACGAGCGCGCTGCTCGTGTTCGTCGACGCGATGAAGGAACTGCCGGCGACGCTGCTGCTGCGGCCGCTGAATTTCGACACGCTCGCGACCTGGCTGTATGCGGAAGCCGCGCGCGGCACCTACGAGGAAGGCGCGGTCGCCGCGCTCGCAATCGTGCTGGCCGGGCTCGTGCCCGTGATCCTGCTCGCGCGCACCCGTCACAAGATCGGAGCCTGACACCGTGTACCTGCTCGAACTCGACGACCTCTGCGTCGCCTACGACACACCGCACGGCCGCCGCACGGTGGTCGACGGACTGAGCCTCGCGTTGCCGCGCGGCGACATCGGCTGCCTGCTCGGCGCATCGGGCTGCGGCAAGACTACCGTGCTGCGCGCGATCGCGGGCTTCGAGCCCGTGCGCATGGGGCGCATCGTGCTGGACGGCACGCCGGTCGCGGCGCCGTCGCTCGACGTACCGCCCGAGCGGCGGCGCATCGGGATGATGTTCCAGGATTACGCGCTGTTCCCGCACCTGAGCGCGGCCGACAACGTCGCATTCGGCTTGCGGCGGATGCCGAAAGCCGAGCGCCGCACCCGCGTCGCCGACTTGCTCGACCTCGTCGGCCTTGCCGATTCGGGCAGCGCGTATCCGCACGAACTGTCGGGCGGCCAGCAGCAACGTGTCGCGCTCGCCCGCGCGCTCGCACCCTCGCCTGAACTGCTGCTGCTCGACGAGCCGTTCTCGAATCTCGACGTCGATACGCGCGAGCGGCTCGCGTTCGAGCTGCGCGACATCCTCAAGCGCACGGGCCACACCGCGATCCTCGTCACGCACAACCAGGCAGAAGCGTTCGCGATCGCCGACCGGATCGGCGTGATGAAGGACGGCCAGCTCGCGCAATGGGACACGCCATACGCGCTGCACCACCATCCGGCGAGCCCGTTCGTCGCGGAATTCGTGCGCCGCGACGCGCTGGCGGATGAACGCGCACGTGCGCTGGCGCGCGGGCGCTGAGCGCAGGCAATAGCGCCGACGGCGCGGCAGCGGCACGCAAATATTCAACGCTCAACACGCAAGCAATCGGAACGCACCAGCGAAGCGCATCCACTCACCATCGCGCCGTATCACCGCCTCGTACCCTACACCTGCTCCGACAGGTCGCGCACCGGCAGCGCGGTGGAATACTTGATCTGCTCCATCGCGAACGACGAGCTCACGTCGAACAGCGGCACCGCACGAATCAGCTGCTTGTACACGCGATCGTAATCGTCGATGCCGGTCACCACGACCCGCAGCAGATAGTCGGTCTCGCCGCTCATCCGGTACACCTCGACGACTTCCGGCATGTCGCGCACGGCCTGCGTGAAACGCTGCGCCCACTCCTCGGTGTGCTGGTTCGTGCGGATCGCGACGAACACGGTCGTGCCGACGCCGAGCTTGCGCGGATCGCACAGCGCGACCTGCGCGCGGATCGCGCCGGTTTCCTTGAGCCGCTGCACGCGCTTCCAGCACGGCGTCTGCGACAGGTTCACGCGCTGCGCGAGTTCCGCGATCGGCAATGTGGCATCGGCCTGCAACAACTCCAGCAGCTTGCGATCGATAGCATCCATTTACCCCGCCCCTGGTTGATAGAAATTTATTCTATGCATCATGCATGACGGGGAACAATATGGAAACCGCCGCGCGGCGTCGACCGGGATAAATACCAATCAGGAATGGAAGGATCGGCGACCGGACCGATCGCGCACGCGATGCGCGCTCGATCATCGGTACGCCACACGAAACAGGCGATTCCATCCGTCGAGATGGAATCGCCTGAAGTCGCTTGCTACTGCGTGGCCCGCGGGCCGCACGTGGTGAACGCGGCGCTTGCGCGCCGCGTCGCCGTGCCGTCGCTCAATAGTCGCTCAATACGCGACCGTCGCGATCTCGCGCACGAAGCTTTGCTGCTCGAGCGCATCGACGAACGCGACCGCGTAGTCTTCCGCCGAGATCTTGCTGTTGCCCTGCGCGTCCGCGATCAGCTTGCCGACGCCCGTTCGGAACGTGCCGGTGCGCTCGCCCGGTGCGATCAGCGCGGCCGGCGCAAAGAAGGTCCAGTCGAGATCGCCGACCGTCTTCAGATAGTCGAGCGCATCGCGGTGCGCGAGCGCGACCGCCTTGTACGCGTCCGGGAAACCTTCGGTGTCGACCAGCTGCTTGCCCGGCGCGACCTCGAGCGAACCGGCGCCGCCCACCACGACGAGCCGCTTCAGCCCGGCCTGACGTGTGCCGGCCACCAGCGCGCGCGCCGCCGCGACGACCTGCGCGGCATCGTCCTGCTTCGGACCGTACGCGCTCGCGACGACGTCGTGGCCCGGCAGCACGGCCGCGATGCTGGCCGCATCGAACAGGTCGGCCGCCTTCGCGGTGATGCCGTCGCCGGCCGCGCCCGGATGGCGCGACAGCGCCGTCACGCGATGGCCGCGGCGCACGGCTTCGGCGGCGATGCGCGAGCCGATCATCCCGGTGGCGCCAAACAGTGCGATGTTCAACGTGCGTTGCGTCATATCGATTCTCCAGTAAGAAAAAAAGTAACTAAAGCAATTACATATAAGACCGAAAAAAAACGGAGCGAAACTCCGTCGTGCCGGCCGCCGCGCGTGCGCGCCGCCCGGCCTCCTGCCCTGCATCATCCGTTGCCGGCCGTCACCCGCCGGCGCTTCCCGCCGACCGGTCGCGCTGCTCGGATTCGAGCACGTCTGCCGTGACGTCCGCAAGCGTGCGTGTGGCAAGCGACGCTTCCATCGCGCGCTGCGCGTCGCCGATATAGTCGATCAGCACGCCCTGGATGTGGCGCCCGACGAGACACGCGGGATTCGGCGCCTCGCGGTGCAGCGCGAACAGCTGCGCATCGTCGACCGCGCGATAGACGTCGAGCAGCGTGATGTCGCCCGGCTCGCGCGCCAGCAGCGCACCGCCTCCCGCGCCGAGCTGCGACGTGGTCAGCCCCGCGGCCGCCAGCATCGACAGCAGACGGCGAATCAGCGCCGGATTCGTGTTCACGCTGCCCGCGATGATGTCGGACGACAGCGGCACGCCCTCCTGCATCGACAGCAAGGCAAGCACGTGAACGGCAAACGCGAACCGGCTGCTGGTATTCATTCCTGACTCACTCGGCGACGCCGGCCCGAACCGCAGCCCGCGACAATGTGTAACCACTATAATTACATTTCACGGATTGCACAAGGGCGCGTTTATTCGCCGCTGGCCGGCTTCGAACCTGCCGCGCCTTGCTGGCTCCACTGCTGGAGCTTCTTGCCGGCCTCGGCCATCTTCGCGCCGGCTTCGGACGCCGCATGCGCGACGACCGCGGACGCGGCCGCATCGAACTGCGCCTGCGCAGCGGACGCGAGGCCGCTCGCGGACAGCGGCGGCACGGCCGACGCCGCGCTCGCGATGCCGGCCTTGGCGGCGTCGATCTGCTGGTTGACGGTGCTCGCCACCTGGTCGAGTGCCTTGGCAGCGCTGTTGGCGGCAGCGGTGGCCGCGCTCGCGGCCGTATCGGCTTGCGTGGCCGGCGTGCCGGACTTTTCGCAGCCGGCGAGCAACAGCATCGCACCGACGGCCGCGGCCGCCAGCACGGACCCGGGCACGCGACGTGCCCGCGAAATCTTCATCTTCATCAGCAATCTCCGGCGTGCGCCGCACGCCTGAATGGTTGGACCGACGTCGATGATACCGCCTTCGCAACAGGGCCAATGACGACCGCCGATTGAAAATACCTTTCGATTTCGGACTTGTCTGATTCAATCGCACGCGCGCCGGCACTAAAGTGGGCAGGCCTCAATCCGCTCTGTCCGCTCTCCGTTTCTTCATGGCTTTCCTCATCGATTGGTTCATCGCGCTGGCCGCCGCGCTCGCCGCCACCCTGTTCCTGTGTCTGCGCTCGCCGTCCGCGACGCGCCTGCGCGCCGCCGGGCGCCCGCGCCGCGTTGCTTGCGCGCGCCTGCTCGCGCAAGCGGTGATCGGCTTCTGGACGGCCGCGCTGATCGTCGCGCAAGGCATCCTCGGCCCCGATGGTCACGGCCAGTCGAATGCGGGCTTCGCCGCGCTCGCCTTGGCGGCGCTCGGGCTGTCGACGGTCGCAGCCTACTGGTGTGCGTGCGCGCTGCGGCTGCGCCGGCCCCGCGCGCTGTTCAAGCACCGCTGACGCGCCACGCCGGTGCATCGCGGCGCACCACGCCGCACCGCGCAGCGCCGTGTACGCACCAGTTACGCACGTCTCGCACCACGTACGTGCACCGGCCGCGCTGTCCGCGTCGCGCGCGGCACGCCCCGCAACCGTGCACGCACCACCGGAATGTCGTGCGTAGCGGCCCTTCCGCACCAATTGCACGCAGACTTTCCCCAAGTTGGCCCGGTACTTGCATTCCTTGCCCGTTTTTTGCGCAAGGAAGCCACGGCATGGATGGTCTGAAATCCGGCGTCGACACACTGTTCCTGTTGATCGGCGCCGTCATGGTGCTCGCGATGCACGCGGGCTTTGCATTCCTCGAGCTCGGCACGGTCCGCAAGAAGAACCAGGTCAACGCGCTCGTGAAGATCCTGGTCGACTTCTCGGTGTCGACGCTCGCTTACTTCTTCATCGGCTATACGATCGCGTACGGCGTCGAGTTCTTCGACGACATCGGCTCGCTGTCGCAGCACAGCGGCTACGCGCTCGTGCGCTTCTTCTTCCTGCTGACGTTCGCGGCTGCAATTCCCGCGATCGTGTCCGGCGGCATCGCGGAACGCGCGAAATTCAATCCGCAGCTCGTCGCGACGCTGATCATCGTCGGCTTCATCTATCCGTTCTTCGAAGGCATCGCTTGGAACGAGCGCTTCGGCGTGCAGGCCTGGCTCACGCACGCGTTCGGCGCACCGTTCCACGATTTCGCGGGATCGGTGGTCGTGCACGCGTTCGGCGGCTGGGTCGCGCTGCCGGCCGTGCTGCTGCTCGGCGCACGCCACGGCCGCTATGCGAAGGACGGCCGGATCGCCGCGCATCCGCCGTCGAACATCCCGTTCCTCGCGCTTGGCGCATGGGTGCTCGCGGTCGGCTGGTTCGGCTTCAACGTGATGAGCGCGCAGACGCTCGACAAGATCAGCGGCCTCGTCGCGGTGAATTCGCTGATGGCGATGGTCGGCGGTACGCTCGCCGCGTGGATGGCCGGCCGCAACGACCCGGGCTTCACGTACAACGGCCCGCTCGCGGGCCTCGTCGCCGTATGCGCGGGCTCCGACGTGATGCATCCGATCGGTGCGCTCGTCACCGGTGCGGCGGCCGGCGCAGTGTTCGTCGCGATGTTCACCTGCGTGCAGAACAAATGGCGCATCGACGACGTGCTCGGCGTGTGGCCGCTGCACGGGATGTGCGGCGCGCTCGGCGGCCTCGCGGCCGGCGTGTTCGGGCAGCCCGCGCTCGGCGGCCTCGGCGGCGTGGCCTTCATGTCGCAGCTGATCGGCACACTCGGGGGCATCGTGATCGCGACCGCGGGCGGCACGCTGGTCTACGGCGCGCTGAAGGCGACCGTCGGGCTGCGGCTCGATCGCGAAGCCGAATTCGACGGCGCCGACCTGTCGATCCACCGCATCTCGGCGACGCCCGAGCGCGACTGAGCGCAAACCTGAGCGCAAACGCTTGCGACCGGCGTCCGGCAGTGCTCCTGACGGGCGCCCCACGCATCATTACGTTTTCAATTCAAAAAACTTTCATCTAGCGTCCCTACACTTCCGTCCAGTTTTCAACTTGCCTTCGCGCTGCTTGCTGTTCGCCTGCTTCGCGAAGGCCATTCTTCCAACATTCGAAACTGGACTCCACATGCCCGCGTCGCCCAATGCTTCCCGTCGCCACGCCCTGAAGATCCTCGCCGGCGCGCCGATGCTGCCCCTTTCCGGCCTCGCGCTGCCGGCCCTGCTGACGGGCTGCGGCGGTGACGATCCCGCGTCGACGCCGGCGCCGGTGGCCGCCGCCTACACGTCGGCGGCGTTCTCGGCGATGGCCGCGCCCACGCTCGACAACGCGGCCGCGATGGCCACGACGACCGTCGGCTCGACGCTGTCGGTGTCGTTCTCGGACGGCTCGTCGCGCAACTTCAAGCTCGCGTACCGGCCGTTCTTCGTGACGGGCGACCTGGTGCCGGACGGCAACGGCGGCACGACGCTCGCGGGCGGCTACTACGACATCAACAACCAGCCGATCATCGACCGCTCGGTCGCCGGCAAGGAACGCCAGTTCTATTCGGACTGCCCGGACGGCAGCTCGCTGCTGACGCTGAAGAACGCGAACGTGGCCGGCGTGAAGGGCAACACGGTGTTCGCGGTCGTGCAGTTCGAATACACGACGCGCGACCAGGCGAGCGCATCGCAATACGGCCAGTTGCCGTCGCCGATCGCGGTGATCACGCTCGACCAGGATCCGTCGAACGGCGCGCTGAAGGTCGTCAAGTATCACAACGTCGACACGTCGAAGGCGCACGGCCTGTGGATTACGTGCGGCGCGAGCCTGTCGCCGTGGGGCACGCACCTGTCGAGCGAGGAATACGAGCCGGACGCGACGAAGGCCGCGACCGACGCGCAGTTCAAGGCATTCAGCAAGAACACGTTCGGCGACGAGACGAAGGCGAACCCCTACCACTACGGCCACCTGCCCGAAATCACGGTGAACCCGGACGGCACCGGCACGGTGAAGAAGCACTACTGCCTCGGCCGCATCTCGCACGAGCTGATCCAGGTGATGCCGGACCAGCGCACCGTGATGATGGGCGACGACGCGACCAACGGCGGCCTGTTCATGTTCGTCGCCGACAAGGCGGCCGACCTGTCGGCCGGCACGCTGTACGTCGCGAAGTGGACGCAGACGTCGTCCGCCGGCGCCGGCAGCGCGACGCTCACGTGGATCAAGATCGGCCACGCGACCAGCAGCGAGATCGAAGCGCTCGCGAACACGCTGAAGGCGTCGGACATCATGGACCTGGTGACCACCGATCCGAACGACGCGAGCTACACGAAGATCCACTTCGGCGGCAAGTTCAACTGGATGCGCGTGAAGCCGGGGATGGAGAAGGCGGCCGCGTTCCTCGAGACGCACCGCTATGCCGCGCTGATCGGCGGCAGCATGGCGTTCACGAAGCTCGAAGGCACGACGGTGAACGCAAAGGACAAGATCGTCTACACGGCGATGTCGCGGATCGAAACGTCGATGGTCAAGGGCAATGCTGTGTCGCGCGACGTCGCGGTGGACAAGAAGATCGCCGCGGGCGCCGTCTACGCGCTGAACCTGAAGGCCGGCCAGCGCGACACGTCGGGCGGCACGATCGACAGCGAATGGGTGCCGGTCGACATGGGCGCGCCGGCCGCGCTCGTCGGCGAGGACCTCGCCGCGGCCGATGCGCTCGGCAACCTCGCGAACCCGGACAAGATCGCGAACCCCGACAACCTGAAGTTCTCGGAAAAGCTGCGCACGCTCTTCATCGGCGAAGACTCGGGCATGCACGTGAACAACTTCCTGTGGGCGTACAACGTCGACACGAAGTCGCTCGCGCGCGTGCTGTCGTGCCCGGCCGGCGCAGAATCGACGGGCCTGCATGCGGTCGACGAGATCAACGGCTGGACCTACATCATGAGCAACTTCCAGCACGTGGGCGACTGGGAATCGCCGCTGCATGACAAGGTCAAGCCGACGCTCGATCCGCTGGTGCGGGCGAACTACAAGGACCGCTTCGGCGCAAGCGTCGGTTACCTGACGGCCGAGCCGACCAGCATCAAGCTCGCGAAGGCCTGATCCGCGGCACCGTGGGGCCGCGCGCCCCTGTCACGCTTTCTTCATCACGTTTCATTCGTCGGCGCTCCACGCCGTTTGATGCGCGATGCCCGTCGCGGGCGTCGCGCTTTTTTGCGTATGGCCGCCGCGTCAATGCAGGCCGCCCGGGCGCCGTCCGGGCAGCGCGCCGCCCGGAAAACCGGACAGGCTCGTCGGCGCGCTGGCCGACAGCGCCGGCGCCGCCGGCGATGCTTCGTCGGCCGATGCGGCCAGACCCGGAGCGAGGTAAAGAAACTTCCATTGCCGGTAGGTTTCGATGCCCTCGAAGTCCCTGTATCGCTCCGGAAATCCCGCGCGCTTGATCGGCGCGCCGTCCGAGCTGCTGGATACGCCGTAGAAGCGGTCGCCCCGCCACAGGAACGACCAGTCGTTCTTGCCGCTGACCGGATCCGGATACGCGCGACGCAAATGATGCATGGGTATTGCAAAGCGGGTATCGACCAGCAGGTCGTCGACCGTTTGCGGATACACGCGCCCGACACGGTAGTACGCGACGATCGCCCTGCGGTACTGATCGCCGACGAACAGCAGCTGCCGCTCCTGCTCGCGGCGCCGCTGCAGCGACCAGACGTCCAGCGCGCCGGCCAGCGCGATCGACATCAGCATCAACGCAATCAGCAACGCAAGCAGCACGAGCCCGCGCTGGCGCCCGCGGCGGCGGCCATGCGGCGCGCGCGCGACGCCGCGCCCGGCCCGCTTCATTTCGCCGCCCCAGCCGCAGCCGCAGCCCCAGCCGTTACCGTTGCCGCGACGCCCGGCGGCACGCCCTGCGCGCTGCTCGCGGGCCCGACGTCGTACACGCCCGGTTTGGTCTCGTCCGGCGATGCAAGCGTCGCCCATTTGTCGTCGCCGTTCACCGGATCGACCGGCACCGCGCGCAAATAGTGCTTCGCGACCAGTTCGTCGAGCGTCTCGGGATACTGCCCGTTGTCGCCGTAATACTGGTCGATCGCATTGCGCATCACCGCGAGGTTCTGGCTTCTCACCTGCTCCTTGCCGCGCTCGATGCTGTGCATGTAGCGCGGCACGGCCAACGTCAGAAGCAGTCCGATGATGGCCATCACGACCACGATTTCGATCAGCGTAAAGCCGCGGATCCTGCGGATGCGAGCGGGTTTCATGATGACCGTCACCACTGTTTGTACGGAATGCCGTTGATGCCGATACGCGCCGATTTCGACGTCACGTCGAACACGTCCTTGCCGGCCTCGACGCCGCCAGGAGGGCCGTCGGCCGCCGGATCCGGCGGCGTGCCGTACGCGCGCGCGTCCCAGGTGTTCTCGGCCGGCGTATCGGGATCGCCGGCGAAGAACGGATCGCGCGGCACGCGGCGCAGGAACATCATCATGCCGCCCTTCGGGTCGCGGACGTTCTTCACGCCCGTCACGAGCACGGCCAGCGACGGCGGATAGCCGGACGCTTCCGCCTCCTTCTCGATCTGCCCCGCATCGCTCGCGTCCTTGTACGCATCGAGCGCCGTGCGGATCTCGCGCAACGCGGCACTCAGCTCCTGCTCCTTCTGCCGCTGCACGATCAATTCGGAGAACGGCATGATCGCGAGCGCGAGGATCGCCACGAGCGCGAGCGTGATGACCATTTCGATCAACGTGAAGCCGCGCAGGCCGACGCGGCCGACGCGAGTCGCTGCGTTGCGCGCGGCCACGGCTCACTTCCCGACCGGGCGAAGCGGGTTTTCGCTCGGAATGTCGCCCGCGGGCATCTGCAGCGTCGGGGGCGGGGCCGCCGGCGCGGCGGCCGGTGCAGTGGCCGGTGCGTTGGCAGCAGCTGCAGCCTGCTCGGGCGGCGCAGGCGATGCAACCGGCGTCACGGTGGTGCCCGGCGCGGGCGCGACTTCATTGCCCGCCGGTGCGGCCGACTGCTCCGCCGCGGTGGCCCCGCCGGCGCCGGCGGCCGGCGCGGACAACACCGGCTGAGGCCGCGCGAACCGCCCGCCGTACGGGTCGGGCGGCGGCGTCGTGCGCGGGGCGGCCGGCGGCCGCCCGAACGCGCCGCTCCCCGGCGACGCTTGCGCACGGCTCGCCGCGGCCTCCAGCGGCGACGCAGCCGCGCGACCCGTGGTCCCGCCGCCCACGCTGCCCGGAACGGCCTTCGCCTCCGGCGCCGCCGGCACCGCCTCCGCGCTCAGCGTCACCGGATCGAGTCGCAACTGGTCGGCGTGCACGTTGACGTCGGTGCCCGACCACACTTCCTGCGTGTCCGCATCGGCCGCCACTTGCGGCCGGACGATATGCGGCGTGATCTGCAGCACGATCTCGGTCTTCTTGTGATCGCCGCCGTGATCCGAGAACAGGCGGCCGAGCACCGGCAACTGCCCGAGACCCGGCACCTTGTTCGCGTTGCGGCGGTCCTCGTCCGAAATCAGGCCGCCCATGATCTGCGTTTCGCCGTCGCGAAGCCGCAGGCTGGTCGACGCGCTGCGCGTACCGATCTGATAGGCGAGCGAGCTCAGCCCCTGCGAGTTGCCGCTCGAGATCGTGTTGGTGATGTTGCTGACTTCGAGATTCAGCTTGATGCCGACGTCGCCGTCGCGATAGACCTGCGGCTCGACCTCGAGCTTGATGCCCACGTCGAGGTACTGGATCATCTGCGTGAATGACGGGCCGCTGGTGCTCGGCGTGCTCGAGCTCGAAATCACCGGCACCTTGTCGCCGATCATGATGCGCGCCTTCTCCTTGTTGCGCGCGCGCAGGCGCGGGCTCGCAAGCAGGTTCGCGTCGGTATCGGTGAGCTTGAAATCCGCGGTGGCCGACAGGCTGCTGACGTTCAGCGCGTTGATGGGCAGATGGTGCAGCACGCCCCAGGTACTGGCCGAGCTCGGTGTCGACACCGTAAACGAGTTCGGCCAGTTGATGCCGAGCTGCGACATCCGGTCATGCGATACCTCCAGCACCTCGACCTCGAGCATCACTTCCGGCTCGGGCAAGTCCTGCGCGGCGATCATCTCTTCCGCGACCTTGATCATGTCCGGCGTGCCGCGGATCGTCACCGTGTTCGCGCGCTCGTCGATCACGGCCTCCTTCACCTTCAACAGGCTCTTGAACAGCGACTGGATCTGCTTGGCGTCGACGTTCGACAACTGGAACGTGCGCACCTTGAGCTCCTGGTACTCGAGCTCCTTGGCCGGCGTCGCCGGGTAGATGAACAGCGTATTCGCGTTCATCTGCTTCTTGTCGAGCTGGTTCTGCAACAGGATCATGTCGACCGTGTCCTGCAGCGACGCGTTCTGCACGAAGATCGTCGTCTTCAGGTCGGCGCGCACGTCGCGATCGAAAATGACGTTCAGCCCCGACGTGCGCGACAACGCCTCGAACACCATCCGCACGTTCGCGTCGCGGAACTGCAGCGACACCGGCGTGCGCATGATCGACGACGACGCGAGCTTGTCGTCGCGCTCCGCGTGTTGCTGGCGGCGCTTTTCGTCGAGCTCCGCCTGCATCCGCGTCGCCATCGCGTTGGCGGGATCCTCGACCAGCACGCGATGCACGCGCTCGGCCGCCTGCGCGTACGAACCGCGCTTCATCATGCGATCCGCTTCCTGCAGAATCGCAAGATGCTTGCGGTCCTGGTCGATCATCGCGTCGATCCGGCGCGCACGCTCGCTGGTCGGATCGAGCTGCTTCGCCATGTAGACCAAGCGCGCCGCGTCGTCGAACTCGTTCTGCCGGCGAAACGTGTCCGCGTTGTCGAGCAGCTGGTTGATCGCGTCGTTACGCTCGTGCAACGCGTCGATCTTCACCTGCGCGTTGGTGGGGTCGTCCTGAAGGTTCGGCACATGCGCACAGCCGCCGCATGCGAGCAGCGCCGCGGCGATCGCCAGCGCGCGTTTCGTCGCGCACCGCTGCAACGATGCCGGCCGTGCATCGACCGAGGCGGCGGAACCATCGCGTGTCGACCGGCCGCCATCCCCAGTGCGGCGCGCATCCCGTGTACGTAGCGTTTCCATTTATTTTCCTTCCACTGGAATGGGCACCATCTGGACCTGGTTCAGCGGCAGATAGGTGAGCACCACGTTCGACTCGGACACCGACTCGACGCGATACTGACTGTCGATCACGTCGCCCGGTGAAACGATCAGCAACTGATCGCCGTTGCCGAGAAACACCTGCGGCTTCGACGCCTTGGGATCCTGCTGGCCGAGATAGACGAACGGCACCGGCGGCGCGGTCGGCGGCGCCGGCCGTATCTCGGGCGCCGGCGGCACGACGGGCGGCGGCGGCAGCCACGATGACGCGGTGAATGGATCGTGCGCCGCGTCGACCGACACGGGCGCACGCAAAGCAGCGAGTCGTTCCCGCGGTGTGATCGGCGCGTCGTGCGCCGCCGGCGACGACGCGGGCGCGGCCGATGCGGCAAGCGATGCCGACGCGGCATGCGATGCCGATGCGACGTGCGTGCTTGCCGGTGCGGGCGCCGTCCGTGCACCGGCACGATGAACGATGCTGGGCGCGGCCGCCGGTGCCGGCTGCTGCATCGCGGCCACCAGCACCCGATATCCGGTACCGGCGACGACCAGACAGCCCAGCACGAGCGCGAGCCGCGTGCGTGAAGCAGGCTTCGTGATGGCGGAGCTCATGGCTGGGCGCTCCGATAGACGAGTTCGAAACGCACCCGCGCGTCGAGAATGCTGCTGCCCACTGCCGGGCGCTCGACGTGGATTTCCTGCAGCGCCGCGTTCGGCACGTGGTTCAGCACCGACGCGAGAAAATGCCGGATCGCGCCGTACTCGTCCTTTACCGGCAGCAGCACCTGGTAGCGCGCGAAGCGCCCGCCCGACTCGGTCGTCATCTGGTACTCGGCAGAGCCCAGTGTCAAATGGCTGTCGCGTGCCTGCTCGAAGATCGATGCGATGTCGTCCGCGCTTTGCGAAAAAGCCGGAAAGAGCGCGGGCAGCGCGTCGAGCGCGATCGCATCCGCCGCCGTGCCGCGCACCTCGGCGGGACGGTGGCCGTGCGCGGCGCGCACCACACCGGACGGCGCCAGCATCGCGCGCGTGTCGGACTCGACGCCCGCGATCGCCGCGTACGTGATGGCCGCGGCGCCGAGCATCAGCACCCCGGCGAGCCCCGGCAGACCGAATGCGCGTCGCCACTCGAAGCGAAGCGTGAGCAAGCGGTCCGCGAAACGATCGGCTTTCATGATTTCCTCCAGACGGCCGTGATCTGGAAACGCACCGGCTTGCCCGCCACGTTCTCCTCGACGAGATGACCGTTCAGCGTCGCCTCGCGCAGCACGACGCTCGTCTGCAAGTACTTCAGGTACGCGAGCATCGCGTCCGGGTCCTTCGCTTCGGCCGTGATGCGAATCTGGCCCTGCGCCGGGTTCTGGTCGATGCCGATCAGCGCGACGTCATGGCCCGGATAGTCCTCGACGATCGAGAACAGCCTCTGCCACGGCACGGTCAGTTCGCGCAGCACGGCCTGGCTCTGCTTTTCCGCGAGCCGGGCGGCCGCGCTCGGCGGCGGCTTCACGACGTGTTGCTGCGCGAACACGTGACGCTGGACGACCGCCAGGCTCTCCCTGATGCGGTCGTTTTCCGCGTACGCGTGCCAGAGCCGGACCGCGCATGCGCCCCACAGCAACGCGGCCACGCCGAGCAGGATCGCGCCACGCGTGCCGATGCGCGCGCGGCGCCGGCAAAAATCGATGTCGAGCGCGTGGATCATGATGCGTACTCCAGCAAGCGGCGCGCGGGTGAACCGTCGAGCGCCGTGGGGGCCGGCAACACGGCCGCGGCGAAACGCGCGTCGAACGGCGCGGCATCGATGTCGACGCCGGATAGATAGACCTTGCACGCGTCGCGCTTCAGGCCCGTGCGCAGCGCCGAGCGCTCGAACAACTGCTCGGCGAGTTCGGCCAGCCGCGACGCATCGCCGGACTCGCCCGGAAAGAGGCGCTGCGTGTCGTACGCGGCCCACTCGCCGCGCTCGATCATGACCGCCTGCAGCAGCGCTTCGCCGACGACGAGCAGCATCGCGTCGCCGTCCGGCTTCACCGCGAACCGGTTGAGCGTCTCCGGAAGCGCCGCGCGCAGGCAGCGGATCCGCACGTCGCCGGCTGCGCCCGTGCCGAGAATGCCGTCGTAGAGCGTGCGCGGCAGCGCGCTGGCAAAGAGCGCGCGGCCGCCATGCCGCACGTCGAAGCGCGCGACCAGCGACTCGGCGGCGACGCCGTACGTGTCGGAGAAATGCGCGAGTGCGATCTCCTCGAGCTCGCGAGCGTGCAGCGCGCGGAAGTCTCCGCGCAGGATGGCATGACAACACCAGAAATCGTCGAGCACGACGTGCGCGCCGCGCGCCGGCGCCCCCTTCCGGTTCGCGCCAGCCTCGGCACCTGGCGTCGCGGCCAGCGCGGCGCGCAGCGCATCGACCAGCGCCGTCTCGCTGCCGAACTGGTCATCGGGAATCACGACGCTCAGCGGCTCGGCGACGAACCCGCGCCGGCCCGGCCGCCACGGCGCGCGCGGGCGCATGCCGACGACGATCTCGTGCGTACCGACGCCCACGGCAAGACGTTCATTCGACCATGGTGACACGATTGATCTCCTCGAGCGTCGTTTCGCCGCGCCTCACCAGGTCGATCGCCGACGCCCGCAACGTCGCCATCCCGTAGCGCAGCGCCGCGGCCTTGATGTGTCCGAGCGGCGCGCGCTCGGACAGCAGTTGCCGCAGTTCGTCGTTCATGCGCAGCGCCTCCGCGATCGCCCGCCGGCCGCGATAGCCGCTGCCGCGGCACATCGCACACCCGGTACCGCGGCGAAACAGGTAGCTGCCGGCCGTATCCGGATCGATGCCCGAGCGCGCGAGCGCATCCGCGTCCACCGTGTCCTCGTCGAGACAGTCCGGGCAGCACTGGCGCAGCAGCCGCTGCGCGATGACGCCGTTCAGCGCCGATACGAAGCTGTACGGATCGACTTCCATGTTCGTGAACCGGCCGATCACGTCGAACACGTTGTTCGCATGCACGGTGGTAAACACCTGATGGCCGGTCAGCGCGGCCTGCACGGCGATCTGCGCGGTTTCGGGATCGCGGATTTCGCCGACCATGATCTTGTCCGGGTCGTGCCGCAGGATCGAGCGCAAGCCGCGCGCGAACGTCAGGCCCTTCGCTTCGTTGACCGGAATCTGCAGGATCTCGCCGAGCTGGTACTCGACCGGATCCTCGATCGTCACGATCTTCTCGAGCCCGTTGTTGATCTCGGTGAGGATCGCGTAAAGCGTCGTGGTCTTGCCGCTGCCGGTGGGGCCTGTGACGAGCAGCATGCCGTACGGCATCGACGCGACCGACCGCATGAAACGCGTGTCGGCCGGCTGGAACCCCAGCGCCTCGAGCGTCAGGCCGCCCGACGCCTGGGAAAGCTGATAGCGGTCGAGAATCCGCAACACCGCGTCCTCGCCGAACTGATTCGGCATGATCGATACGCGAAAATCGATTTCGCGTCCCGCGTACATCGCCTTGAAGCGCCCGTCCTGCGGGATGCGGCGCTCCGCGATATCGAGCTCGGAGATCACCTTCACGCGCGACAGCACCTGATCCGCGACGTCGCGGCCCTCCACCCGCCCCACCACCGTCAGCACGCCGTCGACGCGGCACTTGATCATCAGGCCGCTCGCCCTGCATTCGAGGTGGATGTCGCTCGCCAGCATCTTGAGCGCATCGTAGATCGTCGAATTGAGCAGACGCACCACCGGGCTGTCGTCGCTGCTGATGCCCTGCAGCGTCAACGCGAGCGACGCCGGATCGGGCGCGCACTGGATCGGATCGTCGAACGCGAGCGAATCCATCGCGCGGATGTCCTTCTCGCGCACCGCGAGATAAGCGCTCAGGTCGCCCGCGCTCGCGAGCGCCCACTCGTACGGCAGCGCCGGGTGCGCACGCATCCGGTGTTCGATCCAGCCGCGCGTGCGGGCATCGAGCGGATCGGCGATCGCGAACAGCAGCGCGCCGCCGTCGGGATCGCGCAGGCACACGCAGAGCCGCGCCATCGCCTCGACGAACGGCACGCGCTCGAAATCCGGCTCCAGGCGGTTCAGCTCGCGTATGCCGATCGACTTCATCCGGAACTGCGTGGCGAGCCGCTCGCGTATTTCGTCCGCGCCGAGCGCCGTGTGCGCCGTCAACGCCTCCAGTGCGCGAATACCGGAGCCGTGGCGTTCGCCGAGCGTGCGCAGCAGGTCGCGCAGGCCGGCATCCGCGTCGCCGTCGGGATCGGGATTGGGATCGAGGGGAGAAGTGACGGTGTCCACGCGCGTCTCCAGGACGGTCTACTGAATGCTCGACGCGATCTCGAAGATCGGCATGTACATCAACACGACGATGCCGCCGATCACCACGCCGATCACGATCATCATCGCGGGTTCGATCAGTCGCGAAATCAGGTCGATCGTGCGCGACACCTGCGCTTCCTGGAACGCGGCGATCCGGTCGAGAACGGGCCCGAGCCCGCCGGTCTTTTCGGCCACCGTCAGCAGGCGATAGCCGATGGCGTTCGCAAGGCCCGCCTGCTGGAACGCATCGGACATCTTCGCGCCGTTGCGGATCTGCTGCAGCGCGGCTGCAAGCGCGGCCTGGTCCGCGCGGCCGACCAGGCCGCGCGCGAGGTCGAACGCGCGAATGGCGGGAATGCCGCCGTCGACCAGCATCGCGGTCGTGCGATAGAACTGCGACTGGCGAAACACGCGGAAGTGTTGCCCGATGCCGGGCAGCGCCAGCAGACGGTCGGCGAGCCAGATCCGCAGGGCCGGCCGCCGCAGCGCGACGCCCGTGGCCACCGCCAGCACGGCCAGGCCGCCGGCGAGCCCGGCGCCGTGCGCGTGCACCATGCTGCCCCACGCCATCAGCAGCCGCGACATCAGCGGCAGTTCGCGCCCGCTGTGTTCGAGCAGCGTCGCGAACCGCGGCACCACGAAGCCGAGCAGGAACAGCACGACGGCCGCGCCGACGAACAGCAGCACCGTCGGGTAGATCGCCGCCGACACGACCCGGGCGCGCAGTTCGCGCAGCGTCGCGCTGTTGGCCGAATAACGCGTGAGGCTGTCGGCCAGCCCGCCGGTCTGCTCGCTCGCCTTCACGCACGCCACCAGCACCGGCGGAAAGATCGGGCTCGCGTGCTCGAGCGCCATCGACAGCGACTGCCCTTCCTCGAGATGCCGCAGCAGGTCGTGATACACCTGGGCGGACGCTTCGCGCCGCGTGCTGCCGCCGAGCGTGCGCAATGCGTCGACGAGGCCGACACCCGCATCGAGCAGCGCCGCCAGCTCGCGCGCGAACATGTCGACGTCGAAGCGCGCACGCGGCATTCCGAGCCGGTTCGCGCCGCGTCGCTGCCGCGCGGCGTCCGCGCTGACCGACACGACGCGCAGGCCGCGCGCGCGAGCGAGCGATGCGGCGTTCGCCGGCGAATCGCTGTCGATCCGAAGCGTCTGCACCGAGCCGCTCGTATCGAATACCCGCAGCACGAATTTCACGTCGACTCTCCTTGCGGCATGCTCGCGCCGTGCGCGGCGACCGCGCCTCTACCACGACGAGATCGTCACGTTCTCGCCGGTACCGCTGCCACGTCCGTCCTTGCCGAGCGAAAACAGGTCGTAGTCGCCGTGTTCGCCCGGTGAACGATACTGATAGGGCCGATCCCACGGATCCACCGGGACGGCCTTCTGCAGATAGGGGCCGCTCCACCGCGATGCGCTTTGCGGCTTGTTCACCAGCGCGTCGAGGCCTTCCTCGGTGGTCGGATAAGAACCGACGTCGAGCCGGTATTGATCCAGCGCCTGGCCGAGCGACACGATCTGCGCGCGCGCGATCTTCACGTTCGACTTGCCGACCTGTTCGAAATACCGCGGCGCGACGAGCCCTGCCAGCAACCCGATGATGACCATCACGACGAGCAGCTCGAGCAACGTGAAGCCGCGGCTCGCGCACGCGCGGCACCCGCTTCGTTCGTCACGCTGCCGCCTGCCCGGCCCGCCGGCCGGTATCGAGGACGATTCGTGGCTCACGGCTTACCTCCCTGTATCGACCCGCGGCGTCAGCGCTGCCGATGTCGTTGACTGCATTCTTGTGCACGCCGGTACGCGCCAGAAGTAGGGAGTGCCGTCCATCCCCATGGGTAAATCCCCCCCAGTTGGGCCATGCGTCGATGGGGGGGATTCACACATGGTCGTCGTCGTTCAGCGCGAGCACGCCGACGTCGATCGCGAAGTGAACCAGGCCGGTCAGGTTGACGATGCCGAGCTTGCGCATCAGATTGGCGCGGTGCTTGTCCACCGTTTTCGGGCTGACCTTCAGGCACTCGCCGACCTGCCGGCTCGTGTGCCCCTCGACGACGAGGCGCAACACCGTGCGCTCGCGATTGGTCAGCGCACTCCACAAGCGCGCCTTGTGCGCGTTCGTGTCGCGCAACCCGTGCAGGCCGGCGCGGGCGCGATACGCGTCGAGGCTGACCACGCACTTGCCCTGCATCACGAAGCGCATCTCGCGCACCAGGTCGGCGAACGGCGAGTCCTTGACCACGTAGCCGTCCGCACCGGCGGCGAACGCGTCGTTCACGTCGTCCTCGCTGCGATGAACCGTGAGGACGATGATCCGCGCATGCGGCACGTTGCGCTTGATCGTCGCGATCGCTTCGAAGCCGCTGCCGCCCGGCATGGACAGATCCATCAGGATCAGGTCGGGCCGTATCTTCTCGGCGAGATGGCCGGCCTCGATCCCGCCGCTCGCCGCGCCGACGACGCAGTAGTCGGGCAGCTCGGAAACCAGGTGACTCAGGCCGACCCGCAACAGATGCTGGTCCTCGACGATCAGCACACGATGCTTGTTGTCCACTTTCGACGCTCCCTCGCAGAAACGTGGCACCTAGTTAGTCGGACGCGACGACGTCGCGATAGGCCGCGAGCAACTCGGTGGGCGTCGCGAAACCGTCGATGCGCAGCCACGGCTGGCCAGGCGCGGCCCGCACGAACGTGACCGGCGTGTGGTTCATCTTGTCGCCGCGATACGCGTTGAACGCGCGCTGCGCGGCCACGCTCGCATCGACGGTCCCGGTGTAGTGCTGCCATTCGGGGCCGGCGCCGAAGCGTGCCGCGTAGGTCCTGAGCCGCTCAGGCGTGTCCGCCTCCGGATCGATCGAGATCGACATGATGTGGATCTTGTCGCGGTCGGCGCCGAGTTCGCCCTGCAACTGCTCGAGCGTCTGGCTGATCATCGGGCAGATGGTCGTGCAGCTGGTGTAGATGAACGTCAGGATCACCGGCCGGCCGTCGTCGACCTCCCTCGCCAGCGAGACGGTCTTGCCGTCGTCGCGCACGAGCTGAACCGTCGGTATCGCATACTCGACCATCGTGTGCACTGTGCCCGGCATCACCGCATGATGCATGTGCATGCCGGCGGATTGCGTCGCGCCCTCGGTCACAGGAGGCGTGGCGGCCCTCTCGACCGCGTTGCCGGCGGGCGCGGCCGGTGCGGGTTGGGCCGGCTGTGCGGGCTGTGCGGGGACGTCGGTGGCGGGCGCCATCGCGGGTCCCGCAGCGGGCTCCGCGGCAGGGTCGGCGGCCGGCTCCATCGCGTGCTCCATCACGTGCCCCATCGCGCTGTCGGCGGCGCTCGCGTCGGCATTCCCGTCGGCGCTGTCCGCTGCGTTTCCGACTGGATGTTCGACACCGTTCTGCATGTCCTTACCCATCAGACTGTCGATGGCATCCGGCGCTGCGTTCTCCGTGGCGCTTGCGTTCGCCGCTGCGTTTTCGGTCGCCGCACCGCCGGCATTCTCCATCGCGCCGCCATCGGATGCGCACCACGCGGGCGCCGCGGCGAGCGCGACGCCCGCGACCACGAATGCGCCCATCGTCGATCTGGCGATCCTCTTCATACCAGCCTCCATGACACGAGTCAGGCAGCGGACAATTCCGTGCCCCGCGAATGCAGTGTCATGAATTTGCTCGCGAGCGTCATGGGATGACGCCCCCCAAAGGCCGGTAGGACATGCCCGCCCGGCACGTTACCCAGACGCGTGCGGCAGGCGTTTACCTATGACGAACGCGCGAAATCCCCATGTTGCGGCCCGCGTCGCTCACGTCCTAGAATGGTCGAAACCTTACGTTTTCCTGATAACTGCGCCTCGGGAGTCACCATGACTGAACGCCAGCCCGAAGGACCACGGATCAGGCTGCTCGATCTGATCGACGCGATGCGCAAGCTGCGCAGCGCGCTTCGTCACGACGATCGCAGCACCGCTGTCGTCACCGATGCACGGGGCGCCGCGCTCGCCATTCTCGCCGACGACGGCGCCTTCGTATCGGTCAATCGCAGCGCCGCTGCGCTGTTCGGCTATACGACCGCCGAACTCGTGGGCCGGCATCTGCTCGACCTGGCGCCGGACAACGCGCACGCCGAGCTGTCGACCGAACTGTCCACGCACGCCGCGCTTCAGCATCGTTCGTTCACGGCAATGCTCAGCGGGCGAAGCGGTCATCCCGCGCAATTCGTCATACACCAGCAGGCACTGCCCGGCACGTCGCTGTCGCTCACGCTGTTCGAAGAACCGCCGACGCCCGAGCCGGTTCGCCGCGGCGCCGCGGCGAACGATGCAGGCGTGCACGCGTGCCACACGTATCTGCTGATGGGCCAGCAGAAGGAACGACATCGGCTCGCCGTGGAATTGCACGACGGGCTCGGCCAGGCGTTGACGCTCATCAAGCTGATGAATGAGGACGCGCTGATGCGGCTTCGTCGCGGCGAGATCGCCGACGCGACGGATCTGCTCGACGTCGCCGTGCTGCGGATTCGCGAGACGATCGGCGAAGTGCGCCGGATCTGCGGCGAACTGAAGCCGCCGATGCTCGACAGGCTCGGCCTGCCGGCCGCGCTCGCGTCGCTGTGCCGCCGCATCGAGCGCGACGCGGGCCAGCTGTCGGTCGAGTTCAATTGCGACGTCGACGACGACGACATTCCCGAACATCTGAAGGCGGACATGTTCCGGGTCGCGCAGGAGGCGCTGCACAACGTCGTCAAACATGCGCAGGCCACCGGAATCGTGCTGGGCCTGCAACACGATGCGGGCGGGCTGCTGCTGACGATCGACGACAACGGCGTCGGCTACGAGCGCCATCCGCTTGCGACGGACGACGCGCGCGCGGCCGGGCTCGGGCTGATCGGCATGCAACACCGCATCGAGTCGCACGGCGGCACGTTCGCGATCCGGTCGTCCGCCACGACGGGCACGCGCGTGTCGGCAACCTGGCCGCTCTGACGCCGGCCGCGCTCAGCGCTTCGCGCCGCCCGCGGGATAGTCGTCCAGCGGCGCGACGGCGTCGGGCGGCTGCACGCCGTCGACGACCGGGTGGGCCGGCACGTCGCCCACGTTCGGTTCCGCGCATTTCGCCGCGAGCGTGGTCAGCAGACCCATGTTCATCGCGACGAGCACCAGTTCCGTCAGATTCGCGAGATGGAGCTTGTGCATCATGCTCGCCCGGTACTTCTCGATCGTCTTCGGGCTCAGGCTCAGGTACTGACCGACCTGTCGGTTCGTGCGCCCCTCCGCGATCAGTTTCAGCACGCTGCGTTCGCGCGCGGTCAGGATGTCCCACGCCTTCTTGGGCGCGGGCGTTTCGCGGCCGGTCACGAACGAGTCGACCATGTAGCCGTACACATCCGCGCTCAGGTGCCGCTTTCCCTGCATGACCATGCGCATCGCGTGCAGCAATTCGTCGAACGAAACGTCCTTGAGCACGTAGCCGTCGACGCCCGCACGCAGCGCCTCGCGCACGTACTCCTCGTTCTGATGCACGGTGAGCACGACGATCCGGATGGTCGGTGCCCGCCGCTTGATCATCGCACTCGCATCGATACCGTTCATCCCGCGCATCGACAGATCCATCAGGATCAGGTCCGGCGCGAGCGTCATGGCCAGGTGGCACGCTTCCTTGCCGTCCCGCGCTTCGCCGACGACTTCGTAATCGCCTTGTGCGGAAAGCATCGACCGTAGCCCGTTTCTCAGCAGATCGTGATCCTCTGCAATCATCACGCGATATTTTGTATTCACGACTTCCCCCAAGTTTTCCGCGCTTGCAACCCGTCGGATCTCGACGCCTCGTTTGCACGGTGCCGGACTATTTTTTCGTTGCCTTGTCCGGCCGGCGGCCCAGTCTCGCGAGCGACAGGCCACGCCCGTCTTCCGAGCAAGGATCGCGCCAAAGCACCGCGCGCGAGCGCCCGCGCCGGACATGCGCGCGTGAAAACGTGCCGAAATGGCGGGAATGTTGCAGGGTTGAATCGATTCGACGTGGTGTGTCGCATTAGTAGGACTACGGATGGCGGGACTATCCGATCGTTTCTGCCGCACGGGAAACGATTCATTCTGCAACCACGGTCGCAGTGAGCAGAAACCAATTGTTCCGCGTAAGAATCGTCAACTTCGTCCGCTTACCGCTCACTACCGACGATTACTTGTGTAACAGTTTTGCAGCGGCGCCGCGATGTGTGTGTCTTACGGCACCGAAGTGTAGGAGGTCGCCCCATTGCCGAGCCGATGAACCGGCCACGACAATCAGATGCAGGAGGCCAGAATGATGCACCGCCGCCCTTCATCCGGATTGGGAACAGCGCTCGTTGCCGCATGCGTGGGAATCGGCTCGGCGTGGTCGTGTGCCGCGCACGCGCAGATCTTCGGCACGGTTGCGAGCAATGGCGCCATCGTGCTGACCAACGAGCCCGGCTCGGCCAATCTGAAAGTGATCGTCGCGGCCGCCGGGCCGGCTGCATCGGCCGCATCGGCAGCGAAGCATGCCGCGCAGAAATCGGCGGTCGCGTCGTCGCTCGCGGACGTGATCGCCGAGGCAAGCCGGACGTTCAATGTTCCGCCCGAACTCCTTCGCGCGGTGATCGACGTCGAATCGGGATACAACCCGAAGGCGGTCTCGGACAAAGGCGCGCTCGGGCTCATGCAATTGATGCCGGACACGGCACGGCGCTTTTCGGCCGGCGACATGTTCGATCCGCGCGACAACGTGCTGGCCGGCGCGCGGTATCTGCGCTTCCTGCTCGACCTGTTCAAGGAAAACGTCGAGCTCACGCTCGCTGCGTACAACGCCGGCGAGAACGCGGTGATTCGGGCCGGTTATCGCATCCCGTCATTGCCGCAGACGCGCGTGTACGTGCCGCGCGTCCTTGCGCGCTACAAGCGGCTCCTCGCCGCGAGTTGAAACGCAGGCGGTGCGCACACGATCCGCTGCCCATCGAGCGATGGCGTGCGGCCACGCATGGCGGCCGGCGTCACGCCGGCCGACGGGTCGAGGAACGATCAACGATCAAGGAAATGCCGGGATGGTCGGATCTTCGCCCTGCAGATGCGCATCCGTATGGTGAAGCTTGATCGCGTCCTCGATCTCGTGAACGCGGTCGGTCGGAACGTCGATCATCATCAGCAATTCGCCGTGCTCGATGCCGTCCTCGAAACGCTTCAGGCGCGTGCTCGGCACGTCGACGCCGATCATCGTCGCCACCCATGCGCCGAAGGCCGCGCCGAACAGCGTGATCGCCACGACGATGCCGCCGCCGATCGGCAAACCGTCGGGCGGGAACACCAGCACGAGCAGCCCGAGCAGCATGCCGGTCCCGAAGCCGACCGCGGTGCCGCGCGCCAGCGACGGCAGCAGGTCGCTGCGTTGCACGAGCGTGGCCTCCGGCAACCCGTCGCGCATCACATCGTGATTGGCGAGGCAATGAATATGTCGCCACTCGATTCGCAGCGACAGCAGCTCGCCGACGATCGACTGCGCGCATTGCGCCGTCGGCAACAGAAAATAGACCCGTCTCATGGCAGCACCTCCTACGTCACCGCGCAATGCGGCGATACACCTTCAGACATTCTGGCGCGGCACGCGTGCAGCCTGTAGTGGTAATGCTCGCCGAAGTGCATGGGTAGAACACGGTAGGCGCCGCCGCGCGGGTTTCAGAGCTGCCCGTAGCTGTGCAGCCCGGACAGGAACATGTTGACGCCGAGGAACGCGAACGTCGTCACGAGCAGGCCCGTCAGCGCCCACCACGCGGCGACCGCACCGCGCAGCCCCTTCATCAGGCGCATGTGC
>NZ_ML058605.1:295893-409172 GCF_003635165.1 Burkholderia sp. Nafp2/4-1b | reverse complement strand
GTAAGCGGCTCAGTTGGGCCGTTTGTCCATGCCCGTGCGTGCGAGGCATGATGGTGAACTGGAGCTGCCAGTCAGGTGGCGGAATTCGGCGGACTGGCTCGCGTGTGCAGCTTGTCGGCCACACGCCAGGGCAAGAGCTCGTCGATGCGGTTAATTTTGTGATCGGCGATGTGGGTCAGCACATACTCCAGGTAGGCACGCGGATTGATGTCATTCAGTGCACAAGTGCCAATCAGTGCATACATCGCGGCTGCCCGTTCGCCGCCGCTGTCTGAGCCGGCGAATAAAAAATTTTTCCGGCCCAGGCTTACGCAACGCAGCGCGTTCTCTGCGATGTTGTTGTCGATCTCGAGCGTACCGTCTTCGCAATACAACGTCAGTGCGCTCCACTGGTTCAGCGTGTAATTGATCGCCTTGGCTGTATCGGACTTCGACGACAGCGTTTCGAGTTTTGCCCTGAGCCACGCTTCGTAGATCTGAAGCAGTGGTCTGGCTTTCTCTTGTCGTATTCGCAACCGCTCGGCGGCTGGCCTGCCGCGAATGGAGGCCTCGATGTCATAGAGCCCGCCAATATATTCGAGTGCCTTTTGTGTTGTGTCAGATGGCGTGCGCACGTGGATGTCGTAGAACTTTCTCCTCGCGTGGGCATGACATGCCGCCTCGCGTATCGAGCCATCGCGGAACAACTCGTCGAATCCCGCGTAAGCGTCCGCTTGCAGAATCCCTTTGAAGCTGGCGAGATGGGTTTGAGGGTGGATGCCTTGCCGGTTCGGCGAGTACGCGAACCAGACCGACGCCGGTTGCGTCGAGCCCGAGCGATGATCGTCGCGCACGTAGACCCATAGCCGGCCGGTGCGGGTCTTCCTGTTGCCCGGTGAGAGCACCGGAATCGGCGTGTCATCCGCGTGCAGCTTGGTCGCGGCCATCGTATAGCGGCGCAGCGCCTCTGTTAGCGGTGCGCACAGCGCCTCGCACTGGCCGACCCAGCGGCCCATGCTGGCCCGGTCAAGCGTCACGCCGTCGCGCGCCGCGATCGCGGATTGCCGGTACAACGGCTGGTGGTCTGCATACTTCGAGACGAGGATGTCTGCCAGCAAGCTCGGATGGGCGATGCTCCGCTCGATCGGCAGGCCGGGCATCGGGGGCTGGGTGATAGTGCTGCAGCATGGGCAAACCAGTTTGCGCCGGATCGTCCGAATGACCTTGAACGCCGCTGCGACCCGGGCGAGTTGTTCGGATTCGTCCTCGCCGAGCACCTGCATTGGTTGTCCGCAATCCGGGCAATTTGATTCAGGCTTGAGCACATGATCCTCGCGCGGCAGATGCGCGGGAAGCGCTTGCTTCGAAGCCGCTTCGTCCAGCGCTGCGTTCGAGGAGGACGCATTTGCACCACGGGCCTGCGCACGCTGCACATCCGCTACGCCGCGCCCGGCGGCCAGATCCTCAAGTTGAGTCTCAAGCGTCTCTATTTGCCGCTGCAGCTGCTCGGACTTGCGACCGAACTGCATGCGCCTGAGCTTGTCGATCTGCGCCTTAAGCTGCTCAATCTCGACATCGCGTTCGGCAAGCAGGCTACGGGCCTCGACCAGCAAGGCCTTCAGGAGTTCGACATCGTCAGGGAGATCGGCGCCGCTCGACATGCGCCGTAGTTTACGAGTCCGCCGCGCGGTTTACAACATCGATAGTGCGGCAGTGCGACGGGGCTGTCGCCAGTCGATGCCCTCAAGCAGCATCGACAGTTGCGCAGAGCTCAGATGGACCTTGCCACCGTCGGCCTTGGGCCATATAAAACGGCCTCGTTCAAGCCGCTTCGCGAGCAGCCAGATTCCATCCTCGGTGGCCCAGAGAATCTTTACCAGGTCGCCCCGACGGCCCCGGAAGATGTAGACGTTGCCGCCCAGCGGATTCTCCTCAAGCGCGGTTTGCACCTTCGCTGCCAACCCCTGGAACCCGCATCGCATATCAGTGATGCCAGCAGCGATCCAGATGCGCGTGCCCGTCGGTAGGGAGATCATGAGCGCAGACTACCCAGCACGATCCGCAGCATATCGGCATCAACCAGGCCGTCGACTTTAACCACCGCACGACCGATCCGGATCTCGATCGTGCCGACCGGTGATACAGACTTCGCGCCCTGCGCTTGCGGCTCTACCGAACTTGATGCAATGACTTCCGTTGGCGTGTCGCTTAGCAATACGACCGGAATGAGTCCGGCAGATCGAGCTTGCTGATCGGCCAGATATCGCCGCCGCCAGGTGAACAGCATGTTCGCGTTGATGCCGTTCTCCCGGGCCAGCTTTGCGACCGATACTCCGGGCTCGCAAGCTGCTGCGGCCAGTCGATCACGAAGCTCCCGGGGGTAGTTAGGGCGCCCCGTACGGGAACCCGGTTTCTTCTCTGCAGACTGTGTCAAAGTGGTGCCCATCAGATCGGAAATGATGGACATCACTTTGATGTCGCCCTCAGCCACTGTCTATAACGGCCGGCACGAGCCGCTTACGGTGATCGACACGTACGACCTCACGCACATCGATTTCGACATCGAAGGCTCGGCGCAGCAGGACACGACCTCCGTTGTCCGCAACTTCCAGGCGATCGCTCAACTGCAGTCGGCCTATGCGGCGAAAGGCAAGCCGCTGCACGTCACGCTGACACTGCCGACGATGCCAACCGGACTCACGCAGGACGGGCTCAACATTGTCGATGCTGCGATAGCAAACAAGACGGTGTTCGACGCCGTAAACCTGATGGCGATGGACTATGGTCCTGCGAATCTCGACATGGGCGCGGCCGCGATCAAAGCGGCACAGGCGCTCTACTCGCAACTCGACACGGCTTTCAAATCGGCCGGCCAGACGAAGACAAGCGCACAGCTCTGGCAGATGGTCGGTGTCACGCCGATGGTCGGTGTCACGCCGATGATCGGCGTGAACGACGTGCAAGGCGAGACATTTACGCTTGCCAATGCACAAAGCATGCTAAATGCAGCCGTCAACAACGGTGACGGGTTCATCGGCGACTGGTCGATAGGTCGCGACCAGGCATGTCCGAATAACGCCGCCTACACGTCGCCGACCTGCTCGGGCATCGTGCAACAACCCTTTGCGTTCGCGTCGATCTTCAAACACCTTGGCGGCAAATGGGGCGCGGGTGTAACGCAGGATCCGAACTACGGCGGCAGCTCTGGCGGCGGGGGTATGCCGCAGTCCGGTGCCCCGTGGTCGGCGAGTCAGATCTATAACGCCGGCGCGACGGTCACGTACCAGGGCCCGACGTATCAGGCGCAATGGTGGACGCAGGGCGACGTGCCTGGTCAGGCGTCTGTATGGGTGGCCATTGGTGGCAGCACGCCAGCTTGGTCGGCGACGAACGCATATCAGGGCGGCCAGTGTGTGATGTATCAGGGCGCAAAGTATTGTGCAAAATGGTGGACTCAGGGGGACACACCGAGTGCTGGCGGCGTTTGGGCCAAGTCGTGACAGCGCGCGTGGCGGCGTCTTGAAGTGTCGCCGGTTTCGTTCGACGGCAGAGGTCAGTACGCCGAGAGCGGGGTTTCTGCCATCGCACAACGTGCTGGCACGGCTTGCTCTGCGTTCGGGCCTAACGCAAGCACACGCCACCACTGCTGCGAAATGTGTCCGTCCCGGGGCATCCCCGGCGGAGTGCCATCATAGCCCGGCGGGCGCGGGTGGCAGCAGTACGCCGTCGTGAGGAGTGTATAGACGTCGGCACTGTCGCGGCCGGAGACCTGCGCACCTCGAGCAAGCTATCGAGCAAAAGGCGGCGAGTTTGCCATGTCGTTCGCGGCGCGAGCGATACGCCGCTGATGCAAGCCAGCTCTACCTACGCGAAGGCATGCAAACGCGGGGGATGAACGAGGAACGCCGGCCGCACGCCTCCGCTGCTGAGCCGACAAATTCTTCATACCTCGTTGAAAACGAAGCACTCCTCAGATCTGAGGGCATCAGCGATCGACCCGGCTCCATTGCTGCGCGTTGGCCGATAGGCGTTGGCTTGATTTTCAGCTTTGCTTTTAAATCAAGGAGTTCCGAGTACCCCAATCGCGTGCCAGCGATATTGAACGACTGCGGTGCGGCGGGGTGAAATCATGTGATTTGCGGCTTTATAAATGCGCCCCTACGCTGATCGACGGTAGAGAAACTGCGCGGATGGGCGGCTCCGTACTTTGCACATGCATAGGACCACCAGCGCGAGGTTCCTACGGACTCCAGCCACGACCCACTGCCGCCCGCGCTGCCGCCAGTCGCTCCTTGGAGTAGGCGAGGTCGGGGGACGAAGTGTGCTGAGTAGTTGGCGCCCGATGCACATCACGACGTGGTCGTAATCGCGATGCGGCCATCGCCCAGTCTCGCCAGCTCGGTAACGACGTCACGTAACTCGCGCTGCCATTCTGCGAGCAATTCCGGCGTCAAGCGTGGTCCACAAGGCAAATACAGCCCGCCATCGCTCGAAACAAGCGCTCCGACGCAGTGCAGCGGTACGTCTTGCGACGTCCGAGCCACTGCTCGCAGGTACGCGATCACTTCTGGCTTACGAACCTTCATCTCATCTCAGAGCGTAGCGCGTCCCTGACGTCGCCTGGCCACTCCATACGCAATCCGCCGTCGTTCATGAAGATCAAGGTCGCGCCCATTGCGCGCGCCTTCATCACTAGGTGGTCGACATTCACAATACTTCTCCTTCGACTTCGTGCTTCCCGAATTCTTTCTCCCCGGGTTTCCCCTTTTTTCGGTCACCCGGTCACCTTCCTTATCTGACAAGGGTTTCGAGGTGACCGAAGGAATTCCCGTTCGGTCACCAGGCACCTCCCTTGTCTGGCAACGGTTTCAAGGTAACCGAAGCGATTTCCAATGGATTGCAAGCCGGTCTTCGGTTGCCTCACCGTACTTCGCCCTCGACTTCGTGCTTCTCGAATTCTTTCTCCCCGTTGGCCCCCCTTTCTTCGGTCCCCTCGGCACCCACGCTAGGGGCGAAAGGCAAGCGTGCAATGGCCTGCTCGTCAGTCTCCGATGTATCCACGGACGCATCATTAATCGGTCGCGCGGCGCTTGGGAACATGCGTATGTCGGTCCCCTTGGTCGGAGAAGCAGCTTCGGGTGAGGTCGCGTTATCGATGCAGCGACGCACGCCATCCAATCCGCTGAGACAGTGCAGATCATTGAAGTCCGACGCGCCGGCCGGCCGCTCCTGACCAAAGTCAGGAACAGCAACCCGTGCGTCGACTGCGCGCGCTGCCTCGACCGCCTTGGTCATGCCCGGATTCCCATCCGTGCCGATGTCGTCGTCAGCGCAGATGACGATCTGTAAGTGCGGGAACTTCTCTCGCCACGCCCGTGCAACGTTGAGCAGGTTGCCCGCGTTCATCGCCGCTGCGACCGAGCGGCCGGTCGCCTCATGGAGCGTACTGGCGGTTGCGTAACCGTCGCAGATCAACAACGGCACATTACTGCCGGGCGTCACGCCTGCGGTGACCGCAGCAAAGCAACCGCTAATGCGCCCGTCCGTCTGGAAGGTCTTGCTGCCCTCCGGCTGGATGTATTGCGATGAGTGGTGCGCGCCGTCCACGCCCTGGATCTTGATCACGAGCTGCGCGCGCAGTTGCTTTGCACCGTAGGGCTTGATCTGCTTGCGTCGGACGTAGTCGTGGTCAGCATGCACGCTGCCGGCCTTCTCCCACAAGCTGCGTGGCCTTGTCGGCCGCGTTCGCCTGGGCTTGGGCATGTTGCCGAGCGGCTTCCTCAGCCTCCTGCTGACGCGCAGTACGCCGTCGTTCGAGCTCGGCTTCATCGATCAACTCGGTCGGGGCCGTGTCGACATACCCGTGTGTGCGGGCCTTATCGAACAACGTCCCGGCTGTGATGCCCATCCCCTTGAACGAACGCCATACGGTACGGGCGTCGCTTTCGCTATAGCTGTCAGCTGCGCGCGACCAGTCGTTCCACAGATCGAATCCGGTTTCGCCCAGCTCGGCCTTGACAGCCATGCCCATCTGCACCCACGTGTCCCGGCAGTCTGGTGGAACAAATCCCAGCGCGGCACGAATACGTTCAGTTTCTCGGTATGCGCTCATGCAGCTCCTTTTTTAAATTAGGAGTGCTCAGCACTTGAAATACGCCGAAACTGCTCGGACTCGGGTTGTGATGTGGCCCGGGTCAATCGCTCACAGTCAGCATCGGCACTGATCGCCATCATGCGGGCGATCACCTCGACGTCACCAGCGATCTTCCAAAGCAATCCCGCCTGGTTGTCGCCTTGCAAGCAGCCTGATCCCGGGTCTTTCTGACCACGATCCTGTGCAATCAGGCCGGCAATGCCGGAAACCTGTTCCTGCAGACTGAGTGCGTCATTGACCGCGCTTTCGGAGGCGAACGACAGGAACTCGAGCTCGTCATCGGAAAGGGTTTTCAGGTCGAGCCGGTCGGTGAAGAATGCGAGCAGCCCTGCGGCATCTGCTTGTCGGTTACGCATGGCGCACCTCCTGGCAAGCCAGTTCAGCCAGGCGGCGAAGTGCGTCTCCGGTGACGTCGAGTGCGTCTTGATACGTCGGCGCCACTGCAGCTTCACGCAGTGCGGTACGGATGATTGCGAGGGGAGTTTGCGGGTGCTCGGGACGAGCGAGGGCGTTAGCACGCATTTGCGGCCTCCTATGGTCAGGTTGGAGGCCCGCCGCTCATTTCCACATGAGGGGTGGCGGGCCTGACAGCGAGGGGTGGAAAACCGGCCCATAGGAAACCGGCCCAGCCGAAGCTGGCCCTTGCCCGGCCCGCCATTGAAGAATGACGTGCAGAAGCGTACGGACGTAAAAATAGCCGCAACTGCGGCGGCTCGTCCGCCTATGGAACTCGGGTTTCCACACCCGACGACTGTTGTTTCAGTCGCACGGCCAGCATAGCGCCGTACGCAACCGTCCGTCAACACCGCCTTTTTGTGTGGGCGAAAAAAGCCTTTAGTAAGGATTTATTGCCCATACGATTTATTGCAGCAGATCACCTACGACGAAAGCAAGAGCGCAACGAACTGCGAGAAGCACGGCGTGCCGCTTTCGCACGCTCGCTTCATTGAATGGGAAACCCTGTGGAGCCGACCAGACACGCGGCATGCTCACGGCGAAGAGCGCGTCGTCGGTTACGCGCACATCGGCCCCGGCTCTTTTGCGCCGTGTTCACCGATCGCGACGACAGCCGTCGCATCATCAGCCTGAGGAAGGTCAATCGCGGTGATGCAGATGCCTCAAAGTAACTTTGTCGCCCGCAACAAAGGGGCAGATCCTGAGATATCAGACCGACCGTTCAGCCCGCCCTGCCAGCGTTTGCGACCGTGCGAATCAGGGCACCAACCAGTCCTCGCAACGTCAAGCGTGGCCCAGGAGGGGTCTATCGGAGACTAAGAACACCCTCTCCGCCTTGTCTGACGATCTTTTTCGGCCAATTTGGCGTAACGTATTCGGGCACGTCTTTCCGTGTCGCGACAATCGATACGACCCCAAATAGAAGCAGGGCTTGTTTAGATGTCGGAACGCCCATACAATACGTCCGTAGCGGCGCAGCAGTTTAAATACGCCCGGGCAGCCTGCGACAAATCCGCGTCGGCAATCGTAAGCGTACTTGTGAGTACGTCAGGTCCGGGTACTGCAAAATTCTCATAGCCTCCCTTTGGGGAGGCTATTTTATTATGGGCGCAACAATATACCTAGACGAAAGTGGGTGCCTGGGCTGGAAATTCGATCAGCCATACGGGCGGGGCGGCTCGAGCCGTTACTTCACGCTCGCGGCCACCGTCATTCCCGACGGACGTGAAGCGTGCCTCGAACGGGTGGTACGCGGCTTCTACAAAAAGCGCGGCCGAGGAACATGCAATGAACTAAAATCCGTCGCCATGAAGAGCGGGGAGCGAGTTCACTTTTCAAACTCCCTCGCGAACGTCAAGGCGAAGAATCCCGACATCGTGTTCACGTCGATCACCGTTCGGAAGGAGCGGGCAAACAAGGCGTTTCGGGACCACCCCAACCGCCTCTACAACTACATGGCGAAGTGCCTGCTCCTTGACCTGATGACCCAACACGACTCGGTTTGCTTTATCCCTGATGCACGCTCGATTAAAGTCGAATCGAAATACGCCTTGCACGATTACCTCGCCACCGAGCTTGCATCGACAAGTGACACGGTACTACACACCACACCGTGGGAAAGCAAAGATTCACTTGCCCTACAGTTCGTAGACGTGATGGCGGGCATCGTCTGGTCACACTACGAATTCGGCAGTAGCGACGCGTATCGAGCCGCGGCCCCTCACATCGGCCAGCGGCAGCTCTTCTTCTACTAGGCACCCCCACGCCCGCGCGAGGGCACTCCGCGTCGCTGGCCCCTCATCATCTTCGAGCAACCGGGCAAAAAGAGGCTGGCTGCGCCGATTCGTCCCAACCGAAAATAATCAATTCATTTCGGTCAACTCCCCTTCCACTCCCTACCGTATAGAGGTGGCCTCGCAAATTCGGACAGCCGGATAAGTGGTTTGGCCAAGGTGCAGATCCTGAGAGCCCGCCCTGCCCGCGTTTGCGACCCTGCGAATCAGGGCACTAGGCAGTCCTCGCAACGTCAAGCGTGCCCGAGGAGGGGGCGGCGGGGGGAGTTTCTTAGCGCGAATCGTTCCAGACTGCGGAGGGCCGGCGAAATAGCCAAGGGATACAGTGTACGCTCGACCGCCTGTCTCCAATGTTATCTCCAAGAAAATGAGTGTTTTGGAGACAAACTTGGAGATAGCCCGAGGCTTACCCGATAAGGCTGACAGGAGGAAATGATTGATTATCTCCAAATCTCCAAATATTTTTGCTTCCGGCGGCACCGCAGCGTCCAGCACACCACCGGCATTCGACTGATTGAGCCTACGCCGACACATCTGTTGGTATTTTTGTTGGTATCTACCGAGCAACCTTGCCTGAACGGTACACAGAGAAAAGCAATATGAATTCTGTCGGGGGACCAGTCGAGCGTCTCCATACCCGCCTCGTCCGCGCCGCCGCCGCGCCAGTTCCATCGCCCACGACATCGGTTCTGCGTCTCCTGGCCGACACCCCCGTTTGACCGAACACGCCCCGGCCGCAACGCCCGCCGGCAAGCCGCAGCCGCGCCGCAACGACGACCTACCCGCTTGACGACGCCCGCGCACCGCACGTCAGCCCCCACTCACGCACCGCCCCATTGCATCGTGAGCCCGCCGTCGATCGTCCACGTCTGCCCGGTCACGTAATCCCCATCATCCGACGCAAGAAACAGCGCCACACGCGCGATTTCCTCCGGCTGCCCGGGCCGATGCCACGGAATCACCTGCATCGACTTGTCCCGCGCCTGCGGATCGTTGAGGCGATCTTGCGTCATCGGCGTATCAATAAGCCCCGGCGCGATGTTGTTGACGTTGATCTTGTCCTCGGCGACTTCGCGCGAAAGACTCCGAGTGAGCGAGCCAAGACCGGCCTTCGCCATCCCGTACGGCGCGCTCTCCGGCGTCGGCAGATGTTGCGCGACCGACGAGATATTGACGATGCGCCCGCCACCACCGGCCGCGCGTCGTAGCCGGACGAATGCGCGGCAGCAATAGAACGGCCCGAGCAGGTCGGTCCGCAGCACGATGTCGATCTGCTCGTCCTCGAGATCGGCCACGGCGACGCCGGGCGCCCCGACACCCGCATCATTCACCAGCACTTCAAGCCCGCCGAGCGCACTCGTCGCGTCGCGAAAAAATGCGGCAACCGACTGCGGATCCGACACATCGCCCTGAATCGCGCATGCGCGCCGGCCGAGCGCCTCGATACGCCGCACGGTTTCCTGCGCGCCGTCGTGGTCCGTGTGATAGACGATCGCGACGTCCGCGCCTTCCTGCGCGAACAGCGTCGCGATTGCCTGACCGATTCCGGAGTCCGCGCCCGTGACGAGCGCGCGAATGCCTTGCAGTTTCATAAATCTGTCCCTCCGCTTGAGGCTGTTCACGGTGACGACGCACGGCCGCGCGCCGAAGTCCGATGTCCCGAAGCGTCGCATTCCACGTTCCCTGCCGCGGCACGCACGATGCTGCGCCAGGGAAACACGCACACAGGTAATCGACCATGGACCCATTTGAAGAAGCGCGACAGCAAATGGTGGAGCGGCAGATCGCGTCGCGCGGCGTGCGCGATCCGCGCGTGCTCGATGCGATGCGCACGGTGCCGCGCCATTTGTTCGTGCCGGCGGATCTCGCGGAATTCGCGTACAGCGACACGCCGCTGCCGCTCGCCGACGGACAGACGATCTCGCAGCCGATCATCGTTGCGCAGATGCTGGACGCGGCGCGGCTGGCGCCGAACGATCGCGTGCTGGACGTCGGCACCGGCTCCGGATACGCGGCGGCCGTCGCGGCGCGCCTCGCCGCGCACGTCGACAGCATCGAGCGCCGCGCGTCGCTCGCGACCACGGCGCGGCGCACGCTCGCGGAAAACGGCTACCGCAACGTGGACGTGCACCACGCGGACGGCACGCTCGGCTGGCCGGCCCAAGCGCCGTTCGACGCGATCATCGCGGCAGCCGGCGGCCCGGCCGTCCCGCCCGCGTGGCGCGAACAGCTGGCGATCGGCGGGCGCATCGTGATGCCGATCGGCACGGAGCGCGACCGGCAGCGCCTGGTACGGATCACGCGAACCGGGCCGGCGCAGTTCGAACAGGAGGATCTCGGCGGCGTCCGTTTCGTCCCGCTGATCGGCGACGCGGGCTGGTCCGCGCCGGACGATGACACTGCAATACCGGTACCCGCTCCCGCGTCCATCGCGACATCCGCGATGCCGCTCGAAGATCTGATCGCACGCAGCGTGCGATCGTTACCCGACCCCGACGATCCGGACTTCGCGAATGCGTTCGATCACCTCGGGAGCAAGCGTATCGTGCTGCTCGGCGAATGCAGCCACGGCACGTCCGAGTTCTACCGTGCGCGCGCCGCGATCACGAAACGGCTCGTCGAACGGCATGGCTTCAACATCGTCGCGGTCGAGGCGGACTGGCCGGATGCGGCGATCCTGCACCGCTACGCGACGCTCGCGCCGGACGAGCGGCGCGATTCGGCGACGCCGTTCCAGCGTTTCCCGACGTGGATGTGGCGCAACGAGGAGTTCGCGACGTTCGTGCAGTGGCTGCGCGCACACAACGGCGGCGTGCCGGAAGCCGCGCGCTGCGGGTTTCATGGCCTGGACATGTACAGCCTGTCCGCGTCGGTCGATGCGGTGCTCGACTATCTCGACCGCACGGATCCCGACGCCGCGCGCGTCGCGCGCGAGCGCTACGGCTGTCTCACGCCGTGGCAGAAGGATCCGCTCGTCTACGGCCGCGCGGCGATGTCGGCAGGCTTCGCGGACTGCGAGGATGCCGTGATCGCGCAGTTGCAGGACCTGCTGCGCGAGCGCATCGCGCGCGCCGACGGCGACGACCTGCTGTTCGATGCGACGCAGAATGCGCGGCTGGTCGCGTCGGCCGAGCGCTATTACCGGACGATGTACCGAAGCGCGGCGCACAGCTGGAACCTGCGCGATACGCATATGTTCGAGACGCTGGAAAACCTGCTCGCGGCAAAAGGCGGCAACAGCCGCGCCGTGGTGTGGGCGCACAACTCGCATATCGGCAACGCGGCCGCGACGGAGATGGGCATCGTCGGCGGCGAACTGAATGTCGGGCAGCTTTGCCGCGAACGCTTCGGCGATGACGTCGCGCTGATCGGATTCGGCACGCACGAAGGGACGGTCGCGGCGGCAACGGACTGGGGCGCCCCGCTCGAGATCATGCGCGTTCGGCCGTCGCGCGACGACAGCTACGAACGCGCGTTTCACCGCGCCGGCGAGCGCCGCTGCTTTGCGGACCTAAGGTCCGACGTCAACCGCGCACTCGCCGAACGGCTGCGCGAGCCGCAACTGGAGCGCTTCATCGGCGTGATCTACCGCCCCGACACGGAACGTCATAGCCACTATGCGGAAGCGACACTCCCCGAACAGTTCGACGGCTATGTGTGGTTCGACGAAACGCACGCGATCAGCCCGCTGTCGACCACCGCGACCGAACGCCCGGTCGAACTGTATCCGTTCGGTTTGTGACGGCAGATTGGAAAACGCGATTGTAGAAAGGCATTGCTCGGGCCGCGGACCGGCCCGGCCGCGCCGGCGCGTTACTGCGTCACGGCGTGCTGCACGTCCTTCGACGCATGCCACACGCGGTAGCGCACGTCGAAACCGTCCGGCACGTACACGACGAGCGGCAGGCGGCTGTTGTAGCGCAGCAGCTGGCCGTCGCCGCGCACCTGCACGAACCGCTGCTGCGGCGCCTGGCCCGGGCAGGCCATGAGCGTCGATGCCGGCCCCTTCACGTCGGTGAGCCGATAGTACATGTAACCCCAGCCCTTCACGTCCTCCGCGGTCAGTTCGCCGCCGAACCATTGCTGGTTGCAGTCGGTCTGCAGCGTCTTGCCGATCATCAGTTCGACGCGCGCGTCGCCTTCGTTCTCGAGCGCGGGCAGCGCGATCACCGCGCGCTGCTGGCCGGCGGTGGGCTGCGGGAACATCTTGATCGACTCGGCCGGCACGGCGGGCGCCGATGCGGGCCCGGCCGCGCAGGTTGCAGCGGTCGTCACGCAAAAGGCGGCCAGGACGGCCCGGATCGCGAATTTCATCGATGTGCTCCTGAAAAACAAAATAGGCCCCGGATGCTAACACTTCCGTCGCCGGACCTTTCGAAGCTGTAATTTCACGACACAATTGCAAACAGTGGGCCGGCCCCGCGCGCGGTATTTGTACGGCAACCAACGGAGAACATCATGCTGAAGCTCATTGCTGCCGCCGGCGTCGCCACGCTGCTTGCCGGTTGCGTCGTCGCGCCGGACGCCGGATACGGCTACGGACAGCCCTACTATTCCGATCCCGGCTATGCGTACGGGCCCGCCTACGGGGCCGCGCCCGTGTACGGCACCGTGAACATCTGGGGCGGCGGAGGCGGTCGGGACTGGGACCGCGGCCATCGCGACTACCGCCGCTGGGATCACGGCGATCGTGGCGATCGCGGCGGCTGGGGACGCGGCGGCGGACGCCGCAGCGACTGGAACGAGGGGCGCGGCCACGGCGACGGCGGAGGTCGCGAGCACTGATCCACGGCCGCAATTGCAACCGTTTGTATCCGCCCGCGACTGCACGGTCTCTGCACCGCGCGCAAAAACCGGCGCCCCCAGAATGACAACGGCCCTCGCATCGTGCGAGGGCCGTTGTCATTTTGTCGTGCCGTCCGGCGAACCGTATGTTCGATCGGCGCCGGCCACGCGGCACCGAATCGGATCACTCACGCGTCACTCACCGCTTACCAGCCGGCCGGCTGCGCATAGCCGCCCGACACCGGCGCGCCGCACACGTACGCGCGCTGATAGCGGTCGTAGCAATAGTTCGGGCCGTCGTCCTGGTACTGCGCCTGCTGGTAGGTCGGATAAGCCGGCTGCTGATACGCGGGCGCCTGGTAGTAGGTCGGCGGCTGATAGGCCGGTGCCTGATACACGGGCGCCTGGTAGGCGACGGGCGGATTCATCGCGGACGTCACGATTGCGCCGAGCACGGCACCGCCGATCAGCGCGCCGATGACGGCGCCCCCGTCGCGGCCATGCGCGGACGCGGGCCCTGCCACGGCGAGCGAACCGGCGAGAACACATACTGCGGCAATCTTTTTCATGATGGACTCCCACGCGAAGTGGTACTGGATGCGATGCATTGTGGCTGCCCGCGGCCGTAATAGATGCAGCAAGTGGTAACGCGCCATTACGGGTATCGCGCCCACCGAAACGCGGCATGGCCGTGCTACGATTTTCGGCCCACAGGAGACGCCTTCATGCAGCCCGAAACCGCCCGCCGTTTCGATACCGAGTTCGCGCCGCGCATCGCGCAGGCGATCGCCGGCTTCTTCGCCGAACACGTGCAGGCCGACGTCGTCCCGTACGGCGGGCACGGCCAACCGACGCGCGTGCGAATCCGCAGCGCACCGCACGAGCATGTGAGCGGCTTCGTGCATCCGCTGAATCTCGAGCTGACCTGGGACACCGACGAAATCGAACGGCTGATGGAACCCGACGGCCCCGCACGGTTCGAGCACTACCTGAGCGCGCTGCCGAGAAAACTGGGCGCATGGCAAGGCGCGCGCGACATCGATCTTGCATCCCGCACGCAGGCCGAGCCGCTCGTGCGGCTGGGCGGCCTCGACTTCGAAGGCTGAAAGCACGCGCCGGCTGTGGCCTGCGGCCAGCGGCCAGCGGTCGATTGCACCGGCGTCGCGTAATGCGGCCCGGTGATACACTCGACCGGTCCCGCGCCGGCACCGCGATGCCGGCCGGACCATTCACCGCCGCCTCCACCCGTCGGCATGGTTGCGCACGCAACCGACATCCGGGTGCGCGCACAACCACGCTTCCGCTGCCGTCATGAACGCCGATACCGGCCTGCCGCTTCCGCAACGCTACTGGGCGATCGTCTGCGTCGCACTGGGCATCACGCTCGCCGTGCTCGACGGCGCCATCGCGAACGTCGCGCTGCCGACGATCGCACGCGACCTGCATGCATCCGACGCCGCATCGATCTGGATCGTCAACGCGTACCAGCTCGCGGTCACGATCACGCTGCTGCCGCTTGCGTCGCTCGGCGAGCGCGTCGGCTATCGCCGCGTCTACATTGCCGGGCTTGCGCTCTTCACCGCGGCGTCGCTCGGCTGCGCACTGGCCGGCTCCCTGCCGATGCTCGCAGTAATGCGCGTGATCCAGGGATTCGGCGCGGCCGGCATCATGAGCGTCAACGCGGCGCTCGTGCGGATGATCTACCCGTCGTCGATGCTCGGACGCGGCCTGTCGATCAACGCGATGGTGGTCGCGCTGTCGTCGGCGATCGGCCCGACGGTTGCGTCGGCGATCCTGTCGTTCGCGTCGTGGCCGTGGCTGTTCGCGGTCAACGTGCCGATCGGCATCGCCGCGGTGTTCGGCAGCATCCGTGCGCTGCCGGCGAACCCGCTGCACGATGCGCCGTACGACATCCCGAGCGCACTGATGAACGCGTGCGTGTTCGGCCTGCTGATCATGGCCGTCGACGGGCTCGGCCACGGCGAAAGCCACGCGTACGTCGCGATCGAGCTGGCCGTCGCGTTCGGCGTCGGCTATTTCTTCGTGAAGCGGCAGTTGTCGCAGCCGGCCCCGCTGCTGCCGGTCGACCTGATGCGCATCCCGATGTTCGCGCTGTCGATCTGCACGTCGGTCGCGTCGTTCACGTCGCAGATGCTCGCGTTCGTCGCGCTGCCGTTCTGGCTGCAGCATTCGCTCGGCTTCTCGCAGGTCGAGACCGGCCTGTACATGACGCCGTGGCCGCTCGTGATCGTGTTCGCCGCGCCGCTCGCCGGCGTGCTGGCGGATCGTTACTCGGCCGGCATCCTCGGCGGGATCGGGCTCGCGCTGTTCGCGGCCGGGCTGCTGTCGCTCGCGACGATCGGCGCGCATCCGGGCACCGTCGACATCGTGTGGCGGATGGCGCTGTGCGGCGCGGGTTTCGGGCTGTTCCAGTCGCCGAACAACCGGGCGATGCTGTCGTCGGCGCCGCGCGAGCGCAGCGGCGGCGCGGGCGGCATGCTGAGCACCGCGCGGCTGACCGGCCAGACGCTCGGTGCCGCGCTCGTCGCGCTGATTTTCGGGCTGGCGCCCGATCGCGGGCCGACGATCGCGCTCTACGT
Source organism: Burkholderia sp. Nafp2/4-1b (assembly GCF_003635165.1). GTDB lineage: Bacteria > Pseudomonadota > Gammaproteobacteria > Burkholderiales > Burkholderiaceae > Burkholderia. Next base: position 393,405 of record NZ_ML058605.1, on the reverse strand, counting down.
CGCCACGGTGTTCGCGGCCGTTGCCGCGGTGGTCAGCATGCTTCGGATCGCATCGCCGCGGCCTGACACGGCAACCTGATACCGCGACCCGCCGCCACCACACCGCCGCCCGCCTCCACGCGCTCAGACATGCGCGGCGCGCCGACCCGCGCGCTGCGTGACCGACGCGGCCGCCGCGACGCTGCGCAGGTCGGCGACGAACGTGTCGCGCCAGACCGACAGGTCGTTCCCGCGCAGTCGCGCGAGGTTCTCTTCATGGCGCGCCTGCCGCTCGGCGAGCGGCATCGACAGCGCGCGCTCGAGCGCGTCCGCCATCTGCGACAGGTCGTACGGATTGACGAGCAGCGCCCCGGTCAGCTCGGCGGCCGCACCCGCGAACTCGGACAGCACGAGCACGCCCGGATCGGCCGGGTCCTGCGACGCGACGTATTCCTTCGCGACGAGGTTCATCCCGTCGCGCAGCGGCGTCACGTAGCCGACCTGCGACATCCGGAAGAACGCCATCAGCAGATTGCGCTCGTACTTGCGGTTCAGGTACTGGATCGGCGTCCAGTCGAGCTGCGAGAAGCGGCCGTTGATGCGGCCGGCCTCGCCTTCGAGCGTTTCGCGAATGCGCTGGTAGGTCTGCACGTCGGAGCGCGTCGGCGGCGCGATCTGCACGAGCGACACGCGCCCCTGCCAACCCGGCGCGTTGGCGAGCATCCGCTCGAACGACTGGAAGCGTTCGACCAGCCCCTTCGAATAGTCGAGGCGGTCGACGCTCATCACGAGCTTGCGGCCGTCGAGCGCGTCGCGCAGCATCTTCACCGGCTTGCGCGAGCCGTACTGGACGGCCGCTTCGGCGATCGCATCCGGATGCACGCCGATCGGATAGGCGGCGACCTTCACGACACGGCCGTGCGCATGCAGCATCCCGTCGTCGCTGGCCGCGCCGATCCCGCGCCGCTCGATGTAGTCGGTGAACGCCTGCTTGTCGGCGTCGGTCTGGAAGCCCGCGATGTCGTACGCGCACATGAACTTCACGAGTTCCTCGTGCGGCGGCACGACGCGCAGCAGGTCGGGCGACGGAAACGGAATGTGCAGGAAGAACCCGATCGGATTCTTCACGCCGAGCTCGCGCAGGCAATGCGCGAACGGCAGCAGATGATAGTCGTGCACCCAGATCAGGTCGTCGGGCTTCAGCAGCGCGGCGAGCTGCTTCGCGAGCATCGCGTTCACGCGCAGATAGCCCGCGTACTCCTGCCGGTCGAAGCGCGCGAGGTCGCTGCGGTAGTGGAACACCGGCCACAGCGTCGCGTTCGAGAAGCCGCGGTAGTACTGATCGTAGTCGCGCCGGGTGAGCCCGACCGTCGCGTACGTGACGTTGCCGTCCCGCTGGATCGCGGGTGCGGTGTCAGGCGTCCCGACGATCTCGCCGTTCCAGCCGAACCACATGCCCCCGGTGTCCTTCAGCGCGTCCATCACGCCGACCGCGAGGCCTCCGGCGCTCGGGCGCGTGTCCTCGCCGGCGGCGACACGATTCGATACCACGATCAATCTGCTCATGCGGCTTCCCCTCCTCGATTCGATTGGATGACGCGCGACGCGCGCCAAGACGGGCGCGGCGGCCCGAAGGCGGCCGCGCGGCGATTCAGATGTGAGCGATGCAACAAAGAGCGCAATGAAATGCGGCAGCGGAATGCAGCGGCGACGGGATCAAGCGTCCTGCTCCTGGCCGAGGTCGCGTTGATAGTCGAGCCCTTCGGGGCGTGCGCCGCCTTGGTTGTGATCGCCGTCGGACGGCGTCTCGTTGGGCGCGCCGGCTGGCGGTGCGGCCGGCGTGTCGGTCTGCGGACGCGAGCGCTCGGCGCCCGCCTCGGGCGGCCGGGGCGAAAACCGTTTCGGACGACGCATGGCAGGGTGTTTCATAAGCAGCGCGGCTCGGAGCCGTCGTAGAAACATTCCATAACAAAACAGTCTAGGTCGCTTCCTTGCATTTCAAGGTAACAATTACCTTCAATTTGTAACGTTTCGACCCCTGCCGAACCATCTGTTCGACAATAGCGCCGCGCGTACGCGCGAGCCTCCGCCCCCGATTTGTCAAAGCTTTGCAGTGTTGTTCTGACGATTGCGAAACAATGACGCGGCAAGGGGGCGCGCATGCGTCGCCGCTCACCCAGACAGGACTTGCACTCAGGGATGAACATTCGTTTCGAATCGCCGCGTCGGGCCATGCCGGCGCGCATCGCGCTGGCCGCGCTCGCCACGGCCGCACTGCTGTCCGGCTGCAACTCGCTGTACAGCGAAGGCGCGACTGCCGGCGCCGGTATCGCGGGCGCCGCGCTCGCCTCCAAGGTCACCAACAACGCTGCCGCCGCGACGGGCATCGGCCTCGGCGCCGTGGCCGGCGCGCGCGCGGGCGTCCAGTACACGCAGCGCGTCGCGCACCGCTACACGCAGGAACAGATCGCGAAGGCGGCCGGCCCGCTCGACGTCGGCGGCGTCGCGCCGTGGTCGACGCACCACTCGTTCCCGATCGAAGAGGACGAACAGGGCCGCGTGACGGTCAGCCGGATGATCAGCGTCGGCCCGCTCGACTGCAAGGAAATCGTGTTCGCGGTCGACACGCCGGCGAAGGGCGACAAGGCCGGGCAGTCGGCGTTCTACGTCGCCACGATCTGTCGCGACGGCCCGACGTGGAAATGGGCGTCGGCGGAGCCGGCGACCGAACGCTGGGGCGCGCTGCAATGAGCGTCGCGCTCCGTATCGCGGCGATCGGCGCGTTGTGCGCGGCCAGCGCCGCGTTGTCGGGCTGCGGGTCGGTCGGCGCGGCAAGCGGCGCCCTTGCCGGCGCGGCAACGGGCCTCGTCACCGCGAACCCGGCCGTTGGCGTCGGGGTCGGCATCGCGGTGCAGGCGGCGACCGACGAGGCCGTCAAACGCACGATGAAGCAGCTCCATCAGAACCAGCAGGACGCGATCGCGAAGGTGGCCGGCAGCCTGGCCGTCGGCGAAGTGAAGCCGTGGAAGGTGAAGAACACGCTGCCGCTGGAAAACGGCGAAGGCGAGGTGCGCGTGGCGCGCGCGTATGCGACGGCGCTTGCGCTGTGCAAGGAATTCGCGTTCTCGGTGAAGGACGGCGACAAGGCCGACTGGTATTTCGCGAGTGCGTGCCAGCAAGGCACGCACTGGAAGTGGGCGGCGGCGGAGCCGGCCGTCGATCGGTGGGGCAACCTGCAGTAACGATGCGCTGCGCGGCGCGCGACGACATGCGCATCGCATACGGATGCCGGGCCGCACGGCCCGGCCCGGCGGCTCAGGACTCGACGTCCTCGAGACTGAAGATTTCGGTCTGGTCGTTGTACGAGAAGATCTCGCCGTAACGGCCCCAGTCGATCACCGCGTCGAGCGTTTCCTCGGCCGCGCCGTCCGACAGAAAATCCTCCAGCTCCTGCTCGAAGCGCACGCGCGGCGCGCGATGGCCCGGGCGTTCGTTCAGCACCTTCTTGATCCGCGCGGCGAGCGGCACGTGCTTGAGCAGGTGATCGGCGAACATCAGCTTGCGTTCCTGCGTGCCGAATTCGGCGAACACGCGCCCCGGCGGCGTCAGGAACACGTCGCCTTCGCGCACGTCCGCGAAACCGAGGTACTGCAGCACTTCGGCGATCGGGAACAGATCGTCCACTTCCAGATGCAGCGTGCGCGCGATTTCCGGCATGTCCGCGCGGCCATGGTACGGCGCCATCGCGAGCGTCTCGATCAGGCCGGCCATCAGGTTGGTCGACACCTGCGGCAGCCAGCTGCCGAGCTCCAGCCCCTTCTTCGTCGCCTCGCCGGTCTGGCGCGCGGTCATCTTCGCGTAGATGTCGTCGACCAGCTTGCGGAACGCCGGGTCGAGACGGTTGCGCGGGTGCTTGAACGGCACCTTGATTTCAGCGATCACGCGGCCCGGGTTCGACGACAGCACCAGAATCCGGTCGCACATGAACACCGCTTCCTCGATGTTGTGCGTGACGATCAGCACCGACTTGATCGGCATCCGGCCCTGCGTCCACAGGTCCAGCAGGTCGGTACGCAGCGTTTCGGCGGTCAGCACGTCGAGCGCCGAAAAAGGCTCGTCCATCAGCAGGATCGTCGGATCGACCACGAGCGCACGCGCGAAGCCGACGCGCTGCCGCATCCCGCCCGACAGCTCGCGCGGATACGCGTTCTCGAAACCGTCGAGACCGATCAGGTCGATCGCGGCGAGCGCACGTTCGCGCCGCTCGCGTGCGCCGACGCCAAGCGCTTCCAGCCCGGCTTCGACGTTCTGCAGCACGGTCAGCCACGGGAACAGCGCGAAGGTCTGGAACACCATCGCGACGCCTTCGGCCGGGCCGTTCAGCGGCTTGCCGAGATAGGTCACTTCACCGCCGGTCGGCTCGATCAGCCCGGCGATGATCCGCAGCAGCGTCGATTTCCCCGACCCGGAACGGCCGAGCAGCCCGACGATCTCGCCTTCGCGCAGCGACAGGTTCGCGTCGTCGAGCACGAGCAGTTCGCCCTGCGTCTTGTTGAAGCCGCGGCAAACGTGATCGACGCGCAGGATTTCTTCGCCGGGACGCGGGGGCTGGGACGTCTGGATGGGGGCGTTTACAGCATTCGGATTGTGCATCGCGTTTCGCTCTCGATCGGTCTCAGTCGAGCCGCAGCTTCGCTTCGGCGAAGGCATACAGCGGGCGCCACAGCAGGCGGTTGAACAGGGTAACGAACAGGGACATCACGGCGATGCCCAGGATGATCTTCGGAAAGTCGCCGGCGGCGGTGGTCTGCGCGATGTATGCGCCGAGGCCGTGCGCCTCGATCCTGGTCGTGCCCCACTGCACCGCTTCCGACACGATGCTCGCGTTCCATGCGCCGCCCGAAGCGGTGATCGCGCCGGTCACGTAGTACGGGAAGATGCCGGGCAGGATCGCCTGGCGCCACCACTGCCAGCCGCGGATCCGGAAGTTCGTCGCCGCTTCGCGATAGTCGTTCGGATAGGACGTCGCGCCGGCGATCACGTTGAACAGGATATACCACTGCGTGCCGAGCACGATCAGCGGCGACAGCCAGATATCCGGGTTCAGGTGGAAGCGCGCGATCACGATCACGAACACCGGGAACAGCAGGTTCGCCGGGAACGCGGCGAGGAACTGCGCGACCGGCTGCAGCTTCTCGGCGAGCTTCGGGCGCAGCCCGATCCACACGCCGACCGGCACCCAGATCACCGACGCGATCGCGATCAGCACGACCACGCGCACCAGCGTGATGAGGCCGAGCACGATCACGTGACCGACCTCGCCCATCGTGACGCCGGTCGACACGAAGCTGACGACGCGCCACACGATATACGCGGTGCCGAGCAGCACGAGGGCCGCCCACGCGATGTCGACCGTGCGCGACGCCTTCTTCTCGACTTTCGGCAGCGCGAAGCGCATCGCACCCGACAGCGGCAGGCGCAGCGGAATCCGCGCGGCCTTCGCGAAGAACCAGCCGGCCGGCACGAGCAGCTGATGGATCAGGCGCGTGCGGCGCACGAGGTCGAGCAGCCACGATTGCGGCGCATCGCCCGACGCGGTGTTCTCCATCCGGAACTTGTCGGCCCATGCGATCAGCGGGCGGAACAGGAACTGGTCGTACGCGAGGATCACGACCGTCATCGTGAGGATCACCCAGCCGATCGCGACGAAGTTCTTGTCCGAGATCGCCTGCGCGAGATACGCGCCGATCCCCGGCAGCGTGATCGTCTGGTTGCCGACGGTGATCGCCTCCGACGCGACGACGAAGAACCAGCCGCCCGACATCGACATCATCATGTTCCAGATCAGGCCCGGCATCGAGAACGGCACCTCGAGCTTCCAGAAGCGCTGCCACGACGTCAGGTGAAAGCCGCGCGACACCTCGTCCAGATCGCGCGGCACCGTGCGCAGCGACTGGTAGAAGCTGAACGTCATGTTCCACGCCTGGCTCGTGAAGATCGCGAAGATCGCCGCGAGCTCGGCGCCGAGCACGCGGCTCGGGAACAATGCGAGGAAGAACGTGACCGTAAACGAGATGAAGCCGAGCACCGGCACCGACTGCAGGATGTCGAGGATCGGGATCAGCACCATCCCCGCGCGCCGGCTTTTGGCCGCGAGCGTGCCGTAGACGAGCGTAAACACGAGCGACGCGACCATCGCGGCGAGCATCCGCAGCGTGGTGCGCAGCGCGTATTCGGGCAGGTTCGACGGATCGAGCGAGATCTTCTGGGTCTGAAGGGTCCCGATCGGCGCCATCGTTTCATGAAACCCGACGACCGCCATCGCGATCAGGCAGATGATCAGCGGGAACGCGATGAAGTCCCACCGGTTCGGCAGGACGCGCCACGCGGACGCGTTGGCGGTCCGGTTCGGATTGAAGAATCCGACGTCCATCAGGCGCCCTCCCCGGTAAGGCCGAACGAAGCCGGCAGACGATGTTGATTCATGGCAAAGCGCTCGGGCGCGGTAATTCGACGCGGTAATTCGATTGATTCACGATGTCACGCCGGCGCGGGCGCCGTGCGTGCAAGCTGCGCTGCGGCGCGGCAGGCCGCGACGGCACGACACTACACCAACCTGTATTTCAGGTTCAACCGTTCGGGGCCGGCGCGGCGCCGCGGGACGCGGGCGGTGCACGGAGCGTGCCCGGCGCGCCGGCGAACGCGCGGTGCGGCGCAGCCCGGCCGCAGTCGGCCGGCCGGCATGCAGGCCCCGAATTATGCCGTGATCCGGGCCGGCCGGGAACCCGCCAGCGGCCACACGCGCGCAAACCATGCCGGACGTCAGCGGGCGATCGCGGCGAAGCGGGTATGATCGGGGCTAGCCCCTCGGGTCTGCCGACAGGCCGTCCACGGGGATTGACCGACCAGCGGGAGGAAGGGAATGGCAGGAAATTTGGTGATCGTCTGCCGCGATCAGGACGCCGATGCGTTCTACGAGCTGATGCAGGAATACGGGTCGTTCCAGACCCGACTGTCGTCGACGGCGTGGTACCTGAACATGAACGTCGTGCCGGAATCGCTGCAGGAGGAAATCCTGGAGCGCCTCGGCCGCTATACGACCGTCTATATCTTCGAGGCCACGAGCGTGACCTACAACACCATCGACAGCAACGCCGCCGAGACGCTCGGCACGCTGTTCGGCGAGTGACGCCGCGCGGCGCCTGCCCGGCAGGCGCCGCCTCCGCCGCTTACGCGGCCTGTGCGTGCGGTTCGTCCTTCGGCACCACGTCGAACGGGAACGTCATCGCGACGCGCAGGCCGCCCTCGGGACGGTTGCCGATCTCGCACGCCCCGCCCAGCCTCAGCACGAGCCGCTCGACGATCGCGAGCCCCAGCCCGCTGTGGCCGTTCCCGCCGCGCGCCGGGTCGAGCCGCACGAACGGCCGCGTCGCGGCCGCCAGATCGCGCGGCGCAATCCCGCCGCCGCTGTCGCTGACCGCCAGCACATAACCCGTCGGCGTACGCGCCGTCTCGACGAGCACGGGCGGCGCGCCGTACGCGTGCGCATTGTCCAGCAGGTTCGACAGGATCCGGTCGAGGGTCGCGGTCGGCAGGCGGAAGCCTGCGTCGGCGGCCAGATGCGTCTGGACCGCCGGTGCGTTCGGCGCGACCGCCCGATAGCTGCGCGCGATCCGCTCGCAGGTCTGGTCGACCGGCACCGGCTCGCTGCGATCGGCGCCGCCGTGCGCGAACACGAGGAACTGGTCGACGATGTGCGACATCGAGTCGACATCGCGCACCACGCCGTCGCGCAGCCGCGCGTCGTCCATCATTTCGGCGCGCAGGCGCATCCGCGCGAGCGGCGTGCGCAGGTCGTGCGCGACGCCGGCCAGCATCACCGCGCGATCGCTTTCGGCCTGCGATACCTGTTCCACCATCTGATTGAAGCCGTGCGTGAGCTGGCGCAGCTCGCGCGGGCCGCGCTCGCGCAGCGGCGGCACCGGCTGGCCGCGGCCGAAGCGCGCGACCGCGCGCGCCAGCGAGCGCAGCGGCTGCTGCAGCTGCCACGCCGCGAACAGCGCGGCGATCACGCCGGCCGAGAAAATCGTGCCGAGCCACAGCAGCATCCGGTCGAGCGAGCGCGGCGGGCGCAGCGGCTGCACCGGCACCACGATCCAGTTGCGATCGGTCGGCTCCTTGACCCACAGCACCGGCGGATGGCCCGGCGCGCCGATCTCGACCTGGGTACCGGCCGGCATCCGCTCGCTCACGTCGTCGCGGAAGCGCTTGAGCGGCGCCGGCAGCTTCGAAGCGTCGTCCTTCGGCACGTCCGGGCTGCCGGGCGCCACGAGCCGCACGCGCGACGGCAGCGGCTGGTCCGGCGTGCGCTCGACGTGCTGGCGCACCGCGTCGACGAGGAACGCGGCCTCCTCGACCGCATAACGCGTCTGCATCTGGTTACGCTCCAGGCGCATCGCGAAGAACCACGCGAAGTGCGACAGGAGCAGCACGCCGACGACCAGCAGCGCCAGCCGCCCGAACAGTGAATCAATGGGTTTGCGCATGGGCCTCGCCGTCGGGCACGAACACGTAGCCGCGCCCGCGCACCGTCTGGATGAAGCGCGGCGTCGACGGATCCGTTTCGAGGATGCGGCGCAGGCGCCACACCTGGACGTCGATGCCGCGGTCGGTGCCGTCGTACTCGGGCCCGTGCAGCAGCTCGAGCAGCCGCTCGCGCGTGAGCGTGCGCAGCGCGTGGTTCACGAAAATCTTCAGCAGCGCGAATTCGCTGCTCGACAACGTGGCCGGCTTGCCGTCGACCGACAGCGTGCGCGCCTGGAAGTCGAGCAGGAAGCGGCCGAACGCGAACGGCTCGCGCTGTTCGGGTGCCGCCGCCGACGGCGTCGCGCGGCGGCGGCGCAGCACGGCCTGCACGCGCGCGAGCAGCTCGCGCGGGTTGAACGGCTTGCCGAGGTAGTCGTCCGCGCCGAGTTCGAGCCCGACGATGCGGTCGACGTCGTCCGCGCGCGCCGTCAGCATGATCACGGGGATGTCGTCGCCGGCCGCGCGCAGCTGGCGCAGCGCGGTCAGGCCGTCGACGCCCGGCATCATCAGGTCCAGCACGATCAGGTCGGGCCGCTCGCGCTCGAGGCGCTTCTCGAGCGTCGCCGCGTCGTGCAGCACGGACACTTCCATCCCCTGGCGCACGAGATAGTCGCGCAGCAGGTCTCGGAGTTCTTGGTCGTCGTCGACGATGAGGATCTGGGTAGTCATGGCTCGAAGTTTACCGCGCGAGGGCGGAGTCGAAGAACGAAACAAAGGAACGAAAGGGTTACTGCGGGTTACCGCGCAAGGGAACTGTAATGCACCGTAATCGGGCCGCCATCCCGCGTAACACCCGCCCGGGGACGCCCCGCTAACCTGCGTCTTACCGGATGCGGCACATGGGCCACCCCGCGCACCGCATCGCCGGACCCTCTCGATTCAAGGAGTTTCTGAAATGTATAAGAAGACATCCCGCGTGGCCATTGCGGCCGCCACCGTGCTCGCTCTCGCATTCGGCACCGCGCATGCCGCGCAACCCAACGACATGCCGCCGCCGGGCGGCCCGGGCATGCATCACATGCACGGCGGCCATGAAGGCGGCCCGTTCGGCGCGATCATCAAACTGCACGACCAGCTCAAGCTGAACGCGTCGCAGGAACAGCAATGGCAGACTGCCGTCAACACGATGAAGCAGAACCATGAAGCGATGCGCAAGAGCCACGAGCAGATGCGCGAGCAGTTCAAGGCCCAGCAGAACCAGCCGATCCTCGACCTGAGCGCGATGCACGCCGCCCGCCAGCAGGCCGAGCAGCAGAACGCGCAGTTGCGCGAGCAGAGCTCGGCCGCGTGGCTCGCGTTCTACAACGGGCTGAACGACCAGCAGAAGACGACGGTCAGTACCGCGCTGAAGCAGCAATTCGCGCAGATGGAGCAGCGTCACGAGAAGATGAAGGAACGCTGGCAGCAGCACCGCGCGGCCAAGGCCGCGTCGGCGCCGGCGCAGTAAGCCGGCAGGCCGCCTCACCGGGCGGCATCGGAGGGGACGCGGGCGCCTGGCCCGCGTCCCCTGTTTCATTTCAGGCGACGTCGAACAGCAGCACCTCGGCCGCCCGGCCGCGCGCGAACGCGACCGCATCCACCCCGGCGATCCGCGCGCCGTCGCCTGCGGCCAGCGCGTGGCCGTTGACCTCCACGTCGCCGCGCGCCACGTGCACGTAGGTGCGCCGTCCGGACGCCACATCGAACTCCGGCAGGCAGATTTTAGTTCTTCGGGTTTACCTGTACTGTAGGGGCGCTCCACGCGCGCCACAATCCGGCGCCAGCGCCGGCGCACCGCATCGTTGCATCGACGAATCCAATCAACGCAATACTCGTTGCGAATACCACGATTGTCGCAACGGCCGGTTCGAGGAATCGATCGGTCGCGCCGGATTGCCGTTTTCCGGGTATCGCGTTCGGGTAAAATACCGCCCTTTTGGCGTTCGCCCGTCCGGCGGGCGCCGTTGCCAGCGCGCCGAAACACGAATTTTGGCCGTCTAGAATACGCCGCGGCGCCCGGCCCGACCGGCCGCGAGCGCCCCCCGGAAGTGAGCGACAAAAGCATGCAAATGAAGAAGGCCGCCCTGTGCGCCGCCCTCGCCCTCGTGGCGGGCAGCGCCTTCGCGAAAGAGTGGAAGACCGTGCGAATCGGTGTCGATGCCAGCTACCCGCCGTTCGAGTCGACCGCGCCGAGCGGCGAGATCGTCGGTTTCGACGTCGATCTCACCAAGGAAATCTGCAAGCGGATCAACGTGAAATGCGTGTGGGTCTCGCAGGATCTCGACGGGATCATCCCCGCGCTGAAGGCGAAGAAGTACGACGTGATCGTGTCGTCGCTGACCGTCACGGACAAGCGCCGCGAACAGATCGACTTCTCCGACAAGGTGTACGACGCGCCCGCGCGGATGATCGCGAAGGCCGGCTCGCCGCTGCTGCCGACGGTCGCATCGCTGAAGGGCAAGCGCGTCGGTGTCGAGCAGGGCTCGACGCAGGAATCCTATGCGAAGGCGTACTGGGAACCGCAGGGCGTGACGATCGTGCCTTACCAGAACCAGGACCAGGTCTATGCCGATCTCGGCTCGGGCCGCCTCGACGCGACGCTGCAGGATGAGCTGCAGGCCGACTACGGCTTCCTGCGCACGCCGCGCGGCAAGGGTTTCGCCTTCGCCGGGCCGGAAGTGAAGGATCCGAAGACGATCGGCGACGGCACCGCGATCGGCCTGCGCAAGGACGACACGGACCTGAAGCTCAAGATCAACAAGGCGCTGGCCGACATGCACAAGGACGGCACGTACGACCGGCTGTCGCACAAGTATTTCTCGTTCAGCGTCTACTCGGCGCGCTGAGCGCCGACAATGGCGGCAAGCGGATGCGGGGGCGGCCCCGCGTCCGGCAGTACAGGCAGTCAACCACGCGCCGCCCCCCCCCTCCCCCGCCGCTCGCGCGACGGGCTGGCCCGGCACCGTTGCCGGGGCGGACGGTCATGATACGTACGGGGCGTTCCGCGCAGCTTGGGCGAACGGGTCTTTCGCGGCGCACCGCGTGCGCCTTCGGGGACACCCCAGGGACCACACCAGGGACCACATATGTTTCTACAAGGCTACGGCCCGCTGATCCTCGCAGGCACCTGGCAAACCGTCAAACTGGCGGTGCTTTCGCTCGCGCTGTCGTTCCTGCTGGGCTTGCTCGGCGCGGGTGCGAAGCTGTCGCGCAACCGCTTCACGAACGGCGTCGGCACCGTCTACACGACGCTGATCCGCGGCGTACCCGATCTCGTGCTGATGCTGCTGCTGTTCTACAGCCTGCAGATCTGGCTGAACATGGCGACCGACGCGCTCGGCTGGGACCAGATCGACATCGACCCGTTCCTCGCCGGCGTGCTCGTGCTCGGCTTCATCTACGGCGCGTACTTCACCGAGACCTTCCGCGGTGCGTTCCTGTCGGTGCCGCGCGGCCAGCTCGAAGCCGGCAGCGCGTACGGGATGACCAGCTGGCAGGTGTTCGCGCGGATCATGTTCCCGCAGATGATGCGCTTCGCGCTGCCGGGCATCGGCAACAACTGGCAGGTGCTCGTGAAGTCGACCGCGCTCGTGTCGATCATCGGCCTGGCCGATGTCGTGAAGGCGTCGCAGGACGCCGGCAAGGGCACGCTGCGGTTCTTCTTCTTCACGCTGATCGCCGGTGCCGTTTACCTCGCCATCACGACGATCTCGAACTTCGTGCTGATGTGGCTCGAAAAGCGCTACTCGACCGGTGTCCGCAAGGCTGACCTATGATCGAACTCATCCAAGAATACTGGCGCAACTACCTCTACACCGACGGCTTCCGGATCACCGGCGTTGCCATCACGCTGTGGCTGCTGGTCGTGTCGATCGGCCTCGGCTTCTGCCTGTCGGTGCCGCTCGCGGTGGCCCGCGTATCGAAGAAGAAATGGCTGTCGAGCGCCGTGTGGCTCTATACGTACGTGTTTCGCGGCACGCCCCTCTACGTGCAGCTGCTGCTTTGCTACACCGGCCTCTACAGCCTGCAGGCCGTGCGCGGCACGCCGCTGCTCGACGCGTTCTTCCGCGACGGGATGCACTGCACGCTGCTCGCGTTCACGCTGAACACCTGCGCGTACACCACCGAGATCTTCGCGGGTGCGATCAAGGCGACGTCGTACGGCGAGATCGAGGCTGCGCGCGCGTACGGGATGTCCACCTTCACGATGTATCGCCGCGTGATCCTGCCGTCGGCGCTGCGCCGCGCGCTGCCGCTGTACAGCAACGAAGTGATCCTGATGCTGCATGCGACGACGGTGGCCTTCACCGCGACCGTGCCGGACATCCTGAAGATCGCGCGCGACGTGAACTCGGCGACCTACATGTCGTTCCACGCATTCGGCATCGCCGCCCTGCTCTATCTCGTGATCTCGTTCACGCTCGTGTGGCTGTTCCGCCAGGCCGAGCGTCGCTGGCTCGCGTATCTGCGCCCGCAAGGCAAGTAAGTTTTCGCAGGACTATTCATGAATTCCCAGACTCAGAAGCTGTTCGTCGACGATCTCCACAAGCGGTACGGCGACAACGAGGTGCTCAAGGGCGTGTCGCTGAAGGCGAACTCGGGCGACGTGATCAGCGTGATCGGCTCGTCCGGTTCCGGCAAGAGCACGATGCTGCGCTGTATCAACTTCCTCGAGCAGCCGAACGCCGGCCGCATCGTCGTCGACGGCGAGGAAGTGCGCACCACGAAGGACAAGACGGGCGCGCTGCGCGCGGCCGATGCGAAGCAACTGCAGCGCGTGCGCACCAAGCTGTCGATGGTGTTCCAGCACTTCAACCTCTGGTCGCACATGAACGTGCTCGAGAACGTGATGGAAGCGCCCGTCAACGTGCTCGGCATCCCGAAGAAGGAAGCCGAGGATCGCGCGCGTGAATATCTCGAGAAGGTCGGCCTCGCGCCGCGCGTCGAGAAGCAGTACCCGTCGCATCTGTCGGGCGGCCAGCAGCAGCGTGTCGCGATTGCGCGTGCGCTCGCGATGCATCCCGACGTGATGCTGTTCGACGAGCCGACGTCGGCACTCGATCCGGAGCTCGTCGGCGAAGTGCTGAAGGTGATGCAGAAGCTCGCCGAGGAAGGCCGCACGATGATCGTCGTCACGCACGAGATGGGCTTCGCGCGCAACGTGTCGAATCACGTGATGTTCCTGCACCAGGGGCGCGTCGAGGAAGAAGGCGTGCCGTCCGAGGTGCTGGTGAATCCGAAGAGCGAGCGCCTGCGCGCGTTTCTGTCGGGCAGCCTCAAGTAACGCGCACGACGGCGTCGTGCTTGCACCAGGCGGGCGCCAGGCGGCGCCCGTTTTCCGTTTACGCGGCGTCCACCGGCGCGCCGTCGGCGAACGCGCGCAGCGCTTCGCCCGCGAGCCGATAGCGGACCCATTCGCTTTGCGGCGCGGCGCCCACGCTTTCGTAGAAGCGGATCGCCGGCTCGTTCCAGTCGAGCACGCTCCATTCGAAACGCCCGCAGCCGGTGTCCACGGCGATGCGCGCGAGCGCCTTCAGCAGCCGCAGCCCGGCGCCCGCGCCGCGAAAGCGCGGCGACACGTACAGATCCTCGAGATACAGCCCCTGGCGGCCAAGCCACGTCGAATACGAGAAGAAATACACGGCAAAGCCGGCCGGCTCGCCGTCGACCTCGCAGATCAGCGCGCGCGCCGGCGAGCCTGCGTCGAACAGGCTGTGCTCGAGCGACGCGGGCGTCGCGACCACTTCATGCTCGGCCTTCTCGTAGACGGCCAGCTCGGTGATGAAACGCAGGATTTGCGGCACGTCGGCGACGGTCGCGGGACGGATATCGATTTGCACGACAGGGAGCCCTCCTTCGGCCCGAACTGAAAACGGAATGCGCGGCCGGCCGCGCAACTGCGCATGAGGCGTGACGCGTGACGCCGCTCTGATCGACATGCTACGTTCACGGCACAACTGCAGGAAGTGCAGTTTCTTCATCCGGACATGAACATGATGCATCCCGAGTTGCGCCGTCTCGACCTGAACCTGCTGCTCGCATTCGACGCGCTGTACCGCCACCGCTCGGTCGCCGCGGCCGCGCACGAGCTGGCGATGAGCCCGTCCGCGCTCAGTCACGCACTGGCACGGCTGCGCGACGCGATCGGCGATGCGCTGTTCGTGCGCCTCGGCAACGAGATGCAGCCGACCGTGCGCGCGGACGACATCGCCGCGTGGGCCGGCGACGCGCTCGACACGATGTCGAAGGGGCTCGCCCGCGCGCGCCGCTTCGATCCGGCGCTAAGCGACCGCACGTTCGTGTTCGCCGCGAGCGACTACATGGCGTTCGCCGTGCTGCCGGCGCTGCTCGCGCGCATCGAGCAGGTCGCGCCGCGGCTGCGGATCCGCGTCGTCCACTCCGACCGCAAGATCGCGATCGACGAGCTCGCGGCCGGCCGCATCGATTTCGCCCTCGGCTATCACGAGGAATCGGCCGCCGACGTGCCCGGCATCGAGGATTTCGACTGGTTCTCGGACGACTACGTGGTGATCGCGAGCGCCGCGCATCCCGACATCCGCCGGCGGCTGACGCTCGACCGGTATCTGGCCGCGCGCCACGTGGTGGTCACGCCGTGGAACGAGTCGCGCGGCGTGGTCGACTACGTGCTCGACCGGCTCGGCCTCGCGCGGCAGGTCGCCGTGCAGTTGCCGAGCGTGCTGGCCGCACCGTTCGTGATCGCGGAGTCGGCGCTGCTGATGACGGTGCCGAACCGTGCCGCGCAGGCGCTGCGCCATGCGGCGCCGATCCGCCTCTTCCCTGCGCCGTTCGAGATCCCCCGCTATACGGTGAAGGTCTATTCGCACGTGAAGCACGCGCGCAACGATGCGCACAAGTGGTTGCGCGCTCAGCTGCTCGACGCGCGGCCGGCGCAGGGGTCCGCCTGAGCCGGGCACTGCGGACCACGACGACGACGGGCGGAAACGCATTTCAGGCATGCGTTTGCGGCAGCGTCAGGTGATGACGAAGCACCGTCAATTTATTACGAAATACTTACCAATTGCGCGCCCGAAACGCCTACGCCGGCGCTCCGCGAACGTCAATAGTGGCAATCCTTGACCCATCCCCGCCGCTTCCGTGTCTCCCTTCTCTGGCAAGGGTTTTCCTGGGATCGACCAGCGCGTGGGCACCCGCTTTGTACTGTGTTGCATGGCAAATTGGCGACACGTGTTAGTCAAACAACGATTTCCATCGCCACAAAATTGTATTTTTGCTAAATTAGTAACCAAAGTAGCAAAACGAAGTTCGTGAAATGTAGTTTAGCTTCACGACACAACAAGGAGACCCCGCAAGCCGACCCGGCTGCGCGGGACCGCTCAACGGTTTTTCCGTCCGCTTGCCCGCGTGCCGCGCTTACCGGCCTTGCACGAGGTCTCCCTGGTTATCCCGCTTTTCGCTTTTGCCCGACGCTCGCCGCGCCGGGCATCTCGTGCAGTCTGGGTTGACTTTTTGACAGGGTATGGAGGAGATGATGAAGAAAGCTTTGGTCGCGGCCGCGCTGATGGCTGCTGGGGTGGTTACGGCGCACGCGCAGAGCAGCGTGACGCTGTATGGTCGCCTGGATGCCGGCCTCGAGTACCTCAACGGCCTGCAGAATGGCCACCAAGTGCGCGCGGAAAGCGGCGACTGGGGCACGAGCCTGTGGGGCTTGAAGGGTAGCGAGGACATCGGTGGCGGCAACAAGGTCCTGTTCCACCTCGAAGGCGCGTTCAACACGATGACGGGCGGCTTCAGCGGCTCGATCTGGGATCGTTTCGCGACCGTCGGTATCTCGAACGACCGCTACGGTACGCTGCTGCTGGGTCGCGAACTCGCGATCGCGAACGGCGTGTGGGACTTCGATCCGCTGGGCCAGTCGAGCTGGTCGTCGGCGTCGCTCGTGCGCGGCCGCAACTGGAACAAGACCAGCAACAACGTGTCGTACCAGTCGCCGTCGTTCTACGGCCTCGACTTCTACGGCCAGTTCGCGTTCTCGAACTCGACCAGCTTCAACGGCAACACGACGGCCGGCCAGCCGGGTCGTGCAGCCGGTGCGCAGGTCACGTACACGAACTCGCTGTTCCAGTTGCGCGGCATCTACGACGAAACGCGCGACAGCAACGGCCGCTTCTCGGACGTGTTCAACTACTCGCGTGAATACTTCGCCGGCGTGAACGTGTTCCTCGGCCAGTTCAAGCTGCAGGCGGCTTATCAGTCGTCGCACGCGGACGGCAGCGGCGGCCCGGCCGTCAACAACGGCATCACCGGCACCCAGCAGGTCTGGGGCGGCGTGACGTGGCAGGCAACGCCGGCGGCAGCGCTGATCGCGGCCGTGTACCACGTGAATGCGAACCACGGCGGCGGCAACGCGAACATCTACACGGTCGGCGGTTCGTACAACATCTCGAAGCGCACGCTGTTCGACCTGCAGGTCGCGACGGTGCGCAACAGCTCGACGGCCAACTTCGGCCTGAACGCGAACGGTGCAGGCACCGCCGTGTCGACCGGCAACCCGCATCCGGGCGGCAGCCAGACGGGCGTCTACGCCGGCATCCAGCACCTGTTCTGATCAGGCGCCGTCCAAAGAACGATTCGACAACACTTTCCACGCTGCTGCGAGAGGCGCGTATCGGTGCGGTACCCATCCGGGTATCCGCACCGTTTTTTATTGGCGGGCCGCCTTCGTGCGGCCCGCGGCTCGTTCGGCCGAATGCGCCGGATGCGGGGAATCGGCCGAATCAGCCGAATTCGAGCCGAATCAGCCGGAAGCGGCGCTCAGACCGCCGCTTCGTTCTCTTCGCCGGTGCGGATGCGGATCACGCGCTCGACGTCCGACACGAAGATCTTGCCGTCGCCGATCTTGCCCGTGCGCGCCGCGCCGATCACCGCGTCGATCACCTGGTCGACCTGCGCTTCCGCGACGACCACCTCGATCTTCATCTTCGGCAGGAAGTCGACGACGTATTCGGCGCCGCGATACAGCTCGGTGTGCCCCTTCTGACGGCCGAAGCCCTTCACTTCCGTCACGGTCAGCCCGGTGAGGCCGACTTCGGCGAGCGCTTCGCGGACTTCGTCCAGCTTGAACGGCTTGATGATGGCGGTAATGCGTTTCATGATGGTTGTCCCTCGATGCTCGTTTGGATGAAAAATCGCGATGCCGATTTCAAGCCGTAAGTGTAAGCCGTAAGCCGGCCCCTCGCGTACGGCCCGACACGGCTCAGTCGACCCGCTCGGTAAAGCGTGACGTGATCGGATAGCGCCAGTCGCGCCCGAACGCGCGATGCGTGACGCGAATGCCGATCGGCGCCTGGCGGCGCTTGTATTCGTTGACCTTGATGAGCCGCGTCACGCGCTCGACGTCGGCCTGGGCATACCCGGCCGCGACGATCTCCGCGAGCGGCCGGTCCTCCTCCATGTACATCCGCATGATCGCGTCGAGCACGTCGTACGGCGGCAGGCTGTCCTGGTCGGTCTGGTTCTCGCGCAGCTCGGCCGACGGCGCGCGCGTCAGGATCCGCTCGGGGATCACGTCGCGCGGGCCGTAGTCGGCGGTCGCGTTGCGATAGCGGCACAGCCGGTAGACCAGCGTTTTCGCGATGTCCTTGATCACCGCGAAGCCGCCGGCCATGTCGCCGTACAGCGTGCAGTAGCCGACCGCCATCTCGCTCTTGTTGCCGGTCGTCAGCACGATCGAGCCGAACTTGTTCGACAGCGCCATCAGCAGCGTGCCGCGGATGCGCGCCTGGATGTTCTCCTCCGTCGCATCCTCCGCGCGGCCCGCGAATTCGACCGCGAGCGCCGCGCGGAACGCGTCGAACATCGGCGCGATCGCGATCTCGTCGTAGCGCACGCCGACGCGCCGCGCCATCTCCGCCGCGTCGGTGGTCGAGATGTCGGCCGTGTAGCGCGACGGCATCATCACCGCGCGCACGCGCTCGGGGCCGAGCGCGTCGCAGGCGACGGCCAGCACCAGCGCCGAATCGACGCCGCCCGACAGCCCGATCAGCGCGCCGGGAAAGCCGTTCTTGCCGATGTAGTCGCGCACGCCGGTCACGAGCGCGCGATAGACCTGCGCGTCGACCGACAGCTCGGGCGCGATCGCGCCGGGCAGCGGTCGCGCCCCGTCGAATTCGACGATCGCATGCCCTTCGTCGAACTGCGGCATCTTCGCGACGAGCGCGCCCTGCGCATCGAGCACGAACGAGCCGCCGTCGAACACGAGCTCGTCCTGCCCGCCGACGAGGTTCACGTACACCATCGGCAAGCCGGTTTCGCGGATCCGCGCGCGCAGGATGTCGATGCGCAGCGCTTCCTTGTTCATGTGGTACGGCGAACCGTTCGGGATCAGCAGCACCTGCGCGCCGGCGGCCTTCGCGATCTGCGCGGCCGACGCATGCCACGCGTCCTCGCAGATGATCACGCCGAATTTCACGCCGTTCAGCTCGAACACGAGCGGCCGGGCGTCGGTCGCGAAATAGCGCTTCTCGTCGAACACGTCGGCGTTCGGCAGATCCTGCTTGCGGTAGGTGCCGACGATCTCGCCGCCGACGATCAGCGACACCGCGTTGTAGGTGTCGGACGGCGGCACGCCGCGCTCGATCGGGCGGTTTGCATTACCATCGACCGCTGACGCGCGCGCATCGTCGGGATCGGCGCCAGCGCCGCGCAGTGGATGACCGACCAGCACCGCGAGCCCGTCGAACGCGCGCAGCGCTTCGGCGAGCGTGTCGAGCGCGGCCGCTGCGGCCGCATAGAACGCGGGCCGCAGCAGCAGGTCTTCCGGCGGATAGCCGGACAGCGCGAGTTCGGGTGCGACCATCAGTTGCGCACCATCGTTGTGCGCGGCGCGGGCGGCCGCGACGATCCGCGCGACGTTGCCGGCGAAATCGCCGACGGTGACGTTGATCTGGGCGAGAGCGAGTCGGGTCTTCATGACGGGATCGGCGCAACCCGGCGGCGCGCCCTGAACGGCTGACGAAAACGCCTCGGATACAGGCCACGGCGGCACGCATCCGGCGGCTCCAACAGTACGGATTCACGCTTGAAACACGAACGCATCGATTATCGCACGGGCATCCTGTCGTCCCCCGCCGAAGTACCGGCGGACGAATGGAACGCGCTGCTTGAGCGCGACGCGCAGCCAACGCCGTTCCTGCGCCACGAATTCCTCGACGCGCTGCACGTCGCGCGCTGCGCGGTCGACGACACCGGCTGGTCGCCGCACTTCGTCACGCTGACCGATGCGCGCACGGGCCGGCTCGCGGCCGCCGCGCCCGTCTATGCGAAGCAGCATTCGTACGGCGAATACGTGTTCGACTGGGCCTGGGCCGACGCTTACCAGCGCAACAACCTGTCGTACTACCCGAAGCTGCTGTGCGCGGTGCCGTTCACGCCCGTGCAGGGCACGCGCCTGCTCGCGGCCGACGACGACGCACGCCGCCGGCTCGCGGCCACGC
This sequence comes from Burkholderia sp. Nafp2/4-1b, assembly GCF_003635165.1. Lineage (GTDB taxonomy): Bacteria > Pseudomonadota > Gammaproteobacteria > Burkholderiales > Burkholderiaceae > Burkholderia. Next base: position 373,387 of record NZ_ML058605.1, on the reverse strand, counting down.
TGCTCGCGTTCGCCGAGCAGAGCGACGTGTCGTCGCTGCACGTGCTGTTCCCGACCGGCGACGAAGCGCGGCTGCTCGAGTCGATGGGGATGATGCTGCGCGAAGGCGTGCAGTTTCACTGGCTCAACGACGGCTATCGCGACTTCGACGACTTCCTCGGCACGCTCGAGCAGAAGAAGCGCAAGAACATCCGCGCGGAGCGGCGCAAGGTGCGCGACGCGGGCATCACGTTCCGGCGGCTCGCCGGCGACCAGATCACCGATGCCGACTGGCGCTTCTTCTCGCGCTGCTACCGGCAGACCTACCGCGAGCACTATTCGAGCCCGTACCTGAACCTCGACTTCTTCCGCGCGATCGGCGCGACGATGCCGGAGAACCTGCTGCTCGTCATCGCTGAAGCCGACGGCAAGCCGATCGCGAGCTCGCTCGCCGTCTACCGGCGCGGCGCGAACGGCAGCAGCGGCACCCTGTACGGCCGCTACTGGGGTGCGCTCGAGCACGTGCCCTGCCTGCATTTCGAAACGGCGTACTACCAGTTGCTCGAGTTCTGCATCGAGGCCGGGCTCGATACGTTCGAGGGCGGCGCGCAGGGCGAGCACAAGCTCGCGCGCGGCTTCCTGCCGACCGTCACGCATTCCGCGCACTGGCTCGCGCATCCGGCGTTCGCCGATGCGGTCGCGCACTTTCTCGAACGCGAAACCCAGCAGATCCACGCGTACGTCGACGAGTTGCGCGAACACGATCCGTTCCGGCACGGCGGCGCGTAAGCGCGTCGCGAATCGCAGCACGCGCGGCGGCACGCGCCAATTCTGAGACACTGTCGGCTTCGCATCCCGCCGCCTTTCCATGTCCTGGTTTCTGTATCTGCTCGAGTGCGCCGACGACAGCGTCTACACGGGCATCACGAACGACGTCGCCGCGCGCTACGACCAGCACGCGGCCGGCAAGGGCGCACGCTATACGCGCTCGCGCAAGCCGCGCACGCTGCTCGCGTCGTTCCCGCTGCCCGACCGGTCGATCGCGTCGCGCGTCGAGTACTGGGTGAAGCGGCTCACGCCCGCGCAGAAGCGCGAGTTGGCGGCCGGGATCCGGACGCTGGAATCCGTGTTGCCGGCCGGCATGTCGATCGAAGGGAGCGTCGACGCGGACGGGTTGAAGGCTGGCGTGCGCGGGCGGAAGAAGGCGCAGAAGGACGTGCAGGCCGCCGACATCGGCACAACTGCGGCCGACACGGACCGCCCCGTCAAGAATGCGGCGAAGGCCGGCAATGACGGGAAGGCGCGCAGGTCCGCCAAGGCCACGAAACGCGGGCCGGACGAGCAGACTGCCAGGAAAACGAAGGCCGCGGCTGGCGGCAAGCGCGCGAAGAGCGGAGACGCTGCCGAAGCAACGAAGTCCTCGTCGCGCAGCACGCCCCCCAAACAGGGCAAACCGGCCACGAAGTCCGCGCCGATACGGAAAACGCCGGCGGCCGGCGGCAAGTCCGGCGCGAAGAAGCCGGAGGGCGCCGCACCGGTGCGCAGCCGTGCATCGGCAACGAAGGCGGTCACGGAAGCCGCCGAAGCCCAAGCAGCCCCCGTCGCCGCAGCGCGACGCGCAACGCGCACGACACGGACGAAGACCGTACCGAAGGTACCGACCGTACCAACCGTCGCCGCCCTGCCCGCGCCCGCCCGCACCCGAAAGAACGCCTCCGCACCCGCCAAATCGCGCACAAAGCCGCGCGCAAAACAAAACCGCGCGGCCTCCTGAGGAGACACGCGCGGTTTGCGCTCCGAACGAACCGGCCGCGAGGCCGGCCAGCCGGCTTACTTCTTGTAGTTCGCGACGCCGTCGGTGATTTCCTTGTGCGCGGCATCGATGCCGGCCCAGCCTTCGACCTTCACCCACTTGCCCTTCTCGAGTGCCTTGTATTGCTCGAAGAAGTGCTTGATCTGATCCTTCAGGTACTCGGGCACGTCGTCGATCGACTTCAGGTTCGCCGTCATCGGGCAGATCTTGTCGTGCGGCACCGCGACGAGCTTCGCGTCGACGCCCGATTCGTCGGTCATCTGCAGCATGCCGAGCACGCGCGAACGCACGATCGAGCCGGCCAGCAGCGGGAACGGCGTGATCACCAGCACGTCGACCGGATCGCCGTCGCCCGACAGCGTCTGCGGGATGTAGCCGTAGTTCACCGGGTAGCGCATGCCGGTACCGATGAAGCGGTCGACGACGAGGAGACCCAGCTCCTTGTCCGCCTCGTACTTCACCGGATCGCTTTGCGCGGGGATCTCGATGATCACGTTGAAATCGTGCGGCAGGTCCTTGCCGGCCGGAACATGATTGAAGCTCATAGCGCTCTCTGTTGGTCGATGGGATGGGAATTCGGGACAGGGCGCCGCGACCGTTGCACCGCCGCGGGCGTCCCCGCAGGGAATGCGCCATTATAGCCAATCGACCGGTGGCATCCGGATGACGATCGGCGCGATAATCGTTCCGGATGTCGGGGCACCGAACCCGCGGCGGCGACGTACGCCGGCTGCGAAGCAAGGGGCCTGAGTTGGCGCTTCCGCGCCAACTCGGGTCGACCGCCGTGGGGATGGAACAAGCGCTGAAGCGCTAACTCCATCCAACCACGCCATGGGACCCGAGTAAGCGCTGAAGCGCTAACTCGGGTCGACAGGAGCAAGCATGGAAGAAGCGAAGCACTTCATCGCGGGCGAATGGACGCTGCCCGCCCAACTGGAGACGATTCCGGTCGTCGACCCATCCGACGGCCAGCCGTTCGCGACGATCGCGCGCGGCACGGCGCCGGACATCGAGCGCGCGGTCGCCGCGGCCCGCGACGCATTCGCGGGCCCGTGGGGCGCAGCGAGCGCCGCCGAGCGCGGCCGCGTGCTGATGCGGCTTTCCGCACGCGTCGCCGATCATCTCGAGGAACTCGCGACGATCGAGGCCCGCGACACCGGCAAGCCGCTGAAGCAGGCACGCGCCGACGCCGCCGCGCTCGCCCGCTACTTCGAGTTCTACGCAGGCGCCGCCGACAAGCTGCACGGCGAAACGCTCCCCTATCAGGCCGGCTACACGGTGCTGACGGTGCGCGAGCCGCACGGCGTCACCGGCCACATCGTGCCGTGGAACTACCCGATGCAGATCTTCGGGCGCAGCGTCGGCGCGGCGCTCGCGGCCGGCAACGCATGCGTCGTGAAACCGGCCGAGGACGCGTGCCTGTCGGTGCTGCGCGTGGCCGAACTCGCGATCGAAGCCGGGCTGCCGGCCGGCGCGCTCAACATCGTCACCGGTTATGGCCATGAAGCGGGCGCCGCGCTCGCGCGCCACCCCGACATCGACCACATCTCGTTCACGGGCTCACCGGCCACCGGCAAGCTGGTCACGCAGATGGCCGCCGAGAACCACGTGCCCGTCACGCTCGAGCTCGGCGGCAAGTCGCCGCAGATCGTGTTCGCCGACGCCGATCTCGAAGCCGCGCTGCCCGTGCTCGTGGCGGCGATCGTGCAGAACGGCGGGCAGACCTGCTCGGCCGGCAGCCGCGTGCTGATCGAGCGCGCGGTGTACGAGCCGCTCGTCGAACGGCTCGCCACCGCGTTCAACGGGCTGCGGGTCGGCCCGAGCCGCGCGGATCTCGACTGCGGCCCGCTGATCAACGCAAAACAGCAGCAGCGCGTGTGGGATTTCCTGTCCGACGCGCAACACGACGGCATTCCGATGGCCGGGCACGGCCAGGTCGTCGCCGACGCGCCCGAAAGCGGCTTCTACCAGGCGCCCGCGCTGCTGCGCGACGTGCCGGCATCGCACCGGCTTGCGCAGGAGGAAGTGTTCGGCCCGGTGCTCGCGGCGATGCGTTTCGTCGATGAGGACGAAGCGGTCGCGCTCGCGAACGGCACGCCATACGGCCTCGTCGCCGGCATCTGGACGCGCGACGGCGCACGCCAGCTGCGTCTCGCGCGGCGCCTGCGGGCAGGCCAGGTGTTCATCAACAACTACGGCGCGGGCGGCGGCGTCGGCCACTCAGGTCACGGCCGCGAGAAAGGCTTCGAGGCGCTGTACGGCTTTACCGCACTGAAGACGATCGCGATCCGCCACGGCTGATCCGGATGAACCCGGCCGGCAGCGGCCGGCCGTGCGGCGCAACACCCTGCACTCTTCCAACCCAGGAGACACACCATGCGGTTGAGCGGCAAGACGGCCATCGTCACGGGCGGCGGTTCGGGCTTCGGCGAAGGCATCGCGAAGACCTATGCGCGCGAAGGCGCGAACGTCGTCGTCAACGACCTGAACGGTGCGGCGGCCGAGCGCGTCGCGAGCGAGATCGCGCTGGCGGGCGGCAAGGCGATCGCGGTCGCCGGCGACGTGTCGCGGGACGCCGACTGGCGCGCGCTGCAGCAGGCCGCGCTCGACGATTTCCATGCGGTGCAGATCGTCGTGAACAACGCCGGCACCACGCACCGCAACAAGCCGGTGCTCGACGTGACGGAAGCCGAGTTCGACCGCGTATACGCGGTCAACATGAAGAGCCTGTTCTGGAGCGTGCAGACCTTCGTCCCGTACTTTCGCGCGCAGGGCGGCGGCGTGTTCGTGAACGTCGCGTCGACGGCCGGCGTGCGGCCGCGCCCGGGCCTCGTCTGGTACAACAGCACGAAGGGCGCGATGATCACCGCGAGCAAGTCGCTCGCGGCCGAGCTCGGCGCCGACCGGATCCGCGTGAACTGCATCAACCCGGTGCTCGGCGAGACGGCCCTGATGACCGAGTTCATGGGCTGCGAAGACACGCCGGAGAATCGCGGCCGGTTCCTCGCGACGATTCCGCTCGGCCGCTTCTCGACGCCGCAGGACATCGCGAACGCGGCCCTGTATCTCGCGTCCGACGAAGCCGAGTTCATCACGGGCGTCTGCCTCGAGGTCGACGGCGGGCGCTGCATCTAGCCGCACGGCCGCAATTGCGTTGCGCCGGCGGCGACGGGCGACGCCGCATCGCCGCACCGGCATTCACGGGTATTCGTCGGCATGGCTTTCGCAAGACCCCGGATCGGGCGCGTCGCGCCGGCTCCGGCCCATCACAAGAAAGGACAGGAGACAACATGGCATCATCGACGCAGTCGCTGCCGGGCTCGCCCGGCGCATTCGAGGAAGCAACCTACCGCAAGGTGTCGTGGCGGCTCACGCCGCTTCTGCTGCTGTGCTACGTGGTCGCGTATCTCGACCGCGTGAACGTCGGCTTCGCGAAGCTGCAGATGGCGAGCGACCTGAATCTCAGCGACACCGTCTACGGGCTCGGCGCCGGGATCTTCTTCTTCGGCTATTTTCTGTTCGAGGTCCCGAGCAACATCATCCTGCACAAGGTCGGCGCGCGCGTGTGGATCGCACGCATCATGGCGACCTGGGGCGTGATCTCGATCCTGACGATGTTCGTCACGACGCCCGCGATGTTCTACGTGATGCGCTTCCTGCTCGGCGTCGCCGAAGCCGGTTTCTTCCCCGGCGTGATCCTGTACCTCACCTACTGGTATCCCGCGCACCGCCGCGGCCGGATGACGACGTTCTTCATGACGGCCGTCGCGCTGTCCGGCGTGATCGGCGGCCCGATCTCGGGCTTCATCCTGAAGGCGTTCAACGGCGTGAGCGGCTGGCACGGCTGGCAATGGCTGTTCCTGCTCGAAGGGATCCCGTCCGTGCTGGCCGGCGTGCTCGTGTTCTTCGCGCTCGACGATCGCATCACCAAAGCGAAATGGCTGACCGACGACGAAAAGGCGCTGCTCGCCCGCAACGTCGACGCCGAAGAAGCGACCAAGGAAGACCTGTCGCTCGGCGCGGTGATGTCGAGCCCGCGCGTGTGGCTGATGGCGCTGATCTACTTCTCGTTCGTGATGGGGCTGTACGGCGTCGGCTTCTGGCTGCCGACGATCATCAAGGCGACCGGCGTGATCGACACGGTCATGATCGGCCTGCTGTCGGCGATTCCGTATGCGGCGGCGGTCGTCGCGATGATCCTGATCGCGCACAGCGCCGACAAGCGCCGCGAACGACGCTGGCACCTCGCGATTCCGGCCGCGATCGGCGCGATCGGGCTCGTGCTGTCGGTAATCTGGGCGCACCAGACGGCGCTCGCGATGCTCGGCCTCACGCTCGCGACGATGGGCATCCTGACGACGCTGCCGCTGTTCTGGAGCCTGCCGACCGCGTTCCTCGGCGGCGCGGCGGCCGCGGCCGGCATCGCGATGATCAACTCGATCGGCAACCTCGCCGGCTTCCTGAGCCCGTACCTGATGGGCTGGCTCAAGCAGGCCACGGGCGCCAACGACGCAGGCATGTACATGCTCGCCGGCTTCCTCGTGCTCGGCGGGCTGCTTGCGCTGTCGGTGCCGAAGCGGCTCGTCGACAAGTGACGCGGCGCGCACTCGTGCGCGCGTGCTGTTGGCGCAAATCAGTGCGGTTCGTCGCGAGCCGGGACGGCCCACTGCTGCGGCTCGGCGCGTAGCCCAGCCGGGCCGGCCGGCAACGCGGCGCCGGATGAAAAATGCCCCGAAGGCCGTCCGCCGTTCGGGGCATTTTCGCGTGCGGCGGATGGCCGCGTTCGCGTTCGCGTTCGCGTCAGACCACGGTGATCGCGAGCGCGCTTTCGCGGTAGTGCTTCGCCGCCTTGTCGGTTTCGCCGAGCTGCTCGAACAGGCGGGCGAGCGCACGGTGCGCGCGCACCTTCAGCGCCTCGTTGTCGGCCTGCTTCAGCGCGGCTTCCAGGAACGACTGCGCCTTGCCCCACAGCTGCTGCTGCTGGCACAGACGGCCGAGCGCGAACAGCAGGTCGGCATCCTCCGGATGATCCTTCTTCCACCCTTCGGCCTTCTGGATCAGCGGCAGCGCATCGCCGCCGGCCGTGTCCGGATAGCGGCGCAGCAGACGCGCATCCCAGTTGTGCGCGAGCGCCTCCTCGACGATCCGGCGCGCTTCGGTACGACGCTCGAGCGACACCAGCAGGTCGGCCGCGAGATCGGCGAGACGCGGCGACTGGCGCTCGAGCGGCGACAGCGATTGCCATACCTCGAGCAGCGCGTCCGGGTCGTGCCGGCGTTCGCGCAGCAGGTTTTCCGCCGCCTGCTGGCGCAGCCGCACGGCCGCGGCCGGATGCAGCGCCTCGCGCTTCTCAAGCGCCTTCGCGAGCTTCAGCACCTCGGCCCAGTTCTTCAACTGCTGCTGCGCACGCAGCGCGACCTGCTGCGCATGGATGCGCTTGCCGCCCGCCTGCAGGTCGGCCAGCGCGGCGAGCGCGCCGTCGGCATCGCGCGCGTCCGCACGCATGTCGGCCGCGGCAAGCAGCCGCGCGTCCTGCCATTCGGGCGCGTCGACCTTCGACAGCCAGTCGTCGCGGCGCGTGTACTCGTGCATCCGGTGTGCGGCGGTGGCCGCGACGAGACTCGCGGCACCCTGGTTCGCATCGACCGCCAGCGCATCGCGCGCGGCCTTCTCGGCGCGCGAGAAGCGGCCCGCGTACAGGTTCGCGATCGCGTCGCGCAGCGACGCCGCCGCCTTCTCGTTGCGCGAGCGCGCACGATACGCGGCAACGCGCTGCGGCATGCGCCAGATGTTGCGCACGATGCGCAGCAGCGCGTACACGACGATGAACAGCACGACGACGGCGATCACGAACAGGTTCAGTGACACGTCGACCCGGTACGGCGGATAGACGAGCAGCACCTGCCCCGCGTCGAAGCGGCCGACGGTGGCGAGTGCCGCGGCGATCGCGAACAGGATCGCGAGCCAGACGATTCCTCGAAGCGTCATCGTTACCCCCGGCTCTTGAACTGCTGAACGGCGTTCAGGCTCGTGTTCAGGTTCGGCACCGCAACCGTCAGCGACGCGCTGTCGACCTGCTTGAGCAGATCCTCGACGGACTGCGTGTCCTTCGATGCCTGGTCGAAATACTTGCCGAGCGACGCCTGCGCGGCGTGCAGGTCGCCCTTCATCGCGCCGTCGTTGCGCGCGAGCAGCGACAGCCGCGCGGTGAGCAGGCGCAGCTTCACGTTCTCGCGCACGAAGTAGCCCTGGTCGGGCGACGCGAGCATGGCGTCGGCATTGTCGATGCGGCGCACCTGCACGAGGCCCTTCAGCTGCTGGCCGAGGCCGGCCGAGAAGTCATGCCACCACACCTTCCAGCGCGGCTCGCCGGCCGTGGCCGCGGCCGACGACGCCGCAGCGGCCGGCGCGGCCTTCGGCGCCGCGTGCGGGACGATCGCCTCGCCCGACAGCGGCAGCGCGTCGATCTTCGCGATCGCGTCGTCGAGCTTGATCGCGAGGCCCGTGAGGTCGGCCGACGGCGCGGCCTTCAGCTTCTCGATGTCCTGTGCGAGCGCCTTGCGCACCGTGACGGCCTGCGCGCTCTGCGACGTCGCGAGGCGCGCGTCGGCATTCTGCAGCGCGATCAGCGCGAGTTGCGTGTTGCCGGTGAGCTGCAGTTGCTGGCTCGCGCTCGACAGCATCTGGTCGATTTCCTCGAGCATCCATGCGTCGCGGTTGCGCGACAGGTCCTGGTACTGCTGCTGCAGCGCCTGCTGCGCGCTTTGCGCGTCGGCGAGCTTGCCGTCGAGCTGCGCGAGCTGCGTGTCGACCTGGTGCGTGCTCGCGAGCGCCTGCTCGGTCTTCATGCGCGTTTCGGCGGTTTGCGCATCGAGCGCCTTCTGCCGCGCGACGAACGAATCGCCGAGCCGGTCGACCTTGCGGTTCAGCGCGTAGCCGCCGACGCCCGCCGCGCAGCCGAGCACGACGACGACGAACCACAGGGCCGCGCTGCTGCCGCGGCGCGCACGCGGTTCGGACGCGACATAAGGGGGACTCGACGGCGGTGCGGATGCAGCGGCCGGCTGGGAAGCGACGCTTTTGGAATCGTTGGTATCTGTCATGCGTTTAGTCACCGGTGCGGCTGTCGCCGGTTGGACGGCCTCGTCGGCCATCGTTCGAAACGCGCGGACGATGCGCTCATCGCCCGCGCCGGTCAGCGTAATCCTATCAAAACCCAATGCGCGCGCGGTCTGCTCGATGCGCGGATGCGGCGTCACGAGCGGCGCATGCTTCAGCGCGGCGATCTCGGCGTCGTTCAGATGGGTGCGCGCGAGTTCGTGCAGATTGCGCACGCCTTCCGAACTCGTGACGAGCCATGCATGCGGCGCACCGGCAAGCAGCGCGTGCACGCGCTCCCATGCGCTGACCCGCGGCTCGGGCACGACGCGCCGGTAAGCGGCGACGAGCGTGACGTCGGCGCCGGCTTCGCGCAGCCGCTCGGCGAGCCATTCGCGCCCGCCGTCGCCGCGCACGATCAGCACGCGCTTGCCCGCCAGCGCCTGCGCGCCGCCGAACGCGGCTTCGATGCTCGCGAACAGGCTTTCCGAATCGTAATGGGGGACGCCGCCGTCGGCCGGTGCCTGCGGCGCGATCACGCGATACGCGGGCGCCACGATGCCGTGACGCTCGAGCGCCGCGACGCTGCCGGGGCCGACCACGCCGACCGGCAGCGCGTTCGGCCAGATCGCACCGTACTGAGCGAGTGCGCGGTCGATCGCGTTCGGCGACACGAAGATCACCAAGGCGTAATCGGCGAGCGCCGCGAATGCGGCATCGAGCGGCGCCGGATCGTCGAGCGGCGCGATGTCGATCAGCGGGAATTCGAGGACGTCGCAGCCGGCCTCGGCCAGTTGCGCCGCCAGCGCGTCCGACTGGCCGTCCGGACGCGTCAGGACGGCGGTGAACGCGCGCGCGCCGCCCGCCATCAGGCGTCGCCCTTGCCGGCCTGCGAGGCGGCGAGCAATGCGTTGACGATGTCGAGCGCGCCCTGCGCCTCGAGTTCGTCGGCCACCGCGCGGCCGAGCGCGAGCGCGTCGGCAACGGTCACGACCGCGCCGCACTCCTCGGCGGTCAGCACGCGCTGGCCGTCGGTCGTCGACACGCGGCCCGTCAGGTACAGCTCGCCCGCGCGCCACACCGCATGCGCGGCGAGCGGCACTTCGCAGCTGCCGCCGAGCGCGCGCGACACCATCCGCTCGGCCTCGACCGCGAGCGCGGTCTGCGGGTCGTGCAGCGGTGCGAGCCAGCCGGCGACGTCGGTGCGATGCGCGGCGATTTCGATGCCGAGCGCGCCCTGGCCGGCGGCCGGCGGGCTGTCCTCGACGTCGATCAGTGCACGGATTCGCGCTTCGAGGCCGAGGCGCTTCAGCCCCGCGGCCGCGAGGATGATCGCCGCGTAATCGCCGCGATCGAGCTTCGACAGGCGCGTGTCGAGGTTGCCGCGCAGCGGCAGCACGTCGAGATGCGGATAACGCGCGCGCAGCATCGCCTCGCGCCGCAGGCTCGACGTGCCGACGACGGCACCGGCCGGCAGCGCGTCGAGCGATGCGTAGTCGTTCGACACGAACGCGTCGCGCGGATCCTCGCGCTCCATGATCGCGGTGAGCGCGAAGCCGTCGGGCAGCGCCATCGGCACGTCCTTCAGCGAATGCACGGCGAGGTCGGCGCGGCCGTCGGCCAGCGCGTTCTCCAGCTCCTTGACGAACAGGCCCTTGCCGCCGACCTTCGACAGCGTACGGTCGAGAATCTGATCGCCCCGGGTCGTCATCCCGAGGATTTTCACGTCACAAGCTGGATATAATTTGCGCAGCGCATCACGCACATGTTCGGCTTGCCACATCGCCAGGCGGCTTTCGCGCGAAGCGATCGTCAGCGTCACGGGGGCTTGTGCCGACCGCGGCCCGGCCGAAATAGTCTCGGAATTCATTGCTGGAACATCGAAGGACGGGATGGAAGATCGAACAATGGTAGCACGCACGCCCCTGCCCGCCCGGGCCCGGAGCCTGCGCCCGCCGCGCTTTCGCGCGGGCGGCGATACCGATGCGCGGATGTGCCGCACGTAGCTGGATGCTTGACCGCTGTTCCCGTAGTTTCCGCAGTTCCCGCAGTCCCTTTTGACTCGAGCTTTCCCAAGGAAACCCATCGTGAAGTCTTCCGGATCGGCGCGCACGGCGCGCCGCAATGCTGCCCTGCCCTCCCCCGACGCCCAGACGGGCACCATCGCCACCGCCGCGAACGGCCGTGCGAAACCGGCAACGAAACCGAAAGACCCGATACGTCAGACAAAACGCGCGATCAACACCACGATCAACGCCACGGTCGACACCGCGATCAAACCCGCGACCAAGCCCGGCGGCCCCGCCGCCCGCACGGCCGGCGCGGCGAAGCCCGGCGCGCGCGCGCGCGAGGACAAGGACGGCCCGCTGTTCGAGGACATCCGCTTCCTCGGCCGCCTGCTCGGCGACGTGGTGCGCGAACAGGAAGGCGACACCGTGTTCGACGTCGTCGAGACGATTCGCCAGACGGCGGTGAAGTTTCGTCGCGAGGACGACAGCGAAGCCGCGCAAACGCTGGAGAAGAAGCTGCGCAAGCTGACGCCGGAGCAGACGGTGAGCGTCGTGCGCGCGTTCAGCTATTTCTCGCACCTCGCGAACATCGCGGAAGACCGCCACCACAACCGCCGCCGCCGCATCCACGCACTGGCCGGCTCCGCGCCGCAGCCGGGCACCGTCGCGTACGCGCTCGATCAGCTGAAGGCGACCGGCAACGCGTCCAAGCGCCTGCTGCAGCGCTTCTTCGACGATGCGCTGATCGTGCCGGTACTGACCGCGCACCCGACCGAAGTGCAGCGCAAGAGCATCCTCGACGCGCAGCACGACATCGCGCGCCTGCTCGCCGAACGCGACCAGGAGCTGACCGCGCGCGAGCGCCAGTACAACGAAGCGATGCTGCGCGCGCGCGTGACCGCGCTGTGGCAGACGCGCATGCTGCGCGACGCGCGCCTGACGGTCGGCGACGAGATCGAGAACGCGCTGTCGTACTACCGCGCGACGTTCCTCGACGAGCTGCCCGCGCTGTACGGCGACATCGAGGCCGCGCTCGCCGAGCACGGCCTGTCCGCGCGCGTGCCGGCGTTCTTCCAGATGGGCAGCTGGATCGGCGGCGACCGCGACGGCAATCCGAACGTGACCGCCGCGACGCTCGACGAAGCGATCACCCGCCAGTCCGCGGTGATCCTGGAACACTATCTGGAACAGGTGCACAAGCTCGGCGCCGAGCTGTCGGTGTCGAACCTGCTGGTCGGCGCGAACGACGCGGTGAAGGCGCTCGCGGCCGCGTCGCCCGACCAGTCACCGCACCGCGTCGACGAACCGTATCGCCGTGCGCTGATCGGCATCTACACGCGGCTCGCCGCGAGCGCGCGCGTGCGGCTCGGCGAAGGCACGGTGCCGGTGCGCAGCGCGGGCCGCGGCGCGCCGCCCGTGCGCGCGATTCCGTATGCGGACTCCGAAGCCTTCGTCGCCGATCTCAAGGTGCTGACCGCGTCGCTCGACGAACACCACGGCACGTCGCTCGCCGCGCCGCGTCTCGCGCCGCTCGTGCGCGCGGCCGAAGTGTTCGGCTTCCACCTCGCGAGCATCGACCTGCGCCAGAGCTCCGACGTCCACGAAGCCGTGGTCGCCGAGCTGTTCGCGCGCGCCGGCGTCGAAGCCGACTACGCGGCGCTCGCCGAGGAAGACAAGCTGCGCGTGCTGCTCGCCGCGCTCGCCGATCCGCGTCCGCTGCGCTCGCCTTATCTCGAATACTCGGCGCTCGCGCAGAGCGAGCTCGGCGTGTTCGAGAAGGCCCGCGACGTGCGCGCGCAGTTCGGCGCGCGCGCGGTGCGCAACTACATCATCTCGCACACGGAAACCGTCAGCGACCTCGTCGAGGTGCTGCTGCTGCAGAAGGAAACGGGCCTGCTCGAAGGCACGCTCGGCAGCAACGCGAAGAGCGGCCTGATGGTGATCCCGCTGTTCGAGACGATCCCCGACCTGCGCGACGCCGCGCGCATCATGCGCGAATACTTCGCACTGCCGGGCGTCGACACGCTGATCGCACACCAGGGCGCCGAGCAGGAAGTGATGCTCGGCTACTCGGACAGCAACAAGGACGGCGGCTTCCTGACGTCGAACTGGGAGCTGTATCGCGCGGAACTCGCGCTCGTCGACCTGTTCCGCGACCGCAAGATCACGCTGCGCCTGTTCCACGGCCGCGGCGGCACGGTCGGCCGCGGGGGCGGCCCGACCTACCAGGCGATCCTGTCGCAGCCGCCGGGCACCGTGAACGGCCAGATCCGCCTGACCGAACAGGGCGAAGTGATCGCGAGCAAGTTCGCGAACCCGGAGATCGGGCGGCGCAACCTGGAGACGGTGGTCGCCGCGACGCTCGAAGCGTCGCTGCTGCCGCAGTCGAACGCGCCCGCGCAGCTGCCGGCGTTCGAAGCCGCGATGCAGACGCTGTCCGACGCGGCGATGGCGTCGTATCGCGCGCTCGTCTATGAAACGCCCGGCTTCACCGACTACTTCTTCGCGTCGACGCCGATCACCGAGATCGCCGAGCTGAACATCGGCAGCCGCCCGGCCTCGCGCAAGCTGCAGGATCCGAAGAACCGCAAGATCGAGGATCTGCGCGCGATTCCGTGGGGCTTCTCGTGGGGGCAGTGCCGGCTGCTGCTGACGGGCTGGTACGGCTTCGGCAGCGCGGTGAGCGCGTATCTCGACGGCGCGCAGGATGCAGCCGAGCGCACGAAGCGCGTGACGCTGCTCAAGAAGATGGGCAAGACCTGGCCGTTCTTCGCGACCTTGCTGTCGAACATGGACATGGTGCTCGCGAAGACCGATCTCGCGGTCGCGTCGCGCTACGCGCAGCTGGTCCCCGACCGCAAGCTGCGCAAGCACGTGTTCGAGCGGATCGTCGCGGAATGGGAGCGCACGTCGCAGGCGCTCGCGGAAATCACCGGGCAGGAAGGCCGCCTCGCGACCAACCCGCTGCTCGCGCGCTCGATCAAGAACCGCTTCCCGTATCTCGATCCGCTGAATCACCTGCAGGTCGAGCTGATCAAGCGTCACCGTGCGGGCGACACGAACGCGCGGCTGCGCCGCGGGATTCACCTGACCATCAACGGGATCGCGGCCGGCCTGCGCAACACGGGCTGATCCGTGCGCGGCGCGGAGCAGTACGGCCGCGCGCCGCGCTCGCCTCGCGACACGAAAGCCGCGCTACGCAACCCAGCGTAGCGCGGCTTTTTTCATGTTCGCATGGAGTTGCACGACGGCACGACGGCACGCGGGCCGCCGCGCACGCACGCTCCGCTCAATGCGCGTCGATCAGCAGCGCATCGTGCTCGAACGAGCCGTCCGGCTGCACCGCGTAGTAGCCGCGCACCTCGTCGGGCGCATGCGCCCACAGCGCATGGATGCCCGCGACGCTGTCGGCCGGCGTGCGGATCCGCTCGACCCACGTATCGAAGTCGATCGGCAGGCGCCAGCGGCTCTGCACGTGCGCGTCGAACCCGGCGTCGCGGAACATCGCGAGCCATTCGTCGGCACGGTAGTCACGCACGTGCGACGCATCGCGCAGCACCTCGGCCGCCTGCAAATACGTATCGAGCAGCGGATGGTCGTTGCCCGCGATGTCGATCATCAGCACGCGGCCGCCCGGCTTCAGCACGCGCCGCACTTCGGCGAGCGCCGCGCGCACGTCGTGCCAGTGGTGCGCGCTCATCCGGCTCACCACCCAGTCGAACGTGCCCGCGTCGAACGGCAGCCGCTCGGCCGGGCCCTGCTGCGTGCGGATGTTCGCGAGCCCGCGCTCGCGCGCGGCGGCCTCGACGGTCGCGAGCATCGGCGCGGCGAGATCGTAGGCGACCACGTCGCGCACGTGCGGCGCGACCGCGAAGCTCGCGTGGCCGGCGCCGCAGCCGAGATCGAGCACCGCCGCTTCGGGCGCCGCGCGCATCGCGTCGGCCAGCGCCTGCAGGTCGGCGCCCGTCGCGTGGACCGTGCTCGTCAGGTAGGCGGCGGCCATCGTGCCGAATGCGTCGGCGACCTGGTCGTGGTGTTTCATCGTTCGCTCCTTCTTTTTAGTGAGGCGCCCGCTGCCTGCCAGCGCGCGAATCGCTACAATAGGGCCGCGCTTGTACCAGTACAAGTTAAGCAGTTATTCTGGTATTTGTTACACCTGCCTGATCGTCGGGCAATCGTTGGCCGAGCGTTGCCTGATCGCTTCCCGATCTTCGTCGCGCATCCCGCGCCCTTTTTCGCCGTTTCAGTCGCTTCCGCCGTTTCCGCATGAGCCAGCCGTCCTCCGCCCCGACCCCACCGCTCGACGCCACACCCGCCCGCGCGCTCGGCGAATTCATCCGCGCGCATCGCGAACGGCTGTCGCCACAGGCCGTCGGCCTGCCGCCCGGCCCGCGGCGCCGCACGCCGGGGCTGCGGCGCGAGGAAGTCGCGCAGCTGTGCGGCGTCAGCCCGACCTGGTACACGTGGATCGAGCAGGGCCGCCCGGTGTCGGCATCGGCCGACGCGCTCGCGCGGATCGCGGTCGCGCTGCAGTTGTCGAAGGCGGAGCGCGCGTACCTGTTCGAGCTGGCCGCGCAGCGCGACCCGACCGAGCCCGACGTCGCGGCCGGCGACCTGCCGCCAACACTCGCGGCGACCGTCGCCGCGATCGCGACGCCCGCGTACGTGCTCGACCGCCAATGGAATGCGCTCGCCTGGAACGCGCCGGCCGCCGCACTCTTCACCGGCTGGCTCGACGGCGAGCACGATCGCAACCTGCTGCGCTTCACGTTCATGGCCCCCGCCGCGCGCACGCTGATCGTCGACTGGGAAACCCGCGCGCGGCGGCTTGCAGCCGAATTCCGCGCCGATTCGATCCGCCACCTCGCCGATGCGCCGACCCGCGCGCTGATCGACGCGCTGATGGCCGGCAGCGACGCGTTCGCGCAATACTGGGCGTCGCAGGACGTGTTCGAGCGCGAAGGCGGCCTGCGCGAATTCGACCATCAGGCCGACGGCCGCGTCGTGTACCAGCAGATCACGCTGAAACCCGCACATCGCGAGGATCTGAAGCTCGTGGTGCTGGTGCGCGACTGACGCAGCTCAGAAGCTGACTCAGAAGCTGATCGTTGCGGTGATGGTGTCGCTGTAGTTGCCGGGCGCCGGCGTCGCCTGCGCGGGGACGCGCCCGTATATCGCGATGGCCTGCGCGAACCCGCTCCCGGTTCCGGTCGCCATCGACGTGCCGCCGCTGCCGTCGCCCCACGGCGTCGTGAAGCCGCTGTCCTGATAGAGCTGATAGCTGACCGAGCCGCCGCCCGTGCGCAGCATCGTGCGCGCGGCGACACTGCCGCTCGCGCCGCCGTTCAACGCAATCTGGAATGCATCGCCGTTCGTGCATCGCGCACTGATCGAGCCGTTCGCGGTCAGCGCGGACGCCAGCACGCCCGCCGGCGGAAACGCCACGCCGGTCGCGCTGATGATGCAGTTGTTGATGACGGTGGCGGTCGAGGTAACCGTCATCGTGCCGGCCGTCGACTGCGACGCGCACGGTGTCGGCAGCACGCCGAGCAGCGAAAAGCTGAAGCTGTAGGCAGCCTGGTTGCCGCTGAAGCTCTGCGTATAGATCGTGCTCGCATTGTTCACGGTCGGCACGGCCGGCTGGTTCGACGCAATGCGGCCGTAGATGGTCACATTGGTACTCGCCGATGTGCCGAGCACCGGCTTCGTCAACGACACGGAGATCGGCGTCGTGCCGGTGCCGACGGCACCCCATGGCTGCGAATAGCCCGCGTCCTGATACAGGTCGTACTGCATCTGGTTCGTCCCGTTCGCCAGGTAACGCGGGCTCGTGCCGCCGAGGTTCACGCACACGAGCACACCGGTGTTCAGGCTCAGCACGTCCCACGTGCAACTCACGGTCATCGTGCTGGTCGTCGTATAGGCTTGCTGCGTGATCGGGCTGACCGAGCCGAAGCTCGGCACCGGCGGCGTCACCGAACAGGTGTCCGCGCGAGCCGGCATCCACGGCATGCCGAGCAGCGCGGCCAGCAGCAGGTACGCGAGCGCGCGCAGCCAGCGGCGCGCCAGGTCGAATCCGTCATCCGCCATGCATTTCCCCGAAAAGACTCGTCTGCCCGACCGGGTTCGCGGCCCGGGCCGCGCCCTCATCGTATCCGTCCGCGCATCGATCGTTCGCACTGTTACTTGATCCATGTCAAACACACCGATGGAAATCCGTCCGGAACCCCGGACAACGCACGCCGCGTCGGCGTTTTCTCCATTGCGCGCGACCGAACCCGTGGAGTAGTCTTCCACCAGCGACAGAGCGGTAACGGCGACCGGCGAAAGACCACGCGGCGGGCACTCCGCGGCCGGGCGACCCCTTGAACGGCAGGAGATAATCATAATGAACGATTCCCGACGTCGTGTTATTTCAGCCATGCTCGCGGCCGCTTTCGCATTCGCGCCCGCGCTGCAGCCCGTCACCCTTGCCGCAGTCTATTTGAACGGCACGGCCACCGCGCAATTCAACGTCACGCTCACGATCCAGGCGAACTGCACGATCGCCGCGAACCCGCTTGCATTCGGCACGTCCGGCGTGCTCGCGTCCGCGCTCAACCAGCAGACCACGGTCTCCGTCACCTGCTCGAACTCGACGCCGTACAACGTCGGACTCGACGCCGGCGGGGTCAGCGGCTCAACGGTCGCCAGCCGGCTGATGAGCGGTACCACGAGCGGAAATACCAGCACCACGGTCGGCTACCAGCTCTACCAGGACGCGGGCCACTCGACGATCTGGGGCAACACCCAGGGCACCGACACGGTCGGCGGCACCGGCACCGGCTCGGCGCAAGTGCTGAACGTGTACGGCCAGGTGCCCGCGCAAGCGACGCCGAAGCCCGACACCTACCAGGCCGCCGTCACCGCTACCGTCTACTTCTGACGCGCCGTGGCATCGATCCCGCGCGCGTTGAGCGCGCTGTGCCTCGCATTGGCTTCCGCGGCCGCATGTGCCGCCACGCTGCAGATCATGCCCGTGACGATCGAGCTGCCGCCGTCGGCGTCCGCCGCGACCATGACGCTCAGCAATTCGGGCGGGCAGCCGATCTACGGCCAGGTCCGCGCGTATCGCTGGACGCAGGAACACGGCGACGACGTGATGACGCCGACCGATACGCTCGCCGCGTCGCCGCCTATGCTGCGGATCGGCGCGAACGCCGAGCAGTTGATCCGGCTCGTGCGCACGGGGCGTGGCACACCGGCCGCCGAAGAGTGCTATCGCGTGCTGATCGACGAACTGCCCGCGCCCGGCACGCCGGTCGAGAACGGCGTCACGATCCGGCTGCGCTATTCCGTGCCCGTCTGCATCCAGCCCGAGGGCGCGCAGGCATCGCCGCGCCTCGACTGGCGCGTCGAGCGCGACGCGTCCGGCATGCGGCTCGCGGTCGACAACCGGGGCGGACGGCGCGCGCAGATTTCCGCGGTGCGGCTCGTCGACGCGCGCGGCACCGTGCATGACGTCACGGGCGGCCTGCTCGGCTACGCGCTCGCCGGCAGCACGCGCCGCTGGCCGCTGAAGCTGAATGCGGACGCGGCGGCACTCGTCAGGATCCAGGCGACCGTCAACGCGCAGCCGGTCGACGCCCGGCTGACACCGCCCTGATCCACGCCGGAGGATCGTACGACGTTGCCCGTTCCGACGACGAGCACGGCCCTCCGGGCTGCGTGCCCCGCGCGCGCCGCCCGGCCCGCCGCGGCATTGGCATTGGCCATTGCGCTGGCGCTGCACGCGGGCAGCGCACGCGCGCAGACGGTGCCAGCGACAGCCACGCCCCCGCCTGCGCAAACTTCTGCGCAAACTTCTGCGCCCGCTTCTGAGCCCATGTCCGGGCCCGCGCCCGCGGCCGGCACGCTGTTTCTCGACGTGTCGCTCAACGGCGCGCCGACCCACCGCATCGCGCGCTTTCAGCAAATCGACGGGCGGCTGTACGCAGCATCCGCCGACCTGAACGACCTGGGCATCGCGACCGGCAACCGTACGCGCGAGCCGTCGAACGCCCTCGTCGCGCTCGATACGCTCGCGGGGCTGCGCTACGACTACGACGCGGGTCGGCAGACGGTCGACCTGAGCGTGCCCGACGCGCTGCGCATCCCGCACACGTTCGACACGCGCGCGCTCGCCGCCGCGCCGCCGGCCACGTCCGGGCGCGGCTTCGTGCTGAACTACGACGCCTACGCGCAAACCATCCCGCATGCGCCGCTCGCGGTCTGGAGCGAGGCGCGCTATTTCGATCCGGCCGGCGTATTCAGCAGCACGGGCATCGCGTACCTGTACGACGAGCGCCGGCGCTATGTGCGCTACGACACGTCGTGGAGCCACTCGAACCCCGGCACGCTCACGACGACCCAGATCGGCGACACGATTTCGTCGTCGTTGTCATGGACCCGCTCGCTGCGCCTCGGCGGCGTGCAGTGGCGCAGCAATTTCGGCCTGCGCCCCGACCTCGTCACGTTTCCGGTGCCGGCGCTGTCCGGCAGCGCGGTCGTGCCGACTTCGGTCGACCTGTACGTGAACAACGTGCGCCAGTTCAGCGGCGACCTGCCGAGCGGGCCCTTCGTGATCAACAGCGTGCCCGGGATCACCGGCGCGGGCAACGCAACGGTCGTCACGCGCGACGCGCTCGGCCGCTCGATCGCGACGACCATTCCGCTGTACGTCGATCCGCGCCTGCTCGCGCCCGGCCTCGCCAGCTATTCGGCGGAAGCCGGCTTCCTGCGTCGCGCGTACGGCGACGATTCGTTCCACTACGCGCGCACGCCGGCCGCAAGCGGCTCGCTGCGCTACGGCATCAGCGAGCGGCTGACCGTCGAGGCGCACGCGGAAGCGACGGCCGGCGTCTACAACGCCGGCGCCGCTGCGCTCGCGCGGCTCGGCGAACGCGGCGTGGCAAACGCGTCGCTGGCGCTCAGCGCGCCGGGCCGCACGGGCGTGCAGGCCGGCGTCGGCTACCAGTACGTGACGCCGCGCTTCTCGATCGATGCGCAGACGCTGCGGGTCTTCGGCGACTACGGCGACCTCGGCAGCCGCGCAGGCGTGCCGGTCTCGCGGGCCACCGACCGCATCACGGTGTCGTTCCCGTTCCTGCGCGCGCAGACGCTGTCGTTCAGCTATCTCGGCCTCAAGTATCCGGGCATCGCCGCGTCGCGGATCGGCTCGATCGCGTACCTGGTCAATCTCGGCGGGCTCACGTCGATCGCCTTCAGCGGCTTCCAGGATTTCCGGCAACGCGATACGCGCGGCTTCTTCGTGAGCCTGAGCGTCGGGCTCGGCGGCACCACGTCGGTCTCGGCGAACGCCGGGCGGCAGAACGGCGACTCGACCTACACGCTGAACGCGTCGCGGCCGCCCGACTACGGCGGCGGCGTGGGCTGGAACGTACAGGCGGGCGCCAACGCGGGCATGCGCTACGCGCAGGGGCAGTTGCAGTATCTCGGCCGCGCCGGCCAGGTCACGCTGCTCGCGCAATCGTTCGACGGGCGCGGCAACGCGTCGGTCGACGTCACGGGCGCGCTCGTGCTGATGGACGGCCGGCTGATGACCGCCCGCCGGGTCGACGACGGCTTCGCGCTCGTCTCGACCGACACCGGGCGCGTGCCCGTGCTGCACCAGAACCGGCTGATCGGCGAGACCGACCGGGCCGGTTACCTGCTCGTCCCGGACCTGAATGCGTACCAGAGCAATCGCGTCGCGATCGACGGCACCGCGCTGCCCGCCGACGCCCGCATCGCCGACACGACGCTCGACGTCGTGCCGCAGGCGCGCTCGGGCGTGCTCGCACACTTCGCCGTGACACGCTACAGCGCCGCGTCGATCGCGCTGCGCGCGCCGGACGGCACGCCGCTGCCGGCCGGGCTCGAGGTTCGCCACGTCGAAAGCGGCCAGCGCACGATCGTCGGCTACGACGGCCTGACCTTCGTCGACGGCCTCGGCGCGGACAATCACCTCGAGATTTCCGGCGGCGAACGCGCCTGCGAGGTCGCGTTCGCGTACCGGCGGCCGGACGACGGCACGCTGCCGCGGATCGGGCCGCTGACCTGCCGCCCGCGGTAGGCCGCGCCGGTTCCCCGCCGACGCGCGCGCCGGCCGCCGGCCCCGCGAATGTTAGAATCGCGGGATTCCCTCGGCGGCGCACGGCCGCCCAAACTCCCCTTCGAAGAATCGCCATGACGTCCCAACTGCACAAAAAGGGCGAGGCCTGGTCGGCCCGCTTCTCGGAACCGATGTCGGAGCTGGTCAAGCGCTACACGTCGTCGGTGTTTTTCGACAAGCGCCTCGCGCTCGTCGACATCGCCGGCTCGCTCGCGCACGCGAGCATGCTCGCGGCGCAGAAGATCATCAGCGCCGACGACCTCGCCGCGATCGAGCGCGGGATGACGCAGATCAAGGGCGAGATCGAGCGCGGCGAATTCGAATGGCAGCTGGATCTCGAGGACGTCCACCTGAACATCGAGGCGCGCCTGACCGCGCTGATCGGCGACGCCGGCAAGCGCCTGCATACGGGCCGCTCACGCAACGACCAGGTCGCGACCGACATCCGTCTGTGGCTGCGCGGCGAGATCGACCGCATCGGCGGCCTGCTGAACGACCTGCGCGGCGCGCTGATCGACCTCGCGGAGACGAACGCCGACACGATCATGCCGGGCTTCACGCACCTGCAGGTCGCGCAGCCGGTCACGTTCGGCCATCACCTGCTCGCGTACGTCGAGATGTTCACACGCGACGCGGAACGCATGCGCGACTGCCGCACCCGGGTGAACCGCCTGCCGCTCGGCGCGGCCGCGCTCGCCGGCACCAGCTATCCGATCGACCGCCACGCGGTCGCGAAGACGCTCGGCTTCGACGGCATCTGCGCGAACTCGCTCGACGCGGTGTCGGATCGCGACTTCGCGATCGAATTCACCGCGGCGTCGGCACTCGTGATGACGCACGTGTCGCGCTTCTCCGAAGAACTCGTGCTGTGGATGAGCCCGCGCGTGGGCTTCATCGACATCGCCGACCGCTTCTGCACCGGCAGCTCGATCATGCCGCAGAAGAAGAACCCGGACGTGCCCGAGCTCGCGCGCGGCAAGACGGGCCGCGTGAACGGTCACCTGATGGCGCTCCTCACGCTGATGAAGGGCCAGCCGCTCGCGTACAACAAGGACAACCAGGAAGACAAGGAACCGCTGTTCGACACGGTCGACACCGTCGCCGACACGCTGCGGATCTTCGCCGAGATGGTCGCGGGCATCACCGTGAAGCCGGACGCGATGCGCGCCGCCGCGCTGCAGGGCTTCTCGACGGCCACCGACCTCGCCGACTACCTCGTGAAGCGCGGGCTGCCGTTCCGCGACGCGCACGAAGCCGTCGCGCACGCGGTGAAGATCTGCGACGACCGCGGGATCGACCTTGCCGATCTCACGCTCGACGAGATGAAACAGGAACTGCCGAACGTCGCGCACCTGATCGGCGACGACGTGTTCAGTTACCTGACGCTCGAAGGGTCGGTCGCGAGCCGCAATCACCCGGGCGGCACCGCGCCGGATCAGGTGCGTGCGGCGGTCAAGGCCGCTCGCGCCGCGCTCGGCAAGTAAGCCTTTCGTCACGGACGGACGCCTTCGGCGTCCGTTTTTCGTTCGGGCGGCCGCTGGGCCGCCCGTCGCGTTACCCGATTTCCCCGCTTTCCGGACACCGCCGATGACCTTCTCCGCCGCGCTCTTCGACATGGACGGCCTGCTCGTCGATTCCGAGCGGACCATCATGAACACGTGGATCGACGTGTCGAACGCCCACGGCGTCACGCTGACCGAGATCGACTACCTGCAGATCGTCGGCCGCTCGTTCGCCGAAGGCCAGGTGATTCTCGCGCGCCTGATCGGCAACGCCGACACGTTCGACGCTGTGCGCATCCGCGTGCGCGAACAACTCGCCGCGCCCGAACCGCATCCGAAGTTCCCGCTGAAATCCGGCGCGCTTGCGCTGCTCGAGACGCTCGCGCAGGCCGGCATTCCGTGCGCGGTCGCGTCGTCGTCCGCGCGCGACGTGATCCGGGCGCGGCTCGACGCGGTCGGCGTGCTGCCGTTCTTCCACGCGATCGCCGGCGGCGACGAAGTCGCGCGCGGCAAGCCCGACCCGGCCGTCTACCGGCTCGCGGCCGAACGCCTCGGCGTGCCGGCGCACGCGTGCGTCGCGTTCGAGGACAGCGACTTCGGCGCGCAGTCCGCCGCCGGCGCCGGCGCGGCAGTCGTCACCGTGCCCGACCTGAAGGCGCCGACGCCCGAGATCGTCGCGCTCAGCCTGCACGTGCTCGCCTCGCTCGACGATGCGGTCACGCTCGTGCCGGCGTGGTTCGGCCGCCTCAACACGCAGCAGCCCGCGTAAGCGCCGCGCCGCGCACCCCACATGCGAACGGGCACCCGAGGGTGCCCGTTTGCGTTGCCGCGCCGGATGACCGGCGCCATCGCAAACGTTACTGGTTCCCGGCCGTCTCCGACAGCCGCTTCATCGTCGCGATGCGCGCGCCGATCAGGTCGACGCGCCCGTCCTCGCCGACGAGCGGCGCCGTCGAATCGCGGAACGCAACCCACGCGCGCTGCGCGCGCACGAGCGTCGCGGCCGAATGCGCGGGCATCTTGCGACGCAGCTTCTGGTAATAGCGGTTCAGATCGAACAGCGCGTGCTCGCAAGCGGCGTCCTGCCCGCACGGCCGCACGCGGCGGATCGCCGGATCGCGTGGCACGGCGTTCGCGGGCTTGACGCCGGCTGCCACCGCGGCGCCCGGCGCCACGGTCGCGCCGCCTTCGGCACCTCCCTGCGTGCCGCTCGTGGCCGCGACCGGCAACGCCGCGGGCGGCGGCGCATAACGATCGGCCGCCGCGCGCAGCGCGAGCGCGCGATCGCGCACCGGCTGCAGCTGCATGTCGGCGCTCGCCATCGTGTATGCGGTGCCGCGCGTCGTGTCGTACACGGCCTTCAGCAGCAGAAGCTCATCCTTGCGCCACGTGTCCCAGTAGCGCTGGCTGTCCTGCCAGCCGCGCTTCGCGTCGGCCGGCGCATCATTCGACAGGCGCCGGTACGCGCTGTCCATCACCGTCTGCCACTGCTGCTGCGCTTCGCCCATGCACTGGATCTGGCCGGCCGGCGACGACCGGTCGCGCCGCGCGAGACACTGCCGCATCGCGACGTCGATCGGATCGGCCGCCGCCACTTCCGCATGCGCGGCATTCCACCCCGCCGGCCCTGCCGACCACGCGGCCCAGACGGCGAGCGCGGCCAGCGCCGCGCGCATCGTCCGGTTTCGTCCCTGCGCCGCCATCAGTCGCGCACGCAGTCGACGAAGTACTCGACGCGACCGTTCACTTCTTCCGCGACGAGGCCGTGGATGTCCGTATGGAAGCCCGGGAAGCGTTCGTTGAAGTCGCGCGCGAACCGCAGGTAGTTCACGATCGTCTTGTTGAAGCGCTCGCCCGGGATCAGCAGCGGAATGCCCGGCGGGTACGGCGTGAGCAGGATGCTCGTCACGCGGCCTTCGAGCTCGTCGAGCGGCACGCGGTCGATCTTGCGGTGCGCGAGCTTCGCGAACGCGTCCGACGGCTTCATCGCCGGCTCCATGTCCGACAGGTACATCTCCGTCGTCAGGCGCGCGATGTCGTTCGCACGGTACACGTCGTGGATCTGCGTGCACAGGTCGCGCAGGCCGACGCGCTCGTAGCGCGGATGCTGCGCGACGAATTCCGGCAGCACGCGCCACAGCGGCTGGTTGTTGTCGTAGTCGTCCTTGAACTGCTGCAGCTCGGTCACCATCGAGTTCCAGCGGCCCTTCGTGATGCCGATCGTGAACATGATGAAGAACGAGTACAGGCCGGTCTTCTCGACGATGATCCCGTGCTCGGCCAGGTACTTCGTGACGATCGCGGCCGGAATGCCCGTCTCGCCGAATTCGCCGTCGACGTCGAGCCCCGGCGTGATGATCGTCGCCTTGATCGGGTCGAGCATGTTGAAGCCTTCCGCCAGCGGGCCGAAGCCGTGCCAGTGGTCGTTCGGCTTCAGCATCCAGTCGTCGCGCGAGCCGATGCCTTCTTCCGACAGTTCGTCCGGGCCCCACACGCTGAAGAACCAGTCGTCGCCGTACTCGGCGTCGACCTTGCGCATCGCGCGGCGGAAGTCGATCGCCTCGGCGATCGATTCCTCGACGAGCGCGGTGCCGCCCGGCGGCTCCATCATCGCGGCCGCGACGTCGCACGACGCGATGATCGCGTACTGCGGGCTCGTCGACGTGTGCATCAGGTACGCCTCGTTGAAGCGGTGCTTGTCGAACGTGCGGTTCTCCGAATCCTGCACGACGATCTGCGATGCCTGCGAGATGCCCGCGAGCAGCTTGTGCGTCGAGTGCGTCGCGAACACGAGCGCGCCCGTGCGCGGACGGCCGTCGCCGATAGCGTGCATGTCGCGGTAGAAGTCGTGGAACGTCGCGTGCGGCAGCCATGCTTCGTCGAAGTGCAGCGTGTCGAGCAGGTCGCCGAGCAGGTCCTTGATCATCTCGACGTTGTAGACGACGCCGTCGTACGTGCTTTGCGTGATCGTCAGGATGCGCGGCTTCATGTCCGGGTTCTGGCGCATCGCCTCGCGCGCGAACGGGTTCGCCTCGATCTTCTTGCGGATGTTCTCCGGCTTGAATTCGTCGCGCGGGATCGGCCCGATGATGCCGAAGTGGTTGCGCGTCGGCGTGAGGAACACCGGAATCGCGCCCGTCATCGTGATCGCGTGCAGGATCGACTTGTGGCAGTTGCGGTCGACCAGCACGATGTCGCCCGGGGCGACCGTCGCGTGCCAGACGATCTTGTTCGACGTCGACGTGCCGTTGGTCACGAAGAACAGATGGTCCGCGCTGAAGATGCGCGCCGCGTTGCGCTCGGACGCCGCGACCGGGCCCGTGTGATCGAGCAGCTGGCCGAGTTCGTCGACGGCGTTGCACACGTCCGCGCGCAGCATGTTCTCGCCGAAGAACTGGTGGAACATCTGGCCGAGCGGGTTCTTCAGGAACGCGACGCCGCCCGAGTGGCCCGGGCAGTGCCACGAGTACGAGCCTTCGTCCGCGTACTTCACCAGCTCCTTGAAGAACGGCGGCGCGAGCGAGTCGAGATAGACCTTCGCCTCGCGGATGATGTGGCGCGCGACGAACTCCGGCGTGTCCTCGAACATGTGGATGAAGCCGTGCAGTTCGCGCAGGATGTCGTTCGGCAAATGCCGCGACGTGCGCGTCTCGCCGTACAGGAAGATCGGGATGTCCGCGTTGCGGCGGCGCACTTCGGTGACGAACGCGCGCAGCTCGATGATCGCGGTCGCCAGTTCGGGCAGTTCGCCGTCAGCGCCCGTTTCGCCGAGCATGAGTTCGTCGTCGTCGATCGACAGGATGAAGCAGGACGCGCGGCTGGACTGCTGCGCGAACGACGTCAGATCGCCGTAGCTCGTGAGGCCGAGGACTTCGACGCCCTCCTTCTCGATCGCTTCGGCCAACGCCCGGATGCCGGAGCCCGAGATGTTCTCGGAGCGGAAATCTTCGTCGATGATGACGACGGGGAAACGAAACTTCATGGGCGATTCTCCAAAAAGAACGACCGCGGCGCGTCACGCGCAGCGGTCACCCGGAAACTGGTGAGACGTTATGCAACCAGATCAGGTTTTCGGCAGCGTGACACCGCGCTGACCCTGATACTTGCCGCCGCGATCGGCGTACGACACGTCGCACACTTCGTCGCTTTCGAAGAACAGCACCTGCGCGACACCTTCGTTCGCGTAGATCTTCGCGGGCAGCGGCGTGGTATTCGAGAATTCCAGCGTGACGTAGCCTTCCCACTCGGGTTCGAACGGCGTCACGTTGACGATGATCCCGCAGCGCGCGTAGGTCGACTTGCCGAGGCAGACGGTCAGCACGGTGCGCGGGATGCGGAAATATTCGACGGTGCGGGCCAGCGCGAACGAGTTCGGCGGGATGATGCACACGTCGCCCTTGAAATCGACAAACGAACCCTCGTCGAAGTTCTTCGGATCGACGATCGTCGAGTTGATGTTCGTGAAGATCTTGAATTCGTCCGCGCAGCGGATGTCGTAGCCGTAGCTCGACGTGCCGTAGCTGACGATCCTGCGACCGTCCTCGGACGCGCGAACCTGATCGGGCACGAACGGCTCGATCATCTTGTGTTCTTCGGCCATGCGCCGAATCCACTTGTCGGACTTGATGCTCATGCCTGCCTCCGCCGGGCCGTCCCAAGGAGGCGGGCCGTCCCCTCGGGGGACAGCGAACGAAGTGAGCGTTGGGGTCGTTTCATTATCAGGGCGCCTGGAAACGCTGCGTGACAGTCGGTGGGGGCCATACCGGCGAAGCGGCGACCCGGAAAGCCGCACATTTTACGCGATCATCGGCTCGCGCACGCGGCGGCCGTCAACGGATCACGCCGCAGGCCAGCGCGGCGCCCGCGCCATGCTGCGCAAACGCCGGATCGCTGGGCTCGCGGTGCACCAGCGCCGCGCGGTTCAGCGCAGAACGCACACCATCGAGGGCCAGATCGGGCGCGACGATGAAACCGGCCGCGACGCCATTCGCATCCGCATGGATGTTGCCGAGATCGCCGGCGACGCGCGCGCCGGCGCGCAGCCGGTCGGCGGCCGGCGCGAACACCTGGCCGGCGCTCGAGCCGTCGCCCGCGTTGCAGTCGCCGCGTTCGTGCACCTGCAGCGCGTGATCGCTGTTCGGCGGCAGGCCGACCAGGTTGTACGTGACCTGGACGCCGTCCGGGCGTTCGACGAACGTCACCGCGCCGCGCGTCTGCGAGCCGACGGTCGGCTGCAGTTGCGCATCGGCGCGCTTTTCGTGCGACGAGGAAAAAGAGGTACAGCCGGCCAGAAGGCCCAGCGCGGCGCCGGCCAGCAGCGCGCGCTGCACGCGGCCGGCGCGCACGCCGTGATGTCGTTGGTTCATTCGATCCTCATGCCGGCTGGCGGCCGTTCGACACGGCGGTCATGCCGGGCGGGTAAAGGGACCCGGGAAAAGTCGCCATGATACCGCGCCTCGCGGCGCGGTAAACAGCGTGAGGCCCCGCCCCGCAAGGGTTTTACGTATTTTGAACAACGATCGACGGGAACTTCGACGTCATGTCGCGTGCGCGCTCGGCAATCGCCAGCGCAACCCCGCGCGCGATGTCGCGGTAGCGCCGCGCCAGCGCGCCGTCCGGATCCGCCGCGACCGTCGGCGTGCCGCTGTCGGCGCGCTCGCGGATCGCGATGTCGAGCGGCAGGCTGCCGAGCACGTTCACGCCGTAATCCTGCGCCATCCGCTCGGCCCCGCCCGCGCCGAAGATGTGCTCTTCGTGGCCGCAGTTCGAGCAGATGTGGATGCTCATGTTCTCGACGATACCGAGGATCGGAATCCCGACTTTCTCGAACATCTTGAGGCCCTTCTTCGCGTCGAGCAGCGCGATGTCCTGCGGCGTCGTGACGATCACGGCGCCCGTCACCGGCACGCGCTGCGCGAGCGTGAGCTGGATGTCGCCGGTGCCCGGCGGCATGTCGACGATCAGGTAGTCGAGCTCGCGCCAGTTCGTCTGGCGCAGCAGCTGCTCGAGCGCCGAGGTCGCCATCGGGCCGCGCCACACCATCGGGTTGTCTTCCTCGATCAGGAAACCGATCGAGTTCGCCTGCAGCCCGTGGCCGACCAGCGGGTTCATCGACTGGTTGTCGGGCGACTCGGGGCGCTGGCCGTGAATGCCGAGCATGGTCGGCAGCGACGGGCCGTAGATGTCGGCGTCGAGAATGCCGACCGACGCGCCTTCCGCGGCGAGCGCGAGCGCGAGGTTCACGGCCGTGGTGCTCTTGCCGACGCCGCCCTTGCCCGACGCCACCGCGACGATGTTCTTCACGTTCGGCAGCAGCTTCACGCCGCGCTGCACCGTGTGCGCGACGATGTCCTGCGACACCGCGACGCGTGCGTCGCGCACGCCCGGCACGGCCTTCAGCGCATCGGCGATGCGCGCGCGCACGTCGCCGTGCTGGCTGCGCGCCGGATAGCCGAGCACCACGTCGACCGACACGGCGTCGCCGTCGATCGCGACGTTGCGCACGCCCTTGTTGGCCGCGTACGGGCGGCCGGTGTTGGGGTCGACGACAGCCGCCAGCGCGGTGTCGACTTGTGCCCGGTCAATGCTCATCGAAACTCCGTGAAAACGTTTTTCTCTCGCGCAAACGTCAAAAAATATCAAATAGCGCTGCGAAAATCGGGAAAAGTGAAAGAATCTGTTGCACGCCATTGCGCGAACGCGCGCGGCGGCGCAATCTTCGCGTGCGGCATGCTATGGGGCCAAATCGGCCGCCAACCGCCTATATTGTAGAGGCTGACGCGTCACCCTGTCCGGAACAGCCACGCTGGCGAGCAGGGCATGCGGCCGCCTCGGCGGCTGCCGCGAGCACGGGCGTGCCGTCCTTTTTCGGGCAGCCCGTGTTGGGAGCCGTAACTGTTGTTTGTCATTGTTGTCGACTCGTTCAAACCAAGAGAGGAATTCAAGATGAACATGAAAATCGCGACTCGCCTGTCCGTCTTCGCACTCGCCGGCGCACTGCTGGCAGGTTGCGCCACGCAGCAAGGCAACAACGCGGCCGTCGGAACCGGCACGGGTGCGGCGCTGGGCGCGGGCATCGGCGCACTGGCCGGTGGCGGCAAGGGCGCGGCGATTGGCGCGGGCGTCGGCGCGCTGGTCGGCGGCGTGACGGGTTACAACTGGCAGGCGATCAAGAACAAGCTCGCGCCGTCGGCAGCGAAGACGGGCACGCAAGTGACCGAGCAGCCGGACGGCTCGCTGAAGCTGAACGTGCCGAGCTCGGTGACGTTCGCGACCAACCAGTACGCGATCACGCCGGCCTTCACGCCGCTGCTGAACGACCTGGCGACGACGCTGAACCAGAACCCGCAAGTGACGGCCTCGGTCGTCGGCTACACGGACAGCACGGGTTCGCAGCAGCTGAACCAGACGCTGTCGCAGAACCGCGCGCAGAGCGTCGTGAACGCGCTCGTGCAGCGCGGCGTCGCCGGCAGCCGTCTGGCGGCACAGGGCATGGGCCCGTCGAACCCGATCGCGGACAACGCGACGGAAGCCGGCCGCGCACAAAACCGCCGCGTCGAGATCTACCTGCGCGCAGCGCAGCAGTAAGCATCGCCGCGAGAGGAGCGGGGCTGCGGCTGGCGCACAGCCCCGTCGCACAAGGCTTTCAGCGGGATCTGTAACGAATCGAAAAAATTTTCGAACTTCTGTGGCGGCCTGTGGTCTGTCTTTACGGTACGCGGCTGGCGCTGCCGGCGCGTCACCATTCTCCTCTTGTCGTTGTTGCTCCGGGGCCGATATCCGCCCCGGTTTTTTTTGCCCGAAATTTGCGTGCTGCGCCGCAGCATCGGGCCATCCGGCACGCCGCCCCGGCGGCCGCGCCCATCCCGGTGCCCGCTTCCCGGCGCCCGCCCCGACTGACCGGCCCGCGCCCCTGCTAGAATCGCAGTTTCCGTCGTTTCCGCCGTTCTTCTACAGACCCTATGTCCGCATCCGACCTCACTTCCGTGCAGGCCGCGGCGCCGCAAGGCAGCCGCCAGATCCTCGTTACGTCCGCACTCCCCTACGCCAACGGCCAGATCCACATCGGCCACCTGGTCGAGTACATCCAGACCGACATCTGGGTGCGGACGCTGCGAATGCACGGCCATGAGGTCTACTACATCGGCGCCGACGACACGCACGGCACGCCGGTCATGCTGCGCGCGGAGAAGGAAGGCGTCACGCCGAAGCAGCTGATCGAGCGCGTGTGGACCGAGCACAAGCGCGACTTCGACAGCTTCGGCGTGTCGTTCGACAACTTCTACTCGACCGACTCGGAAGAGAACCGCGTGCTGAGCGAGAAGATCTACCTCGCGCTGAAGGAAAACGGCCTGATCGCCGAGCGCGAGATCGAGCAGGCGTACGATCCTGTCAAGGAAATGTTCCTGCCGGACCGCTTCATCAAGGGCGAATGCCCGAAGTGCCACGCGAAGGACCAGTACGGCGACAACTGCGAAGTGTGCGGCTCGACCTACCTGCCGACCGAACTGCTGAACCCGTACTCGGTGGTGTCCGGCGCGACGCCGGTGCGCAAGAAGTCGACGCACCACTTCTTCCGCCTGTCCGACCCGCGCTGCGAGTCGTTCCTGCGCGAATGGGTGGCCGGCCTCGCGCAGCCCGAAGCGACCAACAAGATGCGCGAATGGCTCGGCGACGCCGGCGAAGCCAAGCTCGCCGACTGGGACATCTCGCGCGACGCGCCGTATTTCGGCTTCGAGATCCCGGGAGCGCCCGGCAAGTACTTCTACGTGTGGCTCGACGCGCCGGTCGGCTACTACGCGAGCTTCAAGAACCTGTGCGATCGCAAGGGCATCGATTTCGACGCGTGGATCCGCTCGGGCTCGACCGCCGAGCAGTACCACTTCATCGGCAAGGACATCCTGTATTTCCACACGCTGTTCTGGCCGGCGATGCTCGAGTTCTCGGGCCATCGCACGCCGACCAACGTGTTCGCGCACGGCTTCCTGACGGTCGACGGCGCGAAGATGTCGAAGTCGCGCGGCACGTTCATCACCGCGCAGAGCTACATCGACACGGGCCTGAACCCCGAATGGCTGCGCTACTACTTCGCCGCGAAGCTGAACGCGACGATGGAAGACCTCGACCTGAACCTCGAAGACTTCCAGGCGCGCGTGAACAGCGACCTCGTCGGCAAGTACGTGAACATCGCGAGCCGCGCGGCCGGCTTCCTGATCAAGCGTTTCGACGGCCGCGTGCAGGACAGCGCGATGAACCACCCGCTCGTCGCGAAGCTGCGCGACGCGATTCCGGCGATCGCCGCGCACTACGAAGCGCGCGAATACAGCCGTGCGCTGCGCCAGACGATGGAGCTCGCGGACGAAGTGAACGCGTACGTCGACGGCGCGAAGCCGTGGGAACTCGCGAAGGATCCGGCCAACGCGGTCGCGCTGCACGAAAGCTGCAGCGTGAGCCTCGAGGCATTCCGCCTGCTGTCGCTCGCGCTGAAGCCGGTGATGCCGCGCGTGGCCGAAGCGGTCGAGGCGTTCTTCGGGATCGCCCCGCTCGCGTGGGCCGATGCCGCGACGCCGCTGTCGTCGGCGCAGCCGATCAAGGCGTACCAGCACCTGATGACGCGGGTCGATGCGAAGCAGATCGACGCGCTGCTCGCCGCGAACCGCGACTCGCTGCAGGCTGAAGCCGCCGGCGCCGCTGCCGCAGGGGCGAGCGCCGCCAACGCCGCGAAGGAGGCGAAGAACGCCAAGGCGAACGCGAAGGCGCCCGCCGCGAACGGTGCGGACGACGGCCCGATCTCGATCGACGATTTCGCGAAGGTCGACCTGCGCATCGCGAAGATCGTCGCGTGCCAGGCCGTCGAAGGCTCGGACAAGCTGCTGCAGCTCACGCTCGACATCGGCGAGGAAAAGACCCGCAACGTGTTCTCGGGCATCAAGTCCGCGTACCAGCCCGAGCAGCTCGTCGGCAAGCTGACGGTGATGGTCGCGAACCTCGCGCCGCGCAAGATGAAGTTCGGGCTGTCCGAAGGGATGGTGCTCGCCGCGTCGGCGACGGACGAGAAGGCTGAACCGGGCCTCTACATCCTCGAGCCGCACAGCGGCGCGAAGCCGGGCATGCGCGTGAAGTAAGCCGCGCCCGCCGCTGCCTGCACAAAGAAGCCCCGCACGTCGTGCGGGGCTTTTTTACGTCGCGCGGCGGCGCGTCACCGTCACCGCTGGCTGAACCAGCGATCGAAACGCCGCGTGTAGTTGAGGTCGACACCCTGGAACGTGCCGCCATACGCGGACACCGACCAGAAGCGCGTCAGGTTGATCGTCGCCTTGAACGCGTTGCTGGCCGATTGCAGCCCTTGCTCGTAGCCGAGCACGAAGCGCTCGTTGATCGCCTTCGAAATCTGCACGACCTGCGAATCCGTCAGGCCGACGTCGCTGCGGCCGATCGAGAATTCGTCGAGACCGATGCTCTGCGCGACGCGCTTGCCGGTGGCGCTGCCGAGCAGCGCGAGTGCGGCCGTCATCGCGTTCTGCTGGCCGACGTTGTTGCCCTGGTCGGTGCCGTGGCCGAACAGCAGCCATGACAGCTTCTCGTTGTCGGTCACGTTCGGCTCGGACACGAGCTTGACTGTCGCCGACTGGATCGTGCCGGTGACCTGCACGCCGGCCTCGACCTCCTGGTTGCGCCGCATCGCGAGGATGTTGATGCCCGGATTCGACACCGGGCCGTTGAACGTGAAGAAGCCGTTCTCGACCGCGAGCTTACGGCCGAACGACGTATACGTCGACCCTTCCGTCACCCGCACGTTGCCGATCGCGCGCAGCGGCACGCCCGGCGCGCTCATCACGGTGATCGTGCCGCGCAGCCCGAGATCCGCGCCGTGGCCCTTGAAGCGGAAGTCGTTGCCGAGGCCGATGTCGATGTTCGCGCGCGGCGCGAGCGACGGCGCCGGCTTGTCGGCGACCTTCTGCGGCTTCGCGGCCGCGGTACCCGTCTGCACGTCGCCGCGCACCGTGCCGTCCGGGCGCACGATCACGACGTCGTCGGACAGATGCGGCGCCGATTGCTCGGGCAGGTCGAACAGCGCGCGATCGACGACGAACTTGCCGTCGATCGACAGCGCGCCGCGCGGTCCGTCGTTCGCGACGGTCGCCTTGCCCGTCAGCGACAGCTTGCGGTCCGGTGCCGCGAACAGCTCGAGCTTGTCCGCGACGATGCTCGCGGTCAGGTCCGGCGCCTCGCCGTCGAGCCGCACGCGACCGATCGCGCGCAGCGTGCCGTCGCCGCCGCGGAACTCGACCTGCTGGAATTCGACGAGGTTCTCCGCGAGCTTCACGCGCACGATGCCGTCCTTCAGCTGCACGCCCTGGTCGACGAGCGTCGCCGACAGGTCGTCGCCCGTCAGCATCCCGGACACGTTCGGCTTGACCGGCGTGCCCGCGATCGTCAGGTTCAGCGCCGCGCGCCCGCCGAGCAGGTAGCTCGGCCCGAACAGGTTGCCGGTCGCCTTCAGCGACGGGATGTCGGCGTCGATGCGGCCCGACAGCGGGCCGTCGTCGACGACGCCGAACACGCCGTCGCGCAGCGCGAACGGCACGGTCACGTTCGCGTCGAGCTTGCCGACCCGGTTCGCCTTCGCGAGCGCCACCACGTTGAGCCGATTGCCGGGCACGAAGCTCGCGCGCGCGGACAGGTCGGTCAATCCGAGCGACGCGATCCCGCGCCCGGTCTCGATCGTCACGTCGCCGCCGCGCCGCTTCACCTGCACGTAGCCGGTCGCGTTCGCGCCGAGCGAGAAGTCCCAGTCGGCATCGAGCACGACGTCGGTACGCACCGGCGGCCGCTGGCCCGTGAGCGCCTGGCGGACCTCGAGGAACCGCGCGACCGATGCATCGCGCACGGTGCCGGCCGAGCGCATCTGGCCGTGATCGAACACGAACGACTTCAGGTCGATCGCCGCGCCTTCGAGCGTGAGCCGCGTCGCGCCGAGCGTCACGCGGCCGGCGCCGGCCGACACCGCGAGCGGCGACTGCAGCGCGACCGACGGCGTGCCGCGGTTCGCGAGACGCGTGACGGTGCCGTCCCAGCGCATCCCGTCGCGGCTCTCGACCACGCCGCCGTTCGCCGCGAGCGTCAGGTCGATCACGCGGCCGCCGGCCATCCCGAGCGCCGACGCGTCGAGCGTGTGTTTCGCGCGCGTGCCGTCGAGGTTCGCGCGCAGCGATTTCAACTGCAGCGAGCCGAGCGCGACGTCGGTGGCATCGGCCGTGAACACGAGCGCGCCGTTGGCGCCGTCGCGGATGTCGGCGCGGCCCTGCGCGACGCCGATCCGGTTCGAGCCGATCACGACGTGCTGGGCCTTGTAGGTGGCCGTCACGTTCGGATGCGCGAAGCTGCCGGTCAGGTCGCCCTGCGCCTGCACGAGCCCCTGCATGCCGAAGCCGAGCCGCTCGAGCTCCGGCGCGTCGACGACGAAGCGCAGCCGGTCGCCCGGCGCGCCGAAACTGCCGCGCAGATCGACATGGTTGCCCGCGATCGACAGCGTCGCGTTGCTCGGCAGGATCCGCGTGCCGACGAGCTGCACGACGCCGGCGCCCGTCAGCGGCACGCCGTCGTAGAGGCTGTCGCCGAGCTTGAAGGTCGCCTTCGTCGACAGCTGCGGCGCGAATGCGCCCGAGGCCGTCAGCGTGCCCGACACGCGCGTCTCGCCGTGCTTGGCCGGCGCCTTGGCCGCGGTCTTCACCGGCTTTGGAGCCGCTTTCGCAGCACCCTTTGCAGTTCCCTGCGCGGTCGGCTTGCCGCTACCTGCATTCGGCGCGCCGCCCATCGCAGCGAGCAGCAGCGGATCGAACGCGGTCAGCGTCGCCTTCGCGTCGTAGCTCGAATGCGCATCGTGACGGAACACGCCGGTCAGGTCGATGCGGCCCTTGCCCGCCGTCACGCGCGCGTCGGACAGCACCGTCTGCTCGTGCGTCAGCGCGACCTTCGCACGCGCGCCGAGCGCGAGCTTCGGATCGTTCAGGTCGAAGTCGACGGTCGTCACGTCGCCGGCGAGCGTCACGCCAAGCGGACCGCCCAGACGCATCGGCCGCAATTCGGCGACGAACGCATTGAGGTCGAGGTTCGCGACCTTCAGGTCGAAGCGCCCCTTGCCGCCGGTCAGCGTGCCGCTGCCGGCCACGCTGCCGTCGCGGATCAGCTTGAGCGCGAGGCCGTCGATCCGCTGCGCGTGCGCGTCGAGGTTCACGGTCGCATGCGCGTCGACGACCGGCAGCAGATGCTCGCCAAGCGTGCCGGGTTTCGCATTGACGATCGACACCGGGCCGGTCACGGCAAAGCCCTTCGCCGGTGTGGCGCCGGCCGGCGCGGTGACGGGCGCCAACTCCGCACGCACCGCGAGATCGGCGGCCGGCGCGCCGGGCGACAGCGCCTGCGGGTTCACGTGATCGAACACGAGCGATGCGCGCGTGAGCGGCACCGCGCCGAACGGCGCGGCCTCGACGTGCGCGCGCCCGTTCAGCTTCATCCCGCTCGCGGAGACGTCGGCGACGAGCGCTTCGAGCGACCCCGACACGTTCGCGCTCGCATTGACCGGTTCGTCGGCAAGCTTGCCGACGTAGGTCGCGGTGCCCGTCAGCGCGAACGGCTTCACGCCGTCGAGCTTCGCGCGCGCGGTCAGCGCGCCGTACGGCGTGTCGACGCTGTCGAGCGCGAGTTCGTGGTGGCGGCCGTCGCTGCGGCCGTTCAGCGCGAGATGGTCGAGCTGCGTCGTCGACGCGCCTTCGTGGATCGCCAGGTGATCGACGCGCAGGTCGTCGATCCGCAGTTGCAGCGGCAGGCTCAGGTCCTGCGGCGCCGTGGCCGGCTTCGACGGCCCCGGCGCGATGCGCACGTCGATCGTGCCCGCGCGCAGATACGCGACCGACAGCCGCCACGGCGCGCGCGTCAGCGCCCAGCGGCCGTCGAGCCGGTCGATCCGCACTTCGGTGCCGGCGCCGCCGGGGCTCGTCCACGCGAAACCGCGCAGCCGCACGCCGGTCGCGAGCGCGCCGCCTTCCAGCGTGCCCGTGAGCCGCCCGCCCAGCACGCGCACCGCCGTCTGCCACGCGAGCCGCGTGCCGCGCTCGCTCGTCGCGGCGGCCAGCACGAGCCCGACCGCCAGCACCGCGAGCAGCACGACCGTCGCGAGGGTCCATGCGACGATCCGGCCCGCGCGCCCGCGCCGCGCCGCGCGCGGCGGCACGTCGGGCGTGCGTTCGGGCGAGTCCGGAGCGTCGGGCGGCGGCGTGTCGTTCGGGTCCTTCGTCATGCGATTCGTCGTGGGTCGGGCAACAAGGTCAGAAAGCGATGCCGAGCGTCAGGTACGGGCGCACGCTGTGGTTGCGCAGCCCGTATGCGACGTCGACGTTGATCGGGCCGACGGGGCTGCGCCAGCGCGCGCCGATGCCGACGCCCGGATAGAACACGCGCTCGCCCCACGCATCGGTCGCGGTGCCGATGTCGAAGAACGTCGCGGCGCCCCAGTCGTGGTTGAACCAGTGCTGGTATTCGGCGGTGCCGGTCATCAGGTACTTGGTCGGCAGCACGGAGCCGTCGACGTTGTTGCCGATGCTCTGGTAGCCGTAGCCGCGCACCGAGTTCGAGCCGCCCGCGCGGAACAGCAGCGAGGCCGGCACGCCGTTGGAGCTGCCGCTCGTGAACACGCCGCCCAGCTCCGCGCGGAACACGAACAGGTCGCGCCGGCCGATCGGCACGTACTGCTGGCCGCGCGCGTACCCGCGGATGAAGGTCTGGTCGGTCAGCACGCCCTTGATCGCGAAGCCGGCTTCCGCGTGGATCAGGTTGCCGGAGCGCGGGAACAGCGGATCGTCGACGTTGCGGCGGGTCCATGCCCACTGCGGCACCAGCGCGCGGCTCGTGGTCGGGCCCGCGCTGTTCTGGTCGAGCCGATCCTGGTAGTACATCAGCGAATACGCATAGTCGATGAACTGACCGGTGCGCGTGCGCTGCACGCCGACCCGCGCGCTGTAGATGCGCGTGTCCGACACGTTGGTATTCGTGTACGACGCGAGCACGCTGTTGGTCCACCCTCTTGCGCCGGGCGGCATCGACAGCTGGACCTGCCCGTACTGCTGGATCTGGTCGACCCGGCCCGACACGGTGAGCGGCCAGGCGGCGCCGAACGTATTGAGGTACGTGTACGAGCCCTGCACATGCGGGCCGGTGTCGGTCGCATAGCCGACGCCGCCCCGAATGCTGTTGTACGGAAACTCGCTGACCTTCACGTGCACGGGCGTGAGCTCGGGCTTCGACGTATCGTCGCCGACGTCGATCGCGACGCTCGCGTAGTACGGCGTGTTCTGCAGCTGCCGTTGCAGTTCGGTAATCCGCCGCGCGTCGTAGATCTCGCCTTCCGACAGCGGATTGACGTTCGTGACGATCTTCTCCGGATAGCGGCGCACGCCGTCGACATCGACCTTGCCGATCGTAAACGTCGGGCCGCTGTCGAACGTGACGGCCAGCGTCGCGCGCTGCGTGCGCGGATCGATGCGCGCCTCCGACGACGTGATCTTCGCGCCGAGATAGCGGCGCGACTGCAGTTGCCTGAGCGCCGCGCCCTTCGCGCCATCCCAGTCGGACTGCGTGAACGGGTCGCCCGGCTTCAGCGAGAACGCGAAGCGGGTCGCGGCTTCCTGCTTCGGATCCTCGGTGTCGACGGGGCCCTTGAACGTCAGGTCGACCGTCGACACGACGGTCTGCGGCCCCGGGTCGACCGCCACACGCACGTCGCGCCGGCCGTCGCGGGTGCGCACGTCGGTGCGCACGATCGGCGAGAAATAGCCGGCCGTCGCGGTCAGGTCGCGCACCTGCTGCGGCGTGGCGGTCACGAGGAAGTCGAACTGGTCGTCGCTGATGTCGTCGCGCTTCGCGAAGCGCGCGATGTCGAGATGAGCCTTCAGGAGCTTGCGGATCGAGCGCGGCGCGTCGATGTCGACGTCGTACTTCGCGTAGGCCGGCAGCGCGACGAACGCGGCGAGGCAGCCCACGACGGCGGCCCGCGCCGCCGCACGCGCGCCGCGCCGCGCGCGGCGGCCGGGATGACGGGCCCTCGCTTCATGCGCCGTTGGTGCTTGCTGGTTCGCCTGACCCGCCAAATATGACCTCGCCCTCGGTTGTCTTGGTTTCGTGGAAAACCCTGTATTTGACCACAGGGCGGCGGGCCTGCCCGCGCGGACACCGCTTTGGCGCGTGCGTGACGCTTGCGCGCAACGATGCGGGTGACCCCGGCCGGCCGCGCCGCACGCGCCGACCAGCGGATTCGACGCGCGATTGCCGCCGGCTGTTCCCCGCGATGCGGTAAAATCCCGCCATCGCGAATCCGGCGCATCGTGCGCCGCCCGAAACGGAAAGCCAAGCCATGCCGTACCAGTCCGACGTCACGCAATTCCTGAACCAGCTCAAGCAACAGAAGCCGACGCTCGAAGAAGAGCAGCGCAAGGGCCGTTCCCTGCTGTGGGACAAGCAGCCGATCGACCTCGACGAGCGCGCCGAGCAGCAGGAATCGCGCGTGAAGCAAACGTCCTACGTCTATTACCAGAACTTCTGACGACGTGAGCGCCGCCGACGAGGCCAGCGCCGCCCGGCAGGACGACGCGATCGCCGCGCCCGCGGGCGCCGATTCGACGCCCGACACGGTCGACGGTGTCGCGGCGTTTGCACGCCTGTACGGCGAGCCGCTCTTCAAGCTGCCGCAGGATCTCTACATCCCGCCCGACGCGCTCGAGGTGTTCCTCGAGACGTTCGAAGGCCCGCTCGACCTGCTGCTGTACCTGATCCGCAAGCAGAACTTCAACGTGCTCGACATCCCGATGGCGCAGGTCACCGCGCAGTATCTGGGTTACGTCGACCAGATCCGCACGTCGAACCTCGAGCTGGCGGCCGAATACCTGCTGATGGCCGCGATGCTGATCGAGATCAAGTCGCGGATGCTGCTGCCGGTCAAGAAGGCCGATACCGGCGAGGAAGCCGAGGATCCGCGCGCGGAACTCGTGCGCCGCCTGCTCGAATACGAGCAGATGAAGCTCGCCGCGCAGCGCCTCGACCAGCTGCCGCAGCTCGGCCGCGACTTCCTGCGCGCGGAGGTCTACATCGAGCAGAGCATCACGCCGCGCTTTCCGGACGTCGACTCCGACGACCTGCGCGCCGCGTGGGCCGACGTGCTCAAGCGCGCGAAGCTCGTCCAGCACCACAAGATCTCCCGCGAGGAGCTGTCGGTGCGCGAACACATGAGCCTGATCCTGCGCAAGCTGCAGAACGCGCGTTTCATGGAGTTCGCCGACCTGTTCGACACGTCGCGCGGCGTGCCGGTCGTCGTCGTGAACTTCATCGCGATGCTCGAACTCGCGCGCGAATCGCTCGTCGAGATCACCCAGCCCGAGCCGTTCGCGCCGATCTACGTGCGCCTCGCGTACCTGCCCGCGTAAGGCGCGCCCCCGCGGCGGCATTACGTCCACACACCGCAACTCACCGTCATTCACCGCATCGCGCCGCCGGCCCCGCGCCGCGCGGGCTGCCAGCGGCACGTCCGCTCAATAAGTGAACGACCGTTCTTTTTTCGATGCGTCCGGCGGCCAAATCCTCTACAATCCGCCGACGCCCGATGCGCCGCCCGCGCGCCGGCGTTCTCCGCTTCGACCCCGACGCCGCTGTTGCGGCGCCAACGCGCGCCTGCGCGAGGAACCCGCTACCCGATCATGAAAGTCATCAGCTCGATCCAGGAACTGCGCGACCAGTTGCGCGGACAGAACCGCACGGCGTTCGTGCCGACGATGGGCAACCTGCACGAAGGTCACCTGTCGCTGATGCGTCTCGCGCGCCAGCACGGCGACCCGGTCGTGGCGAGCATCTTCGTCAACCGGCTGCAGTTCGGCCCGAACGAGGATTTCGACAAATACCCGCGCACGCTGCAGGACGACATCGACAAGCTGCAAAAGGAAAACGTCTACGTGCTGTTCGCGCCGACCGAGCGCGACATGTATCCGGAGCCGCAGGAGTATCGCGTGCTGCCGCCGGACGACCTCGGCGGGATCCTCGAGGGCGAGTTCCGCCCCGGCTTCTTCGCCGGCGTGTGCACGGTCGTCACGAAGCTGATGTCGTGCGTGCAGCCGCGCGTCGCCGTGTTCGGCAAGAAGGACTACCAGCAGCTGATGATCGTGCGCCGGATGTGCCAGCAGCTCGCGCTGCCGGTCGAGATCATCGCGGCCGAGACCGTGCGCGACGAGGACGGCCTCGCGCTGTCGTCGCGCAACCGCTACCTGACGACCGACGAGCGCAAGGAAGCGCCCGAACTGGCGAAAACGCTGCAGCGCGTGCGCGACAGCGTGCTCGGCGGCGAGCGCGACCTCGGCAAGCTCGAGCAGCGCGCGCACACGCATCTGGCCGAGCGCGGCTGGGTGCCCGACTACATCGCGATCCGCCGCCGCGCGAACCTGATCGCGCCGAGCGCCGCCGAACTCGAAGCCGGCGAGCCGCTCGTCGTGCTGGCGGCCGCGAAGCTCGGCGCGACGCGCCTGATCGACAACCTCGAAATCTGACGGGCCGCCCGCCCTCGCCTCTCACGCATCACGGAGATACCCATGCAGCGCCATATGCTCAAATCGAAGATCCATCGCGCGGCCGTCACGCACTGCGAGCTGCATTACGAAGGCTCGTGCGCGATCGACGAAGACCTGCTCGAAGCGGCCGGCCTCATCGAAAACGAACGGATCGACATCTGGAACATCAACAACGGCGAGCGCTTCTCGACGTATGCGATCAAGGGCGAGCGCGGCAGCGGGATGATTTCGCTGAACGGCTCGGCCGCGCGCCGCGCGCAACTGGGCGACCTCGTGATCATCGCGGCCTTCGCGATGGTCGACGAAGCCGAGCTGCAGGCCGGCTGGAAGCCGAAGCTCGTGTTCATCGACGAAGGCAACAACAAGATCAAGGGCCACCGCGATCACGTGCCGACGCAGAACTGGACCTGATCCACGCGGCGGCCGGCGCGGGGTGACACGCCGGATCGCTGCCGCGGCGCGTCGCGCGTCGCGCGCCGTGGCGGGGGCAGCCGCGCAGCCGCACGGCCGGTGTAGGAACGAAGGGCCTGATCCGGCACGATGTCGGATCAGGCCCTTCGTCTTTGACGGAATTCGTCGCGCGCTCGCCGTCTGCGGCTCGGCCGGCGCGCGCGTCAGGACGCCTTCGCGACCTTCTCCGCCTTCGGCGCGCGACGCTCGGCCCATTCGACGATCGGCCGCCACTGTTCGAGATCCTTGTCGACGCGGCTCTTCGCGACGTCCCACAGCGTCAGGCCGTGCGCGGCGATCTGCACGTAGTTCTGCGTGTCGCGCACGTAGCCGAGCACCGGCAGCCCGAGCCCTTCGACGAAACGATGCAGCTGGTCGGACGAGCGCGTGCGCGCGTCGACCCGCATCCCGACGATCCCCACCTCGACACTGCCCTTGCGCACGGCCTTCTCGCCAGCGAGGCGCTCCAGAAACTGCTGGGTCGCGAGAATATCGAACATCGACGGCTGCAGCGGCACGATCACCTTGTCGGCAAGCTGCAGCGCGACGTTGAGCCGGTTGCCGTGCAGGCCGGCCGGTGTGTCGATCACCGCATATTCGAGGCCGCGCGGCGGCTTCGACGGCGCGTCGGGATCGAGCTCCCACGCTTCGATCGCCGGCAGGCCGGCCGGGCGCAGGTCGAGCCACGCATGCGCGGACTGCTGCCGGTCCAGATCGGCGAGCGCGACCCACGCGCCCTGCGCCGCGAAATAGCCGGCAAGATTGGTGGACAGCGTGCTCTTGCCTACGC
Organism: Burkholderia sp. Nafp2/4-1b; assembly: GCF_003635165.1. Taxonomy (GTDB): domain Bacteria; phylum Pseudomonadota; class Gammaproteobacteria; order Burkholderiales; family Burkholderiaceae; genus Burkholderia. The sequence continues at coordinate 331,010 of NZ_ML058605.1, read as the reverse complement.
CACCCTTCGGATTCGCCACCACGATGACCGTCATGAATTCCCCCGAAAAAGCCGCGCGGCGCGTGCCGCGTGGCACGCGCCGCTCGATTGCGGATACAGGGAGCGATGATATCGGCAAACGGGGTTTCACCGGAACGGGTTGCGCCGATGGCTACCTCCTTTTATGCGGCGCGCGGCGCGGCGCGCGGGCTGCCCAGCGTGAACGCGCCGCCGCCCAGCAGCGCCTGCACGGCGAGCGTGACGGCCCAGAACGCCGGGTATTCCCAACCGCCATGCGGCGACGCGAAGCCCCAGCCGTTCGGCAGATGCGCGGCCACCGCGCCGAGCATGAACGGCAGCAGCACGAGCGCGGCGACGCGCACGCGGAAGCCCGCCAGCAGCGCGAGGCCGCCGGCCAGCTCGACGAAGGCCGTCACGTACGCGAGCCAGCCGGGCAGGCCGATCGACGCGAAGAACTGCGCGGTGCCGGGCAATGTGAAGACGAATACCTTCTGCGCGACGTGCGCGAGATACAGCACACCGAGCGCGACACGCAGCAGCGTCGCGCCGAGATCGTTCAGGCGGTTGGGGTTCATGGCGAATTCCTTCGTGAGTGGATGGGAATGGATCGCACTCTATTCGAATCGATTCGGCCAATAAACACGCGCTCAGGCTTTAACTGATTCCTGGAAGGAACGAATCGGACCGCAAAAAAGGGCATGATCGATCATGCCCCGGCATCGCAGATCCGATACGCCCGTCAGCCGCCGCTCTTGCCTTGTGCGGCATCGCCCGAGCCGGCCGGGCTGCCGCCCGGCGCATACGAATCGCATGCATGCGCCACCGCCGACGCGCCCAGCAGCGCCGCGAGCAGCACGCTCAACCACCATCGAGCCTTCATCGTCACGCTCCTTCGGGCGGACCTCCGCCCACCCTGTGTTGTACGCGATCCGCCGCAAAATGCCAGGCCGGTCGCGCCAACGGCGGGCGATCAGCGGAACTCGGCGTACAGCGCGCGCAGGTCGAGATGCGCGGCGAACGAATCGGCGAGCCGCTCCAGCGACGCCTCGCGCAGCGCCGGGTAGTCGATGCGTTCGGCGCCGTCGAGCCCCGCCCACGCGAGCAGCGCCGCGCACGCGTCGGGCGCGTCGAACAGCCCGTGCACGTAGGTCGCGAGGATCTGCCCGTCGGCCGACACCGCGCCGTCGGTGCGCACGCCGCCCGGCGCGTCAGGCGCGGCCAGTTCCAGCGCGGGCGCCGCGAGCGCCGGCCCGCGCGTGTCGCCCATGTGGATCTCGTAGCCGTGGATGGCAGCCGCGCCCGGCAGGGCCAGATGGCCCGTCACGTTCTTCAGCGTCTTGTCCGGCTGCAGCGTCGTGTCGAACTCGAGCAGCCCGAGCCCCGGCACGCTGCCCGGCGCGCCTTCGAGGCCGAGCGGATCGTCGAGCGTGCGGCCGAGCATCTGCATCCCGCCGCAGATGCCGATCACCTTGCCGCCATAGCGCAGGTGCCGGCGGATCACTGCGTCCCAGCCCGCGTCGCGCAGCCACGCGAGATCGCGCTGCACGCTCTTCGAGCCGGGCAGGATCAGCAGGTCGGCGTCCGGCACCGGGCCGCTCTTCCAGTACGTGAATTCGACCTGCGGATGCGCGCGCAGCGGATCGAAATCGGTGTGGTTGCTGATCCGCGGCAGCGCGGGCACCACCACGCGCAGCACGCCGGCGTCGCCGCGCGCGGCGGCGCTGCGCGCCTGCGACGGCAGCATGTCCTCGGCGTCGAGCAGCAGCCCGTGCAGGTACGGCAGCACGCCGAACACCGGCTTGCCCGTCTGCGCGCGCAGCCAGTCGAGGCCCGGCTCCAGCAGCTTGAGGTCGCCGCGAAAGCGGTTGATGACGAAACCGCGCACCCGCGCGCGCTCGCTGTCCGACAGGCACGCGAGCGTGCCGACCAGGTGCGCGAACACGCCGCCGCGATCGATGTCGGCCACCAGCACTACCGGGCAGTCGACGCGTTCGGCGAAGCCCATGTTCGCGATGTCGCCGTCGCGCAGGTTGATCTCGGCCGGGCTGCCCGCGCCTTCGACGAGCACCGTGTCGTAGCCGGCGCGCAGCCGCGCGTACGACTCGAGCACCGCGTCGAACGCGACCGGCTTGTAGTCGTGGTACGCCCGGGCATCGAGGTTCATGCGCGCCTTGCCGTGGATGATCACCTGCGCGCCGCGATCGCTCGTCGGCTTCAAGAGCACGGGGTTGAAATCGGTATGCGGCTCGACGCCCGCGGCGAGCGCCTGCAGCGCCTGCGCGCGGCCGATCTCGCCGCCATCGGCCGTCACCGCGCTGTTCAGCGCCATGTTCTGCGGCTTGAACGGCGCGACGCGCGCGCCCGCGCGGCGCGCGAGGCGGCACAGGCCCGCGACGAGCGTGCTCTTGCCCGCGTCGGACGTCGTGCCCTGGATCATCAACGTGCCGCGCGGCGGCGGTTCGGGTGCGTTCATCGTGTGCGGTCGTGGCAAGGCAAAGGCCGCATTATCGCCCGCGTCGCCACCCGCGCGCCGTTACAATCACGCGATGATTCCGCACGACCTCACCTTCGTCCTCGGCGGCGCCCGCTCGGGCAAGAGCGCGCACGCCGAGCGCCTCGCCGCCGACAGCGGCCGTCCCGTCACCTATATTGCGACCGCGACGTCGACCGCCGCCGATGCCGAGTTCGAGCAGCGCATCGCGCATCACCGCGCGCGCCGGCCGGCCGACTGGGGCTTCGCCGATGCGCCCGTCGACCTCGCCGGCACGCTCGCGCGGCTCGACGATCCGCACGCATGCCTGCTCGTCGACTGCCTGACGCTGTGGCTCACCAACCTGCTGTGTCCGCTCGTCGGCGACCCGCTCAACGACGCGCAGTATGCGGCGCAGGTCGAGCAGCTCGAGCACGCGTTGCGCGGCGCACGCGCGAAGGTGATCGTCGTCAGCAACGAAATCGGGCTCGGTGTCGTGCCGCTCGGGTCGGTCACGCGCCGCTACGTCGACGAGCTCGGGCGTCTGAACCAGCGCATTGCGGCGCTCGCGACGCGCGTCACGCTACTGGTCGCCGGATTGCCGCTCGACATCAAGGGCGGAGCGTCGTCATGCTGATGCTGTCGCTGCCGATCGTCGCGATGCTCGCGGTCGCGGCCGCGCTCGTCGATCGCATCGTCGGCGAACCGGCCGGCTGGCATCCGCTCGTCGCGTTCGGCCGGCTCGCCGCGCGCATCGAAGGCGCGCTGAACACGGGCCGGCGCGGCCGCGCGATCGGCGTCGCCGCATGGGCCGCGGCCGTGGTGCCGCCGGTGGCCGTCGCCGCGTGGCTCGCCGCCGTGCTGCCGTGGCCGCTCGCGGCCGCACTGCACGTCGCGCTGCTGTGGTTTGCCCTCGGCGCGAAGAGCCTCGCCGACCACGTCGCGCCGATCGCCGCCGCGCTGCTGCGGCACGATCTCGATGCCGCCCGCGCGCTGACCGCGCGGATCGTGTCGCGCGACACGAGCGAAGCCGACGAAGGCGCGCTGTCGCGTGCGGCCGTCGAATCGGCGCTCGAGAACGGCAACGATGCGATCTTCGGCGCGCTGTTCTGGTTCGTCGTCGCGGGCGGCCCCGGCGCGCTGCTGTTCCGGCTCGCGAACACGCTCGACGCGATGTGGGGCTACCGCACGCCGCGCTTCCTGACCTTCGGCTGGGCCGCCGCCCGCATCGACGACGCGTTCAACTGGATTCCCGCGCGCCTCACCGCCGCGAGCTACGCGCTGCTCGGCGACACGGCCGCCGCGTGGCGCTGCTGGCGCACGCAGGCACGCCACTGGGACAGCCCGAATGCGGGCCCCGTGATGGCCGCCGGCGCCGGCAGCCTGAACGTGCAGCTCGGCGGCCCGGCCATCTATCACGGCGCGCTCGAAGACCGTCCCACGCTCGGCACCGGCGCGCCCGCGACGGCCGTGCATGTGGTCGCCGCGCTGTCGCTCGTCACGCGCACGCTCGCGCTGTGGCTCGCGCTGCTCGTCGCGAGCGGCGCCGTCATTCTCGCTACCCATCATGTCTGACATGTTCGACGCTTGCATTCCGCACGGCGGCAATTTGCACGAAGCCGCGCGCCGCCACGGCATTCCGTACGACGCGTGGCTCGACCTGTCGACCGGCATCAATCCGGTCGGCTATCCGGTGCCGCCGGTCCCGGCCGACGCATGGCGCCGGCTGCCCGACGACGGCGACGCGCTCGCCGCGTGCGCGGCCGGTCACTACGACGCACCCGATGCCGCGCACGTGCTGCCGGTTGCCGGCAGCCAGGCCGCCATCCGCGCGTTGCCCGCGCTGCTGCCGGCGGGCGACGCGGGCGTCGCGGCGCTCGCGTACGGCGAGTACGCGCCGGCGTTCGCGCACCACGGCCATCGCGTCGTCCGGCTCGACATCGGCACCGACGTGTTGCCGGCGACGCTGCGCCACGTCATCGTCGGGAATCCGAATAATCCGACGGCCGAGGGCGTACCGACCGAACGGCTGCTCGGCTGGCATGCACAGCTGGCGGCGCGCGGCGGCACGCTGATCGTCGACGAGGCGTTCGCGGATACGGGCGCCGCGCAGTCGCTCTCGCGCTGCACCGATCGCCCTGGGCTCGTCGTGCTGCGTTCGGTCGGGAAATTCTTCGGGCTGGCCGGCATCCGTGCGGGCTTCGTGCTCGCGCGTCCCGAGTTGATCGCCGCGCTGCGCGACACGCTGGGCGCGTGGACCGTCAGCGGCCCCGCGCGTCACGCGGTCGCCGCCGCGTTCGCCGATCGCGCATGGCAAGCCGCCGCGCGCGAGCGGCTCGCGGCCGATGGCGAACGACTCGCCGCGCTGCTGCGCACGCACGGCTTCGCGGTGCGCGCGACACCGCTCTTCAGCTGGACCGACGATCCGCGCGCCGCCGCGCTGCATGCAGCGCTCGCCGCGCATGGAATCTGGACGCGGCATTTCCCGCAACCGTCGAGCACGCGCGTGGGCCTGCCCGGCACCGAAGCCGAATGGCGGCGCCTCGCCGACGCGCTCGCGCAATGCGTGCCGATGCTGCAGCGGAAATCCGCATGAACGCTCGCGCGCTTCGCCGCGTGACGCCGCTCGCGATGAGCGTCGCGCTCGCGCATGTGCCCTTCGCGCACGCCGACGTCACGGCCCGCGACGATGCGGGCAATACCGTGACGCTGCCCGCACCGGCGCAACGGGTGATCAGTCTCGCGCCGCATGCGACCGAACTCGTCTACGCGGCCGGCGGCGGCGCGAAGCTGGTCGGCACGGTCGCGTACAGCGACTATCCGCCCGCCGCGCAGGCCGTACCGCGCGTGGGCGACAACAAGGCGCTCGACCTCGAGCGGATCGCCGCGCTGAAGCCCGACCTGATCATCGTCTGGCGGCATGGCAATGCCGAGCGGCAAACCGACGCGCTGCGTGCGCTGCACATTCCGCTGTTCTTCAGCGAACCGACGCATCTCGACGACGTGGCAACGTCGCTGCGCCGGCTCGGCACGCTGCTCGGCACCGAGCCCGTCGCCGCTGCGACCGCGACGTCGTTCTCGCGCGATATCGCGGCGCTGCGCGCACGCTATGCGGCACGGCCGCCCGTCACGATGTTCTTCCAGGTATGGGACCGGCCGCTGACGACCCTCAACGGCGCGCACCTGTTCAACGAGGTCATCGCGCTGTGCGGCGGCCGCAACGTGTTCGCCGCGCTGAAGCCGCTCGCGCCGACCGTCACCGACGAGGCCGTGCTCGCGGCGAATCCCGAAGCGATCGTGACGACGAGTGCCGGCGCGACACGCTCGGACGCGCCGTTGCCGAGCCTCGCGCGCTGGCGGGCATGGCCCGCGCTGACGGCGGTGGCCCGCAACAACCTGTTCGCGATCGACGGCGACCTGCTGACGCGGCCGTCGCCACGCATCGCGCAGGGCGCCGCCGCGCTGTGCGAGGATCTCGACGCCGCGCGGGCACGGCGGCCGGCGCGCTGAGTTCGGGACTCGGCACCCTCGCCGAGGTCGGGACTCGGCACCTTCGCTGAGTGCGAGACTCGATACCCTCGCTGAGGTCGGAACTCGGCGCCCCCCGCTGAGTTCGGGTCTCGGCGCCCCCGCTGAGTTCGGGACTCGGCGCCCCTCGCTGAGTTCGGGACTCGGCGCCCCTCGCTGAGTTCGGGTCTCGGCGCCCTTCCCCACGTCCGATCGGCGCGCGTGCGCCTACTCGTCCCAGTGAACGACTTCCCACGTGCGCGCCGCCTCATCGCTACGCAACCAAACGACGCCGCCTGTCGGCACCGGTCGCGACAGCAGCGTATCGAGCGGCACGCGCAACGCATGCGATGCGAGCACACGGATCACGCCTGCATGCGTGAGTACCCATTGAGGCGCGTCGCACTGCGCGAGCGCATCGGCCACGCGCGCCACGCGCTCCGCGAATTGCGCAACGCTCTCGCCGCCATGCGCGCATGCATGCAACAGGTCGGCCGCCCACGCATCGAGCGCCGCGCGATCGATATCGTCCCAGCGCTGCAGTTCCCACGCGCCGAAGTCCATTTCCTGCCAGCCCGCGTCGCGCCGCAGCGGCACGTCGAACGCGAGCGCGAGCCGTTCGGCGATCGCGGCGCAGCGCGTCAGCGGGCTCGTCCAGATTTGCTCGGGCAACGGCGCCCCGAGCGTCGCGAGACGCTCGCGCACATGCTGCGCGCCCGTGTCCGCCGGTACGGCGAGCGGCACGTCGCTGCAGCCGTAGCAGACGCCCGGCTCCACAGCGACGGCAGGATGACGAATCAGGACGAGATCCATCCGAGCACCACGAGATAGATCGCCAGTTCACTCACCTGCTGCGCAAAGCCGAGACAGTCGCCCGTATAACCACCGATCCGCTTCACGAAATAGCGGGCGGCCCATGCGCGCACGAGCGCGAGCGCGACGAACGCCGCGAGGCCCGCGCGCCAGTCCGGCCAGAACAGCCACGGCAGCCCGAAGATAGCAGCGACGCAGGCCGAACGCGCACCCATGCGTTGCGCGACCGGTTTCGCCTTGCCTTCCGGCCGAACGTAGTCGAGCGAGATCAGCAGGCTCACGGCCGCCGCGCGGCTTGCCGCATGCGCGGCGATCATCGTCCACGCGGCGCGCAGCGGCGGCATGGCGGCGAGCGCCTGCCATTTCAGGCCGAGCGCGATCACGAGCGCGACCGCGCCGAACGTGCCGATCCGCGAGTCGTGCATGATGCGCAGCACGTCGTCGCGCGCGTAGCCACCGCCGAATGCATCGCAGCTGTCGGCGAGGCCATCCTCGTGGAACGCACCGGTCGCGAGCAGCGTCGCGGCCATCGACAGGCCGACCGCGATCGACGCGGGCAGCACGCGCAGCGCCGCCAGATAGACGAGCGCGCCCCACGCGCCGATGCACGCGCCGACCAGCGGAAAATAGCGCGCGGCCTGGTCGAGATCGCCGGCCTCATAGCCGATCGCGCGCGGTACCGGCACGCGCGTGAAATAGCCGAGCGCGACGAAGAAGTAACGCAGTTCCGCGCCCAGGCCGCGCGCGCGCTCAGGCGTCACGATTGTCGACGCCTGCGGATTCGAAGCTCGCCATCTCGGTGAGGAACGCCGCGGCCGCGCGCACCAGCGGCAGCGCGAGCGCGGCGCCCGTGCCTTCGCCGAGCCGCAGGTCGAGCGCGAGCAGCGGCTTCGCGCCGAAATGCTCGAGCATGCGGCGGTGCCCGGCCTCGTGCGACGTATGCGAGAACACGCAGTAGTCACGCACGCCGGGCGCGATCCGCTCGGCGACGAGCAGCGCGGCCGTCGCGATGAAACCGTCGACGAGGATCGTCATCCGCTCGCTCGCCGCCGCCAGGTACGCGCCCGTCATCATCGCGATCTCGAAACCGCCGAACGTCGCGAGCACGTCGAGCGGCGCGATCGCATGCGAATGCCGCACCAGCGCGCGGCCGAGCACCGCGCGCTTGTGCGCGAGCCCCTGGTCGTCGAGGCCCGTGCCGCGGCCGACGCATGCGTCGATCGGCACGTCGAGCAGGCGGCTCATCAGGCACGCGGCCGACGATGTGTTCGCGATCCCCATTTCGCCGAAGCCGATCACGTTCGTGCCGAGCGACGCATGCAGGCGCACGCGCGCCGCGCCGGCGGCAAGCGCCGTCTTCGCTTCGTCGTGCGTCATCGCCGGTTCGGCCGCGAAGTTGCGCGTGCCGCGCGCGACCGGCAGCGACACGAGCCGGTCGGACACCGGCAGCGGCGACGCGACGCCCGCATCGACGATCTCGAGCACGCTCTGCGCGACGCCCGAGAACGCATTGATCGCGGCGCCGCCGGCGAGGAAGTTCGCGACCATCTGCGCGGTGACGGCCTGCGGATACGGGCTCACACCCTCGGCAGCGATCCCGTGGTCGCCGGCGAATACGATCGTCACCGGACGCTTCACGTGCGGCCGCTCGGTGCGCTGGATCAGGCCGAGCTGCAGCGCGAGCGCCTCGAGCTGGCCGAGGCTGCCGGGCGGCTTGGTCTTGTGATCGATCACGTGCTGCAGGCGCTTGCGCAGTGCGTCGTCGAGCGGCGCGATCGCGGGCGGGAAGTCAGTGTGGACGGTCGGGTTCGTCATCGGAAGGTTGCCTCGTTGGCGCGGCCGCTGCCGCACATCGAAAGAAGAAGGTTCATCGCCGCTCGGGCCACGCGGGCAGCAGCGCGTCGCGGCCGTTCTCGCGGATCAGCACGAGCGGATAGCCGAACGCGTCGCTCGCGCGCGCCGGCGTCAGCACGTCGTGCACCGGGCCCGCCCATGCGTGGCCGCGGCCGTCGAGCAGCAGCGCGTGCGTCGCGAAACGCCGCGCGAGATTCAGGTCGTGACACGAGAACAGCACCGTGCGCGGGCCCGCATCGAGCCATGCGGCGAGCGCGGTCAGCGCGTCGATCTGGTGATGCAGGTCGAGATGCGCGAGCGGCTCGTCGAGCAGCATCAGCGGCGCGTCCTGGCACAGCGTCGCGGCCAGCGCGACGCGCTGCCGCTCGCCGCCCGACAGCGACAGCACGTCGCGCGACGCGAGCGTGCTCAGCCCGAACGTCGCGAGTGCGTCGCGCGCGGCCGCGCGGTCGCCGTCGCGCTCCCAGCCCCAGCCGCCGAGATATGGAAAGCGGTTGAGCAGCACCGTGTCGAATACCGTCGCGCTGAACGCGTCGTGCAGTTGCTGCGGCATCAGCGCGCGGCGCCGCGCGAGGTGTTCGGGCGGCCACGCGGCGAGCGGCCGGCCGTCGATCTCGACGTGGCCGCCGGCCGGCTGCTGCAGGCCCGCAAGCGTCGCGAGCAGCGTCGTCTTGCCGGCGCCGTTCGGCCCCGCGACGCACCAGATCTCGCCCGGCCGGAACGCGTGCGTGAAGCCGTCGAGCAGCGTGCGTTCGCCGGCCTTCAGCGTCAGATCGACTGCCGCATAGCGGATGTCGTCGGCGGTGTGCGGTGCGGCGTGCGTCATCGCATCGGTCTCCTCAGCAACATCCACAGGAACACCGGCACGCCGACCAACGCCGTCATCACGCCGACCGGCAATTGCGCAGGGGCGATCGCGGTGCGCGCGAGCAGGTCGGCCGCCATCACGCCGCCGCCGCCCGCGAGCATCGCGGCCGGCAGCAGCATGCGCTGGTCGTTGCCGAACGCGAGCCGCAGCGCGTGCGGCACGACGAGGCCGACGAAGCCGATCGTGCCGGCCGTCGTCACCGCGGCCGCGGCAGCCAGCGACGCGACGAGGTAGATCCGCACGCGCAGTCGCGCGACCGGCACGCCGAGCGCGAGCGCGGTCGCGTCGCCGCGCAGCAGCACGTTGAGTTGCGGCGCGGCCGGTAACGCGACGCAGGCGGCCAGCAACAGCGCGCCCCACGCGAACCACGGCGCAGTCACACCGTTCAGGTCGCCCGTCAGCCAGAAGATGATGCCGCGCAGCCGCGCTTCGGGTGCGAGCGACAGCAGCAGCGTGACGAGCGCGCCCCACCCGGCCGCGATCACGACGCCGGTGAGCAGCAGCCGCGGCGAAGCGTTGCGCGCATCACCGCGCCCCAGCTCGCGGCGCGCCAAGCCCAGCACGAGCGCAACCGACACCAGCGCGCCGGCGAACGCGGACGCATCGACGAGCCACCACGCGGCGCCCGCGATCATCGCGACGAGCGCGAAGCCGGCCGCACCGCCGGACACGCCGAGCACATACGGTTCCGCGAGCGGATTGCGCAGCAGCACCTGGAGCAACGCACCCGCCAGCGCGAGCAGCGCACCGCATGCGAAGCCGGCCAGCGCACGCGGCAGCCGCAGCGTGCGCACGATGTCGGCGAACAGCGCGTCGCCGCCGCCGTGCGGCACGAGCGACGCGAGCGCCTGCCACGGCGACATCGGCACGCTGCCGATCGACAGCGACGCGACGAACAGCAACGCGACCACGGCCGCGAGCATGGCCCAGATCGCCGCGGCGCGCGCGGCGCTCATGCCGTGCACGACGTCGTGCATGACGCGGGACGCTTCGGCTCGCCGCCGGCCGGACGCAGCACCGGCGTCGCGCAACGGCGTGTGGTAGGCATACGCAAGCTCGTCATCCTCGTTGAGCAGGTTGTTGAAGGCGCACGGGGGAACCGTGACGCGGCGATGTGATCGCGCGGCAAGGATCGACGATTCCATTTCCGCCGGGATGCAGTGTCGCGCGACCGGCGTTCTGCGCAATATAGAGGAAGCCGCCGCATCGGGTCGATCGGCGCCGCGCGTGCGCGATCGTCCAGTACGATCGGCGCGGCAAGCGCGGCTTCCAGTGCCGACCCTGCGCCGACACACACCGCAGCAAATCCGAGCGCCGCGACGGCGTGCGTCGGCGCCGGTACGCACGAAGCGGCAGCAGTGCGCGCGGCGGCAGCGACCGGCACGCGGCGGCATGCACCGGGCGCTGCGCACGATTGGGGTCAGCATCGAAGAAGGTCCCGTGAAGCACTGCGCGCCCCGCTTCCCCGCAGGCCACGCGTCATGAAGCCGCCCTGGCTCCTCGCCTCGGCCGGTATCCGGGCTGGCGGCGTACCGGCTCGCCTTCCCGCGCATATCGCGCAGTGGCCCGCGCCCGCGTGCGAACCTGCACGCGAAACGCGCCCGAGCCGGCCTGCGTCATCCGACGCGGCCGCTTACCGTTGCGGGGGCAGCGCAGGTTGGCGATCTCCAGGCGGAGCACGCGCCCTGCTTCCCGTTTAACCGCGCGACACGCGCGCGAGCACCGAGGCGGCGCCAGTTTAGGAGCGGGCCGCGCGAGCGTCAAGAAACCGTCGAAACGCATGCGCAACGCATGCCGGACGCGCATATTCGCGACAAGAAGCCGGGGTGTTACGACTGGAAACGTTACAGATGTCGGAATGCGCGTTATTCCGCGCTAAAATGCTGGGTCTTTAGAGGACGCAGCAGATGCTCAACGAACTCGAAACCTTATCTCAAAATATTGGCCGTCTGATCTCGCTGAACAAGCGCTATCACTCGGAACGGCTCGCGCTCGAGGAGCAGGTCGCGCAAATGCGCGCGGAAGCGGACACAGTCCGCGCGGAACTCGCGCAGCTGCGCGACGAACGCAATGCGCTCGCGGCCGAGCGCGACACCCTGTCGGCAAAGATCGACGACGCCCAGGTCAAACTGAACGCGATTCTCGAAAAGCTGCCGCGCACGAAGAGTACCGAGCAAGCCGACAACCAGCTCGATCTGCTGGATGCGCAGGCGCGCACGGATAGCGACGACGCGGCCAGCCACGGAGAACATGCATGAGCACCAAGCAGATCGAAGTGTCGATTCTCGGCCAGCCGTATCGGCTCGCCTGCTCGGCCGAAACCGAAGCGGCATTGCTCGAGGCCGTCGCGCGCGTCGACGCGGAAATGTCGAAAATCCGCGCGAACAGCTCGGTGCGCGGCACCGATCGCATCGCGGTCATGGCCGCGCTGTCGCTCGCGTCCGAATTGCTGCGGTTGCAAACGAGCGTGCGGCACGGTGAAGCATTTCCGGCGGAAGAAATCCGTCGTACAATGCACCAGATGAACGAACAGCTCGGCGCGGTGCTCGCACAGCACGAGACGCAGTAACGTTTGATCGATGTGTCGATTCCCCTTGATCTCGGCGATCAACGGTGGTCAAATTGGCGCAACGAAACACAGTTCAGTCAGCTTCCCTGCCTGGTTCGCCAAGGTCATATATTCCTTGAACCAATGCCATGTGCACGGTTGCGGAAATTTGTAGCACGGGCGCGCGCGTCACTCTGTCTGATGTACCCGAAGTGCTGCTAACTGCGACCAATTCTGAACCTCAGGTTCAGGATGCCGGCCTAGCGGCCAAGGCGGGGGCCTATTCAACGGCATCGGGAACTCCCGATGCCGTTTCCTTTTGCAGCAGCCCCTTCTGCGTCGATTACGATCCATGCAATACTGGCTGATGAAGTCCGAACCGGACGAAGCAAGCATCGACGATCTCGCGCACGCGCCGCAGCACTCGCTGCCGTGGACCGGCGTGCGCAATTATCAGGCGCGCAATTTCATGCGCGACACGATGAAGATCGGCGACGGCGTGCTGTTCTATCACTCGAGTTGCCCCGAGCCGGGCATCGCGGGCCTCGCCGAAGTCTCGTCGACGCCCTACCCCGACCCCACCCAGTTCGATCCGAAAAGCCCCTATTACGATCCGAAGTCGACGCGGGAAGCGCCGCGCTGGCTGCTCGTCGACGTGCGCTTCGTGAAAAAGTCGCCGCTCGTGCCGCTCGCCGCGCTGCGCGAACACGACGAACTCGCCGACATGCGCGTGCTCGCACGCGGCAACCGGCTGTCGATCACACCCGTCACGCGCGCCGAATGGCGTTTCATCACCGAAAAGCTGATGAAGTAGGCGCACGCAGTAGGCGCACGCAGTAGGCGCACGCAGTAGGCACACGCAGTAGGCGCACGCAGCGTGCGCACGCCAAAGGTCAAATCCGGTCAACACGCGCCACCGCCACGGAACTCGCGGCGCGTTCGCGCGGCCTAAGCAACCGCTGTCGGCCGATCGGTCGACGGTTGTTTTTTCGTCGCGCGGCACGCCCGCGTCGCGCACGCGTGATCCGCGTGCGCGCCCTCGCACAAGGAGTCCAACAATGACCAAGAAATCCGCACTCGCGCTGTCGCTCGCCCTTGCCGCCGCCGTCCCCGTCGCGCTGACGCTCGCGTCGCCGGCCGCATACGCGCAAACCGCGAACCCGCACTTCCCGGAGCCGGCCGGCGTGCTGTCGCTGTCGTCGCAGGCCAGCGCCGACGTGCCGCAGGACATCATCCACATCACGCTGTTCTACGAACAGCAGGCGAAGGATCCGGGCAGCCTGACGTCCGCGCTGAACCAGCGCGCCGACGCGGCGCTCGCGCAGGCGAAGGGCGTGTCGGGCGTCACCGCGCACACCGGTGCGTTCTCCGTGTATCCGAGCACCGATCGCGACGGGAAAATCTCCGCATGGCGCGGCCGTACCGAAGTCGTGCTCGAGTCGCGCGATTTCGCGGCGGCGTCGAAGCTCGCGGGTCAGCTGTCGAACCAGATGCAGGTCGCGAACGTCGAGTTCTCGCTGTCGCCGGAAGCGCAGCGCGCGGCCGAGCAGAAGCTCACGACCGAGGCGATCAAGTCGTTCCGCGCACGCGCGGACGAAGCCGCGAAGGCGTTCGGCTACGGCAGCTATTCGATACGCGACGTGAACGTCGGCGGCGGGCGCAACGTGCAGCCGTACCCGCGCATGATGGCCATGGCCGCGGCCCCGATGGACAGCGCGAAGATGAGCGCGCCGATCTCGGTCGAGGGCGGCAAGGCGACCGTGTCGGTCACGGTCAACGGTTCGGTGCAGATGAAGTAACGCGCATCGCGCGACGCATTACGCGCGGCAGATACGAAAACGCCGGCCCTTGGGCCGGCGTTTCTCGTTTGCGATCGCGCGTCGTGCGTCACACCGCACGACGCGCATCACGCAACAGCATTACGCCATCGCATTACGCCATCGCGTTCGCCGCACGGCGACGATACGCCCACACCATCAGCGCGATGCCGGCGAGGATCATCGGCAGCGACAGCCACTGCCCCATCGACAGGCCGAGTGCGAGCAGCCCGAGGAAGTCGTCCGGTTCGCGCGCGAATTCGACGGTGAAGCGGGCGAGCCCGTAGCCGATCAGGAACAGCGCGGACACCGCGCCCATCGGCCGCGGCTTGCGCGAGAAGAAGAACAGCACGAAGAACAGCGCAATGCCTTCGAGCGCGATTTCATAGAGCTGCGAAGGATGGCGCGGCAGCATCTGGTACTGCATGAACACATCGGCCAGATGCCATTGCTCGACGAGCGCCGGATGCTTCGGCAGCCATGCCGCGTCGTCGCGCATCGCGCCCGGGAACAGCATCGCCCACGGCGAATTCGGATCGGTCACGCGGCCCCACAGCTCGCCGTTGATGAAGTTGCCGAGCCGGCCGGCCGCGAGCCCCGCCGGCACCATCGGCGCGACGAAATCGGTGACCTGCAGCCAGTGACGCTTGCGCTGCCACGCGAACAGCACCATGGCGAGCGTCACGCCGAGGAAGCCGCCGTGGAACGACATCCCGCCTTCCCACACCTTGAACACGTCGAGCGGATGCGAGAAGTAGAAGTCGGCCTTGTAGAACAGCACGTAGCCGAGCCTGCCGCCGAGCACGGTGCCGAGCACGCCGTAGAACATCATGTCGTCGATGTCCTTCGCGGTCCAGCCCTGCGCCGCGACATGCGGCAGCTTCAGGCGGAGCCGGCCCACGACGATCGCCGAGATGAAGGCGACGAGATACATGAGGCCGTACCAGCGCACGGCCAGCGGCCCGAGATGGATCGCTACGGGGTCGAAATTCGGGTGAATGATCATGGATTAGCGATGAAGTTTTCGAATGCGGTACGGCGCTCGCACTGCGCCGCACCGCGCATTGGACGGCGCCGGCGCGCCATCGTTCGCGCTGTCGTTCACGCCGTGATTCGCGCGGTCGCTCGCCTTACGCGGCGACACCGTGCGCGCGCACGACGTCGATGAAGCCGGCGAGCACGGGGCTGACGTCGCCCGTGCGCCACACGAGGCCCGTCTCGACGACCGGCGCATTGCCGGCGAGCGGCCGGTAGACGACGCCGGTGCGCCGCAGGTTACGCAACGACTGCGGCACCAGTGCGACACCCATGCCGGCCGACACGAGGCTGACGATCGTCTGCATCTGGATCGCCTCCTGGCCGATGCGCGGGGTTTCCCCCGCCGCGCCGTAGCAGCCCGTAATGATGTCATAAAAGCCGGGCGCCAGACGACGCGGGAAGATCACGAGCGGCAACGCGGCCAGGTCGGCGAGGTGCACGGGTTCGTCTTCCGGCGCGTCCGGCGCCGCGCTCGCCGGCATCGCGACCACCAGCGGCTCGCGCACCACCGGCAGATACGACAGCCCCGCCGCGTGGCGCGGCGGCACCGGCGGAATCACGAGCCCCGCGTCGATGCGGCCGGCGACGAGTTCGTCGATCTGCACGTCGCTCGTCGCCTCCGCGAGCTGCAGCCGCACCTGCGGATAGCGCGCGCCGAACGCACGCAGCAGCGACGGCAGCAGCCCGTAATCGGCAGTCGACACGAACGCGAGCGACAGCGACCCGGCTTCGCCGCGCGCCAGCCGCCGCGCGAGCGGCGGCAGCGCATCGGCCGACGCGAGCAGCCGGCGCACGTCCGGCAGCAGCGCCGCGCCGACCGCGGTCAGCGCGACCGAGCGCTTGGTACGCACGAACAGCGCGACGCCGAGCGCGTCCTCGAGCGCGCGGATCGCCTGCGACAGCGGCGGCTGCGTCATTGACAGGCGCTCGGCCGCACGGCCGAAATGGCGCTCGTCGGCAACGGTCACGAAATAGCGCCATTGGCGCAGGTCGGGCGTCGGATCGGCCATGCTTCTCTGATTCGCAAAACGTCTTAATAAGCGACAAATAATATATTGGACATTCCATAATCAAAACTCCATTCTTGATCGACCCACCCGGCGCACCGTTCGCGCCGGCGCCGCCAAAACAACGATGGAGCTCCCCATGTCGTACAACCGCCGCTCTAAAAACATCACGCAAGGCGTGGCCCGTTCGCCGAATCGCTCGATGTATTACGCCCTCGGCTACCAGAAGGACGATTTCGACAAGCCGATGATCGGCATCGCGAACGGCCACTCGACGATCACGCCGTGCAACTCGGGCCTGCAGCGGCTGTCGGACGCGGCCGTCGCGGCGGTGAAGGCGGCCGACGCGAACCCGCAGATCTTCGGCACGCCGACGATCTCGGACGGCATGTCGATGGGTACCGAAGGGATGAAGTATTCGCTGGTGTCGCGCGAAGTCATCGCCGATTGCATCGAGACTTGCGTGCAGGGCCAGTGGATGGACGGCGTGGTGGTGGTCGGCGGCTGCGACAAGAACATGCCGGGCGGGATGATCGCGCTCGCGCGCCTGAACGTGCCGGGCATCTACGTGTACGGCGGCACGATCCGCCCCGGTCACTGGAAGGGCCGCGACCTGACGATCGTGTCGTCGTTCGAGGCGGTCGGCGAGTTCACCGCGGGCCGGATGTCGCAGGAGGATTTCGAAGGGGTCGAGAAGAACGCGTGCCCGACGTCGGGGTCGTGCGGCGGGATGTACACAGCGAACACGATGAGCTCGTCGTTCGAGGCGCTCGGCATGTCGCTGCTGTACTCGTCGACGATGGCGAACCCCGATCAGGAGAAGGTCGACTCGGCCGCCGCATCCGCGCGTGTGCTGGTCGAGGCCGTGAAGCGCGACCTGAAGCCGCGCGACATCATCACCAAGGAATCGATCGAGAACGCGGTGTCGCTGATCATGGCGACCGGCGGCTCGACCAACGCGGTGCTGCACTATCTGGCGATCGCGCACGCGGCCGAGGTCGACTGGACGATCGACGACTTCGAGCGCATCCGCAAGCGCGTGCCGGTGATCTGCGACCTGAAGCCGTCGGGCCAGTACGTCGCGACCGACCTGCACCAGGCCGGCGGCATCCCGCAGGTGCTGCGGATCCTGCTCGACGCGGGGCTGCTGCACGGCGACTGCATGACGATCACCGGCCGCACGATCGCCGAGGAACTGAAGGACGTGCCGGGCGTGCCGCGCGCGGATCAGAAGGTGATCTTCCCGATCGATCGCGCGCTGTACAAGGAAGGCCATCTCGCGATCCTGAAGGGCAATCTCGCGGAAGACGGCGCGGTCGCGAAGATCACCGGCCTGAAGAATCCGGTGATCACCGGCCCGGCGCGCGTGTTCGACGACGAGCAAAGCGCGATGGACGCGATCCTCGGCGACAGGATCCGCGCCGGCGACGTGCTGGTGCTGCGCTATCTCGGCCCGCAGGGCGGCCCAGGCATGCCGGAAATGCTCGCGCCGACGTCGGCGATCATCGGCAAGGGGCTCGGCGAATCGGTCGGCTTCATCACCGACGGCCGCTTCTCGGGCGGCACCTGGGGGATGGTGGTCGGCCACGTCGCGCCGGAGGCGTTCGTCGGCGGCACGATCGCACTCGTGCACGAAGGCGACTCGATCACGATCGATGCGCACCGGCTGGTGCTGCAGCTGAACGTCGACGATGCGGAGCTCGCGCGCCGGCGCGCCGCATGGAAGCAGCCGGCGCCGCGCTACACGCGCGGCGTGCTCGCCAAGTTCGCGGCCCTCGCGCGTCCGGCGAACCAGGGTGCCGTCACCGGCTGATGCGGCGCGCGGGGCATGCGACCCCGTTGCGGGCGGCCGTCGGGGAAACGCGCAAAACGCGCTTTCCCTTTGCTTTTATAATGCGCGGATCGTGAAGCCGGCCGTCCCGCCGGCGGAGAACCGCATGAAACAGACGATATCGCGCGCGCTGCTCGTCGCGCTGCTGACCGGCAGCGCGGCGGCGGCTCATGCCGCCGACCCGGCCGGCGACGGGCTCGCGCTCGCACAGCGCAAGAACTGCATGGCCTGCCACGCGGTCGGCAAGCCGCTGATGGGCCCGTCGTTCCACGACATCGCCGGCAAGTACGCGCCACGCGCCGACGCCGGCGATTACCTCGCGCAATCGATCGTGAAAGGCAGTGTCGGGGTGTGGGGCAGCGTGCCGATGCCCGCCAATACGCAGCTGACGAGCGTCGAGGCGCACACGCTCGCGCAGTGGGTGCTGTCGCTGCATTGACGAACCCCGCAGCGGGCGCGCACCGCGCTTGCCGCACTCCTCCCTAACGCCGGGTCGGCGATCGTCAGCGACGCTGACCGGAACCGCGCCCGCGGTTCAGCCTGAATGACCGGTCCGACGGCGGGCGATCTCTTCGTCGACCGCGTCGCGCACCCAGTCCATCACTTCCGTTTCGAGCGCCAGCGCGACTTCGCGCGTGATCTGCCCGACGAGCCACGCCGTATGGTCGTGCAGCGCGTCGCGGCAGCGCGCTTCGATGGCCTCGCGCCCTTCGCCGGTCAGGTAATTCGTCAGTCGATTGCGCAGACGCTCGGCGATATGCTGCGCGTCCGCCGGCGTCAGCGCGGCGGCTGCATGCGTATCCGGTCGCAATGCGCCGGCGAGATGATCGGTTGCCAGCCCATCGACAACCGGCGCGACCGCTTGAAGCAGCGCCACTTCATCGGTCTCGCGCGACGCCGTGACCACGCCGGGCGGCGGCGCATCGTCGGCGCCGAGCGCGGATCGCAGCGGCGGCTGCATCGCGGCCGATTCCCCGGCGACGACGTGGTCGGCGGCACCGGGTTCGGCCGGCGCGTCGCTGTCGGCCGGCAGGTCGACGGTCGGGACATCCGGCGTCGGCACCGGTTCGACGACGACGAATTCAGGGTCGAGTCCTGCGTGTTCGGATATAGCGGGCGGAGCCGCCGGCTCGCCCGGCACAACCACGTCGGTCAGCACCGGAATGGCGGCATCGTCGCGCGGCGGCGCATCGGTGGCGGACGAACGCGCGGGCACCGGCTTGCCCGGCACCAGCACGTCGGTCAGCGTCGGGATCGAAGGGGATTCGGGTTGTGTCACGGGAATGCTCCGTCGACGGTTTCGGCTAGCTGCCCTGCTTGTAGTTGTTCAGCGCGTAGCCGCGATCGCGATAAAAACGGTAGCGGTCGCGGCCCGCGGCCAGCTCGTCCGGCGCATTGCCGACCACTTCGAGCAGGCGCTCGAAGCGGGCGAACTGCGCGGGCACGGCCGCGCCGAGGTTCAGCAGCACATGGTGATGCGGCGCCTGGTCGAGGTCGGCGGTCAGCACGATCGGCGTGCCGGCCGCGTGCGCGCTGTCGACGCCGCAGTGCGGAATGAAGTCGAGCGGCGAGAACGTCCAGAGCTGCTCGTCGAGCGCGCGCAGGCGCGCGGGCTCCGCGAGCACGACGACCGGCTGCCCGGCCTGGTAGGCCTTGCGCAGCAGCCGGCACGCGTACGCGAGCGAATCGCCGACGTTCGAGTGGAAATCGATTCGTGTCATTGCCCGCGTACCCGCATCGTCGTGAGACCCGCCATCACTGGCCGGCGCGGTCGATCAGGAACTGCGCGAGCAGCGGCACCGGACGGCCTGTCGCACCCTTCGCAGCGCCGCCCTTCCACGCCGTGCCGGCGATGTCCAGGTGCGCCCACGGGTAGCTCTCGGTGAAGCGCGACAGGAAGCATGCTGCCGTCACGGCACCGGCCGGACGCCCGCCGATATTCGCGATATCCGCGAAATTCGACTTCAGCTGATCCTGGTATTCGTCGTCGAGCGGCATGCGCCATGCCGGATCGTTCGCTTCGCGCGATGCGTCGAGCAGTTCGCCCGCGAGCGCATCGTCCTTCGAGAACAGGCCGCTGTTGTGCGCACCGAGCGCGATCACGCAGGCGCCCGTCAGCGTCGCCACGTCGATCACCGCGGCCGGCTTGAAGCGCTCCGCATAGGTGAGCGCGTCGCACAGGATCAAGCGGCCTTCGGCGTCGGTGTTCAGCACCTCGATCGTCAGGCCCTTCATGCTGGTGACGATGTCGCCCGGCTTCGTCGCGTTGCCGCCCGGCATGTTCTCGCAGGTCGGCACGATCGCGACGACGTTGATCTTCAGGGCCATTTCGGCGACCGCACGCATCGTGCCGAGCACCGAGCCGGCACCGCACATGTCGTACTTCATCTCGTCCATGCCCTCGCCCGGCTTCAGCGAGATGCCGCCCGTGTCGAACGTGATGCCCTTGCCGACCAGCACGATCGGCGCGGCCTTCGCGGCGGCGCCCTGGTAGTGCAGCACGATGAACTGCGGCGGCTCGACCGACGCACGCGCGACCGACAGGAACGAGCCCATCTTCAGCGCCTGGATCTGCTTCAGGCCGAGCACCTCGGCCTTCAGACCCCAATCCTTCGCGATCTTCTTCGCGGTGTTGCCCAGATAGGTCGGCGTGCACACGTTGCCGGGCAGGTTGCCCAGATCGCGCGTGAGGTCCATCCCGTTCGCCAGCGCGACGGCCTGCTTGATCGCCAGCTTCGCGGCCTTCTCATCGGCCGGCTCGACGCTGAACACGACACGCTTGAGCGTGTGCGACGCCGGTTCCGGCTTGCTCTTCATCTGCGTGAAGCGGTAGGTCTCGTTGCGCAGCGCGAGGATCGCCGCACGCACGCCCCAGTCGGAGCCGCGCTCGTCGACCGGCAGCTGCGCGAGCGAGAACGTGACCTGGACGACCTTGGTCGCCAGCAGCGCGCGCCACGCGGCCGTCACTGCGTCGTTGTAGGCTTTCTGATTGAAAGCATCCTGCTTGCCGAGGCCGACGAGCAGCACGCGCGATGCGCCGATGCCGGATACTTCGTGCAGGAACAGCGTCTTGCCGCGCTTGCCGTCCATGTCGCCGGCCTTCACCACGCGCGAGATCAGCCCCTTGGTGGCCGTGTCGATGTCGAGCGCCGCGCCCGAGAGGGTCTGCGCCTCGAAGATGCCGAGCACGATGCAGTCGGACTTCCCGGTCAGGAACCCCTTGGCCTCGCCTTTGCTCCAATCACAGCCTTTTATGCTAAAGTCCATCGCGCTTGTCCTCGGATAAAATCTGGGCTAAGGATGAAAGCCGCAATTATCCGCTATTTTTCCCGTGGCGGCGCGAGCGCTCCACCACGCGTGCGCAGCCTCCCGCCCTCTTCTCATCAAGAATGATCTTCGAACGCTCCCTCCAGCGCGAGCTTGCGTATACGGCTGGCGCCGTGTTCATGGTGCTGCTCACGATCATGCTCACGACGATGATGATCCGCATCGTCGGCTATGCCGCGTCCGGCGAAATCGATCCACGGGACGTGCTCGTGCTGATCGGCCTGACCGTGATCGGCTATCTCGCCGTGATGCTCGTCGTCACGCTGTTCGTGTCGATCCTGTTCGTGCTGACCCGGTGGTACCGGGACTCCGAAATGGTGGTCTGGCTCGCGTCGGGCGTGAGCCTCACGCGCCTGATCAAGCCGATCGGCGTGTTCGCGACGCCCATCATCCTGCTGATCGCGTTCTTCGCGTTCGTCGGCTGGCCGTGGTCGAACCAGCAGAGCAAGCTGATCAAGGCACGCTTCCAGCAGCGCGACGAGATCTCGCTGCTCGCGCCCGGCCAGTTCCGCGAATCGGCGTCGAACCATCGCGTGTTCTTCATCGAGAAGATGTCGCCCGACCAGAGCAAGGTGCAGAACGTGTTCGTCACGTCGACCGAGAACGGCAAGGTCAACGTCGTCGTGTCGCACACGGGGCACACGGAAACCCGCGACGGCGATCGCTTCGTCGTGCTGGAAGACGGCCGCCGCTACGACGGCACGCCCGGCCAGCCGAACTTCAAGATCATGGAGTTCCAGCGCTACGGCGTGAAGATCACGAGCACCCCGGTCACCAACGTGCCGACCACCAGCAGCACGTCGACGCCCGACCTGCTGCGCAACCCGACCCGCGACAACCTCGCGGAATTCGCGTGGCGCGCGGGGCTGCCGCTGATCGCGATCAACCTGCTGGTGCTCGGCATCCCGCTGTCGTACCAGAACCCGCGCCGCAGCCGCACGATCAACCTCGTGATGGCCGTGCTGATCTACCTCACGTATTCGAACCTGCTGAACGTTGTGCAGGCGCAGATCGAGCAGGGCAAGATGTCGTTCGGCGTCGGTCTCGTGGGCCTGCACGTGGTCGTCGCGCTGATCGTCGCGTTCATCTTCTGGTTGCGCGTGCGCAATCGTCCGCTGTTTACACGCGCGCTGTTCGGCCGCTCGGGAGCATGATCGATGCGGCTCTATGAAAAATATTTCGCGCGGCAGATCTACGTCACGTTCGTCTTCATCCTGTTCGCGTTCTCGGGCCTGTTCTTCTTCTTCGATCTGATCAGCGAACTGAACTCGGTCGGGCACGGCAACTACAAGTTCGGCTACGCGGTGCTGCGCGTCGCGCTGCAAACGCCGTCGCGCTTCTACGAGATCATTCCGGTCGCCGCGCTGATCAGCGCGATCTACGTGTTCGCGCAGATGGCCGCGAACTCGGAATTCACGATCTTCCGCGTGTCCGGCCTCGCGACCAACCAGGCGCTGCGCTCGCTGCTGAAGATCGGCATTCCGCTCGTGATCATCACCTACCTGATCGGCGAATTCGTCGGCCCGTACGCCGATCAATTGTCCGAGCGCGTGCGGCTGCAGGCGCTCGGCGCGTCGGTGTCGTCGAACTTCCAGTCGGGCGTGTGGGTGAAGGACACGCTCGCGGCGCGCGAGAACGGTGAGCAGGTCACGCGCTTCGTCAACGTCGGCAGCCTGTCGCCCGATTCGACGATCAGCAACGTGCGCATCTACGAATTCGACTCGAAATTCCAGCTGCAGAACGTGCGGATCGCGCAGACGGGCCGCTACGAGCCGCCGGGCCACTGGCTGCTCAAGGGCGTCACGGAAACCGAACTGACGCCGATCAAGCCGATCAGCGGCGCACCGGCCGACGCGCTGAACCCCGTGTACCGCTCGCAGCAAGTGACGCTGCCCGAATACCGGCTGCGCTCGGACCTGACGCCGCAGATCCTGTCGGTGCTGCTCGTGTCGCCGGAGCGCATGTCGCTCGTCAACCTGTTCCGCTACATCCAGCACTTGCGCGAGAATCAGCAGGACACGCAGCGCTACGACATCGCACTGTGGCGCAAACTGCTCTACCCGTTCGCGGTGTTCGTGATGCTCGTGCTGTCGCTGCCGTTCGCGTACCTGCATACGCGCGCCGGCGTGGTCGGCGTGAAGGTGTTCGGCGGCATCATGCTCGGCATGAGCTTCCAGCTGCTCAACACGCTGTTCTCGCACATCGGCACGCTGAACACGTGGCCCGCGCCGCTGACCGCGGCGACGCCGGGCCTCATCTATCTCGCGCTCGGCCTGTTCGCGCTCAAATGGGTCGACCGGCACTGAGCGCCGTCACGACGGAGGCTTCGACATGAGTTCGCACGGCATCGTCCTGTTCGGCCACGGCGCACGCGATCCTCGCTGGGCCGAACCGTTCGAACGGCTGGCCGCACGGCTGCGCGGCACCGATGAGTCGGCACCGCACGTGTCGCTCGCATTCCTCGAACTGATGACGCCGTCGCTCGACGCAGCCGTCGCCGCGCAGGTCGCGGCCGGCTGCACGCGGATCACCGTGGTGCCGGTGTTCTTCGGCCAGGGCGGCCATGTCCGTCGCGACCTGCCCCAGCTCGTCGACGCGTGCCGCGCCGCACATCCTGGCATCGAGATCCGTTGTGCGACGGCCGTCGGCGAAGACGACGGCGTGCTCGACGCCATCGCGCGCTACTGCATCGACCAGCTCGGTCGCGACGCGTAGGCGAATCCGCGGCCCGCGGCGGCCCGCAGCGGCAAGCAGCGAGCCCAAACAAAAAAGCGCCGGCTTCGGAAGCCAGCGCTTTTTTTTTGCCCACCAACCGGCGGCAGTCTTGCGGCTATCGCTACGTCGCCTGCCGCGTGCAAGCCTCAAGCGGCATTGCGCATCGCATCGCCCTCTTTCGCGATCGGCGCGCGCTCGGCGAACGCGTCGCCGATCATCAGCAGGCTCGGTTCGGCCGGGGAGAGCCACGCCTGCGCGTCGCCCGCCGCCATCTGCGCGAGCGTGAGCGTCAGCGTGCGTTCGCGCGCGGTGCTGCACGCCTCGACGATCGCGACCGGCGTCGCCGGCGCACGGCCCGCGTCGATCAGTTCCTGCGCGATGCCGGGCGCGCTGTCGCGGCCCATGTAGTAGACGATCGAATCGGCGCGCGCAGCCTCGCGAATCTCGTCGCTGCCCGGTGCGCGGCTGTGCGTCGCGAACGCGACGCTGCGCGACACGCCGCGCAACGTCAGCGAGCGCTTCAGCGTCGCCGCGCCGGCCAGTGCCGCGGTGATGCCCGGCACGACCTCGTAGTCGATGCCGGCCGCTTCCAGCGCGCGCATTTCCTCTTCGGCGCGACCGAACAGCATCGGGTCGCCGCCCTTCAGCCGCACGACGCACGCATGCTCGCGCGCCGCGTCGACGATCTGCTTGTTGATGAAGTGCTGCGCGGTCGAACGCTGCCCGCAGCGCTTGCCGACCGCGATCTTGCGCGCGTTCGGCGCGTAGTCGAGCATCGCCGGCTCGACGAGCGCGTCGTGCAGCACGACGTCGGCTTGCTCGAGCAGTCGCATGCCGCGCACCGTGATGAGGTCCGCGGCTCCCGGCCCTGCTCCGATCAGATACACCTTGCTCATGTTTGTCGCTTCGCTTGTCCTGCTACCGCTGCGGCTGGCCCGCGCCGCCAGGAGGCGGCGCGGAACGCCCGTGTTACGCCGAGAATGCGCGGATCATGCCGGCGGCGACCGTGTGGTGCGTCGCCTCGTCGATCAGCACGAACGCGCCCGTGCCCGGATGCGCATCGTAGGTATCGCAGACGATCGGCTTCTGCAGCGTCAGCGCGACGCGGCCGATGTCGTTCATCTTCAGTTCCTGGCGGTCGGTCGCGTGCGACAGCGTATGCACGTCGAGCACTTCCTTGACCGCGCCGATCTTCGCGAACACCGTGCTGGTGGTCTGCTTCAGCAGGTACTTGCGCTGCGGCGACAGCGGCGTCTCGTCGAACCAGCACAGGTCCGCCTCGAGCTTCTTCGCCGGCTCGACCGGCTCGGCGGTCGTGACGAACATGTCGCCGCGCGACACGTCGACGTCTTCCGCGAGACGAATCGTCACCGTCTGGCCCGCGAATGCATGCGGGACAGCCGCGGTGCCGCCCGGCACCGGCGCGATGATCTCGGCGACCGTCGCGGTGCGGTTCGACGGCAGCACGATGATCTCGTCGCCGACCTTCACCTCGCCCGACTCGATCCGGCCCATGTAGCCGCGGAAGTCGTCGGCCGAGCTGCCGTCCTGGCGCGCGACCCACTGCACCGGGAAGCGCAGTGCGTCATGCGCCTGCGTCTCGACCGGCAGCGATTCGAGCACGTCGAGCAGCGGCTCGCCCGCGTACCACGGCATGCGTTCGCTCGCGCCGACGATGTTGTCGCCCTTCAGCGCCGACACCGGCACGAAACGCACGTCCTTCAGGCCGAGCTGCTTCGCGAGCGCGACGTACGCGTCGCGGATCTCGTTGAAGCGCGCTTCGCTGTAGTCGACGAGGTCCATCTTGTTGATCGCGACGATCACGTGCTGCAGCGCGAGCAGCTTCACGATCGCGCTGTGGCGCTTGGTCTGCGGCAGCAGTTGCACGACGCCGTTCTCGACCGTGATGCGCGTCGCGTCGATCAGCACGATTGCCGCGTGCGCGGTCGACGCGCCCGTCACCATGTTGCGCGTGTACTGCTCGTGGCCCGGCGTGTCGGCGATGATGAACTTGCGCTTCGCGGTCGCGAAATAGCGGTACGCGACGTCGATCGTGATGCCCTGCTCGCGCTCGGCTTCGAGGCCGTCCGTCAGCAGCGCGAGGTCGATCTCGTCGCCGACGGTGCGCTTGTTCTTCGCGCGCGACAGCGCGGACAGCTGGTCGGACAGCACGGCCTTGCTGTCGTACAGCAGGCGGCCGATCAGCGTGCTCTTGCCGTCGTCGACGCTGCCCGCGGTGATGAAACGCAACACGCCGAGGTCTTCGGTGTTCTCGATGATGCTCATGATGTGAATGTCCTCGTGTGCTTCAGAAATAACCTTGCTTCTTGCGCTGTTCCATCGCGGCTTCGGATGCCTGGTCGTCCATCCGGGTCGCGCCGCGTTCGGTGATCTCGGTCACCGCCGTCTCGGCGATGATCTTCTCGACGTCGTCCGCGTCGCTCGCGACCGGGCACGTGCAGCTGATGTCGCCGACGGTGCGGAAGCGCACCTGCGCGATCTCGCTCGTCTCGCCGTCACGCATCGGCGTGAGCGGCGTGACCGGCACGAGCAGCCCGTTGCGGCGCACGATCTCGCGCTGGTGCGCGTAGTATATCGACGGCAGTTCGAGGTTCTCGCGGGCGATGTACTGCCACACGTCGAGTTCGGTCCAGTTCGAGATCGGGAACACGCGCAGGTGTTCGCCGTTGTGCAGGCGTGCGTTGAACAGGCTCCACAGTTCCGGGCGCTGCGCCTTCGGATCCCACTGGCCGAATTCGTCGCGGAACGAGAAGATCCGCTCCTTCGCACGCGCCTTCTCTTCGTCGCGGCGCGCGCCGCCGATCAGCGCCGTGTAGCCGTGCTGTTCGATCGTCTCGAGCAGCGTGACGGCCTGCGCGGCGTTGCGCGAATCGGTTTCGCGGCGCAGCACGACCGTGCCGCGCTTGATCGAATCCTCGACGTGGCCGACCACCAGCTCGGCGCCGAGCTCTTGCGCACGGCGATCGCGGAAGTCGATCACTTCCTCGTAGTTGTGGCCCGTGTCGATGTGCACGAGCGGGAACGGCAGCGTCGTCTTGCGGTTCGCGCCGAGGCCGAATGCCTTCAGGGCGAGGTGCAGCACGACGACCGAATCCTTGCCGCCCGAGAACAACAGCGCCGGCTTGCTGCACTCGGCGACCAGCTCGCGCAGGATGTGGATCGACTCGGCTTCGAGCCAGTCGAGGTGGCCCATGCGGTTGTCGGCACCGGTGGGCGGGGCAAAGGCGGATTGCTCGAGCGTCGTGCTCATGATTTCAGTCCTTCTCTTCTGGGTTCGTGCCGCCCGCTGTCGCAGGCGGCGCAATATTCAGTTTCTTGTCGGCTTTCAGTTCGCGGCGCCGGCTTCGGCATTCGCGGGAATCGGCGTGATCGTCGTGATGTGCAGCCCGCATTCCTTCGTGTCGCGCGACTCCCACCACCAGCGGCCCGCCCGGCTGTCTTCGCCCGGACGGATCGCGCGCGTACAGGGCTCGCAACCGATGCTCGGGTAGCCGCGCGCATGCAGCGGGTTGACCGGCACGTCGAACGCCTTCAGGTACGCCCACACGTCAGCTTCCGTCCAGTCGGCGAGCGGGTTGTACTTCGCGATCCCGCGCGCTTCGTCCTGTTCTTCCTCGTGCAGCTCCGCACGCGTGACCGACTGTTCGCGGCGCTGGCCCGTGACCCACGCGCCGACGTCGGCCAGCGCGCGGTTCAGCGGCTCGACCTTGCGGATGTGGCAGCACGACTTGCGCAGCTCGACGCTTTCGTAGAACGCGTTCAGGCCGTGCTCGGCAACGTACTGGTCGACCGCGTCCTGCTGCGGGTGGAACTGCTCGATCTCGTAGCCGTAGCGCTCGCGCACCCGGTCGATCATGCCCAGCGTTTCCGCGTGCAGGCGGCCGGTGTTCAGCGAGAAGATGCCGATCGACGCGCCCTTCGACAGGATCGCGTGCGTGAGCAGCATGTCTTCCGCGGCAAGGCTGCTCGCGAACTTCACCTTCTCGTGGCGCGCGCCGATCTGCGCGAGCAGCGCGTCGAGGCGCTCGATCTTCGCGGCGAGTTCCGGCGTCAGTGCGGTGGCAGTCGCGGTGCTCATGCGCCCACCTTGGTGTCGGCCGCGGCCTCGCGGCGGCGGAACAGCGGTGCCGGCTCGTCGAATGCGCCCTGGTAACGCTGCGTGAATTCCGTGAACGCATTCAGCGCGTCGTGGATGTCCTTGTCGGCGCGCACCGCGTACGCGTCGAAGCCGCAACGCGACATGTACAGCAGCTGGTCGCGCAGCACGTCGCCGATCGCGCGCAGCTCGCCGGTCCAGCCGTGGCGCTCGCGCAGCAGGCGCGCGATGCTGTAGCCGCGGCCGTCCGCGAAGCGCGGGAAATCCACCGCGATCAGCGAAATCGCGCCGAAATCGGCCACGAGATCGGCCGGCTCGCTGTCCGGCGCGAGCCACACGCCGAGTTCGTCCTTCGTCTTCGCGGCGACGAGCGCGGCGCGCTCGGCCTGCCACAGCGCGAACGGCACCAGCACCTTGCCGGCCGGCAATGCGGCGACCGCGGGCAGCGCACCGTCTTCCGCCGCGCGCACGACCTGCCATGCGTCGTCGATCACTGCGCGGTTCTTGATAATCGAAGCCATCTGCAAATTCCTTCTACCCGGTTGGTTACGCGTTCACTGCCTGGCGCGCCGCATACACGCGCTCCTTGAACGGGGCGATGCCGATACGGTCGTACGTGTCGATGAAGCGCTCGCCGTCGATGCGCGCGTCGACGAACGTGTCGATCAGCTTCGCGATCACGTCCGGCACCTCTTCCGCCGCGAACGACGGCCCGATCACGCGGCCGAGGCGCGCGCCGTTGCGGCCCGTGCCCTGCTCGCCGCCGAGCGACACCTGGTACCACTCGGAACCGTCCTTGTCGACGCCGAGGATGCCGATGTTGCCGACGTGATGGTGACCGCACGAGTTCATGCAACCGGAAATATTCAGCGACAGGTCGCCGAGGTCGTACACGTAGTCCAGATCGTCGAAACGCTGCTGGATCGCCAGCGCGATCGGGATCGACTTCGCGTTCGCGAGCGAGCAGAAGTCGCCGCCCGGGCACGCGATGATGTCGGTCAGGAGGCCGACGTTCGGCGTCGCGAAACCGGCCGCCTTCGCCTTCTCCCACAACGCGAACAGGTCGCGCTTCTGCACGTTCGCGAGAATCAGGTTCTGCTCGTGCGACACGCGCAGCTCGCCCAGCGAGTACGCGTCGGCCCAGTCGGCCACCAGATCCATCTGCGCGTCGGTCGCGTCGCCCGGGGCCACGCGGTGATCCTTCAGCGACAGGGTGACGGCCGCATAGCCCGCCACCTTGTGCGGCGCGACGTTGCGCTCGACCCAGCGCGCGAACGCCTTGTTCTCGAGCAGGTGCTGTTCGAACGATGCGTCGGTGTCGGGCAGCTTTTCGTAGACGGGCGGCTTGAAGTATTGCGACACGCGGTCGAGCTCGGCCTGCGTGAGCGTCGACGGGCCGTCCTTCAGGTGCTGCCACTCTTCCTCGACCTGCTGCGCGAACTTCGCCGGCGACAGCGCCTTCACGAGGATCTTGATCCGCGCCTTGTACAGGTTGTCGCGGCGGCCGTAGCGGTTGTACACGCGCAGCACGGCTTCGCAGTACGTGAGCAGGTGCTGCCACGGCAGGTCTTCCTTGATCACCGCGCCGACGATCGGCGTGCGGCCGAGGCCGCCGCCCGCGAGGATGCTCGCGACCACCTCGCCCTGCGCGTTCTTCTTCAGGTACACGCCGAGGTCGTGGATCTGCACGGCCGCGCGGTCATGCTTCGAGCCCGACACCGCGACCTTGAACTTGCGCGGCAGCCACGCGAATTCGGGATGGAACGTCGACCACTGGCGCAGGATCTCGGCCCACGGGCGCGGATCGATCTCTTCGTCCTGCGCGACGCCGGCGAACTGGTCGGCCGTGATGTTGCGGATGCAGTTGCCCGACGTCTGAATGCCGTGCATCTGCACCGACGCCAGCTTCGCGAGGATCTCGGGCGTGTCTTCCAGCTCGATCCAGTTGAACTGGATGTTCGAGCGGGTGGAGAAGTGGCCGTAGCCGCGGTCGTGTTCGCGGGCGATGCGGGCCAGCATCCGGAGCTGGTCGCTGCGCAGGTTGCCGTACGGAATCGCGATGCGGTGCATGTACGCGTGGCGCTGCATGTACAGGCCGTTCTGCAGACGCAGCGGCCGGAATTCGTCTTCGCTCAACTCGCCCGACAGCCGGCGGCGCACCTGATCGCGGTACTGCGCGACACGCTCGTCGACGATCGTCTGGTCGTATTGGTCGTACTGATACATTCGGGGACCCCAGGGGTTTTCGTGGTGACCGCGCGACGTCCTAGCCACGTCGCGCCCGAATCTCCGTTCCGCCGCCATCGCAGGCCTTCCGCTGCCCGGCTGGATTGCTAATGACGAAAACAGATATCCATATTTGAAAAACTCCGGTGAATCGTAATAAACTCGCCTTATATTTCAAACGACTAAAAAATTCTGTTGATATGCGGAAGGGTTATAAATGAACCTGCACCAATTTCGCTTCGTGCGCGAGGCCGTCCGGCAGAATTTCAACCTCACCGAGGCCGCCAAGGCGCTGTACACGTCGCAACCAGGGGTATCGAAGGCGATCATCGAGCTCGAGGACGAGCTCGGCGTGGAGATCTTCACGCGCCACGGCAAGCGCGTGCGCTCGCTCACCGAGCCGGGCAGGATCATCCTCGCGTCGGTCGAGCGGATCTTGCAGGAAGTCGAAAGCCTGAAAAGGGTCGGAAAGGATTACGCGGCGCAGGATCAGGGCAACCTGACGATCGCCGCGACCCACACGCAGGCCCGCTACTCGCTGCCGGCCGCGATCGCCGAGTTCAAGAAGCGCTTCCCGAAGGTGCACCTGTCGATCCTGCAAGGCAGCCCGACGCAGGTGGCCGAGATGGTGATCCACGACCAGGCCGATCTCGCGATCGCGACCGAGGCGATCTCCGACTACAAGGAGCTCGTGTCGCTGCCGTGCTTCCAGTGGCATCACGCGGCCGTCGTGCCGGCCGATCACCCGCTCCTCGAGCGCAAGCCGGTCACGCTGGACGATCTCGCGCAGTTCCCGCTGATCACCTACGAAGGCGCGTTCGCCGGCCGCAAGAAGATCAACCATGCGTTCGCGCTGCGCGGGCTGTCGCCGGACATCGTGCTCGAGGCGATCGACGCCGATGTGATCAAGACCTATGTCGAGCTCGGCCTCGGCGTCGGGATCATGGCCGACATCGCGTTCAACCCGGAGCGCGACCGCAACCTGCGGCTGATTCCCGTCGGGCACCTGTTCGGCAGCAATGTGACGCGCGTCGCGCTCAAGCAGGGCGCGTATCTGCGCAGCTATGTGTATACGCTCGTCGAGCTGCTGTCGCCGACGCTGAACCGCAAGCTGATCGAGCAGGCGCTCAAGGGCGAATCCGAATCGTACGAGCTTTGACGGACAGGTATAAACACAGGGGCGCACATTGCGCCCCTTTTTGTTGCCCGACGGAAATGGAGATTCCCGCATGACGCTTCCCGCCTTGTTGCGCCGCGCCGCCGGTGCCGCCCTCGTGCTCGGCTGCACGGCCGCGCATGCCGACCTGAAGGTTGGCGTCGACCTGTCGTCGACCGGCCCGGCCGCCGTGATCGGCATCACCAGCAAGAACGCGATGCTGATGTGGCCGAAGACGATCGCCGGACAGCCGGTGCAGGTGACGGTGCTCGACGACGCGTCCGACCCGGGCACCGCCGTGCGCAACATCCGCAAGCTGGTCGACGAGGATCACGTCGACGTCGTGGTCGGGCCGAACATCACGCCGGCCGCGCTCGCGGCGCTCGACGCGGTGGCCGCCGCCCAGACGCCGATGATCACGCTGGTCGGCTCCGGCGCGATCGTCGAGCCGCAGGAAGGCGCGCGGACCTGGGCGTTCAAGATGGCGCAGAGCGACCGCGCGATGGCCGACGTGATGACGCGCTACATGGCCAACCACGGCGTGAAGACGGTCGGCTTCATCGGCTTCGCGGACAGCTACGGCGACAGCTGGCTGAACGAGTTCACGCGCTTCGCTGAAGTGCGCAAGATCCGCGTGATCGCGACCGAGCGCTTCAACCGCACCGACGCGAGCGTCACCGGCCAGGCGCTGAAGCTGATCGCGGCCAAGCCCGACGCGATCCTGATCGCCGGCTCGGGCACGCCGGCCGTGCTGCCGCAGCGCACGCTGATCGAGCGCGGCTACAAGGGCGCGATCTACCAGACGCATGGGATCGCGACGCCGGAATTCATCAAGCTCGGCGGCAAGGACGTCGACGGGACGCTGTTCCCCACCCAGCCGGTGGTCGTCGCGCGCACGCTGCCGGCCGACCATCCGGCCCGCAAGGCCGCGCTCGCTTTCGTCGACGCCTACGAGGCGAAATACGGCGCCGGCACCGTCACGCAGTTCGCGGGCGACGCGGCCGGCGTGTACCCGCGCCTCGCGGACGCGGTCGGCCGCGCGCTGAAGGCCGCGCAGCCCGGCACGCCGGCTTTCCGCGCGGCGCTGCGGCACGAACTCGAACGCGCGCACGAGCTCGTCGTGCCGAACGGTGTCGTCAATACCAGCGACAAGGATCACGTGGGGCTCGACCAGCGCGCGAGCGTGATGGGGATCGTCAAGCATGGTCAGTTCGTGTACCTGAGCCAGTAACGGGACGACGGTCGCCGGATAGCTTGCCCGGTGGCCCGTTTTCCGCCATAATCCGCGTTTCGCCGCGCACAATCCGCACAATCGCATGCGCGGCCAGCATCAAAGCCCAGGTGGTGAAATTGGTAGACGCAGGGGACTCAAAATCCCCCGCCGCAAGGCGTGCCGGTTCGATTCCGGCCCTGGGCACCAGAATTTCGCAGCGTCATGCGCTGCACTGTCGAAACCCGCGCAAGCTCGCTGCTTCGCGGGTTTTTTGTTTCCGGCTCCGGCCGTGCATCGGCGGTACATCGAATACGCAATGCAGACCCGCAACGCACGCCTTCTCCCGTTGGTCCAAGCAACAGGACCAGCAGGTACGGAGGGCGCCCATGTCCACGCGCGTCATTTCAGGCCGGCTCTGCCGCGGCGTGCTCGCCGCGCTGCTGACGATCATGCTGGGCGGATGCGACCTGCTGCGGGCGCCGCCCGTGCCCGACTGGCCCGGGCCGCATGCGCCCTACCCGTTCCCGGACAACGTTCCACACCGAACCGAATGATCGGTTCGGCCGGCTTCGCGCCAGCATGCGCGCCGCGCGTTCAGCCTTGTCCGCAGAACTGCAGGATCGCGTGCGCGACCTCCGCCGGCGCCTCGCGCTGCGGGAAGTGCCCGACGCCGTCCATCACCTGCCGCGCATAGCGCGCCGTGAAGAACCGCTCGCGCCCGGCGGAACCGTCCGGGTGATTGCAGGTATCGGCGCCGCCATGCAGCACGAGCGTCGGGACCGACAGCACCGGCGCCGGGTTCAACCGCGCGTCGTCGTCCGCATAATCGGGCGCGCCGGCCGCGAACCCCCAGCGCTGCCGGTACGAATGCAGCACGACGTCGATCCAGTCCGGTCCGTCGAACGCCTCCGCAGCCGCGTCGAATTCCGCTTCCCGATACCAGCCCGGCGGCGACCATGTGTCCCACATCAGGCGCGCGAACGCACGGCGATCGTCGCGCAGTGCTTGCTCGCCGCGCGGCGTCGCCATGAACCAGTGATACCAATAGTTGCGCGCCTGCTGCAGCGACAGCGGCTGGCCGGGATCGTTGGTGCCGTAGCCGACCGACAGCATCACCAGGTGCGACGCGACGCCCTCGCGCAGCCCGCATGCGTTCGCGGCCGCGCGAGCGCCCCAGTCGTGCCCGACCAGCACCGGTCGCTCGACGCCGTTGGAGCCGTTGAGGCCGAGCACGTCAATGAAGTCGAGCACATCGCGCCCGAGCGCCGCGAGCTGGCCGCTGCGCGGCACGGCGGGATCGCGAAACCGGGTCGGCACGAAACCGCGCAGCGCGGGCGCGAGCACGCGATAGCCGTGCAGGACCAGCACTTGCGCCACGGCTTCCCAGCCGACCGGACTGTCCGGCCACCCGTGCAGCAGCACGGCCACGCGTTCGCCGCGCGGGTTCCATTCGAGATAGGCGACGTCGAGCGACGCGGTCGTCGCAAAACGATAAGCGGTCATCGTGTGCTCCGGTGGATCAGTCTGACGGTCGATGGTAGAACCGCCTCTCATCACGATTCGCGGAGTATCATGAATCATTCTTCGAATATTGCGTTGAATCAACCGATGGAACCGCTCGCCGATCCCGCGTCCACCGCGCTCGACATCGCGCTGTTGCGCACCTTTCTCGAAGTCGTCGACAGCCGCGGCTTCGCGCCGGCCGCCGAGCGCCTCGCGCTGACGCCGTCCGCGGTCAGCGGCCACATCAAGCGGCTCGAGCGGGCGGCCGGCACGGTGCTGCTCGCGCGCACGACGCGCCGTGTCGCGCTCACGCCGGCCGGCGACACGCTGTATGCATACGCACGCAACATCGTCGACCTGGAGCGCGAAGTGCGTGCGCGGCTGCGCGGCGCGCCCGCGCACGGCCGGCTGCGTGTCGGCGCGTCGGAGGATTTCGCGGGCACGTGGCTGCCGCAGGTGCTGCGCACGTTTCGCGACAGCCATCCGTGCACGTCGATCGAGCTGAAGGTCGGCATCACCGCGTCGCTGCTGCGGGAGCAAGCGCTGGGCCGGCTCGACGTCGTGTTCGGCAAGCAATGCCGGCCGGTCGACACGCCGGGCGAACTGCTGTGGGAGGAGCCGCTCGTGTGGGCGTTCGCGGCGGATGCCACGCTCGACGCCGACGGCGATGTGCCGCTCGCGCTGTTTCCGGAGCCGTGCGTGTATCGGGAAGCCGCGGTGTCCGCGCTCGCCGCCGCGCTGCGGCCGTTTCGCGTGCAGTTCGAAAGCGGCAGCATGGCTGGCTGCATGGCGGCCGCGCGCGCCGGCTTCGCGGTCACGGCGCTCGCGCGCAGCCAGTTGTGCGACGGTTTGCGCGCGTGCGGGCCGGATGACGGGCTGCCCGCGTTGCCGGCCGCGCGCTTTTACGCGTTCGCGGCGAAGCCCGACGGCGCCGGCGCCGGCGCCGCGCTGATCGATGCGGTGCGGGCCACCGGGCGCGCACGGCAGTTCGCCGCGCAGGCCGGCTGAACGCGCACGCGCCGGGCGCGCCTGTCCTGACTTTGCTGCGCGCCGCCGATTGTGGCCCGCATCTGCACGCGCAGCGCGCGTGTCGGTCGTGTCGGTCGT
>NZ_ML058605.1:244425-295839 GCF_003635165.1 Burkholderia sp. Nafp2/4-1b | reverse complement strand
TCGTGTCGGCCGTGTCGGTCGCATGAGTCGCATCAGTCGCCGCTTGCGCTCGCACCCGTGTCGTTCAGTGCATCCGCCATCAACTCCCCGAACCACTCGACGAACGCGTTGAGCCGTCGCGACCGGTGCCGGCGATGCGGATACACCGCCGACACGTCCATCGGCTCGGCCCGATGGCCCGACATCACCTCGACGAGCGCGCCGCTGGCAAGCAGATGCGCGACGTCGAAACGCGGAATCTGGATCAAGCCCATCCCGGCGATGCAACTCGCGATATAGGTCTCCGCGTTGTTGACGATCACACGGCTCGGCAGCGCCAGCGTGTGCCGCCCGCCGTCCGCGCAGTATTCCCAGCCGAGCTCGCGGCCGGTCGCGGGCGACGCATAGCCGATCGCCCAGTGCCCGTGCGCGAGTGCATCCGGATGCTCGGGCACGCCGCACTCGCGCAGGTAGTCGGGGCTCGCGCAGTTGATCAGCGCGAATTGCCCGAGCGGCCGCACGACGAGGCTGCTGTCCGCGAGCCGCCCGACCCGGATCGCGCAGTCGACTCCCTCCTGCACGAGGTCGATCGACCGGTCCGTCGAGCCGAGCGACAGCTGCAGCTTCGGATAGCGGCGAAACAGCGACGGCAGCGCGGGCGCGATCATGCGGCGCGCGATCCGGCTCGGCGCATCGACGTTCAGCCGCCCGACCACATCGCGATCGCGACGCCGGAACAGCCGGTCGAGTTCGTCGGCTTCCGCGAGCAAACGCCGGCCGCGCTCGAGCAGCAGTGCGCCGTCGGCGGTCAGCTGAACCTGCCGCGTCGTCCGATGCAACAGGCGCGTGCCGAGCGCCGTCTCGAGCTGCTGGACCGCGGCCGACACGGTCGCGCGCGGCACGTCGAGCGCATTCGCAGCCTTGATGAAGCTGCCCATCTCGGCAACCTGGAGGAAGATTCTGACCTGGTCGAGCTTGTCCATCGGCAGGCGGAAAACGTGGGTTCGGACGCCGGGCGCCGGCACGCGCCGCGCGATGCGGCCTTTGCAGGCCGCTGCGGCGACACAGAAGAAACGGGCGCGCGGCCTGATGCCCGCACGCCCGTCCATTGTCCATGCAAACGGCCCATTGCGGCGCGCCGCGCATATGCGACGACGGCCCCGGCCCTGCACGCTACTTGGTCGTATAGCCGCCGTTGATCAGGATCGTCTGGCCGGTGATCCACCAGCCGTCGGTCACCAGATGGCGGATGAACGGCACGACGTCCTCGATGTCGGTGAGGCCCGTCTTGCTGAACGGCGACAGCGCGGCGGCCGTCTTGTGATACGCGACCGCATCGGCGCCTTCGGCCGGGTAGAAGAACGGCGTGTCCATCGGGCCGGGCCCGACCGCCGTCACCGAGATGCCGCGTGCGCCGTACTCCTTCGCCGCGGCGCGCGTGAAGTGCTCGACCGGCGCCTTCGATCCTTCGTACGCCGCATAGAACGGCGTGAACGCGCCGAGCAGCGACGTCACGAGCGTGACGAGCTTGCCGTGATCCTCGAGGTGCCGCCCCGCCTCCTTGATGAAGAAGAACGCCGACTTGCTGTTCACCGCGAACATTTCGTCGTATTCGGCCTCGGAGATGTCGGTGAACGGCTTCTTCAGCACCTTGCCGACCGTGTTGATCGCGATGTCGATCTTGCCGAAGCGCTGCTTCGCGTCGTCGAACAGCTTCTCGACCGCGGCGGCCGTGGTCAGGTCGGCCTGGAACGTCGCGGCTTGCGCGCCGGCCGCGCGCACGGCGGCGGCCGTCTCTTCGGCCTGCGGCTGCGATGCCGCGCTGTTGTAGTGAATCGCTACCGCCTTCGCACCGTGGCCGGCCAGGTCCCGGGCAATCAGGCCACCGAGATTCTTGGCGCCGCCTGCGATCAGGACGACCTTGTCTGCGAGCGTGTGAGTAGCCACGGTTGACTCCATTTTGCGTTGATTGGAGCTAGGAGTGTAGGCACGGGCGGCGCACCGGTCAGCCCGGTTCGGCTGGATGGATTATCCAGAAAAACGCTCCAATCAGATGCCGCGAACGGTGGCCTGCCCCACCGACGGCGACGCCGAAAACCGCTTGAGCGGTGCGCCCGGACGCGCGGCCTACAGGCCCGCAGGCCGCTCGAGTCAGCTTGCGTACAGCACCGCGTCGATCTTGCCGAGCAGCCACTGCATGCCGGCCAGATGCTGCTGGTCGTGGCTGCACAGGTAATGAAGGAGACCGCGCACGGTGAGCACGCCGTAGCCGTCGAATTCGCCGGTGCGCGCCAGTTGCTCCGGCGTGAGGCGCGCGACGAGGTCGAGCGTCTCGCGCCGTGCGTCGCGAATCGCGGCGAGCACGTCGGACGCATACGCGACGTCGTAGCGGCGCTCGATCGCGAGCGCATCGCCATCGACCGACACGAGCAGCGGATGATCTTCGTCGAGCATGCGTCGCAGCCGCACGTGGTAGCCGTCGATCTCGATGTCGCGCACGTGGCAGAGCTGCCCGAGCGGCGAGAAATGCTCGCTCGGGATTCCGCTCCAGTCGTCGGGCGTCCAGCGCGCATAACCGTCCGGCACGGCGGCGAAATGGGCTTCGAGCTGGCGGGGAAAATCGGCGAGTGCGTCGAGCGTCGTCGGATTCATGCGGCAAAACTCCGTGGCGGAGAACGGGAGAACGCGCGCCGCGTCGCGCGCGGTGCTGCGGCTTCGGCAGCTTACCAGCGCGGGCCGGTTCGTGCCGGTGCCGGCCCGCGGCTTGATAGAATGCGCGCGCTATGGATCTCGAAAGCATTCTCTACACGCAGGGCTTCGGCTCGCGCCGCCAGTGCCGCGGCCTGATCGAAACGGGCCGCGTCACCGTCGCGGGTGCGAGCGCGACCGATCCCGACGCGTCGTTCGACACCGACGGCCTCGTGTTCACGGTCGACGACATCGCGTGGCCATTCCACGCCCGCGCCTATCTCGCGCTCAACAAGCCGGCCGGCTACGAGTGTTCGCGCGACCCGCAGCACCACGCGAGCGTGTTCAGCCTGCTGCCGGCGCCGCTCGTCGCGCGCGGCGTGCAGTGCGTCGGCCGCCTCGACCAGGACACCACCGGCCTGCTGCTGCTGTCCGACGACGGCCAGTTCGTGCACGCGTACACGTCGCCGAAGCGCAAGGTGCCGAAAACGTACGTCGCGACCGTGCGCCACCCGCTCGACGACGCGCAGCTCAATGCGCTGCGCGCGGGCGTGCAGCTCCACGGCGAGCCAAAGCCGATCGCGGCGGTCGCCGCCGACGCGCGCGACGCGCACGCGCTCGCGCTGACCGTCCTCGAAGGCAAATATCATCAGGTGAAACGGATGGTCGCGGCGGCGAGCAACCGCGTCGAGGCGCTGCATCGCGAAAGCATCGGCGGCTTCACGCTGCCCGACGACCTCGCGCCCGGCGCATGGCGCTGGCTCGGCGAAAGCGATCTGTCAGCGCTGCGCAATACCGTCAAAACCCTGTAAGGGAAAATCCGCACGATCGTTCGATGCCCGGCCGCCTCGCGGCCGCATGTTCCCCCGCTATACTGAAATCACAAGCTGTACGAGCAGCAATGCAGGGGGAGACATCATGAACATCAACCATTCTTTCGAACTGTCGTACGTGACGATCGCGTTCGCGGTCGCGGGCGCCATCGTGATCGGCGGGCTGCTGGCCACGATGCACATGAAGCACAAATACCACCCGAACCTGATCGGTGCGCTGATCGGCGCGTTGCTGTGCTTCCTGCTGATCGAGGCGTTACCGGCGCTGACCTGACGCGCCGCCCGGCGCGAGCGTTTGAAGGAATTCGTCTACGGTCGGATAGCGCAGCGTCACGCACAATTCGGCCTTGAGCCGCGTATTGGATAGGCGCCGCGACTCGCGCATGAACGACAGCAGCGTCGGCTCGAGCTGGTGCTCGGCGTCCGCGCGGCTGATGCGCGGCGGCGGCGGCAGGCCGAACACCTGCGCGACCCGGTCGAAATACTCTCCCATCCGAAGTTCGCTGTCGTCCGACGCGTGCACGGCGCGTGCCGGCTTGCCGCGCACGGCCGCGCGGCGCAGGATCGCCGCGAGATCGTCCGCGTGGATGTGGTTCGTGTAGACGTCGTCGGCCGCGTCGAGCGCGGGCGTGCCGCGCTCGAGCCGCGCGAGCGGCAGCCGGTTCGCCGCGTAGATGCCGGGAATCCGCACGATGCGCGCGGACAGCACGCCGCGCACCGTCGCCGCCCGCAACTGACGCTCGGCCGACACGCGCCGGAACGCACGCGCATTCGCCGGGCGCAGCGGCTGCGTTTCGTCGATCCGTGCCCCGCCGCAATCGCCGTAAACGCCCGTCGTGCTGGCGTAGACGAGCGTCGGCGCGCGGAGGCCGTCGGGTACAATACGCGCTGCCCGAGCCGGCACGCCAGCCTGTCGGGTCGCCGCGCGCAGCGCGCGCAGCCGGCCGACCGATGCCACCGGCGGTGCCAACGGGCGCCGAGCAGGCACGGACAGTGCGGCAATCAGCGCACGCGTGCGGCGATCGTCGCGGCCGTCGGATTGCGGCGGCGCGAGATGCAGGATCGTGCGGGCGAGCCCCGCGATCCGTCCGAGCGTCGCGCGGCGATCGAGGTTGCCGACGAGCGGCGTCGCACCGGCTGCGCGCAGTTCGTCGCAGCGGCCCGGATGGCTCGTCAGCGCGACGATCCGCAGGTTGCAGCGCGCTTCGCGCCATTGCGCGACGCAGCGCAGGCCGACGTCGCCGCAGCCGACGATCAGGGCGCGCGGCCGGCGCAGGATTCGAGTCGCGATCATGTTGGTTGCGAAATCAGTAGCCACCGTTGCGCGGCGCGCAACGGGTTTGCATTGTAGCTGCCGTGCGCGAGATGCACGGTCCCCACATTTTGTTCTATTTGGTTCTATGGCATTCAACGTTACTCTCAAGCAAAGCGGCCGGCAGTTCCAGGTCGAATCGGACGAAACCGTGCTGGCAGCCGCGCTGCGCCAGAACGTCCATCTGCCGTACGGATGCAAGAACGGCGCGTGCGGCTCCTGCAAGGGCCAGATCGTGTCGGGCCAGATCGAACAGGGCCCGCATGCGGCATCGGCACTGTCCAACGACGAACGCACGCGCGGCCTCGCGCTGCTGTGCTGCTCGAAGGCGCAATGCGACCTCGAGATCGACGTGCGTGAAATCGCCGGCGTCGACGGCGTGCAGGTGAAGAAGCTGCCGTGCCGGATCGCCGCGCTCGAGCGCCGTGCCGACGACGTGATGGTCGTCAAGCTGCAGCTGCCCGCGAACGAACGCCTGCAGTACCTCGCCGGCCAGTACGTCGAATTCATCCTGAAGGACGGCTCGCGCCGCAGCTACTCGATGGCGAACGCGCCGCACGAGGAAGGCCCGATCGAGCTGCACATCCGCCACATGCCGGGCGGCAAGTTCACCGACCACGTGTTCGGCGCGATGAAGGAGCGCGACATCCTGCGCTTCGAAGGCCCGCTCGGCACGTTCTTCCTGCGCGAGGATTCCGACAAGCCGATCGTGCTGCTCGCGTCGGGCACCGGCTTCGCGCCGATCAAGGCGATCATCGAGCACGTGAAGCACCGCGGCATCACGCGCCCGATGACGCTCTACTGGGGCGCCCGCCGCAAGAAGGACATCTATCTCGGCGAGCTCGCCGAGCAGTGGGCGAGCGAGATCCCGAACTTCAAGTACGTGCCGGTGCTGTCGGAGCCGGACGACACCGACCAGTGGACCGGCCGCACCGGCTTCGTCCACCGCGCGGTGATCGAGGACCTGCCCGATCTGTCGGGCCACCAGGTGTACGCGTGCGGCGCGCCGGTGATGGTCGAATCCGCGCAGCGCGACTTCACGCAGCACCACGCGCTGCCGGCCGACGAGTTCTACGCGGACTCGTTCACGAGCGCCGCCGACCTCGCGCATCCGGTCTGAGTACCGCGCGCCCGCGCCGCCGCTGCGCGCCGCGGTGTCACATCGGTGGCATCGCGGCGGTTTACAGTGGGGCGCGGGATGCCTTATGCTTGCGCACATGAACCGCTTCCTGTCCGCTCTCCGACGTCGCCGCTCGCCGCTCCGCCCGGATGCCGCCGGCTCGTCACGGACTCGCGCGTAACCCACCTCCGCTTCACCGGTTACGCACAAGCTGTTCGATCCACCAGCCACGGCCTTCCGTGGCTTTTTTATTGCCCGTTTCCCTTACAACGCCCGCTGGAGTCTGCTGCCATGCCCCTGAACGATTACCCGATCGACTCGCTGATGTACATCACGAACCGCCCCGACATCGTGTTTACGCACGGCAAGGGTTCGTGGCTCTACGATCAAACGGGCAAGCGCTACCTGGACTTCATCCAGGGATGGGCGGTCAACAGCCTCGGCCACTGCAACGACGGCGTCGTCGAAGCGCTGAAGAGCCAGGCGGGAAAGCTGC
Source organism: Burkholderia sp. Nafp2/4-1b (assembly GCF_003635165.1). GTDB lineage: Bacteria > Pseudomonadota > Gammaproteobacteria > Burkholderiales > Burkholderiaceae > Burkholderia. Next base: position 289,411 of record NZ_ML058605.1, on the reverse strand, counting down.
TGAATCCGTCGCCGGCGTTCTACAACGAGCCGATGGCGAAGCTCGCGGGCCTGCTCACGCAGCACAGCGTGTTCGACAAGGTGTTCTTCACGAACAGCGGCGCGGAAGCGAACGAAGGCGCGATCAAGCTGGCGCGCAAGTGGGGCCGCAAGTTCAAGAACGGCGCATACGAGATCATCACGTTCGACCACAGCTTCCACGGCCGCACGCTCGCGACGATGTCGGCGAGCGGCAAGCCGGGCTGGGACACGATCTACGCGCCGCAGGTGCCGGGCTTCCCGAAAGCCGAGCTGAACGACATCAACTCGGTCGAGAAGCTGATCACCGACAAGACCGTCGCGGTGATGCTCGAGCCGATCCAGGGCGAAGGCGGCGTGATTCCGGCAACGCGTGAATTCATGCAGGCGCTGCGCGCGCTGACGAAGCAGCACAACCTGCTGCTGATCGTCGACGAGGTGCAGAGCGGCTGCGGTCGCGCGGGCACGCTGTTCGCGTACGAGCTGTCCGGCATCGCGCCGGACATCATGACGCTCGGCAAGGGCATCGGCAGCGGCGTGCCGCTCGCGGCGCTGCTGTCGACGGCCGACGTCGCGGTGTTCGAGGCCGGTGACCAGGGCGGCACGTACAACGGCAACCCGCTGATGACGGCGGCCGGCTATTCGGTGATCTCGCAGCTCGTCGCGCCCGGCTTCCTCGAAGGCGTGCGCGCTCGCGGCGAATACCTGAAGCGCAAGCTGCTCGAACTGTCGGAGGAGCGCGGCTTCGAGGGCGAACGCGGCGAAGGCCTGCTGCGCGCGCTGCTGCTCGGCAAGGACATCGGCCCGCAGATCGTCGAGAAGGCACGCGACATGCAGCCCGACGGCCTGCTGCTGAACGCGGCGCGCCCGAACCTGCTGCGCTTCATGCCGGCGCTGAACGTGACGACCGAAGAGATCGACCAGATGATGGCGATGCTGCGGTCGATCCTCGATACGCTGTAAGGAGCGCGCCGCGATGGATGCCGCCGCCGATGCTATCGCGATCCGCCCGTTCGATCGCGCCGACACCGAGGCCGTGCTGGCCGTCTGGCGCGACGCGTTCCCGCAGTACGACGAAGCCGGCGCGCCGCCGCACCGCGATCCGCTGCGCTCGATCGAGCTGAAGCTCGCGACGCAGCCGGAGCTGTTCTTCGTCGCGACCTGCGGCGCGCGGGTGGTCGGCACGCTGATGGCGGGTTTCGACGGCCATCGCGGCTGGCTGTACTCGTTCGGCGTGTCGAACGACGCGCGGCGGCTCGGCATCGGCCGCGCGCTGATCGCGCATGCGGAACGCGCGCTCGCCGCGCGCGGCTGCCTGAAGGTCAATCTGCAGGTGCTGCCCGGCAACGACGACGCATGCCGTTTCTATGCGGCGCTCGGCTATCGCGTCGAGGAACGCATCTCGTTCGGCAAGACGCTGCCAGCCGCCTGACGCCGCCGGCAGTGCCCCTTCTCAGCCGGTGATCGGCCCCGCACCCGGCAGCGGATTGCCGAGCGCGTCGGTCGGCACGGCCTGCTGCTCGAACGCCGCGAAATACGCGGCCCACTGCGTGTCGCTCACGCGCACGAGCAGCGCTCCGTCCTGCCACACGTCGTTGTGATCGTTGTGGTCGTCGCCCGCGCGGTGCAGGTAGTTCGAGCCCGTCGAGCCCTGGTTCATGTGCGTGTCGTGAATGCCGTTGCCTTCCGAATAGGTGCGGCCGAACACGACGACGTCGAGCCCCTGCGACTGCGCCGCATTGACGAGCCGCAGCAGCGACGGGATCGGCTCCGCGTTCTCGGTGCCGTCCATCACGGCACTCGCACGCCATGCGCCCGTTTCGTTCAGGATGTCGCTGCGCAGATAGTCGAGCGCGGGGAGCGCGGTGTGCCCGGTCAGATCGGTATAGCCTTCGGCCGCGGCCGCGAGCGTCGCCGTGACCGGGTGATGGAAATCGTAGACGAGCTTGTAGTTCAGCAGGTCGTCCGCGTCGTTGGTGCCGACGTTGATCGCGACGTCCCAGTTGCCGGTCGGCAACGCGAGCGTCAGGTGGATGTGATACTGGATTTCGCCGCCGTGCGGCGAGCCCTTCAACTGCGCGACCGACGTCACCTTCGCCTTCACAAAACCGTAGTCCAGGCTCATGCGTGCTCTCCGTGTCCCGATGGATCGACCCTGCTACGAGTCGCATCCGCTCGCACAGTTCGCAGCCGGACGCGCAAGACGAAAAAAAAGCTGCCACGGTCGCCCGTGACAGCCTTTCGACAACCGTTGCGCGGCACGCCGGCATCCGCCGTCGCGCCGCACCCGGCTTCGTTCATTCACCCAGATACGCGGCCCGCACCTTCGGATCGTCGAGCATCTGCTTCGCGTCGCCTTCCATCGTGACCATGCCCGAGTCCATCACGTAACCGCGGTCGGCCGCCTGCAGCGCGAGGCGTGCGTTCTGCTCGACCAGCAGCACCGTGATGCCCTCCTTCGAGATCTCGCGCACCACTTCGAAGATCTTCTCGACCATGATCGGCGAAAGGCCCATCGACGGCTCGTCGAGCAGCAGCAGCTTCGGCTTGGAGAGGATCGCGCGCGACATCGCCAGCATCTGCTGCTCGCCGCCCGACAGCGTGCCCGCGAGCTGCGTCGCCCGTTCCTTCAGGCGCGGGAAGAAGCCGAACATCCGGTCGACGTCCTTCTTGATCTGGTCGTTGTCGTTGCGCAGGTACGCGCCCATCTGCATGTTCTCGATGATCGACATGCGAGCGAAGATCCCGCGGCCTTCCGGCACCATCGCGAGGCCGCGCTTGAGCAGCTCGTGCGACGGCACGCCCTTGATCGACTTGCCGTCGTACTCGATGTCGCCCGCCGAGTACGGCTTCAGGCCCGTGATGGCCTTCATCGTCGTGGTCTTGCCGGCACCGTTCGCGCCGATCAGCGTCACGAGCTCGCCCTGGCGGACTTCCATGTCAACGCCCTTGACGGCCTGGATGCCGCCGTAGTTGACCTGCAAGCCCTTGATTTTCAACATTGCCGCTGCCATCAGTGCACCCCTGCGCCGAGATATGCCTCAATCACCTTCGGATTCTTCTGCACGTCCTGCGGCAGACCCTCGGCGATCACCTTGCCGTAATCGAGCACCGTCATCCGGTTGCACAGCCCCATCACGAGCTTCACGTCGTGCTCGATCAGCAGGATCGTGCGGCCGTCCGAGCGGATCTTGTCGAGCAGGCGCGTGAGTTCGACCTTCTCGGTCGCGTTCATCCCGGCTGCCGGCTCGTCGAGCGCGAGCAGCTTCGGGTCGGTCGCCAATGCACGGGCGATTTCCAGCCGACGCTGGTGACCGTACGACAGGTTGCGCGACGTGTAGTCGGCGTACTGCAGCACGCCGACGTAGTCGAGCAACTCGATCGCGCGCTCCTTGATCTCGCGCTCTTCCTGGCGTTCGGCCGGCGTCTGGAACACCGCGCCGAGCAGCCCGTGCTTGGTGCGCACGTGGCGGCCCACCATCACGTTCTCGAGCGCCGTCATCCCGCCGAACAGGCGGATGTTCTGGAAGGTACGCGCGATGCCTGCCTTGGCCACCTGGTGCACGGCCGTCGGCGTGTAGTTCGTGCCGTCCAGCTTGAAGTCGCCGGAGTCCGGCGTGTAGAGGCCCGTGATCACGTTGAAGAACGTGGTCTTGCCGGCGCCGTTCGGGCCGATCAGCCCGTAGATCTCGCCTTCCTTGATCTGCAGGCCGACATCGGACAGTGCCTGCAGCCCGCCGAAGCGCTTGTTCACGCCCGAGACGGACAGTCGGATTTGCTTGTCGCTCATGTGTTTATCCCCTTGTCCGTTGGTTAAGCGCGCACCGGCTTCTTGCTGTTGCGCTTCGCCAGTTTCGCGATCTTGTCCTCATGCTTCGGTGCCGGCCACAGGCCTTCCGAGCGGTACAGCATGATGATCACCATCGCGAGGCCGTACAGTGCCTGACGGATCACTTCGGTATCGACGATGTCATGCCCGAACAGCGCGTGCTGCAGCGGGCTCATCGTCGAGCGCAGGAATTCCGGGAAGATCGCGAGCAGCACCGCACCCAGGATCACGCCCGGGATGTGGCCCATGCCGCCGAGCACCACGCAGGCCAGCACGACGATCGATTCCCAGAACGTGAACGACTCGGGCGACACGAAGCCCTGGAACGCGCCGAACATCGAGCCCGACAGGCCGCCGAACGATGCGCCCATCGCGAACGCGAGCAGCTTCACGTTACGGGTGTTGATGCCCATCGCCTTCGCGGCGATTTCGTCTTCGCGAATCGCGGCCCATGCACGGCCGATACGCGAGTGCTGCAGACGCGTACACACCCAGATCACCAGCAGCGAGCAGAGCACGAACAGGTAGTAGTACATGTAGACCGACGGCAGCTGGAAGCCGAACAGCGTATGCGTCTGCGACAGGTTGAAGCCGCCCACGTGCACCGGATCGATGCCCGTGATCCCCTTCGGGCCGTTGGTGATGTTCACCGGACGGTCGAGGTTGTTCATGAAGATCCGGACGATTTCACCGAAGCCCAGCGTGACGATCGCCAGGTAGTCGCCGCGCAGGCGCAGCGTCGGCGCGCCGAGCAGGATCCCGAAGGTCGCCGCCAGCGCCATCGCGATCGGCACGATCAGCAGGAACGGGATGTGCAATCCGTTCGGCGCGAGCGCCGCGATCCACTCGAACTGCGAGGTCAGGTGCGGCGAGCTCAGCAGTGCCGCCGTGTATGCGCCCACCGCGTAGAACGCGATGTAGCCCAGGTCGAGCAGGCCGGCGAAGCCGACCACCACGTTAAGACCCAGCGCGAGCATCACGTACAGCATCGCGAAGTCGAGCACGCGGACCCAGTAGTTGCCGCCGGCCGAGCCGATGATGATCGGCGCCGCGATCACGAAGGCCGCGGTCAGGATGCCGATGATGACGGTCTTCGTCGTGTTGCGTTCTTCGACGAGCGACGCCGAGGATTCGATCGGTTGAATGGATGTCATGTTGTTTGCTCCCCTTCCGTTACGCGCGGTCCGCGACACGTTCGCCCAGCAGGCCCGACGGACGGAACACCAGCACGATGATCAGCACGATGAATGCGAACACGTCCTGGTAGTTACTGCCGAACACGCCACCCGTGAGGTTGCCGATGTAGCCTGCGCCGAGCTGCTCGATCAGGCCGAGCAGCACACCGCCGACCATCGCGCCGCCCAGGTTGCCGATCCCGCCGAGCACCGCCGCCGTGAACGCCTTCATGCCGGGGATGAAGCCCATGTAGAAGTGCACGTTGCCGTATTCGGACGCGATCATCACGCCGGCCAGCGCGGCGAGCGCGGAGCCGATCATGAACGTCGCGGAGATCACGAAGTTCGGGTTCACGCCCATCAGGCTTGCCGTATTCGGGCTTTCGGCGATCGCGCGCATCGCGCGGCCGAGCTTGGTCTTGTGCACGAGCAGCAGCAGGCCGCCCATCACGATGAACGCCACCGCGATGATCACGATTTCGGTCACCGAGATCACGGCGCCGGGCGTCGTGTCAGTGGCCTTGATCACGTTGATCGGATCGGTCGGCAGCAATTGCGGGAACGGCAGCGGGTTGCGCGACCAGATGATCATCGCGGCCGTCTGCAGCAGGATCGACACGCCGATCGCGGTGATCAGCGGCGCGAGGCGCGGTGCGCGGCGCAGCGGCCGGTATGCGACGCGTTCGATCGCGAAACCGACGAACGCGCAGACGACTGCAGCGATGCCAAGGCCGATCGTCAGCGTCGCGACGTTGCCCAATCCGGGGAAATGGTTCTGCAGCACGGTGATCGCCGACAGGGCGACCATCGCGCCGATCATCAGCACGTCGCCGTGCGCGAAGTTGATGATGCCGAGAATGCCGTACACCATCGTGTAGCCCAACGCGATGATGGCGTACACACTGCCGAGCACCAGCCCGTTGAGGATCTGCTGGACGAAAATATCCATTTAAAGCTCCTTGGCCCATGCTGCCGGAGGACGTTGCGCCCCGCGGGTAAGCGAGGAATCGCGCCTTCTCGGCGACACTGCGGGTACTAGTCGATACCGGTAAGGGTGGATCGTCCCGGCGCGCGCCGCCCGGCCTGTACGGCCGGACTTGCCGCCGGAGCGGATACAGAAACGGCACCGCACTGTTCCGGTGCCATCATGAGTCCCGTCGCTAAATCGTCACGACATCGAGGACGGTGGTCTTGGCCTCCTTGAAGTCGTAGGGCAGCGTGCCAAAACGGCCGATGTCCGGTTTCCCGAACGCCATGCCTTTTTCCGTCCGGGCTGGGGCGAACCCCGCATCCGGGCAGATCAGGTTCCGCACCGCGTCGCCCGCGGGCTCGACCACCTTGACGGCGCACATGCCGTTGTCGCCAAGGGTTTGCGCTCCGATGCCGGACGCCGGCGCCTGCATCGCAAGCGGGCCGTCCGCCGCCGCCCGCGCATTGCCCGAACCGGGCTCGCGAAGGTGGCCCCCGACTTTCGTCAGGACTGCGTCGGAATTCGTGACGGGAAGCAGACCGCCGGCCGCGGCACGACGGGCCACGGCGACACGCTGCTTCGTCGAATCGAAATGAAAGGGGATCAGTGACATCTGCACGTCGCTCGCATTGCCCCGAAACCCGGGCGTCCGTCGCTCGACGCGCCCTGCTGCTGCCGCATCACCGTCGGCGGCTCGTTGTCGGGCAACCTGCTTGCCCGTCGCCCGGTCGATCGTCACGCCGCCGGCAGGTGCTGCCCGCCGTGTCGAATGCATGCCGGTCTTCAGGCCCTGCGCGTTGAATTCCTCGATCGCCAAACGTGCCCCGTTGTCCTTGTCACTGTCCGATTGCGCAATGCGGCACGCCAACGGCGCCGCACGACCGGTTCCGGCAGCGCGCATGTCGCCGGCCGCCGGTACTGCGTGTGCCGCAGCCGCCCTGCCCGCCCTGCCGTCGCTCTTTTTGCTGCATCCGGCAAGCATTGCAACCGGTGCGGCGACAGACATGGCGTAAGCCAACTTCACATGCATCGAGTAGGTCTCCCGCGCCTTGCCAAAACCTGTTTCAAAGCCATTCCGCCTTGAAAACGGGCGCATTGTAACTCCATTTATAGGCCGCCAATAATCCTGATTCGATGGGGTTTTCCTGCATTGCAACCAATTTTGAGAGACGGTTAAGCGCAGGCATAGCAACCGGGTTGCACTATTGATGTGAATATTGGTTGCGATCGGATTTTCGCAACGCAAAAAAAAGCGCGCCGGGAGGCGCGCTTGTGGCTACCGCGGGTGCGATGCGGCGATCAGGCGGCGGGCGGCAGATTCAGCCCGCGCGGCAGCGGAAACGACACGTTTTCCTCGATGCCGTCGAGTGCGCGCACATTGCGCACGCCGAGTTCGCGCAGGCGCGCGATCACCGCCTGGGCGAGCACTTCCGGCGCCGATGCGCCGGCCGTCACGCCGATGCGGCGCTTGCCCGCGACCCATGCCGGATCGATCTGGTCCGGTGCGTCGACCATGTACGCGGCCACCCCGCGCTTCTCGGCCACTTCGCGCAGGCGGCTCGAATTCGAGCTGTTCGGGCTGCCGACCACGATCACGACGTCGCACTGCGGCGCCATGAACTTCACCGCATCCTGGCGGTTCTGGGTCGCGTAGCAGATGTCCTGCTTCTTCGGCTCACGGATCTTCGGATACTTCGACTTCAGCGCGCCGATGATCTCGGCTGCGTCGTCGACGGACAGCGTCGTCTGCGTGACGAGCGCGATGCGCTCCGGATCGGCGAGCTCGAGCTTCTGCACGTCTTCCACGCTTTCGACGAGGTGCATGCCGCGCTCGACCTGCCCCATCGTGCCTTCGACTTCCGGGTGGCCCTTGTGGCCGATCATCACGATGTCGACGCCGTCCTGGCGCATCTTCGCGACTTCGACGTGCACCTTCGTGACGAGCGGGCAGGTGGCGTCGTAAATGCGCAACCCGCGAACGTCCGCTTCGTCGCGCACGGCCTTCGATACGCCGTGGGCACTGAAGATCACGGTGTTGCCGGCCGGCACTTCCTCGAGTTCCTCGACGAAGATCGCGCCTTTCTTCTTCAGATCCTCGACCACGTACTTGTTGTGGACGATTTCGTGACGGACGTAGATCGGCGCCCCGTGCATCGCGATCGCACGCTCGACGATCTCGATCGCACGATCGACCCCCGCGCAGAAACCGCGCGGCTGGGCCAGCAGGATTTCGGCGTCGGCGGCGACGGTCTGCCCGGACAGCGTATCGGTGGTGCTCATGATTACAGGATTCCGATGATTTTCACTTCGAACGTGAGCGCTTGGCCCGCGAGCGGATGATTGAAGTCGAACAGCGCCGAGGTTTCGCTGACTTCCTTCAGCACCCCTGCGTAGCGGCCGCCGTCCGGCGCGTTGAACTCGATCAGCTCGCCCGGCGTGAAATCGTCGCCGACCATCCCGTTTTCACGCAGCGTCGACAGCGTCACGCGCTGGAGCATGTCGGGATTGCGGGGACCGAACGCCTGCTCCGGCGTTAGCTGAAAAGTCGAATGGTCGCCGACCCTGAGCCCGAGCAGAATCTGTTCCAGCGAGGGCGCCAGTTGCCCCGCGCCGAGCAGCAGCGTGGCGGGCTTGTCGGAAAAGGTGTTGACGATGTCGGCGCCGTCGGCCAGTGCCAGCCGGTAATGCAGCGTGACATGGGAACCGGGCTTCACTTCGGATAGATCGATGATGCTCATGATGACTCGTGTTCGTCGGCGCCCGAACTGGCCGAAAGGCCCGGCGCAAAACCAATATTGTAAGTCACCTGAGCGCGCAAGGCGGAAAGTGCGACGACGTCGCGCCCACGCCCGCCGCCAATGGAGTTTCGACCATGCTGTCATCCTGTCCCGCCGCCCCGGCGACCGAATGTCGCGATACCGCGGACACCGTGGACACCGCGGCCGCTCCGGCACGCGTCGTCGCCGCCGGCCGGCCGCACGCGCGACACCCGAAACACGCGCGGCGGCCGAAAAACTGGAAACCGCATCTGCCGCGCGAGCGGCTGCTGGAACGCGGGCCGGCCGCACTGACCGATGCGGAACTGATCGCGCTGCTGCTCGGCACCGGCGGCGGCGGCCGCGATGTATTCGACAGCGCCCGCGCGCTGCTCGCGCGGTTCGGCAACTCGCTGCGCGACATGCTCGACGCGGAGCCCGCCGTGTTTGCCACGCACCCCGGCATCGGCCATGCGCGCTCGGCGGTGCTGATCGCCGTGACCGAGATCGCGCGGCGCGCGCTGGTCGAGAAAGCGCGCGAACGGATGCAGATCGACTCGCCGGGCGCGGTGGAGGACTATCTGCGGCTCCGGATCGGCACGCGTCCGCACGAGGTGTTCGTCACGCTGTACCTGAACGCGCGCCACGGCCTCATCGACGTGGAGGAAAGCGCGCGCGGCTCGCTCACGCGGATGGCCGTCTATCCGCGCGAGATCGTGCGGCGTGCGCTCATGCTCAATGCCGCGTCGCTGATCATCGCGCATAACCATCCGTCGGGCGCCGTGCAGCCGAGCGCGGAAGACCATCGGCTCACACGGGTGCTGCGCGAAGCGCTCGCGCTCGTCGACACGAAGCTGCTCGATCACGTGGTCGTCGGCACCAGCGACACTTTTTCGTTCGCACGCGCCGGTTGTCTGTAGACTGTGGCCCGGCGACCCGCCCTGGGGCGCCGCAACGACGAAGCGAAATTAGGTTTGATTTTTCTGAACTTTTTCTGCTAGAATCGTCGTCTGTCTTTTTTCCAACCAGTTCTAGCCATCGAAGGGCCTTGTCTGTATTGGCTTTGGCGTTCTGAGTGCGGCCATGGATCACGTGGCGGTACGATGGAACCTTCATCGGCGATCGAACCCCGAATTTCGCGTATTAGGAGTGCTCTCATGGCACGCGTATGCCAAGTAACTGGGAAAGCGCCGATGAGCGGCAACAACGTTTCCCACGCCAACAACAAGACGAAGCGCCGCTTCCTCCCGAACCTGCAAAACCGCCGGTTCTGGGTAGAGAGCGAAAACCGCTGGGTGCGCCTGCGCGTTTCGAACGCCGGCCTGCGCCTGATCGACAAGAACGGCATCGATTCCGTGCTCGCTGACCTGCGCGCACGCGGCGAAGCCTAAGCCCAAGGAGCACAATCATGGCAAAAGGCGCACGCGACAAGATCAAGCTTGAGTCGACCGCTGGTACGGGTCATTTCTACACGACCACGAAGAACAAGCGCAACATGCCGGAAAAGATGGCGATCAAGAAGTTCGATCCCGTCGTCCGCAAGCATGTGGAATACAAAGAAACCAAGATCAAGTAATCTCCGGTTTCTGCCAGCCTGACGGCGACCGAAAAGCCCCGCACCTGCGGGGCTTTTTGTTTTGCGCGCACGCGCGAGCCCCCGACGCGGTATGCTCTCCCCTTTCCGCGGCAACGGCCGACGGAACGCAAAATCAAAAGCGTAACGATGGAGATGCAGCATGAAATTCGACGTGGCGATCGTCGGCAGCGGCCTCGCAGGGCTGTCGGTCGCACTCAACCTGGCCAGCACGCGACGTGTCGCGCTGATCGCGAAACGTTCGATGATGGAGGGGGCGAGCGATAACGCGCAAGGCGGCATCGCGGCCGTCCTCGACTCGGCGGACAGTATCGAGAACCACGTCGACGACACGCTGGTCGCCGGCGGCGGGTTGTGCGACGAAGGCGCGACGCGCTACATCGTCGAACACGGCCGCGAAGCGATCGAATGGCTGATCTCGCAGGGCGTGCCGTTCACGAAGGACGATGCGGCCGAGCTCGGCTTCCACCTGACGCGCGAAGGCGGCCACAGTCACCGCCGGATCATCCACGCGGCCGACGCGACCGGCCACGCGGTGCTCGCGACGCTGTCCGACCGCGCGCGCCAGCATCCGAACATCACGTTCTTCGAGAATCACCATGCGATCGACCTGATCACGTCGGACCGGCTCGGCCTGCCCGGCCGCCGCTGTCACGGGCTGTACGCGCTCGACGTCGACAACGATCGCACGATCACGATCGAGGCACCGCACACGGTGCTCGCGACCGGCGGCGCCGGCAAGGTCTACCTGTACACGACGAACCCCGACACCGCGACCGGCGACGGCATCGCGATGGCGTGGCGCGCGGGCTGCCGCGTGTCGAACATGGAATTCATCCAGTTCCATCCGACCTGCCTGTTCCATCCGTATGCGAAATCGTTCCTGATTTCGGAGGCCGTGCGCGGCGAAGGCGGCTTGCTGAAGCTGCCGGACGGCACGCGCTTCATGCCCGCGCACGATCCTCGCGCCGAACTGGCGCCGCGCGACATCGTCGCGCGTGCGATCGACTTCGAGATCAAGAAGCGCGGGATCGACTGCGTGTATCTCGACATCAGCCACCAGCCGGAAGCGTTCCTGCGCGAACACTTCCCGACCATCCATGCACGCTGCCTCGAATTCGGCATCGACATCGCGAAGCAGCCGATTCCGGTCGTGCCGGCCGCGCACTACACGTGCGGCGGCGTCGTGACCGATCTCGCGGGGCGCACCGATCTCGCGGGGCTGTATGCGGTCGGCGAAACGTCGTACACGGGGCTGCACGGCGCGAACCGCCTCGCGAGCAACTCGCTGCTCGAATGTCTCGTGATCGGCCGCGCGGCGGCCGAAGCGATCGAGGCGGCGGGCTTCGACGTCGAAACGCCGGCGACGCTGCCCGCCTGGGACGAAAGCCGTGTGTCGGATGCGGACGAGGAAGTCGTCGTCGCGCACAACTGGGACGAACTGCGCCGGCTGATGTGGAACTACGTCGGCATCGTGCGCACCGACAAGCGCCTCGAACGCGCGAAGCACCGCTTGTCGCTGCTGCGCGACGAGATCCACGAGTACTACGCGAACTTCCGCGTGACGCGCGACCTGCTCGAACTGCGCAATCTCGTCGACGTCGCGACGCTGATCGTGAAGAGCGCGTACTCGCGCCGCGAAAGCCGCGGGCTGCACTACAGCCGCGACTGGCCGCACACGCTGCCCAAGGCGCTGCCGAGCGTGCTCACACCGCGTTCGCGCCGCTGACGGGCCCGCCCCTGGTGGCGGCGTCTGCCGCCGTCGCATGAAAAAAAAGCCGCTGGCGTTTGCGCGCCAGCGGCTTTTTTCGTCAGACGGAACGATGGGCGGTCAGTCGATGATCCGCATCGAGTAATCGGTCGCGCGCACGTCCTTCGTCAGCGCGCCGATCGAGATGCGGTCGACGCCCGTCTCCGCGAACGTGCGCACCGTATCGAAATTGACGCCGCCCGACACTTCGAGCACGGCCTTGCCGGACGCGACCCGCACCGCTTCGCGCATCATGTCGAGCGTGAAGTTGTCGAGCAGCACCGACTGCGCGCCATGTGCGAGCGCGGTGTCGAGCTGCGCGAGCGTCTCGACTTCGACCTGCACCGGCACGCCCGACTCCAGCGCGAACGCCGCGTCGAGCGCTTCGCCGACGCCGCCGGCCGCCGCGATGTGGTTTTCCTTGATCAGGATCCCGTCGTACAGCGCGAGACGCTGGTTCTCGCCGCCGCCTACGCGCACCGCGTACTTCTGCGCGAGCCGCAGGCCCGGCAGCGTCTTGCGCGTATCGAGAATCTTCGCGCGCGTGCCTTCGACGCGATCGACATAGCGGCGCGTCGCGCTCGCGACGCCCGACAGCAGCTGCAGGAAGTTCAGCGCGTTGCGCTCGGCCGTCAGCAGCGCGCGCGCCGGGCCTTCGAGTTCGCAGACGATCGAATCCGGCGTCATCCGGTCGCCTTCGCGATAGCGCCACTGCACGACGATCGACGGATCGATCCGCGCGATCACGGCCTCGAACCACGGCACGCCGCACAGCACCGCTTCCTCGCGCACGATGATGCGCGCACGGCGCCGCTCGCCGGCCGGTACGAGGCGCCCGGTCTGGTCGCCGGTGCCGACGTCTTCGGCAATGGCGTCGGCGACGTTGCGCGCGATCGCTTCGTCGAATGCCGCGCCGTATTGGGCGCGGACGGCTTCGAACAGCGGAGAAACCGCATTGGTCATGCAGCCCCCACGTTCGCAAACAGTTGCTGGTCGCGCTGCAGGTCGCCGCTCGCCTGCACGCGCTTCTTGTGCGCCGCTGCGAAATCGAGCATCCGGTCGATCGGCAGACGCGCACGCACGCCGATCGCGGGGTCGACGAAGATCTCGTTGTGACCGCGCTCGAGCACGTCGGCGAGGTTCGCGAGGCCGTTCATCGCCATCCACGGGCAGTGCGCGCAGCTCTTGCAGGTCGCGCTGTTGCCGGCCGTCGGTGCGGCGATGAAGGTCTTGCCGGGCGCCGCGAGCTGCATCTTGTGCAGGATGCCGAGATCGGTCGCGACGATGAAGTGCGTCGCGTCGAGCTTCACGGCTGCGTCGATCAACTGCGTGGTCGAGCCGACGACATCCGCCTGCGCGACGACGTTTTCCGGCGACTCGGGGTGCACGAGCACCTTCGCGCCCGGATGTTCGGCGCGCAGCAGGTCGAGCTCGATGCCCTTGAATTCGTCGTGGACGAGACACGAACCCTGCCACAACAGCATGTCCGCGCCGGTTTTCTTCTGGATGTAGCTGCCGAGATGGCGATCGGGTGCCCAGATGATCTTTTCGCCGCGCGCGTGCAGATCGGCGACGATCTCGAGGCCGATCGACGACGTGACCATCCAGTCCGCGCGCGCCTTCACGGCGGCGCTGGTGTTGGCATAGACGACGACGGTGCGATCGGGATGCGCATCGCAGAACGCGGAGAATTCGTCGGCCGGGCAGCCGAGATCGAGCGAGCAGGTCGCATCGAGATCGGGCATCAGCACGCGTTTGCCGGGGCTCAGGATCTTCGCGGTTTCGCCCATGAAGCGCACGCCGGCGACGACGAGCGTCTGCGCGTCGTGGTCGCGGCCGAAGCGGGCCATCTCCAGCGAATCGGCGACGCAGCCGCCGGTTTCGTCGGCCAGTTCCTGCAGCTCCGCGTCCACGTAGTAGTGAGCGACGAGCACGGCCTTTTCACGTGCGAGCAGCGCCTTGATGCGCGCCTTCAGTGCGGCGCGTTCTTCGGCGGAAGGTGCATCGGGCACCTTGGCCCATGCTTGCCCGACGCCACAGACGGTCCCTGCCGAGACCGGCCGGTCGTACTCGACGGATTTGATCGTCGATTGCATCTCCATATCTCCTGTCGGCCCGAGTTAGCGCTTTAGCGCTTAGTCGGGCCCCATGCTTCGCGGTCGATCAGAGTGAGCGCTTTAGCGCTTACTCTGATCCCATCCCCTACGCTCGCCCCACGGCGCCGCATGAGCACGCCGCCCCAAGCCTCATACGAATTCCGGCGCTTCCGGTCGTCTTTCGAAAACAGGTCGCCCAAATGAAAAAACCCCGCCAACGCGGGGTTTGTGACGTCCTGAGATTCTAATCGATTTCGAATCAGGCGTAGCGACGCAGGCGTGTCGCGAATTCCTGCAGCGCCTTGATCCCGCTTTGTTCCGCGCGATGGCACCAATCCTGCAATTGCGCGAGCAGTTGTTCGCGCGACGCCGTCGAGCGATCCCAGATCGCAGCCAGATCCTGGCGCAGCTGGAAGTACGTTTGCAGCTTCTGGCTGTTCGCGAAAATTTCCGGCAGCAGCTTCTTCTGCGGCTCGTCGAGGACGTCGGCGTCCTTGTGGAACCACTTGCGCGCGCCGCGCATCAGCTGGTACTTCTCGCTCGAACCGAGCTCCTTCAGATGCGCGAGCTCCTGGCGGTACGCACGCTTCACGGCCTTGCCGTAGCGCGCCATCACTTCGTAGCGGTTCGACAGCACGGCCTGCAGCGTTTCCTGGTCGAGCACCGTCTTCGGCTTGTTCAGGCGCGGCGTCGGTGCGACCTTCTTCACCTTCGCGAGACCGAAGGCCGACATGATGCGGATGTACATCCAGCCGATGTCGAACTCGTACCACTTGTTCGACAGCTTCGCCGACGTCGCGAACGTGTGGTGGTTGTTGTGCAGCTCTTCGCCGCCGATCACGATGCCCCACGGGAACAGGTTCGTGCTCGCATCGGCCGAGTTGAAGTTGCGGTAGCCCCAGAAGTGGCCGAAGCCGTTCACGACACCGGCGGCCCAGAACGGAATCCAGACCATCTGCACGGCCCACACGGTCAGGCCGAGCACGCCGAACAGCGCGACGTCGATCACCATCATCATGCTGATGCCGAGGATCGGGTACTTCGAGTAGAGATTGCGCTCGAGCCAGTCGTTCGGCGTGCCGTGGCTGAACTTGCGCATCGTCTCTTCGTTCTTCGCTTCCGCGCGATACAGCTCCGCCCCCTCGAGGAACACCTTCCAGATGCCGCGCGTCTGCGGGCTGTGCGGATCTTCCTCGGTTTCGCACTTCGCGTGGTGCTTGCGATGGATCGCGGCCCACTGGCCGGTCAGCATGCCGGTGGTCATCCACAGCCAGAAACGGAAGAAGTGGCTCGCGATCGGATGCAGCTCCAGCGCGCGGTGCGCCTGGCAGCGATGCAGGTAGACCGTCACGCCGATGATCGTGACGTGCGTGACGGCGAGCGCGAACACCGCGACCTGCCACCACGAAAAACGCAGGAGCCCGTGGGAAAGAAAATCGAGCAGGGAATTCAACAAGGCAGTTACCTGTGGTGAGTGCGACGCCGGCCCGCGCCGACGTCATAAAAATGAAAGCATACCGCGTGTAGACCGGAATTTTACTTCAACCGTTCCAAGTCTTTGTAAAAAATGAATATTTTCTTGTCATGACGCAACTCTGATAGTCCATCGACGGACCCGGCGCGCCCCGCGATCCGGTTCTGGCCGGCCGCTGCGCCCAATATGCCCGAATCGCGCCGATTCACCCCGTTTCGTACCGTCTCGCACCGCTTCGTACCGTTTCGTACCCTTTCGCACCGGCGCGCCGGCCCTAAGCGGCCGATGCCTGCCCGTCCGCGGTGTCTCCGCTCGCCACGGGCACGCCCTCGGCCACCACCCCGGTCGCCGCGAAACCCTCCGGCAGGCCGACCACGCGCACCTCGCGCTGCGGGAACGGGATCGAGATCCCGTGCTCGCCAAAGAGCCGCCAGATGTTGCGATTCACCGCCGAACGCACGCCCGACGTGCCTGTCGCCGCATCCTCGATCCAGAAGCCGAGCTCCAGATCGATCCCGTCCGCGCCGAAGCCGACGAGATACGGGGTTGGCGCCGGCTCGGCGAGCACGCGCGGCACGCCCTTCGCGGCTTCCGCGAGCACCGACAGTGCGTGCTCGACGTCGCTCGTATAGGCGACCTGCACGGCGACCTTCGCATGGCCGCGCGTCAGGTACGACGACTGGTTCTGCACGACGTCCGTGATCAGTTTTTCGTTCGGAATCAGCGTCTCGTTGCCGTCGAGGCCGCGCACGACCGTGTAGCGCGTGCGGATCTGCGTGACGACGCCCTGCAGCCCGCCGACGCTGATCGCGTCGCCGAGCCGCAACGAACGATCGAGCAGGATGATGAAGCCCGACACGTAGTTGCTCGCGATCTTCTGCAGCCCGAAGCCGAGGCCGACACCGACCGCGCCGCCGAACACGCCGAGCACCGTCACGTCGATGCCCACGAGCGACAGCCCGATCAGGACCGCCGCGAACACCAGCAGCGCGCGGCCGACCCGCGACAGCACGACCTTCAGGTTCGCGTCGAGCGTCGTGGCACGGGTCAGGCGCTCCTCGAGCACCGAGCCGAGCCACATCGCGACCATCAACGTCACGCACACCCACAGCGCGCCGGAAATCACCGACAGCAGCGTGAGATGCGCATTCGCGACACGGAACTGCACGCTGTCGAGCCAGCCGAGCACGTCACGCTGGATGCCGAGCACGGTCAGCACCATCGCGGCCCACACGATGGTCGATACGATCTTCTCGACGATCGACAGCCACGCGTGCGTGTGCCCGTCGCGCGCGAATACGCGCCGCGCAAAGAAGAACAGCACGTAGATCAGCCCGATGCCGAACAGCGGCACGAGCGCGAGCGACAGCAGCGACGTCGACATGAACGGATCGAACGCGAGCTGCGCGATCCCCACGAACACGCCGCCGAACAGCGGAAACAGCGCGCGCTTCAGGCTCTGCGCACCCGCGCCGGGCGTGCGCCCGGCCGCGCGGCGGCGCGCATCGATGCGCCCGTGAACGAAGCGCGCGCTCACCCATGCGAAGCACAGTGCGCCGACGAGGATCGCCGCCTGCCAGATCATCACCGGCTGGTGGAAATCGCGGATCACCGATGCCAGCCGGTGCGACAGCAGGCGGCTCTGCAGACTCTCCATCGTCCGTCCGGGCTGCCGTTACTGCGCGCGCCGCTCGAGCACCGCGGCGAAGAAGCCGTCGGTCGCATGGCGGTGCGGCCACAGCGACAGGTAGTCGCCGGTCTCGAGTTCGATGCGCTGCTCGGCCAGCACCTTCTGCGCGGGCACCAGCACGAACTCGGGGTGATCGGCGAGGAACTGCTCGACGATCGCCTCGTTTTCCGCCTCCAGCACGCTGCAGGTCGCGTACACGAGCCGGCCGCCCTTCTTCACGAGCCGCGCGGCGCTCGCGAGGATCGACGCCTGCTTCGGCGTGAGCTCCTCGATCGACGTGCGCGTCTGGCGCCACTTCAGGTCGGGGTTGCGGCGCAGCGTGCCGAGGCCGCTGCACGGTGCGTCGACCAGCACGCGGTCGATCTTGCCGGCGAGCCGCTTGATCTTCGCATCGTGCTCGCTGTCGATCAGCACCGGGTTCACGTTGGACAGCCCGCTGCGCGCGAGGCGCGGCTTGAGCTTCGTCAGACGCTTTTCCGACACGTCGAACGCATAGAGGCGCCCGGTCGAGCGCATCATCGCGCCGAGCGCGAGCGTCTTGCCGCCGGCGCCCGCGCAGAAATCGACGACCATCTCGCCGCGACGCGGCGCGACCAGCGAGCACAGCAGCTGGCTGCCTTCGTCCTGCACCTCGATCTGGCCTTCCTCGAACAGCTTCAGGCGCGTGAGCGCCGGCTTGCCGTCGACGCGCACGCCGTTCGGCGCGAACGGCGTCGCGCCCGCGTCGATGCCGTTCGCGCGCAGCGCATCGATCACCTGGTCGCGGGTCGCCTTCTGCGCGTTCGCGCGCAGGTCGAGCGGCGCCGGGTAGTTCAGCGCGGCGGCGAGCTGCGCGAGTTCGTCGGCGTCGAAACGGGCCGACAGCGCCTGGTAGATCCAGTCCGGCAGGTTCGTGCGCACGCGCACCGGCAGGCTCGCCGGGTCGATCTTCGACACGTGCTCGAGCCACGCGGCCTCGGTGTCGGACACGAACGGCTTCAGCGCGTTGCGGCCGGCCGTCTGCATCAGGCCCAGCAGCGTCAGGCGCCGCGCGGGGCTGCCCGTGCCGCTCTCGGCCAGGTGCGAAAACTCCATCTTCCGGCGCAGCACCGCGAACACCGCCTCGGCGATCACGCCGCGCTCGGCGTGGCCGAGCTTCGGGTGCGCACGGAAGAACCGGCTCGTCGTCGCGTCGGCGGGGCCGGTGAACTTCAGCACCTCGGCCAGCAGGGTTTCGGTCTGGCCAATCAGGAATCCGTGCAGCTTCATACGCCCTCGCTCGTTTCGGTTTGCGGTTGATCCGCGAAAATCCAGCGCGCCTCTTCCGGCGCCACCACTGCCCGGCCGTTCTCGAGGCGCAGGCGCCCCTCGACGAACCAGCGCACCGCACGCGGATACAGCACGTGCTCGACCGTCAGCACGCGCTTCGCGAGCGCGGCCGCGTCGTCGCCCGCGCGCACGGGCACCGCGCCCTGCGCGACGATCGCGCCGCTGTCGAGTTCCGGAATCACGAAATGCACGCTCGCGCCATGCAGCGCGACGCCGGCATCCAGCGCCTGCTGGTGCGTGTGGATGCCCTTGAAGCTCGGCAGCAGCGACGGATGGATGTTCAGCAGCCGGCCCTCATATCGTCTGACGAAATCGGGCGTGAGGATGCGCATGAAGCCGGCGAGCACGACGAGATCGGGCGCGAAGCGGTCGATCTGGGCGGCGAGCGCCGCATCGAAGCTGTCGCGGCCGTCGAAAGAACGATGGTCGACCACCGCGGTCGCCACCCCGTGCGACGCGGCAAAAGCCAGGCCGGCCGCGTCGGGCCGGTTGGCGATCACGGCGGCGACCTCGGCCGGCCAGCGTTCCTGCGCGCACGCGCGGACGATGGCCTCCATGTTGCTGCCGCGACCGGAAATCAGGATCACGAGTTTTTTCATCCGCGAATTTTACCATTCGCCTCCGCGTTTCCCCCCTTCTCGGCCGCCGGGCCGCCCGAACGTTTATAATCTTCTGCTTTGCGGCATTCCACCGCTCATTCCCCCGACGCTGCATCCGCTATCGTGAAAGTCTTCCGCGGCCTGCCCAACGCCGAGAGCCGCGCGCCATGCGCGCTGACGATCGGCAACTTCGACGGTGTCCATCGCGGCCACCAGGCCCTGCTCGCGCGCGTGCGCGCGGCAGCGGATGCGCGCGGCCTGCCCGTGTGCGTGATGACCTTCGAGCCGCACCCGCGTGAATTCTTCAACCCGGCCGGCGCGCCGCCGCGCATCGCGATGCTGCGCGACAAGCTGGAAGCGCTGCGCGAGCACGGCGTCGATCGCGTCGTCGTCGAGCACTTCAACCACACGTTCGCGAGCCAGTCGCCGCAGGCGTTCGTCGAACGCACGCTGGTGAACGGGCTGCACACGCGCTGGATGATGGTCGGCGACGACTTCTGCTACGGCGCGAAGCGCGCGGGCACCTTCGACACGCTGAAGGCGGCCGGCGAGCAGTACGGTTTCGAGGTCGAGCAAATGGGCACGGTCGCCGGCAGCGACGGCACGCGCATCTCCAGCTCCGGCGTGCGCGCCTCGCT
This sequence comes from Burkholderia sp. Nafp2/4-1b, assembly GCF_003635165.1. Taxonomy (GTDB): domain Bacteria; phylum Pseudomonadota; class Gammaproteobacteria; order Burkholderiales; family Burkholderiaceae; genus Burkholderia. Next base: position 269,515 of record NZ_ML058605.1, on the reverse strand, counting down.
CGCCGCGGGCGATCTCGCCGCGGCCGCGCAGGCGCTCGGCCACGGCTACGCGATCAGCGGCCACGTCGCGCACGGGCTCAAGCTCGGCCGCGACCTCGGCTTCCCGACGCTGAACCTGCCGATCGCGCACAAGCGGCCGGCGCTCGCGGGCATCTTCGTCGTGCAGGTGCACGGCCTGGGCCCGGCCCCGCTGCCGGGCGTCGCGAGCCTCGGGCTGCGCCCGACCGTCGACGATTCCGGCCGCGTGCTGCTCGAAGTCCACCTGCTCGACTGGCACGGCGATGCGTACGGCAAGCTGATCCGCGTCGAATTCCTGAAGAAGCTTCGCGACGAGGCGAAGTTCGACGATCTCGAGGCGCTGTCGCGCGCGATCGCGCTCGACGTCGCGAATGCGCGCGCGTACTTCGACGAGCGCGAGCGCGCGCCGGGCAGCAGCGCGACCGGCTTCTCGACCTCCGCGACCGACCGAATTAGCTGATCCCGGCTGGCGGCGCCGCGCGCCGCACCCCCGTGCCGCCGCCCCGCGCGCATCCCCGATTCACGACGCACGAGCGTCCCCCGATTTAGATAGCGATCCCATCATGAGCAACAAGAAAGCCGATTCGAAACCGCAGGCCAAGTATCCGGTCAACCTGCTCGACACGCCGTTCCCGATGCGCGGCGACCTGCCCAAGCGCGAGCCGCAGTGGGTCAAGGAGTGGGAGGAGCGCGGCATCTACGAGAAGATCCGCGCGGCCAGCAAGGGCCGGCCGAAGTTCATCCTGCACGACGGCCCGCCGTATGCGAACGGCGACATCCACCTCGGTCACGCGGTCAACAAGATCCTGAAGGACATCGTCGTCAAGTCGCGCAACATGGCCGGCTTCGATGCGCCGTACGTGCCGGGCTGGGATTGCCACGGGATGCCGATCGAGATCCAGATCGAGAAGCAGTTCGGCAAGTCGCTGCCGGCGGCCGAAGTGATGAGCAAGGCGCGCGCATACGCGACCGAGCAGATCGAGAAGCAGAAAGTCGGCTTCAAGCGCCTCGGCGTGCTCGGCGACTGGGCGAATCCGTACAAGACGATGAACTTCGTCAACGAGGCGGAAGAAATCCGCGCGCTCGGCAAGATCATCGAGAAAGGCTACGTGTATCGCGGGCTGAAGCCGGTCAACTGGTGCTTCGACTGCGGCTCGGCGCTCGCTGAAGCCGAAGTCGAGTACAAGGACCGCACCGACCCGACGATCGACGTGATGTTCGCGTTCGCGGAACCGGAAAAGACCGCGCAGGCGTTCGGCCTGCCGGCGCTGCCGCGCGCCGACGGCGGCATCGTGATCTGGACCACCACGCCGTGGACGATCCCCGCCAACCAGGCGCTGAACCTCCATCCGGAAATCGTCTACGCGCTGGTCGACACCGAGCGCGGGCTGCTGATCATCGCGGAAGAGCGCGTCGAAGCCTGCATGGCCGAGTTCAAGCTGACCGGCCGCGTCGTCGCGACCGCGCCGGGCGTGAAGCTCGCGAACCTGCGCTTCCACCACCCGCTCGCGTCGGCTCACCCCGGCTACAAGCGCACCGCGCCCGTCTACCTCGGCGACTACGTGACGACCGACACCGGCACCGGCGTCGTGCACTCGTCGCCGGCCTACGGTATCGAAGACTTCATGTCGTGCAAGGCGCACGGGATGACCGATTCGGACTTCATCAACCCGGTGATGGGCGACGGCCGCTACATCGAATCGCTGCCGCTGTTCGGCGGCCTGTCGATCTGGGACGCGAACCCGAAGATCGTCGAGGCACTGAACGCGGCCGGCTCGCTGCTGCGCAGCGAGAAGTACACGCACAGCTACATGCACTGCTGGCGCCACAAGACGCCGATCATCTACCGCGCGACGTCGCAGTGGTTCGCCGGCATGGACGTGACGCCGCGCGACGGCGGCAAGACGCTGCGCGAAACGGCGCTCGAAGGCGTCGACGCGACCGCGTTCTACCCGTCGTGGGGCAAGCAGCGCCTGTTCAGCATGATCGCGAACCGTCCCGACTGGACGCTGTCGCGCCAGCGCCAGTGGGGCGTGCCGATGGCGTTCTTCGTGCACAAGGAAACCGGCGAGCTGCACCCGCGCACGCTCGAGCTGCTCGAGGAAGTCGCGAAGCGCGTCGAGCAGTCGGGCATCGAAGCATGGCAGTCGCTCGATCCGCGCGAACTGCTGGGCGACGACGCGAACATGTACGAGAAGAACCGCGACACGCTCGACGTGTGGTTCGACTCGGGCACGACGCACTGGCACGTGCTGCGCGGCTCGCACAAGGATCAGCTGCAGTTCCCGGCCGACCTGTACCTCGAAGGCTCGGACCAGCACCGCGGCTGGTTCCACTCGTCGCTGCTGACGGCATCGATGATCGACGGCCGCGCGCCGTACAAGGGCCTGCTCACGCACGGCTTCACGGTCGACGGCGAAGGCCGCAAGATGAGCAAGTCGCTCGGCAACGGCGTCGATCCGCATGAAGTCGCGAACCGTCTCGGCGCGGAAATCATCCGCCTGTGGATCGCGTCGACCGACTATTCGGGCGAACTCGCGATCTCCGAGGAAATCCTGAAGCGCGTGACGGAAGGCTATCGCCGCATCCGCAACACGCTGCGCTTCCTGCTCGCGAACCTGTCGGACTTCGACTTCGCGCAGCACGCGGTGCCCGTCGAAGAATGGCTCGAGATCGACCGTTACGCGGTCGCGTTCTCCGCGCAACTGCAGACCGAACTGCTCGGCTACTACGAGAAGTACGAATTCCACCCGGTCGTCGCGAAGCTGCAGACGTACTGCTCGGAAGACCTCGGCGGCTTCTACCTCGACGTGCTGAAGGACCGCCTGTACACGAGCGCGCCCGATTCGCGCGCGCGCCGCTCCGCACAAACCGCGCTGTACCACCTGACGCACGGGCTGCTGCGCGTGCTCGCGCCGTTCCTGTCGTTCACCGCGGAAGAAGCGTGGAAGGTGTTCCAGCCGGCCAGCGACACCGTGTTCACGGAAACGTACTACGCGTATCCCGATGTCTCCGGCGCGGCCGCGCTGATCGACAAGTGGGCGCTGCTGCGCGAAGTGCGCGGCAACGTGACGAAGGCGCTCGAGGAAGCGCGCACCGCGAACCGCATCGGTTCGTCGCTGCAGGCCGAAGTGGCCGTGCAGGCGAGCGGCGCGCGCTACGACGCGCTGACGAGTCTCGGCGACGATCTCAAGTTCGTGCTGATCACGTCGGCGGCGACGGTCGTGAAGGTCGACGACGAAGCGCAGGAAAGCGTCGACGTGGCCGCGTCGAAGTACCAGAAGTGCGAACGCTGCTGGCACTACCGCGAGGACGTCGGCGCGCACGCCGATCATCCGACGCTGTGCGGCCGCTGCTTCTCGAACCTGTTTGAAAACGGCGAAACCCGGAGCGCTGCCTGACCATGGCGAAAACCCTGTCGAAACCGGCCAGCGGCGCGCTCGCGCCCTGGCTCGGTATTTCGCTGATCGTGATCCTGTTCGACCAGCTGTCGAAGATCGCGATCCTCAAGACGTTCGCGTACGGCGCGCAGCATGCGCTGACGTCGTTCTTCAACCTCGTGCTGGTGTACAACCGCGGTGCCGCGTTCGGCTTCCTGTCGACCGCGAGCGGCTGGCAGCGCTGGGCGTTCACCGCGCTCGGCGTCGGCGCGACGCTCGTGATCTGCTTCCTGCTGCGCCGTCACGGCCAGCAGCGGCTGTTCAGCCTGTCGCTCGCGCTGATCCTCGGCGGCGCGCTCGGCAACGTGATCGACCGGCTCGTCTACGGCCACGTGATCGACTTCCTCGATTTCCACCTCGGCGGCTGGCACTTCCCGGCGTTCAACCTCGCCGATTCCGCGATCACGGTCGGTGCCGTGCTGCTGATCTACGACGAACTGCGTCGCGTGCGCGGCGCGCGCTGAGCGTGCATACTCGGCGTCGACGGCCGGCTTCGCGCCGGCCGTTCCGTTTGACCCTTGGAGGCCTGAGTTGGCACACGCAGAACTCGCTGGAAAACACCTCGTTCTCGGCCTGACGGGCGGCATCGCCTGCTACAAGATCGCCGAGCTCACGCGGCTGCTGACGAAGGCCGGCGCGACCGTGCAGGTCGCGATGACCGAAGCCGCCACGCAGTTCATCACGCCCGTCACGATGCAGGCGCTGTCCGGCCGGCCCGTCTACACGAGCCAGTGGGACGCGCGCATCGACAACAACATGGCGCACATCGACCTGTCGCGCGAAGCCGACGCGATCGTGATCGCGCCCGCGTCGACGGATTTCCTCGCGAAGCTCGCGCATGGGTTCGCCGACGACCTGCTGTCGACGCTCTGTGTCGCGCGCGACTGTCCGCTGCTCGTCGTGCCCGCGATGAACCGCCAGATGTGGCAGAACCCGGCCACGCAACGCAATGCCGCGCAACTGCGCGCCGACGGCGTGTCGGTGCTCGGCCCCGATTCGGGCGCGCAGGCCTGCGGCGAAGTCGGCGACGGCCGCATGCTCGAACCCGAGGCAATCTACGAGGCCATCGTCGCGCAGTTCGCGCCGAAGGTGCTCGCGCACCGCCGCGTGCTGATCACGGCCGGCCCGACGTTCGAGCCGCTCGATCCGGTGCGCGGCCTGACGAACCGCTCGAGCGGCAAGATGGGCTTCGCGCTCGCACGCGCCGCGCAGCAGGCCGGCGCCGACGTGCATCTGGTCGCCGGGCCGGTCGCGCTCGATACGCCGTGGGGCGTGTACCGTCAGGACGTGCAGACCGCGCAGCAGATGTACGACGCGGTGATGCAGGCGGTATCCGATGCTGACATCTTCATCGCGGTGGCCGCGGTCGCCGACTGGCGCGTCGAGCAGCCGGCCGAGCACAAGATGAAGAAGACGGCCGACCGCAAGATGCCGGCACTCGCATTCGTCGAGAACCCCGACATCCTCGCATCGGTCGCGGCGCTGCCCGATCCGCCGTTCTGCGTCGGCTTCGCGGCCGAGAGCGGCGACCTCGACGTGCACGGCGACGAGAAGCGCAAGCGCAAGAACGTGCCGCTGCTGGTCGGCAACCTCGGCCCGCTGACGTTCGGCCGCGACGACAACGAAGTCGTGCTGTTCGAGGCCGCCGGCCTCACACGCCTGCCGCGTGCGCCGAAGGACGAACTCGCGCACGCGCTCGTCGCCGAAATCGCGAAGCGCCTGCCCGACAACCGCCTGATCTGATCCGTTGCGCGGCGGCCCGCGCCGCCGCGCCCTTCCCGACCGAATCGACGACCGCATGAAACTCGACCTGAAGATTCTCGACGCGCGCATGCGCGACTACCTGCCCGCCTACGCAACCACCGGCAGCGCCGGCCTCGACCTGCGCGCGTGCCTCGACGCCCCCGTCACGCTGCAGCCGGGCGAAACCACGCTGGTGCCGACCGGCCTCGCGATCCACGTCGCCGATCCCGGCTATGCGGCGCTGATCCTGCCGCGCTCGGGCCTCGGCCACAAGCACGGCATCGTGCTCGGCAACCTGGTCGGCCTGATCGATTCCGACTACCAGGGCCAGTTGATGGTGTCGACGTGGAACCGCGGGCAGACCGAATTCGTGCTGAACCCGTTCGAGCGGCTCGCGCAGCTCGTGATCGTGCCGGTCGTGCAGGCGCAGTTCAACATCGTCGACGACTTCGCGCAAAGCGATCGCGGCGAAGGCGGCTTCGGCAGCACCGGCCGTCACTGAACGGCGCAATGAAGAAAGGGGCCTCGCGGCCCCTTTTTCGATTCCATCGGATGCGCCCCGCTTCCGCTCACCGATCGGCCGTCTGCACGATCCGCGCGGGCACGAGTTCGCGCCGCCGCCTTGCCTGCGCGATGCTTGCGTAGACCACCAGCGCGGCCAGCACGCCGAACAGCACCGCCGACGACCCGACCGTACCAAGCTCGAGTCCGCCCTTCGCGACCGGTTTCGTCAGCAAGTCGCCGACCGTCGCGCCGAACGGACGCGTGAGCACGAACGCGGCCCAGAACAGCAGCACGCCGGAAATGCGCGTGAAGTAGTGCGCGAGCACGATCGCCGCGAGCAGGCCGCCGATCAGCAGCGCACCGCCGCCGAAGCCGAGGCCGGAGCTGTCCGCGAGGAAATCGCCGAGCGCGGTGCCGAGCGTGTTCGAGAACAGGATCGCGACCCAGTACAGCAATTCGACCTTGCGCGTGCGGATCAGGTCGACCGACAGCGATTCGCCGCTCAGGCGCCACACCGCGAAGATCGCCAGCAGGATCGCGACGAGGATCGACGAGCCCGCCGCATAGCCGAGACCTAGCGTGCGATCCATGAAATCGGACATCGTGGTGCCCGCCGTGCTGGTCGCGACGATCACGGCCCAGTAGATCGCCGGGCGATAGCCGGTGGTCCGGAGCTGTGCGCCGAGCGTGACGAGAAAGAAACCGAACAGCAGGATCGAGCTGACCGCGTAGCCGACGTTCAGCGTCATCGACAGCAGGTCGCCGCCGGTTTCACCGAGCGTCGTCGCGCAGATCTTCATGATCCAGAACGCGAGCGTGATTTCGGGAAGTTTGTTCATTCGAACCCCTTTTGCAGATGGCGACCGGCCGGCAGTGTGCCGGCCCGGATCGCGGACAGGTTCGAATGTAATCGCCGCCGGCTTAACGGAACCTTAGCGGCAGGAACGCACGCGTCAACGCGCGTGCTGGTGCCGGTAGTGCAGCGCGTACGCGAGCGTCAGCAGCACGGCGAACACGACGCCGACCACCATCGTCATCCGGAATTCGCGCGTGAACGCGGTCGTCAGCAGGATCGCGCCGACGAGCGCCGCGCCGAGCAGGCTGCCGAACGGGTGGCCCCACATCCGGAATGCGAGCGCCGGGCCGCTGTACTGCGCGCGAAAGCGCAGGTGCGTAACGAAGATCATCAGCCATGTGAACAGCGCGCCGAACATCGCGATCGCCATCATCACGGTGAACGCGGTGTCGGGCGACAGCGCGACCAGCACGGCCGCGACCGCGACGCCGCTAGTCGAGATCCACAGCGCCGCACGCGGCACGCCGTTGCTGCCGAGCCGGCCGAACACGGCCGGCGCGAGCCGCGCGCGCGACAGGCTGAACATCATCCGCGTCGTCACGTACAGCTGGCTGTTCATCGCGGACAGCGCCGCGATCAGCAGCACGAAGTTGATCACGCCGGCCGCATACGGCACGTGCGTCGCGGCCATCACCTTCACGAACGGGCTTTCGTCGGTGCCGGCCTGCGTCCAGGGCACGATCGCGAGCATCAGCGCGAGCGTCAGCAGGTAGAACAGCACGAGCCGGAACACCGTCGAGCGGAACGCGCGCGTAACCGCGTGCTGCGGATCGCGCGCCTCGCCCGCCGCGATCGCGACGGCCTCGATGCTCATGTAGCTGAAAATTGCCACGATCACCGCGACCCAGGTGCCCCACGGCCCTTTCGGCATGAAACCGCCGTGCGCGGTGTAGTTCGCGAAGCCGATGCCCGACGCGGCCGGCGCCGACCACACGAGCGTCGCGCCGAGCACGATGAACACGACGATCGCCGCGATCTTCAGCAGCGAGAATGCGTATTCGACCGTGCCGTACAGCGTGACGCTCGCGAGGTTCACCGCGATCAGCAGCGCGGAGAAGCCGATCACCCAGTACCAGCCGGGCACGGCCGGGAACCAGTACTTCATGAAGACGGCGATCGCGCTGATTTCGGTGCCGATTGCGAACACCACCGCGAACCAGTACGCATAGCGCACGAGAAAACCCGCGAGCGGGCCGACGTAGTGTTCGGCATACGCACCGAACGAGCCGGCGGTCGGATGCGCGACGGTCATTTCCGCGAGCGCGCCCATCAGCAGCAGCGCGATCAGCGCACCGATCGCATACGAAACGAGCACGCTGGGGCCCGCGAGCCCGATCGCGAAGCCGCTGCCGAGGAACAGCCCCGTGCCGATCGCCCCGCCGATCGCGATCATCGCCATCTGCCCGGACGTCAGCGCATGGCGCAGCCCTTGTTCGCGCGCGACGATGTCGTCGAACGATCGTTGTTGTTGTGTCACTGCGTTGCCACTCCCCTGCACCACCATCGCGCCGCCGGCGCCAGATAAAACGAAACGGCGCGGAGAACTTCCCGCGCCGTTCGCATGAACAACGAATTATCGCTTACTCGACTTCGACCGTCTCTTCGTTCGGCTTGTGCGGCGGGTTGCCGAGCTTGTCGAACGACAACTGCACCTTGTCGTTTTCGTCGACGTCGACCGTCACGTGGCCGCCGTTCAGCAGCTTGCCGAACAGCAGTTCGTCGGCGAGCGCGCGACGGATCGTGTCCTGGATCAGCCGCTGCATCGGCCGCGCACCCATCAGCGGGTCGAAGCCGTGCTTCGCGAGATGCTTGCGCAACGCGTCGGTGAAGAGCGCGTCGACCTTCTTCTCGTGCAGTTGCTCCTCGAGCTGGATCAGGAACTTGTCGACCACGCGCATGATGATTTCCTCATCGAGCGAGCGGAAGCTGATGATCGAATCCAGGCGGTTGCGGAACTCCGGCGTGAACAGGCGCTTGATGTCGGTCATCTCGTCGCCCGTCTCGCGGCGCGTCGTGAAGCCGATCGTCGCCTTCTGCATCGACTCGGCGCCCGCGTTCGTCGTCATGATGATGATGACGTTGCGGAAATCTGCCTTGCGGCCGTTGTTGTCCGTCAGCGTGCCGTGGTCCATCACCTGCAGCAGCACGTTGAAGATGTCCGGATGCGCCTTCTCGATTTCGTCGAGCAGCAGCACGCAATGCGGCTTCTTCGTGACGGCTTCGGTCAAGAGGCCGCCCTGGTCGAACCCGACGTAGCCCGGCGGTGCGCCGATCAGGCGGCTCACCGCGTGACGCTCCATGTATTCCGACATGTCGAAGCGGATCAGCTCGATGCCGAGCGTGAACGCGAGCTGGCGCGCCACTTCGGTCTTGCCGACGCCCGTCGGGCCGGAGAACAGGAACGCGCCGATCGGCTTGTCCATCTTGCCGAGGCCCGCGCGCGCCATCTTGATCGACGCGGCGAGCGCGTCGATCGCCGGATCCTGTCCGAACACGACGCTCTTCAGGTCGCGATCGAGCGTCTGCAGCTTGCTGCGATCGTCCTGCGACACGCTTTGCGCCGGCACACGCGCGATCTTCGAGATGATCTCCTCGATCTCGCTCTTGCCGATCGTCTTCTTCTGCTTCGACTTCGGCAGGATGCGCTGCGCGGCGCCCGCTTCGTCGATCACGTCGATCGCCTTGTCCGGCAGGTGACGGTCGGTGATGAAGCGTGCCGACAGCTCGGCCGCGGCCGACAACGCGCCCGACGAATACTTGACGCCGTGATGCTCCTCGAACCGCGACTTCAGCCCGCGCAGGATCGCGACCGTCTGCTCGACGGTCGGCTCCGTCACGTCGACCTTCTGGAAGCGCCGCGACAGCGCCGCGTCCTTCTCGAAGATGCCGCGATATTCGGTGAAGGTGGTCGCGCCGATGCACTTGAGCGTGCCCGACGACAGCGCCGGCTTCAGCAGGTTCGACGCGTCGAGCGTGCCGCCCGATGCGGCGCCCGCGCCGATCAGCGTGTGGATCTCGTCGATGAACAGGATCGCGTGCGGACGCTCCTTCAGCTCCTTCAGCACCGTCTTCAGACGCTGCTCGAAGTCGCCGCGATACTTGGTGCCCGCGAGCAGCGCGCCCATGTCGAGCGAATACACCTGCGCGTTCGCGAGGATGTCCGGCACTTCGCCGCGCGTGATGCGATACGCGAGCCCTTCCGCGATCGCCGTCTTGCCGACGCCGGCTTCGCCGACGAGCAGCGGATTGTTCTTGCGGCGGCGGCACAGCACCTGCACGACGCGCTCGACCTCCGGCTCGCGCCCGATCAGCGGATCGATGCGGCCGTCCTTCGCCATCTGGTTCAGGTTCTGTGTGAACTGCGCGAGCGGCGTTTCCTTCTGCGCGTTCGCGTCTTCGCTTTCCGCGTTCGCGTCGGCCGACTTCGCGGCTTCGCCGCCGTTCGTCTTCGCGATGCCGTGCGAAATGAAGTTCACGACGTCCAGACGCGTGACGCCCTGCTGCTGCAGGTAGTAGACGGCGTGCGAATCCTTCTCGCCGAAGATCGCGACCAGCACGTTCGCGCCGGTGACTTCCTTCTTGCCGTTCGACGTCGACTGGACGTGCATGATCGCGCGCTGGATCACGCGCTGGAAACCGAGCGTCGGCTGGGTATCGACATCGTCGGTACCCGGGACGGTAGGTGTGTTGTCGTGGATGAAATTGCGCAGGTTCTGACGCAAGTCCTCGATGTTGGCCGCACACGCGCGCAACACCTCGGCTGCCGTCGGATTATCCAGCAGGGCCAGCAGCAGATGCTCGACCGTAATGAACTCATGGCGCGCCTGGCGTGCTTCCATGAACGCCATGTGCAGGCTGACTTCCAATTCCTGGGCAATCATGCTTCCTCCATCACGCACTGCAGCGGATGCCCGGCCTGCCGCGCATGGGTAACGACTTGCTCAACCTTGGTCGACGCGATGTCCCGCGTATAGACCCCACATACCCCTCGCCCTTCGCGGTGGACCTTCAGCATGATCTGCGTGGCCGTCTCGCGATCCTTCTTGAAATACTCCTGTACGACCATCACGACGAACTCCATCGGCGTGAAGTCGTCGTTGAGCAGCACCACCTTGTACATCGAAGGCGGCTTGAGCTTCTGCTGCTTGCGTTCCAGGACGGTGCTGTCCTGCTTGTCCGGGATAATCGCCATACACCCATTCTAAACAACTCGGACAGGCCCGCAATCCTGCCATTACCCGACCGACCGGTCGGCGCCCTCCCTGGTTCCCGACGATATGCGATCGTCTTCGTGCCATACGAAAGCCGGCTGCGGTGCCGGCTTTCACGCGTGGCGCGGAACACGAACCGTCTGGGGGAACTGCACCGGACGATCGCGTCGGCATCCAGTATCCCACAAGCCGGGACGACTCGATCGCGTGTCACTCGAGCCTGGTATATGAGCCGATTATGCGACTTTTCAAGTCCGCGCGCTCGGCGGCATGCTGCAAAGCAAAGCCGGAAAAACCCTGAAAATGGGTTCTTTACAACGGCCCTCCAACCGTCTGAAAATTCCGCTTGACACTCAAATAAAGAGCGCCAACAATCAAGCTGGCACTTTTTTCAATTCGCCATCCGGTGAAATGAACGAGGCCGAAGGTGAGCTTGTGAGGGGGGAACGGCTGCATTTTCCGGTCGTTTAGCTTTTCGAGCGTGCTCGTGGTAAGTAGCAGCGACTGTGTGACAGGGGAAGTAGGAAATGGCAACTGGTATCGTTAAGTGGTTCAACGACGCGAAGGGCTTCGGTTTCATCACTCCCGATGAGGGCGGTGAGGATCTGTTTGCGCACTTCTCGGCCATCAACATGCAGGGCTTCAAGACCCTGAAGGAAGGCCAGAAGGTCAGCTTCGAGGTCGTTCAAGGCCCGAAGGGCAAGCAAGCGTCGAACATCCAGGCCGCATAAAGGCACCGGATAGCTGACAAAGAAACCCGGCATTGCGCCGGGTTTCTTTTTTTTTGAGGCCGGCCAATCGTTTATTCGATTGGCCGGCCTTTTCGTTCAATCCCGATAATTGAACACGCATTGTCTTGTTTCACTCGCAGATCGAATGCCGACATACGCGTGAAACATATTCGATAATCGTTACACGACCTTCAGCGTGCCCATCATGCCGAGATCCTCGTGTTCGAGAATATGGCAGTGAAACATGCGCTCGCCGGGCATGTCTTGCGTAACGAGTAGCGTTACGGTCTCGCCGCTGCGCACGTTGACGGTATCGCGCCATGCGCGGAACGGCTCGGCCGTTTGCGTGCCGTCCGATGCGCGCTCGATCACCTGGAATTGCGTGCCGTGCAAATGGAACGGGTGATCCATGTCGGTCGTGTTGCGGATCGTCCAGCGCTCGACGTCGCCGCGACGGCTCGTCAGCGTCGCGCGGTGCGGCGCGTACGCGGCACCGTTGATCGTGAAGCGCATGCCGGCCGGGCGGCCATGTGACGGGCCCTTCATCATCGCGTCCATGTCCATCTCCTCGCCGAACGCGATTTCCTTGTGCGCGACCGGTTCGCCCAGCGCCGGCACCGCGCGCAGCGTGGCCGGCAGCGTGCGAGCGGGCGCCGGCGCGAACGTGACGTCGGCGAGCGGCAGCGCCGGATCGGGCGGCAGGCTGCCGTGGCCGTCGTCGTGCGACATCGCCATCTTGCGGCGGTCGTATTCGGCCGCCTGCAGCACGGCGCGTGACGTGCGGTCGCCGGCGCGCACCAGCAATTCGGCGCGCTCGCCCGGGGCAAGCAGCAGCGACGTCACGCGGCGCGGCGCATCGAACAGCCCGCCGTCGGTGCCAGCGTGCTCGAACGCGCGACCGTCGTCGAATGCCACGCGCAGGTAGCGCGCGCTGCACGCATTCCACACCCGCCAGCGCTCGTCGCTCGCGACGTCGATGCGCGGCCGACGCGCGCCGTTGACCAGTACGAACTGGCCTTCGCGGCCGTTCATCCAGTCCATCATGTCGTTCGGCGGAATCGTGCCGTCGCGCGCGAGCTTCAGGTCGGACACGAACAGGTTGCGCTCGGGCCAGCCGGCGAGCGGATCGTCGGCAGCGCGCACGACGAACGGGCCGGCCAGCCCGCGGAACACCTGTTCGGCGGTCATCATGTGCGGATGCGGGTGATACCAGTAGGTGCCGGCGCTGCCCTTGGGCAGCGTGAAGCGGTACACGCGCGATGCGCCCGGCGCGACCGGATCGGACGGGTTGCCGTCCTGCTCGGGCGGCACCGGCAGGCCATGCCAGTGGATCGTCGACGGCTGCGGCAGCTTGTTCAAGAAACGGATTTCGACCGTGTCGCCCTCGCGCACGTCGATCAGCGGGCCGACGACCGGCCCTTGCGTGCCCGCGCCGAACTGCCAGAACGTCGTCGGGCGCGCGCCGTGCAGCAGCGGGCGCGCGACCGGCTGCGCGATCAGCGTCGCGCGGAACGTACCGGGCTCGCGGCTTTCGTTCGCGAGCGTGCGCAGCGACGCGAGCGGCGCGCCGGCAGGCAGCGCGTCGGCCGCCGCGAGCGCGGCCGGCGCAGGCTTCGCGTGCTGGCCCGCCATCCCTGACATACCGGACATGCCCGGCATGTCGTCCATCTGCTCCATGCCGGCCATGCCAGCGTGACCGGCATGCTGCGCCCACGCGGTGCGCGCAAACAGCGATGCGGCCGCGATGCCGATGGCGTGCGACAGGAAGGTTCTCCGTATCATCAATCGTTCCTCGTTGTTCGTGCTGCGTCGCGCGGCCGTCGCGACAGCCGCGCCAGCCGGCACGGGAAAGTGCGCGCGCCGCGAAAACCCGATGCCGGCGTCATCATAACCGCAGCGCCCCGTCGAGACGCCGCGACACCGCACGAGCGTCGATACGCCGCAGGGGCCGGCAGCGCCGCCGATTCGCGCACCGCTTGCGCTGCGTTTTCGATCGTCAAACGACACCGCGGCGCTCCATCCCCTTCATGCCGAGCGGGCCGAGCGACGGCCTGCATCACGGTTTCCACCGCGCCCGATCCAGGCCAATGGCACCGCGCCCTCACCACGCCATCGGCACGCCCCGCGCCGCCCGCGCTCGAATCCGTCGATTTTTCACGATGTGGAACAGGTCCGCGCTTTATAAAAATTCGTGGTGCACGGCACAAATTCGCTGTTTCGCGATGCCAAAAAACGTTCCGCAATACAAAACGCGTGAAATATATCGTTGTTTTTAAACGATAATTTTTGTGTCGAGAAAGCGTTCTACACGCACCATCGGGCGCGGTCGCGGACGTAGACTTTGTTCCATGCACCGACGCTTCGCCACGACGTTCGATACGGAACCCGACGCGAGCAACCAGTCGGTCCACAGCCGGACGCACCGGCGGGCGGCACACCAGAATCGCTTGTAATCAGATAGGGAGAACGGAAATGAAGGGATTTCGCTTTGGTTCAGCGCTCGGGTCGTTCTACATCCTGCCGGCAAACGGCGGCTGGGAAGCGACGTTCGGCAACGCTTCGCTCGGTGCGTTCTCGTGCCCGGAAGTCGCGGCCGACCGCATCTCTCGCGGCGACTGCGAGCAGCCGTCCGAACTGGACACGGCCACCCTCGAAGTGCCGGACGAAATCGCCGAATGGGAAATCGTCCACGTCTGAATGACACGCGTGCAACGAAAAACGCCCCGGGCGACCGGGGCGTTTTTATTGTCGACGCCACGGCGAGCCATGCGGCCCGCCGTGGCGGCTGCTGCCGTTGACGTCGCGCGCCTGGTGGCGCAGCGGGCGTCAGGCGACTGCGTCGACGATGCCGTTCAGCGTGGCGCTCGGGCGCATCGCCTGGCTCGTCAGCGCGACGTCCGGACGGTAGTAGCCGCCGATCGCCTGCGCGGTGCCCTGCGCGGCCGCCAGTTCTTCCAGGATGCGCGCTTCGTTGTCGGCCAGCGACTTCGCCACGCCTTCGAACTGCGCCTTCAGCGCGGCGTCGTCGGTCTGCTCGGCCAGCGCCTGCGCCCAGTACAGGCACAGGTAGAAGTGGCTGCCGCGGTTGTCGAGGCCGCCGACCTTGCGCGCCGGCGACTTGTTCTCGTCCAGGAACTTGCCGGTCGCCTGGTCGAGCGTCTTCGCGAGCACGAGCGCCTTCGGGTTCTGGTAAGCGTGGCCGAGGTGTTCGAGCGACGCGGCCAGCGCGAGGAATTCGCCGAGCGAATCCCAGCGCAGGAAGCCTTCCTCGACGAACTGCTGCACGTGCTTCGGCGCCGAGCCGCCCGCACCCGTTTCGAACATCCCGCCGCCGGCCATCAGCGGCACGATCGACAGCATCTTCGCGCTGGTGCCGAGTTCCATGATCGGGAACAGGTCGGTCAGGTAGTCGCGCAGCACGTTGCCCGTGACCGAAATCGTGTCCTTGCCCGCGCGAATGCGCTCGAGCGAGAAACGCGTCGCGTCGACCGGCGTCATGATGCGGATGTCGAGGCCGTTCGTGTCGTGGTCCTTCAGGTAGCGTTCGACCTTCGCGATGATCTGCGCGTCGTGCGCACGGGCCGGATCGAGCCAGAACACGGCCGGTGCGCCGGTCGCGCGCGCGCGGTTCACCGCGAGCTTGACCCAGTCCTGCACCGGTGCGTCCTTCGTCTGGCACATGCGCCAGATGTCGCCCGACTCGACCGCGTGCTCGAGCAGCACGTTACCGGCTTCGTCGGTCACGCGCACGACGCCGTCGGCCGGGATCAGGAACGTCTTGTCGTGCGAACCGTATTCCTCGGCCGCCTGCGCCATCAGGCCGACGTTCGGCACGCTGCCCATCGTGACCGGATCGAACGCGCCGTGCTGCTTGCAGTCCTCGATCACGGCCTGGTAGACACCCGCGTAGCAGCGGTCCGGAATCACGGCCTTCGCGTCGTACAGCTGGCCGTCCGGGCCCCACATGCCGCCCGAATCGCGGATCATCGCCGGCATCGATGCGTCGACGATCACGTCGCTCGGCACGTGCAGGTTCGTGATGCCCTTGTCCGAGTTGACCATCGCGAGACGCGGACGCACCGCGTACTCCGCCTTGACGTCGGCTTCGATCGCTTCGCGCGTGTCGGCCGGCAGGTCCTTCAGGCGCGCGTACAGGTCGCCGATCCCGTTGTTCGGGTTGAAGCCGACGCACGCCAGCACGTCGGCGTGCTTCGCGAGCGCATCCTGATAGAACACCGACACGAAGTGACCGAACAGGATCGGGTCCGAGACCTTCATCATGGTCGCCTTCAGGTGCACCGAGAACAGCACGTCCTGCGCCTTCGCGTCGGCGATCTGCGCTTCGATGAAGCTGCGCAGCGCCTTGCGGCTCATCACCGATGCGTCGATGACTTCACCGGCCTTCACGGCCGTCTTTTCCTTCAGCACCTTCTTCACGCCGTCGACGGTCGTGAGTTCGATCTTCACGCTGCCGGCATCGGCGATCAGCGCCGACTTCTCGCTGCCGTAGAAGTCGCCTTCGCTCATGTGCGCGACGTGCGACTTCGACGTGGCCTTCCATGCGCCCATCTTGTGCGGGTGCTTGCGGGCGTAGTTCTTGACCGACAGCGGCGCGCGGCGGTCGGAGTTGCCTTCGCGCAGCACCGGGTTCACCGCGCTGCCCTTGATCTTGTCGTAGCGGGCCTTGACGGCCTTTTCTTCGTCGGTCGACGGATCTTCCGGATAGGCCGGCAGCGCGTAGCCCTGCGCCTGCAGTTCGGCGATCGCGGCCTTCAGCTGCGGCACCGATGCGCTGATGTTCGGCAGCTTGATGATGTTCGCTTCAGGCTTCAGCGTGAGCTGGCCCAGTTCGGCCAGATCGTCGGCACCCTTCTGCTCCGACGGCAGGACGTCGGCGAAAGCCGCGATGATGCGGCCGGCGAGCGAGATGTCGCGCGTTTCGACGGCGACGCCCGACGAGCGCGTGAAAGCCTTGACGATCGGCAGCAGCGAATAGGTCGCGAGCGCGGGCGCTTCGTCGGTGAGGGTGTAGATGATCTTGGGCGAAGTGGACATGGTCGATGCGTTGCTACGTGAAAATTTGGGCTGAAGAGCGCCGGCGGTAACCGGCGGGGAGCGACCGGGTCGGTCGCGAAAGGGGCGCGCCGGCTCAGTCGGGCGGTGGTGTTGCGAGGGCCGTCATGTTCTACCTTGCAGGGCACCCGGGCCGCATCGCGGCGCCGCGGCCCGCATGCCGGACCGCCCTGCCAACAAACCTGCCATCCATGAAACGCCCCGGCGCCGGCAGTCAGCGCCGGGGCAGCCGGCTGCACGCCGGCCTACCCCGGAAGGGCTCTCTTACATGTTTTCGATCAGCACTTCGCCGAAGCCCGAGCACGACACCTGCGTCGCGCCTTCCATCAGGCGCGCGAAGTCGTACGTGACGCGCTTCTGCAGGATCGACTTCTCCATCGCGGCGATGATCGTGTCGGCCGCTTCCGTCCAGCCGAGGTGGCGCAGCATCATTTCCGCCGACAGGATCTCGGAACCGGGGTTCACGTAATCCTTGCCCGCGTACTTCGGCGCCGTGCCGTGTGTCGCCTCGAACATCGCGACCGAATCCGACAGGTTCGCGCCCGGCGCGATCCCGATGCCGCCGACCTGCGCGGCCAGTGCGTCGGAGATGTAGTCACCGTTCAGGTTCAGCGTCGCGATCACGTCGTATTCGGCCGGACGCAGCAGGATCTGCTGCAGGAATGCATCGGCGATCGAATCCTTGATGACGATCTCGTTGCCCGTCTTCGGGTTCTTCACGCGCATCCACGGGCCGCCGTCGATCAGTTCGCCGCCGAATTCCTTCTGCGCGAGCGCATAGCCGGCGTCACGGAACAGGCCTTCCGTGAACTTCATGATGTTGCCCTTGTGCACGAGCGTGACCGACTTGCGATCGTTGTCGATCGCGTACTGGATCGCCTTGCGCACGAGACGCTCGGTGCCTTCGGTCGACACGGGCTTCACGCCGATCCCCGAGGTTTCCGGGAAGCGGATCTTCTTCACGCCCATCTCGTCCTGCAGGAACTTGATGACCTTCTTGGCCTGCTCGGAGCCCGCCGCCCACTCGATGCCCGCGTAGATGTCTTCCGAGTTCTCGCGGAAGATCACCATGTCGATCTTTTGCGGTTCGCGCACCGGCGACGGCACGCCCTTGAAATACTGGACCGGGCGCAGGCACACGTACAGGTCGAGTTCCTGGCGCAGCGCGACGTTCAGCGAACGGATGCCGCCGCCGACCGGGGTCGTGAGCGGCCCCTTGATCGACACGACGTATTCCTTCAGCACCTGCAGCGATTCGTCCGGCAGCCACACGTCCGGACCGTACACCTTCGTCGCCTTCTCGCCCGCGAAGATCTCCATCCAGTGGATCTTGCGCTTGCCCTTGTAGGCACTCGCAACGGCCGCGTCGACGACCTTGATCATGACCGGCGTGATATCGAAGCCCGTACCGTCGCCTTCGATATAGGGAATGATCGGCTGATCGGAAACGTTGAGCGAGAAGTCCTTGTTGACGGTGATCTTGTCACCGCCCTCCGGAACCTTGATGTGCTGATACGGCATGATCGACTCCAGTGACGTGGCTGAGCAGGTGATGCTGGTCGAAACTGCGCGCGCGGCGAGGTGGCCTTGCCACCTTCGTGACGGCAACAGCGAGCCGCTATTCTAGCGCCCCAACCGGGCCCGGCGGCACGAAGCGCGACGCTGCGTATCAAGTCTTCCCTTATGTCTTATATAAGACAGAGGACTTGCCGTTCCGTATTATGCATTAAGATTCCGCCATTTGCCATAGACCGCCCGTCCGCCGCCCCGCGGCACGCCGGGCGGACGCTCCGCCATGACCCTGATCGCCCTCAACAAGCCGTTCGGCACGATTTGCCAGTTTTCCGCGCATGAGACGCGGCCGTCGCTCGGCGACTGGGTAACAGCGCCCGGCGTCTATCCGGCCGGCCGGCTCGACGCGGACAGCGAAGGCCTGCTGCTGCTCACCGACGACGGCGCATTGCAGGCGCGCATCGCGGAGCCGCGCCACAAGCTCGTCAAGCGCTACTGGGCGCAAGTCGACGGCGCGCCGGGCCCGGCCGACCTGAAGGCGCTCGCGCGCGGCGTCGATCTCGGCGACTACGTGACGCGTCCGTGCCGCGCCGAATTCATCGAACCGCCCGACGCGCTGTGGCCGCGCAACCCGCCGATCCGCTACCGTGCCGCGATCCCGACCACCTGGATCGAGCTCGCGATCACCGAAGGCAAGAACCGGCAGGTGCGCCGGATGACGGCCGCGATCGGCTTCCCGACGTTGCGTCTCGTGCGTGTCGGCATCGGCGCGCTGGACATATTCGCGCTCGGCATTGCACCGGGCGAAACAATCGAGCTGCCGCCGCGCGCCCCGTGGGACGGTTTTGCGCGGCCCGAATGACGGCAGCACCGAGCTTCGATTTTTTTCGTCATCTTTTTCGTCAACCGCCGGCGAACATCGTGCGTTAAACCACGCAGATGCCACCCTGAGCTATCCGGCATTGGCAGCCGAACCGGTATTTCCGTGTTTGCGTCACGAAAGCGACGTTTTCTTCGAATACGATTCGGCGCCCGCAGCGCAATGAGAAATTTCTCGAAGCGTCTGTCAACCGAAAGGTGGATGGCACCGTTAGACGTCATGACTCCTATGCCGGGTCATTTGGTTAATTAACTAAAGCTGAGGAACACAACATGAACAAACTGATCGCTGCTCTGGTCGCTGGTCTCTTCGCAACGGCTGCTTTCGCACAAGCTTCGGCTCCGGAAGCTGCTTCGGCTGCTGCTCCGGCAGCTGCTTCGGCACCGGCAAAGCACAAGGCTGCTAAGAAGCACCACGCAAAGAAGCACCACGCAGCCAAGAAGGCAGCTAGCGAAGCCGAAGCTCCGGCAGCTGCATCGAACTAAGCAAGCTGGTTGTAATAACGCAGTCAAGAACACGCAGTCTTGCCGTTCTTACGGCGTTGAAAGGCAGATCACCGCGAGGCGATCTGCCTTTTTCTTTTTTGTGCCCGCCGGCGCGCTTCGCGTACCATGCGGGTCTCGTTTTCCCGATAGGAGCCCTGCTGTGCGATTCTCCCTGCGCTCGTCGCTCGGCCGCCTTACGCGCGCCGCCGTGTTCCCCGCCGCGCTCGCCGTCCTCGCACTCGGCATGCAGACCGCCCACGCGCAGATGCCGCCCGGCGCCAAGCAGCCGAGCGAGTTCCCGCGCGTGAAGCTGCGCGCCGGCATGTACGTGATCGACGCGGCCGTCGCCGCGAACGACGCCGACCGCGAACAGGGGCTCATGTACCGCTCGCAGCTCGCGCCGAACGAAGGCATGCTGTTCGTGTTCAACGAGAACGCCGTGCACTGCTTCTGGATGAAGAACACGCTGATCCCGCTGTCGATCGCGTTCATCCGCGCGGACGGCACGATCACCGACATCGACGAGATGCGGGCCGAGACGACCGACAACCACTGCCCGCGCAACAACGGTGTCTATGCGCTGGAAATGAGCAAGGGCTGGTTCGCGGCCAAGGGCATCAAGCCGGGCATGAAGCTCGACGGGCTGCCCAAGGCCCAGTAACGGCACATGCCGCGGCGCCGCCGCGCACCGCCGCAGCCGGCCGCCCGCAGCGCGCCGGCTTTTTTTTCGCCCGCCGGCGGCGCCCGCCTTGATTCGGCACACGGTGCCCGCATCTGCAAAAGCCACGGACAAGCGCTATCCTTTAAATCTCGCTTGTTCCATTCCGGGCCGGCCCTGCCGCCCCGCTTACGATCCGAACCACCAGGAGGTTCACGTGCCCCGCAAAACCCCCATCGAGCGCTATCGCAATATCGGGATCAGTGCTCACATCGATGCCGGCAAGACCACCACGACCGAGCGCATCCTGTTTTACACCGGCGTGAGCCACAAGATCGGTGAAGTGCACGACGGCGCGGCCACGATGGACTGGATGGAGCAGGAGCAGGAACGCGGCATCACGATCACGTCGGCCGCGACCACCGCCTTCTGGAAGGGCATGGCCGGCAACTATCCGGAACACCGGATCAACATCATCGACACCCCCGGGCACGTCGACTTCACGATCGAGGTCGAGCGCTCGATGCGCGTGCTCGATGGCGCGTGCATGGTCTACGACTCGGTCGGCGGCGTGCAGCCGCAGTCCGAAACCGTGTGGCGTCAGGCGAACAAGTACAAGGTGCCGCGCATCGCGTTCGTCAACAAGATGGACCGCATCGGCGCGGACTTCTTCCGCGTGCAGCGCCAGATCGGCGAGCGCCTGAAGGGCGTCGCCGTGCCGATCCAGATTCCGATCGGCGCGGAAGATCATTTCCAGGGCGTCGTCGATCTCGTCAAGATGAAGGCGATCGTCTGGGACGACGAAAGCCAGGGCGTGAAATTCACGTACGAGGACATCCCGGCGAATCTCGTCGAGCTCGCGCACGAGTGGCGCGAGAAGATGGTCGAGGCCGCTGCCGAAGCGAGCGAGGAACTGCTCGAGAAGTATCTGCACGATCACGAATCGCTGACCGAGGACGAGATCAAGGGCGCGCTGCGCCAGCGCACGATCGCCAACGAGATCGTGCCGATGCTGTGCGGCAGCGCGTTCAAGAACAAGGGCGTGCAGGCGATGCTCGACGCGGTGATCGACTATCTGCCGTCGCCGGTCGACGTGCCCGCGATTCTCGGTCACGACTTCGCCGATCCGGAAAAGCCGGCGGAACGTCATCCGAGCGACGACGAGCCGTTCTCCGCGCTCGCGTTCAAGATCATGACCGACCCGTTCGTCGGCCAGCTGATCTTCTTCCGCGTGTATTCGGGCGTGGTCGAATCGGGCGACACGGTGCTCAACGCGACGAAGGACAAGAAGGAGCGGCTCGGCCGGATCCTGCAGATGCACGCGAACGAGCGCAAGGAAATCAAGGAAGTGCGCGCGGGCGACATCGCCGCGGCGGTCGGCCTGAAGGAAGCGACGACGGGCGACACGCTGTGCGATCCGCAGAAGCCGATCATCCTCGAGAAGATGGAATTCCCGGAGCCGGTGATCTCGCAGGCCGTCGAGCCGAAGACGAAGGCCGACCAGGAAAAGATGGGCCTCGCGCTGAACCGTCTCGCGCAGGAAGATCCGTCGTTCCGCGTGCAGACCGACGAGGAATCCGGTCAGACGATCATCTCGGGGATGGGCGAGCTGCACCTCGAAATCCTGGTCGACCGGATGAAGCGCGAGTTCGGCGTCGAGGCGACGGTCGGCAAGCCGCAGGTCGCGTATCGCGAAACGGTGCGCACGACGGCGTCCGACGTCGAAGGCAAGTTCGTCAAGCAGTCGGGCGGGCGCGGCCAGTACGGGCATGCGGTGATCACGCTGGAGCCGAACCCCGGCAAGGGCTACGAGTTCCTCGACGAGATCAAGGGCGGCGTGATTCCGCGTGAATTCATCCCGGCCGTCGACAAGGGCATCACCGAAACGCTGAAGAGCGGCGTGCTCGCGGGCTACCCGGTCGTCGACGTGAAGGTGCACCTGACGTTCGGCTCGTACCACGACGTCGACTCGAACGAAAACGCGTTCCGGATGGCCGGCTCGATGGCGTTCAAGGAAGCGATGCGCAAGGCGAAGCCGGTGTTGCTGGAGCCGATGATGGCCGTCGAGGTCGAGACGCCCGAGGAGTTCATGGGCAACGTGATGGGCGACCTGTCCAGCCGCCGCGGCATCGTGCAGGGGATGGAGGACATCGCCGGCGGCGGCGGCAAGCTGGTGCGCGCCGAAGTGCCGCTGGCCGAGATGTTCGGCTACTCGACGTCGCTGCGTTCGGCCACGCAAGGTCGTGCGACGTACACGATGGAGTTCAAGCAGTACGCGGAAACACCGGCGAACGTGTCGGAAGGTGTGATCAACGCGAAAGTGAAGTAAGCGCGGCGCGGCTGCGCACGGTTGCGCGGCCAGCACGAGCCCGTCCGGTTCCGGACGGGCTTTTTTTCGTTCGTCGAACGCACCGCCGCGGCCGGACGACGACGTTTTTGATCGGCGCGTCCGACATTTTTTTCGCATGCCACAATGCATCGCGATTCGTCCGACGGAACCCTCCCGATGCCGCCCACCCCTGCCCTGCGCCGCCTGCTGATGCTGTATGCCGGCCTGATTGCCGCGAACGTCGCCGCATGGCTGTGGGCGCTCGCGGTGCTGCGCGACCATCCGCTGCTGCTCGGCACCGCGGCGATCGCGTACGGGCTCGGGCTGCGTCATGCAGTCGACGCCGATCACATCGCCGCGATCGACGTCGCGACGCGCAAGCTGATGCAGGACGGCCAGCGCCCGGTGACGGTCGGCCTGTTCTTCTCGCTCGGCCATTCGACCATCGTGATCGCCGCGACGCTCGGCATCGCACTGACCGCGTTCGCGCTGCGCGGGCGCTTCGACGCGATCCGCGAGATCGGCGGCACGATCGGTACGGTGGTGTCCGCAACCTTCCTGCTCGTGCTCGCGGGCATGAACCTCGTGATCCTGCGCGACGTGTGGCGGCGCTATCGCGGCACGGCCGCGCATGCGCACGTTCATCGTCCGGCCGGCCTCGTCGCGCGGCTGCTGAGTCCGCTGTTCCGCTTCGTGTCGAAAAGCTGGCACATGTATCCGGTCGGCGTGCTGTTCGGGCTGGGTTTCGATACTGCAACAGAAATCGCGCTGCTCGCGATCGCGGCCGCACAGGCGAGCGATGCGCTGCCGCTCTATGCGGTGATGCTCTATCCCGCGCTGTTCGCGGCCGGCATGACGCTGATCGACTCGACCGACAACGTGCTCATGATTCACGCGTACGGCTGGGCGATGGACGACCCGCGGCGCAAGCTGCTCTACAACGCGACCATCACGCTGCTGTCCGCGACCGTCGCACTGGCCGTCGGCGGCATCGAGGCCGCCGGCCTGCTCGCCGACAAGCTGTCGCTCACAGGCCCCGTGCGCGACACGCTGGATACGCTCGGCGAGCGCTTCGGCACGATCGGCTATGGAATCGTCGCGCTGTTTCTCGTCGTGTGGATCGCGTCGATTCTGTGCCACCGCTGGCCGCGCGCGGCCGACACGTCGGCGCGCTGAGCGTAGTCAGACGTTTCATTTCAGAAACAAAACCCTCCCAACGACGTTTCACACGCTGTCGTGCGATCCGTGCGCGCGTTGCGCCACGGGCATAGCCGGCCGGTGGCACGGATCTCGCTGTTAGAGATTCGCACGGCGGGCCCGCGTGCCGATTCGTGTTCGCGACTGGCGTCCTGCGCCGGTTCGACATGCATCGGCCGCCGAAACGACAAGCATCGTTATCGGTCCCCCTGCATTACACGTCGAAGTGTCGCGCGTGACGAGGCATGGCGCGCATGGGGAGATCATGATGAGCAGAACGAAACAACTGTCCCGCGCGGCGGGACGGTGCTATCGCATGACCTTGCTGGCCGCAGCCGCAATTGCGTGTTGTGGCTCGTATGCCGTCGCACAGGAGACGACGACCGTCGTTCCCGTTACTGCGCAGCCAGGCGATGGCAATCCCGGTACTCCCCTACTCGTTCAGGCCGAGCAGAACGCGGCGCCTGACGCCGCGGCCAACGCGAATGTTCGCGGCGACGCCGTGATGCAGTTGGCCGCGAACGCGGCGTCATGTGCGGCAAATCCGGCCGCGTGCGCGGTGCACGTGTTTGCCGGTGGGGGGCGCGGCTCAGACAGCGGCATCGGTGGCACCGGCACGACCGGCAGCGGAAGCAGCAGCGCGGGCGGCAGCGGAAACACCGGCAATGGCGCCGTCGGCCCCGCCGGCGTCGGCGGGACGAACGGCTCCGGTGGCTCGGGTGGGACAGGCCGCGGCGGCAATGCTTCCGGCAATGGGGGTTCAGGTGGTGGTACTTCCGGCGGTGGTACTTCCGGTGGTGGTACTTCCGGGGGCGGTACTTCTGGTGGCGGTACTTCCGGTGGCGGCACTTCCGGTGGCGGTACCTCTGGTGGTGGTACCTCTGGTGGTGGTACCTCTGGTGGCGGTACCGCTGGTGGCGGTACCTCTGGTGGCGGTACCTCTGGTGGCGGTACCTCTGGTGGCGGCACTTCTGGTGGCGGTGGCCATGGAGGCGGCGGCGGTGGCCACGGAGGTGGTGGTGGCGGCGACGGCGGCGGTGGCCATGGCGGTGGTGGCGGCGACGGCGGCCATGGCGGCGGCCATGGCGGTGGTGGTGGGGGCGACGGCGGTGGCCATAGCGGCGGCCATGGCGGCAGTGGTGGCGGCGACGGCGGTGGCCATGGCGGCAGTGGTGGCGGCGACGGCGGTGGCCATGGCGGCGGCCATGGCGGCAGTGGTGGCGGCGACGGCGGCGGCCATGGAGGCGGCCATGGCGGTGGTGGTGGGGGCAACGGCGGTGGCCATGGCGGCGGCCATGGCGGCAGTGGTGGCGGCGACGGCGGTGGCCATGGCGGCGGCCATGGCGGCGGTGGTGGCGGCGACGGCGGCGGCCATGGCGGCGGCTCCGGTGGCGGCTCCGGTGGCGGCTCCGGCGGCGGCTCCGGTGGCGGCTCCGGTGGCGGTTCCGGTGGC
>NZ_ML058605.1:219240-244357 GCF_003635165.1 Burkholderia sp. Nafp2/4-1b | reverse complement strand
CGGTGGCGGTTCCGGTGGCGGCTCCGGTGGCGGCGGCCATGGCACCGGTGGTCACGGCAACGGCGGCGGCGACGGCAATGGCAACGGCAGTGGCGGCGCTGGAAACGGCGGGGCCAATGGCGTCGGCAATGGCAACGGGAACGGCAGCGCCGGCGGGAGTGGCAGCAACGGCGGCTCGGCCGGCGGCCATGGCCACTGACCGAAGCGCCGCCTGACCCGCTGCTGTCAGAGCATTTCGAGCGCGCGCTTGCTGCGCGGCGGACGGAAGTACCCGTCTAGCTGCGCGCGCTCGTCATCGCTCAACACGAGATCGAGCGCCGCGCGGTTGTCGCGCACGTGCTCGATCCGCGATGCCTTCGGAATCGCGAACACGCGCGGCTGGGCAAGCACCCAAGCGAGTGCGACGCGCGTGACCGACACGCCGCGCTGCCGCGCGATTTCATCGAGCGGCGAACGCTTCGGCAGCCGCCCGTGATCGACCGGACTGTAGGCCATCGCCGGGATCCGGTGGTCGGCCAGCCACGGCAGCAGGTCGAACTCCGGCCCGCGCCGCGCGATGTTGTAAAGGATCTGGTTGGTCGCGCACGCGCTACCGCCTGCGTCTTCGACGAGTTCGGCCATGTCGGCCGTATCGAAGTTGCTGACGCCCCAGTGGCGGATCTTCCCTGCCCTGCGCAGCGTCTCGAATCCTTCGACCGTCTCCTCGAGCGGCACCGAGCCGCGCCAGTGCAGCAGGTACAGGTCGAGATGGTCGGTACGCAAACGCTTGAGGCTCGCATCGCACGCGGCGACGACGCCGCGCCGGCTCGCATGATGCGGGTACACCTTGCTGACGAGGAACACGTCGTCGCGCAAGCCGTCGAGCGCTTCGCCGACGAGTTCCTCGGTCGCGCCGTCGCCGTACATCTCGGCGGTATCGACGAGCGTCATGCCGAGCGCGATGCCCTCGCGCAATGCGGCGATTTCGTCCGCGCGGCGCGCGGGCCGCTCGCCCATTTCCCAGGTGCCGAGGCCGAGCTTCGGAATCGTCTCGCCGTCCGGCAGGACGACCGTGGCGATCGTGTCTGTCATGCGCTCCTCGCTGCGGATTGATGGCCGCGCACGGCGGCCGAAGCATCAAATACGACGCATCAGTGTAGTCAATCGACGTGCCGTCCACCTGTTGCACGGCAAAAACCGGCTATAACGCCGCCGCATGATGACTTAGAATGGCCGGCAACCTGATCGATACCCATTCCATGAAGTCACCCACGGACGACCGCTGGCAGGACCTGCGCCCCGACCCCGACAACGACACGCCGCTCTACCTGCAGCTCGCCCGCAAGCTCGGCGATGCGATCCACGACAATCGCTGGACGGCCGGCGAGGCGCTGCCGTCCGAACGCGTGCTGTCCGAAGCGCTCGGCGTGTCGCGCATCACCGCGCGCAAGGCGATCGCGCTGCTGGTCGAGCAAGGCTTGATCCGCCGCACGCAGGGCGCCGGCAATTTCATCCAGCCGCGTTACGAGGATCCGCTGTCGCGGCTGTCGAGCTTCAGCGAGATGCTCGAGCGGCGCGGCTTCAAGCCGAGCTCGCAATGGCTCGAGCGCGAGATCCAGCCGGCGAATCGCGACGAAGTGATCCAGCTCGGGCTGTCGCCGGCCGCCTCCGTTACACGGTTGAAACGCCTGCGCCTTGCCGACGGCATCGTGATGGCCGTCGAGAACTCCACGTTCCCCGCCACGCTGATTCCCGATCCGCAGGCGATCGGCGGCTCGCTGTACAGCTACCTCGAAGCGCGCGGCACGCCGATCGTGCGCGCGCTGCAGCACTTCCGCGCGGTCAACGCGACCGACGAGATCGCGCAGCAGATGGGCATCGCGCCGCACGATGCGCTGCTGCTGATCACGCGGATCGGCTATACCGCCGACCAGCGTGCGATCGAGCTCACCGATACCTACTGCCGCAACGACTACTACGACTTCGTCGTCGAGCTGCGCAAGTAACGCCGGCTGCGCCGCCTGCGCTCACTGCCAGCGCGCCGCGTCCGTGCCGAGCGGCACGGGCGGCCGCGCGAAGCGTGCGGGCGTCGCCGACAGGCGCTCGGCCGGACGCACGGCATCGAGCGTGCCGAACGGCGACGCGATGCGCTCGAGCCGGTCGCGCACATCGTCGAACGCCCAATCCGGCGCATGCAGCCCGTCCGGCACCGCGCCGAACGATTGCAGCCAGCGCCCCGTCTGCGCGAGCGACAGCCGCACGTGCCAGCTTCCTCCTTCCGTCGCCCGCCGCGCGAGCGCGATCATCGCGCCGAACGCCGCGAGATAACCCGTCGCATGATCGAGCGCCTGGCACGGCAGGTGGCGCGGGCCGTCCGCGCGCGCGGCGTGCTGCTCGTGCCACGCGATGCCGCTGGCCGACTGCACGAGGCTGTCGAAACCGCGCCGCATCGACCACGGCCCCGCATGCCCGTACGCGGACACCGACACGCAGATGATCCCCGGCCGCAAGTCGGCAAGCGCTTGCGGCGAGAACCCGCGTGCCGCGAGCGCGCCGGGGCGATAGGCCTGCAGGAATACGTCGGCGTCGCACGCAAGTTCGCGCAGCGTCGCGACGCCCGCCGCCTCGCGCAGGTCGATCCACGTCGAGCGCTTGCCGCGCCCGTTGTCGATCACGAGCGACGCGATGTTCGGCAGGTGCGGGCCGTTGACGAGCAGCGTGTGCGCGCCGTGCGACGCGAGCGTGCGGCCCGCGACCGGCCCCGCGATGATGCGCGTGAGATCGAGCACGCGCACGCCCGCGAGCGGCTGGTCCGGCTCGCCGCGGCCGATCGCCTCGACCGGCGCATCGCCGATCCGCTCGATCTCGAACAGCGGCAGCGCCGCGAGCGCGTGTGCCTGCTCGTGCGCGGCCCATTCGTCAGGGGTTCTGATCAATGCCGCGCACAGGCCGGCGTCGGCCAGCGCGGTGTCGAGTGCCGCGCCGTCCCACGTGCGGATCGCGGCGGCAACGTCGTCGCGCTGCGGGCCGCAGCCGAGCACGTCGAGAATCCCGCGCAGGTGATGCGGAAAATTCGCATGCAGCTGGATCCAGCGCCCGTCGCGCGTGTCGTAGAAGCCCGTCACCGGATGACGCGGCTCGGGCGGCGGGCCGCCGTCCACGCGCAGGTAGCGCTCGCTGCGGAACGCGACGAGCGCGTCGCGCATCGACACGTCGACGCGCTGCGCGACGCCCGTGCGCAACCGGTGGCATTCGGCCGCCGCGAGGCCGGCGGCCGCGATCGTCGCCGCGGCGAGCGTGCCGACGTGGAACGTGGACGGCAGCGTCGGGTCCTGCCCCGTCACTGCGGCACGGGCCAGCGCGCCGGGCTCGCCGTGGGCGAGCTGCCATAAATGGATCAATGCGAGTTCGGGGGTCATGGTGAACGCGTGCCGTTGAGGAGATGCAATCGAGTCTAGAATTCGCGACTGGCGCGATCAATCTTGATAGCGCGAATCAATACATAACGAATAGTTGTAGCCGGGCCGCGCTTCATGCGTCCCGACAGGAGCGATCGGCATGACCTCCCTCAGCGCGCCGGAAGCCGCCGGCATCCTCGGTGTCAGCGTGAGCACCCTTTATGCGTACGTGAGCCGCGGCCTGTTGCGCTCGCTGCCCGACGGCGCGAGCAAGCGCCGCCGCTACGACGCGGACGAAGTGCGGCTGCTCGCGCGCCGCCGCGCCGATGCGAAACGCGCGGGCGGCGTCGCCGAACGCTCGCTCGACTGGGGCGTGCCGGTGCTCGAATCGCGGATCACGCAAATTGCCGACGGCCGGCTGCACTACCGCGGCGCCGATGCGATCGCGCTCGCAAACGACGCGACGCTGGAGGAAACGGCCGCACGGTTGTGGGATTGTCCGCCCGCGCGGCTCGCCGCCGCAACGCTCGCGTCGGCCGGTTTCGACGCCGCGCAGTGGGACGACTGGGCACGCCGCTGGACGCACGTCGCGCCGCTCGAGCGCACGCTGGTGCTGCTTCCGGCCGCGGCCGCATCGCTGCCGCGCCTGTGGGCGCAGGGGCGCGACGCGCAGTTCGAAGCGGCCACGCTGCTGTTGCGCGTGACGACGGCCGCGCTGGCCGGCAGCGCGCCAGGCGACGCGCCCGTCCATCGGCAGCTCGCTGCCGCGTGGCGCATCCGGCGGCGCGACGAAGCCGACCTGCTGCGCCGCGCGCTGGTGCTGTGCGCCGACCACGAGCTGAATCCGTCGACCTTTGCCGTGCGCTGCATCGCGTCGACCGGTACGCACCTGTTCGGCGCGATCGCGGGCGGGCTCGCGGCACTGTCGGGCCCGCGTCACGGCGGCGAGACGTTCCGCGCGGGCGCGCTGCTCGACGAAGCCGCGCGCACCGCCGACCTCGACCGCTACCTCGCGCTGCGCCTCGCGCACGACGAACGCACGGACGGTGCGCGCACGGCACTGTCCGGTTTCGCTCACCCGCTCTATCCCGACGGCGATCCGCGAGCACGCGCATTGCTCGACGCACTGCACGCGGCGCTGCCCGAACGCACGCCGCTGAAGCTCGCTCGCGCCCTCGCCGCGCGCGTGGAAGCGGCGACCGGCGTGCGGCCGGCGATCGATTTCGCGCTCGCGGTGCTGGAACGCACGCTGGCGTTGCCCGACGGCGCCGCGTTCACGCTGTTCGCGGCCGGCCGCACCGCGGGCTGGATCGCGCATGCGCTCGAACAGTACGCGGACGGCAAGCTGATCCGGCCGCGCGCACGTTACGTCGGCAGCGATGCGGCAGCCTGAGCGCGACCGCCGCGCCATGCGGCGAGCCGCCGCCACGCCGTCGGTGCGACCTGCACGGCGGGCGCCGTCTGCGGGCCGAACGCGAACACCGCGCCGCCCGCCGCCGCGCTGATCCATACCCGCATGCCGGGCAGCAGCGTCAGCGACTCGCCGGCGCGCAGCCAGTGATCGTCTGGCCGGCCCTCGACCGTCACCCACAGGCCCCCGTCCGCGACGTGCAGCGCGGTGCGATCGACGATCCGCCAGCGTGCGGCCGGTTCGTTGCCGTCCATTTCGTAGAGTCGCAGTTCGCGCATGGCCGCCTCCGGGTCGCGTGGCTTCGATGGCATCAGTATTTCGGACAGTGGCAACACACGGACAGATACGCCTGCAGACAGTTTCGACCGAACTGTACCGGTCCGCCAGCGGACGGGCGTCCGCGCGTGCCGTGTCCGGTTGGCCGACGCGGTGGGGCCCGATCCTGCACCGCCCAGCAGCATTGCCTACAATGGCGGCTGTCCCGCGCCACCGGTCCGCCCCATGTTCCAACGCCCGCCCGCCGCCGTTCCCGGCGAAAAGAACCTCACCGTGATGCTCTGGCTCGTAGCGACGGGCTTCTTCATGCAGACGCTCGACTCGACGATCGTCAACACGGCGCTGCCGTCGATGGCCGCGAGCCTCGGCGAATCGCCGCTGCGGATGCAGTCGGTGGTGATCGCGTATTCGCTGACGATGGCGGTGATGATTCCGGTCTCGGGCTGGCTCGCGGACACGTTCGGCACGCGGCGCGTGTTCTTCAGCGCGATCCTGGTGTTCTCGCTCGGCTCGCTGCTGTGCGCGAACGCGCATACGCTGCAGCAGCTGGTCGTGTTCCGCATCGTGCAGGGCGTGGGCGGCGCGATGCTGCTGCCGGTCGGACGGCTCGCGGTGCTGCGCACGTTCCCGGCCGAGCGCTACCTGTCCGCGCTGTCGTTCGTCGCGATACCCGGGCTGATCGGCCCGCTGATCGGGCCGACGCTCGGCGGCTGGCTGGTGAAGATCGCGTCGTGGCACTGGATCTTCCTGATCAACGTGCCGGTCGGCATCGCCGGCTGCATCGCGACCTTCTACTCGATGCCCGACTCGCGCAATCCGGCCGTCGGCCGCTTCGACCTGAAGGGCTATCTGCTCCTGACGATCGGGATGGTCGCGATCTCGCTGTCGCTCGACGGCCTCGCCGATCTCGGGATGCAGCACGCGGCCGTGCTCGTGCTGCTGATCCTGAGCCTCGCGTGCTTCGTCGCGTACGGGCTGTACGCGGTGCGCGCGCCGCAGCCGATCTTCTCGCTCGAACTGTTCAAGATCCACACGTTCAGCGTCGGCCTGCTCGGCAATCTGTTCGCGCGGATCGGCAGCGGCGCGATGCCGTATCTGATCCCGCTGCTGCTCCAGGTGAGCCTCGGCTATTCGGCGTTCGAGGCCGGGCTGATGATGCTGCCGGTCGCGGCGGCCGGAATGTTCTCGAAGCGGCTCATCACGCGGCTGATCACGCAGCACGGCTACCGCAAGGTGCTGCTCGCGAACACGATCATGGTCGGCGTGATGATGGCGAGCTTCGCGCTGATGCGCGACACGGTGCCGGTGTGGGTGAAGGTCGTCCACCTCGCGCTGTTCGGCGGCTTCAACTCGATGCAGTTCACCGCGATGAACACGCTGACGCTGAAGGATCTCGGCACCGGCGGCGCGAGCAGCGGCAACAGCCTGTTCTCGCTCGTGCAGATGCTGTCGATGAGCCTCGGCGTCACGGTCGCGGGCGCGCTGCTGGCCACCTTCACCGGGATGCTGCGCACGGTGACGCCGAGCAACACGCTGCCCGCGTTCCATGCGACGTTCATCTGCGTCGGGATCATCACGGCCGCGTCCGCGTGGATCTTCGCGCAGCTCGCGCCCGAGATTCGCGGCCGCGTGCGCAAGACCGACCCGTCCGAACGCGCGTGACGCAAGCAACGCGTGCGCTACGCGCCCCAGCAATCGCCACGGCGGCGCGCCGCGCACCATGTCGGTGCAGCGCGGCCGCACCACGCGGCGGCGGCGGGGCCGCGACGGCCCGCCGCACGGCGCGCGTTGCCGTGCATGCTTCTTGCTGGCCTATTCTGTAGGTAAACTGCCAGTCTTCCTTCGGCCGACAACATGAGCATGATCGACATCGATCCACCCGGCTTCCAGCCGCCCCGCCCCGTCGCCGGCGACGACGGCAAGCGGCGCACCGTGCTGTACGGCGCGTACACCGTGTTCAGCGTGTTCCAGCCCGTTTTCTCGGTGTCGCACCGCCGCGCGATCGGCTATCACGCGTCGCTGCGCGCGCACGACGAGGACGGCCGCCAGGTCGCGTCGCACGAGGTCTTCACGCAGGCGGCGCGGCGCGGCGACCTGCTCGAGCTCGGCCGGCTCGCCGAATCGCTGCATCTCGGCAACTTCCACGCGTTCGACAGCCACGACGAATGGCTCTTCCTGAGCCTGCATCCGGCCGCGCTGATGGACACCGTCTACGGCGACGCGCTGCTCGCGAACCTCAAGGCGCTCGGCCTGCCGCCGCACCGCGTGGTGCTCGAGGTGCCCGAGCAGGCGGGCGGCGAGACGCCGCGCTATGCGGCGATCGTCGACGGGCTGCGCAAG
The DNA here is from genome assembly GCF_003635165.1 of Burkholderia sp. Nafp2/4-1b. Classification (GTDB taxonomy): domain Bacteria; phylum Pseudomonadota; class Gammaproteobacteria; order Burkholderiales; family Burkholderiaceae; genus Burkholderia. The sequence continues at coordinate 236,953 of NZ_ML058605.1, read as the reverse complement.
GCCGGCTTCCTGATCGCGCTCGGCGGCTTCGGCGCGAAGCATTCGAACATCGACCGCGTGTGGCACCTGCATCCCGACATCGTCACGCTCGACCGCGGCATCCTCGCGCAGGCGAGCGAGCACTCGCATCTGGAACGCGTGCTGCCGGGGCTCGTGTCGCTGCTGCACGAATCCGGCCAGCTCGTGCTGATGGGCGGCCTGTCGACCGAACGCGACGCGCTGATCGCGCTCGAATGCGACGTCGATTTCGTGCAGGGGCAGTATTTCGCGGGGCCGAGCGTCGATCCCGTGCAACCGCAGGCCGCCGCCGGCTGCATGGATACGCTGTCGGCCGCGTTGCGGCTGCGCGTCGCGCAACGCGAGCGCACGCAGGCCGAACGGCTCGCGCCGTACGTCGCCGCGCTGGAGGAAGCGAGCCAGAAGCTCGTCGCGGGCGAGCCGCTGATCGACGCCGCCGGCGCCGTGCTCGGGTTGCCGGAAACCGCGCGCTGCTTCCTGCTCGATGCATCGGGCCGCCAGATCGGCGACAACGTGCTCGCGCGCGGCAGCGTGTCGCAACGGGCGAAGCGCTTCCGGCCGCTGCTGCATTCGGAAGGCGCGAGCTGGGAACGCCGCCCTTACTTCATCCATGCGATGCGCGCGCCGGGCCGCGTGCATCTGACGCCGCCCTACCTGTCGATCAACGAAGCGCACCTGTGCGTGACCGCCTCGATCGCCGCGCCGGCCGCGACCGGCATGCAGGTGCTGTGCGTCGACATCAACTGGGAAGCGGCGCTCAACCGCGAATGACGGTGCGCGCCGCGCTCACGCGGCGCCATTGGCACGGCGCACGATCAGCCGGCGCACGCGCTTGCCGGACGACGCGCTGACCACCTCGTGTTCGTCGATCACGTGCATGCCGGTGCCGAGCGCCGCATGCATGCGCGCCGGAACACCCGGACCGGCGCGGCCGTCGCGTCAGACATGCGAATGCGCGCCGCCGTGCACGGGCCCCGCGCGCCGCTCGACTTCGCGGCGCACATCGCCGCGCAGGCCCGCGAAGAACGCGACTTCGGCGACGACGAACAGCGGCCCGACCATCAGCCCGACCAGATCGTCGACGAACGCGGGCTTGCGCCCCTCGAACCAGTGTCCGACGAACTGCACGATCCAGCCGACCACGAACGCGCCGATGCCGATGCCGAGCCATTGCGCGGTCGGCAGCAGCGCGAGCGTCTGCGCGGCCCACAGCCCGAGCGCGAACAGCGCGGTCATCACCACCCCGAAACGCAGGTCGAGGCGCAGGTAGAACACCACGAACGCCACGGCGAGCAGCAGCGCGGGCGACAGCGCGACGCCGGCCAGCGTGCCGAGCGCCGGCCGCGACAGCAGCACCTCGACCGCGAACACGATCATCGGAATGCCGACCAGATGCGTCGCGATGTTGCGCGCGTCGCGATGGTAAGCCGCATACTGGGAAAGGTGATCCTCGAGCGTCTTCATGGTGTCTCCGGAACGAGCATTGAGCGCTATGATGCGCGTCACGCCCGAGAACCTCTGTCAGCTACCCGACATCGCGTGCCCATGCCCTCGTCGCTCGCCCCGTACCTGCCGCAGATCGAAGCGCACCCGTGGTTTGCGGCGCTGCCGCCCGCGATGCGCGACGACCTGCTCGCCCGCGCCGCGCTGCGCCGCGTGCCGGCCGGCCACGCGCTGTTCCGCCGCGGCGACCCGCCATGCGGGCTGTATGCGGTGCTGACGGGTTCCCTCACCATAGGCGCGGTGGATGCGCAGGGCAAGGAAGCGCTGCTGACGGTCGTCGAGCCCGTCACGTGGTTCGGCGAGATCGCGCTGTTCGACGGCCAGCCGCGCACGCACGACGCGATCGCGCTCGATGACACGCTGCTGCTGCACGTGCCGCATCACGCGCTGCTCGCGATGCTCGACGCGACGCCGCAATACTGGCGGCAGTTCGCGCTGCTGATGGCGCAAAAGCTGCGCCTCAGTTTCCTGACCGTCGAATCGATGAGCGTGATGCCGGCCGCGCAGCGGCTCGCCGCGCGGTTGCTGATGATCGCCGACGGCTACGGCGGGATCAGCGCCGGCCGCACGCGTATCCGGCTGTCGCAGGAAAAGCTGGCGGCGATGCTATCGCTGACGCGGCAGACCACCAACCAGCTGCTGAAGGCGCTGCAGGCGGACGGCATCGTGCGGCTGCATGTCGGCGAGATCGAACTCGTCGACGTCGGCGCGCTGCGCCGCGCGAGCGGCCTGCCGGACGGTACGTACTGATCGCGCATCGACTGCGGACCGACCGCGCACCGACGCCGTCGCGCCATCGCCGCATTCCCGCCGTCATCGCTTCGCGCTATCGTGGCGGCTCATTCCCTTTTCCTCACCGCACACGCGCTTGAACACGTCGACCGTCACCGCCCCTTCCCGCCACGCGTGGCCCGTATTCGTCGCGTTCCTGCGGCTCGGCCTCACGTCGTTCGGCGGCCCCGTCGCGCATCTCGGCTACTTGCGCGATGCGTTCGTCACGCGGCGCGGCTGGCTGACCGAGCGCGCGTATGCGGATCTCGTCGGGCTGTGCCAGTTCCTGCCCGGGCCGGCGAGCAGCCAGGTCGGGATGGCGATAGGCCTGTCGCGCGCGGGCTATGCGGGGATGTTCGCCGCATGGCTCGGCTTCACGCTGCCGTCGGCGCTGCTGATGATGCTCTTCGCGCTCGGTGTGCACGCGACCGGCACGCCGCTCGCGGCCGGCGCGCTGCACGGGTTGCGCATCGTGTCGGTCGCGGTGATCGCGCAGGCGGTGTGGGGCATGGCGCGCACGCTGTGCCCGGATGCGCGCCGCGTCACGCTGATGGCCATCGCGGCCTGCATCGCGCTCGTTGCGCCGACCGCGTGGCTGCAGGTGATCGTGATCGCCGCGGCCGGCGCCGCCGGTCTCGTGCTGTTGCCGCAGCCCGAGCGCGCCGCGCACGAGCCGCTGCCGCTGCACGTGTCGCACCGTGCGGGCGCGCTGTGGCTCGTGCTGTTCGCCGCACTGATCGTCGCGTTGCCGTTTGCAGCCGGCGCGCTCCATTCGCACACGCTGGCGGTGGTCGATGCGTTCTTCCGCACCGGTGCGCTGGTGTTCGGCGGCGGTCACGTCGTGCTGCCGCTGCTGCAGGCCGCGGTCGTCGCACCGGGCTGGGTCGGTGATTCGGCGTTCCTGGCCGGCTACGGTGTCGCGCAGGCCGTGCCGGGACCGCTCTTCACCTTTTCCGCATTCCTCGGTGCATCGCTGCGCGACGCGCCGAACGGCTGGCTCGGCGGGACGATCGCGCTCGCGTCGATCTTCGCGCCGTCGTTCCTGCTCGTCGCGGGCACCGCGCCGTTCTGGGAACGCCTGCGCCGCAGTACGCGCATGCAGGCCGCGCTCGCGGGCGTGAACGCGGCCGTCGTCGGGCTGCTGCTCGCGGCGCTCTATCACCCGGTGTGGAGCGAGACGATCGTGTCGCCGCGCGATTTCGCGGCGGCGCTCGTCGCGTTCGTCGCGCTCGCGTTCTGGCGCGTGCCGCCGTGGGCCGTCGTGATCGCGAGCGCGGCGCTTGGCTGGTTGTCGACGATGGTCGCCTGATTCGTCGAAGGCAGCGCACCGAGTCGTTTCACGCCTGACAAAAACAAAAAAGCCCTCGTGACGAGGGCTTTTTCGTTCTAGGGTGCCGCGCGCCGCAACGGCGCGCAGGCCGCCCGGACTTACGCGAAGTTCTTCGCTGCGAAGTCCCAGTTCACGATGTTCCAGAACGCTTCGACGAACTTCGGACGTGCGTTGCGGTAGTCGATGTAGTACGCGTGTTCCCACACGTCGATGGTCAGCAGCGGCTTGTCGGCCGTCGTCAGCGGCGTGGCGGCGTTGCTCGTCGACACGATGTCGAGCGAACCGTCGGCCTTCTTCACGAGCCATGCCCAGCCCGAACCGAACGTGCCGACCGCGGCCTTCGAGAACGCTTCCTTGAACGCGTCGTACGAACCCCACTTCGCGTTGATCGCGTCGCCCAGCGCGCCCGACGGTGCGCCGCCGCCGTTCGGCGACAGGCTGTTCCAGAAGAACGTGTGGTTCCAGATTTGCGCGGCGTTGTTGAAGATGCCGCCCGACGACTTCTTGATGATCTCTTCCAGCGGCAGGTTTTCGAATTCCGTGCCCGGGATCAGATTGTTCAGGTTCGTCACATAAGCCTGATGGTGCTTGCCGTAGTGGTACTCGATCGTCTCTTTCGAGATGGTCGGCGCGAGTGCGTCTTCAGCGTACGGGAGCGGCGGGAGCGTATGAGCCATGGCGATTCCTTCGTTGAGTATGTAGGGAGGCTGTGTTGAATGCTGCCGAGCGTCCGATTGTAGGCGAGTCCGAATATCCCCGCAAACTCACGGGCATTTATCCGCGGTATGCAGAAAATCGGCGCTGGCGCTTCACCCGACAGGACGACACGGCGACGCGCAGCATCCGTTCCCGCGCTCGGCGCACCCGATGTGCGCGGCGCGTGCGGACGCCGGCCGCGTAACCTGCGTTTCGCTTACGCCGCGCGCATCACATCGAGTCGGTCAGCCGCGGCTGCACGTCGGCGAGCGACACGTCGGCCGAGCCTTCGGCAAGATGCACGGTCAGGCGGCGCTGCGGTTTGAGCGCATTCGGCGCGCGCACCGCGCGGCCCGTCTGCGTGTCGATCAACGCCGCGTAGCCGCGCTCGAGCGTGCGCTGCGGGCTCAACACCTCGAGCCGCGCCGCACAGGCCGACACGCGTGCGGTGTCACGTTCATGACGGCGCTGCAGCGCGACCGTGAGACGTTGCGACAGCCCGGCGAGCGCATGGCGCGCCTGCGCCGGGTCGGGCCGCGCACGCTGCCAGCGCAATTGCGCGAGCGCGAAACGCGCGCGCGCGTCGCGCACCGGCCGCGACGCCGCCGACGCGAGCCGCACCGTCAGTTGCTGGATATGCGTGCGCTGCCGCTGCAGCCGCTCGGCCGGGCTGACGAGCCGGCGCGCGAGCCAGTCGAGCTGTTGCGCACGCTGCTCGAGGCCGCGTTCGAGGCAGCGCGCCAGCGCACGCTGCCGCTCGGCGACCTCGCGCAACAGCAATGCGCGCTGCGGGCTCGCGAGTTCGGCCGCGCCGGTCGGCGTGGGCGCGCGCAGGTCGGCCGCGAAGTCCGCGATCGTGAAATCGGTTTCGTGGCCGACGCCGCTGACGACCGGCAGGTCGCTCGCCGCGATCGCACGGGCGAGCGCTTCATCGTTGAACGACCACAGATCCTCGATCGAGCCGCCGCCGCGACAGACGAGCAGCACGTCGACCTCGCGGCGCGCGTTTGCCGTCTGCACCGCCGCGACGAGCTTTTCGGCCGAGCCCGCGCCCTGCACCGGCGCCGGATAGACGATCACCGGGATGTGCGGCGCGCGGCGCGCGAGCGTGGTCAGCACGTCGCGCAGCGCGGCGGCCTGCAGCGACGTGACGATGCCGATCGCGCGCGGGTGCGCCGGCAGCGGCCGCTTGCGCTCGGGTGCGAACAGCCCTTCGGCCTCGAGCTGCGCCTTCAGGCGCAGGAATGCCTCGTACAGGCGCCCTTGCCCGGTGCGCCGCACGGCCTCGACGTTGAGCTGCACTTCGCCGCGCGGCTCGTACATCGTGACGACCGCGCGCACCTCGATCCGGTCGCCTTCGCGCGGCGTGAATTCCGCGTACTGCGCGCGACCGCGGAACATCACGCAGCGCATCTGCGCCTGCTGGTCCTTGATCGAGAAATACCAGTGGCCGCTCGCGGCGCGCGTGAAATTCGACACTTCGCCCGAAATCCACAGCAGCGGAAACGAGCGCTCGAGCATCGTCGAAATCGCGCGGTTGAGCGCCGAAACGGGAATCACTTCGTCGCCGCCGCGCGTAGCGCCGGGCGCGGAAAAAGAGGAGTCGGAAAACATGGGCGATCGGATGAGTGCTGGCGGCGACACGATAGTCCGACACGCGCGCGACGTCCAGCGTCGAGCGTGCGCGCCGCGCAGTGCGAAATGTGTCCACACTCTGGCAATCGTCCGCCAAAAACAGTTGAAAACCGCGGAAAAATCCAGACGATTCCGCATAACGCGTTGATTCTTATCGATTTTTAAACATTACGGTTCCGTTCGCCGCCGATTCGATGTCCGCCCGACGGGCGTTTGACGCGGACGGGCCGAGAGTTTTTCACAGACTTATCCACAGCCCGCGTCCATCCGGCCCCATCGGGTGCATAGTCCGGCCGCGCTTGCCGCGCCCGCGTGCGGCGCGCTAGAGTGCCGCCTTCCGAAGACCTTGCGGCATGCGCCGCCCAACGGAGAATCCGCCTTGATCAATCCGTCCCACGCCGCGGCGCACGACGCGCGCCGCCCGGCCCGATGAGCGCGCCCGGCGGCCCGCTCGCGCGGCTCGAAGCGCGGCTCACGCGCGAATGGCAGCGGCGCGGCGCACTCGCGTGGGCGCTCACGCCGTTCGCGTGCGTGTTCGGCCTGTGCGCGGCGCTGCGCCGCACTGCCTATGCGCAGGGCTGGAAGCAACCGGTCGACGTCGGCGTGCCGGTCGTCGTGGTCGGCAACGTGACCGTCGGCGGCACCGGCAAGACGCCGACCGTGATCGCGCTGGTCGATGCGCTGCGCGCGGCCGGTTTCACGCCGGGCGTCGTGTCGCGCGGCTACGGCGCGAACGTGAAGGCCCCGACCGCGGTCACACCTGCGTCGCGCGCGAGCGCGGCCGGCGACGAACCGCTGTTGATCGCGCGCCGCACCGGCGCGCCCGTGTGGGTGTGCCCGGATCGCGTCGCAGCCGCGCAGGCGCTGCGCGCCGCGCATCCGGACGTCGACGTGATCGTCAGCGACGACGGCCTGCAGCACTATCGCCTCGCGCGCGCGGTCGAGCTCGTCGTGTTCGACCACCGGCTCGGCGGCAACGGCTTCCTGTTGCCGGCCGGCCCGCTGCGCGAGCCGCTGTCGCGCCACCGCGACGCGACGCTCGTCAACGATCCGTACAGCGGCACGCTGCCGCCGTGGCCCGACACCTATGCGCTCGCGCTGAGCCCGGGTGCCGCGTGGCATCTCGACCAGCCGGCGCTGCGGCGCCCGCTGTCGCAGTTCGCGAACGAGCGCGTGCTCGCCGCCGCCGGGATCGGCGCGCCGGAGCGCTTTTTCGCGACGCTGCGCGCGGCCGGCCTCGCCCCGGCGACGCGCGCGCTGCCCGACCATTACGCGTTCGCCGACAATCCGTTCGTCGACGATGCAGTCGATGCGATCCTGATTACCGAGAAGGATGCAGTAAAATTGGGTGCTTCCTGGCGCGACGCTCGGCTGTGGGTCGTCCCCGTCGAAGCCGCGCTCGATCCTCGCCTCATTGCCCTCGTTGTGGAGAAACTCCGTGGACGCTCGCCTGCTTGAAATCCTTGTGTGCCCTATCTGCAAAGGCCCGCTCCACTACGACCGCGCCGCGCAGGAGCTGATCTGCAACGCGGACAAGCTCGCCTACCCGATCCGCGACGGCATCCCCGTGATGCTCGTCGACGAAGCGCGCCAGACCGTCGAAGGCACGCCGGTCGACCCGGCCGGCCCGGCCGGCAGCTGAACGCCTGATCGCTGCACCGGCATGCGCCCGCGGCTCGCCGCGCCCGCGTGCCGAGGCCTGCCGGGCGGCCGGCGTTCGATGTGCCGCCCGCCCCGCCCCCGCTCTTCTCACCGCCCAACCCCGATGACTCATCCGCAGCCCTTCATCGCCGTCATTCCTGCCCGGCTCGCGTCGACGCGCCTGCCGAACAAGCCGCTCGCCGATCTCGGCGGCAAGCCGATGGTCGTGCGCGTCGCCGAGCGCGCACGCGAAGCGGGTGCGCAGCAGGTGCTCGTCGCGTCCGACGCGCAGAGCGTGCTCGACGCGGCGCGCGAACACGGTTTCGAAGCGGTGCTCACGCGCGCCGATCATCCATCCGGCACCGACCGGCTCGCGGAAGTCGCGGCGACGTTCGGGTGGAGCGACGACACCGTCGTCGTCAACGTGCAGGGCGACGAACCGCTGATCGACCCGGCGCTCGTGCGCGACGTAGCGTCGCACCTCGCCGCGCATCCGGACTGCGCGATCGCGACCGCCGCGCACCCGATCCACGACGCCGCCGACGTGTTCAACCCGAACATCGTGAAAGTCGCGCTCGATGCGCGCAACGTCGCGATGTACTTCTCGCGAGCACCGATTCCGTGGAGCCGCGACGCGTACCTGCCGCACTGGCCCGACGTCTCAGCCATGCCAGCACCGGCGTTTCCGGTGCATCGACACATTGGTCTCTACGCGTATCGCGCGCGTTTCCTGCGCACCTATCCGTCGCTCGCGCAGGCGCCGATCGAGCAGGCCGAGCAGCTCGAACAGCTGCGTGCGATGTGGCACGGCGAGCGCATCGCGGTGCTGATCACCGAGCATGCGCCGGAAGCCGGCATCGATACGCCGGCCGATCTCGCACGCGTGCAGGCCCTTTTTCGGCCGACTTCAAAATAACCCGTGGCATAATCAGGCGATTGTGCGAGCCGTCCGCGACCCGCGCGTTCTCGCTTGACCCCGCCACGGCCCGCTCCGGCAGCCGCGCGTCGCTTTCCGCCGACGCGCCGCGTCAGACCGATGCGCCGCGCGCCAGGCAAGCCCCGCGCACGCTGTCGCCGACGCTTTTGCGTCTCGCCACACGAATCTACATACTGGAGATATCACCATGCGTTTGATCCTGTTGGGCGCGCCCGGCGCGGGAAAGGGCACCCAGGCAAACTTCATCAAGGAAAAGTTCGGCATCCCGCAAATCTCGACGGGCGACATGCTGCGCGCGGCCGTCAAGGCCGGCACGCCGCTCGGCGTCGAGGCGAAGGGCTACATGGACGCCGGCAAGCTCGTGCCGGACGCGCTGATCATCGGCCTCGTGAAGGAGCGCCTGAAGGAAGCGGACTGCGCGAACGGCTACCTGTTCGACGGCTTCCCGCGCACGATCGCGCAGGCTGACGCGATGAAGGAAGCCGGCGTCGCGATCGACTACGTGCTGGAAATCGACGTGCCGTTCTCGGAAATCGTCGAGCGCATGAGCGGCCGCCGCACCCACCCGGCATCGGGCCGCACGTACCACGTGAAGTTCAACCCGCCGAAGGTCGAGGGCCAGGACGACGTAACGGGCGAACCGCTGATCCAGCGCGACGACGACAAGGAAGAAACCGTCCTGAAGCGTCTCGAAGTGTACGAAGCGCAGACCAAGCCGCTGATCACGTACTACGGCGACTGGGCGCAGCGCGGCGAGGAAAACGGCCTGAAGGCTCCGCAGTATCGCAAGATCTCGGGCCTCGGCACCGTGGATGAGATCCGCGAGCGTGCATTCGACGCACTGAAGTAAGCACCGAAGCACTGCGTCGTGCACCCGCAAGCCGCCCTTCCCGGGCGGCTTTTTTTGTCTGGTTCAGTCGTTTCGTCTGGCTTCGATCCGCACGACCGTGCCGGCCTGGCCGGCGCCCGACGGCGGGTTCGAGACGCCGATGCTGCCGTTCCCGCCGCGGCTCGGCAAACCGGACGAATACGCGCTGCTGGTGCGCCAGATCGTCGAGAACCCGATGCTCGACGGCGAAGTGATCCGCCTCGACGGCGCGATCCGGATGCAGCCGAAATAACTGCAAACGACTGCAAACAAACAACAACGCCCGCGATGCGGGCGTTCTTCATGGTGCTGCGGGTTCCGGCGGCGGCTCAGTCCTCGCCGTCGCGCTGCATCCGCTGCCGCAATTCGGTGACCTGCGATTCGACGACGGTCGCGTCTTCCGCATCGGGCCGCTCGCCGAGATACTGCTCGAGATCCTCGAGCGCCGGGCGCAGGTAGTCGAGCCGCGCATACGCGAAACCGCGGTCGCGCACTTCGTCGAGCTGTTCCGGCAGCAGGATCACGAGCCGCTGCTGGACGGCGAGCAACCGCTGCCAGCGTTCCGTCTGCAGATAGATCGTCTTCAGGTTGCGCAGCATCCGCGCGATGATCTCGCGGCTCGTGGCAGGCTGCAGCAGCGCGCGCAACGCGCTGTCGACCGCGCCCGCCGCCCGCGCGACGTACGGCTCGAGCATCTCGACCATCTCGGCTTCCGACAGCGAATGGCCGTTGGTCGGATCGATGATCAGGTCGCCGTCCGGCAGCGTCACGCGCAGCAGGAAGTGGCCGGGGAACGACACGCCGCGCGCCGGCACGCCGATCTGCTCGGCCAGCTCGAGATACAGCACCGACAGCGAGATCGGAATCCCGCGACGCCGCTTCAGCACCGCGTTCAGGTGGCTGTTATCGGGGTCGTAGTAATCGTTGTGATTGCACGCGAAGCCGAGTTCGCGGAAGAAGAACTCGTTGAGCGCGGCGACGCGGTCCTTCAGGTCCGCATCGTCGGTGAGCCGGCGGCGCAGCCGCGCGGCCAGCATGTCGAGTTCGGCCAGCGTGCCCTGCAGGTCGAGGTCGGGATACGCGTCCTGTGCGAGCGACAGCGCGGTCTCGGTGACGGGCAGACTGTCGTCGTCCGCCACGAGCGTGCTGAAGTAGTCGAGGACGCGGGTCATTGCGGTCGTCACTTGGCGCGCCTTCTGAAGTAAGCGTATTTGAAGCCCATCACCCACAACATACCGAAATATAGTGCAGCGAACAGCACGAGGCACGCGGCCATCAATGCGACGCGATCGAGCGGCTGCGCGCGCATGCCGGTCCAGTCGAAGCTGATCGCGCACCAGTGCATCAAGCCCGCGAGCACGAGCGCCGCGCCGATCAACTGCACGAAAAAGCGCGGCCAGCCCGGCGACGGCTGGTAGATGCCGCGCTTGCGCAGCCCGAGGAACAGCAGCAGCGAGTTCAGGCACGCGCCGACGCCGATGCTCAGCGTGAGCCCCGCATGGCCGATCAGCGGCACGAACACGTAGTTCGAGAGCTGCGTGACGATCAGCACGCCGATCGCGATCTTCACCGGCGTCTTGATGTCCTGCTTCGCATAGAAGCCCGGCGCGAGGATCTTGATCAGGATGATGCCGACGAGGCCGATCCCGTAGGTCGCGAGCGCGCGCGAGACCATCGTCACGGTATGCGCGTCGAACTTGCCGTAGTTGAAGAGCGTCGCGGTGAGCGGCGTCGCGAAGAAGAACAGCGCGAGCGCGCTCGGCGCCGCGAGCAGGAACGTGACGCGCAGCCCCCAGTCGAGCAGCGCCGAATATTCATGCGTATCGGCGTCGACGTGCGCCTTCGACAGGCTCGGCAGCAGGATCGTGCCGAGCGCGACGCCGAGCAGCGCGGTCGGGAATTCCATCAGGCGGTCGGCGTAGTTGATCCACGACACCGCGCCCTGCCCGAGCCGCGATGCGATGTTGGTGTTGATGATCAGCGACAGCTGCGCGACCGACACCGCGAACGTCGCGGGCACCATCTTTGCAAGCACGCGCTTCACACCGGGATGGCGCAGCGCGCGCACCGGGTTGACGCCGATCAGCGGCACCATGTCGATCTTCTTCAGGCCCGGCAGCTGCACGAGGAACTGCAGCACGCCGCCGGCGATCACGGCCCACGCGAGCGCGAACACCGGCACCTTCAGATGCGGCGCGACGAACACGGCCGCGGCGATGAACGCGACGTTGAGCAGCACCGGCGCGAACGCCGGCAAGGAGAAGCTCTTGTAGGTGTTGAGCACGCCGGACGCGAGCGTCGTCAGCGAGATGAACACGATGTACGGGAACATGATCCGCGTCATCGTGACCGCGAGCGGGAATGCCTGCCCGTCGGTGTGCAGGCCGGACGCGACCGCGAACACGACCCACGACGCGCCGGCGATGCCGAGCACCGACAGCGCGGCGAGCGCCCACGCGAGCACGGTCGACATCGCGTCGACGAGCGCCTTGGTCGCGTCGTGCCCTTGCTGGTTCTTGAACTCGGCCAGGATCGGCACGAACGCCTGCGAGAACGCGCCTTCGGCAGAGAGGCGGCGCAGCAGGTTCGGAATGCGGAAGGCGACGTAGAACGCGTCGGTGTATTGACTGGCGCCGAACGCACGGGCGATCAGCGTCTCGCGGGCCAGTCCGGTCACGCGCGACAGCAGCGTGAAGCCGCTGACCGTCAGCAGGGCTCGGAATAGATTCATGGGGCGCTTATTATACGGACGTTGCGTGTCCCGGCACGGGCGGATGCGAAATGCACGTGCGTTGCCGGCGCCCCGCCCGGCCGATGTCACGCGGAACTTGCCATAGGCTTGATTTTGTTGCTATAATCGCCGGTTTCTGAGCCTGTACATGCACGGCGCCTGTCGTTTTCATGTCTCGGCCTCGGTTAAAATCACCGTTTTTTATGCGCCCCTGGGCAATCGCTCTCAGGGGACGGATCGAAAAGCAGCGCTTGGCCGTCAGGCTCCAAGCTCTGGAAACAGGACAGGATAAGGAACCGTCATGGCTAACTCCGCACAAGCACGCAAGCGCGCCCGCCAAGCCGCGAAGGCAAATTCGCACAACTCGGCGCTGCGCTCGAAATTCCGTACCGCGATCAAGTCGGTCCGCAAGGCTGTTGAAGCCGGCGACCAGGCTAAGGCTGCCGAGCTGTTCAAGGCTGCCGTGAAGACGATCGACACGATCGCCGACAAGAAGATCGTTCACAAGAACAAGGCCGCTCGCAGCAAGAGCCGCCTCGCCGCAGCCGTCAAGGGCGTGCAGGCAGCAGCGTAAATCTGGCGCGCCCGCTTCGGCGGGTGCTCCTGTTTCCTGCGATCGCAAAAAAGCCCGCCTAGGCGGGCTTTTTTGCTGTGCATCGCGCGCGCAGCGCATCGAATGGATCGCCGCGCGCGGGCGCGGCATGTGCGCGCCCGTCGAGTTCACTTCTTCTCGTGGTAGTCCGGCAGTTCGCACGCCTCGGTCACGACGAGGTTGTTGTCCTTCGCGAAGTTCAACACGAAATCGAACGCCATCGGCTCGACGTCGCGCAGCCTCGAATCGAGGATCACGCATTTCAGATCGCCGAGCATCGTCGGGCGCACGTACAGCGAATATTTCAGGCGCGCATTCGGCCCGCTCGCACCCGGCCCGAAGCAGGCCATCACGCCGGCCAGACGTTCCGACCAGTCGCTCGGGCGAAACTTTTTCCCGTCTTTCGTGATGCCCTGGATGAAGAATTCGGTCGGAGGGGTTTCAGCCATGTGGTTACCCAAGTGACGGCCCGGCGATGTCCAGGCGACGGCGCCTGGATACGCGAACACAAAGCTGGAGGGACGGCCGCACACGCGCTCCGATATCCCGAAAACGGGCCGTCGCTGCGTGCCGCCGGCGCGCCGCACCGGATGTGTGCAGCGCATGGCTTGTGTCCGGCAGAGCGCGAAAAGGCTTGCCTGCCGGGCTGGAGAAAACTTTTGAATTATACCGCAGTGCGGCATCGAGCGCCGTCTCGCGGCCCCTCTTCCGACGCCCGTCCGCACGCGTTGCGATCGCGCCCCGGTTATCGCCGCGGCTCGTCAAAGCACAGAAAATCCTTTATGCTGCTTTGAGTTATCCACACCCGACGGCGGCGCCGTCCGGCCCCGCGGCCGGTCCGACCCGCCGTATCTCGTTTCATGACCGCCAAAACCATTCGTCACTACCTGCAGTTCAAGGATTTCTCGCTGGAAGACTACGAGTACGTGCTCGAACGCACGGGTATCCTGAAGCGCAAGTTCAAGAACTACGAGACCTATCATCCGCTGCACGACCGCACGCTCGCGATGATTTTCGAGAAGAGCTCGACGCGCACGCGCCTGTCGTTCGAAGCCGGCATCTTCCAGCTCGGCGGCCACGCGGTGTTCATGAGCACGCGCGACACGCAGCTCGGCCGCGGCGAGCCCGTCGAAGATTCGGCGCAGGTCATCTCGCGAATGGTCGACATCATCATGATCCGCACGTTCGAGCAGGACGTGATCACGCGCTTCGCGCAGAACTCCCGCGTGCCGGTGATCAACGGCCTGACCAACGAATACCACCCGTGCCAGGTGCTCGCGGACATCTTCACGTACTACGAGCACCGCGGCCCGATCGCCGGCAAGACGGTCGCGTGGGTCGGCGATGCGAACAACATGCTGTACACGTGGATCGAGGCCGCGCAGATCCTCGGCTTCAAGCTGCGCCTGTCGACGCCGCCGGGCTATGCGCTCGACATGAAGCTCGTGTCGCCGGACAGCGCCCCGTTCTACGAAGTGTTCGACGATCCGAACGAAGCGTGCAAGGGCGCCGATCTCGTGACGACCGACGTGTGGACGAGCATGGGTTTCGAAGCCGAGAACGAAGCGCGCATGCAGGCATTTGCCGACTGGTGCGTCGACGAGGAAATGATGGGTCACGCGAATGCGGACGCGCTCTTCATGCATTGCCTGCCGGCACACCGCGGCGAGGAAGTGACGGCCGGCGTGATCGACGGCCCGCAGAGCGTCGTGTGGGACGAGGCGGAAAACCGCCTGCACGTGCAGAAGGCGCTGATGGAGTTCCTGCTGCTCGGCCGTCTCAAGCACTGACCCCGGTACACCGTACTTACGTACTTACGCACCGCCGGCATCCCCGGCGGCACGCGAAAAAAAGCGCCGATCGTCGATCGGCGCTTTTCGTTTGCGCAGTTGAAAACGAGGTCGACGGCCGCGCTACACGCACACCGGCTCGGGTTCGAGCTCGACGCCGAAGCGCGTGCGCACGTCGTCCTGAATTGCGCGCGCCAATGCGAACACATCGGCACCCGTCGCACCGCCGCGATTGACCAGCACGAGCGCCTGCCGGTCGTGCACGGCCGCAGCGCCGAGCGCGCGCCCTTTCCAGCCGCACTGATCGATCAGCCAGCCGGCCGCGAGCTTCACCTGCCCGTCCGGCTGCGGATACGACACGACGTCCGGCGCGCGCGCGCGCAGCGCATCGAACTGCGCGACGTCGATCACCGGATTCTTGAAGAAGCTCCCGGCATTGCCGAGCACGAGCGGATCGGGCAGCTTCGCGCGGCGGATCGCGACGACCGCGTCGAACACGTCGCGCGGCGTCGCCGCATCGGGAGCAATGCCGCGCGCGTCGAGCTCGCGCGTGACGTCCGCGTAGCCGAGCCGCGGCGTCCATTGTTTCGGCAGCCGGAACGTCACCGACACGATCGCGAAGCGGCCGCGCCCTTCCCGCTTGAAGAAGCTGTCGCGATAACCGAATGCGCAGCGCGCGGCGTCGAAGCGCTCGCTGCGCCCCGTCGCGAGCTCGACGGCGACCAGCGAATCGAAGTACGTCTTCATCTCGAGGCCATACGCGCCGATGTTCTGGATCGGCGCGGCGCCGACGGTGCCCGGAATCAGCGCGAGGTTCTCGAGGCCCGGCATCCCGTGCTCGAGCGTCCATGCGACGAATGCGTGCCAGGTCTCGCCGCCGCCGGCCTCGACGTACCATGCGTCGTCGTCCTCGCGCACGATGCGGCGGCCGGCGATCTCGTCGAGCAGCACGACGCCGTCGAAATCGCGCGTGAACACGACGTTGCTGCCGCCGCCGAGCACGAGCTGCGCCAGCGGCGCGACGCGCGGGTCGCGATGCAGCGCCGCGAACTGCGCGGCATCGGTGATGCGGGCGGCGAAACGCGCGGTCGCGGCGATGCCGAACGTGTTGTGCGCGGCGAGCGGATAGTCGGGGAGCAGCGACAGGGCGGAATCGTCAGGAGGCATCGGCATTCGCGGTCACGTCCGCCGGCGGCGGGCGCAACGGCCGGCCTTGGGCAAACGGAGGGGCATCGGTAAAATGGCAAACAGTCCGCAATTATAGCGAGTGCCCGCGCGCGAGCCGGGCGCCCGCACCTCAAGGGAGAATGCCATGCCATCGTTCGACGTCGTTTCCGAAGCGAACATGATCGAAGTGAAGAACGCCATCGAGCAGTCGAACAAGGAAATTTCGACGCGCTTCGACTTCAAGGGCTCCGACGCACGCGTCGAGCAGAAGGAACGCGAGCTGACGCTGTTCGCCGACGACGATTTCAAGCTCGGCCAGGTCAAGGACGTGCTGATCAACAAGCTCGCGAAGCGCAACGTCGACGTGCGCTTCCTCGACTACGGCAAGGTCGAGAAGATCGGCGGCGACAAGGTCAAGCAGGTCGTCACCGTGAAGAAAGGCGTGACGGGCGACCTCGCGAAGAAGATCGTCAGGCTCGTGAAAGACAGCAAGATCAAGGTGCAGGCGAGCATCCAGGGCGACGCGGTGCGCGTGGCTGGCACCAAGCGCGACGATCTGCAGAGCGTGATCGCGATGCTGCGCAAGGACGTGACCGACACGCCGCTCGACTTCAACAACTTCCGCGACTGATCGACGCGGTCGACGGCGTGCTCGGCCGCGCCGTCAGCGATTCACGCCGCGCCGCCGGGCGCCTCACACGAGGCGCGCCGGTGGGCGGCAGCGGCACACCCCGTTGCTCAGGCCTTCCCGCCGTCCTGCGCGCCGCCGTCGGCCGCCGCCTTCTTCTTGTCGCCGATCCGGCTTTCCTGCCCCGCCAGCAGCTTCGAGATGTTGCCGCGGTGACGCCACACGAGCAGCACGCTCATCGCGAGCACGGCCCACGCGACCGGGTTGTGGCGCGTACCGAACAGGAACACGTCGAACACCGGTGCGAACACGGCCGCCACCAGCGCCGCGAGCGACGAATAGCGGAAGAAGAACGCGACGATCAGCCAGGTCAGCGCGGTCGCGAGGCCGAGCACCGGGTGCACGGCGAGCAGCACGCCGGCCGCGGTCGCGACGCCCTTGCCGCCCTGGAAGCGGAAGAACACCGGATACAGGTGGCCGAGGAACACGGCGATCGCGACCCACGCGACGGCGACGTCGGGCAGCCCGAAGCGCCGCGCGAGCCAGACGGCGAGCCAGCCCTTGAACGCATCGCCCAGCAGCGTCAGGATCGCGGCCTTCTTGTTGCCGCTGCGCAGCACGTTGGTCGCGCCGGGATTCTTCGACCCGTACGAACGGGGATCGGCCAGGCCCATCGCGGCGCTGACGACGACGGCGAACGACACCGAACCGATCAGGTAGGCAACAAGTGCGGCGAGCAGGATCTGCATGCGGAGAACTCTTCTTTCAACGTATCGATGAAGGGACGGCCGGGCGCGCCCGGCCGAAACGGCGCCCATTCTACCGAACGGGCGAGGCCTGCCACGAAGGTGAAACCCTCAGTCGACGCTCGCGCACTGCACGGGCGTCGCGCCGAGCAGCGTCGTGAGCACCGCCGGCGCGAGGCTGACGAGATAGCCGCGGCGGCCGCCGTTCAGGTAGATCGTCGGCAGCTCGAGGATCGTCGACTCGACGTACACGGGCATCGTCTTGCGCGTGCCGAACGGCGACGTGCCGCCGACCAGGTAGCCCGAATGGCGGTTCGCGACGTCGGGCTTGCACGGCTCGACGCGCTTCGCGCCGATCTGCCGCGCGAGATTCTTGGTCGATACCGTGCGATCGCCGTGCATCAGCACGATCAGCGGCTTCGCGTGCTCGTCCTCCATCACGAGCGTCTTCACGACGCTGTGCTCGTCGACGCCGAGCTGGCGCGCCGACTCGCCGGTGCCGCCGTGCTCGACGTAGTCGTACGGATGCTCGTCGAACGCGACGCCGTGGCGGCGCAGCAGCTGGGTCGCGGGCGTCTCGGACACGTGTCTGGATTTGCTCATGGCGGCATTTTAATGGCGAACGACCGGCGGACGCGATCGTGCTGTCGTGCTGTCGTG
>NZ_ML058605.1:0-219157 GCF_003635165.1 Burkholderia sp. Nafp2/4-1b | reverse complement strand
CGTGCTGTCGTGCTGTCGTGCTGTCGTGCCGTCGTGCTGTCGTGCACCGTGCCGGGTTCGCGGCAGCCTGCCGCGCACCGGCGGTATACTCGCGGCCCTTTTTGCCCGGCGGGCGGGCGCCGGTTGTCGCGCCCGTCGTCGCGACGCCCTGCTCCATCATCATTGCGTACATCGCGAAGTGCTATTGCCCGATTGGCTGATTGTGGCGCGCCCGTCGTCATGGCACGATCGTTCGCAAAACTCGCCGCGCCGCCGCCCGGCCCTTCTTCTGGAGACGCCATGACCTCGCCTGTCCGCTCATCCGCGCCGCTCGACGTCGCGGCGCTGCTCGCCGCGCTGCCCGGTCGCATCGCCGACGTGCCCGCCCGCTGGGCCGCGCAAGCGCCCGCACACCCGGCGCTGATCGAGGACGCGCGCCGCCTGTCGTACGGCGAGCTGGCGCAGGCCGTCGTCGCGGCCGCCGCACGGCTTGCGGAGCTCGGCGTGCGCGGCGGCGATCGCGTGATGATCGTCGCGGAAAACAGCGTCGCGCAGATCGTGCTGCTGTTCGCGGTTGCCCGCGTCGACGCGTGGGCGCTCGTGTCGAACGCGCGGCTGTCGGCGAGCGAACTCGATGCGATCGCCGCGCACGCGCGGCCGAAGCTGATCGCGTTCGCGACGGAAGCGTCGCCCGACGCACGCGCGCACGCCGTGCGCTACGACGCGACGCCCGCCAGCACGCTGCCGGTCGACATCGGCGCGTGGTCGCACCGCGTTGACGCAAGCGCGCCCGGCGAACCGGTCGCGGCTGACGGCGCAGCGCAATGCGCGGCGCTGATCTATACGACCGGCACGACCGGCACGCCCAAAGGCGTGATGCTGTCGCATCGCAACCTGTTGTTCATCGCGGCAACGTCGAGCGCGTTGCGCGGCGTGTCGCCGGACGATGTCGTCTATACGGTGCTGCCGGTGTCGCACGTGTACGGGCTCGCGTCGGTGTGCCTCGGCAGCCTGTACGCGGGCGCGACGCTGCGGCTCGCGCCGCGCTTCTCGCCGGAGGCCGTGCGCGTCGCGCTCGCCGACGAAGGCGTGACGATCTTCCAGGGCGTGCCGGCGATGCACGCGAAGCTGCTCGAGCACCTGCAGACGCACGCGCACGCGTGGCATGCGCCGCGGCTGCGCTTCGCGTATTCGGGCGGCTCGCCGCTCGACGCCGACCTGAAGGCGCGCGTCGAGCGCGTGTACGGCGTGCCGCTGCACAACGGCTACGGGATGACGGAGAGCAGCCCGACGATCACGCAAACGCCGATCGACGCGCCGCGCACCGATTGCTCGGTCGGCGTGCCGATCCCCGGCGTGGAGATGCGGATCGTCGCGCCGGACGGCACCGACGTGCCGCCCGGCGAAGTCGGCGAAATCCGCGTGCGCGGGCCGAACGTGATGCTTGGCTACTACCGCAACTCGGACGCGACGCGCGCGGCCGTGTCGCCGGACGGCTGGCTCAGCACCGGCGATCTCGCGCGCCGGGAAGCCGACGGGTCGGTGACGATCGCGGGGCGCAGCAAGGAGCTGATCATCCGCTCGGGTTTCAACGTGTATCCGGTGGAGGTGGAACAGGTACTGAACGCGCACCCGGACGTCGTGCAGGCGGCCGTCGTGGGCCGGCCGGTCGAGGGCAACGAGGAAGTGCTCGCGTTCGTCGAGCTGGTGCCCGGCGCGACGGCAACCGAGGCCGCGCTGCACGCGTGGTGCGCGCAACGGCTCGCGCCTTACAAGCGCCCGGCGCGCATCCGCGTGCTCGATGCGCTGCCCGCCGCGTCGACGGGCAAGGTGCTGAAGCACAAGCTGCGCGAGCTCGCGTAACGAACATAACGCACGGAACGCACGGAACGCGCTGCGCCGCCCGCCTCCGCCTTCGCGCACGCAGGCCGGCGCCGACGCCGGCGCCCGCGCCCGCGCCCGCGCCCGCGCCGCATCACCCTAACCGCGCGGATGGTGCTCCGCGTGCAGCGTCTTCAGCCGCTCGCGCGCGACGTGCGTGTAGATCTGCGTGGTCGAGATGTCGCTGTGGCCGAGCAGCAGCTGCACGACGCGCAGGTCGGCGCCGTGGTTCAGCAGGTGCGTCGCGAACGCGTGCCGCAACGTATGCGGCGACAAGTGCGCGCGCACGTCGGCCTGCTGCGCGTGGCGTTTGATGATGTTCCAGAACTGCTGGCGCGTCATCCCGTCGCCGCGTGCGGTCACGAACAGCGCGTCCGCCGCGCGCGCGCCGAGCAGCGCCGGCCGCGCGTCGCGCAGATAGCGCTCGATCCAGCCGTGCGCGACTTCGCCGAACGGCACGAGGCGCTCCTTCGACCCCTTGCCCATCACGCGCACGACGCCTTCGTTGAGCCCGACCTCGACCGTCTTCAGCGTGACGAGCTCGCTCACGCGCAGCCCGCTCGCGTACATCAGCTCGAGCATCGTGCGATCGCGCAAGCCAAGCGGCGTCGCGATGTCGGGCGCGCCGAGCAGCGCTTCGACCTGCGCCTCGGACAGCGTCGACGGAAACCGCGCGCCCTGCTTCGCCGACGTGATGCGCAGCGTCGGATCCGCGCTCGCGTGATGCTCGCGCACGGCCCAGCCGTAATAGCGACGGAACACCGACAGCCGCCGGTTCGACGACGTCGCCTTGCCGTCGCTGCGCGCGGCGATGTAGCCGGTCACCATCGCTTCGTCGGCCGCGTTGAGCGGCGTGTCATGCGTCGCGGCCAGCCATTGCGAAAACAGCACCAGATCGCGCCGGTACGCATCGAGCGTGTTGCGCGCGAGCCCGTGCTCGAGCCACAGCGCATCGCAGAACACGTCGATCGACGCACGGCTCGCGAGCAGCGCGGGCGAAGCCGCGGCCGCGTCGTCGCGGGCGTCGGCGGCGTCGGACGTGGCGTCGGAGTCGGAGGAAAGCAGTGGTTCGCTCATCGGTACGGCACGCCCTCGTGCGCCAGCAGCCAGCGCTTCACTTTCTGGAAATAGCCGCCGTCGTCGTGGTTCGCGAAGCCGCCGAGGCCGCCCGCCGCGACGACGCGATGGCACGGAATCACGAGCGGGAAGTAGTTCGCGCCGCACGCCTGGCCGACCGCGCGCGGCGCGCTGCCGATCCGCTTCGCGACCTGTCCGTAGGTCAGCACCGTGCCCGGCGGAATGTCGCTGATCACGCTCCACACGCGATGCTGGAATGCGCTGCCGACGTTGGCGAGCGGCAGGTCGAAGCGCGCCGAGGCCCGCTCGAAATAACGTTCGATCTGCTCGACCGCGCGCTTCGCGAGCGGCGAATCCGGATCGACGGACCTGACCGACTCGGGCAGATAGACGATCTCGCGCACCACCGCGCCGTCGGTGCGGATGCCGACCTTGCCGAACGGTGCGTCGATGACTGCGTTGAACATGGACTTCTCCTGACCGGTGAAACGCGCGGCGCGCTCACGCGCCGACGACACTTTACGCCGCCTTCATGCGGCACGCAGCGCCCATTCGACATGCTCGCGCACGATCGGCGACGGATCGTCGGCCCGCGCGCGCAACGCGGCGACGATCGCGTCGCGCGCCTGCGGCGTGAGGCGATCGGCCGGCGCGCGCAACGCATTGCCGAGCCCGACGGCGAGATTGCGCAGCCAGCTTTCGTGACCGATGCGCCGGATCGCGCTGCCCTGCATCCGCGTGTCGAACGTGTCGGCGTCCCAGCCGAACAGCTCGACGAGCGTCGCGCGATCGAGCCCGTGCCGCACGTCGAAATCGGCGACCGGCGCGGCCTGCGCGAACTTGTTCCACGGACACACGAGCTGGCAGTCGTCGCAGCCGTACACGCGGTTGCCGATCATCGGCCGCAGCGGCTCCGGAATGCTGCCTTTCAGTTCGATCGTCAGGTACGAGATGCAGCGGCGCGCATCGACGCGATACGGCTCGACGATCGCGCCGGTCGGACACGCATCGATGCAGCGCGTGCAGCTGCCGCAGTGCGCGCCGGGCGTCTCGGGTGCGGCATCGGGCGACGTGTGCGCGTCGGTGGGCAGCGGCACGTCGACGTAGATCTCGCCGAGAAAGAACAGCGAGCCCGCATCGCGCTGCAGCAGCAACGTGTGCTTGCCGCGCCAGCCGACGCCGGCCTTCTGCGCGAGTTCGACCTCGAGCACCGGCGCCGAATCGGTGAACACGCGGTAGCCGAACGCGCCGATCTCGCGCTCGATGCGCTCCGCGAGCGTCTGCAGCCGGTTGCGCAGCACCTTGTGATAGTCGCGGCCGCGGGCGTAGATCGACACGACGGCCGCCTGCGGATCGTCGAGGCGCGCGCGCTCGCGCGTGCGCCAGTCGTGCGGCGCGAGCGCACCGGACGATGCATCGGGCGCGTCGGCGGCGAGCGTTTCGGCCGGCAGATAGGCGAGCCGTGCGGAAATCACGCGTCGCGTACCGGCCACAAGTTCGGCCGGCCGCGCGCGTTTCATTCCGTGTTTCGCCATATAATCCATTTCGCCGTGGTACCCGGCTTCCAGCCAGGCGGCGAGGCCTGCTTCGGCATCCGAGAGATCGGTATCGCTGATGCCGATCGCCCCGAAACCCAATTCGCGCCCCCACGCCCTGATGCGAGCGGCAAGCGCAGTCAACGTCGCATCATCGAGCGCGCACGGCGCCGCGCCTTCGGCATGAGCCGAAGGCCTGTCGGATGCGGCGAGTTCCGGTAAGCGGTTCATCGCACTATTTTACGAGAATGTCAGCCACGTCCCATACGCCTCATGCCGACACGCTGCCTGCCCCGCTCGCGGAGCGCGTGATCGCACTCGCCGACGAAGCGGCGACCGAGGCCTTCGGCACCCGCTTCGCGCACGCGCTCGACGCGGCTCGCGGCGAACTCGCCCGCGCGCACGCATTCGACGGACTGCAGATCCAGCTGATCGGCGATCTCGGCGCGGGCAAGACGACCCTCGTGCGCGCGATCCTGCGCGGCCTCGGCCACGCGGGGCGCGTACGCAGCCCGACCTACACGCTCGTCGAACCATACGCATTCGCGCGCGACGACGGGGAACTTGAGGTCTATCACTTCGATCTGTATCGATTCAACGATCCGGCCGAATGGTCCGACGCAGGCTTTCGCGAGTATTTCAATTCCAGCGCGATCTGCCTCGTCGAATGGCCGCAGCAGGCAGGTACCCTGCTCGGCGTGCCCGATCTGGTTTTCTCGCTCGACGTGAAAGGCGACGGCCGCGCCCTCACCGTCCGTGCGTTCAGCGCTTCAGGAAAGGCATGTCTCGAAAGATGTTGATCAAACCATTCCGCTCGATCGAATCGGCGGCCACCGCGACGCACAACTGGCGCCGCCGCCAGATCCTGCGCGCGGGCGCGTCGACGCTGGTGCTCGGGCTCGTCGCGCCGCGGCTCGCGCATGCGTCGTCGGTGCTCGGCGTGCGCGTGTGGCCCGCGCGCGATTACACGCGCGTCACGATCGAATCCGACCAGCCGCTGCAGAATAGCCAACAGCTGCTGCAGGGTCCCGACCGGCTCGTCGTCGACCTGAACGGCCTCGAGCTCGACCAGGCGCTGCGCGACCTCGTATCGAAGATCGCGCCGAACGATCCGCAGATCCAGTCGGTGCGCGTCGGCCAGTATCAGCCGCATGTCGTGCGAATGGTGTTCGACCTGAAGGGCTCGGTGAAGCCGCAGGTGTTCACGCTGCCGCCCGTCGGCACCTACAAGTACCGGCTCGTGTTCGACCTGTATCCGGCCGTCGCACCCGATCCGCTGACCGACCTGATCGCGCAGACGGAACGCAAGGAACAGGCGCTCAACGACACCGCGCGCGCGCAGCAGATGCAGCCGCCGACCGCGCTGAACGGCCCGGGCACGCCCCCGCCGCCCCTGGCGAACGACAACAGCGACGCGTTCTTCCAGCGCTTCGCACAGAACACGCCGGCCACGCCGCGCACGCCGCCGGCAGCGACGCCTTCGACGCCGGCAAAGCCCGCCGTCAAGCCGCCGCCCGTCATCGCGCGCCGCGACGACAGCGACGACGACGGCGAGACATACAAGTTCACCGCACCGAAATCCGGCAAGGGCGGCACCGTGCGCCTGTTGACGGTGGCGATCGATCCGGGCCACGGCGGCGAGGATCCGGGCGCGATCGGCGGCGGCGGCACGTATGAAAAGCACATCGCGCTCGACATCGCGAAGAAGCTGCGCGCGAAGATCGACGGCGCGCCGAACATGCGCGCGATGATGACGCGCGACGCCGACTTCTTCGTACCGCTGAACGTGCGCGTGCAGAAGGCGCGCCGCGTCGGCGCGGATCTCTTCGTGTCGATCCACGCGGATGCGTTCACGACGCCGTCCGCGCGCGGCTCGTCGGTGTTCGCGCTGTCCGACCACGGCGCGACGAGCGCCGCCGCGCGCTGGATGGCGAACAAGGAAAACTCGTCCGACCTGATCGGCGGCATCAACATCAAGACCGCGGACGCGGCCGTAAGCCGCGCGCTGTTCGACATGTCGACGACCGCGCAGATCCGCGACTCGCTGCGCTACGGCAACTACGTGCTGAAGGAAGTCGGCGGCATCAACAAGCTGCACAAGGGCTCGGTCGAGCAGGCCGGGTTCGCGGTGCTGAAGGCGCCCGACATTCCGTCGATCCTGGTCGAGACCGCATTCATCAGCAACCCGGACGAAGAGCGCAGGCTCAACGACGACAGCTATCGCGACGAGATGGCCGACGCGATCTTCCGCGGCATCAAGCGTTACTTCGCCGCGAATCCGCCGCTCGCGAAGAACCGGATGGCCTGACGGCCGCGCGCAAGCCCCGCTCTCCCGCCGCCGGCACGCACTGCGTGCCGGCGCGTCACGACGCCGCGAAGCGGCGCATCAGCTTCCCGCCGAACACGTTCACCGCAAGCCCGCCCATCACGAGCGCGGCGCCGATCAGCTGCGCGCGCGTCAGCTGCTCGTCGAGCAGCAGCGCCGACGACGCGAGCCCGACGATCGGCACCAGCAGCGAGAACTGCGCGACCTGCGCGGCCGGATAGCGCGACATCAGGCGGCTCCACAAGCCGTAACCGAGCAACGTCGCGACGAATGCGAGATACACGACCGCGAAGATCGACGCGCCGTTCAGCCCGGCGAGCGCGGCCCCGATCCGCTGCGGCCCCTCGAACCACAGCGACAGCAGGAAGAACGGCACCGGCGGCACGAGGCTCGCCCATACGACGAGCGACACGAGATTGGCGTTGCCGACCTTCTTCGTGACGATGTTGCCGAACGCCCACATCGCGGCCGAGCAGAGGGTCAGCAGGAAGCCGACGAGCGTCATCGCGCCGCCGCCCTGCACCGCGATCACGACGAGCCCGGCCGCGGCGATCGCGAGGCCGATCAAGTTCCGCACGTGCAATCGCTCGCCGAGGAACAGCATCGCGAACACGAGCGTGAAGAACGCCTGCGACTGCAGCACGAGCGACGCGAGGCCGGCCGGCATGCCGACGTACATGCCGGTGAACAGCAGCACGAACTGGCCGAGCTGGATCGTCGCACCGTACAGGAGCAGCATGCGCCACGGAATCCGCGGCCGGCGCACGAAGAACACCGCGGGCACGGCGGCGAGCGTGAAGCGCAGCGCGCCGAGCAGCATCGGCGGCATCCCGTGCAGGCCGACCTTGATCACGACGAAGTTCGCGCCCCACGCCAGGATCACGATCAGCGCGAGCAGCAGGTCCTTCGGGGCCATCATCGGCGTCTCCTCGATTGTCGAATGGTTGTTCTGAAGCCGGTCAGTCTACCGGCTTTCTCTACCGGCTTTCGGCGCACGGCCCGATACCCGCACGGTGCGCGTGGAATCCGCCGCGCGCGGCGACGAAGCGGCGCCAGGATGAGCATCGCGCGTACCCGCTCGCGCCGCCGCCGCCGCCGCGTGGCGCCCGTGCATGCCGCACGCGCGTCGCTCCCCCCGCCAGTACAATGACCGGCATTCCAGCCGTTCCCCACGAGGCCCGCCATGACCGCTCCGATCAAAGCCCTGCTGAAGCCGCACATCCGCGACATCGGCAACCTGCAGGTGCGCCGCACGCTGCCCGCGCTTGCCGCGCGCCTCGTCGGTCCGTTCATTTTCTTCGATCACATGGGGCCCGCGGCGCTGCCGGCCGGCACCGGGCTCGACGTGCGCCCGCACCCGCACATCGGGCTCGCGACCGTCACCTACCTGTTCGACGGCGCGATCCTGCACCGCGACAGCCTCGGCTCGCTGCAGGAAATCGTGCCGGGCGACGTGAACTGGATGACGGCCGGCCGCGGCATCGTCCACTCGGAGCGCACGCCCGACGCGCAGCGCGAGAACGGCCACACGGTGCACGGGATCCAGACCTGGGTCGCGCTGCCGGTCGCCCACGAGACCACGGAGCCGTCGTTCGAGCACCATGCGGCCGACACGCTGCCCAAGCGCGATGAAAACGGCGTCGCGCTGACGGTGATCGCCGGCGACGCGTTCGGGCTGCGCTCGCCGGTCACGACGTTCTCGCGCACGTTGTACGTCGCCGCCGAATTCGCGGCCGGCGGCACGCTGGCACTCGACGCGTCGCACGAGGAGCGCGCGGTCTACGTGGTCGACGGCGACCTGACGATCGACGGCACGCCGGTGCCGCCCGAGCAGATGGCCGTGCTCGCGCCGGGCGCGAGCGTCACGCTCGCCAGCGGCAACGGCGCGCGCGCGATGCTGCTGGGCGGCGACAAGATCGACGGCGAACGCTTCATCGAATGGAATTTCGTCGCCAGCAGCCGCGACGCGATCGAGCGCGCGAAGCTCGCGTGGACGAACCAGGAAATGGGCAAGGTGCCGGGCGAAACCGAGTGGATTCCGCTGCCCGAATCGAAGCCGCGTTGAAAAACGCGCGCGCCGCCCCCATCCTGACGACATTCGAACGGAAGAGAACGACATGGACACCACGCTTGCCACTTTCGAGAAAGACGTCATCGAGGCGTCGCTCGACACGCCCGTGCTGGTCGACTTCTGGGCGCCGTGGTGCGGCCCCTGCAAGACGCTCGGCCCGCTGCTCGAGAAGCTCGAAGCCGACTACGAAGGCCGCTGGAAGCTCGTGAAGGTGAACGTCGACGAGAACCAGGAGCTTGCCGCGCACTTCCAGACGCGCAGCATCCCGCACGTGATCGCATTCGCCGACGGACGCCCGGTCGACCAGTTCATCGGCGTGCTGCCGGAAGGCCAGTTGCGCGCGTTCCTCGACCGGCTGCTGCCGGCGCCCGACGAGGCCGAGCGTCGCGCCGCACAATACGCGATCGCCGAGTCGCGTTACGAGGACGCGATCACCCACCTCGAAGCGGCGCTCGCGCTGAACCCCGGCTTCGACGATGCACGGCTCGACCTGATTGAACTGCTGCTCGCGAACAACCAGGTCGAGGTCGCGCGCGCCGAGACCGAACGCCTGTCGCCGCAGACGGTGCAGAGCGGCGATCCGCGCTACCACGCGATCAAGACCCGTTTCGATGCGCTCGACGCGACGGCCGACCTGCCGCCGACCGACGCGCTCGAAGCGCGCATCGCGGCGAACCCTGGCGATCTCGAAGCACGCTTCGACCTCGCGCAGAGCCTGATCGCGCGACGTGCGTACGAAGGTGCGCTCGAGCAGTTGCTGGAAATCGTGTTGCGCGACCGCGCGTATGGCGACGATCTGGGCCGCCGCACGATGATTTCCGTGTTCGAGCTGGCGGGCGATCGCCCTGAGCTCGTCGCCGCCTGGCGACGCAAGCTGAGCATGGCGCTCAACTGATCCAGCGGCCGGCCGGGCTGCAACCGCCCGGCCCATCTACGCCATCGCGCGCGGCGCTCCTGCCGCGCCGCACCATTGCTCTTCGGATAGGACGCTGCGCCGATCAGCCGGCGGCTTGCGCTGCGATCGCGCGCAGCGCATGCGCGGCGGCCGCGAACCCGAAGCTCGCGGTCACGCACACGCTCGAACCGAACCCTGCGCAGTTGAGCCCCGCGACATGCGCGGCCGCCGACGGCTCCGCCCCGTCCTCGATGTCGCACGCGGCCGCTTCCGGATAGATCAGCGGCTCGTCGGAATACACGGCGCTGACCTTGAAGCGCGCCTTCGGCCCGCGCGGAAAGCCGTGCTGCTTGCGCAACTGCGCGCGCACCTTCGACAGCAGCGGATCCTGGATCGTCAGCGCGAGATCGTCGATGCGGATGCGCGTTGGGTCGAGCTGGCCGCCCGCGCCGCCGACCGTGACGAGCGGCTGGCCTTTCGCAACGCACCATGCAATCAGCGCGACCTTCGTGCGCACGCTGTCGATCGCGTCGATCACGTAGTCGAAGCCGCCGCCGAGCAACGCGTCGAAGTTGTCGGGTTCCGCGAAATCCTCGACACGGTTCACGCGGCACGCGGGATCGATCAGCGCGATGCGCTCGGCCATCGCGTCGACCTTCGGCTTGCCGTAGTTGCCGTCGAGCGCGTGGATCTGCCGGTTGGTGTTGCTTTCCGCGACGTTGTCGAGATCGATCAGCGTGAGCGTGCCGATCGCGCTGCGCGCGAGCGCCTCTGCTGTCCACGAACCGACGCCGCCGATGCCGATCACGGCAACGTGCGCGCGCTCGAACGCGGCTGCCGCGGGTGCGCCGTACAACCGCGCGATGCCGCCGAAGCGGCGCTCGCGATCCACGTCAAGCTGGATTGTCGGGGTCAGGGTAAGATCAGAGGAACTGAGCGGGGCAGCGTCGGCGGCGGACATGGCAGCAAGGTAAACGTAAGTCGAGCAGCCCTCTATTTTGCCTGAACTCCCCGCCGCCACGCGCCACTGTGCCCGCACGATTCTCGCGCGTTCGCTATACTGGCCCCCGATTGAAGCGTTTGCATAACATGACGACTCTCGCCGATCTCCGCATCAATTATTCGCGTGCTTCGCTCGACGAAGCCGACGCCGCCCGCGACCCCTTCGCCCAGTTCGATCGCTGGTTCAAGGAGGCGCTCGCCGCCAAGCTTCCCGAGCCCAACACGATGACGCTCGCCACCGTCGGCGCCGACGGCCGGCCGTCGGCCCGAATTGTGCTCATCAAGGCTGTCGACGAGCGCGGGTTCGTCTTCTTTACCAATTACGAAAGCCGCAAGGGGCACGATCTCGCCGCCCATCCGCACGCGGCGCTGCTGTTCTACTGGATCGAGCTCGAGCGCCAGGTGCGCATCGAAGGCCGGATCGAGAAAACCAGCCCCGAGGAAAGCGACCGCTATTTCGCGTCGCGCCCGCTCGGTTCGCGCATCGGTGCGTGGGCATCCGAGCAGAGCGCGGTGATCGACAGCCGCGCGACGCTCGAAGCGCGCGAGAAGGCGATTGCCGAACGCTACGGCGAGAATCCGCCGCGTCCGCCGCACTGGGGCGGATACCGCGTCGTGCCCGACGCGATCGAGTTCTGGCAGGGCCGCCCATCGCGGCTGCACGATCGCCTGCTCTATACGCGCGACGCCGCGGCGGCGTCGGGCTGGACGATTTCCCGCCTGTCGCCGTAAGCGCTGCAGGCGCAGCGCCGGCGCGTGCCGGCCATGGCTCGTGTTGCATCCGGGCGCCCGCGTCGCAAGCCGCGGGCGCCGGTCAAGATACTTGGCTGTATTCGATTCAACGAACAAAAGGAGAATCCAAATGTTCTGGGAAAAGAAGCTGGCACAGTGGGCGGATGAAGTACGGGCGAAGGCGAACATACCGGCGCGCCTCGTGCTGTGGAACGGCGATCAACTCGATTTCGGCACCTTCAGCGCGCCGCAGGTCACGCTGAAGGTCAACAGCGCGTCCGCGCTGCCGCTGCTGCTCGAACCGAGCCTCGACAATCTCGGCGAGGCGTACGTGAAGGGCAAGATCGACATCGAGGGCCGGCTGTCGGACATCATCAACATCAGCTACTCGCTCGCGCGCAACACGGTCACCAGCGCGAACAAGCTCGCGCGCGTGAAGCGCTACTTCAATCACACGAAGAACACCGACAAGAAGGCGATCCAGTATCACTACGACGTCTCGAACGAGTTCTACCAGCTGTGGCTCGACGAGAACATGGTGTACTCGTGCGCGTACTTCGAGAACGGCGACGAGGACCTCGCGACCGCGCAGATCAAGAAGATCGACCACATCCTGACCAAGATCCAGCTCGAGCCCGGCCAGCGCCTGCTCGACATCGGCTGCGGCTGGGGCGCGCTCGTGCTGCGCGCCGCGCAGAAGTTCGGCGCGACGTGCCTCGGCGTGACGCTGTCGCAGAACCAGTTCGATCTCGCGACCGCGCGCGTGAAGGCCGCGGGCCTCGAGGACAAGATCGAGATCCGCCTGCAGGACTACCGCGAGATCGAGGGCCAGTTCGACCGCATCACGAGCGTCGGGATGTTCGAGCACGTCGGCCGCAAGAACCTGCCGCTCTATTTCTCGCGCGTGCGCGACCTGCTGACCGACGACGGCATCGCGATGAACCACGGGATCACGTCGACCGACGCGGAAAGCGGCGAGACGGCGCTCGGCGGCGGCGAATTCATCGACCGCTACGTGTTCCCGGACGGCGAGCTGCCGCACATCAGTCTCGCGCTCGAAGCGGCGCAGCGCGGCGGGCTGGAGGCGATTGACATCGAAAGCCTGCGGCGACACTATGCGCGCACGCTCGACATCTGGACCGAGAATTTCGAGGCGAAGGCGGAACAGGCGCGCTCGCTCGTCGACGACGAGAAATTCCGCATCTGGCGCGTCTATCTCGCCGGTTGCGCGTATGCGTTCGAGCACGACGACGTGTCGATCTTCCAGATCGTGTGCCGCAAGGCCGGCCGCAGCGCGAAAACGCTGCCGTGGTCGCGGCGCTACATGTACGAAAACCCGCTGCCGCGCTAGGCGGCACTTCACGCTGGGCATGCATGGGTGACGGCAGCACGCGGCGCAACCCGCCGCCGCAACGACAGCAGCGCGACGAACCGGGCGAGTCGCACGCCGACGGGCAGTTCGACCTGTTCGGCGCAGCGCCCGGCGACACGCGCGCAGCCGCGCCCGCGGACGACGACCACGCTGCACGCGCCGCCGAACCTGTGACGCCGGATCGGCACGACGCGGCACGATCGGCGCCGCGGCCTGCGCGCGCGGGCCGTGCAGCGCCCCGCCCTCCGTCAGACCAGGAACCTGCCCCCGCCTCCGGCCTGCTGTGGGACGAACCGTCCCCGCCGGCCGCGCCGCCCAGGAAGGGCCTGCGCCGGCGCGGCGTGCCGCCCGCTCCTATCTCCACCGACGTCGCCGACGCGGCGGCCGCGTTGCCGCCGAATGTGCGGCTCGGCACGTCGTCGTGGTATTTCCCCGGCTGGGACGGCATCGTCTACGACGGCGATTTCGCGCAGACCAAGCTGTCGCGCGAAGGGCTCGAGGCGTACGGCGCGCATCCGCTGCTGAAGAGCGTGAGCCTCGACCGGTCGTTCTACGGCCCGCTGTCGGTCGCCCACTACCTGCGCTATGCGCAACAGGTGCCGGACGACTTCCGCTTCGTCGTGAAGGCGCCGGCGTCCGTCACCGACGCGGTCGTGCGCGGCCGGCG
Source organism: Burkholderia sp. Nafp2/4-1b (assembly GCF_003635165.1). Classification (GTDB taxonomy): domain Bacteria; phylum Pseudomonadota; class Gammaproteobacteria; order Burkholderiales; family Burkholderiaceae; genus Burkholderia. Next base: position 205,620 of record NZ_ML058605.1, on the reverse strand, counting down.
CGGCGAGCCGTCCGGCCCGAACCCGACCTTCCTCGACGCGCAGCTCGCCACGCAGGAGTTCGTGCAGCCGTGCCTCGACGGGCTGGGCAAGAAGGCCGGCGTGCTCGTGTTCCAGTTTTCGCCAATGCCTGATCAACTGCTCGCCGACCCGGCCGCGCTGATCGACCGGCTGTCGGCGTTCTTCGCGGCGCTGCCGCCGCTGCCTGCGGACACCGACGGCACGCGCTATGCGATCGAGATCCGCGACGCGTGCCTGCTCACGCCGCGCTTCATCCGCGCGCTGGCCACGCTCGGCGTGCGCTATTGCGTCGGCCTGCATGCGCGGATGCCCGACCCGCTGCGCCAGGCGGCCGCGCTCGCGCTGCTCGACGGCGACGCGCCGGGCCCGCTGATCGTGCGCTGGAGCCTGCATGGCGGGTTCAAGTACGAACAGGCGAAAGCAAAGTACGAGCCGTTCGACAAGCTCGTCGACGAGGATCCGGCCACACGCTCGGCGCTCGCGGAACTGGCCGCGCGCTACGCGCTGGCCGGACAGCCGGTGATCATCACGATCAACAACAAGGCGGAGGGCTCGGCGCCGCTGTCGTGCATCGCGCTCGCGCGCGAGATCGCCGCCGCGTGCGCACAGTGGCGCAGCGAGGCGGCGTAACGAGCGTGGCGTTTAGCGCGGCTGGCGCGCCGGTTACGAGACGATTGCGTGCTGGGTTACGCGCCGCGCAGCGACTTCAGCCGGTGCGAGAACTTCTTGCGGAATTTCGCGAGCTTCGGCCCGATCACGACCGAGCAGTAGCCCTGCCCCGGATTGCGCGCGTAATAGTTCTGGTGATAGTCCTCGGCCGGCCAGTAGTTGTTGTCGTCGAACGGCACGACCTGCGTGACGATCGGCTGGCCGAACACCTGCTCGCGCTCCAGTTCGCGGATCACGTCGAGCGCGACGTCGCGCTGCGCGTCCGAATGCGTGAACACGACCGAACGGTATTGCGTGCCGACGTCGTTGCCCTGCCGGTTCAGCTGGGTCGGATCGTGCGTCGCGAAAAAGATCTCGAGGATCTCGCGATAGCCGATGCGCGCCGGATCGAACGTCACGTTCACGACTTCCGCATGCCCGGTATCGCCGTCGCACACGTCGCGATAGCCGGGATTGCGCGTATGGCCGCCCGCGTAGCCCGACTGCACGGCCGTCACGCCGTCGACGTCGAGAAACACGGCCTCCGTGCACCAGAAGCACCCGCCGCCAAGCGTCGCGGTTTCAAGCATCTCGTTCACCATGAATTCATTACCTCGTTGATGATGGCGACCGGCACGCCGACACGCGCTCGCGCGCCGGTGGCCGCCGATCCGGATCGCCGCTGACCGGTTGCCCGGTGCAACGCGGCACGCGTTCAAGTATCTCACTCGCGCCTGAATCCGGCAGGACCGCGCACGCCACGCCCGCCCCGCCGCGCGTTTCTCGTCTACACTTAGGCACGCTTCGCCGCGACGCTACCGCGTCCGGCTGCACGCAGCGTCCGATGCATGCCCGCCCTGATGCCAACATCATCCGCCGGAACATCGCTATGCACGCCTTGACAGAAATCGTCCGCATCGCGGGCCCGACCGCCGGTGCGCCACGCACCGGCGCTTCGATTCCACCGTCGCGGCGCAGCGCGCCCATTGCGCCGCGTGCGCGGCGGCCCGGCACACGTCGTTTCCCCGCTTCCCCGATCTGATGCACGACCGCGCGCGTCCTGCGAACGCACGCGGCCGCCGACGCACCGACGCATACGCGTCCCGCAACCCGTTCGACCCGCACGCCGCAGTGAACGGCCGTGCGGCCGTGATCCGATACTTCTGACCGAGGCACCACGATGAACATGCGTCCCGACCCGACCTTTCACGCTTCGCCGGAACTTGCGATGCAGGCGCCGGCGGAAGAGTTTGCGTATACGTTGTTGCTGAGCCCCGATTTTTCCAGACCCGATGCGCTGGCCGTGATCGACGTGAAACCCGGCTCGTCGACCTACGGAAAAATCGTGCATACGGTGACGATGCCGAACACCGGCGACGAGTTTCACCACTTCGGCTGGAATGCGTGCTCGTCGTCGCTGTCGCCGCTCACCGGCCACGCATTTCTCGAGCGCCGCTTCCTGATCATCCCGGGCCTGCGTTCGTCGCGCATCTACGTGATCGACACGAAGCCGCACCCGACGCAGGCACGCATCCACAAGATCATCGAGCCGGAAGAGATCCTCGCGAAGACCGGCTACTCGCGGCCGCATACGGTCCACTGCGGCCCCGAGGGCATCTACGTGAGCACGCTCGGCGGCGCGGGCGAGGACGGCACGGACGGCACGCCCGGCATCTTCATCATGGACTGCGAGACCTTCGACGTGCTCGGCCGCTGGGAAATCGACCGCGGCCCGCAGGACAAGCATTACGACTTCTGGTGGAACCTGCCGCGCGACTACATGGTGTCGAGCGAATGGGCGCTGCCGCCGCAGTTCGAGAACGGCATCGTGCCGGACGACCTGCTCGCGAACCGGTACGGCCACCGGCTGCATTTCTGGGACCTGCGCGCGCGGCGCAACGTGCAGACGATCGACCTCGGCGCGCAGCACCAGATGGCGCTCGAAGTGCGGCCCGCGCACGATCCGGTGCGCGAATACGGGTTCGTCGGCGTCGTGGTCGACACGACCAATCTCGAAGGATCGATCTGGACCTGGTGGCGCGAAGGCGGCAAGTTCCATGTGAAGAAAACCGCGACGATCCCGGCCGAGCCGGCCGCGGCCGACGAGCTGCCGCCGCTGCTGAAGGGCTTCGGCGCGGTGCCGCCGCTCGTGACGGACATCGACCTGTCGCTCGACGATCGCTTCCTGTACGTGTCGTGCTGGGGCACCGGCGAAATGCGCCAGTACGACGTGTCGGACCCGCATCATCCGGTGCTCGCGGGGTCGGTGCGCATCGGCGGAATCGTGCGCCGCGCGCCGCACTCGAACGGCCGCGCGTTCGCGGGCGGCCCGCAGATGGTCGAGATCAGCCGCGACGGGCGCCGCGTGTACTGGACCAACTCGCTGTACTCGACCTGGGACGACCAGTTCTATCCGGACGGCGTGCCGGCCGCGCAGGTCCTCGCGCACGCGGGGCCCGACGGCGGGCTGACGCTCGCCGACGACTACTGGGTCGAGTTCCCCGACGGCTATCGCGCGCACCAGATCCGGCTCGAGGGTGGCGACTGCTCGACCGACTCGTTCTGCTATCCGTCGGTCAAGCGTTGAACGCCGGCCTCCCCGCGCCGCTCGCGCTGTGGGCGGCGGTGCTCGCGAGCGGCGTCTATCACGGGCTCAACCCGGCGATGGGCTGGCCGCTCGCGGTGTCGAACGCGCTGATGACGCGCCGCGGCGGCGCGCTCGTCGCGGCGCTCGGCTATCTGGCGCTTGGGCATGCGCTGGCGGTATTCACGGTGATGCTGCCGTTCGGGCTGCTCGCCGCGCTGCTCGCGTGGCAGACGGCGATCCGGATCGGCGCGAGCGCGCTCGTGATCGGCTTCGGCGCGGTGCTGCTGATCCGGCGGCGCCACCCGCGTGCGCTCGCGCGGATTCCCCCCGCACGGCTCGGGCTGTGGTCGTTCGCGGTCGCACTCGCGCACGGCGCCGGGCTGATGCTGGTGCCGATCTATCTCGGGCTCTGCGGATTGGACCAGGACGCCGGCCATCGCGCGGCGGCCACGCTCGTCGACGCGCATCTGGGGATGGCGCTCGTCGTCGCGGCCGTGCATGCGGCCGCGATGATCAGCGCGGGCGGCGTGCTCGCGTGGCTCGTGTATCGCTATCTCGGATTGAAATTCGTCGCGCGGAGCTGGTTCAACCTCGACGCGGTCTGGGCATCGAGCCTGATCGTGACGGGCGCGGTGGCGCTCGGGCTGGCGGCGGCGCAGTAGCGGCCCGCGCGCGAAGTACGGTGCATCCCGGCGTTCGGCACGGCCCCGCCGGTCGCGATTCCGCTAAAATCGGCCCATGCGCACCCCTTCCCAACCGACCGCCCCGGCCTCGTCGCCTTTCGTCCGCCGCGCCCCTCGCCTTTGCCGCGCGCCGCGTCCGTCCGTTTCGTTCCGGATGGCAGCCTGATGAAACAAGCCAACCCGCCGGATTTCGATTCGGCCGCCTTTCGCCAGGCACTCGGCCAGTTCGCGACGGGCGTCACCGTGATCACGACGCGCGCGCCGTCCGGGCAGCTGATCGGCATCACCGCCAGCTCGTTCAACTCGGTGTCGCTCGACCCGCCGCTGGTGCTGTGGAGCCTCGCGCACCGATCGGCGTCGACGCCGGTGTTTCGCGGCAACAGCCATTACGTGGTGAACGTGCTCGCCGCGTCGCAGCTCGACCTGTGCAAGCGCTTCTCGACGTACAAGGGCGATCGCTTCGAAGGGATCGCGCACGCGGCCGGCAATTCGGGCATGCCGGTGCTCGACGGGGCGCTCGCGTGGTTCGAATGCCACAATCGCAGCCGCTACGACGAAGGCGACCACGTGATCTTCGTCGGCGAAGTGGAACGCTGCGGCGTGCGTGCCGCCACCGACGACGCACCGCCGCTCGTGTTCCACGGCGGCGTCTTCCACGGCCTCACACCGCTTTGATCGCCCCGGTGCGCGCCAGGCCGACCGGCGCGCCCGCTTCGTCCTTCAGCGTCTGCAGCACGATGTTCGAGCGGATGTCCATCACGCCCGGCGCCTTGTAGAGCCGGTTCAGCACGAAATCCGAATAGTGCTTGAGGTTGTGCGCGAGCACGCGCAGCAGATAGTGGCTTTCGCCGGTCACGACGAACGCGCCGACCACCTCCGGCCATTCGCGCAGCGCTTCCGCGAAGCGCTCGTGCCATTGATTCTCTTCGTTGCGCATCGACACCTGTACGAACGCCTCGAGCTCGAAACCGAGCTTCTCGCGGCTCAGGCACGCGCGATAGTGCTCGATCACGCCCTGCTCCTCGAGCAGGCGCATCCGGCGCAGGCAGGCTGACGGCGAAAGCGAGATGCGTTCGGCCAGGTCGAGATTGCTGATTCTGCCCTCCTCCTGCAGTACGGCCAGAATCCGGCAGTCGGTGGCGTCGAGCGTGATCGCGTGCATTTTTGGTCCCCGTTTTCCCTCTGATTCGAATTATCTGCCAATCCGGCGGATTGTCCATGTTTATTTCGCAAGCACTTTCTGCGAGGGTCCACCTATCATTCGAAGCATCGATTCACCGCTTCGTCATGCCATGGACACACTCTGGGACATCTCGCCGCCGGTCAGCCCCGCCACCCCCGTGTGGCCGGGCGATACGCCGGTTTCCGTCGAACGCGTGTGGCGGATGGAGGCCGGCTCGCCGGTCAACGTCGCCCGCCTGACGCTGTCGCCGCACACCGGTGCGCACTGCGACGCGCCGCTGCACTACGACGCCGACGGCGCGCCGATCGGCGCGGTGCCGCTCGATACCTATCTCGGCCCGTGCCGCGTGATTCACTGCATCGGCGCGTCGCCGGTCGTGCGGCCGGCCGACATCGAGGCCGCGCTCGACGGCGTGCCGCCGCGCGTGCTGCTGCGCACCTATGCGCGCGCCGCGGTCGAGCAATGGGACAGCGGCTTCTGCGCGGTCGCGCCCGAGACCGTCGACCTGCTCGCCGCGCACGGCGTGACGCTGATCGGCATCGACACGCCGTCGCTCGACCCGCAGGAATCGAAGACCATGGATGCGCACCACCGCGTGCGTGCGCACCGGATGGCGATCCTCGAAGGGATCGTGCTCGACGACGTGCCGGCCGGCGACTACGAGCTGATCGCGCTGCCGCTGAAATTCGCGACGCTCGACGCGAGCCCCGTGCGCGCGGTGCTGCGCGCGCTGCCCGCGCGTGCTTCCCGTGCTTTCTGATTACCCCGACCTACGAACCCACATCATGATCAAGACCCGTGAAGACGCGCTCGCCCTCGACCGCGACGACTCGCTCGGCGCGCTGCGCGACCAGTTCGCGCTGCCCGACGGCGTGATCTACCTCGACGGCAACTCGCTCGGCGCGCAGCCGCGCGCATCGGCCGCCCGCGCGCAGCAGGTGATCGGCGCCGAATGGGGCGAAGGCCTGATCCGCAGCTGGAACACCGCCGGCTGGTTCGCGCTGCCGCGCCGCCTCGGCGACAAGCTCGCGACGCTGATTGGCGGCGCGCCGGGCGAGACGGTCGTCACCGATACCATCTCGATCAACCTGTTCAAGCTGCTGTCGGCGATGCTGCGCCATCAGGCCGAACGCGCGCCGGAGCGCCGCGTGATCGTGTCGGAGCGCTCGAACTTCCCGACCGACCTGTATATCGCGCAGGGGCTGATCGAGCAGCTCGGCGGCGGCTACGAGCTGCGCCTGATCGACGATCCGGCCGACCTGCCCGACGCGCTGGGCGCGGACACGGCCGTCGCGATGATCACGCACGTGAACTACCGCACCGGCTACATGCACGACATGCCGGCCGTCACGCAGCTCGTGCACGACGCGGGCGCGCTGATGCTGTGGGATCTCGCGCACTCGGCCGGCGCGGTGCCGGTCGACCTGAACGGCGCGCGTGCGGACGGCGCGGTCGGCTGCACGTACAAGTACCTGAACGGCGGCCCCGGTTCGCCGGCGTTCGTGTGGGTGCCGCAGCGTCACCTCGCGCATTTCTCGCAGCCGCTGTCGGGCTGGTGGGGCCATCGCGCACCGTTCGCGATGCAGCCGGGCTTCGCGCCCGATCCGGGCATCGCGCGCTTCCTGTGCGGCACGCAGCCGATCGTGTCGATGTCGATGGTCGAATGCGGGCTCGACGTGTTCCTGCAGACCGACATGCAGACGATCCGCCGCAAGTCGCTCGCACTGACCGACGCGTTCATCGCGCTCGTCGAGGAACGCTGCGCGGGCCTGTCGCTGAAGCTCGTCACGCCGCGCGCGCATCACCAGCGCGGCTCGCAGGCGAGCTTCGAGCATCCGCACGGCTACGAGGTAATGCAGGCGCTGATCGCGCGCGGCGTGATCGGCGACTACCGCGAGCCGCACGTGCTGCGCTTCGGCTTCACGCCGCTCTATACGCGCTTCGTCGACGTGTGGGATGCCGTCGAGACGCTGCGCGACATCCTCGCCACCGACGCGTGGAAGGCCCCCGAGTTCGCCGAGCGCAGCGCGGTGACCTGATCGGCTTCGCCCGGCGCGCGCCGCAGTGACGTGCGGAGTGCGCGCCGCGCCCCCGTCATTCAAACCTGGAGATTGTCGTGAATTCTGGTCATATGCAGCCACCCGGCGACGTTGCGCCGGCGGGCTGCCCGTTCTCGGGCGCACGCGCGGCCCAACCGGCGCATGAAGCGCCGCACGTGCCGGGTGAGGCCGACGCTCAAGCCGGCTGGCACGATGCGCAGCTCGATTTCTCGAAGTCGATGAGCTACGGCGACTACCTGTCGCTGAATTCGATCCTCGATGCGCAGCACCCGCTGTCGCCCGATCACAACGAGATGCTGTTCATCATCCAGCATCAGACGAGCGAGCTGTGGATGAAGCTCGCGCTGTTCGAGCTGCGCGGCGCGCTCGACGCGGTGCGCGCCGACGCGCTGCCGCCCGCGTTCAAGATGCTCGCGCGCGTGTCGCGCATCCTCGAGCAGCTCGTGCAGGCGTGGAACGTGCTGTCGACGATGACGCCGTCCGAGTATTCGGCGATGCGGCCGTATCTCGGCCAGTCGTCCGGCTTCCAGTCGTACCAGTATCGGCAGCTCGAATTCCTGCTCGGCAACAAGAACGTGCAGATGCTGCAGCCGCATGCGCACCGGCCCGACATCCTCGAACAGGTGCGCGCGACGCTCGAGGCGCCGTCGTTCTACGACGAAGTCGTGCGCCTGCTCGCGCGCCGCGGTTTCCCGATCGCGCCCGAGCGGCTCGAGCGCGACTGGACCCAGCCGATGCGTCACGACGAAACGGTCGAGGCCGCGTGGCTCGAGGTCTATCGTCATCCGCAGCAGCACTGGGAGCTGTACGAGATGGCCGAGGAACTCGTCGATCTCGAGGATGCGTTCCGTCAGTGGCGGTTCCGTCACGTGACGACCGTCGAGCGCATCATCGGCTTCAAGCAAGGCACGGGCGGCACGAGCGGCGCGCCGTATCTGCGCAAGATGCTCGACGTCGTGCTGTTCCCCGAGCTCTGGCACGTGCGCACGACGCTGTAACGCATCTCGTCCGCGCACGCGATGCGCCCGCCCGTCACGACGACGTGCGGGCCAGCTCCTCGCCTTCGCGCGGCGCCGCGCGTTCACGCGTGAGCCGCGGAATGTGCCGCCGCATCGCGATCAGCGCGACGCACACCACGGCCATCGCCGCGGCGAGCATCGTCAGGTACGCGGTCGCGCCGCCCGCGGTAATCACGATCGCGCCCGCGAACGCGCTCAAGATCGCGCCGAGCCGGCCGAACGCGAGCGCGCTCGCCGTGCCGGTCGCGCGCACGGCCGTCGGATAGATGTACGCGCAGAGCGCATACATCGTCGACTGCACCGCGTTGACGAACAACCCGTGCAGGCCGAGCCCGACGATCAGCCAGCCGGTGTGGCGCCCCGCATCGATACCCATCAGCCACACCGCGCTCGCCGCGCCGCCGATGCTGCACAGCGCGAGCGGCCAGCGCGAGCCCGCATGGGCGATCGCCCATGCGCACAACAGCGCGCCGATCACGCCGCCGAGGTTGTACGCGGTGAGCCCGGAGCCGGCGACCGATACGCTCAGCCCGCTCGCGGCCAGCATCGTCGGCAGCCAGCTGAACGCCGCATACACGGCGAGCAGGCACATGAAGAACGCGCACCACAGTGCGATCGTGTCGCGCGCCTGGCCGCCGGAAAACAACGCGCCGAAGCCGCCACGTGCGCCGGGCGCGCGTGCATCGCGCAGATCGGTGAACGCGGTACCTGGTTCGACCGGCCGCTGCATGCGCGCCAGCAGCGCGCCGAGTTCCGGCCAGCGCGCGGGACGGCGCGCCAGATAGCGCGGCGATTCGGGCAGCGCACGCACCAGCACGAAGCCGAGCACGAGCGGCAGCGCGCCGCCCGCGAAGAACAGCCCGCGCCAGCCGTAGCTTGGCAGCACCTCGTGCGCGAACAGCCCGGCCAGCATCCCGCCGAGCGGCACGCAGACGATCGTCGCCGTCACCATCATCGTGCGGCGGCGCGCAGGCGTGTATTCGGCGGTCATCGTCGTGGCGGTCGGCAGCGCGCCGCCGATCCCGAGCCCCGCGCAGAAGCGCAGCAACGCGATCGTCGCAACGTCCGGCGCGAAGCCGATCGCACAGGTCGCGACGCCGAACAGGAATACGCTGCCGATCACCGCGTGACGACGGCCGAAGCGATCGGCGACGAGCCCCGCGCATGCGCTGCCGATGCCCATCCCGACCAGCCCGGCGGCGACCGCCGGCGCGAACGCGCCGCGCGTGATTCCCCATTCGCGGATCAGCACCGGAATCGCGAAGCCGATCAACTGGCCGTCGAAGCCGTCGAGCACGATCGCGAGCGCGGCGAGCAGCACCACGCAACGCTGCATCGTCGTGAATGGCCCGTCGTCGAGCGTCGCACCGATGTCGACCGACGGCGGCTGCACTCCGTCGCGCGTGCTCATGCAACCTCCCATGCGCCGCACATCGGCGGCATCGACTGCATAGGCGGCATCGGTGACAACGTGCGCGAACGGCGCGCGGCAAGACAACGGCGGTTGCTGAGTTTCATGACGTCTCCAGTTGCCCGGGCTGTCGCTGGCGCGTGCCCGGATCTCGTGCTGCACTGACGGCGCCGACGCGTGCACGCCGGCCCCAGTGTGCGATCCAATCCGTGTCGGCCGGGCGCGCGCCGATGTGAGGCGCGCTTCCCGTCGTGCGGCGCAAGCCCGCCGCCAGCCTGATCCTCAGTCGCGCCGTGCGTCGATCAGCCTCACCAGCGCGAGCAGCGTGTCGGTATGCGGCACCGCGACGCCGGTCGCACGCGCGGCCGCGACGACCTGGCCGTTGATCGCGTCGATCTCGGTGCGGCGTCCCGCGAGCACGTCCTGCAGCATCGACGGCCGATGGCCGTGGTGCGCGCAAATCGCATGCTCGACATTGCGCGCGATGCGTTCGCCGTCCACGGCGACGCCTTTCGCACGCGCGACGGCGGCCGTCTCCGCCGCGATCGCGAGCGCAAGCCGCGGCCCGTCCGGAACGCGCGCGAGCTGGTCGACCGTGCAGCCCGTCGCCGCGCACAGCGGGTTGAGCGCCGCGTTGAACGCGACCTTCTCCCAGATCGCGGCCCACACGTCCGCATCGAGCGAACACGCGAGACCGGCACGCGACAGTGCATCGGCAACGGTCGCCGCGATCGGGCGCGCGGCGCCGTCGGCCGTCATCATGCGGATCGTGCCGGCACCGTGCGAACGCACGTGCCCCGGCCCGGCGAAATCGGCCGGCCAGGTCGTGACGCCGACCAGGATCCGTTCGAGCGGCACGAACGCGTTCAGCGTCTCGACGTTGCCGAGCCCGTTCTGCAGCGTGAGCACGAACGTGCGCGGCGTCAGCAACGCGCGCACGCCGTGGAGCGCGGTACGGGTATGCAGCGACTTCGTGAAAACGATCAGCAGGTCGAACGGTGTGTCGGGCGCCGTCGCGCTTGCCGCTTCCGGCCGGACCGCCTGCAACGCGCGGATGCGGCGTTCACCGCGATCGTCGTCGATCCGCAACCCGTCGCGGCGGATCGCATCGAGATGCGCGTCGTTCACGTCGATCAGCGTGACGGCTTCGCCGTGCTCGGCGAGCAGCGCGCCGAACAGCGAGCCCATCGCACCGGCACCGAGAATCGCAATCCTCATCGTGGGCAGCCTCTCAGAACGGATAGTGGCGCGGCGCGGTCTGCACGGTGATCCAGCGCAGGTCCGTGAACGCGGCGATGCCGGCCTTGCCGCCGAAATGACCGAAGCCGCTGTCCTTCACGCCGCCGAACGGCATCTGCGCTTCGTCGTGCACGGTTGGGCCGTTCACGTGGCAGATACCCGACTCGATGCGCGCGGCCACGCGCATCGCGCGTGCGACATCGCGGCTGAACACGGCCGATGCGAGCCCGAACGCGTTGTCGTTCGCGCAGCGGATCGCAGCCTCTTCGCCGTCGACGCGCACGATCGGCTTCACCGGCCCGAACGATTCTTCCGCGTAGATGCGCATCGCCGGTGTCACATGATCGAGCAGCGTCGCGGGGAACAGCGTGCTGTCCGACTTCCCGCCGCACACGAGCGTCGCGCCGTGCGCGAGCGCATCGTCGACCAGCGCGTTGCAGCGCTCGACGGCCTTCATGTCGATCAGCGAGCCGAGCACGACGGGGCCCTCGCGCGGATCGCCGAGCGGCAGCGACGCGGCCTTGGCAGCGAGGTTCGCGACGAACGCGTCGGCGATCGACGCGTCGACGACGATCCGCTCGGTCGACATGCAGATCTGCCCGGAATTCGCGAACGCGCCGAAGGCAGCCGCCGCGACCGCCGCGTCGAGATCCGCGTCGTCGAGCACGACGAACGGCGCCTTGCCGCCGAGCTCCAGCACCGACGGTTTCAGATGGCGCGCGCACGCTTCGGCAACGATTCGCCCGACGCGCGTCGAGCCGGTGAAATTCACACGCCGCACGGCCGGATGCGCGATCAATGCATCGACGACGGCGCCCGCATCCTCCGGCGCGTTCGTCACGAAGTTGACGACGCCCGGCGGCAGCCCGGCCTCCTGCAGCGCCTCGACGATCAGCCCGTGCGTGACGGGGCACAGCTCGGAGCCCTTCAGCACGACCGTGTTCCCGCAGGCGAGCGGCAGCGCGAGCGCGCGCGTGGCAAGGATCACCGGCGCGTTCCACGGCGCGATGCCGAGCACGACGCCGGCCGGCTGCCGCACGCCCATCGCGAGCGAACCGGGCACGTCGGACGGGATCAGCTCGCCGCCGACCTGCGTGGTCAGCGACGCGGCCTCGACGAGCCCGCTCGCGGCAAGGTGCACGTTGAAGCCGGCCCACAGCGCGGACGCGCCCGTCTCGGCCGCCATCGCGGCGACGAACTGCTCGTGCTTCGCCTCGAGCGCGGCGGCGGCCTTCAGCAGCAGCGCGCGGCGCGCGCCGGGGCCGAGCGCGGCCCATTCGGGAAACGCGCGTGCGGCCGCATCAGCCGCCGCGCGCGCATCGTCGACGGTGCACGCCGGCGCGGCCGACGCGACTTCGCCGTCGAGCGGGTTGCGGCGCACGAAGGTCGCGCCGCTGGACGAATGGCGGCGTTCGCCGCCGATCAGCATCGATACGGTTTGCATGGATTCTCCGGAACGACGCGCCATGCGCGTCAAGCAACCTCGACATCGACGACGACGGGCGTATCGGCCCGCAGTGCATCGGTCAGCACATCGGTCAACGTCGCGTGCAGGCGCGCGGCATCGGCGACGCGAATGCCGCGGCACCCCATCCCTTGCGCGAGCGCGACGAAATCCAGGTCGGGCAGATCGGTGCCCTGCACCGGATCGTCGGGACCGAAGCCGAACACGGGCGCGAACTCCTGCAGCGCCGCGTAGCGACGATTGTTCAGGATCACGAACGCGATCGGCAGCTTCAGCTGCGCGGCGCTCCACAACGCCTGAATCGAATAGAGGCTCGAGCCGTCGCCGATCAGCGCGATTACCCGCCTCCCCGGCCGCGCGAGCGCGACGCCGACCGCAGCCGGCATCCCGTAGCCGAGCCCGCCGCTGTCCATCGTGTAGAACGTGCCGCTGCGCGTGAACGGCAGGTACGTCTGCATCACCGGTCGCGCGCTCGGCGCTTCCTCGACGACGATGTCGTGCGCGTCGCGCACGTCGGCGAGCGTCTGCAATGCAAACGCCACCGACATCCGCTCGCCGCCCGCCGGCGCTTCGGCGCGCGGGCGCGCGGGCCGCGGCGCGGGCATCGGCCGCTCGGGCGGCGCGGGCCGGGCCAGCAGGTCGCGCGCCGCGAGCCGCAGGTTGCCGACGACCGCGTCGCCCGACGGCGTCCATGCGGCGATGCCCGGATCGTCGACGAGCTGCACGAGCGTGGCGCCCGGCGGCACGTGCGGGCCGAAGCCCTCGATGTGATAGGTGAACGCGGGCGCGCCGAACGCGAACACGAGGTCGTGCCCGTCGAGCCGCGCGACGATCTTCTCGCGGATCGCGGGCAGGAAGCCGGCGAACAGCGGATGATCCTCGGGAAAGCTGCAGCGCCCCGACATCGGCGCGACGTACACGTTCGCGCGGTGCCTTTCGGCGAGCCGCACGACGTCGTCCCACGCGCCGGCGCGATCGACGGCCGCGCCGACCACCAGCGCGGGACGCCGCGCGGCATCGAGCGCATCGCCGAGCCGCGCGAGCGCAGCGGGATCGGGCCGCACGACGCTGCTCACGTCGCGGCGCGGCAGCAGCTCGGCCGGCTGGTCCCAGTCGTCGACCGGGATCGACACGAACACGGGCCCACGCGGCTCCTGCATCGCGATCCGGTACGCCCGCGCGATCGCGGCCGGCACGTCCTGCGCACGCGCGGGCTCGATGCTCCATTTCACGTATGGCTTCGGCAGCTCGGCAGCCTGCGTCGAACCCAGGAACGGATCGAACGGCAGGATCGCGCGCGCCTGCTGGCCCGCTGTGACGATCAGCGGCGTGCGGTTCCTGAACGCGGTGAACAGGTTGCCCATCGCGTTGCCGACGCCGGCCGCCGAATGCAGATTGACGACCGCCGCATTGCCGGTGGCCTGCGCATAGCCGTCGGCCATGCCGACCACGATGGCTTCCTGCAGGCCGAGCACGTACTGGAAATCGGCCGGGAAATCGCGGAACATCGGCAGCTCGGTCGAGCCGGGATTGCCGAACACGCGGTCGATGCCGAACTGGCGAAACAGGTCGATGACGGCGTCGCGGACGGTGATCGGTGCGGCCGGATCGGCGGAATGGGACGGGGTGCCGGACATGCTCGGGCGTCTCCTCGGTGGCTTGGCGGTTTCCACAGTATCGAAGCGCGAGTCATTCGCGGATACTGTATTTTCTGCGAAAAGCCATTACGGTTCGGCATGACTTTCGATCTCCGACAATTGCGCGCATTCACGACCATCGTCGCGTGCGGCAGCCTCGGCCGCGCGGCGGACGCGCTGCACGTGACCCAGCCCGCGCTGAGCCGGATCCTGAAACGGCTCGAGGAGCAGGTCGGCGCGCCGCTGTTCGAGCGGCATTCGAAAGGCGTGCAGCTGACCGCGTTCGGCGAAGCGCTGTTGCCGCACGCGACGCTGCTGCAGCACGAGGCCGAGCATGCGCGCGAGGAGCTCGACGCGATGCGCGGCTTCGCGAAGGGCACGATCAAGGTCGGCACGGTGGGGAGCATCGCGAGCCTCGTGCTGCCGGTCGCGGTGGGCCGCGTGCTGGACCGCTGGCCGAACCTGCGCGTCGAGATCATCGAAGGCGTGTGGGACCGGCTCGCCGAAGGGCTGAACAAGCACGAGATCGATCTCGCGCTGTCCGCGCACGGGCCCGACACGGACGAAATCGTCGCGATTCCGGAATGCCGCTGGGAAGATCGCAGCCATATCGTTGCGGCGCCGCAGCATCCGCTGCGCGCGCTCGGCCGCGCGCCGACGCTCGCCGACACGCTGCACGCGCGCTGGGCGATTCCGCCGCGCGGCACCGCGCCGTTCGACCACATGCGGGCGACCTTCGACGCGCACGGGCTCGCGCTGCCCGACATCGCGGTCGAAACGCGCTCGGTCACGACGCTGAAGAGCCTCGTCGCGCATGCGGGCTTCCTGAGCTGGATGCCCGAACCGATGTACGGCGCCGAACAGCGCGCCGGCACGATCGACACGCTGCCGGTGCGCGAGGTCGTCGCGGTGCGCACGCTCACCGCGTTTCGCCGCCGCCACGGGATCCTGCCGGGGCCGGCCGGCAAGCTGCTCGAGGAGCTCGTCGCGCTGACGCGCGATGGGCGGTGACGCGGGGCCTGCTCGTCGCTGTCCTCCCCGTCGCAGCCGCCTCAGCCGTTCCTGCCGTTCCTGCCGTTCTTGCCGTTCCTGCCGTTCTTGCCTTCCTGCCGTCTGCCGCCGCTGCCGTCGCTCCCGTCCCTGCCCCTACCGCCTCCGCTGCCGCTTCCCGTCCCGAGCGGCCGACCGGCGCGCCGCCGCGCGCGCACCCACCGCCGCAGCGCACCATCGAAATGCCGCGCCCTCGCCTTGACTTTCGTTCGCCCGAATACGATCATTCGCTCACATGACGAGCAAATGATCGTATTCGACAGCGACGATCGCGGACGCTTCAGCGAGGCCACCCGCGCACCGATCGCGACAGGAGACACCGGATGACCGAATCGCCCTCCGCCCGCACGCCCGTGCTGCTGCACATCGGCGCAGGCTCGTTCCACCGCGCGCACCAGGCGTGGTATCTGCATCGCGTAAATGTGGCCGTGCCGGCCGACGAACGCTGGTCGCTGACCGTCGGCAACATCCGCGACGACATGCGCGCGACGATGGACGCGCTCGCCGCGCAGCACGGCGCATACACGCTCGAAACCGTCACGCCGCAGGGCGAGCGCGCCTACGAGACGATCCGCGCGATCTCGCGCGTGCTGCCGTGGTCGATCGACCTTGCCGCGCTGATCGATGCCGGCGCCGACCCGGCGTGCCGGATCGTGTCGTTCACGGTCACCGAAGGCGGCTACTACCTCGACGAGCACAACCGGCTCGACGTCGCGAACGGCGATCTCGCCGCCGATCTGCAGGGCGCGCGCACGACGCTGTACGGCGCGCTCGCCGCGCTGCTCGCCGAACGCGTGAAGCGCGGCGCGGGCCCGCTCACGCTGCAGAGCTGCGACAACCTGCGCAACAACGGCGCGCGCTTTCGCGCGGGCATGCGCGAATTCCTCGAACGGCGCGGCGAAGGCGGCCTGCTCGCATGGTTCGATGCGCACGTCGCGACGCCGAGCGCGATGGTCGACCGCATCACGCCGCGCCCGACCGCCGACGTGCGCGAGCGCGTGCGCGTGGCCACCGGCGTCGACGACGCATGCCCCGTGATGGGCGAATCGTTCATCCAGTGGGTGATCGAGGACCGCTTCGCGGCCGGCCGCCCGCGCTGGGAGCTGGCCGGCGCGGAACTGGTCGACGACGTGCATCCGTACGAGGAAGCGAAGATCCGCATCCTCAACGCGACGCACAGCTGCATCGCGTGGGCCGGCACGCTCGCGGGCCACACATACATCCACGAGGGCACGCACGACGCGGCGATCCGCCGTTTCGCGCACGACTACGTGACGCAGGACGTAATCCCGTGCCTCAACCCCAGCCCGCTCGATCTCGAACGCTACCGCGACGTCGTGCTCGAACGCTTCGGCAATCCGTACGTGCTCGACACGAACCAGCGCGTCGCGGCCGACGGTTTCTCGAAGATTCCCGGCTTCATCGCGCCGACGCTCGTCGAATCGTTCGCGCGCGGCGCGGCGCCCGTCGCGACCGCGGTGCTGCCCTCGCTGTTCCTGCGCTTTCTCGAACGCTGGGCGCGCGGCCTGCTGCCGTACGCGTACCAGGACGGCGTGATGGATGAAAGCGCGGCGCGCGCGATCGTCGAAGCCGACGACCCGGTCGTCGCGCTGTGCGCGAGCCGCACGCTGTGGGGCTCGCTCGCCGGCAACGCGGCGCTGTACGAAGCGCTGCGTGCCGGGCTCGCACGCGTCGACGCATGGCTCGCGCAGCGCTGATGCGCGGTGCCGGCCACGGCCACGTCATCCGTGCTTCCGAGCACAACCGCGCATCCGGGCGAACCTGCGTTGGCATGCACGCGTGCGTGCGGCTAAAGTAGCGGCTCCCCACTGACGGAACGGATCGCTCATGTATCTCGGCATCGACCTCGGCACCTCGGAAGTGAAGGTGCTGCTGCTGGCCCCGGACGGCACCGTGGTCGGCACCGCGGGCACGCCGTTCAGCGTGTCGCGGCCGCACCCGCGCTGGGCGGAACAGCATCCGGACGACTGGTGGCAGGGCACGCTCGCGGCGCTGCGCGAACGGCACCGCGAGGCGTTCGCGCAAGTGCGTGGAATCGGCCTGTCCGGCCAGATGCACGGCGCGGTGCTGCTCGGCCGCGACGACCGCGTGCTGCGTCCCGCAATCCTGTGGAACGACATGCGCAGCGCGGACGAATGCGCGCTCCTCACCGAACGCGCGCCCGACCTGCACGCGCTGGCCGGCAACCTTGCGATGCCCGGCTTCACCGCGCCGAAACTGTTGTGGGTCGCCAGGCACGAACCCGACGTGTTCGCCGCGACCGCCTGCGTGCTGATGCCGAAGGACTACCTGCGCTTCCGGCTCACCGGCGCGAAGGTGTCCGATCCGTCCGACGCGGCCGGCACGTTGTGGCTCGACGTCGCGCGCCGCGACTGGTCCGACGCGCTGCTCGCCGCATGCGACATGACGCGCGACCAGATGCCGCGGATCGTCGAAGGCAATGCGCCGTCCGGCACGCTGCGCGCGGACGTCGCGCGCGACCTGGGGCTGTCGGAAGCAGTGGTGGTCGCGGGCGGCGGCGGCGACAACGCGACGAGCGCGCTCGGCATCGGCGCGATCCACGCCGGCGACGGCTTCGTGTCGCTCGGCACGTCGGGCGTGTTGAGCGTGGTCGGCGACCGCTTCATGCCGAACCCCGCGTCGGCGGTGCATGCGTTCTGTCACGCGATTCCCGACCGCTGGCAACTGATGAGCGTCGTGCTGTCGGCCGCGAGCTGCCTGCGCTGGGTCTGCAAGCTGACCGGCACCGACGAGCCGGCGCTGCTCGCCGAGATCGAAGCGCTCGACGCGGACGCGCTCGCGACGGCGCCGCTGTTCCTGCCCTACCTGTCCGGCGAACGTACGCCGCACAACGATCCGTACGCGCAGGGCGTGTTCTTCGGGATGACGCATGCGACCGAGCGCGCGCATCTCGGCTACGCGGTGCTCGAAGGCGTGACGCTCGGCCTCGCCGACGGCCTCGATGCGCTGCACACGGCCGGCGTCGAGACCGACCGGTTGTCGCTGATCGGCGGCGGCGCGCGCAGCGCGTTCTGGGCGCAGCTGATCGCCGATGCGCTGAACGTGCGCACGCGCCAGCACGGCGGCGGCGAAACCGGCGCGGCGCTGGGCGCGGCGCGCCTCGGCTGGCTCGCCGTCGGCGGCGATCCGCACACGGTGCTGACCAAGCCGCCGGTGCGCGCCGAATATGCGCCCGACGTCGCGCGTCATGCGCAACTGCGCGAGCGCCTCGACGCGTTCCGCGCGCTGTATCGCCACGTGCGCCCGCTTTACGAACCGTCGCGCGCGCGGCTCGCGTAAGCGCCGCCGCAGCACGCGCCGAGGCCGTCGGCCGCGCCCGGCATGCGTTACAGTGGATGCCGTTGCGCCGCCTGACGGCCGGCCCGCGAGGTGGCCCCCAGATCCAAACCGAACCGCTATCGTGTCCAAGTCCTCAGAAAAACTCGATCTCGCCACGCGCGCCGCGTGGCTCTACTACGTCGCGGGCGACACGCAGAACGAAATCGCCGAGAAGCTGCAGGTGTCCCGCCCGGTCGCGCAGCGCCTCGTCGCGTTCGCGGTCGAGAAGAACCTGATCCGCGTGCGCGTCGATCACCAGCTTGCCGACTGCCTCGACCTCGGCGCGCAGTTGTCGAAGCGCTACGGGCTCACGATGTGCGAAGTCGTGCCGGTCGATGCCGATGCACCCGAAGCGATCGACCGCAAGCTCGCGGTCGCCGGCGCACAGGTGATGGAGCGCTACCTGAACGAAACGCGGCCGATGGTGATCGCGATCAGCAGCGGCCGCACGCTGAAGGCGGCCGTCGCGCAGATCGCGCAGATCGAGCGGCCGCAGCACCGGCTCGTGTCGATGGTCGGCGCGATCGCGGCCGACGGCTCGTCGAACCGCTACGACGTCGCGCAGTACATTTCCGAAAAGACCGGCAGCAAGCATTTCCTGCTGCCCGCGCCGCTGTTCGCCGACAGCGAAGCCGAGCGCGCGCAGTGGTGCAATCACCGGCTGTACCGGATCGTCGATGCGCTGTCGGCGCAGGCCGACGTCGCGTTCGTCGGGATCGGCAACATCGGCCCGCACTGCCCGCTCTATGAAGACGGCTTCATCACCGAGCAGGAGCGCGACGAGATGACCGCGCTCGGCGCGGTGGCCGAGCTGCTCGGCGTGCCGATCGATGCACGGGGCAAGCTGGTCGACGTGTCGACGAGCGCGCGCGTGACGAGCGTTGCACTCGATACGCCGCCGAAGCGCCCGACCATCGCGTTCGCCGGCGGCCCGAAGAAGCGCGACGCGGTGATCGCCGCGCTGCGCGGCGGCTGGCTGTCGGGGCTCGTCACCGACGAGACCTGTGCGCGCGCGGCGCTGGAAGCGAAGGCGGGCTGACGGCGCCGCACGCTCACCCTCCCCTCATCTTCATGCGGCTCATGCGGCCGCAGCCGCGCGCAACGCCGGAATGCCCGTCGGCACGCGCGCCGCCACGCACGGCACGCGCACTGCCGCACGCTCTTGCATCACGCCGCCTTCGCGTGCACGCTCAACCGCCGGAACGCCTGCCCCGCTTCATCGAACAGGTGGCAATGCTCGGCCTGCGCATGCACGTGCAGCGCGTCGCCGGTGCGATACGTGTCGAGCGGCGGAATCCGTGCGATCAGCCCGTCCGGCGCGACCGCCGACTCCGCATACAGGTACGCGGCATC
The DNA here is from genome assembly GCF_003635165.1 of Burkholderia sp. Nafp2/4-1b. Lineage (GTDB taxonomy): Bacteria > Pseudomonadota > Gammaproteobacteria > Burkholderiales > Burkholderiaceae > Burkholderia. The sequence goes on along the minus strand of NZ_ML058605.1, from coordinate 185,906 downwards.
GCCGAGCGATTCGACGGCCATCGTCCGCGCGGCGACGCCGGTCGCGGCCTGTCCGACGATCAGATGCTCGGGCCGCACGCCGACGGTCACGGCCGCGCCGCGCTGCAGCCCGGCCGCCTCGACCGCCACCTGTTGCGTCTCACCACTGTCGAAGCGAACCAGCACGCCCGTCGCATCGACCGACTCCACCGTGCCCTTCAGGAAGTTCATCTTCGGCGAGCCGATAAAGCCGGCGACGAACTGGTTCGCCGGCGCGTGATACAGCTCGTTCGGCGTGCCGACCTGCTGCACCGCGCCGCCCGACAGCACGACAATCTTGTCGGCGAGCGTCATCGCCTCGACCTGGTCGTGCGTCACGTAGATCATCGTCGTCTTCAGCTCGTCGTGCAGCCGCGCGAATTCCAGCCGCATCTTCACGCGCAGCGCGGCGTCGAGGTTCGACAACGGCTCGTCGAACAGGAACACCTTCGGCTTGCGCGTGATCGCGCGGCCGATCGCGACGCGCTGCCGCTGGCCGCCCGACAGCTGCTTCGGCTTGCGGTCGAGCAGATGATCGATGTGCAGGATCTTCGCGGCCTGCTTCACCGCCTGGTCGATCTCCGGCTTCTTCGCGCCCGCGAGCTTCAGGCCGAACGCCATGTTGTCGTACAGCGTCATGTGCGGGTACAGCGCATACGACTGGAACACCATCGCGATGCCGCGCTTCGCGCTCGGCACGTCGTTGACCTTCGCGCCGTCGATCAGCAGGTCGCCGCTCGAGATGTCCTCGAGCCCGGCGATCATCCGCATCAGCGTGGATTTGCCGCATCCGCTCGGCCCGACGAACACGACGAATTCGCCGTCGGCGATGTCGAGGTTCACGTTGCGCAGCACTTCGGTTTCGTCGTAGCGCTTCGCGATATTGCGCAGGAGCACGCTTGCCATGGTCTGTCTCCGTTCGTTCGTGATGCTTGATGCTTGATGTGTGATGCGCCGCGGCGACGCCGCGCGCCATCGCTCGTCGCCGCTAGCCCGGCAGCACGGCGCCCGTCGCCTGCCAGCGCGCGACGTAGCCGGGCAGCTCGTGCATGTCGTCGAAGACGTGACGCGCGCCGATCCCGCGCAGCGCGTCGATCTGCGCGGCCGACGCATGCCCGCCGCCGACGAAGCCGAGCACGGTCATGCCGGCCGCGGCGGCCGCGGTGATGCCGGTCACGCTGTCCTCGACGACGAGGCATTGCGCAGGCACCGCGCCGAGCGCGCGGGCGGCCGCGAGATACACGTCGGGCGCCGGCTTCGGCCGCGCGACGGCGTCTGCGCAGAACAGCCGGTCGCCGAAGAAGCGCGCAAGGCCGGTGCGCGAGAGTGCCGCCTCGACGTACGCGCGGTAGCTGTTGCTCGCGCACGCGGTCGTCAACTCGATCGCCGCGAGCGCCGTATCGATACCGTGAACCATCGGCGCATTGACGGCCGCCGCCTCGACCGCTTCACGGATCGCGTCGACGTCGTCGTTCGTCAGCATCCGGCCAACCGCCTCGGAAGCACCGGCCAGCACGCGCTCGATGCGCAGCCCGAGCAGCGGCATCACCGCCGGCCGCGCGTCGACGCCCGGCCAGCGCGCATCGAGCTCGCGCACGATCACGTCGGCGGCGACGGCCTCGCTGTCGATCAGCACGCCGTCGCAATCGCAGATCAGCACGTTCACGCCGTGACGTGCCGCACCTTCTCCCGCCGCACCTTTGCCGGCCGCCGTCATTTGACTGCCCCGAACGTGAGCCCGCGCACCAGCTGCTTCTGCGACAGCCAGCCGACGATCAGGATCGGCGCGACCGCGAGCAGCGACGCCGCGGACAGCTTCGCCCAGAACAAGCCCTCGGGGCTCGAGTACGACGCGATGAACACGGTCAGCGGCGCCGCATTCGAGCTCGACAGGTTGATGCTCCAGAACGCTTCGTTCCACGACAGGATCACGAGCAGCAGCGCGGTGGACGCGAGTCCCGGCAGCGCCATCGGCATCAGCAGGTAGACGATCTCCTGCCACGTCGACGCGCCGTCGATGCGCCCGGCTTCGAGGATGTCCTTCGGAATCTCGTTGAAGTACGTGAAGGTCATCCACACCGCGATCGGCAGGTTGATCAGCGTGTACACGATCACGAGGCCCGACACGGTATCGAGCAGCCCCGCGTTCTTCCACAGCAGGTAGATCGGCACCAGCACGCCGACCGACGGCATCATCTTGGTCGACAGCATCCACAGCAGCACCTTCTGCGTCCGGTGGTTCGGGAAAAACGCCATCGCGTACGCGGCCGGCACCGCGAGCAGCAGCGAGATCGCCGTGACGCCCGCCGAGATCAGCACCGAATTCCACGCGAACGCGAAGTAGTTGCTGCGCGCGAACACCTCGCGGAAGCTGTCGAGCGTCGGCATGAAGAACAGCGTCGACGCATACGCCTGCTGCTCGGTCTTGAACGCGGTGATCGCCATCCAGAAGATCGGGAAGAACAGCAGCAGCGCGATCAGCCACGCGAGCGCGCCGGGCAGCGCGCGCCGCACGAGGTCGAGCGGGGCCGGCGCGCGCCGGCCTTCGATAGTCAGGTCGCTCATTTCTCGTATTCCCCCTTCAGGTTGCGCGCGAGCATCCGCACCAGGAAGAACGACACGACGTTCGCGACCACGACGGCGATGATCCCGCCCGCGGATGCGAGGCCGACGTCGAACTGCTGCAGGCCGAGCGCGTAGATCAGGTACGACAGGTTGGTCGTCGCGTCGCCCGGGCCGCCGCCCGTCGTCGTGTAGATTTCCGCGAAGATCGACAGCAGGAAGATCGTCTCCATCATCACGACCACGGCGATCGCGCGCTTCAGGTGCGGCAGCGTGATGTAGAAGAACATCGCGATCGGGCCCGCGCCGTCGATGCGCGCGGCTTCCTTCTGCTCCTGGTCGAGCGACTGGATCGCGGTAAACAGGATCAGGAACGCGAACGGCAGCCACTGCCACGCGACGATCATGATCACGGCGGTCAACGGGTAATCGGCGAACCAGTCGACCGGTGTCATCCCGAGCGCGCGCATCGCGTTCGCGACGAGCCCGTACACCGGATGCAGGATCATGTTCTTCCAGATCAGCGCGGCGACCGTCGGCATCACGAAGAACGGCGCGATCGCCAGCAGCCGCGCGATGCCCTGCCCGTAGAACTGGCGGTCGAACAGCACGGCCATCAGCACGCCGCCGATCACCGTGATCGCGAGCACCGCGCCGATCAGCACGAGCGTGTGCCAGATCGCGGGCAGGAACGACGGATCGGTGGCGAGGAAACGGTAGTTGTCGAGGCCGGCGAAGCCCTTCACGTCCGGGTTCAGCAGGTTGTAGCGCGACAACGAATACCAGATCGTCATCGCGAGCGGGATCGACATCCACAACAGCAGCACCGCGACGGACGGCGATACGAGCCAGCTCGCGCCGCGCGCGCGGCGCGGCGCGCCCGGCGGCGACGACGCGTCGCCGACCGACGACGCGTGGCTCAGGGGAAGACGTAAATGACGCATGATCGGAGTCCCTCCGGTTGAGGCGCGGGCACGAACAACGGCCGGCCCGCGTTGCTGCTTCGGCGACGTGCACCGTGCGCGGCGGCGCGCACGGCGCCGGCCGCATTGCTTCCCGCGTTACTTCTTGTAGCCGGCCTGCCGCACGGCACGGTCGGCGGCGGCCTGCCCGGCGGCGAGCGCCTGGTCGACCGACATCTGGCCGGCCACCGCACCCGCGATCGCCTGCCCGACCACCGTGCCGAACGACTGGAATTCAGGAATCCCGACGTACTGCACGCCCGTGTACGGCACCTTCTTCAGCGACGGATCGTTCGGGTCGGCCGTCTGGATCGCCTTCAGCACGAAGTCCGAGAACGGCGCGGCGGCCTTGTACTCGGCGCGCTGGTACGTCGACGCGCGCGTGCCCGGCGGCACCGACGCCCAGCCTTCATCCTTGCCGACCATGTCGATGTACTGCTTCGACGTCGCCCACGCGATGAACTTGCGCGCGGCGTCCTGCTGCTTCGACGTCTTCGGTACGGCCAGCGCCCACGCCCACAGCCAGTGCGAGCCCTTCGGCGTGGCGGCGACCGGCGCGGCCGCGAAGCCGATCTTGTCGGCGACCTGCGACTGTTGTTTGTTATAGAGCATGCCGGCCGCGACCGTCGCGTCGATCCACATCGCGCACTTGCCCGACGCGGTCAGCGTCAGGTTCTCGTTGAAGCCGTTCGAACTCGCTCCCGGCGGGCCGTTCTTCTTCAGCAGGTTCACGTAGAAGTTGATCGCCTTCTTCCATTCCGGCGACGTCAGCTGCGCGTTCCATTTCTCGTCGAACCAGCGCCCGCCGAACGTGTTCACGACCGTCGACACGTACGCCATGTTCTCGCCCCACCCGGCCTTGCCGCGCAGGCAGATCCCGTAGGTGCCGTTCGCCTTGTCGGTGAGCTTGTCCGCGAACTCGGCGATCTGGTCGTAGGTCGGCTGGTCGGGCATCTTGAGCCCCTTCGCCGCGAACAGGTCCTTGCGGTAGAACGTCATCGAGCTTTCGACGTAGAACGGCAGCGCATACAGCTGTCCGTTGTACGACAGGCTGTCGCGCGCGGTCTTCACGATGTCGTTCAGGTCGTAGTCGGCAGGCAGGCCCGTCATCGGCGCGAGCCAGCCGCGCTTGCCCCACTGCGGCGTCTCGTAGGTGCCGATCGCCATCACGTCGAACTGGCCGCTACCGGTCGTGATGTCGGTGGTCGCGCGCTGGCGCAGCACGTTTTCCTCGAGAATCACCCAGTTCAGCTTGATGTCCGGGTTCGCCTTCTCGAACGCCGGCGACAGCTTCTTCAACTCGATCATGTCCGGGTTGTTCAGCGTCGCGATCGTCAGCGTGCCGGCGGACGCCGCGCACGCGGCCGTCGCGAGCGCGGCTCCGGCGAAGCAGCGTACGGCGGCATCGAGCATCTTTCGTTGCATGGCATGTCTCCTGTGATTGTTCGAACTGTCTTCGGTGTTGCGTAATGCGTAATGCGTAGTGCGTATGTCGTGTTGCTGCGTTTCCCAGGTGGCCGGTCACGCCGGCCGCTGCATCCCGCACGCGCGCGCATAGTGCGCGATCACGTCGCGTATCCGGTGGCGCACCCACGCGCGCGGCTCTTTCGCCAGACCGCCCGCGCGGCACGCCGCGTACACGTCCGGCAGCCACTGCGCGACGAGCGTTTCCGGCACCGGCTGCCGCGCGAGGTTGTCGAACAGCTGCTCGACCGCTGCCGCGACGGCCGGCTGCAGCCAGTAATAACGGATCCGGTCGCTGTAGCTGAACTGGCGCGCGAGCCGCTGCTCGGTCTCGTCGCCGCGGTAGTACGGCGCCCAGTGTTCGGGCTGGGCGCGCATCGCGGCGTCCACCACGTCGCGCAGGCGCGAGCGCTGCGCGGCGTCGTCGATCAGCGCGTCCTCGATGAAGCTGAGCGCGAAGAGCGCCTCGCGCAGCGCGAAGGTCAGCGCGGGACCGACCTTCAGCACCGCGAAATGGTCGCGCACGAGCGCGGCGAGCGCGGCTTCGGTCTGGTAGTCGGTCGAGTGCGCTTCGAACACGAGGCGCGGCGTGCGCAGGATGCTCGCACCCAGCGACGCGGCCTTCGCGCTGTCGTAATCGAGCACGTGGCGATCGTCGAAGTCGACGCCCGGCTGCGCGACGATCGCGACCACGCGAGTCCATGCGTCGTCGAGCCCGGCCGCCGCGAATGCACTACGGTGCGCGTCGAGCGTCGCGGCGATGCTGTCGCCGCGCGTGACCGCGATCCGCTCGATCGCGGCGCCGTCGCCGTCGGCATCGCCGGCCACTTCGCCGCCCGGCGTCGGCACCTCGGTGCCGATCACGTAGACGGGCGCGACGCCGGCGCGCGCCGCTGCGTCTTCGGCGGCACGGCACAGCTCGGCCGCGCGCGCGGCGATCGTTCGATCGTCGAGCCGCGGCGGATCGTCCGCACACGCCATGCTCGCATCGAGGTGGATCTTCTCGAACCCGGCTTCGACATAAGCCGCGACCATCGCGGCCGCTTCGCGCATCGCGTCGGCCGCGCGGCGGTGTCGCCACGGGTTCGGGCCGAGATGGTCGCCGCCGAGCACGAGCGCCGACGGCGCAAGCCCGCAGCGCTGCGCGATCGCAGCGACGTCGCGCCGAAAGTCGGCCGGCGTCATGCCCGTATAGCCGCCGAGATGATTCACCTGGTTGCAGGTCGCCTCGATCAAGAGCGGCGAGCCGTCCGCGCGCGCGGCTTCGCACGCGGCCTCCAGCACGAGCCGATGTGCGCTGCAGATCGAATAGATGCCGCGCTGCGCATCCGCGCGGTTCGCGTCGAAGATCATCCGCAGCACGGTTTGCGCGTGCGCGGCGCGCGGATGCTCTGCGATGGTCGTCATGCCGGACATGCGACACCTCGTTCGGTCAGGAAGCGGTCGATCTCGGCCGCGCTGCTGTTGCCCTCCATCGGGCCGCGCCGCGTGACCGCGATCGCGCCGGCCGCGTTCGCGCGGCGCAGCGCGACATCGATCGGCAGGCCCGCGACCAAGCTTGCCACCAGCGTGCCGCCGAAGCAGTCGCCGGCGCCCGTCGGATCGAGTTCGTCGACACGATAAGCCTGCGCGTCGACGCGGCTCGCACGATCGAACGCGACACTGCCGGCCGCGCCGCGCTTGAGCACCACGCGCTCGAGCAGCGGATGGGTCGCGAGCAGCCCCGCGATCGCGCGCTCGGCCGGCTGCGGCCCGCAGAAGAACGGCAGGTCGGCTTCGCTCGGCAGGAACAGGTGGCACGCGGCGAGCATCTCGTCGAGCGCCGCGCGCATCGGGCGAAAGCTCAGCATCTCGGGCCGCACGTTCGGGTCGAACGACACCTTCGCGCCGGCGCGCGCCGCTTCGATCACGCCGCGCTGCACGGCCGCGATCGCCGATTCGCTCGTCAGCGATGAGCCCATCACGTGGAAGTAGCGGCAGCCATCGAACATCGCGGTGTCGACGTCGGATGCGTCGACGCACGCAGCGGCGCTGGTGGACAGCGTGAAGACGAAGCTGCGCGAGCCGTCGTCGCGATACGCGACGAACGCGGTGCCGGTCGGGCGGGCGACGCGACGGATGCGCGCGACGTCGACGCCGTCGTGCTGGAGCCGCGCGACGATCGCGTCGCCGAACGCATCGCGGCCGACGCAGCCCGCATACGCGACGCGCGCGCCGAGCCGCGCGGCCTGGTCGGCGAAGATCGCCGGCGCGCCGCTCGGAAACGGGCCCGCGAACAGGCCCGGCGTGTCGAACCCCTGGCCGCGCTCGGCGGCGACGAATTCGGCCAGCAGTTCGCCGGCGACCACGATCTCGGCCATCATGCGTGCCCTCGTGCGGCGGCGGCCGCGCGCGGCGCGGACGCCAGGGTTGAGCGTGCGAGCGGCGGCATCTCAGCTCATCCAGTTGCCGCCGTCGACGTTCAGCGTCTGGGCGGTGATGTAGTCGGCGTCGGCCGACGCGAGGAACAGCGCGGCGCCCGTGAGGTCGCCCGGCACGCCCATCCGCCCGAGCGGCACCGCTTCACCGACGAGCCGCTTCTTCTCGCCGAGCGGCCGGTTCTCGTAGCGCGCGAACAACGCATCGACCTGCTCCCACATCGGCGTGTCGACCACGCCCGGCGCGATGCCGTTCACGTTGATCCGGTGCGGCGCGAGCGCGAGCGCGGCCGACTGCGTGTAGCTGATCACCGCGGCCTTGGTCGCGCAGTAGTGCGAAACGAGCGCCTCGCCGCGACGCCCGGCCTGCGACGACATGTTGACGATCTTGCCGCCGCGGCCCTGCTCGACCATTCGCTGCGCGACCGCCTGCATCAGGAAGAACAGCCCTTTCACGTTGACCGAGAACAGCCGGTCGAACACGTCCCAGGATTCATCGAGGAGCGGGCGCATGTCGAACAGCGCCGCGTTGTTGAACAGGATGTCGACGCCGCCGAAACGCTCGACGGCGGTCGCGACGATGCGCTCGATGTCGTCGCGGCGGGTGACGTCCGCGGTGACGGCCACCGCGCGGCCGGGGTTGGCCTCGATCAGCCGTGCGAGCGACCCGCTCGCGGGCTTCAGGTCCACCAGCACGCAGCGCGCGCCTTCGTCCAGATAGCGTTGCGCCACGGCTTCGCCGATACCGCTTGCCGCGCCCGTCAGGATCGCGACCTTGTCTGCCAGTCTCACTGGTTGTCTCCGGTTCGTTCTGCTGCACGAAGGTCGCGAGGTGAGCGAACGCTCGCTGACCGATCAATTGCTCTATTGTTGATCGAATGATCGGATACGCGATTGACGCTGTCAAGGCGACACGGCGGCTTTCGATGATGCGCTGCCGCATGGCCGGACCGCGTGGGAAACGGCGCGCCAAGCCCAATAAGGGACGGCGAGCTGGGTGCGGCGCGGCTGAAGCGCCGATGAAGGGGGCGGAATGCGCGGGCGGCGGGAATTCGCGCTGCAGGACGAGGAGATACGTTATATCATCGCGATACTTCGTTTCATTGCCTGCTTCACGCCATGGCTACCTCATCGCCCATCGAAGCCCGGCTGTCCCGGGCCGACGCATTCGCCGCCGAGCACGGGCTCGCGTGGACGCCGCTGCGCCGTCAGGTCTACGAACGCGTGCTGGCCGCGCAGCGCCCGATCGGCGCGTACGACCTGCTCGCCGAACTCGAGCCGCAGCGCGGCCGCGTGCCGCCCACGACCGTCTATCGCGCGCTGGATTTCCTCGTCGAGCACGGCTTCATCCACCGGATCGAGTCGAAGAACGCGTTCTTCGCGTGCTGCGAAATCGGCGTGCCGCACGAAGGCCAGTTCCTGATCTGCGATTCGTGCGGCGAGACCGTCGAGATCCCCGGCAGCGACCTCGCGAAGCAGTTGTCGGCGAGCGCGCCCGCGCACGGGTTCGAAGTCCATCACCAGGTCGTCGAGCTGAACGGCCTGTGCGCGCACTGCAAGGGCAAGCCCGCGCAACGCTGACACCGCACACGTGCGGCGCACGGCGCCGCCCTTTCCAACGAGGAGTTCCATGTCCAATGCCCTGAAGCGCGCGCCGCGGCGCGCCCTGCCGCTTGCCCGCCTGCTGGCCGCTGCCGCCGCATCCGCCGTGCTGTCGATCGCCGCAACCGGTGTCGCGCACGCCGCGACCGTCAACGTCGTCGCCGCCGAGAATTTCTATGGCGACGTCGCGTCGCAGATCGGCGGCAGCCATGTCGCGGTGACGAGCATCCTGAGCAATCCCGACCAGGACCCGCACCTGTTCGAAGCGAGCCCGAAGACGGCCCGCGCGCTGCAACACGCGCAGGTCGTGATCTACAACGGCGCGAACTACGATCCGTGGATGGGCAAGCTGCTGTCCGCATCGAAGCAGGCCAAGCGCGCGACGATCGTCGTCGCCGATCTGGTCGGCAAGAAGGCCGGCGACAACCCGCACCTGTGGTACGACCCGGCGACGATGCCGGCCGCCGCGCGTGCGATCGCGGCCGAGCTCGGCCGTGCGGACCCGGCGAACAAGGCCGACTACGACGCGAACCTGCAGAAGTTCGTTGCATCGCTGAAGCCGATCGACGACAAGATCGCCGCGCTGCGCGCCCAGTACAAGGGCGTGCCGGTGACGGCGACCGAACCGGTGTTCGGCTACATGTCCGACGCGATCGGCCTCGACATGCGCAACCAGCGCTTCCAGCTCGCGACGATGAACGATACGGAGGCGAGCGCGCAGGACGTCGCTGCGTTCGAGAACGACCTGCGCAAGAAGCAGGTGCGCGCGCTGATCTACAACAGCCAGGCCGAAGCGCCGATGACCAAGCGCCTGCTGAAGGTCGCGCGCGACGGCGGCGTGCCAAGCGTGAGCGTCACCGAGACGCAGCCGGCCGGCAAGACCTTCCAGCAATGGATGGCCGGCCAGCTCGACGCGCTCGCGGCCGCGCTGGCTGCCAGCAAGAAATGATCACTGTAACGAAATGAACGCCACTCCCCACGCACTCGCACTCGATCGCGTCACGCTCGAACTGGGCGGCCGCACGATCCTGCGCGACGTCAGCTTCTCGATCGAACCCGGCGAATTCGTCGGCGTGCTCGGGCCGAACGGCGCGGGCAAGACGACGCTGATGCGCGCCGTGCTCGGCCTCGTGCCCGTCACGGGCGGCACGCTGTCGGTCGGCGGCGTGCCGGTCGAGCGCGGCAACGCGTCGATCGGCTATATGCCGCAGATCAGGAGCGGCCTCGCGAATCGCCGGATGCGCGGCTACGACTTCGTCGCGATGGCCGCCGACGGCCACCGCTGGGGGCTGCCGCACACCAACGCCGCGACGCGGCGCGACGTCGATCGCGTGCTCGATCTCGTCGGCGGCCCGATGCTCGCGCGCCGGCCGTTGTCGGAACTGTCGGGCGGCGAGCGGCAGCGGCTGCTGCTCGCGCAGTGCCTGCTCGGCAGCCCGAAGCTGCTGCTCCTCGACGAACCGCTGATCAGCCTCGACCCGAATCATCAGCGCGGCGTCGTCGAACTCGTGCGCAACGTGCAGCGCGAGTTGGGCATCACCGTGCTGTTTTCCGCGCACGAACTGAATCCGCTGCTGAACGCACTCGATCGCGTGCTGTATCTCGGCAACGGCGTCGCGGCGCTCGGCACCGTCGACGAGGTGATCACCAAGCCGGTGCTGTCGCGGCTGTACGGGTCGCCGATCGACGTGATGCGCGTGAACGGCAAGATCTTCGTGATGTCCGGCGACGTCGAGATCGAGAAGCACGATCACGAACACGAGGACGACGACGGCCACTCGCACGGCGGCGGTGGCGGCCACGGCCATCACCATCACGGACACGCTCATCCCGGGCAATCGCACGATGTTTGAATACGACTTCATGATCAACGCGTTCGCCGCGTCGGGGATCGTCGCGGTGCTCGCGGGCATCGTCGGCTACTTCCTGGTGCTGCGCGGACAGACCTTCGCCGGCCATGCGCTGTCGCACGTCGGCTTCACCGGCGCGACCGGCGCGGTGCTGCTCGGCATCTCGCCGATCTGGGGGATGGTCGGCTTCACGCTCGCGGCCGGCATCGGCATGGGTGCGCTCGGCGAACGGCTCGCGGGCCGCGATGTCGCGATCGGCGTGATCCTGTCCGGCGCGCTCGGCTTCGGGCTGCTGTTCCTGCACTTCTACACGTCGTTCGCGACGCAGGTCACCGCGCTGCTGTTCGGCAACGTGCTCGCGGTCAGCCACGACACGCTCGCGGTGCTGGCCGGCATCGGCGCGGTGAGTCTCGTCGCGCTCGCGCTGATCGCGCGGCCATTGCTGTTCGCGTCGCTGCAGCCCGAACTGGCCGAAGCCAAGGGCGTGTCGCTGCGCACGGTGTCGATGCTGTTCCTCGCGGTGTGCGCGCTCGCGGTGGCCGCGGCCACGCAGATCGTCGGCGTGCTGCTGGTATTCACGCTGCTGGTCGGGCCGGCCGCCGCCGCGCAGAACGTGTCGACGCGGCTGACGACCGGCGTGCTGCTGGCCGCGCTGTTCGCGCTGTTCGAAGCATGGGCCGGGATCGCGCTCGCGTATCACACCGACTGGCCGACGAGCTTCTGGATCACGGCGTTGTCTGCGATTGTGTATGGGGCGAGCCTGTTGCGGCGCCGCTGATCGCGTCGAACGACGACAAATGAAAGCGCCGGCATGCCCGAAGGGCAGCCGGCGCTTTTTCATGCTTGACGCTTGATGCTTTGATGCGCGCACGGCGTGCAGTGCGCGCGGCGCGTTACGCGTTGCGTGTTCCGCTCACCGCGCCAACACCCGCGCATGATGCGCGATGTGATCGGCGATGAACGTCGAGATGAAGTAGTAGCCGTGGTCGTAGCCTTCATGCCGGCGCAGCGTCAGCGGCTGGCCTGCCTTCGCGCACGCGGCTTCGAACACGTCGGGGTGCAGTTGGTTCGACAGGAACTGATCGGCGAGGCCCTGATCGACGAGGATGCCGTCCGCGAACTTCGGCGCATCCGCGCGCGCGACGAGTTCGCTCGCGTCGTGCTGCTTCCATGCGTCGCGATCCGAACCGAGGTAGCCCGAGAACGCCTTCTCGCCCCACGGGCAGCGCGTCGGCGCGGCGATCGGCGCGAACGCCGACACCGACCGGTACAGGTCCGGATGGCGCAGCGCGAGCGTCAGCGCGCCGTGCCCGCCCATCGAGTGCCCGAAGATGCCGAGCCGCGCGCCGTCGATCGGCAGCTCGGTCGTGACGAGCTGGCGCAATTCCTCCGTCACGTACGACTCCATCCGGTAATGCGTCGACCACGGCGCTTGCGTCGCGTCGACGTAGAAACCCGCGCCGACGCCGAAATCCCACGCATCGTTCTCGCCCGGCACGCTCGCGCCGCGCGGGCTCGTATCGGGCATCACGAGCGCGACGCCGTGCTGCGCCGCGTACTGCTGCGCGCCGCCCTTGATCGCGAAGGTCTCGTCGGTGCACGTGAGCCCCGCGAGGTAGAACAGCGCCGGCACGCGGCCGTGTGCGGCCTGCGGCGGCAGGTACACGGAGAATTTCATCGGCAGGCCGATGGCCGTCGAATCGTGGCGATAGAAGCGTTGCTCGCCACCGTGGCAAGCATGCGAAGAAACGAGTTCGAGCATGGGATTCCCTTCCGTTCAATACAGCACGAGCGGGCGAAGCGATTCGCCCTTCTTCATCCGGTGGATGCCGCCGTCGAGCGTCGCGGACGACATGCGCGCGTGATCGGGTCAAACCGTGCCGCGCGCGCCCCCGCGACACGGCGACACCGTACCCTGCTCACCATGATCGCCGATCGCGCCGCGCATCGCGCGCGTGAAACGGTCGCCGGCTTGCCGCGACGCGTCACCGCTGACGCACGCCCAACGACACGTGCCCGAGTTTAAACGCCGGTCGTGAACCACGCATCCGTTCGCGCATACAGATCGATGAAACGCGCATGGCGCGCGGCCAGCGCGCGATCGTCGCGCGGTGCGGCGACCGGCGATGCAGCGGGCGCCAGCGTACGTAGCGCGTCCTCGCGCCAGTGTCCGATCGCGACGCCCGCGAGCAGCGCGGCGCCGCGCGTCGCGGCGTTCGGGCAATCGACGGCATCGAGCGACGCGCCGAGTGCATCCGCGAGCAACTGCCGCCAGCGCGGATCGACCGAGCCGCCGCCGGCCAGGCGCAGTGCCGTCACCGGATCGGCGCGATTCGCGTCGCGGATCGCATCGAGCCCCGCGCGCAACGCGAACGCGACGCCTTCGAACGCGGCGCGCATCATCGCGCCGCGCGTGTCGCCGAGCCCGAGGCCGAGCCAGCCGCCGCGCGCATCGGGGTTCATCCATGGCGAGCGCTCGCCCGTCAGGTACGGCAGGAAGCACAGTCGCTCGGACGCCGGCTGCGCGAACGCGTCGTCGTACGCGTCCGCCCACCGCGGATAGCCGAGCCAGCCGCGCACGGCTTCGAGCGCGAGCCCGACGTTCTGCATCGCGGCCATCGTGTAATAGCCGCCGCCCGCCGCGGTGCGATAGCGATGCAGCCCGCGCAGCGCGGGCGGCAACACGTCCGCGAGCACGACGATCTGGCCGCCGCTGCCGGTGGTCAGCAACGCGTCGCCGGCGGCGACGAGCCCGCTGCCGAGTGCCGCGCATGCGGTATCGGCCGCGCCGGTCGCAAGCGGCACGCCGGCCGGCAGCCCGAGCGCCGCCGCGGCCTTCGCATCGAGCACGCCGCAGCGCGCGCTCGACGCATGCACAGGCGCGAACCGGTCGACCGGCAAACCCAGTGTGTCGATCAACGCCGTGTCCCACGTGCCGTCCGGCGTCGCGAGCGCGGTCGCGCACGCATCGCTCGGATCGGCCGCGATCTCGCCGCCGAGCGCGACGCGCAGCCAGTCCTTCGGCTGGACGGCCCAGCGCGCGGCCTGCAGCGCGTGCGGTTCATGTGCGGCCAGCCAGCGCAACAGCGGCCCGGCCATTCCCGGCGCGACGGGATTCGGGGCGACGGGCAATCCGGCGACGGGCAATCCGGCGACGGGCGAACCGGCGATGGACGAACCATTATCCGGCCAATTCTCCGCGTCCGCTTCGCGCACCGCGCGCGCATCGGGCCACAGCATCGCGGGCCGCACCGGCTGCCCGGCCGCGTCGATCAGCACGACGCCGTGCATCTGGCCGGAGAAGCCGATCGCGGCGACCTGTTCGCGCTCGCCGGCCGGCAGCCGCGCAGCGGCGCGCACGAGCGCGTGCCACCATACATCGGGCGCGATTTCCGCCCAGCCGGGCTGCGGCGACGACAACGCATAGGGTTCGCTCGCGACCGCACGTTCGATGCCGTCGGCATCTAGCGTGACGAGTTTGACGGAGCCGGTGCCGAGGTCGATTCCGAGCAGGCGCATGGCGGGATGGTGTATTCGAGTAAGCGGATACCGATGATAGCGGGATCGCGACATGCGCCCCGATTCGGGCGGCGCTTTTGCCGCCGCGGCGACGCGAAAACGCGGCCGCGCGCGGGCGGTACCACCGGCCGCACCTTGCCGGCCAAACCGGCCGCTCGCGGGTTAACCCGGCACGATTTTTCGACGGTCGTTTTTGCCACTATGCCGCGGTCGCGATACACACCATAAAGCCGGCGATATTTGGCACGGGGGCCCGCGCTATTTTGGACGGCTATAAAACCCGGGAACCTCACTCCAGCGGTGTTTCCCGATGATCGACCCCCTGATTCATGCCGAAATGGCATATCGAACCAGCGAAGAACGGAATAGAACCCAGCGCTCTTGTTGCGATGGTGCATTCCGCATAACTTCGTATCACCCCGAAAACAAGATCATGGAGTGAGACAGATGCAATCGAACACGGTCCATCCGTGCGATGAGGTGCTGCCGACCGGCAAGCTTGTAACGCTTGGTCTGCAACACGTCCTCGTCATGTACGCCGGCGCCGTCGCCGTGCCGCTCATCGTTGGCGGCGCGCTGAAGCTGCCGAAAGACCAGATCGCGTTCCTGATCAGCGCCGATCTGTTTTCGTGCGGCATCGCCACGCTGATCCAGACGCTCGGCCTGTGGATCTTCGGGATCCGCCTGCCCGTCATCATGGGCTGCACGTTCGCGGCAGTCGGCCCGATGATCGCGATCGGCACCAACCCCGGCCTCGGCATTCTCGACATCTTCGGCTCGACGATAGCGGCCGGCATCATCGGCATCGTGCTCGCGCCGACGATCGGCAAGCTGTTGCGGTTCTTCCCGCCCGTCGTCGTCGGCACGGTGATCGCGGTGATCGGGCTGTCGCTGATGGAAGTCGGCATCAACTGGGCGGCCGGCGGCGTCGGCAACCCCGAATACGGCAGCCCCGTCTACCTCGGCCTGTCGCTGCTCGTGCTCACGCTGATCCTGCTGATCAACAAGTACGGCCGCGGCTTCGTCGCGAACATTTCGGTGCTGCTCGGCATCGTCGCCGGCTTCGTGATCGCGTTTGCGATCGGCCGCGTGAACACCGACGGCGTCGCGCACGCACCGTGGGTCGGCTTCGTGATGCCGTTCCACTTCGGCCTGCCGCACTTCGACCCGCTGTCGATCGCGACGATGGTCACGGTGATGTTCGTCACGTTCATCGAATCGACCGGCATGTTCCTCGCGGTCGGCGACATGGTCGATCGTCCGGTCAACCAGGATCGCCTCGTGCGCGGCCTGCGCGTCGACGGCCTCGGCACGCTGATCGGCGGCATCTTCAACTCGTTCCCGCATACGTCGTTCTCGCAGAACGTCGGCCTGATCGGCGTGACGGGCGTGAAGAGCCGGTTCGTCTGCGCGACGGGCGGCGTGATCCTGGTGCTGCTCGGCCTGTTCCCGAAGATGGCGCAGGTCGTCGCTTCGGTGCCGCCGTTCGTGCTCGGCGGCGCGGGCATCGTGATGTTCGGGATGGTCGCGGCAAACGGCATCAAGGTGCTGTCGAAGGTCGACTTCGTGAACAACTCGCACAACCTGTTCATCGTCGCCGTGAGCGTCGGCATGGGCCTCGTGCCGGTGGTGTCGCCGCACTTCTTCTCGAAGCTGCCGCCCGCACTCGCACCGATCCTGCACAGCGGCATCCTGCTCGCGTCGGCCACGGCCGTGATCCTGAACATCGTGTTCAACGGCGTGAAGGGCGAGAAGGACGCACGGTGCGAAATCCGCCGCGCGGGCCACGACTTCGACGGGCGCCCGGCCGACGTGCATCACTGATCGGCCTGCATCGGACGCGGCTGAACGCTGCGGTGAAGGAAAAACGCCACGGCCTGCCGTGGCGTTTTGCTTTGCGGCGGCGAACACGCGACGGTAGAGATGAGGCCGGCGATGCGTGCGATGACGATTCGCCGTCGCTGCAAACCGCTCGCCCCCACCGGCCGCACAAAAAGAAACGCCACGGACTTTCGTCCGTGGCGTTGTCGCATTCCGGAGACCGCGACTTCAGCGAACCGGGGCGGTCGCCCGCCCCTGCCCGCCGTCGTGCTTACCCGTTGGTCGCCGCTGCCGACGCAGGCGCCGGTGCGGCCGCCTTGTCGGAGTCGACCGTCTGGTCCGGCGCGCGCGGCGTCTCGCCCGCGTGCTGGATCCAGCCGCCACCCAGTGCGCGATACAGATCGACCAGGTTCGTCCAGCGTGCCAGACGCGCGCTGATCAGCGTCTGCTGCGCCGAGTACAGATCGGTCTGCGCGGTCAGCACCGACAGGTAGCTGTCGACGCCGTTCTTGTAGCGCAGGTCCGACAGGTCGAAGCGGCGCTGCTGCGCGTGCTCGTTGCGCTCGAGCGCGGCGATCTGCTGGTCGTACGTGCCGCGTGCCGCCAGCCCGTCGGACACTTCGCGGAACGCCGACTGGATCGCCTTCTCGTAGTTGGCGATCTCGATGCGCTTCTGCACGTGCGCGAGGTTCAGGTTCGCGATGTTCTGCCCGCCTTCGAAGATCGGCATCGTGATCTGCGGCGCGAACGACCACGCCGCCGTGCCGGCCTTGAAGAGGCCGCCGAGCGTCGGGCTCGCGGTGCCGAACGCGCCCGTCAGCGAGATCTTCGGGAAGAACGCCGCGCGCGCCGCGCCGATGTTCGCGTTCGCGGCCAGGAGCGTCTGCTCGGCCTGCATCACGTCCGGACGACGCGTCAGCAGGTCGGACGGCAGACCGGCCGGCACATCCGTCAGCAGGTTCTGCGCGTCGAGCGGCATGCCCGCCGGCAGATCGTCCGGCAGCGGCTCGCCGATCAGCAGCACCAGCGCGTTCAGCGCCTGTGCGCGTGCCCGTGCCTGCGCCTGCTGGTTCGACAGCGCCTGCTCGACGACCGTCTGCGCCTGACGCAACTCGAGCTCGGAGCCCGTGCCGTTGTCGAACTGCAGCTTCGTCAGGTCGTACGATGCCTGCGCGGACTTCAGCGTGTTCTCCGTGACCTGCAGCAGGTCGTCGGTCGACAGCAGCGTCAGGTACTGATCCGCGACTTGCGATACGAGCGAGATCTCGGTGGCCTGCCGTGCGTACGAGGTCGCCAGGTACTGCGCGAGCGCCTGGTCCTTCAGGCTCTGCACGCGGCCGAACAGGTCGAGCTCCCACGACGCGGACGCGCCGACGTTGTAGGTGCGCGAGATGTACGGCTGCCCCGTCTGCGACACACCGCGCGGCACGCGCTGGATGTTGCCCGTACCGGTGCCGTCGAGCGTCGGGAACAGGCCGGCGCGCGTGATCTGGTACTGCGCGCGCGACGCCTCGATGTTCAGCACCGCGACCCGCAGGTCGCGGTTGTTCTTCAGCGCGATCTCGATCAGCCGCTGCAGGCGCGGATCGACGAAGAATTCGCGCCAGCCGATGGCGGTCGCCGCCTGGCCGTTCGCGCTGCGCGCACCGGCAGCACCCGGCTGCGTCGCATAGACGCCGCCGGCCGGGTACGCCTGCGCGACGGGCGCATCGGGCCGCTTGTAATGCGGCGCCATCGTGCAGCCCGTGGCAAGGAGCGCGGCGGCCAGCGCGACCGCGATTGCAGTCAAAGCGTGTTTTTGCATCATCACTGTCCCTTGTTGCCTTCGTCGCCGTTGCCCGGCTTCTCTTCGTGCTTCGCGTGCTCCTGAGCCAGACGCAATGCCTCGTCGGCATCTTCCCGCTCGCCGCTGAAGATCGCGCGGATCTTCACGAAGAACATCGGGATCAGGAAGATCGCGAGGAACGTCGCCGTGAGCATCCCGCCGATCACGCCCGTGCCGATCGCGTGCTGGCTCGCCGACCCCGCGCCATTGCTGATCGCGAGCGGCATCACGCCGAGAATGAACGCGAGCGACGTCATCAGGATCGGGCGCAGCCGCTGGCGCGCCGCTTCCAGCGCGGCCTCGACCGGCCCCATCTTCTCGGTCACCTGCAACTCGCGCGCGAATTCGACGATCAGGATCGCGTTCTTCGCCGACAAGCCCACCGTAGTCAACAGGCCGACCTGGAAGTACACGTCGTTTTCGAGGCCGCGCATCGTCGCCGCGAGCAGTGCGCCGACCACGCCGAGCGGCACCACCATGATGACCGAGAACGGGATCGACCAGCTTTCATACAGTGCCGCGAGACACAGGAACACGACCAGGATCGAGATCGCGTACAGGATCGGCGCCTGCGAGCCCGACTGGATTTCCTGGAACGACAGGCCGGTCCACGAATAGCCGATACCGACCGGCAGCTTCTTCGCGAGCCCTTCCATCGCGGTCATCGCCTGACCGGTCGACTTGCCCGGCGCGGCCTGCCCCTGGATTTCCATCGCGGACACGCCGTTGTAGCGCTCGAGCTTCGGCGAACCGTACGTCCAGTGACCGGTCGCGAACGCGCCGAACGGCACCATCCCGCCCGAGCCGTTGCGCACGTACCAGACGTTCATGTCCTCCGGCGTCATCCGGAACGGCGCGTCCGCCTGCACGTACACCTTCTTGATCCGGCCGTCGGTGTCGAGGAAGTTGTTCACGTACTTCGACGCCCACGCGATCGAGAAGGTCTGGTCGATCGCATCCGCCGTCACGCCGAGTGCGTTCGCCTTTTCGCGATCGATGTCGACCTTGTACTGCGGCGTATCGTTCAGCCCGTTCGGACGCACGCCCTGCAGCGTCGGATCCTTCGAAGCCATCCCGAGCAGCTGGTTACGCGCGGCCATCAGCGCGTCGTGGCCGAGACCGGCGTTGTCCGTCAGCTCGAAGTCGAAGCCGGCGGCCGTGCCGAGTTCCGGAATCGACGGCGGGTTGAACGGGATCACGATCGCGTCCTTATAGCTGCCGTAGCGGCCGAACATCCGGCCGATCAGCGCCTGGACCTTCTGGTTCGCGTGCTGACGCTGCGAGTAGTCCTTCAGGCGCACGAACACGAGACCCGAGTTCTGGCCGCGGCCGGCGAAGCTGAAGCCGTTGACCGTGAACGCCGACTCGACGATTTCCTTCTCGTCCTTCAGCAGGTAGTCGGAAATGTTCGCGAGCGTCTTGGCGGTCGTTTCCTGCGTCGAACCCGACGGCGTCTGCACGATCACGAACATCAGGCCCTGGTCTTCATCGGGCAGGAACGACTTCGGCAGGCGCACGAACAGCAGCCCGACCGCGACGATCACGACCAGATAGATGATGAGCCAGCGGCCCGAGCGCTTGATCACGTGGTGCACGCCGACGTGGTACTTGTCGCGGCTGTTGTTGAACGTGCGGTTGAACCAGCCGAAGAA
Organism: Burkholderia sp. Nafp2/4-1b; assembly: GCF_003635165.1. Classification (GTDB taxonomy): domain Bacteria; phylum Pseudomonadota; class Gammaproteobacteria; order Burkholderiales; family Burkholderiaceae; genus Burkholderia. The sequence continues at coordinate 166,214 of NZ_ML058605.1, read as the reverse complement.
GCCCTTCTTTTCTTCGTGATGGCCCTGCGGGATCGGCTTGAGGATCGTCGCGCACAGTGCCGGCGTCAGAATCAACGCGACCAGCACCGACAGGATCATCGCCGTCACGATCGTCAGCGAGAACTGCCGATAGATCGCACCGACCGAACCGCCGGAGAACGCGACCGGCACGAACACGGCCGACAGCACGAGCGCGATGCCGACCAGCGCACCGGTGATCTGGCCCATCGCCTTGCGGGTCGCCTCCTTCGGTGACAGCCCCTCTTCCGCCATCACGCGCTCGACGTTCTCGACCACCACGATCGCATCGTCCACCAGCAGGCCGATCGCGAGCACGAGGCCGAACATCGACAGCGTGTTGATCGAGAAGCCCACCAGCGACATGACCGCGAACGTGCCGAGCAGCACCACCGGCACCGCGATCGTCGGGATGATCGTCGCCCGCAGGTTCTGCAGGAACAGATACATCACGAGGAACACCAGCACGATACCTTCGAGCAGCGTCTTGACCACTTCCTCGATCGACAGCTTCACGAACGGCGTCGTGTCGTACGGATACTTCACGACGAGGCCGTGCGGGAAGAACGGTGCGAGCTCGTCGATCTTCGCGCGCACGGCCTTCGCGGTCGCGAGCGCGTTCGCGTTGGTCGCGAGCTGGATGCCGAGTGCCGCGGTCGGCTGACCGTTGTACTTCGTGTCGAAGTTGTAGTTTTCGCCGCCGAGGCCGATCTGCGCGACGTCCTTCAGGCGAACCTGCGAGCCGTCCTTGTTGACCTTCAGCAGGATGTTGCCGAACTGCTCGGGCGTCTGCAGCAGCGTCGATTCGGTGATCGTCGCCTGCAGCACCGTGCCCGGCTTGGCCGGCGTGCCGCCGATCTGGCCGCCCGCGATCTGCACGTTCTGCGCGGTGATCGCGGTCGTCACGTCGACCGGCGTGAGGCCGTAGTTCGTCAGGCGGGTCGGGTCGAGCCAGACCCGCATCGCGTACTGCGAGCCGAACAGCGTGACGGTACCGACGCCGTTCAACCGGCTGATCGGGTCCTTCACGTGCGACGCCACGAAGTTCGCGAGGTCGTACTTGTTCATGCTGCCGTCTTCGGAGTTGAAGGCGAGCACCAGCAGGAAGCTGCTGCTCGACTTCGTCACCGACAGACCGAGCTGCTGCACGACCTGCGGCAGAACCGGCGTCGCGAGCGACAGCTTGTTCTGCACCTGGACCTGTGCGATGTCGGCGTTGGTGCCCGGTGCGAACGTCAGCGTGATCGTGGCGTTGCCCGAGTCGTCACTCGTCGACGACATGTACAGGAAGTTGTCGAGACCGCTCATCTGCTGCTCGATCACCTGCGTCACCGTGTCTTCCACCGTCTTCGCGGAAGCGCCCGGGTAGTTCGCGGTGATCTGGATCGATGGCGGCGCGATCGTCGGATACTGTGCGATCGGTAGCGTGAAGATCGCCGCAACCCCGGCCAGCATCAGGATGATGGCGATCACCCACGCGAAGATCGGGCGATCGATAAAAAACTTTGCCATGAAACAGGCTCCCTGTTATTTCGCGCTCGACGCAGCAGCGGCGCTCGCCGGTGCGGCGCCCGAGGCGGCGGCACCCGATGCGGCGGTGCCCGATGCGGCTGCGGCGCCGGAACCGGCAGCAGCCGGCGCGGCGGATGCGGCGGCCGCGCCCGATGCGGCAGCGGCTGCCGGCAACTGGGCCGGGACCGACTTCACCGTCGCACCCGGACGCACCTTGTCGACGCCCTGCACGATCACGCGGTCGCCCGCTTGCAGGCCGCCTTCGACGACCCAGTTCTGACCCTGCATGCCGGTCGTCTTCAGCGGACGCGGCTCGACCTTGTCGCTTGCGTTCACGACCATCGCGATCGCCTGGCCCTTCTGGTCGTGCGTGACGCCGATCTGCGGCACCAGGAACGCGTTCTCGTTCACGCCTTCCTCGATCCGTGCGCGCACGAACATCCCCGGCAGCAGCACGCGGCCCGGGTTCGGGAACACGGCGCGAATGGTGACCGAGCCGGTGGTCTGGTCGACCGTCACGTCCGAGAACTGCAGCTTGCCGGCTTCCGAATAGGTCTTGCCGTCTTCGAGGATCAGCGACACCTTCGCGGCGCCCGGGCCGCTCGTCTTCAGGCGGCCGCTCTGCACGTCCTGGCGCAGCTTCAGCCCGTCGAGGCTCGATTGCGTGAGGTCGACGTAGACCGGATCGAGCTGCTGCACCGTCGACATCAGCGTCGCCTGGCTCGCCTGCACGTATGCGCCCGGCGTCACTTGCGAAATGCCGACGCGGCCGGTGATCGGCGACACGACGTCCGTATAGCCGACATTGATCTGCGCGGTCTCGACCGCTGCCTTGCCGGCCGCGACGTCCGCCGCGGCCTGCCCTTGCGTGGCCACCGCGTTGTCGTATTCCTGCTTGCTGACCGCGTTCGCCGCGACCAGCACCTTGTAGCGCGCGACCAGCGCGTTCTGCGTGACGAGGTTTGCCTGCGCCTTCGCGAGCGTCGCCTTCGCGCTGTTCAGTTGCGCGATGTACGGGGCGGGATCGATCTTGTAGAGGCGCTGGCCGGCCTTGACGTCGCTGCCTTCGGTGAATTCACGGCGCAGCACGATGCCGTCCACCCGTGCGCGGACCTGCGCGACGAGGAACGCGCTGGTGCGGCCCGGCAGTTCGGTGAAGACCGATACGTTTTGCGGCTGGACGGTGACGACGCCGACTTCCGGCGTTTGCGGCGGCGGTGCCGATTCTTTTTTCCCGCACGCGGCCAGGAAAACGGCGGCCGTCGCGACAGTGAGTAAGCGGTATGGAACCCGTTCGACGCGCATGGAGCGACCTCTGTGTATAACCATTGGAATAAGTGCGGCGCCCGACCGGAGCGCCACACGGATGCGCCTCGCGGCGCAGATCGAACACCTGAATTACTGGACTGCTGGATACAGCAAGTCGGCACGAAACCTCCATGCCGACGAGACGCCGCGAACTGCGGACAGGTACTAGGGCGGGAATCAGCAGAGTGGGATATTAACTGATTGCCACTTGGGTCATTCGATCGTAGGGTGGTATTGTATATACATTCACGAATGTATGTAAAAAGCCCGTTTGGCCCCAGCCCCTGTTCAGTCTTACGAATTGTTACCAGCCGCCAAGCATAGCCGGTCCAGTCGGCAGCGACGAGGGTTGCGGACCCTATATTCACCTACGATCGATCCATTCAGGCCTGCACATGGTCAGACGCACCAAGGAGGAGGCGCTCGAGACGCGTAACCGCATTCTCGACGCCGCCGAACACGTGTTCTTCGAGAAGGGCGTGTCGCACACGTCGCTCGCCGATATTGCCCAGCACGCCGGCGTGACGCGCGGCGCGATCTACTGGCATTTCGCGAACAAGAGCGAGCTGTTCGACGCGATGTTCGACCGCGTGTTCCTGCCGATCGACGAACTCAAGCGGATGCCGCTCGACGCGCCGGGCGGCAATCCGCTCGAGAAGATCCGCAAGATCGTGATCTGGTGCCTGCTCGGCGTGCAGCGCGACCCGCAATTGCGGCGCGTGTTCAGCATCCTGTTCATGAAGTGCGAGTACGTCGCGGACATGGAGCCGCTGCTGCAGCGCAATCGCGCCGGGATGAGCGAGGCGCTGCATGCGATCGACGCCGATCTCGCGGGGGCCGTGCGGCTCAAGCTGCTGCCCGAGCGGCTCGACACGTGGCGCGCGACGCTGATGCTGCACACGCTCGTCAGCGGTTTTGTGCGCGACATGCTGATGCTGCCCGACGAGATCGACGCCGAGCAGCATGCGGAACAGCTCGTCGACGGCTGCTTCGACATGATGCGTTACAGCCCGGCGATGCTGAAGACGGGCGACTGACGGATCAATCGCCCCGACGGCGCGTTGCGCGCCGTTTCATCCTGATAGGCCGAGCGCTTCGGCCGCGCGCGGCAACTCAAGCGCCGCGCGTTGCCCGCCGAATCTCCGTGCTCTGCTGTGCGTCGCTCACGCCGCCTTCGCGCGTTGCGCGCGGGCCCGCCGGTTCGACGCGGCCACCGAATCGCGCGTCGGCATCGCCGCGCCGCCGAGCCCGGCGATCCACGCATCGGTCGACATCACGGTCGCGAAATTCGACTGGAACACCACCGTGTACGCGCGGTGAATCTCTTCCGCGCTGACCGCTCCCGCTTCGTTCTCGTACGGCACCGCGCCGGTCGCGTCCGCCAGGTACTCGACGGCGAGCCCCGCGTGCGCCGCGTGATAGACCGTCGACGCATTGCAGTTATGCGTCATGTAGCCCACGACCGCGAGCGTGTCGATACCGTGCGCGTCGAGCCACGCGGCGAGATCGGTGCCGGCGAACGCGCTGGCCTGCGCCTTCACGATCAGGTGCGCATACGGGCGCTCGGCGACGACCGGATGCAACGCGACGCCGTCCGTGCCCGGCGCGAAGATCGGCGCACCGGCCGGCGCGACGTGCTGGACGACGATCACGGGCACGCCGGCCGCCTGCGCGGCGTCGATCGCGCGGCCGATGTTCGCGAGCGATGCGTCGACGGGCGGATATTCGATCGGCAGGTCGCCCGTCACGTATTCGTTCTGCACATCGATCACGATCAACGCGCGGCGGGAGGCGTACGACGAGGAAGACGAAGAGGAAGACGGCACGGCGTTCGACATGACAGGATCTCCGGATTTGGCAGCGTCGCCCCGCTCCGGAACGAAGCAGCCAGCAGCGCGATGTGATGCATTGTCGGATCGCTTCGCATATGCGGACAGTGGCCCGATAGCCATTCTTCGATAGAATCGGGCCATCGTCCTCCCGGAGCCCGCCATGCGCGCCGCTGCGTCGTCCGTTGCGCCTGCCCCGACCGTCGTCGCCGTGATCGCGTACGACGGCATCAGCCCGTTCCACCTGTCGGTGCCGTCCGTCGTGTTCGGCAAGGAGCGCGATGCGGGCGCGGCGCCCGTATTCGATTTCCGGGTCTGCTCGGCCGAGCGCGGCCCGCTGGCGACCACCGGCGGCTTCACGATCACCGCGCCATACGGGCTCGACGCGCTCGACGATGCCGACATCGTCATCGTGCCGGCGTGGCGCGATCCCGACGAAGCGCCGCCGGCGGTCATGGTCGATGCGGTGCGCACGGCGGCCGCGCGCGGCGCGCAGGTCGTCGGCCTGTGTCTCGGCGCGTACGTGCTCGCCGCGGCCGGGCTGCTCGACGGACGCCCGGCGACGACACATTGGGCGTGGGCCGACGATTTCGCGCAGCGCTTCCCGCGCGTGAAGCTCGACCCCGACGTGCTGTACGTCGACGACGGCAACCTGATGACGTCGGCCGGCACGGCCGCGGGGCTCGACTGCTGCCTGCACGTCGTGCGGCGGCGCTTCGGCTCGGAGGCCGCGAACCAGATCGCGCGCCGTCTCGTGATCCCGCCGCACCGCCAGGGCGGGCAGGCGCAATACGTGCCGCAGCCCGTCGCCGCGCATCCGCGCGACGCACGGCTCGCGGGCCTGCTCGACTGGGTCCGTGCGCATCTCGACGTCGCGCACAGCGTGGATTCGCTCGCCGAGCGCGTGCTGATGAGCCGCCGCACGTTCACGCGTCACTTCCGCCAGGCGACCGGCACGACCGTCACCGCGTGGCTGCAGGCCGAACGGCTCACGCGCGCGCAGCATCTGCTGGAAACCACCGGACAATCGATCGATGCGATCGCGCAGGCGGCCGGCTACGGTTCGAGCGTGTCGCTGCGCCAGCATTTCGCGGGCGCGCTCGGCACGTCGCCGTCGGCGTATCGGAGGGAGTTTCGCGGCGCCGGGCCCGACGCGCTGCGGTAATGGCCGCAGCGGGCAGCGCGCCGCCGGCAGGGAGCCGCGCAACGCGCCCGCAGCCGCGGCAACCGCTCAGGTGCCGTTGATCCAGCGCGCCGCATACAGCAGCAGCGCGACGAACGCGATGATCGCCGCCCACACCCAGACGGGCAGCGGGCCGGATTCGCGATGATGAACGGCGCTCGCGGCGCGGCCGGTCAGCGCGCCGCCCAGGTGCGGCGACAGCGGACGCTTCGCCGCGGCCATCAGCGACGCCGGCCGCAGGAACACATGCTGGCGACGTTGCGGGCTCGAGCGTGCGCGGTTCGGCACGAGCCCGTGCTTCGCCTGCACGACCGCGCAGAATTCACGGAAGAAATCGTCGGTCCACTCGCGCAGCGCGTTCTCGATCTGCCGCGCCGGCAGTTCGGCGAGCGGGCCGCTCGCCGTCGTCCACACCACGTAGTCGATCCGCGTCGCGGCCGCATCGTCATCGTCAGGCAGCAGCACGAGCTCGACCTGTCCGCGCAATGCGCCGAGCCCGTCGGCGCGCGCCTTGAAGTTCAGCACGCGACGCGGCTGCCCTTCCGCGTCGCCCTGTTCGCTCGCGGAGTGCGCGCGCACGTCGTAGCGCGCACGCAGCGGGCCGAGCGGCACCGTGATCGTCAGCGCGAACTCGCCGTGCGCGAGTTTCGCAAACGATTCGCAATGGTCGAAACTCGCCCGCAGCAGCGCGAGATCCTCGAGCGCGTCCCGCACGACAGCGGGCGCGAGCGGTACGCGTAACGTGTCGTTCAGTTCCATGAGGCCTCCCCGATGAACCCGCGCCGCATCAGGACGTCTCGACGAGACTGTCGACCCGGGCGACATCGAAGGCGACGTAGTGCGCAAGCACGGACGCGGTCGCCCCCGGTGCTTCGTAACTCCATGCGGCGTTCTCGATCACGCCGTCTTCGGTCTGCAAATCGAAATACACGGCCTGCCCCCTCAGCGGGCACACCGTCGTGACGCTCGACTTCACGAGCCTGCGCATGTTGACGTCGCCGCGCGGCAGGTAATGGATGTCCGGCAGGCCCGCTTCCCGCACGGTCAGCGCGCCGTGCGAATCGGCATAGGTAATGCCGCGATGAATCACGCGCACGCGATGGCGGTTCGGCACGATTTCGAGGCGAGGGGCGGCGGCATCGGACATCGTTTCTCCTTCGGGGGCGGCCCCGGCGGGCAAGCGGACGCAGGAAACGAAAAAGCCACGGCACAAGTGCCGTGGCTTTCATTATGGGCGAAACTTCATCCGATTGCGCGACTCGGGGCGCCGGCCCGCGCGCGATGCGCTACTGCGCACTCCACTGGAACGCGGCCTTCGCGCCGCCCTTCGCACCGACCGTGACCGCGCGCGATTCGTCGCTGCCCTGGTATGACGCATGGACGGTGTAGCGCCCCGGCGGCAACTTCACGAGCATGTACGGGCCGCGCGCGTCCGTCGCCAGCAGCTCGGCGCCCTTGCCGTCGACGATCCGCACGTGGACGTCGGCCAAGTATTCGCCACCCTTGCCGGTGAAGCGCAGCGCCAGCGGCCACGCCGCCTCGTTGCTCTCGAATGCCGTCGATTGATCCTTGCCGATGCCGCCTGACACATAGCTGATATCGCCCTGCTGGCTCGCCGCGGGCAAGCCGTCCGATTGGGCGTACGCGCCGGGCGCGGCAACGACGCAGCCGGCAGCCAGCGCCGCGGCGGCGGCAAATCGGGACACGTTGCGTAGATATTGCATGGCTCTCTCCTTTCGGGTCGGAACACAGCACCACGGGGCCGAACGCCGGCGACGCCCGCTTGGGGCCGGCATGGCCGGCCCGCAACGACCGCCGGTCAGCTCAGGTCGACCGGCACGAAGATCTGTGCATTATCGCGCTGAATCAAGAGAGCAAGACTGTTGCCCGCTCCCTTGACCGCCTCGCGCAGCTGCTCGGGGCTGGTGACAGGGCGGCCGTTGACCGCGAGGATCACGTCGCCGGGCTGGATGCCCGCGCTGGCTGCCGGGCCGCCGGCCTGCTGCACGATCAGCCCGTGCGACAGGTTGGCGGCGCTGCGCTCCTGCGGCGAGAGCGGACGCACCGCGACGCCGAGGCGCCCCTGCTCGACCGGACCGCCGTCGTTCGACGCCTGCTTCGCGTCGGTCATCGCGCCGAGCGTCACGCTGATCGACTTCTTCGACTTGTCGCGCCACACCTGCAGGTCGGCCTTCGAGCCCGGCTTCAGGTTCGCGATCTGCGCGGGCAGCGACGTGGAATCGGCGACCGGCGAGCCGTTGACCGCCAGGATCACGTCGCCCGGCTGCAGGCCGGCCTTCGCGGCCGGGCCGTTCGGATCGACCGAGCTGACGAGCGCGCCGTCCGGCTTCTGCAGCCCGAACGAGCTCGCGAGCGTCTGGTTCAGCCCCTGCACGGCGACGCCCAGCCGGCCGCGGCTCACGTGGCCCGTCTTAACGAGTTCGTCCTTGACCTTGATCGCCTCGTTGATCGGGATCGCGAACGACAGGCCCTGGAAGCCGCCCGTCTGCGAGTAGATCATCGAGTTGATGCCGATCACCTCGCCCTGCAGGTTGAACAGCGGGCCGCCCGAGTTGCCCGGGTTCACCGGCACGTCGGTCTGGATGAACGGCGTGTAGTTCTCGTCGGGCAGCGCGCGCGATTTCGCGCTGATGATGCCGGACGTGACCGTGTTGTCGAAGCCGTACGGCGAACCGATCGCGACGACCCACTGGCCGACCTTGCTCTGCGATGGATCGCCGATCTTCACGGTCGGCAGGCCGCTCGCGTCGATCTTCAGCACCGCGACGTCGGACTGCTTGTCGGCGCCGATGACCTTCGCCTTGTACTCGCGCTTGTCGGTCAGCTTGACCGTGACGACGTTCGCGCCGTCGATCACGTGCGCATTGGTGAGGATGTACCCGTCGGAGCTGATGACGAACCCCGAACCGAGGCTCGCGCTCGGCTGGTCGTCCGGCTGCGCGTCGCCGCCCATGCCCGGCACTTGGCCGTAGAAGTGCTTGAAGAACTGGTAGAACGGGTCGCTCGGATCGATCGGCAGCTGCGGCTGCTGCACGCGCCGCGACACCTGCTTCACGACGTGCTTCGCACTGATGTTGACGACCGCCGGGCCATAGGTTTCGACCAGCCCGGAGAAATCGGGAATGCCGGTTTTCGCCGCGGCTTCGGCCGGCATCAGCGCTGCGGCCTGCGCGGGCGTGATGATCTGCGGATCGGCGCGGCGGGTGCCTGCGACATAGCCTGCGGACAGGGCGGCCGCCACGGCGACTGCGACGGCGCCGCGCGCAAGGAATCGGGTGTTCATCGTAGGACCTCCTCGTTGTTAGGTCGCAGCGTAACGACCCTGACTTAAAGGAGGCTTAATCGACCTTAAACGGGGCTTAGGCCGCCGCCGCGGCCCGCGCCAGCCGGTTCGTCATACGGATTCCGACGCGTGCGGCGCGGGCTCCGTCAGCTCGGCGTCGCGGAACACGACGCTCACGAGCAGGCCGCCCGCGGCCGCGTCGCCGAGCGTCACCGTCGCGCCCTGCTGTGCCGCGACGCGCTTCACGATCGCGAGCCCGAGCCCGCTGCCCGACACGTCGGTGCGCGCCCGCGCGGTGCTGTCGCGGTAGAAGCGGTCGAACACGCGTTCGCGCTCGTCGGCCGGGATGCCGGGCCCGCTGTCGCCGATCTGCACGCACGCGCGGCCGGCCGCGTCGCGCGTGAGCGATACGTCGATGCGGCCGCCATCGGGCGTGTACTTCACCGCGTTGTCGAGCAGGTTGCCGAACATCACGCGCAGCGCGCCGATGTCAGCGACGACGCTCGCCGCGCACGTCTCCTCGAAGCCGAGATCGATGTGGTGCCGCTGCGCGAGCGGCGCGTGCGCGGCCACGCATTCGACGAGCAGCGCCTGCAGGTCGACCGGCTCGCGCATCGTCGCACCGTCGGGCTCCGCCCGGGCGAGCGCGAGCAGTTGTTCCGTGAGGCGCGTCGCGCGCGTGATGCCGTCCTGCAGGTCGGCGACCGCTTCGCGGCGCGACGTGTCGTCCTTCGCGCGGGCGACGAGCTGCGCCTGGATCTGCACGGCAGCGAGCGGCGTGCGCAACTCGTGCGCGGCATCGGCGACGAACGCCTTCTGCGTATCGAGCGCCGCCGACAGCCGCGCGAGCAGCCCGTTCAGCGCGTGCACGAGCGGCTGCACCTCGAACGGCAGCCGAGCGTCGGGCAGCGGATCGAGCGCTTCCGGCCGGCGCGCCTCGACCGCGCGCGTCACACGGGCAAGCGGCGCGAGCCCGCGCCCGACGATCACCCAGACCGCGGCGCCGAGGAACGGCAGCAGCACGATCAGCGGCCACAGCGTGCGCAGCGCGACGTTCGCCGCGAGGCGGTTGCGCACCGACAACGGCTGCGCGAGCTGCACGACGTTGTCGCCGACGATCGCGCCGTACACGCGCCATTCGCCGCGATCGGTGCGCTCGGTCGAGAAGCCGAGTTCCGCCCGCGGCGCGATCGGCGCGCGCGGATGCGAGAAGTACATCAGCACGCCGTTGCGGTTCCATATCTGGATCACGATGCCTTCGTCGCCGTTGGTGCGCGAACCGAACACCTGCGAGAACGGCTCCGACGGCAGCGCCGCGGCGATTTCCTGCAGCTGGTAGTCGAACAGTTCGTTCGCTTCGGCGAGCGCCTGCCGGTAGATCAGCCAGCCCGCGATGCCCACGCCGGCGACCACGATCGCGAGCAGCCAGATCAGCAATTGATGACGAATCGACCTCACGCGTCAGCTTTCCTTGACGACCATGTAGCCGAGCCCGCGCACGTTGCGGATCAGGTCCGAGCCGAGCTTCTTGCGCAGCGCGTGGATGTAGACCTCGACCGTGTTGCTGCCGATCTCCTCGCCCCAGCCGTACATCTTCTCCTCGAGCTGGCTCTTGGACAGCACCGCGCCGGGCCGCGCGAGCAGCGCCTCGAGCAGCGCGAACTCGCGTGCGGACAGCGCGACGGGCGCGCCGTCGAGCGTCACCTGATGCGCCGCGGGGTCGAGCGTCAGCGCGCCGTGGCGGATCAGCGATTCGCTGCGCCCCGCCTGGCGGCGGATCAGCGCGCGCATGCGCGCACCCAGTTCGTCGAGGTCGAACGGCTTGACGAGGTAGTCGTCGGCGCCCGCGTCGAGGCCCTTCACGCGGTCAGCGATCGCATCGCGCGCGGTGACGATCAGCACCGGCAGCGCCAGCCCGCGCGCGCGCAGCGTGCGCAGCACGTCGATGCCGTCGCGCTTCGGCAGGCCGAGATCGAGCAGCAGCAGGTCGTACGCTTCGCCGCCGAGCGCCGTGAGCGCCGCGTCGCCGTCCTGCACCCAGTCGACCGCGAAGCCGTCGGCGCGCAACGCCTTGCGTACGCCTTCGGCGATCATTCGATCGTCTTCAACAAGCAGAATCCGCATCGGAACCGGAACCCATGGGGCGAGTGAAACATGGCGACCATTGTAGCGCCGCGAATCGCCGGTGCCGGCTGCAATGCAACAGAAAGGCGGTTTGCAAGGGACGCTCGCGGACTTGTCTCTACAATGTGCGCTCCGGCGCCGCGCGCGCCCTGCCCGAACCCCGTGCTTTTCCCGTATTCGCCCATGCCGATTTCCGCTCTCTCCGCCCGGTTCGCTCCCCAGGCCCGCGTCTGCCTGCGCGCGGCCGTCGTCGTCGCCACCTGCACGGCCCTTGCGTTCGCGCCGCCCGCGCAGGCCCGCAAGAAATCCCACAAGGAAGCACGCAAGACTGCAGTCGTGTCGCCCGCCGCGCGCGCGGCCGGCCTGCCGGCGTCGGTGCTCGTCGCGCTGCAGCGCGCGAAGGTGCCGGCGTCGGCGATGAGCGTCGTGGTCGAGCGCGTCGGCGATCCGGAGCCGCTGATTGCGTGGAACGCCGACCGGCCGATGCTGCCGGCCTCGACGATGAAGCTCGTCACGACCTTCTCCGGCCTGTCGATCCTCGGCCCCGACTTCCGCTGGCGCACCACCGCGTATGCGGACGGCCCGGTCGACCCGGACGGCACGCTGCAGGGCAACCTGTACATCAAGGGCACCGGCGATCCGAAGCTCGTGCCCGAGGAGCTGATCGACCTCGTCGACAAGATCCGCAAGGCCGGCATCAAGCGCGTGGCCGGCGGCCTCGTGCTCGACAAGAGCTACTTCGCCGCGTCGACGCGCGACCTGCCGTCGTTCGACGACGACGTGAGCGCGCCGTACAACGTCGGCCCCGATCCGCTGCTGTACGCGTTCAAGGCCGTGTCGTTCACGGTCACGCCGGGCGACGACGGCAAGGTCGCCGTCGACGTGCTGCCGCCGCTCGCGAACCTGTCGATCGACAACCAGCTGGTCGAAGGCTCGGGCTCGTGCAGCGCGGCGGCCGCGGCCGCGCGTCCGACGCTGTCGGCCGGCGGCACCGGGCTCATGACCGCATCGTTCGCCGGCGACTATCCGCTGCGCTGCGGCGCGCACACGACCAATCTCGCGATCCTCGATCACACGACCTTCTTCGCGCGCGGCTTCCTCGCGCTGTGGCAGCAGGACGGCGGCACGATCGCGGGGCCGGTCAGCGAAGGCAAGGTGCCGAGCGCCGCGCGACCGCTCGCGGTCCATCACAGCCCCGTGCTCGGCAGCATCGTCTACGACATCAACAAGTTCAGCAACAACGTGATGGCGCGCAACCTGTTCCTGACGATCGGCGCGGTCGCAGGCAAGCCGCCCGCGACACCCGAGCAGTCGAGCCGCGCGATCCATGCATTCCTGCAGAAGAGCGGGATCGCGATGCCCGACCTCGAGGTCGAGAACGGCTCGGGCCTGTCGCGCGACGAACACGTGAGCGCGCTGTCGCTCGCCGCGCTGCTGCAGGCCGCGAACGCGAGCCCGGTCGCGCAGGCGTTCATCGACTCGCTGCCGATCGCCGGCATCGACGGCACGATGAAGAACCGCCTGACCAACGCCGGCGTGCTCGGCAACGCGCACATCAAGACCGGCACGCTGCGCGACGTGCGCGCGATCGCCGGCTACGTCGCGGGCGCCGACGGGCAGAGCTACATCGTCGTCAGTTTCATCAACAACGATCACGCGGAAGGCGCGCGCGCCGCGCACGACACGCTGCTCGAATGGATCTACGCGGGCGCGCATTGACGGCGCGCGCGCCGCGTGGCCGTTGACCGGCTGTCGCGATCGGCTCGTGGCGAGTGCGGCGCGGCGCGGCACCGGCCAGCGGAGCGCCGGTCCTCCGACTGCGCCGCCCGTTTGAAACGGCGTCGGCCGCCCGCACACCGCACACCGCCGGCCAGCCACGCCGATAAAACGGGGCCGCACCGCGCGGCCCCGTTGCGCATGGCTTCGGTAGAAACCCTGTCCTCAGAGGGAACCCTCTACGCTGCCCCCTCGCCTAGCGCGTGGCGATTGCGTAGGCTGTTGGCCTGACCGATATCTACAACGGGCCATGCGCCCGGCCTCACGGCTTGCAGGGGAACGGAGGAGACACGCCCATGCGATTCGACGTCGAATTGCTTCTGCTCGCGCTGGCGCCCGTCTTCCTGCTCTGCATCGCGTGGGAAGCCTGGCACCTCGCGCGCACTCGCGCACAGGATCACGTCTATGCGTGGCGCGACACGCTGTGCAATGCGGCACTCGCGCTGATGCACCAGGGCGCCGACAAGCTCGCGTGGCTGTTCGTGATCCCCGTTTATGCGTACTGCTACGCACATTTCCGGTTGTTCACGTGGCGCGACGGCTGGCTGTCGTTCGCCGTGCTGTTCGTCGGCCAGGATTTCCTCTACTACGTGTTCCACCGCGCGAGCCACCGCGTGCGCTGGCTGTGGGCGGCGCACGTCGTGCACCACTCGTCCGAGCGGATGAATTTCTCGACCGCATTCCGGCAGAGCCTGATGTATCCCGTCGCGGGCATGTGGGCGTTCTGGCTGCCGCTCGCGTTCCTGGGCTTTCCGCCGCAGCAGATCGTCGGCATCGTGCTGATTAACCTCGCGTTCCAGTTCTTCGTGCACACGCAGGCGATCGGCAGGCTCGGCTGGCTCGAATACGTGCTCAACACGCCGTCGATCCATCGCGCGCACCATGCGCGCAACCCGCGCTACATCGACCGCAATTACGCCGGTGTGCTCGTGATCTGGGACCGCCTGTTCGGCAGCTACGTCGACGAGTCGCCCGACGATCCGCCGCAATACGGAATCGTCGAGCCGCTCGGCTCGAACAACCCGCTCGTCGCGACGTTTCACGAGTGGGTGTCGATGGCGGCCGACGCGTTGCGCGTCGCCGGATGGCGCAACAAGCTGCGCGCGATGTTCGGCCCGCCTGAATGGGCGAGCGCTTATCATGCGCAGATCGCCGAGGCCGCCAACCACGATCCGCGCACGACGCCGCTTGCGGCCGTGCGCGACCGATAAGCCACTTCAGCCAACGGCCGCCGCGCAGCCCGAACCTGAGCGGGCACGCGGCAGATGCACCAAGGCCATATCTACGAGGAGATACATCGATGCAGTCACAACAACCTACTCCGTCGCGCAACCGTCAACGCCTGCTGCGCACCGCGCAGGTCGCGATCGCGGGCGCCGCGCTCGCGCTGCTGGCCGCGTGCGGCGGCGGCGACGATAACAACAGCAGCAGCGCGTCGAACACGCCGCCGTCGGGCGTGAAAATGCAGATCGTGTCGTTCGGCGACAGCCTGTCGGACGTCGGCACCTACTCGCAGATCAAGCTCGGCTTCGGCGGCGGCCGCTTCACGACCAACCCGGGCCAGGTGTGGACGCAGGACGTCGCGCAGTACTACGGCGACACGCTGCAGCCCGCGAACCAGGGCGGCTTCGGCATTCCGCTGCAGGCCACAGGCGGCCTCGGCTACGCACAGGGCGGCTCGCGCGTGACGCTGCAGCCGGGCATCGGCCACGCAGCGTCGAGCGTGCCGAACGCCGACTACGCGCAGGCCACCACGACGCCGATCGCCGACCAGGTCAAGCAGTACGTCGCGCAGCACGGCAGCTTCAACGCCGGCCAGATCGTGCTGATCAACGGCGGCGCGAACGACATCTTCTATCAGGCGCAGGTCGCGCAGGCGCAAGGCAACACGCCGGCAGCCCAGCTTGCGGCCGCACAGGCGATCGGCCTCGCCGCGCAGCAGCTCGGCGGCATCGTCCAGCAGATCGTCGCGGCCGGTGCGACGCACGTGTTCGTCGCGAACGTGCCGGACATCGGCGGCACGCCGCTCGCGCTGCAGGGCGGCACGCAGGCCGCGTTCACGCAACTGTCGGGCCTGTTCAACCAGACGCTGGTCGGCACGCTCGCCGCACTGAAGGTCGACCCGACGAAGTACGCGGTGGTCGATTCGTTCACGTGGCAGGACGGCATCGCGGCCAACTACCAGGCGAACGGCTTCAGCGTGTCGAACACCGACACGGGTTGCAACCTGAAGGCGATGGTCGCAGCGGCGACGCAATACGGCGTGGCTGACGCGACGGCCTTCGGCTCGTCGCTGTTCTGCTCGCCGCAGACCTACACGACCGCCAACGCCGACCAGACCTACATGTTCGCCGATCTGGTCCACCCGACCACGCACCTGCATGCGCTGTTCGCGCAGTACGTCGAACAGCAGATCGCGAAGTCGGGCGTCGGCAAGTAAGCCGCCGGCCACGCGCCCAAACGAAAACGCCTGACCGGTTCGCGCCGGTCAGGCGTTTTTTCATTTCGGGAGCGGAACGCGACGATTGCGTCAGTCGCGTGCTTCGAACGCCGCGGCCGCACGACCAAGACGATCGTTGACCGCGATCCACTCGACGGTCTCGGGAAGCTTCTCGACGAGGATGCGTGCGACCTGCGCACGATCGAGCGCACGCAGCATCCCGTAGAGCTCGCGCGCATACGCCTGCGGATCTTCCGGCGCCGCGATGAAGTGCACGCCGTCGGCCTGCGCCCAGCGTCCCGCACGCGATGCGCGCGCGACGAGCGCGACGCGTTCGCCGTCGGTCTGGGCGGCCGCCAGCAGCGCTTCGAGCGCGTCGAACGGCAACAGCGCGAGCGGCGTGCGCGGCGCGTAATGCGCCTTCAGCGTGCCGGACGCGCGCGGTGCGGTCGCGTCGCTGCCGTCGGGCAGACGCGGCGCGCGCCCGAGCACGTCGGCGATCTGCCGCGGCGTCACGTGGCCCGGGCGCAAAAGCGCGGGGAAACCGCGCGACAGGTCGAGGATCGTCGATTCGATGCCGACTTCGGACGCGCCGCCATCGAGCACGTGCACCGTGTCGCCGAATTCGTCGCGCACGTGCTGCGCGGTGGTCGGGCTCACGTGGCCGAAGCGGTTCGCGGACGGCGCGGCGACGCCGCCGTGGCCGCCTCGGCGCGCGCTGAACGCGGCCAGCAGCGCCTGCGCGACCGGATGCGACGGGCAGCGCAGGCCGACCGAATCCTGGCCGCCGCTCACGGCGTCCGGGATGCGCGCATGGCGCTTCAGGATCAGCGTGAGCGGACCGGGCCAGAATGCGTCGATCAGCGCCTGCGCATCGGCCGGCAGGTCAGCGGCCCAGTAGCCGGGGTCGCCGCCGGGCGGCAGATGCACGATTACCGGATGGTTCGCCGGCCGCCCTTTCGCCGCGTAGATGCGCGCGACGGCCTCGGGGTTCGCCGCGTCGCCGCCGAGCCCGTACACGGTTTCGGTCGGGAACGCGACGAGTTGCCCGGCATCGAGCAGCGCGGCGGCCGCGTCGATCTGCGCGGGCGTCACGGCGTTCGGGAGATCGGTGGACATCGGCTGGCGCCTCAGTCGAGCGGTACGCGCAGCAGCTGCGCGCACGCGTTGGCGGCGGCGACGGCGGCGTCGCGCGTCTCCGCCGTGAAGTTCACGTGGCCCATCTTGCGGCCGACGCGCGCTTCTTCCTTGCCGTACAGATGCAGGTGCGCGGCCGGCATCGCGGCGACCGTGTCCCACGGCGGCGTGACAGCGTCGGCCGCCGCACCGTTGGGGAACCACACGTCGCCGAGGATGTTCAGCATCGCGGCCGGCGAATGCTGGCGCGGGTTGCCGAGCGGCATGCGCGTCATCGCGCGCACCTGCTGCTCGAACTGGCTCGTTGCGCACGCATCGACCGTGTAGTGGCCGGAGTTGTGCGGGCGCGGCGCCATTTCGTTCGCGACGAACGAGCCGTCTTCCAGCACGAAGAATTCGACGCACAGCACGCCGACGTAGCCGAGCGTGTCGGCGATCCGGATGGCCGCCTGCTGCGCCTCTTCGACGCGTGCCGCATCGGCGGCCGGCGCCGGCACCACGGTCAGCGCGAGGATGCCGTTGTGATGCACGTTCTGCGCGAGCGGGAACGCGGCCGAACGGCCGTCCGCGCCGCGCGCGATCAGCGCGGACACTTCGTATTTCAGCGGCAGGCGCTTCTCGAGCACGCACGGCACGCCGCCGAGCGCCGCATGCGCATCGCGCGCTTCCTGCGCCGTGCTTACGCGCACCTGGCCCTTACCGTCGTAGCCGAGGCGCGCCGTCTTCAGGATGCCCGGCAGCACCGCGTCGAGCGCGGCATCGTCGAGCGCGGCGAGTGCCGCCGTCGATTCGATCACGACGTGCGGTGCGACCGGCACGCCCGACGCTTCGATGAACCGCTTCTCCGCGATCCGGTCCTGCGCGACCGCGACGCAGCGGCCGGCCGGCGCGACGAACGTGGTGCGCGCGAGGAAATCGAGGCTCGCGGCCGGCACGTTCTCGAATTCCGTCGACACGGCGTCGCACAGTTCGGCCAGTTCGGCGAGCGCGGCTTCGTCGTCATAAGCCGCGCGCAGATGGCGGTCGGCGACCGTGCCGGCCGGGCTCGTCGGGTCGGGATCGAGCACGGCGACGCGATAGCCCATCGACTGGGCGGCAAAGCAGAACATGCGGCCGAGCTGGCCACCGCCGACCATGCCCAGCCACGCGCCGGGCAGGATCGGGGAAACGGAATCAGGAGTTGCGGTCATGTCAGTGATCGGTCGCGACGGGCGCTGCCCGCCGCAGTGGGTAGGTCAGGCGGCCGCTGGAATGTCGGAGCGGCCGCCGGTGCGCCGTCATGCCAGCGGCGGCAACACCATTGCGTGCGCGGCTTCGTTCTGGCGCACCCGGAACGCGGCGAGCCGGTTCGCGTAGTCGGCCGACGTGCCGGACAGGATCGACACCGCGAACAACGCGGCATTCGCGGCACCGGCCTCGCCGATCGCGAACGTCGCGACCGGCACGCCCTTGGGCATCTGCACGATCGAGTGCAGCGAATCGACGCCCTTCAGGTACTTGCTCGCGACCGGCACGCCGAGCACCGGCACGGTCGTTTTTGCGGCCAGCATGCCGGGCAGGTGCGCGGCGCCGCCGGCACCCGCGATGATCGCGCGCAACCCGCGCTCGCGCGCCTTCTCCGCATAGTCGAACATCTCGTCGGGCATCCGGTGCGCGGACACGACCTTCGCTTCGTACGGCACGCCGAATTCCTGCAGGATCGCGACCGCGTTCTTCATCACGTCCCAGTCGGAACTGGAACCCATCAGCACGCCGACGAGCGGCGCGCTGTGCGTGTGGGCAGTCTGGACTTCACTCATTTCGTGGGTTCCTTGGCTCACGCGAGCGGCTGGCCGGTGATGCGCTCGAGCGCTTCCTGGTACTTCGCGGCCGTCTTCTCGACGACGTCGGCCGGCAGCGCCGGCGCCGGCGCGGTCTTGCCCCACGGCTGCGTCTCGAGCCAGTCGCGCACGAACTGCTTGTCGAACGACGGCGGGTTGGTGCCGACCTGGTACTGGTCGGCCGGCCAGAAGCGCGACGAATCGGCCGTCAGCACTTCGTCCATCAGGTACAGCTTGCCGTGGTTGTCGAGACCGAATTCGAACTTCGTGTCGGCGATGATGATGCCGCGCGTCGCCGCGTAGTCGGCCGCTTCCTTGTACAGCTTGATCGAGATGTCGCGGATCGTCGCGGCCAGCTCGGTGCCGATGCGGCGCTCGGTTTCCTCGAACGTGATGTTCTCGTCGTGCTCGCCGAGCTCGGCCTTCGCGGCCGGCGTGAAGATCGGCTCCGGCAGCTTCTGCGCGTTCTGCAGGCCTTCCGGCAGCTGCACGCCGCACACCGCGCCCGACGCCTGGTATTCCTTCCAGCCGCTGCCGGCCAGGTAGCCGCGCACGACCGCTTCGATCATGATCGGCTCCAGGCGCTTGACGACCGCCGCGCGGCCCTTGACCTGCTCGACTTCGTCGGCCGCGACGACCGATTCCGGCGCGTCGCCGGTCAGGTGGTTCGGCACGATGTGCGCGAGCTTGTCGAACCAGAAGTTCGCCATCTGGTTCAGCACGCGGCCCTTGTTCGGAATCGGCTCGCCCATGATCACGTCGAATGCCGACAGGCGATCGGTCGTGACGATCAGGAGCTTGTCGTTGCCGACCGCGTAGTTGTCGCGGACCTTGCCGCGACCGAGAAGCGGCAGCGAGCGGAGCGTGGATTCGTAAAGGGTAGACATCGTCTTTTCGCAGATAAGGAGCCAAACAAAAAGGGAAACGCCGTTCCCCGCGGCAGGCGGGAACGGCGGTCTTGCAATGCGTCGGCGAACCGGCGGGCGATCGCGCCCGCGGCTGCCGGCCGGCCCTTGTTCGGCCGGACGGAATGGCTGTCAGGGCCGGATCGAATCCGCCGCCCGGGCAGCCAACCCCGGCCCGGCGGCGAAACCGGGCGGGGCAATCGTACTACAGTCTCAGCGCACGACCTGCGCGAGCGCGCCGGACTTGTACTGTTCGGCGATCTTGTCGAGCGACACCGGCTTGATCTTCGCGGCCTGGCCTTCGCAGCCGAACGCGAGGTAGCGGTCGACGCACACCTTCTTCGCCGCTTCGCGCGCGGGCTTCAGGTAGTCGCGCGGATCGAACTTGCCCGGGTTCTCGAACAGGTAGCGGCGGATCGCGCCGGTGATCGCGAGACGCAGGTCGGTGTCGATGTTGATCTTGCGCACGCCGTGCTTGATGCCTTCCTGGATTTCCTCGACCGGCACGCCGTAGGTTTCCTTCATGTCGCCGCCGAATTCGCGGATCTCGGCCAGCAGTTCCTGCGGCACCGACGACGAACCGTGCATCACGAGGTGCGTGTTCGGGATGCGCGCGTGGATTTCCTTGATGCGCTGGATCGACAGGATGTCGCCCGTCGGCTTCTTCGAGAACTTGTACGCGCCGTGCGACGTGCCGATCGCGATGGCCAGCGCGTCACACTGCGTGAGCTTCACGAAGTCGGCGGCCTGCTCCGGATCGGTCAGCAGCTGCTCGCGGGTCATCGTGCCTTCCGCGCCGTGGCCGTCTTCCTTGTCGCCCTTCATCGTCTCGAGCGAGCCGAGCACGCCGAGTTCGGCTTCGACCGTCACGCCGATCGAGTGCGCCATCTCGACGACCTTGCGCGACACGTCGACGTTGTACTCGTACGAGGCGACCGTCTTGCCGTCGGCTTCGAGCGAACCGTCCATCATCACGCTCGTGAAGCCGCTGCGGATCGCGGCCGTGCAGACTGCCGGCGACTGGCCGTGATCCTGGTGCATCACGACCGGGATGTGCGGATACGACTCGACCGCCGCTTCGATCAGGTGGCGCAGGAACGGCTCGCCCGCGTACTTACGCGCGCCGGCCGATGCCTGCATGATCACGGGCGCGCCGACCTGATCCGCCGCCGCCATGATCGCCTGGATCTGCTCCAGGTTGTTCACATTGAAGGCCGGCAGGCCGTAACCGTGCTCTGCCGCGTGGTCCAGCAATTGACGCATTGATACGAGAGGCATTGTGGAACTCCTTGGAATGAAAACCGGTGCGCCCTGACGCCGGCGCGGCGCTCGCTCCCGTCTGGACCGGGACGGCACGGCGCGGCTGAGCGTCGAATAGCCGCATTTTATCGCGAAGCGCCTCCGATTCCGACCGCCCGGTGGCGCGTACTCGCAATTTGTTACCTTCGCACGGCACAATCGGCCCAAAAAACAGAAAAAAAGCCGCGCGAGGCATCCGGCCCCCGCGCGGCTTTCATCTAAAAATGGCGCCCGATCAGCTCGGGCGGCCGGCGCATGCCGGCCTGCAATCGCCCGGTCGCTCAATAATGCTCGCCGACCCGCACGATCTTCAGCGTGTTGGTGCCGCCCGCCTGCCCCATCGGCTCGCCGACGGTCAGCACGACCATGTCGCCGTGCTGCACGTAGCCCTGCTTGACGACGATCTCGAGGGCCGCCTGCAGCGCCGAGTCGCGGTCGCTGTTGAAGTCGACGTGCAGCGGCGTCACGTTACGGTACAGCGCCATCGTGCGCTCGCTGCCGACGCGCGGCGTCAGCGCGAAGATCGGCACGTGCGTGTAGTGACGCGACATCCACAGCGCGGTCGCGCCCGATTCGGTCAGCGCGATGATGGCCTTCGCACCGAGGTGGTACGCGGTAAACAGTGCGCCCATCGCGATCGACTGGTCGATCCGCGTAAACGTGCGGTCGAGGAAATCCTTGTCCAGCTCGACGTGCTCGGACTTTTCCGCTTCGACGCACACGGCCGCCATCGTCTCGATGGTGACGACCGGGTACTTGCCGGCGGCCGTCTCGGCCGACAGCATCACGGCGTCGGTGCCGTCGAGCACCGCGTTCGCGACGTCCGACACTTCCGCGCGGGTCGGCACGGGCGCGTGGATCATCGATTCCATCATCTGCGTCGCGGTGATCACGAGCTTGTTCGACTCGCGCGCCATCCGGATCATCCGCTTCTGCAGCGCCGGCACGGCCGCGTTGCCGACTTCCACCGCGAGGTCGCCACGCGCGACCATGATGCCGTCGGATGCGTCGAGGATGCTCTGCAGCGCCGGAATCGCTTCGGCGCGCTCGATCTTCGCGATCATCTTCGGCTTGATGCCGTACGGCGCGCCCGCGATGTTCGCGAGCTGGCGCGCCATTTCCATGTCGGTCGCGTTCTTCGGGAACGACACCGCGACGAGATCCGCGCCGAGCGACATCGCCGTGCGGATGTCCTCCATGTCCTTCGCGGTCAGCGCGGGCGCCGACAGGCCGCCGCCCTGGCGATTGATGCCCTTGTTGTTCGACAGCTCGCCGCCCACCTTGACGGTCGTATGGATCTCGTCGCCGAGCACGCGCTCGACGGTCAGCACGATCAGGCCGTCGTTCAGCAGCAGCAGGTCGCCCGGCTTCAGGTCGCGCGGCAGTTCCTTGTAGTCGAGGCCGACCCGCTCGTCGTTGCCGAGCTCGCAGCCCGCGTCGAGGATGAAGGCCTGGCCCGGCGTCAGCGTGGTCTTGCCGTTCTCGAACTTGCCGACGCGGATCTTCGGGCCCTGGAGGTCGGCCATGATCGCGATCTCGCGGCCGACCTTGCGGGCAGCCTCGCGCACCATCTCGGCGCGCTGGCGGTGATCGTCGGCCGTGCCGTGCGAAAAATTGAGCCGCACGACGTCGAGGCCCGCCTGCATCATCTGCAGCAGAATCTCCGGCGAACTGGAAGCCGGGCCGATCGTGGCGACTATCTTGGTGGCGCGCTGCATGAAACTCCTCATCTGGATCAAGGTGGATGCGCTGGGTGAAACGCTGCGAGAGCCGGAATCGGCGGGCCCAGCGGCGGCCGTTCCGGGGGGCGTGCCGGTGCTTGCGCCCGGCATCGCTTTGTTCTGAATCTCGTGGTGCTGCACGGCCGCGTCGCCGGCGGCCGCTAGTGCGCGCGGGGCGGTGTTCGCCCGCGCGGGCGCGCGTTTGCGCTTGCCCGCGCCGGCCGGCTGCTCCGCTTTCGCGGAGCGCGCGGCCTTCGTCACCCCTGCGCGCGCCGCCACGCTCAGGCCGCCCGCGTTTCGAGCACTTCCACCGCCGGCAGCTTCTTCCCCTCGAGGAACTCGAGGAAGGCGCCGCCGCCCGTCGAGATGTAGCTGACCTGGTCGTGGATGCCGTACTTCGCGATGGCCGCGAGCGTGTCGCCGCCGCCCGCGATCGAGAACGCGGACGATTTGGCGATGGCTTCTGCGAGCGTCTTGGTGCCGTTGCCGAACTGGTCGAACTCGAACACGCCGACCGGGCCGTTCCACACGATCGTGCCGGCCTTCTCGAGCTGGCTCGCGAGTGCCTTGGCCGTATCGGGGCCGATGTCGAGGATCATGTCGTCCGCTTCGATGTCGGCGACCTGCTTCACCGTGGCCGCGGCCGTCGGCGAGAATTCCTTGGCGGTGACGACGTCGGTCGGGATCGGCACCGACGCGCCGCGCTCGCGCGCTTCGTCGATGATCGCCTTCGCTTCCGCGACGAGATCGGCTTCCGCGAGCGACTTGCCGATCGACAGGCCGGCCGCGAGCATGAACGTGTTCGCGATGCCGCCGCCGACGATCAGCTGGTCGACCTTGCCGGCCAGCGACTTCAGGATGGTCAGCTTGGTCGACACCTTCGAGCCGGCGACGATCGCGACGAGCGGACGCGCCGGGTTGCCGAGCGCCTTGCCGAGCGCGTCGAGTTCGGCGGCCAGCAGCGGGCCCGCGCACGCGACCGGCGCGTACTTCGCGATCCCGTGGGTGGTCGCTTCCGCGCGGTGCGCGGTGCCGAACGCGTCGTTCACGTACACGTCGCAGAGCTTCGCCATCTTCTGCGCGAGCTCGTCCGAATTCTTCTTCTCGCCCTTGTTCACGCGGCAGTTCTCGAGCAGCACGACCTGGCCCGGCGCGACGTTCACGCCGTTCTCGACCCAGTTCGCGACGAGCGGCACATCGCGGCCGAGCAGTTCGCCGAGACGCTTCGCGACCGGCGCGAGCGAGTCTTCCGGCTTGAATTCGCCTTCGGTCGGACGACCGAGGTGCGACGTGACCATCACGGCCGCGCCCGCGTCGAGCGCGGCCTGGATGGCCGGCACGGACGCACGCACGCGCGTGTCTTCGGTGATGTTGCCGTGATCGTCCTGCGGGACGTTCAGGTCGGCGCGGATGAACACCCGCTTGCCGGCGAGCTGGCCGGCGGCGATCAGGTCGGTAAGACGCTTGACTTGGCTCATGTTGAACAGATTGAAGTAGTGGATGGGGAAAGGGGGTTCACACTGGACGTGCGCGGGCTGCCGCGAAAGGGCGCCGGATGCGGCCGTGGCTGGCGGTTCGCATGACGCGCACGGGTAAAAATCTCGAACGGGCATTCTAGCCGATCCACCCGGCAGACTGACCCGTGCGGCGGCGAATTCCGCCTATTTGGGATCGCACGCGGCCGCCGGCCCATTGCCGCAATGCAACAATGCGCGTGCGCGCGCAGCGGAGGTCCGGCCGGCGCGGCGCGGGGCTGCGTCAGAAGATCAGGCGCAGTACGGTAAAGACGAGCATCCCGATGATGATCGTGCCGAGCATGCTGCGCCGCCACAAAAACCAGCCGAGGCCCGCGAGCGCCGCATAGAACGGATGGTTGGACAGCGCGAACGACAGCCCGGCCGGCGTTTCGAGCACGTCCGGCAGCACGACGGCGACGAGCGCGGCGGCCGGCGCGTAGCGCAACGCGCGCTGCGCGCGCTCGGGCAGCACGGTGCGTTCGCCGCCGAGCAGGAACAGCGCGCGCGTGACGGCCGTGACTATGGTCATCCCGACGATGACGATCCAGATTTCGGTCGCGCTCAATCGATTTCCTTTTCGTGCACGGTTTCGGTGCGGATGCGGCGCCAGTCGGCGCGTTCGACGAAGAAATCGGCCGTGCAGCCGGCCGCCAGCGCGGCCAGCACCGCGATCGGCAGCGCGAGCCGGTACGGCAGGTCGAACGCGATCAGCGACACGATGCCCGCGACCGCGACGGCCGCGAGCGTCGAGCGGTTCGCGACCGCCGACACCATGATCGGGATCAGTGCGAGCGTGCCGGCCAGCTCCAGCCCCCAGCTCGCGGGAAAGAAGCTCGCGAGCAGGATGCCGGCGAGCGACGACACCTGCCACGACAGCCAGCTCGCAAGCGCCATCCCCCAGAAGTACGCTTCCTTGCCGGGCACGTGGCCGTACGCGAAGCCCTGTTTCTGGAACAGCAGGTAGATCACGTCGCCGTTGAAATAGCCGATCGCGAGGCGCCGCCAAAGCGGCAGGTAGGAAAAATGGGGCGCAAGCCCGGCGCTGAAGATCACGAAACGCATGTTGACCATCGCGGCCGTGAGCAGGATCGTCCAGACCGGCAGCTTCGCGACGAGGAGCGGCAGCACCGCGAGCTGCGACGAGCCCGCGTACACGAGGATCGACATCGCACTCGCCTGCCCGAGCGTCATCACCGACTTGCTCATCGCGATGCCGGTGACGAGCCCCCAGGAGAGGATCGCCATCAGTGTCGGGGAATAGTCGCGCGCGCCTTGGATCAGCGCGAAGCGGTCGGTGGCGGACAATCGAGCGAGCATGGGAAAGCGGGCCGCAGCGGGCGGTTCGTCCGGGCGCCGGCGTCTCCTGCCGGCATGGCCCGTCGTTATTGGAATCGGTACCGGTCGATTATAGCGCCGGCCCTGTGCCGACCGACCGGATCGACGCCAAATGACGCTAAAATAAGCGTCTTTGCAGCTCAACGCTGCACACAACCCGCAGCACCTCACTGCTTCCAGGAGAATCCTATGTCAATGGCCGACCGCGACGGCAAGATCTGGATGGACGGCAAGCTGATCGACTGGCGCGACGCCAAGATCCACGTCCTGACCCATACGCTGCACTACGGCATGGGCGTCTTCGAGGGCGTGCGCGCGTACAAGACGGCCGACGGCAGCACCGCGATCTTCCGCCTGCCCGAGCACACCAAGCGTCTGCAGAATTCGGCGAAGATCTTCCAGATGGACGTGCCGTTCGACCGGGAAACCCTCGAAGCCGCGCAGCTCGAAGTCGTGCGCGAAAACAAGCTCGAGTCGTGCTACCTGCGCCCGATCATCTGGGTCGGCCCGGAAAAGCTCGGTGTGTCGGCCAAGGGCAACACGATCCACGTCGCGATCGCCGCGTGGCCGTGGGGCGCGTACCTCGGCGAGGACGGCCTCGCGAAGGGCATCCGCGTGAAGACGTCGTCGTTCACGCGCCACCACGTGAACGTGTCGATGGTGCGCGCGAAGGCGTCCGGCTGGTACGTCAACTCGATCCTCGCGAACCAGGAAGCCACCGCCGACGGCTACGACGAAGCGCTGCTGCTCGACGTCGACGGCTACGTGTCGGAAGGCTCCGGCGAGAACTTCTTCCTGGTCAACAACGGCAAGCTGTACACGCCCGACCTGTCGTCGTGCCTCGACGGTATCACGCGCGACACGATCATCACGCTCGCGAAGGACGCCGGCATCGAGGTGATCGAGAAGCGCATCACGCGCGACGAGGTCTACACGTCGGACGAAGCGTTCTTCACCGGCACGGCCGCCGAAGTCACGCCGATCCGCGAACTCGACAACCGCACGATCGGCAGCGGCGCGCGCGGCCCCGTCACGGAAAAGCTCCAGTCGGCGTTTTTCGATATCGTGTCGGGCAAGAACGCGAAGTACGCGCACTGGCTGACGAAGGTCTGAGCGCGCCGCGCCACCGACCGCCCCACCAAAGAGTGATAAGAGAAAGTCTCATGAGTGAAATCAAGGAAATGCCGCTGGTCGAGCTGACGGCCAAGGATCTCCCCGCCTACTGCCCGAACCCGGCGATGGCGCGCTGGAGCGCGCATCCGCGCGTGTTCATCGACGTGTCGCACGGCGAGGCGCGCTGCCCGTACTGCGGCACGCGCTACAAGCTGCGCGACGGCGAGGTGGTCAAGGGCCACTGAGCCCGCCAGCCGGGCCCGCGGGCCCGCCGCACGCGAGGCGGCGTAGCCGGAACCCCGGCGCGCCGCCCTTTTCCTGTTCTGACAACCCGAACGCGGTGCACCTGCGCCGTGCTTCATTACGACATCGGAAGTCGACCTGATGCGTCGAGCGCTGGTTATCGCACCGAACTGGATCGGTGACGCATTGATGGCGCAGCCGCTTTTTGCGCTGCTGAAGAAACTCCATCCCCGCATCGCGATCGATGCCGTCGCGCCCACCTGGGTCGCGCCCGTGCTCGAGCGGATGCCCGAGATCCACGATGTCTACGCGACCGACCTCGCGCACGGCAAGCTGCAGCTGCTGCGCCGCTGGCAGCTCGCGAGCGACCTGCGCGACGTCGGCTACGACGCGGCGTACGTGCTGCCGAATTCGCTGAAGTCCGCGGTGATCCCGTGGCTCGCGAACATCCCGCTGCGGATCGGCTACACGGGCGAGCACCGCTACGGGCTGCTCAACGTGCGGCACGCGAACCCCGACAAGTCGGCCGAGCGGCCGCCGATGACGACGCACTACGCGGCGCTCGCGTACGCGCCGGGCGCGAAGCTGCCCGAATCGATGAAGACGCTGCCCGCGCCGCGCCTCGATGCCGACCTGAACGAGACGGCGCGCGTGTCCGCGCGTTTCAACCTCGATACGCGCAAGCCGCTCGTCGTGTTCTGCCCGGGTGCCGAATACGGCCCGGCCAAGCGCTGGCCGCCCGAGCACTTCGCGACGCTCGCGACGATCGTCCACCAGTCGTTCCCGTACACGCAGATCGTCGCGCTCGGCTCGCAGAAGGATGCGGCGGCCGCGCAGGCGATCGCCGACCACGCACCGAACGTGCGCAATCTGTGCGGGCAGACGTCGCTGTCCGAGGCATGCGCGCTGATCGCGCGCGCGAACGCGGTCGTGACCAACGATTCCGGGCTGATGCACGTGGCCGCCGCGCTGCGCCGGCCGCTCGTCGCGCTGTACGGGTCGACGGATCCGCGCCACACCCCTCCGCTGTCCGAGCTGGCGAAGGTACAATGGTTACATCTCGAATGCAGTCCCTGCTTCGAACGCGAGTGCCCGCTCGGCCATCTGAACTGCCTGCGCGAACTCGGTCCCGAGCAGGTATTCGGCGATTTGCGCGGCATGCTCGTCGGGCAGCGCTGACCCTGACCGGCAGCGTCGCACGGCGCGCCGGGCAATCCGATTCACCGGTGTATGGCGGCCCCATCCGGGCCGCCGTGCTGAATACGGCGCGCGACGCGCGCGAGAGATAATCCCGATGCCACGTTTTGCCCGCCTTTTCGAAGCCGCTGCCGATACGCTGAACGCCTACTACCAGGCCGTCGCCGATGCCAATCTCGACGCGCTGCTGGGGTTGTGGATCGACGAGGACTTCGCCAGCTGCGTGTGGGCCGACGGCGAGCATCTGCACGGGCTCGATCAGATCCGCAGCGGGCTGGCCAACCGGCTCGCGACGCGCCCGGTCACGATCGAGCCGCTCGACATTCGCGTGTACGACAGTCTCGGCACCGTCGTCTACACGATCGCCGAGGCACATCAGCAGGCCGACCTGACGGCCGAACCCGACATGGTTTTCGCCACGTACGTGATGATCCACGAACGCGGCGAGTGGCGCATCGCGCATATCCACGCGAGCCTGATTCCTGAACAAGCGGCCGGACAATTCGCCGCGAAGATCCGTCACGGGCAGGGTCCGCTGCACTGACGAAATACGAAGCAACGCATTAGCGGGGCGATCATGAGTACGGCTTCTCCGCCCACCTCGCCGCTGACCGGGGCCCCGGCCCCCGACGACGATTCATTGCGCTATCGCGCACCGCGCTGGCTGCCGAACAGCCATGTGCAAACCATCGTGCCCGCGCTGTTCGCGCGGCGTCCGGTTGTCGCGTACCGACGAGAGCGATGGGAAACCCCCGACCACGACTTCATCGATCTCGACTGGGTCGCGCATCTCGACAGCGCGGCGCCGCCGCCCGACGCGCCGCTGTTCGTGCTGTTCCACGGCCTCGAAGGCAGTTCCGGCTCGCACTACGCGCTGGCGATGATGGCCGCCGCGCGCGCGCAGGGCTGGCACGCGGTCGTCCCGCACTTTCGCAGTTGCAGCGGCGAGCTCAACCGGCAGCCGCGCTTCTACCATCTCGCCGACAGCGCCGAAGTCGACTGGATCCTGCGCCGGCTCGCCGCGCAGCATCGCGGGCCGATCGTCGCGGCCGGCGTGTCGCTCGGCGGCAACGTGCTGCTGCGCTGGCTCGGCGAGCATCGCAGCGACACGTCGATCGTGCACGCGGCCGCCGCGATCTCGACGCCGATCGACGTGCACGCCGGCGGCCGCGCGCTGTCGCAGGGCTTCGCGATGGTCTATACGCGCAGCTTCCTGAAGACGCTGAAGCGCAAGGCGCTCGCGAAGCTCGACCAGTATCCAGGGTTGTTCGATCGCGACGCGATGCTGGCGGCCGTGACGATGCGCGACTTCGACGAAGTCGTGACCGCGCCGCTGCACGGCTTCGCCAACGCCGACGACTACTGGACGCAGGCCACCACGCGCCCGCTGCTGCCCGCAATCGACGTGCCCACGCTGATCCTCAACGCGCGCAACGATCCGTTCCTGCCCGAATCGGCGCTGCCGAGCGCCGCCGACGTTTCGCCGGCCGTCGAGCTCGACCAGCCCGCGCACGGCGGCCATGCGGGATTCATGACCGGGCCGTTCCCCGGCCGTCTCGACTGGCTGTCGGCGCGGGTGTTCGGCTATTGCTCAAAATTCGTCGACCATGGATGACATCGTCAAGCAGGCCCTCGCCAAGTGGCCGAACGTACCGCACTGCACCGGCTGGCTGCTGCTCGACCGGCGCGGCGAGTGGCGGCTGCGCGACGACGCCGCGCAGGCCGCCGGCGAACTCGGCTCGCCGGTCCGGCACGCGGCGCTGAACGCGTTCATCGGGCGCAACTACGATTGCGACGCGCACGGCCAGTGGTTCTTCCAGAACGGGCCGCAGCGCGTGTATGTCGAGCTCGCCTATACGCCGTGGGTCGTGCGCCTCGCCGAGCGCGACGGGCAGCTCACGCTCGCCGACCAGACCGGCGCGCCGTTCGAACCGGACGCCGCGTGGCTCGACGATGCGGGCGGCGTGCTGTTCGGCGCGGCCGGCACGCCGCCGCGCATCGCGGCGCTGCACGACCACGATCTCGGCCTGTTCGCCGATCATGCGGACTTCGACGCGACGCCGCCCGTGCTGCGCTGGCGCGACGGGCACACGCTGCCGCTCGGCAACGTCGCCTGCGCGGACGTGCCGACGACGTTCGGATTCGTGCCGAGCCCTGCGCAGCGGGCGTGTGAAGACGCGTCGCTGGTCGTCGGCAACGGTAACGTCGAAAGCTGAGCGCGCAGCCGCCGCCGTTGCGTTGCCCGGCGGCCGTCATCCGCGGCCGTTCTTCTCATCGTCGCGCTCTTCCTTGTAGCGCGCCTCGAATTCCAGCAGCCGCGCGCCGATCATCGACTGGTCGTAGAACGACACGTCCTTCGCATCGCGCGCCTCCTTCAACTGGCGGATCGCCGACGGCCACGCGCCGTCGAGCGCCAGCTTTTCCGCGAGCGCGCGGCGCCGCGCAAGTACGTCGCCGCGGCCGTCGCTCGCCTTCGCGAGGTAGTCCCACCAGTCCGGCTGCTCGGGGTCCGCTTGCGCCTGCGTGCGCGCGAGCGCCTGCGCGTCGGCGAAGCGGCGCGCGGCGATCAGCGCCTGCAGGTGCGCAACGATCGCCGCGTGCGACGCCGGCCAGCGCCGCTGCGCAAGTGCCGCGAGCCGCACCGCATCGTCGGTCCGGCCCGCGCGGCGGGCGATGTCGGCGGCGAGCACGTCGAGGCTCGGCGAACTCGTCGCCGGGTCGTTCGCGTGCCGCTCGCGTGCTTCGAACGCGGTGCGCGCCGCCGCGAGCGCCTTGTCGGCCGCATCGTACTGGCCGAGCAGCGTGTTCGCGAGCGCGATTCCGTATTCGTTCGCCGCGACGTTCGGCGCGGTACGATCGTCGAGTTCGAGCTGCATCCGGCGCGCCTCGGCCGCGATGTCGTTCGGCGCACGGTTCTGCAGGATCCGCAGCCGCGCACGCACGAAGCCGTACTCGGCCGACTGGCGCGGCTGCCGGTACGGCGCGCGACGCGCGCGATCCTCCATGTCGGCGATCCGCTCGCCCGTCAGGGGGTGCGTGCGCGCATAGGCCGGCACGCCCGCGTCGCCCATCGACGCGCGTTCGAGCCGCTCGAAGAAGCCCGGCATGCCGTACGGATCGTAGCCCGCACCGGCTAGCAGCTGGAACCCGACGCGATCGGCCTCGCGCTCGGCCGAGCGCGAGAAGCGCAGCTGGTTGTCGACCGCGTATGCCTGCCCGCCCATCGCGATCGCGCTGCCGAGATCGCCGCTGCGTGCGAGCACGCCCGCCAGCACGCCGAGCAGCATCGTCGCGAGCGCGGTGTAGCCGGTCTTCTCGTTTGCGCCGATCATCCGCGCGATGTGCCGCTGCAGCACGTGACCCATCTCGTGGCCGACCACCGACGCGAGCTCGGACTCCGTCTGCGTCGTGACGACCAGCCCGCTGTTGATCCCGATGAAGCCGCCCGGCATCGAGAACGCGTTGATCTGCGCATCGCGCACCGGGAACAGCTCGAAGTCCGGCGTATAGCCGCCGATGAAGCGCGCGGCCGCCGCGGCTGCGAGCCGCTTCGCAATCCCGTTCAGGTAGTCGCGCACCAGCCAGTCGTCGAGATAGTCCGGGTCGCGCCGCACTTCGCGCATCACGCGCTCGCCGAGGCGGCGCTCGGCCTGCGGCGTGAGCGAACCGCCGGAGCCGTCGCCGAGATCGGGCAGTTCCAGTGCGCGCAGCGGTGCGCGCAGGCTCGCGACGGGCGCGGACCCGCCGTCGGCGCCGCTCCCCGAGAAGCGGCTTTCCGCGCCGCCGTAGGTGCCGAATACGCCGGTCGCGATGCCGGCCGGCACCATCGAAAGCGACGGCGATGCGTCGGCCGCCGGTTCGAGCGGCGGCGCGGACGCACGCTGTGCGTAGCCGCTCGGCGGCAGCACGAGCGCCGTCGACAGCAACACGGCAAGCAACTGTTTGACACGCATGGCAGGATGAAAACGACGCCGTCCCGCGCGCCGGGCGCGCATCGCGGCGTTTGGTCTGAATATTCGGGTCATTGTACCGGTGCGATCGCGACTGTTCGGTGCGGCGCACGCGCGATCTGCGCGCCTGGCGTCGCGCAGGCCACTGCTATGATAGGCGCCCGTTGAACCGTTGGATCGTTTGGCGCGCGGAAGCCGGAGTCGGCGCCGCGGCCGATCGCGAAGCAGAATCGGGTGACGTGCTCGCGCGCGCACGCCGTTCCACTGGAGCAAGACATGTCAGGACTTACCCATTTCGACGCCGCGGGCCACGCGCACATGGTCGACGTCGGCGGCAAGCAGGAAACCCAGCGCATCGCGGTCGCGCGCGGCACGATCCGGATGCTGCCGGCGACGTTCGCGCTGATCCGCGACGGCAAGGCGAAGAAAGGCGACGTGCTCGGCGTCGCGCGCATCGCCGCGATCCAGGGCGCGAAGCGCACCGCCGATCTGATTCCGCTGTGTCACCCGCTCGCGCTCACGCGCGTGGCCGTCGACTTCGAGCTCGACGACGCGCTGCCGGGCGTGCACTGCGTCGCGCAGGTCGAGACGTTCGGGCGGACCGGCGTCGAGATGGAAGCGCTGACCGCCGTGCAGGTCGGGCTGCTGACCGTGTACGACATGTGCAAGGCCGTCGATCGCGGGATGGTGATCACCGAGGTGAGCGTCAGGGAGAAGCGCGGCGGGAAGTCGGGGGACTGGAAGGCGGAGGATGCGGCGGGTTGAAGCACGCGTACCGGGCTCGTTCGGAATGAATCGTCGGCCGTAACGATTCCCCGACTCAAACGATGGAAAACCAGAACAACACGTCATCAATGAAGAAGACGCTGAAGTACGCCGCGCCGGTGCTGTGCGCACTTGTCATGCTGCCGGCCGCGAGCTTCGCCGCCAGCCCCTGCCCCGCCGCCGACGCCGCCGCACGCGCGGCGCTCGACGCGCAGCACCGCGTGCAACGCGCCCCCAACCCGGAAAACGACGGCGGCGGCACCGTCGACGTTTCGCCGCCTTTGCGCGACGCGATTCGTGCGTACAAGCAGGCGCTCGTCGGCGCGATCGACGCGCGGCTCGCGTGCAGCGACGAACACGTCGAGCCGGCCGCACTGAAACGTACGCTGGCCGCAACGCTCGGCGTACCGGCGCAACCGGCCCAGCCGAAAAACGGCGAATCGGCGTTCGGTCGCAACCCGGACGTCGACGTCGCGCGCGACGGCACGTCCCGCCCGCTACTCTTCGTGCGCGCCAGCTTCGACATCGCGTGCGGCGACGACAACCTGCTCACTGCCTACGCGTGGGAAAACGGCGGCTGGCGGCGCGTGCTGCGCTGGCAGGCCGACGACTACCAGGACATCGGCGGCGCATACGGCGGCGGCTTCTGGTTCGGCGCGTTGCCCGGCGGACAGGTGGCGGTCGTCCACGGCACGCCGTGGTGCTCGTCGCGCTGGAGCCGCTTCGGCGCGGACGTGGTCGCGCCGGCCAACGGCACGGCCGCGCAGCGCACGCTGTTCCACACCGCACACGGTTACGTGATCGACGACGATGCGATCCGCTTCAAGGTGCGCGCCGACGGCTTCGAGCTGCGCACGACGGTCGGCTCACTCGACGGCGACGTGATGACGCGGCCGGGCATCTTCCGCTATCGCGTCGACGGCGACACCGTGCAACGCGTGCAGCCGGCGGCGGCGAACGGCCGCGATTTCGTCGACGAATGGCTGAAGGTGGACGACGCGCTCGCGCGCGCGTGGAGCGAACCGGCGGCCGCCGCGGCAGCACTGAAAGCCCGGCAGGCATTCAACGCGGAAAGCAAGGCGCCCGATATCGGCTTCGCATACGGCCCGGTACGCGGCTGTTCCGACAGCAAGGATCGCTACCAGGTCGAACTGGATCTGACGGGCAAGGCGGGAGAAACGGTCGCGCGTCGCTACGCGGTGATCCGTCAGGAGCGCAACGGCTTCACGCTGCTCGGGCTGCGCAACGCGCCCGAGCCCGCGTGTCGCGGCGCGGATCTGATGCCGCGGCGCTGAACGTCGGCCGCGCGGCGCAGCGGTGCAATCGCGCCGGACGGGCAACGATGATCAGCGGCTGGTGCGTCAGCACGATCGCGCGCACCGGCCGCGCATCATTCGGCGCGCCGCGGCTCGAACACGAACGGTTGCGTGAGCAGGAACGGATTCGCGGTCGCGCCGGTCTGCGCGCAGGTCGCGTGCGTCATCGCGTCGACGGCCGCGCGGTCTGCCGCCGCATTGCGGCTGCTGGTCGTCACGGTGACGTTCTGCGCTTCGCCCGAGGTCGTCATCAGCGCGCGCACGAGCACCGTGACCGGGCGCGTGAGCGGTTTCGCACCGTCCGGATAGACGGCACGCGGAATGTGGCAGGTGAGCTTGCTTTCCTGCGACGACGACAGCATCGCGCAGCCGGACAACAGCACGGCGACGGCGGGCAGGATCAGGAGGGTCGAGCGAAGAGCCATGGTCGAATGTCGTTCTTCAGTACTGTTCTGTTCCGGGCGCGCGCCGCGCCGGCCGGCATCGCCCGGCCGCATCGCGTGCATCGCCCCGCGCCGCGGCCATCGGACCGGCGCCCCGTTACGGCCGCGCGACCGATGGCGCTCCGGTCGCGATCCTGCTTGGCGGGTACCCGGATCTCCGGGCGCTGCGTTCGCGTCGGCGGCCCGCAGCGGGCCGTCAGGCAAGCGGACGCTTTCGCGCATTGTGCACGCGCCGCCTTTTCCGTGGCGGCGATTTGACAATGATTGACGCGAATCGCACCGGATTCGACCGGCATCCCTTCCCGGCGGGAAGCAATCGCCGCGCCGTCACGGCGGCCACCGCTGCGCCGCGTCACCGCAATCGAGCCCGCGCCGGGAGTCCCCGCCCGGCGCTGTGCGGCATTACTCCGAATCGTCTTCCGAGTCGTCGTCGTCCGCGTCGGCCGGCACTTCCCCGTACTTCGCGACGAGGGTGGCCTTGAACGCCTTCAACTCCGGCTGCTGGTCGCACAGCTTGTACAGCGACGCGAGCTGCTGCGGCCAGTCCTTCAACTCCTTCGCGAACACGTGCAGGCGCGCGACCGTATCGAGCGCATCGGCTTCGCGGCCGGCCAGCGCCTGCAGCGCCGCATAGCGGCGCAGCACCGTCTCGCCCGGCAGCAGCGCGATCGCGCGCTCGTGCGCGACGAGCTTGAGCGGCAGGTTGTCCGGCGAAATCGTCAGCAGCGTGGCCGCCCCGTAATCGCCCCACGCGCCAAACAGCTGCGACGGCGCATCGCGGTACTGCGCAGCCGGACTGCTGCCGTAGTACAGCACTTCCGCGCGCTGGTAGTCGCGCAGCACCGGCACCGTCGCGAGCAGACCGCCGACCGACAGCACCGCGAACAGCCCGAACGCCGCGCGACCCGGCAGGATGCGCAGCGGCTTCACGTCGAGCAGGCCGATCACGAACATCGCGGGCAGCAGGAAGAACATGTACTGCTGCGGATATTCGACGAGAGCGTGCATCAGCAGGATGCCGATCAGCGCGAGGCCGAACACGCGCGTGCTCGACTGCGGCGCGCGCGCCGCGCGCACGAACCACGTCACGAGCGCGATAACGAGCACGCCGAGGCCGACGAGGCCGGACTTCGCGAGCAGGTCGATGAAGATGTCGTGCGAGTTGTTCGCGATCTCGACACCGCCGAGCGTGCGCACGAGCGCGAACTGGTGCGACGGAAACTCGCCCCAGCCGACACCCAGCACCGGATTCTCGCGGAACATCGCGAGCCCGTATTTCCACAGCGCGAGACGCGGCGCGATCTGCCCCGCGTCGCGCATCCGTTCGGCTGCCGACTCGGCGAGCCCCAGGTGGAAATGCAGGTTGGCCCAGCGCACCGCGACGTTCACCGCGACGAACGCCACCGC
Organism: Burkholderia sp. Nafp2/4-1b; assembly: GCF_003635165.1. Taxonomy (GTDB): domain Bacteria; phylum Pseudomonadota; class Gammaproteobacteria; order Burkholderiales; family Burkholderiaceae; genus Burkholderia. Next base: position 130,552 of record NZ_ML058605.1, on the reverse strand, counting down.
CAGCACGGCCGGCATCAGCCATGCGCGGCGGTTGCCCGGCGCACGGCGCGATTCGAGCCATGCCATCCAGAAGCCCGCGACGACCATCACCGCGACCTGCAGCCACGGCCCGCGCGACACCGTCAGCGCGAGGCCGACCGACAGCACGATCGACAGCGCGAGCCACGCCCACACCGCGAGCCGGCGCGTCTGCACCAGATACAGCGCGCCCGCGAGCGCGAACGCGATGTAGGTCGCCAGATGGTTCGCCTGCGCCATGTTGCCGTACGGGCGGCGATCGACCGCGATGTTGTACACCACGACGAACGGCGACATCGCCGACTCGAGATGGAACAGCTGCACGACCTGGCTCGCGACCGCGAACAGCCCGCCCACGATCAGCGCGCCGGACATCATGCGCACGGTGGCCTCGACGAGCCCTTCCCGTGCGAGCGTATAGCCGGCCTGCATCGCGACCAGCGCGGCGGCGAGATAGCCGACCGCCAGCCAGTTCATCGACGGCACCTTGAGCGGCAGCAGCGCGACCTGCGCGATCAGCACCGCCGCGAACCCGAGCGGCGCGACGAACGCCGCAGGCGCGGCAAACGGCTCGGCCGGGCGGCCCGTGCGCGCGAGCAGCACGACGGAGATGCCCACCAGCAGATACAGCACCAGCGCGGCGAACTCGGAATAGAAGGTTGGGATCGGATACGTGTGATTCGTGATCGCGTACGGCACGATCAGGGCGACAGCCAGCGCAACGAGCGGCAACGAACGGGTAAAAGTAGAAGGCATGAGCGAACCGGATGTCAGCAACCGGCGCACTATACAAAACTTTCCCCGCTCTGTGCGGGCCTGTCGCGCCGTTACCCGATGCGGCAGGACCGGCGCGACCGGCCAGCGGGGCGCCGTGCACGCCGCCCCGCGCCGGCTTTCACCTCACCTTCGCTACGCGCGGCATTCCGCCGGTGCATATTTCGCGGGCAGCGTCGCCGCGTCCGCCGGCAACGGGCCCGCACCCGGCGCCGGCAGCGACGAAGCAGTCTTGCCGGCGGCAAAGCACTCCCACGCGATCGCACCGGCCTGCATCACGCCCTTTTTAAGCGCCACGCGGGCGGTAGGCGTGTCGGCCTTGTCCGGCGCGGACGGCACCAACACGAGCGTATTCGCGCCGGCCGCCGCGACGCGGCTGGTGAATGTCACCGTGATCTGGCCCGTGTCGCCGTCGATGACGACGGATTCGACGTTGCGGGTGGCGGCCGGCGGGCTGTAGCCGCCGTCGAGGCCCGCGCCGCTCGCGGCGTTGTCGGCGACCGCGAGCCGCGCGGACGACGCGAGCGCGAGCCCCTCGCCGACGCGCGAGCGCGCGAGATAATCCTGGTACGCGGGAATCGCATAGGCCGCGATCACGCCGACGATCGCAAGCACGATCATCAGCTCGATCAGCGTGAAGCCGGCAGGCCGCCAGCGCGGCGCCGGGCGACGTGCGCGCCGCAGATCGGCGGCGACGCGACGGAACAGGGAAACGGAAAAGGCTTCGAACATGACTGGCTCCGGAAACGAAAAACGCCTGCCGAATCAGGCAGGCGTTTCGATCGTAGCCAGCGGGTCGCGGCCCCGGCAGTCAGCCGGACGGCCAACGTCAGTGCGCGTGCGGCACGCCGCGGCGGCGCCGCAGCGCGTAACCGGCAGCAATCACGAACAGCGCGCCGGCAATGCTCGCGCCGTAGATCGCGGCCGGCGTGTCGAGCACCGGCCAGCGATCGCCGACCGGGTCGTGCACCATCAGCCCGCCGGCGATCCAGCCGAGCAGCCCGGCGCCGAGCGCGACGACGACCGGGAAGCGGTCGAGCAGCTTCAGCACCAGCGTGCTGCCCCACACGATGATCGGCACGCTGACGACGAGCCCGAAGATCACCAGCGCGAGCCGGTGCGACGGATCGGCCTGTTCGGCCGCGCCGGCGATCGCGATCACGTTGTCGAGGCTCATCACCGCGTCGGCGATCACGATCGTCTTCACCGCGTCCCACAGCCGGTCGGCCGGCTTGACGTTGTCGTGCGCATCGGCGTCCGGCGCCATCAGCTTGACGCCGATCCACAGCAGCAGCAGACCGCCGCCGAATTTCAGGAACGGCACGTCGAGCAACACCACCGCGAACGCGATCAGCGCGACCCGCAGCAGGATCGCGCCGGCGGTGCCCCACACGACGCCGCGCAGCCGCTGGCTGGCCGGCAGGTTGCGGCACGCGAGCGCGATCACGACCGCGTTGTCGCCGCCGAGGAGGATGTCGATGATGACGATCTGGAACACGGCGCCCCAGTGGAGCGACGTCAGGAATTCAAGCATGAGCGGTGTCGAATGCAGGGCAATGGTTGCCGGACAGGGAGCCCGGTAGAAGGCCGAACACGCATCGCGCATGCCCGGTGCTTACAAATTGATTGCGCGAGCATAACAAAAAACGCCGGCAAAGCCGGCGTTTTTTGCAGGACGAACCACGTGGAAATTACAGCGCCTTCTTCAGCAGACGGCCCATTTCCGACGGGTTGCGCGTGACGGTGATGCCGCACGCTTCCATGATTTCCAGCTTCGCTTCGGCCGTATCCGCACCGCCCGAGATCAGCGCGCCGGCGTGGCCCATGCGCTTGCCCGGAGGCGCCGTGACGCCAGCGATGAAGCCGACGACCGGCTTCTTCATGTTGTCCTTGATCCACTCGGCGGCATTGGCTTCGTCCGGACCGCCGATTTCGCCGATCATCACGACTGCATCCGTATCCGGATCGTCGTTGAACATCTTCATCACGTCGATGTGCTTCAGACCGTTGATCGGGTCGCCGCCGATACCGACTGCCGACGACTGGCCGAGGCCCAGTGCCGTCAGCTGAGCAACGGCTTCATACGTCAGCGTGCCCGAACGCGACACGACGCCGATGCGGCCCTTGCGGTGGATGTGACCCGGCATGATGCCGATCTTCAGTTCGTCCGGCGTGATCGTGCCCGGGCAGTTCGGCCCGAGCAGCAGCGTCTTGCGGCCTTCGCGACGCATGCGGTCCTTCACTTCGATCATGTCACGCACGGGGATGCCTTCCGTGATGCAGATCGCGAGATCGAGGTCGGCTTCGACCGCTTCCCAGATCGCGGCAGCAGCGCCTGCCGGCGGAACGTAGATGACCGACACGGTCGCGCCGGTTTCGGCCTTCGCTTCCTTGACGCTCGCGTAGATCGGAATGCCTTCGAAATCTTCGCCGGCCTTCTTCGGGTTCACGCCCGCGACGAATGCTTCGCGGCCGTTTGCGTATTCACGGCAGGCGCGCGTATGGAACTGACCGGTTTTGCCGGTAATGCCCTGCGTGATGACCTTCGTGTCCTTGTTGATCAGAATCGACATGTATTTTGACCTCTGTTCGATTGGCGTCGCGTGCAAGCCGCGCCGCCATGCGTGTTCATTAGCGCGCGCTTACTTGCCTGCGGCAGCCGCGACGACCTTCTGCGCAGCTTCTTCCATGCTGTCAGCCGAGATGATCGGCAGGCCCGAATCGGCCAGCATCTTCTTGCCGAGGTCCTCGTTCGTGCCCTTCATGCGCACGACGAGCGGCACGTTCAGGTTCACGGCCTTCGAACCGGCGATCACGCCTTCCGCGATCACGTCGCAGCGCATGATGCCGCCGAAGATGTTCACGAGGATCGCCTTCAGGTCCGGGTTCTTCAGCATCAGCTTGAACGCTTCCGTGACCTTCTCGGTCGTCGCGCCACCGCCGACGTCCAGGAAGTTCGCCGGTTCGCCGCCGAACAGCTTGATGGTGTCCATCGTCGCCATCGCGAGGCCTGCGCCGTTCACGAGGCAGCCGATGTTGCCGTCGAGCGAGATGTACGCGAGGTCGAACTTCGATGCTTCGATTTCAGCCGGATCTTCTTCGTCCAGATCGCGGTACGCGACGATTTCCGGGTGGCGGAACAGCGCGTTCGAGTCGAAGTTGAACTTCGCGTCGAGTGCGATGACCTTGCCGTCGCCGGCGACGTTCAGCGGGTTGATTTCAGCCAGCGATGCGTCGGTTTCCCAGAATGCCTTGTACAGGCCTTGCAGGATCGCGCGTGCTTGCGGAATCGAAGCAGCCGGCACGCCGATCTTCGCGGCGAGGTCGTCTGCCTGCGCGTCGAGCAGGCCCGTCGACGGCTCGACGATGACCTTGTGGATCAGTTCCGGGTGCTTTTCGGCGACTTCTTCGATGTCCATGCCGCCTTCGCTCGAACCCATCAGCACGATCTTTTGCGTGATGCGATCGACGACGAGGCTGACATACAGTTCCTGCTTGATGTCGGCGCCTTCTTCGACCATCAGACGGTTGACCTTCTGGCCTTCCGGGCCCGTCTGGTGCGTGACGAGCTGCATGCCGAGGATCTGGTTCGCGTATTCGCGCACCTGCTCCAGCGACTTCGCCACCTTCACGCCGCCGCCCTTGCCACGGCCACCCGCGTGAATCTGAGCCTTCACGACCCATACCGGGCCGCCGAGCTCTTCTGCCACCTTGACGGCCTCGTCAACCGAGAACGCCGGCTTGCCGCGCGGTACCGCGACTCCGAATTTCCGCAGGATTTCCTTACCCTGGTACTCGTGAATCTTCATGCGTGATTCCCTTCAGTCTGAGAGTTGGATGAAATGTCGCTTAAGACGCTTCTTCGAATGATTTCCGTTCATTCCTTCGTGCTGCCTTCACCGGGCAGATCCGGCCGGAGCGGGCCATACCACCGCGGGTAGTACTGCCGCACGACCTCGCCGTCGAACCGCAACGCCCGGCAGCGGCCGAGCTGGAACGGCGGTTCGGCCTGCACGCCGTCATGGTCCGGCCCTTCGCCGCCCTCCTCGCGCACGTTCCATACGTCACCGGCGAACGCCTGGATCGCTGCGGTCGGCAGCACGGCGCACAGTTCGGTGAGATGGGAGCAGCCTGCGACGCCGGCGAGCAGCCGGTTCGCGTTGCGGCGGAAATTGCGGAAGAGATTGAGCCCGATGAGGGCCCGATAAGCAGGAGGGGCGGATTCACAGTGACCGGGATAGGGAACCCATTCCGAAGACGCTTCGGCGTCGACGACATTGAGGTCACGATCGATAGTCACGCGCAGCCAGAGTTCGTGGATCGGCAGGCCCTGCGGCCGGATGCCCGACGCAAGCGCGACGTCGCGCGGCTTGTGGTCGGTCAGGCAGGCTTCGATGTCCCACAAGCCGTCGCCGCGCTCGTAGGCTTCCGCTCGGATTGCGCGTCGATGTCGCAACTGACGGGGCACGGGCTCGGATAGCGGCATGCTGGAGGTTGAGGCCGAAGAGGAAAACCCACGGATTTTAGCATATTGGGTATTCGAGGCATTCGGCCCCGACGGCGGGTATTCCCGCCTGTCCGGAAACGGTTGCGTTGCAGCAAAATCACGCGCCGCGCGCGACCGGATCGGTCAATCGTCGATCGGGAAATCGTCGCCGACCTTCAGCAGCTTCACGATGGTCGCGCTCGAGAAGCCGCGCGCAGCCAGGAAGCGTGCCTGCTTCGCACGCTCGGCGGGCGTTTGCGGCAGTGCACCGAATTTCTTGCGCCAGACGGCCTGCGCGCGTGCCCACTCGGTCTCGCGCAATTGCGCATTCACTTCCTCGACGAGACTGTCGCCCACCGCATGGCGCTTCAGTTCGCCGACGATGCGCGCGACGCCGACGCGCGACGCGCGGCGATGCACGAGGCTCTCGGCAAAGCGTGCGTCGGACAGCCAGCCCTCCTGTTCCAGCGCATCGAGCACCGGCTCGACGGATTCGTCCTCGCCGACGTACGGCGCGAGCTTGCGCGCGAGTTCCGCGCGGCTGTGCTCGCGGCGGGACAGATAGCCGAGCGCGCGGCCCTTCAACGAACGGGGCGGCTTCGATGATTTGCGCTCGCGAGAGCCGGGCGCGTCACCGTCGCCGGAAGCCGCGCCGGCAGGACCGGCGGACGGACCGCGCGTGCGGCGCGGATGCTGGCTGCTGCGCGTATAGACATCTTCCTTGACCGGCGCCGCGGCATCGGCCGCGCGCTCGCCGGGGAAGCTGACACCGAACACGCGACGGCGCGGCCGGTCGTGCGCGTCGAACGATTCGTCGTCGTCGAACGGATCGTCCGGCGCGGTAATCTCAAACGAAACGAGGGCATCGTCGGATGCCCTCGTCGCGGTGCGGTGCGCGGACTGACTGCCCGCGCGCCGCCGGTCGGCACCCGAGGATTCGGCTCGCCGACCGGAGCGACCGGCCGTGTCGGGCACGTCGCTCGGTTCCGGTTCGCCAGCCTGACCTCGGCGCCCGACCATCACTCTTCTTCGCCCATCGCCTCGGCTTCGTCGACTGCGCCATCGGGCATCGCGACGACGCCGAGCGATTCGCGGATGCGGTTCTCGATCTCGCGGGCGATTTCCGGATTCTCGCGCAGGAATTCACGCGCGTTGTCCTTGCCCTGACCGATCTTCTCGCCGTTGTAGCTGTACCAGGCGCCCGCCTTGTCGACGATTTTCGCCTGCACGCCGAGATCGATGATCTCGCCCTGACGCGAAATGCCTTCGCCGTACAGGATGTCGAAAATCGCTTCGCGGAACGGCGGCGACACCTTGTTCTTGACGACCTTCACGCGGGTTTCGTTGCCGATCACCTCGTCGTTCTTCTTGATCGAGCCGATCCGGCGGATATCGAGACGCACCGACGCATAGAATTTCAGCGCGTTGCCGCCCGTCGTGGTTTCCGGGTTGCCGAACATCACGCCGATCTTCATCCGGATCTGGTTGATGAAGATCACGAGGCAGTTCGTGCGCTTGATCGTACCCGTCAGCTTGCGCAGCGCCTGCGACATCAGGCGAGCCTGCAGGCCCGGCAGCGAATCGCCCATCTCGCCTTCGATTTCGGCCTTCGGCACGAGCGCCGCGACCGAGTCGATGACGATCATGTCGATCGAGCCCGAGCGCACCAGCGCATCGGTGATTTCGAGCGCCTGCTCGCCGGTGTCCGGCTGCGAGATCAGCAGTTCCGGCACGTTCACGCCGAGCTTCGACGCGTACTGGACGTCGAGCGCGTGCTCGGCGTCGATGAAGGCTGCCGTGCCGCCCAGCTTCTGCAGCTCGGCGATGACCTGCAGCGTGAGCGTGGTTTTACCCGACGATTCCGGACCGTAGATCTCGACCACCCGGCCGCGCGGCAGGCCGCCGACGCCCAGCGCGATATCGAGGCCCAGCGAGCCCGTGGAGACGACCTGGATGTCTTCGGCCGCTTCGCCGTCGCCCATCCGCATGATCGACCCTTTGCCGAACTGCTTCTCGATCTGCGCGAGCGCGGCCGCCAGCGCCTTGCTCTTCTCGGCGGTCATCCCGGAGCCCTTCTTGCTATCTTCCATGAATCGTCCTTTGCTATGATGAGCAGCGTCTGTCAGAGGCGCGCCCGCTTTCAAGCGCTGCCCACGAATGCAGACACTGTATAAAAAAACAGTGTTTTATGCAAGCCCGCAATGCAGGCTGCGTTGTACACGGATAACTTCGGAGACAGCCGCGCCGGCGCGCACGCCCCGCCGGCCATCGGTCAGCAACATGCGAATTCTCATCGCCGAAGACGACAGCATACTCGCGGACGGCCTCACTCGGTCACTCCGCCAATCGGGCTATGCCGTCGACCACGTGAAGAGCGGCGTCGAAGCCGATACCGCGCTGTCGATGCAGACTTTCGACCTGCTGATCCTCGATCTCGGGCTCCCGAAGATGTCCGGGCTCGACGTGCTGAAGCGCCTGCGCGCGCGCAATTCCAATCTCCCCGTGCTGATCCTGACCGCCGCCGACAGCGTCGACGAGCGCGTGAAGGGGCTCGACCTCGGCGCGGACGACTACATGGCCAAGCCGTTCGCGCTCAACGAGCTCGAGGCGCGCGTGCGTGCGCTGACCCGGCGCGGCGCGGGCGGCGGCCCGACCGTCGTGCGCCACGGCTCGCTCGCGTTCGACCAGGTCGGGCGCATCGCGTATGCGAACGAGCGCGTACTCGATCTGTCCGCGCGCGAGCTCGGGCTGCTCGAAGTGCTGCTGCAGCGCATCGGCCGGCTCGTGTCGAAGGAGCAGCTCGTCGACCATTTGTGCGAATGGGGCGAGGAAGTCAGCAACAACGCGATCGAAGTGTACGTGCACCGGCTGCGCAAGAAGATCGAGCCGAGCGGCGTGCGGATTTCGACCGTGCGCGGCCTCGGCTACTGCCTCGAGAAAGTCGCAGCGGCGCCGGCCGAACCCGCCGACCCGGCCGCGCCCCCGCCCACGGCGGCCAGCACGCCGCTGCGCTGAGCCCGGTCGTCGCCGCGATGGCCACGCCGGCCCATTCCCGCCATCCGACCGGCGAGCAGCCGTCCGCCGCCGACGCCGCGCGCGACGCGCGCTACGAGAACCCGTTCGCGCCGCCCGACGAAACCGATACGCCCGAAGCCGCGCGCCCGCGCTCGCTGTTCGGCGAAATCCTCGACTGGATGCTCGCGCCGCTGCTGCTGCTGTGGCCGATGAGCATCGCCGTCACCTATCTCGTCGCGAAGACGATCGCGAACGGCCCGTTCGACCGCGCGCTCGAGACCAACGCATACGTGCTCGCGCGGCAGATCCATCCGGTCAACGGCGTCGCCGAGCTGACGCTGCCGCAGCAGACGCGCGACTTCCTGCGCGCGGACAACGTCGACAGTGTTTATTTCCAGGTGCTCGGCACGCGCGGCGAGCTGGTTGCCGGCGAGGCCGACATGCCGCTGCCGCGCGACGAGGATCGCCCGCCGCCGGGCGTCGTCGTGTTCCGCGACGACCTGTTGCGCGGCAACGACGTGCGCGTTGCGTACACAACCGTCGAGCTGCCGCAGTCGAGCGGCGCGCAGCCCGTGCTCGTGCAGGTCGGCGAGACGCTCGACAAGCGCAACGCGCTCGCGAACGACATCATCAAGGGCGTGATCCTGCCGCAGTTCGTGATCCTGCCGCTCGCGATCCTGCTCGTGTGGTTCGGGCTGTCGCGCGGGCTCGCGCCACTCAACGCGCTGCAGGCGCACATCCGCGCGCGGCGGCCCGACGACCTGTCGCCCGTCGAGGCCCAGCGCGCGCCGCCCGAGATCGAGCCGCTCGTCACGTCGTTCAACGACCTGCTCGGGCGCCTCGAACAGAACATGGCGCTGCAGAAGCGCTTCATCGCCGACGCCGCGCACCAGATGAAGACGCCGCTTGCCGGGCTGCGCACGCAGGCCGAATTCGCGCTGCGCCACCCGGTGCCGCCCGACGTGCAGCGCTCGCTCGAGCAGATCGCGACGAGCTCCGAGCAGGCCGCGCGGCTCGTCACGCAACTGCTCGCGCTCGCGCGCGCCGAGAACCGCGCGAGCGGGTTGACGTTCGAGCCGGTCGAGATCGGTTCGCTCGCGCGCCGCACGGTGCGCGACTGGGTGCAGGCCGCGCTCGCGAAGCGGATGGACCTCGGCTACGAAGGCCCGGAAGACGACGCGCCGCTCGACGTCGACGGCAATCCGGTGATGCTGCGCGAGATGCTCGGCAACCTGGTCGACAACGCGATCCGCTACACGCCCGAAGGCGGCCGCATCACCGTGCGCGTACGGGCCGAGCCCGCGGCGCGGCGCGTGCATCTGGAAGTCGAGGACACCGGACCCGGCATCCCGGCCGCCGAACGCGAGCGCGTGGTCGAGCGCTTCTACCGGATCCTCGGCCGCGAGGGCGACGGCAGCGGCCTCGGGCTCGCGATCGTGCGCGAGATCGCCGCGCAGCACGGCGGCACGCTGACGCTCGACGATCACGTCTATCAGCACACGCCGCGCCTCGCCGGCACGCTCGTGCGCATCAGCCTGCCGCTGTCGGAAACCACCCCGGATCCGGCCTGACACGCGCACCGCGATCGCGTCGAAAGCGGCGTTTTATCGGCCGTTTGCGACACGATCGGCGCGCGAAGCAGCCGATTCTTCGCGGGTTAACGCGCAGTCGTTTTGTGTGCGCGAGTCAGTGCACCGTAAGTTTCCGTGCCAATAATCGACGACAGGCCCGCCCACCCACCCACGGCGGCCGCATATCTATATCAAGGGACTTGGAGACGATTCATGGCAACGTTAGGCGGGCAAATTTCGCACTCGCCGATGACGGGCGAAGAAAAGAAGGTGATCTTCGCGTCGTCGCTCGGCACCGTGTTCGAGTGGTACGACTTTTACCTGGCCGGCTCACTCGCGGCCTACATCAGCAAGAGCTTCTTCTCCGGGGTCAATCCGACCGCCGCGTTCATCTTCACGCTGCTCGGCTTCGCGGCCGGGTTCGCCGTGCGTCCGTTCGGCGCGATCGTGTTCGGCCGGCTCGGCGACCTCGTCGGCCGCAAGCACACCTTCCTCATCACGATCGTGATCATGGGCCTCTCGACCTTCGTGGTCGGCTTCCTGCCCGGCTACGCGTCGATCGGCATCGCCGCGCCGGTGATCTTCATCGCGATGCGGCTGCTGCAGGGCCTCGCGCTCGGCGGCGAGTACGGCGGCGCGGCAACCTACGTCGCCGAGCATGCGCCGGCGAACCGGCGCGGCTTCTACACCGCGTGGATCCAGACGACCGCGACGCTCGGGCTGTTCCTGTCGCTGCTGGTGATCCTCGGCGTGCGCACGTTCATCGGCGAGGAAGCGTTCGGCAGCTGGGGCTGGCGCGTGCCGTTCGTCGCGTCGATCCTGCTGCTCGCGGTGTCGGTGTGGATCCGGCTGCAGCTGAACGAATCGCCGGTGTTCCTGCGCATCAAGGCGGAAGGCAAGACGTCGAAGGCGCCGCTGACCGAAGCGTTCGGCCAGTGGAAGAACCTGAAGATCGTGATCCTCGCGCTCGTCGGCCTGACCGCCGGCCAGGCCGTCGTGTGGTACACGGGCCAGTTCTACGCGCTGTTCTTCCTCACGCAGACGCTGAAGGTCGACGGTGCCAGCGCGAACATCCTGATCGCGATCGCGCTGCTGATCGGCACGCCGTTCTTCCTGTTCTTCGGCTCGCTGTCGGACCGCATCGGCCGCAAGCCGATCATTCTCGCCGGCTGCCTGATCGCGGCGCTCACCTACTTCCCGCTGTTCAAGGCGCTCACGCACTACGCGAACCCGCAGCTCGAACTCGCGACGCAGAAGGCCCCGATCTCGGTCATCGCCGATCCGGCCACCTGCTCGTTCCAGTTCAACCCGGTGGGCACGTCGAAGTTCACGAGCTCGTGCGACATCGTGAAGAGCGCGCTGGCCAAGGCCGGCCTGAACTACGAGAACGTCGCGGCACCGGCCGGCTCGAACGCCGAGATCAAGGTGGGCGACGCGGTGATCCCGGCCTATGACGGCAAGGCGGCCGATGCGAAGGTGCGGGGCGCGGCGTTCGACAAGACGCTCGCGTCGACGCTGAAGGCGGCAGGCTATCCCGCCAAGGCCGACCCGGCGCAGCTCAACTGGCCGATGACGATCGTGATCCTGACGATCCTCGTGATCTACGTGACGATGGTGTACGGCCCGATCGCCGCGATGCTGGTCGAGATGTTCCCGACGCGGATCCGCTATACGTCGATGTCGCTGCCGTATCACATCGGCAACGGCTGGTTCGGCGGCTTCCTGCCGGCGACCGCGTTCGCGATCGTCGCGGCGAAGGGCAACATCTATTCGGGGCTCTGGTATCCGATCGTGATCGCGCTGGCAACCTTCGTGATCGGTCTGCTGTTCGTCAAGGAGACGAAGAACTCCGATATCTACGCGCAGGATTGAGGTCGTTCAGGTCGGCTAGCGGGCAGCACCCTGCTCGCTAGCCGGGTCCTCCGAACGGGGCCGTCGGCAACTTTTTTCAGGGAAGATGGAAAAAGGTGTTGACAGCCGAACGGGGTGTCGGCATAATTCAATTCTTCGGCGAATTAGCTCAGTCGGTTAGAGCGACGGAATCATAATCCGCAGGTCCGGGGTTCGAATCCCTGATTCGCCACCAAATGCGAAAAGCCGCTGTTCCGCAAGGATCAGCGGCTTTTTTCATTGCTTCATCCGGCGCGACGTACGGATTCGCGCGGCGCCTGCCCCGCAGGCACGCACGCCCCGCTCGCTACGCCACCACCGAGCCCCGCTCCTCCACCACCTCCGCCCGCACCTTCCCGCGCCAGTTCTCGCCGCCCTCCAGCGCCGGCGTTGCTTCGAACAGCTCCGCGATCCAGTCCGCGAACACGCGCACCTTCTGCGACAGATGCCGGTTGTGCGGATACACGATCGAGATCGGCTTGGGCTTCGGATTGCAGTCGGGCAGCACCTCGACCAGCGAGCCGTCGCGCAGGTTCGACAGCACCATGAACAGCGTCGGCTGGATCATTCCGAACCCTTCGAGCCCGCAGGTCACGTACGCATCCGACTCGTTGACGGTCACGCTGCCGCTCATCCGCACCTCGACCGGCTTGCCGTCGATCATGAATACCCACGGAATCGTCCGCGCGCCGTGGCTCGCACGGAAATTCACCGCGTGATGATCGGCCAGGTCGGCGATCTCCTGCGGCTCGCCGTGACGTGCCAGGTAGTCCGGCGACGCGCACGTCACGCGCTTGAGCATCCCGATCCGCCGCGCGACCATCGACGAATCCTCGAGCGGCCCGACCCGGATCATGCAGTCGATGCCTTCCTCGACCGGATCGACGTAGCGGTCCGACAAGCCGAGATCGAGCATGATGTCCGGAAAGCGCTGCCGGAAGGCCGACAGCGCCGGCAACACGACGCGCCGCCCGAGCGAATTGGGCATGTGAACGCGCAGCACGCCGCTCGGCTTGCGGTTGCCGGACTGGAAACTCGCGTCGGCTTCCGCGATCTCCGAAATGATCTTCATGCAATGCTCGTAGTACGCGGCGCCTTCGGGCGTCAGCGACAGCCGGCGCGTCGTCCGATGCATCAGGCGCACGCCGAGCAGCGCCTCGAGATTCTGGATGATGGTCGTCACCGACGCGCGCGGCATCGACAGCGTGTCGGCCGCGCGCGTGAAGCTGTTCGCGTCGACCACGCGGGTGAAAACTTCCATTGCCTGAATGCGGTCCATACTGCGCCCCCTTCGAATCGCCAACGGAACAGAATAGAGCGCGCGGCGGCCCCGGCACAAGCCCCCGCCTATTGTTCTCCGCTTCTGAATAGTTGCAGCGTTTCGGACTCGAAAGTGATCGGCTTTCGCGCAGTTCGAAGCGACGACGGTGCCCTCCCCGCTCACCGCAAACCTCACACCCGCGCGTTACCGCACGAACCGCTCGCGATAGCCCTGCGGCGACACGCCGAGCACCCGCACGAAGCTGCGCCGCAGCGTCTCTTCCGAACCGAAGCCGCACCGCGTGGCGATCCGCTTGACGGACCACGCGGTTTCGCCGAGCAAGCGCTGCGCGGCCTCCACCCGAATCTGTTCGACCGCGCGCGCCGGCGTGCGGCCCGTGCCCGCGCGATAGTGCCGCACGAAGCTGCGCTCGCTCATGCTGACGCGTTCGGCGAGCGCGGGCACCGACAGATCGGCGCCCAGGTGCTCGGCGATCCACGCATGCAGTTCGCCGAAGCGGTCGTCGGTGCGCTGCATCGACAGCATGGCGCTGAACTGCGCCTGGCCGCCCGGCCGCTTCAGGAACACGACGAGTTCGCGCGCGGCGTCGAGCGCGATCGCACGCCCGAGATCCTCCTCGACGAGCGCCAGCGCGAGATCGATGCCGGCCGTCACGCCGGCCGAGGTCCACAACGGACCTTCGCGGATGAAGATCGGATCGGGCTCGACGCGCACGTTCGGATAGCGCGCGGCGAATTCGTCGCAGCGCGCCCAGTGCGTGACGGCGCGCCGCCCGTCGAGCAGGCCGGCCTCGGCGAGCAGGAACGCGCCGGTGCAGACCGACGCGACCCGTCGCGCGCGCTGCGCCTGCTGCCGCACCCAGCGCACCATCCGCGCATCCTGCGACGCGGCCTGCACGCCCTTGCCGCCGGCGACGATGACCGTATCCGGCCGCCCGGCCGAGCGCAGCGAATCGGCCATCACGACGAGACCGGACGACGTCTCGACCGGCCCGGCTTCGGCCGCGACGACGCGCGGCGCATACGGCGCGGGTTGCCCGCGCTCCTGCGCGAGTTCGTTGACGGACGCGAACACCTGCAGCGGCCCGGTCACGTCGAGCAACTGCGCACGGGGGAACGCAAGGATCAGGATCGAGCGCGGGGCGGCGGACATGGCGATTGGCTGAAAACGTGGGCGATATGGCGATTTCGCCAAACACTACGCGCCTAGAATCGATCTGTCCATCGTGCGCCGACCGCGGCGCCTCCCCTTCCCTTCGGAGTGTTCGCATGACCCTGCATATCGGCCTGCTCGTGTTTCCGGGCGTCCAGCAACTCGATCTCACCGGCCCGCACGACGTGCTCGCGTCGCTGCCCGACGCGGCGGTTCATCTGGTCTGGAAATCGCGCGACACTGTCGCATCGAGCAGCGGCCTCGCGCTCTCACCGACCTGCACGTTCGACGATTGCCCGCCGCTCGACGTGATCTGCGTGCCGGGCGGCATCGGGATCAACGACCTGCTGCTCGACGCCGAAACGATCGCGTTCGTGCAGCAGCGCGCGGCCACCGCGCGCTATGTGACGTCGGCCTGCACGGGCGCGTTGCTGCTCGGCGTGGCCGGCCTGCTGCGCGGGCGCCGCGCGACGACGCACTGGGCATTTCATTCGCTGCTCGCGCCGCTCGGTGCGGTGCCCGTGCGCGAGCGCGTGGTGCGCGACGGCAACCTGATCACCGGCGGCGGCGTGACGGCCGGCATCGATTTCGCATTGACGATCGCCGCGGAGCTCGCCGGCGACGAAGAGGCGCAGGCGATTCAACTCCAGCTCGAATACGCACCCGCGCCGCCGTTCGATTCAGGCTCGCCGGATACCGCGCCGGCGGCGGTGCTGAAGCGCGTGACCGAGCGTTCGGCAGCCGGGCTGGAGAAGCGCAGGCAGATCGTCGACGCGGCATTGCGCGCGGCGTCGCGCTGATCACGCGCCCACGAACAACCGGGTGGCGGGCACGCGGCACGGCCGCGCAGCCTGCCCGGCCCGCGCACCATTCGTCTTCCTGGATCGATCGATGAACATCATCCGCAGCACTGCATTCGCCGCGCAGCGCGCATGGGGCGCGCTCGACATCGCGAACCTGGACGGCATCACGGTCCGCCTGCACTGGACCGATCAGCCGTACCGGTGGCACGTGAACGACGGCGAGGAAGTCTTCGCGGTGCTCGACGGCCGGGTCGAGATGCGCTACCGCGAAGCGGGCATCGAGCACGCGACGGTGCTCGAAACCGGAGACATATTCCATGCGACGGTCGGCACCGAACATGTCGCCCACCCGTTCGGCGAAGCGCGCATCCTCGTGATCGAGCGTGAAGGCAGCGCCTGAGCACCGGTAGCGCGGCGCACGGATTCGCCCCGCGTCAGCCCGAGATGGTGCCGGTGCCCTGCGACGGGATCAGCTTCGGCTGCGGCGTGCACAGGCACTGGCACAGGTCGTGTTCGAGCGCGACGACCTTGCCCATCACGGTCATCGTCCGCTCGCCGCCGTCGGACACGATCACGCCCTGGGTCTTGCACGCGGCGCAGAACACCGGCGCGCCGAGATAGGCGAGCTCGCGCCCGTCGAACGACGAATTGGCGATCCCGTCGAGCACGATGCCGCCGTGGTCGGTCGTGTCGCCCTTCAGAATGAATTTGCGGCTCATGTTTCGGCTCTCCCTCGGAAACGCCGCGCAGCACGGCGTCGGGCCGTGCGCGGGCAGTCGGTATCCACCCGTCGGTCGCGGGCGTTTCGCGAGGATATCACCGCGCGGCCGATCCGCTGCGTCGAGGCCGTGCGACGGCGCGATCCCGCGAAGCCGCCGTGGCGATAGAGATTTGTCTTATTCGATTCGAATCGGATCGATAATCGCCAATACTTTTATCCTGAAATTACCCAATACTTTCGTACAATTACTAAATATATATAATTCTCACCAAAGCCAAGCCGATCGGAGAGCCGGCGCTCGATTCGCCGCGGGACCCATTATTCTGAAACTGCCTACGGCATCGATCAACACGCCATTTCATAATAATCATTCGCCGAAACGAGTCGTTCAAATTCAATAAATCGATAGATAGAATTTAATCAACCCTTTCTGTTATCGATAAAAAAATGGACGAACTCCTACCCATGCGGTTATTCGTGAAGGTGGCCGAACTGCGCAGCTTCGCACGCGCGGCGACCGAACTGAACATTTCCAACTCGTCGGCCACGCGCCTCGTGATGGGCATCGAGGACCGGCTCGGCGCACGCCTGCTGAACCGCACGACGCGCAGCCTGTCGCTGACCGACGCCGGTCATCTGTATCTCGCGCAGATCCGTCACGTGATCGAGGAAATCGACCGCGTCGAGGAGACGATCGCGTCGATGCATCACGAACCGATCGGATCGCTGAAGATCGCCGCGCCGGTGATGTTCGGCATGCACGTGCTGGCCCCCGCGATCGATGCGTTCAAGGCGCTGCATCCGGCCATCGTGCCGGAAGTCACGATCGTCGACCGCCACGTCGACCTCGTGTCGGAAGGCTTCGACGTCGGCCTGCTGCTGTCGCAGCACATCGGCAGCAACACGCTGGTGAAACGTCCGCTCACGCGCCTGCAACGGATCGTCTGTGCGGCGCCGTCGTATATCGAACGGCATGGCGCACCCGCGCATCCGCACGATCTCGCGTGCCACGCATGCCTCGCGTTTCATGCCGACTTCGCCGGCGAGCACCTGTCGTTCGATCAAGGTCCGGCGCATGTCACCGTACGCCCGAACAAGTCGGCGTCGTCGAACAACATCGGGCTGCTCCGCAACTGGGCGCTCGCGGGCATGGGCATCGCGGTGCTGCCGGATTTCCTCGTCGAACCGGATCTCGCCGAGGGCCGGCTGCGTGCGGTGCTGGCCGACTATCGTCTGGAGGAACTCGAGATGAACGTCGTGTATCCGAGCCGGCGCCATTTTCCACGCAAGGCGCGGCTTTTCGTCGATCACCTGGTCGATCATTTCGTCAGGTAAATGAAGGGGCCCATCGCGCACCAATTTCGACGGCGGGGCGCTCGCCTTGCGCCAGGCCCGCCAGCAGCCGGAAGGTCGCCCGGCCCGCGGCTCAGGCGATCGCGCGGCGACGCTGCCGCATGGAACGGGCACAGCTGTTGCGTCGGTGCATCTCGGTAGTGAACCGCTCTTGGCAGCGCGCACTTGAGGACTACACTAATCCTTAATGAGGCGCGGCAGGAGCCCGTGCCTTCAGGGAGACGCCGCCATGAATCGGCCGCTGAATCGCATCCTGCCGCGCGTGACCGGGAGTGCATCGGTCTGGACGTGGATCAAGTGGTCCTTGCTCGCCGCGCTGGTGATCGCGGTGGCGATCGTCGCGCGACTCGTGATGATCGAGCTCGAAACATCGCGCCTGCAGGCGCGGTATTTGTCCGAGCTCACCCGCGACGTCGGGTACACCGTCGAGGCGGGCGCGAGCGATCACATCCGCTTCCCAGCCAACGGGCCATACGATCAGCGCCTCGGCTATTCGATGATTCCCGCGTTCCAGCAGCGTCTGCTCGCGCGCGGCTTCGTGGTCGGCAAGCAGGCGCGCGATTCCGACCGGATGCTGGCGCTCGCCGATCACGGCCTGTTCCTGCCTTACGAAGAGAAAGACCAGACCGGGCTGATGCTGTTCGACTCGACCGGCTCGCCGCTGTTCGCGACGGTGTTCCCGCAACGCGTGTACGCCGATTTCGACACGGTGCCGCGCGTAATCGCCGATTCGCTGATGTTCATCGAGGATCGCTACCTGCTTGATCCGAACCAGCCGAACCGCAACCCGGCGATCGACTGGGGCCGCTTCAGCCGCGCGCTCGCCGACCAGGCGATGCACGTCGTGAACCATCATCAGGCGCGCCCGGGCGGCAGCACGCTCGCGACCCAGATCGAGAAGTTCCGCCATTCGCCCGACGGCCGCACCGCGACGCCGCCGGAGAAACTGCGACAGATCGCCTCCGCGTCGATTCTTGCGTATCTGAACGGCCCGCAGACGATGCTCGCGCGGCGCGGGATCCTGGTGCGCTACCTGAACTCGGTGCCGCTCGCCGCGCGGCCGCACGTGGGAGAAATCACCGGCCTCGGCGACGGCCTCGCCGCGTGGTACGGCCGCGACTTCAACGACGTGAATCGCATCCTGTCCGCGCCGACGACCGGCGACAACGTCGACGCGCAAGGCAAGGCGTTCCGCGAGGTGCTGTCGCTGATCATCGCGCAGCGCGCGCCGTCGTACTTCCTGAATCGCGGCTATCCGGCGCTGCAGAAGCTGACCGACAGCTACCTGCGGCTGCTGTCGAACGGCGGCGTGATCTCGCCCGCGCTGCGCGATGCGGCGCTCGCCGCGCAGATCGCACGCAGCGCACCGCCGCCCGCCCCGCACGTGCGGTCGTTCGTGTCGCGCAAGGCGGTGTCGTCCGCGCGCGCGTCGCTGCTGGCGGCACTCGGCATGACCGACCTGTACCAGCTCGACCAGCTCGACCTGGAGGCCACCAGCACGCTCGACAACGGCGTGCAGCAGGCAGTCGCCGAACGGCTCGCGCTGGCGTCGACCCGCGACGGCGCGCAGGCTGCCGGCCTGTACGGCTTCGAGATGCTCGCGCCGAAGGACGACCCGTCGCACCTCACCTACAGCTTCACGCTGTACGAGCACCGCAACGGTGCGAACCTGCTGCGGGTGCAGACCGACAGCGTGAACCAGCCGTTCGACGTGAACCGCGGCGGCCGCATCAACCTCGGCTCGACCGCGAAACTGCGCACGCTGATCACCTACCTGCAGATCGTGTCCGAACTGCACGCGCGCTACGGCAACCTGACGAACGCGCAGCTCGCGCACGTGAAGCCCGATCCGCTCGACGGGCTGACGCACTGGGCGCTCGACTACCTGTCGCATACGCGCGACCGCTCGCTGCAGGCGATGCTCGACGCGTCGATCGAACGCAAGTATTCGGCGAGTCCCGATGTGTTCTACACGGGTGGCGGCGCGCAGGTGTTCTCCAATTTCGAGAAGTCGGACAACGGTCGCATCTTGACGCTGCACGCGGCGTTCGAGCATTCGGTGAACCTCGTGTTCGTGCGGCTGATGCGCGACATCGTCCATTACGAAATGCTGAAGGCGGCCGGGCCGTCGTCGTCGTGGCTGGGCGACCCCGAGCAGCGCAAGCAATACCTCGAGCAGTTCGTCGACGGCGAAAGCAAGGTCTACGTACGGCGCTACTACACGCGCTATGCGGGCAAGGCGCCCGACGACGCGCTCGCGCTGATGCTGAAGGACGTGCGCAAATCGCCGCCGAAGCTCGCGACGGTGCTGCGCAGCGTCGCACCGAACGAATCGCTCGCGTGGTTCAGCGCGCAGATGCGCGCGCAACTGAAGGGCACGCCCGCCGCGACGCTGTCGGATGACGATCTCGCCGCGCTCTATGCGAAGTACGCGATCGACCGCTTCAACCTGAACGATCGCGGCTACATCGCGAGCGTCCATCCGCTCGCGCTGTGGACCCTGAACTATCTGCGTGCGCATCCGGGTGCATCGGTCGACGACGTGCAGCGCGACAGCCGCGACGCGCGCTTCTACACGTATTCGTGGCTGTACAAGACGCGCTATCACGCGACCCAGGACCGGCGCATCCGTCGCATGGTCGAGCTGCGCGCGTACGGGGAAATCACGAAGGCGTGGCACGCGCTCGGCTATCCGTTCGCGAACGTCACGCCGTCGTATGCGGCCGCGATCGGCGCGTCGGGCGACCAGCCGGACGCGCTCGCGAAACTGATCGGCCTGATCGCAACCGGCGGCCAGAAGGCGCCGACCGAGACGATCACGCGCCTCGACTTCGCGAAGGGCACGCCGTACGAAACGCGCTTCGTGCGCGCGGCCGCGCAGCCGCAACCGCTGCTGTCGCCGGAGATCGTCAAGGTCACGCACACGCTGCTGCGCGACGTCGTGCTGAACGGCACCGCGCGGCGTCTCGCCGGCGGCTTCACGCTGCCCGACGGCAAGACGCTCGACGTGTACGGCAAGACCGGCACGGGCGACCAGCGCTTCAACGTGTATGCGCGCGGCGCGCGGCTGATCGAGTCGCGCAAGGTCAATCGCAGCGGCACGTTCGTGTTCATCCTCGGCGATCGCTTCTTCGGCGTGCTGACTGCGACCGCGCACGAGCCGTACGCGGCGCGCTACGACTTCACGAGCGCGATGGCCGTGCAGTTGCTGAAGTCGATGGCGCCGGCGCTCGCGCCGCTGATCGAGCGCCCGGCGAACGCCGGCACGCGCACGACGGGCCCGGCGCCGCAGGCGGAAACGCCGACACCGCAGGCCGCACCGGTCGAGCCGTCCTGACGGCGCCCCGCTGGATCACGCCACCCCACTACCCGCAACGACGCGCCGCTCAGAGCGAGCGGCCGTCGGCGGGACACCGTTGGCCGCGCCGACTCGAGCGCGTACAGTAGCGCCCACGCGTGCCGCACGCCATGTCGGCCCGCGCCGTTCCGACCCGCCCCGATCACGAGGAAAAACCGCCATGCTCGAACTGCGCCCAGGCTGCGAATGCTGCGACAAGGATCTGCCGCCCGATTCGGCGGATGCGCGCATTTGTACATTCGAATGTACCTTTTGCGCGAGCTGCGCGGACGACGTGCTGAAGGGCCAGTGCCCGAACTGCGGCGGCGACCTGGTCGCACGCCCGCGCCGGCCGGCAAGCCTGCTCGCGAAGTACCCGGCGTCGACGCAGCGGGTGCTGAAGCCGGGCGGCTGCGCGAGCCGCTGAGGCCGGCCCCCGCCCCTCCCCGTCACGACATCTCGATCCGCGCGCGCGTGACCGCGAGCAGCGCTGCCATCGCGCGGCGCGCACCCTCTGCGTCGCGCACGCGGATCGCATCGCTGACGGCCGTATGCTCGGCGAGCGACGCGTTGAACACGTGCGCCCTGCGCGCGTTCAGCTGCAACTGCGCCTCCAGCGTGCGATCGATCAGCGCGCCGAGCGGCACGAGCAGCTCGTTGCCGCCGGCCTCCAGCACGCTCAGGTGAAAGCGCAGGTCCGCGCGCACCCATTCGTCGATGTTGCGCGCGGCGGCCATCGCGCGCACGGCGTCCTCGATCGCGTCGAACGCGCCCGGCGCATGCGCACGCGCGGCAAGCGCGGCCGCATGCGGCTCGATCATCTCGCGCATCTCCTGCAGCTTCAACGCGAACGCGAGCGGCGGCGCGACCCGCGCGTACCAGTCGAGCAGGTCGGCGTCGAGCAGGTTCCACGCGCGGCGCGGCCGCACGCGCGTGCCGACCTTCGGCCGCGATTCGACGAGCCCCTTCGACGTCAAGGTGCGCAGCGCCTCGCGCAGCACCGTGCGGCTCACGCCGAACATCTCCATCAGGTCCGGCTCGCGCGGCAGCAGCGATTCGGGCGGATAGTCGCCGCGCAGGATCGCCGTCGCCAGCTGGAAGGCCGTCTGTCCATGCAGGTCGCGCTGAATGATCGTTCTCCGTTGGGCGGGCCGCCGGCGCTGCCCACTATCTGCACAATAGTGCTATTAATACTATTTTTTAACCGGCTACGCTAGGATTACCGCCACGTACTCGATCGGCGCCGCATCCGCACGTGCGCGCCGGCCAATCCTGGAGACTCGTCCCGTGAAAATCACCCGCCTCGAAACCTTCGTCGTCCCGCCGCGCTGGCTGTTCCTCAAGATCGAAACCGACGAAGGGATCGTCGGCTGGGGCGAGCCGATCGTCGAAGGCCGCGCGCATACGGTTGAGGCCGCGGTGCAGGAGCTGGCCGACTACCTGGTCGGCCGCGACCCGCTCCTGATCGAGGATCACTGGCAGGTGATGTACCGTGCCGGCTTCTACCGCGGCGGCCCGATCATGATGAGCGCGATCGCGGGCGTCGACCAGGCGCTGTGGGACATCAAGGGCAAGCATCACGGCGTACCCGTGCACGCGCTGCTCGGCGGCCAGGTGCGCGATCGCATCAAGGTGTATTCGTGGATCGGCGGCGACCGGCCGAGCGACGTCGCGAACAATGCGCGCGCGGTGGTCGAGCGCGGCTTCAAGGCCGTGAAGATGAACGGCTCCGAGGAGCTGCAGATCGTCGATACCTACGACAAGGTCGAGCAGGTGATCGCGAACGTCGCCGCGGTGCGCGACGCGGTCGGCCCGCACGTCGGGATCGGCGTCGACTTCCACGGCCGCGTGCACAAGCCGATGGCGAAGGTGCTCGCGAAGGAGCTCGATCCGTACAAGCTGATGTTCATCGAGGAGCCGGTGCTGTCGGAGAACGCGGAGGCGCTGCGCGACATCGTCAACCAGACCAACACGCCGATCGCGCTCGGCGAGCGGCTCTACTCGCGCTGGGATTTCAAGCACATCCTCGCGGGCGGCTACGTCGACATCATCCAGCCGGACGCGTCGCACGCGGGCGGCATCACCGAATGCCGCAAGATCGCGACGCTCGCGGAAAGCTACGACGTCGCGCTCGCGCTGCACTGCCCGCTCGGGCCGATCGCGCTGGCCGCGTGCCTGCAGCTCGATGCGGTCAGCTACAACGCATTCATCCAGGAACAGAGCCTCGGCATTCACTACAACCAGGGCAACGACCTGCTCGACTACCTGCGCAACCCCGAGGTGTTCCGCTACGAAGACGGCTTCGTGGCGATCCCGCAAGGCCCGGGGCTCGGCATCGACGTGAACGAGGAGAAGGTGCGCGAGATGGCGAAGACCGGCCACCGCTGGCGCAACCCGGTGTGGCGTCACGCGGACGGCAGCGTCGCCGAGTGGTGATCGACGCATGAGATGACGTGCATGGCGCGGCATCGCATGCCGCGCTACCGAATCGACACGGCCGCCCGACGAGGCGGCCGTTTTTGCATCCGCGAAACAGAGCATGCACAACACGCTCGACTTGCACGACACGCGGCGCGCGCAGGCGCCCCGCGCCGCGCCGACCGTCAGCCGAGCGCCGCGAACCCCGGCACGCTGAACGACAGCACGGCGGCCGCGACGAACACGCCGATCATCAGCAGCGCCTCGAGATGCAGGATGTTGCGGAACGTGTGCGCATCCTCGGTCGACGCGGTACGACGCAGGCGCGGCAGCGCGGAGAAGCGGTTCAGCCCGCCGAGCACGAGCGCGAGCGCGGCGAGCAGCAGCTTGAGCAGCAGCACGCGCCCCCACGTGCTCCCGTCGAGCGGCGCGAGCGAGCCGCCGAGCCCGCGCAGCGCATTGAGCACGCCCGTGCCGAGCACGAACACGACCGCAAGCACCGACGTACGCGACAGTTGCTGGCCGATCCGGATCAGCGCACCGCGCGCGACCGACGCGCCGAGCGCCGGCAGCACCGCAAGGCCGCCCGCGAGCACGAGGCCGCCCCACACCGCGGTGGCGAGCAGGTGCAGCGTCTGCACGCCGACCGCCGCGGACAGCGCACCGGTGTCGGCCGCATGGCCGAGCGATGCCTTGCCGGCCGCGACCACGATCACCGCGAGCCACAGCACCGCGTGTGCGAGCGGGCCGTCCGGCTTCGCCAGCGCGACGATCGCGAGCACCACGGCGCCGGCGAAGGCAACGGCCCATGCAAAGCCCGCGTGGGTCTGCGTCAGGACCGTCGGGATCGCGGCGAATGCACCGCCGAGCCCCGCGCCGCTCATCGTGGCGGCTTCATACACGAGCCAGCCGAGATCGGCGAGCACGAGCGCCAGCGCCGCCGCGACCAGCGAATGTTGCGCGCGCACCCATGCCGGATGCGACGGCGCGAGGACCGGCCGCGCGCCGTCCTTGCCGAGCCACGCCTTGAGCAGCGCCGAGCCAACCGCCATCGCGAACGTCGCGTCCATCAATGCCGCCAGCGCGACCTGCCCGATCCACAAGCTGTCGACCCTCATCGCGCGCACCCTCCCGGCAAGGGCCGCGCGACGGTGCGGCGGCAACTGGAACGACAGCGGGAAGAAGGCAACGGCACGGTAAGGAACGTCATCGATGAATCCGGAAACAGGAGAAATGACTGAATCTGCGGCGGAGGCGGCACCGCGCGACCCGCGAGTGTACGGTCTTCGATGGGCAAAGCGCACGCCGGTTCACACGACCTGTACATAACGCGCGTCAAATTGTCGCAAGTCGCAAACAGACAGGAACCGATGTCCTTTCGCCAAATAGCCGTCATTACCCATCGATGATAGAATGCCGCGTCGCAGCAGCCCGGCTGTCCTGCCGTCCATGCGCCGAGCCGATCGTAGCCCGGACAGGTCCCCGACGAATAAACATGGAGTCTCGTGTGTCTTCAAGACGCCTCTTCCGTCCGTTGCTCGCCGTTCTCTTGATCGGTGGCGCGGGCCTTATGAGCGCTGCCCAAGCGCAGACCAAGCCCACGGAGCAAGCGCACGCCCAACAGGCGCCGCTCAAGGCACCCGATACGATGGCCGAGCGTGTGCGCGGCTGTACCGCATGTCACGGCGTTCACGGCCAGGGCACGGACAACGATTATTTCCCGCGGCTTGCCGGCAAGCCGGCGGAGTACCTGTACAACCAGCTCGTCAATTTCCGTGATGGCCGGCGCAAGTACCCGCCGATGAACTACCTGCTGACGTATCTGAACGACGATTACCTGAAGGAAATCGCCGAGCACTTCTCGGCCGAACGTCCGCCGTACCCGACGCCGGCCAAGCCGACGCTGCCGGCCGCGACGCTCGCGCGCGGCAAGCAGCTCGTCACGCAAGGCGATCCGTCGCGCAAGCTGCCGGCCTGCGTGGCCTGCCACGGCGCTGGGCTGACCGGCATGCAGCCGGCGATCCCGGGCCTCGTCGGCCTGCACGCCGATTACCTGAGCGCACAGCTCGGCGCATGGCGCTCGGGCAACCGCCACGCGAAGGCACCCGATTGCATGCACGACATCGCCGCGAAGCTTTCCGACGAAGACGTGACGGCCGTGACCGCATGGCTCGCCGCGCAACCGGCGCCCGCCAACCCCGTGCCGGCCCCGGCGCGTTCGATGAAGACTCCGCTCGCCTGCGGCAGCGAACCGCAATAAGGCAAGGGAGACAGACACAATGAAACGCAAGTCCCTGTTTGCACTCTCGGCTGTCGCGATCGTCGCGGCTGCCGCCCTCGTGCCGGTCCTTTGGCCGGGCAACGACACGCTGCACGGCGCTTCCGCCGTCGCGGCCACGCCGGCCGACCAGGCCGCGCAGATCAAGAAGGGTGAATACCTCGCGCGCGTCGGCGACTGTATCGCGTGCCACACCGTGCGCGGCGGCAAGTCGTTCGCGGGCGGCCTGCCGATGGCGACGCCGTTCGGCACGATGTATACGCCGAACATCACGCCGGACGACAAGGACGGCATCGGCAAGTGGACGTCGGACGACTTCTACCGCGCGATGCACACCGGCCGTTCGAAGGACGGCAGCCTGCTGTACCCGGGCTTCCCGTTCGCGAGCTACACGAAGGTCACGCGCGCCGACTCGGACGCGATCTACGCGTACCTTCGTTCGGTCCCGCCGGTTTCGGTGCCGAGCCGTCCGCACGAGCTGAAGTTCCCGTTCAACAACCGCAACCTGCTGATCGGCTGGCGCACGCTGTTCTTCAAGGAAGGCGAGTACAAGCCGGATCCGACCAAGTCGGTCGAATGGAACCGCGGCGCGTACCTCGTCGAAGGCCTCGGCCACTGCTCGATGTGCCACACGTCGATCAACATGATGGGCGGCCCGGTGAGCTCGGCAGCCTTCGCGGGCGGCCTGATCCCGCTGCAGAACTGGTATGCGCCGTCGCTGACGAACGACAAGGAACTCGGCCTCGGCGACTGGCACGTGCAGGAGCTGTCCGACCTGCTGCAAGCCGGCGTGTCGAACAAGGGCGCGGTATTCGGCCCGATGGCCGACGTCGTGCACAACAGCCTGCAGTACATGAGCGACGAAGATACGCGCGCGATGTCGACGTACCTGAAGTCGATTCCGCAGAAGGCTGAAGCGCCGAAGAACATGCAGTACGAGCCGACGAAGCAGTTCGGCAATACGCTGTTCGACCAGGGCAAGAAGATCTACGCGGACAACTGCGCGACCTGCCACGCCGAATCCGGCGCGGGCAAGCCGCCGGCCTATCCGCCGCTCGCGGGCAACCACTCGATCGTGATGGAATCGGCAGTCAACCCGATCCGCATGGTGCTGAACGGTGGCTATCCGCCGAGCACGTTCAAGAATCCGCGTCCGTACGGGATGCCGCCGTTCGCACAGTCGCTGTCGAACCAGGAAGTCGCGGCAGTCGTCACGTATATCCGGATGTCGTGGGGCAACAACGGTACGCCGATCTCGCCGCAACAGGTGAGCGACCTGCGTTCCGCGCCGCTTGACTAAATAACGCGCGACACAAACGGGGGCGCGGCTGCGGGAAACCGCAGCCGCGCCCCTTTTGCTTTTTGCGACGTCGTTCCCCGCGCGGGCCGCGCGAGGCGTCGCCGATCATAAAACTCAAGAGTGGTATCTATGTCTTTCGAATCTCTCGGCTTGGCCGAACCGCTCGTCAAGGCGGTCAACGAGCTCGGCTACACGCAGCCGACTCCCATCCAGCAGCAGGCGATCCCCGCCGTCCTCGGCGGCGGCGACCTGCTCGCCGGCGCGCAGACGGGCACCGGCAAGACCGCCGGCTTCACGCTGCCGATCCTGCAGCGCCTGCACACGTTCTACACCGAGCATCGCGGCGCGAAGCGCGCGGTGCGTGCGCTGATCCTCACGCCGACGCGCGAACTCGCCGCCCAGGTCGAGGAAAGCGTGCGCGCGTACAGCAAGTACGTGAAGCTGCGCTCGACCGTGATGTTCGGCGGCGTCAGCATCAATCCGCAGATCGACGCGCTCAAGCGCGGCGTCGACATCGTCGTCGCGACGCCGGGGCGTCTGCTCGATCACATGCAGCAGAAGACGATCGACCTGTCGGATCTCGACATTCTCGTGCTCGACGAAGCCGACCGGATGCTCGACATGGGCTTCATCCACGACATCAAGCGTGTGCTCGCGAAGCTGCCGCCGCGGCGCCAGAACCTGTTGTTCTCGGCCACCTTCTCCGACGAGATCAAGGCGCTCGCCGACAGCCTGCTCGATTCGCCGGCGCTGATCGAAGTCGCTCGCCGCAACACCACCGCGGAAAGCGTCGCGCAGAAGATCCACCCGGTCGACCGCGATCGCAAGCGCGAGCTGCTCACGCATCTGATCCGCGAACACAACTGGTTCCAGGTGCTCGTGTTCACGCGCACCAAGCACGGCGCGAACCGGCTCGCGGAACAGCTGACGAAGGACGGCATCAGCGCGATGGCGATCCACGGCAACAAGAGCCAGTCGGCGCGCACGCGTGCGCTCGCGGAATTCAAGAACAGCACGCTGCAGGTGCTGGTCGCGACCGACATCGCCGCACGCGGGATCGACATCGACCAGTTGCCGCACGTCGTCAACTTCGACCTGCCGAACGTGCCGGAAGACTACGTGCACCGGATCGGCCGCACGGGCCGTGCGGGTGCGACCGGCGAAGCCGTGTCGCTCGTGTGCGTCGACGAGAAGCAGCTGCTGCGCGACATCGAGCGGCTGATCAAGCGCGAGATTCCGCAGGAAGTGATCGCGGGCTTCGAACCCGATCCGACCGCGAAGCCGGAGCCGATCCAGCAGCGCCGCGGGCAGCAGCCGCGTGGCGGTAACGCTGGTGGCGGCGGCGGCGGCGGCAATCGCCAGCCGCGTGCCGGTGGCTCAGGCCAGCCGGCCGCGAAGCGCGAAGGCAACGCGCAGCCGAAGGCCGCGAAGCCGGCCAAGCCGCGCACGGCCGGCGGCGCGAGCGGCAACGCCAACAGCGGCGGTCGTCCGTCCGGCGGCGGCAACGGCGCGCGTCCCGCGAGCGGCAACGCCGCGCACCCGAACCGCAACCGTTCGTCGCGCAGCGGCCAGCGCGGTCACTGAAGCCGCGCGGCCGCGCGCCGCAGGTGCTCGACCTGGCGCTGCCAGCGTGCGAGCACCTCGGTGCGCGCCTCTCCTTCCAGCGCAAACGTGACGCCCGTCGCGAGACGCGCATAGCCGACCCGCTGCGCATCGCCGTGCGCGATCGTCGCAGCGAATCCGGCCAGCCCGCCGAAGTCCCCTTCGATCGGCTCGATCCTTAGTTGTGCCTGAAAGAATGCGCCGTCCGCGACGAGCGTCAATGCGGCCGCGCGCCGTTGTGCGAGCGCGCGCGCCGCGCGCGATTGCGGCCACAGCGCGAGCAGCAGCGTGTGCGCATCGCGCGCATGGATCTCGCCGACGCTGAGCAGCGTCGTGCGCAACTGGCCGTCGTCGGTCGCGACGATCAGCTGCGCGGCGACGTCGGCGTGGCGTTCGAGCGCGGCGCCGTCGAACAGCGAGACGACGGCCGGCGGCCACGCGTCGAACGTCCATTGTTCGAGCGCGTGACGATGGGAATCGGTCATGGTGGCAGCCCCGGTGGAAAGCGGATGACGATGCCGCAGCATACGCGCCAAGGCCCGTTCCCGCTAATAACGTACGGTCCCTGTTCGGGAAAATTCATTCGTGGTGCTGGCCACCAGAAGGGCCCGTCATCAGCCGGAGCAGGCCCCGCATCGCGCGCCGCGACACTTACCGCATGAACACGTGCCGCGTGATCTTGGTCAGCGGATAGTGGACGCTCGGCTGGATCTTCGCGGGCAGGTCGAGCGGCTTGAGCAGCATCTTCACGCACATGTCCGCCGACAGGTTGCGGCGCACGAGCGAGCTGATGCGGGCGGCACGTTCGCGGTTGTATTGATCGTCGCCGATGCGATCCGGATAGCGGACCGCGAACACATGGCGCAGCGCGATCTCGGAATCCTCGTTCTTGATTTCCATCACGCGGCGCATCAGCGCGCCGAGCACCGCGAGCCGGCCGTTGCCTTCGAGCTTGTTGTACTTCTTGAAGAACTTGAAGAAGTGCTTGTAGTGGCGCACTTCGTCCGAGCGGATGTTGTCGGTGATTTCCTTCAGCACCGGCTCGTCCGAGCATTCGTTGATCGCGCGATACAGCGTGGCCGTGCCCGTCTCGACGACGCAGCGTGCAACCATCTCGAGCGCGCGAGTCTTTTCGAACGCCTCGACCGAGCAGGTCTGCGAATACTCGGCGAAGAAATTCGCGAACGCGGTGTCCCAGTCGAACTCCGGCCACACGTGTGCGATGTACGCCTTCAGCGCGCGCCCGTGCTGCAGTTCCTCGTGCTCCCATGAGTTGTTGAGCCACGCCGACACTTCCGGATCGTCGTTGAAGAACTCGCTCAGGTTGCTCGTGTAGAGATCCGAACCGCTTTCGATGAACGACGACGCGCACAACAACAGCAGCAGATCCTCGTTCGCAGCCGCGCGCTGACGATCGATCCGGTTCAGGTCGATGTCCTCGATACGCCACGGCATGACGTGTGTCGTTTCAGTAGGCATGGTGGTGCGCTCCCAGTCGTCGCGCGGCCGGCCGGCCGATGCTCTCCCTCGGCACAGGCCCGGCGCGCCCGCAGGCGACGTTTTGCTTGCATTTATAGTGAATCGGTCCGGCCGAACCATCCTGGCATCTTAGCCGGACTTTTATGTTCGTGCTTCAAGCACTGACCGCACCCGACACGCGCAGTTCCGCCGTCCATGTTGCAGTTCGTTAGACGAGTCGTTCGAACCGGTTGCGCGGCTTCGCCCGCATGCGTCGCAGCAAGCAAAACGGGCGGCCATGCCGGCCGCCCGTCGAGCGCAAGACCGCTGGAAGCGTTCCGTCAGAAACCGGCAGCCAGCCCGTCGCGACGGCTGTCGCTCGCGGCCACGTAGCCGCGGTCGGGATCGTCGGGGTCGAGCCGCCACACGAACTGCCCCGAGCCGAAATCCATGTAAGGATCGTCGATCGACTTGATCGTATGGCCGCGCGCGGCGAGCGCATCGACCGTGCCGCGATGCATCGTCGCCTCGACGTCGAGCGTGAAGTCGCGATTGACCTTCCAGCGCGGCGCGCAGCACGCGGCCTGCGGCTGCTGTCCGTAGCCGAGCATCCGCACGATCGTCTGCAGGTGCCCCTGCGGCTGCATGTCGCCGCCCATCACGCCGAAGCTCATCACGGCTTCGGTGCGGCCGTTCACTTCCTCGGTGACGAACGACGGGATGATCGTATGGAATGGCCGCTTGCCGCCGGCGACGACGTTCGGCGAGCCCGGGTCCATCGAGAACCCGTGCCCGCGGTTCTGCAGCGCAATGCCCGTGCCGGGCACGACGAGCCCCGAACCGAAACCCATGTAGTTGGACTGAATGAAGCTCACCATCATCCCGCGCTCGTCGGCGGCCGACAGATAGATCGTGCCGCCCGAAGGCGGCCGGCCGGCGGCGAAGTGCGTCGCGCGCATGCGGTCGATCAGCTTCGCGCGCGCCGCGAGATACGCATCGTCGAGCATCTGCTCGGGCGTCACCTCCATCGCGCGCGGATCGGCGACGTAGCGATAGACGTCCGCGAACGCGAGCTTCATCGCCTCGATCTGCAGGTGCTGCGAGTCGACCGAATCGACCGGCCACTCGGTCACGCCCGCATGCTCGGCGATGCCGAGCGCGATCAGCGCGGCGATGCCCTGGCCGTTCGGCGGGATCTCGTGAATCGTATGGCGGCCGAAACGCTTGCCGATCGGCTCGACCCATTCCGGCCGGTATGCGCGCAGGTCGGCTGCGGTCAACGCGCCGCCGCCTTCGCGCGCGAACGCCGCGAGCTGCTCGGCGAGCGCGCCCTCGTAGAACGCGCGCGGGCCGTCCTTCGCGAGCGTGCGCAGCGTCTGCGCGTGGCCCGGCAGGCACATGCGTTCGCCGACGAGCGGCGCGCGCCCGCGCGGCATGAAGGTGTCGGCGAAGCCCGGCAGCCCGCGCAGCTCGGGCACCGCGGCCGCCCACTTGTGCGCGACGATCGGCGACACCGAATAGCCGCGCTCGGCGAGCTCGATCGCCGGCTCGAGCAGGTCCGCGAACGGCAGCGAGCCGAATTTCGCATGCAGCGCTTCCCAGCCCGCGATCACGCCCGGCACCGTGACGGTGTCCCAGCCGCGTGTCGGCTTGTTCGCGATGCCATGCGCGTTCTCGCCGTGGCGCTTGCGGAAGTAGTCGGGGTTCCATGCGGCCGGTGCGACGCCCGACGCGTTCAACCCGGACAGCCGCTCGCCATCCCACACGAGCGCGAACGCATCGCCGCCGAGCCCGCACGACACGGGCTCGACCACCGTGATCGCGGCGGCGGCCGCCAGCGCCGCATCGACGGCATTGCCGCCCTTCCACAGCATCCGCAGGCCGGCCTGCGCGGCGAGCGGGTGCGACGTCGACACGACATTGCGCGCGAACACCGGAATGCGGATCGTCGGATACGGGTTGTGCCAGTTGAAGTCGGTCATCGATTCCACCTCGTCGAAAGCTGAATGAACGCGCCGGACGCACGATCCGCGGCGCGCGGACAGTCCGCCATTGCAGCGCGATCCGCGCGATCGCACAAATTCATTTGTCACATGAATACATGCGCTTTGCGCATGAATAATGGCCGGGCGCGCGCCGCACGCCGGTCGCACGCCCTTCCCGCCCTTACAATACCCACTTCGCCTCACGATTCGACCGCCGAGCCATGACCCGAGATCCCCGCCTCACCCTCAACGCGCGCCAGCAGGAATTGCTCGAGTGGGTGCAGCGCGACGGCTTCGTGACCGTCGACGATCTCGCCGCGCACTTCGCGGTCACGCCGCAGACGATCCGCCGCGACGTGAACTGGCTGGCGGACCTGAACCTGCTGCGCCGCTACCACGGCGGCGCGAGCCTGCCGACCAGCTCGGAGAACGTGTCGTACACCGCGCGGCAGCGGATGTTCCACGACGAGAAGCGGCGCATCGCGGCGCTGGCCGCGTCGCACATCCCCGACCAGGCGTCGCTGTTCATCAACCTCGGCACGACGACCGAGGAAGTCGCGCGCGCGCTGAACCGCCATCACGGGCTGCACGTGATCACGAACAACCTGAACGTCGCGTCGATGATGAGCGGCTACCCCGACTGCGAGGTGCTGATCACGGGCGGCATCGTGCGGCCGTGGGACAAGGGCATCGTCGGCGAACTCGCGATCGACTTCATCCGCCAGTTCAAGGTCGACTACGCGATCATCGGCACGTCGGCGATCGAGGCCGACGGCACGCTGCGCGACTTCGACACGCGCGAGGTGCGCGTGGCCGAGGCGATCATGCAGCATGCGCGCACGGTATATCTCGTCGCCGACCACTCGAAGGTCGGCCGTCCGGCGCTCGTGCGCCAGGGGCACCTGAGCCAGGTCCACGCGCTTTTCACCGACAAGCCGCTGCCGCCGGAAATGGCCGACGCGGTGGCCAACGCCGGCACCGAGGTGTACGTCGCGGAATGATGGGTGCGATGCTGCAGCGCACCCGAAACTTCAAGTGAAATCAAGAAGTTGGCACGGCGGCCGAACCGCTTGCGGCGCGTGTGCCTGTCAAACTGAAAATTAACGGGGCACGATTTGTCGTTGTGCCTGCACTCGACTAGACTCCAGTTCCCCGGCCCATTCGCACGATGCGCCCGTGCCAAGGCGTGTGCGAATTCCAAGGCCGGCCAATACAGCTTTCCCCCCCAGCCATACCCCACGGGGTATCGCGCACCGGCGTTTGGCCGGCCGCGCGGGCACACCGATTGCCATGGAGAGAACGATGCTGAGTCCGCATGAATTCGCCACGCTACTACTCGTGAAGGATGCTCCTGATCACGGCGACATGGATCGCGATGAACTCGACGCGCTGCTCGAACAGCAGCTCGTCCGCCTGGAAGCGCTGGGATCGGGGCGCAAATACTGCGTGACCGAAACCGGCGACGCCGCGTTGCGATCGATCAAATGCCGCTATTCGTAAGTGAAGCCCCGCTGTTCCTGACCTGAGCGCGGCGGCCGGATTCCCGACCGGCCGCCCTCCCCGCTTGTCTCGCCTCCCGAAGCGTTTCCGCGTCAGCCGCCGCGCAGCGTCGGATCGACCGCGGCCCGCCAGCTGACGGCCTGCGCGCGTGCGCCGTTGAAATACGCGACCCAGCCGGCGCGCCCCGCGGCGTCCGGCGCCGCATAGTGCGTCGAAAGTTCGTTTACGAACGCACAATAGTTCGCTTGCGTCAGCCCGCGATACCGTTTCGCCACGTACGCGTCATAGAGCGTCGAATAGACCGGCTGCGCGTCCGCGCCCCAGTCTCGCGCGGTGCCGCCGCACGACGTCTGCAGGTCGGCAAACGACGGCGCACGCCAGTTGCCGGCAAGCGGCGGCGTGCCTGCGCCGCACCCGGCCAGCACGACGGCGCACGCGCCGGCCCACATCCCAATACGCATGATTCACCTCGCGAAACGGTCGATCCCGCCAGTATCGTCCGGGATCGCCGCGCGCGCTACTGGCCCCGCTTTTTCGAACTTTACTTTTTCGATTTCGTTCGTTAAATTTCGAATTCGAACATTTCATGTTCACCTATTTCCATCAGACGATAAGGACAGCAGGGTGACCCAACCGAATCGCTACGATCTGCTCGTCGTCGGCGGCGGCATCAACGGCGCGGGCATCGCGCGCGATGCGGCCGGCCGCGGCCTGTCGGTGCTGCTCTGCGAGCAGGACGACCTCGCGTCGCATACGTCGTCGTCCAGCACGAAGCTGATTCACGGCGGCCTGCGCTACCTCGAATACAACGAATTCGGCCTCGTCCGCAAAGCGCTGCAGGAGCGCGAGACGCTGCTGCGCGCGGCGCCGCACATCATGTGGCCGCTGCGCTTCGTGATGCCGCACATGCCGAACCTGC
Organism: Burkholderia sp. Nafp2/4-1b; assembly: GCF_003635165.1. Classification (GTDB taxonomy): domain Bacteria; phylum Pseudomonadota; class Gammaproteobacteria; order Burkholderiales; family Burkholderiaceae; genus Burkholderia. The sequence goes on along the minus strand of NZ_ML058605.1, from coordinate 96,690 downwards.
GACCGGCGTGGCTGATCCGCATCGGCCTGTTCCTCTACGATCACCTCGCGAAACGCGAACTGCTGCCCGGCTCGCGCGGCATCGACATGCGCCGCCATGCGGCCGGCAAGCCGCTGATCGACTCGATCAAGCGCGGCTTCGTGTATTCGGACGGCTGGGTCGACGACGCACGCCTCGTCGTGCTGAACGCGCTCGATGCGAAGGAGCGCGGCGCGGAAATCCTCACGCGTACGAAGCTCGTGTCGGCCGAACGCCACGGCGACGAATGGGAAGCCCGGCTGCAGCACGCGGACGGCTCGATCCGCGTCGTCCGTGCACGCGCGGTCGCGAACGCGGCCGGCCCGTGGGTGGGCGACGTGCTGCACGGCGCGCTCGGCCGCGGCGCGCAGCACAGCGTGCGGCTCGTGAAGGGCAGCCACATCATCACGCGGCGCCTGTTCGAGCACGATCACGCGTACATCTTCCAGAACCCGGACAAGCGGATCATCTTCGCGATTCCGTACGAGCACGACTTCACGCTGATCGGCACGACCGACGTCGAATACACGAACGATCCCGCGAAGGTCGCGATCGATCGCGACGAGACGCAGTACCTGTGCGATTCGATCAACCGCTACTTCAAGCGCAAGATCTCGCCGGCCGACGTGCACTGGACCTATTCGGGCGTGCGCCCGCTGCTCGAGGATGAAAACGCGGCGAACGCATCGGCCGTCACGCGCGACTACCGCCTCGAGATGGACGACGGCGCCGGCGCGCCGCTGCTGTCGGTGTTCGGCGGCAAGATCACGACCTTCCGCAAGCTCGCCGAAGAAGCCGGCGACCTGCTGTGCCGCGCGCTCGGGCGCGACGCGCGCACCTGGACGGCCGGCGTGCCGCTGCCGGGCGGCGACATCGCGAACGCGAAGTTCGACGTGTTCGCCGCGGCGTTCGCAAAGCGCTACCCGTGGCTGCCCGCCGCGCTCGCCCGTCGCTATGCGCGTGCGTACGGCACGCGGGCGGAACGCGTGGTCGACGGCGCGAAGTCGCTCGCCGACCTCGGCGCCGAAATCGCACCGGGCATCCACGACGCCGAACTGCGCTACCTGCGCGACGTCGAATGGGCGACCTGCGCGCAGGACGTGCTGTGGCGCCGCTCGAAGCTCGGCCTGCACGTCACGCCAGGCACGCTGGACGCGGTAACGGCCGCGGTCGACGCATGGTTCGCCGCCGCGCATGCACCGCACGCGTAATCCGTTTGCAGTTGCTGTTGTCTGACTGACGTTGATTCACGGACGCGCCGCGCGGCATGCGGCGCGCATCACAACTACGCCAATCCACGGATGGAGATGAGAGACATGCAGGATCAGTACATCCTCGCGCTTGACCAGGGCACGACGAGCTCCCGCGCAATGCTGTTCGATCGCCAGGGCAACATCGTATCGATCGCCCAGAAGGAATTCGAACAGATCTACCCGCAACCCGGCTGGGTCGAGCACGACCCGCAGGAAATCTGGTCGACGCAAGCGGGCGTCGCCGCCGAGGCGGTCACGCGCACCGGCCTGAACGGCACGTCGATCGCCGCGATCGGTATCACCAACCAGCGCGAGACGACGATCGTCTGGGATCGCGAGACGGGGCAGCCCGTCTACAACGCGATCGTGTGGCAGGACCGCCGCACCGCCGACTTCTGCGATTTGCTGAAGAAGCAGGGCCTCGAAGCGAAGGTGCGTGCGAAGACCGGCCTGCCGATCGACTCGTACTTCTCCGCGACCAAGATCCGCTGGATCCTCGACAACGTGCCCGGCGCGCGCGACAAGGCGCGTCAAGGCAAGCTCGCGTTCGGCACCGTCGACAGCTGGCTCGTGTGGAACTTCACGAAGCACGAGCTGCACGTGACCGACGTGACGAACGCGTCGCGCACGATGCTGTTCAACATCCATACGCGCGAGTGGGACAGCGAGCTGCTCGAACTGCTCGACATCCCGCGCAGCATGCTGCCCGAAGTGAAGGCGTCGTCGGAAATCTACGGCCACACGAAGACCACGGTGTTCGCGTCGAAGATCCCGCTCGCGGGCATCGCCGGCGACCAGCACGCGGCGCTGTTCGGCCAGATGTGCACGACGTCGGGCATGGTGAAGAACACCTACGGCACCGGCTGCTTCCTGATGATGAACACCGGCGACAAGCCGATCGAGTCGAAGAACAACCTCGTCACGACGATCGCATGGCAGATCGGCGACGACGTGCAGTACGCGCTCGAAGGCAGCATCTTCATCGCGGGCGCGGTCGTGCAGTGGCTGCGCGACGGCGTCGGCATCATCAAGACGGCCTCGGAAATCGAAGCACTCGCCGCGAGCGTGCCGCACACCGACGGCGTCTATCTCGTGCCGGCGTTCGCGGGCCTCGGCGCGCCGCACTGGAATGCCCGCGCACGCGGTTCGGTGTTCGGCGTCACGCGCGGCACGACGTCCGCGCACCTCGCGCGCGCGGCGCTCGATGCGATCGCGTATCAGTCGCTCGACGTGCTGGCCGCGATGGAAGCCGACTCGGGCATCAGCATCGGCGAGCTGCGCGTCGACGGCGGCGCGAGCGCGAACAACCTGTTGATGCAGTTCCAGGCCGACCTGCTCGGCGTCGACGCGGTGCGTCCGCAGATCACCGAGACGACCGCGCTCGGCGCGGCCTACCTCGCGGGCCTCGCGATCGGCTACTGGAAGAACCTCGACGAAGTGCGCAGCCAGTGGCAGCTCGATCGCCGCTTCTCGCCGTCGATGCCGAAGGAGCAGGTCGAGCGCTGCATGGCCGGCTGGCAGCGCGCGGTGCGCGCCGCGAAGGCGTGGGCCGACGACGCGCAGTAAGCACCGCGGCAGCAACTACAAGCAACCCGAACGAAATACAACAACACCGGCGGACCGCGCAGCGCGCGAGTCCGCCGTGACCTACGAGAGACAAACATGTCACCTTATATTGCGGAATTCATCGGCACGGCGATCCTCGTGCTGCTCGGCAACGGCGCGGTCGCCAACGTGCTGCTTGCGAAAACCAAGGGCAAAGGCGCGGACCTGATCGTGATCGTGATGGGCTGGGCGATGGCCGTGTTCGTCGCCGTCTACGTGACCGCATCGTTCAGCGGCGCACACCTGAACCCGATCGTCACGATCAGCCTCGCGCTCGCGGGCAAGTTCGCGTGGTCGAAGGTCGGCGGCTACATCGTCGCGCAGATGCTCGGCGGAATGGCAGGCGCGTTGCTCGTGTGGCTCGCGTATCGCCAGCACTTCGCGAAGGAAGTCGATGCGGACCTGAAGCTCGCGGTGTTCTGCACGGCGCCCGCGATCCGCAGCACCACGCACAACGTGCTGACCGAAGCAATCTGCACCTTCGTGCTGATCCTCGGCGTGCTGTACCTCGCATCGCCGCAAGTCGGCCTCGGTGCGCTCGACGCGCTGCCGGTCGGCCTGCTGGTGCTCGGCATCGGCATCTCGCTCGGCGGCCCGACCGGCTATGCGATGAGCCCGGCGCGCGACCTGTCGCCGCGCCTGATGCATGCACTGCTGCCGATCCCCGGCAAGCGCGACAGCGACTGGCGCTACGCGTGGGTGCCGGTGATCGGCCCGCTGCTCGGCGGCGCCGCGGCGGCCGGCCTATATCTGCGCCTGCACGCGATGGCCTGATCGCGGGCTCGTTCAGGCCTGGGGTCAGGCCTCAGCGCGCGGCAGCGGTTGCCGCGCGCATCCGAACCTTCCGCCCTCCTTCCGCGCCGTTCTCCCTCCCGCTTCGCACTGAACCGCCGCGGCACCGGCACGGGACACCGCTACCGATCGCCCGCGGCGCTGCCCGGCCCCGCTCCGATACGCCCGATCAGCCCGCCGGCGGAGAAGCAGCGCGCCGAACCCCGCCCGGCGCGGCCGCGAAAGCACGTATCATGGCGGGACGATCGGCGCCGCCGACGCCCCGCTTTTTCATCACCATGCTCGATCACCTTATCTGCGACTGCGACGGCGTACTCGTCGACAGCGAAGTCATTGCCGACCGCGTGCTGTTCGACACGCTGTCCGCGACCTTCCCCCACCTCGATTTCGAAGACGCCGCGAAATCCGCATTCGGCCAGCAGACGTCGCGCTTTCTCGCCGGCCTCGAAGCACACTTCGGGATCCGAATGCCCGAGAACTTCATCGAGACCGTCGAGCACAACATCGAGACCGGTCTCGCACAATCGCTCGCGCCGATCACCGGCGTGCGCGATGCGTTGCTGAAGGTCAGCCTGCCGGCCGCGGTGGTGTCGAACAGCCGGCTCGCGCGCGTGCGCAGCTCGCTGAAGCGCGCCGCGCTCACCGAAATCTTCGGCGAGCGCGTGTTCAGCTCCGAGCAGGTCGCGCGGCCGAAGCCCTACCCCGACGTGTATCTGCATGCGGCCAACACGCTCGGCGTCGCGCCGGAGCGCTGCATCGTCATCGAAGACAGCGTATCGGGCCTGAACGCGGCGCGCGCCGCCGGGATGAAGACGATCGCGTTCGTCGGCGCGAGCCACATCCCCGACAACTACGCGGACGCGCTGCGCGCGATGGGCATCACGCGGATCATGCGCAAGATGGATGAATTGCCGGCGCTCGTCGCGGCCGGCCTGCGCGGCGAATTCGGCGACGTGCAGTCCTGACGGACAGACGCGCCGAAGCGCAGCAACCGGCGTGCGACGCGATGCGCACGCCGTATCGCGGGCGCTTCGGCGCGCCCGCTACACCAGCCGTCAGGCCGGTTCGCAGCAGCGTTCGCGCGCGGCCGCCAGCGCCTCGCGGAATTCGACGAGTTCCGCGATCGTCAGCATCGGCAGCCCGTGCTGCTGCGCGAAGCGCTCGACGTCGTCGCCGCGCGTCATCGTGCCGTCCGGGTTCATCAGCTCGCACAGCACGCCGGCCGGCTTCAAACCCGCGAGAATCGACAGATCGACGGTCCCTTCGGTGTGACCGCGGCGCGCGAGCACGCCGCCCGGCTGCGCGCGCAGCGGAAACACGTGGCCGGGGCGCACGATGTCGTACGGCTTCGCGTCGTCGGCGATCGCCGCGCGGATCGTCGTCACGCGATCGGCCGCGGACACGCCGGTATGCACGCCTTCGCGCGCTTCGATCGACACGGTGAACGCGGTGCCGTTGCGGCTCTCGTTGGCTTGCACCATCGGCGGCAGCTCGAGCGCGCGCACCTTGTCGTCGGTCAGGCACAGGCACACGATGCCGCTGCACTCGCGGATCAGGAGCGCCATCGTCTCGGGCGTGATGCGCTCGGCGGCGACGATCAGGTCGGCCTCGTTTTCACGGTCATGGTCATCCTGCAACACGACTGCACGGCCCGCGCGCAACGCGTCGAGCGCGGCGGCGATGCGCGGCGGCACCGGTTCGGAATCGAGCAACGGGAGATCGGCAAAGGCGTCGGCGGGTGCCGACGAAACGGACTTGAAGGACATGTGAAACGCTCCTCGCAATTTCGATTTGGGCGAAAAACGTTCCAGGGCATTGCAAACAGACAGAACGACAACCCGCTTCGCACGCATCGCGAAACGGCCCTGACGGACATGACTATCTGCACATCTTCTCTCATCCGGACTATGACCGTCGGCTCTGGCATTCGACCAGATCTGCTGACCCCGCGCGGATGCGCGGGCGCTCGCGGGCTCGCCGGCTTTCGCCAGCCTACCGCCGGTGGGGAATTGCACCCCGCCCTGAAGACGCACTGATTGCCGGCCGGGGATCTGCCCCGGGATCGGCGGGCCAAGCATACATCAGCTGCGCGCACGACGCAGCGAAACCGCACCTAAAACCTTACTGACGACCCCGTCTAATGGCATCGTCCGAACGGCCGACACCGGGCTGGCGCGCCGGTTGCGCATGGAACCGGCGCCGGCCCGGCACCCGGCGCGCCTGCGCGCTCAGCCGGCCGCGTGTGCGGCGTCGGGCACGAACCAGCGCGGCGGCACCTCGGGGCTCACCGTCACGCGGAACGCGCGCGCTTCGCTGTCGCCCGGGTTGCGCAGGCTGTACGGCTGGTCGGCGTCGAACACGATCGCGTCGCCCGTCGCGAGCAGTTGGCGGCGATCGTGCACGCTGAGCTCGAGCGTGCCCTCGCTGACGACCAGGTTGACCGTCGTGCCGGGCGCGCGGCGCGTGCCGGGCTCCGTGTGCAGCGGCGCGATCCGCAGTTCGTGGAATTCGGCCGCGGCCGGCTCGCCTTCGGGATACAGCGCACGCGCGGAGAAACGGCCGTTCGAGCTGACGACGCGCGCCGCGCGCTCGGCCGCCAGATGCTCGAAGCCGTTCACCGCGTGGCGGCGCAGGAATGCGGCAACCGACACCTTCAGCGCCGCGGCGATCTTGCAGAGCACCTTGATCGACGGCACGCTGCGCGCGGATTCGATCTGCGCGAGCATCGCGCGCGATACGCCGGACAGCCGCGCGAGCGCATCGAGCGACAGTTGCCGCTCGGCGCGCAGGCGCGCGAGGTTCACGCCGACGACCTGCTCGAGGACGTCGAGCGACGCGGACGTCCGCGCGTCGCCGGTATTGCCGGACTCGAAGGAAGACACGTCGCGCACCAGCGCAAGGGGTGAAGACATAGCATGGCCTCCGGGCCGCCGCGCGGCCCTGCGAATGGGGTAAGCCGGAATCGGAATCGGGTTGCGCCATGAACGGCGCGTATTGAAACGCTATCACCCGGTCCTGACCCGGCAAACGAAGTTATCTTCACACCGTTATCAGCATCACGGAGGAATGCGTTCCTCGCGAACCTTTTCCTGCCGCTATGGCGCCGGCGCGCTGCTAAATGCGTGCGCTACCGGCTGCCGCATCATCATTTCGGGGTCGGAATCCCGTGCAAGACGTGGCGGACGTGCAACCCGCCATCCGTCCGAGGCAGCGCGAAAAGCTATAATGAAAGGCTTTCCCGACGGCTTTTCACTTCAGCTCACGCGATGGGTTCGATGCGCGCTGCGCGCCCCGCTCCGCCATGCGGCACCGGCAGGCATCAGCCGGCACACCCAACGCGCGAGTTTGAGCCGCTGCACCGGCAGCCGTCCCGATTCACCCTTGACGACGCCCCCAGGTCAACCACTGCGAACGGCGAATCCCCATGACCAAGAAAGTTTACGTAAAGACCTTCGGCTGCCAGATGAACGAGTACGACTCGGACAAGATGGTGGACGTGCTCAATGCCGCCGAAGGCCTCGAAAAGACCGATACCCCGGAAGACGCGGACATCATCCTGTTCAACACCTGCTCGGTGCGCGAGAAGGCGCAGGAAAAGGTGTTCTCCGACCTCGGCCGCGTGCGCGAGCTGAAGGAAGCGAAGCCGGGCCTGCTGATCGGCGTCGGCGGCTGCGTCGCGAGCCAGGAAGGCGCGTCGATCGTGTCGCGCGCGCCGTACGTCGACCTCGTGTTCGGCCCGCAGACGCTGCACCGCCTGCCGCAGATGATCGACGCGCGCCGCGAAAGCGGCCGTGCGCAGGTCGACATCACGTTCCCCGAGATCGAGAAGTTCGACCACCTGCCGCCCGCGCGCGTCGAGGGGCCGAGCGCGTTCGTGTCGATCATGGAAGGCTGCTCGAAGTACTGCAGCTACTGCGTCGTGCCGTACACGCGCGGCGATGAAGTGTCGCGTCCGCTCGACGACGTGCTGACCGAGGTGGCCGGCCTCGCCGACCAGGGCGTGCGCGAAGTCACGCTGCTCGGCCAGAACGTGAACGCCTACCGCGGCGCGCTGACCGCCGGTTCGGCGGAAATCGCCGATTTCGCGACGCTGATCGAATACGTCGCCGACATCCCCGGCATCGAGCGGATCCGCTACACGACGTCGCATCCGAAGGAATTCACGCAGCGCCTGATCGACACCTACGCGAAGGTGCCGAAGCTCGTGAGCCACCTGCACCTGCCGGTCCAGCACGGCTCCGACCGTGTCCTGATGGCGATGAAGCGCGGCTACACGGTGCTCGAATACAAGTCGGTGATCCGCAAGCTGCGCGCGATCCGCCCGGACCTGTCGCTGTCGACCGACATGATCGTGGGCTTCCCCGGCGAGACCGAGGACGATTTCGACAAGATGATGGCGCTCGTGCACGAGATGAGCTACGACACCAGCTTCTCGTTCATCTACAGCCCGCGCCCCGGCACGCCGGCCGCGAACCTGCACGACGACACGCCGCGCGAAGTGAAGCTCAAACGCCTGCAACATCTGCAGGCGACCATCGAGGAAAACGTCGCGCGCATCAGCCAGTCGATGGTCGGGAAGGTCGAGCGGATTCTCGTCGAGGGCCCGTCGCGCAAGGACCCGAACGAACTGTCGGGCCGCACCGAGAACAACCGGGTCGTGAATTTCCCGGCGCCGCTCGCGTCGCACCCGCGCCTGATCGGCCAGATGATCGACGTGAAGATCAACCATGCGTACCCGCACTCGCTGCGCGGCGAGCTGCTGCTCGTGAGCGACGACGCGAGCGCGGCCACCCACTGACCGACTGACGTTCCACAGGAGCCCGACGCTACTTTGAAGACCGTCCAAGCACTGGAATTCACCGCGCCGCGCGACGACAACGCGCGCCTCGCCAACCTCTGCGGCCCGCTCGACGAGAACCTGCGGCAGATCGAACAGGCGCTCGACGTCACGCTCGCGCGGCGCGGCCACCGGATCACGATCCGCGGGCGCGGCGCGAAGCTCGCACTCGCGGCGCTCGAGAACTTCTACAACCGTGCACGCGATCCGCTGTCGGTCGACGATATCCAGCTCGCGCTGGTCGAAGTGCGCCACACGTCGGGCAACGGCCGCCAGGACGCGATCGACGTGCGGTTCCGCGGCGACCCCGACCATCCGTTCGACGAACCGGCCGTGCAGACCGACGACGAAAATCCCGACGAGGAACCGGCGCCCAAGCTCTACACGCGGCGCGCCGACCTGCGCGGCCGCACGCCCGCGCAGCGCGAATACCTGAAGCAGATCCTGCAGCACGACGTGACGTTCGGCATCGGGCCGGCCGGCACCGGCAAGACCTACCTCGCGGTCGCGTGCGCGGTCGATGCGCTCGAGCGCGACCAGGTCAAGCGGATCGTGCTGACGCGCCCGGCCGTCGAGGCCGGCGAGCGGCTCGGCTTCCTGCCGGGCGATCTCGCGCAAAAGGTCGACCCGTACCTGCGGCCGCTGTACGACGCGCTGTACGACCTGCTCGGCTTCGACAAGACCGCGAAGATGTTCGAGCGCCAGATGATCGAGATCGCACCGCTCGCGTACATGCGCGGCCGCACGCTGAACCACGCGTTCATCATCCTCGACGAGGCGCAGAACACCACGCCCGAGCAGATGAAGATGTTCCTCACGCGGATCGGCTTCGGCTCGAAGGCGGTCGTCACCGGTGATACAAGCCAGGTCGACCTGCCGCGCGGGCACAAGAGCGGCCTCGTCGAGGCGCAGCAGGTGCTCGGCGGCGTGCGCGGGATCGCGCTCACGCGCTTCACGAGCGCGGACGTCGTGCGGCACCCGCTGGTCGCGCGCATCGTCGAGGCGTACGACGACTTCCACGCGCAGCACAAGGACGCCTGAACGCATCGCCATGCATGGCCGGCGGCGGCGCTCCACGCACCGCACCGACCGACGGCCCGGCCCGCCCGACGGCGCGCCGGGCTTTTTTGCGCCGGCGCGCGGGCCGGTCCGAATTCGGGAACGATCGGCCGTTTGGTGTATCCTCGATGCGTTCCAATCGCCGCACCTGTCATGAAATCTTCCCGTTCTCGCAAGTCCGGTCGCGACCAGTCCGCCGCGCCCGATTCCCCCCGTCTTTCACTGTTCGATGCGAAGGGCAAGGCCCGGGCCGTCGACGCGCAAGGGCTGCGAATCGACTTCCCGGACGGCCGCAGCCTGATGTTCGACCTGTCGGGCACCTCGGGCGAGGCGGCCGTCGCGATCGTCGCGCAGCACAACGATCCGGCGATGCGCGCGAAGCTCGCGCTGCAGCCGGAGCACTACGACAGCGTGACGCTGCACGTGGGCGCCGAACCCGCGCCGCGCGACGAGGAGATCGCGGAACTGGCGGAAGAAGTGCGCGAACTGGAGCTCGACCTGTCCGTGCAGTACGGCGACGAAATCACCGGCGAGATCCGCAAGACGCTCCCGAAGCGCAAGCTGATCGCCGAATGGCTCGAGCCGGCGCTGTTCGCGAGCGCGCAGCTCACGGTGCGCTTCGTCGGCGAAGAAGAAGGCCGCACGCTGAACGACGGCTACCGTCACAAGGACTACCCGACCAACGTGCTAACCTTCGCGTACGATCCGGCGCCCGACGGCACCGTGATCGGCGACCTCGTGCTGTGCTGCCCGGTCGTCGAGAAGGAAGCGCACGAACAGGGCAAGCCGCTCGCCGCCCATTACGCGCACCTGCTGGTGCACGGCGCGCTGCACGCGCAGGGCTACGATCACGAAACCAGCGACGAGGACGCAGCCGAAATGGAAGCGCTCGAAGTCGACATCCTCGCGAAGCTGGGCTTCCCGAACCCGTACCAGTAAGCACTTCCGTACCATGCACCACCCCGCGATGCTGCCGCCCGCCTACCCTCCGTCGATCGGCGACGGCCGGCTGCTGACGGAAGACGAGCTCGCGGCATCGCTCGCGCACACGATGCGCGAATGGGACGGCCAGCATGACCTGTGGCTGTTCGGCTATGGCTCGCTGATCTGGAACCCCGGGCTGCCGACCGTCGCCGCCGTGCGCGGCAAGGTGCACGGCTACCACCGCGGACTCTACCTGTGGTCGCGCGTGAACCGCGGCACGCCCGAACGTCCGGGTCTCGTGCTCGCGCTCGATCGCGGCGGCTCGTGCTCGGGCATCGCATTCCGGCTCGCGGGCCCGACCGCGCAGCCGCATCTCGAGACGCTGTGGAAGCGCGAGATGCCGATGGGCTCGTACCGGCCCGCGTGGCTGCCGTGCACGCTCGAAACCGGCGAACGCGTGAAGGCGCTGGCATTCGTGATGCGCCGCGACGTGCCTACTTACACCGGCAAGCTGACCGACCCCGTCGTGAAGGAAGTGTTCAGGTGCGCGGCCGGCCGTTATGGCACGACGCTCGACTACGTGAGTCGCACCGTCGACGCGCTGCGCGCGAGCGGCATTCCCGATCGCGCGCTGGAAGGGCTGCTCGCGCGATGCCGGTGACGCCCGCTTCGGCCTGCTTGGTCCGCCCCCGCCGCGGCGCCCGCGCGGTCGAACGAGGATCTCCGACCATGAAACCGTCACACCGATCGCGCCGCGCGCTGGCCGCGTTGCTCGTCGCCGCGAGCGTCGCGCTGTCCGGATGCGGCATCTTCGGCTGCGGCGGCGCCGCAACCAACGGCGCGGCCGGCGGCGGCTGTTCCGCCGGCATGCGTTTCTGACGTTCCGGGTTGCCGACGTCCGCCGGATTCGCCCGCCACGCGGCGAAATGCCGCTGGCGCCGACTGACCGGCCGGTCGCCGCTCCAACCGCGCTTTTTTGGCACCGCTGCCCCGCCGCCCCTTTCTGAGATAGGATGGACAAGAAGGACGGCACCGCGCCCGGCGCGGCCGTTCCCGAGCGGGGCTCGTGCGCGCCGCCTGCGTCGGCCGGACGGCCGGGCTGACACGGCCGCGCCATGCCCTTGGTGTATCCTTGCCTACTCCGTGACCGCGCGCTCCGGCATGACCCGGGCGCACCACCATGAACGATTCGTATCCCAGTCGTAAGCTCACCGACAAACCGCAAGAAAAGCGCTCGCTGCTCGAGCGCCTGACCGACTTCATCTCGCCCGAGCCGGAATCCCGGTCCGAGCTGCTGGAAATCCTGCAGGACGCACACGAACGCAATCTGATCGACGCCGATTCGCTGTCGATGATCGAAGGCGTGTTCCAGGTGTCCGACCTGTGCGCCCGCGACATCATGGTGCCGCGTGCGCAGATGGACGCGATCAACATCGCCGAAAAGCCTGAAGACTTCATCCCGTTCGTCCTCGAGAAGGCGCACTCGCGCTACCCCGTGTACGAGGAAAACCGCGACAACGTGATCGGCGTGCTGCTCGCGAAAGACCTGCTGCGCTTCTATGCGGAAGAGGAATTCGACGTGCGCGGGATGCTGCGCCCGGCCGTGTTCATTCCGGAATCGAAGCGCCTGAACGTGCTGCTGCACGACTTCCGCGTGAACCGCAACCACCTCGCGATCGTCGTCGACGAATACGGCGGCGTCGCGGGCCTGATCACGATCGAGGACGTGCTCGAGCAGATCGTCGGCGACATCGAGGACGAATACGACTTCGACGAGGAAGCCGGCAACATCATCTCGGGGCCGGACGGCCGCTACCGCGTGCGCGCGCTCACCGAGATCGAACAGTTCAACGAGACGTTCGGCACCGACTTCCCCGACGACGAGGTCGACACGATCGGCGGCCTGATCACCCATCACTTCGGGCGCGTGCCGCACCGCGGCGAGAAGCTGCAGCTCGGCAACCTGGTGTTCGAAATCCAGCGCGGCGACGCGCGCCAAGTCCACGTGCTGCTGGTGCGCCGCAACCCGCTCGCGAGCCGCCGCGCCGAAACCTCGCACGAAGACTGACCGTCTCGCGCCGGCTGCGTCTCCTTCAACCGCTCGCCCCTTTCGCTTCACATGGACGATCCGATCCTATCCCGCCCGGCTGGCGGTCTTCTCGCGCCGGCGCCCGGCCGCGCGCTGCCGCGCTGGCACTATCCGGCCGCGCTGCTGGCCGGCGCGGCCAATACGCTCAGCTTCGCACCGACCCCGCACGGCGGCTGGCTCCAGCTCGCCGTATTCGTCTGGTTTTTCGCGCAGCTGACGCGCACGTCGAGCTGGCGCGGCGCCGCGCTCACCGGCGGCGCGTTCGGCTTCGGCAACTTCATCAGCGGCATCTGGTGGCTCTACATCAGCATGCACGTGTACGGCGAGATGGCCGCGCCGCTCGCGGGCGGCGCGCTGGTCCTGTTCGCGCTGTACCTGTCGCTGTACCCGGCGTTCTCGGCCGGGCTGTGGTCGTTCTGCGCGGGCCATGCGTGGCATCGCCGCGAACCCGACCCGCGGCCGTTCTCGCCCACGTGGCACGGCGCATTCGCGTTCGCGAGCGCGTGGGCGCTCGGCGAATGGCTGCGCGGCACCGTGTTTACCGGCTTTCCGTGGCTCGCGAGCGGCTATCCGCAGGTCGACGGCCCGTTCGCGGGCTTCGCGCCGGTCGTCGGCGTGTACGGGATTGGCTGGGTGCTCGCGCTGTTCGCCGCGCTGGTCGTGCAGGCGCTCGTCGCCGCGCGGCGGGCGCCTGCCGATGAACGCGGCACCGGCGGCACCGGCGGCAACGCTCGCCTGCGCATCGCCGCGCCGGCCGTGATCGCCGTCGCGCTCGTCGCGGCCGGCGTCGGGCTGTCGCAGGCCACCTGGACCGTCCCCGCGAATGCGCCGCTCACGGTGCGGCTGCTGCAGGGCAACGTGAAGCAGGACATCAAGTTCGAGCAGGAAGGCATCGACGCCGCGATCAAGATGTACACGCAGATGATCGTCGAGAAGCCGGCCGACCTGATCGTCACGCCGGAAACAGCCATCGCGGTGATGATCCAGGAGCTGCCCGAGCCGTTCGCCGTCGCGATCCGCAAGTTCAGCGACACGACGGGCTCGGCCGTGCTGTTCGGCGCGGTGGGCGCGTCGGTGACGCCGGACGGCCATTACGTCGACTACACCAACAGCCTGTACGGCGTCACGCCGCATTCGCGCGACATCTACCACTACGACAAGCACCATCTCGTGCCCTTCGGCGAATTCATCCCGTGGGGCTTCCGGTGGTTCGTCAACCTGATGAAGATGCCGCTCGGCGACTTCGCGCGCGGCGCGCCGGTGCAGAAGCCGTTCCTCGTGCACAACCAGCCGGTAATGGCCGATATCTGCTACGAGGACTTGTTCGGCGAGGAAATCGCCGCGACGATTCGCGACAATCCGCAGCCGCCCGGCGTGCTCGTCAACGTGACGAACCTCGCGTGGTTCGGCGACACGATCGCGCTCGACCAGCATCTGCAGATCGCGCGGATGCGCGCGCTCGAAACGGGCCGGCCTATGCTGCGTTCGACCAACACCGGGATGACCGCCGCGATCGACGCGCGCGGCCGCGTGATCGGCCAGCTGAAGCCGTTCACGATCGGCTCGCTCGACGTGCGGATCGAAGGCACGAGCGGCTTCACGCCGTACGTGACGAGCGGCAACAATGTCGTGCTCGCAGGGTCGCTGGTGCTGCTCGCGTTCGGCTTCACGTTCGGGCCGGGCCTGCGCCGCCGCCGCAACGGCGCGCAGGCCGGCGACGACCGGAACGCCTGACGCAGCGGGCGGCCGTGGCGCGCGGCGCGGCGGCTATCGCTTCCGGTGGGGCAGCCTGCTCCGCGTGCCGACGTTCATCGCGCGATGCGTCGTCTGGGGAACTCGCTGGACTCGCTGGATTCGCTGGATTCGCTGGATTCGCCGGATTCGCCGGATTCGCCGGGACACCGGGACGCCGTGACGCCGTGACGCCGACAACCCGGCATGCACGCATCAACGTCGCACCACTCAGGCCGACCGCTGCGCCTGCGTCACCAGGCCGCGCAGATCCCGCCCGACTGCTTCCATCACCGGCGCCCATGCGCCGAACGTCGGCTGCCGGTACAGCGTCGCGGTCGGATACCACGGGCTGTCGGTGCGTTCGAGCAGCCACGGCCAGTGCGGATTCACGTCGAGCAGCACCCAGGTGCGCGCCCCGAGCGCGGCCGACAGGTGCGCGACCGACGTGCACACGGTGATCACGAGATCCAGCGCGCCGATGAAGGCGGCCGTATCGTCGAAACTCTTCAGTTCCGTCGTGTAGTCCTCGATCGCGAAACCGGCGGCGCGCGCCGCGGCGACATCCGCGTCCGCGCCCGGCTGCAGCGAATGAAACGCGACGCCGTCGATGCCGCGAAACGCTTCGGCGTAGCGCTCAAGCCCGACGCGCCGGAACGGATTGCGCTGGTGCCCCGCACTGCCCGTCCACACGAGCCCGACCTTCAGCCGCCCATCGCCCGCGAGCCGCGTGCGCCACGCGTCGCGCGCCTGGCGGTCGGCATGCAGGTACGGCACCGACGCGCCCAGCGTCGACGTCTCCATCCCGAGCATCAGCGGCAGGCCGATCAACGGCACCTCGTAGTCGAACGCAGGCAGTTCGTCGACGCCGCCGCCCGCGCTGAATGCATCCACGTGCGCGCCGAGGCTGCGCTGCATCAGCGCGCCCACCTGCGGAAACGTGTTCCAAACGAGCCGGCCGCCCTCGCGGCGCACACGCTCGGCGAGCGGCGCGACGAAGCGCGCGAACTGCAGCACGTCGCCGAGGCCCTGCTCGCCCCATACGAGCAGCGTCTTGCCCGCGAGCGGCTCGCCCTGCCAGCGCGGGCCCGGCAGCGCGGGGCGGCGGCCGCGCAGCTCGCCGGCGCCGTCCCAGCGCGCTTCGTGGCCGCGCCAGCCGTCCGCGTAGTTGCCGCGCACGAGCTGGATGATCGCGAGGTTGAAACGGAACGACGCGTCGCCGGGCGCCAGCGCGCATGCGCGCGCCGCGTAGCGTTCGGCGTCGTCCCAGCGTTGCGCCTCCTTCATCGCCATCGCGATGTTGTTCAGCGCGAGCGCGTTATCGGGCGCGATCTGCGCGAGCCGCGCCGCGCACGCGAGCCCGCCGTCGAGGTCGTGCGTCGCGAGGCGCGCGACGACCAGGTTGATCCACGCCTGCACGTCGTGCGGATCGGCCTCCGAGGCCGCGTCGAGCAGCGCGATTTCCTCGCTGCGATCGCCGCCCGACAGCCGCAGCGCGATGGCGAGGTTGTTGCGCAGCGACGGCCAGCCTGGATCGAGCGCATAGGCGGCGCGATACGGCGCGACGGCATCCGCGTGACGGCCGAGCATCTGCAGCGCGTAACCGTGATTGAAGCGGGCATCGGCGCCCGGATGAACGCGCGCCGCGCATTCGGCCAGCGCGAGCGCGTCGGCCGTGCGCTGCCGCGCGACGAGCGCCGCGGTGAGCTGCGCGAGCGCGGCCATGTCGACGGCGTGCAGGTGACCGGCGGCGGCAAGCCACAGCGCGTGCGCGTCGTGCTCGCCGCGCGCGCGTGCGTCGGCGGCCTGCCCGAGCAGCGCGAGCAGCGGCGGCATCAGCGGAATGAGGAGGTCGTTCGAATCGTCCATGCGGTCCGGAGTAGGCAATCGGTCGCGCGACAGCCGTCGCGCGCACCGCGATACGCGCATCTTAACGCCCGCGCAACGCGGTGCGGCACGCGTCGCGCCGCGCGCATCGCGACGCCGGACATGCGCGCACGGTGCGCGTCGGCACCCCGCGCGCAGGCTGCGCACGCGGCACTTGCACGCTGCCGAAACACCGCCGACGGCGCCTTCGTCCGCGTTCCGGCCGCATCCGGTCGCCGATCCGGTAAAATTGCACGTTTCAGCACACTAACAAGCCGCGCCGCCGCGCGAGCCGACCCTCCGGGCCCCGCCCGGAGCGCCGCCCGCAACGGAGCGCCAGCGCCACGAAGGCTCTTCATGCTTACGTTTCAGCAAATCATCCTGACGCTGCAGTCCTACTGGGACAAGCAGGGTTGCGCTCTGCTCCAGCCCATCGACATGGAAGTCGGCGCGGGCACGTCGCACGTCCACACGTTCCTGCGTGCGGTCGGCCCCGAGCCGTGGCGCGCCGCCTACGTGCAGCCGTCGCGCCGCCCGAAGGACGGCCGCTACGGCGAGAACCCGAACCGCCTGCAGCACTACTACCAGTACCAGGTCGTGCTCAAGCCGGCCCCGGACAACATCCTCGACCTGTACCTCGGCTCGCTCGAAGCGCTCGGCTTCGACCTGCAGCAGAACGACGTGCGCTTCGTCGAGGACGACTGGGAGAACCCGACGCTCGGCGCATGGGGCCTTGGCTGGGAAGTGTGGCTGAACGGGATGGAAGTCACGCAGTTCACGTATTTCCAGCAGGTCGGCGGCCTCGACTGCAAGCCCGTGCTCGGCGAGATCACCTACGGCCTCGAGCGCCTCGCGATGTACCTGCAGAAGGTCGAGAACGTGTACGACCTCGTGTGGACGGAATGGGAAGAGCAGGGCCCGAACGGCCCCGAGCTGCGCCGCCTGTCGTACGGCGACGTCTACCACCAGAACGAGGTCGAGCAGTCGACCTACAACTTCGAGCACGCGAACGTCGACCTGCTGTTCACGTTCTTCAACAGCTACGAAGCGGAAGCGAAGAAGATGATCGACGCGCAGCTCGCGCTGCCCGCGTACGAACTCGTGCTGAAGGCGGGTCACACGTTCAACCTGCTCGACGCGCGCGGCGCGATCTCGGTGACCGAGCGCGCGGCGTACATCGGCCGCATCCGCGCGCTGTCGCGTCTCGTCGCGCAGGCTTACTACGACTCGCGCGAGAAGCTCGGCTTCCCGATGCTCGGCAACCCGCCGGGCGTGCCGGGCCTCACCACCGATGCCCAGGACGCCGCCCAGCCGGCATGGGCACCGCCGCTCAAGGTCGAACGCAAGATCGATCAGGACTGACGAGACGAGATTTATTCCACACATGACGCACAATCATCCCGCCCCCCTGCTCGTCGAACTGCTGACCGAAGAGCTGCCGCCGAAGGCCCTCGCGCGCCTCGGCGACGCATTCGCCGAAGGTCTCGCGCAACGCCTCGCGGCGCGCGACCTCGTCGAAGGCGAACTCGTGTTCGAACGCTACGCCACGCCGCGCCGCCTGGCGGTCGTCGTGCAGAACGTGCGCGCCGTCGCGCCCGAAAAACAGGTCCGCGAAAAGGTCCTGCCCGTGTCGGTCGCGCTCGACGCCGAAGGCAAGCCGACCGCCCCGCTCGCGAAGAAGCTCGCGGCGCTCGGCCATCCGAACCTGTCGATCGCCGATCTCGAGCGCGCGCAGGACGGCAAGGCCGAGGCGTTCTTCGTCAACTACTCGGCGGCCGGCGCGACGCTCGCCGACGGGCTGCAGGCCGCGCTCGACGAAACGCTGGAGAAGCTGCCGATCCCGAAGGTCATGACCTACCAGCGCCCGGACGGCTCCGACGTGAAGTTCGTGCGTCCGGTGCATCGCCTGACCGTGCTGCACGATGATCGCATCGTGCCCGTCACCGCGTTCGGCATCGACGCCGGCGACACCACGCTCGGCCACCGCTTCCTGTCCGACGGCCTCGTCGCGATCCAGCATGCGCACGCATACGCCGACACGCTGCGCGACAAGGGTCGCGTGCTCGCGCACTTCGCCGATCGCCGCGAAACGATCCGCACGCAACTGAACGAACACGCGAACGGCGACACGGTCGTGATGCCCGAAGCGCTGCTCGACGAAGTGACGTCGCTGGTCGAATGGCCGGTCGTCTATCCGTGCCGCTTCGAGGACGAGTTCCTGCAGGTTCCGCAGGAATGCCTGATCCTCACGATGCAGACGAACCAGAAGTATTTCGCGCTGACCGACGTCGCCGGCAAGCTGCGTTCGCGCTTCCTGATCGTGTCGAACATCGACACGAAAACACCGCAAGAAATCGTCGAAGGCAACGAGCGCGTGGTGCGCCCGCGCCTCGCCGACGCGAAATTCTTCTTCGAGCAGGACAAGAAGAAGCCGCTCGCCGACCGCGTGCCGCTGCTCGCGAACGTCGTCTATCACAACAAGCTCGGTTCGGCGCTGGCACGCGTCGAGCGCCTCGAAGCGCTGGCCGGCGAGATCGCGCCCGCGATCGGCGCCGACGCCGCGCATGCGAAGCGCGCGGCGCGCCTCGCGAAGGCCGACCTGCTGACCGACATGGTCGGCGAGTTCCCGGAACTGCAAGGCACGATGGGCACGTACTACGCGCGCCACGACGGCGAGCCCGACGATGTCGCGCTCGCGTGCGCCGAGCACTACCAGCCGCGCTTCTCGGGCGACACGCTGCCGACCACGCCGGTGTCGACCGCCGTCGCGCTGGCCGACAAGCTCGAGACGATCGTCGGGATCTGGGGCATCGGCCTCGCGCCGACCGGCGAGAAGGATCCGTTCGCGCTGCGCCGTCACGCGCTAGGCGTGCTGCGCCTGTTGCTCGAGAAGCAGCTGCCGCTCGATCTCGTGTCGCTGCTGCGCACGGCGCACGCGCGCTTCGAAGGCGTGCCGGGTGTCGCCGAGTCGACCGATGCGATCTTCGCGTTCTTCATCGATCGTCTGCGCGGCCTCTTGCGCGAACGCGGCTACTCGGCCGGCGAAGTCGACGCGGTGCTGAGCCTGAACCCGACGCGCGTCGACGATCTCGTCGCACGCCTCGACGCGGTGCGCGAATTCACGCGCCTCGCTGAAGCCGAAGCGCTCGCGGCCGCGAACAAGCGGATTTCGAACATCCTGAAGAAGTCGGAAGGCGGCACGAACGGCGCGGTGCAGCCGACGCTGCTCGTCGAGGCCGCCGAAAAGGCGCTGCACGAACAGCTCGCGGCCGTGACGCCGCACGTGCAGTCGCAGCTCGAAGCGCGCGCGTACACGGGCGCGCTGTCGGCGCTCGCCGCGCTGCGCGCGCCGGTCGACACGTTCTTCAACGACGTGATGGTCAACGCCGAGGATCCCGCGCTGCGCGCGAACCGCCTCGCGTTGCTGGCCGCGCTGCATCAGCAGATGAACTGCGTCGCCGACATCTCGAAGCTCGCCGCATAAGGGCCGAACGATGCCGACCAGCCCCAACCGCAAGCTCGTCGTCCTCGACCGGGACGGCGTGATCAACGTCGATTCGGATGCGTTCATCAAGACGCCCGACGAGTGGATCGCGCTGCCCGGCAGCCTCGAGGCGATCGCCCGACTGAACCACGCAGGTTATCGCGTGGTCGTCGCGACCAACCAGTCCGGCATCGGCCGCGGGCTGTTCGACATGGCCGCGCTCAACGCGATGCACATGAAGATGCATCGCGCGGCCGCCGCCGTCGGTGCGCGCATCGACGCGGTGTTCTTCTGCCCGCACGTGTCGGAAGATCGCTGCGACTGCCGCAAGCCGAAACCCGGCATGATGCAGATGATCGCCGAGCGCTTCGAGATCGATCCCGATCACACGCCGGTCGTCGGCGATGCGTTGCGCGACCTGCAGGCCGCCGTCGCGGTCGGCTTCCAGCCGCACCTCGTGCTGACCGGCAAGGGCAAGAAGACGCTCGCCGCGGGCAACCTGCCGGACGGCACGAAAGTCCACGACGACCTGCGCGCGTTCGCGCTCGACTTCCTTTCACACGAACACGAGTGATGCAGCCGCCGCGCGCATCCTCCTAACAGCCAGACCCACGCCGATGCGCTTCGTACGCTCCCTGCTGCTGCTGATCTACTTCATCGTGTACACGGTGCCGTACGCCACCGCGTGCTTCATCGCGTTCCCGTTCATGCGTCCCGACGCACGCTACTGGATGGCGGCCGGCTGGTGCAAGTCCACGCTGTGGGTCGTGCGCTGGCTGAACGGCATCCGCTACCGGATCGAAGGGATGGAAAACCTGCCCGACGGCCCGGCCGTGCTGCTGTCGAAGCACCAGTCCGCGTGGGAGACGCTCGCGTTCCCGGCGCTGATGCCGAAGCCGCTCTGCTACGTGTTCAAGCGCGAGCTGCTGTACGTGCCGTTCTTCGGCTGGGCGCTCGGGCTGCTGCACATGGTCAACATCAACCGCAGGGAAGGCAAGAACGCGTTCGTGTCGGTGATCCGCCAGGGCAAGAAGCGGCTGTCGGAAGGCGCGTGGATGATCATGTTCCCGGAAGGCACGCGCACGCCGGTCGGCAAGCAGGGCAAGTACAAGACGGGCGGCGCGCGCTTCGCGATCGAAACCGGCGCGCCGGTCGTGCCGATCGCGCACAATGCAGGTCGTGTGTGGCCGCGCAATTCGTTCACGAAGTTCCCGGGCGTCGTCACCGTGTCGATCGGCAAGCCGATTCCGGTCGAAGGCAAAACGCCCGACGTATTGAACTCGCAGGTCGAAGCATGGATCGAAGCGGAAATGCGCCGCATCGATCCTGATGCCTATCGCCAGCCGGGCAATGCCGGCACGCGCGATGCCGCGCGCGTCTGAATCGCCCTGGCCGCAGCCGTTGCGTACGACGAAACGAAGCGAACTAATGAAAAAGCGTCCGCGGCCACGACCTGCCGTCGTGGCCCTCGATCATCGTCAGATGGATCTGCCGCTCTTCGACGGGCCGGCCGCGGCATCGCCCGCAGCGTCGGCGCCCGCCGGGTCGCCCACACCGCCCGCGTCGCCCACGCCACCTGCTCCGCCTGAAGCCGCTGCGGCGCCCGCTGTACCCACCGCGCCGCTCGATCCGGGCCGCGTGCCCGACCGCTCGCGCATCCGCACGTTCGCACTCGACAGCCGCGTGCTCGAGTATCGGCTCAAGCGCTCGGCACGCCGCACGATCGGCTTCACGATCGACGGCAGCGGGCTGTCGATCACCGCGCCGCGCTGGGTCACGCTCGCCGACATCGAGGCGGCAATCGCCGAAAAGCAGCGCTGGATCTTCGCGAAGCTCGCGGAGTGGAAGACCCGCACCGAGCAGCGCGCGCTGCCGCAAATCGACTGGCGCGACGGCGCGCAACTGCCGTATCTCGGCAAGACGATCACGATCGCGCTCGGCGCGGGTGCCGTCGCGTTCGACGCCGACGCGCTCCGGCTGTCGCTGCCGCTGCCCGCGCAGGCCGACATGCAGCAGATCAAGGATCGCGTGCAGGGCTGGCTGCAGGGCGAAGCGAAGCGGATCTTCGGCGAACGTCTCGCGGTCTACGCGGAACGGCTCGACGTCACGTATTCGATGTACGCGCTGTCGTCGGCCGCGACGCGCTGGGGCAGTTGCTCGAGCGACGGCAAGATCCGGCTGAACTGGCGGCTGATCCATTTCCCGATGTCGATCATCGACTACGTCGTCGCGCACGAGCTGTCGCACCTGCGCGAAATGAACCACAGCCCGGCGTTCTGGCAGACCGTCGAATCGATCTTCCCGGAATTCCGCGAAGCGCGGCATACGCTCAAGCACCATCCGCCCGAGCTGCTGCCGGCACTGTAACGCGATCAATCGCACCAACCATGCAAAACGGGCGATGCGGATTTCTCCGCATCGCCCGTTTTTTGTGCCCGCGACGCCCGTCGTGCGCCGCGCACCGGTCGTCGCGCGCTCAGCGCGCCTTCTTCTGGATGAACTCGATCTTGTAGCCGTCCGGATCCTCGACGAACGCGATCACGGTCGTGCCGTGCTTCATCGGGCCCGCTTCGCGCGTCACCTTGCCGCCTTGCGCCTTGATCTTGTCGCAGGCCGCGTACGCGTCGTCGACTTCCACCGCCAGGTGGCCGAAGCCGTTGCCGAGATCGTAGGACGGTGTATCCCAGTTGTGGGTCAGCTCGAGCACGGTGCCGGTGGTTTCCGCTTCATAGCCGACGAACGCGAGCGTGAACTTGCCTTCCGGATAATCGTCGCGACGCAGCAGCTTCATGCCGAGCAATTCGGTGTAGAACTTGATCGAGCGGTCGAGATCGCCGACTCGCAGCATCGTATGCAGCAAACGCATGTCTTGTACTCCTGTGGGGACTTTCCGGAACCGGAAATTCTACCGGAGTCGGGTGAATCTCGCCGTCGCCCCCCGTCCGGCCGCGACCGTTACCCGGCATCCGGGCAGTGGCGGCCAAGGTGGCAACCCGCACCCGTGCGCCGGCGGCGGCTGCCACGCTCGACGGTCCCCGCCGCATCGCCGATCGGGTAACATCGTTCCACTTCGCACCAAAAGCGGGCACCTCGCCCGCCGCCGGAACGCGACCACCTTCCCATTCACCCACACTGCCTGCCGTGCGAAACCGCCGATTCGAGCGTGCCGGATACGCCGTTCACCCGCCGCTGCCCATGTCCTTGCCCATCTCCGTCTCCGTCCACGTCGTCGAGGTCCGCCGATGACCGCGCTCGCCGCCACCGCCGTGCGCCGCGCGCTCGACACGCGCGCCGTCGGCGTGATGCTGCTGCTGTGCGCGATCTGGGGCTTCCAGCAAGTTGCGATCAAGAGCACCAACGCGGCGATCCCGCCGATGTTCCAGGCCGGACTGCGCTCGGTGATCGCCGCGCTGCTGCTGTGGGGCTGGGCGCGCTCGCGCGGCACGCCGCTGTTCCGCGCGGACGGTACGCTCGGCGCGGGCATCGCGGCCGGTGCGCTGTTCGCCGGCGAGTTCATCTGCGTGTTCTTCGGGCTGACGCTGACGAGCGCGTCGCACATGGCGATCTTCCTGTACACGGCGCCGTGCTTCACCGCGCTCGGCCTGCACCTGTTCGCGCCGGGCGAACGGCTGCAGCGCGTGCAATGGGCCGGCGTCGCGCTCGCGTTCGCCGGCATCGCGCTCGCGTTCGCGGACGGCTTCCTGAAGCCGCGCGCGCCCGGCGCGTCGGTGCTGGCCGGCCTCGCCGGCGACGCGCTCGGGATCCTCGGCGGCGCGATGTGGGCTGCGACGACGGTCGTCGTGCGCTCGACCTCGCTCGCGCGCGCCAGCGCGAGCAAGACGCTGTTCTACCAGCTCGCGGTGTCGGCCGTCGTGCTGGTCGCGCTCGCCGCGCTGCTCGGCCAGATGTCGTTCGCGCGGGTCACGCCGCTCGCGCTCGCGAGCCTCGCGTACCAGTCGGTGATCGTCGCGTTCGTCAGCTATCTGTCGTGGTTCTGGCTGCTCACGCGCTACAGCGCGTCGCGGCTGTCGGTGTTCACGTTCCTGTCGCCGCTGTTCGGCGTCGCGTTCGGCGTGCTGCTGCTCGGCGAATCGGTCGGCTGGCGCTTCATGTCGGCCGCCGCGCTGGTGCTCATCGGAATTGCGCTCGTCAACGCGCCGCCGCGCGGGCGGGCGTAACGGCGCCCGGGAGCGGTTCGACCACGGGCCAGTCACGGTCCGGTATCGACTAAAACCGCACGAAAAAATAAAAAGGCTGCCCGCCAGGGCAGCCTCGTGAACCTCGAGCCGCAGCGCGCGTCGCTCACGCGCCGTCGTCACTCCGCAGGCTTGCGCACCTTCGCGAGCGCCTGCGCGACGCCGACATATTCGGCCACGCTCACATCCTCCGCGCGGCGCGCGAGATCGAAGCCGAGCCCGTCGAAATCGATCGTCTCGCGGTAGTCGCCGAGCGTGTTGCGCAGCATCTTGCGGCGCTGCGAGAACGCCGCCGTGACGATTTCGCCGAGCAGCACGGGATCGACGTCGGGCAGTTCGTGCGGCTCGTACGGAATCATCCGGACGATCGCCGAATCGACCTTCGGCGGCGGCTGGAACGATTCCGGCGGCACGTCGAGCATCTTCTCCATCACGTAGCGGTACTGCAGCATCACCGACAGCCGCGAGAACGCCTTCGTGCCCGGCTCCGCGACCATCCGTTCGACGACTTCGTTCTGCAGCATGAAATGCTGGTCGATCACCGCGTCGGCGAACGTCATCAGGTGAAACAGCAGCGGGCTGGAAATGTTGTACGGCAGGTTGCCGACGATGCGCAGCGACGGCTTGTCGCCTGCTGCCGCGAGCGAACGGAAGTCGAATGCGAGCGCGTCGCCCGCGTGCAGTTCCAGCAGCGCGCCGAAGCGCTGCTGCAGGCGCCCGATCAGGTCGCGGTCGAGCTCGACCGCGTGCAGCGGCGACTCCGGCGTCGCGAGGCGCTGGATCAGCGGCTCGGTCAGCGCGCCGAGGCCGGGGCCGATCTCGACCATTCGCTGGCCGCGCGCGGGGCCGATCGTCGAGACGATCGAGTCGATCACGCCGTGATCGACGAGGAAGTTCTGCCCGAAGCGCTTGCGCGCGAAGTGGCCTTGGTGCTGTCTGCTGTTCGACATCGACTGAGAAAAACGAAAAATACGACGGATAAAGTCAGGCGTGAGCCTGGGTGCGTCCTTGGGTGCGTCAGGACGCGCGGCGATGGCGCGCCATCGTGACGGCCGTGTCGAGCGCGGCGACCATGCTGCTCGGATCCGCGCGGCCCGTGCCGGCCAGATCCAGCGCGGTGCCGTGATCGACCGACGTGCGGATGATCGGCAGCCCGAGCGTGACGTTGATGCCCTCGCCGAAGGTCGCATACTTCAGCACGGGCAAGCCCTGATCGTGGAACATCGCGAGCACGCAATCGGCGCCTTCGAGATGGCGCGGCTGGAACAGCGTGTCGGCCGGATACGGGCCGCGCGCGTCGATCCCCCGCGCGTTGGCCTGCGCGAGCGCCGGCGAGATCACGTCGATTTCCTCGCGGCCGAGATAGCCGTTTTCGCCCGCATGCGGGTTCAGCCCCGTCACGAGGATGCGCGGCGCCGCGAGACCGAAGTCGCGCCGCAGGTCGCGATCGACGATCGCGAGCGTCTCGACGAGGCCGTCGATCGTCAACGCGGCCGACACGTCCTTCAGCGGCAGATGCGTGGTCGCGAGCGCGACGCGCAGCGGCCGTTCGCCCGTGCCGGCCAGCATCATCACGACGCGCGGCGTGTGCGTGCGCTCCGCCAGGTATTCGGTATGGCCGGTAAACGGCACGCCGGCATCGTTGATCGTGCTCTTCTGCAGCGGCGCGGTGACGATCGCGTCAAAGCGCCCGGCTACCGCGCCGTCGATCGCGGCATCGAGCAGCCCGAGCACGTAGCGGCCGTTGGCCGCATCGAGCTTGCCGGCCTGCGCCGGCACGGCGAGCGGATGATGCTCGACCGACACCGGCCCGCTGCCGGCGAGTACCGCACGGCCGGCGCCGACGGCCGCCGCGCGTGCGTCGAGCAGCGCCGCGTCGCCGAGCACGGTGAAATGCGCGCCGGGCCAGCGCCGCGCGGCATCCTGCAACGCCTGCACGGTCAGCTCCGGGCCGACACCCGCGGGTTCGCCGGTCGTGATCGCGATCTGCAGCGCGGATGCCGTCATGTGAAGCTCGCTCAGTTCGCCGGGCCGACGCCGCCGATCTTGTACTGCACGTACGACGAATCGCGCAGTTCGCGCAGCCAGTCGGCATACGCCTGCTCGGCCTTGCGCTGGCCGATCGCCTGGCGGGCGATATCCATCTGCTGCTGCACCGAGCCTTCCGCTTCACGGCGCTCCACCACCTGGATCAGGTGGTAGCCGTATTCGGTGCGAATCGGCTGGCTGATCTGCCCGTCCTGCAGGTTGTTCATCGCGCGCTCGAATTCCGGCACGGTCTCGCCCGGGCTGATCCAGCCGAGATCGCCGCCTTGCGATGCCGAGCCGTCCTGCGAGTAGGTGCGCGCGAACTTCGCGAAATCGGCGCCGGCCTCGACCTGCCGGCGGATGTCCTGCAGCTGCTGGCGCGCCTGGCCTTCCGACTTGCCTTCGCCGACGCGCAACAGGATGTGACGCACGTGCGTCTGGACGATCTTCGGCGCCGCGGCCGTCGCGCCCTGGCTCTGGCGGCGGTCGACGAGACGCACGATCTCGAAGCCGTCCGGCACGCGGATCAGCGTCGGGTTGACCTGGCCCGGGCGCAGCTTCGATGCGGCGTCGACGACCTCGGCCGGCAATGCGCTCGGCGCCTTGAAGCCCAGGTCGCCGCCCTTCTTCGCGTCGTTCGCTTCCGAATTGTTCTTCGCGAGCTTCTCGAAATCGGCGCCCGACGTGGCCTGCTGCAGCAGCGCGTCGGCCTTCTTCTGCGCGGCTTCGATGTCGGCCTGCGGCGCGTTGGTCGGCGCCTTGATGAAGATGTGCTGGAAGCGCAGGTCCTGCTGCTGCGACGCGTTCGGCCCGCGCTGGCTCGCGATGTAGTTCGCGACCTCGGCGTCCGACACGGTGATCTTGCCGTCGACTTCGCGCTCGCGCAGCTTCGACAGCATCAGCTCGGTGCGGGCGTCGCCCGTGAACACGCTCCAGGGCACGCCTTGCGCGACGATGCGCGCGCGATACTGGTCGAGCGTCATCCCGTTCGCCTGCGCGAGGCGCTGCAGCGTGGACTGCACGGTGGCATCGTCGATGCGGATCCCGTCGTCCTTGGCCTTCTGCACCTGGATGCGCTCGAGCACCATCTGGTTCAGCACCTGTCCACGCAGCTGGTCGGCCGGCGGCACCGGCGCGTTCTGCTGCTGCAGCCGGCGCGAGATCAGGCCGACGCGCTGGTCGAGTTCGCGGCCCGTGATCACGTCGTTGTTGACGACCGCGACGACTTCGTCGGCGAGCTGCGCGCCTTTCGAACCAAGTGCCTGCGCCGCAGCCGGCGCAGCGGCGAGCAGCGCGGCGGACGCGGCGAGGCTGGACACGACTGCCGCGAAACGAAGGGTTTTCTTCATTGCCACTGATACTCCATTGAAATCGTGCTGACCGGTGCAGACAAGCCGGCGTTACTCGTAGTTGCTGAAGCGGGACATCGGCGGCGGCGCGGACGGCAGCGCCGTATAGCCCGGCACCCCGGCGCGGAACGCGGCCACGAGGCCGTTGTCGACGGTCGACAGCCCCTTCAACGTCAGCTGCATCATGAAACGCGTCGACGAGTTCTGCTGCCCCGACGTGTTCACGCCGTTCGCGAAACGCTGGACCCCGACCCCGAGCGCCCAGCAATCCGCGTCGTATTGTAAGCCGAGCAGACCGTCGACGATCCGGTCGGCGGCCAGGTCGTAGTTGAAGCGGCCGATCGCATACAGGCGGCGCGTGAGCGGCCACTGCGCGGACACCAGGAACTGGTTGATCGGCTGGTTGTCGAGCGTCGTGTTCGCACGCGTATAGCGATAGCCGACGTTGATCACGCGGCGCTCGCCCGGGCTGTAGCCGAAACCGAGGCTCGACTTCACGAGCTGGTTGTTGTTCTGGTTGTACTGGAACGCCGTCTCCGACATGAAGCCGGAGCCGAGCTTCAGCGCGGCGCCGACGATCAGGTCGGAATGGCGCGCCTGCACGGCGCTCTGGCCGGAGTTCAGCGTCACGCGCTGGTCGGCGAAGTAGTACTGCTGCGCGATCACGAAGCGCGCGCGTTCGTCGCCGGTGCGCGGATCGATGAAGCGCGACGTCAGGCCGGCCGTGATCCGGTTCGCGTCCGCGATCCGGTCGTTGCCGACGAACGTGTTCGGCTGGTAGATCTCCGCGAGGCCGAAGTCCGATTCCGCGGTGTCGAACAGCGGCGCGTTCGACTGGTCGCGATACGGCGTGTACACGTAGTACAGGCGCGGCTCGAGGGTCTGGATGAAGTCCTGCCCGAACAGGCGCACCGAGCGGTCGAAGATCAGGCCGGAATCGAAGCTCACGGTCGGGATCGACTCGGTGAAGCGCTTCGGGCTGTTCGGCGTGCTCGACGACAGGTAGTTCAGGTCGTACGACGCGAAGTGGTACTGGACCTTCGGCACGGCGAAGTAGCCGGGGCCGTACACGCCGTACGCGATGTACGGGTTGAAGACGATGCGGTCGCCTTCGGTTGCATCGGCCGTCGTGATGCGGAACCGCGAATAGTCGGCTTCCGCGCCGAAGTCGAAGCCGCCGACGTTGTACTTCGTGTACTTCACGTTCAACTGCGGTTCGCGGCTGTACGGCGCGATCGACGGCGGCAGCGTCTGCCAGTGCTGGTAGCGCGCGAGCACCGACCATGGGCCGTTGTTGTACGTGAGGCCGGCTTCCTGCTGGTACAGCGTCTGCGTCCCGTTGACGAACTGGTTCATCGACCCAAGGTCTTCGGGGAACGTATTGTCCGAGACCTTGTTGTAGTAGACGTAGCCGCCGAAACCGCCGCCGATGTTCTGCTGGTGCTGCCAGTAGATCGCGTAGCGGTCGCGGTGCGCGAGCCGGTCGTTCGGCAGGTAATTGGCCGTAAACGTGCCCGAATACGACGGCGACAGGTAGCGGAACGTCGCTTCCGTCTGCACGCCGCGCCGCGAGATGATGCGCGGCGTGAGCGTCAGGTCGCGGTTCGGCGCGATGTTGAAGTAGTACGGCAGCGACAGCTCGAACCCGTTGTTCGAGTTGATCGAGAACGTCGGCGGCAGCAGGCCGCTGCGGCGCTCGCCCGACAGCGGGAACGTCATCCACGGGCTCGCGAAGATCGGCACGCCCTGGAAGAACAGCACGCCGTTGCGCGCGGTGCCTTCGTCGGCGCCCGTATCGAAGTCGAAGCGGCTGCCCTTGATGTACCACGCGGGGTTCGTCGAGCACTGGCACGCGGTGTAGGTGCCGTTGACGAACACCGAGCGCTCGCTGTCGAGCAGGTCGACACGCTCCGCGCTGCCGGAGCCGCCCGTCACGTTGAAGTGGTACTTCGGCGCCGACATGAAGCCCTGGTTCGCCTCGACCTTCAGGTGCGCTTCGGGGCCCGCGAACGACGTGCCGCCATTGACCACCCGGACCTGGCCGTACGCATCGGCCATGTCGGTATCCTGATCGTAGTGGAGCGCGTCGGCCTTCACGACCGCGTCGCCGCGGCGCAGCTCGGCCGAGCCTTTCGCGGCGAGGTCCTGCTCGGCCGTGCCGCTCGTGTGGTCGGCGATCACGAAGGTGGCCGGCTTCGCGCCGTCCTTCAGCGGATGATCCTCGAGCTGCGGGGCGAGCCGCAGATCCCACGGCGAGTCGAGCGGCTGCGGCTGCGCGGCCGCGCCCGACAGCTGCGCGTACGACACGGCCGGCACGAGGCCGGGCACGGCCAGGAGCGCGAGCGCGAGCCGCCGTTTGCGCGGCGCCCCGTCACCGGGGAAGACATTCGGGAATAGCGGTTTGGGCGGCATCTATCGTTTGGCGAATCGCCCCTTGTCAACCGCACCGGCTGGCACATTCGCGCACGGCGGGCCGCACCGTCGCACCGCGACTGCGGCTAAGCGCAAACCGGGGAGACGATCGGGCGGACGGCGCGACAGGCAGCGGGGCCTGCACGGCGGAAGCTGACGCGGGGCGCGTCAAAAAAGTCGTGGGGTATTATATGGCAAGACGTTCCCCCCTCCGCCGAGTTTCATGACGCCCCCATCCGCCGCATCCCAGCCCGACGCCCGCCTCGAAGCCCTGACCGCGTGGCTGCGCCCGCTTGCCGAGCGCTACGCCCTCGACCTGTCGACCCTTGCGCCCGCATCGTCGGACGCCAGTTTCCGCCGCTATTTCCGTGTCGCGTCGGCCACGAGCCCCGGCGGCTCGCTGATCGCGGTCGACGCGCCGCCGCCCGAGAAGTGCCGCGAGTTCGTCCAGGTCGCGCAACTGCTCGCCGCGGCCGGCGATCACGTGCCGGACGTGCTGGCGCACGATTTCGACGCGGGTTTCATGCTCGTGACGGACCTCGGCCGCACGTCGTACATCTCGGTGCTCGATCCGGCCGACCCGGTCGCCGCCCGCCCGCTGATGCGCGACGCGCTCGACGCGCTGATCCGCTTCCAGCTGAGCTCGCAGCCCGACGTGCTGCCGCCGTTCGACGAGGCGTTCCTGCGCCGCGAGATGGAGCTGCTGCCCGAATGGTTCGTCGGCCGGCACCTCGGCAAGCCGGTCACCGACGCGATGCGCGGCACGCTCGACCGCACCTTCGCGCTGCTGGTCGCGAGCGCCCATGCGCAGCCGCAAGGCTTCATGCTGCGCGATTTCATGCCGCGCAACCTGATGGTCTGCGAGCCGAACCCGGGCGTGCTCGACTTCCAGGACGCCGTGTACGGGCCGCTGACGTACGACGTCGTGTCGCTTCTGCGCGACGCGTTCATCAGCTGGGACGAGGAGTTCGAGCTCGACTGCTTCGCGTACTACTGGGAAAAGGCGAAGAAGGCCGGCCTGCCGGTCGATCCGGACTTCGGCGAGTTCTACCGCCAGCTCGAATGGATGGGGCTGCAGCGCCACATCAAGATCCTCGGCCTGTTCGCGCGCATCAACTACCGCGACGGCAAGCCGCATTACCTGAACGACCTGCCGCGCTTCCTGACCTATGCGCGCAAGGTAGCGCTGCGCTACCGCCCGCTCGTGCCGTTCGCGAAGCTGCTCGACGAGCTCGAGGGCAAGGGCGCGGCCGACGTCGGCTATACGTTCTGACCGCCCTCACCGCCTTCACCTTCAGCCTCAGCCGAACATGAGCACTACCCTGACCACGGCGATGATCTTCGCCGCCGGGCGCGGCGAACGGATGCGCCCGCTGACCGACTCCCGCCCGAAACCGCTGCTCGAAGCCGGCGGCAAGCCGCTGATCGTCTGGCAGATCGAGGCGCTCGCTCGCGCGGGCATCGAGACGATCGTGATCAACCACGCGTGGCTCGGCGAACAGTTCGAGGCGACGCTCGGCGACGGTTCGCGCTGGGGCGTGCGGCTCGCGTATTCGGCCGAAGGCGATGCACTGGAGACCGCCGGCGGTATCGCGCAGGCGCTGCCGCTGCTCGAGCGCGACGGCGAGCCGACGGTGTTCGCAGCGGTTGCGGGCGACGTGTATTGCGGCTTCGACTACCGGACGCTCGCCGCGCGTGCCGCACGGATGGCCGCGCTCGACGCGCCGGCGCTGCATCTCGTGATGGTGCCGAACCCGCCGTTCCATCCGGACGGCGATTTCGTGCTGCGCGACGACGGCCGGCTCGCCCTCGCTGGCGCGCCGCGCGTCACGTTCGGCAGCATCGGCGTGTACGACACGCGGATGTTCCGCGACATCGAGCCCGGCACGCACCGCGCGCTGAAGCCGTACTTCACGGCGACGATCGAAGCCGGCCGCGCGACCGGGGAACTGTATGAAGGTATCTGGGAGAACGTCGGCACGCCCGCGCAGCTCGGCGAACTGGACGCACGGCTGCGCGCGGCCGCGCGCTGATCGTCGGGCGCCCGAGCACGGGTTCGCACGATGACCTGACAGGGCGATGAAGGCCCGGCGGATCGGCGACATGCCGAGCCCGAAGCCGATGCAACGAACGCTCAGCCGGGTCACTGGGCCGTGCCTGCGCCCTGCCGCCCGCAGCCGCGGCCGCGGCCGCGGCCGACAAACCGCCCATTCTCGCCGCGCTCCGTCGCGCGGCTTCCACGCTCACGCGGCCTCGGCCGCTTCCCCGCCCGCCGCCGCGCGCTGCTGCTGCAGCGCCCACATCTGCGCATACAGCCCGCCCGCGCGCACGAGTTCGTCATGCGTGCCGCGCTCGACGATCCGCCCGTGGTCCATCACGAGAATCTGCTGCGCATGCACGACCGTCGACAGCCGGTGCGCGATCACGAGCGTCGTGCGGTGCCGCGCGATCTGGTCGAGCTCCTGCTGGATCGCGCGCTCCGAGCGCGAATCGAGCGCGGAGGTCGCCTCGTCGAACAGCAGCACCGGCGGATCCTTCAGCAGCGTGCGCGCGATCGCGACGCGCTGCTTCTCGCCGCCCGACAGCTTCAGCCCGCGCTCGCCGACCGGCGTGTCGTAACCCTTCGGCAAGCTCTCGATGAAGTCGTGGATGTGCGCGGCACGCGCGGCCGCGATCACTTCGTCGCGGCTCGCGGTCGGCCGGCCGTACGCGATGTTGTAGTAGATCGAGTCGTTGAACAGCACGGTGTCCTGCGGCACGATCCCAATCGACGCGCGCAGCGAGTCCTGCGTGACGTCGCGAATGTCCTGGCCGTCGATGCGAATCGCGCCGCCCGCCTGCCGGTCCAGATCGTAGAAGCGGAACAGCAGCCGCGACAGCGTCGACTTGCCCGAGCCGCTGTGACCGACCACCGCGGTCGTCGTGCCCGCTTCGATCGTGAACGTCACGTCGTGCAGGATCGGCCGCGATGCTTCGTACGCGAAATTCACGTGCTCGAAGCGCACCTGCGCGCCGGCCACCGCGAGCGGCCGCGCGTCGGGCGCGTCCGCGACCTCCTTCGCCGACGACAGCAGCCCGAACATCCGGTCCATGTCAGTCAGGCTCTGCTTCAGCTCGCGATACACGACACCGAGGAAGTTCAGCGGAATGTACAGCTGCAGCATGAACGTGTTGATCAGCACGAGATCGCCGAGCGTGAGCTTGCCGGCCAGCACGCCCTGCGTCGCGCGCCACAGGATGAACACGAGCCCGGTGCCGATGATCGCCTGCTGGCCGAAGTTGAGCACCGACAGCGAATTCTGCGAGCGGATCGCGGCCTTGCGATAGCGCTTCAGGTTCTCGTCGTAGCGCTGCGCCTCCCACTCCTCGTTGCCGAAGTACTTCACCGTCTCGTAGTTGATCAGCGAATCGATCGCCCGCGAGTTCGCGCGCGAATCGAGCTCGTTCATCGTGCGGCGAAAGTGCGTGCGCCAGTTGGTGACCTTCACGGTGAACACGATGTACGTGACGAGCGCCGCGAACGTCACGTACGCGTAGTACGCGTCGTACTTGACCACGAAGAAGCCGAGCACGAGCCCGACCTCGACGAGCGTCGGCAGGATGCTGTACAGCGAATAGGAAATCAGTTGCTGGATGCCGCGCGTGCCGCGCTCGATGTCGCGCGACATGCCGCCCGTCTGGCGTTCGAGATGGAAGCGCAGCGACAGCCCGTGCAGATGCCGGAACACCTGCAGCGCGAGCTGGCGCACCGCGCTCTCGGTCACCTTCGAGAACAGGATTTCGCGCAGCTCGGTGAAGAGCGACGTCGACAGCCGCACGAACGCATACGCGACCACCAGCAGGCCGACGCCACTCGCGAGCACGATGCCGGCCGACTGCTCGGCGCGGCCGAGCGCGGTCAGCTGCTGCACGGCGGACAGGTGGTCGACGATGCGTTTCATCACGACCGGCACGCCGAGGTTCGCGACCTTCGCGCCGATCAGGCAGCCGAGCGCGAGCGCGACGCGCCATTTGTAGGTGGCGAGATACGGCAGCAGCGACCGGATGGTCTGCCAGTCGTTGCGGGGCCCGGTCGGAGCCGGCGCGGGCTCGCCGGAAGCGGAATATCGGCGCATGGGGGAAGGATCGGCGACGGTGCCGGACGCGTGTTGCGGCGGCCGACTCGCGCACTTTCTCGTACAATTTGTGATCGTTGTATTGTCGCAGAAGCCGCTTAGCGCCGCTGCCGGCGGCCGCGCCGGCCGGCCTGCGCGCGGCGGCCTACTTATTACAGGATGAAAGCCCCGCCATGACCGATTCGACCCTGGAACTCCCGCAGAAACAGCCCGCGCTGCGCGTCGTCCCGCAACCGCACGACGCGAACGTCCACGGCGACGTGTTCGGCGGCTGGATCATGTCGCAGGTCGACATCGCCGGTTCGATCCCCGCGAGCCAGCGCGCGAACGGCCGCGTCGCGACGGTCGCGGTCAATTCGTTCGTGTTCAAGCAGCCGGTGTTCGTCGGCGATCTGCTGAGCTTCTATGCGACCATCACGCGCACCGGCAACACGTCGGTGACGGTCGACGTCGAGGTGTACGCGCAGCGCATGCGCCTGATCGGCGAAATCGTCAAGGTTACCGAAGCGACGCTCACCTACGTCGCGACCGGCCCCGATCGCAAGCCGCGGCAGCTGCCGGCGCTGTAACCACGCACCGCGCCGCACTGCATCGCGGCGCGCGACGCTCGCCGGGGCCCGTCAGTGCGTGGCCGTCAGCCCGAACTCCCGCATCGCCGGCACGAAGTCGTGGTTGAGCTTCGGCTTGCGCGACAGCTTCATCAGCACGTAGCGCTGGAACGGCGCGAGCCGCTGCCACTGCGCCAGCGCCGGCGCCGGCAGCCCGGCCAGCGCGCTCTGCTGCACGAGCGCGTCGGGCACCGTGTCGGTGCCGCGCCAGCTCGGCTGCTCGTCCGGCTGGAACCACGACGGTTCGAGGTCGGCATGCGTGCGCAGCATTTCGAACAGCGCATGATCGAAATTGGGCTCGATCGCGGTGTCGTCGTCGGCCGGAAAGCGCGCGAGCAGCTTGCGGTCCTCGAGCGGCAACAGCTGCCACTGCTCGAGCGAAATCCGCAGACCGAAGCGGTCGAGGTTGAAACGCACGATCATCGGGATGTACGTCAGGTTTTCCGACGAATCGTGTTCGAAATCGAATAGCAGCGGAGCGTCGCTGAGTCCCATGGTCGTTACCTGAGTGGCGGATGCCGGCGCGGCCGGCCTGCCTGAGGTATTTTAGAACCTCTGCGCGCGAGCGGCGCACACGATCGCCGCCGCTGCCGCTTCGAATCAACGGGAGTGCTCGTGAATCCGACCGAAACCGATCAACCGTGCGACGAACCGCGCGGCGCGCTCGAATTGTCCGTGCGCCGCACGCGCGGCGGCACCGTCGAGACCGCGCACGACTACGTCGGCCAGGAATGGCCGGTCGCGCTGGTCTTCAACGGCATCTCGCACGCGGTGATGATGTGCACGCCGCGCGATCTCGAAGCGTTCGCGGTCGGCTTCGCGATCTCGGAAGGGATCGTCGAACGCGGCAGCGACATCAAGGACATCGAGGTGATCCTGCACGCCGGCGCGCCGCTGCCGCACGCGGAGGTGCATCTGGAAGTCGTGCAGCAGGCGTTCGCCGCGCTGAAGGACCGGCGCCGCGCGCTCGCGGGGCGCACCGGCTGCGGCGTGTGCGGAATCGAGAGCATCGACCTGCTCGACCTCGCGCCCGAACGCGTGCCCGATACCGGCTTTCTCGCGCGCCTCGCACCCGACGCGCTCGCGCGCGCGGCGCACGCGCTGCCGGCGCACC
This sequence comes from Burkholderia sp. Nafp2/4-1b, assembly GCF_003635165.1. Taxonomy (GTDB): domain Bacteria; phylum Pseudomonadota; class Gammaproteobacteria; order Burkholderiales; family Burkholderiaceae; genus Burkholderia. The sequence goes on along the minus strand of NZ_ML058605.1, from coordinate 61,210 downwards.
AGGCGCTCACGCAACTCACCGGCGGCCTGCACGCGGCGGCGTGGTGCGACGCAACAGGCGCGATCCGGATGGCGTTCGAGGATGTCGGCCGCCACAACGCGCTCGACAAGCTGATCGGCTCACTGGTGCTGTCGCGCGCCGACACGACCGACGGCTTCGTGTTCCTGTCGAGCCGCGCGAGCTACGAGCTCGTGCGCAAGTCGGCGCGGGTCGGCATTCCGCTGGTCGCGACGATCTCCGCGCCGTCGTCGCTCGCAATCGAGATCGCGAAGGCGGCCGGCTTGCGACTGGTCAGTTTCTGCCGCGAAACCGGCCACGTCGACTACGGCACGGCCTGATTCAGGCCGCGCGAGCGCGCCGACGGTCTCCCGCCGGCGCGCTTCGATCCGTCAGTCGAACTGACGGAAATCCGGCTTGCGCTTCTCGAAGAACGCCGTCATCGCCTCGCGGGCTTCCGGTGCGAGCAGCATCGCGGAGAAGTGGCCGGCTTCCTCCGACATCCGCTCGGCAATCGCCACGCCGCCCGTCTGCTTCAACAGCGCCTTCGTCACGCGCAGCGACGACGCCGGCAGCGCGGCGAGCTTCGCGGCCTGCTTCGCCGCGAACGCGTCGAGCTCGGCCGCCGGCAGCACGCGATTGACGATGCCGATCCGGTGCGCTTCGAGCGCGTCGAACGCTTCGCCGAGCAGCAGCTTTTCAGCGGCGATCTGATGGCCGGCCAGGCGCGGCAGCAGCACGCTCGACGCGGCCTCCGGACACAGCCCCAACTGCACGAACGGCAGCGAGAACGTCGCGGTGTCGGCCGCGTACACGAGATCGCAATGCAGCAGCATTGTCACACCCACGCCGACCGCGATGCCCGGCACCGCGGCGACGATCGGCTTGCTCGCAGTGCTGATGCGACCGAGGAACTGGAACACCGGTGCGTTCTTGTCCTTCGGCGGCGTCTTCAGGAAGTCCTCGAGATCGTTCCCCGCGCTGAAGTTGCCGTCGCCGCCGCGCAGCAGGATCGCACGGATCGCCTTGTCTTCCTGCGCATCGGCGAGCGCGTCAGCCATCGCCTGGTACATCGCCGCCGTCAGCGCGTTCTTCTTCGCCGGGCGCGCGATCGTGATCGTCAGCACGCCGTCGGCGCGTTCCACTTGAATTTCGGCCACAACCGTCTCCTTTGACTTTCCTCTTCCGGAATGAAAAACGGTGCGCAAGCTCGTGGCTCGCGCACCGTGATCGTTACTGTCCCGCTCCGCTTACAGGCGTTCGATGATGCCCGCCGCACCCATGCCGGTGCCGACGCACATCGTGACCATCCCGTATTTCAGGTTGCGACGGCGCAGGCCGTGCACGACGGTCGCCGCGCGGATCGCGCCGGTCGCGCCGAGCGGGTGGCCGAGCGCGATCGCGCCGCCGACCGGGTTGACCTTCGACGGATCGAGGCCGAGATCGCGGATCACCGCCAGCGACTGCGCGGCGAAGGCCTCGTTCAGCTCGATCCAGTCGAGATCGTCCTGCTTCAGGCCCGCGGCCTTCAGCGCGGCCGGAATCGCTTCCTTCGGACCGATGCCCATGATTTCCGGCGGCACGCCGCGCACTGCGAAGCTCACGAAGCGCGCGAGCGGCGTCAGGTTGAATTCCTTGAGCACCTTCTCCGACACCACCAGCAGCGCGCCCGCGCCGTCCGAAGTCTGCGAGCTGTTGCCGGCCGTGACCGAGCCCTTGTTCGCGAACACCGTGCGGAGCTTCGCGAGGCCTTCGAGCGTCGTGTCCGCACGCGGACCTTCGTCGAGCGCGATCTCGCGCGTCTTCACGTCGATTTCGCCGGTCGCGAGATTCGGGAAACGCTCGGTGATCGTGTACGCGGCGATTTCGTCGCCGAATTCGCCGGCCTGCTGCGCGGCAAGCGCCTTGCGGTGCGATTCGACCGAGAACGCGTCCTGGTCTTCGCGGCTCACCTTCCACTGCTCGGCGACGCGCTCGGCGGTCAGGCCCATCCCGTATGCAATGCCGAAGTCTTCGCTGCGATCGAAGATGTGCGGCGACATCGACGGCTTGTTGCCCATCATCGGCACCATGCTCATCGACTCGCAGCCGCCCGCGAAGATCGCGTCCGATTCACCGACGCGGATGCGGTCGGCCGCCATCGCCAGCGCGGTGATGCCCGACGCGCAGAAACGGTTGACCGTCACGCCGCCGACCGTCTGCGGCAGGCCCGCGAGCAGCGCGCCCATCCGTGCGACGTTCAGGCCCTGCTCGGCTTCCGGAATCGCGCAGCCGATGATCGCGTCCTCGATCAGCTTCGTGTCGAAGCCCGGCACCTGCGCGACCGCCGACTTGATCGCGTGAACCAGCAGCTCGTCGGGGCGCGTGTTCTTGAAGACTCCGCGCGGTGCCTTGCCGATCGGGGTGCGGCTGGCGGCGACGATGTATGCGTCTTGCAGTTGTTTGCTCATTTCAGACTCCTTGTCTGCTCGCTCAGTTACGCACCGGCTTGCCGGTCTGCAACATGCCCATGATCCGTTCCTGCGTCTTCTGCGTGCCGAGCAGCTCGACGAACGCGCGGCGCTCGAGCGCGAGCAGCCATTGCTCGTCGACGAGGCTGCCGGCTTCGACGTCGCCGCCGCACACGGCTTCGGCGATGCGGCTCGCGATCAGGTAGTCGTGGTCGCTGATGAAGCGGCCGTCACGCATGTTGACGAGCGATGCCTTGATCGTCGCGATTGCCGAGCGGCCCGCGACCGGCACGTCCTTCGCGCGCAGCGGCGCACGGTAGCCGGTGGCTGCCAGCGCACGCGCTTCCTTCTTCGCGGTGTCGAGCAGTTCGAACACGTTGAAGATGATCGTGTCGGACGGCTTCACGTAACCCATCGCACGTGCATCGTGCGCGGACGCCGATACCTTCGCCATCGCGGCGTTCTCGAACGACTTCGTGACGAACTTCAGGATGTCGGTGGTCGCGTTCGCGGCCGTGGCGGCTTCCGCCGCGCGCAGCGCCGCTTCCTTCAGGCCGCCGCCGGCCGGCACGAGGCCGACGCCCACTTCGACGAGACCGATGTAGCTCTCGACGTGCACGACGCGCTTCGCGCTGTGCAGCATCAGCTCGCACCCGCCGCCGAGCGCGATGCCCGACACGGCCGCCACCACCGGTACGTTCGCGTACTTCACGCGCAGCATGCCTTCCTGGAACTTCTTCACGAACGGCTCGATGCCCTTCGCGCCGCCCATCATGAACGCGGGCATCGCCTCTTCGAGGTTCGCGCCGGCCGAGAACGGGCCGCCCGGCGTGCCGAGCTTCAGCGACGTCGACTGCCAGATCACCACGCCCTTGTAATCCTTCTCCGCGAGTTCGATCGCCTGCACGAGGCCGTCGATCACGCTCGGTCCGATCGTGTTCATCTTCGACTTGAACGACACGATCACGACGTCGTCTTCACCGGCACGATCGTCGACCCAGGCACGCACCGCGTCGGTTTCGAACAGCGTCTTGCCGTACGTCTTAGGATCGGCACCGGCTTCGCCCAGCAGCGGCGCGCGGAACACCTGCTTGTCGTACACGGCCAGGTCCGAGCGCGGCACGAAGCGCTTCGATGCCGGCGCCCACGAGCCTTCGGCCGTGTGCACGCCGCCCTGCTCGGCGACCGGGCCTTCGAGCACCCACGACGGCAGCGGCACGTTCGCGAGCGCCTTGCCGGCCGCGATGTCTTCCTGCACCCACTCGGCAACCTGCTTCCAGCCGGCGGCCTGCCAGCCTTCGAACGGGCCTTCGTTCCAGCCGAAGCCCCAGCGGATCGCGAGGTCGACGTCGCGCGCGTTGTCGGCGATCGACTCGAGATGCACGCCGATGTAGTGGAACACGTCGCGGAAGATCGACCACAGGAACTGCGCATGCGGATGGTCCGTCTCGCGCAGCAGCTTCAGGCGTTCCGCCGGCGGGCGCTTCAGGATGCGGCCGACGGTCTCGTCCGCCTTCGCGCCCGAATCCACGTAGGTGCCCGTCTTCGCGTCGAGCACCTTGATCGCCTTGCCTTCCTTCTTGTAGAAGCCGCCGCCCGTCTTCTGGCCGAGCGCGCCCTGCTTCACCAGTTCGGCGAGCACGGCAGGCGTCTGGTAGACCGGGAAGAACGGATCGTCGGCGAGGTTGTCCTGCATCGTCTTGATCACGTGCGCCATCGTGTCGAGGCCGACCACGTCCGCGGTGCGGAACGTCGCCGACTTCGCGCGGCCGAGGCGGCTGCCCGTCAGATCGTCGACTTCGTCGAAGCGCAGGCCGAACTTCGCGGCCTCGGTAATCACCGCGAGGATCGAGAAGATGCCGACGCGGTTCGCGATGAAGTTCGGCGTGTCCTTCGCGCGCACGACGCCCTTGCCGACGATGCTCGTCAGGAAGGTTTCGAGCTGGTCGAGGATTTCCGGGCGCGTGTGCGCGGTCGGGATCAGCTCGACGAGATGCATGTAGCGCGGCGGGTTGAAGAAGTGCACGCCGCAGAAGCGCGACTTCAGCTCGTCGGAGAAACCTTCGGACAGCTTCGTGATCGACAGGCCCGACGTGTTGGTCGCGAAGATCGCGTTCGGCGCGATGTGCGGCGCGACCTTCTTGTACAGGTCGTGCTTCCAGTCCATCCGCTCGGCGATCGCTTCGATCACGACGTCGCACTCGGCGAGCTTCGCGATGTCGTCTTCGTAGTTCGCGGCTTCGAGGTATTTCGCGTCGTCCTTCACGCCGAACGGCGCGGGCGACAGCTTCTTGAGGTTCTCGATCGCCTTCAGCGCGATCGCGTTTTTCGGGCCTTCCTTGGCCGGCAGGTCGAACAGCAGCACCGGCACGCGCGCGTTGACGAGATGCGCGGCGATCTGCGCGCCCATCACGCCGGCGCCCAGCACGGCGACCTTGCGAATCAGGAAATTGCTCACGGGATGTCTCCGGATAATGTCGTGCAGCACGGATTGGGAGGGCTGCACGGCGAAGTGAGTACCAGGAACCGTTGGGTTCGGGCGGCGCGCGGCGCGCACCGCCCGGACTCGCGTCAGAACAGCGATTCGTCGACTTCCATCAGCGTCTTCGAACCGGCGCGCGCGGCGCGGATCGTCGATGCCGTTTCCGGCAGCAGACGCGCGAAGTAGAAACGGGCGGTGGCGAGCTTCGACTTGTAGAACGGATCGCCCGACGCTTCCTTATCGAGCGCGAGACGCGCCATGCGCGCCCAGAAGTACGAGAACACCAGGTGGCCGACGGTGCGCAGGTACGGCACGGCGGCGGCGCCGACTTCGTCCGGGTTCTGCATCGCCTTCATGCCGATTTCCATCGTCAGCTTCTGCACCTTGTCGCCGATGTCGGCGAGCGGGTTGATGAACTCGGCCATCTCGGGCTTCACGCCTTCGGCTTCCGCGAATTCGGTGACGAGCTTGCCGAACTTCTTCAGCTTCGCGCCCATGTCGCCGAGCACCTTGCGGCCCAGCAGGTCGAGCGACTGGATCGAGTTCGTGCCTTCGTAGATCATGTTGATCCGCGCGTCGCGCACGTACTGCTCCATGCCCCACTCGGAGATGAAGCCGTGGCCGCCGTAGATCTGCATCGCGTGGTTGGTCGACTCGAACGCGTTGTCGGTCAGGAACGCCTTGATGATCGGCGTGAGCAGCGCGACGAGGTCGGCCGCTTCCTTGCGCACCGCTTCGTCACCGTGCGACAGCTCCTTGTCGATCTGCAGCGCCGACCAGTACGTGAACGCGCGCGCGCCTTCCGCGTAGGCTTTCTGCGTGAGCAGCATGCGGCGCACGTCCGGGTGCACGATGATCGGGTCGGCCGGCTTGTCGGGTGCCTTCGGGCCCGTCAGCGAGCGCATCTGCAGGCGTTCCTTCGCGTACGTGAGCGAGTTCTGGTATGCGACTTCCGTCAGGCCGAGGCCCTGCATGCCGACGCCCAGACGCGCGGCGTTCATCATCACGAACATCGCGTTCAAGCCCTTGTTCGGCTCGCCGACCATCCAGCCCTTCGCGTTGTCGAGGTTCATCACGCACGTCGAGTTGCCGTGGATGCCCATCTTGTGTTCGATCGAGCCGCACTTGATGCCGTTGCGCTCGCCCGGCTCGCCCGCGGCGTCCGGAATGAACTTCGGCACGATGAACAGCGAGATCCCCTTCGTGCCTTGCGGCGCGTCCGGCAGGCGCGCGAGCACGAGGTGGACGATGTTCTTCGACATGTCGTGCTCGCCGCTCGAGATGAAGATCTTCGTGCCGCTGATCGAGTACGAGCCGTCGCCGTTGGGTTCGGCCTTGGTGCGCAGGATGCCGAGGTCGGTGCCGCAGTGCGGCTCGGTCAGGCACATCGTGCCCGTCCATTCGCCCGACACGAGCTTCGGCAGGTATTGCTGCTGGAGTTCCGGCGCGCCGTGCGCGTGCAGGCATTCGTACGCGCCGTGCGACAGGCCCGGATACATCGTCCATGCCTGGTTCGCCGAGTTCAGCATTTCGTAGAGCGCGTTGTTCACGAACGCGGGCAGGCCCTGGCCGCCGTAGTCCGGATCGCAGCCGAGCGCCGGCCAGCCGGCCTCGACGTATTGTTGGTAGGCTTCCTTGAAGCCGGTCGGGGTCTTCACGACGCCGTCGCCTTCATACGTGCAGCCTTCGCGGTCGCCGACCTGGTTCAGCGGGAACAGTACCTCGGAGCAGAACTTGCCCGCTTCCTCGAGGACCTGGTTGATCGTGTCGGCGTCGAGGTCCGCATGCCGCGGCATTTGCTTGACCTCGGCTTCGACGTTCAGAAGCTCGTGCAACACGAATTGCATGTCGCGCAGCGGCGCGGCGTACTGTCCCATGACTCTCTCCAAAGGTGGGCAAAACGGCTCGAGCTCCTGGCGGGCGGGTTACGCGCCGCTAACGGCTCTCGCTCTGATACGAAACGATCGTCTTTTCCAGCGCGGCCCACGTGAGGCGCACCGCATCCGGCGAATGCAGGAAGCGTGCGTCGTGATGCAGGCCGAGCGTGAAGCTGTACAACTCGAAGAGCATCAGGTCCGGATCGGTATCCGCACGCAGATGGCCTTCTTCCTTCGCCTGCGAAATGGCACGCAGCATCGCGGCACGCCAGGCCGTCACGCTCGCGATCAGTTGCTCGCGCACGGGGCTGTCCGGCCGGTCGTCGTACTCGACGGCCCCGCTGATGTAGATGCATCCGGTCGTCACCTCCTGGATGCGCTTCTCCGTCCAGCGAGCCAGCATCGCCCGCAGGCGCGGCAAGCCTCGCGCCTCGCGCAGGCTCGGAAAGAACACCTCGTTTTCGAAACGATGGTGATACTCGCGGACGACCTCGACCTGCAAGTCTTCGCGCGATCCGAAGTGCGCGAACACACCGCTCTTGCTCATCTGCATGCGCTCGGCCAGCAGGCCGATCGTCAGCCCCTCCAGCCCGTCACGGCTGGCGAGGTCCAAAGCAGCTTCGAGTATCGCGGCACGCGTCTGTTCGCCTTTTCGCATAGCTATTTCTGTAACCGTTCGGGGGTTCGAATAAAATCGAACGGCCGTACTATTATTGAGTGCGGCCGCTCGCGAAACAAGGAAATTATTAGAAACCGGTGTCTAACCGAGCCGCTATTTTGCGCGATTCCGGCGGGACCGGAGCGGCTTTTCCGCACGAACGTGCGGACAGATTTTTGAAGCGAACGCTTAGTCGTAACCGCCGACCGTCAGCGCCTTCATCAGGATGCGGTACGTGTTGTACGCGAGCCAGTTCAGCATACGCTCGATGCGCGGCCGTGCGGCGTACCGCGCGGCGTCGATTTCGCGGCCTTCGGAAAACGCAGCCGCGATCGCGTCGCGCAGCGCGTTGGTCACGTCGTCGTAACGCACCAGCACGACATTGGCCTCATTGTTCAACATCAGACTCAGCGCGTCGAGGTTCGACGAGCCGACCGTCGCCCAGTTGTCGTCGATCACGGCCACCTTGCCGTGCAGGATCGTCTTGTCGTATTCCGCGACGCGCACGCCCGCGCGCAGCAGTGCGTGATACAGGAACGGCACGGCCGTATCGAGCGCCGTGAATTCCTTGCGGCCGATCAGCACCCGCACGTCGACGCCGCGGCGCGCCGCGCCCGTCAGCGCACGGCGCAGCTTGCGGCCCGGCATGAAGTACGGATTCGCGAGCAGGACCCGCTGGCGCGCCCGGCCGATCGCGGCGAGATAGGCCTTCTCGATCGCGCGGCGGTTCACGACGTTGTCGCGCGCGACGAACGCGACGCTCGGCTCGGTCACGACCCGCAGTGCGCCAGCCTTGATCCAGCGGTGGCTGCGCATCCAGCGCCGGAACATCTCGGGGAACGCTTCGCCGCCGTGCAGGCCGGCCGCGTACTGCGCATACGGCTTGTGGCCGAACTGGATCCGGTGCCACTGCAGCTCGAACGCCGCGCGCACGTCCGACACCGCCGGCCCGGCCATCTCGACCGCGAAATCCCAGCGCGCGAACGGCAGCGTCGCGCTGCCCTGCGTGTAGTCGTCGACGATGTTGATGCCGCCGCAGAACGCGACCGCATGATCGATCACCGCGAGCTTGCGGTGCGTGCGCGAGAAGCCGAAGCGGCCGAACAGGTAGCGGTTGTAGATGCAGTGCTCGACGCCGGCCTCGGCCCACGTGTCGAACAGCGGCAGGCGCGCGGTGCCGACGCCGTCGGTGATCACGCGCACGCGCACGCCGCGCTGCACCGCGCGGATCAGCGCATCCGACACCGGGCGGCCGGCTGCATCGTCGCAGTAGATGTAGGTTTCGAGCATCACCTGCTCGCGCGCCGCATCGATCCGCTCGATCAGCGCGTGGAAGAATTCGCTGCCGGTTTCGCAGAGCCGCACCGTGTTGCCGGTCGTGAACGCGAGCCGCGACGCGGAGCCGCGCTCCTGCAGGAACATCTGCCGCAATTGCGCGAAGCGCTTGCGGGCTTCCGCATTCATGCGGACGAGCCGTGCGGCGCCCGCGCGAGCGCCACGCGCACGGGCAATTGCAGGATCGCTTCGGCGTTCGACGGCGAGAAGCAGCGCGCGGCCGCCTCGCGGAACGGCAGCCACGCATGGTCGACATGCTCGCGCGGCGACAGCGTCACGTCCATACGATGCGGCACGCACAGGCCGAACCAGTGCTCGACGTTGCGCGTGACGCCCGGTGCATAGCGATGCAGGTATTGCGGATAGATCGTGTATTCGATCCGGTGATGCCAGTCGATCAGTGCGGTGGGCGGCACGTCGTGCGACCCGACCACGATGCCGGTTTCCTCGGCGACTTCGCGCGCGGCCGTGAGCGCGAGCGGCTCGTCGAGCGTGTCCTTCGATCCGGTCACCGATTGCCAGAAATCGGCCTGGTCGGCACGCTTGATCACCAGCACGTCGAGTTCGGGCGTGTAGATCACGACGAGAACGGATTCGGGGATTTTCGGCGGCTTCGTCATCTTTGTTTCATGCGGCGCAGGGCCGTGCGCCGGGCTGTGCCCGAACGTGCGGCAAGTGCTGCGACTGTACCGCAAAAAATGAAAAAGGCGCACCACGGCGCCTTTTTCGTTGGTGCCGTGCGCACGTTGCCGCACACACGACCTTTGACAAGTGTTACGCCTTCGGCTGTTCCGGCTGGCGCAGACGGATGTGCAGCTCGCGCAGCTGACGCTCGTCGACCGGGCTCGGCGCCTGCGTGAGCAGATCCTGCGCACGCTGCGTCTTCGGGAACGCGATCACGTCGCGGATCGAGTCGGCACCGGCCATCATCGTGACGATGCGGTCGAGACCGAACGCGATACCGCCGTGCGGCGGCGCGCCGTACTGCAGCGCGTCGAGCAGGAAGCCAAACTTCAGTTGCGCCTCTTCCGCACCGATCTTCAGCGCGCGGAACACCTTGCTCTGCACTTCTTCACGATGGATACGCACCGAGCCGCCGCCGATTTCCCAGCCGTTCAGCACCATGTCGTATGCCTTCGCGAGGCAGCGGCCCGGGTCGGTCTCGAGGTACTCGAGGTGCTCGTCCTTCGGGCTCGTGAACGGGTGGTGCGCGGCGACGTAGCGCGCATCTTCGTCGTCGTATTCGAACATCGGGAAGTCGACGACCCACAGCGGCTTCCAGCCGGCCTGGACGAGACCGTTCGCCTTGCCGAATTCCGAATGACCGATCTTCAGGCGCAGTGCGCCGAGGCTGTCGTTGACGACCTTCGCGCGATCGGCCGCGAAGAAGATGATGTCGCCGTCTTCAGCGCCGGTGCGCTCGAGGATCGCCGCGATCGATGCGTCGTGCAGGTTCTTGACGATCGGGCTTTGCAGGCCGTCGCGGCCCTTCGCCTTCTCGTTGACCTTGATCCAGGCGAGGCCCTTCGCGCCGTAGATGCGCACGAATTCCGTGTAGCCATCGATGTCGCCGCGCGACAGTTCGCTGCCCTTCGGCACGCGCAGCGCCGCGACACGGCCGTCCTTCGCGTTGGCCGGCGTGCTGAACACCTTGAAGTCGACGTCCTTCATCGCGTCGGTCAGTTCGGTGAATTCGAGCTGCACGCGCAGGTCCGGCTTGTCCGAACCGAAACGCGCCATCGCTTCCGAGTACGGCATCACCGGGAATTTCGCGTCGAGCTCGACGTCGATCGTCGTCTTGAAGATGTGACGGATCATGTCTTCGAACAGATCGCGGATTTCCTGCTCGCCGAGGAACGACGTCTCGCAGTCGATCTGCGTGAATTCCGGCTGACGGTCGGCGCGGAGGTCTTCGTCGCGGAAGCACTTGGTGATCTGGTAGTAACGGTCGAAGTTCGCGACCATCAGCAGCTGCTTGAACAGCTGCGGCGACTGCGGCAGCGCGAAGAACTGGCCCGCGTTCACGCGCGACGGCACGAGGTAGTCGCGCGCGCCTTCCGGCGTGCTCTTCGTCAGCATCGGCGTTTCGATGTCGATGAAGCCCTGCTCGTCGAGGTACTTGCGCGCTTCGATCGCTACGCGATAGCGCAGGCGCAGGTTGTGCTGCATCTGCGGACGGCGCAGGTCGAGCACGCGGTGCGTGAGGCGCGTCGTTTCCGACAGGTTGTCGTCGTCGAGCTGGAACGGCGGCGTGACCGACGCGTTCAGCACGATCAGCTCGTGGCACAGCACTTCGATCTTGCCGCTCTTCAGGCCGGCGTTGACCGTGCCTTCCGGCCGGTTGCGCACGAGACCCTTGATCTGCACGCAGAACTCGTTGCGCACGCCTTCGGCGGTCGCGAACATTTCCGCGCGGTCCGGGTCGCACACCACCTGCACGAGGCCTTCACGATCGCGCAGGTCGATGAAGATCACACCGCCGTGATCGCGGCGGCGCTGCACCCAGCCGCACAGCGACACGGTTTGGCCCAGCAGGTGTTCGGTCACGAGACCGCAGTATTCAGTACGCATCGACATGATGTTTGCTTTCGTTCGGTTTGATCAACGGGCGCCGCAACGCGCGGCCCGGGCGATGATTCTTTACTTACAGCGGCGGCTCGACGGGACGGCGGGCGGGCGCCGGAACCGGCGCCGAAGGCGCCACGACGCCCATCGAGACGATGTACTTGAGCGCGGCATCGACCGACATGTCGAGTTCGATGACTTCGCTCTTCGGCAGCATCAGGAAGAAGCCGGACGTCGGGTTCGGCGTCGTGGGCACGTACACGCTCACGTACTCTTCCGTCAGATGGTTGACCACGTCGCCGCCGGGCGCGCCGGTCAGAAACGCGATCGTATACGAGCCGCGACGCGGGTATTCGATCAGCAGCGCCTTGCGGAACGCGTTGCCGCTGCTCGACAGCAGCGTGTCCGACACCTGCTTGACGCTCGTGTAGATCGGTCCGACGACGGGGATGTGACGCACGACCGCGTTCCACCACGTGACGAGCTTCTGGCCGATGAAGTTCTGCGTGGCCAGCCCGACGACGAAGATGAACGCGAGCGTCAGCACCGCGCCGATCCCCGGCAGGTGGAAGCCGAGCATCCGCTCCGGCTGCCACGATTCGGGCAGCAGCAGCAGTGTCTGGTCCATCGTGCCGATGATGAGGCCGAGCACCCACAGCGTGATCGCGAGCGGGACGAGAACCAGCAAGCCGGTCAGGAACACCGTTTTCAGGGTCGTCTTTTTCATCATCTGCCGTCAATGAACCGCGCCAGGAGCGCGGTGTGAGCGCGGCCCGACCGGGCCGCGACTGTCAACTGCCGGCGGCGGGCGCGGCAGCCGGGGCCGGCGCAGCGCTCGTCGTCGTACTTTCGGAACTGGTCGCAGCAGGCGCGGCGGCTGCCGGCGCCGCGGCGGACGGTGCGGCAGCGCTCGCGTCGCCGGACGCAGTCGCCGGCGCACTGGCGCCGCCCGAGCCCCCGCGGAAATCGGTGACATACCAGCCGGAACCCTTCAGCTGGAAGCCGGCGGCGGTGACCTGCTTGCGAAAAGCATCCTTCCCGCATTCGGGACACTGCGACAGCGGCGCGTCGCTCATCTTCTGGAGCACGTCCTTGGCGAAACCGCACGCTTCGCATCGATAGGCGTAGATCGGCATGATATTTTTCCCGCGGAAACTGGAAACGGCTTGCAAAACCTTGAATTATAGCCGAAACCCCGGCGCGCTCCGGCAACGGACGCGACGCGCGGGCTTCAGCGACGGCGCCACGTGAGCCAGCGCTCGTGCCCGTCGAACACGGCCAGCGAATCGGTCACCGGCAGATCCTCGATCAGCTCGAAGTGCGGCGCGAGCAGCGCATCGAGCTCGGCACGCTCGATGCCGAACGGCGGCCCCTTCGGTTTCCTCGTCACGAAGAAATAACCGGCCAGCACCGCACCGGCGGGCAGCAGCTCGGCCATCCGTGCCGCATAGCCGGCGCGCAAGCCCGGCGGCAGCGCGCACAGGAACGCGCGCTCATACACCCACTGCACGTCGAACGGCGGCCGGTACGTGAAGAAATCGGCCTGCTCGACGACGTCCGCATGCGCGCCGAGCTGCGCCTTCGCCGCCGCCACGGCTTGCGCGGCGAAATCGATCGCGCGCACCGGCCAGCCTGCCTGCGCGAGCCAGCCGGCCTCCCGCGCACTGCCGCAGCCGGGGATCAGCACCGCACACGGCGCGCGCCGCTGCGCAAACGCGCGAAACCCGTCCGGCACGCCGCCGAATTCCCACGGCGTCACGCCGCGTGCGAAACGTTCATCCCAGAACGACGCGTTGCCGGGGTCGCGCGTCGCGAAATCGGCGGCGCTGGGGGCGGACGGTTGCTTCGATTCGGACATCGCTCGAATCCTTTCGGTCACGCGCCGTATGCGAGCGCGAGGAGCACGCGCGCGACGAGCGCCCCGACGCCGACGGCAAGACCGAACACCAGCAGTGCCTGCAGCAGCCGGTTGGTGCGTTTCTGTTCGATGAGGACCTGACGCATCAGGTCCTCGCTCGCCGCGCGCGGCGCATCGTGGCGCGCGGCCATCGCGTGGTGGATCAGGCGCGGCAGCTGCGGCAGCGTCTTGCTCCACTGCGGCGCCTCCACCTTGAAGCGCTCGTACCAGCCGCGCAGGCCGATCTGCTCGGTCATCCAGCGCTCGAGATACGGCTTTGCGGTCTTCCACAGATCGAGTTCGGGGTCGAGCGAGCGGCCGAGCCCTTCGACGTTCAGCATCGTCTTCTGCAGCAGCACGAGCTGCGGCTGGATCTCGACGTTGAAGCGGCGCGACGTCGAGAACAGGCGCATCAGCACCTGGCCGAGCGAGATGTCCTTCAGCGCGCGGTCGAAGTACGGCTCGCACACCGCGCGGATCGCGCTTTCGAGTTCCTCGACGCGCGTCTCGGGCGGCACCCAGCCGGACTCGAGGTGCAGGGTGGCGACGCGGTGGTAATCGCGCTTGAAGAACGCGAGGAAGTTCTGCGCGAGGTAGTTCTTGTCGAAATCCGACAGCGCGCCGACGATCCCGAAATCGAGCGCGATATAGCGGCCGAAGGTCTTCGGGTCGAGGCTCACCTGGATGTTGCCCGGGTGCATGTCCGCATGGAAGAAACCGTCGCGGAACACCTGCGTGAAGAAGATCTCGACGCCTTCGCGCGCGAGCTTCTTGATGTCGACGCCCGCGGTGCGCAGCGTCTCGACCTGGCTGATCGGCACGCCGGTCATGCGCTCCATCACGAGCACCTGCGACGTCGAGAAATCCCAGAACATCTCGGGCACGAGCAGCAGGTCGAGGCCCGCGAAGTTGCGGCGCAGCTGGCTGCCGTTCGCGGCCTCGCGCATCAGGTCGAGCTCGTCGTGCAGGTACTTGTCGAATTCGGCGACGACTTCACGCGGCTTCAGGCGCCGGCCGTCGGCCCACATGCGCTCGGTCCACGTCGCGATGTCGCGCATCAGCGCGAGGTCGGAATCGATCACCGGCAGCATGTTCGGACGCAGCACCTTGACCGCGACGGCCTTGCCCGCATGCACGCCCTGCTTGAGCTTCGCGAAGTGCACCTGCGCGATCGACGCGCTCGCGACCGGCTCGCGCTCGAATTCGTCGAACAGCTCGTCGACCGGCGCGCCGAGCGACTTCTCGATGATCGCGATCGCGACCGCCGAATCGAACGGCGGCACCTGATCCTGCAGCTTCGCGAGTTCGTTCGCGAAATCGACCGACAGCAGGTCGCGGCGCGTCGACAGCACCTGGCCGAACTTCACGAAGATCGGGCCGAGGCTTTCGAGCGCGTGGCGCAGCCGCACCGCGGGCGGCGACGAATAGCGGCGGCCGATCGTCGTGACCCGCAGCAGCAGCTTCACGCGCGGGTCGTCGATCCGGGACAGCATCACCTCGTCGAGGCCGAAGCGGATGACGGTGTAGACAATCTTGATGAAACGGAAAATGCGCATGCCCTGCGGCCCTCAGTGCGCGCCGCGCGGGCTGGAGCCCGTGCGCGCGCCAATTTTTTGTTCGAGTCGCTCGACCCGCTTTTCAACCCGCGCGAGTGCATCGCGCGCACGCGCCAGTTCGGCGTCGAAGCCGCCGAGCACCGTGCGCCGGACGACTTGCGGGTTTTCGTCGAGCCAGTATTCGGCGACGGAATCGAGCACGTTGCGGCCGGTGCGGCGCGCGCGCGCGCCGGCGTCGCGCACGACCGTCGCGATCCGGTACGCCGCCGCGTCGCCGACCAGCTTCGCGAGATCTTCCTCAGGTTCCCAGCGCAGATGCTCGGCCAGCTTCGCGATCTGCGTCGCGAACTCCGCATCGCCCTCGATCTTCACGTGCTTCATCACGGCCGCCTGGCCGCCCTGCAGGAATGCGGCGACGGTATCGCCCGCCAGCGCGATCGACACGTCGACCTGTTGCGCATCGTGCGCGTCGACCGCGGACAGATAGCCGTCGGGCTGCACGAGCAGCGTGAGCGTGACGGGCGGCACGTCGAGCCGGGCAGTCTTGCCCGCGTAGGGGATCAGGCGGTCGCGCGCCCACGATTCGCGCGCGAGCAGGTGATTGACAGCAGCAGCAAAAGGCTTGGCGGCAAAGGTCATCGGGCTGGGAAAGAAAAAACCCGCGCAGGCCGGGCGCCCACGCGGGTTTCTATTGTAACGTCGGATCGTCGGCAGACCGCGGCCAACCGCACACCCGGGCGGCAAGCGGTCGCAGTGCGGCGGCCGTCGCCCGGGCAGCCGGCAGGCCGGCCGCCGGTCACGCTCAGTGCGTGTTGATCTGCTGGATACCCGCGAGCAGCCAGCCCTGGCTGCCCGACTTCGACAGGTTCCACACCTCGTCGAACGGCGCCGCCGACGCATTCGCCGACTCGCGGATCAGCCCGTGGAAACGCACGCTCGCCGACTGCTCGATGCCGCGATCCTCGATCGCGACGAGTTCCGCGTCGAGCTGCACGACATCGGTCTGGTTCGCTTCGTTGCCGCGCGAATCGAGGTCGATCTTGATCTCGGCGAACATTTCCGGCGTCGTGAACTCGCGGATGTCGGCCAGGTTGCCCTGGTCCCACGCCGCCTGCAGGCGCACGAAGTAGACCTTCGCGCTGCGCAGGAACGCTTCGGTGTCGAAGCCGGCCGGCACCTGGAGCGGTGCGGCCGCCATCGCGCCTGCCGCGCCCGCGGCCGCAGCGCCGCCGCCGAACACGCCCTGCGCCTCGTTCGCATAGCTGCTGCCGCTGCCGGCGTAGTTGTTGCCGGTGCTGCCCTGCTGGAACGACGGGCTTTGCGAGTAGCCGCCCGACGCCGACGACGAGCCGCCGACCGAGTACGCCGGCTCGTGCGGGCGACGACGGTTCATGAACTTGCGGACCAGCCAGATGCCGACCATCGCGAGCAGTGCAATCACGATGACGTTCGCCATCATGCTCGCGAAGGCGCCGCCGAGGCCGAAGTGCGACAGCAGCGCCGCGATGCCGAGGCCGGCCGCGAGACCGGCGATCGGCCCGAGCCAGCGCGAGCGGTTCGGCTGCGCGGCCGGTGCCGGTGCGGCCGGATTCGCGCGCTGGGCCTGCGACGGCGCGGCCTGCTGCATCGGCTGCTGCGCCGGCGGCGTAGCCTGGCGCTGCGTGACGGTGGAGCTCTGACGGCCGATGCTGCGCCCGCCGCCCATGCGCTTGGCTTCGGCGTCGAGCGATGCGAACGTGCCGGCCGTGAGCAGGCCGACCATCAGCAGCGTGCCGACCCGTCGAGCCCACGGCTTCGACGGCTTGCTACGGTTGAACAACGAACGCGATTCGGACATCAGCTTCTCCAGATGTAAGGCGAATGTATGGAAAGAACCCCTTAGTACTTGGTTCCGAGGTGTAAAGCTACCACGCCACCTGACAAATTGTAATATTTGACGGCATCGAGGCCCGCTTGTTCCATCATCGTCTTCAGCGTGTCTTGATCGGGGTGCATCCGGATAGATTCAGCAAGATACCGGTAACTTTCAGCATCTTTCGCGAACTTGTCGCCAAGCCACGGTAATACTTTGAAAGAATACAGGTCGTACGCTTTTTTCAGCGGATCCCATACTTTCGAGAATTCCAGCACCATCACGCGGCCGCCGGGCTTCGTCACGCGGCGCATCTCGGCGAGCGCGGCATCCTTGTGCGTCATGTTGCGCAGCCCGAACGCGACCGTGACCACGTCGAAGTAGTTGTCGGGGAACGGTGTTTTCTCTGCGTCGCACAGCAGCGACGGCGTCACGATGCCCTTGTCGAGCAGGCGGTCGCGGCCGACGCGCAGCATCGATTCGTTGATGTCGGTGTGCCAGACTTCGCCCGTCGGGCCGGCCGCCTTCGCGAACGCCTTGGTCAGGTCGCCCGTGCCGGCCGCGATGTCGAGCACCTTGAAGCCGGGACGCACGTTCGCCTGCGCGATCGTGAACGCCTTCCATGCGCGGTGCATGCCGGCCGACATCAGGTCGTTCATCAGATCGTAGTTGCTCGCGACCGAATGAAACACGCCCGCCACTTTCTTCGCTTTTTCGGTTTCTTCGACGCTTTCGAAGCCGAAGTGGGTTTTGCTCATCGCGTTGATCCTCAGTAAATGGCAAGACGGCGCCGAGCGGGCGCCGTCGATTTCAGTGGCAGTGGCCGTGCGGCGCGGAGGCCGCCTGCATCGGCGCGTCGCGCTCGACGCCCGCCGCCTTCAGTTTGTCGAAATAGTCGCGCCACAACGAATCCTGCTGCGTCGCCAGTTCGTACAGCAGATCCCACGAGTAGATGCCGGTCGAATGGCCGTCGGAGAACGTCGGCTGCAGCGCGTAGTTGCCCACGCCCTCGAGCGCGGTGATCGTCACCTCGCGCTTGCCCGTCTGCAGCGTCTCCTGGCCGGGCCCGTGGCCGCGCACCTCGGCCGACGGCGAATAGACGCGCATCAGCTCGAACGGAATCCGGTAATTTTCGCCGTTCGGGTACTGCAATTCGAGCACGCGCGACACCGCGTGCACGACGACGCCGGACGGAATCGGCGTCGTGGAAGTCAAACCGCTCATGGCTGCCTCGAATCGGTCGTTCGTTGAATTTCCTCGCGCACCGCATTGTGCAGCAGCGAGGCCTGCGCCGCGCGCGAGCGCAGCAGCGCCTCGGACACGCTGCGCTGGCGCGGCGCCCAGACGGGCTGCGGAAAATGGGCATCGTTCGAGAAGCGCGGGATCACGTGCCAGTGCACGTGCGGCACCATGTTGCCGAGGCTCGCGAGATTCACCTTGTTCGGCTGCATCACGCGGCGCACGGCCCGCTCCACCGCGTACACGACGCGCATCAGATGTGCCCGCTCGGGCTCGCCGAGATCGGAGAACTCGACCACGTGCGTGCCCCAGATCACCCGGCAGAAGCCCGGGTAGTCGTGCTCGCCCGTCGCGAGGACGACGCGCAGCAAGTCGTCGTGCCAGAGCACCTCGCCGCCGTCTTCACGGCAAAACACGCATTCCATCGTCGCTCCCATGTGCACGGGCGCCGGCGCATCAGCGCCGGCGCCCGCTCTCATCCGTTGCCCGACCGGACGGTCGTCATGCCCGCATTAGACCAGCACGCGCTCGATCCCGCCATTGTTCGCGTGTGCGACATAATCGGCCATCCAGTTCTCGCCGAGCACCTGGCGCGCGATTTCGACCACGATGTAGTCGGCCTCGATGTTCGCGTCCTCGTTGTAGCGCGACAGGCCCTGCAGGCACGACGGGCAGCTCGTGAGGATCTTCACGTCCGGGCCGGTCGCGCTCGCGGCGGCCGGCGGCGGCACGTCGCCGGCCACGACGGGAATCGCGCGCAGCTTCGCGGCGCCCTTGCGGAGTTCCTCTTCCTTGCGGAAGCGGACCTGCGTGGAGATGTCCGGACGCGTGACCGCGAGCGTGCCCGACTCACCGCAGCAGCGATCGTTCTTCTCGATCTTGTAGCCGTCTTTCTCCGCACCCATCAGCTCGTTGACGAGCTTGACCGGATCCATCGTCTTGATCGGCGTGTGGCACGGGTCGTGATACATGTAGCGCGTGCCCGTCACGCCGTCGAGCTTCATCCCCTTCTCGAGCAGGAACTCGTGGATGTCGATGATCCGGCAGCCCGGGAAGATCTTGTCGAATTCATACCCGGCGAGCTGGTCGTAGCAGGTGCCGCACGACACGACCACCGTCTTGATGTCGAGGTAGTTCAGCGTGTTCGCGACCCGGTGGAACAGCACGCGGTTGTCGGTGACGATCTTCTCGGCCTTGTCGTACTGGCCCGAGCCGCGCTGCGGATAACCGCAGCACAGGTAGCCCGGCGGCAGCACGGTCTGCACGCCCGCTTCCCACAGCATCGCCTGCGTCGCCAGCCCGACCTGCGAGAACAGGCGCTCGGAGCCGCAGCCCGGGAAGTAGAACACCGCTTCCGAATCGACGGTCGTCGACTTCGGGTTGCGGATGATCGGCACGATCTTGTTGTCCTCGATGTCGAGCAGCGCACGCGCCGTCTTCTTCGGCAGGTTGCCCGGCATCTTCTTGTTGACGAAGTGGATCACCTGCTCGACCGCCGGCGGCTTGCCGGTCGTCGCGGGCGGGTGCTGCGTCTGCTTCGTCACGACCTTCTTCAGCATGTCGTTCGCGAAACGCTGCACCTTGTAGCCGACGCCCATCATCACGCTGCGCGCGGCGTTGATCGTCTGCGGATTGGTCGCGTTCAGGAAGAACATGCCCGCCGCATTGCCGGCGTTGAACTTCTTTTTGCCCATCTTGCGCAACAGGTTGCGCATGTTCATCGTGACGTCGCCGAAGTCGATCTTCACCGGGCACGGCGTCGCGCACTTGTGGCACACCGTGCAGTGGTCGGCCACGTCGTTGAACTCATCCCAGTGCTTGATCGACACGCCGCGGCGCGTCTGCTCTTCGTACAGGAACGCCTCGACCAGCAGCGAAGTCGCGAGGATCTTGTTGCGCGGGCTGTACAGCAGGTTCGCGCGCGGCACGTGGGTCGCGCACACCGGCTTGCACTTGCCGCAGCGCAGGCAGTCCTTCACCGAATCGGCGATCGCGCCGATGTCGGACTGCTGCATGATCAGCGACTCGTAGCCCATCAGCCCGAAGCTGGGCGTGTACGCATTGCGCAGGTCGGCGCCGTCGAGCAGCTTGCCCTTGTTGAAGCGGCCGTTCGGGTCGACGCGCTGCTTGTACGCGCGGAATTCGGCGATCTCGTCGTCGGTCAGGAACTCGAGCTTCGTGATGCCGATCCCGTGTTCGCCGGAGATCACGCCGTCGAGCGAGCGCGCGAGCGTCATGATGCGGGCGACCGACGCGTGGGCGTCCTGCAGCATCTCGTAGTTGTCGGAGTTGACCGGGATGTTGGTGTGGACGTTGCCGTCGCCCGCGTGCATGTGCAGCGCGACGAACACGCGGCCGCGCAGCACCCGCTTGTGGATCGCCTGCGCTTCGTCGAGGATGTGCTTGAACGCACCGCCGTTGAAGATCGCGCGCAGTTCCGCGCGGATCTCCTGCTTCCACGAGATGCGGACCGTGCGGTCCTGCGTGATGTGGAACACGGTCGCGCCCGGCTGCTCGTCCGCGCGATCGGCGAACTTCTCGGCGAGCGCCTCGTAGCCAAGCTGCACGAGGTAGTGCTGCGCCTCGCGCAGCGGCTGGTCGAGCCGGTCGCGCACGAACTCCCAGCGCGCACGCACGCGCTTGAGCAACTCCAGCGCCTGCTGCACGCGGTCTTCCAGCAGTTCGGCGCTCGGGATCTCGTTCGCGTCGTCGGTCTTGCCGAGCGGCAGGTTGCCGGCACGGAAGAACGCTTCGAGCGCATCGACCAGCTGCAGCTTGTTCTTCAGCGACAGCTCGATGTTGATCCGCTCGATGCCGTCGGTGTACTCGCCCATCCGGTTCAGCGGGATCACGACGTCTTCGTTGATCTTGAACGCGTTGGTGTGCTTCGCGATCGCGGCCGTGCGGCTGCGGTCGAGCCAGAAGCGCTTGCGCGCCTCCGCGCTGATCGCGACGAACCCTTCCCCGCTCTTGCCGTTCGCCATCCGGATCACTTCGGACGTCGCGTGCGCGACCGCATCGGCGTCATCGCCGACGATGTCGCCGATCAGCACCATCTTCGGGAAGGCATTGCGCTTGCTCTTGGTCGCATAGCCGACCGCGCGCAGGTAGCGCTCGTCGAGGTGTTCGAGACCCGCGAGGATCGCGCCGCCCTGCTTCGACGTTTCGAACAGGTAGTCCTTGATTTCGACGATGCTCGGGATCGCCTCGCGCGCCTGGCCGAAGAATTCGAGGCAGACGGTGCGCGTGTGCGCGGGCATCTTGTGCAGCACCCAGCGCGCGGACGTGATGAGCCCGTCGCAGCCTTCCTTCTGCACGCCCGGCAGGCCGGCGAGGAACTTGTCGGTCACGTCCTTGCCGAGGCCTTCCTTGCGGAACCGGCGGCCTTCGATCTCGAGCATTTCGGTCTTGAGCAGCTTCTCGCCCGGCGCATACGCGCCGTCGAACCACTTCAGCTCGAAGCGAGCGACCGCGATGTCGTGGATCTTGCCCTGGTTGTGCTCGTGGCGCGTGACTTCGAGCCAGTTGCCGTCCGGGTCGACCATCCGCCACCAGGCCAGGTTGTCGAGCGCGGTGCCCCACAGCACGGCCTTCTTGCCGCCCGCGTTCATCGCGACGTTGCCGCCGATGCACGATGCGTCGAGCGAGGTCGGATCGACCGCGAACACGTAGCCGGCCGCTTCGGCCGCTTCGGTCACGCGGCGCGTGACGACGCCCGCGCCTGAGAAGATCGTCGGCACCTTGTGCGCGACGCCCGGCAGTTCGGTCAGCTCGACCGCGCCGAGCTGTTCGAGCTTCTCGGTGTTGATCACCGCGGAGAACGGCGTGAGCGGCACTGCGCCGCCCGTGTAACCCGTGCCGCCGCCGCGCGGGATCACGGTCAGGCCGAGTTCGAAGCATGCCTTGATCAGCGCGGCGATCTCGGCTTCGGTATCGGGGGTCAGCACGACGAACGGGTATTCGACGCGCCAGTCGGTCGCATCGGTCACATGCGACACGCGCGACAGCCCGTCGAAGCGGATGTTGTCCTTCTGCGTGCAGCGGCCGAGCGCCTTGGTCGCGCGGCGGCGCAGGTCGGCCATCTTGTCGAATTCATCGGCGAATTCGTCGACCGCGCGCTGCGCGGCGGCTTCCAGCATCTCGACGCGTTCGGCGCGTTCGCGGCCGGCGTCGTCGCGGTGCGCGGTCAGATCGGCGCGGCGGCGCTTGCCGATCTCCGTCAGGCGGTGATTCAGCGCCTCGATCAACAGCGCGCGGCGCTTCGGGTTGTCGAGCAGGTCGTCCTGCAGATACGGGTTGCGGCGTACGACCCAGATATCGCCGAGCACTTCATACAGCATCCGTGCCGAGCGGCCCGTGCGGCGTTCCGCGCGCAGCTCGTCGAGCACCGACCACGCCTCCGCGCCGAGCAGGCGGATCACGATCTCGCGATCGGAGAAGGACGTGTAGTTGTAGGGAATCTCGCGCAGACGGGGCGCGGGGTCGGCGGCGACGGCGGCGGCCGCGCCATGCGGATCGAAAACTTGTGGTGCGTTCATGTTCGGACGACTCGGAGGGCCGATACACCGTGCACGGGCGTCGGCAAGCGCGTAGGCGCAATCTTGGGGAAATCTGTTCTCGTGCCAGGCCGGCGACTATCTCGCATGGGGCCGGAGCGGGTCTTCACTCACCGTTCCTGGCCGGCAGGGCCTGGCGGCACTCGGAGCCATCAGCACGATCGCGCGCGGCGCGCATGCCGTTCCGCCGCGGGACTGGCTGCGCGCGGCGACGGCTTCAACGGGGCGATCCGAGGGTGCCTCTGCATCTTCCGATCCTTGATTCAAAACGGAATTCTAACCCATGATCGGGCCGTCCGTGACACGCCGGACAGGTCGTGGGGCTTTCGGCGCAACCCGCGCCAGGCCTGGCTCGGCGCGGTTTTGCGCCGCCATTCGCCGTCCGTCCGGTCGGTAACCGCGCGGTTAAACCGGTAAAAAAGGACGCGCCGCGCGACAAACACGCCCGCCGGCGCGGCTCCGCGGCCGCGCGCCGGCATGCCGCTTGCATGCGGGCGGACCCTTGGCGCTATCATTGATCCTTTACCGTCAGCTTCCGCACCGCACGCGAGCGCCCATGGCATCCCACGATTACCTGAAGAAAATCCTCACCGCGCGCGTCTACGACGTCGCGCTCGAGACGGAACTCGAACCCGCCCGCAACCTGTCGGCCCGGCTGCGCAACCCCGTGTACCTGAAGCGCGAGGACAACCAGCCGGTGTTCTCGTTCAAGCTGCGCGGCGCGTACAACAAGATGGCGCACATTCCGGCCGACGCGCTCGCGCGCGGCGTGATTACGGCGTCGGCCGGCAACCATGCGCAAGGCGTCGCGTTCTCTGCGGCGCGGATGGGCATCAAGGCCGTGATCGTCGTGCCCGTCACGACGCCGCAGGTGAAGGTCGACGCGGTGCGCGCGCACGGCGGCCCGAGCGTCGAGGTGATCCAGGCCGGCGAGTCGTACAGCGATGCGTACGCGCACGCGGTGAAGGTGCAGGCCGAGCGCGACCTGACCTTCGTCCACCCGTTCGACGATCCTTACGTGATCGCCGGCCAGGGCACGATCGCGATGGAAATCCTCCGCCAGCACCAGGGCCCGATTCACGCGATCTTCGTGCCGATCGGCGGCGGCGGCCTCGCGTCCGGCGTGGCGGCCTACGTGAAGGCCGTGCGTCCGGAGATCAAGGTGTTCGGCGTGCAGGCCGAGGATTCGTGCGCGATGGCGCAGTCGCTGCAGGCGGGCAAGCGCGTCGAGCTTGCCGAAGTCGGCCTGTTCGCCGACGGTACCGCGGTGAAGCTCGTCGGCGAGGAAACCTTCCGGCTCTGCAGCGAATTCCTCGACGGCGTGGTGACGGTCGACACCGATGCACTGTGCGCGGCGATCAAGGACGTGTTCCAGGACACGCGCAGCGTGCTCGAACCGTCCGGCGCGCTCGCGGTCGCAGGCGCGAAGCGCTACGCGGAACGGGAAGGGATCGAGAACCAGACGCTCGTCGCCGTGACGTCCGGCGCCAACATGAACTTCGACCGGATGCGCTTCGTCGCGGAGCGCGCGGAAGTCGGCGAGGCGCGCGAAGCCGTGTTCGCCGTCACGATTCCCGAGGAGCGCGGCAGTTTCAAGCGCTTCTGCTCGCTGGTCGGCGATCGCAACGTCACCGAGTTCAACTACCGGATCGCCGACGAGAAGTCCGCGCATATCTTCGTCGGCGTGCAGATCAAGCGGCGCGGCGAATCGGCCGAGATCGCCGCGAACTTCGAGTCGCACGGCTTCAAGACCGTCGACCTGACGCACGATGAGCTGTCGAAGGAACATATCCGCTACATGGTCGGCGGCCGCTCGCCGCTCGCGCTCGACGAACGCCTGTTCCGCTTCGAATTTCCGGAGCGGCCGGGCGCGCTGATGAAGTTCCTGTCGTCGATGGCGCCGGACTGGAACATCAGCCTGTTCCACTACCGTAACCAGGGCGCGGACTACAGCTCGATCCTCGTCGGGCTGCAGGTGCCGCAGGCCGATCGTGCCGAGTTCGAACGCTTCCTCGCGGCGCTCGGCTATCCGTATGTCGAAGAGAGCGCCAATCCGGCGTACCGTCTCTTCCTGTCGTAAAGGTTTCGTGCAATGAATCCCGAACATTCCCCGCTCGGCAAGGCCACCGTCTACGCGGCGCAGTACGACGCGGCGCTGCTGTTCCCGATCCCGCGCGCCGGGGCGCGCGAGCAGCTCGGCATCACGTCGGCGCTGCCGTTCTTCGGCACCGACATCTGGAACGCATACGAGCTGTCGTGGCTCAACGCGCGCGGCAAGCCGCAGCTCGCGGTCGCGACGTTCTACGTGCCGGCCGAATCGCCGAACATCGTCGAATCGAAGTCGTTCAAGCTGTATCTCGGCTCGTTCGCGCAATCGAAATTCGACTCCGTCGACGCGGTGCGCGACGTGCTGAAGCGCGACGTGTCGGCCGCATGCGGCGCGACCGTGTCGGTGCAGCTCGTGTCGCCGCACGATTTCGGCAAGCTCGAGATGGAAGAGCTCGACGGGCTGTCGCTCGACCGGCTCGACCTCGACACCGACGTGTACGAACCCGATCCGTCGCTGCTGTCGGCGGCTGACGCCGAGATCGAAGCGCCGGTCGAGGAAACGCTCGTGTCCGACCTGCTGCGCTCGAACTGCCCGGTCACCGGCCAGCCGGACTGGGGCAGCGTGCAGATTCACTACGTGGGGCCGCAGATCGATCACGCGGGGCTGCTGCGCTACATCATCTCGTTCCGCAATCACACGGGCTTTCACGAGCAGTGCGTCGAGCGCATCTTTCTCGACATCCTGCATGCGTGCAAACCGGTGAAGCTCGCGGTGTATGCGCGCTATACGCGCCGCGGCGGGCTCGACATCAATCCGTTCCGTACGAATTACAACCAGCCGATGCCGGATAACGCGCGGACGGCGCGGCAGTGAGGGTCGCAAGCAGACGATAGCGGCCAGCGGCCGCGGCCCGCCCGAAACGAAACAGCCCCGCCGGCTCGCGCCGACGGGGCTGTTTCACTGTGCGCAGAGGATGCGCGGGCGCGTTACTTCGCCGGCGCCTTGTAAGCGATGCAATCGACCTCGACCTTGCAGTCGATGACCATGCTCGACTGAACACAGGCACGCGCCGGCGGATGCTCGCCGAAGTACGACACGAACACCTTGTTGAACGACGCGAAATCGCGCGCGTCGTCGAGCCACACGCCGCAGCGCACGACGTGCTCGAGCCCGTAGCCGGCTTCCTTCAGGATCGCGATCACGTTCTCGATCGTCTGCTTCGACTGCGTGACGATCCCGCCTTCGACCACCTCGCCGTTCACCATCGGCGTCTGGCCCGACACGTACAGCCAGCCGTCGGCCTCGACCGCACGCGCAAACGGCATCACCTGGCCGCCGGTGCCCTTCGCTTCGCCCACGCCATATCGCTTCATCGTATTCACTCCTGTTTCAGTTCCGTTTCGTTGCGAATGCGCGCGCCGGACGCGGCGCACGCGGAATATCGGCGGACGCCGTGCGCTCAGAACGCCGCTTCGGCACTCGCCGGCACGCGTTCGCCGCGCGCGACGAAACCGCCCGCACGCTCGCCGGTCGGCTGACCGTTTTCGTAAGTCAGCACGCCGTTCACCCACACGGCGTCGATCCCGTGCGCGGGCTGCTGCGGCTTGTCGAACGTCGCCGCGTCGATCACGCGTGCCGGATCGAACAGCACGAGATCCGCGTGATAACCGACGTGCACTTCGCCGCGCCGCGCGATCCCGTAGCGGCGCGCGGACAGCGACGTCATCTTGCGGATCGCTTCCTCGAGCGGCAGCAGGTTCGTGTCGCGCACGTAATGACCCAGCACGCGCGGGAACGCGCCCCACAGCCGCGGGTGCGGCAGCGGATCGTTCGGCAGGCCGTCCGAACCGACCATGGTCGCCGGGTGCGACAGGATCCGCCGCACGTCGTCCTCGGACATGTTGTGGTACACGGCGCCGGCCGGGCGGATCCGCTGCGCGGCCTCCTGTTCGGTCACGCCCCAGTCGGCCGCGATCGCCTTCAGCAGCTTGCCGGCGACTTCCGGATGCGGCTCCGACCACGTGATCGTGATGTCGATGTCGCCCGTCACCTGCTTCAGGTCGAGCGTCGACGAACTGCGGCTGTACGGATAGCAGTCGCAGCCGACCGGCTGGTACCGGCGCGCGCCTTCGAGGGACGCGAGCACCTCGGCGCTGCGGCCCCAGTTCGACGGGCCCGCGCACTTCAGGTGCGAGATCACGACCGGCACCTGCGCGTGACGGCCGACGCGGTACGCCTCGTCCATCGCATCGAGGATCGCGTCGAACTCGGTGCGCATGTGCGTCGTGTACAGCGCGCCGGCCTTCGCGAGCGGCTCGGCGAGCGCCATCACTTCCTCCGCCGGCGCCGCGAACGCGGAGCCGTAAGCGAGACCCGACGACAGCCCGAGCGCACCGTTCGCGAGCGCCTCCTCGAGCTGCGTGCGCATGCCGGCGATCTCGCCGTCAGTTGCCGCGCGGTCGAGACGGTCCATCTGATTGTTGCGCAGCGCGGTGTGCCCGACGAGCGCCGCGACGTTCACCGCCGGGCGCGCATCGTTCACCGCCGCGACATAGGCGGCGAAGGTCGGATAGCGGAACGCGTCGCGCTCGCCGAGCAGGTTCATCGGGTCGGGCGGGTCGCCCGCGAGCGTCACCGGCGATGCGCTGATCCCGCAGTTGCCGACGATCACGGTGGTCACGCCCTGCGAAATTTTCGGCAGCATCTCCGGCGCGCGGATCACGTGCGTGTCGTCGTGCGTGTGCACGTCGACGAACCCGGGCGCGAGCGCGCGGCCGTTCGCATCGACGACGGTCTCGGCGAGCCAGTTCGACAGGTTGCCGATCGCGGCGATCACGCCGTTGCGGATCGCGACGTCGCGCGTGACGGGCGGCGCGCCGGTGCCGTCGTACAGCTGCGCACCGACGATCAGCGTATCGGCGGCTTCGGGATGCGAATGCATGGTCAGTCTCCTACCGGTTGACGGTCTCCGCCGCCGCGGTGCGCATCGAGCGCATGCTTGATGCGGCGCAGCGATTCTCGGCCCGCATCGCCGAGCCGCAGCGCGACTCCGGTGACGAGCACGTCGATCGCCATCATCATCGCGTAGCGCGAGGTCGACGGCTTGTAAATGAAATCGGTTTCGAACGCGACGACGGGGATCAGGTGATCGGCCAGCTTCGCGAGCGGCGACGCCGGCGCGGTGATCGCGATCAGCTGCGCGCCGTAGCGCTTCGCGAGGCGGCAGCTCTCGAGCAGCTCGGGCACGCGGCCGCTCACCGACAACGCGACGACCACGGCATCGCGCGACAGCGTCGCCGACACCATTCGCTGCAGCAGGCTGTCCTGGTAGCTGGCGACCGGCCGGCCGAAGCGCACGAGCCGGAAGCGCAGTTCGTCGGCGAGCGCGGTCGAGCCGCCGCCCTGCCCGTACACATAGATCATCTTCGCGCCGGCAAGGAGATCGGCCGCCGCGTCGAACGACGTGTTGCGCAGCAACTGGTGATTGTGCGCAAGCGCCACGCGGATCTCGTCGTAGACGACCGATGCCGGGCTCGCGTCGTCGTCGGCCTGCTCGTCGGACGGCACGAGGAAGCGCTGACCGACGGCCGCTGCCTGCGCGACCAGCACCTTCAGTTCGCGCACGTCGCGGCAGCCGACGGCCTTCGCGAAGCGCGTGACCGTCGCGACGCTGACCTCCGCGTCGCGCGCCAGCGCGCCGATGCTCGCATGCGCGGCGCGCGCCAGATCGGCCAGGATGAACGCGGCGACCTTGCGTTCGGCTTCGCGCAGCTCGGGCGCGCATTCGGCGATCCGCGCGACGATATCGAGGACCGGCTGGGCGGCCGGGGCCTGCTCGGCTGCGAACGGAACGGACGGGGTGGCGGGCGTATTCATCTGCTGAAAAGGGTGTGGCGCCGGGTATGGCAGCGGGTGCGGCGCTTCATGTTACTAAATAACATCACCGCGCCGATGCTACTTTCTGTACCATCTGCATGTCAACTTCAGTGCAATGCATAGTGATGATGGAGCGGAGTGAGATGAAAGTTACAAACTATCAGGAACCGACAATCAATCCGTTGGGCAAGGGTCTCGGCAACCTGCCGAGCGCGAGCGTGCCGCTCGACGACGCAGGCCGCCTCGAGTGGAGCCTGCTCGCGGAAGACGTCAGCCTGCCGGCAGCGGTGCTGTACGCGGATCGCATCGAACACAATCTGAACTGGATGCAGGCGTTCGTCCAGCAGTACGGCGTGCAGTTCGCGCCGCACGGCAAGACGACGATGGCGCCGCAACTGTTCCGCCGCCAGCTCGCCGCCGGCGCCTGGGGCATCACGCTCGCGACCGCGCACCAGACGCAGGCCGCGTATCACGGCGGCGTGCGCCGCGTGCTGCTCGCGAACCAGCTGGTTGGCCGCCAGAACATGACGATCATCGCGGGGCTGCTGTCCGATCCCGAATTCGAGTTTTTCTGTCTCGTCGATTCCGCCGACAGCGTCGACCAGCTCGGCCGCTTCTTCGGCGACGCGAAAAAGACGCTGAACGTGCTGATCGAACTCGGCGTGCCGGGCGGCCGAGCGGGCGTGCGCGATGCCGCGCAGCGCACCGCCGTGCTCGACGCGATCGCGCGCTATCCGGACACGCTGAAGCTGGCCGGCATCGAACTGTACGAAGGCGTGCTGAAGGAGGAAGGCGAGATCCGCGCGTTCCTGCAGGACGCCGTCGCACTCACGCGCGAGCTGGCCGAAGCCGGCCGCTTCGCGCGCACGCCGGCGATCCTGTCGGGCGCCGGCTCGGCGTGGTACGACGTGGTCGCGGAGGAATTCGCGAAGGCGTCCGACGCCGGTTTCGCGGAAGTCGTGCTGCGTCCGGGCTGCTACCTGACGCACGACGTCGGCATCTACAAGAAGGCGCAGACCGACGTGTTCGCGCGCAACCCGATCGCACGCAGGATGGGCGAGGGCCTGCTGCCCGCGCTGCAGTTGTGGGCGTACGTGCAGTCGGTGCCGGAACCCGACCGCGCGATCATCGCGCTCGGCAAGCGCGACGCGGCGTTCGACGCCGGCCTGCCCGAGCCGGCGCGCCACTTCCGCCCGGGCCGCGACAGCGCGCCGCGCGACGTCGCCGCGAGCGAAGGCTGGGCCGTCACCGGGATGATGGACCAGCACGCGTACCTGCAGATTCCGCCCGGTGCGGACGTGAAGGTCGGCGACATGGTCGCGTTCGACATCTCGCACCCGTGCCTGACGTTCGACAAGTGGCGCCAGCTGCTCGTCCTCGATCCGCAGTTCCGCGTGACGGAAGTCGTCGAAACCTTCTTCTGACGCATCGCACGCGCCGCCCCGCCGCCGCGCGGGGCGGCCGTCACGCGCGCTTCAATCTGCCGGAGTACACTGCGCATTCGTCCTCGGGGCCGCTTCGCCGCCGGTGCATCGTCTGCCGCTCGCGGCGCGAACGGACCCTCAACGCTGTTCAATGGAGAAAGCCATGGCCGCGAAGAAGATCCTGTTCCTGACCGGTGATTTCGCCGAAGACTACGAAACGATGGTGCCGTTCCAGGCGCTGCAAGCTGTCGGCCATCACGTCGATGCAGTCTGCCCGGGCAAGCGCGCGGGCGACAAGATCAAGACCGCGATCCACGATTTCGAAGGCGACCAGACCTACACCGAAAAGCCCGGCCACAACTTCACGCTGAACGCGACGTTCGACGACGTCGACGCGTCGGGCTACGACGCGCTCGCGATCGCCGGCGGCCGCGCACCCGAATACCTGCGTCTCGATTCAAAGGTGATCGCGCTGGTGCGCGCGTTCGCGGAAGCCGGCAAGCCGATCGCCGCGATCTGCCACGCGGCGCAGCTGCTCGCGGCCGCCGACGTGATCCGCGGCAAGCGCATCTCGGCCTACCCGGCCTGCGCACCCGAAGTGAAGCTCGCGGGCGGCGAATATGCGGACATCCCGGTCGATGCAGCCGTGACCGATGCGCCGTTCGTCACCGCGCCCGCGTGGCCCGCGCATCCTGCATGGCTCGCGCAGTTCCTCGTGCTGCTCGGCACGCGCATCGAGCTGTGAATCGCGTTGAAGTGAAATGAGATGAAGTGAAGCGGCGGCCGGCAGCGGGTTCAAGCAGCCCGCAACCCGCGCCGCCGGTCGCGATCGGCCGACGGGCGTGCCCCGTCGCACCCTTCCTGCCTTCCCGCCCTTCCTGCCTTCCCGCCCTTCCTGCCGTTCCCGCGCTTCAGTGCGATGCCGGCGTCGAGCCGGCATCCGCAATCCGCGATTCCAGCATCGCCAGCGCACCCGACAGCGCATTCAGTACGTCATCCGGCAACTGCGCCACCGTCTGGTTGAGAAACGCCTGGCGGCGCGGCAGGCACGCGTCGAACGCGGCGCGGCCGGCGGTGGTCAGCGTGACGTTGGTCACGCGGTTGTCGCGGGCATCGGATGCGCGCTCGATCCAGCCGAGCGCATCGAGCGACTTCAGCTGGCGCGTGAGCGCGCCCGGATCGATGCGCAGCACCTCGACGAGCTTCTTCTGCGACGAATGCCCGCCCATCGTGTCCAGCGCGACCATGATCCGCCAGCGGGGCATCGGCTGCCCGACCTGCGTTTCGAATGCGGTCATGAACGCGCGATACGTGCGTCCGAATTGCTGCAAGATCGCGACGCGGTCCTGTTCTTCCATGCGCTGATTTCTACTCGTTCAATCGGTGAATCGGTCAATCGGCCGCGACATGCGGTTCGATCTTGCGCCGCAGCGCGATCGGCGGCACGCGGCGGCACTGCCACACCGACACCACGGCGACGACGGCCGCCATCGCGACACCCAGGTGGATCGCGCCGACCAGCGATTCGCGGGCCGCTTCCAGCAGCAGCGCGCCATTATGCCCGGCGCGGGTCAGCTCCGCGACCAGACCGCCTTGCGCGGCGCGGTCGATCAGGATCTGCGGATCGGCGAGCCGCGCATGCCACTGCAGTGCGTGGTCGCTCGACAGCGCATCGCGCACGCCGCTCGAATACAGCTGGTTGACGAGCGTGCCCGTGAGCGCGGTGCCGACCATCCCGCCGACCATCCGCAGCGACTGCAGCAGCGCGGTGGCAATGCCGAGGTGCTCGCGGCCGGCCGTCTGTTGCGCGAACACGGTGAGGTTCGGCAGCACGAAGCCGAGGCCGATTCCGCCGGCGACCATCAGCGCCATCAGCACCCAGGTCGGCGTGGTGTGGGTCGACACGACGATTCCCGCGCACGCGATCGCGAACAGCACGAAGCCGACGTGCAGCATCGCGTTCGGATTGCGGATGCGCGTGACGACGCGGCCGTTCATGATGCTGCCGATCGTGATGAACACGACGAGCGGCGTGATCACGAGCCCGGCCTCCTTCGGCGACATCCCGAAGCCGCCCTGGAACAGCAGCGGCGCGTAGAACAGCAGCGAGAACATCGAGAAGCCGGCGAGGATCGCGAGCACGAACAGCGCGGACAGCGCGCGGTTGCCGAACATGTCGAACGGCAGAATCGGCTGCGCGCAGCGCTTTTCCCACTGCCACAGCCCGATGCCGGCGCCGACCGCGACGACCAGCAGCAGCGACGCCCAGCTCATCACGCCGTACTTCGGCAGCCATTCGACGAACAGCTGCAGTGCGCCGAGCGACAGCGCGATCAGCAGCGCGCCGGGCCAGTCGAGCCGCATCTTGCGCTCGTGTTCGACGTGCCGCAGGTGCGGCAGATAGCGCCACACGAAGAACAGCGACAGGACGCCGATCGGCAGGTTCACGTAGAACACCGAGCGCCAGCCGAACGACTGGGTCAGGAATCCGCCGAGCGACGGTCCGACCGCGTTCGCGATGCCGAACGCGGAACTCATCAGCACCTGCCAGCGCAACCGTACGACGGAATCGGGAAACAGGTCGGGAATGCACGCGAACGCGGTGCCGACCAGCATCCCGCCGCCGATCCCCTGCAGGCCGCGCGCGAGCACCAGATACAGCATGTCGTTCGCCATCCCGCACAGCACCGACGCGGCGGTGAACACGACGATCGACGCGATGACGAACGGCTTTCTGCCGTAATAATCGCCGAGGCGGCCGAAGATCGGCACGGTAATCACCGAACTGAGCAGGTACGAGGTCGCGACCCACGCGTACAGGTCGAAGCCACGGAGTTCGGCGACGATAGTCGGCAACGCGGTGCCGACGACGGTCTGGTCGAGTGCGACCAGCATGGTGACGAACGAGATCCCGATCATCGCCAGCAGCGATTCGCGGAACGGCAGGAGTTGCCCGCTCGAATGGTGGGCGGCAGTATGGACGGCCATTTTTTGTCGACGCAACTTTTGACGAGTCAAACAATCTCAAAATTCTAGCACGCCGGAGTAATCTAGGCTGGCGACGGTTTGGGGCCGATTCTGGGGCCGCTTCGGCCGCAAAGGAGAGTGATGGAACCGATTTCAATCACGCCTGCCGCGACGCTGTCGCCGGAGGACCAGGACGCGCTGCGGCGCGCGAAACAGGTGCTGGAAAGCCCGTCGTTGACGATGAAGCTGACGAAGGTGCTGGGCGCGCCGGTCGAGAAGATGATCGCGCGGCTGCCCGATTTCGCGACCGGCAAGATCAACGACGCGACGCAGCTCGCGCTGCGCAAGTGCCTGAACATCGCGCTGCGCACGCTCGGCAAGCCGCAGACCCCCGACGCGGAGCCCGAGAAGCCGAGCAACCTGCTGCACAAGCTCGCGGTCGCGACCACCGGGGCCGCGGGCGGTGCGTTCGGCTTCCTCGCGCTGCCGGTCGAACTGCCGGTGACGACGACGCTGATCTTCCGGTCGGTGTGCGACATCGCGCGCAGCGAGGGCGAGGATCTCGCTTCGGTGGATACGCAGCTGCAGTGCCTCGCCGTGCTCGGGATGGGCGGCACCCCGGACAAGGACGCGGAAGACGCCGATCTCGGTTATTTCGTGCTGCGCGGCGCGCTCGCGCAGGCGATCTCGAAGGCGTCGTCGGACATCACGACGAAAGGAATCGCCGCGCACGGCTCGGCGGCGGTGTTCAAGCTCGTGCAGACGGTCGCATCGCGCTTCTCGGTGCAGGTCACCGAGCAGATGGCCGCGAAGTCGATCCCGGCGATTGGCGCGGTGCTTGGCGCGACCGTCAACACGCTGTTCATCGACCACTTCCAGCAGATGGCGCACGGCCACTTCACCGTGCGCCGGCTCGAGCGCAAGTACGGCTCGGTCGCCGTGAAGGCCGCGTATCAGGCGATCGACGGCTCGCCCGCGCGCTGAACCGCCCGCTCGACCGCGACGCCGCGCAGGAACGCGGCCGCCCGGTCGAGCGCGGCGCGTGACTCCGGCACCATCGGCGTGTACAGCTGCCACACGTGCGGCATGTCGGGCCACACCTCGAGCTCGACCGGCACGCCGGCCGCCTTCGCAAGGTCCGCCACGCGGCGCGCATCGTCGAGCAGCACCTCGGTGCTGCCGGCCTGGATGAAGAGCGGCGGCAGCCCGGCAAAATCCGCATAGAGCGGCGACGCGTACGGATGCGTCGGCGACGCGTCCCCCAGATACAGCTTCGCCGCCTTCGGCAGCGCCGCGGCCGAGAACATCGGGTCGCGGCCGTCGTTGCTGCGCATCGTGCCGCCGGTGCCGGCCAGATCGGTCCACGGCGAGAACAGGATCGCGCCGGCCGGCAGCGGTTCGCCGCGGTCGCGCAGTGCGACGAGCGTCGCGAGCGCGAGGCCGCCGCCCGCCGAATCGCCGCCGACCACGATCGATTCGGGCGGCGTGCCGAGCGCGAGCAGTTGCCGGTAGGCGGCAAGCGCGTCGTCGAGCGCGGCCGGGAAGCGGTTCTCGGGTGCGAGCCGGTAGTCGAGCGAGAACGAGCGCACGCCCGCGCGCTTCGTGAGCCCGAACACGAGCGGCCGATGGGTTTTCGTCGAACAGAAGTAATAGCCGCCGCCGTGGAAATACAGCAGCGTGCGGCCCGGCCCGCGCGACGCGACCGTATCGGTGCGTTCGAGCCATTCGCCGCGCAGCGGCGCGTCGGCGGCGCCGTAGCATTCGCGCAGCCGGTAACCCGACGGCGCGCGGCGCGGCACGTACATTCTGAGGTCGGTGAAGCGGCGCGCACGCGCAGGATCGAGCACCGGGCGCGTGGTCTCGGGGCGAAACTGCCAGCGCAGCAGCCAGCACGCGAACTTGCTTTGCCAACTCATCGAACGTACTCCGTGATCGCAGTGCGACGATGGTACGTGCGATCGTCGCCGCGCCGCTCGACGGGAGCCTCTATATCAAACGCCGGCGCGCGGGCCGCCGGCCGTTCGATTCACCGGCGTCAGTTCGCCGGCATCATCTGCCCGCGAATCTCGCCGGACGGATGCTCCTTCGTGTGCACGTTGAAGTACCACTTGCCGCCCATCAGGTCGGTGACCTGCGCATCGGTGAGCTCCTTCGAACCCTTGATCGGGCTCGCGAGCTGGTCCTTCGGAATCGGCACCTGCACGCCGGCGTTCTGGCCGACCGGCGCGGGCCCGTGGAAGTGCGCGGCAGTGGCCGGCCCCGTGAGGTGTTCGTAAGTCGCCGTCCACTCGAGCATGTGGGTGGCCGTGTCGTAGGTCGCGGCGACTCCGCCGGAGCCCTTCGTCGTGGTGGGCGGCACCTCGCTCGACGGTTGCAGGCTGGCGGACAGGCGCACCGTTTCGGCGGCGGCACCGCCGGCAGCGAGCACGCCCGCGAGCAACGCCAGCTGGAGCAAACGCAACTTCGGCATGAATCCTCCTTGTACGACGTGGTGCGCCGCCCGGCCGGGGACGCTTCATGATGGTAGTCGATCGCCGCCGTTCCGGCAGCCCGCCGGTCATCCGCCAGCCTGCCTGAACCTGGAAGACACCTTTGCAGCGGAAACCCTGAATCCGCGCGCGGCCTTTCGCTACACTTCGTCTCACAGTTGCTTGTTTCCTTCGTCCGAAGGAGTCTGCGAGTATTCACGCGGCCAGCCGGCCGCGTTTTTTTTGCCCGCACCGCCCGACATATCGGCATGCCGACATGCCGACCTGCGGCCGGCAAATTCCGCTTGTTTCCCCGCCGCCGAGCATCACGAATCAATGTTCGTCATGGCGATCGAATTCGATATCGTGCCGAGAGCGCATCGACACCGCACCCTCATGCGCGATAGCCGGGATCGATACGATCGACGATGCGCTGCAACGCGTCGAACGCATCCTGCCCCGCACCATGCTTCGGATCGAAATTCAACGAATCGCGTACACAGCCCTCGAGCACGGGCGGTGCGATCGCGAGCGCATCGCCGATCGCGTGCGTCGCGACCTGCACCTCGCATGCGCGATTGAGCAGCCACATCAGCGAGAAGGTCTGCGCGAGCGTCGCGCCGATCGTCACGGGACCGTGGTTGCGCAGCAGCAGCACGGGCCGCCCGCCGGCGCTGTCGACGATGCGTCGGCCTTCCTCGAGATGCACGGTAATGCCCTCGAAGTCGTGATACGCGATCTTCCCGTACAGCTGCGCCGAATAGAAATTCGAGAACGACAGCCCGTCACGCGAGCAGCACACGGCCATCGTCGGCGTCGTGTGCACGTGCATCACGCAGTGCGCGTCCGGGAGCGCCGCATGGATCGCGCTGTGGAACGTGAAGCCCGCCGGATTGATCGGCCAGTCGGAGTGACCGATCACGTTGCCGTCGATGTCGATCTTCACGAGGTTCGATGCGCACACCTCGCGGTAATGAAGCCCGAACGGGTTGATCAGGAAATGGCCGTCCCCGCCCGGCACGCGCAGCGAGATATGGTTGTAGATCAGTTCGGTCCAGCCGAGATGGTCGAAGATCCGGTAGGCAGCCGCGAGCTGCACGCGCGCCTGCCATTCGGCTTCGGAGAATCGGGCAGGACGCGTGAACGGCTGGTTCGGTACACGTTGCATGGGGTACTCCGGTTGCGGGCGGGCGCGGCCGCATGGGCGGCGGCGCGCATCGTCCCTCGTCTCCTGGCGGCGCGCGCGGCATGGGCAGCGCGGATCGCGCGTACGGCTCGCGCGGCGCTCGTTCGGCACCGCTCCGGCCCGCATTGCGCGTGCTGTCCGGCGGCACCCTTCACGATACGAATATCGTTGCGCACACAACCATATCACCTTTCCTCGCGCACCGGTATCGCAGGTTTGGCCTGAGACGTTCCCGCCCTTACAACTGATCGTCGACCGGCAGCAGCGTGAAAATGCCCGTCATCACGTTGCGCAGCAGCCCGGCATGCGGGTCGACGTGGTAGGTGGTGGTCTGACCGCCGTCGGCACTCGTCCATTCGAGCGCGGGCGGGCTGCCGTCCGCCTGCTTGGCGAGCGTCACCCGATAGCTTTCGTCTGGCTGCGTGACGCGCGCGAAGATCGCCGCGGCCTGCTGTGCGAGCACCGGGCTGTGGATCACGAGCGCGAGTTCGGTGTTCAGGTTCGCGGAGCGCGGGTCGAGGTTCAGCGAGCCGATCACCAGGATTTGCCGGTCGATCACGTACGCCTTCGCATGCAGGCTCGCGCGCGAGCGGGAACCGAACAGCCGCGGTGGCGCCTGGTCGGGTTGCGACTTGAACTCGTACAGCTCGACGCCGCGCTGCAGCAACGGCACGCGATACGGCGCATAGCCGGCCTGCACCGCAACCGCGTCGGTCGCCGCGAGCGAATTCGTCACGATCGCGACGCGCACGCCGCGCGCGGCCGTATCGCCGAGGACCTTCACGCCGGCATCGTGCGGCACGAAGTACGGCGAAAACGCGAGGAACTCCTTGCGCGCGCCGCGCGTCAGGTCGGCCAGGCGCTGCATCGGCGGGCTCACGTAAGTGCCCGTCGGCCGCGCGACCTTGTCCGGCGCATCGACCTTGAATTCGGCCGGCGCCCATACGAGCTCGAGTTCGTCGCGCGTGATCTGCCGTGCCAGCGGCGTCGCGTTCAGCGGTTTCGCGTTGTACGGGTCGGCGTTCTTGCGCCAGTGCTCGCGCAGCTCGTCGCGCATCGCGTCGAGATCCTTCGGCGCGAAGGTCTGATGATTCAGCGCGCGCAGCGGATAGCTGCTCGCGCTCGCCCAGTAGTCATCGAAGCTCTTGGAGATGTCGTGGGTCACGGGGCCGGCCGCGAGCACGTCGAGATCGCGAAACTGCAGCGTCGGGCTCGCACTGAAGTATTCGTCGCCAAGATTGCGGCCGCCGACGATCGCGAGCTGGTTGTCCGCGATCATCGCCTTGTTGTGCATCCGGCGCGTGAAGCTGTCGATGCTCGTGAAGAAGTTGGTCGTGCGCTCGACCATGCCGCGCTGCGACGCGCCGAACGGGTTGAACACGCGGATCTCGATGCTCTGGTGCGTATTCAGCGCGGCCATCACGCGGTCGATATCGTGGAAGTTCAGGTCGTCGACCAGCATCCGCACGCGCACGCCGCGATCGGCCGCGTACAGCGCCGCGGCGAGCAGCAGCTTGCCGGTCGTGTCCTCGGTCGCGATGTAGTACTGCATGTCGAGCGTCTTCGTCGCGGCACGGGCGAGCGCGATGCGCATCTGCAACGCGGTGGCGCCGTCGGCCAGCAGCCGGAAGCCCGACTGCCCCGGATGCGCGGCTTCCGGCCCGGCCAGCGCATCGCGCAGCGGCGTCGCGGTATCGGCCGACAACGCGTGGGAGACGGGGCGATCGAGCGAGGTGGCGGGCGGATGCGTCGCGCATGCGACGAGCGGCAGCAGCGCGCAGACGATCAGCGCGCGGGCCGGGCGGCAGGCGGCACGCCACGACAGCGCGGCCGGCGCGCGCCGGATCAAGGACGTGAGCACGGAAGCTTCCTCGACAGTCGGATCATCAATGGGCACGTAATCGCCGCGGCGCGCGGCTGACGGGCGGTTCCGGCCGATTCTAGTGGGCGCCCGATGGCCAGGTCAATCGCGCGGGGCCGCGCATGCGGCGACGCGCAGCCGTTGCTCGGGGCGGCGGGTGGCGGGCGACGGGCGACAGCCGACAGCCGACGGGCGGCCGGTGGCCGGTGCGGGCGCCGGGCAGCGGGTGACGGCCCCCAGGCAGCGGACCAGGGCCCGCGGTGTGCGAACGGCCGCCGGGCCGGTGGCGGCGCTGGCCCAACCAATCTCACGGTGCGTTGCCGCTTCGCTCGAAATGGCTGCGCACGTAGTCGATATGGGTCTGCATCGCGGTGCGCGCCTCCTCGGGCCGCTGCGCGCAGATCGCGTCGCAGACCACCCGGTGCTGCTGCAACAGCAGCTCGGACGCCTGCTCGTCGCACGTCGTCATCCCGGCGACGTTGATCGAGATGTGCTCGCGCAGCATCCCGATCACGCTCGTATGCAGGTGCAGGAACATCGTGTTGTGCGACGCGAGCGCGATCGCCTCGTGCAGCTTCGCGTCGGTCGACGCCTCGACGGCCGCGTCGTCGTTCGCATGCGCGGTTTCGAGCTCGCGCAGCAGCGTGCGGATCCGGCGCCGGTCGATCGCGTTGGCGCGCAGCGCGGCGAAATACGCGGTCGCGCCTTCGAGCACGCGGCGGAATTCGAGAATGTCGTCGCGCAGCGCCGGGTGGTCGGCGACCAGCTGACCCCACGGCGACGCGATGCCCGCGCGCAACTGGTCGGTCACGTACACGCCCGCGCCGCGCCGGCTCTGCAGCAGCCCGCGCGCAACGAGCCGCTGGGTCGCCTCGCGCACCGTGTTGCGCGCCACGCCGTACTGCTGCGCGAGCACGCGCTCGGCCGGCAGCCGCGCGCCGGCCGGCCAGGTGCCGTCGAGCAGCGCCGTCTCGATCTTGCGCATCACCGATTCCGTCCGGCCCCGTGCCGTCATCGCCGCCATCGTCGTGTCTCCATCCGAATGCCCGTGGTGCCGATTGGCCCAACCAATTTGAGCTGCGGTGCCAACGCGGGAATTATGCAGCGAAATCGTCGTCCCGCATTCGCATGCCGGGCCGTCGTCCCTGGAGCGAGACATGAACGAAAGGCACTACCCCGCTGTCGCCCCCGCGCACGTGTATCTGTTCGCGACCTGCCTGGTCGACCTGTTCGTCCCCGAAGCCGGGCTCGACGCGGTGCGCCTGCTCGAACGCGAAGGGCTGACCGTCCACTATCCGCGCGGCCAGAGCTGCTGCGGGCAGCCGGCCTACAGCAGCGGCAATCCCGACGAAGCGCGCCGCGTCGCGGCCGCGCAGCTCGACCTGTTCGCCGACGCGTGGCCCGTGATCGTGCCGTCAGGTTCGTGCGCGGGCATGATCCGGCACCACTGGCCGGCGCTGTTCGCTGACGATCCGGTGCACGGCCCGAAGGCCCGCGCGATCGCGGAGCGCACCTACGAACTCACCGAATTCCTCGTGAACGTGCTCGACGTGCGGCTCGACGGCATTGCCGCGAACGCCGGCCCGGACGAGCGCGTGGTGCTGCACACGTCGTGCGCGGCCCGTCGCGAGATGGGCACCCGCGTGCACGGCGTCGCGCTGGTCGACGCACTGCCGGGCGTCACGCGAGTCGAACACGAACGCGAATCGGAATGCTGCGGCTTCGGCGGCACGTTCTCGCTGAAGCACCCCGACATCTCGGGTGCGATGGTCCGCGACAAGGTCGCGTCGGCCTGCGCAACGGGCTGCGACCGGCTCGTGTCGGCCGACTGCGGCTGTCTGCTGAATATCGGCCACGCGGCGGCACAGGCCGGCGCGGCACTGCCCGTCGAGCATCTCGCGAGCTTCCTGTGGCGTCGCACCTCCGGTGCCGGCTCGCTGCGCGGAGATTCGCAATGAGCGCGCGCGCCGCAATCCTCGCGCGCCTGCGCGCCGCCGCGCCCGGTGTCGCCACGCATGCCGCGCCCGCGCTCGATGCGCGCATCGACACGCATTACGCGGCCCGGCGCGCGCAAGACGCCCTCGATCGTTGCGTGCTCGCGGAGAAAATGCAGGCCGCGCTCGCCGCATCGCATGCCGACGTCTGGTGCGCGAGCGCCGACGCGTGGCCCGCGCAGCTTGCCGCGCGTCTGGCCGACGCCGGCGTGCGCCGCCTGCTGCTCGACCCGACGCGGGCCGAATCCGCGGCCCTCGTGCAAGCACTGCCCGACTCCGTCGCGCCGGTGCCGTTCGACCGGCCGATCGACACGTGGAAAACCGAACTCTTCGACACGATCGATGCCGGTTTCACCGTCGCGCGCTCGGGCATCGCGGCCACCGGCACCGTGGTGCTCGCGCCCGATCCCGGCACGCCGCGCACCGTGTCGCTGGTGCCGCCGCTGCACATCGCGCTCGTGCATGCGAGCACGCT
This sequence comes from Burkholderia sp. Nafp2/4-1b, assembly GCF_003635165.1. Classification (GTDB taxonomy): domain Bacteria; phylum Pseudomonadota; class Gammaproteobacteria; order Burkholderiales; family Burkholderiaceae; genus Burkholderia. The sequence continues at coordinate 20,445 of NZ_ML058605.1, read as the reverse complement.
GCACGCGGACCTTCACGCGGCCGTGCACGCGGAGCGCTGGCACGCCGGCATGCCGACCAACGTCGTGCTGGTGTCAGGCCCGTCGAAAACCTCCGATATCCAGCAGACGCTGGCGTACGGCGCCCACGGCCCGCGCAACCTGTGGGTCGTGATCGTCACCGAACCGGCCGACGAACCGAACGCAACCGCCTGCGAGGACCTGCCGCGATGAGCGACCAACCGCTGCAATTCGTCGCCCCCGGCGACTTCAAGGCCCGTGCGCGCGCCGCGCTCGACGATCCCGCGCTGCGCCGCAGCTTCCGTGGCGCGATGGACTTCCTGCAGGACAAGCGCGCGACCCAGTTCCCCGACGACACGGAGCTTCAACAGCTGCGCGATCTCGGCGAAGCCGTGCGGCAGCACGCGCTCGCGCAACTACCCGCGCTGCTCGAGCGGCTGGAGGCGAAGCTGACCGCGGCCGGCGTACACGTGCACTGGGCCGAGACGGCCGCCGACGCCAATGCCATCGTGCTCGGCATCGCGCAGGCAAGGAACGCGCGCCGCGTGATCAAGGGCAAGTCGATGGCGAGCGAGGAAATCGAGCTGAACCATTACCTCGCGGAGCGCGGTGTCGACTGCATCGAGTCCGACATGGGCGAGTTCATCGTGCAGCTCGCGGGCGAGAAGCCGTCGCACATCGTGATGCCGGCGATCCACAAGACGCGCGGCGACATCGCCGAGCTGTTCGAGCAACACATCCCCGGCACGCGCTACACGGAGGACGTCGACGAACTCATCCAGACCGGCCGGCACGCGCTGCGCCGCGCGTTCGCGGAAGCGGACATCGGCCTGTCCGGCGTGAACTTCGCGGCTGCCGACACGGGCACGCTGTGGCTCGTCGAGAACGAGGGCAACGGCCGGCTGTCGACCACCGTGCCCGATACGCATGTCGCGATCATGGGCATCGAGAAGGTCGTCGAGAAGCTCGAGCACATCGTGCCGCTGTCGAGCCTGCTCACGCGTTCGGCCACCGGCCAGGCGATCACAACCTACTTCAACCTGATCTCGGGCCCGCGCCGCGACGGCGAGCGCGACGGCCCGCGCGAGCTGCATCTCGTGCTGCTCGACAACGGCCGCACGCAGGCGTACGCGGACGAACAGCTGCGCGCGACGCTGCAATGCATCCGCTGCGGCGCGTGCATGAACCACTGCCCCGTCTATACGCGGATCGGCGGTCACGCATACGGGACGACCTACCCGGGGCCGATCGGCAAGATCATCTCGCCGCACCTGCTCGGCCTCGACGCGACGGCCGACCTGCCGACCGCGTCGACGCTGTGCGGCGCCTGCGGCGAAGTGTGTCCGGTCCGGATTCCGATTCCGCAGCTGCTCGTGCGGCTGCGCACCGAGGCGAACCGCAAGCCCGACGAACCCGTCGCGCATCGGCTGCGCGGCCAGGGCGCGAACTACAGCCGCGCGGAAGACGTCGTGTGGCGCTTCTGGTCGGGCGCGTTCGCGCATCCGCGTGCGTACCGCGCGTTCCGCTGGGCCGCGACGCGGCTGCGCGCGCTGACGCCCGCGAAGCAGCTGGGCTGGACCCGGCACCGCACGCCGCTCGAGCCGGCGCCGCGCAGCCTGTCCGACCTGCTGCGCGCACGCGGCCAGCCCGAATAGACCATCCGCTTTCAAAACCCGTCCCGATAGAAATCCATGGAGGAGACAACCATGCAGGTTTGGCATCAGATCTACACGCCGCTCGGCAGCCTCGGGCTGTCGGCGTTCGTCGCCGCAATTCCGATCATCTTCTTTTTCGTCGCGCTCGCCGCGCTGCGGATGAAGGGGCACGTCGCCGCCGCGATCACGCTGCTGCTGGCGCTCGGCGTCGCGATCCTCGCGTACGGGATGCCCGTGCCGCAGGCGCTCGCGGCCGCCGGCTTCGGCTTCGCGTACGGCCTGTGGCCGATCGCGTGGATCATCGTCGCGGCGGTGTTCCTGTACAAGATCGTCGTAAAGACCGGCCAGTTCGACATCATTCGCGCATCGGTGCTGTCGATCACCGACGACCAGCGGCTGCAGATGCTGCTGATCGGCTTCTCGTTCGGCGCGTTCCTGGAAGGCGCGGCCGGCTTCGGCGCGCCCGTCGCGATCACGGCCGCGCTGCTGGTCGGCCTCGGCTTCAAGCCGCTGCACGCGGCCGGACTGTGTCTGATCGCAAACACCGCGCCGGTCGCGTTCGGCGCGATGGGCATTCCGATCATCGTCGCCGGACAGGTGACGGGCATCGACGCGTTCCACATCGGCGCGATGGCCGGCCGCCAGCTGCCGCTGCTGTCGCTCGCGGTGCCGTTCTGGCTCGTGTTCATGATGGACGGGCTGCGCGGCGTGCGGCAGACGTGGCAGGCCGCGCTCGTCGCGGGCGGCAGCTTCGCGGTCACGCAGTACTTCACGTCGAACCACATCGGGCCCGAACTGCCGGACATCACGTCGTCGCTCGTCAGCCTCGTGTCGCTCGCCGCGTTCCTGAAGGTCTGGCAGCCGAGCAGCGCGAAGCAGGCGACCGGCGGCATCGTCGCATCGGGCGGCGGTGCGGCGCTCGCCGGGTTCGGCGCCGGCGGCAACGGTTCGGGCACGCGCCGCCAGGCGTCGCCGTACACGCTCGCGCAGACCGTGCGCGCGTGGTCGCCGTTCCTGATCCTGACGGCCGTGGTCACCGTGTGGAGCATCGCGCCGTTCAAGGCGCTGTTCGCCGCGCACGGCGCGCTCGCGTCGACGGTCCTGAAGTTCCACGTGGCCGGGCTCGATCAGCTCGTCGTGAAGACCGCGCCGATCGCCGCGACGCCGAAGGCACTCGAAGCCGTGCTGAAGATCGACCTCGTGTCGGCGGTGGGAAGCGCGATCCTCGTGACCGCGCTGATCTCGATGGCGCTGTTGCGGATGAAGCCGCGCGACGCGCTGGTCACGTTCGGCGAGACGCTGAAGGAGCTCACGCGCCCGATCCTGTCGATCGGTCTCGTGCTGGCGTTCGCGTTCGTCGCGAATTACTCGGGGATGTCGTCGACGCTCGCGTTGATGCTGGCCGCGAGCGGTGCCGCGTTCCCGTTCTTTTCGCCGTTCCTCGGCTGGCTCGGCGTGTTCCTGACCGGCTCGGACACGTCGTCGAACGCCCTCTTCTGCTCGCTGCAGCAGGCGACCGCGCACCAGCTCGGCGTGCCCGAGACGCTCGCGGTCGCCGCCAATACCACGGGCGGCGTGACCGCGAAGATGATCTCGCCGCAGTCGATCGCGGTCGCGTGCGCGGCGACGGGCCTCGTCGGCAACGAGTCGGAACTGTTCCGTTTCACGGTGCGCCACAGCCTGCTGTTCGCGGTGATCGTCGGCGTGATCACGCTCGTGCAGGCCTATGTGCTGCCGGGGATGGTGCCATAAGCAAAGCGGTGCGGCCGCTTTCCGGGCCGCTGGAAAACGAAACCCCCACGCCCGCAAGAGCGTGGGGGTTTCTACCTGGACATCGTCATCGCGGGCACCGGATCACCCAGGCGCCGCGAACGGCGATCAGCTGCCCTTCGCGATGCGATCCTGGATGTGCTGCGCACGGCTCGCCGACGACGGGTGCGAGCTCATCATCGAGCTCTTGCCGCCATCGAGCTGCGCAAGCTTCTGGAACGCGGTGACGAGGCCCTTCTGGCTCATGCTCTTCTGCTTCATCAGGTCGAACGAGTAGTCGTCGGCCGCGCTTTCCTGCGTCTGCGAGAACTGCGCGTTGATGAACTTCTCGGTGATGTCGCCGAGCTGCGAGCTCGTCAGTGCCGCGACGCCCGGCGATGCCGCGCCGGCCGCGGTACGCGCCGCGCTCACCGCGTAGGCGGTCTGCATCGCCTTCTTCGAGTGACCGAGTGCGACGTGGCCCATCTCATGGCCGATCACGCCGCGCAGCTCGTCGTCGTTCATCATGTCCATCAGGCCGCTGTACACGCGCACGCAGCCGTTGCCCATCGCCCACGCGTTGACGTCCTTGGTCAGGTAGACCTTGGAGTTGATCTTCTGGCCGTTCAGCGTCATGTCGCCGAAGCCCTTCATCACCTTCGTCAGGCGCTTCGCGTATGCGCTGTTCGGCGCGGCGATCTTCGATTCGGCGTCGCTCGCCTTGCACGAGTCGTTCGACAGTGCCGCGATGTCGCTGTCCGACAGCGTCGCTGCCTTGAACAGGTTGGTCCCCGCCGACGTCAGGCTGTTCGCGTCGAGACTCTGCACGCCGCCGCATGCGCTCAACAGGAACGCCATGCCACACGCTGCCGCCGCTTTCTTGATATGCATCCCGGATCCCTCGGTAGTTAGTATTTGGGAGCGGAGATTTTGCATAATCCGGCAGAAAATTACCAGATGTTTACATCGTATGACAGGTCGATTACTCGTCAGCCCGGAACAGGCCGCGAAACGATTCACACGATTGATTCAGTAAGTGCAATCAATCGCCGTGACCGGGCGCTCGGCTGAACGTGGAACGCGACCGGCGCGTGAGGCGTCGCGCGACCAGCATCGGCAGCCGCACCACGAAACCGGCGAAAAGCCGCAGGTGCATCCATGCGAGCAACGCGTTGTCGCGGCCATAGTGGAAATGCGACACGCCGCCTTCGTGCGCGCCGAAGTAGCGCACCGGCGCTTCGATGCGCAACGGCTGCACGCCGGCCCAGCACAGCCGCACGGCGGCTTCCGGATCGAAGTCGAAGCCGCGCATCCACGGCTGCCGGTGCATGATCGCCGCGAGCGGCGCGATCGGATACACGCGAAAGCCGTACAGCGAATCGCCGATCCCGGCCCACAGCGTCTCGAGGTCGGCCCATCCGTTCGACAGCCGCCGGCCCTGCACGCGCAGCTGCGGCGCGCTCGCGTCGAACTTCGGCAGGCCCAGCACCATCGCGTCCGGCGTCGCCTGGGACACGGCCATGAATTCGGGAATCAGGTTGGCCGGATGCTGGCCGTCGGAATCCATCGTCAGCACGTGCGTGAAGCCGGCCGCGGTCGCCGCGTCGAGCCCAGCGAGCACCGCCGCGCCCTTGCCGCGGTTCTCCGGCAGCACGATCACGCGCAGCCCCGGGTCGCGGTCGGCCATCGCCTGCAGCCGCTCGGCACTGCCGTCGGTGCTGCCGTCGACGACGACCCACACCGGATTCCACTGCGCACGGGCATTGCGCACGGTCGTGTCGACCTTGGCGCCCGGGTTGTAGCTCGGAATCAGCACGAGATGGGTGGACGAGGCGTGCAGCTTGGACATGGGAACGGCCGATTGCGAAGACGATGATCCTGACAAAAGTTTATGACCTGCCGGCGACCGCCGACAGGCTTCGTCGGCCTCGCCCGCACGCGGCGACGGTTCGCGCAGCGACAGGCCCGTGCGCTTCACGACAGTTGCTCCAGCGGATGGCCGGCGCTCGCGTCGATCTCGACCAGCAGATCGTCGCGGCACACGTCCGCGTGGACAAACAGCGACCGCACGTCGGAGCCGGCCGCCTCGCGCAGCACGCGCTCGATCGCGGCGAGCGCCGCGGCGTCGCCCGCGTCGCGCACGTAGACGCGATAACTCAGGTCCGCGAGCGTGAACGGGCCGTGCGCCTGCCGCGCGGCCTGTTCGAGCACGGCTTGCAGGTTCGCGATCGTCTCGCGCGTTTGCGCGACGACGTCGCCGCGATGCACGGTGCGGTGCCCGACGATGCTGGCGGTGCCCGACACGAACAGCAGCGCCGCCTCATCGGCAGCGCCGTCGCGCCATGCGGCCGCGCGCGCGAACGTCGGCGCCCGCGGGCCGTACTCGGCCGGGTAGTGATACGCGCTGACCTGGCGCGGATTCTCGACCGGATCGGCCGGCGTGCGGCTCGCGATGAAATGGATCGCGAGCGGCGCGGCCGGCGGCATGTCGCCCGCGACCGGCACGACGGAACCGAGCGCACACGCGGCCGGCACGCCGCCCGTCAGCGCGCGGCGGCACGCGTCGAATGCACGCTGCCTGCCGATATTGAACTGACGATAGCGCTCGATCCCGAACTGCTGCGAGTTGATCGCCGGCACGGTGTTCCAGATCCGCAGCGGATGCGGCGTGCCGAGCGTATCGAGCACGTCGAACAGCGCGCGGTACGCATCGTAGGTCGCCCGTTCGAGCGGCGTGCCGCCGTCGCGATCCGCATCGGCCGCCTGTTGCGCTTCCGCTTCCTGCACGACGATGCTGCCGAACACGAGCCCGGCCCTTTCGCTGTAGCGGTACTGCAGCGCACCGCGCCGTTCGCTGCGCAGATCGCGCGCGTCGCACTGCCAGATCTCGCAGACCGCGCCTGCGTGGGCGTGGCTGCCCGCGTCGAGCAGCGCCATCTGCACCGGAGCGATGGGCAGCTCGGGCGCGGCGCCGGCCAGCATCCGCGCGATCGCATCCGCGGGCGAATCGTCTGTTGAACCGTCCGTGGAATCGTCCGACGAAGCGGCCGCGCCGATGCACACCGCACCCAGTGCGCCGGGAAACACGTGGTCGAATGCGTCGCCGCGGCGTTGCGCATCGTGCAGCCGCGCCGCCAGCCGCGCGCGATCGATCCGGACGAGTCGCAACGCATGGTTGCCGCGCTCCGCGGCGGGTTCGGCGTCGATGGGTGCGTGCGCGACCGCGCTCGTAGCGGACGACCGGGAACACGCGCGCCGTTCGGCGTCGACTGAATGCACTGACACTTCGATTTCCTCACTATGCTGCGCGGCCTCGCGGCACGGGAGCCACGTGGTCGCTGCGCGTCAAGCCGACGCAGCGCGCGTCGTCGTCATGCGAGCCCGCCGTTGACGGACAGCACCTGTCCCGTCACATAGGCGGCCGCATCGGATACCAGATACGCGACCATCGCCGCGACTTCGTCGGGCCGGCCCGCGCGTTGCGCCGGCACGAGCTGCTTGATCCGTTCCGCGGGAAACGCGTGCTCGGCCATCGGCGATTCGATGATGCCCGGCGCGACCGCGTTCACGGTGATGCCGCGCGACGCGAGTTCGAGCGACAGCGACTTCGTCGCGCCGATCAGCCCCGCCTTCGCGGCCGCGTAGTTGACCTGCCCGCGGTTGCCGGTCACGCCGGCGACCGATGCGATGTTGACGATCCGTCCGCGCCGCGTGCGGATCATCGGCAGCAACAGCGGCTGCGTGACGTTGAAAAAGCCGTTGAGCGTCACGTCGATCACGCTGTGCCATTGCTGGCGCGACATGCCGGCCATCGGCGCGTCGTCGTGAATGCCTGCGTTGTTGACGAGGATCTGCACCGGCGCGTCGTCGATGAACGGCGCGAGCGCGGCGCGCGTCGCGTCCGCATCGGTCACGTCGAACGCGATCGCATGCGCGGTGCCGCCGGCCGCGACGATCTGCTGCGCGACCGCGTCGGCCTGCGCGAGATTCCGGTTCGCGTGCACCCAGACTTCGTGGCCGGCCTGCGCGAGCATCGTGCAGATCGCCTGCCCGAGTGCGCCGCTGCCGCCCGTTACGAGCGCCCGCATCGAATTGCTCCGTTCATCGCGTTTCACCTCGATCGACGCGGCGGCGTATCGTCCAGCGACCGCCGCCACGTGCCTTCCTCTTCTACGCGATGCGACGCGACGCGACGCATCGCACTCGCATGCGCGCCGTCACTTCGTGCGATGCGCGGCGACGTATTCGGCAAGCGCGCCGAGCGTCGCGAAGATCTTCTGGTTGTCCGGATTGTCCGAGCGCAGCTCGAAGCCGTACTTCTTCGAGATCAGCAGCGCGATTTCCAGGATGTCGATGGAGTCGAGCCCGAAGCCCTCGCCATAGAGCGGGGTCCCGGCCGTCACCGTGTCGAGCGGGACGTCTTCGAGATTCAGTTCGCCGATGATCAGCGTGGCGAGCTCTTGTTCGAGTGCGTTCATCATGCTTGCGGGCAGGCGGCCCACGGCAGCGGAAGGCGCGCGGAAACGGTCACTGTCGTGCACGCCCGGCGGGTGCGACGCGCGAGCGAATCTCCGTCCCTCCGGCGTCTGCCGGCGTCCCCGCCTGCGTTATTGGGGATCATTTGTAAAAGTTACGCGGATTCTAGACGATGGGTATCGGTGCGTATACCGTGAATGGTTACAGACTGAAGGGCCCCCGCCGCAGCCGGTTTCGGGACCGGAACGCACCAGACGCTTGAGCCGCTTCGGATGGAAATGAATCGCCGCGACGAAAGCGTCGGTGCGCTGCCATACATTCGGTTACAAAACCCGATCGCGCCCGCCTCGAACCGTCGCGTCGGGGCCCTAAAATGTGCGTGCACGACAGCCGGCCGGAACTGCGTCCCGGTCACCATTCATATGATGTTTGACGGCTTGACCCCCGCGTCCGGCCTACGATTCGCCCGATGTTTTCAGCAGCCATGCCGCTTCCGTCCATTCGTCCCGCTATGGTTTGTCCGCGCGTTTGCCGCCGTGCCGCGACAGTCGGCGGCCTCGCGTGCCCGCATCAGCGCCCGCGGCCGCAGCGGCGCCCCGCACCCGGAGCGCCGCGATGAACTCGCCGCTCGGCATCGCGCGCGGAGCCGGCGCGGTCGCTGCGGTGGCCGCGTACCAGATTGGCGCGCACTACGCGGCCGCGACGCCCGGCGCGCACGGCTTCGGCCTCGCGATGGCGCTCGTGCCGCCGCTGCTGCTCGCGCTCGGCGCGGCGCTGCGCTCGCCGCGGCGTGCATGGCTCGTGCCGGCGTGGCTGCTCGCGGCCGTCGCGCTGTGGGCCGCGCGCATTCCGCTCGCGCGTCATTTCGAATGGGGCCTGTATCTCGAGCATGCGAGCTTCAACCTCGCGATGGCGCTGCTGTTTGGCCGCACCCTCGCGGCCGGCCAGGTGCCGTTGTGCACGCGCTTCGCGACGGTGATCCACGGCACGATCTCGCCGGCCGTCGCGCGCTACACGCGGCAAATCACGCTCGCGTGGACGCTGTTCTTCGTCGCGACCGCCGCCGTGTCGACGCTGTTGTTCGCGACCGCGCCGATCGTCACGTGGTCCACGTTCGCGAACTACCTGTCGCTGCCGCTCGTCGCCGTGATGTTCGCCGCCGAACATGCGTGCCGGCGCTTCGCGCTGCCGCACGACGCACGGCCGCGGATGGTCGACGCGGTGCGCGCGTATCGCGCATCGACGCAGCCGTCACGATGAATTCATGGCCGGCGCGGCGCCGCATCGCGGCCGCGCCGGCGCTTGCCTTCCGCCTTGAACGATTTATGCCGACTCACCCGCTGGTATTCCACTCCTCGCCGGACCAGACGATCGCCTGGCGCGACGGCACGCCCGTCACCGTGCGCACGTTCGTCGCCGACGTCGCGCGCGTCGCGGCGTTGCTGCCCGCCGGCGGCCACGTGTTCAACGTGTGCCGCGACCGCTACCGCTTCGCGGTCAGCCTGTGCGCGGCGCTCGTCGCCGGCAAGATCAGCCTGCTGCCGTCGACGCACACGCCGGAAATGGTGCGCCAGCTCGCGACGTTCGCGCCGGACGCGTTCTGCCTGCACGACACGCAGGACTGCACGATCGACCTGCCGCGCTTCGCGTATCCGGACGCGGCCTCCGCTGAACCGGCCGCACCAGCCGGCCGCGGCGACGATGCACCGTGCGTCGTGCCGCAAATCGACGCAGCGCGGATCATGGCGTACGTGTTCACGTCCGGCTCGACCGGAGCACCGGTGCCGCACCGCAAGACCTGGGGCTTCCTGGTCGGCTGCGTGCGCGCGGCGGCCGAGCGGCTCGGCCTGCTCGACGGCCGCGCGGCGACGCTGATCGGCACCGTGCCCGCGCAGCACATGTACGGCTTCGAATCGACGGTGCTGCTCGCGCTGATCGGCGGCCTCGCGTTCGGCAACCGCCAGCCGTTCTACCCGGTCGACATTCGCGACGAACTCGACGCGATCCCGCAGCCGCGCGTGCTCGTCACGTCGCCGATCCACCTGCGCGCGCTGCTGTCGGCCGGCCATGCGCTGCCGCCGGCCGCGCTCGTGCTGTCGGCCACCGCGCCGCTGTCGGAAAAGCTCGCATGCGAAGCCGAGGCCGCGCTCGACGCACCGCTCGTCGAGATCTACGGCAGCACCGAGACCGGCCAGATCGCCACGCGCCGCACGTCGCAAGGCGCAGCGTGGCAGTTGTTCCCGGGGATCCGGCTCGACGCGCGCGACGCCGATGACGTCGATCACGCAGCGGACCACGAAGCCGCGAACGACGACAGCGGTCCGACCGTATGGGTGTCGGGCGGGCACGTCGAAGCGCCCGTGCCGATGGGCGATGCACTGGAACTGCTCGGCGACGGCCGGTTCCTGCTGCACGGCCGCAAGGCGGACCTCGTCAACATCGCCGGCAAGCGCACGTCGCTCGCGTATCTGAACCATCAGCTGAACGCGATTGCCGACGTCGTCGACGGCGTGTTCTTCATGCCGGACGAAGCGGCGGCGGCCGATGCCGACGCGACCCGCGAGCCGGTCACGCGCCTCGTCGCGCTGGTGGTCGCGCCGACGCTCGCCGCGGCCGACCTGCAGCGCGCGCTGCGCGAGCGGATCGATCCGGCGTTCATGCCGCGTCCGCTCGTGTTCGTCGACGCGTTGCCGCGCAACGAAACCGGCAAGCTGCCGCGCGACGTGCTCGCCGCGCTGGTGGCACGTCACACGCGCGCCGCGGCGGCCGACGCGCGCGAGCACACCGCGCCCGACGCGCCGCTCGCGTTCACGATTCCGGCCGATCATCCGGCGCTGCCCGGCCATTTCCCCGGTCATCCGATCGTGCCGGGCGTCGTACTGCTCGATCATGCGATCGCCGCGCTCGGTGCGTCGCTGAAGCGCCCGCTCGATACGTGGCGGCTCGCGTCCGCGAAATTCCTGAGCCCGGTCGCGCCCGGCGAACCGCTCGACCTCGCGTTCGATGCGGCGGCAGGCGGTGCGATCCGCTTCACGCTGCGCGCCGGCGCGCGCGACGTCGCGACCGGCGTGCTGTCCGCGCCGCCTGCCGCGCAGGACGGCGCGCAGCCATGAAGCGGACTGCGTGGGCCGAGCGCCAGGAACGCAGCAACGCGGGGTTGCTGCGCGCGATGACCTGGATCTCGCTGCGGTTCGGCCGGCGGCCGTCGCGCGTCGTGCTGCATGCCATTGCGATCTATTTCGTGCTGTTCTCGCCGGTCGCATGCGCGGCGTCGCGCGACTACCTGCGCCGCGTGCTCGGCCGTCCCGCGCGCTGGCGCGACGTGTACCGGCACGTGTTCACGTTCGCCGCGACGATCCACGACCGCCTCTACCTGATGAACGGCCGCTTCGACCTGTTCGACATCCGGCTGCACGGCGAGACGCGCGTCGACGACGCGCTCGCCGGCGGGCGCGGCGTGTTCCTGATGGGCGCGCATCTCGGCAGCTTCGAAGTCGTCCGCGCAATCGGCCGCACGCGTCCGGACCTGCGCGTCGTCGTCACGATGTTCGAAGAGAACGCGCGCAAGATCAACGCGACGCTCGCCGCGGTGAATCCCGCCGCGAAGCCGGAAGTGATTCCGCTCGGGCAGGTCGACTCGATGCTGAAGGTGCGCGAGCGCCTCGACGCGAACTGCATGGTCGGGATGCTCGCCGACCGCACGCTGCTCGACGACGCGGCCGCGTCGCTGCGGCGGCTGCCGCTGCTCGGCGCGCCGGCCGCGTTCCCGCTCGGGCCGCTGTACATGGCCGCGATGCTGCGGCGTCCGGTGCTGTTCATGACGGGCCTCTATCGCGACGGCAACCGCTACGATGTGCACTTCGAGACGCTCGCCGACTTCTCCGACGTGCGCCGCGACACGCGCGCGGCGGCCGTCGATGCGGCGCTCAAGCGTTACGTCGCGCTGGTCGACCGATACTGTCGCGCGGCACCGTACAACTGGTTCAACTATTTCGATTTCTGGCAGACCGGCGAGGCCGCCACGCACCGCGACGCGGCGCACGCGTGCGCCGACCTGTCCGCCGTGAGAGATTCCGACGCATGACCGCCATTCGCCGCTTCCTGTTGCCGTTCCCGCCGACGCTTCGGCGCGCACTTGCGCCGCGCCGCGCCGCGCGCCTGTTGGCCGTCACGGCCGCCGTCGCGCTCGCGCTGCCCGCGCACGCGGCCGACACCGCTTCGGCGTGGACCCTCGACCGGCTGATGTCGACGCTCGCGCAGCACAAGTCCGGGCGCGCGACGTTCACCGAGACGAAGACGCTGTCGATCGCCACGCAACCGGTCGAATCGTCGGGCGAGCTCGTGTTCGTCGCACCCGACCATCTCGAGAAGCACACGCTGAGCCCGAAGCCCGAACACCTGGTCGTCGACGGCGACATGCTCACCGTCGAGCGCAACAACCGCAAGTACACGCTCGCGCTCGCGCGCTATCCGGAACTCGGCGCGTTCATCGACAGCATCCGTGCGACGCTCGCCGGCAACCGCTACGCGCTCGAGCAGGTCTACAAGGTCGCGCTCGCCGGGCGCGGCGACGACTGGACCCTGACGCTCACGCCGCTCGACTCGCGGATGCTGAAGGTCGTCAGCACGATCACGCTCGACGGCACGCGCGACGTGTTGCGCAGCGTCGCGATCCGGCAGGCCGACGGCGACCATTCGCTGATGCGCCTGCAACCCGTCCCGGCGAACTGATGGACCAACCTACCCGGCCGCCCGCCGCCGCCACGCGCCACCTGCCCGCGTGGCGGCAGCGCGCCGTGCTCGTGTGGCTGCTCGCGCTCGTCGCATGCGGGATCGCGGTTGCGCGCGCGAACTTCACGGCCGACCTGTCCGCGTTCCTGCCGCGCGCGCCGAGCGCCGGGCAGCGCGTGCTCGTCGATCAACTGCGCGACGGCATCGTGTCGCGGCTGATCCTCGTCGCGATCGACGGCGGCGATGCAACGACGCGGGCCGCACTGTCGAAGCGCGTCGCCGGCACGCTGCGCGCCGATCCGCAATTCTCGGCGATCAACAACGGCGAAGCCGTGAACGACGCGCGCGACCAGCAGTTCGTGTTCGACCATCGCTACCTGCTGAGCCCGGCCGTCACGCCGCGGCGCTTCAGCGCGGACGGCCTGCACCAGGCGCTCGGCGACAGCCTCGACCTGCTGAGCTCGTCGGCGGGGCTCGTCGCGAAGGCGATGCTGCCGCGCGACCCGACCGGCGAAGTGACGGCGCTCGTCGATCAGCTCGACAGCGGTACGCAGCCCGCGATGCGCGACGGCGTATGGGCGTCGCGCGACGGCGCGCGCGCGGTCCTCGTCGTCCAGACGGCCGCGGCCGGCTCCGACACCGACGCGCAGGCACGCGCGATCGACGCGGTGCGCCGCGCGTTTTCCGCTGCGACGCGCACGCTGCCGAACCCGGCCGCGTACACGCTCGCGATGACCGGCCCCGGCGTGTTCTCGGTCGACTCGCGCGACACGATCCGGCACGACGTCGAGCGGCTGTCGACCGCGAGCGTCGTGCTGATCGTCGCGCTGCTGCTGACGCTGTACCGCTCGCCGCGCACGCTCGCGCTCGGATTGCTGCCGGTACTCACCGGCATCGCGGCCGGAATCGCGGCGGTCAGCGTCGCGTTCGGCACGGTTCACGGGCTGACGCTCGGTTTCGGCACGACGCTGATCGGCGAGGCCGTCGACTATTCGATCTATCTGTTCGTGCAATCGGCGCAGGCCGGCTCGCGCGGCGGCATGCGGCCCGCCGACGCAACGCGTGCATGGGTTGCGGCCTACTGGCCGACGATCCGGCTCGGCGTGCTGACGTCCGTGTGCGGTTTCGCGTCGATGCTGTTCTCCGGCTTTCCGGGCCTCGTTCAGCTCGGGCTGTACTCGATCGCCGGGCTGACGGCCGCCGCGCTCATCACGCGCTTCGTGCTGCCGCACCTGCGCGGCGAGCACGTCGCGATTCGCGACGTGTCGCGCGTCGGCGCGGTGCTCGCACGGGCGGCCGCTGCGGCGCCGCGGTTGCGCTGGCCGCTCGCCGTGCTCGTGCTCGCCGCATGCGCGACGCTCGCGCTGCATCGCGACGGCCTGTGGAGCCGCGAGCTCGCCGCACTGAGCCCCGTTCCCGCCCGCGCGCAGGCCCTCGATGCGCGCCTGCGCGCCGATGTCGGCGCACCGGACGTGCGCTACCTCGTCGTGATTTCCGCGCCGACCGAACAGGCCGCGCTCGAACGCGCGGAGAAAGTCGCCGCGCAGTTGCAGCCGCTCGTCGAGCGCGGCGCGCTCGCGGGCTTCGAAAGTCCCGCGCGCTACCTGCCGAGCGACGCTGCACAACGCGCGCGCCAGGCGAGCCTGCCGAGTGCGGACGCGCTCGCCGCGCGAATGCGCGAGGCCGTCGCGAACCAGTCGATCGCGGTCAGGCCCGAGCTGTTCGCACCGTTCATCGCCGATGTCGAAGCCGCGCGCCACGCACCGCTGCTCACGCGCGCGGACCTGCGCGGCACGTCGATGGCGCTCGCGGTCGATGCGTTGCTGACCGAACGCGCGGGCCGCTGGAGCGCGATGCTGCCGCTGCGCGCGCCGAACGCCGCACGCACCGCGTCGGCGGCAACGCCGGCGCTCGATGCCGAGCCGATCCGCGCGGCCGTCGCGCGCGCCGGCGTGCCCGACGCGCTGTTCGTCGACATGAAGGCCGAAGCCGACCGCCTGTACGTGAACTACGTGCACGAAGACATCCGGCTGTCGCTTGCGGGATTCGCGGCGATCGCCGTGCTGCTGCTGATCGCACTGCGCTCGCCGCGCCGGGTCGTGCGCGCGCTCGCACCGCTCGTCGCGGCCGTGCTGGTGGTGACGGCCGGCTTCGCGCTGGCCGGCGTGCAGCTGACGATCCTGCACCTCGTCGGGATGCTGCTGATCGTCGCGGTCGGCTCGAACTACGCGCTGTTCTTCTGCAAGCGCGACGACGCGCAGCCGGTCACGCCGTACACGCTCGTGTCGCTGCTGATCGCGAATCTCGCGACGGTCGCCGGCTTCGGGCTGCTCGCGCTGTCGCGCGTGCCGCTGCTCGAAACCTTCGGGCTGACCGTCGGCCCCGGCGCGATGCTCGCGCTCGCGTTCGCGGCGATTCTCGCGCCGCGTGGTGCGGCCGCAGCCGCGCCCGCGAATAATGCGCATCGTGATCCGACAGGAGGTCGCGCATGAACGCACCGTCGTCCGTTCCGCCGCGCCAGCCCGGCGACGCGCGCCGCTGGAAACCGACGCCGCTGATCGCGGGCACGGCCGCGCTGCACGCGGGCGCGCTCGCGGCCGTCGTCGCGCAGCCAGCCGCGTGGCCGTGGGCCGCCGGTGGCGTGGTCGCGTCGCATCTCGCGCTGACGGCCGCCGGCCTGTGGCCGCGCAGCGCGCTGCTCGGGCCGAACTGGACGCGCCTGCCGGCCGACGCCGGCCGCCGGATCGCGCTGACCATCGACGACGGCCCCGACCCCGACGTGACGCCGCGCGTGCTCGACCTGCTCGATCGCCACGACGCGCGCGCGACGTTCTTCTGCATCGGCGATCTCGCACGCCGTCATCCGCGCTGGATCGAGGCGATCGTCGCACGCGGGCATGCGGTCGAGAATCACAGCCAGCGGCACCGGCATACGTTTTCGCTGTCCGGGCCGGCCGCGCTGCGGCGCGAAATCGCGGCCGCGCAGCAGACGCTGACCGAGCTCGCCGGCACGCGCCCGCGCTTCTTCCGCGCGCCGGCCGGGCTGCGCAATCCGTTTCTCGAGCCGGTGCTGTGCGAGCTGGGCCTGCAACTCGCGAGCTGGACGCGGCGCGGCTTCGACACCCGTGCGCACGATGCGCGCACCGTCACACGCCGCCTGCTGAACGGCCTCGCCGCGCGCGACATCCTGCTCGTACACGACGGCCACGCGGCACGCGACGCGCGCGACGAACCGGTCGTGCTCGAGGTACTGCCGGCGCTGCTGCGCGCGGCCGCCGACGCGCAGTTGCAGTGGACCACGCTGCGCGCCGCGCTCGCGCCCGAGCCGTTCGAACCGCCCGGCGAGCCGGGCCTCCCGGCACCGCCGTTTGATAAAATCTGACCACGTCCGGCGCGCCCGCCAGCCCCGCTGCGGCGCCCGTTCCGGCCACCGGATACGACCCTCGTGAAACCTCTCCTGCTCTCGCACTTCACCGCCACCAGCTGCATCGGCCGCGGCCTCGACGCGACGCTCGACGCGCTGCGCGACGCGCGCGGCGGGCTCACGCCGTGCGACTTCGAACGCGCCGATCTCGACACCTGGATCGGTGCCGTCGACGGTGTCGATGCGCAGCCCGTGCGCGCGGAGCTCGCCGACTTCGAGTGCCGCAACAACCGCCTCGCGCAACTCGGCCTCATGCAGGACGGTTTCGACGCGCGCGTCGCGGCGGCCGTGTCGCGCTACGGCGCCGCGCGCGTCGGCGTGTTCGTCGGCACCAGCACGTCCGGCATCCTGGAGACCGAACGCGCGTACGAGCAGCGCGATCCGGCAAGCGGCGCGCTGCCCGCCGGGTTCCGCTACGCGCACACGCACAACCCGTATTCGCCGGCTGCGTTCGTGCGCGCGTATTTCGCGCTGCGCGGGCCGGCGATGGCGATCTCGTCCGCCTGCTCGTCCGGCGCGAAGGTGTTCGGCTCCGCGCGCCGGATGATCGAGGCCGGGCTGATCGATGCGGCCGTCGTCGGCGGCGTCGATTCGTTGTGCCTGACGACGCTGTACGGCTTCAATTCGCTCGAACTGCTGTCGCGCCAGCCGTGCCGGCCGTTCGACGTCGCGCGCGACGGCATCTCGATCGGCGAAGCGGCGGCATTCGCGCTGCTCGAACGCATGCCGGATGCGCCCGCCGCGCTCGACGACGACGCAATCCTGCTGCTCGGCATCGGCGAATCGAGCGATGCGCATCACATGTCGTCACCGCATCCGGAGGGGCTCGGCGCACGCCTCGCGATCGAGCAGGCGCTCGCGATGGCCGGCCTCGCCGCAACCGACATCGACTACGTGAACCTGCACGGCACCGCGACGCCCAGCAACGATGCCGCCGAAAGCCGCGCAGTGGGCGCGTTGCTCGCGCGCACGCCGTGCAGCTCGACGAAGGGTGCGACCGGGCACACGCTCGGCGCTGCCGGCGCACTCGAAGCGGTCGTCGCCGCGCTCGCGCTGCGCGAGCAGTTCGTGCCGGCCGGCGTCAACACGACGCAACCCGATCCGGCGCTGGCCGCCGACTACGTGCTCGCGAGCCGCGATGCGCGCGTGCGTGCGGTGCTGTCCAATTCGTTCGGCTTCGGCGGCACGAATTGCAGCCTGATCCTCGGCCGCGCCGAGCATGCGAACCGCCGGGAGCCGGCATGACACTCAGCGCCTTCATCGAAAGCGTCGGCCTCGTCGGGCCGGGACTGAACGACTGGCCGCACGCGGCCGACGTGCTCGCGGGCCGCGCGCCCTATGCGAGCGCACGCACCGTGCTGCCGCCGCCCACCGGCCTGCCGCCGGCCGAGCGCCGCCGCACCGGCCCCGTCGTGCGCGTCGCGCTCGCGGTCGGCCTCGCAGCGGCGGCCGCGAGCGGGCGCGATGCCGCGACGCTCGCGACGGTGTTCAGCGCGTCCGGCGGCGACGGCCAGAACTGTCACGCGATCTGCGAGACGCTCGCCGGCGACGATCGCCAGCTGTCGCCCACGCGCTTCCACAATTCCGTGCACAACGCGCCGGCCGGCTACTGGAGCATCGCGACCCGCGCGATGGCCACGTCGAACGTGCTGTGCGCGCACGACGGCAGCTTCGCTGCGGGGCTGCTCGAGAGCCTGTGCCAGGTCGCGGTCGATCGCGTGCCGAGCCTGTTGATCGCGTACGACACCGACTATCCGGAGCCGCTGCGCGCGGTGCGGCCGATCGTCGACGCGTTCGGCGTCGCGCTCGTGTTCGCACCCGACGCGAGCGAACGCACGCTCGCGCGCATCGACGTGCAACTCACCGACGCGCCCGCGACGACGCTTTCGAACCCGGAACTCGACGCGCTGCGCACCGGCAATCCAGCCGCGCGGGCGTTGCCGCTGCTCGACGCGCTCGCCGCCCGGCGCGCGACGCGTGTCGTGCTCGACTATCTGGAAGACGCGCGTGTGCAGGTCGATATCGCGCCGTCGGATGCCGGCCCGGGGCACGCGCAATGAAGACGCTCGTGTTGCCGCCGACACCGACGCAGACTCCGACGCTCGATCGAGCATGGATCGCCGCGCACATTCCGCACGACGGCGCGATGTGCGTGCTCGATCGCGTCGAAGCCTGGGACGCCGTGCGCATCCGCTGCAGCGCGACGAGCCACCGCGATCCGCACAACCCGCTGCGCTCGCGCGGCCGGCTCGCGTCGGTCTGCGGGATCGAATATGCGGCGCAGGCGATGGCCGTGCATGGCGCGTTGCTCGGTGCGCTGCTTGATACGCAACCGGCGCCGACGCCCCCTGCTCGACCGCGCGCCGGCTATCTTGCGAGCGTGCGCAACGTCGACGCGTTCGTCGACCGGCTCGACACGTTCGAGCTGCCGCTCACCGTCGATGCCGAACGGATCGGCGGCGACGATCGCTCCGTGCTGTACGGCTTCGCGCTGCGCTGCGGCGAGCGCGTGCTGCTCAGCGGCCGCGCCGCGGTGATGCTCGATGCATCGGCGGCCGGCACACTCGTTCCGCCGGCTGCGGGCCGCGCGGGCCCTCGATGAATTTGCCTCAAGGAAATCAGGCCGTGAAAGCACGTCAGTTCATTTGTACCGCGTTCGTTGTTGCGCTGATCAGCCCGATCGCGCATGCGGACATGTCCGAAGTGAAGCAGGACATCAAGCGCGATTCGAAGGCAGCCGCGCACAAGACGGGCGAGGCCGCGCGCAGCTTCGGCCATGCGACCGCGAGCGCCGCGAAGACGGTCGGGCACGGCATCGCGCACGCGTCGCGCGAGGGCTGGGATGCCACCAAGCGCACGACAAAGCGGATCTTCCACAAGAATGGTTCGAGCGAAAGCTCGGAGAAAAGCAGCGATTGAGTGCGGCCGTCCCGCACGCCGCGGATTGCATGCGCGGGATGCGGCACGACGCGCGAACGCGCCGGTGCCGCACCGCCACCGTCATCGCGCGCGGCTGCGCGTGCGGCGCGCCGGCCGGCGCGCGAAGCACCTGCCGTACGCGACCAGCCAGCAATCGCGATGATCGAAGTTTCGCAGCAGCCGCGCGCGGCGCCGCTCGAGCCAGTGAAGCGCGATCGCCATCGTCAGCGCGACGGTCAGTGCCGAGCCGCCGATCGCGAGTCCCATCCAGGTGTCACCCATGCCTCCTCCGGAATGTGAGGCCGGTGCGGCGTGCGTGCGGCGACACGGTAGCCGGCGCGCGGGCGCATGAGGCCTGCCGCCTGCGCGGCGAACCTGCTGCGTCCGTGCTCCGTCACCGCGCGCATGCACGCTGCCCCGGCGCTGGATACCGCGGGAGCACGGCCCGGACGCACGCGCGAACGCCGTCCGGGCCGCCGCGCGTCAGTGCATGTGCTGGCCGCCGTTGATCGCGATGTTGGAGCCCGTCACGAAGCCGGCCTCCTCCGAGCACAGATACGCGACCAGCGCCGCGACTTCCTCGGGTTGACCGAGCCGTCCCGCCGGAATCTGCGGAAGGATCTTCGTATCGAGGATGTCCTGCGGAATCGCCGTCACCATCTTCGTCGCGAGATAGCCCGGCGACACCGTGTTCACCGTCACGCCCTTGCGCGCGACTTCGAGCGCGAGCGATTTCGTGAAGCCGTGCATGCCGGCCTTCGCGGCCGCGTAGTTGGTCTGGCCGACCGAGCCCTTCGAGCCGTTGACCGACGCGATGTTGACGATGCGTCCAAAGCCGCGCTCGACCATGCCTTCGGCTACCGGCTTCGTCATGTTGAACACGGAATCGAGGTTCGTGCGGATCACCGCATCCCAGTTGACCTTGTCGAGCTTGCGCAGCGTCATGTCGCGCGTGATGCCCGCGTTGTTCACCAGGATGTCGACCGGGCCGACGTCCCGGACGATCTTCTCGATGCATTGCTGGCACGAATCGTAATCGGCCACGTCGACCGGATACGCGTGGAATTCGCGGCCGGCCGCATGCATCTCGGTCAGCCAGCGATCGGCGCCGGTATTGTTCGGCGAATACGTGACGACGACCTGGTAACCCGCATCGTTCAACCGGATGCTGATCGCTTCGCCCAGACCGCCCATCCCGCCCGTCACAACTGCAATTCGCTTAGTCATCCTATTATTCACCGGTAAATAATTTGATCAATGATGCGAAGCGGCGACATCGCACATGCCGCCGGCCCCACCGCTGCGATGCGCTGGCGCCCGCTATGCGGACGCCGAGCACATCGGGACATCATGCTTGTTGTTGGAGCCTGCCCCGCGCGAAGCGTGCTTCGCGCGTGTGCGGCGCAGGCCGGCGCCGCACGCGTACACGATCCTCAGACGCTGCTCAGTCGCGTTCGACCGCGAGCGCGACACCCATCCCGCCGCCGATGCAC
>NZ_ML058604.1 GCF_003635165.1 Burkholderia sp. Nafp2/4-1b | reverse complement strand
GACCGTCGCACGTCGTCGGATCGCCCGCCGCGCCGCGATGACGACTCCCGCCCGCGCCGCGCAGGTGGTGACGATTACAAGCGCCCGTCCTATCGCGACAACGCAGCCGGCGAAGGTGCGAAGCGCAGCTTCGGCGAGCGCCGCACGTCGTCCGATCGCCCGCCGCGCCGCGATGACGATGCGCGCCCGCGTCGCGCAGGCGGTGACGATTACAAGCGCCCGTCCTATCGCGACAACGCAGCCGGCGAAGGCGCGAAGCGCAGCTTCGGCGACCGTCGCACGTCGTCCGATCGCCCGCCGCGCCGCGATGACGATGCACGCCCGCGTCGCGCAGGTGGTGACGATAACAAGCGCCCGTCCTATCGCGACAACGCAGCCGGCGAAGGTGCGAAGCGCAGTTTCGGCGACCGTCGCACGTCGTCCGATCGCCCGCCGCGCCGCGATGACGATGCGCGCCCGCGTCGCGCAGCCGGCGACGACAGCAAGCGTCCGTCGTACCGGGACAAGGCAGCCGGCGAAGGTGCGAAGCGCAGTTTCGGCGACCGCCCGGCGCGTCCCGCACGTGACGGCGAACCCCGCGCGTTCGGCGCGGTAAAGACCGCTCAACCGGTCAAGCGCCCGGCGGCCGACATCGACCGTGGCGACGAAACAGGCCTGATGCGCCTGTCGAAGCGCATGTCCGAACTTGGCCTGTGCTCGCGCCGCGAAGCGGACGAATGGATCGAAAAGGGTTGGGTGCTCGTCGACGGCGAACGTATCGATACGCTCGGCACCAAGGTCCGTCCGGACCAGAAGATCGAGATCGACGAACGCGCCAGCGCCGCCCAGGCCGCACAAGTGACGATCCTGCTGCACAAGCCGGTCGGTTACGTGTCGGGTCAGGCGGAAGACGGCTACGAGCCCGCGGCCGTGCTGATCACGCGCGCGAACCAGTGGAGCGGCGACCGTTCGCCGATACGCTTCTCGCCGCAGCACCTGCATGCGCTCGCGCCGGCCGGCCGGCTCGACATCGACTCCACCGGCCTGCTCGTGCTGACGCAGAACGGCGTGATCGCAAAGCAGCTGATCGGCGAGCAGTCGGACATCGACAAGGAGTATCTGGTGCGCGTGCGTTTCGGCGACCGGCTGCTCGACATCGACCAGCACTTCCCTGCCGAATCGCTCGCGAAGCTGCGCCACGGCCTCGAGCTCGACGGCGCGCCGCTGAAGCCCGCGATGGTGAGCTGGCAGAACGGCGAACAACTCCGTTTCGTGCTGCGCGAAGGCAAGAAGCGCCAGATCCGCCGCATGTGCGAACTGGTCGGTCTCGAAGTGATCGGCCTGAAGCGCGTGCGAATGGGCCGCGTGATGCTCGGCGCGCTGCCGCAAGGCCAGTGGCGCTATCTGTCGCCCGACGAGACCTTCTGACGGCCGGCACGATGGCCAGCACGCGCCTCGTGCGTCGCAATGAAAAAGCCCGCGCGAGCGGGCTTTTTCATTGCCGATACGGCGACAAGTACGACGATGCCGCCGGTCAGTCGTCGTCGGCCGGATCGAGCCCGGGGAACAGCACCTCGGTGAAACCGAAGCGCGTGAAGTCGGTTATCCGCATCGGATACAGCTTGCCGATCAGGTGATCGTATTCGTGCTGGACGACCCGCGCGTGGAAGCCTTCGGCGACGCGGTCGATCTTCGCGCCGAACTGGTCGTAGCCGCTGTAGCGCACCTTCGCATAGCGGCTGACGACGCCGCGCATGCCCGGCACCGACAGGCAGCCTTCCCAGCCCTCCTCCATGTCCGGCGGCATGTACTCGAGCTTCGGGTTGATCAGCACGGTCTCGGGCACGGGCGGCGCATCCGGATAGCGGTTGTTGCTGCCGAAGCCGAAGATGATGATCTGCAGCCCGATGCCGATCTGCGGCGCGGCGAGCCCCGCGCCGTTCGCATGGTGCATCGTCTCGAACATGTCCGCGACGATCTCGTGCAGGTCGGGGGTATCGAACCGCTCGACCGGCGCGGCGACTTCGAGCAGGCGCGGGTCGCCCATCTTCAGGATCTCGCGAATCATGGCGTGTTGCCCTCCAGGAGTTGGTGCAGTCCGTCTTCGTCCAGCACAGGGATACCGAGTTCCTCGGCCTTCGCGAGCTTGCTGCCGGCTTCGGCGCCCGCGACCACGTAATCCGTCTTCTTCGATACCGAGCCCGCGACTTTCGCGCCGGCCGCTTCGAGCATCTCCTTCGCCGCGTCGCGCGTGAGGTTGGGCAGCGTGCCCGTCAGCACGACGGTCTTGCCGGCCAGCACGCCCTGCGGCGCCTTCGGCGCGGGCGGACCTTCCGGCCACGTGACCTTGCCGGGCGCGCGCAGCTGCTCGATCACCGTGCGGTTGTGCTCTTCCGCGAAGAACTGGTGGATCGACTCGGCGACGATCGGCCCGACGTCGTTCACTTCGAGCAGTTCCTCGATCGACGCGTCCATGATCGGCGTCAGCGACCCGAAATGCTTCGCGAGATCCTTCGCGGTCGACTCGCCGACATGGCGGATCCCGAGCCCGTAGATGAAGCGCGCGAGCGTCGTGTGCTTCGCCTTCTCGAGCGAGTCGAGCAGGTTCTGCGCGGATTTCTCGGCGAACCGGTCGAGCTCCGCGAGCGTCGCGAAACCGAGATTGAACAGGTCGGCCGGCGTGCGCACGAGATTCAGTTCGACCAGCTGATCGATGATCTTCTCGCCGAGCCCGTCGATGTCGAGCGCGCGGCGCTGCGCGAAGTGCCACAGCGCCTGCTTGCGCTGCGCCGGGCAGAACAGCCCGCCCGTGCAGCGCGCGATCGCCTCGTCCGGCAGGCGCTCGATCTTCGAGCCGCACACCGGACACTCGGTCGGCATCACGAATTCGGCCGCATCGTCGGGCCGGCGCTCGAGCAGCGCGCCAACCACTTCCGGAATCACGTCGCCCGCGCGCCGCACGATCACGGTGTCGCCGATCCGGATGTCCTTGCGGCGTACTTCGTCCTCGTTGTGCAGCGTCGCGTTGGTCACCGTCGCACCGCCGACGAACACAGGATCGAGCCGCGCCACCGGCGTGATCGCGCCGGTGCGACCGACCTGCACGTCGATCGCGACGAGCCGGGTCAGCGCTTCCTGCGCGGGGAACTTGTGCGCGAGCGCAAAGCGCGGCGCGCGCGACACGAAGCCGAGGCGATCCTGCTCGTCGCGCCGGTTCACCTTGTAGACGACACCGTCGATGTCGTACGGCAGCGACTCGCGCTTCTCGCCGACCTTGCGGAAGAAGCCGAGCAAGCCGTCGGCACCGTGCACGACCGCGCGCTCGCGGTTCACCGGCAGGCCGAGCGACGCGTACCAGTCGAGCAGCGCGCTGTGCGTGTCGGGCATCGGCATCCCGTCAAGCACGCCGATCCCGTACGCGAAGAACGACAGCGGGCGCTGCGCGGTGATCTTCGGATCGAGCTGGCGCAGGCTGCCGGCCGCCGCGTTGCGCGGGTTCGCGAATTCGCGCTGCTCGGCCGCGCGCTGGCGTTCGTTCAGGCGTGCGAAATCGCGCTTGAACATCAGCACCTCGCCGCGTACGTCGAGCAGCGCCGGCACGTGCGCGCCCTTCAGCTTCAGCGGGATGGAACGGATCGTGCGCACGTTCTCCGTCACGTCCTCGCCGGTCGTGCCGTCGCCGCGCGTCGCGGCCTGCACGAACACGCCGTTCTCGTAGCGCAGCGAGATCGCGAGCCCGTCGAACTTCAGCTCGCACGCGTATTCGACGGGGTCCGTGACCGAGCCGGCGAGATCGGTCGTCTTCGCGAGTGCGTCGGCGACGCGCTTGTCGAATGCGGCGATGTCCTCGTCGGCGAAGCCGTTGTTCAGCGACAGCATCGGTGCGTCATGAACGACCGGCGTGAAGCCGCTTGCCACTTCGCCGCCGACGCGCTGCGTCGGTGAATCGGGCGTCACGAGTTCGGGATGAGCGGTTTCGAGTTGCTGCAGCTCGCCGAACAGCCGATCGTATTCGGCGTCGGGCAGATCCGGCTGGTCGAGCACGTAGTAGGCGTAGTTCGCCCGCTCGAGTTGGTCGCGCAGCCACGCGGCACGCGCGTCGGGCTGGCTGGCTGGCGGTTCGGCTTGGGTTCGGGCCATGCTGGCGGCAGAGTCGTTCTGAAAAATCGGATGTTCGATTATCTCAGTTTGACGCCGCGCCGGGGGCACGCGAATGCGCGCCGCGCAGGCCCGCTGCAGCGCATGCACGCGGCGTGTGTGCACTGCAGCAGCGACGTGCGGCGGCAACGAAGGCCGCCGCATTCGACACGCGTTACTGGCTGAACAGGCGCCGAGTGACCGGCGAACCGGCCGGGATGCCGGCTTCCTCGAGCTTCGCGTACAGCTTCATCAGTTGCTGGTCGATCGCGACGAGCGTCGATTCCGGCAGCGGCCGGCGCGAATCGTCGACGACCCGCGCGCCGATCCGCTCGGACAGCGACTTCGCGTAATCGCACATCAGCCGGAACGGCAGGATGTCCTCTTCGGCGACCGGCACGTCGAGCACCAGCGTGATCATGTTGCCGCCCTTGTACGTCAGGTCGTCGCGCAGGAAGTTCGTGTCGCCGAACTGCAGCATGAACACGGGGTTCTGCTTCGCGTCGAGCTTCACGAAGCGCGTGCCGTCGCGCGACAGCAGCAGCCCGTCCTGGGAAGCGACGGCCTGCACGTAGTTCGCCGACCACGGCGCGCCGTCCGACATCACATTGATCGACAGCTGCGCATCGCACTGCGCGGCGAAACCGTCGAGCTCGCGCGCCATCGCGACCGTTTCCATCATGTCCGGGAATTCCGGCGCGCCGTCGATCGCGTCGGCGAACTGCTGGACGCCCGTCACGAACTCGGAGAACTCGAGCTCGTTCAGCGCGCCGCTGCGGTTCGCCAGCTGCGCGGCCGCGCGCAGTTCTTCATAACGCACGCCGTTCTGCAGCAGCTCCCACTTGCCGCCCTCCGGCTTGCCCTCGATATGCACGGGCTTGCTGCCCGCACGACGCAGCCGCTGCGCGACCGGCAGGATCTTGTCGCCCGGCAGCGATGCGCCGAGGCGAATCGGCACGATGCAGTCGATCCGGCGATCGACGATCGCGGGCGGCGCCGACGAGATCGTCGTCGCGGCCGGCAGCACGGGTTCGGCGGGCTCGTGGTTCGCTGCGTCGGCAGCCGGCGCGTCCTGCGCTGCGGCAACCGACCCTTCGTCGACGGCCTGCTCGACCGCACCGCTCGATTCCGACGGCGTGTCGGCCCCGGTGGCCTCGGCCTGCAGATCGGCCGGCATGTCGGCAGGCGCGGCGCCACCCGAGGCGGCTCCGCCGAAGGTCGGCTCGACGCGCGCGGCTTCGGCCGACGCACTCGCGGTGGCAGCAGCACCGGCCGGCGCCGCAGCCGTTGCGGCGGGTTCGCGGCGCACGGGCTGGCGCACCGGCTCGATGAACGGCCGTTCATCGTCGCGTTCGGGGCTGCGATTCATCGCCTCGACCGCCTCTTCAGGCATCGGGCGCGGCATCCTGCGCCGCACCTTCGCGCCCTGCCATGCGTTGTAGACCACGACGCCGCCCACCACGACGGCACCCGCGCCGATCAAACCGAGTGTCAACTCGTCCATGCACGCTCCATCAGCAATTCTTTGTCGTCGGAACCGCGAACGGGCGCCCATGCGCCGCGCGAACGCGGTCCGGTTTCGTCAAACGTCAATTCTGGGCAAAACCCGCGGCGGTTTCCATGTCCACCGCGACGATCCGCGACACACCCTGTTCCTGCATCGTCACGCCGATCAGCTGCTGCGCCATCTCCATCGCGATCTTGTTGTGCGAGATGAAGAGGAACTGCGTCTTGTCGGACATCGCGCGCACGAGGTTCGCGAAACGCTCGGTGTTCGCGTCGTCGAGCGGCGCGTCGACCTCGTCGAGCAGACAGAACGGCGCCGGATTCAGCTGGAACATCGCGAACACCAGTGCGGTGGCGGTCAGCGCCTTCTCGCCGCCCGACAGCAGGTGGATGGTCGCGTTCTTCTTGCCCGGCGGCTGCGCCATCACCTGCACGCCCGCGTCGAGGATTTCGTCGCCCGTCATGATCAGCTTCGCCTGGCCGCCGCCGAACAGACGCGGGAACAGATCGCTGAAGTGACGGTTGACCTCGTCGAAAGTGCCCTGCAGCAGCGTGCGGGTTTCCTGGTCGATCTTGTGGATCGCGTCCTCGAGCGTCGTGATCGCGTCGGTCAGGTCGGCCGACTGCGCATCGAGGAACACCTTGCGCTCGCTCGCGGCCTTCAGTTCGTCGAGCGCGGCCATGTTGACCGGGCCCAGCGCATTGATCGCGTTGTTCAGGCGTGTGACCTCGCCCTGCAGGTACGACGGCTTCAGGTCCGGCGTCAGTTTCTCGCGCAGCGCTTCCTCGTCGACCTCGGCCGCCGTGAGCTGCTCGGCGAACTGCTCGACGGCCAGGCGCGCGGCCTGTTCCTTCAGCTGCAATTCGGTGATGCGGTCGCGCAGCGGCTGCAGCGAACGCTCGGCGACGAGACGCTGCTCGTCCGACGCACGCAGCTTCGCGGTCAGGTCGTCGAGTTCGATCCGCGCGGCCTGCAGCGCTTCTTCCTTCACCGCGCGAATTTCGAGCGCGTCCTGCAGGCCCGTGTGCGCGGTCTGCTCGTTGATCGTTTCGAGTTCGGCGCGCGCGTCTTCCAGCGATGCCGCAACGCGCTCGCTCTGCTCGTGCGCGACCTGGATGCTGCGCTTGAGCTCGTCGATTCGCGTGACCGCATTGCGCGCGGCGAAGCGCGCGTCGTTCGCAGCGCGCTCGAGGTCGCGCGCTTCCTGGCGCGCCTGCGTCAGCGATTCGTCGAGCGCCTCGAACGCGAGCTGGTTGTCTTCGAAGCGCGCCTGCAGTTCCGCGAGTTCGCCGTCGAAACGTTCGAAGTTCGCTTCCGATTCCGCGCGCAGCGCACGCTGTTCGTCGATCTGCGCGCCGATTTCCTCGAGCTCCTCGCGGATCTGCGTGCTGCGCTGCGTGTAGCGCTCATGCGCCTGCGCAAGCTTCAGCACGTCCATCTGCAGCGCGTGCACGCGCTGCGTCGCGCGTTCGGCCTGCGCGCGCACGTCGCCGAGCGCCTGCGCGGCCTGCGTGTGCGCGGCTTCCGCCCGCACGGCGGCGGTGCGCGCGTCGTCGGCGAGGAGCGCCTGCGCACGCACCTGGCGCGTGAGGTTTTCGATTTCCTGCTGGCGGGCCAGCATCCCGGCCTGCTCCGAATCGGCCGCGTACAGCTGCACGCCGACGCGCGTGACGATATGGCCTGCCTTCACGACGAATGCGCCGCCTGCCGGCAGTTGCGCGCGCGTCGCGAGCGCCTGCGCGATGTCGTCGGCGACGTACACGTTGCCGAGCCAGTCGTTCAGCACCGCACGGATGCCCGCGTCGTCGATGCGCACGAGCGACAGCACCGGACGCAGCCCGGCCGGCGCGGCCGGCGCTTCGCCGGCCGGCGGCGGCGCGTAGAACGCGAGCTTCGCAGGCGGCGCATCGGTCGCGAACGCCTTCACCCAGTCGAGATTCGACACTTCGAGCGCCGCGAGCCGCTCGCGCAGCACGGCCTCGAGCGCCGCTTCCCAGCCGGCTTCGACGTGCAGCTTCTTCCACAGCCGCGGCAGCGCGCCGAGCTCGTGCTTGTCGAGCCACGGCTGGATCTTGCCTTCGGTCTGCACGTTCTCCTGCAGCTGCTTGAGCGCGGCGAGGCGCGCCTCGAGCTGGTGGATCTGCGCGCTCTCGGCCTGCACGCGCTCCTGCGCGGCGCGGCGTTCGCCGTCGAGGCGCGGCAGCGTTTCCTGTGCGTCGGTGAGGCGTGCCTGCGCTTCGGCGAGGATTTCTTCCTGCTCGGCGAGCTGCATGCGCAGCTCTTCGAGCTGCGCTTCGTCCGGCGCGTCGAGCCCGCCCGCCTCCGACTTCAGGCGCTCGTGGCGCTGCTGAAGCTGCTGGAGCTGCTGGTCGGCGTTACGCTGGTGCGCGGCCTCGAGCTTCAGCGACTGTTCGGTCTGCGCGATCCGCGCGCGTTCTTCGTTGAGCTGCGCCTGCGCATCGCGCCACTTTGCTTCGAGCGCGGGCAGCGCGTCGTGCTTCGCGGCTGCGTTGTCTTCGGCGAGCGCGGCCTTCTCGTCGGCCATCGCGCGCGCCTCTTCGGCTTCCTCGAGCTCGTCCTGCGCCTTCTCGGCCTGCGCGCGCCATTGCTCGCGCTGCGCGTTCAGCGCGGCGATCTGCGCCTGCACGCGGTTGCGCGATTCGACGATGAACTTGATCTCGGCCTCGAGGCGGCTCACTTCGGCGTTCGCCTCGTAGAGCGCGCCCTGCGCGCCCTGCATCGCGTCGCTCGCCGAGTAATGCGCGACCCGCAGCGTCTCGAGCTGCGACTCGACTTCGCGCAGCTTCGCCGTCTGCGCCTCGAGGTCGATCTGTGCCTGCTCGATCGCGCGCTGCTGCTTCTGCTGCTCGCCCGCGGCCTCGTTCTTGCGCAGCAGCCACAACAGGCGCTGCTTCTCCTCGCCGTCGGCGACGAGCTCCTTGTATTTGGTCGCGACAACCGCCTGCCCCTGGAGCTTCTCGAGGTTCGCGCTCAGTTCGCGGACGATGTCCTCGACGCGCGTCAGGTTCTCGCGCGTGTCGTGCAGGCGGTTCTCGGTCTCGCGGCGGCGTTCCTTGTACTTCGACACGCCCGCGGCTTCCTCGAGGAACACGCGCAGCTCTTCCGGCTTCGCCTCGATGATGCGCGCGATCATGCCCTGCCCGATGATCGCGTACGCACGGGGCCCGAGGCCCGTGCCGAGGAAGATGTCCTGGATGTCGCGGCGGCGCGCCGGCAGGTTGTTGATGTAGTAGCTCGACGTGCCGTCACGCGTCAGCACGCGCTTCACGGCGATCTCGCCGTACTGGCCCCACTGCCCGGCCGCGCGGCCGTCGGAGTTGTCGAAGATCAGTTCCACGCTTGCCCGGCTGCCGGGCTTGCGGGCGGTCGAGCCGTTGAAGATCACGTCCTGCATCGACTCGCCGCGCAACTCGGACGCGCGCGACTCGCCGAGCACCCAGCGCACGGCATCGATGATGTTGGACTTGCCGCATCCGTTCGGGCCGACCACGCCGACAAGCTGGCCCGGAACCTGGAAATGCGTGGGATCGACGAAGGATTTGAAGCCAGCGAGTTTGATCGAGCTCAGACGCACGGCGGTATCGGATGTGAAGAAGGTGTGAAACGGACGGGGCCGCGACGCGCGGGGCCGGACGGCCCGTGTGCGCGGTGCGCCCCGGAATTCAAAAGCGGGGCCGCGCGCATCTCAAGCGTTGGGCCCCGCAAACGGCTTCCATCATACCATCGCGCGTGCGCCGTCCCGCCCGTCGCCGGGTTTGCCCGGTGCCGGCGCGGCACGATGGACCCGGCTCGACAGCAGCGTCGCGAGCACGATGCACGCACCGCCCGCCCACTCGCGCGCGCTCGGCAGTTCGTTCGCGAACACCCACGCGGACAGCGCGGTGATCACGATCTCGAACAGCATGATGATCGACGCGCGGTTCGCCGGCACGCGCGCGAGCCCGTATTGAACGAGCAGGTTGTTCGCGGCCATCGTCACGCCGATCGCGGCGACGATCAGCGCGGCGACGCCCAGCGACCCGCTTGCCGGCACGGGCGGCAGCCCCTCGAACAGCGACGCGATCGCGCCGAACACCGCCGCGCCGCCGAATAGCGTCGCGGTACGCATCTCGGCACGCAGGTCCGGCAGCTCGCGGCTCGCCTTGATCACCAGCACGTTGCTCATCGCGAAACTCAGCCCGGCCGCGAGCCCCGCCCATTCGGCCGGGTTGGCCGGCAGCGGCACGCCGAGCGTCGGCGACCACAGCATCAGCATCGCGCCGCCAATCGACAGCGCCGCGAGCCCCGCGCCGGCCCAGGTGAGCCGCTCGCGCAGCAGGAAATGCGCGTAGATCGCGGTCCAGGCCGGCGTCAGGTAGAACAGCAGCATCACGCGCAGCACCTCGCCGTGGATCGTGCCCCACACGAAGCCGAGGTTGGTCACGCCGGCCGTGATCGCGATGCCCGGCAACACCCAGTGCCAGCGCAGCGTCGCGATCGTGCGGTGCCGCACGACGATCACGAACAGGAACGCGACGACGCTCGTCAGCGCGCTCGCCAGCGTGCCGGTGAGGCCGAGCGACGCGAGGATCCGCAGCGGATACCAGATCAGGCCCCATACCGAAGCGCCGATCAGGATGGCGAGCGTCGGCAGGCTGCCGCGTACCGCGTTATTCATTTGGTTCGATACCCTTTATTGCACCGGCCCGGCCGCCGTTCCGGCAGGCCGTGACCGCATTGCGTCACGCTATAATCGTCCGTTGCGACCCGCGCGCCGTCGGCGCCCGTTCGCAGCCGTGCGGCAGCTGCGCCGCCCCTTTCGCTCCAACCGGCCGCGATGGCCGCTTCGCCCGTGAACCCACGACTCGACTCGCTCCAGCCCTATCCCTTCGAAAAGCTGCGCGCCCTGTTCAAGGACGTGACGCCCTCTGCCGACCTGACACCGATCAGCTTCGGCATCGGCGAGCCCAAGCACCCGACGCCGGCATTGATCCGCGACGCCGTGGTGGGCGCGCTCGACGGCCTCGCGTCGTACCCGGCCACAGCCGGCTCCGACGCGTTGCGCACGTCGATCGCGCACTGGCTCGAACGCCGCTACGGGCTGCCGGCGATCGATCCGGCCACGCAGGTGCTGCCGGTATCGGGCTCGCGCGAGGCGCTGTTCTCGCTCGCGCAGACGGTGATCGACGCGCGCCCGAGCGCGGACGGCAAGAAAGCGATCGTACTCTGTCCGAATCCTTTCTATCAAATTTACGAAGGCGCGGCGCTGCTGGCCGGTGCCGAACCCTATTTCGCGAACAGCGATCCGACGCGCAATTTCGCGTGCGACTACGCGGCCGTGCCCGATGAGGTCTGGGCACGCACCCAGCTGCTGTACGTGTGCTCGCCGGGCAACCCGACCGGCGCCGTGCTGACGCTCGACGACTGGCGCGAGCTGTTCGCGCTGTCCGACCGCCACGGTTTCGTGATCGCGTCCGACGAGTGCTATTCGGAAATCTATTTCGACGAAGCGGCGCCGCCGCTCGGCGGCCTCGAGGCCGCGCATCGCCTCGGCCGCGGCTTCGAGCGGCTCGTGATGCTGTCGAGCCTGTCGAAGCGCTCGAACGTGCCGGGCATGCGCTCGGGCTTCGTCGCCGGCGACGCCGCGCTGCTGAAGAAATTCCTGCTGTACCGCACGTACCACGGCGCCGCGCTGTCGCCGGTCTGGCAGCACGCGAGCATCGCCGCGTGGAACGACGAGGCGCACGTGCGCGAGAACCGCGCGCTGTATCTGCAGAAGTTCAACACGGTCACGCCGCTGCTCGCCGACGTGATCGACGTGAAGCTGCCCGACGCCGCGTTCTACCTGTGGGCCAACGTCGCGCGCACCGGCCTGTCGGACACCGAGTTCGCCCGCCGCCTGTACGCCGACTATAATGTGACGGTTCTGCCCGGCTCGTACCTGGCGCGCGACGCGCACGGCACGAATCCGGGCCGCGATTTCATCCGGATCGCGCTCGTCGCGGGCACCCCCGAATGCGTCGAGGGCGCGCAACGCATCGTCGATTTCTGCCGCTCTCTCGCGCGGTAAGACATCCATCCCGATCAATTCCATTCATCTCCTGCGAAAACGAACATGTCGCAACAACTTCAGCAAATCATCGATACCGCCTGGGAAAACCGCGCCGAGCTGTCGCCGAAGGCCGCGCCCGCCGACGTCCGCGAAGCCGTCGCTCACGCGATCGAGCAGCTCGACAAGGGCGCGCTGCGCGTCGCCGAGAAGATCGACGGCAACTGGACCGTGCACCAGTGGCTGAAGAAGGCCGTGCTGCTGTCGTTCCGCCTGGAGGACAACGCACCGATGCCGGCCGGCGGCTACTCGCAGTTCTACGACAAGGTGCCGTCGAAGTTCGCGAACTACACGGCCGAAGACTTCGCCGCGGGCGGCTTCCGCGTCGTGCCGCCGGCCATCGCGCGCCGCGGCTCGTTCATCGCGAAGAACGTCGTGCTGATGCCGTCGTACACCAACATCGGCGCATACGTCGACGAAGGCACGATGGTCGACACGTGGGCGACGGTCGGTTCGTGCGCGCAGATCGGCAAGAACGTGCACCTGTCGGGCGGCGTCGGCATCGGCGGCGTGCTCGAGCCGCTGCAGGCGAACCCGGTCATCATCGAAGACAACTGCTTCATCGGCGCGCGCTCGGAAGTCGTCGAAGGCGTGATCGTCGAGGAGAATTCGGTGATCTCGATGGGCGTGTACCTCGGCCAGAGCACCAAGATCTACGATCGCGAAACGGGCGAAGTCAGCTACGGCCGCATCCCGGCCGGCTCGGTCGTCGTCGCCGGCAACCTGCCGTCGAAGGACGGATCGCACAGCCTGTACTGCGCGGTGATCGTGAAGAAGGTCGACGCGAAGACCCGCGCGAAGGTCGGCCTGAACGAACTGCTGCGAGGCGACTGATGGCCAAGCCGCACACCGTGGTCGTCTACGGCATTCCGAACTGCGACACCGTGAAGAAGGCCCGTGTGTGGCTCGACGATCACGGCGTCGAGTTCGAGTTCCACGACTTCAAGAAGCTCGGCGTCAGCGCACCGCTCGTCGAGGACTGGCTGAAGGACGTGTCGCTCGACGCGCTCGTGAACAAGCGCGGCACGACGTGGCGCGGCCTGGACGACGCCATGAAGGCCGCCGCGGAAACGAAATCCGGCGCGGTCGCGCTGATGATCCACAAGCCGTCGGTCATCAAGCGCCCGGTGCTCGTCGTCAACGGCCGCGTGAAATCGCTCGGCTTCGTGGCCGATCAGTACGCGGCGCTGTTTGCCGCCTAGGGCCGCCCGCGCCGCGCCCGCGCTGCGCACGACGCCTCATCGCTGCCGGCCACCGCGCCGGCATTTTTTATCGAAAGTGGTCCGAACCATGTCCGCCACCCTAGCCCTTACCGAACAGCTGATCGCCCGCGCGTCCGTCACGCCCGACGATCAGCACTGCCAGCAGATCATGACCGAGCGCCTCGCCGTGCTCGGCTTCGAATGCGAGACCATCGCGTCGCACGGCGTGACCAACCTGTGGGCCGTCAAGCGCGGCACCGACGGCCGCGACGGCAAGCTGCTCGCGTTCGCGGGCCACACCGACGTCGTGCCGACCGGCCCGCTCGAGCAGTGGACTTCGCCGCCGTTCATTCCCGCGCATCGCGACGGCAAGCTGTACGGCCGCGGCGCGGCCGACATGAAGACGTCGCTCGCGGCGTTCGTCGTCGCGTCCGAGGAATTCGTCGCGGCCCACCCCGACCACCGCGGCGCGATCGCCTTCCTGATCACGAGCGACGAGGAAGGCCCGGCCACCGACGGCACCGTGAAGGTCGTCGAACTGCTCGAAGCACGCGGCGAGCGCCTCGACTACTGCATCGTCGGCGAGCCGACGTCGACCGCTGAGCTCGGCGACGTCGTGAAGAACGGCCGCCGCGGCTCGATGTCGGGCGAACTGGTCGTCAAGGGCGTGCAGGGCCACATTGCGTACCCGCACCTCGCGAAGAACCCGATCCACCTGCTCGCGCCGGCGCTCGCCGAGCTCGCTGCCGAGCAGTGGGACGAAGGCAACGAATACTTCCCGCCCACCACGTGGCAGGTGTCGAACCTGCACGCGGGCACCGGCGCGACCAACGTGATCCCCGGCCACGCCGACCTGATGTTCAACTTCCGCTTTTCGACGGCGAGCACCGTCGAGGGCCTGCAGGCCCGCGTGCACGCGATCCTCGACAAGCACGGCCTCGAATACTCGCTGAAGTGGTCGGTGAGCGGCCTGCCGTTCCTCACGCCGCGCGGCGAACTGTCGAACGCGCTGGAGCACGCGATCCGCACCGAAACCGGCCTCACGACCGAGCTGTCGACGACGGGCGGCACGTCCGACGGACGCTTCATCGCGCGCATCTGCCCGCAGGTGATCGAGTTCGGCCCGCCGAACGGCAGCATCCACAAGATCGACGAGCACATCGACGTACGTTTCATCGACCCGCTGAAGAACGTGTATCGCGGCGTGCTTGAACAACTGATCGCCTGACGGAGCCTCGCATGACGACACCTTTTGCAACTGTTCGCGATCTGCTGCGCTACGCAGTCACGCGCTTCTCGAAGGCGAAGCTCGCGTTCGGCCACGGCTCGGACAACGCTTACGACGAAGCCGCCTACCTCGTGCTGCGCACGCTCGACCTGCCGCTCGACACGCTCGAACCGTTTCTCGATGCGCGCCTGCTGCCCGATGAAATCGCGGCCGTGCTCGCCGTGATCGAGCGCCGCGCGACGGATCGCGTGCCGGCCGCGTACCTCACGCACGAAGCGTGGATGCACGGCCACCGCTTCTACGTCGACGAGCGCGTGATCGTGCCGCGCTCGTTCATC
Organism: Burkholderia sp. Nafp2/4-1b; assembly: GCF_003635165.1. Lineage (GTDB taxonomy): Bacteria > Pseudomonadota > Gammaproteobacteria > Burkholderiales > Burkholderiaceae > Burkholderia. Next base: position 215,749 of record NZ_ML058604.1, on the reverse strand, counting down.
GGCGAGCTGCTCGACGACGGGCTGCAGCCGTACGTTGCCGACCCCGAGCAGGTCGGCGCGGTGCTCGAGCTGTGCACGGGCTCCGGCTGCCTCGCGATCCTCGCGGCCAGCGCGTTCCCGAATGCCGAGATCGACGCGGTCGACCTGTCCGACAAGGCGCTCGAAGTCGCGGAGATCAACGTGCGCGACTACGGCCTCGACGATCGCATCACGCTGCATCGCGGCGACCTCTACGCGCCGCTGCCCGCGTTCCGCGCGGAACCCGACGCGCGCTACGACGTGATCCTGACGAACCCGCCGTACGTGAACGCGACGTCGATGGCGGCGCTCCCGCCCGAGTACCGGCACGAGCCGGAGATGGCGCTCGCGGGCGGCGCCGACGGGATGGACATCGTGCGGCGGATCATTGCTGAAGCGCACAAATGGCTGCACGACGATGGCGTGCTCGTCGTCGAGATCGGCAACGAGCGCGAGAACGTCGAAGCGGCATTCGGCGGCCTCGAACTCACGTGGCTGCCCACCAGCGCCGGCGACGACACCGTGTTCCTGATCCAGGCGTCGGACCTGCCGCGCAAGGCCTGACGGCGCGCCGCAATCGAACCGTGCGGTACGGCTCACCGCTCGTCCGCACGGTTGGGTAAGATGCGCGTACGCGGCCGTCGCGCCGCACGACTTCAGGAGTCCGTCACGCGCCCATGACCCTCGACTGGCTACATCTCGGTACCCTGATCCTGGCCGTCCACGTGCTCGGGATCATCGCGGCATGTCACGCGCTCATGAACACGCGCACGTCGCAGGGTGCGATCGCGTGGGCCGTGTCGCTCACGGCGATGCCGTACCTGACGCTCATCCCCTACCTGTTCCTCGGCCGCAGCAAGTTCTCGGGCTACGTCGACGCGCGGCGCCACGAGATGGAAGCGCTGCGCACGCACACGCAGCGCGCACGCTGGCTCGATGCGGACGCAACCGACGGGCTGGCCGCCGACGCGATCGGCCGGGCCGCCGTGCTCGCGCTCACGCGGCTCGGCGGCATGCCGTTCGTCGGGGGCAACGCGGTGCGCACGCTCGTGAACGGCGATGCGACCTTCGCGGCGATCCTGTCGGCGATCGACGCCGCGCGCGATTACGTGATCGTCCAGTTCTTCATCGTGCGCGACGACGCGCTCGGCGAAATGCTTCGCGACGCGCTGCTCGCCCGCGCGGCAGCCGGCGTGCGCTGCTACGTGCTGTACGACAGCATCGGCAGCTTCGACCTGCCGCACCGCTACGTCGACGCGCTGCGCCGCGGCGGCGTCGAGGTCTCCCCGTTCGCGACGCACCGCAAGTTCGTCAACCGCTTCCAGCTCAACTTCCGCAACCATCGCAAGATCGTCGTCGTCGACGGCAATCGTGCGTTCGTCGGCGGACACAACGTCGGCGTCGAGTATCTCGGCGCGAACCGGCGCCTGTCGCCGTGGCGCGACACCCATATCGAGATCCGCGGCCCGGTGGTCGCCAGCATCCAGTACGTGTTCGCCGAAGACTGGCACTGGGCCACGCAGACGCTGCCGCCGCTCTCCGCCCCGCCGCCCGCGCTGCCCGACGACGCGATGCATTGCCTCGCGGTGCCGATGGGGCCGGCCGACAAACAGGAAACCGGCTCGCTGTTCTTCGTCGAGGCGATCAACGCCGCGCGCGAACGGGTGTGGATCACGACGCCGTATCTCGTGCCCGATGAAGCGGTAGTCGCCGCACTGAAGCTCGCGGTGATGCGCGGCGTCGACGTGCGGATCCTGATCCCGTGCCGGCGCGACCACTACGTGGTGTTCGAGGCGTCGAAGCTCTATGCGCGCGACCTCGTCGACGCGGGCGTGAAGGTGTTCCGCTACCGGCCGGGCTTCCTGCACCAGAAAGTCGTGCTGATCGACCGCATCGCGGCCGCAGTCGGCAGCGCGAACCTCGACAACCGCTCGTTCCGGCTCAACTTCGAGATCATGGTGCTGACCGTCGACCGCCCGTTCGCCGACGAGGTCGAAGCGATGCTCGACGCCGATTTCGCGCAGGCATGCGAGGTCGATGCGAACGAGTATCGGCACTCGCCCGCGTGGCGGCGCATCGCGATGCACGTCGCGCGCCTGTTCGCGCCGATCCTGTAGCGGCAGCGGTAACGCGAGCGGCCGCCCGCGCCGCCGGCATGGCGACACACGGTTGCCCGCCGTTCGGCCCGGCGCTGCCGACGCGGCCGGCTCGATCCGACACGCCCGCGCGCCGTTTCAAACGCTCAAAGCAGCTTGTCGATATCCGCGGCGATTTCCTCGGGCTTCGTCGACGGCGCGTAGCGCTTGACGATCCGCCCGTCGCGGTCGATCAGGAATTTCGTGAAATTCCACTTGATCGCCTTCAGGCCCAGGATGCCGGGCGCCTCGTCGGTCAGGTAGCGGTACAGCGGATGCGCGTGATCGCCCTTCACGTCGATCTTCGCGAACATCGGGAACGTGACGCCGTAGTTGCGCTCGCAGAACGCGCCGATCTGCGTGGCATCGCCCGGCTCCTGCTTGCCGAACTGGTTGCACGGGAAGCCGAGCACGAAGAAGCCGCGCGCCGCGTACTGGTCGTACAGCTTCTGCAGCCCCGCGTACTGCGGCGTGAAACCGCACTCGCTCGCGGTGTTGACGATCAGCAGCACGTTGCCGCGATACACATCGAGCGAAACCGGCTGGCCGGCGAGCGTCTCCGCGCTGAACGAATACAGGGTGGACATCGGGCACTCCTTTTACGAAACCGGATCGACGTGGAGTCTAGGCGAAATCGGGCCGTTACGGCACCTGCCGAACGGCCGATATCCGGCGCGACGCGCGCGCAGTCTAGAATAACGGTTTTCGCTAGTCATTCCCGCCGTGATCCGTTTCAATCAGTTCAGTCTTGCGCGCGGCACCAAGCCGCTGTTCGAGTCAGCCTCGTTCGTGCTCAATCCCGGTGAGAAGGCCGGCCTGATCGGCGCGAACGGCGCCGGCAAATCGACGCTGTTCTCGGTCCTGCGCGGCGAGCTGCATTCCGACGCCGGCGATTTCTCGATGCCGCCGTCGTGGCGGATCGCCCACGTGTCGCAGGAAACGCCCGCCGTCGACCGCTCGGCGCTCGACTACACGCTCGACGGCGACACCGCGCTGCGCGAGATCGAGGCGCGCATCGCCGCCGCGTCGGCGGCCCATGACGGCGCGGCCGAAGCCGACGCGCACGCGGCGTTTGCCGACGCCGACGGTTATACGGCCCCCGCGCGCGCCGAAGCGCTGCTGCTCGGCCTCGGCTTCACGCTCGCGCAGACGCGCGAATCGGTCGCCAGCTTCTCCGGCGGCTGGCGCATGCGCCTGAACCTCGCGCAGGCGCTGATGTGCCGCTCCGACTTGCTGCTGCTCGACGAACCGACGAACCACCTCGACCTCGACGCGATCGTCTGGCTCGAAGACTGGCTGCACCGCTACGCCGGTACGCTCGTCGTGATCTCGCACGACCGCGAATTCCTCGACTCGATCTGCAACGTCACGCTGCATCTGGAAAATCGCCAGGTGAAGCGCTACGGCGGCAATTACTCGCAGTTCGAAGTGCTGCGCGCCCAGCAGCTGGCGCTGCAGCAAAACGCGTACGAAAAGCAGCAGAAGACGATCGAGCATCTGCAGAGCTTCGTCGATCGCTTCAAGGCCAAGGCGACCAAGGCCAAGCAGGCGCAAAGCCGGATGAAGGCGCTCGAGAAGATGGAGCTGATCGCGCCCGCGCACATCGCGTCGCCGTTCACGTTCGAGTTCCGCACGCCCGACGCCGCGCCGAACCCGATGATGGTGATGGAAGACGTCCGTTGCGGCTACCACGGCGACGACGGTGCGGAGATCCCGATCGTCGAACGGGTCGCGCTGTCGATCCAGAACGGCCAGCGCATCGGCCTGCTGGGCGCGAACGGCCAGGGCAAGTCGACGCTGATCAAGACGCTGGCCGGCACGCTCGCGCCGCTGTCGGGCCACGTGCGCGACGGCAAGGGGCTGACGATCGGCTATTTCGCGCAGCACCAGCTCGAAACGCTGCGCGAGGACGATTCGCCGCTCGCGCATCTCGCGCGGCTCGCCCCCGATACGCGCGAGCAGGAACTTCGCGACTTCCTCGGCGGCTTCAATTTCTCCGGCGACATGGCGACGAGCCCGGTCGGCCCGTTCTCGGGCGGCGAGAAGGCGCGGCTCGCGCTCGCGCTGATCATCTGGCAGAAGCCGAACCTGCTGCTGCTCGACGAACCGACCAACCACCTCGACCTCGAGACACGGCACGCGCTGACGATGGCGCTCGCGCAGTTCGAAGGCACGCTGATCCTCGTGTCGCACGACCGCCACCTGCTGCGCGCGACCACCGACCAGTTCATGCTGGTTGCGAAGCACCGCCTGCAGCCGTTCGACGGCGACCTCGACGACTACCGCGACTGGCTGCTGCAGCACGCCGCCGAGCAGCGCGCAGCCGCGAAGGCCGACAGCGCGGCCGCCGCGGGCGCCGATCCCGGCGTGAACCGCAAGGACCAGAAGCGCCAGGCGGCCGAGGAACGCCAGCGCCTGTCGCAGCTGAAGAAGCCGCTGCAGAACCGCATCACGAAGCTCGAAAAGGAAATGGAAACGCTGCACGCCGAGAAGGCGCGCCTCGACGCGTTCGTCGCCGATCCGGCGAGCTATGAAGCCGCGCGCAAGACGGAGCTGACCGAAGCGATCCGCAAGCTGGGCGAGGTCAACGCGCGGCTCGAGACGGTCGAGGCCGACTGGCTTGCCTTGCAGGAAGAGCTCGAGCAGATCGGCTGAACACGGCCCCGGGTGCCGTCCGCCGATCCATTCATCGGCTGCCTCGCGGCTCGGGGCGATCAACGGCCGCGCGAACCGGTCACGCCACGCCGGGCCCGGAAACGACAAGGCCGGGCGCCCTGGCCCGGCCTCGTTGCTTCGCTGAATTCGACGGTGTTGCGCCGGCCGTCTGCCAGCCATCTGCCAGTCGTCTGCTGGCCGCGCTACCGCTCAACGCCGCGGCAACGTATCGCGCGGCATCTGCTCGTCGTCGCCCATCAGGTGACGCCGCCCTTCGGGCGGCCGGCGGATCGCCGCGGCGACCTCCGCTTCGGTCACGTCCTCGGACACGACCCGGCGCGCCAGGCGCCCTTCGTCGTCGATCCATTCGACGATCCGGCATCCGCCGCCCCACGGCTGGACGATCGGCTCCGATACGCGGCAGCCGCGCAGGTTGTAAAGGCGTCCGCTCGGCGCTTCCCCATACTGTTTCAACATAGGTTCCCTTCGCATTGCGCGGTTCGACAATCGCCAAAGGATAGGGAAAAGCGATGTCCGGCGGGTTACAGCAGCCTACATATTCTTTACAGTCAATTACGCGACAGATCACCGCGAGCCGGCGCGCGGCGGAGCGCGCCACGCGTGGTCATTCGAGATCGCGCACGCGGTCGATCGCCTGCTCGAGCCGCTCGACGGCCATCACGTTCAGCCCTTCGATCGGCTGCTTCGGCGCATTCGCCTTCGGAATCAGTGCGGCGGTGAACCCGAGCTTCGCCGCCTCGCGCAGCCGCTCCTGGCCGCGCGGCGACGGCCGGATTTCACCGGCCAGCCCCACTTCGCCGAACACGATCAGGCCCTTCGGCAGTGCCTTGTTGCGCATCGACGAATGAATCGCGAGCAGCACCGCGAGGTCGGCAGCCGGTTCGGTGATCTTCACGCCGCCCACCGCATTCAGGAACACGTCCTGATCGAAACACGCGATGCCCGCGTGCCGGTGCAGCACCGCGAGCAGCATCGCGAGCCGGTTCTGCTCGAGGCCCACCGCCAGCCGGCGCGGGTTCGGCACATGCGCGGTATCGACGAGCGCCTGGATCTCGACCAGCAGCGGACGCGTGCCCTCCTGCGTGACGAGCACGCACGAACCCGGCACGACCTGCTCGTGCTGCGACAGGAACAGCGCGGACGGATTCGCGACGCCGCGCAGCCCGCGCTCGGTCATCGCGAACACGCCGAGCTCGTTTACCGCGCCGAAGCGGTTCTTGAACGCACGCACGAGCCGGAACGACGAATGGGTGTCGCCCTCGAAGTACAGCACGGTGTCGACGATGTGTTCGAGCACGCGCGGGCCGGCGAGGTTGCCCTCCTTCGTCACGTGCCCGACCATGATGATCGCGGTGCCCGACTGCTTCGCGATGCGCGTGAGCTGCGCCGCGCATTCGCGCACCTGCGCGACCGAGCCGGGCGCCGACGTCAGCGCTTCGGAATAGACGGTCTGGATCGAGTCGATGACGGCGACGTCCGGCCGTTCCGCGTCGATCGCGGCCTGGATCTTCTCGAGCTGGATTTCGGCGAGCAGCTTCAGTTCGGCCGCCGGCGCGCCGCCGTCGAGCAGCGCGAGCCGTTGCGCGCGCAACGCGATCTGCGCGGCCGATTCCTCGCCGCTGATATAGAGGGCGCGCCGCACGCTCGCGATGTCCGCGAGCGACTGCAGCAGCAGCGTCGACTTGCCGATGCCCGGATCGCCGCCGATCAGCACGACGCCGCCCGGCACCAGCCCGCCGCCCAGCACACGATCGAATTCGCCGATGCCGGTCGAGAAGCGCGGCACGTCGGCCGCCTCGATGTCGACGAGACGCTGCACGGGCGCCCGCTTCGCGAGCGACTGGAAGCGATGGGCGGCCGGCGACTCGGCGACCGATTCGACGAGGGTGTTCCAGGCCTGGCACGACGGGCATTGCCCTTGCCACTTCGGGGTTTGTCCGCCGCACTCGCTGCAGACGTAGACGGTTTTCTGTTTCGCCACGCGTGCTGCCCTTATTCCGCGCGCACCGGCACGCGGCCGGCGACCGCGCACATCAGTTCATAGCCGATGGTCCCGCAATGACGCGCGACGTCGTCGATCGGCAGTGCATTGCCCCACAGCTCGACCCGAGCGCCGACGCCGGCCTGCGGGCACGGGGTCAGGTCGACGGTGATCATGTCCATCGACACGCGGCCGACGATCCGCGTGCGGATGCCGTCGACGATCACCGGCGTGCCTTCGGGCGCGACGCGCGGATAGCCGTCCGCGTAACCGCATGCGACCACGCCCACGCGCATCTGCGCGGGCGCGGAGAACGTCGAGCCATAGCCGATCGCCTGCCCCTTCGCGATCGTCTGCACGGCGATCAGCTCGGACGTGAGCGTCATCGCGGGCTTGAGCCCCGTGTCGGCGATATCGGCCGACAGCCCCGACGGCGATGCGCCGTACAGCACGATCCCCGGCCGCACCCAGTCGAAGTGCGTATCCGGATGCCACAGCACGGCCGCCGAATTCGCGAGGCTGCGCGCGCCCGCGATGCTTTCCGCGCCGCGCTCGAACGTCGCGAGCTGCTCGGCGACGCCGCGCTCGTTGTCGGCGTCCGAAAAATGGGTCATCAACGTGATCTGGCCGATGCCGGGGCACGCACGGGCGCGCTCCCACGCGGCGCGGTATTTTTCCGGCGTATAACCCAGCCGGTTCATCCCGCTGTTCATCTTCAACTGCACGTTGACGGGCTTCGACAGCCGCGCCGTCTCCAGCATCCGCATCTGCTCGTCGTTGTGGACGGTGGTCGTCAGGCTGTAGCGGTCGATCACGTCGATGTCGGTCGAGCGGAAGAACCCTTCCAGCAGCAGGACCGGGCCGGCCCAGCCGAGCTCCCGCAGCTTCACGGCCTCGTCGAGGTCGAGCAGGCCGAAGCCGTCGGTGCCGCGCAGGCCGGGAAAGACGCGCGCGAGACCGTGGCCGTACGCGTTGGCCTTGACGACCGCCCAGACCTTGGACGGGCCGGCAAAGCGGCGGACGACGGAGAGATTGTTCGCGAGAGCGGCGGTATGGATGGTGGCGGAGATCGGGCGCGGCATGGGAAATTTACGTAAAGACGCTTGCGAATCATCAGCTTACCGCGCCTTTTGAGCACCGAAGCCGACAATTTGCGGAACGATCGGGGAATCTTGCTAGTCCGAATTGCTGTATTTTCGTGTTATAAAGCCGTGCGCACAACCCATTTCGAACGGAATAAGCCGATCGCATACCAGGCGGCCTACGCGGCCCTGCCGCAGCGACGAAAGCATCGCATCAGATGAAAAAAGGTTTTTACACCATCATGGCCGCGCAGTTTTTCTCGTCGTTGGCCGACAATGCGCTTCTCATCGCCGCCATCGCCCTGCTGAAAGACCTCCACGCCCCCAACTGGATGACACCGCTGCTCAAGCTGTTCTTCGTGTTGTCGTATGTGGTGCTGGCGGCTTATGTCGGTGCGTTCGCCGATTCGCGCCCGAAGGGGCGCGTGATGTTCATCACCAACACGATCAAGGTGGTCGGCTGCATGATCATGCTGTTCGGCGCTCACCCGCTGATCGCATACGGGATCGTCGGGTTCGGCGCCGCGGCCTACTCGCCCGCGAAATACGGGATCCTGACCGAACTGCTGCCGGCCGACCGGCTCGTCGCCGCGAACGGCTGGATCGAAGGCACGACCGTCAGCTCGATCATCCTCGGCACCGTGCTCGGCGGCGCGCTGATCAGCCCGCACATCGCGTCGCACGTGATCGCGCACACGCCCGCCTGGATCGGCACGCCGGCCGAAGCGGCGATGGTGATCATCATGGCGATCTACGTGATCGCCGCGATCTTCAACCTGCGGATTCCCGATACCGGCGCGCGCTACCCGAAGCAGGAGCGCGGCCCGGTCAAGCTCCTCACCGATTTCGCCGACTGTTTCATGGTGCTCTGGCGCGACAAGCTCGGCCAGATCTCGCTCGCGGTCACGACGCTGTTCTGGGGCGCCGGCGCGACGCTGCAATTCATCGTGCTGAAGTGGGCCGAAGTCTCGCTCAACATGTCGCTGTCCGAAGGCGCGATCCTGCAGGCGGTGGTGGCCGTCGGCGTCGCGGGCGGTGCGATCGCCGCCGCCGCGCGGATCCCGCTGAAGAAGTCGCTCTCGGTGCTGCCCGTCGGCATCATCATGGGTATCGCGGTCATGCTGATGGCGTTCTACACGCGCGACCTGTTCCCCGCGCACTGGGCCGTGCACTTCGGCCACCTCCGCCTGCCGGCGTACCTGATCGTCGCGTACATCTTCCTGATCGGCGTCGGCGCGCTGTCCGGCTACTTCGTGGTTCCGATGAATGCGCTGCTGCAGCATCGCGGCCACGTGCTGCTGTCGGCCGGCCACTCGATCGCGGTGCAGAACTTCAACGAGAACCTGTCGGTGCTCGTGATGCTGTGCCTGTATGCGGTGCTGGTGTGGCTCGACGTGCCGGTCGGCGTCGTGATCGTGCTGTTCGGCACGTTCGTGTGCCTGACGATGTGGCTCGTGATGCGCCGCCACCAGGCGAACCAGCGTCAGTTCGACTCGGTTGCGCTGATCGGCGAATCGCGCCACTGACGCTACACTTGCCGTTCCTTCCGCTTCCGTCCGTCGGCGCCGGTCTTCGAACCGGCGCGTTGCCATCATGACGCACCCGATACCCAACGTCCTGACGATCGCCGGCTCCGACTCGGGCGGCGGCGCAGGCATCCAGGCCGATCTCAAGACCTTCTCCGCGCTCGGCGCGTATGGCGCGAGCGTGATCACCGCGCTGACCGCGCAGAACACGCGCGGCGTGACCGGCGTGCACGCGCCGGACGCCGCGTTCGTGACCGCGCAGCTCGACGCGGTGTTCGACGACATCCGCATCGACGCGGTGAAGATCGGCATGCTCGCGAACGCTGCGATCGTGCACGCGGTAGCCGACGCGCTGCGGCGTTACACGCCGCGCTTCGTCGTGCTCGATACGGTGATGATTTCGAAGAGCGCGCATGCGCTGCTCGCGCCCGACGCGGTCGATGCGTTGCGCGACGCGCTGCTGCCGCTCGCGACCGTCGTCACGCCGAACCTGCCCGAAGCGGCGGCCCTTCTCGGCGACACGCCCGCGACGACCGAAGACGACATGGTCCGGCAAGGCCACGCGCTGCTGAAGACCGGCGCGCGCGCCGTGCTGATGAAAGGCGGCCACCTGCCCGACACGGCCGCGAGCCCCGACTGGCTCGTCGATGCCGCGCATGCGGTGCGGCTCGACGGCGCCCGCGTGCCGGTCAGCAATACGCACGGCACGGGCTGCACGTTGTCGTCGGCCATTGCGGCGCTGCTGCCGCAGCAACCCGATCTCGACAGCGCGGTGCGCGAAGCGAAGGTCTACCTGACCGGTGCGATCGCCGCGAGCGGCCAGCTCGACGTCGGCCGCGGCGTCGGCCCCGTCCATCACTTCCATCGCTGGTGGTAAGCGCCGGCTGACGCGGCGTCAGTGGTCCTGCGCGGCGAACGCCTGCGCGCGCGCCGGCCAGTCGTCCGGCACGATGAAGCCGCGCGCCGTCTCCCGCCATACACCGTCGCCGTCCTGTCGGTGCACGCCGATCAGCGCCGGCGCCTGGCGCGCGGTCAATACGGACGGCAACGCAAGCGCATCCGCCAGCGGTTCGGGCGTGCCATCGGCCGCGGCGCGCCGCGGCGCGAGCCACGCGAGCCGCGCCAGCACGTTCCACCCCGCACCTTCGGGCTGAGCGGCCGCCCAGGCCGGCCACTGCGCGTGCGTGAGCCAGAAGCCGCGCGGATGATCGGCCGCGATTTCCGCTGCCACCGGCGGCAGCGGCACGCCGTGCGGATAGAACAGCCAGCCCTTGATGAACATTTGCGCATCGGACGGCGCGCCGTAGCCGAGCAGCGCGAACCCGTGGCGATCGCTCAGCCGCAGTTGATGCTCGAGCAGCCGGCTGCGCTTGCGGTCCAGGCGATCGACGAGATTCGGGCCGACGAAATCCGCGAGCGATGCATCGCCCGCCACCGGCGCGCACAGATAGCACTTCACCGCGAGTTCCCAGTGCAGGCGCTGCCCGCCCGGCGCATCGACGAGGAAATCGACTTCGCCGAGCGTCTTGCCGTTGGTGCGCAGCGGCAGATTCGCGGCGACGAGCCGCAGCGACGGCCCGTGCGTGAGGAAATATTCGAGCAGGCATTCGGCATAACGGCCGAGCCGCACAGGGCGCAAGCCGTCGAGCGCGCGGTGCAGCGGCTCGGGTGCGGCATCGAGCGCGGTGAGCCACGCTTCGACGGCCACGCGCTCGACCGCGTCCGACCACGGATGCGCGAGCGGTGCGCCGGGGGCGGCAGTGAGCAGGCTCGGGCTCGCGAGGAGCCAGCCCAGATCGCGAACCGCGGCATCGCGCAGCGTATCGACGAACGCGCACGCCGCGCCGTGCGTCATTGTCCGGCCGGCCCGTTCGTGTCCGCGTCACCGGCCCGCCGGAACGTATCGCGCGCCAGGCACAGGTCGGCCCACGCCTTCGACTTGTCCTGCAGGCTGCGCAGCAGGTACGCCGGGTGGTACGTGACGATCACCGGCACGCCTTCGTACGTGTGCACGCGGCCGCGCAGCGATGCGATGCTCGCGTCCGTCTTCAGCAGCGTCTGCGCGGCGAAGCGGCCGAGCGCGACGATCAGCCTGGGCTTCACGAGCGCGACCTGGCGCTGCAGGTACGGCTCGCAGCGCGCGACCTCGTCGGGCTCCGGATTGCGGTTGCCGGGCGGCCGGCACTTGATCACGTTCGCGATGTAGACGTTCTCGCCGCGCTGGAGCGCGAGCGACTGCAGCATGTTGTCGAGCAGCTTGCCGGCCTGGCCGACGAACGGCTCGCCCTGCTTGTCCTCGTTCTCGCCCGGCGCTTCGCCGATCAGCATCCAGTCCGCTTCGCGATCGCCGACGCCAAACACGGTATTGGTGCGCTTCTCGCACAGTCGGCAGCTCGTGCAGTCGGCAACGCGTGCGGCGAGCGCATCCCAGTCGAGCATCGCGACCGGTGTCGCGGCAGGACGCGCTTCGTCCGGCAGCGGATCGCCGGGCGGCGCCGCGTCGAACCACGCGAAATCGTCTTCGGTGACGGGCGGCATGTCGTCCGCGGCAGCGGCCGGCGCGGGACGGACCGGTGCACGATCGTCGTCGATCGCGGCACGCGGTGCGCTGCCCGCTTCGCTGCCGGTTTTGCCGCCGGTTTCGCCGGCCGTTTCGCTGCCCGTTCCGCCGGCCAGCGCCTCGTCGCGTGCGGCTCCGTCAGCCGGCAACGTATTGCCGCGCGGAGACGTTCGGGTAGGCGGCTGCGTATTGCGCGGCGGCTCTGCCGCCGGGCGCGACGCTGGCGTTGCCGCGACGGTTGCGGCCGCAACGGCCGGCACATCGTCCGCCACGCCCGATCCCGCAGCGGGCGCCGCGTTCGCCCCGCCCGCTTCACCGCCTTGCGCGTGCTGCCCGCGCCGCACCCAGACCTGCGCGAGTCCCATTTCCTCGAGCGCTGCTTCAGCCCACGCCATGCGCGTCCCCTTCGTCCTTGTTCAGCGTCAGACGCATCACGATCGCGTCCTCCCGGCTGCGATGCCGCGCCGGATAGTAGTTCTTGCGCCGGCCGATCGTCACGAAACCGAAGCGCTCGTACAGATGAATCGCGCGCGGATTGGACGGCCGCACCTCGAGCAGCACGCCGTCGAGCCGTTCCGCGCGCGAGATGCGCACGGCTTCGCGCAGCAGCGCGAGGCCGGCGCCCGACTGCTGCGCGGCCGGCGCCACGCACAGGTTCAGCAGGTGCATCTCGTCGACCACCGGCATCAGCACGCAATAGCCGACGAGCGCGCCCGTCACGTGCCGCAGGCATACGCCGAAATAGCCGTTGCGCAGCGAATCCTCGAAGTTGCCGCGGCTCCACGGGAATTCGTACGCGACCTGCTCGATCGCGACGACTTCGTCGAGATCGGTGTCGGTCATCGGCGACAAATAGCGGTCGCTCAACAGTACGCCCGTCATCCTTGCGCTCCGCCCTTCTGCACGGCGCGCGCCGCGATGCGTTCGGCGGTGGTCTGCGCGACCTTGTCGCGCACGTATTCGGGCGCGGCCTGGTCGGCCGGCACCGTCCGGCCGGCGCGGAACGCCCGCAGCGCCGCATGCGCGACGGCCAGCGCATGCGGCAGCGCTTCGCCGTCGATCACGGCCGCGGCCGCGGCGGCCGGCAGCTGCGCGCCGAACGCGGCGGCCGCGTTGCCGGCGAGCGTGAACGGCGCGTCGGGCACGCCGACGGCAGCCGGTGCATCGAGCGACGCCGGATGCACGGTGCGCCAGTCGCCCGCCGCGTCGTCCCATGCGAAGTCGGCCCAGTACGCTTCGTCCATCCGCGCGTCGAGCGCGGCCAGCACGCGGGTCGTGCCCGGCGCGCGCAGCCGCGCATGCTCGGCGCATGTCAGCAACGTGCCGACCGGCACGACCGGCAGCCCGCGCCCGAACGCGAGCCCCTGGGTGATGCCCGTCGCGGTGCGCAGCCCGGTGAACGAGCCGGGGCCGGCGCCGAACGCGATCGCGTCGCAGTCGGCGAACGTGAGGCCCGATTCGGCGAAGAGTTCCTGGATGGCCGGCAGCACGCGGGTGCTCGACACGGCGCCCGTGAGCTCGTGGCGGACCCAGGTTTGCAGGGTTGAAACGGCGTCATCGGCCGGAGCCGAGCGCAGCAGCGCGACCGAGCAGTATTCGGTCGACGTATCGATGGCGAGGAGCACTGTTTGCGTCATGGCCGACATTGTAATGCGGCGCCCCGCTCCCACGGGCGATCGGACCGGATCGCGATGCGCGCGCCGCGCACGCGGCGGTTTGGAAGGATCGCTCGACCCCGCGCGGCGCGGCGCTTGTTAAGATCGCCCGACCTGAAACCCTTACGGAGACACACGATGAGCGAACTCACTACCCAATTCGACCAGGCCCAGGTCGACGTCAAGCAACTGACCGAGCGGCCGGGCAACCTGACGCTACTGCGTCTGTACGCGCTGTTCAAGCAAGCGACCGACGGCGACGCGCACGGCGACAAGCCGGGCTTCACCGACATCGTCGGCAAGTACAAGTACGATGCGTGGGAAGCGCTGAAAGGCACGTCGCAGGACGCGGCGAAGCAGCAATACATCGAACTCGTCGAATCGCTGAAGAACGGCACGGCGTCCTGATCTGCCCCTCCCGCCGCACCCGGCACGCCCCCGGTGCGCCCCCGGTGCGCAATAGGCAATCAAATCAGTGGCGCGGCGCAGCAAATCTCTTTATAATGCTCGCTGCGTCACCTCCCGCGCTCGGCTCGAAGCCGTTCCGGCCTGACGCCTCGTAGCGTTAAGCTCCAATCCGGTTTAGAACCTGTCCCCTCCTGCTTCGACCCTCGCGGTCGTCAACTAGGCTGGCGGCCTCGCTCCAGAAAGCGCGCCGCACCCAAAACAGCTTCTAATGCCTCATCCGCCGAAGGTTCGGCGGATTGCACCCGTTTCCCGATTTGCTCGCTGAATCCGACGACTTGGGTATGCGCGATTGGCGCCGACGTTTCACCCACTGTGTTTCAAGGATTGTTATGACTTCGAGCATCAACACCAGCCCGCTCAACGCGATCGCCGACCAGGCGCTCGGTCTCGACGACGCCGCCGTACCGGCCGCGGTCGAACCGGCGTCGGACGAGCCGACTTTCGCGTCGCTCGGGCTGTCGCCGGAGATCGTCTCCGCGCTGCAGGCCGCCGGTTACGCCAAGCCGACGCCGGTCCAGCAGCGCGCGATCCCGGCCGGCATCGCCGGTCGGGATCTGCTGGTATCGAGCCCGACCGGTTCGGGCAAGACCGCCGCATTCATGCTGCCCGCGATCGAACGTTTCGCGCAGGAGCAGAAGGCGCAAGCGCAGCAACCGCGCGCGCCGCGTGAACCGAACCAGGGCGACCGCCGCGTGCGCCGCCCGCAACCGGTCGCCCGCCCGGGCCTGCTCGTGCTGACGCCGACCCGTGAACTCGCGATGCAGGTCACCACGGCCGCGTCGACCTACGGCAAGCACCTGAAGCGCCTGCGCACGGTCAGCATCCTCGGCGGCGTGGCCTACGGCCAGCAGCTGATGCTGCTCGCGAAGAACCCCGAGATCCTGGTCGCCACGCCGGGCCGTCTGCTCGACCACCTGGAGCGCGGCCGTATCGACCTGTCCGAGCTGAAGATGCTCGTGCTCGACGAAGCCGACCGCATGCTCGACATGGGCTTCATCGACGACATCGAGACGATCGTCGCCGCCACGCCCGCGTCGCGCCAGACGATGCTGTTCTCGGCCACGCTCGACGGCAAGATCGGTTCGCTGACGAGCCGCCTGCTGAAGGATCCGGAACGTATCGAAATCCAGCAGCGCCTCGAATCGCGTGCGAACATCGCGCAGACCGTGCATTACGTCGACGACCGCGACCACAAGGATCGCCTGCTCGATCACCTGCTGCGCGACGATGCGCTCGACCAGGCGATCATCTTCACGGCGACCAAGATCGATGCCGACCAGCTCGCAGGCCGCCTGGCCGATGCCGGCTTCGAATCGGCCGCGCTGCACGGCGACCTGCCGCAGGGCGCGCGTAACCGCACGATTCGTGCGCTGCGCGAGCGCCGCGTGCGCGTGCTGGTCGCGACCGACGTCGCGGCCCGCGGCATCGACATCCCGGGCATCACGCACGTGTTCAACTACGACCTGCCGAAGTTCGCGGAAGACTACGTGCACCGTATCGGCCGCACGGGCCGTGCCGGCCGTTCGGGCACCGCGGTGAGCCTCGTGCACCACGCCGAACAGGGCGCGCTCAAGCGCATCGAGCGTTTCGTGCGCTCGCCGCTGCCGGTCAACGTGGTCGAAGGGTTCGAGCCGCGCAAGGCGGCCCCGCGCAACGATCGCGGCACCGGCGGCCGCGGCCGTCCGGGCGGCGGTAACGGCGGTCGTCGTTTCGGCGGCAAGCCGGGCGGCGGTTATGGCGCCAACGGCGGCGGCAATGGCGGTCGCAGCTACGGCGGCGGCAATGGCGGCGGCTGGAGCGGCAAGCCGAGCGGCAGCCGTGACGGCGGCCCGCGCCGCGACGGCCAGCGCAGCGGCGGCCCGCGTCGCAGCAATTCGGCGTCGTAAGCACGCCCGGGCGGCCTCGGCCGCCCCGCCCATCCGGCAGACCGGCGCATCCGCGCCGGTTTTTTTTCGTTCCGACGCAGATTTCACAATGCGGAAAATTTTTTGCGTCGTAAAAAATCATGCTGCGCGGCACAAGCCGACAATTGCGAGATGGGAAAAACCGTTTCTTATTGCGAAACGAAAACGCCAATACATTGATTAATAACGATTAAAATTTCTCGAACTTCCTGAGCGAACCCCTGTTTCGCGTCGACCGGTTTGCCTAGACTCTTATACAAGACCTCACGAAACGACCCGCAACGCGCGCCGGGTTCGTGAACGGCATCAGCACCGTCCGATTCGACTCACCAGGCAATACACCGCATCAAGGAGCTCATCATGTCGCGACAGCAACAGGCACAGGAACTGCAGCAGCAATGGGAAACCGATCCGCGCTGGAAGGGCGTCAAGCGCAGCTACACGGCTGAGGACGTGGTCCGCCTGCGCGGCTCGATCGCCGTCGAGCACACGCTCGCCAAGCGCGGCGCCGAAAAGCTGTGGAACCTTATCAACGAAGAGCCGTTCGTCAACGCGCTCGGTGCGCTGACCGGCAACCAGGCGATGCAGCAGGTGAAGGCCGGCCTGAAGGCGATCTACCTGTCCGGCTGGCAAGTGGCCGGCGACGCGAACGTCGCGGGTGAAATGTATCCCGACCAGTCGCTGTACCCGGCGAATTCGGTGCCGCTCGTGGTCAAGCGCATCAACAACACGCTGACGCGCGCCGACCAGATCCAGTGGTCGGAAGGCAAGAACCCGGGCGACGAAGGCTACGTCGACTTCTTCGCACCGATCGTCGCGGACGCGGAAGCCGGCTTCGGCGGCGTGCTGAACGCGTTCGAGCTGATGAAGGCGATGATCGAGGCCGGCGCATCGGGCGTCCACTTCGAGGACCAGCTTGCGTCGGTGAAGAAGTGCGGCCACATGGGCGGCAAGGTGCTCGTGCCGACGCGCGAAGCGGTCGCGAAGCTGTCGGCGGCGCGTCTCGCGGCCGACGTGATGGGCACGCCGACCGTGCTGGTCGCGCGGACCGACGCCGAAGCGGCCGACCTGATCACGTCCGACGTCGACGACAACGACAAGCCGTTCCTGACGGGCGAGCGCACGGTCGAAGGGTTCTTCCGCACGAAGCCGGGCATCGAGCAGGCGATCTCGCGCGGCCTCGCGTATGCGCCGTACGCCGACCTCGTCTGGTGCGAAACGGGCAAGCCGGATCTCGAGTACGCGAAGAAGTTCGCGGAGGCGATCCACAAGCAGTTCCCGGACAAGATGCTGTCGTACAACTGCTCGCCGTCGTTCAACTGGAAGAAGAACCTCGACGACGCGACGATCGCGAAGTTCCAGAAGGAACTCGGCGCGATGGGCTACAAGTTCCAGTTCATCACGCTGGCCGGCTTCCATGCGCTGAACTACTCGATGTTCAACCTCGCGCACGGCTACGCCCGCACGCAGATGAGCGCGTTCGTCGAACTCCAGCAGGCCGAGTTCGCGGCCGCCGACAAGGGCTTCACGGCCGTCAAGCACCAGCGCGAAGTCGGCACCGGCTACTTCGACGCGGTCACGCAGACGGTCGAGCGCGAAGCGTCGACCACCGCACTGCATGGCTCGACCGAAGACGAACAGTTCTTCGACGGCAAGAAGGTCGCGTAACACATCGGCGCGCGAGCGCGCCGCGCCGATGCCGGCCCGTCACGCGACGACGCGGCATCGGCCGCACAAGACAAAAATCAGGGAGGAGACGGAAGGCGCGCGGCGATCCGCGCGACCCGCCGCGCGGCTTACGGCCGCCTGCAACGACGCGCGCCGGCTTCGTCCGGCGCGCCCTTTTTTCAGCGGCGCTGCCGCGCCGCCGCTCGCGCGGCCGCACACGGCGCCGCGTCTACCGATAGACGATCACCGGAATTTTCGTATGGGTCAGCACGCGCTGCGTTTCGCTGCCGATCAGCAGGCTGCCGAGCCCGCGGCGTCCGTGCGACGCCATGAAGATCACGTCGCAGCCGCCGCGCTCGGCCGCCTCGATGATGCCGAGGTACGGCGACGGATGCACGCTCGTCCAGCTGTCGCAGACGACGCCGGCCGCCTTCGCGGCCGCCTGCACGTCGTCGAGGTGCGCGCGCGCCTCGCGCTCGCTGCGCGCCCGGAAGTCGGCGGGCGGCTCGATGATCACTTCGGAAAACGGCGAGTACGGATACTGCGGCAGGCACGCATAGGCGGTGACCTGCGCGCCGACCGCGCGCGCCAGGTCGATCGCACCGTCGACCGCCTTCTGCGACAGTTCGGAACCGTCGGTTGGAACGAGGATGTGCCGGAACATCGCGCCCTCCTGCGTCAGTCGCACCGCGCGCGCCACGAACCCATGCGGGCCGGCCCCGGCGCGTCGCGCATGCCAGCTTCGATTGTAGTGCGCGAATCCGGGCGGCCGCAGCCGGCAGCGGGTTCGCCCTCATATCGGAAACACGCGGGCGAGCGCGCGCTGTTCGCCCCGCTCTTCGTCCCGTTCTTCGCCCCGCTACTCGCCCCAATATCCGGGCTGCTCGTACGTATGTTTCAGGTAATCGAGAAACAGTCGCACGCGCAGCGGCAGGTGGCGGCGCTGCGGAAACACCGCGTGGATGCCGATCGGCGGCGCCGCGAACGCGTCGAGCACGCTGACGAGACGGCCGGCGGCAATGTCGTCGCCGACCTCCCACCACGAGCGCCATGCGAGCCCGTAGCCTTCGAGGCACCACTCGTGCAGCACCGCGCCGTCCGAACATTCCATCGTGCCGTTCACGCGGATCGACACGACCTTGTCGTCCTCCTGGAACGTCCAGCCGCGCTGCTGGTTCGCGTTCGCGGCAAGCGCGAGGCAGTTGTGGCGCGCGAGCTCGGCGAGCGTCGCGGGTGTGCCGCGCCGCTCGAGGTAGGCGGGCGACGCGACGCACACACGCCGGTTCTCGCCCAGTTTCAGCGACACCAGCGACGAATCGGGCAGCTCGCCGAGCCGCACCGCGCAATCGAACCCTTCGTTGACGAGATCGACCATCCGGTCGGACAAGTCGAGCGTGACCGACACGTCCGGATGCGCGCCGCTGAATTCGGGCACGAGCGGCGCGACGTGGCGCCGTCCGAAGCCGGCCGGCGCCGAAATGCGCAGATGGCCGCTCGCCTTCACGCCGCCCGCGGACACGCTCGCCTCGGCGTTCTGCATGTCGTTGATGATCCGCTGGCAATCCTCGAGGAAGGCCGAGCCCTCGAAAGTCAGCGTCAGCTTGCGCGTCGTGCGCACCAGCAGCTTGACGCCGAGCCGCTCCTCGAGCGCGTCGAGGCGGCGGCCGATGATCGCCGGCGCGACCCCTTCCGCGTGCGCGGCCGCCGACAGGCTGCCCTTCGCCGCGACGGCGGCGAACGTTTCGATCTGTTTGAACCGGTCCATGACTCGTCGGGGCGGCGCTGCGCCCTTCAAAAAGCTTAAACCGGTCAAGATTAGGTATATGAAAGTAAAAGATCAAGTGATGATTAGCGTCTTTTTTAGCACCTGCGATCACGAATAGAATCCGCTTGACCTCTGAAACTGGAGCGCAAGGCTATGTCGGCCACAACGACACTCTCCTCTCCCGACGCAATCCTCTTCGACGCATTCGGCACGTTGTTCGACGTGCGTGCGGTGCTGGCCGCGGCGGAGCAGATGTTTCCCGGCCACGGGGAACGGTTGTCGCAGCTGTGGCGACGCAAGCAGATCGAATACTCGCAGTTGCGCACGCTCGCCGATCCTTCCGGCGCCCGCTATCGCCCGTTCCGCGACATCACGCTCGACGCGCTGCGGTTCGCCGCACGCCGGCTCGGCCTGACGCTGAACAGCGCGGCCGAAAAGCGGTTGATGGACGAATACGCGTGCCTGTCCACCTATCCCGACACGGTGCCGGCGCTGCGCAAGCTGCGCGCGCTCGAACCACGGCCGCCGCTCGCGATCCTGTCGAACGGCACCCCGCAGATGCTCGACATCGCGATCAAGAGCGCCGGCATGACGGGCCTGTTCGACCGCGTGCTGTCGGCCGACGCGGTGCGCGCGTACAAGCCGAGCCCGGTCGCGTACGCCCTCGGCACAGCCGCGTTCGGCGCGCATCCGCGCGACATCGTGTTCGTATCGTCGAACGCGTGGGACGTCGCGGGGGCCGCCTGGTTCGGCTACACGACGTTCTGGCTCAACCGCACGGGCGCGCCCGCCGAAGAACTCGGCGTGCCGCCCGACGGCACCGGCAGCGGCATGGCCGACCTGCTCGCATTCCTCGCCACCCCGGCTCCGTCCGGCAAACCCGCGAACCGCGCGCGCCCCGGCCCGGGCGCATGAGGTTCGCAGCGTTGCCGCCTTCCCCCTTCACCGAAACCGCAACTGACCGACCAAGGAGATGAGACTCATGAGCACCCCGATCACGCTGCCGCAAGGCATGACGATCACCGGCGAAATCAAGCCGGGTTACGAAGCGATCCTGACGCCTGAAGCGCTCGGACTCGTCGCTGCGCTGCACCGCACGTTCGAGCCGCGCCGCCAGGCGCTGCTGCAGGCCCGCGTCGAGCGCACGAAGCGCCTCGATGCCGGCGAACGCCCGGATTTCCTGGCCGACACGAAGGCGATCCGCGAAGGCGACTGGAAGGTCGCGCCGCTGCCCGCCGACCTGCAATGCCGCCGCGTCGAGATCACCGGCCCCGTCGAGCGCAAGATGATCATCAACGCGCTGAACTCGGGCGCCGATTCGTACATGACGGACTTCGAGGATTCGAACGCGCCGAACTGGACGAACCAGATCGACGGCCAGATCAACCTGAAGGACGCGGTGCGCCGCACGATCTCGCTCGAGCAGAACGGCAAGTCGTACCAGCTGAACGACAAGGTCGCGACGCTGATCGTGCGTCCGCGCGGCTGGCACCTCGACGAGAAGCACGTGACGGTCGACGGCCAGCGCGTGTCCGGCGGCATCTTCGATTTTGCGCTGTTCCTGTTCCACAACGCGAAGGAACTGATCGCACGCGGCTCGGGCCCGTACTTCTACCTGCCGAAGATGGAAAGCCATCTCGAGGCGCGCCTGTGGAACGACATCTTCGTCGCGGCACAGGAAGCGGTCGGCGTGCCGCGCGGCACGATCCGCGCGACGGTGCTGATCGAGACGATCCTCGCTGCATTCGAGATGGACGAGATCCTGTACGAGCTGCGCGAACACAGCTCGGGCCTGAACGCCGGCCGCTGGGACTACATCTTCTCGGCGATCAAGAAGTTCAAGAACGACCGCGACTTCTGCCTGGCCGAGCGCTCGAAGATCACGATGACGGTGCCGTTCATGCGCGCGTATGCGCTGCTGCTGCTGAAGACCTGCCACAAGCGCAACGCGCCCGCGATCGGCGGGATGAGCGCGCTGATCCCGATCAAGAACGATCCGGAAGCGAACGACAAGGCGATGGGCGGCGTGCGCTCGGACAAGCAGCGCGACGCGACCGACGGCTACGACGGCGGCTGGGTTGCGCACCCGGGCCTCGTGCCGATCGCAATGGAAGAATTCGTCAAGGTGCTCGGCGACAAGCCGAACCAGATCGCGAAGCAGCGCGACGACGTGCAGATCGAAGGCAAGAACCTGCTCGACTTCCAGCCGGAAGCGCCGATCACCGAAGCCGGCCTGCGCAACAACATCAACGTCGGGATCCACTATCTCGGCGCGTGGCTCGACGGCAACGGCTGCGTGCCGATCCACAACCTGATGGAAGACGCGGCGACCGCCGAAATTTCCCGCTCGCAGGTGTGGCAATGGATCCGCTCGCCGAAGGGCGTGCTCGACGACGGCCGCAAGGTGACCGCGGAACTCGTGCGCGAATTCGCGAAGGCCGAGCTCGACAACGTGAAGCGTTCGGTCGGCGGCAACACGCAGCCGTACGAGCGCGCCGCGGCAATCTTCGAACAGATGTCGACGTCGGAAGGCTTTACCGAATTCCTGACGCTGCCGCTGTACGAGGAAATCTGACGTCGACGACCCGGTCCAGCCGGACCGGGTGATCGACTCCCTGCCCGCCGCCGGTCGTTCGACACGGCGGCACGAAAAAAGCGCCCCGCGGGCGCTTTTTCCTTTGCTGCGCGGCGGTGTGCCGCGCGCGCTTACGCGGCTTCCCGCTCGCGCCGGTGCTGGACCCAGTCACCCGATGCGATGCGCGGGCGGTCGGCTGCCGCATGCGCGGCGACCGGATAGTAGACGCACGCGTACGCACGCCCGCCGAGCTCGACCGTGACCGGCTCCTGTCGGAACAGCGTGTCGACACCCGGATAGATGCGCTCGATTTCGTCGAGCACCGGCATCAGCTGCTCGTCGATTTCGTAGACGTCGCCCCACACGAGCGACCGGCCGGCCGATCCTGCGATCATGCCCGGATACGTGCCGAAATCGTACAGTTCGCCCGGCAGCGCGGCCGCCCCGAGCAGCGTCGGCGCGGCGATCCCGTGCCGCGCGGCCACCTGGCCGATGTCGTTGGCTTCTCCCGCTCTCAATGTGCCGTAGACGAATACGTAGCGCATCGTGGTTCTCCTCTTCACTTCAGGTGTTGCCGTGCCGTCGCGGCTGCACCGCTCGCGCGGCGACTCACCCGCATCGCCGGACTGCGTCGGAGTGCGCCGGCGGTCCGATGGTTCCGTTCGGCACACGGTGTCATGCAGACGCCGGTTCGGGCCTCGACCAGCGCCGGCCGAATTCCGCGCGGCCCCATACAAAGTTCATTTGAACGGTGCATTATCGGCCGAAAAACCGCCGCATGCGCCCGCGCGGCGCCTTCTAAAATAACGGCATCGCCGCCGCGCCGACCCAATCGTCCATGAATCCGCCTGCCCAAGCCGACGCATCGAACCCCTACGACGTCATCGACATCCCGCCCGAGTTCGCGCCGACGCGCGTCCACCCGATGCGCGTCCGGGCGCGCCAGGTCGACGCCGGCCGCCGGATTCCGCTGCACACGCACGCGTGGGCGCAGCTCGCGTATGCGTCGCGCGGCGTGCTGCGCGTCGCGACCACCGGAACGACATGGATGGTGCCGCCGTCGCGCGCGATCTGGGTGCCGCCGCACGTCACGCACGAGGTCGTGATCGTCGAGGACGCGTATCTGCGCACGCTGTATATCGACGAGTCGATCGTGCCGGACGGGCTCGACGCATGCCGCGTGGTCGAGGTGACGGGCCTGTTGCGCGAACTGATCGTCGCGCTCGACGCGCGCGACCTGAGCGACGCCCGCGAACGGCTGCTGTGCGGGCTCGTGCTCGACGAGCTGAGCCACGCCGAACCGCTGCCGCTCGCGGTGCCGATGCCCGACGAAAAACGGCTGCGCATGTTGTGCGAGGCGGTGCTCGCGCAACCGGCGCATTCGGAATCGCTCGAACACTGGGCGAGCGAGGTCGGCGCGAGCACACGGACGATCTCGCGGCTCTTCAAGCAGGAACTGGGCGTGAGTTTTTCGCAGTGGCGGCAGCAGGCGCTGCTCGCGCGCGCGATTCCGCTGCTGAATCAGGGGCGTCCGCTGTCGCATATCGCGCGCGAACTCGGCTACCAGAGCCAGAGCGCGTTCTCGGCGATGTTCCGGCGCGCGTTCGGCGAAAGCCCGCGCGCGTTCATGCTGCGCGGCTACGAGCATCGCGGCGCGGATGACAGCCTCGCGACCGACGAAGTGCCCGACGACGATCTGCCCGACGACGACGCGCTCGGCGTGGCGCGCTGACCGTCGCCGTGTAGCGCCCTGCGTCATGCCCCGCGTTGTACGGTCACGCACTCAGACCGCGCACACCATGTGACGGATCGATCCAAGCTGCGCGAACTTCGGCCCGGTGATGCGGTAACCCATGCGCTGGTAGAGCCGCGCAGCCGGATTGTCGACGAACACGCGCAACTGCAGTTCGTGCAGCCCGCGGGCGCGTGCCCAGCGGCGGGACATGTCGAGCATGTAGGTGCCGGCGCCCTGCCCGCGATGGCCGGCCGCGATCTGCACGTCGCGGATATGCAGCGAATCGCCCTCTTCGGTCACGCGCAGCACGCCGATCCGCTCACCGTCGGCTTCCAGGATGAAGTTCTCGGATTCACGCCAGCTCGCATAGAACAGGTCGCTGCGCCAGACGAGCCCGTGGCGCTTGTAGTAGCCGCCCATGTTGCCGTGCGTCAGCGCCTCGGCAAACGGAAAATCGCCAGGCTCCGCGGGCCGGAGCTGATACAGCAGTCGCAGGTCGGTCGGATCGAGCATCGCGCGGGGGTCAAGTACGCATCCCGCCACGATAGCGCAGTCGCGCCCGGATGCAATCGCGGATTTCTCGTAGCGGCGCAGGCAGAGGCAGGAAGCGGCGACACAAATGAAAAAGCCCGCACAAGGCGGGCTTTCTCATTTCTGGCGGAGCGGACGGGACTCGCCTACATCCCGCAGGCCGCGGTTGCGCGTGCACGCGCAACCCTTCTCGTCCCACCGGAAGCCGCGCAGGCGGCTTCCTCCGCTCCGCAGTCATGCGCACGCAAGCGAGCGCAATGGACGATACAAATGAAAAAGCCCGCACAAGGCGGGCTTTTTCATTTTTGGCGGAGCGGACGGGACTCGAACCCGCGACCCCCGGCGTGACAGGCCGGTATTCTAACCGACTGAACTACCGCTCCATTCTTGCTTCTTGCCTGGCAGGCGTCGGTTACTTCCTGCCGGCGCATCGTTTGTTCGAACGACGCCGAAATCTGGCGTCCCCTAGGGGATTCGAACCCCTGTACTCACCGTGAAAGGGTGATGTCCTAGGCCTCTAGACGAAGGGGACAACGTACTGCTTACATCCTTAATACAAAAGCCCGCTCAAAAACGTCTTGAACGGGCTTCGTTCTGGCGGAGCGGACGGGACTCGAACCCGCGACCCCCGGCGTGACAGGCCGGTATTCTAACCGACTGAACTACCGCTCCAATTCCTGCACCGTTACCTGCAGGACGTCGGTTACGTTCCTGCAAGCCTCGCGACACTTCTATGAAACGCCGCTGAATCTGGCGTCCCCTAGGGGATTCGAACCCCTGTACTCACCGTGAAAGGGTGATGTCCTAGGCCTCTAGACGAAGGGGACATGATCTTTTCAGATCCGTCTGACTTTCGCTATTCACTTAACGTCAACAGCGAAGGCCGAAATTCTAACTGCTTTAAATCATTTTGTGAAGCATTTATTACTACTACCACTGCTTCGCAAATCAATCTTTTTGTTCTGATGGTGGAGGTAAGCGGGATCGAACCGCTGACCTCTTGCATGCCATGCAAGCGCTCTCCCAGCTGAGCTATACCCCCTTGCAGAACAGAAATGAGATTATATGGACCGAATTTGAACTTGTAAATACCCTTTTTGCGATTCGAGCGAAATTTTTTGCGAAGCCGCCGCGACATCACGCACGGACGGCCCCGCACCGCCCCAACCTCAGGCCAACGCTGCCTCGATACGCGACACCACGGCATCGCGACCGAACAGCACGAGCACCGCATCGATCGACGGCGTGTGCGTCGTACCGGCCACGAGCAGGCGCACCGGCATCGCGAGCTGCGGCATCTTCAGCTTGTGCGTCGCGAGCGTCGCCTTCAGCGCGGCGGACACCGCCTCCTTCGTCCAGTCGGCCGCCTTCAGCGCGGCAACGAGATCGGCCAGCGCCGGGCGCACCACGTCGGTCACGTGCTGCGCGAGCGCGTCGGCGTCCGGCGCCGGCACGCGATAGAACATCGCGGCGCCTTCGGCGATTTCCTTCACCGTCGTCGCACGGTCCTTCATCAGGCCGACCACCGCATCGAGTGCCGGGCCCGTCGCGATTGCCGTGTCGTCGACACCGAGCGCATCGAGGAACGGCTTCGCGAGCGCGGCGAGGCGCGCGTTGTCGGCTTCCTTGATGTAGTGGGCGTTCAGCCAGCTCAGCTTGCTGTGGTCGTACTGCGCGGGCGACTTGCCGAGGTGCTCGAGGTCGAACCATTCGACGAACTGTTCGCGCGAGAAGATTTCGGCATCGCCGTGCGACCAGCCGAGACGCGCGAGATAGTTGACCACGGCCTCCGGCAGGAAGCCCGCGTCGCGATACGCCATCACGCTCATCGCGCCATGCCGCTTGCTCATCTTCTCGCCCTGCTCGTTCAGCACGGTCGGCAGGTGCGCATAGACGGGCGGCTCGCCGCCGAGCGCGCGCAGGATGTTGATCTGGCGCGGCGTGTTGTTCACGTGGTCGTCGCCACGGATCACGTGCGTGATGTTCATGTCCATGTCGTCCACGACCACGCAGAAGTTGTAGATCGGCGTGCCGTCCGGACGCGCGATCACGAGGTCGTCGAGCTCCTCGTTCGAGATCTCGACGCGCCCCTTCACGGCGTCTTCCCACACGACCGTGCCGGTCAGCGGGTTGCGGAAACGCAGCACCGGCTTCACGCCGGCCGGCGGCTCGGGCAGCACCTTGCCCGGCTCCGGACGCCACGTGCCGTCGTAGCGCGGCTTGAGGCCGGCCTCGCGCTGGCGTTCGCGCAGCGCGTCGAGTTCCTCTGCCGACATGTAGCACGGGTACGCGAGGCCCTGCTCGAGCATCTGCGCGAGCACCGCGCGATAGCGGTCCATGCGCTGCATCTGGTAGATCGGGCCTTCGTCGAAATCGAGGCCGAGCCACTGCATCCCTTCGAGGATCGCGTCGACGGCTTCCTGCGACGAACGTTCGACGTCGGTATCCTCGATACGCAGCACGAACGTGCCTTTCATCTTGCGGGCGAACGCCCACGGATAAAGCGCGGAGCGGATGTTGCCGAGGTGGATGAAGCCGGTGGGACTCGGCGCGAAGCGGGTACGGACAGGACGGGTCATAAACGGTAACTCGAACGCCTGGGGCGCATGAATGATTCGACGCGGGATCGACGGCGACAGCCCGGACAGCAAGGGGCCGGCCGCGCCCGGGACGGGAAAGAAGCCGGAATTATACTCGCGCCGGTCATCGCGCCAAGCGCGCCGCTTGCTTTATGATGTGCGCGCCGCGGCCGCCAGCCGGCGCCGCGCCGGCCGCCCGGATCCCGCCGCACGGCCGCACGGAACCTATCGCCGCCGCGGGCCGCACGACCCGCCGCCAAGCCGCCGGAGAACCATTCGATGTCGTCCCCTCGCCTGTCGCGCCGTCACTTCACGATCGCGTGCGCGTCCGCCAGCCTCGCCGCCTGCACGTCGTTCGGCGACAAGTCCCGTTCCGACAACGCCGCGAATTCCGCGCAATCGCACGAGAAGCCGGTGAAGATCGGCATCGCGCTCGGCGGCGGCGCCGCCCGCGGTTTCTCGCACATCGGCGTGCTGAAGGCGCTCGAGGCGCGCGGCATTCCGGTCGAGATCGTCGCGGGCACGAGCGCGGGCTCGGTGGTCGGCGCGCTGTACGCGTCGGGGATGACCGGGCTGCAGATCAACAAGATCGCGCTCGACATGGACCAGGCGGCGATCAGCGACTGGGCGCTGCCGTTCCGCTCGCGCGGACTGCTGCAGGGCGTCGCGCTGCAGAACTTCCTGAACAAGACGCTCAGCAACCGGCCGATCGAAAAAATGGCGAAGCCGCTCGGCGTCGTCGCGACCGACCTGCAGAGCGGTCAGCCGATCCTGTTCCAGCAGGGCAACACGGGGCTCGCGGTGCGCGCGTCGTGCAGCGTGCCGTCGGTGTTCGAGCCGGTGAAGATCGGCAACCGCGAGTACGTCGACGGCGGCCTCGTGAGCCCGGTGCCCGCGTCGTTCGCGCGCAAGATGGGCGCGAGCTTCGTGATCGCGGTCGATATCTCGTCGCGGCCGGACGGCGCGGCGACCAGCAACCCGATCGAGATGCTGCTGCAGACCTTCACGATCATGGGCCAGACCATCAAGACGTACGAACTCGACAAATACGCGGACGTCGTCATCCGTCCGAACCTTGCCGCGATGGGCGGCAGCGACTTCAACCAGCGCAATGCGGCAGTCCTCGCGGGCGAGGAAGCCGTCGCGCGCATCATGCCGGAACTGCAGCGCAAGCTCGCGGCGGCCCGCGGCGTCGCGGCCGCGTAAGCGGACAGAAAACGGGGCGAAGCGGTGCGTGGCGCGTCACCGCGCGCCACCAATGACAGCCTACCGCGCGCCCCAAAACAAAAAAACCCTGCCGCCTTTCGGTGACAGGGTTTTCTTGATCCGGCCGATCGCCGGCGAGCGTCAGTTGCTGCCGTTCGCCGCGTCGTCGCCGAGCGTCGCGCGCACGCGCTGGCGCAGGTCGTCGGCCTTCATCGGAAACTCCGATTCGAGGCGGCGCGCGCCGGTGAAACGCTTTTCCCAGTAGCCGCTGTCGAGATCGTCGACGCGAATCGTGCTGCCCGTCGACGGCGAATGCACGAACTTGTTGTCGCCGATGTAGATGCCGACGTGCGAGAACGTGCGGCGCATCGTGTTGAAGAACACGAGGTCGCCCGGCTTCAGGTTGCTCATGCTCACCTTCTCGCCGACGCGGCTCATTTCTTCCGCGCGACGCGGCAGCGACATGCCGAGGGTGTCCTGGAACACGTAGCGGACGAAGCCGCTGCAGTCGAGGCCCGAATCCGGCGAGTTGCCGCCCCAGCGGTAACGCACGCCGATCATGTTGAGCGCGCCGACGACCACGTCGCCTGCCTTGCCCGCCATGCCGGCGAGGAACGACTTCGCGCCGCCGCTCGACGGCTGCGCAGTGGTCTGCTGGAGGGAGGAAGCCGACCCGATTTGAGTCGAATTCGTGACATTCTGGTTAAAACTGCTGACTTCGTCGGCGAACGCGCCGGGAGCTGCTGCGAACAGGGCGCCGATGAACAGCCCGGCGAGGGTGCGCGCGCATGCCTGGGTCAGGGATCGATGCTGCATTGGTCGATGGAATGTGCTTAAAAATCAGCTGATTGGCGGAAAATTTCGGTCGATACTAGCCAGCGCGTAATCGTTTGTCAAAACAAATTAATAAATACAATCGAGATGGTCAGACCATTGGACGCCTATCACGCTTTCCAGACCGCTTTCAACAGCTTTTGTGTGTAAGGATGTGACGGCTTCGCGAAGATATCGGCCACCTCCCCGGACTCCACGATCGCCCCGTCCTGCATGACCGCGACGCGGTGCGCCATCGCGCCGATCACCTCCAGGTCGTGGCTGATGAATACATAGCCGAGGTTGTATTTCTGTTGCAAATTCGCGAGCAGCTTCAACACCTGCTGCTGGATCGACACGTC
This sequence comes from Burkholderia sp. Nafp2/4-1b, assembly GCF_003635165.1. GTDB lineage: Bacteria > Pseudomonadota > Gammaproteobacteria > Burkholderiales > Burkholderiaceae > Burkholderia. Next base: position 186,510 of record NZ_ML058604.1, on the reverse strand, counting down.
GAGCGCGGACGTCGGTTCGTCGAGGATCAGGATGCGCGGCTCCAGCACGAGCGCGCGCGCGATCGCGATCCGCTGACGCTGGCCGCCCGAGAATTCGTGCGGATAGCGATGCAGCACCGTGCGGTCGAGGCCGACTTCGCGCAGCACGGCCAGCGACTTCGCACGGCGCGCGTCCGGGCCCAGCTCCGGGCGATGCAGTTCGAGCCCCTCGCCGACGATCCGCTCGATCGTGTGGCGCGGCGACAGCGAGCTGAAGGGATCCTGAAAGACGACCTGCATGTTCGAGCGCAGCGCGGTTTGCTCGCGGCCGCGATAGGTCGACAGCGCGCGCCCCTGGAATTCGATTTCGCCGTGCGCCGTCTTCTGGAGCCCGAGCAGCGCCATCGCGAGCGTCGACTTCCCTGAGCCGGATTCGCCGACGATCCCGAGCGTCTCGCCCTGCCGCACCGACACCGACACATCCGCGACCGCCGTCACCGGCACCGTGCCGAACCAGCCCGCGAAACCCGGCCGCTTGCGCGCGAACTGCACGCTGACGTGGCGCGCATCGAGCACGACGGGCGCGATCGGCATCACCGGCGCGACCGCGCGCTGCGGCCGACTGTTCAGCAGCCGCTGCGTATACGGATGCTCCGGCTCCGCGAAGATCCGCTCGACCGGCCCGCTTTCGACCAGCTTGCCGCGCTCCATCACCGCGACCCGCTCGGCGAAGTGCCGCACGAGGTTCAGGTCGTGCGTGATCAACAGCACCGCCATCCCGCGCTTTGCCGCCTCCTCGCGCTGCAGTTCGAGCAGCAGGTCGACGATCTGCGCGCGGATCGTCACGTCGAGCGCGGTCGTCGGCTCGTCCGCGAGCAAGAGGCGCGGCCGGCACGCGAGCGCCATCGCGATCATCGCGCGCTGCCGCTGCCCGCCGGACAACTGGTGCGGGTAGCTGTCGACGCGCCGCTCCGGCTCCGCGATGCCGGTGCGCGCGAGCAGCGCGATCGCGCGCTTGCGCGCGTCGGCCGCCGTCACGCCGTCGTGCAGCACGATCGTCTCGCCGATCTGCGCGCCGATCGTATACAGCGGGTTCAGCGCGGTCATCGGCTCCTGGAAGATCATCGCGATGTCCGAGCCGCGCAGCCCGCGCATCTCGCGCTCGCTCTTGCCGGCGAGGTCGTGCCCGGCAAAGCGGATCGTGCCGCTCACGTCGGCGTCGCGCAGCAGCCGCAGGATCGACAGCGCGGTCACGCTCTTGCCCGAGCCCGACTCGCCGACGAGCGCAACGCGCTCGCCGCGGCCGATCGCGAGCGTCACGTCGTCGACGGCCACCGTGTCGCCGAAACGCACGTGCAGATGCTCGAGCGACAGCAGCGGTTCGCCCGGGTTCGCGTTCGCTACGATCGGCTCGCTCATCGCTGGCCTCCCGCCGCGCGCACCGAATCGGCAATCCGCGTGTCGAGCGCGTTGCGCAGCGCGTCTCCCATGAAGGTCAGCAGCAGCAGCGTCGCGACCAGCACGCCGAACGTCGACAGCGAGATCCACCACGCGTCGAGGTTGCCCTTGCCCTGCGCGAGCAGCTCGCCGAGGCTCGGCGTCGGCGGCGGCACGCCGAGCCCGAGGAAGTCGAGGCTCGTCAGCGCCAGGATCGCGCCGCTCATCCGGAACGGCAGGAACGTGATCACGGGCGTCAGGCTGTTCGGCAGCACGTGGCGCCAGATGATCTGCCAGTTCGTGAGGCCCATCGCGCGGGCCGCGCGCACGTAGTCCTGCGTGCGATTGCGCAGGAATTCGGCACGCACGTAGTCGGCCAGGCCGATCCAGCCGAACAGCGACAGCAGCACGATCAGCAGCAGGAAGCTCGGCTCGAAGATCGACGCGAAGATGATCAGCAGGTAAAGCTCGGGCAGCGAACTCCAGATCTCGATCAGCCGCTGCCCGACGATGTCGATGCGCCCGCCGAAGAAGCCCTGCACCGCGCCCGCGGCGATCCCGAGCAGCGTGCCGATCACCGTGAGGATCAAGCCGAACTCGACGGACACGCGGAACCCGTACACGAGCCGCGCAAGCAGGTCGCGGCCCTGCGCGTCCGTGCCGAGCCAGTTCGCGCGTGACGGCGGCGCCGGGTTCGGCACGGTCGAGAAGTAGTTCAGCGTGTCGTAGTAATAGCGGTTCGGCGGATAGACGACGAAGTTGCCGGGCGCCTCGAGCCGCTTGCGCACGTACGGGTCGAGATAGTCGGCCGGCGTCGGGAAATCGCCGCCGAAGTTCGTCTCCGGGTACGCATGGAACATCGGGAAATAATACTGGCCGTCGTAGCGCACGACGAGCGGCTTGTCGTTCGACCATAGCGGCGCGGCGAGGCTCGCGGCGAACGCGACGACGAAGATCACGAAGCTCCAGTAACCGAGGCGCTGCTGGCGAAAGCGCTGCCAGACGCGGCGCGCGGGCGACGGCGACACGCGCGCACGCGCGGCGTCGATGCGGGACGACACGACGGCCCGGTTCATCGCGTACCTCGCCCGGCGAGCGCGGGCATGCAGATGAACATGCCGGCGAGCAGCGTGCGGACGGACGGTTTCATGTCAGCGCTCCAGGTTGTCGAATTGAATGCGCGGGTCGACCCACACGTAGCAGAGGTCGGAGATCAGCTTGGTCGCGAGCCCGATCAGCGTGAACAGGTACAGCGTGCCCAGCACGACCGGATAGTCGCGCCGCACCACCGACTCGTACGACAGCAGCCCGAGGCCGTCGAGCGAGAACAGAGTCTCGATCAGCAGGCTGCCGGTGAAGAACGCGCCGATGAACGCGGCCGGGAACCCGACGATCAGCGGCAGCATCGCGTTGCGGAACACGTGCTTCCACAGCACCGTGCGCTCGGCGAGCCCCTTCGCGCGTGCGGTCAGCACGTATTGCTTGCGGATCTCGTCGAGGAACGCGTTCTTCGTGAGCATCGTGACGACCGCGAAGCTGCCGACGACCGACGCCGTGATCGGCAGCGCGATATGCCACAGATAGTCGAGCACCTTCCCGATCAGCGACAGCTGCGCGAAGTTGTCCGACGTGAGCCCGCGCAGCGGGAACAGCTGCCAGAACGAGCCGCCGCCGAACAGCACGAGCAGCAGCACGCCGAGCACGAAGCCCGGAATCGCATAGCCGACCAGCACGACGAGGCTCGTCGCGACGTCGAACGGCGAGCCGTTGCGCACGGCCTTCGCGATGCCGAGCGGCACGGAAATCAGATAGGTGATGAAGAACGTCCACAGCCCGATGCTGATCGACACCGGCAGCTTCTGCACGATCAGCGACCACACGCTCTGGTGGCGGAAGTAGCTATCACCGAGATCGAAGCGCGCGAAGCGCTTCAGCATCAGCCAGTAGCGTTCGAGCGGCGGCTTGTCGAAGCCGTACAGCGCCTTGAGCTGCGCGAGCTGCTGCGCATCGACGCCCGTATGCGCGCGCATCCCGAACGGCGTCGCCCCCTGCTCCGTCGCGCCCTTGCGCAGTTCCTGCACGGCCTGTTCGACCGGGCCGCCCGGCACGAACTGGATCACGGCGAACGTGAGCGTGAGCACGCCGACGAGCGTCGGGATCATCAGCAGCAGGCGTTTGAGGATGTAGCTCCACATAGGGCGGCGACTCGCGATCGATAGGCTGGATTGAACGAAGGGCCGGCAGGCTTCAGTGACCGGGATTGGCCCACCAGGTCGACACGACCCAGCCCTCGGCCGAATAGTACAGCGGCAGCGTCTGCGGATAGCCGAGCGTGCGCTTGTATGCGATCCGGTGCGTGGTGCTGTACCACTGCGGGACCGCGTAGTAGCCGTGCATCAGCACGCGGTCGAGCGCATGCGTCGCATCCAGCAACTCCTCGCGCGTCTGGGCGGTGCCGAGCGCGTGCAGCAGCGTGTCGACCGCCGGCGACTTCAGGCCGATCAGGTTGTCGGAGCCCGGTTCGTCCGCGAACTTGCTCGCGTAGCGCGAGTATTGCTCGGCGCCCGGCACCTGCACGCCCGGCAGCCGGACCGTCGTCATGTCGTAGTCGAACGCGTCGAGCCGCTTTTGCAGCAGTGCGTAGTCGGCCGTGCGAAAGCGCGCGTCGATGCCGAGCTTCGCGAGATTGCGCTGATACGCGGTCACGATCCCTTCCATCGCCGCGCCCGAGTCGTCGAGGATCTCGAACGTGAACGGCTCACCTTGCGCGTTGCGCAGCGCGCCGTCGCGGTAGGTCCAGCCGGCCTGCGCGAGCAGCGTCCGCGCCTTCAGCAGGTTCGCGCGCAGCGAGCCGGGCGGGTTCGTGCCCGGTTGCGTGACCATCGGGCCGAACACGGCCGGGTCGAGCTGTGCGCGCAGCGGTTCCAGCAGCTTCAGCTCGCCGGGGCCGGGCGTGCCGGTCGCCTGCAGGTCGGTGTCGGCGAAATAGCTGTCGAGGCGCGTGTATGCGCCGTAGAACAGCTGGCGGTTCAGCCATTCGAAGTCGAACGCGAGATCGAGCGCCTCGCGCACGCGCACATCGCGAAACAGCGGCCGGCGCTGGTTCATGAAGAAGCCCTGCATGCCCGCGCCGTTGTGCTGGCGGAATTCGCGCTTGACGAGCTCGCCGCTGTCGAAGCGCTTGCCGACGTCGCGCCGCGCCCAGTTGCGCGCGATGTATTCGACCAGCACGTCGTATTCGCCGGCCTTGAACGCCTCGAGCCGCGCGACGCCGTCGCCGTACAGCTTGTAGACGATCCGCTCGAAATTGTGGGTGCCGACCCGCACCGGCAGGTCGGCACCCCAGTACGCGGGATTGCGCCGGTACGTGATGGTGCGGCCGTTGTCGTAGCGCTCGATCTGGTACGGGCCGCTGCCGATCGGTTGCTCGAACGCGAGCTGGTCGAACGGAATCCGCGAGCCGTCCGCGCGCAGCCCCCACTTGCGCGAGAACACCGGCATGCCGCCGGCGATCAGCGGCAACTCGCGGTTCGTGCTGCGGAATTCGAAGCGCACGGTCGAACGATCGATCACCTCGGCCTTCGCGATATCGGCGAAATACGCACCGAATTGCGGCGCGGCCTGCTTGCTCTTCAGCGTATCGAACGAAAACTTGACGTCGTCGGCCGTGACCGCGTCGCCGTTCGAGAAGCGCGCGCGCGGGTTCAGGTGGAACGTGACCGAGCGGCGGTCCGGCGCGATCGCGATGTCGTCGGCGAGCAGCCCGTACGCGGACGCCGGTTCGTCCGAGCTGCCGGTCGCGAGGCTCTCGAACAGCATGTCGATGCCGGGCGCGGGGTTGCCGCGCATCGTGAACGGGTTGAATTTATCGAACGACGTCAGCCGGCTCGGGTTCGCGAGCACGAGCGTGCCGCCCTTCGGCGCATCCGGGTTCACGTAATCGAAATGCTTGAAGCCCGGCGGATATTTCGGCTCGCCGTACTGCGCGATCGCATAAGCCGCGTGTGCGGCGGTCGCGGCCAGTACCGCCTGCAGTGCCCATACCGCCGCGATGCGGCCGGCGGCCCGTGCCGCATGCGCGGCGCCGAAGCGGATGCGTGCGGCGGTGGTCCGGGGCGAACCCTTGGTCATAGAGTAGAGGCTCTGTCGGTCGATTGAGGGATGGAACGTGGGTCGATTCTACCCATTCAATTCGACGTCGAGCCAACTCGCGGGTTTTCATGCGTGGCGCCCGCGCGTCGCGCCCGCTGCCTCTCACCCGCGCAGGCAAAAGAAAACCGCCACGCGGGCGGTTCTCTTTCACTGCGCGCACGCGTCGGGCGTGCGCCGCGTGCCGGTCAACGCCAGCCGTTATGGCGGCCGTTATCCCAGTGACCGCGATCGCGATCGCCGCCCCAGCCGCGGCCATGATGACGATACCAGTCGTCGCGGCCCCAGTAGCGGCGGCCGTCCCAGTAGCGATCGCCGTGCCAGCCGATCACGATCGCCGGTGCCGGCGCATAGACGGGCGCCGGTGCATAGACAGGCGCCGGCTGGTAGACGACCGGCGGCGGCGGCGGCGCATACACGGGCGCAGGTGCGACGTAGACCGGAGCCGGCACGCCGACGTTGATCCCGACATTGACTCCCGCCATTGCTGCGCCCGACACGAGCAAGGCCGTCATACCGGTCAAGAGCGAGGCAACACGCAAAGTCTTCATGGATTCCTCTTCGAGTTGTTTCATGTGTGATTCGACTATAGCGGCAAGCACCGGCCCCGCATATTTCAAGTTTGTAAGAACTGATGCGCGGCATCGCAACCGGAAGGGTGCGCTAACGTCTTGTAACAATTGGCGGCCCGGAGCGGAGGCTGCAGCCTCTCCCCGCCGCCGCGCCTTGGCGTTCGGGCCTGACGCGCCGCTCGAATGCGTGCTCGCCGCGCCGCATCATACTGCTTCCGGCCGGTTCGTCGCGTCCGTAGGCCAACGCCGTCGAAGGTGCGCGCCGGGATCCCGCGGACGAAAAAAAAGCGGCACGTGCGTGCCGCTTCTACATGACCGGCGCATCGCGCCGCGACGCCGCTCAACGCGACATCATGTTCATGCTGACGTTGTGCATCACCCACAGCGTGCCGACGATCAGGATCGCCGCGGTGAGCACGGTGTAGCTGAACGCCATCACGTTCCAGCGCTGGCCGGACGAAGCGTTCATGTGCAGGAAGTACACGAGGTGCACGACGATCTGCACGAACGCGAGCGCGGCAAGCGCGATCAGCGACGCGTGCGGCGACAGCACGCCGCCCATCACGAGGCCGAACGACGCGGCGGTGAGCAGCACCGACAGGATGAAACCGGCGACATAGCCGCCGACGCTGCCGTGCCCTTCTTCGAGTTGAGACGAATGCGAATGGGCCATTTAGATCACGCTCGCGAGATAGACAAAGGAAAACACGCAGATCCACACGATGTCGAGGAAGTGCCAGAAGAGGCTCAGGCACGTGAGGCGCCGCAGGTCGCGATCGGTCAGGTCGCCGCCGCGCATCACGATCTGCCCGGCGAGCACGAGCATCCACAGGAGACCTGCCGTCACGTGCAGCCCGTGCGTGCCGACCAGCGTGAAGAACGCCGACAGGAACGCGCTGCGCTGCGGGCCCGCGCCTTCCGCGATCAGGTGCGAGAACTCGCGCAGCTCCATCGCGAGGAACGCCGCGCCGAGCACGAACGTCACCGCGAGCCATGCGAGCAGCGCACCGCGCCGCTGCTTGTATGCGGCAAGCATCGCGAAGCCGTAGGTGATGCTCGACAGCAGCAGCGCGGCGGTTTCCACCGCGACGCCCGGGATGTCGAACAGGTCCTTCGCGGTCGGCCCGCCCGCGTACTGGCTGCCGAGCACCGCGAAGGTCGCGAACAGCGCCGCGAAGATCACGCAGTCGGTCATCAGGTACAGCCAGAAGCCGAACACCGAGTGCGACGGCGGATGGTCGTCGTGCTCGAGCAGGGTTGCACTCAAGGTTTTCTGCAACATCAGTTGGCCTCCAGTTCCACGTCGTCGACATGCGTGGCCACGCGCGCCGCCGGTTGCTTCTCTTCGATCTTGCGCACCTTCGTCGCCGGGATGTAGTAGCCGTCGTTGTCACGCGAGCTGTAGACCACCAGCGTCGCGACGATGCCGACCAGCCCGCCGATCGCCATCCACCAGATGTGCCACACCAGCGCGAAGCCGAGCACCAGGCTGAAGATCGCGACCACGAGGCCCGCACAGGTATTCGACGGCATGTGGATGTCGCGGATCGCCGCCGGGTTCGGCCGGCCGTCGCCGCGCGCCTTCATGTCGGCGTACGCGTCGAGCGTGCGCACGTGCGGAATCACCGCGAAGTTGTAGTCGGCCGGCGGCGACGAAGTCGCCCATTCCAGCGTGCGGCCGCCCCACGGATCGCCCGTGGTGTCGCGGTATTCCGGCAGGTTGCGGTTGCGGATGCTGACGACCAGTTGCAGCAACTGGCACGCGATGCCGATCGCGATCAGCACGGCGCCGAACGCGGCGACCAGCAGCCACGGATGCCACGCCGGGTTGTCGTAGTGGTTCAGGCGCCGCGTCATGCCCATGAAGCCGAGCACGTAGAGCGGCACGAACGCGACGTAGAAGCCGACCTGCCAGAACCAGAACGCCGCCTTGCCGAGCTTCTCGTTCAGCTTGAAGCCGAACGCCTTCGGGAACCAGTAGTTGAAGCCCGCGAGATAACCGAACAGCACGCCGCCGATGATCACGTTGTGGAAGTGCGCGATCAGGAACAGGCTGTTGTGCAGCACGAAGTCCGCGCCCGGGATCGCCATCATCACGCCCGTCATGCCGCCGAGCGTGAACGTGACCATGAAGCCGATCGTCCACAGCACGGGCGTCGTGAATTCGATCCGGCCGCGGTACATCGTGAACAGCCAGTTGAACACCTTCACGCCGGTCGGGATCGCGATGATCATGGTCATGATGCCGAAGAACGCGTTCACGTTCGCACCGGAACCCATCGTGAAGAAGTGATGCAGCCACACGAGGAACGACAGCACCATGATCGCGCAGGTCGCGTACACCATCGTCTTGTAGCCGAACAGCGGCTTCTTCGAGAACGTCGCGATGACTTCCGAGAAGATGCCGAACGCGGGCAGGATCAGGATGTACACCTCCGGATGGCCCCACGCCCAGATCAGGTTCAGGTACAGCATCGCATTGCCGCCGGCTTCGTTCGTGAAGAAGTGCATGCCGAGGTAACGGTCGAGGCCGAGCAGCGCGAGCGTCGCGGTCAGGATCGGGAACGACGCCATGATCAGCACGTTCGTGCACAGGGCCGTCCACGTGAACACCGGCATCTTCATCAGCGTCATGCCGGGCGCGCGCATCTTGATGATGGTCACGAAGAAGTTCACACCGGTCAGCAGCGTGCCGACGCCCGAGATCTGCAGCGCCCACAGGTAGTAGTCGACCCCTACCCCCGGGCTGAATTGCAGCTCCGACAGCGGCGGATACGCGAGCCAGCCCGTCTGCGCGAATTCGCCGATCACGAGCGAGATGTTGATCAGGATCGCGCTGACCGCCGTCATCCAGAACGACAGCGAGTTGATGAACGGGAACGCGACGTCGCGCGCGCCGATCTGCAGCGGCACGACCAGGTTCATCAGGCCGACCATGAACACCATCGCCATGAAGAAGATCATGATCACGCCGTGCGCCGTGAAGATCTGGTCATAGTGGTGCGGCGGCAGGTAGCCGGGCGCGTTGTACGCGAGCGCGAGCTGCATGCGCATCATGATCGCGTCGGCGAAGCCGCGCAGCAGCATGATCAGCGCGACGATGATGTACATCACGCCGAGTTTCTTGTGGTCGACCGTCGTCAGCCATTCCGTCCACAGCCACTTCCACCGGCCGGTGATCGTCAGCGCGGCGAGAACGCCCAGCACGGCCAGCCCCATGAAGGCACCGGCCACCATGATGATGGGCTGATCGAACGGGATCGCCGCTAATGTGAGTTTGCCGAACATGCGTTACCCCTTCGTGCCGCAGGCGGCGTCCTTCAGATCGAGGACGTGGCCATCGTTGTATTTCGCGATGATGTTGTGGAAGAGCCGCGGGTCGACCGACGAGAAGTAGCGCACCGGCGCCTTCTCGCTCGGTTGTGCGACGGTGCCGTACGCGGTCGCGTCGAGCCGGTCGGGCGAAGCCTTGACCTTCTGCACCCATGCGTCGAACTGCTCGCGCGGCTCGGCGAGCGTGCGGAACTTCATGTCGGAGAAGCCGCGGCCGCTGAAGTTGGCGGACGTGCCCGCGTAGTCGCCGGCTTCGTCGGCGATCAAATGCAGGCGCGTCTGCATGCCGGCCATCGCGTAGACCTGGCCGCCGAGCTGCGGAATGAAGAACGAGTTCATCACCGAATCCGACGTGATGCGGAAATTCACCGGCGTGCCGACCGGAATCGCGAGCTGGTTCACCGACGCGATGCCGAGTTCCGGATAGATGAACAGCCACTTCCAGTCGAGCGCGACGACCTCGACGTCGATCGGCTTCACCGACGACTCCAATGGCTTGTACGGATCGAGCTCGTGCGTGGTCTTCCACGTGAGCACGGCGAGGAACAGGATGATCAGCGTCGGCACCGTCCAGATCACGACTTCGATCGCGGTCGAGTGCGACCAGTTCGGCGCGTAGGTGGCGTTGCGGTTCGATGCGCGGTAACGCCACGCGAACCACAGCGTGAGCAGGATCACCGGCACGACGACGATCAGCATCGCCCATGTCGAGGTGGCGATCAGCGCCTTTTCGGCGGCGCCTATGCTTCCTTTCGGATTTAGTACATCTAAATTACAGCCTGACAGGCTCAGCGCCGCGCCGATCGACATCAGCGCCGTACAGCCTCTTGAAGCTCTTCTTTTCATCACACAGCCCGAGGGTCATTGAATCCGTTTGCGTATGCCCGATGCGCATTCGATCCACGAAAGTGGCCGAATCATACGTCGCGCGGGCGCGATGAAAAACCGGCGACTGCGGCAAATCATCATTGCAAAATCTGCTGTGAGACAGATTGTCGCGGGGCGATTTCACGCAGCCAAAAGATGGCCGCAAGCCGGCCGCAGATCAGCTGCCGGCGGGATCGCGTCTGCCCCGCCCCGATGCAGGTGCGCGACGACGGCCGCATCGGCGCGCGATGCGACCCGACGTGCGCGACGTCACGCGATCAGCCGTGCACCGCTGCCATGAACGCCGGCTGCGCGGGGGCGTCGGCGTCTCCGACCGGCACCTTCGAATGGCTCGCGTCCTGGATCAGCCGTCCGACGGTCGGATCGATCGCATCGGTGAACGGCTTCGGATCGACGCCGACCATCAGCACGATCAGCGCGAGCGACGCGAACATCACGATCTCGCGGCGACTCAGGTCGGCCAGCTTCGCAACACGCGCGCTCGCGACCTTGCCGAACACCACGCGCTTGACCATCCACAGCGTGTACGACGCGCTGAGGATCAGCGTCAGCGCGGCGATCGCGCCGATCCAGAAGTTGAAGCGGATCGCGCCCATGATGACCATGAACTCGCCGACGAAGCCCGACGTGCCCGGCAGGCCGACGTTGGCCATCGCGAACAGCACCGCGAACGTCGCGAAGCGCGGCATCACGCCGGCCACGCCGCCGTACGCGGCGATCTCGCGCTGCTTCGTGCGATCGACCAGCACGCTCACGCACAACAGCATCGCGCCCGCGACGAAGCCGTACGACACGAGCTGCACGATCGCGCCTTCGACGCCGATCCGGTTGAACAGGAACAGCCCGAGCGTGACGATCCCCATGTGCGCGACCGTCGAATACGCGAGCAGCTTGCCGAGGTCGGTCTGCGCGAGCGCGATCAGGCTCGCGTAGACGATCGCGAACAACGACAGCGCGATCACGGCCGGCGCGAAGAAGTGGCTCGCGTCCGGGGTGATCGGCAGCGCGAAGCGCAGGAAGCCGTAGCCGCCGAGCTTGAGCATCGCGAGCATCAGCGCGGCGCCCGTCGGGCCGTCCGTGTAGACGTCGCGCAGCCATGTATGAACGGGCCACATCGGCACCTTGACCGCGAACGCGGCGAAGAAGCCGAGGAACACCAGCAGTTGCGGCGCGAAGCCGAGCTGCAGCGTGCGCCATGCGTTCATGTCGAACGTATGCGCCTTCGCGAACAGGTACAGCATCGCCATCAACAGCAGCAGCGAACCCGCGAACGAGATGAAGAAGAACTTCACGGCCGCGTACACGCGATGCTCCCTGCCCCACGTGCCGATCAGCAGGTACAGCGGAATCAGCGTCGCCTCGAAGAAGATGAAGAACAGCAGCCCGTCCTGCGCGACGAACACGCCGACCATCAGCCCCGACAGGGTCAGGAACGACGCGTAGTACTGCGCGACGCGCACGGTGACCGATTCCCACGACGCGATCACGACGATCAGCGTCGTGAATGCGGTCAGCACGACGAGCCAAAGCGACGCGCCGTCGATTCCGACGCGCCAACCGGCACTGAAGGCCGCCAGCCAGTCGCGCGTTTCGACGAACTGCATCGCGGCCGAGTGCGAATCGAAACCCGTGATGAGCGGCACGACCGCGGCGAGGCCGGCGAGCGCGCCGACGAGTGCGAGCAGTCTCGTGCGCCGCGGATGACGGTCGGAACCGGCACGCAGCAGGCACGCGCCGAACAGGATCGGAACCCAGATCGCCAGGCTCAGAAAGGGAAAATCATGCATGTCAACAGGCCTTGAGAAGGTCGCGCACTGCATCGGGAACAGGCGTGACGAAGGGAACGAAATCAAATCGACAGATAGATTTCGTGGATCGCCAATGTTGGCAAAATGTAAAGCGGAATCAGGGCAAACCTTGACGCCGCTCAAGCGCAATCGGGTTAACCAGCATACGGCGATCGAATATTTTTTGCAGCGCAGCAGGAGTTCATTTTGCACCGCGTAGCTAGACCAATGATTTTTATGCGTAATTTTTTGTATTGGTCAATGCTGCCGTTGGTATAAATCGGTGCAACGCCGCATTTTTTTCTGAGGGGTCGCTACGGCGGGCGCAACGACAGAATGTGGGGAGCGATGACGAGAGCGATTTAAACCTTACATTGATACTTTCGTTTTTATTGCAATGCGCATCGATCGCCGCGATTCCGGACTTCGGAAATCGCGGCACCCTCTGCGTTCAATCCATTAGCGGTCATGGCTCAACCGGTCCCACACGCGCATCGTCACCGCACGATAGTGGTTGTGTTGCGCGGGGAAATGGACGAAGCGGCTGTCGCGCGTTGCATAGACCGGCGACGAGGCGAGCGACATCGCGTCGACGATGTAGCGGGCGTCGATCATGCCCGCGTCCAGCAGTTCGACATAGATCGCCTGCTGGTCGCCGCCGCTCGCGTAGACCGACGATCGATCGTCGAAGCTCTCGATGCGCGCGCAGATGCGCTCGACCAGTTCGCGCATCGGCGCGACATTGCGCACGCCGATCATGCAGGAGTTGATCGCCCACGCCGTGTGATCCGTGCCGATCACGAAATCGCGACCGTCGATCACGCTGTCGACCGTCTGGCGCTGGTCGATCGCCAGGATGTCCGCGTCGACCCAGAACACGAACGCGTGATCCGCTAGGTGCGCGCGGATCAGGTGCAGCTTCGCCCAGTTCGCATCGACGCCGGCCGGCAGGAACGCGGGCGGTTCGCGATACGCGTGGTACGCATAGCCGTGTCGCGTGCAGTAGCGCACGAAGTTCTCTTCGTGAAGGTCGCCGTAGCCGGCAATGTGCGACGTGTGCAGGCTCACGAATGCGATGTCCGCATCCGGGTTCAGATGCCGCGCCGGCTCGCGCATGCGTTGTTGCGCGGCGCGCCAGTCGTCCATTGCGCGCGGCTGATCGCCCCGCCGCACGCGCGTCGCATCGTCGACGAGCGCGACCACGTAGCGAAAATCGTAGTCGGGCGTCGGCGCCCACACGCCGTCGACGTGCCGCCATTCGGGCGCCTGATGCGCAACGAGCGGCCGCGCGTCGACGACCGCGTCGATCGCATGACCGTCGCCCCACACCGTCTGGGCCGATGCGTAATACCCGTTCGCGAGCGGCTGGTCGAACGGCAGCGGCGGAAAGGTCTCCGCCAGCAGCGTCGCTTCGCACCCGTGCTGCCGCTCGGGCACGCGCATCGCCCATTTGCCCAGCTCGAGCGCCAGCGTGCGCAGGCGTTCGCGCACGTCGGGCACGTTGCGAAAGATCATGCCGCTCGCCGCGGGCAACGGCGACTTCGACGTCTGCGTCGTGACGATCGCGTCATAGCCGTGCGCGACATCCGGCAACGCATGCTCGCCGAACACGACCGAGAACGGATCGAGTACGAGCAGCAAAGCGCCCTGCTTCATCGCGGCGAGCTGCGCGATGATCGCGTGGTACTTGTGCAGCACCTGCTGGCGCTCGCCGTAGACGTGCGTGCCGTCGACGATCGCGTGCCGGTAGCCATGCTCGTGCGCATAACGCGCGTGATTGTCGACGAGCCCGTCGACGGGCCGATGCGAAAGAATGGTCAGGACGGAATGCATGCGTGCCGGAACTCCAACGTGAGCCGCGCGAGGCGATACGCCTATTTAGCGCATGCGCGTCGCTGAAGTCGAGCATTGATTGGCTGTGCGGACGAAGCGTGGCACCGCGCGAGCGGCGAGTGGGAAACGGCGGCGGAAAAAGAAAAAGCCCCGCAAGTCCGAGAACTTGCGGGGCTTTGTCACCGCTTTTGGCGGAGACGGAGGGATTCGAACCCTCGATCCAGGTTTTGGCCCAGATGCTCCCTTAGCAGGGGAGTGCCTTCGACCTCTCGGCCACGTCTCCCAAACTTTCGCTCGCACCAGGGAGGCAGTGCGACGAGAACGAGATAATATAGGGTTTCGAACCGTGCGTCAATTTCCGTGATGCATTTTCTTCAATGCATCACGAGCAAGTTCACGCGGGCTGGTCGAGCTCGAATGCCTTGTGCAGCGCGCGGACGGCCAGCTCCATGTATTTCTCGTCGATCAGCACCGAAATCTTGATTTCGGACGTCGAGATCATCTGGATGTTGATGCCCTCTTCCGACAGCGTGCGGAACATCTTGCTCGCGACACCGACGTGCGAACGCATGCCGACGCCGACGACCGACACCTTCGACACCTTCGGGTCGCCCTGCACGCGCTCGGCGCTCACATGGCCCTGCACCTGGTTGGTGAGGATGTCCATCGCCTTCTGGTAATCGCCGCGACCGACCGTGAACGTGAAGTCCGTCTTCCCTTCGACGCTCTGGTTCTGGATGATCATGTCGACGTCGACGTTCGCGTCGGCGACCGGGCCGAGGATCTGATACGCGATGCCCGGCTTGTCGGGCACGCCCATCACCGCAATGCGTGCTTCGTCGCGCTGGAACGCGATGCCGGAAATGACTGCCTTTTCCATGGTCTCGTCTTCTTCAAAAGTAATCAGGGTGCCCGAGCGCATTTCTTCGTCGAGCGCAATCAGCGGATCGGTCAGGCTCGACAGCACACGCGTCTTCACCTGGTATTTGCCGGCGAATTCGACCGAGCGGATCTGCAGGACCTTCGAGCCGAGGCTGGCCATTTCCAGCATTTCCTCGAACGTCACGCGATCGAGGCGTCGCGCCTCTTCGACCACGCGCGGGTCGGTCGTGTAGACACCGTCGACGTCCGTATAGATCAGGCACTCTTCGGCATCCAGCGCGGCCGCGACCGCCACCGCCGACGTGTCCGAGCCGCCACGGCCCAGCGTCGTGATGTGGCCGTCGGGATCGACGCCCTGGAAGCCCGTGATAATCACGACCTTGCCGGCGTTCAGATCGGCCTTCACGCGCTCGTCGTCGATCGAGTGGATGCGCGCCTTCGTGAACGCGCTGTCCGTCTTGATCGGTACTTGCCAGCCGGCGT
Source organism: Burkholderia sp. Nafp2/4-1b (assembly GCF_003635165.1). Classification (GTDB taxonomy): domain Bacteria; phylum Pseudomonadota; class Gammaproteobacteria; order Burkholderiales; family Burkholderiaceae; genus Burkholderia. Next base: position 171,167 of record NZ_ML058604.1, on the reverse strand, counting down.
AGCTCACGGCCTCGACGCCGATTTCCTGCAGCGCGATCGACAGCAGGCCGACGCTGACCTGCTCGCCGGTCGACGCGATCATGTCGAGCTCACGCGGGCTCGGCTGGCTCGAAATCTCTTTCGCGAGACCGAGCAGACGGTTGGTTTCGCCGGACATCGCGGACGGCACGACCACCATCTGGTGCCCGGCCTGATGCCATTTTGCGACGCGTTTCGCGACGTTCTTGATGCGCTCGACCGAGCCCATCGAAGTGCCGCCGTATTTGTGTACGATGAGTGCCATTGTCGTTCTGAACTGGAGGAGAAGCCGCACGGGCGCGCTGGGCAGGCCGCGTTGCCGTTCGGTCACGCGGCTTGTGGCTGTGGACGGACGACGAGGGGGACGGCTGGGACGCAACACGCAAGCGTGACGGATTTTGCCCGGAAGGCCGATCAGGCCGCGCAAACCGGGTACGTCACGCGGAAAACCTGCACAAAACGCTCAAAAATCGAGCCGAGCAAACGTCCGAGCGTACCCGATAGAGGCCCGCTTGACAAGCCGCTCGCCGGTTTGGCAGGCGTTCCGGCGCTGTTTACCAAATGGTGAAAACCGGCGCACGATCGTGCTGCCGGAAGCGCGACGCCGCTACGCGATCAGCAGGTCGGGACGCCATTCGATCCGCCGCCACCCGCCTTCGCCGGATTGCCCGTCGCCGGTAAGCCCGTCGCCGGCAAGCCCGTCGCCATGGTTCACACCGAGCCGCGGCACGTAGACGAGCCGCTCGCCCGCGAACAGCAGCGGCACGTCACGCTGCCAGGCCGGCACGCCGCGCTCCTGGAACAGGTTCTTCAGCGTACGGCCCGGGCCACCGGGCGACGTGCGCAACCGTTCGCCGCCCGCGCGGGCGCGCGCAACGAGCGCCGCGCCGCGCAGCAGCGCCTCCGGCACCGCGCCGGCGCTGCCGGCCTCGGCCGGCGCGAACACGAAGGTGCCGCGCCATGCCGGCACGTGCCAGACTTCCTGTCCGTCCCATGCCAGCGAGGACTCGGGATGCGGCGAGCCGGTGCCGTCGTCGGCCGGCTCGGCACTGTCGCCCGCTTCCCAGTACACGGTATCGCGATAGAGCCGCAGGCACTGCCCCGCGTGATCGACGCGCAGCGCATGCGCGTCGTGCGCGGCGCGCAGTTGCCGCATCATGTTTGCAAGCCGGCCGGCCGATGCGCTCGGCAAGCCGAGGCGGCGCATCCAGAACCGCAGCAGGTTCGCGCCGCGCGTGTCGTCGAACGCAACCAGCGCATCGCGCGACAGCGCGCGGCCGTCGTCGCGCGCGGCGCCGGCGAAATCCAGTTCGGCGAGATCGTCAAGCAGCCGCTGCGCGGCGGCCGCGTGCTGGGCCGCGCGGCCGAGTGCATCGCGAAAGCCCGGGAAATGCACGGCGAGCGTCGGCAGCACGTCGATGCGCAACGCGTTGCGCGCATAGCGCGTGTCGCCGTTCGATTCATCGTCGATCCACGCGAGCTCGCGCTCGGTCGCATAGCGTTCCAGTTGCGCGCGCAACAATCGCAGCAGCGGTCGCACGCGCTCGATGCGCGCGCCGTCGGGCCGATAGCGCGGCGCCATCGCGGCCAGGCCCGCGATTCCCGCGCCGCGCAACAACTGCAGTAGCACGGTCTCCGCCTGGTCGTCCGCATGCTGAGCGACCCAGAGCGCGGCCACGCCGTGGCGCTCGCCCATCGCATCGAGCGCCGCATAGCGGCGCTCGCGTGCGGTCGCCTCGACGCCGAGCCCGCTGTCGCGCGGCACGTCGACACGCTCCGACTCGAACGCGACGCCGAGCCGTTCGGCCGTAGCCTGCGCATGCGCGACCCATGCGTCGGCGTTCGCGCTCAGGCCGTGATGCACGTGCAGCGCGACGCAACGCGACGCACCGGCCACGCGCACGGCCGCGTCGAGCAGCACCGTCGAGTCGAGGCCGCCGCTGTACGCGATCGCAATGCGCGCATCGGCCGGCAGATCGGCAAGCGCGACGCCGACCGCATCGAGTACGACGCGGTCGGCGGAGAATTCGGTCGGGGGGATCACGAGAGAAGCGCGCGCCGGACGGCGCGCGATGAGAACACGCCGGTCATGCGCCGGGCGTGGTTTCCTTGAACTTGCCGTAGGCCATCAGGCGCTCGAAGCGGCGCTCGCGCAGCGCATCGATGCTCATGCCCTGGAACTGGCGCAGCGAATCGGCGAGCGCGCGACGCAGCAGCGCGGCCATGCCCTTCGGATCGCGGTGCGCGCCGCCGAGCGGCTCGTTGATGATCTTGTCGATCAGGCCGAGCGCCTTCAGGCGATGCGCGGTCAGGCCCAGCGCTTCCGCGGCCTCGGGCGCCTTCGCGGCGCTCTTCCACAGGATCGACGCGCAGCCTTCCGGCGAGATCACCGAGTAGGTCGAGAACTGCAGCATCATCACGGTGTCGGCCACCGCGATCGCGAGCGCGCCGCCCGAACCGCCCTCGCCGATCACGGTCGTGATGATCGGCGTCTTCAGCTCGGCCATCACGTACAGGTTGCGGCCGATCGCTTCCGACTGGCCGCGCTCTTCCGCGCCGATGCCCGGGTACGCACCCGGCGTATCGACGAACGTGAAGATCGGCAGGCCGAACTTCTCGGCGAGGCGCATCAAACGTTCGGCCTTGCGATAGCCTTCCGGACGCGGCATCCCGAAGTTGCGCGCCGCGCGTTCCTTCGTGTCGCGGCCCTTCTGATGGCCGATCACCATGCACGGATGGCCGCCGAAGCGCGCGAGACCGCCGACGATCGACACGTCGTCCGCGAACGCGCGGTCGCCATGCAATTCGTGAAAGTCGGTAAACAGTTCCGCGACGTAATCGAGCGTGTACGGGCGCTGCGGATGCCGCGCGATCTGCGAGACCTGCCACGGCGACAGGTTCGCGTAGAGGTCCTTCGTCAGTTGCTGGCTTTTCTTCGAAAGCCGCTCGATTTCTTCCGAAATATCGACAGCCGAGTCGTCCTGCACGAACCGCAGCTCTTCGATCTTGGCCTCGAGTTCGGCGATCGGCTGTTCGAAATCCAGAAACGTGGTCTTCATGTGTTCGAATCCTTGGGTCTTGCGGCAGCGCGTATTCTACCCGCGCGGACGATGCGCAAGACCGGTTCTCAACTATTGATGTTTAAAACCCGATAGCCGTCAATCGGCGTCGGCGTCGGACGCGTCGAGGCTGCGCCACATGTACCAGGTCGCGACGGTACGCCACGGCTCCCAGTTGGCGGCCACTTCGCGCGCCTCGCTGCGCGTGACGGGCTCTCCGCTGAAATAATTGACGCTGATCGCGCGGATCAGGCCCGGATCGTCGAGCGGCAGCACGTCCGGCCGCGACAGGTTGAAGATCAGGAACATCTCCGCCGTCCAGCGGCTGATGCCGCGGATCTGCGTGAGTTCCGCGATCACGTCCTCGTCGTCCATCGACGTCCATTTGTCGACGTGCAGCGCGCCGGACACGAAGTGCTGCGCGAGATCGAGAATATATTCGGTCTTGCGCTTCGACAGTCCGCACGCGATCAGTTTGTCGGCGCCGAGCCGGATCACCGGCTGCGGCGCGAGTTTCGGACACGCATCCTCGATGCGCGCCCACAGCGCCTGCGCCGACGGCACCGATATCTGCTGGCCGACGACCGATCGCGCGAGCGTGACGAACGGGTCGCCGCGCTTCACGAGATGCGCGGGGCCGAACTTCGGGATCAGCTTCTTCAGGATGCGGTCGCGCTTGACGAGATCGGCGCATGCCTTGTCCCAGTATGCGGGACGCACGACATCATCCGCGCCGTCGCCGGGCGCATCGGCTGCCCGCACCTTGCGGGCCGCGTCGGCAGCCGCCATCGCGACCTCCGGCTGCGCCGCGTCCGCGCCCTTCGTGCGCGCGGGCTTCGCATGACCGTTGAGCGCGCCATTCGGCACGGCGCGCGCCGCGTCCGCCTTCGCCGCTGGCGCGCGCTTGCCTGCCGGACGCGCGGCGAGCGGAGTCGCACGCCTGACCGGCGCTTTTCTGGCCGTTGCCATCTTGCCTCCTACCTGACGGATCGGTCAGTGGAACGCGCCGCGCTCATACGCGACGCCATTCGGTCGATCCGCCCGGTTTGTCTTCAAGTGCGATACCGGCGTCGAGCAGTTCCGCCCGGATCCGGTCCGCTTCGGCATAGTCCTTCGCTTGTTTCGCCGCAACGCGCGCGGCGATCTTCGCTTCGATTTCGTCGGCTGCGAGCCCGCCCACCTGCGCGGCACCGGTGCCTTGCTGCAGGAACGCGCGCGGTTCGCGGCCAAGCAGGCCCAGCAGGCCTGCCAGTTGTTTCAGTTGCCTCGCGAGCGACGCATCGCCCGTGCGATTGACTTCGCCCGCCAGCTCGAACAGCGTCGCCACCGCGACCGGCGTGTTGATGTCGTCGTTCATCGCGGCCGCGAAACGCTGCGCGTGCGGCTCGTTCCAGTCGAGCGCGAGCGTGTCGGGCGCGACATCCTTCAATGCCGTGTACAGACGCGTGAGCGCCGCGCGCGCATCGTCGAGGTGCACGTCGCTGTAGTTGAGCGGCGACCGGTAGTGCGTGCGCACGATGAAGAAGCGCATCACCTCGCCGTCGTACCGCTCGAGCACTTCGCGGATCGTGAAGAAGTTGCCGAGCGATTTCGACATCTTCTCGTTGTCGATCTGCACGAAACCGTTGTGCATCCAGTAGTTGACGAACGTCTGGCCGGTCGCACCCTCGCTCTGCGCGATCTCGTTCTCGTGGTGCGGGAACTGCAGGTCCTGCCCGCCGCCGTGGATGTCGAAATGCTCGCCGAGCAGCGTGCAGCCCATCGCCGAGCATTCGATGTGCCAGCCCGGCCGGCCCGTCCCGTACTTCGACGACCACGACGCACCGTCGGGCTCGCCTTCCTTCGCGCGCTTCCACAGCACGAAGTCGAGCGGATCCTGCTTCGCATCGTTTGCGGCAACGCGCTCGCCCGCGCGGAGGTCGTCGAGCGACTTGCCCGACAGCTTCCCGTAGTTCGCGAACTTGCGCACCGAGTAATTGACGTCGCCGTCGCTCGCCTGGTACGCGTAGCCGTTCGCCTCGAGCTTCTCGATCATCCCGAGCATCTGCGGAATGAATTGCGTCGCACGCGGCTCGAGGTCGGGCCGCTGGATGCCGAGCGCCGCTTCATCTTCGTGCATCGCGTCGATGAACCGGTCGGTCAGCGACTTGATCGTCTCGCCGTTCTCGACCGCGCGGCGGATGATCTTGTCCTCGATGTCGGTGATGTTGCGCACGTACGTGACCCGATAGCCGATCGCACGCAGCCAGCGCTGGACGAGGTCGAACACGACCAGCATGCGCGCGTGGCCCACGTGACAATAGTCGTAGACGGTGATCCCGCATACGTACATCCGCACTTCGCCGGACTGGCGCGGCACGAAAACTTGCTTGTCACGCGCGAGCGTGTTGTAGATGCGCAGTGATTCCATAGAGATGAACCGTGAGCCGAAGGAAACCGCCCTGGCGAAGCTCGCCCAGCATGCGAAACGGACGGACCACCTGCTACGGCACGACGCCGCGCGTCCTCGGTATCACATGGGGCGGTCAGGCTGCAAGCACAGCGGTGACGGCCACGAGAGGCAAAGAAAGACTGTCTGACGCTCGCCGGAACGCGCAGACGTTTTGTTAGAATGGCTCGGAGTATAACATTCCGATTTACGCCTATGAAACCTCATCGCGGCCGCGCGCCGAGCGCTGCGACCCTCGTTGCGACCGCCGTCATGGGCGTCGCACTGACGCTTTTCGCGGCCCCCGCGGCGCATGCGCAAAAGGCCCCGGCCACCGCCGACGGCACGCCCGAACTCGACGCGTCGATCGCCGGCAAGCAGTGGAAACAGGCGCTCGCGCAACTCGACGCGCGCATCGCGGCGAATCCGCACGACGTGCAGGCGCAGTTCAAGCGCGGCACCGTGCTCGCCCGCCTGAACCGCGACGACGACGCGATCCAGCAGTTCGTCGCGATCACGCAGGCCTACCCCGAACTGCCCGAGCCGTACAACAACCTCGCGGCGCTCTACGCGAAGCACGGCCGCTACGACGAAGCGCGCAGCGCGCTCGTCACCGCGACGCAATCGAACCCGAGCTATTCGCTCGCGTACGAGAACCTCGGCGATCTCTACCTGCGCCTCGCGGCCGAATCGTACAAGCGCGCGCAATCGCTCGGCCGCACGAGCGGCGCGACCGCGCAGCGCCTCGCCGATCTCCAGAAGATCGTGTCGCCGCCCAAGTCGGCCCCGAACGCGCGCGCCGTCACGCCGGCCACGCGCGCGTACACCGATCGCGCCGCCGCGAACGTGAGCACCACCACGCTGCCGATGTCGCCGACGTTCCAGTTCAGCGGTCCGTCCGGTGCATTGACGGCGCCGTACGTCGCGCCGTCGCAGTAAGAAGTAAACGGCGCAACCTTCCTTCTCTCCCAACCTGAGGATCGCAATGAAACGTCTGTTGCTGGCGCTTGGCGGCGCCGCCCTTCTCGCGACCGCGCCCGCGTTCGCGCAATCGGCTACCGCGCACCCCGTCGTGCAGCTGAAGACCTCGCAGGGCGACATCCGCGTCGAGCTCTACCCGGAGAAAGCACCGAAGTCGGTCGCCAACTTCCTCGATTACGTGAAGGCCGGCCAGTACAACGGCACGATCTTCCATCGCGTGATCAAGGGCTTCATGATCCAGGGCGGCGGCTACAAGACCAACTTCGAGGAGAAGCCGACCCGTGCGCCGATCCCGCTGGAAAGCCGCAATGGTCTGAAGAACCTGACGGGCACGATCGCGATGGCGCGCACCAGCGATCCGAACTCGGCCACCGCGCAGTTCTTCATCAACACGGTCGACAACAGCGGCCTCGACTACCCGAACCCGGACGGCAACGGCTATGCGGTGTTCGGCAAGGTCGTGTCGGGCCTCGACGTCGTGAAGAAGATCGAAGGCGTGGCGACGACCTCGCGCGGCCCGATGCAGGACGTGCCGGCCCAGCCGGTCGTGATCGAATCGGCCAGCATCGTCTCGAAATAAGCACCTGCCGGCATGTCCGGCGACACACGCGGCCGCGTCCTACGACCGGCCGCGTGCCATTTAAACCGCCTTACCGAAGGAATTCATCATGGTTGAACTGCACACGAACCACGGCGTGATCAAGCTCGAACTCGACGCCGCGAAGGCACCGAAGACGGTCGAGAACTTCCTCAACTACGTGAAGAAGGGCCACTATGATGGTACGGTGTTCCACCGCGTGATCAACGGCTTCATGATCCAGGGCGGCGGCTTCGAGCCGGGCCTGAAGCAGAAGCCGACCGACGCGCCGATCGACAACGAAGCGAACAACGGCCTGAAGAACGACAACTACACGGTCGCGATGGCGCGCACGAACGATCCGCACTCGGCAACCGCCCAGTTCTTCATCAACGTGAACGACAATGACTTCCTGAACCACTCGTCGCCGACGCCGCAGGGCTGGGGCTACGCGGTATTCGGCAAGGTCGTCGAAGGCCAGGACGTGGTCGACAAGATCAAGGCCGTCAAGACGGGCAACGCAGGCTTCCATCAGGACGTGCCGGCTGACGACGTCGTGATCGAGAAGGCCGTGGTGGTCTGACGCATAGTCCATAGTCGTTACGGAGGCACTTCGATGTTGCAGGAGAGTCCGCCGCGAAGCGTCTCCGCGGGCGTGCCGGGCGAGCGCGAATACGCGCAAGCCGCACGCCCGTTCCTGTTTCTCTCCGATCTGCATCTGAGCGACGCGATTCCGAAGACGGTCGCGGCATTCGAGCATTTCGTGAAATACACCGCCGACAGCGCCGACTCGGTGTTCATCCTCGGCGACCTGTTCGAATACTGGATCGGCGACGACATGCTCGACGACGATCCGTTCGCGGTGCGCATGGCCGCGCTGATGCATACGTTTTCCGAGCGCGGCATCGCGCTCTACGTGATGCACGGCAACCGCGATTTCCTGCTCGGCCGGCGCTTCATGAAGGCGGCCGGCGCGATGCTGCTGCCCGACCCGGCGCTGATCATGGCGTTCGGTCAGCGCATCGTGCTCGCGCACGGCGACGCGCAATGCACGGCCGATCGCGGCTATCAGATCTTTCGGCGGTTCGCGCGCAATCGCGTCGCGCAGGCGCTGTTTCTCGTGTGGCCATTCCGCTGGCGCCGCGCGCTCGCGCAGCGGATGCGCTCGAACAGCGAAGCAGGCCGGATGCGCCCTGCTTCCGCGGTCTACGACGTCACGCGTGAAGGCGTGGCGGCGCTGTTCCGCAAAAGCCGCGCGAGCGCGATCATTCACGGCCACACGCACCGCCCCGCGCGCCACCTCGAACCGGGCGGGATTCGCTGGGTACTGCCCGACTGGGATCTTGATCACGGCCAGCCGCGCGGCGGCTATCTGCGCGTCGATGCCGAAGGCATCCATGCGATGCCGCTCGACTGACGCGGTCGCGGCAGCCACGGCGATCGCCGCGGCCGCCTACATCCGCCGCCTGCGCCACCTTACGACTGGCGCTCGACCGCCTTGCCTTCCAGCACCGCCGACAGCCTGCGCAGGTCGAGACGCGCGGCGTCCGCACCCTGCAGCGTTTCCAGATGCGTGCCGAGCCGCTCGAGCGCCGCGACGATCTCGTCGACGCGGCGGCTTTCCTTCGCCGCATGATCGATCAGGCCGTGAACCGCGAGCGACATCGGGTCGTCCGCGTTCGGCGTGATCCCGTACGCGCAGAACGCCGCACGTTCGGCCTGTGGCTTCGGTTGCGCCGGCATCACGATGCGTGCCGGATTGCCGACCGCGGTGCCGCCCGCCGGCACCGGCTTCACGACGACCGCGTTCGAACCGATCTTCGCGCCCGCGCCGACCGTGAAGCCGCCGAGCACTTTCGCGCCCGCACCGACGATCACGCCAGCCTCGAGCGTCGGATGGCGCTTCGCGCCGCGCGTGAGCGACGTGCCGCCGAGCGTCACGCCCTGATAGATCGTGCAGTCGTCGCCGATGATCGCGGTCTCGCCGATCACGACACCCATCCCGTGATCGATGAATACGCGCCGGCCGATCGTCGCGCCCGGGTGAATCTCGATTCCCGTCAGAAAGCGCCCGGCCTGCGACGCGAAGCGGGCGAGCCAGTAGCGTTTCGCCCGCCAGCACGCATGCGCGAAGCGATGCAGCACGAGCGCGTGCAGCCCCGGATAACAGGTCAGCACTTCCCAGGCACTGCGAGCGGCGGGATCCCGCTCGCGAATCGTCGCAACGTCTTCGCGCAGTCTAGTAAACATGATCTGGTCTGGGCTGGGGAAAAGGCCGGCGCGCCCCGCCGGCATGGGCCGGCCGTTATCGTGCCGGGTAATTTGCTTATGACGTCCGGCGATTGTAGGGCCACTCGCGCACGGCCGCACAACGTCGCGCGTTCACCCCGCCGGCGGCACGGGTATTCGCGCGGAGGTGCTTGACGGCGGCCGCGCAGCCATCCGGCGAAGCGGCGCGAATCCGGCCGCGATCCGTCGGACGGCCGGTATGCCGCGGCTGCGTGCAGGCGACGGCGCAACCGCCGAGCGCCCGAGCGCCGGCACCCGCGCACGGGCTGCTTACGAATCGCCGTCGGCCGTGCCGGACTTCAGCAGGATATGCTTCGCAATGCCGCGCAGGATGTTGACCTCCTCGCGCTCGAGGCCGGTGCGCGCAAACAGGCGTCGCAGCCGCGGCATCAGCTTCTTCGGATTGCGCGGATCGAGAAAATCGAGCGCGACCAGCGCGTTCTCGAGGTGCGCGTACATCCGCTCGATCTCGTCGCTCTGCGCGAGCGTGCCGACGTCGGCCTGCGGCTCGTGCGACGAATCGCTGCCCTGCTCGAGGAACGCGACGCGCAATTCATACGCGAGCACCTGGATCGCCTGCGCGAGGTTGAGCGAACTGTAGGCCGGATTCGCCGGGATATGCGCGAGCGCGCTGCACTGCTCGACATGCTCGTTCGCGAGGCCCGTGCGCTCGTTGCCGAACACGAGCGCGATGTCGCCGCTGCCGACCTGCGCGCACGCCTGCTCGGCTGCCGCGCGCGGCGCGAGGCGCGGCGGCCCGTATTCGCGCGTGCGCGCGGTGAGCGCGATCGACCAGTGGACGCCGGACAGCGCGTCGCCCAGCGTGGGCACGACATGGGCGGACGCCAGCACGTCGTCGGCGCCGCTCGCCATTGCGATCGCGTCGGGGTCGCTCTGCACGTGCGGCACGCGCGGCGCGACCAGCACGAGCCTCGTGAAACCCATCGTCTTCAGCGCACGGGCGGCCGCTCCGACATTGCCGGGATGGCTCGGCTCGACGAGCACGAAACGGGTGGACGTAAAGCCGCCGGACGGCGGCAAGGACGAGGCGGCGCCCGATTCGGACGGTGCGGCGGGGTTCTGCGGAGTTTCCACTACATGAGGCTCGGTTCATCGGAATGGCCGTATGGTATCGCCATCCCCGCGGCAAACCCACTCCTCCGGATGGCCAGCGGGGGTTTTCCCGTATTCCGAACCCCGAAACGCTCGAAAATCGGGTAAAATCATGCGTTTACGCGTCGCATCCCGTGCGGCGCGGTCGTACCCCGCTCTTTGTCAATTCGCGTCTCATTTCGCCCGGCACGTTTGCGCCAGTCCGGGCGGTGTGTTCCACTTCGTGGCGGCCCGTGCCGCCGGCTACAGGATCCAGGCTCATGCATCCCATGCTCAACATTGCTGTCAAGGCTGCGCGCCGCGCCGGACAGATCATCAATCGCGCGTCCCTCGACCTCGACCTGATCGAGATTCGCAAGAAGCAGCAGAACGACTTCGTCACCGAAGTGGACAAGGCCGCCGAAGAGGCGATCATCGAGACGCTGAAGACCGCCTACCCCGACCACGCGATTCTCGCGGAAGAATCGGGCGAATCCGAGAACGAATCGGAATTCAAGTGGATCATCGATCCGCTCGACGGCACGACCAACTTCATCCACGGCTTCCCGTACTACTGCGTATCGATCGCGCTCGAACACAAGGGCGTCGTCACCCAGGCTGTCGTCTACGATCCGAACAAGAACGACCTGTTCACGGCCACCCGCGGCCGCGGTGCGTACCTGAACGACCGCCGCATCCGCGTCGGCCGTCGCGACCGCCTCGCGGACGCACTGGTCGGCACGGGCTTCCCGTTCCGCGAAAAGGACGGCCTCGACGCGTACGCGCGCCTGTTCACCGAAATGACCCAGGCGTGCACGGGCCTGCGCCGCCCGGGCGCTGCCGCGCTCGACCTCGCGAACGTCGCGGCCGGCCGTCTCGATGCATTCTTCGAGCAAGGCATCAACGTGTGGGACATGGCAGCTGGCAGCCTGCTGATCACCGAAGCCGGCGGCCTCGTCGGCAACTACACGGGCGACGCCGACTTCCTGCATCGTCACGAGATCGTCGCGGCGAACCCGAAGATCTACGCGCAGATGATCCCGATCCTGAATCGCTACACCCGCGTGCATCCGGCCGCGGAGTAAGCCCGGGCCGCGCCCGCGCGGCGCGGCTTTTGCATCCGCCGCTCGGCGATACCGTCATGATGGAGCGCTCGCGGCCTTCCGGTTGTCCGGGCGGCGCAGTAATCTTCTCCATGCAGCGGGCGCTTCAGGCGCCCGACGTGACAGTGCCCGAGCGGTCCGGCCCGGCCGGTGTGCCGCCGCGCTTGCACAAGCCTGATGAACCGGCTTGCGCAATGCCCGCGCAGCGTGCGACACCGCCGGCATGCCGGCCCCGCCCGTTTCAACACCGCCACGGCTTCGTGGCGACCGTATCCGACCATTCATGTTACGGCTAAGCGAACTTAAACTCCCGCTCGACCATCCCGAGAGCGCCCTCGAAGCCGCGATTCGCGCGCGCCTCGAGGAGCTTGGCGTGGCGGCAGACGGGCTCCTCCGTTACACGGTGTTCCGCCGCGCGCACGATGCGCGCAAGCGCTCCGACATCAAGCTCACGTATATCGTCGACGTAGAAGTCAAGGACGAAGCCGCCGTGCTTCCGCGACTCGCCGGCACGCCGCATTGCGCCGTGACGCCCGACATGGCGTATCACTTCGTCACGAAGGCACCCGAGCACGGCAACTTCCTGCGCCCGGTCGTGATCGGCATGGGGCCGTGCGGCCTGTTCGCCGGGCTGATCCTCGCGCAGATGGGCTTTCGCCCGATCATCCTCGAGCGCGGCAAGGCCGTGCGCGAACGCACCAAGGACACCTTCGGCCTGTGGCGCAAGAGCGTGCTCAATCCCGAGTCCAACGTGCAGTTCGGCGAAGGCGGGGCCGGCACGTTCTCCGACGGCAAGCTGTACAGCCAGATCAAGGATCCGCACCACTACGGTCGCAAGGTGCTCGACGAATTCGTCAAGGCCGGCGCGCCTGACGACATCCTGTACCTGAGCCGGCCGCACATCGGCACGTTCCGCCTCGTCAGCATGGTGGAAAAGATGCGCGCGACCATCCACGAACTGGGCGGCGAGGTGCGCTTCGAAACCCGCGTCGAGGACATCGACATCGATCAGGGCAAGGTGCGCTCGCTGAAGCTGTCGAACGGCGAAACGCTCCGCTGCGATCACGTCGTGCTGGCCGTCGGTCACAGCGCGCGCGACACGTTCCAGATGCTGCATGATCGCGGCGTCTACGTCGAAGCGAAGCCGTTCTCGCTCGGTTTCCGGATCGAGCATCCGCAGGGGCTGATCGATCGCAGCCGCTTCGGCAAGTTCGCGGGGCACAAGCAGCTCGGCGCGGCCGACTACAAGGTGGTCCACCACTGCAGCAACGGTCGCGCGGTGTACAGCTTCTGCATGTGCCCGGGCGGCACGGTGGTCGCGGCGACCTCCGAGCCGGGCCGCGTGGTCACCAACGGGATGAGCCAGTATTCGCGCGCCGAGCGCAATGCGAACGCGGGCATCGTCGTCGGCATCACGCCGGAAGACTATCCGGGCGGCCCGCTCGCGGGCATCGCGTTCCAGCGCAAGTGGGAAGAGCGCGCGTTCGAGCTCGGCGGCGGCGACTACAGCGCGCCGGGCCAGCTCGTCGGCGACTTCATCGCCGGCCGGCCGTCGACGTCGCTCGGCTCCGTGGTGCCGTCGTACAAGCCGGGCGTGCGCCCGACCGACCTCAGCACCGCGCTGCCCGACTACGTGATCGAGGCCATTCGTGAAGCGCTGCCGCAGATCGACAGGAAGATCGCCGGCTTCGCGATGCACGATGCGGTGCTCACCGGCGTGGAGACGCGCACGTCGTCGCCGATCCGGATTCGTCGCAAGGACGATTACCAGAGCGTGAACACCGAGGGGCTGTATCCGGCCGGCGAAGGCGCCGGGTATGCGGGCGGCATCTATTCGGCCGCCATCGACGGGATCGAGGTCGCGCAGGCGGTGGCGCTCGACATGATGGCGACGCTCGCGTCCTGATCTGCATATGGCGAGACTCGGCGCACGGCAGTCCGTGCGCCGGGTGAAGCCGGCCTTTTTCATACCTGCCCGGGAACGTGACCGGATCATCGTGTCGGGCCGGCAGTCGCCGGTTGCGATCTCCGGCAACTGGCCGAACGGCGAACTTCGCGCTTGTGCACCGAAGCCACTGGTAAACTCGGGCAACTCAAGCAACAACTTTACGCCGGATCTATGACCACGCTGTCGCCCGAGGCCTTTGCTGGCCACACTCCAATGATGCAGCAGTACCTGCGCATCAAGGCCGATCACCCCGACACGCTCGTCTTCTACCGGATGGGCGACTTCTACGAGCTGTTCTTCGAAGACGCGGAGAAAGCCGCCCGCCTGCTCGACCTGACCCTCACGCAACGCGGCGCGTCGGCCGGCACCCCGATCAAGATGGCCGGCGTCCCGCATCACGCGGTCGAACAATATCTGGCGAAGCTCGTGAAGATGGGCGAGTCGGTCGCGATCTGCGAGCAGATCGGCGACCCGGCCACGTCGAAGGGCCCCGTCGAGCGCAAGGTCGTGCGGGTCGTCACGCCCGGCACGCTGACCGATGCCGCGCTGCTGTCCGACAAGAACGACGTCTATCTGCTCGCGATGTGCACGGGCCACAACAAGCGTGGTGTCGCGGTCAACATCGGCCTCGCGTGGCTGAACCTCGCGAGCGGCGCGCTGCGGCTCGCGGAAATCGAACCCGACCAGCTCGGCGCCGCGCTCGAGCGCATCCGTCCGGCGGAGATCCTGACCGCGGACGGCGCAACCGACGCCGTGCCCGCAGGCGCCGGCGCGATCAAGCGCGTGCCGGCCTGGCACTTCGACATCGCCTCGGGCACGCAGCGCCTGTGCGACCAGCTCGACGTCGCGGGCCTCGACGGCTTCGGCGCACACTCGCTGACGAGCGCATGCGGCGCGGCGGGCGCGCTGCTGCTGTACGCAGCGGCCACGCAAGGCCAGCAACTGCGTCACGTACGCAGCCTGAAGGTCGAGAACGAAACGGAATACATCGGCCTCGATCCGGCCACCCGCCGCAATCTCGAACTGACCGAAACGCTGCGCGGCACCGAATCGCCGACGCTGTATTCGCTGCTCGACACCTGCTGCACGACGATGGGCAGCCGCCTGCTGCGTCACTGGCTGCATCACCCGCCGCGCGCGTCGATCGCCGCGCAGTCGCGCCAGCAAGCGATCGGCGCGCTGCTCGACGCGCCCGCGAATGCGAGCCTCGACGCACTGCGCAGCGCGCTGCGGCAGATCGCCGACGTCGAGCGGATCACCGGTCGTCTTGCCCTGCTGTCCGCGCGGCCGCGCGACCTGTCGAGCCTGCGCGATACGTTCGCCGCGCTGCCGGCATTGCGTGAGCGCATCAGCGCGATCGTCGCGAACGCGGATGCGCTCGCGCGCGTCGACGCGGCGCTCGCGCCGCCGGCCGAATGCCTCGACCTGCTGACGAGCGCGATCGCACCCGAGCCGGCCGCGATGGTGCGCGACGGCGGCGTGATCGCGCGCGGCTACGACGCGGAGCTCGACGAGTTGCGCGACATCTCCGAGAACTGCGGGCAGTTCCTGATCGATCTCGAAGCACGCGAGCGCACGCGCACGGGCATCGCGAACCTGCGCGTCGAATACAACAAGGTGCACGGCTTCTACATCGAGGTCACGCGCGGCCAGACCGACAAGGTGCCCGACGACTATCGCCGCCGCCAGACGCTGAAGAACGCCGAGCGCTACATCACGCCCGAACTGAAGACCTTCGAGGACAAGGCGCTGTCCGCACAGGAACGCGCGCTGGCCCGCGAGCGCGCGCTGTACGACGGCGTGCTGCAGGCCCTGCTGCCGTTCATTCCCGAGTGCCAGCGCGTCGCATCGGCGCTCGCGGAGCTCGACGTGCTCGCCGCGTTCGCCGAGCGTGCGCGCACGCTGGACTGGGTCGCACCGACCTTCACCGACGAAATCGGCATCGAGATCGAACAGGGTCGCCATCCGGTCGTCGAAGCGCAGGTCGAGCAGTTCATCGCGAACGACTGCCGGTTCGGCACCGAACGCAAGCTGCTGCTGATCACCGGCCCGAACATGGGCGGCAAGTCGACGTTCATGCGACAGACGGCGCTGATCGCGCTGATGGCGTACGTCGGCACCTACGTGCCCGCGAAGTCGGCCTGCTTCGGCCCGATCGATCGCATCTTCACGCGGATCGGCGCGGCCGACGATCTCGCCGGCGGCCGGTCGACCTTCATGGTCGAGATGACCGAAGCCGCCGCGATCCTCAACGATGCGACGCCGCAAAGCCTCGTGCTGATGGACGAAATCGGCCGCGGCACGTCGACGTTCGACGGCCTCGCGCTCGCATGGGCCATCGCGCGCCACCTGCTCGCGCAAAACGGCTGCTACACGCTGTTCGCGACGCACTACTTCGAACTGACGCAACTGCCGGCCGAATTCCCGCAGGCGGCGAACGTGCATCTGTCGGCCGTCGAGCACGGCCACGGCATCGTGTTCCTGCACGCGGTCAACGAAGGCCCGGCGAACCAGAGCTACGGGCTGCAGGTTGCGCAGCTCGCGGGCGTGCCGGCGCCGGTAATCCGCGCGGCGCGCAAGCATCTCGCGTATCTCGAACAGCAGTCGGCCACGCAGCACACGCCGCAGCTCGACCTGTTCAGCGCGCCGCCGGCCGCGGCCGACGAACTCGAATGCGCGGATGCGCCGGCGCCCACCGCCGCCCCGCACCCGGCGCTCGACAAGCTGCGCGACATCGACCCCGACGATCTCAAGCCGCGCGACGCGCTCGACCTGCTGTACGAACTGCGCACGCTCATTCGCTCGCACGATGCCGACGGGCACGCCTGAACGCCGCCGGTCGGGCCGCCCGGCCCGCGCCGCCGCCGCGCTGGTCGCGGCGGTGCTCGCGCTGGCCCAGGCCGGCGCGTTCGCGGCGCCGCCCAAGCGCGCGGCCGCACCCTACTCGTTCGCGATCGTATCGAACGTCATCAATGTGCCGGCCGACGAGCCGGCCGCGCAACGGCTGTTCGAATCGATCGCGCGCGAGCGCAATATGGCCTTCGTCGTCTATGCAGGCGGCATCAAAGGCGCGAAGGAAGCGTGCCGCGACACGCTGTACACGCAGCGCGGCGCGATCCTGGACGCGTCGCGCGTGCCGCTCGTGTTCGTTCCCGGTCATGACGACTGGGTCACGTGCAACACGCCGGCGGGCGGTGGTTACGACCCGGTCGAACGCCTGGATTTCCTGCGCCAGACGCTGCTGGCCGACGCCGCGCTGCCCGACGCGGGCGCGTTGCCGATCACGCGCGAAAGCGAAGTCGCACGGTTCCGTCCGTATCGCGAAAACGTGCGCTGGATGCATGACGACGTCGTGTACGTCGCGCTGAACGCTCCTGCGCCGAACAACCACTATCTGACGGCCGGCGGCCGCAACGGCGAATTCGAGGACCGCATCGTCGCGAACGGGTTCTGGATCGACCACGCGGCCGAATATGCAAAGCGGCGCGAAGCACGTGCGATGGTGGTGATTGTCGAAGGCGATCCTCAATTCGATCGCTATGAGCGCGCGGAGCGCTTTGCGTGGCTGCGTTTCAACCGGCCGCGCAACCGCGACGGCTTCCGTGAACTGAAACGCACGCTGGTGAAGGCGGCGGCGACCTTCCGCGGCCCGATCCTGGTGATGCACGCGAGCAGCGAACCGCTTGCGAACGGTTTCCTGATCGATCGCCCGCTGCATGCGGACGATGGGGTACTCGTGGGAAATGTGACGCGCGTCGCGATCGGACCGCGCCATCCGGCGAATCAGTGGGTAAAGGTGAATGTGTCGCCGGCAAAACAGACGATCTTCAACGTGAGCCTGCAGGAGGTTCCGAAGAACCTGCCGGTTCCGCCGGCGCTGCCGGCCGCGCCGCGCGACGAGGTCCCGCTGCCTCAGATGCCGGAGATTCCGGCGATACCGGCCCTGCCCGATTCGTCGTCGGTCGCGCCGCCGCTGCAAGGCGACGGCACGACGCCAGGCGGCGCCTCGTGGCCCGCGCCGCCCGCTGCTTCAGGGCCGGCGCCTGGCCTGCCCGCCAGTTCAGTGCAGGGTACGCCCTGACGGCGTGTCGCCGTCGCCGTCCTCGTCATCATCCTCGTCGACGATTTCGAGGCCTTCCGCGCCGTGTGCGTGCTCATGCTCGATCTCGTCTTCGGTCGCTTCGCGCACGTCCTTGACCGTGAGCGCGAAGCGCAGCGCCATGCCCGCGAGCGGATGGTTGCCGTCGAGCACGACCTTGTCTTCGGCAATGTCGGTGACCGTATAGATCAGCGAATCGACTTCCTCGTCGCCGTCTTCCGGCGTGCCTTCGAACTGCATGCCCACTTCGATCGGCTCGGGAAAACGATCGCGCGGCTCGATCTTCACGAGTTCGGGATCGTAGTCGCCGAACGCGTCCTGCGGCTCGAGCTGAACCTGCGCCTCGTAGCCGGGCTCGTGGCCGTCGAGCTGTTCCTCGATCTTGGGGAACGTGCCATCATAGCCGCCGTGCAGATAAACCATCGGCTCGTCGCTTTCCTCGATCAGATTGCCCTGCGCATCCGACAGCTTGTAAGCGACCGACACGACGGTGTTTTTTGCGATTTTCATCCAATTCTCCCAAATACAAGTCTCATTATACGATGCGCAACCGGTCTCAAGCCGAACCGCGGGATGCCGCTCCCGCCCCGCTCGGCGCGCCGCCCTCCGATCTTCCCACGCCGCTGCTTGGCGGCCTCACGCCGGCGCAATTCATGCGCCGTTATTGGCAGAAGAAGCCGCTGCTGATCCGCCAGGCAATTCCCGGCGTGAAGCCGCCGGTCACGCGCGACGCGCTGTTCGAGCTGGCAGCCGACTATGACGCCGAATCGCGACTGATCACCCATTTTCGTAACAGGTGGCAACTCGCGCACGGCCCGTTCGAACCGGGGGCGCTGCCCGCCGTGTCGCGCAAGTCCTGGTCCTTGCTCGTGCAGGGACTCGACCTGCACGTCGATGCGGCACGCGCGCTGCTCGACCGCTTCCGTTTCGTCCCGGACGCGCGCCTCGACGACCTGATGATTTCGTACGCGACGGACGGCGGCGGCGTCGGCCCGCACTTCGACTCGTACGACGTGTTCCTGCTGCAGGTCGAAGGCCGGCGCCGCTGGCGCATCGGCGCGCAGAAGGACCTGTCGCTGCAGCCGGACGTGCCGCTGAAGATCCTCGAGCATTTCGAACCGAGCGACGAGTGGGTACTGGAACCGGGCGACATGCTGTACCTGCCGCCGCACATCGCGCACGACGGCGTGGCCGAAGGTGAATGCATGACCTGCTCGATCGGTTTCCGTGCACCGTCGGCCGGCGAGCTCGGCGCGCAATTCCTGTATTACCTGGCGGAACGCGGCGGGCTGCGTGACGAGCGCGGCGACACGCTCTACCGCGATCCGAAGCAGCCGGCCGTCGACGCGCCCGCGCAACTGCCGCCGGCGATGGTCGAGCGCGTCGCGGAGATCGTCGACGCGATCCGCTGGCGCAAGCGCGACGTCGCCGAATTCCTCGGCTGTTACCTCAGCGAGCCCAAATCGAACGTCGTATTCGAACCGCCGGCGCGTCCGCTGTCCGAGGACGCGTTCGTCGCGCAGGCGTCACGCCGTGGCGTGTATCTCGACAGAAGGGCCGCATTGATGTATAACGCGCGCTCGTACTTCATTAATGGCGAGGAAGAACCGCTCGAGCAGGCCAGCGAATGGCTGCCCGAATTGGCGAATCTGCGTCACATGGAGGCGAAACGGTTTGTAACACTATCCCGGGTTCCCTCAATGACAGCCTTACTGCACGAGTGGTATTGTGCGGGCTGGATACGGGTCGGAAGCCGGATTTAGTGAATCGCCCCGTATGCCCGTACGGATCAAATTCTGTATGGGAAAGACAACGTATTGACCCCGCATTTGTCGACGGTCGATAGGAAAGTGCATATAATTTCCGCCCAAGCCGTAGGGAAGATTCACGCTCTAGAAGTGCGTCTCCACCAGCGGCCCAGGTCGGTGTTGGAGCACATTACCGGTATTGTTTCGCGCTGTTGCTTACCTTTAACCATAAAAGGACGTGATCATGAAGAAATCCCTCCTCGTAGCTTCCCTGTTGGCTGCTGTTGCACTGGCTGCTTGCAACAAGAGCGCTGATCAAGCTGCTTCGTCGGCTGCTAGCGACGCATCGGCTGCTGCTTCGTCGGCTGCTTCGGCAGTTGCTGGTGCTGCGAGCGACGCTTCGGCTGCAGCTTCGTCGGCTTCGGCTGCTGCGAGCGATGCAGCTGCTGCTGTGGCGTCGGCTGCTTCGGCATCGACGGCTGCTCCGGCTTCGGGCGCAAGCCAGTAAGCCTCAGCATCAGCTGAAAAAAAACCGGCCCTTTGGGCCGGTTTTTTTATGCCTGTCGGTTGTGTGCATCGCGCCCGACGGCCAGGCCGGCCGAAAGCCGCCCTGCTCCTCCTTCTGCGCCCGCTCAGCCGAGCGTCAGCCAGTCGAAGCCCGCGTCCTGCGTGGCCACGACGACTTCCGCCCCATCCGTTCCCAGCACGCCGGCCAACGCCTGGCGGGCCAGTTCGGGCCGATTGTTCTGCTGGCTCAGGTGGGCCGCGACCAGGTGCTGCAGACGGCTGCGTTCGAGCGACGCGAGGATGCCGGCAGCGGCATCGTTGCTCAGGTGGCCGTGATTGCCGCCGATCCGCGCCTTCAGCGACTGCGGATAGCGGCTCCCGGCGAGCAGCGCGGTATCGTGATTGGATTCGAGCACCAGCGCGTCACAGCCGCTCAGGACGGTCGTGATGTGCGGCGTGGCCATTCCGACGTCGGTCAGCACGCCGAGCCGGCGGCAACCGTCCATGAAGACGAACTGAAGCGGTTCCCGCGCGTCGTGGGGCACCGTATAGGGCATTACGGCCAGATCGCGTATCGCGACCGTCTCGTCGCCCCACAGCACGTGGAGATCGACGTCGGCGTCGTCCGCGCCCACCGCGCGTGCCGTGCCCCAGCTCATGTAGAGCGGCAGCGAGCCGCGCCGCGCGAGCGTCAGCGCGCTGCCGACGTGATCGCTGTGTTCGTGGGTGACGAGGATCGCATCGAGATCGTCGATGCCGAGATTCAGGCGGCCGAGCCGACGCTCGACCTCCTTCGCTGAAAAACCGCAGTCGAGCAGCACGCGGGTGGTCGTCGTGCCATTCGAGACCTCGACGACCAGCGCATTGCCTTCGCTGCCGCTACCGAGGCTGGCGAAGCGCACGCGTTCAGTTCAGCTGCGCGTGCAGCAGCGAAATGATCCGCTGCGCTTCCGACGAGTTGTCGACCTGGCCGTTCGCGTCGACCACCGCGACCTGCGTGCCGCCGTTGCCCTGCGCGCGCACGTTGACCAGGTATTCCTTGCCCGGCTTGGCCGCCGCCGGGCCGCCGTAGAACAGCTTGCCGAACAGACCGTCGCGCTTCAGCTCTTCCATCGTGTTCGCGTAGCGGACCGTGTACAGGCCTTTCTCGCGGTCGCGATTGTCGACCGCGAAGTTGGTGCGGTCGAGTGCGAGACCGACGCGCAGCCATGCGCGGTCGAACGACTCCGCCAGCTGCAGCGTCGCGGCGCCGCCGCTCGTGTCGCCCACCTGCGCCGGTGCCGTCGCGGGACGCGCATCGGTCAGCAGCTGCTTCGCCTGCGCGTCGCTCAGGCCGAACTTCTGCATCAGCTTCGACAGGAACACGGCCTCGAGCACCGGGTTGCGCGGCCGCTCTTCCCAGCGCGACGACGTGCCGCCCTGCGGGCCGACCATCATTTCTTCCATCGCGCTGTGCGTGATCGAGATGTCGGTGTTGCCGTTCGCCGTGCGGTTCACGAGCGTACGGAAACGGTCGCGCGTGCCGGACGAATACGCGAAGTCGATGACCTTGCCGATCGTGCGGCGGAACCAGTCGTCGGGAATGTTCGCGCGGTTCTCGGCCCAGTCGGTGGCCATGATGCCGGTCGACGGCGCGTCGGTCTTCAGCGAGAAGCCGTTCTCCTGCCAGAACTCCTTCAGGATCGGCCACAGCTGCTCGGGCGTGCGGCCGTCGACGACGAGCCAGCGGCGGTCGCCGTCGCGCTCGATGTGCATGCCGAGCGGATCCTGCGCGCTCGGCACACCGTCGGTCGCGTTGCCGGCGGCCGTCGTCGCCCGCGGCGGCAGCGTGCCGAGGCCGGCATTGCTCGGCGGCGCGACGAACTGCTGGGTCGTCGGCACGGCCTTCAGGTCGCTCGGCACCGCGAGCGGCGGCGCCGAACCCGTGTTCTTGTAGTTGACCCGGTCAGGAGCCAGATAATCGTTCAGCGTATCGCAGCCGGCGAGCGCGCCCAGCGCCAGCGCCACCACCGAAACCTGGATGGCGCGAGAGGAAAAGGCGAAACGTTTCATGAAATCCTTCGTCTTGCTAGAACGCTCGTCAGGAGCGGCGCCGGACGGAGCCGGCCGGTGCGGGTTGATGAGGGGTCGAGCCGGCGGCCGCAGGACGCGGCCGCCAAGGCATCAGAGGACGCCGGCCTCGACGAGGGCCGAACGCACGACATCGTGGCAGCGCTCGTCGAGCGGCGTAAGCGGCAGGCGGATGCCGCCCTGCATCTTGCCCATCGCCTGCAGCGCCCACTTCACCGGAATCGGGTTCGCCTCGATGAACAGGTTCTTGTGCAGCGACAGCAGCTTCATGTGCAGCTCGCGCGCCGTTGCGACGTCGCCGGCCAGCGCAGCGCGGCACAGGTCGCTCATCGCGCGCGGCGCGACGTTCGCCGTCACCGAGATGTTGCCGTGGCCGCCGAGCAGCATCAGCGCGATCGCGGTCGGATCGTCGCCGCTGTAGATCGCGAAATGCTTCGGCGCGGCCTTGATCAGGTGCGCGGCGCGATCGATGTTGCCGGTCGCTTCCTTCACGCCGATGATGCCCGGCACCTGCGCGAGGCGCAGGGTCGTCTCGTGCGCCATGTCCGCGACCGTGCGGCCCGGCACGTTGTACAGGATCACCGGCAGGTCGACCGCTTCGGCGATCGTCTTGAAGTGCCGGTACATCCCTTCCTGCGTGGGCTTGTTGTAGTACGGCACGACCTGCAGCGTCGCATCGGCGCCGACGGCCTTCGCGTGCTTCGTCAGCTCGACCGCCTCGGCGGTCGAATTGCCGCCCGCGCCCGCGATGATCGGGATGCGTTTCGCCGCATGTTCGACCGCCGTGCGGATCATCAGGATGTGCTCTTCGACGTTGAGCGTGGCCGACTCGCCGCTCGTGCCGACCACGACGATTGCGTCGGTGCCTTCAGCGATGTGCCAGTCGATCAGTTTGCGAAACGCCGGCAGGTCGAGACTGCCGTCTTCGAGCATCGGGGTGACGATCGCGGGGATGCTGCCGCGGATTTGAATGCCGTCTTGGGTGCCGTTAGCCATGAAACGCGATTGATTGATGTACCGGTAAACGTTGAGATTGTAGCGGATTAGCCGGGCAGTTCGTAACGTGGAATTCCCGCCCCCGCCGTCGGGGTCGCGCCCTCGCGTACTGCACAGATGCGCTGCACGAATGCCTCGCGCGGCGCGGCGACGAATCCGTCCTCGTATGCGACCACCCGCAGATGGCCGCGCACCGCGTCCAGCAACTCGCCCGGGGCGAGCAGGAACGCGGGGTTGGACGGTTTGCCGACCGTTTCGTTTCCTCGCGCGAAGGTTTCGTAGATCAGCACGCCGCCCGGCGCCACTGCATCGAGCAGATGGGGCCAGAGCGGACGATGCAGATAATGGGTGACGATCACGGCCGCGAACGCGGCGCCCGCCGGCAACGGCCACGGCGCGCCCTCGAGATCGGCGTCGCGCGCGTCGACGCCGGGAATCGCGCGCAATGCGGCCAGCGCGTCCGGATCGCGTTCGAGCGCGACGACCGGATGCCCATGCGACGCAAACCAGCGCGCATGGCGGCCGCCGCCCGCGGCGACGTCGAGCACCGCGCCGCCCGCCGGGACGAGCCGCGACCAGCGGGTGACCCAGCGCGACGGTTCGGTCTGGGCGACGTGGCCGCCCGCGGCGGCAAGGACAGGTTCGCGCATGCCGTCAGGTCAGGTGTACGACAGGCCCATCGCGTCGCGCACGTCGCGCATCGTCTCGACCGCGTGCTTGCGCGCCTTGTCGCAGCCGTCCGCGACGATCGCGCGCAGCAGCGACGGATCGTCCATGTACTTCTGCGCGCGCTCGAGCATCGGCTGCTGTTCGCGCAGGATCCCTTCCACGACCGGCTGCTTGCAGTCGAGGCAGCCGATACCCGCCGTGCGGCAGCCGTTCTGCACCCACTCGTGCGTCGTTTCGTCCGTATAGACCTGGTGCAGCTGCCACACCGGGCACTTGTCCGGGTCGCCCGGATCGGTGCGGCGCACGCGCGCGGGATCGGTCGGCATCGTGCGGACCTTCTTCGTGATCGTCTCCGCGTCTTCGCGCAGGCCGATCGTGTTGCCGTACGACTTCGACATCTTCTGGCCGTCCAGGCCCGGCATCCGGGACGCTTCGGTCAGCAGCGCCTGCGGCTCGACCAGGATGATCTTGCGCGCGCCTTCGAGATAGCCGAACAGGCGCTCGCGGTCGCTCATCGACAGGCTCTGCGACTCCTGAAGCATCGCGCGCGCCTGTTCGAGCGCCTCGTCGTCGCCCTCCTGCTGGTACGCATTGCGCAGCTCGTGATACAGCTTCGCGCGCTTGCCGCCGAGCTTCTTCGCGGCTTCGAGCGCCTTCTCCTCGAAGCCCGGCTCGCGGCCGTACAGGTAGTTGAAGCGGCGCGCGATCTCGCGCGTCATCTCGACGTGCGGCACCTGGTCTTCTCCGACCGGCACGAGCGAGCCGCGATACAGCAGGATGTCGGCCGCCATCAGCACCGGGTAGCCGAGGAAGCCGTAGGTCGACAGATCCTTGTCCTTCAGCTTCTCCATCTGCTCCTTGTAGGTCGGCACGCGTTCGAGCCAGCCGAGCGGCGTGCTCATGCCGAGCAGCAGCGCGAGCTCCGCATGCTCGGGTACCTTGCTCTGGATGAACAGCGTCGCCTGCGCCGGATCGATGCCGGACGCGAGCCAGTCGATCAGCACGTCCCACACGTTCTTCTCGATGACCTCGGGCGTTTCGTAGTGCGTCGTCAGCGCATGCCAGTCGACCACGCAGAAGAAGCACGGGTACTCGGACTGCAGCTTCACCCAGTTTTTCAGCACGCCGTGGTAGTGGCCGAGGTGCAGCGACCCCGTGGGTCGCATGCCGGAGAAAATACGATCTGGGAACATGATTGTCGTTAGAAAAGCGAGGCGAAGGGAGACAGGATGGCGCTCAGCACGCCGGCTGCGGCGTTCACGAGCGGACGCAGCCAGAAATTCGTCAGCACGCCCGTCGTGACCAGCACGAGGACGATGATGAAACCGTACGGCTCGATGCGCGACAGCGCGATCGATTGCTTCGGCGGCAACAGCGCCGCCAGGATGCGGCCGCCGTCGAGCGGCGGCAGTGGAAACAGGTTCAGCACGCCGAGCACCAGGTTCGCGCTGACACCGGCATAGGCCATCCGCGTGAAGAACGGTTCGTCGACGCCGGCGGCGGGCAGCACGATGCTCAGCACGCCCCACACCAACGCCTGCACGAAGTTGCAGGCCGGCCCCGCGAGCGCCACCCACAGGCTGCCCCAGCGCGGATTGCGCAGGTTGCCGAACGAAACCGGCACGGGCTTCGCATAGCCGAACAGGAAGGCGCCGCCGGTCAGGAAATACATCGCGAGCGGAATCGCGATCGTACCGAGCGGATCGATGTGGCGCATCGGGTTGAACGACACGCGCCCCATCATGTAGGCGGTGTTGTCGCCGAGCAGGCGCGCGGCATAGCCGTGCGCGGCCTCGTGCAGCGTGATCGCGAAGATCACGGGCAGCGCGTAGACGGCGATGGTCTGTATCAGGGAAGCATCCATATCGCGTTATTGTAACAAGCGCACTCGCGCAAAAATGAATGACGCTTACGCGACCGAAAGCCCGAACGGTTCGAGCGCGCCGCGCCCCGGCCGCACGAGCTGCGGCTCGTCGCCCGTCAGGTCGATCACCGTCGACGGCTCGCGCGGACACGCACCGCCGTCGATCACGAGGTCGACCTGCTTCTCGAGCCGCGCGCGGATGTCTTCGGGATCGTTGAGCGGCTCGTCGTCCGGCGGCAGGATCAGCGTCGTGCCGAGCAGCGGCTGGCCGAGCGCCTCGAGCAGCGCGAGCGTGATCGCGTGATCGGGCACGCGCAGCCCGATCGTCTTGCGCGACGGGTGCGACAGCCGGCGCGGCACCTCCTTCGTCGCCTGCAGGATGAACACGTACGGGCCCGGCGTCACCGACTTGATCTGCCGGTACTGGCGGTTGTCCACCATCGCGAAGTTGGCGAGTTCCGACAGATCGCGCACCAGCAGCGACAGGTGCTGCTTCTCGTCGAGACCCCGGATGCGGCGCACGCGTTCGACCGCGTCCTTGTCGTCGAGGTGGCACGCGAGCGCGTAGCTCGAATCGGTCGGCATCGCGATCACGCCGCCCTTGCTGACGATGTCCGCGGCTTGCTTGATCAGGCGCGGCTGCGGATTATCCGGGTGAATCCTGAAGAACTGGGACATGGAAGCAAGTAAAGAGGGGGAATTCGGATGCGTACACCGGCGGCGACGCGAACGGCAAGCGCGCGGGGCGCGTCAGAGCCAGCGCTCCCAGACCGGTTTCAGGTCGGGCGGCAGCGCCGGCAGGCTGCCGAGCTCGATGCGGCCCTCGCCCGGCGCATGGAAATCCGAGCCGCGCGACACTTCGAAGCCGAAGCGGCGCGCGACGTCCGCGTATTCGCGGTACTGGTCGGGCGTATGGCTGCCCGTGATGACCTCGATCGCGCGACCGCCGAGATCGATGAATTCGCCGAAGAATGCGTCGAATTCGACCGGCGTATAGCGATAGCGGCCCGGATGCGCGACCACCGCCTCGCCGCCGGCTGCGCGAATCCAGCTGACGGCGTCGGACAGCGTCGCCCAGCGGTGCGGGACGAAGCCGGGCTTGCCGTCGCCGAGCAGCCGGTCGAACACGTCGGAAGTGGATTCGGCGTGGCCATTTTCGACCAGGAAGCGCGCGAAGTGGGTGCGCGAGATCAGGTCGGGATTCGAGACGTACTTCAGCGCGCCTTCGTAGGCGCCGGCGATGCCGAGCGTCTCGAGCTGCGCGGCGATCGCGTGTGCACGCGCGGCACGGCCGTGGCGCGTGCGATAGAGGCCGTCGACGAGCGCCGGGTTCGACGGATCGATGTGCAGCCCGACGATGTGCACGGTGCGCGATGCCCACGTGACCGAGATCTCGACGCCGCTCAGGTAGCGCATCCCGAGCGCTTCCGCCTCGCTGCGCGCCGCCGCCTGGCCGCCGATCTCGTCGTGGTCGGTCAGCGCCCACAGGGTCACGCCGCCGGCATGAGCGCGGCGCGCGACGTCGGCAGGCGACAGCAACCCGTCGGAAACATTGGAATGGCAGTGGAGATCGGCGTTCATTGTCGGTATGGCAGGTGAAGCTTCATTCTACTGCAATGCGGCAATTCCGCCGCCTGCCCTGGCCCCACCGCCGCCGGCCTACGCGCAGAACGCCTCGATCAGCGCCGCGATCTGCTCCGGCTGGTCGTGATGGACCATGTGGCCGGCATCCTCGACGAGCTTTTCGCGCCAGTCTGGGAACGCGTCGAAGCGGGCCTTGAACTCCGGCAGCGGGATCTCGCCTGCGATGTACGCGAGCGTCGGCGAATTGACGGCCTCCACGTGCAGCACCTTCGCGCGCACCTGCTTCCAGACCGCCATCACCTCGTCGAGCCGGTACAGCATCGGGCCCGCCATCTTGTGCGCGGGGTCCGCCAGCAGGTGGTAGAGGCCGTCGTCGCCGCGCTTGGACCAGTGCGCGGCCAGAAACGCGGCGCGGTGCGGATCGAGCCGCGGATTGGTCTTGATCAGCCGCGCCGCAACGTCGTCGAGCGATGCGTACGGACGCAGCGCCGGCGGCTCGCGCAACTCGTCGAGCCAGCCGCGCAGCCGGCGCGGCGCCTGCTCGGCCCGCGCGGGCGCAAGCCCGAACCCTTCGAGATCGACCACGCGCCGCACGCGCTCGGGCCGCGCGCCCGCGTACAGGCACACGACGTTCGCGCCCATGCTGTGCCCGACCAGGTTGACTTCGCCGGTCGGCGCGTAGTGGTCGACGAGCGCGTCGAGATCGGCCAGGTACTCGTGGAACCAGTAATGGCCGCCGCCCTGCCGTGCGACCGGCCAGTCGGACAGGCCGAAGCCCCGCGCATCCGGCGCGATCACCTGCCAGTCGCCCGCGAGCGCATCGACGACGAACTGGAACGATGCCGCGACGTCCATCCAGCCATGCAGCATGAACAGCGTCGGCGCATCGGGCCGGCCCCAGCGCCGTACGTGCAGCTTGACGCCGCGCACAGTGACGAAATCGGAAACGGAACTCGAGGCACTCATTGAAGCCGCCAGAAAAAAGAATGGTCGTTCGATTATAGCGATCGCGCGTCGGTTCCGGCGGCCGGCAGTCGAGGCAGTTCTCTAGCGGCAGGCCGGCGACCGCGCACAGAACCGGCGCGGTGCGCGCCCAACGATATGCGGCCGGTCAGTCGCAGGGGTCCGCTGCCCCCCGCTGCTCCAGCTGTTGCGCCGCAAGCCCGGCGCGTAGCCGCGGCGATCCGGCGCCCTAGCCCGCCGCCTTGCCGTCCGCTGCGTCCTGCGCGGCGAGTTCATCCAGTTCCGCCTGCTCGAATCCGGCGGTCCGGCGTGCATCGAAATTGAACGGCCCGCGCAGGCGCGGCGCGTGGTACTGCTCGGCCAGCTCGCGATAAGTCGGTACCGGATCGCGGTTCGCCGCGTCGCACAGATGCCGGAACCAGCGGTTCCCGATCGCGACGTGGCCGATTTCGTCGCGCAGGATCACGTCGAGGATCGCCGCCGATGCGTGATCGCCCGCCTGCACGAGGCGCGCGCGGATCGGCGGCGACGCGTCGAGCCCGCGCGCCTCGAGCGTGCGCGGCACGAGCGCCATCCGCGCGAGCACGTCGGCACGGGTGCGCTCGCACATCTCCCACAGCCCGTTGTGCGCGGGAAAATCGCCGTACGCATGCGCGAACCCGTCGGCGAGCCGGTCGGACAGCAGCGTAAAGTGATAGGCCTCCTCGGCCGCGACCTTCAGCCAGTCCGCGTAGAACGCGTCCGGCATCCCGGCGAAGCGCCACACGGCGTCGAGCGCGAGGTTGATCGCATTGAATTCGATATGCGCGAGCGCGTGCAGCAGCACCGCGCGCCCTGCTGGCGAGCGCATGCTGCGGCGCTCGAGCTGGCGCGGCTCGACGAGCGGCGGGCGCGCGGGACGACCGGGCAGGTCGGCCGGTTCGTCCAGCGCGAGCGCCGGCGCGATTACGGCCTGCCCGGCGAGCAGCGCGTCGTATAGCGCGCGGACCCGCGCGGCCTTCGCGGCCGGCTCGGACAGTCGCAGCGCGTCGAGCGCCGCGCGCCGCACACAGACCGGCGCGGCGGTGAAAGAAGAAGACTCCATGCTCATCGAACCAGGTACCGCCCGCGCGCATCGCGGGAGCGCATGCACGCGACGGTTTACAATATGCGTTTGTGCCGCGACACACCTGCGCACGGCACGCCAGACGCGCCATTCTACCGGCGCCCATCATCGAAGAGACCAGGAGACTCCGTGACGATCTACAAACTGGGCGAAACGGCCCCGACGATCCACGAAAGCGTGTTCGTCGCCGATACGGCGGCCATCATCGGCAAGGTCGTGCTCGAGGAAAACGCGAGCGTATGGTTCGGCGCGACGATTCGCGGCGACAACGAGACGATCACGGTCGGCGTCGGCAGCAACGTCCAGGAAGGCGCGGTCCTGCATACGGACCCCGGTTTTCCGCTGACGATTGCCGAAAACGTGACGATCGGGCACCAGGCGATGCTGCACGGCTGCACGATCGGCGAAGGTTCGCTGATCGGGATTCAGGCGGTGGTCTTGAATGGAGCGGTCATTGGCCGCAACTGTCTGGTTGGTGCCGGCGCGGTCGTGACGGAAGGCAAGACGTTCCCGGACAATTCGCTGATC
The DNA here is from genome assembly GCF_003635165.1 of Burkholderia sp. Nafp2/4-1b. Classification (GTDB taxonomy): domain Bacteria; phylum Pseudomonadota; class Gammaproteobacteria; order Burkholderiales; family Burkholderiaceae; genus Burkholderia. The sequence goes on along the minus strand of NZ_ML058604.1, from coordinate 141,539 downwards.
CTCGGCGCCCCGGCGAAAGTCGTGCGCGAGCTGTCGGCGGACGACATCGCGCGGCTGCGCGCAAATGCGAAGACGTACGTCGAGCGGCGTGCGCATTTCAAGGAGCAACTCGTGCGAATCGGGTGATTCGCGCGGATTTCAAGGAAGAAGAGTGAGCGACCAGTTACAGAAATTCATGTTCAATTCGGCACCCGTGCGCGGCGAGATCGTGTCGCTGCGCAACACGTGGCAAGAGGTGCTTTCCCGCCGTGACTACCCTGCCCCGGTGCGCGCGGTGCTCGGCGAGATGATGGCCGCGTGCGCGCTGCTGTCCGCGAACCTGAAATTTCACGGCACCCTGATCATGCAGATCTTCGGCGACGGGCCGGTCCAGATGCTGGTCGTCCAGTGCAGCTCGGACCTGTCGATGCGCGCGACGGCCAAGTTCGCCGGCGATGCGGCGCAGACGATCGGCGACGACACGCTGTTCGCGGCGCTCGTCAACGCGAGTGGCCACGGCCGTTGCGTGATCACGCTCGACCCGGCCGAAAAGCTGCCGGGCCAGCAGCCGTACCAGGGCATCGTGCCGCTGAACGGCGTCGACGGCCCGCTCGAATCGGTGTCGCAGGTGCTCGAGCACTACATGCACCATTCGGAGCAGCTCGATACGCGCCTGTGGCTCGCGGCCGATCGCGACCGCGCGGTCGGCATGCTGCTGCAGAAGCTGCCCGGCGACGGCGGCATCGTGCCGCGCAACGCCGAGACCGACATCGACACGTGGGAACGCGTGTGCACGCTCGGCAGCACGCTGTCCGCGAAGGAACTGCTCGAGGTCGAGCCGGAAGTCGTGTTCCGCCGGCTCTTCTGGCAGGAAAACGTGCAGCACTTCGAGCCGGCCGGCACGCGGTTCCAGTGCTCGTGCTCGCGCGAGAAGGTCGGCGCAATGCTGCGCATGCTCGGTCGCGAGGAAGTCGACAGCGTGATCGTCGAGCGTGGCCACGTCGAGATCCACTGCGAGTTCTGCAACCAGCGCTACGAGTTCGATCCCGTCGACGTCGCGCAGTTGTTTGCCGCGCCGGAACTGGCCACCGGCATCACGCCCGCGACCGAACAGCGTCACTGAGCCGCGCGCCGGCGTCCGTGCCCGCGATGCGGGCGCGGGCGCATAATGACGCACAAGCGTCGCCCGCACGGCTCACGCACCGCAGGCCCGCGGCTTCGGTGCACGCGGCCTGCCGCGGTCGGCGCGCTGCTGGAGAGACACATGAATCGCTCGTTCCGTACCCTCGTCCTCACCGGCGTCGCCGCCGGTATGCTGGCCCTGGCGGGCTGCGCGGTACCGCCGCCTTCGTCGACGATCCTGAGCCGCCTGCCCGAACCGGGCGTATCCGGCGGCCAACCGCCCGCGCTATCGAGCGCGGAGCGCAAACGCTACGACGAGATCGACCGGCAGGTACTGCGCGAACAGAACGATGCAATGGCGGCCGAGGCCGCCGCACGCGCATGGACGTATTACTCGCCGCCACCGGTGACCGTCTACGGCGGCTATTACGGCGGTGGCTGGGGCAACCGGTGGGGCACCGGCATCGGATATGGCTATGGCTATCCGGGCTGGTGGTGGTGATGCTTCAGCGCATCGCCCTGCCCGATTGAACACCGGCAGGAAATAAAAAAGCGCGGCATTTCCCGCGCTTTTTCAATGGTTCGGACTGCCGCATTCAATGATGCGCGGCCTTCCCCTTCTCGCCGCCGTGATGCCGCGACGGCTTCGCGATCGACTGCGGGTTCGGCACGACACGCACGGGCGCCGCGGACACCGCACCGCGCGTCGACGTGTTCGACGGCGTGTTGTTGTTCAGCGGCACGGCCGGTGCATTCGGCGACACGAACTGCACGAATACTTCGCCGTCCTTCACCATGCCCATCTCGTAGCGCGCCCGCTCCTCGATGGCTGCGGTACCGCTTTGCAGGTCCTGCACTTCGCCCGCGATCCGCTCATTGCGCAGCTTCTCGTCCGCATTCTTCTGCAGCTGATCGCCGAGCTGCTGGCGCAATTCGTGCACCCGCAGCCAGCCGCCGTGTCCCCACCATAGGGGGTACTGAATGAGCGCCAGCAAGGCAATCAGGACGACAGTGACAAGCCGCATGTAAGAGACGCAGATATAAGAAGCGCCGCTCCGCGCGACATGCACAGAGCGGCGTTGAGATGACGAACCCGATAGTAGCGCGTTAGCGCAGGTTATAGAAAGCCGATTTGCCCGGGTAGCTGGCGATGTCGCCGAGATCTTCCTCGATGCGCAGCAGCTGGTTGTACTTCGAGATGCGGTCGCTGCGCGACAGCGAACCCGTCTTGATCTGACCGGCGTTCAGGCCGACCGCGATGTCCGCGATCGTCGAATCTTCCGTTTCGCCCGAGCGGTGCGAGATCACGGCCGTGTAGCCCGCGCGCTTCGCCATTTCGATTGCCGCGAACGTTTCGGTCAGCGTACCGATCTGGTTGATCTTGATGAGGATCGAGTTCGCGATGCCCTTCTCGATGCCTTCCTTCAGGATGCGCGTGTTCGTGACGAACAGGTCGTCGCCGACGAGCTGGACCTTCTTGCCGAGGCGCTCGGTCAGCAGCTTCCAGCCGTCCCAGTCGCCTTCGTGCATGCCGTCTTCGATCGACACGATCGGGAACTTGTCGGCGAGCGTCGCGAGGTAGTCGGTGAATTCGGCCGACGACAGTTGCAGGCCTTCGCCCGCGAGCTGGTACTTGCCGTCGTGGTAGAACTCGGATGCCGCGCAGTCGAGCGCGAGCAGCACGTCTTCGCCCGCACGGTAGCCGGCCTTCTCGATCGCTTGCAGGATCGTCGACAGGCACTCGTCGTTGCTGCCGAAGTTCGGTGCGAAACCGCCTTCGTCGCCGACTGCCGTGCTCATGCCGCGGTCGCTCAGGATCTTCTTCAGTGCGTGGAACACTTCCGCACCGCAACGCAGGGCTTCACGGAACGTCGGCTGGCTCACCGGGACGATCATGAATTCCTGGATGTCGAGGCTGTTGTTCGCGTGCGCGCCGCCGTTGACGATGTTCATCATCGGGACCGGCAGCTGCATCGCGCCCGAGCCGCCGAAGTAACGGTACAGCGGCAGGCCGGCTTCTTCAGCGGCTGCCTTCGCGACGGCCATCGACACGGCCAGCATCGCGTTCGCGCCGAGGCGCGACTTGTTGTCGGTGCCGTCCAGCTCGAGCAGCGTCTTGTCGAGGAACGCCTGTTCCGACGCGTCGAGGCCCATGATGGCTTCGGAGATTTCGGTGTTGATGTGCTCGACGGCCTTCAGCACACCCTTGCCGTTGTAGCGGCCGGCTTCGCCGTCGCGCAGTTCGATCGCTTCGCGCGAGCCGGTGGACGCGCCCGACGGCACCGCCGCGCGGCCCATCGTGCCCGATTCGAGCAGCACGTCGCATTCGACGGTGGGGTTGCCGCGCGAATCCAGAATCTCGCGGCCGATGATATCTACGATTGCACTCATGGGTTTCCTCTGAGAATGACGATGGATTCTTTCAAACTGCGACGGCACGCGTGCCGCAACTGCTTTCGCTACTGACGCGCGAAGCCGCCGCAAGGTTCATTCGATCTTTAGCTGAAATCGTTTTCCAGGAACGGATGGCGCTTCACCGCCTGGTCGAGCGTGACGAGAGTCTCCAGCAGCGCACCCATCCGGTTCAGCGGCACCGCGTTCGGGCCGTCCGACTTCGCTTCGGCCGGATTCGGATGCGTTTCCATGAACAGGCCCGCGACGCCCGTCGCGACCGCGGCACGCGCGAGCACCGGCACGAATTCGCGCTGGCCGCCCGAGCTCGTGCCCTGCCCGCCCGGCAGCTGCACCGAGTGGGTCGCGTCGAACACGACCGGTGCGCTCGTCTCGCGCATGATCGCGAGCGAACGCATGTCGGACACGAGGTTGTTGTAGCCGAACGAGACACCGCGCTCGCACGCCATGAAGCGGTCTTCCGACAGGCCGGCTTCACGCGCCGCGTCGCGCGCCTTGTCGATCACGTTCTTCATGTCGTGCGGCGCGAGGAACTGGCCCTTCTTGATGTTGACGGGCTTGCCCGAGCGCGCGCAGGCGTGGATGAAGTCGGTCTGGCGGCACAGGAACGCGGGCGTCTGCAGCACGTCGACGACCGACGCGACCTGTTCGATCTCGTCGATCGAATGCACGTCGGTCAGCACCGGCAGGCCGAGCTGACGCTTCACTTCGCCGAGGATCCGCAGGCCTTCGTCCATTCCGAGGCCGCGAAACGACTTGCCCGAGCTGCGATTCGCCTTGTCATAGGACGATTTGTAGATGAACGGAACGTTCAGCTTCTCGCAGATCTCCTTCAGGCGGCCGGCCGTGTCGATCGTCATCTGCTCCGATTCGACGACGCAGGTACCCGCGATCAGGAAGAAAGGCTGGTCGAGACCGACCTCGAAATCGCACAGCTTCATGCTTTCACTCCGCGCGCTTGCTTGTTGGCGAGCGCGGCTTCGACGAACGACTTGAACAGAGGATGGCCGTCACGCGGCGTCGACGTGAATTCCGGGTGGAACTGGACACCGACGAACCACGGGTGCATCGAACGCGGCAGCTCCATCATTTCCGGTAGATCCTCGCTCGGGGTACGGGCGCTGATGATAAGGCCGCCGGCTTCGAGCTGGGGCACGAAGCGGTTATTGACTTCATAACGGTGGCGATGGCGCTCGTTCACGTCCTTGCCATAGATCTCTTCGGCCATCGTGCCGGGCTTGATCGGGCAGCGCTGCGAGCCGAGGCGCATCGTGCCGCCGAGATCGGATTCCTCGGTGCGCGTCTCGACCTTGCCTTCGCGGTCGTACCACTCCGTGATCAGCGCGACCACGCGTTCCGGCGTGTCCGCGTCGAATTCCGTGCTGTTCGCCTGCTTCAGGCCGACGACGTCGCGTGCGAATTCGATCACCGCGAGCTGCATGCCGAGGCAGATGCCGAGATACGGCACCTTCGACTCGCGCGCGTAGCGAACCGCGGCGATCTTGCCTTCCGTGCCGCGACGGCCGAACCCGCCCGGCACCAGCACGGCGTCGAGATGCTTCAGGCTGTCGACACCGTTGGTCTCGAGCTCTTCGGAGTCGATGTATTCGATGTTGACCTTGGTCGACGTGTGGATCGACGCATGGCGCAGCGCCTCGATCAGCGACTTGTACGACTCGGTCAGGTCGACATACTTGCCGACCATGCCGATCGTCACTTCGTGCTTCGGGTTCTCGAGCTTCTCGACGAGTTCCGACCACATGCTCAGGTCGGCGTCCTTCGGCGACAGCTTCAGTTCCTCGCAGATGATCCGGTCGAGGCCCTGGTCGTGCAGCATCTGCGGAATCTTGTAGATGCTGTCGGCGTCCCACACCGAGATCACCGCGTCTTCCGGCACGTTCGAGAACATCGAGATCTTCTTCGATTCGTCGTCCGGGATGCGGCGGTCCGCACGGCACAGCAGCACGTGCGGCAGGATGCCGATCTCGCGCAGCTTCTGCACGCTGTGCTGGGTCGGCTTCGTCTTCAGCTCGCCGGCCGTCGCGACGTACGGCACGAGCGTCAGGTGCACGAAGCACGCGCTGTTGCGGCCGAGACGCAGGCTCATCTGGCGTGCTGCCTCGAGGAACGGCAGCGACTCGATGTCGCCGACCGTGCCGCCGATCTCGACGATCGCGACGTCCGGCTCGCCGCAGGTGGCCGATGCCGCCCCGCGCTCGATGAACGCCTGGATTTCGTTCGTGATGTGCGGGATCACCTGCACGGTCTTGCCGAGATAGTCGCCGCGGCGTTCCTTGCGGATCACCGATTCGTAGATCTGGCCGGTCGTGAAGTTGTTGGCCTTGCGCATCTTCGTACTGATGAAGCGCTCGTAGTGGCCGAGGTCGAGGTCGGTCTCCGCTCCGTCTTCCGTCACGAACACTTCCCCGTGCTGGAATGGGCTCATCGTGCCGGGGTCGACGTTGATGTAGGGATCGAGTTTGAGGAGGGTGACTTTCAGACCGCGCGATTCAAGGATCGCGGCGAGGGAGGCGGCGGCAATACCCTTGCCGAGGGAAGAAACTACGCCGCCGGTGACGAAAACATATTTGGTCATCGCTGGATGCTCGCGGGAAAAACGGATTATACCGTAAAGCCCGCCCTTCTCTCAGCATTAGCGCGATGATCGCGCCCTTTCGCACTGTGCCGCGCCGGCCGTGCGCAGCCGGGGCGAACCGGCCGCCCGGCCGGTGCAACCGCGCGTGCGCGGCGCGGTGCACCCGTTCGATCCGTCAGGCGCTTTTCGCGAGCGCCGCGCTGTCGAGCGGCACGCCGCCCTCCGCCGCCTTCAGCGAATTCAGCATCCGCTGCAATGCGCGGGCCGTCTCGATCGGCCGCTCCATCGGGAACAGATGGCTGCCCTCGAGCCATTCGATGCGCCCGCGCGCCGCCCGGCGCGTCGCGTCGAGCCCGACCTGCCGCACTTCGCGCGAGCGCGTGCCGGCGAGAAAACCGAGCGGCACCGGCGCGCCGTGCGCGAGCCGCGGGCCGAGCGTGTGCGGCAACGTACGGTAGATCAGGTATTCGACCTGCCGGTCGAAGGCGAGCACGCGTTCGCCGTCGGCGCCCGCCTGCGGGATGCCGTGGTCGATGTAGTCGGACAGCATGCGCTCGTCCCAGCGCGCGAATGCCGGCTTCTCGTGGAAGTGCCGCCAGGCTTCGTCGCGGCTCGCCCAGCGCGTGCGCCGGTTGCGCGTCGCGGCCGCCGGCGACAGCCGTTCGTCGAGTCCGGCCCACTGGCTCGCGCGCAATGCGCCGGCGCGCCATCCGGCGATGATCGGCGAATCGATCATCACCACGCCGCGCACCCATTGCGGCTTTTTCAGCGCGGCCATCAGCGACAGGTAGCCGCCGAGCGAATGGCCGACCAGCCAGACCGGGCGCTCGTAGCGTCTGCCGATGTCGTCGAGCAGCTGCTCGACGAGATGCGGCCAGTCGCGCGTCACCGGGTAGCGGCGGTCGTGACCGATGCGCTCGATGTAGCGCAGGTCGTAGTCGTCTGCCAGCTCGGCGAAGATCGTCCGGTACGTCGAGGCCGGAAAGCCGTTCGCATGCGAGAAGTGGAGGATGTCCTTCAAACGCCGATGTCTCCTTTGTCGGTCCCGTCTTTTCTTTCTTGCCGCGTGCCGGCGCGCCGCTCACTGGTCCATCCAGTAGCGGCGCTGCGCATCGCGATAGCGCTCGAATTCGAAACCGCCGGCCGCCGGCGCGACGTCGAACCGCACGGCCCCGTCGCGATCGGTGCGCGGCAGCGGAATCCCGCGTGCGTCGTAGCGCGCTAGGACCGTCCGGTGCGGATGCCCGAAGCGATTGCGATAGCCTACAGGAAATACCGCGACGCGCGGCCCGACCGAATCGAGGAAAGGCTCGACCGACGACGTGCGGCTGCCGTGATGCGGCACGACCAGAATCTGCGCGGCCAGTGCGTCGCGCGCGTCGGCCACGAGCCGCCGCTCGGCACGTGCCTCGATGTCGCCCGTCAGCAGCGCCGACGTGCCGCCCGCGTCGATGCGCAGCACGCACGATCGCTCGTTCGAAGGGCCCGCGCCCGCCACGCGCGGTGGCCACAGCATCGTGAACGCGACGCCGTCCCAGGTCCACCGCTGCCCGGCCGCGCAATGCAGCCGATCGGCCACGCCGGCCGCCTGCGCGTCGCGCCACAGCCGATGCGCGGGCGCAATGCCGGCGAGCAGCTGGCGCACCTCGGCGGCCGCATAGACGGCCGCCGCGCCGCCCGCGTGATCGGCGTCCGCATGACTGAGCACGAGCGCATCGACGGTCCGGATTCCACGTGCGCGCAACGACGGCGCCACGATCCGCGCCCCGGCATGGGTCGACTCCTCGCCCGGCCCCGCATCGAACAGCAGCGTATGTCGCGCGGTCTCGACCAGTACCGACGCGCCCTGCCCGACGTCGAGCACGGTCAACCGGAAGCCACCCGGCGGCGGCGCATCGGGCGCCGGCGCGATCAGCGGCAGCCATGTGATCGGTGCCGCCCAGCGCAACGGCCAGCCGCGCGGCATCAAGATCCATACGACACCGACGCATGCGAGCGCCAGCACCGGCCAGTCCGGCATGCGCAGCCAGAATACGCCGGCCGGCCAGTCGGCGAGATGCCGCAGCAGCGTCATCATCGGTTCGAGCGCCGCGTGCGCGAGCCGGAATGCATACGCGTCGAGCGGCGCGGGCAACCCGATCCCGGCGAGCACGATCGGCGTCACGACGGAGCTGACCCACGGAATCGCGAACGCATTGCCGAACGGGCCCGATACGGAGATCTGCGCGAACCACGCGGCCGTCAGCGGCGCGAGACCGATCGTCACCGCGTACTGCACGCGCGTCGCTTCCTCGATACGACGCCAGGCACGCCGGCACCGCGTGCGCAGCCAGCGCCAACGGTCGATCGGGTCCGCGCCGTCCGCCGCACTGCCGCCGCCGTCGTGGCCTTCGCCGCCGTCGAATTCGCGCACCGCGCGCCAGCCCGCCACCGCCATCAGGATCACGGCGACCGCGCCGAACGACAGCCAGAACCCCGCCGACAGCACCGCCCACGGATCGGCAAGCAGCACGCCGCCGAGCGCCGCGCACAGCACCGCGGACGTCGGCACGCTGCGTCCGGCCAGGTACGCTGCCGCACCGGCCGCGATCATCCACCACGCGCGCTGCGCCGGCACGTTGAAGCCGGCCAGCGCCGCGTAGCCGGCAGCGGCCGCCAACGCCGCAAGGGAAGCCACGTAGGGCGCCGGCACCATCAGCGCGGCCGCACGTGCGCGCCAGCGCAGACGCCGCCAGACCATCGACGCGATCCCGCCCGCGAGCGCGCCGACGAGCCCGACGTGCAGGCCCGAAATCGCGACCAGATGGCTCGTGCCGGTGTTGCGCAACACGCGCCAGTCGTCGTCGCCGATGCCGGATTGATCGCCGACCGCGAGCGCGGTCACGATGCCGCGATGGCGCGCGGTGCCGCCGAGCGCGGCGCCGATCCGCGTGCGCAACGCGTCGCGCAGCCGATCGACCGACGCGCGCCATCCCGATGCGCGCGCATCGAGCAGCGCCGCGCGCTCGGGCGCGACGACATAGCCGATCGCGCGAATGCCCGCGGCGAGCCATGCAGCCTCGCTGTCGCGCACGCCGGGATTCGCCTCGGCATGCGGGCGCTTCAGGCGCACGACGAGACGCCAGCGCTGCCCCGCGCGCCAATCGGGCATCGCGTCGCGCGCGGCGGGCGCACGGTACGCGCGCCACGACAACCGGATCACGGGAGGAAAACGGGCCAGCCGCGCGTCGTTCGATTCGACCGCGAACAGCAGTCGCGCACCGGTGTCGTCGATCACCGGCAACCCGCGGATCACGCCGGTGACGACGATGTCGCGCCCTTCCCGTTCGACGGGCAGGCTGTCACGCAGCCGCCATTCGGCACGCGCGGCCGCGTAGCCGAAGCCGATCGCACCGGCGACGCTTGCGCACAGCATCCAGCGCAGCACGACGATCGCGCGGGTTCGCGCGCGCCGCGCACACCATGCGAGCAGCACCCCACATCCGGCCAGCACGGCCGCCCCGCCCAGCCAGCCGCCCGCGCCCGGCAACGCCGCCTGCCGCTGCAGCACGACGACGCCGAGCGCGAACGCGATCCACCACACGCGCATCGCGCCTCCTCGTCGACCTGGCGCCGTCGTGATCGAGACGGCGCCTTCCGGCAACGATTATGCGGACGAAAGTGCGAGACGCGGCAGCGCGGCGCGCGCGTTAGCCGTTGTGGATAGGGACAGCGCGTGCGCGTCGATCCCGCGCAGTTCCGCGAGAACGGTGCCGATGCGCGGCACCTGGTCGGGCGCGTTGCGGGATTTGTACGCCCACTCGGGCGCGATGTCGGGGGCGTCCGTCTCGACGACGATCGCATCGAGCGGCAATTGCTCGGCGAGCCGGCGAATCTGCCGCGCGCGTTCGAACGTCACGTTGCCGCCGAAACCGAGATGCAGCCCCTGCGCGAGATACGCGTCGGCCTGCTGGAAACTGCCGTTGAATGCATGCGCGATACCGCGCCGCACGCCGAAGCGGCGCAGCCCGGCGAGCACGCGATCCTGCGACTTGCGCACGTGGCACAGCACCGGCAGGTCGAATTCGCGCGCGAGCTTGAGCTGCCCCTGATAGAAGAATTGCTGCCGTTCTTCGTCGAGCCCCGGCACGAAGTAGTCGAGCCCGATCTCGCCGATCGCGACGAAGCGCGGATCGTCGAGGCTCGCCTCGATCTCCATCCGCAGCCGGTCGAGATCCTCGTCGCGCGCATGCGGCGTGAAGAGCGGATGGATGCCGAGCGCATAGACCGCGCCCGGCGTGCGCTGCGCGAGCTCGCGCACCGTCGTGAAGTTGTCGCGCCCGACGCTCGGGATCACGATGCGCGACACGCCGGCCGCGCGCGCCGCCTGGGCGACCGCGTCGCGATCGGCGTCGAACTCGGCGGCATCGAGATGGCAATGCGTATCGATCCACATGTCGGCTTTCCTCACCCTCGCGGCGCGCCCGGGCATGGCCGGGTAGCGCGGCGAAGGCGTTGGTTCACACCGGCAGCGCCGGCTCCTCGTGCAGCACGCCGTCGCGCAGGCGCATGATGCGGTCGCAGCGCGCGGCGAGCTCGGGATCGTGCGTGACGATCACGAAGCTCGTTTCGAGCGTCTCGGACAACTCGAGCATCAGGTTGAACACCGTGTCGGCCGTCGTGCCGTCGAGGTTGCCGGTCGGCTCGTCGGCAAGCACGCAGGCCGGCTTCGTCACCAGCGCGCGCGCGATCGCCACGCGCTGCCGCTCGCCGCCCGACAGCTCGCCCGGCCGATGCTTCGCACGCGGACCGAGACCGACACGTTCGAGCATCGCTTGTGCCTGCTCGCGTGCATCCTCGGTCGTCATCCGGCGGATGCGCAGCGGCATCGCGACGTTGTCGAGCGCGGTGAACTCCGGCAGCAGGTGGTGGAATTGATAGACGAAGCCCAGCGCGCGATTGCGCAGCTCGTTGCGCTCGCGCTCGGCGAGCTGCGTAAACGGCTTGCCGAGCAGCGATACTTCGCCCGCGCTCGGTTCGTCGAGGCCGCCCAGCACGTGCAGCAGCGTGCTCTTGCCGGAGCCCGACGCACCGACGATCGCGAGCTTTTCGCCGCGCCGCACCGTCAGCTCGGCGTTGTTGAGCACCTGCACGTTGAAGCCGCCCTGCACGAAGGCCTTCGTGATCCCGCGCGCCTGAAGCACGTATTCCTGCATACCTGCCGAATCCTGTCTGATGGGTTGTCGTGTATCCGCGAATGCGGTCGCGCGGTCATTCATAGCGCAGCGCCTCCGCCGGCTTCACCTTCGCGCCGCGCCAGCTCGGATAGAGCGTCGCCACAGCCGACAGCACGAACGCGATCAGGCCGATCTTGATGACATCGCCCGCGACGAGCTCGGACGGCAGCTCGCTGATGAAGTACACCGACGGCGGCAGGAACTGCACGCCGAACAAATGCTCGATCATCGGGATCAGCCACGGGATGCTCCACGCGATCAGGCAGCCGAGCGCGACGCCCGACGCGGTGCCGACGAAGCCGATCGTCACGCCCTGCACGACGAAGATCGTCATGATCGAGCCCGGCTGCGCGCCGAGCGTGCGCAGGATCGCGATGTCGGCCTGCTTGTTGGTCACCGTCATCACGAGCGACGACACGAGGTTGAACGCGGCCACCGCGATGATCAGCGTGAGGATGATGAACATCATCCGCTTCTCGATCTGCACGGCCGAGAACCACGTCTTGTTCTGCTGGGTCCAGTCGCGGATGTACAGGCTTCCCGACAGCGTATGCGACAGCTCGATCGCGACCTGCGGCGCCTTCTGCATGTCGGTGAGCCGCAGCCGCACGCCGGTCGGCGCGGACATCCGGAACAGCGCCTCGGCGTCGCGGATGTTGATCATCGCGAGCGTGCTGTCGTATTCGTAGTGGCCCGATTCGAACACGCCGACGACCGTGAACTGCTTGAGCCGCGGCATCATCCCGGCCGGCGTGATCGTGCCTTCGGGCGCGACCAGCGTGACCTTGTCCCCGACCGTCACGCCGAGGTTGCCCGCGAGCGCGTCGCCGAGCACGATGCCGAACTGGCCCGGCACGAGCGCCGCGAGCTGGCCGCCCTTCATGTCCTTGCCGATGTCCGACACCTGCGGTTCGAGCGACGGCTCGACGCCGCGCAGCATCACGCCGCTCACCGCGTCCTGGCGCGTGAGCAGCGCCTGCGCGTCGACGTACGGCGCCGCGCCGGTCACCGACGGATTGCGGCGCGCTTCCTGCGCGGTCAGTTGCCAGTCGGGCATCGAGCCGGTCGGCGAGAACACCTCGACGTGCGCGAGCACCGACAGCATGCGGTCGCGCACCTCCTTCTGGAAGCCGTTCATCACGGACAGCACGACGATCAGCGCCGCGACGCCGAGCGCGATGCCGAGCATCGACACGAGCGCGATGAAGGAAATGAAGCCGTTACCGGTCGTGCGTTTGCCGGCGCGCGTATAGCGCCAGCCGATCTGCCATTCGTACGGAAGTTTCAAGCGAATCCTTTCTGCTGGTTACGGCGGGGATGGCGGCCTGCGGCCTGCCGCCCGGGCGCGGTCCAAAAAAGCGGTCGCCGGACGCGGGCAGGCCCGATCTGGCTCGATCGCACCGGCCCGGACCGTCAGCCGGCCCGATCACGCGCGCAGTTTGCCATACAATGCGCACCATCATGCACGACCGACGCCTCCATTTTCTCGTTCCGTTCGCGCTGCCGTCGGCGGCCGATGCGGGCTCGTCCCTGCACACGCTGGACAGTCCCGCGCTCGAAAAGTTGCTCGCCCGCGCGAGCCTCGTCGAGCGCGTGGCCGGCGAGGACTTCCAGCGCACGCTGCCGCACGAGCGCTGGCTGGCCCGCCAGTTCGGCGCGACCCAGGGCAACGCCGCCGACGAGGCGCCGCTCGCGCCCTACATGCTGCTGGCCGACGGCGGCGAGCCCGGCACGCAGGCCTGGGCGTGCGTCGAGCCCGTTCACGTGGAAATCGCGCACGATCACCTCGTGCTCGTCGATCCGGCAAGCCTCTCGCTCGACGACGGCGACGCCGCCGCGCTGCTCGCGGTCGCGCGCCCGCTGATCGAAGAGCTCGGCGTGCGGCTCGAAGCGCCGCAGCCGGCGCGGTGGTACCTGTCCAGCGAGCAGCTCGCCCGCCTCGCCGGCGCCGCGCCGCTGCGCGCGAGCGGGCGCAACATCGAAATCTGGCTGCCGCACGAGGCGCACACCGGCGAACGTTCGCGGATGTGGATGAAGCTGCAGAACGAAGTGCAGATGGCGTGGTTCCAGCATCCGGTCAACGAGGCGCGCGAAGCGCGCGGGTTGCCGGCCGTCAATTCGATCTGGTTCCATGCGCAAGGCACGCTGAAACCGGTCGGCAAGCCATTCGCGCGCGTGCTGTCCGCGTCGCCCGCGGCGCTCGGCCTCGCGCGCGCCGCGCAGGCCGAGGCCGGCGCGGTGCCGGCCGCGTTCGGCGCGCTGCCGGCCGCCGCCGGCGCGACGCTGGTCGAGCTGCCGGCGCTGTCCACCCCGTTCATCGAACAGGACTGGGCACGCTGGCACGATGCGCTCGCCGCGCTCGAGCGCGACTGGTTCGCGCCGTCCCTCGCCGCGTTGCGCAACGGCGAGCTGGCCGGCGTCGACTTCACGCTGTGCGGCGACACCAGCTCCGTGACGCTGCACGCGACGCGCGGCGACCTGCGCAAGTTCTGGCGCCGCCGCGCGCTGGCATCCCTGTTCGAATAACCCGACCTGTATGACCCGGATAGTTACCCGCCCCGTCGCGCCCGCCGACGCCGAAGTGCTCGCGCGCCACGGCCTGCATCCCGTCCTCGCGCGCCTGTATGCGTCGCGCGGCGTGCAGTCCCCGACCGACATCGAAACCGCGCTCGCGCGCCTCGTGCCGCCCACCGAACTGAAGGGCTGCGCGGACGCCGCGACGCTGCTCGCCGACGCGATCGCCGACCAGCGGCGCCTGCTGGTCGTCGCCGACTACGACTGCGACGGCGCGACCGCCTGCGCGGTCGCGGTGCGCGGCCTGCGGATGTTCGGCGCGCAGATCGACTACCTGGTGCCGAACCGCTTCGAATACGGCTACGGGCTCACGCCCGAGATCGTCGAACTCGCGGCCGCCCGCAAGCCCGACCTGCTGATCACCGTCGACAACGGGATCGCAAGCGTCGCGGGCGTCGACGCCGCGAACGCGCGCGGCATCGACGTGCTCGTGACCGACCACCACTTGCCCGGCGACGCGCTGCCCGCCGCGCGCGCGATCGTCAACCCGAACCAGCCCGGCTGCGCGTTCCCGAGCAAGCACATCGCCGGCGTCGGCGTGATGTTCTACGTGCTGCTCGCGCTGCGCGCCGAGCTGCGCCGCCGCGGCGCGTTCGCGAGCAAGGAAGCCGAGCCGCGCCTCGACGGGCTGCTCGACCTCGTCGCGCTCGGCACCGTCGCCGACGTGGTGCGGCTCGACGGCAACAACCGCGTGCTCGTCGCGCAGGGCCTGCAGCGCATTCGCAACGGCCGCATGCAGCCGGGCATCGCCGCGCTGTTCCGCGCCGCCGCCCGCGACGCGCGCACCGCGTCCGGCTTCGACCTCGGTTTCGGGCTCGGCCCGCGCCTGAACGCCGCCGGGCGGCTCTCCGACATGTCGCTCGGGATCGAATGCCTGATCACCGACGACATCGGCCGCGCGTGGGACCTCGCGCAGCAGCTCGACGTGATGAACCGCGAGCGCCGCGAGATCGAAGCCGGCATGCAGCAGCAGGCGCTCGCCGATCTCGCCGACGTCGACCCGGCCGACGCCTGCACGATCACGCTGTTCAATCCCGAATGGCACCAGGGCGTGATCGGCATCGTCGCGGGGCGGCTCAAGGAGAAATTCCACCGCCCGTCGTTCACGTTCGCGCATGCGGACGAAGCCGGCACGCGGGTCAAGGGCTCGGGCCGCTCGATTCCCGGCTTCCACCTGCGCGATGCGCTCGACCTCGTGTCCAAGCGCGAGCCCGACCTGATCGTCGCGTTCGGCGGCCACGCGATGGCGGCCGGCCTCACGCTCGACACCGACAACGTGCCGCGCTTCGCAACGGCGTTCGAGGCGGTTGCGCGCGAGTGGCTGTCCGACGACGCGCTCGCCCGCGTGATCGAAACCGACGGCGAACTCGAGGAAGCGTATTTCACGCCGCAGTTCGTCGGGCTGCTCGACGAAGCCGTCTGGGGCCAGGGCTTTCCGGCCCCGCTTTTCTCCGGCGAGTTCGACGTCGTGTCGCAGTCGCTCGTGAAGGAGAAGCACCTGAAGCTGCAGCTCGCGCGCGGCCGCCAGCGCTTCAACGCGATCTGGTTCAACCACACCGAGCCGCTGCCCGCGAGCGCGCTGATCGCGTACCGCCTCGTGGCCGACACGTGGAACGGCGTGACGCGCGTGCAACTGGTCGTCGAGCACGCGGCCGGCTGAGGGTCGGCCCGCAAGCCGACCGGCCGTCCGGCCGCTCAACCACCCCGCCCGCCACGTGCGCGGGCCGCATGCGCGCCGCCCCGACGGGGCCGCGGCGCGCATGCAAGCACACTCCGCGTCACCGGGAAACCCCGCCGATCGGCTATAATTCCGCTTTTTTACGAAGCAAGAATAGCGAACGATCATGGAAGCGGAACGTCTCAACGCGATCGAAAGCTCCCTGCTCGACCTGCGCACGCGCGCGGGCGAGCTCCGGGGGTATCTTTGACTACGACGCCAAATCTGCGCGTCTGATCGAAGTCAACAAGGAACTCGAAGACCCGAACGTCTGGAACGATTCGAAGAACGCCCAGGCACTCGGCCGCGAGAAGAAGCTGCTCGAAGGCGTCGTCACGACGCTGACGGCGCTCGATAGCGACCTGCGCGATGCGCTCGACCTGTTCGAGCTCGCACGCGAGGAAGGCGACGAAGACACCCTCATCGCGTCGGAAGAAGACGCCGCGAAGCTCGAGGCACGCGTCGGCGACATCGAGTTCCGCCGGATGTTCTCGAACCCGGCCGACCCGAACAACTGCTTCATCGACATCCAGGCCGGCGCCGGCGGCACCGAGGCGTGCGACTGGGCGTCGATGCTGCTGCGCCAGTACCTGCGCTACTGCGAGCGCAAGGGCTTCAAGGCCGAAGTGCTGGAAGAATCCGACGGCGACGTCGCCGGCATCAAGAACGCGACGATCAAGGTGTCGGGCGAATACGCGTACGGCTTCCTGCGCACCGAGACGGGCATCCACCGCCTCGTGCGCAAGTCGCCGTTCGACTCGTCGGGCGGCCGCCACACGTCGTTCTCGTCGGTGTTCGTGTATCCGGAAATCGACGACTCCATCGAAGTCGAGGTCAACCCGGCCGACCTGCGCATCGACACGTACCGCGCATCGGGCGCGGGCGGCCAGCACATCAACAAGACCGACTCGGCCGTGCGGATCACGCACATGCCGACCGGTATCGTCGTGCAGTGCCAGAACGACCGCTCGCAGCACCGCAACCGTGCCGAAGCGATGGCCATGCTGAAGTCGCGGCTGTACGAAGCCGAGATGCGCAAGCGCCAGGCCGAACAGGACAAGCTCGAATCGAGCAAGACCGATGTGGGCTGGGGCCACCAGATCCGCTCGTACGTGCTCGACCAGAGCCGCGTGAAGGACCTGCGCACGAACGTCGAAATGAGCAACACGAGAGCCGTCCTCGACGGCGATCTCGACGACTTCATCAGCGCGAGCCTCAAACAGGGCGTGTAAGCGCCGCGGCGCGGCCTCTCCGGCCGCGCCGCCGTTCCCGTTGAGTTGCCGCACCTACTCCGCGCACCTACTCCGAATTCCGACCATCATGACCGAATCGACCCAAACGCAGCCCGCCGTCGCGGCGGACGAAAACCAGATCATCGCCGAGCGCCGCGAGAAGCTGCGCGCGTTGCGCGAGCAAGGCATCGCCTATCCGAACGATTTCCGGCCGACGCACCACGCCGCCGATCTCCAGGTGAAATTCGCCGACTCGGACAAGGCCGCGCTCGAAGCAAACGAGGTCGAGGTGTCGGTCGCCGGCCGCATGATGCTCAAGCGCGTGATGGGCAAGGCGAGCTTCGCGACGGTGCAGGACGGTTCGGGCCAGATCCAGTTCTTCGTGACGCCGAACGACGTCGGCGCGGAAACCTACGACGCGTTCAAGAAGTGGGACCTGGGCGATATCGTCGCCGCCCGCGGCGTGCTGTTCCGCACCAACAAGGGCGAGCTGTCGGTCCAGTGCAAGGAGCTGCGCCTGCTGTCGAAGGCGCTGCGTCCGCTGCCGGACAAGTTCCACGGCCTCGCCGACCAGGAAATGCGCTATCGCCAGCGCTACGTCGACCTGATCGTCACGCCGGAAACGCGCGACACGTTCCGCGCACGCACCAAGACCATCGCGTCGATCCGCAAGTTCATGGACAACGCCGAGTTCATGGAAGTCGAGACGCCGATGCTGCACCCGATCCCGGGCGGCGCCGCGGCCAAGCCGTTCGTCACGCATCACAACGCGCTCGACATGCAGATGTTCCTGCGTATCGCGCCGGAGCTGTACCTGAAGCGCCTGATCGTCGGCGGCTTCGAACGCGTGTTCGAGATCAACCGCAACTTCCGGAACGAAGGCGTGTCGCCGCGCCACAATCCGGAATTCACGATGATGGAGTTCTACGCCGCGTACACCGATTACCGCTGGCTGATGGACTTCACCGAGCAGCTGATCCGCCAGGCGGCGATCGATGCGCTCGGCACCGCGACGATCCAGTACCAGGGCCGTGAGCTCGACCTCGCGAAACCGTTCCACCGCCTGACGATCACGCAGGCGATCCAGAAGTACGCGCCGCAGTACACCGACGGCCAGCTGTCGGACGACGCGTTCCTGCGTTCCGAACTGAAGCGCCTCGGCGTGGACGTGTCGCAGCCGGCCTTCCTGAACGCCGGGATCGGCGCACTGCAGCTCGCGCTGTTCGAGGAAACCGCCGAATCGCAGCTGTGGGAGCCGACCTACATCATCGACTACCCGGTCGAGGTGTCGCCGCTCGCACGCGCATCGGATACGGTGCCGGGCATCACCGAGCGTTTCGAGCTGTTCATGACCGGCCGCGAGATCGCGAACGGCTTCTCGGAGCTGAACGATCCGGAAGACCAGGCCGCGCGCTTCAAGAAGCAGGTCGAACAGAAGGATGCCGGCGACGAGGAAGCGATGTTCTTCGACGCCGACTACATCCGCGCGCTCGAGCACGGCATGCCGCCGACCGGCGGTTGCGGGATCGGCATCGACCGCCTCGTGATGCTGCTAACCGACAGCCCGACGATCCGCGACGTGCTGCTGTTCCCGCACCTGCGCCGCGAAGACTGACGGCCGGATCCGCGTGCGCGCCGCCCCCTTGCGGCGCGCACGCGTTCAGCTTTGTAACCACGCGTAAATCCCGCCAGCCGGCGCTCTCCGGCTTTCGATCCTCCCCCGTTTTATTCCCTCGTCGCGACGGCCTCCTGCGGGTTTTCCCCGGGTTTTCCCGGTAGCAAGCGCCGCTCCCGCGCTGCAATTCGTTACACCTTGATACGGCACCGCCCTCGCCCGTGAACGACACTCCTGTTGCGTCACCACGCATGACAACGGGACCAGAACGCGGCGCAGGAACGCCAAGTCTGCTCGCTCCCGAGCGTGGGATCCGGCCCGCGCCACCCGGCGAAACCGGATCGACACCGGAGAACAAAATGGACAACCAGAATCAGACCACGCCGCAAAAGCAACGCCTGCATCCGCTGATCGCCACCGCGGCAGGCGCCGTCATCGTCGCGAGCCTCGCGGCCACCGCCGCGATCACGGGCATCTTCCCGAAGGCCAGCAGCAACAACGCGCAGAACGGCCAGACCCAGGCCGCGCTGATCGCGTCGCAGCCGGCCGTCGATACCGCCGCAGCTGCCAGCGCCGCGCTCGCCGCGCAAGCGCAGCAACAGGCGGCAGAACAGGCCGCGCAGCAGAAACTGGCAGCCGAGAAAGCCGAGAAGGCGGCCGCCGCGCAGGCCGAACCGAAGCCCGCGCCGCGCCCGGTGCACCGCCGCCATACGCCGGCGCCGCAGCCTCCGCAATACGCTCAACAGCCGTCCGCGCCCGCGCAGCCGACCTATTGCCAGAACTGCGGCACGATCGTCGCGATCACCCAGTCGCGTACGCCGGGCCAGAGCTCGGGGATCGGCGCGGTCGGCGGCGCAGCGGCCGGCGGCCTGCTCGGCAACCAGTTCGGCCACGGCAACGGCCGCACCGCGATGACGATCATTGGCGCGCTCGGCGGCGGTCTCGCCGGCAACCAGGTCGAGAAGCAGGTACGCGCGGAAACCGACTACGAGGTGCAGGTCCAGATGGAAAGCGGCGCGACGCGCACGTTCACGTACCACAACCCGCCGCCGTTCGGCCAGGGCCAGCGCGTGCGGATCGAGAACGGCACGCTGGTCGGCGCGTAACCGCGCAACACGACTTGCCGGGCGGTCACTGCACCGCACCGGCGGAAATGAAAAAGGCTCGTGACGCGTCACGAGCCTTTTCTTTATGCGGGAACCCGGCGGGCGCCGGCGCGAACCTCAGTCTTCGTCGTCGAAATCGGATTCGTCGATCCAGTGGGCCTGGATTGCTTCGAGAATCTTCTCGCCCGAGTGAGCCGGATCGTCGGTAAAGCCGTCGAGCTCGATGACCCACTGGCGCAGGTCGACGAAATTGATCCGCTGCGGATCGACGTCCGGATGCTTGTCTGCCAGCGCGATGGCGATCTCGCGCGAATCGGTCCACTTCATGGCCTGCTCTCCCGTGTAGTCGACGAGCCCGTCGAGCGCGGCGCGTGTCGTGCGCGCCGCCCGACCCGCCGATCCGTCAGTGATTTTCCTTCGCGTGGTTGATCGAGTACTTCGGGATCTCGACCACCAGGTCCGAATCTTCCTTCACGATCGCCTGGCACGACAGACGCGACGTCGGCTCGAGGCCCCATGCCTTGTCGAGGAGGTCGTCTTCGTCCTCCTCGGACGGCGTGAGATCGTTGAAGCCCTCGCGGATCACCACGTGGCAGGTCGTGCATGCGCACGACTTCTCGCATGCATGCTCGATCTCGATGCCGTGATCGAGCAGGTTGTCGCAAATACTCTTGCCGGGCGTCGCGTCGATCACTGCGCCGTCCGGGCACAGTTCGACGTGAGGCAGCACCACCAGTTGAGGCATGTCCGTTCCGTCAGTCAGGTGCGGCGGCTCGCGCCGCACGGTTCAATATCGCGCGGGCCGTCGCCGGCCCGCGTGTACGTCGTTCGTTCAGATCTCGTCGAGCCGGCGGCCCGACAGTGCGCGCTTGATGCTCTTGTCCATCCGGCGCGCCGCGAATTCGTCGGTGCCGTCGGCCAGCGCCTTGGTCGCCGCTTCGATCGCGTGCGCGTCGTCGCCCTGGGCGATCGCGCGCAGCGCCGCGACCAGCGTGTCGACCTGCGTACGCTCGGCGTCGTCGAGCAGTTCGCCGTCGGCCGCCAGCGCGGCCTGCGTCGCCTCGATCATCCGCTCGGCCTCGACCTGCGCTTCGCGCAGCGCGCGTGCGCGCATGTCGATCTCGGCGGTCTTGAAGCTGTCCTCGAGCATCTTCGCGATGTCGTCGTCGGCCAGGCCGTACGACGGCTTCACGACGACCGACGCCTCGACGCCCGAATGCTGTTCGCGCGCGAACACCGACAACAGCCCGTCCGCATCGACCTGATAGGTCACGCGGATGCGCGCCGCACCGGCCGTCATCGGCGGGATGCCGCGCAGCTCGAAGCGCGCGAGCGACCGGCAGTCGGCGACGAGCTCGCGCTCGCCCTGGACGACGTGGATCGCCATCGCGGTCTGACCGTCCTTGAAGGTCGTGAATTCCTGCGCGCGGGCGATCGGAATGGTCGAATTGCGCGGAATGATCTTCTCGACGAGGCCGCCCATCGTCTCGACGCCGAGCGACAGCGGGATCACGTCGAGCAGCAGCCAGTCGTCGCCGCTGCCGCGATTGCCGGCGAGCAGGTCGGCCTGGATCGCCGCGCCGAGCGCGACGACCTGGTCCGGATCGAGATTGACGAGCGGCGGCTGGCCGAAATGCTTCGCGACGGCCTCGCGGATCACCGGCATGCGCGTCGCCCCGCCGACGAGCACGACACCCTTGATGTCGGCCGGCGTGACCTGCGCGTCGCGCAGCGCCTTGCGGGTCGGCGTCAGCGTACGCTGCACGAGCGGCTCGACGAGCGTGGCGAACGTGTCGTGCGAGATCGTCTGCACGAGGTGCGCACCGCTCGACAGCGTCACGTCGAGCGACGCCTGCGGCGCCGACGACAGCGCTTCCTTCAGCACGCGCACGCGATCGAGCAGCAGACGCACGTCTTCGGGGGCGAGCGCGTTCGCGTCGATACCGGCCTGCGCGAGCACGTGATCGAACAGCGCATGGTCGAAATCGTCGCCGCCGAGCGCGGAATCGCCGCCCGCGGCGAGCACTTCGAACACGCCCTTCGTCAGCTTCAGGATCGACAGGTCGAACGTGCCGCCGCCGAGGTCGTACACCGCGTAGAGGCCTTCGGCCGCGTTGTCGAGACCGTAGGCGATCGCGGCGGCGGTCGGTTCGTTCAGCAGGCGCAGCACGTTCAGGCCCGCGAGCCGCGCGGCGTCCTTCGTCGCCTGGCGCTGCGCATCGTCAAAGTACGCGGGCACCGTGATCACCGCGCCGACCAGCTCGTCGCCGAGCGTGTCTTCCGCGCGGTAACGCAGCGTCGCGAGAATCTCGGCCGACACTTCGACCGGGCTCTTCACGCCGTCGATCGTGCGGATCTGCACCATGCCCGGCGCATCGACGAATTCGTACGGCGCGTTCGCCGCGCCTTCGACCTCGGCCTTGCCGCGGCCCATGAAGCGCTTGACCGACACGATCGTGTTGCGCGGATCGGTCGCGGCCTGCTCCTTCGCTTCGTGACCGATGCGGCGGCCGCCCTTCTCCAGATAACGGACCACCGACGGCAGCAGCGCGCGGCCCGCCTCGTCCGGCAGCACTTCGGGCACGCTGTTGCGCACGGCGGCGACGAGCGAGTTCGTCGTGCCGAGATCGATCCCGACAGCGAGTCGCCGCTGGTGCGGCGCCGGCGCCATGCCCGGTTCGGAAATTTGCAGTAAAGCCATCTTGGTTGGTTCGGGCGCTCGGCCCGTTTGCTGCGCGTGCCGCGAGGCACGCGGTTAAGTTTCGAGGCGCTCGATCTGCGCGCCCACTTCCGACGCGACCCGTTCGATGAACATCAGCTGGCGCACGGCTTCGGCAGCGGCCTGGTCGGCGGCGCTGTCGAGCAGCGTGCCGAGGCGCTCGAGGCGCACGCGCTTTTCGTCGCGCAACTCGGCGAGCAGCGCATCGAGCGCATCGACGTTGCGGGCGGCCGCGGCATCCTCGATACCTTCGCGCCATTCCATCTGCTGCATCAGGAACGCCGGCTCCATCGCGGTGTTGTTTTCCGCACCGATGTCGACGCCGCGCAGCGCCAGCAGATAGGTCGCGCGCTTCAGCGGATCGCGCAGCGTGCGATAGGCTTCATTCGCACGCGTCGCCCATTGCATCGCGATGCGCTTTTGCGCGTCGCCGGCCGCCGCGAAGCGGTCGGGGTGCACCTGCGTCTGCACCGTGCGATACGCGCTGTCGAGCGCCGCCTCGTCGAGCGCGAATTGCGCCGGCAGGTGAAACAGGTCGAAGTGGCTGTCTTTCAGCGAAACCATCGTCGCGTTCAATTCCGGTTCGTCGCGCGGCAAACGCCGCACATTAAAAAGGCGGCCCGTGCCGCCTCTTGCCCGCATCGCGCGGAAGCCCGCGTCACACGCGGAACGATTCGCCGCAACCGCACTCGTCCTTCACGTTCGGGTTGTTGAACTTGAACCCTTCGTTCAGGCCTTCGCGCGCGAAATCGAGCTCGGTGCCGTCGATGTATGCGAGGCTCTTCGGGTCGACGATGACCTTCACGCCATGGCTCTCGAACACCTGATCCTCGGGAGCCAGCTCGTCGACATACTCGAGCTTGTACGCGAGTCCCGAGCACCCGGTCGTGCGAACGCCAAGCCGCAGGCCCATACCCTTGCCGCGACGGACGAGGTATTTCTGCACGTGCTGTGCTGCTTTTTCGGTCAGTGTAATTGCCATGATGTCCTTGCCGCGGCGCGCCCACAGGGCCCGCCGCGTTCCTTCACAAGCCGCTCGATGCGTCAGGCAGCTGCCTGGTCGCCTTCCTTGGTGTCGTGGCGCTTCTTGTAGTCGGCCACGGCTGCCTTGATCGCGTCTTCCGCGAGAATCGAGCAGTGAATCTTCACCGGCGGCAGGGCCAGCTCTTCGGCGATCTGCGTGTTCTTGATCGACAGCGCCTCGTCGAGCGTCTTGCCCTTCACCCATTCGGTCACGAGCGAGCTCGACGCGATGGCCGAACCGCAGCCGTACGTCTTGAACTTCGCGTCTTCGATCACGCCGTCCGCACCGACGCGGATCTGCAGCTTCATCACGTCGCCGCAGGCCGGCGCGCCGACCATGCCCGTACCGACCGCATCGTCGTCTTTCGCGAACGAACCGACGTTACGCGGGTTTTCGTAGTGATCCAGAACCTTGTTGCTGTATGACATGACTCAAACTCCTTGACTCGTTACGTCTGCGTGCGCAAATCCGCCCGCGAATGTATTCAATGCGGTGTTCAGTGTGCGGCCCATTCGATCGTCGACAGATCGATGCCTTCCTGGTGCATTTCCCAGAGCGGCGACAGTTCGCGCAGCTTTGCGATCTTGCTGTTCAGCAGGTTGATCACGAAGTCGACGTCCTGCTCCGTCGTGAAACGGCCGACCGTGAAGCGGATCGAGCTGTGCGCGAGTTCGTCGTTGCGGCCGAGCGCACGCAGCACGTACGACGGCTCCAGCGACGCCGACGTGCACGCCGAACCCGACGACACCGCGACGTCCTTGATCGCCATGATCAGCGACTCGCCTTCGACGAAGTTGAAACTGATGTTCAGGTTGTGCGGGACACGGTGCTCCATGTCGCCGTTCACGTACGTTTCCTCGATCTGCGACAGGCCGCGCAGCAGCTTGTCGCGCAGCATGCGGATGCGCTCGTTTTCGGTCGCCATTTCTTCACGCGCGATGCGGAACGCTTCGCCCATGCCGGCGATCTGGTGCGTCGCCAGCGTGCCCGAGCGCATCCCGCGCTCATGACCGCCGCCGTGCATCTGCGCTTCGATGCGCACGCGCGGCTTGCGGCGCACGTACAGCGCGCCGATGCCCTTCGGGCCGTAGGTCTTGTGCGCCGAGAACGACATCAGGTCGACCTTCAGCTTCGCGAGGTCGATCTCGACCTTGCCGGTCGATTGCGCGGCGTCGACGTGGAAGATGATGCCCTTCTCGCGGCAGATTTCGCCGATCGTCTCGATGTCCTGGATCACGCCGATCTCGTTGTTCACGTGCATCACCGACACGAGGATCGTGTCCGGGCGCAGTGCGGCCTTGAACACGTCGAGGTCGATCAGGCCGTCTTCCTTCACGTCGAGATAGGTGACTTCGAAACCGTCGCGCTCGAGCTCGCGGCAGGTGTCGAGCACGGCCTTGTGCTCGGTCTTCACCGTGATGATGTGCTTGCCCTTGCCCTTGTAGAAGTTCGCGGCACCCTTGATCGCGAGGTTGTCCGATTCCGTTGCGCCGGACGTCCAGATGATCTCGCGCGGATCCGCGTTCACCAGCGCGGCCACCTGCTCGCGTGCTTCCTCGACCGCGCGTTCCGCGTCCCAGCCGTACGCGTGGCTACGCGAGGCCGGGTTGCCGAACTGCTCGCGCAGGTACGGCACCATCTTGTCGACCACGCGCGGGTCGACCGGGGTCGTCGCGCTGTAATCCATGTAGATGGGCAGGTGGAGAGTCTCTTGGGTCATCTGTCGCTCCGGGAATTCTGTGCAGGGACTGTGTGCGTTATGGGGTATGCGGCGCGGGTGCGCGGCGCGTTCGCGTTCACGAACTCGCGATGTTGAACACCGAATTGGGACCGAGCGGCATCGTGCGCACCGGTTCGGCCGGCGCCGCGACGGGCTCCGGCGCGCGCCGGTCGCGCAGCACCGCAGGCGCGCCCTCGCGTGCGCGCTGCTGATCGACGAGATCCTGCAGCGACACCGAATCGAGGTATTCGACCATCTTCTGGTTCAGGGTCGACCACAGCTCATGCGTCATGCAATGGCCGTCGGGCTGCTTCGAGCCGTCGCACGTGCCTTTGCCGCCGCACTGCGTGGCGTCGAGCGGTTCATCGACCGCGATGATGATGTCGGCAACGGTGACGTCCTGCGCGCGGCGCGCGAGGTTGTAGCCGCCGCCGGGGCCGCGCACGGATTCGACGATTTCATGCCTGCGCAGCTTGCCGAACAGCTGTTCGAGATACGAGAGCGAAATCCGCTGGCGCTGGCTGATGCCTGCAAGCGTCACCGGGCCCTGCTCCTGGCGCAGTGCCAAGTCAATCATCGCCGTGACGGCGAAACGGCCTTTGGTGGTGAGTCTCATGGTGTCTAGGGGACTGCAATCTTGACGATTTTGGTCAAGTATAAATATTTGACGTTTTTAGTCAAGTATCCATGTCTGCGGCAGGGTATTCGCAGCACGCTGAATACCTTGCCGCGCTCAGCGTCCGGTACGGCTCCGGAGCGTGTCCAGCAGGCCTGCGCACGCGCGCTCGACCTGGTCGAGCACCTGTTCGAAGCCTTGCACGCCGCCGAAATAAGGATCGGCCACCTCGGTTTCGGCTACGCCCGGCGCATATTCCATCAGCAGGCGCACCTTGTCGCGATGCTCGGGCGGGCAGCGCCGGCGCAATTCCGCGAGATTGGCTTCGTCCATCGCGAGCAGCAGGTCGAAACGCTGGAAATCCGCCGCGCTCACCTGGCGTGCCCGCAGCGCCGACAGGTCGTAGCCGCGCGTACGGGCCGCCGCCTGCGCGCGCGTGTCGGGCGGCTCGCCGACGTGCCAGTCGCCGGTGCCAGCCGAATCGATCTCGATCCGGTCGGCCAGCCCGGCCGCATCGACCTGGTGGCGCATCACGCCTTCGGCCGTGGGCGAACGGCAGATATTGCCGAGACAGACGAAACAGATTGCAACGCGGGTCATCGCACTATCGGGAACGCGCGGCGAGCCGCGAGGGAGAAGAACACGCCATTATACAAAGGCGCCCGGAATCGCGCCGCCGCGCGAAGCGACGGCGGCGTGCCTTACAGCGCCTTGGGTGCGGCCAGCACCACGTCGGCGGTGGCCGCCGGCAACGGCGTCGCCGTGTCGCCGACCAGCCCGAGCGACACCGCACGCGCAAGTTCGGCCGACGCCTGATGAACGGCGATCGGGCCACGCGACGGCGCGTCGGCCATCGCATGCAGATAAGCCGCCGCGGCGAGCGGAACGACGATTGCCAGCGGCCAGTACATCGATATTGTCTTTTTCATGATGCGGCTCCTTGACCTCATTCCCCGAAACCACTTTCGGAGACTACAGGCCAGATTCTATAGACCGCATCTATCGGGATAAATACGTAAATAGTGAATGCACTGTTGCCGCCCGATGAACAGTCGTCAGCCGAGGTGGCTTTGCGATGCCGCGTAGAGTTCGCGGAACGTGCGGCCGGTCGGTGTCGGCATGTCGCGGGTATCCATCCAGCCGCCCATCATCGGCAGGCGCCGCAGCGTGCCGCCATTGCCGCCCAGCCGCTCCAGCACGCGCACCGCCAGCTTGGTCGTCAGCGCGTACAGCATCGGCCGGCGCGCGACAAAGCCCCACGTGGCGAGCGCGGCCCGCTCGCGCCACGGCCGCAGATGCCGCTCGACCTGCTTCTCGCGCAGCGTGCGCAACAGGTGCGACAGCGGGATCCCGGCCGGGCACACGCTGTCGCATTCGCCGCATAGCGTCGCGGCCTGCGGCAGGTCGAGTGCACGGTCGATGCCGACATAGCTCGGCGTCAGCACCGACCCCATCGGGCCCGGATAGACCCATCCATAGGCGTGGCCGCCGACCTTCTGGTACACCGGACAATGGTTCATGCACGCGCCGCAGCGGATGCAGCGCAGCATCTCCTGGAACTCGCCGCCGATCAGGCCCGTGCGGCCGCCGTCGACGAGCACCACGTAATTGTGCTCGGGGCCGTCCTCGTCGCCAGGGCCCCGCGGGCCCGTGAGCAGCGAAAAGTAGTTCGACGTCTTCTGGCCGGTTGCCGAGCGCGGCAGCAGGCGCATCGCGGTCGCGAGATCCTCGAGCGTCGGCAACACCTTCTCGATGCCCGTCACCGCGACGTGCACGCGCGGCATCACCGTGCACATCCCTTCGTTGCCTTCGTTCGTGACGACCGCGACCGATCCCGTCTCGGCGATCACGAAATTGCCCCCCGTCACGCCCATGTCGGCCGACAGGAAATGCGGGCGCAGCACCTCGCGCGCCTCGCGCGTCATGTCGGGGATCTCGGTCAGCCGCTCGCGCTGGTGCGTGCGTGCGAACAGGTCGGCGATCTCGTCCTTGTCCTTGTGCACGACGGGCGCAATGATGTGGCTCGGCGGCTCGTTGTCGTTGATCTGCAGGATGTATTCGCCGAGGTCCGTCTCGATCGACTGCACGCCCATCTCGGCGAGCACCGCGTTCAGGCGCATTTCCTCGGACACCATCGACTTCGTCTTGATGACCTTCCTCACGTCGTGGCGCCGCGCGATGTCAGCGACGAGGCGCGCCGCGTCGGCCGTCGTTTCCGCGAACAGCACCGTCGTGCCGCGCCGGGTCGCCTCGCGCTCGAACGCCTCGAGCCACACGTCGAGGTTTTCCAGCGCCCGGTTGCGGCGCGCCTTCAGCGCGGCGCGCGTCGCCGGAAAGTCGATCGCGGTCATCGCGTCGGCGCGCGCGGACACGAACTTCGTCGACAGCTTCTTCAGGTTCTGCTGCAGGCGCTGGTCGGCCAGCTTCTGGCCGGCGCGCGCCTTGAAATGCATCGATTGAACTTGCATCGCGGTATCGGGGAAAAGTGAGCGGAACCGGGCGTCAGACGTCGCCCGCCAGCACCTGCGCGACGTGCAGCACGCGCGTGTCGCGGTCGCCCGTGCGGCGCAACCGCCCTTCGATGTTCAGCATGCAGCCGAGATCGCCGAGCACGACGGCGCCTGCGCCGGATGCGCGCACGTTCGCGCATTTTTCGTCGGCAATCGCCGCCGAAATGTCGCCGTACTTGACCGCGAACGTGCCGCCGAAGCCGCAGCAGTGCTCGCAGTCCTTCATTTCGGTGACGGCCACGCCGCGCTGCGCGAGCAGCGCGCGCGGCTGCGCCTTCACGCCGAGTTCGCGCAGGCCCGAGCACGAGTCGTGATAGGTGACGGGCCCCGCGAATTCGCCGGGTGCGAGCGTCACCTTCGCGACGTTCGCCAGGAAATCGGTCAGTTCGTAGACCTTCTGCTGGAACCGCGTGTAGCGCCCCATCAGTTCGGGGTCGTCGCGGAACAGGTCGCCGTAGTGCGCGCGGATCATCCCGCCGCATGAGCCGGACGGCGCGACGACGTAAT
Source organism: Burkholderia sp. Nafp2/4-1b (assembly GCF_003635165.1). Taxonomy (GTDB): domain Bacteria; phylum Pseudomonadota; class Gammaproteobacteria; order Burkholderiales; family Burkholderiaceae; genus Burkholderia. Next base: position 112,874 of record NZ_ML058604.1, on the reverse strand, counting down.
CGAACTGCTCGAACTCGCGAAGCGCCTTTTCCGCCAGGTCGCGCGCGAGCGCGCGGTCGCCCGAGTTGTAGGCCGGTTGGCCGCAGCAGGTTTGCGCGGGCGGCACGAATACCTCGTAGCCGGCGTCGCGAATCAGTTTCAGCGCGGAAAAGCCGATTTCCGGACGCATCAGGTCGACCAGGCAGGTCACGAACAAACCGACTCGCATACGCGCTCCTTCGAGAAAACGGCTCTCATTATCCGCCGTTTGGCCGGCAAGACCAACGCCGGCGCGCACGCAAGTGCGCACGCCCCGAAACGAGGACTTCCTCGAACAGCGTTCGCTTTTTTCACGATACGAGATACAATCGACGCAACACCGCTTGACGCGTCAACCGATTCTCCCCCGACATGAGCCAACCCACCCCGGATTCCAAAACGTCGATCCAGGTGATCGAACGCATGATGCGGTTGCTGGACGCGCTCGCCGCGCACAGCGACCCCGTCAGCCTGAAGGAGCTTGCGCAGCGCACGGAACTGCATCCGTCGACCGCGCACCGTATTCTCAACGACATGGTGACCTGCCGTCTCGTCGACCGCTCCGATCCCGGCACGTACCGGCTCGGCATGCGGCTGCTCGAGCTCGGCAATCTCGTGAAGGCGCGCCTGTCGGTTCGCGACGCGGCCCTGATGCCGATGCGCGAGCTGCACCGCCTGACCGGCCAGACCGTGAACCTGTCCGTGCGCCAGGGCGACGAGATCGTCTATATCGAGCGCGCGTATTCGGAGCGCTCGGGGATGCAGGTCGTGCGGGCGATCGGCGGCCGTGCGCCGCTGCACCTGACGTCGGTCGGCAAGCTGTTTCTCGCGGTCGACGAAACGTCGCGCGTGCGCGCCTACGCGACGCGCACCGGGCTCTCCGGCCATACGCAGAACAGCATCACCGACATCGCGAAGCTCGAGCGCGAACTGACGCTCGTGCGCCAGCAATCGTGCGCGCGCGACAACGAGGAGCTGGAGCTGGGCGTGCGCTGCATCGCGGCCGGCATTTACGACGACTCGGGCAGGCTCGTCGCGGGCCTGTCGCTGTCGGCGCCGGCCGATCGGCTGCAGGATGCGTGGCTCGGCCAGTTGACCCGCACCGCGCTGACCATCTCGGAATCGCTCGGCTACCGCCCCGCCCCCGCGAAGGACACGGAAGGCTTGCAACGGCACGGATGAGTTGCGCCGCCCGCCGTACCGCGCCACATGAAAAAAGCCCCGCGATTGCGGGGCTTTTGCTTTGCGGCGACCGGTACGGCGGCGAACCGCCGGGGCGCGATCAGGTGCCGCCTGTCGCGGTGTTGGCTGCCGTCAGGCGCTCGCCGCCGCCGGCATCGAGCCAGTTGCGCAGGCGCGCCGCGTCGGCGAAGCGCGAATACTTGCCGAACGAATCCAGCAGCACCATCACCATCGGGCGGCCGTGGATCGTCGCCTGCATCACGAGGCATTCGCCCGCCTCGTTGATGAAGCCGGTCTTCTGCAGGCCGATGTCCCATGAGCCGTTGCCGCGGATCAGCGCGTTCGTGCTGTTGTAGACCAGCGTGCGCTTGCCCGTATTGACGTCGTACGTGCGATCGGTCGAGAACTGACGAATCGTCGAATACTGGTACGCCGCGTTGACCATCTTCACGAGGTCGCGTGCGCTCGACACGTTCGAGCTCGACAGGCCCGTCGAGTTCTCGAAGTGGGTGTCGTTCATGCCCAGCGCCTTCGCCTTCGCGTTCATCGCGGCGATGAACGCCGGACGGCCGCCCGGGTAGTAGCGCGACAGCGCGGCCGCGGCACGGTTTTCCGATGCCATCAGCGCGATGTGCAGCATGTCCTCGCGCGACAGGATCGAGCCGACCGACAGGCGCGAGCCCGTGCCCTTCTCGTAGTCGCGATCTTCGTCGGTGACCTCGATCTGGTCGGTCATCGGCGCCTTCGAGTCGAGCACGACCATCGCGGTCATCAGCTTCGAGATCGACGCGATCGGCACGACGGCGTGCGAATTCTTGTCGAACAGCGGCTCGCCGGTGTTCTGGTCAACGACGTACGCGACGCTCGAGCGCAGCGCGAGCGCGTCCGGCGTATCGTGCAGGCCGAACGCCTGGCCGACCGTCGGGCGGCGCGGCTGGAACGCGACCTTGCGCACCGCGCCGTGGTGCCCGTGCACGTTCGCTGCGAGCGTCGCGCGTTTGCGCGATGCCTTCGCACGCGGTGCATCGTCCGACGCGACGTTGGCGGACGCGGCCTTCACCGTTTTCTTCGCGGACGAAGCGGAAGCGGCTTTCTTGGCGGCGTGGTGGGTCTTCGCAGTGGCGGCAAAGGCGTCAGCGGGCGTGACGGACGCGGCGGTCGCGAGCAACGCGACGGCGACCGACACAGCCGTGCCGAGCGTCATGCTCTGCAACAATCTGCGCGGTGAAAACGATTCGGCTTTCATTGGGGTCTGGACAAAGCGGGCGGGAGGTTCCCGCAAGTGTAGTTAAAGCTGAAAAAAAGAGCAATATTAGGCACTTACCGATCGTCGTTAAACCGGAATGTAAGAGTTGCCCTGCAATAAGACAATCAACCCTCCCGCACCCATCGAAAAAATCGATGAGCTGCGCTGCCCGACAGTACCCGCCTCCCGATTACCACACGGTTAATTGAGATAACGTCACTTTGGCGACAAATTAAAGCGGGGAAAGTACGTATCCGGCCCTCGGCGTGCCTCAGGCACCGGTCTCGACCGCGGCGGCGGCACACCGCCACGGCACGCGCATTGAAACGGCGCGCTTTTCGACAGGAACCCAAGCATAACGTTCCACATGCCTGTCAGGTTTACCTGGGAATGATCATGGTGCGCCGCGCCTTCCCCGGCGTGGTGCGCACCATGTGGGAACCGGCGTGAAACCGATTCCGAACGGCCGCGATAACTTGTTGTTTTATCGATAATTTGTCGTGATTGTGCGGCGCACAAAAAATGCTTGACAAGACTTTTCTGTGCCCTAAAATATGACTCATTGCTGCGTTGCACAAAGCACGCGGCTTCCGTGGTTCCCCAGCGTAGTGCCCTTTATCCCCTGCGATCGACGTGATCGCTTTTCAGGAGCTTGACATGTCCTTGCTGACCCCCGAGCAAATCGCCGCCGCCCAAAAAGCCAACCTCGAAAGCCTGTTCGGTCTGACGACCAAGGCATTCGAAGGCGTCGAAAAGCTGATCGAACTCAACCTGCAGGTCGTGAAGTCGTCGCTGACGGAAAGCCAGGAAAACGCACAGCGTCTGCTGTCGGTGAAGGACGCACAGGAACTGATCGCGCTGCAAGCGAGCCTGTCGCAGCCGGTCGCGGAAAAGGTGCTGTCGTACAGCCGTCACCTGTATGAAATCGCGTCGTCGACGCAAGCCGAGTTCGCGAAGGTTGCCGAAGCGCAATTCGAAGACCAGAACAAGAAGATCCAGGCCCTCGTCGACAACGTCGCGAAGAACGCCCCGGCCGGTTCGGAAACGGCTGTCGCCGCACTGAAGTCGGCACTGAACGCTGCGAACACGACGTACGAAACGGTTCAGAAGGCTGCGAAGCAAGCCGTCGAGATCGCCGAAACGAACTTCAACGCGGCTGCCGCTGTCGCGACGAAGGCTGCCACGGCTGCTGCATCGCGCCGTGCGAGCAAGCCGGCCGCGTAAGCGTCCCCTGCTCCTGAAAAGCCGCGCACTGCGCGGCTTTTTTGTTTCTGGCGCCGGAACGCCCGGCCGTCGCGTCGCCATCGGTGCATTGCGCGGGTCGCCGTCAGCCCCGGGCAAACAAAAACGCCGCCGCCCGGAATCCCCGGGCGGCGGCGTTTTTGCGTGACCGGCACGAAGCCGGCCGTGCCGATCGCGCTACTTCTTGCGTTGCGGCGGCAGGTCGGTACAGACGCCTTCGTACAACTCGGCGGCCATGCCTACCGATTCGCCGAGCGTCGGGTGCGGGTGGATCGTCTTGCCGATGTCTTCCGCGTCCGCGCCCATCTCGACCGCGAGACAAACTTCGCTGATCAGGTCGCCCGCGTTCAGGCCGACGATCCCGCCGCCGATCACGCGATGCGTTTCCTCGTCGAAGATCAGCTTCGTGAAGCCTTCGTCGCGGCCGTTCGCGATTGCGCGGCCCGATGCGGCCCACGGGAACACTGCCTTGCCGTACTTGATGCCTTCGGCCTTGCACTGGTCTTCCGTCTTGCCGGCCCACGCCACTTCCGGATCGGTGTACGCCACCGACGGGATCTGCAGCGCGTCGAAGTATGCCTTCTCGCCGTGGGCGGCCTCCGCTGCGACGTGGCCTTCATGCACGGCCTTGTGCGCAAGCATCGGCTGGCCGACGACGTCGCCGATCGCGAAGATGTGCGGGACGTTCGTGCGCATCTGCTTGTCGACGTCGATGAAGCCGCGCTCCGTGACCGCCACGCCGGCCTTGTCGGCACCGATCTTCTTGCCGTTCGGGCTGCGGCCCACCGCGACCAGCACGAGGTCGTAGCGCTGCGCTTCCGCCGGGGCCTTCTCGCCCTCGAACTTCACGTAGATGCCGTCTTCCTTCGCTTCCGCGCCGACCGTCTTGGTCTTGAGCATCACGTTGCCGAAGCGCTTCGCGTTGTACTTTTCCCAGACCTTCACGAGATCGCGGTCCGCGCCCATCATCAGGCCGTCCATCATTTCGACGACGTCGATTTCGGTACCGAGCGTCGAATACACCGTCGCCATTTCGAGGCCGATGATGCCGCCGCCGATCACGAGCATGCGCTTGGGCAGCTGGCGCAGTTCGAGTGCGCCCGTCGAATCGACCACGCGCGGGTCTTCCGGCATGAACGGCAGCTTCACCGCTTGCGAGCCGGCGGCGATGATCGCCTGCTTGAACTTGACGACATTCTTGCCGTTTTCGCCCTGCACTTCCATGTGATACGGATCGACGAACGCGCCGACGCCGGTGACCACTTCGACCTTGCGCGCCTTCGCCATGCCGGCGAGCCCGCCCGTGAGCTTCTTGACGACGCCCGACTTGAAGTCGCGCAGCTTGTCGAGATCGATCTGCGGCTTGCCGAAGGTGATGCCGTGCGAGCCGAGCGCTTCCGCTTCGTCGATCACGAGTGCCGTATGCAACAGCGCTTTCGACGGAATGCAGCCGACGTTCAGGCACACGCCGCCGAGTGTCGAATAGCGTTCGACCAGCACCGTCTTCATGCCGAGGTCGGCGGCGCGGAATGCGGCCGAGTAGCCGCCGGGGCCCGCGCCGAGCACGAGCATGTCGCACTCGATGTCGGCGGCACCGCTGTAGCTGCCGGCTTGCGGCGCGGGTGCCGGAGCGGCGGCGGCCGGAGCCGGAGCAGCGACGGCGGCCTTCGGCGCTTCGGGGGCTTTCGCCGGAGCGGGAGCGGCTGCACCTGCCGATGCTTCGACGATGGCGATGACCGTGCCTTGCGAGACTTTCTCGCCGGCTTTGACCTTGACTTCCTTGACTGTGCCGGCGACGTCGCTGGGCACTTCCATGGAGGCTTTATCGGATTCGAGCGTGATGAGCGTTTGCTCTTTTTCGATTACGTCGCCAGGTTTGACGTTGACTTCGATGACATCGACGCCGCTGAAATCGCCGATATCCGGAACCTTGACTTCGATGAGACTCATGACTGTCCCCTTCTTGATTAGCTGCAGAGAGAGAGGGAGGGACGGCGGAAAGACGGAACCTGCCTACATGCGGCCTGACGAGAGAACGCGAACCTGGGCAGGACCACCTTTGCCGTCCGCCCAAGGACGCGCCTTTCTTTTGGTTACTTTTCTTTGGAAGACAAAGAAAAGTGACCGCCGCCCCGCGCAGGGGCGACGCTAGCAGACCGTTAGCGAAACAGGTTCAACGACAAGGCGTGGAGAATCGACACAAAACCACGCGACAAAAACCCACGCCCCCGCGAGCCCCTCATCTCATCAAAGAATGATGCGACGGAAATCGGCAAGCAACGCGCCGAGATACGCATTGAACCGCGCGGCTTCCGCGCCATCGATGACGCGATGGTCATACGACAGCGACAGCGGCAGCGTGAGGCGCGGCACGAACTGCTTGCCGTCCCACACCGGCTTCATCTGGCCGCGCGACAACCCGAGGATGGCGACTTCCGGCGCGTTGATGATCGGCGTGAAGTTGGTGCCGCCGATCCCGCCGAGCGACGAGATCGAGAAGCAACCACCTTGCATCTGGTCCGGCTTCAGCTTGCCGTCGCGCGCGGCCTTCGACAGCTCGGCCATTTCCTTCGCGATATCGACGAGGCCCTTCTTGTCCGCATCGCGGATCACCGGCACGACGAGACCGTTCGGCGTATCTGCCGCGAAACCGACGTGGTAGTACTGCTTGAACACGAGGTTGTCGCCGTCGAGGCTCGCGTTGAAGGTCGGGAACTTCTTCAGCGCCGCGACGACCGCCTTGATCACGAATGCGAGCATCGTGAACTTCACGCCGGCCTTCTCGTGCTCCTTGTTCAGCTGCACGCGCAGTGCTTCGAGCTCGGTGATGTCCGCTTCGTCGTTGTTCGTGACGTGCGGGATCATCACCCAGTTGCGATGGAGGTTCGCGCCCGAGATCTTCTTGATGCGCGACAGCGGCTTCGCCTCGAACGGGCCGAACTTCGAGAAGTCGACCTTCGGCCACGGCAGCAAGTTCAGCTCGCCGCCGCCTGCCGGCGCGGCTGCCGCGGCAGGCGCTGCGCGCTGGCCCGTCATCACGCCCTTCACGAAGCCCGTGATGTCTTCCTTCGTAATGCGGCCCTTCGGACCGCTCCCCTGCACGCGTGCGACTTCGACGCCGAGTTCGCGCGCGAACTTGCGCACGGACGGCGATGCGTGGCTCGCGCGGTACTCGCCCGACGCAGCGGCGGCCGGTGCGGCAGCGGCCGGCGCCGGTGCAGCCTTCGCGGGTGCCGGTGCGGCAGCGGGCGCCGGAGCAGCGGCGGCCGGCGCCGGAGCGCTTGCCTGCGGTGCGGCTGCAGCCGGTGCGCCTGCGGCTTCGAGCAGCACGATCAGCGTGCCTTCCGATACCGAGTCGCCCACCTTGACCTTGATTTCCTTCACGACGCCGGCGGCCGGGCTCGGCACGTCCATCGTCGCCTTGTCCGACTCGAGCGTGACGAGCGATTGCTCCTTCTCGACCGTATCGCCGACCTTCACGCCGATCTCGATCACCGGGACGTCCTTGTAGTCGCCGATGTCGGGCACCTTCACTTCGAGCGTGCCGCCCGACGCGGCCGGTGCTGCGGCCGGTGCCGCGGCAGCCGGCGCGGCTGCTGCCGGTGCCGGTGCTGCCGCCGGAGCCGCGGCTGCTGCAGGTGCGGCAGCGCCGTTCACCTGCGCGCCGGCACCGCCTTCGAGCAGGACGATCAGCGAGCCTTCCGACACGGAATCGCCCACCTTGATTTTCACTTCCTTGACCGTGCCGGCTGCCGGGCTCGGGACGTCCATCGTCGCCTTGTCCGACTCGAGCGTGACGAGCGACTGCTCGGGCTCGACCGTGTCGCCCACCTTCACGAGCACCTCGATGACGGGCACGTCCTTGTAATCGCCGATATCCGGCACCTTCACTTCGATCGCTTGACTCATCTTTTTGTGTCTCCATGGCCGCGCGCGCCCCTCCCGGAAGCGGCGCGCGGCATCACACGGCGCGTGTGCGTTAAACGGTCATCGGGTTGGGCTTCGACGGATCGAGGTTGTACTTGGCAATCGCGTCCGCGACCACCTTGCGCTCGATCGTGCCTTCGTCGGCCAGCGCGTTCAGCGCGGCGACGGTGACCCAGTGACGGTCGACTTCGAAGAAGTGACGCAGCTTCTCGCGGGTGTCCGAACGACCGAAGCCGTCCGTGCCGAGCACGACGAAGCGGCGATCGATCTGGCCGCGGATCTGGTCGACCAGCGCGCGCACGTAGTCGGTCGACGCGATGACCGGACCCTGCGTGTCCTTCAGGCACTTCTGCACGTGCGACAGGCGACGCTCTTCGGTCGGATGCAGCAGGTTCCAGCGCTCGATTTCGTGGCCTTCACGCGCGAGTTCGGTGAAGCTCGGCACGCTCCACAGATCGGCCGCGACGCCCCAGTCGTTCTTCAGCAGGTCGGCGGCAGCGATCACTTCGTTGAAGATCGTGCCCGCGCCCAGCAGCTGGACGCGCGGCGCCTTCTGGTCGGCGTCGGCCTTCTTGAACGAGTACATGCCCTTGATGATGTCGGCCGCCACCTGCTCGCCCTGCGGAATCGCCGGGTGCTCGTAGTTCTCGTTCATCACCGTGACGTAGTAGTACACGTCTTCCTGCCCCTGCACCATGCGGCGCAGGCCGTCCTGGATGATCACCGCGAGTTCGTAGCCGAACGTCGGGTCGTAGCTCACGCAGTTCGGCACCGATGCCGCCCACAGCAGCGAGTGACCGTCTTCGTGCTGCAGGCCTTCGCCGTTCAGCGTCGTGCGGCCCGCGGTGCCGCCGAGCAGGAAGCCGCGCGAACGCATGTCGCCCGCCGCCCATGCCAGGTCGCCGATCCGCTGGAAGCCGAACATCGAATAGAAGATGTAGAACGGCACCATGATCTCGCCGTGCGTCGAATACGACGTCGCCGCCGCGATCCAGTCGCACATGCCGCCCGCTTCGTTGATGCCTTCCTGCAGGATCTGGCCGGTCTGCGATTCCTTGTAGAACATCAGCTGGTCGGAATCTTCCGGCACGTACTTCTGGCCTTCCTGGTTCCAGATACCGATCTGGCGGAACAGGCCTTCCATGCCGAACGTGCGCGATTCGTCCGGGACGATCGGCACGACGCGCTTGCCGAGCGCCTTGTCCTTCAGCAGGATGTTCAGGATCCGCACGAACGCCATCGTCGTCGAGATCTCGCGGCCTTCGCCCGTGCCCTTCAGCAGCGGCTCGAATGCGTCGAGCGCCGGCACCGGCAGCGACGTCGCCTTCTCGCGGCGATGCGGCAGGTAGCCGCCGAGGTCCATGCGCTTCTGGCGCATGTATTCGAGTTCCTTCGAGCCTTCCTCGAACTTCAGGTACGGCACGTCGGCGATCTGCTCGTCGGTGATCGGCAGGCGGAACTGGTCACGGAACTTCTTCAGTTGCTCGACCGGCAGCTTCTTCTGCTGGTGCGTGATGTTCATCGCCTGGCCCGACTCGCCCATCCCGTAGCCCTTGATGGTCTTCGCGAGGATGACGGTCGGCGCGCCCTTCGTGTTGGTCGCTTCGTGGAACGCCGCGTAGATCTTGTGCGGATCGTGGCCGCCGCGGTTCAGCGCCCAGATGTCGTCGTCCGACCAGTCGGCGACGAGTGCCTTCAGTTCAGGCGAGTTGAAGAAGTGTTCGCGAACGTACGCGCCCGACTCCGACTTGTACGTCTGGTATTCGCCGTCGACGCATTCCATCATGCGGCGCATCAGCGCGCCCGTCTTGTCGCGCGCGAACAGCGCATCCCAGCGGCTGCCCCAGATGACCTTGATCACGTTCCAGCCGGCGCCGCGGAATTCCGATTCCAGTTCCTGGATGATCTTGCCGTTGCCGCGCACCGGACCGTCGAGACGCTGCAGGTTGCAGTTGATCACGAACACGAGGTTGTCGAGCTTCTCGCGGCTCGCCATGCCGATCGCGCCGAGCGATTCCGGCTCGTCGGTCTCGCCGTCGCCGAGGAACGCCCAGACCTTGCGGCCTTCCGTCTTCGCGATGCCGCGCGATTCCAGGTACTTCATGAAGCGTGCCTGGTAGATCGCCATGATCGGGCCGAGGCCCATCGACACGGTCGGGAACTGCCAGAAGTCCGGCATCAGCCACGGGTGCGGGTACGACGAGATGCCCTTGCCGTCGACTTCCTGGCGGAAGTTGTCGAGCTGCTCTTCCTTCAGGCGGCCGAGCAGGAACGCGCGCGAGTACACGCCCGGCGACGAGTGGCCCTGCACGAACACGAGATCGCCGCCGTGCTGGTCGGACGCCGCGTGCCAGAAGTGGTTATAGCCGACGTCATAGAGCGTCGCCGCCGACGCGAACGACGCGATGTGACCGCCGACGTTCGTGTCCTTGCCCGCGCGCAGCACCATCGCCAGCGCGTTCCAGCGCGTGTACGAACGGATGCGGTGCTCGATGTCCTGGTCGCCCGGAATCTTCGCCTGGGCTTCGACCGGAATCGTGTTGATGTACGGGGTATTGGCGGAGAACGGCAGGTGTTCGCCGTGCATGCGCGCGAATTCGATCTGCTTTTCGATCAGGTAATGCGCACGGCCGGTGCCCACGGAGGAGATCACGCCGTCGAGCGACTCGAGCCATTCGACGGTTTCTTGCGGGTCGTCGTCACGTTCGGCGGCGACATATTTCATCACTTCGTTCGGTACAGCGGACATTCTCGTCTCCTGGGTCCTGGAATGTGAGGATCGCTCTCGTGCAGACGACGCGGCGCGACCGGCTGCGGGCAAGCTCCGACGGATTGTAATGAGCGTGGATGGCCCCGTGCAACACAATTTTCGAATTATGAGATCTTTTCTCGTAATGCGAAATATTGCTGCGGCGCACCCATCTTTCGGGGCTCTCCGGCACGCGCTGCGCAGACAAATTCGTTTCCGTTCAACATATCCGGTACCGGTTTTCCATGTATTGCGCTGCGCTACAATCCTGCCATGTTGACCGATCGGCTTTTCGCACGCTCGGCGCGACCGTCGGGCCCGCCGGCGGAGTCGCAGCCGTCCCGCTGGCACCACGGACCGTGGTGGTCCAATTCCTATCTGCTGACGCCGCTGCTGTCGATCCTGGTGTTCCTCGTGGTGATGAGCCTGATTCTGTGGAGCCTCAATCGCCGCGAACAGCAGCAGCAGGAAGACACGCTGTTCCGTAACGTCGCGTGGGCGCAGCAGCAGATCCGCCTGTCGATGACGGGCGCGCAGGAACAGCTGCAGGCGCTGTCGCGCGATCTCGCGGCCGGCCGCCTCGACCAGAACGCGTTCCAGATGGCCGTCGCGGACGTGATGCAGACGCATCCGGAAATTCTCTACCTGAACTGGTACACCGCGCCCGGCGTGCAGCGCTGGCCGACCGTGCATCCGCCGCTGCTCGGCCAGCGGCTCGCGAAGCCCGGCGACGCGCAGATGCAGGACGCCGTGCGCGGCGCGTACGACGAAGCGCGCAGCACGCGCCGCCAGGCTTATTCGCCGCTGATCTACGACGACTTCGGCAACGGCTTCATCACGCTGCAGACGCCCGTGATGCGCGGCGACCGCGAATATCTCGGCTCGCTCGCCGCGGTGTTCTCGGTCGAAGGGATCCTGAAGCACGACATCCCGCAGGAGCTGTCGTCGAAGTACAAAATCTCGATCACCGACTCGAACAACCGCGAGCTGTCGTCGACGTCGACGCGCCCGCGCCTGCCGCGCGACTCCCACTACGACCTGCCGCTCGATCCGCCCGGCCAGGGGCTGACCGTGCGCGTGTACGCGTTCCCGCAGCTCACGAACCTCACCAACAACACGCTCGTGTGGCTCGTGGCCGGCCTGTCGTGCTTCGTGCTGTGGAGCCTCTGGAGCCTGTGGAAGCACACGCGCCAGCGCTTCGAGGCGCAGCAGGCGCTGTACGCGGAAGCGTTCTTCCGCCGCGCGATGGAAAACTCGGTGCTGATCGGCATGCGCGTGCTCGACATGCACGGCCGCATCACGCACGTGAACCCCGCGTTCTGCCGGATGACCGGCTGGGACGAGACCGACCTCGTCGGCAAGGTCGCGCCGTTCCCGTACTGGCCGCGCGACGCGTACCCGGAAATGCAGCGCCAGCTCGACATGACGCTGCGCGGCAAGGCGCCGAGCTCGGGCTTCGAACTGCGCGTGCGGCGCAAGAACGGCACGCTGTTCCATGCGCGCCTCTATGTATCGCCGCTGATCGACAGCTCGGGCCGCCAGACCGGCTGGATGTCGTCGATGACCGACATCACCGAGCCGAAGCGCGCACGCGAGGAACTCGCGGCCGCGCACGAGCGCTTCACGACGGTGCTCGAAAGCCTCGACGCCGCGGTGTCGGTGCTGGCCGCCGATGAAGCCGAGCTGCTGTTCGCGAACCGCTACTACCGCCACCTGTTCGGGATTCGTCCGGACGGCCACCTCGAGCTGTCGGGCGGCGGCTTCGACCGCGCCCAGGCATCGTCCGACTCGATCGACATGGTCGATGCGTTCGCGGGCCTGCCGGCCGCCGCGCTGACGAGCAGCACGGCCGATGCGCAGGAGGTGTACGTCGAGAGCATCCAGAAGTGGTTCGAGGTGCGGCGCCAGTACATCCAGTGGGTGGACGGCCACCTCGCGCAGATGCAGATCGCGACCGACATCACGACCCGCAAGAAGGCGCAGGAACTCGCGCACCAGCAGGAAGAGAAGCTGCAGTTCACGAGCCGATTGATGACGATGGGTGAAATGGCGTCGTCGATTGCTCACGAATTGAATCAGCCGCTCGCCGCGATCAACAATTACTGCTCGGGCACGCTCGCGCTCGTGAAGAGCGGCCGCGGCACGCCCGAGACGCTGCAGCCCGCGCTGGAAAAGACCGCGCAGCAGGCGCTGCGCGCGGGGATGATCGTCAAGCGGATCCGCGAATTCGTGAAGCGCAGCGAGCCGAAACGCCAGCCGGCGCGGGTCGCGGACATCGTCGCGGACGCCGTCGGGCTCGCCGAAATCGAGGCCAGGAAGCGCAGGATCCGGATCGTCACGGAAATCCTCGCAAGAATGCCTATTATTTATGTCGACCCCGTGCTGATCGAGCAGGTGTTGATGAACCTGATGAAGAACGCGGCCGAGGCGATGGCCGACGTGAAGCCGGCGTCGGCGGACGGCGTGATCCGTGTGGTCGCCGACATCGATGCGGGTTTCGTCGACATCCGCGTGATCGACCAGGGTCCGGGCGTCGACGAAGCGAGCGCCGAACGCCTGTTCGAACCGTTTTACAGCACCAAGTCCGATGGCATGGGCATGGGGCTGAACATCTGCCGTTCGATCATCGAATCGCATCGGGGGCGTCTGTGGGTGGTCAACAATGTCGAACCGGACGGCCGCATTTCCGGCGCGACATTCCACTGCAGCCTGCCCATTGGGGAACCCGCTGATCTCGGCCAAGGGGGGCGCGAGGCATCGGCATCACATACCGTTACGGGAGAACTATGAATAGCCCTGTCACCACCACTCAGGAAACTGTCTTCGTCGTCGACGACGACGAAGCCGTACGGGACTCGCTGCGCTGGCTGCTGGAGGCGAACGGCTATCGCGTGCAATGCTTCTCGAGCGCCGAGCAGTTCCTCGATGCGTATCAGCCGGCGCAGCAGGCCGGCCAGATCGCGTGCCTGATCCTCGACGTGCGGATGTCGGGCATGAGCGGCCTCGAGCTGCAGGAGCGCCTGATCGCCGACAACGCCGCGCTGCCGATCATCTTCGTCACGGGCCACGGCGACGTGCCGATGGCGGTGTCGACGATGAAAAAGGGTGCGATGGACTTTATCGAGAAACCGTTCGACGAGGCCGAGCTGCGCAAGCTCGTCGAGCGGATGCTCGACAAGGCCCGAAGCGAAAGCAAGAGCGTCCAGGAACAGCGCGCCGCGAGCGAACGCCTGTCGAAGCTGACCGCGCGCGAGCAGCAGGTGCTCGAGCGGATCATCGCGGGCCGTCTGAACAAGCAGATCGCCGACGATCTCGGGATCAGCATCAAGACGGTCGAAGCGCACCGCGCGAACATCATGGAAAAGCTCAACGTCAACACGGTCGCCGACCTGCTGCGCCTCGCGCTGTCGAAGAAGCAGGCCTGAACGTTGCGCGCGGCCGCGGGGCACCAGCCCCGGCCGGCTGCGCCCGCAACCTTGCCGTGCCGCGCGATGCGGCCCACTCGCGCGGCATGGCGCGGCGCTTCCTCCCGGGGCGCCGGCACCGCCGCCATGACGCTTTCCTTGTATTCGCTGTCGGACGACAGCAGGCGCCCGGTATAATTGCGTGCTTTGCTGCGGCGTTTCGTGCGCCGCACACCCGCATTCCAACTTCCCGGCAGGACCACCACCATGACAGCCCTCCTCATCGACGGCAACGCCCTCTCGAAGACCTTGCGCGCGCAGGCCGCCGAACGCGCCGCCGCCCTGACCGCACGCGGCCACCAGCCCGGTCTCGCGGTGATCCTCGTCGGTGCCAATCCGGCGAGCGAAGTCTACGTACGCAATAAGATCAAGGCGTGCGTGGACAACGGTTTCTTCTCGCACAAGGATACGTACCCGGACACGCTGTCGGAGGCCGACCTGCTCGCGCGCATCGACGAACTGAACCGCGACCCGAAGATCCACGGCATCCTGGTCCAGCTGCCGCTGCCCGCGCACATCGACAGCCACAAGGTGATCGAGGCGATCGCGCCCGAGAAGGACGTCGACGGCTTCCACGTCGCGAACGCCGGCGCGCTGATGACGGGCAAGCCGCTGTTCCGCCCGTGCACGCCGTACGGCGTGATGAAGATGTTCGAAGCGCATGACATCCCGCTGCTGGGCGCGAACGCGGTCGTGATCGGCCGCTCGAACATCGTCGGCAAGCCGATGGCGATGCTGCTACTCGAAGCCGGCGCGACCGTGACGATCTGCCACAGCAAGACGCGCGACCTCGCCGCGCACACGCGCCAGGCCGACATCGTGGTCGCCGCGGTCGGCAAGCGCAACATCCTGACGGCCGACATGGTCAAGCCCGGCGCGACGGTGATCGACGTCGGCATGAACCGCGATGACGCGGGCAAGCTGTGCGGCGACGTCGACTTCGCCGGCGTGAAGGAAGTGGCCGGCCACATCACGCCGGTGCCGGGCGGTGTCGGCCCGATGACCATCACGATGCTGCTGATCAATACGATCGAAGCCGCCGAGCGCGCCGCCGCGGCCGCCTGAGCGCCGCCCGATCGCCCTGCCCGTCGAGCCGGCGCGCGCCTTCGTGCGCCGGCGCCCCGCCGGCCGCGTCGACGGCCGCGTCGACGGCCGCATCGTCACACCGCCGCGCCGTCCGGCACCCGCCCGTATCCGACCCCGCCGCACCCGCATCGAGCGCCGCCAATCGCTTCGTTAGAAACTAACGATTGGAAAGCGCGCGATGCGCCCCAATAATGTCGATATCGGGCGCCGCAGCAGCGCGCCTCACCCTTTTCACCCCGGTTCATCCGGCAACAGACAGGGAGTCTTAATGTCCGCCAGCGCCAATACCAATCCGCTTCTCGATTTCTCCGGCCTGCCCCGTTTCGGCGAGATTCGTCCGGAACACGTGACGCCCGCGCTCGACACGCTGCTCGATGCCGCCAACCGCGCGGTCGACACCGCGAGCGCACCCGCGACGCCGGCGACCTGGGCCACGATCGTCGAGACGGTCGAGCAGGCGACGGAGCCGCTCGGACGCGCATGGGGTGTCGTCGGCCATCTGAACGCCGTCGCCGATACGCCGGAGCTGCGCGCCGCGTACGGCGAAAACCTGCCGCGCGTGACCGAATTCTGGTCGAGCGTCGGCCAGAACCTCGCGCTGTACGAGAAGTACAAGGCGATCGCCGCGAGCGCCGAATACGCGACGCTGTCCGCCGAGCGCAAGAAGATCCTCGACAACGCGCTGCGCGATTTCCGCCTGTCGGGCGCCGAACTGCCCGAAGACCAGAAGCCGCGCTTCGCGGAGCTTCAGGAGCAGCAGGCCGCGCTGTCGAAGGCTTTCTCCGACCACGTGCTCGACGCGACCAACGCGTATGCGTATTTCGCGCAGGACGAAGCCGAACTCGCCGGCCTGCCGGGCGACGCGATCGAAGCCGCACGTGAAGCCGCGCAGAAGGACGGCAAGGAAGGCTGGAAATTCACGCTGCACTTCCCGTCCTACTTCCCGGTGCTGCAGTACGCCGAGAACCGCGCGATGCGCGAGACGCTGTATCGCGCCTATGCGACGCGCGCGTCGGAACTCGGGCCGCAGTACGGCGGCGGCAAGGCCGAGTGGGACAACACAGCGATCGTCGCCGACGAACTGAAGCTGCGCCGCGAAGAGGCGCAGATGCTCGGCTACCGCAACTTCGCCGAAGTGTCGCTCGCGCCGAAGATGGCCGAGTCGCCGCAGCAGGTGATCGCATTCCTCGAGGATCTCGCCACGCGTGCGCGCCCGCATGCCGACAAGGACTGGGACGAGCTGCGCGCGTTCGCCGCGAAGGAGCTCGGCCTGACCGAGCTCGCGCCGTGGGACGTCGCGTTCGCGGCCGAGCGCCTGCGCCAGCAGCGCTACGCGTTCTCGGAAAACGAGGTCAAGCAGTACTTCCCGGAACCGGCGGTGCTGAAGGGCCTGTTCACCGTCACCGAAACGCTGTTCGGCGTGCGGATCAAGCCGGACGATGCGCCGGTGTGGCACAAGGACGTGCGCTTCTTCCGCGTCGAGAACCGCGACGGCTCGCTCGTCGCGCAGTTCTATCTGGACCTGTACGCACGCGAAGGCAAGCGCGGCGGCGCATGGATGGACGATGCGCGGGCACGCGCGAAGCGCGGCGACGCCGTGCAGACGCCGGTCGCGTACCTGACCTGCAACTTCTCGGCGCCGGTCGGCGGCAAGCCCGCATGCTTCACGCACGACGAAGTCATCACGCTGTTCCACGAATTCGGCCACGGGCTGCATCACATGCTCACGCGCGTTGACGAGCTCGGCGTGTCGGGCATCAACGGCGTCGAATGGGACGCGGTCGAGCTGCCGTCGCAATTCATGGAAAACTTCTGCTGGGAATGGGACGTGCTGTCGTCGATGTCGTCGCACGTCGAGACGGGCGCCACGCTGCCGCGCGAACTGTTCGACAAGATGATCGCCGCGAAGAACTTCCAGAGCGGCCTCGGCACGCTGCGCCAGATCGTGTTCTCGATGTTCGACATGCTGCTGCACGTCGACTTCGATCCGGCCGGTGCGACCGGCGTGAACGCGTTCGCGCGCGAGATCAACGAGCGCTACCACGTGATCCCGCAGGCCGCGTTCTCGCGCTGGCCGAACACGTTCAGCCACATCTTCGCGGGCGGCTATGCGGCCGGCTACTACAGCTACAAGTGGGCCGAGGTGCTGTCCGCCGACGCGTACGCGGCATTCGAGGAAGCGGCCGCCGCCAGCGGCAGCGTGCTCGACGCAGCGACCGGCACGCGCTATCGCCGTGAAATCCTCGAAGTCGGCGGCAGCCGTCCGGCGATGGATTCGTTCAAGGCGTTCCGCGGTCGCGAGCCGGAAATCGACGCGCTGTTGCGTCACAACGGCATGGCGGCAGCCGCGCACTGAGCGCACTCCCCGGCCTCATCCGGCTGCATCGACAGGCACCGCTTCGGCGGTGCCTTTTTTATGGCGCCGGGGTTTCGTCGCCGGGGTTGTCGGGGTTGCCGGCGCCGCCGGTGTCGTCCACGTGCCGGGCTTCATCGTCGAACAGCGAGAACTGCCCATGACGCTCGGCGGTGTCTTCGTCGATGCGCACGCCGACACCCAGCAGCCGCACGGCCTGCGCACGCCGCTGCAGCCCCTTCGCGAGCAGCGTGACGGCCGTCTGCGCGTTCGTCGCGTCGGCCACGCATTCGACCGTCGTGCGCTGGAAATCGGCGAAACGGATTTTCACGTACAGCTTGCGAATCGAGCGTGCGGCCCCCGCGCGCGCGATCCGCGCATCGAGCTGCACGACGAGGCGGCGGATCTCGTCCGCGCACTGTTCGAGCGTCGTCAGGTCGGTCACGTAGGTCGTCTCGACGCTGACGGACTTGCGCTCCTGGTCGGCCTGCACCGGCCGTTCGTCGATCCCGCGCGCCAGCTGGTACAGCCGCCTGCCGAATGCACCGAATTCGCGATGCAGGTCGATCAGCGACCAGTCGCGCAATTGCGCGCAGGTCTGGATGCCGAGCCGGTCGAGCCGCGTGGCCGTCACCTTGCCGACGCCGTGCAGCTTGCGCACCGGCAGCGCGGCCACGAACGCATCGACTTCGTGCGGGCGCACGACGAACAGGCCGTCCGGCTTGTTCCAGTCGGACGCGATCTTCGCGATGAACTTGTTCGGCGCGACACCGGCCGACACCGTCACGCCGACCGTGTCGTACACGCGCTGGCGGATCTCCCGCGCAATAAGCGTCGCGCTGCCCTGGCACAGTTCGGAACCGCTGACGTCGAGATACGCCTCGTCGAGCGACAGCGGCTCGACGTCGTGCGTGTAATCGCGATAGATCGCCATGATCTGCCGCGACGCGGTGCGGTACTTGTCCATCGCGGACGGCAGGATCAGCAGGTCCGGACACTTGCGCATCGCCAGCGCCGACGACATCGCCGAATGCACGCCGTAGCGCCGCGCCTCGTAGTTGCACGTTGCGATCACGCCGCGCTGGTCGGGCCGGCCGCCGACCGCGATCGGCCGGTTGCGCAACGACGGGTCGTCGCGCATCTCCACCGACGCATAAAAGCAGTCGCAGTCGCAATGGATGATCTTGCGCACGCGCGGCGGTGCGTCGCCGGGTAGCGGCCCGCGCGGATCGGCGGGCGGGATGATGGTCGGGTTCACGGTGCCGATACTGTACAAAAACACAGTGGCCGTTTCAACTGTCGCGTGCTGCCGTGTGCCGCCGTCGCCGGACACCGCCGCGCCCATCGGCCGCCCCGCTCCGGCCATCTCCACGCGGCAGCACCGTACCGGCCCGCTTCGCGCGGATCGTACCGCCGCGCGCACGGCCCGGCCCCTATACTCGCCTGCCACGACATACGAAACGCACAGGTGACGGATGAAGACGATCGGACTGATCGGCGGGATGAGCTGGGAATCGTCGGCCGAGTATTACCGGATGATCAATCGTCATTCGAAGGCGCTGCACGGCGGCCATCACAACGCGAAGAGCGTGCTGGTCACGGTCGATTTCGCGGAGATCGAAGCGCTGCAGCGCGCGCAGGACTGGGCCGCGCTCGGCGAACGGATGGCCGCTGCCGCGCGTCAGCTGGAAGCGGCCGGCGCCGATCTCGTCGTGCTGACGACCAACACGATGCATCGCGTGCACGATGCGATCGAAGCGGCGGTGCCGCTGCCTTTCCTGCACATCGCCGACCCGACCGGCGCCGCGCTGCGCGCCGCGGGCGTCGAGCGCGTCGCGCTGCTCGGTACGCGCTACACGATGGAGCTGCCATTCTATGCAGAGCGCTTGCGTAGCAGGTTCGGCCTCGACGTGCTGGTGCCCGACGAATCCGCGCGCGGCGACGTGCACCGGATCATCTACGACGAGCTGTGTCATGGGGTGATCGACGCCGGGTCGCGCGCGACCTACGTGGCGATCATCGAAGAACTGGCGAAACGCGGCGCGCAAGCCGTGATACTCGGCTGCACGGAAATCACGCTGCTGATCGGCGCGGAGGATTCGCCGCTGCCGGTGTTCGATACGACCGCGCTGCATGCGAAGGCGGCGGTCGAGTGGGCGGCGGGCTGAACGACGTGAGTCGTCGCGCGCCGCGTGACGGCCGAGCACGGATGCCCGCATCGCCAACTGTCGCGCGATGCCGCGGCCGCATTGTCCCGTTGAACACAAATAACTATCCCGGGCCACACCCCTCCCCCTACTCCCGATTCTCCGCTCTCGCCCGCCGCACGGGGCGCGGCGGAAAGCGACCCGCGCGTCATGCGTTCACGTGATGCGGGCCGCCGATGCGGGTGGTCAGCCATTGGTCATAAAGTGACCGCACATTGGTATGCGAGCGGCGTCGCTGCAATCGACGCTGCTCGTCGCGGTCTCTTTTCCACGAACTGGGGTACAGGAACATGAAAAGGCTCAACTCCGCGATCGGTGCGTTGCTCGCCGTGTCGACCATGCTCAACGCGCACGCCGATCCCAACATCACCGCATCGGCCACGACGACACCGAAAGGCGGTTTCGACCGCATGGCATGGGACATCAGGCCCGAAGTCGTGCCGACCAACGTCAACCGCAGTTACTACTGGGCCAACCAGTTGTCGTCCGAACATGGCGGGCACCCGATCTACACCGGCATCCAGCCGCGCACCCAGGGCAGCAACCTCGTGATCTTCAGCGCATTCGGCACCGGCACGACGCCGCTGTCCGGGAATTGCCGCAGCGGCGCTGACGGCGGCGCGGGAACCTCGTGCTCGCTCGCCTACGCGTGGAAACCGGGCCGCGCATACCGGCTGCAGATCACGCATACGCAGGCCAATCGCAGCGATGGGCGCTCGACCGTCGAGGGTTACATCACGGACGTCGCCACCGGCGTTACCACGCCGACCGGCAGCATCGCGGTGCCGGCGGACTGGGGCGGCCTGGCGAGTTCGGCTTACCTGTTCGACGAATACGTCCCGTTCAACGGCGCGTCGAAGGATCCGCTGCAGCGGCCGTGCGTGCCGTACGTGCGCTACACGACGTCGCTGCCGCATTTCTATCTGAAGGGGGTCGACTATCCGACGGTCGAACGTTCGATCCGGCTGGATACGGGGAAGGACAAGTGCGCGGTGCTGGCCGGTGCGCCGAATGGGCGGGCCACGCTCGTCAACACGACGACTTATCTGATCGAGAACGGCTTCCTGCCTGGAAGCCCCGGCGCGCCGAAATGACGTTCGGGCGCTGAAAACAAAAAACCCGGCACGGGGCCGGGTTCCTGTCGACGAAGCGCGCATCGGTCAGTTGCGCTGCACATCGTCTGGTGTGCTTGGTTGCGGGGGTAGGATTTGAACCTACGACCTTCGGGTTATGAGCCCGACGAGCTGCCAGACTGCTCCACCCCGCGTCAGAGAAATAAATTATAGGGTGAGGGAGTACTCACGTCAACACTTTTGTCACATTTTCTTCGCAAGCCGTCGAGATCGAGACGCGTGTCGCGTGCGTTCGCGCCCCGTGCTCGCGGTAAGATGGCGGCCTTCGCATTCACCCGCCACGCATTCCCGTTCATGAAAATCGCCACCTGGAACGTCAACTCGCTCAACGTCCGCAAGCAGCACGTGCTCGACTGGCTCGTGCACAGCGGGACCGACGTGCTGTGCCTGCAGGAACTGAAGCTGCCGGACGAGAAGTATCCGCGCGCCGATCTCGAGGCCGTCGGCTACCGCAGCTGGTTCACGGGCCAGAAGACCTACAACGGCGTCGCGATCCTCGTGCGCGACACGCTCGCCGTGGACGAGTCGGACGTCGTGCGCAACATCCCCGGCTTCGACGATCCGCAACAGCGCGTGGTCGCGGTGACGGTCGAAGGCGTGCGCATCGTGTCCGCGTATTTCCCGAACGGCCAGTCGCCCGGCTCCGACAAGTTCGTCTACAAGATGCAGTGGCTCGATGCACTGCATGCGTGGTTGGCCACCGAGATGCAGCGCCATCCGAAGCTCGCGCTGCTCGGCGACTACAACATCGCGCCGGAAGACCGCGACGTGCACGACCCGGCGAAATGGGAAGGCCAGAACCTCGTGTCGCCGCAGGAGCGCGCGCACTTCGCGAAGCTGATCGAACTGGGCTTCGTCGATGCATTCCGCCGCTTCGAACAGCCCGAGAAGACCTTCACGTGGTGGGACTACCGGATGCTGGCGTTCCGCCGCAACGCGGGGCTGCGCATCGATCACGTGCTGCTGTCGCCGGCGCTCGCCGACACCTGCACGTCGTGCGAGGTCGATCGCCTGCCCCGTACGTGGGAACAGCCGTCCGACCACACGCCTGTCGTCGCGATCGTCGGCTAAGCCACCCCGCCGCTCTCGCCCGCGCCGGCGCCCGCGCTCAAGCGCGCGGGCGCCGGCCCGAGATGGGCCCACAGGAAGCCGAATTCCGCCGCATCGGATTCCGCGCGTTCCAGATCGTCAGCGCTGCCGTGCCCGCCGTCGGTGTTCTCCCAGTACCACACCCGTTCGTGCCCGAGCGCATGCATGCGCGCGGCCATCTTGCGCGCGTGCGCGGGATGCACGCGATCGTCGCGCGTCGACGTCGTCAGCAGCAGCGGCGGATACATGACGCCTTCACGCACGCGGTGATACGGCGAATAGGCGGCGAGCGCCGCGCCCTCGCGGGCGTCGTCCGGGTCGCCGTATTCGTCGAGCCACGCGGCGCCCGCATGCAGCTTCGGATAGCGCTGCATGTCGAGCAGCGGCACGCGGCACAGCACCGCGCCGAACAGCTCCGGACGCTGCACCATGCACGCGCCGACCAGCAGCCCGCCGTTGCTGCCGCCTTCGATCCCGAGCTGCGCGGCCGTCGTCACGCCGGTGCGGATCAGGTCCTCCGCCACCGCGATGAAATCGTCGAACGAACGCTGCCGATGTTCGCGCTGCGCGTCGACGTGCCAGCCGGGCCCGAATTCGCCGCCGCCCCGGATGTGCGCGAACGCCGCGACGCCGCCGCGTTCGAGCCACGCGATGCCGAGCGCATCGCTATAGCCCGGCAGGTTCGGAATCGCGAAGCCGCCGTAGCCTGACAGCAGGCACGGCCGCGCGACGCGAGCGCCGCCATCGGGCCGGTCCGGCCCATCGAGCGCGTCGCGCGGCCCGATCAGCGTGTACGGCACGAGCGTGCCGTCGCGCGAGCGCGCAGTCGCACGACGCACGACGAGCCCCGCCGCATCGAACCGCACCGGCGGCCGGTCGAGCAGCACGCGGCGCGACGGCGCATCGGCCGCGCGATCGTTCAGATCGGCGAGCCAGCATTCGGGCGGATCGAGATAAGTGTCGACGTCCACGTACACGTCGTCGTTCAGCGTCGACTCGACCGGCTCGACGTCGATCTGTGCATCGCCCGGCCACTCGAACGGCCGCGCGGTCCAGGTCCACGCGCCGTCATCGCCCTGGCGCGGCTGCCACAGCATCGTCCGGTTGTGCACGTCGTCGAGCCAGCTCGCGATCAGCATCGTGCGCGTGTGTGTCCACGTGCACGCGGACGTCGAGGGCCGCGGTTCGAACAGCGTCGTGAGTTCGCGCGACCCGGCGAGGAATGCCTGCTCGCGAATCGCGAGCAGCGAGCCGCCCGCGTGATGCACGCCGCCGCAGTCCCAGTCGAGCCGCGGCTCCAGCACGAGCCAGCCTTCCCAGAAGCCGACCTCGACATGCGTCGGCACGTCGTAGCGCGACCACTCGCCAGCGTCGGTCAGCCAGTACGCATGCGCGTCGAAGAAATCCACGCTGCGCCACGCGACATGGCGGCCGTCGATCGGATCGAACGCCGCGCCCGCGCTGATGTCGTCGGGTTCACCGCGAAACACGACCGGCGCATCGGCGAGCGACGTGCCGCGCACCCAGCGGCGCGCATCGTACGGATAGCCGGCCGCGGTCGCATGCGCTTCGCCGCGATCCCAGCTCACGTAGACGGTATCGCGATCGATCCAGCCCACCGTGTGATGGCCCGGCTCGTCGATCGTGAAACCGCCGTCGACGAACCGGCGCTCGACGAGATCGAACTCGCGCACGACGACCGCATCGGCACCGCCCGGCGACAGCGACAGCAGCGCGCGGTCGCCGTCCGGGTACAGGATCGCGTCCTGCTCGAACACCCACGACTCGCCCTCTTGCGCACCGAGCGCGTCGACGTCGAGCAGCGTTTCCCACTCGGGCCGGCCGGCACGCCAGTCGTCCCAGCGCGCGCGGCGCCACAGGCCCTTCGGATGGAGATCGTCCTGCCACAGGTCGTACGCCCAGTCGCGCCAGCGGGTCGGAATCACCGGGCGCTCGCGCGGCAAATACGCGTGCGCGAGCCGCGCGGTGAGCGCGCGATACGCATCGTCGTCGCGCAGTGCGGCACGCGTGCGCGCGTTCTGCTCGTCGACCCACGCACGGGCGCGCTTGCTGTCGAGCGCTTCGAGAAAACGGAAGGGATCGGCCTCGGCGGGCCAGCGGCAGGAATCGGACATGACGGAAGCGTACGTGACGGCAAACCGCGATTATGTCCGATCGCGGCACGCGCGATGCGCGCGCATGCCGCGAGGGAGTAGCTTACGGCTCCAGATGCAGTTCCTGGATCTTGCGCGTGATCGTGTTGCGGCCAATGCCGAGCCGCTCGGCCGCCTCGACCTTGCGGCCGCGCGTGAAGTCGAGTGCCTCGCGGATCACGGCCGCCTCGAAGCGGCGTGCGAGCTCGTCCATCACGTCGGACGAATTCTCGCGCAGCAGCCGCGCGACTTCGGTGCGCAGCCCGCTTTCCCACATCGGATAGCCGGCCGGCGCGCTGCCGTTCGGCGCAGCCGCGACGGGTGCGGACGTCAACGACACCGCACCGGCCGGAGATTGCGCGCGCACGATATCACCCGCACCGCCCCCGACACCGTTACCGCTCCCGGCGTCGTCGGACGTCGCCGTCACCGGCGCGCCGGTCGGCACGAGATCGGGCGGCAGGTCCTTGATCTCGACCGTCTGCGCGGGCGCCATCACGGTCAGCCAGTTCGCGAGGTTCTCGAGCTGCCGCACGTTGCCCGGAAACGGAAGCGACGTCAGATACGCGAGCGCCTCGTCGGACACGCGCTTCGGCTCGACGCCGAGATCGCGCGCACTCTTTTGCAGGAAGTGGCGCGTGAGCAGCGCGATGTCCTCGCTGCGTTCACGCAGCGGCGGCAGCCGCAGCCGGATCACGTTGAGCCGGTGGTAAAGGTCTTCGCGGAACAGCCCTTGCCGCACGCGCGCCTCGAGATTCTGGTGCGTCGCCGCGATCACGCGCACGTTCGCGCGCAGCGGGTTGTGGCCGCCGACCCGATAGAACTGCCCGTCCGACAGCACGCGCAACAGGCGCGTCTGCAGATCGAACGGCATGTCGCCGATTTCGTCGAGGAACAGCGTGCCGTTCTCGGCCTGCTCGAAGCGGCCCTGGCGCGTCGTCTGCGCGCCGGTGAACGCGCCGCGCTCATGACCGAACAGTTCGGATTCGAGCAGGTCCTTCGGAATCGCCGCGGTGTTCAGCGCGATGAACGGGCCGTTCGCCCGCGGGCTGTGACGGTGCAGCGCCCGCGCGACGAGCTCCTTGCCGGTGCCCGACTCGCCGGTGATCAGCACGGTCGCGGCCGAATGCGACAGCCGGCCGATCGCGCGGAACATGTCCTGCATCGCGGGCGCCTGGCCGAGCATCTCGGGCGCTTCGGCCACGCGCTCGTCCTGCGGCGCGCCGGCGCGCAGGCTTTCCTCGACCGCGCGGCGAATCAGCTCGACGGCCTTGTCGACGTCGAACGGCTTCGCCAGATATTCGAACGCGCCGCCCTGGAACGCCGCGACGGCGCTGTCGAGATCGGAGAACGCCGTCATGATGATGACGGGCAGGCCCGGCAGGCGCTCGTGCATCGCCTGCAGCAACTCGAGGCCGGAACCGCCCGGCATCCGGATGTCGGACACCAGCACCTGCGGCGTCTCGTGGTCGAGCGCGGCGAGCGCGTCGCGCACGTTCGCGAAGCTCTTCGTCGCGAAGCTATCCCGAGCGAGTGCCTTTTCGAGCACCCAGCGGATCGATTGGTCGTCGTCTACTATCCAGATCGGCTTCATAGGTCGGTCAGAGATTGGTGAATCCGGTGAATCGCCATGCCGCGGCTCAATGGTCGAGCGGCAGCAGGATCTGAAATTCGGTACGGCCGGGCCGGCTCTCGACCTCGATCATCCCGTCGTGCTGCTGCACGAAGGTCTGCGCGAGCGTGAGGCCGAGGCCGCTGCCGTCGTCGCGCCCGGACACGAGCGGATAGAAGATCCGGTCGCGGATCTCCTCCGGTATGCCGGGCCCGTTGTCGACCACGTGCAGCGCCAGTGCCAGCTTGTACAGGCGCTTTGCGATCGTTACCTTGCGCGCGACGCGCGTGCGCAGCTCGATCTTCGCGTCGCCCTGCGCGATCCGTTCGCGCAGCGCCTGCGCGGCATTGCGCACGATGTTCAGCAGCGCCTGGATCAACTGCTCCTTGTCGCCGCGCAGGTCCGGCACGCTGACGTCGTAGTCGCGCTCGATCGTGAGCCCGCGCGGAAATTCCGCGAGCATCACCGCGCGCACGCGTTCGCATACTTCGTGAATGTTCACGTCGCCGACGATATGCGGATGCCGATGCGGCTCCAGCAACCGGTCGACGAGGGTCTGCAGGCGGTCGGACTCCTTGATGATCACCTGCGTGTATTCGCGCAACTCGCCGCGCTCGCGCTCGCTCAGCTCGAATTCGAGCAGCTGGGCTGCGCCGCGAATGCCGCCGAGCGGGTTCTTGATCTCGTGCGCGAGGTTGCGAATCAGCTGCTTGTTGACCGCGGTCAGGTCGTGGATACGCTCCTCGCGATCGGTGCGCGACTGCCGTTCGTTCTCGAACAGCTCGACGAGCACGAAATCGGGCGCGGTCTCGAGGAAGCCGACGATCGCATGCACGTGCAGCGGTTCGCGGCCGGGCCGGTCGAGCACGGTGTCGAGATGCGTCGCGTGAAAGCGCTCCTGGCCGATCGCGGTGATCGTCGACGCGAGTTCGTTCGCGTTCGGGAAAATCTCGCCCCAGGGCCGCTGCGCGAGCTGCCGGCGCGAGATGTCGAGCATCGCTTCCGCAGACGGGTTCGCGAACGCGACCCGGAGCGTCTTGCGGTCGAGCACGATCACGGCCGTCGGTAGCGCCTCCAGCCCGGCAAGCAGGCCCGAGCGCATCAGCCGCTCGTCTTCCGTCAGTCGCTCGGGCTGCCCCGTTCTCGCCTTGATCAGATTCTTCAGAGCCATCTTGCGTGCGTATCGCGCCTCACCGGGTCGAAAAACGAAAATTTTCGGAACAAAAAAGGGACGGCTGGACGCCGTCCCCTTTCAGACTCCGCGGTTCCCGCCGCAAGCCGCGCGACGGGAACGAACCGGCATGACGGCGCTGATTCGAAGCGCCATCGCCGATTACAGCGAGTAGTACATCTCGAACTCGATCGGGTGCGTCGTCATGCGGAACTTCGCCAGCTCCTGCTCCTTCAGCGCGAGGTACGCGTCGAGCATGCTGTCGGTGAACACGCCGCCGCGGGTCAGGAACTCGCGATCCTGGTCGAGCGCTTCCAGTGCCTGGTCGAGGCCTGCGCAGACGGTCGGGATCTTTGCATCCTCTTCCGGCGGCAGGTCGTACAGGTTCTTGTCGGCTGCTTCGCCCGGATGGATCTTGTTCTGGATCCCGTCGAGGCCTGCCATCATCAGTGCCGAGAACAGCAGGTACGGGTTCGCCATCGGATCCGGGAAGCGCGTTTCGATACGGCGGCCCTTCGGGTTCGACACGTGCGGAATGCGGATCGATGCCGAACGGTTGCGTGCCGAGTAGGCGAGCTTGACCGGTGCTTCGAAGTGCGGGACCAGACGCTTGTACGAGTTCGTCGTCGGGTTCGTGATCGCGTTCAGCGCGCGAGCGTGCTTGATGATGCCGCCGATGTAGAACAGCGCGAGTTCCGACAGGCCGGCGTAGCCGTTGCCTGCGAACAGGTTCTGGCCGTCCTTCCAGATCGACTGGTGAACGTGCATGCCCGAACCGTTGTCGCCGACGACCGGCTTCGGCATGAACGTTGCCGTCTTGCCGTACGAGTGCGCGACGTTATGGATGATGTACTTCGACCATTGCGTCCAGTCGGCGCGCTGAACCAGCGTCGAGAACTTCGTGCCGATTTCGTTCTGGCCCTGGCCCGCCACTTCGTGGTGGTGCACTTCGACCGGGATGCCGAGCTGTTCGAGCAGCAGGCACATTTCCGAACGCATGTCCTGGAACGTGTCGACCGGCGCGACCGGGAAGTAGCCGCCCTTCGTGCCCGGACGGTGACCCGTGTTGCCGCCTTCGAATTCCTTGGCCGACGACCACGGTGCTTCTTCCGAGTTGATCTTCACGAAGCAGCCCGACATGTCCGTGTTCCACTGGACCGAGTCGAAAATGAAGAATTCGGGTTCCGGACCGAAGTAGGCCGTGTCGCCGATGCCCGTGCTCTTCAGGTACGCTTCGGCGCGCTTCGCGAGCGAACGCGGGTCGCGCTCGTAGCCCTTGCCGTCGGCCGGCTCGACCACGTCGCAGGTCAGCACCAGGGTGGACTCTTCGTAGAACGGGTCGACGAATGCGGCGGTCGGATCCGGCATGAGCAGCATGTCCGACGCCTCGATGCCCTTCCAGCCGGCGATCGACGAACCGTCGAATGCATGGCCGCTCTCGAACTTGTCTTCGTCAAACGCCGAAACCGGCACCGACACGTGCTGTTCCTTGCCGCGCGTGTCCGTGAAGCGGAAATCGACAAACTTGACGTCCTCGTCCTTCACGAGCTGCATGACGTCGGCGACGGTTTTACTCATAACCTCTTCTCCTGATTGAACAATTCCGGCGGACTGGGAACCGCCTCGTTTATCGAGCTGCCCGGAGTCTGGCTTTGGCGCAGCGCGCTCCGGGTCGACCGAATTCTATATAGCAGCTTCCGTGCCAATCATCGCAAAACCGACGTGAATCGCGCCAGAGCGCGCCGCAGCGGGGCCCGACTGCGCGATTCCGGGGCCGGCGGCCGCATCGCCCCCCGCTCCGTCGCACCGCGTTGGTGCAATCGAGCGGATGCGCCGGCGCGACGGATTCATTCTGGTGCATGCACGCCATTCTGCACTTTTTTGGTGAGCGCGTGGGCGGTGCATGCGCGGCCGGCCCGCTCGATCATCCGCGCGACGGCACCGCGCTAGAATGTTCGTTTGACCGCTACGGAGACCTCCTGCCATGAGTACGCTCGACCAGCTTTACGCGAAGGCCGAAGAACGCCGCGCCCAAGGCGCGCTCAACTATGCCGGCGCGCTGGCGCCGGTCGAGGCATTCGAACTGCTGCAGCTCGACCCGTCCGCGCGCCTCGTCGACGTGCGCACCCGCGCCGAGCTCGACTGGATCGGCCGCCCGCTCGTCGGCGACGGCCAGTACCTGCACGTCGAATGGACGCGCTACCCGGGCGGCGTGCCGAACGCCGAATTCGTCAACGAACTGAAGGCGGCCCTCCCGGCCGATACGCCGATCCTGTTCCTGTGCCGCAGCGCCGCGCGCTCGAAGCTCGCCGCGGTCGCGTCCGCGCAGGCCGGCTTCACGAAGGCGTTCGACCTGCTCGAAGGCTTCGAGGGCGGCAAGGATGCCGAAGGCCACCGCAAGACGGTCGACGGCTGGTGCTTCCGGAAACTGCCGTGGATCGGCGCCTGACCGCGCGTTCGTTCCCACACGCCCGACTGCGACATCGTCGAGCCGGGCGATGACATCCCGATGACGGGCCGCGTTGCGCGGCCCGTGGTGTTTGCGCGGCCAGCGTGCCGGGTCGCGCGACCGATGCGCAACCGATGTCCGGCCGCTCAGGCGCGCGGCGCGTCCGGTTCGACGACGTCGCCGCCGAGCAGGTGCACGCCTTCGCGCAGCTTCACGAACGCGGCCGCGACCGCTTCCGGCTCGCCCTTCACGCCGAGATCGATATGCCGGCGCGCGTAGATTCCGCCGCGCTCGGCGTCGCCGACGCTCGGCAGGCTGAACACGCGCACGCCCGGGAAGTCGCGCTCGATCTTCTCCATCAGCGGCGTGAGCGTCGACTCCGGAAGCTCGAACACGTACAGCGAGCGCTCCGCGTGCGGCGTCGCGTGATGCAGATGCGCGTATTTCGTGTCCAGCACCCATTCGATCATCGGCCATGCCATCACCGGGAAGCCCGGCACGAAATGGAGATCGCCGACCGAGAACCCGGGAATCCGGTTATAGCCGTTCGGGATGATCGTCGCGCCCTTCGGGAACACGCCCATGTTGAAGCGGTGCTGGTTTTCCGGCGACTCGAAGTCGACCGGCGTGGCCGGATCGGTGTGTGTCTCGCGGATGCGCTCCGAGATCAGCGCCTTCGCTTCCGGATGCAGCTCGAGCGGCACGCCGAGCGCGGCGGCCGCGCACTGGCGCGTGTGGTCGTCCGGCGTGGCGCCGATCCCGCCGGTGGAGAACACGATGTCGCCGGACGCGATCGCGCGGGCGAGCGTCGCGGTGATGCGCGCCGGATCGTCGCCGACGTATTCGGCCCAGTCGAGCGCGAGGCCGCGCGCGCCG
Source organism: Burkholderia sp. Nafp2/4-1b (assembly GCF_003635165.1). Classification (GTDB taxonomy): domain Bacteria; phylum Pseudomonadota; class Gammaproteobacteria; order Burkholderiales; family Burkholderiaceae; genus Burkholderia. The sequence goes on along the minus strand of NZ_ML058604.1, from coordinate 82,917 downwards.
AGCAGCTCGACGACCTTCGCCAGATGCTTGTCCTGCCGGCGGCCCGAAAGGATTTCGTCGCCGATGATGATGATGCCGATGCTCATGCCTGCCCCATGTCGATTGCGGTGGCGCGCGATTTCGCGCGCAGGTCGTCCAGCGCGCGCAGGCAATAGTGCCCGAACCACAGCGCCGAGAAGACGAGGATGAAAGCGTAAACCCAGATCATGGCCGCCGCCACGAACGGAAACAGCACCATCATCCAGACCGACGATACCCACACGAAGGTCGGCACGGTGCCGAGCAGCCCGGTCGCGACGCCGATGCCGATCAGCGGCCAGCGATGCTGCCGCACGAGCGCGCGGCGTTCGTCGCGGCTCGCGTGCTGCGCGAGCGCGTCGTAGGTCATCACGCGGTAGGTGAGCCAGCCCCAGATCACGGGCGGCAGCAGAGCGAAGAACGGCGGAATCAGCCACAGCGGGATCGTGACGACGAGCAGCACGACGCCGACGATCGCCGCGCCCAGCGAATTGGCAACGCTGCCGAAGAACGTGCCGCCCCGCTTCGCCTCGAGCGCGGCGAACTGGCGGTTCGACAGGTGCTTGATCACGACCGGCATCGAGATCGTCGCGATCAGCAGCAGCACGGTCAGCACGATCAGCGGGATTGCGAGCGACACGACGACGAACGGCGCGACGACCGCATGCAGCTGCGACATGCCGACCGCGTCGAACATGCGGTACAGCGCGGCCGTCAACACGAAGCCGTCGAGCGCGCCGCGCGCGGCGTCGATCAGCGTCTGCCACGAGAACCACAGCACGACGCCCCACAGCAGCGCCGAGACGACGAACGGCATCAGGGTGAGCCACAGCATGCGCGGATGCAGCGCGCTGGCGAATGCCCGGACGAAGGAGCGCAGCAAGTCGTTCATGCGGACCTGTATCGATGGAGAAAAACGGGGAAAGCATAAACCACACGGCCCGCATGCGCCAAAGCGCATACGGGCCGTGTCGGAAAGCCTTTCAACGGAACGGTGACGGGTCAGGCGGACGCCGCGCCGGCCTTCGCGGGAACGAGGCGGCGGAAGATCCGCACGAATGCGAGGCCGTGCTGCGCCCAGAAGCCTTCGCCGTAGGACACGCCTTCGACCTGCTCGCGGATGCCGGTCGGCTCGACCGTGCGGTTCCACGACGCGGTGCCGAACATCATGTCCCACCACGGGAACAGCACGCCGAAGTTGCAGCCGTACTTGGTGCCTTCGTGGCCGTAGCCGACCGCGTGGTGGCGGCGATGGAAGGTCGGGCTCACGAGCAGGCGCTCGCCGAGCCGGCCGTACGACAGCCGCGCGTTCACATGCTGGATGCTCTGCAGGAAGTTGGTGACCGCGGTCAGCACGACGAACTGCGACGGCGTGACGCCGATCACGAGCGCGATCGCCGCGAAGAAACACGATTGCAGCACGTCGTCGAGCAGGTGGTTGCGGTCGTCGCACCACAGCGACATCTGCCGCTGGCTGTGATGGACCGCGTGGAGTTCCCACCAGATGCCGAACTTGTGCTGCCAGCGGTGATACCAGTAACCGGCGAAATCGAGCACGACGAGGTAGATCGCGAACGCGACGATCGGCTGCGAGGTCACGCCCGGCCACAGATAGTCGAGGTTGACGTTCGACACGCCGTGCAGGCGCAGCGCGGCCTGGAACCTGTCGAACACCGGCTGCAGCGCGAAGAAGAAGAACAGCGTGTAGATGCCCAGCTTCGAGATCGCCGTGTAGAGCACGTCGACCCGCACCGCGCGGCGGTTCTTCCAGCGCTCGACGGGCGCGAGCGCCTCGAGCGGGCGCAGCAGCGCGAACATCAGCACCATCTGCAGCGCGCCGATGATCACCCAGTACAGCGCGTCGTAGGTGTCCTCGTCGTAGTCCATCAGGTTGAACTTGAAGAGGAGCGGCTGCACGACGTCGACGTACAGCCAGGTCTGGATGTTCGACACGAAGGTATCAATCAGGTGCAGCATCGCCGGTCTCCGTCCGTTACGCGCCGTTCGCCGCCTTCCACGGCGCGCGGTCGTAGAAGTAGATGCCGTGCGGCGAGCGGCCGACGGAGATCGTCTGCACCAGCTTGCGCGATGCCAGATCGATGATCCCGACCTTCTTCGCGAAGCGGAACGTCACCCACAGCGTCTTCTTGTCGGCCGACAATTCCATGTCGTCCGGGCCCGGCAGCAGGCCGGTGATGTCGCCGACCTTGGTGAGCGTGATCTCGTCGATGATGCTGATCGTGTTCGCCACCCGGTTCGTGATCGCGACGTGCGTGCCGTCGGCGAGCGAGCGGAAGTTGTGCGCGCCCTTGCCGGTCTGGATCGTCTTCACGACCTTCTGATTGCGCCAGTCGACGACCGCGATGTAATCGGCGCCCGTCATGCCGACCAGCAGGTATTTGTCGTCCGGCGTCATCCACAGGCCCGCCGGCACCTTGCCGACCGGCATCTTCCACGTGACCGTCTGCGTCGCGAGGTCGACCGCCGCGATCTCGCCGGACACCTGCAGCGACACGAGCACGGTCTTGCTGTCCTTCGTGAACGCGATGTGGCTCGGCATCACCGCGAGCGGCAAGCGCTTCACGAGATGCAGGTCGTGGCCGTCGTAGCTGTAGATGTCGAGCCGGTCGAGGCGCAGCCCGGTCGACACGAACCATTTTTTATCGGGCGAGAAGCCGAGCTGGTACGGATCCTCGATGCCTTCGACCGTGCGCTGCAGCTTGCCGGTCTTCGGATCGACGAACATCAGGCTGTTCGAGACCGAATTGGCGACGATCAGCGACGAATTGTCGGGCGTCGCCATCAAATGGTGCGGTTCCTTGCCGGTCGGCAGCGTGGACACGACCTCGCGGGACTGCTGGTCGATCAGGGAAAGCGTCGCTTCGGCCGAGTTGAGGACGATCACGTTGTTCGCGTGTGCGGCGGGCGCCAGCACGGCGGCGGCCAGCGCAAGCGTGCGGCCGAGGGAAAGGAAAGTGCGCATGAAGACTCACGTCGTGGAACAGCAGTCATTGTTAAACGTTCGGCGGGCCCCGCCGGTTGACGCGAGCCGGCATTGCGCCGGTTCGACGCATGCCGCGGCGGCGGGGCCAGAGCGCGCCGCCGCCATGGGCCTGGACGACCGATGCAACACTAGCGCTGCATCGACTCCCAGACCTTGTGCAGACGCTTGACAGAGACCGGCATCGGCGTGCGCAGTTCCTGCGCGAACAGCGAAATTCGCAATTCCTCCAGCAGCCAGCGGAATTCCGCGAGCCGCGCATCCGCGACGCCGCCGCGCTGCGACACCGCGCGCTGGTACTGCTGCACGAGCGGGATCAGCTCGGCGGACTGCTTCGCGTCGCGCGCCGGGTCGGCCTTCAGCTTGTCGATCCGCAGCGCGATGCCCTTCAGGTAGCGCGGGAAGTGTGCAAGCTGCGCGTAAGGCGTATCGATCACGAAGCGCTTGCCGACCAGCGCACCGAGCTGCTGCTGCAGATCCGCATGGGCCTGCGCGAACGGCTTCGCCTGCGTGAGCTTCTTCGCGAGCCCCGCGTACTCGGCAAGGATCTGCCCGACGAGCCGCGCGATCTCCTGCGCGAGCAGGTTCAGGCGGCTGCGGCCCTCGTCGCGGCGCGCGTGGAAGCTCGCGTCGTCGTCGGGCAGCGGATCCTGCAGGCACGCGCGGTCGAGCGCGGTGTCGATCAGCTGGTCGCGCAGCTCGTCCTGGGTGCCGAGCGACATGTACTGCATCGCCATCTCGCGCAGCCCCGGTAAATTCTTCTCGAGGAACTTGATCGGCTCCTTCAGCTGCAGCGCGAACAGCCGCCGCAGCCCGGCCCGGTGGATCCGCGCGGCCTCCTCCGGCGAGTCGAACACCTCGACGTCGCAATGCGTGCCGCGATCGACGAGCGCCGGGTAGCCGTACAGCGTCTGGCCGCGCCGGCGGATCTCCAGCAGCTCGGGGAGCTTGCCGAAGTTCCACGTCGTCAGGTTCTCGTACAGCGCGGTCGCGCCGGTTTCGGCCGCAGCCGTCGTTTGCGGTGCCGCGCCCTTGGCCGGCTTGCCGCCCTTTGCCGTCGAACCTGGCGAACCCGCCGGCCCCGGCGTGGCGCGCGCCGCCGGCGCACCGCCCGCCACGTCCGCGCCGGCTTCGCCGCCGGGCGCGATCGTCGATGCCGCCGCGATCTTCTGAAACTGCTGCTGCGCCTGCGCGCCGAGTTCCTGACGCAGCTGCGCGAGATTGCGCCCCATCGCGAGCTGGCGGCCGTGCTCGTCGATCACCTTGAAGTTCATGAACAGGTGCGCGGGCAGCGTCTCGAGCTTGAAGTCGGCCGTCTTCATCGCGACCTGCGTCTCGCCGCGCACGTCGGCGATCAGCGCCTCGACGAGACCGCCCGCACCGAAGCGCTCGCGGCCCGTGCGCTCGACGAAGCCGGCCGCGTACTCGGGCAGCGGCACGCAATGCCGGCGCAGTTTCTGCGGCAGCGACTTCAAGAGCAGCTGCACCTTTTCCTTCAGCATCCCCGGCACGAGCCATTCGCAGCGGCGCGCGTCGACCTGGTTCAGCGCGAAGAGCGGCACCGCGAGCGTCACGCCGTCGCGCGGCGTGCCGGGCTCGAAATGGTAGGTCAGCGCCATCTCGACGCCGGCCATCGTCGCGCGCTTCGGGAACAGCTCCGTCGTCACGCCGGCCGCCTCGTGGCGCATCAGGTCGTCACGCGACAGGTACAGCAGCCGCGCCTTGTCCTCCGCTTGCCCGCCCTTCTTCACCTCGTCGCGATACCAGCGCTCGAACGCCGCGCCCGTGTGGATGCCCTCCGGAATCGCGTGGTCGTAGTACGCGTAGATCAGCTCGTCGTCGACCAGCACGTCCTGCCGGCGCGACTTGTGCTCGAGCTGCTCGATGTCGGCGAGCAGCTTGCGGTTGTGCGCGAAGAACGGCAGCTTCGTGTCGAACTCGCCTTCGACCAGCGCGCCGCGGATGAACAGCTCGCGCGCGCGCGCCGGATCCTGCTGGCCGAACGCGACGCGCCGGCGGTGGTAGATCGGCAGCCCGTACAGCGTCGCGCGCTCGAACGCGCTGACCTGTGCCGGACGCTTCTCCCAGTGCGGCTCCGACAGCGATTTCTTCAGCAGGTGCGCGCCGATCTTCTCGACCCACTCCGGCTCGATCTTCGCGAGGCAGCGCGCGTACAGCCGGCTCGTCTCGACGAGTTCGGCCGCCATCACCCAGCGGCCCGCCTTCTTCGCGAGCGCGGAGCCCGGCCACAGGTAGAACTTGATCCCGCGCGCGCCGAGGTAGTGCGGATCGTCGTCGGCTTTCATCCCGAGGTTGCCGAGCAGGCCCGTCAACAGGGCCAGATGCACCTGTTCGTAGGTCGCCTCGACCTCGTTCAACCGCCAGCCGTGCTCGCGCACGACCGTCAACAACTGCGAATGAACGTCGCGCCATTCGCGCAGCCGCAGGTGCGACAGGAAATTCTGCCGGCATGCGTCGATCAGCTGGCGATTCGATTTCTTGTGCGCGACGGCCTCTTCGAACCACGCCCAGATCTTCAGCCACTGCAGGAATTCGGAACGCTCGTCGGCGAACCGGCGATGCGCCTGGTCGGCCTGCTCCTGCGCTTCGATCGGACGGTCGCGCGGGTCCTGCACCGACAGCGCGCTCGCGATGATCAGCACCTCGCGCAGCGACTGCTGGTCGCGCGCGGCGAGAATCATCCGGCCGACGCGCGGGTCGAGCGGCAGCCGCGCGAGTTCGCGGCCGAGCGGCGTCAGCGCGTTGTCGTCGTCGACCGCGCCGAGTTCGTTGAGCAGCTGGTAGCCGTCCGCGATCGCGCGGCCGGGCGGCGGCTCGAGAAACGGGAACGATTCGATCGCGGTCAGGTGCAGCGACTTCATCCGCAGGATCACCGATGCGAGCGACGAGCGCAGGATTTCGGGATCGGTGAAGCGTGCGCGCGCCTGGTAGTCGCTTTCCTCGTACAAGCGGATGCACACGCCGTCGGCCACGCGGCCGCAGCGGCCCGCGCGCTGGTTCGCGGCGGCCTGCGAGATCGACTCGACCTGCAGCTGCTCGACCTTGTTCCGGTACGAATAGCGCTTCACGCGCGCGAGACCGGTGTCGACGACGTAGCGGATGCCCGGCACCGTCAGCGAGGTTTCGGCCACGTTGGTCGCGAGCACGATGCGGCGCGCGTTCGACGCCTTGAACACCTTGTCCTGGTCGGCCGCCGACAGCCGCGCGAACAACGGCAGGATCTCGGTATGCGGCGGATGGTGCTTGCGCAGCGCTTCAGCCGCCTCGCGGATCTCGCGCTCGCCGGGCAGGAACACCAGCACGTCGCCGGGGCCTTCGCGACACAGCTCGTCGACCGCGTCGACGATCGCGTCCATCAGGTCGCGTTCGGCTTCGCGCGCGGTCTTCACGCGATCGCGGCCGCCCGTGCCTTCCGCGTTCTTCACGGCCGGGCGATCCTCGGCCACCGGCCGGTAGCGCATCTCGACCGGATACAGCCGCCCGCTCACCTCGATCACGGGCGCCGGACGCTCGTCGCTGCCGAAATGGCGCGCGAAGCGGTCGGCGTCGATCGTCGCGGACGTGACGATCAGCTTCAGGTCCGGCCGCCGCGGCAGGATTCCCTTCAGGTAGCCGAGCAGGAAGTCGATGTTCAGGCTGCGCTCGTGCGCCTCGTCGATGATCAGCGTGTCGTACGCCTTCAGCAACGGATCGGTCTGCGTCTCGGCGAGCAGGATGCCGTCCGTCATCAGCTTGACGGACGCGCCCGGCGCGAGATTGTCGGTGAAGCGCACCTTGTAGCCGACCACTTCGCCGAACGGCGTGCCGAGCTCCTCGGCGATCCGCCGGCCGGTCGACGACGCGGCGAGGCGCCGCGGCTGCGTATGGCCGATCAGGCCCGTGCCGCCGGCGCCGAGACCGCGGCCGAGATCGAGGCAGATCTTCGGCAGCTGGGTGGTCTTGCCCGAGCCCGTTTCGCCGCAAACGATGACGACCTGATGACCGGCGATCGCGCGCGCGATCTCGTCGCGCTTGCCCGACACGGGCAGGCTTTCGGGGTACGTGATCGGCGGAACCGGATTCGGTGCGACAGCCGCGCGCGGCGGACGCTCGCGACGCGGCGCGCGCTCGCCGGTGGCCTGCGGCGCGTCCTTCGCGGCCGGCTGGCCTTGCTGACCCTGCTGACCATCGTTGCGGCGCCGGTCGTCGCCGCGCGGTCCGCGCGGCGGCTTGCCCGCCTGCTGTTGCTGGTGCTGCTGCTGGCGCGGCTCGCCCTGCTGCCGGCGCGCATCGGCTGCACCTTCCGGGTGCTTCGCCGACGGCGCTTTGGCCCGCGTCGGCGCGGGACTTTTAGGTACATTCGACATGGGGGCGCATTATAATCCCGCCCATGAATTCCCAAACCGACCTCCCTCCCGCCCAGACCGGCGCCGCGACGCCGCCGGCCGCCGACGATTCGGCCGCCAGCCACGCGCAGTTCGTCGACTGGATGCGCTCCGTCGCGCCCTATATCCACAAGTTCCGCAACAGCACGTTCGTCGTGGGGTTCGGCGGCGAAGTGGTGCAGCAGGGGCTGCTGAACGCGCTCGTGTCCGACATCGCGCTGTTGCAGGCGATGGGCATCCAGATCGTGCTGGTGCACGGCTCGCGGCCGCAGGTCGAGGAGCAGCTGAGCCTGCATGGTGTCGAATCCGAGTTTTCGCACGGGCTGCGCATCACCGATGCGCGCGCGCTCGAATCCGCGAAGGAAGCGGCCGGCGAAGTCCGTCTCGACATCGAAGCCGCGATCAGCCAGGGTCTGCCGAACTCGCCGATGGCGCATGCGCACATCAGCGTCGTGTCCGGCAACTTCGTGACCGCACGGCCGGTGGGGATTCTCGACGGGGTCGATTTCGCGCACACGGGCATCGTGCGCAAGATCGACGCCGAATCGATCCGTCATTCGCTCGCGAGCCGCAAGCTCGTGCTGCTGTCGCCGCTCGGCTTCTCGCCGACCGGCGAGGCGTTCAACCTGTCGATGGAAGACGTCGCATCCGCCGCCGCGATCGCGCTGCGCGCCGACAAGATCATCTTCCTGACCGACGGGCCCGGCATCGTCGACGACGAAGGCGAGCTCGTGCGTGAAATGTCGCTCGACGCGGCGGCCGAGCTGCTCGATTCCGGCAACATCCAGGGCGACGACGGGTTCTTCCTGAAGCATTCGATCCGCGCATGCCGCGGCGGCGTGACCCGCGCCCACCTGATTCCGCAATCGCTCGACGGCAGCATGCTGCTCGAACTGTTCCTGCACGACGGCGTCGGCACGATGATCTCGTACGAGAACCTCGAGAGCCTGCGCGAGGCGACGCCGGACGACGTCGGCGGGATCCTGTCGCTGATCGAGCCGCTCGAGTCGGACGGCACGCTGGTGCGGCGCGGCCGCCACCAGATCGAACGCGACATCGACCACTTCTCGGTGATCGAGCACGATGGCGTGCTGTTCGGCTGCGCGGCGCTGTATCCGTACCAGCAGGAAAAGATCGGCGAGATGGCGTGCCTGACGGTGGCACCCGAAGCACAGGGCTCGGGCGACGGCGAACGCCTGCTCAAGCGCATCGAGCAGCGCGCCCGCGCGCGCGGCCTCACGCACATCTTCGTGCTCACGACGCGCACCGAGCACTGGTTCCTCAAGCGCGGCTTCGTCAAGGTCAGCGTCGACGACCTGCCGGAAGACCGCCGCAAACTCTATAACTGGCAGCGCAAGTCGCTCGTGCTGATGAAGCAGCTCTGAGCGCAGGCACGACTGCCCTTCCCCCCAGACCGATTACAGGAGAAGTACACGATGGCTCGAATGATCCAATGCGCGAAACTCGGCAAGGAAGCCGAAGGTCTCGATTTCCCGCCGCTGCCGGGCGAACTCGGCAAGCGCATTTACGAAAGCGTGTCGAAGGAAGCCTGGCAAGGCTGGCTCAAGCAGCAGACGATGCTGATCAACGAGAACCGTCTGAACATGGCCGATCCGCGCGCGCGTCAGTACCTGATGAAGCAGACCGAGAAGTACTTCTTCGGCGACGGCGCGGACCAGGCGTCCGGCTACGTGCCGCCGACCGAAGGCTGAGCGCCGCGGCGCGCGACGGCCGGCCGGGCCGGCTTCGTCGCGAAGTGAAGTGACGTTGCGTAAATGCAGACGGCACCGTGTATCGCACGGTGCCGTTTGCTTTTGGGATGCGTGAGTTGGGACGCGCGATTGGGCGCGAGTCGAGGCCATGCGGCGCGCGATCCGTGCGGCGCCCGGTGCCGCCGGAGCGGCCGGAGCGGCCGGAGCGGCCGGAGCGGCCAATTATCGCCTCCCCGCATCACCGCGTACCCGCCTCACCGCATCACCGCATCACCGCATCACCGAATCACCGACTCGCCAGCGTGCTGAATCACGCCGGCCTGCCCGGCTCACCCCGCCGGTTTCAACGTGCCGCGGTCGTCCGGCTGCGCAGCCTCGCCGGCCGCATTGTCGGCGTTGGCGGCTTCAGTACCCCATTCGGCCGCATCGCTGCGCTCCGCCGTCGACAACTCGTCCGCGCGATAGCCGGTGCGATTGAGCAGCGCGAGCATGCATGCGAGCGACACGAGCGCATAGAGCCCCGACGCGATCGCGACGCCGACGATGCTGCCGGTCGCGTTCAGGATCGCCTGCGCGAGCACCGGCGTGCCGCCGCCGACGACGAGCGCGCTCAGCTGATACGCGAGCGACAGCCCCGTATAGCGGATATTGGCCGGGAACACGCGCGCGAGCACGCCGCCGACCGCGCCGTAGAACATCGCCGACGGGATCGTCGAGATGCACATCCCCGCGACGGCGACCCAGTACGAACGCGTCGCGAGCGCATGAAACATCACGGGCATCAGCACGATCTCGGGAATCAGGATCCAGCACATCGCGCGGCGCATGTCGACCTTCGACACGAACCACGCGCCGACCGGCTGCATCAGGAACTGCACGACGAGCGAGATCGACAGGATGCCGAGGAACGTGCCCTGCGCGTAGCCGAGCGTCTTGGTTGCCCACGACAGCGCGAACGTGCTGCGGAAATACGTGACGTTGATCACCGGCAGCGTGCCGGCCGCGAGCAGCACGACCGGCCAGTGATCGCGCACGACGTCGCGCAGCGGCAGCTTCACCGTGCGCTTGCGCGCGAGCACGCGCTGCATGTCGATCGACTCCTCGAGCCGCAGCCGGATCACCATCCCGATGATCACGAGCACCGCCGACAGCAGGAATGGAATGCGCCAGCCCCACATCAGGAACGACGGCGTCGGCAGCGCGCTCAGCGCGAAGAACGCGGCGGTGGCGAGCAGGTTGCCGGTGGGCGAGCCCTGTTGCGCGAATGCCGCGTACAGGATGCTGCGATGCTTCGGCGCGTTCTCGCTCGCGATCAGTACCGCGCCGCCCCACTCGCCGCCGACCGCGATGCCCTGCAGCACGCGCAGCACGACGAGACCCGCGGGCGCCCACACGCCGATCGACGCGTAGCCGGGCAGCAGGCCGATGCCGGTCGTCGCGAGCCCCATCATCACCAGCGTGATCACGAGCGCGGTCTTGCGGCCGACGCGATCGCCGAGATGCCCGAACACGATCCCGCCGAGCGGCCGCGCGGCGAAGCCGGCCCAGAACGTGACGAACGCGAGCAGCGTCGCGACGCCGGGATCCATCGTGCTCGAGAAGAACACCTTGCCGAACACGAGTGCGGCGGCGGTGCCGTAGATGTAGAAGTCGTACCACTCGATCGTGGTGCCGACGAACGCCGCCAGGGCGGCGCGGCCGGGCCGCGGCTGCGCGGCGGACGAGGATTGCGGACGGCTCATCGATGTCTCCATGTTTGTGATCGGCGGCGCGACTGTCGCGCGCGTTGCCGGATGGCCGGCCTTGCGCCGCCGGCTGGCGGGGGTGCTTCACGTTGCGTTGCGTTGCTCTGCGTTACGTTGCGATCGGGCGGCTCGGGACGCCGACCTGCGCGCGCCCTCGGCCGGTCATGTCGGGTCCGGCGCGACTGTCAGCACGCCTGCGTCGAGCAGTTGCTGCTGGAGCGCGGGATCGACACCGAGGCGGTCGAGCACCGCGCGCGTGTCGCGGCCGAGCGCGGGCGGCGGCGAGCGGTAGGTCGCCGGCGTGCGCGACAGCTTCACCGGCGACGCCGTTCCGCGATACGCGCCGATCTCGACGAACAGTTCGCGATGCAGCGCGTGCGGATCGCGCGCGACGTCGGCGACCGTGCGCACCGGCCCGCACGGCACGCCTGCCGCCATCAGGTCGCGCGCGAGCGGCTCGCATGGATGGGCAGTCAGCCGCACCTCGAGCTCGACCTTCAGCTCGGACCGGTGCGCGCAGCGGCTGCGGTTGTCGACGAAGCGCGGATCGTTCGCAAGCGCCGGCGCACCGAGATGCGCGACCAGGCGGGCGAACTGACGATCGTTGCCGACCGCGAGGAAGATCGGCACGGTCGCCGTGCGATAGCTGTCGTACGGTGCGATGTTCGGATGTGCGTTGCCGCTGCGCTCGGGCACGCGCCCGGAGCCGAAGAAGTTCGGCAGGTGCGGATGCAGCAGCGACACGCCGCAGTCGTACAGCGCGATGTCGATCGACTGGCCCTGCCCGCTCTTCTCGCGCTCCGCGAGCGCGAGCAGGATGCCGGCGAGCGCGTTGAGGCCCGTGACCATGTCGACGATCGGCAGCCCGATGCGCGTCGCGGCGCCGTCGCGCTCGCCGTTCACGCTCATCAGCCCGGCCATCGCCTGGATCACCGCGTCGTAGCCCGGCAACCCGCCGAGCGGGCCGTCGTCGCCGAACCCCGTCACCGCGCAGTGGATCAGGCGCGGGAAACGCGGCTGCAGGTCGCGTGCATAGTCCATCCCCCAGCGCGCGAGCGTGCCGGGCTTGAAGTTCTCGACGAGCACGTCGGCGTCTTCGAGCAGCCGCCACAGGATCGCGCGCCCTTCGTCGCGGGACAGGTCGAGCGCAAGCCCTTCCTTGTTGCGGTTCACGCCCATGAAGTACCACGCGGTGTCGCCGAGGAACGGTGGGCCCCAGCCGCGCGTCTCGTCACCGTCGGGCGGCTCGATCTTGATCACCGTCGCGCCGTGGTCGGCGAGTGCCTGCGTGCAGTACGGGCCGCCCAGCACGCGGCTCAGGTCGGCGACCTTCAGGCCGTCCAGTGCGCCGCGCGTGGTGTTTGCCGTATTCGGCGTATTCGCCGTATTCGCCGTATTCGCCGTATTCGCCGTATTCGCCGTGTTTGCCGTGGTCGCCGGTTCAGTCGCCGTCGCCGCTTTGGTCGCCGTCGTAGCTCTCGTCGCCATCGTCACGCTGGTCGCGCTCATCGCTCGACCTCCGGCAGCAGGTCGAGCGCCATGTCGAGCGGCACCGGCGCACCGCGCACCAGCGCGTCGAACGCCGCCGCTTCGTCGTCGCGCGACGCGGGCGCGAGCGGATCGACCGGCAACAGCTTGTGGCGCACGATCAGGTGCGCAAGCGCGAGGCGCCGGTAATCGGGCGCGAGTTGCACACCCTCGCACGCCATCAGCACGGCCGCGCTCGCGTAGTACAGCGCCGACGCGGCCTGCCGCACGCACGCGTCGTCGCCGTCCGCCGCGACCCGCGCGAGCGCATCGCATGCGCGCGAGAGAATGCGCCGCAGTGCCGCGCGGCTCGCGTCGGGCAGCGGCGCCGCGCCGAGCCGATCGGCGAGAAACGTGCGCAGTGCGTCGAGCGCCTGCTCGCGCTGCGCGGCGCGTGCGACGTCGAGCGCGACGATGTTGCTCGTGCCCTCCCAGATCGAACCGAGATGCGCATCGCGCACGAGCCGCGCATCGCTCCATTCCTCGATGTAGCCGATGCCGCCGCGCACTTCCATCGCGTCGCCCGTCACGCGGCGCGCATCGCGGCACGCGCGGAACTTGATCAGCGGCGTCAGGATGCGCACGCAGCGCGCGGCCTGCGCGTCGCCCGCATCGGCCTGCGGCAGCAGCAGCGCGATCTGCATGAACATCGCGCGCGCGGCCTCGGCGGGCAGCAGCATCTTCATCAGCTGGCGCTGCATCAGCGGCATCTCGATCAGCTTGCGGCCGAACGCGGCACGGTGTGCGGCGACGTGCAGCGCCTCGTTCAGCGCGCGCCGCATCAGCCCCGCCGCGCGCACGCCGTTCGACAGCCGCGACATGTTGATCATGTCGGCCATCTGGTGAAATCCGCGGCCGATCTCGCCGATCAGGTACGCCTGCGCGCCTTCCAGCGCAATCTCGCCGCTCGCCATCGAACGGCTGCCGAGCTTGTCCTTCAGCCGCACGATCCGGTAGCGGTTGCGCGTGCCGTCCGGCAGCGTCTTCGGCAGCAGGAACAGCGCGAGCCCCTTGATGCCGTCCGGTGCGCCGTCGGGCCGCGCGAGCACCATCGCGAGGTCGGCGTCCGCGTTCGAGCAGAACCATTTGTCGCCGTACAGGCGCCATACCGTGCCGCCCTGTGCGTCCGTTTCGCGCACCGCGCGCGTCGCGATGCGTGCGACGTCGGAGCCGGCTGCCTGCTCGGTCATGAACATCGCGCCCTGGAACAGCGTGTCGAAATCGCGCGACGCCAGCCTCGGCAGATAGTGTTCGACGAGTGCCGGCTCGCCGAAACGGCGCAGCGTGCGCGTCAGCGAATCGGTCATGCTGACCGGGCAGCACAATCCGAATTCGGCCTGCACGAACAGGAACGTCAGCGCGTACTTCACGAGCGGCGCCACCGCCTCCGATTGGTGGCTCAGCGACGCGAGCCCGAGCTCCGCATACGCGACGCGTTCGAGCGCGACATACGCGGGATCCTTGTCAATGCGCTGCACGGCTTCGCCGCGCCGGTTGCGATGTTCGAGCACAGGCGGATGCTTGTCGGCGCGCGACGCCCATTCGTCGAGTTCGCCCGACACGCGCTCGCCGAGCGCATGCAGTCGCGGTTCGAGTTCCGCGTAAAGTGCGGCGCCGAGGTGCAGCTTCAGCAGCGCGCCGAAATCGGGGTCGGCCCTGAAGAAATTGATGCCGCGGCTGTCGGGGATGTTGTTGGCTGCGCCGAGGTCCGGCGTGCGGGCGGTGTCGTTCATGCATGCGTCTCCGTGATGGCCCGGCTGTCGATCGGTGGCCGCCCCGTGGCAGCGCGGCCGGTCGTGCCAGGCGTTCAGCAGAGCGTAGGCGCGCGATCGATAAGCGTCCAATACAGGATTTATCCGGTACGATAGACAGCGCTTATCGATGCCGATGCCCGGGAGGAGACACCATGGAACTGAGGCAGTTGCGCTACTTCGTGGCGGTCGCCGAGGAACTGCATTTCGGGCGCGCGGCGAAGCGCCTGTTCATCTCGCAGCCGGCGCTGAGTTTCGACATCCGCAAGTTCGAGGAAGCGCTCGGCGTGCAGCTCTTTGCGCGCACCAACAAGACCGTCGCGCTGACCAACGCGGGCGCGGTGCTGCTCGGCGAAGCGCGCCGGCTGCTGCTGCAGGCGGCCGAGGCCGAGCGGCTCACGGTGCGTTCGGCGTCCGGTCTCGCCGGCCGGCTGCGGGTCGGCTTCGTCCATTCGATGCTGTATCGCGGGCTGCCCGATGCGGTGCGGCGCTTCGAGGCCGACTATCCGAGCGTCGAAGTCGTGCTCAGCGAAATGAACACGCAGGCGCAGGTTCAGGCAATCCAGCGCGGCCAGATCGATCTCGGCTACGCGCACTGGGGCCACTGCCCGCCCGAGGTCGAATCGGCGCCCGTGTACGCGGAGCCGTTCGTGTGCTGCGTGCCGGCCGCGCATCCGCTCGCGCGGCGCCGCCAGGTCGCGCTCGCCGCGCTGGCGGCGGAACCGTTCATCCTGTTCCCGCGCGACGCGGCGCCGCACTATCACGACCTGATCATCGCGCAATGCGTGAACGCGGGTTTCAGCCCGCTGATCCGTCACGAGGCGCGGCTGTGGCAGACGATCCTGTCGATGATCGAGTTTGGAATGGGCATCGCGCTGGTGCCGCGCGTGCTGCAGCAGGTGAAGAGCGACCGGCTCGCGTTCCGGCCGCTGAAGGATGCGTCGCTCGAATCGCGTACGCTCGAACTGAAGCGCAGCGGTACGGCCGAACCGGTCGCGCTGCGCTTCGCCGACTACGTGCGCGCATCGATCGACGCGCTGCCCGCGCTCGCGGGCTGAGCTGGCGCGTCGTTACTGCGCGCCGGTACTTCGTCGTGACTTCTCCACTACTTCGCTTCGGGCTGCAGCACCGGCTGCGCGCGCCGGTACCACACCGCATACACGACCGACAACGCAATCAGGAACGGAATGCCGAAGATCAGCGTCATGTGGAATTCGGCCGTGAAGTAGGTCGTCACCATCACCGCGAGCATCAATGCCGCGCCGAGCAGCGTCAACACCGGAAAGCCGCGCATCCGGAACGCGGGCGCCGGCAGGCCGAGCGCCGCACGGCGCCGCCGGAAGCAGTAATGCGTGACGAAGATCATCATCCACGTGAACAGCGCGCCGAACATCGACACCGCCATCATGATCGTGAACGACGCGTCCGGATACAGCACGCTCAGCACCGTCGCGAGCGCGATGCCGAGCGTCGACAGCAGCAGCGCGCCGAACGGCACGCCGCGCGCGTTCACTTCGCCCAGTGCCTTCGGCGCATGACCCGCGCGCGACAGGCTGAACATCATCCGCGTCGTGATGTAGAGCTGGCTGTTCATCGCGGAGAGCGCGGCGATCAGCACCACGAAGTTGATCAGCCCGGCCGCGCCCGGCAGGTGGATCGCCTCCATCACCTTCACGAACGGGCTTTCGTCGCGCCCCGCCGACGTCCACGGCACGATCGCGAGCATCAGCGCGAGCGTGACGAGGTAGAACAGCACGAGCCGCACGATCGTCGAGCGGAACGCGCGCGTCACCGCACGCTCGGGATCTTCCGCCTCGCCGGCCGCCACCGCGATCATCTCGATGCTCAGGTAGCTGAAGATCGACACGATCACCGCGACCCACATCCCCCACATGCCCTTCGGAAAGAAGCCGCGGTGATCGACGTAGTGGTGAAAGCCTGCCCGCGCCGCGCCGTCGCCGACCAGCGCCGGATCGACGAATACCACATACGCGCCGAGCACGATGAAGCCGACGATCGCCGCGATCTTCACGACCGAGAATCCGTATTCGACCGCGCCGAACACGTCGACGCTGCGCGCATTGACGAACACGAGCAGCGCCGAGAACCCGACGATCCACAGCCAGCCCGGCACGCCCGGGAACCAGTACTTCATGTACAGCGCGATCGCGGTGACTTCGGTGCCGACCGCGAGCACGATGCACGCCCAGTACGCATAGCGCACGAGAAAACCGGCCCATGGGCTCACGTAATGTTCGGCGTACGCGCCGAACGAGCCGGAGGTCGGATGCGCGACCGTCATCTCCGCGAGACAGCCCATCAGCAGCAGCGAGATGAATGCACCGATCGCGTAGCTCACGAGCACGCTCGGGCCTGCGAAGCCGATCGCGAACCCGCTGCCGAGAAAGAGACCGGTGCCGATCGCCCCGCCGATCGCGATCATCGCCATCTGCCGTGCGGAAAGCGTGCGGCGGAGCCCCTGTTCGCGCGCCGCGATGTGCTGGAATTGCCCTTCTGATTGCATCGAATGACCTCGTTCGAAAGCGTGGATCCGGTCGAAACGTCGACGGCGCACGGGCCGGTGCCGGACCGCACCGGCCACCGCGCGCCGCATGCTTAGAACAAGTGGCGCAAGCCGGCAGCGACGCCCGTCTGGTTGCCGCGTCCGGGCATTTCGGTGAACGCGCCGCCGGTCACCCGGTTGTAGTCGACCGTCGCGTACACCTGCGTGGCCTTCGACAGCGCGTACTCGGCCTCGAGCACGCCCGTATAGCGCTTGCCGCCGTTACCGGCGATGCCGTTTGCGTTGCGGATGTCGTCGTAGTACGCGACGCCCGTCACCGATATCGCCGGCGTGACCTGCACGCTCGCGCCGGTATAGAAGATCGCGTCGCGGCGCGGGTTGTCGGCGAACGAACCGTAGGTCACGTCGCGGCCCGGCGCGTTCAGCAACTGCCGGTCGAGCACGCCCGTGCGGTCGATGCCGCCGAGATAGCCTGCGTACAGCGTCGCCGCGCCGAACGCGTAGCGTGCGCCCGCGCCCCACGCCTGCTGCGCGCGGCTCGTCAGGTCGCGCACCTGCTGGTAGGTCACGCCGACCATCAGCCCGCCGAGCGTATACGACACGTGCGTGCCCCAGTACGCATTCGCGCCGAGGCTGCCGGCGACGCCGCCGAAACCGTAGCTCGCGCCGACGTTCAACCCGCCGAACGTGCCGTCGTAGCTCACGACGTTGCTCGCGCGGCCCTGCGTGAGGAAGTACGGCCACATGTTGGCCGTGTAGTTGCCGACCGTCAGCGGATCGAGATCGCCGAACAGGTTGAACGCCTCGGTCGCCTGCCGGCCAAGCTTCACGGTGCCCCAGTCGCTCGCGAGGCCGACATACGCGTAGCGGCCGAACAGCGCACCGTCGAGCTGCCCGTTCTGCGGCTCGAAGCCGCTCTCGAGCCGGAAGACGGCCTTCAGCCCGCCGCCGAGCGCCTCGCTGCCCTTCAAGCCCCAGCGGCTGTTGGTGATCGCGCCGTTGGTCATCTGCACGCTCGCATCGTTCGACGCGTTCGCATGCGTCGTGTAGCGAATGCTCTGGTCCACGATGCCGTAAAGCGTCACGCTGCTCTGCGCCATCGCGGCGCCGGCGGCGAGCAGGCCCGCCATCGTCGGTAGTGCGAATCGACTGATGCACTTCATCTTCGTCTCCATCCTTGTCTCGTTTGTCGATGTTGGTTGATGTTCGTTGTTGATCGTGGGTACTGCAATCCGCGCGCGGCGGCATGCGTGCTAGTCGCGCGTCGCCGGCAGCGCGACGTACGCGACGAGTTCGACGCGCATGTCCGGATGCGCGAAGCCCTGCACGCCCACGCACGTGCGGTTCGGGTACGGTTCGACGAAATGGCGCCGGTATTCGGCGTCGAATTCGGGCATCGCCTTCACGTCGGACAGGTAGACGAGCACCTGCGCGACGTCGTCCATCGACGCGCCGGCCGCCGCGACGGCTTTCGCCAGATTGCCGAGCGTCACGCGCGCCTGCTCGGCCATCGTGTCGCCGACGATCGCGCCGGACGCGTCGACCGGCCCGTGGCCGGTAAACATCAGTCCGCCCGCGCGGGTCGCCCACGAGAACGGCTGCCCGAGTTGCGGCAAGTCGACCGGGATCGTGTCTGCCATCGTGTCCTCCTTCGGTTCGGGATCGGTCGTTTGGATCGTTTGGATCGTTTGGATCGTTTGGATCGTTTGGGCCGCTCAGGCAGCCTGGCGCGACGTGCCGCCGAGCACGTCGGCGATCGCGTTCGCGACGTGGTCCACGTTCGCGTCGTTCAGCCCCGCGATGCACAGGCGGCCGGAGCGCAGCAGATAGACGCCGTGCGACGCGCGCAGTCGATCGACGTCGGCCGCCGCGATGCCCGTGTAGCTGAACATCCCGCGCTGCGTGACGAGCGCATCGAACGCCGGCGTGGGCAGGCGCGCGTCGAGACGCGCCTTCAGCGCGCCGCGCATCCGCTTGATGCGCGTGCGCACCTGTGCCACCTCGTCTTCCCAGCGCGCCCGCAGCGCGTCGTCATTCAGCACCGTCGACACGAGCTGCGCGCCGAACAGCGGCGGGCTCGAATAGGTGCGGCGCACGCCGGCCTGCAACTGGCTCAGCACCGTCGCCGCTTCACCCGCGCTCGCGCAGACGATCGACAGCCCGCCGACGCGCTCGCCGTACAGCGAGAAGTTCTTCGAGAACGAGTTGCTGACGATCGCCGGCAGTCCCGCTTCGACGATCGCGCGCACGGCCCATGCATCGTCGTCGAGCCCGTCGCCGAAGCCCTGGTACGCCATGTCGACGAAGGGAATCAGCCCGCGTCGCACGAGCACGTCGATCACCGCGCGCCACGCATCGCGGCCGGGATCGAGGCCCGTCGGGTTGTGACAGCACGGCTGCAGCAGCACGACGCTGCGCGCGGGCAGTGCCTCCAGCGCCGCGAGCATCGCGTCCACGCGCAGGTCGTTGCGCGCTTCGTCGTAGTACGGATACGTGTGCACGTCGACGCCGGCCGCCGAGAAGATCACGCGATGGTTGTCCCACGTCGGATCGCTGATCCAGATCGCGCTGTCGGGGAAATAGCGCTTCACGAATTCCGCGCCGAGCCGCAGCGCGCCCGAGCCGCCGAGCGTCTGCAGCGTCGCGATACGGCCTTGCGCGAGCGCCGCGCAGTCGGCACCGAACACGAGGCGCTGCACGCCCTGCCGATACGCGGCAAGCCCTTCCATCGGCAGATACGTATGCGGCGCGCCGGCTTCGCGCTGGCGCTCGGCCGCGATACGCGTGCTTTCCAGCACCGGGATGCGGCCCGCGTCGTCGTAGTAGAGACCGATGCTGAGGTTGACCTTGTGCGGATGCGCGTCCTGCTGGAACGCCTGGAACAGCGACAGGATCGGGTCGCCCGGATAGGCGGGAATATGGTCGTACATGGCGGAATGACGTCAGGAGTTGAAGGCGCGGCGAGCCGGCCGGCGGCACGACATCGCGTCGCGCCGGGCGATCGAGGCATGGAGCGCATGTTATCGAGGACGAAATAGAATGAGCTTCACTTTTCGATGACGAATCACGCCGATTGCAGTAGAGTCTGCGCCTACCATCTCAAAATTCACGGGATTCTGCGAAATGACCCTCGATAGAACCGACATGCGGATCCTCCGGCACCTCGAGACGGACGGCCGCATCAGCAACCAGGACCTCGCGAACGCGGTCGCGCTGTCGCCGTCCGCATGCCTGCGGCGCGTGAAGCTGCTCGAGGAACGCGGCGCCATTTCGGGCTACCGCTGCACGATCGACCCGAAGAAGGTCGGCGTCGCGTTCGAGGCGCTGGTGCACGTATCGATGCGGCCGGACGTGCCTGAGTGGCACGACCGGTTCGTGGAGGCGATCCGGCAATGGCCGGAAGTCATTGCCGCGCAGATCGTGACGGGCGGCTCGAACTACGTGCTGACGGTGCGTGCACGCGACCTCGATCACTACTCCGACTTCGTGATCAATCGACTGCACCGCGCGACGGGCGTGATGTCGATCAATTCGAGCATCGTGCTCGCGACGCTCAAGCGCGACGGCTCGATCCTCGATCTCGTCGAGGCGTCGACGGCCGGCTGACGCACTGTTTGCGTGGGCCTGAAAAATATTTGAAGAAAGTACTTTACGAACCCCGAAAACCCTGACATAATCTTTTCTTCTTTGGGCGGTTAGCTCAGCGGTAGAGCACTGCCTTCACACGGCAGGGGTCACTGGTTCGATCCCAGTACCGCCCACCAAAGAATTCAAGGGCCTGCGTCTCACGACGCAGGCCCTTTTCGTTTTGCGGTCGCGCTTCTGCGGCCCGCCTCCCCTGCCGCTTCCTTACGCGCGTGCCCGGCGCGGCGAATGACGACACTTCGACCATCCGCAATCGAAGCGTCGCGCGTCACTACCGTGCCCGCCCCACCCGTTCCGCCGTCGCATCGAATGCGCGCTTCGCCTTGTCGACGATCTCGTCGACCTCCTGCTCGCGGATCACGAGCGGCGGCGACAGCAGCATCCGGTCGCCGGTCGCGCGCATGATCAGATTGCCGTTGAAGCAGAAGTCGCGGCAGATCGTGCCGATATCGACGCTGCCATCGAACCGCTCGCGCCGTTCACGATCGCGCGCGAGCTGAACGCCGGCGACCAGCCCTGCCCCCGCGATCTCGCCGACGATCGGATGATCGCCGAGCGCTTCCCGCAGCCGGCGCTGGAAATACGGCCCGATGTCGCGCTTCACGCGCTCGACGATCCCTTCGTCGCGCAGCAGCTTCAGGTTCGCGACCGCGACGGCCGCCGCGACCGGATGGCCCGAGTACGTGAGGCCGTGATTGAATTCGCCGTTGTCGATGATCGGGCGCGCGATGCGCTCGTGAATGCCGACCGCGCCCATCGGCACGTAGCCCGACGTGAGGCCCTTCGCCATCGTGATCAGGTCCGGCTCGAAACCGAAGTGCTGATGCGCGAACCATTCGCCGGTACGGCCGAAGCCGCCGATCACTTCGTCGGCGACCAGCAGGATGTCGTACTTGCGGCAGATCCGCTGGATTTCCGGCCAGTACGTCGACGGCGGGAAGATCACGCCGCCCGCGCCCTGGAACGGCTCGCCGATGAACGCGGCGACGTTCTCCGCGCCGAGCTCGAGGATCTTCGCTTCGAGCTGCTGCGCACGCGCGAGGCCGAACGCTTCCGGCGTTTCGCCGGCCTGGGCTTCGCCGAAGAAATACGGCTGGTCGATATGCACGATGTGCTCGACCTTCGACGGCATCTGCTCGTGCATGTAGCCCATCCCGCCGAGCGTGCCGCCGGCGATCGTCGAGCCGTGGTAGCCATTCTTGCGCGAGATCACATATTTCTTCTGCGGCTTGCCCTGCACGCGCCAGTACTGATGCACGAGGCGCAGCACGGTGTCGTTGCCTTCCGAGCCGCTGTTGCAATAGAAGAAGTGGTTGAAGCCGGCGGGCGTCACTTCGGCCAGCAGCGCCGACAGCTCGATCACCGGCGGGTGCGTGGTCTTGAAGAACGTGTTGTAGAACGGCAGCTCCTGGAGCTGGCGATACGCGGCGTCGGCGAGTTCCTTGCGGCCGTAGCCGACGTTCACGCACCAGAGGCCGGCCATCCCGTCGATCACCTTGTTGCCGTCCGAGTCCCACAGATACACGCCGTCGGCCTTCACGATCACGCGGCTGCCCGCTCGATTCAATGTCCCCATGTCCGAGAACGGGTGGATGTGGTGCGCGGCGTCGAGCGCGCGGTATTCGGCGGTCGGCCGTGCGGCGACGGATTCGTTTCGTTCGGTCATGTTGCCTCCGCTAGTCGGTGCCGCACGTTCAAACGTGCAGAAGAAGATGGCGGCGCTCCCACGAGCTGATCACGCGGAAGAACGCTTCGTATTCGGTTTCCTTCAGCGCCAGATACGCCTTCACGAACTTGTCGCCGAGAATGCCGGCGAGCGGCGTGCACGCGGCCATCAGCGAGATGCCCTCTTCGAGATTGCGTGGCAGCTGGTACGGCAGGTTGTAGCCGTCGGACGCGATCGGCTCGGTCGGCGCGAGCTGCTGCGTGAGACCGAGATAGCCGGCCGCGAGCGTTGCCGCGAACGCAAGATACGGATTGCAGTCGACACCCGGAATCCGGTTCTCGATGCGCCGCGCAACCGGCGTCGACTGCGGAATGCGAAAGCCGACCGTGCGGTTGTCGTAGCCCCACTGCACGTTGATCGGTGCGGCCATGAAGCGCGACAGCCGGCGATACGAGTTGATGTACGGCGCGAAGATCGGCATCAACGCGGGCGTGTATTTCTGCAGCCCCGCGAGATAGCTCTGGAACATCGGCGACACGACACCGCCTTCGTCGGCGAACAGGTTGGCGCCGGTGCGCGCATCGGCAAGGCTCTGGTGAATGTGCATCGCGGAGCCCGGCTCGTTCTCCATCGGCTTGGCCATGAAGGTCGCGTACATGTTGTGACGCAACGCCGCCTCGCGCACCGTGCGTTTGAACAGAAATACCTGGTCGGCGAGCGACAGCGCATCGCCGTGTACGAAGTTGATCTCCATCTGCGCGGCCCCAACCTCATGGATCAGCGTCTCGATGTCGAGGCCCTGCATCTCGCAATATTCGTAGATGTCCTCGAACAGCGGATCGAACTCGTTGACGGCCTCGATCGAATACGACTGACGGCCGGTTTCCGCGCGGCCCGTGCGCCCGACCGGCGGACGCAACGGCAGATCGGGATCGGCGTTCATGTCGACCAGATAGAACTCGAGCTCGGGCGCGACGACGGGCCGCCAGCCCTTCTCCTCGTAAAGATCGAGCACGCGGCGCAGCACGTAGCGCGGCGAGATCTCGACCGGCGAGCCGTCGAAATGCACGCAATCGTGGATCACCTGCGCAGTCGGGTCGACGGCCCACGGAATCAGGCAGATGGTCGACGGATCGGGCACGCACACCATGTCGGGATCGGTCACGCCGGTCAGCGTGCCGTCCTCCGGATAGTCGCCGGTGACGGTCTGCACCATCACGGCCTGCGGCAGGCGCATCGATTCGCCGGACTCGAACTTGTTGCGCGGAATGATCTTGCCTCGCGCGATGCCGGCCATGTCTGGAATGATCGCCTCGACTTCGGTGATGCGGTGCTGACGCAGGAATTCGCTCAGTTCGGGTTGCATGATCGGCCTCGTTCAGTCGATGTCGGATGCGGCCGGCGACGGCATGGTGCCGCCGGCCGCATGAATGCGGTGAGTCATGTGTGCGCGGCACGCCGCGCCGAATGCCGCGAAGAGGTCGCGCGACAGCGGATGTTCCGCGTAGCGCCATTCGGGATGCCACTGCACGCCCAGCGCGAATGCGCGCGCGTCGCACACGCTGACGGCCTCGATCAGCCCGTCGGGTGCGCTCGCTTCGACCGCGAGCCCCGCGCCGAGTCGCGCGATGCCCTGGTCGTGCAGCGAATTGACCATCGCGTGGGGCGCGCCGCGCGCGATCCGTCGCAGCAGGCCGCCCGGCGCCAGCTGCACGCGGTGCGCGGGGCCGTACTGCCGCTCGAGCGGATCGTCGTCGCGCTCGCGATGATCATGGAAACCGGCGCTCGCATGCAGCCGCTGATGCAGCGTGCCGCCATACGCGACGTTCAACTCCTGCATGCCACGGCAGATCGCGAGCACAGGCACGCCCGCGTCGATCGCCGCGCGAATCAGCGGCAGCGCGGTCGCATCGCGCGCGGGGTCGTGCAGCGTGTCGGGCGCACTCGCCGGGCCGCCGTAGTGATGCGGCTCGACGTTCGAATAGCTGCCGGTCAGCAGCAGCCCGTCGATCGACGCGACGATCGCGTCGACCGGCTGACGCGCGCCCAGCGCGGGCAACACGAACGCGAGCGCGCCCGCGCCGTCGGCCAGCGCGACGAGATACTTCTCCCCCGCCGTGTGGTTCGGGTGGGCTCCGCGCATGATGCGGTCGGCGGTGACGGCTACGATCGGGCGCGGTCGCATGATCGCCTCCGCAATGAGCGCGCGACGCGTGCGGACGCGCGAGACGATGGACGCCCGCGGCGACGCGGCGCGCGCGCAAGCGGAATCGTGCCGCGCGAGCGGCGCGGCAATGGGCGGTGCAACCCGATGCGAAAGCGGAAAAGGACGCTAGGGCAACAACGACGCGCTGCCGTCGCACTGCACCGCGCTGAACACGTGCGCGATAACGAGGTTGAAGCGGCGCAGGCCGCCATGGGACACAGCGAAGAAACGAGGCTCGCGTATGAGGGCGGCGCGCGTGCCGCGATCAGCATGCCGGATCGGCCCGGCCTGAGGCGGCGCGCCCGCCGACGGACTTCGGGTCCGGCGTATCGATGGGCTGGCGGCTTTCACGATCGTACTCGACTGACTGATGAAGGCAGGACACGTGTCGCGATGAAACGGACGCGGCAATGCCGCGCGGCGACACGTCGGAAAGGTGTCACGCAGCGGATTTCGGCGCGGTGCGGCGCTGATCGACGCCGTCGCAGCCGGTGCGCGCGTGACGACTTCCTGACATTCAGCTTATATCACCTAAAAATTGCGTCAAATTTTCAGGTGTCGATCGCGGCATCGCTCAGACGAAAAAAACGGCATCGCCCGGTGGGGTCGATGCCGTTTTGTGCGCTGCGTCGGTGTGCGGCTCATGCACCCGCCCGCCGCGGCGCGAGGCCACGCTGCGCTGCCGCGTGCCGAGCGCCTCGTGCCGGCGAATCAGCGATGCGCGAGCGCCGTTTCGACGAGCGACTGCAGCAGCGGCACGATCTGCGCGGCGCGCGCTTCGTCGTACGCGTACGGACGCGTCTCTTCCATGTAGGTGATCTGCGACAGCTCGAGCTGCACGGCTTCGACGCCGGTGCTGGGCACGCCGTAGTGGCGCGTGATGTAGCCGCCTTTGAAACGCCCGTTGGCGGCCGCCGTATAGCCACCGTGCGCGGTCACGCGTGCGGCCAGCGCCTCGGCAAGGCCGGGCGCGGCGCTCGCGCCGCTCGACGTGCCGAAGTTGAAGTCGGGCAAGCGGCCTTCGAAGAAACGTGGCACGTGCGAGCGGATCGAATGCGCTTCCCACACGAGCACGCGGCCGTGCTCGCGCTTGAGCCGTGCGATCTCGGCTTGCAGCGCATCGTGGTACGGGCGCCAGTAGCGATCGCGGCGGCGCATGATCTCGTCGTCGCCCGGCAGCGCGTCGGCCGGGTACAGCGGCGCCTTGTCGAACGTGTCGACCGGCACGAGCCCGGTCGTGTCCTGCCCCGGATACAGGTTCTCGTTATCGGGCGGACGGTTCAGGTCGACGACGTAACGCGCGTGCGACGGCACGAGGATCGACGCGCCGAGCGCCGCCGCGAACCCGTACAGCCGCTCGAGGTGCCAGTCGCAATCGTCGACGAAGCGCGCGTCGGGCGTCATCGTCGCGGCGATGTCGTCGGGAATGTAGGTGCCTGCGTGCGGAATCGAGATCAGCAGCGGCAGCGTGCCCTGCTTCAGCGTGAATACAGCCGATTGTTCAGTCATGTCGCATCACCGTAAGAGTCTGCCGGCGCACGCGCGCGGCGTGCGCCGGGGGCCGCGCGTTCAGCGCAGCAGTTGCGCCAGCGCGGCGCGGTAGTCCGCATACGCAGCGGTTTCGTCGCGATGGCGGCGGCCGGTCACGACGCGCTCGCCGCCGGTGTAGACGTCGAGCACCGGCGTATCGCCGTGCTCGGCGAACACCGTGCCCGACAGCCAGGACGCGCTGTCGTGCTCGGCGATCGCCGGATGATCGGGATCGAGCACGAGCCAGTCGGCGCGGCAGCCTTCGCGCAGCGCGCCGATGCGCCGCCCGCTTGCCTGCGCGCCGCCCGCGAGCGACGCGTCGAACAGGCGATCGGCCACGTGAGCCTGCGTGTCGCTCGCGAGCACGTTGCGCGCGCGATGCACGAGCCGTTGCCCGTATTCGAGCAGACGCAGCTCCGAGCGCCAGTCGACCGACGCGTGGCTGTCCGAGCCGACGCCGATCACGCCGCCCTGCGCGAGATAGTCGACGGCCGGGAACACGCCGTCGCCGAGGTTCGCTTCAGTGGTCAGGCACAGGCCCGCCACCGCGCGACGCTTCGCGAGTGCCGCCGTTTCGGCCGCATCGACGTGCGTCGCGTGCACGAGGCACCAGCGCGTATCGACGTCGAAGCGATCGAGCAGCCATTGCACGGGGCGCGCGCCGTACGCACGCACGCAATCGTCCACTTCGGCCGTCTGCTCGGCGATATGGATGTGCACCGGCGCATCGTCGGGCAAGCCTTCGAGCAGCACGCGCAGCCCGTTCTCGGACACCGCGCGCAGCGAGTGCGGCGCGACGCCGTAGCGCAGGCCGCCGTGCTCGGGCGCGACGCGACGCATCGCGTCGAGCAGTTCGAGCAGGCCGTCCGGCGTGTTGATGAAGCGGCGCTGGTCGTCGCGCGGCGGCTTGTTGCCGAAGCCGGCGAACTGGTACGACACCGGCAGCATCGTGATGCCGATGCCGGCCGAACGCGCCGCGTCGACCACGCGCGTGCCGAGCTCCGCGATCTGCGGATAGCGCGAGCCGTCCTGCGTGTGATGCACGTAGTGGAATTCGCACACCGACGTGTAGCCGCACTTGAGCATCTCGACGTACAGCCAGCGCGCGATTGCCGCGAGCGCGTCGGGCGTGATCTTCAGCGCGAAGCGGTACATCAGGTCGCGCCAGCTCCAGAAGCTGTCGGCTGGATTCGCGCGGTATTCGGTGAGCCCCGCCATCGCGCGCTGGAACGCGTGCGAATGCAGGTTCGGCATGCCGGGCAGCACCGGCCCGGCCGCCCGCGCGACGCCTGCCGGCGCATCGGTGTCGGGTGTCACGTCGGTCAGCGTGCCGGCCGCGTCCCAGCGCAGCAGCACGTTGCGGCGCCAGCCACCGGGCAGGTAGGCATGGTCCGCGAACAGCGTCATTTGGGTCATGGTGAGTCTCGTTTCCTGCAAGGCTAGCCGTTGATCCGGCGAAACACCGTCGCACCGCCGCGCACCACCTGCTCGCACAGCGGCCGGCCGATCCAGTACGCAAGCTCCGACAGCGAGCCGACCGACCAGACCGCGAAATCGGCCTGGCGGCCGGCCTCGAGCACGCCGTGCCGATCCGCGCGGCCCAGCGCCGCGGCCGCATGGCGCGTCACGCCCTGCAGCACCTCGGGCACCGTCATCCGGAACAGCGTGCAGCCCATGTTCATCGTCAGCAGCAGCGATTCGAGCGGCGACGTGCCCGGGTTGTGATCGGTCGCGAGCGCGATCGGCACGCCATGCTTGCGCAGCAGCTCGATCGGCGGCAATTGCGTTTCGCGGATGAAGTAGTACGCGCCGGGCAGCAGCACGGCAACCGTGCCGGCCGCCTTCATCGCCTCGATACCGGCTTCGTCGAGAAATTCGAGGTGATCGGCCGACAGCGCGCGATAACGCGCGGCGAGCGCGGTTCCGCCCGCGTTCGACAACTGCTCCGCGTGCAGCTTCACCGGCAGGCCGCGCCGCGTCGCGGCCTCGAACACGCGCTCGGTCTGCCCGAGCGAGAAGCCGATGCGCTCGCAGAACACGTCGACCGCGTCGACGAGGCCTTCGTCGGCCAGCGCCGGCAGCATGCGTTCGCACACTTCGGTGATGTATTCATCCGCGCGGCCCGCGTATTCCGGCGGCAGCGCGTGCGCGCCGAGGAACGTCGTGTAGACCGTCACCGGGAAGCGCTCGCCGAGCTGGCGCGCGACGCGCAGCATCTTGCGCTCGGTCGCGAGGTCGAGCCCGTAGCCCGACTTGATCTCGATCGCGGTCACGCCTTCGGCGAGCAGCGGTTGCAGGCGCGCGGCGGCCTGCACGAACAGCGCCGTCTCGTCGGCCGCGCGTGTCGCACGCACCGTCGACACGATCCCGCCGCCCTGCCGCGCGATCTCCTCGTAGCTGACGCCGGCAAGGCGCTGCGCGAACTCGTCCGCGCGCGTGCCGCCGTACACAAGGTGCGTATGGCAGTCGACGAGGCCCGGCGTCACCCACGCGCCGTGCAGGTCTTCGCGCTGCCAGTGCGCATAACCGTGCGGCAGCGCGGAGAACGCGCCGAGCCACACGATCGTGCCGGTTTCGTCGACGGCGATCGCCGCATCGTCGATCGTTTCGTCGGGATGGCCGTGCGGACACAGCCTCAGGTGATGCCAGACAGTCGGTTTCATACGTTCAGTCTCGTTCGCCGACGGCGAGCGATACGGCAAGCAGCGCGCCGCCCCCGCTCACGACGACGTCAAACGCACGCTGCAGCCCGTCGAGCCGCAGCGTGTCCATTTCCTGCAGTGCGTAATGCATGCCGTCGATCTCGACGCCGACCGCGCCCGTCGCGCAGAACAGCAGCACGGTATCGGCGCGCTCGATGCGATGCGTGCCTTCGGGCCACACGTCGAGCGTCCCGCGCGCGGCCGAACGGCGCGTCATCAGGTTGAAGTCGCGCGTCGCACCGTCGTGCAGCGTCGCGTCGATCGCCGTTTCGCCGGCGAAATCCGCACGGGCGAGCGGTGCGTCGAGCACATGGCGCGCGCCGCCCGCTTCCGCGAGCGTCATGCCCGCGCCGGACAGCAGCACGAGCGTGCGGTCGACGCCGTCGAAACGCGAGAACGGCCCGGCCGCGGCGACGTCCGCGACGCTCACGCGCCATGCGAATGCGTCGAGCGCGGCGCCGACGGGGAACGCGCCGATTTCGCGCGTCACGCCGCCGCCGTTCTTCCACGGCGACGCAACGAGATCCGCCGCGCGGATCAGCGCGGCGGCCAGCGTTGCGTTCACCGGCGCCTGGTCGAGCGCCGTCATGCTCAGCGGCCGAGCATCGGCAGCTTCAGGCCGGCTTCGCGAGCCGTCTGCTGCGCGAGTTCGTAGCCGGCATCCGCGTGGCGCATCACGCCCGTCGCCGGATCGTTCAGCAGCACGCGGCCGAGACGCTCGTGCGCATCGGCGGTGCCGTCGGCGACGATCACGACGCCCGAGTGCTGCGAGAAGCCCATCCCGACGCCGCCGCCGTGGTGCAGCGACACCCACGATGCGCCGCCCGCGGTGTTCAGCAGTGCGTTGAGCAGCGGCCAGTCGCTCACGGCGTCCGAACCGTCCTTCATCGCTTCCGTCTCGCGGTTCGGGCTCGCGACCGAACCGGTGTCGAGGTGGTCGCGGCCGAT
This sequence comes from Burkholderia sp. Nafp2/4-1b, assembly GCF_003635165.1. Taxonomy (GTDB): domain Bacteria; phylum Pseudomonadota; class Gammaproteobacteria; order Burkholderiales; family Burkholderiaceae; genus Burkholderia. The sequence continues at coordinate 53,557 of NZ_ML058604.1, read as the reverse complement.
CACGATCGGCGCCTTCAGTTCACCGTTCTTCACCATCTCGTTGAATGCCTGGCCGAGGCGATAGCGATCCTTCACGCCGACCCAGCAGATCCGTGCCGGCAGGCCCTGGAACGCGATGCGCTCACGTGCCATGTCGAGCCAGTTGTGCAGGTGCGGATCGTCGGGGATCAGCTCCTTCACCTTCTGGTCGGTCTTGTAGATGTCTTCCGGATCGCCCGACAGCGCGACCCAGCGGAACGGACCCTTGCCTTCGCAGAACAGCGGACGGATGTAGGCCGGCACGAAGCCCGGGAAGTCGAATGCGTTCTCGACGCCCATTTCCAGCGCCATCTGGCGGATGTTGTTGCCGTAGTCGAGCGTGGCCGCACCGCGTTCCTGCAGGTCCAGCATCGCGCGCACCTGGACGGCCATCGACTCCTTCGCGACCTTCACGATGCTCTGCGGATCGACCTTCTGCGCTTCGCGCCATTGCGCGACGGTCCAGCCTTGCGGCAGGTAGCCGTTGATCGGGTCGTGCGCGCTCGTCTGGTCGGTCACGCAGTCCGGCGTGATGCCGCGCTTGACCAGTTCCGGGAACACGTCGGCCGCGTTGCCGAGCAGGCCGATCGACACCGGCTTGCCGGTGCGCTTCGCTTCCTCGATCATGCCGAGCGCTTCGTCGAGCGTCGTCGCCTTCTTGTCGACGTAGCGCGTCTTGAGGCGGAAGTCGATGCGAGTCTCGTCGCATTCGACCGCGATCATCGAGAAACCCGCCATCGTCGCGGCCAGCGGCTGCGCGCCGCCCATCCCGCCGAGGCCGCCCGTCAGGATCCAGCGGCCCGACGGATCGCCGTTGAAGTGCTGGTTCGCGACCGAGAAGAAGGTTTCATAGGTGCCCTGCACGATGCCCTGGCTGCCGATGTAGATCCAGCTGCCGGCCGTCATCTGGCCGTACATCATCAGGCCCTTGCGGTCGAGCTCGTGGAAGTGATCCCAGGTCGCCCAGTGCGGCACCAGGTTCGAGTTCGCGAGCAGCACGCGCGGCGCATCCTTGTGCGTGCGGAACACGCCGACCGGCTTGCCCGATTGAATCAGCAGCGTTTCGTTTTCTTCGAGATCCTTCAGCGATGCGAGGATCTGGTCGTAGCATTCCCAGTTGCGCGCCGCACGGCCGATGCCGCCGTACACGACGAGCGCATGCGGGTGCTCGGCGACTTCCGCGTCCAGGTTGTTCTGGATCATCCGGTAGGCCGCTTCGGCCAGCCAGGTCTTGCAGACCTTCTCGCTGCCGCGCGGTGCGCGGATCGTGCGCGTCGGATCGAGACGGGGATCGATGTGTTTCGGATGGTTCATGACGACAGCTCCCGAAGGAAAGTGAATATCAATAAGGAATCAGAAATGCCCGGTGAAGCGATAACGGCTGCCGGGATGCCACAGATTCGCCACCGAGGCGACGACGCCCTGCGACCAGGTGCGTCGATGTAAAACCAGACACGGCTCGACGTCGTCCATCCGCAGCTGCTCGCGCCGCTCGGGCGCGGGCGCCGCCGCTTCGATCCGGTACTCGACGCGCTGCAGCGGTGCCGCGCGCATCAGGTACAGGTTCGGCGTCGTGTTCGTGAAATCCTGCTCGGCATAATCCGGCGCGACCGCCGGATTCACCCACCGTTCTTCGAGCTGGACGGGTTCGTCGTTCTCGAAGTGCAACACCTGCGAATGAAACAGCTTCGCGCGCACGGCCACCTGCATCTCGTCGGCGAGCGCCTCGTCGGCGCGGATCGTCTCGAGGCCGAGCACGCTGGCGCGATACGCATGCCCGCGCGCGTCGACTTCCTCCGAGATGCTGCGGATCGCCACCAGCGTCGACTCGTACTTCGGCCGCGCGACGTAGGTGCCGGCGCCCTTCATGCGCGTCAGCACCTGCTCGGCCGTCAACTCGCGCAGCGCGCGGTTGACGGTCATGCGCGCGACCTTGAACTCGCGGGCCAGTTCGTTCTCGGAGGGCACCTGGTCGCCCTCCGCCCACTCGCCGGCGTGAATGCGGCCCAGGATGAAATCCTTGATCTCCTGGTAGACCGGCGCGTTCATGGGCTTACTGTTCCGATGCGAACGAGAACGGCGCGACCTTCGCGAACGCCCGCTCGCCGACCAGCTTCGCGACCGCCGCGATGTCCGGTGCGAAGTAGTGGTCGAGCTCGTAGTGCGCGACCTTGCTGCGGATCGTTTCCATCACCGGCGCGAGCTTCGGGCTCGTGTGGTACGGCGCGCGCAGGTCGACGCCTTGAGCGGCGGCCAGCAGTTCGATCGCGAGGATGTGCTTCGTGTTGTCCGCGATGTCGGCCAGCTTGCGCGCGGCGAACGTCGCCATCGACACGTGGTCTTCCTGGTTCGCCGACGTCGGCAGCGAGTCGACCGATGCCGGGTGCGCGAGCGTCTTGTTTTCCGATGCCAGCGCGGCAGCCGTCACGTGGGCGATCATGAAGCCCGAGTTCACGCCGCCGTCCCTCACGAGGAACGGGGGCAGGCCCGACAGCGTCGCGTCGATCAGCAGCGCGATGCGGCGTTCGGCCAGCGCGCCGATTTCCGCTGCGGCGAGCGCGAGGTTGTCGGCCGCGAATGCGACGGGTTCGGCGTGGAAGTTGCCGCCCGACAGCACTTCGCCGGTATCCGGGAAGATCAGCGGGTTGTCCGACACCGCGTTCGCTTCGATCAGCAGCACGTCGGCCGCGTGGCGCATCTGGTCCAGGCACGCGCCCATCACCTGCGGCTGGCAGCGCAGGCTGTACGGATCCTGCACCTTGTCGCAGTCGCGGTGCGACTGGTTGATCGGCGAGCCTTCGAGCAGGTCGCGATACGACGCGGCTGCGTCGATCTGGCCTTGATGACCGCGCAGTTCGTGGATGCGCGCGTCGAACGGCTTCACCGAGCCGGCGGCCGCGTCGACCGACAGCGCGCCGGCGACGAGCGCCGTGCGGTACAGGTCTTCGATCGCGAACATGTTGTCCAGCGCCAGCGCGGTCGATGCCTGCGTGCCGTTCAGCAGCGCGAGGCCTTCCTTCGCCTGCAGCGTGAGCGGCGCGAGGCCGGCCACGCGCAGACCGTCGAGTGCGCTCGCGCGCTCGCCGCGGATGAACACTTCACCGACGCCGAGCAGCACGGCCGACATGTGGGCGAGCGGTGCGAGGTCGCCCGATGCGCCCACCGAGCCCTTCACCGGGATCAGCGGCAGCACGTCGGCGTTGAACAGCGTGATCAGCGCGTCCATCACTTCACGGCGGATGCCCGAGTGGCCGCGGCCGAGGCTCGACAGCTTCAGTGCCATCAGCAGGCGCACCGACGAGCGTGCCATCGGCTCACCCACGCCGACTGCGTGCGAGAGCACCAGGTTCTTCTGCAGCAGTTCGAGCTGGTCGTGCGGGATGTGCGTGCTGGCCAGGCGGCCGAAGCCCGTGTTGATGCCGTATGCCGGCTCGCCCTTCGCGGCGATGTCGGCGACGGCCTTCGCGCCGGCGTCGATCTTCGCGAAGCTCGCCGGGTCGAGCTTGAGCTGCACCGCTTCGCGAGCGATCTTGCGCAGTTGCGGGAGGGTCAGGTGGCCGGGGGTCAACGTAATCATGTGAGCAATCCTGTCTAGACAAGTTCGGGATGGATTGCAGTGTAGCCATCGGAACTTGTCTAGACAACCCCGTTTTTCATGATTTCGACTTGGGAGTTTCCCTGATGTCCGGTGCGGGCCGCCGGATCGGGCTTGCAGGCTTTTCGGTTAACAAACGTTGCTGTTTTTGTATTTTTGGCAACACGGAAATCGGAGTTCTCCCTTTATCCGCTTGCGGAGACCGGCGATGGCGATCCCGCCCCGAAAGGGGCGCATGACCCCGATGTTGCAGACGGAAGCTTTGCGTTGCGCTGCCCGATGCGCGACGTGACCAGGGCGCGCTGCGCGGGGCGGAACGACGGGCCGCTCGAGCGAGCGGCAACGAGTGAAGTCAGCTCAGCGTGTCCATGCGACGCACGCCGCGTAGCCGGGCGCCGCGTCGAGCCACGCTGCGTCGAACGCGGCGACGCCGGCGGCGGGCGCCGCCGGGTCGACGATCGTCGTAGCGGGCGTCGCCGCGTCGCGCGGCGGCACGACCGCGAACGCGCGCAGCCCGCCGACGATGCCGGTGCCGAGCGCCTTCAGCAGCGCCTCCTTCGCGGACCAAACGCGCATGAAGGCGTCCGCACGTGCGGCGAGCGGCAGGCCGTCGAGATACGCGGCCTCGATGGATGCGCATACTTCGCGCGTCAGCGCACGCCAGTCGGTCGTGCGGTTGCAGCTTTCGATATCGACGCCGACGCGCCCTTTCCCGGCCCATGCGATGAGCGCGTGGTCGCCCGCGTGCGACACGTTGAAGTCGAGCGATGCGCGATGCGCGGGATCGAGCGACGGCCGTCCCGATGCGTCGACGACGATCCCGACCTGCCGCGGCGCGATAGCGAGCGCCGCGCCGAGCACGTCGCGCAGCGCGGCGCGCGTCGCGGCGCTGCGCACTGCATCGTCGTGGCGCAGATAGCGCGCGGCGCGCGCACGTTCGACGTCGCTCAGCGCCGCATAGGCGGGTGACGCAAGCGGCACGCGCCAGTCGAAATCGATGCGCACGACCTGCACGCCGGCACGCGACGCGGCAGTCGGCACGTCGAGCGGTTGCACGCGCCACGCGGGGGACAGGCCGGCGGACATCTCGGAATCGGGTGGAATGGATAGCATCGGTGCGCAGCAGCCAGGCGAATCAAACGTCCGATGTTAATCGATCGCATCGGGGGAGACCGATGCGCGGCGACAGCGATCGGCGGTCGGCGGTCGGCGGTCGGCAGCAGCCGTGGCCACGCGACCGCTTGGGCACTTGGGCACTTGGGCACTTGGGCACTTGGGCACTTGCGCGCTTGGGCGCTCGGCTGCTCGGCTGCTCGGCTGCTCGGCTGCTCGGCTGCTCGGCTGCTCGGCTGCTCGATCGCTGCGCCGCAGCCGCGCCGCACGTGTGTGCGGTTACCCGTGCGCAAGCGCACCGGGCACGCCGCTGCCCGCAAGCCCTCCACGCTGCGCCGGATGGCGCGCATGGACATGGCCCGGCGCATCGGCCGGCAATGCGCCGTGTTGCAGCCAGTACAGCGCGACGGGCCACAACGATTCGGTGAAGCGGCTGTGGAAGAACGCGAAGTGGCCGATCGCATCGACGCCGATGTCGCGCGGCGCAATTCGCAGGTGCGTGACGTCGCTGCCGGTGTAGTAGCCGATCAGCCGCTCGATCGCATCCACCGTGCCGAATTCGTCGTCGTCGAGGCCGATCGCGAGCATCGGCGCCGACAGCCGCGCGAAGCGGCCCGGCAACGCGGCGCGGCTCGCCGCGGTTTCGGCGAGCGGGCCGTGCGTGTAGGCGTCCTCGAAGCGCGGCTGAGCGCGCACCCACGACAGCGCGACGCCGCGCGGCGTGTCCTCCATCCAGCCGAGCCGCTTCGCGGGCACATAGCCGAACACGGCCGCGAGCGCCGGCATCGCGACGTGCCACTTCCACCACATGCGCCGCCGCTCGTGCCCCCGATAGTCGCGCCAGTACGCATACTGCGCGCCGACGGTCACCACGTGGCGCACGTGCGCATTCGATGCCGCGAGACCGAGCAGGCAGCCGCCGATGCTGTGCGCGACGACGTCGACCGGCTGACCCGGAAACGCATCGCGCGCGTATTGCAGCGCGGCCTCGCAGTCGAGCCGCCCCCAGTCGAGCCAGTTCGCGCGCAGCGTCGCGAGCCGCGCGGGGCGCGATCCGCCAATCCCGCGATAGTCGTAGACGAGCACGTCGCGCCCTTGCGCGAACAGCCAGGCCGCGAAGCGGAAGTAATAGTCGCAGCGCACCGACGTCGCGCAATTGACGACCGTCACCGGCCGCGCGGCGCCGCCGCCGCGATGCCGCCACACGTAGCCACGCAACACGTAACCGTCGGCCGCGGTCAGCGTCACCGGCTCCGGCGGCAACGCATCCGCCGGGCGCGCGGCCGCTTGCTCCGGCGCACGACTCGTCTCCCCTGCTTCGTTCGAAATCGTCATCCTGTCTCCTGTGCGGCGCCGCATCACGCGGCGTCCGCCCGATCGGCCAGCCTCCATTGAACTTGACGCGCCCGGCGTTCTCAACCAATCTTGCTGCTCCGTTCGCATGAGCCCTACGCATGTCAACGCCGCTCGTCCGTCTCCCGTCGCTCGACCTCGTGCGCGGCTTCGTCGCCGTCGGCCGCCGCATGAGCATCACGCTCGCCGCGCAGGATCTGTGCGTCACGCAATCGGCGGTCAGCCGTCAGGTGCATGCGCTCGAAGCGCATCTCGGCGTCGCGCTGCTGCGGCGCGGCTATCGCAAGATCGCGTTCACGCCCGAGGGCGAGCGGCTTTTCCGCGCCGCCGATGCGGCGCTGCTCGCCCTGCAGGACACCGTCGCGTCGCTCGCCGCCGCGCGCGAACGGCAACCCGTCACGATCACCGCGAGCATCGGCGTCACCGCGCTGTGGCTGCTGCCGCGACTCGGCCGCCTGCAGGCGCGCCTGCCCGACATCGACTTGCGTGTGGCCGCGAACGACAAGGTACTCGATTTGCGCGCGGAAGGCATCGACCTCGGGATCCGCTACTGCCCGCGCGAACGCGCGCCGGCCGGCGCGCTGCATCTGTTCGACGAGATCGTCGTGCCGGTCGCGCACCCCGCGCTCGCCAATCGGCCCGTCACCGACGCGGCCGCGATCGCGGACCATGTCCTGCTCGAATTCGACGGGCCGCCGCAAACGCAGTTGCAGTGGCGTGCGCACCTGCACGCGGCCGGGCTCGGCGACGCGCGCCCGAAAGGCGTGCTGCGCTTCAACCAGTACGATCAGGTGATCCACGCGGCGATCGGCGGCCAAGGCGTCGCGCTCGGCCGGCTCGCGCTCGTCGCGCCGATGCTCGCCGACGGCAGGCTCGCGGTGCTCGGCCCGCACTCGCACGCGTTGTCGGACGCGTACGGCTACTGGCTGTTCCGGCACGATCCGGCACCGCGCCGCGAGGTCGCCGACGTGCGCGACTGGATCGTCGCGGAAGCGGCCGAGTGCGACGCGGCGATGCGGGCGTACGACCCAACGCAGCCGTAAGTCGGGCGCGATGTCGCCTCGCATTCCCGCCAGGCATGCGAACCCGACCGAATGATCGCTTGAGCGGCACCGCGACGGGAGCGTCTAATCGGATCGAACGCGGCCGTCGTGCCGCGCGCATTCATCCGGAGACACGCATGACCCCGATCGAACAAGACGCCCGGCGCCGCTGGCTGCCGGTGCTCGCCGGCGGCCTGATCATGGGCGCCGCGCTCGGCATCCGCCACGTGCAGGGATTGTTCCTCGCCCCCGTCACGCTCGACCACGGCTGGTCGCGCGAAGCGTTCGGCCTCGCGCTCGCGCTGCAGAACCTGGTCTGGGGCGTCGCGCAGCCATTCACCGGGATGATCGCCGACCGCTGCGGGTCGGTGCGCGTGATCGTCGTCGGCATGTTGCTGTACGCAGCCGGGCTCGTCACGATGGCGCTGGCCGCGTCGACCGGCGTGTTCACCGTCGGCGCGGGGCTCGTGATCGGCATCGCGCTGTCGGGGTCCGCGTTCGCGTCGATCTACGGCGCACTGAGCCGGCTGTTTCCGCCCGACCGGCGCAGCTGGGCGCTCGGCGTCGCCGGCGCGCTCGGCGGGCTCGGCCAGTTCTGCATGGTGCCGGTCGCGCAGGTGCTGATCGGCGGCATCGGCTGGCAGCATGCGTTCGTCGCGCTCGCCGTCGTCGCGGCACTGCTCGCGCCGCTCGCCTGGCTGGTGCGCGACCGGCCCGCGCAGGCCGCGCGTCGCATGGAAGAGGCAGACCAGTCGCTCGGCGCGGCGATGCGCGAGGCGTTCGCGCATCGCGGCTTCTGGCTGCTGAATGCGGGGTTCTTCGCGTGCGGGTTCCAGCTCGCGTTCATCGCGACCCACCTGCCCGCGTACCTGCTCGATCACGGCCTGCCGGCGCGCCACGCCAGCGTCGCGCTCGCGCTGATCGCGCTGACGAACGTCGCCGGCACCTACGCATGCGGCCATCTCGGCGGGCTGCTGCGGCGCAAGTACGTGCTCTCGGTGCTGTATCTGGTGCGTGCGCTGGCGATGGCCGCATTCGTCGCGGCGCCGCTGTCGCCCGCGAGCGTCTACGTGTTCGCGGCGGTGATGGGCTTCACGTGGCTCGGCACGGTGCCGCTGACCAACGGCGTGATCTCGCAAGTGTTCGGCGTGCGCTACATTACGACGCTGTTCGGCTTCGTGTTCTTCGGACACCAGCTCGGCAGCTTCTTCGGCGTGTGGCTCGGCGCGCTCGTGTACGACGCGACGCATTCGTACCTGCCGCTGTGGATCGGCTCGATCGCGCTCGGCGTGCTGGCCGCGCTGCTGCACCTGCCGATCGACGATGCGCGCGTCGTGCGGGCGGCCCCGGGCAAGGCCGCATGGGCGTGATGCGTACGGCGCTCGCGGCCGGCTTGCTGACGTTCGTCGCGTTCGTCGTGTGGTGCGGCGCAAGCTACTTCGATCCGAGCGTCGCGCTTGCGCTGCTCGAGCACGCGGCATTCTGCAACTGACGCGGCGAGCGGCGAGCGGTACCGCGGCATCTGCCACGCCGATCGCCGGCGCGCGGCGACGCCTAGTGACGCTTCGGCAACGTAGCCAGCGCATCGAGCGCACGACGGCGTGCGCCGTCGTGATCGACGATCGGCGCCGGATAGTCGACATCGAGCCGCACGCCGGCCGCCGCGAGTTCCACCGGCGACGCTTCCCACGGCGCATGGATCGTCGCCGCGTCGAGGCCCGCGAGTTCCGGCACCCAGCGGCGCACGTACGCGCCCTGCGGGTCGAACTTGCGGCCCTGCGCGACCGGATTGAAGATGCGGAAATACGGCGCGGCGTCGGCGCCGCAGCCGGCCACCCATTGCCAGTTCGCCGGGTTGTTGGCGGCGTCCGCGTCGACGAGCGTGTCGTGGAACCAGCGCTCGCCCGCGCGCCAGTCGATCAGCAGATGCTTGACCAGGAACGACGCGACGACCATCCGCACGCGGTTGTGCATCCAGCCGGTCGTCCACAGCTCGCGCATCCCCGCATCGACGAGCGGATAGCCGGTCAGCCCGCGCTGCCACGCGCGCAGCGCGGCAGGATCGTCGCGCCAAGGCATCGCGTCGAACTGCGCGCGGAAGTTGTCGGTCGCGAGCGCCGGGAAGTGATACAGCAGCACGTGGCTGAATTCGCGCCAGCCGAGCTCGCTCAGGAATTTCTCGGCGCCAGCCGCGCACGCCGCGCCGCGTGCCTGGGCGGCGCCTTGCACCGCCTGCCACGCCTGGCGCGGCGACACGTTACCGAAGCGCAGGTACGGCGACAGCCGGCTCGTCGCGGGCTGGTCGGGCCGATCGCGCCTCTCGGCGTAGCCGGCCAGCAATTCGTCCGTGAACGCGTCGAGCCGCGCTTGCGCGCCGGCTTCGTCGGGCGCCGGCCATGCATCGCGCAGGCCGCCCGCCCAGTCCGGCGCATGCGGGCGCAGCGCGAGCGCGTCGACTGTCAGCGCGCGTTCGCGCACGCCGGCCGGCCATGAATGAAACGCGATCCGCTCCGGTTCCGGCAGCGGCGCCGCCACCGTGCGGTCGCGCCGCACCGCGCGCCAATACGCGGTGAATACCTGGAACGGCGCGCCGGCGCCCGTCAGCACTTCCCACGGCTCGTTCAGCAGGCTGCCGTTGCTGCTCTCGACGTCGACGCCGCGCGCCTTCAGCGACGCCTTCAACGCCGCATCGGCATCGCGTTGCGGCTGCGCATAGCGGCGATTCCAGTACACGGCCGCTGCGCCCGTATCGTGCACGACGCGTTCGAGCTCGCGCTGCGCATCACCGCGCAACAGCAGCAGGCGGCCGCCATGACGCGCGAGCGCCGCGTCGAGTGCGGCGAGCGACCCGTGCAGCCACCAGCGCGCGGCACCGCCGAGCGCGCAGCCCGCACCTTCACCCGTGTCGTCGACATACACGCAGATGAGCGGCCGGCCCGACGCGACCGCGCGCGTCAGCGCGGGCTGGTCGGTCACGCGCAGATCGTCGCGGAACCATACGACGGCAGGAGCAATGGACAACTTGGCAGGCACGGGCACCTCGAGCGGGAAACGGAAACGTGACCCGTATTGTCGCGGCGGGGTTGCGCGATGTCGATGTGCGGAATGCAGGCTGTGCCGACTCCTGCACCGGGCAACGGCACCATGGCGTGATCGCCTGATCGCCTGATCGCCCGATCGCCCGATCGCCCGATCGTTGAATCAGCGGCCCCGTGAAATGCCTTAGTCCGTTCCGACGATTCTTCGCCGCATGCACCGGCCTACGCTCGATGTCGGGTTCGCCTCGCCGCACGGCCGGCGCCGGCGGCCGCTGGCCGCTGGCCGACGCTGCATATCGCGCGACGCATCCGCCGTACCAGCAAGCGCCAGCGCGCAACGTTCCGCCCGCTACGGTGCGCCCGCAGCGGCGCCCTCCCTTACTTACCCTCACTCTCACCCGATACCGCCATGACCAAACCAGCCAATCTCGTCACGTCGATCACCGTCGCGATCGACGCCCCCGCTTCCGTCGTCTGGGAAGTGCTGACCGACTTCGCGCGCTACGGCGAATGGAACACGTTCTGCGTCGGCCTCGACACGACCGGCCGCATCGGCGACTTCGTGCACATGCAGGTGCGCATTCCAGGCACGGACACGGTGATCCCCGTCAATGAAATCCTCGTCGCGTGCGAGCCGGAACGGCTGCTGTCGTGGGAACAGCGTCCGACCGACGACAACAAGGACGCCGCGCGCCGCGACCAGTACGTCGAAGCCGACGGCGCCGAGCGCTGCCGTTATTTCACGACCGACCAGTTTCTCGGCATCAACGCCGAAACGATCATGCGCGAGCACGGCGGTTGGGTGAAACAGGGATTCGACCAGTGCGCGCGCGACGTGAAGCAGCGCGCAGAAGCGCTGTACGCTCCGCGCCGGCGCAAGCGCGCGTGACTGAGCGCGGCCGATGCCGCTTGAAGCGGCACGCCGCTCACACCGCCCAACGCGCGCACGTCGCATCGCCGCACGGCGCGCGCGTCGCGGACGCTGCGATCAGTCGAGTCAGTCGAGGCGGAACGCCGCTTCGAAACGCTCGACGAACGCGTCGAACTCGGCTTCCGGCAGATGGTTGATGCCGCCCGCCCGCTTGCGCCCGCCGCCGGTCGGAAAACCGCGGCAGAACTCGTCGGCGCCGAACGGCCGGCCGTCCGGCACGCGCACGCTGACCACGAAGCCGCCCTGCGCGCGCGGCGACAGCACCGCCAGCGCCGCATGCGGCGCATTGCGCATCCGTTCGTTCGCGAGCATCCCCGTCGCGCGCCGCGCCCACGGATGATCCGGCATCCTGATCAGCATCGCGCCCGGCACGTCGCGCAGCGGCACGAGTGCGCGGGCAAGCGCCATGTCGTCGCGGTAGCCGTCGCGCAGCGCGGCGAACACCGGCGTGTCGCGCACGAAGTCGAGCGGATCGACGCACGGCAGCATCGCGTCGGCCAGTACCGCCGGATCGAAATGCAGATCGCCGACGCAGTCGCCGTACGCGTTGTAGTTCAGGTAGAGCCCGAGTTCGGCGAGCGTGCGGCGTTCGGCTTCGTCGATTGCGTATTCGCGTGCGAGCGCATCGCCGAGCAGCGGCAGTTCGTCGCCGAATGCCGCGACGATCGCCCAGCGCACGTGGCGGCCGCCGAGATAGCGGTTCACGAGCGCGCTCGTGCAGACCTCCGCGGCCGTGTCGATATACGCGTCGAAACGCGGATCGCCCGGCAGCTCGCCCGCGAAGTGATGGTCGAAGTAGCGCACGGCCGCGCCGTCGCGCAGCAGCCGCGCGCACGCGTCGCGGTTCTGGTCGTGCGACACGTCGAGCACGGTCACGCGCTCACCGGCCCGCGCGTCGATTCGCTCGAGCAGCTTGATGTCGCGCTTCACGCCGGTCACGAGCGTGCCGCGTTCGCCCTCCGCGAGCCGCAGTTGCTGCAGCGCGCAGAGGCCGTCCGCATCGCCGTTGAACGCGAAGAAATGCCGCGCGTTGTGGTTGTCCCGCATGATCCGTTACTCCGTCCTCAGGGCATGAAATCGCCGCCGTTCGCATCCAGCGTCGCACCGGTCACCGCGTTCGCGTAGTCCGACGCGAGGAACAGCGCCGCGCGCGCGCAGTCGTCGTCCGTCGGCAGCTTCGCGAGCGCGAGGTTCGACGCGATCGGCGCGACGATCTCCTCCTCGGTCACCCCGTATTCGGCGGCCGCCTGCCGGAAATACGTCTGCGTCGGCACGCCCCACATCCAGCCCATGTGGATGCTGTTCGCGCGAATCCCGTGCACGCCGAGCTCGCGTGCCAGGTATTTTGCCGCAACCGCGAGCGCGCCCTTCGATACAGCGTAGCCCGCTTCCCCTGCAAATGGCTTGCGGGTTGCCTGCGTGTTGATCATCACGATCGCGCCGCGCTTCTGCCGCTTCATCTGCGGGACGATTTCCTGCGTGAGCGTCATCGTGCCGAACACGTTGGTGTCGAACACCGCGCGCCAGCCGTCGAGATCGGCGTCCTCGACCGCCTCCGGAAACGTGCCGTGCACGAACGCGCTGTTCACGAGCGCGTCGATCCGTCCGAAGCGCTCGACCGCCTGCGTCGCGAGCTGCCGGCACTGCGCGCGATCGGCGATGTCGGTCCGCACCTTCAGCACGTCGCACGCGACGCCGAGCTCGCGGATTCGCACCTGCGCATCGTCGAGTTTTTCCATCGTACGCGCCGCGATGACCACGCCGCGCGCGCCCTCGCGCGCCGCTTCGACGGCGAGCTTCACACCGAGCCCCGGCCCGATGCCGGAAATCACGACGATCTTGTCCTTCAGCAACATGGGTTGTCTCCTGGTTGTCGTTCTGGTTTTCGTTCGTGCTACCCGCGTGCCGTCAGCCGGCTGCCTGCAGGTGCCGCGCGCGATACGCGGCGAAGTCGTGCGCCAATTGCGCATCGGTGAAGCCGAAGCGTGCGATCGAGTAGTCGTGCGCGGCGCGCTTGTCGCGGCCGTTGCGCGCGATCCAGTCCGTCATCGCCGCGCGCTGCCGCGCATCGACCGACATCCCCGCGAAGCGATACACGGCTTGCGCGACGCCGAGCGGATCGGACACGGTGTCCTCGAACCGCACGTCGAGAAACCGCTCGGCCGGCAGCGCGTCGCGCGCCGCCATCGCCGCGCCGATCGCGCGCGCCATCCCCGCGTTCCACTGCGCACCGACCGTGCGCGGGTCCGGGTCGTCCGCATACATCTGCCACAGCGTGTGGGCCATGCTCGCCATCGACGGAATCGTCTGCGCCGGATCGCGATGCGTGAGCACCACCTGCGCGCGCGGGAATACGCGGCACAGCACGTCGAGCGCATGCAGGTGCTGCGGCGTCTTCAGCAGCCACCGCCGGCCCGGCGCGATGCCGCGCCGCGCCTTCTGCCACTGCAGGAACTGCAGCATCCGCTTCAGGTACGTATAGACCGGCGTCAGGTCCTGCTGCGCGAGCCATGCCGTATAGCGCGGCACGTTCGCGTACGAATCCATCGCGCATACGAACGAATGCTCCATCAGCATGAACTCCTCGTCGGCGAGCATCGCGTCGAGCGGATGGATCGCCAGGATCTGCGGAATGCAGTCGATCATCGTCGCGACCTCGGCCTGCGCACGCGCGATGCGCACGGTCGGCGCGTCGAGCGTCTCGCCGGCGAGCGGCGCCGGATAGCGCGTTTCCCACCATGCCGCCGAATGAAAACGCGGATCGACGGCGAGCAGCCGCTGCAGCAGCGTCGTGCCGGTGCGCGGCAGCCCGACGATCACGAGCGGATCGTCGATCTCGATGTCGGCGATCTCCGGATGACGGTGGAAGTAGTCCTCGATGACGAGCCGGTTCACGAGCTGGCCGACGAGCTTCTCGCGCATCATCTGCGCACCGCGCGCGGACAGCTTCGCTTCGTCGATCAGCGATGCGCACATCACGTCGAGCGCATCGCGGTACGGACCGTCGCCGAACGCGATGAGTCCGCCCGCCCGCGCCACGGCTTCGGCGATCAGCCCGTCGGGGTCGAGTTGCGTGCGGATCGGATCGAGCGGCGCGTTCATGCGGCCTCCTTCAGCGTGGCGAGCTTGACGACGCGCGTGCGCGGATGCACCGGCTGCGCGGCGCCGACCCAGCGCCAGCAGATCGTGCCGCTGCGATGGCCCGCCGTATCGAGCCAGTTCGCGTCGCCCGGCCGCGCTGCGGCGACCACCACCGTCACGCCGCCGTCGGCATTCAGGCGCGCGCTGTGCTTGTTCACGCAGATGTCGAAGTGCCGGTAGTCGAGCGACTCCATCCAGTAGTTGTTGAGTTGCACGTTCCAGAAATCGCAGTCGGGCACCGTGTCGACATCGATCACGAGCGCCTCGTCGTCGGCCAGCGACCAGCACGAGTGGTAGTAGTAGATGTTCGGATCGCCGCCGACCGACTGGCACAGCGCCTGGTCCGCGGGCGGCAGCGCGTTCACGTGCGACGCGTAGCTCGCGGCCCAGTCGGCGAACAGCTTCGACGTCTGCTCGACGAACCGCGCGGCGCGCATGAGGCCGCGCTCCAGCACGAGCGGGTCGAGCGGCGCGGGCCGGTCGTGCGCGCCGATGCGCTCGATCTTCAGTTGCGCGGGCGTCTCCGCGCGCCGGTCGAGGAAAGTCTGGCGCACCAGCAGCGCGTTCGTGCCGGGCTCCATGCGCACCCAGTTGCCCGCGCGCGGCGTTTCGCTCAGCACGATCTCGAAGCTGCCGTCCGGCGCAATCTCCAACTGCTTCGCATCGAGAAACCCCGTCTGCAGCATCTTGCCGTCCGTCTCGTAGCCGCCCTTCTGCGTGCCGAAGCTCAGGTACGCGACCGTGCCGCGCCGCCCCGTCACGCGATATTCGCAGCGGCCGTCGATGCGCGCGTACTGGTACAGGTTGTCGGGATTGTCGGCGCCGATCTTCGCGGTCTCGTGCGACGGCGAGAAGAAGCCGGGCCACGCGCCGTCCGCGAACTCGACGTGCATTTCGAGCGCGATGCGCATCAGCCGGCTCAGGTAGCGGAATCCTTCCGCCCGCGTGAGCGGATCGTCCGGCGCGTCGGCACGCAGGATCTGCTCGCCGCTGCGTTTCAGGGTGTCGCAGAAATCGGCCCAGGTCTGGCCCGAAAGCAATTGCGTGGCACGTGTGTCGTCCGTCATGTGTCGTCTCCGCCGATGGTCGAGCGCTCACCTTAAGCGCCGCCGCCGCGCGCCACTTCGTCCGGGTGGACTAAGGAAAGATCCGCTGCCCGGCGTCACCCGGTGTTAGTCCACCCGGACGAAGAGCGCCACCGCGCTCGCTCGATACCTTGAGGTCATGCACGAAACGCCGCACATGTCGCGCGGCGCCGGCATGAAACAAGGAGACGAACGATGTTGACCCACTTGGAGCGACTGGAGGCCGAAAGCATCCACATCATGCGCGAGGTGGTCGCGGAAAGCGAAAACCCGGTGATGCTCTATTCGATCGGCAAGGACAGCTCGGTCATGCTGCATCTCGCGATGAAGGCGTTCTACCCGGCAAAGCCGCCCTTTCCGCTGCTGCACGTCGATACGACGTGGAAGTTCCGCGAGATGATCGCGTTTCGCGACGCGACGGCCAAGCGGCTCGGCCTCGACCTGCGCGTGCACGTGAACCCCGACGGCGTGTCGAACGGCGTCAATCCGTTCACGCACGGCTCGGCCGTGCACACCGACGTGTGGAAGACGCTGGGCCTCAAGCAGGCGCTCGATCACTACGGTTTCGACGCCGCGTTCGGCGGTGCGCGCCGCGACGAGGAGAAATCGCGCGCGAAGGAGCGCATCGTGTCGCTGCGCTCGGAACAGCATCGCTGGGACCCGAAGCGCCAGCGTCCCGAACTCTGGTCGCTGTACAACGCGCGCAAGCGCAACGGCGAAAGCCTGCGCGTGTTTCCGATTTCCAACTGGACCGAACTCGACATCTGGCAATACATCCGGCTGCACGACGTTCCGATCGTGCCGCTCTACTACGCGAAGGAGCGCCCGGTGGTCGAGCGCGACGGCGCGCTGATCATGGTCGACGACGAACGCCTGCCGCTGCGCGAAGGCGAAGTGCCGCAGATGCGCAAGGTGCGCTTTCGCACGCTTGGCTGCTATCCGCTGACGGGCGCGATCGACAGCGATGCAAGCTCGCTCGACGACATCCTGCAGGAGATGCGCGACACGCGCACGTCCGAGCGTCAGGGGCGGCTGATCGACAGCGATTCGGCCGGTTCGATGGAGAAGAAGAAACAGGAGGGCTATTTCTGATGGCACACGTACTCACCACGCCCGAGGCATTCGCGCACCCGACGCCCGCCGCGCACACCGACGACACGCAAACGAAGGACCTGCTGCGCTTCATCACCTGCGGCAGCGTCGACGACGGCAAGAGCACGCTGATCGGCCGCCTGCTCTACGAGTCGAACATGCTGTTCGACGACCAGCTGACGCAGCTCGAAGTCGACTCGAAGAAGGTCGGCACGCAAGGCGGCGAGCTCGATTTCGCGCTGCTGGTCGACGGTCTGTCGGCCGAGCGCGAGCAAGGGATCACGATCGACGTCGCGTACCGCTTCTTCGCGACCGCGCGACGCAAGTTCATCGTCGCCGATACACCGGGCCACGAGCAGTACACGCGCAACATGATCACCGGCGCGTCGACCGCCGATCTCGCGGTGATCCTGATCGACGCGCGCAAGGGCGTGCTCACGCAGACGCGCCGCCACAGCCATCTCGTCGCGCTGATCGGCATCAGGCGCGTCGTGCTCGCGATCAACAAGATGGACCTGGTCGACTACGACCGCACCGTGTTCGAGCGCATCGACGCCGACTATCGCGCGTTCGCGGCCGAGCTTGGTCTCGCCGAAATCGTCAGCATTCCCATGTCGGCGCTGCGCGGCGACAACGTGATCGCGTCGAGTGCGCGGATGCCGTGGTACGCCGGCCCGACGCTGATGCAGCATCTCGACACCCTGCCGCTCGTCGAGCGCGTGACGCGCAACGAGCCGTTCCGGCTGGCCGTGCAATGGGTCAACCGTCCGCACCTGAACTTTCGCGGCTATGCGGGCAGCATCGCGTCGGGCGAAGTGCGCGTCGGCGAACGCGTGCGCGTGCTGCCGTCGGGCAAGGAAAGCCGCGTCGCGTCGGTGATCACGCCGGCAGGCGACGCCGACGTCGCGCGCGCCGGCGAAGCGGTGACGCTCACGCTCGCCGATGAAATCGACATCAGCCGCGGCGACATGATCGCGCGTGCCGACGCACCGCCGGAGGTGGCCGATCAGTTCGAGGCGACGCTCGTGTGGATGCACGACGAACCGCTGCTGCCCGGCCGGCCGTATCTCGTGAAGCTCGGCACACAGACGGTCGGCGCGACCTGCACGACGCCGAAGTACAAGATCGACGTGAACACGCGCGAGCATCTCGCCGCGCGCACGCTCGCACTGAACGAGATCGGCGTGTGCAACCTGAGCTTCGACCGGCCCGTCGCGTTCGATCCCTACGACAAGAATCGCCACACCGGCGGCTTCATCGTGATCGACCGCTTCACCAACGACACGGTCGGCGCGGGAATGCTGCACTTCGCGCTGCGCCGCGCGCACAACGTGCACTGGCAGGCGGTCGACGTCGACCGCGATGCGCGCGCGGTGCAGAAGGCACAGACGCCGCGCATCGCGTGGCTGACCGGCTTGTCGGGCGCGGGCAAGTCGACGATCGCGAACCTCGTGGAGCGACGGCTGCATGCACTCGGCAAGCACACCTACCTGCTCGACGGCGACAACGTACGGCACGGGCTCAACCGCGATCTTGGCTTCACCGAAGCCGATCGGGTGGAGAACATCCGGCGTGTGGCCGAAGTCGCGCGGCTGATGCTCGATGCGGGGCTCATCACGCTCGTGTCGTTCATCTCGCCGTTCCGCGCGGAGCGCGACATGGCGCGTGCGATGGTCGGCCCCGACGAATTCGTCGAAGTGTTCGTCGACACGCCGCTCGCGGTCGCCGAGGAGCGCGATCCGAAGGGCCTGTACAAGAAGGCGCGCAACGGCGAGCTGAAGCACTTCACCGGCATCGACTCGCCGTACGAGCCGCCCGCGCAGCCGGAGCTGCGCATCGATACGGTGGCCGAGTCGCCGGAGGCGGCGGCCGATCGCATCGTCGCGTACCTGCTGCGCGAGCGCGCCGCATAAGCGGCACGAAGGCAGCACCAAGGCGGCACGAACGCCGCACGAACGCGGCGCACGCCGCGTCGCACCGGCACGGCTCGCGGCGTCTACTCCGTTCGGATGACGCGGGCCGCTGGCCGGCCGGTATGCTGGATCGGGAGCATTCACCCCGACCCAGGAGAACACGAGCATGCGCACCGCGCTGGAGCCCGAGGACCCGGCCGCGCACGACGGCTTCGACGACGCGGCATGGACAGCCCGCGAACTCAGCGCGTGGCTCGGGCTCGTCTATCAGGGCACGTCCGAAACGACGCCGTGGGCCGGCTTTCTCGAAGCGCTGCGCGTGCGGCTCAACGCGAGCTTCACGACGCTCGTGCTGCGCAGCCCCGGCGGCTCGCGGCGCGGGCTCATCATCAACGCGTCGACCCACGGCCCGCTGCTGCCCGGCGAGCCGTCGTACAGCGAGCAGTTCTACGCGCTGTGCCCGTTTCTCGACCAGCCGCCCGGCCACGTATTCACCGCCGACGCGCTGTTCGGCGCGACGCGCTGGTGCGCGCACGATTTCTACCGGCAGTACCTGCAGCCGCTCGACCTGCGCTTCATCCTCGGCGCGAACTTGCGCGGCGAACGCGGCGTCGAGTGCGCGCTGTTCGTGAGCCGCCCGCACCACGCGCGCGATTTCGACGCGGCCGAACGCGCGCAGGTCGCGACGCTGCTGCCGCACCTGCAGCGCGCAGTCGAACTGCACGCGGCGCTCGACGTGCTCGACGCCGAGCGCGCGTTGTATGCGGGCACCGTCGACCGGCTCGACGTCGGCACCGCGATCCTCGACGAGGATGGCCGCGTGATCAAGCACAACCGCATCGCCGAGCGGCTGATCGAGCAGCAGGACGGCCTATGCCTGCGCCAGGAGCGGCTCCATGCATCGTGCCCGCTCGACGAGCGCCGGCTGCAGAAGGCGCTGCAGGCCGCGCTCGAGCATTTTCGGGCGGGCGCACTTGCGCGCATCGAGGCCACCACGCTGTCACGCCCCGGCGGCGCGATGCCGTTGAACGTGCTGCTGCGCCCGCTCGCGCCCTATCGCGGCGCGGAGGACCGCCAGCACCGGCCGGCCGTCGCGGTGTTCGTCCGCGATCCGGCGTCGTCGCCGCATACGTCGCGCGACATGCTGCACCGGCTGTTTCGCCTCACGCCGATGGAAACCGAGATCGCACTGCTGCTCGTCGACGGCCTCACGCTCGACGAGGCCGCCGCCGCGACCGGTATCACGAAGAACACCGCGCGCGCGCATCTGCGCGGGATCTTCGCGAAAACGGGCGCGACGCGACAGGCGGTGCTCGTGAAGACGCTGCTGAACAGCGTCGTGTCGATGGCGTAGCGGCGCTCGCGCGGGACGCTGGCTCACCGCCCCCCCGGCAAATCCTTCGGCGGTCGGCAGCGGAGCGACGCAGCGCACATGCCCATTGGCCATGCACGTCATACGTCATCAGATGTTATGAGACGCGCTGCCTCCCTCCTGATATTCCCCAATATTTGGGCTAATTTCGGGTAAACCCACGACGTCATCGCCACGTCTCCAGCGTACTATGTTGTACGACGACATACTACCTACATCGCCATCTCGGCATGAACGCGGCGCGCTGCCCCGTTCGCCGCCCGACCGGAGACTCCCGTTGACCTCACCCGCCCTGCCCGGCCGCGATCCGCTCGCGTCCGCCGTCTCGAAAGTGAAGTGGCACGTGCTGCCGCTCGTGCTGATCATGTTCATCGCGAACTACATCGACCGTGTGAACGTCGGCTTCGTCGACCGTCACCTCGAAGCGTCGATCGGTATCGGCGCGGCCGCGTACGGGCTCGGCGCCGGCTTGTTCTTCGTCGGC
Source organism: Burkholderia sp. Nafp2/4-1b (assembly GCF_003635165.1). Taxonomy (GTDB): domain Bacteria; phylum Pseudomonadota; class Gammaproteobacteria; order Burkholderiales; family Burkholderiaceae; genus Burkholderia. The sequence continues at coordinate 33,379 of NZ_ML058604.1, read as the reverse complement.
TACGCGCTGTTCGAAGTGCCGTCGAACCTGCTGATGCAGCGCTACGGCGCGCGCATCTGGCTCGCGCGGATCATGGCGACGTGGGGCATCGTCGCGGCCGCGATGGCGTTCGTGTGGAACGACACGTCGTTCTATGCGCTGCGCTTCCTGCTCGGTGCGGCCGAGGCCGGCTTCTTCCCCGGCGTCGTGCTGTATCTGTCCCAATGGCTGCCGCCGCAGGAACGCGGCAAGGCGATGGCGATCTTCCTCGGCGGTTCCGCGTTCGCGTCGGTGCTGTCCGGTCCCGTGACCGGCGCGCTGCTGTCGATCCACGGCTTCGGCCTGCAGGGCTGGCAGTGGATGTTCCTGATCGAAGGGCTATTCTCGGTCGCGCTGTGCGGCGCGGCCTGGCTGCTGCTGAAATCGCACATCCGCGATGCGACGTGGCTCACCGCCGACGAGCGCGCGGCGCTCCAGAATGCGCTCGACGAAGAACGTGCGACCCGCGACGTGCGCTCGAAGGTGCGCGTATCGGCGGCGACGCTGCTGCGCGACCCGCAGATCGTGCTGTTTTGCTTCCTGTATTTCGCGATCCAGCTGACGATCTACGCGGCCACCTTCTGGCTGCCCACCATCATCCGCAAGATGGGCGGGCTCACCGACTTCCAGGTCGGCCTCTACAACACGATTCCGTGGATGATCGCGATCGGCGCGATGTACGGCTTCGCGGTGCTGTCCGCGAAGTGGAAGCATCCGCAGCGCTGGCTGTCGTTCGCGCTCGTGCTCGCCGCGTGCGGGCTGTTCGCGTCGACGTCGCACGATCCCGTGTGGTCGTTCGCATCGATCTGCTTCGCCGCGCTCGGCTTCAAGGCCGCGTCGTCGCTGTTCTGGCCGATCCCGCAGGGCTATCTCGACACGCGCGTCGCCGCGGCCGTGATCGCGCTGATCAACTCGATCGGCAACCTCGGCGGGTTCGTCGCGCCGACGGCCTTCGGCTATCTGAAGCAACATACGGGTTCGATCACGGGCGGCCTCTATGCGCTCGCGATCGCGTCCCTCGTCGCCGCGGTGGCCGCGCTGTTCGCCCGCACGCACCGGCGCAGCGATCCGCCGCGCGGGCTGCCGGCCGACGAGTCCTTCACGCACCCCTCGATGCTCCGCCATGCCGAACACTGACCGCCTCACCGTCGTCGTCTCGAATGCCGCCGACGGCGACCTCGCCACGTTCTCGCTCGCCGGCGACGGCACGCTCGCGCCGCTCGCCCGCTACCCGGCCGGCGACGCCGCGATGCCGATCGCCGTGCAGCCCGATCGCGCGCGGCTCTATGTGGCGACGCGCGGCGAGCAGCCGACGATCGTCGCGTTCCGCGTCGCACCGAATACCGGCGCATTCGCCCGCATTGGCGCGACCGCGGTCGACGCGAGCCATGCATACCTGTCGCTCGACCGCAGCGGTCGCTGGCTGCTCGGCGCGTCGTACGGCGGCAGCTCGCTGAGCGTCTACGATGCCGCGCGCGTGCGCGAAGGCGACAGTACGCCGCTGCAGGTCGTGGACGGCATCGCGAACGCGCATGCCGTGATCGTGTCGCCGGACAACCGGTTCGCGTACGTGAGCTCGCTCGGCTCGGACCGGATCTTCACGTTCGCGCTGATCGAGGATGCCGGCGGCCTGCGCGCGGTCGAGCACGGCGAAACGCGCGTGCCGGCCGGCTTCGGGCCGCGCCACCTGCGCTTCGCGCGCGACGGCCATGCGCTCGTCGTGGTCAGCGAATTCCAGGCAACGCTCGCGACGTTCGCGCGCGATGCCGACAGCGGCCGCCTCGGCGATGCTCAGGTCAGTGCGCGCCATCCTGCGATCGCCGACCTCGCGCAAGGCCATGCCCGGCCGCCCGCGCCGACCGAGCCGGCCGTATGGGCCGCCGATTTGCATCTGACGCCCGACGAGCGGTTCGCGTATGTCAGCGAACGCACGTCAAGCCAGTTGCTCTGCTATCGGCGCGCGGCGGACGGCACATTGGAACCCGCGCACGCAATCACCACGGAGACGCAGCCGCGCGGCTTCGCGATCGATCCGTCGGGACGCTGGCTCGTCGCGTGCGGCGAGCGGTCGGAATATGTGTCGGTCTACGCGATCGCGCCGGACGACGGCACGCTCACGTTACACGCACGGGTGGCGGGTGGGCGCGGGGCGAACTGGATTGCAGTCGTCTGATCGTCCGATGGTCGACGGATCGGCTGATCACCCGATCGCTTGACCGCCTGACCGCTTGACCGCCTGATCGCCTGCCTGACCGCCTGACCGCCTGACCGCCTGACCGCTTGATCGCCTGATTGCTTGATCGATGCCGGGCGAACGACGGGCAGCGCCCCACCGCGCTCGGCCTCGGCCCCGGCTCGCCGTCAGCGCCGCTGGCTCGGCGCGACGCCGGTCCAGCGCTTGAACGCCCGCGTGAAGTTCGCGCGGTCCGTGTAGCCGACCCGCGCCGCGATCTCGTCGACCGGCAACTGCGTGCCCTCGAGCAAGCGCAGCGCATCGCGCAGCCGGATCTCGTCGAGCAGTGCCGAATAGGTCGCGCCGAATTCCGCGAGCTTGCGCTTCAACGTGCGCGCCGACACGTGCAGCTCGCGCGCGACCTCGTCCACCGACGGATAACCGGCGTCCGCGCAGATCAGCAAATTGCGCACGCGCTCGACGATGCTTTCCGCATAGCCGAGCCGCGCGAGTTCGGCCTCGCATTGCTGGACGATCATCTGCGCGGTCTGCGCGTTCGCGGTGCCGATCGGCTCGTCGAGCAGCGCGGCGTCGCAGCGGATGCGGTTCGCGCTCGCATCGAAATGACAGCGCGGCAGCCGCGTGCGATAGCGCTCGAACCACGGCGGCTCCGGCCATTCGAAATGCAGCTCTGCGCGCGACTGCAGCGTACGCCCCGGCGCCGGATCGAGCAGCGAGTTGAACAGCATCGCCGTCTCGACCACGAAGTTCTCCACCGCGAACTGGCGCAGCCGGCCGAGCGGAAATGCCTCGAGCACGTCGATGTCGACGATCCCGTCGAGCTGCGCGAGCCGCACCGAGAAGAACGGCACGCGCGTCGGCAGGTAGCGGATGCCAAGTGCGATCGCTTCGCCGAGCGTCGCGCAACTCATCAGCCCGAAGCCGATCAGCCCGGACTTCGTGAGGCTGCTGCGCAGGCCGATCTCGATCGCGATCGACGGATCGTTCGTCGCGTCGAGCAGGTTGAACACGATCGCCGCCTGCTGCAGCGGCGTGATGCGCGCGTCGGGCCGCGCGAGCCGGTCGCGCTCGAGGCCCGAGCCGGCGAGAATGCGGCCGCCGTCGATGCCGCGTTCCTCAGCCAGCATCAGCATGAACAACGCATACGCGGACGATACCGTCGCCTTGTTCAGCTGGCGCGCGGCATCCGGGACGGACAGGGCCATGCGGCGGACTCCGGAGCGGTTTCGGCGGATTGTAGCGTCGCTGGCCCGCAATGACACCACCGCGGCCCTCTAGCCGCGCCGCCGCATCGGAAGCCGCTGCATCGGCCACCCTGGCCCGAAATGACACCATCATTGGCACCGGCGGCCCTCGTGTGCGCGACGGCGCGCGCCTATGCTTGTCACATCGGCATTGCGCCCCGCTGCCCCACTCTTTCCGCACGGATTCCGGTCGATGAGCCAACCCGCACGAACCGTCTTTCGCCACGACGCCGACAAGGTCGCGTATGTGCGCCGCGAGGTCAACGCCGCGAGCGACGCGATCCGCGCGCGCTTTCCGCTGCTCGACAACCAGAACCTCGTCGGCGGCACCGTGATGGCCGTGTCCGTGAGCGCGATGCTCGCGATCGCGTGGCTGTATGCGCGCGGCGCGCTCGCATGGTACGTCGCGCTGCCGCTCGCCGCGTTCGTCACGTCGCTGATCCATGAGCTGGAACACGACCTGATCCACCTGATGTACTTCAAGAAGACGCCTTGGGTCCATCACCTGATGATGGCGCTGTGCTGGCTCGCGCGACCGGGCACGATCAACCCGTGGACGCGGCGGCGCATGCACCTGCATCACCACAAGGTGTCGGGCGGCGAATCGGATCTCGAGGAATTCGGCATCACCAACGGTGAACGCTGGGGCGTGAAGCGGCTGCTGATGATCGCGGACGGGATGCTCGCCGTCGTGCTGCGGCCCGCTGCGATGCGCCGCAAGGTCAAGCAGTATGTCGCTGCGCAGCCGGTGCAGGATGCGGCCGAACGTGCGCAGTTGCGCGTCGAGCAGGTGTCGTCCTACATGCCGATCGGGCATGTGTATTACGCGCTGTGGCACGCGTTCATCGTCTATCACGTCGGCCTGTTCGCGCTGCATGCATTCGGCGTCGCGGTGACGGTGCCCGTCGTCGTCGAGCGCGTGATGCGCGTCGTCGATTTCCTCGCCGTGGTGTGGCTCGGGCCGAACTTCCTGCGCAGCTTCTGCATCAACTTCGTCAGCTCGAACATGCATTACTTCGGCGACATCGATTCGCGCAACGTGATCCAGCAGACGCAGGTGCTCAACCCGTGGTGGATGCTGCCGTTCCAGCTGTTCTGCTTCAACTTCGGCAGCACGCACGCGATCCATCACTTCGTGGTGCGCGATCCGTTCTACATCCGGCAGTTGACCGCGCGCACCGCGCATGCGGCGCTGCGTGAGGTCGGTGTGCGGTTCAATGACGTCGGCACGTTCAGGCGCGCGAATCGCTGGGGTGCATATCGTCCGGTGCGCCGTACGCGCGGCGTGCAGCAGGCCGACGCGTAGCGGCGGATGCGTGGGCGGGCGCGGCGCGCATCGGCACGCCGTTCCCGTCAGACCGTCAGTTCATCAGTCGCCGATCGGCAGCAGCGGTCCGTGCCCGCGAATCCACGCGTGGTTCGCGAGTTCGGCCATCTCCTTGTCGCCGCGGCTGTCGCCGTACGCGAACAGCTTCGCCGGCGGCCGCTTGCCCCACCAGCCGCGCAAGCGCACGACCTTCTGCGGCCCCCAGCAGTTCTCGCCGTTCAGCCGCCCGGTGAACGCGCCGCGCTCGAATGCGAGCCGCGTCGAGAGCACCGTATCGATGCCGACGGTCTTCGCCCACTTCTCCAGATACAGCGACGGCGACGCGCTGACCAGCACGACTTCGTGCCCGCGCGCCTGATGCTCGCGCACGCGTTCCAGCATGTCCGGACGCACGAGGTTCGGCAGGTAATCGGCGACGAAGCGGCGCGCCAGCGCGTCGAGCGCCTCCTCGCGGATCGGGCCGAGCGCGAACCACGCGAACTTCGCCTTCGCATCGCCGCGCGACAGCAAGCCGGCCTTCATTGCGACGAGCCAAGGCAGCGCGCGCAGGCCGGCCCACGCGAAGCGCGGTGTGCCGACCGCGTAGCGGACGAAATGACGGAAGCTGTCGGTGGTCGTGATGGTGCCGTCGAAATCGAAGGCGGCGACGATGCGGTCGGTCATGGAAGTCGGGGAAGCGATGAGATGCCCGGGAAGATAGCAGAGTCGGGGCCGCGTGCCGCTGTTGCCGAGATGCGCCGCGTCGGCTCGAGCGCTTCCGATTCAACGCGACATGCCCTCCAAAGCGGGATTTCGGGCCAGAGTCGCTCGATCGTCGAAGGGAGTGGCGGGCCGCCGCCAGAGTTTGCTATACTCTCGGTCTTCCGGAGAGATGGATGAGTGGTTTAAGTCGCACGCCTGGAAAGCGTGTATAGGTTAATCGCCTATCGGGGGTTCGAATCCCCCTCTCTCCGCCAGAATTCAAATGCCCGCGCCAGCGGGCATTTTCATTTGTGTGCCGGCCGGCCCGCTCGGGTTCCCGACCCGCCTGTCGCGGGCCTTCCCAACCCGCCGCCGCCCCGCATCACGGATGCCGAATGTAATCCACCAACGCCCGCGTATACTCATCCGGCTGCCGATCAACGAGGCTGACGACGATCGCCACCGCGAACCCCGCCGGCACCCCGAACACGCCTGAACTGATCGGCTCGATGCCGAACCACGTGCGCCCGGCGAACCCGGTCAGTTGCGTGAAGAACGGATAAGTCGACACGATGTAGTACACGCACACCGCCAACCCCGTCACCATCCCGGCGATCGCCCCCCGTGTCGTCGTGCGTTTCCAGAACACACCGAGCACGAGCACCGGAAAGAAGCTCGAAGCCGCAAGCGAAAACGCAGCCCCGACCAGAAACAGAATCTTCCCGGTATTGAGCGACGCGACATACGACGCGAACAGCGCAACGCCGAGCAGCAGCACCTTCGAAATCGTCACGCGCCGCTGGCTCGACGCATCCGGCGCTACCATGCAGTAATAGACGTCGTGCGACAACGCATTCGCGATCGTCAGCAGCAACCCGTCCGCGGTCGACAGCGCCGCAGCCAACGCGCCCGCCGCGATCAACCCCGACACGACATACGGCAACCCCGCGATTTCCGGCGCGGCCAGCACGACCATGTCCGGCTGCATCTGGATTTCGGACCAGTGCACGATGCCGTCGCGAATCACTTCGACCACGCTGATCAGATCGGGCTCGAAGTGATGCCACTGCGTGACCCACGCGGGCAGTTCGGCGATCGGCCGCCCGACGAGGTTCGCGAGAATCTCGTACTTGATCATCACCGCGAGCACCGGCACGCTCAGATAAAACAGCGCGATGAAGAACAGCGTCCAGCCGACCGAGCGCCGCGCGGACGCCACCGACGTCGTCGTGTTGTAGCGCGTGAGGATGTGCGGCAGGCTCGCGGTGCCGAGCGACAGGCACAGCAACAGCGCGAGAAAATTCCGCTCGCGCGGCTTGCGCTCGTCATCGTTCGCCGCGGGAAACGGCTCATGCATCGGCACGGGCGGCTCGGCCCGCGCGAGCAGATCGTCGCGCACTTGCGTCCAGGTCACGCGCGCTGCCGTCGGGTCGCGCGGAAAATCGGCCAGTTCGCGCTCGCGCTGGTTGATCTCGCGCAGCGGCCCGTTGTGACGCCGCAGGTCCGCGAGCTGGTCGACGAGTTTCCTGCGCGCGTCCGCATACGATCCGGGCAAGCGATCGAGCTGCGTCTGCACGAGCGCGGCCTGCCGACGATACGCATCGCGCACCTGCTGCTCCTCGGCCGCGTCGCGCACCTGCGCCTCGCGCGCCGCCACGCGCTCCATCAGCTTGCCGTAATTGAATTGCGGCACCGGCCCGAGCCCGTTCTTCATCGCGATCAGCGACACGGGGATCAGGATCGCGCTGATCAGGATGATGTACTGCGCGACCTGCGTCCACGTGACCGCGCGCATCCCGCCGAGGAACGAGCACACGAGAATGCCCGCGAGCCCGCAGAAGATCCCGATCGCGAAGTCGACGCCGATGAAGCGCGTCGCGATCAGTCCGATCCCCTGGATCTGCGCGACCAGATAGACGAACGAACACAGGATCGCCGCACCGGCCGCGAGCGCGCGCACGGCGGTGCTCGAAAAGCGCGTGCCGAGAAAATCGGGAATCGTGTAGCGCGCGAGCTTGCGCACATACGGCGCGAGCAGGAACGCGACGAGGCAGAAGCCGCCCGTCCACCCCATCACGTACGCAAGCGCATCGTAGCCGGTTGCATAGAGCGAGCCGGCGAGACCGATGAACGACGCCGCCGACAGCCAGTCGGCCGCCGTCGCCATCCCGTTGAACGCGGACGGCACGCGCCGCCCGGCCACGTAGTATTCGACGAGATCGGACGTGCGCGACAGCAGCCCGATCACCGCATACACGGCGATCGGCACGAACAGGAACACGTAGCCGATCCACACGCCGGAGCCGGCTGCGCGCTCGATCCGCCACAACAGCAATATGAAGCCGAGAAAGCCGAGCGTGTAGAGCGCGTACGCGCGAATCAATCGATGCGTCAGCATGGATCAGCGCGCATGGTGCACATCGCCGGTCTGCGCGGCATGGTCGTCGTACGCGCGCCGCAGCGTGCGGTCCGCCCGCTGCATCAGGCCGATGTACACGACGATCAGCACGAGATACACGAGAATCGCGCCCTGCGCGCCGACATAGAACGGCAGGCTGAAGCCGGCGAAGCGGATGCCCGCGAGCGCGGGCGCGAAGAACGGCACGACGAACGACACCGTGAAGCCGATCGCCATCAGCACCAGGATCAACGCGACGTTGAAGCGCCAATAGCGCGCATGGGCACGCGCGAGCGGTTCGGGTACGGGCGGCGGCGCAGCAGGCGCCGGACGGGACGGAACGGTCATGCCGTTATTTAGCAAAAAGCCCCTGCGCGGGCAATCGGGATTGCCGCGCAGGGGCTCGTGTGCACGACGTGCACAACAGGCGCGATCAACGCACTTCGGCGAGCTGGTCGAGGATCGCCGGGTTCTCGAGCGTGGACGTGTCCTGCGTGATCGCCTCGCCCTTCGCGAGCGAACGCAGCAGGCGTCGCATGATCTTGCCCGAGCGCGTCTTCGGCAGGTTGTCGCCGAAGCGGATGTCCTTCGGCTTCGCGATCGGCCCGATCTGCTTGCCGACCCAGTCGCGCAGCGTCTTCGCGAGCGCCGCCGCTTCCTCGCCTTCCGGGCGCGAGCGCTTCAGCACTACGAACGCGACCACCGCTTCGCCGGTCGTATCGTCCGGCCGGCCGACCACCGCCGCTTCGGCCACCAGCTCGTGCGACACCAGCGCCGACTCGATCTCCATCGTGCCGAGCCGGTGGCCCGACACGTTCAGCACGTCGTCGATGCGGCCCATGATCGTGAAGTAGCCGGTGTCCTTGTCGCGCACCGTGCCGTCGCCGGCGAGGTAAAGCCGGCCACCGAGTTCCTCGGGGTAGTAGCTCTTCTTGAAGCGCTCCGGGTCGCCCCAGATCGTGCGGATCATCGCCGGCCACGGACGCTTGACCACGAGAATCCCGCCTTGCCCGTTCGGCACGTCCTGGCCGGTTTCATCGACCACCGCGGCCATGATGCCCGGCAGCGGCAGCGTGCACGAACCGGGCACCGTCGGCGTCGCGCCCGGCAGCGGCGTGATCATGTGGCCGCCGGTTTCGGTCTGCCACCACGTATCGACGATCGGGCAGCGCTCCCGGCCGACGTGCTTGTGGTACCACATCCACGCTTCCGGATTGATCGGCTCGCCGACCGTGCCGATGATGCGCAGGCTCGACAGGTCATAGCTCTTCGGATGGACCTTGTCGTCGGCTTCGGCCGCCTTGATCAGCGAACGGATCGCGGTCGGCGCGGTGTAGAACACCGTGACCTTGTGATCGCCGATCATCTTCCAGAAGCGCCCGGCGTCCGGATAGGTCGGCACGCCTTCGAACACGACCTGCGTGCCGCCGCACGCAAGCGGCCCGTACGTGATGTACGTGTGGCCCGTGACCCAGCCGATGTCGGCCGTGCACCAGAACACGTCGGTGGGCTTCCAGTCGAAGGTCCACTTCATCGTCTGCGCGGCCCACAGCAGGTAGCCGCCGGTGCTGTGCTGCACGCCCTTCGGCTTGCCGGTCGAACCCGACGTATACAGGATGAACAGCGGATGCTCGGCGCCGACCCATTCCGGTTCGCAGGTGTCGGACTCGCCGTCCGTCAGTTCGTGCATCCACAGGTCGCGCTCGGCGTGCCAGTCGATCTTGCCGCCGGTGCGGCGATAAACGATCACGCTCTTCACCGCTTCGCAGCCGCCCATCGCGATCGCTTCGTCGGCGATGCTCTTGAGCGGCAGCGTCTTGCCCCCGCGCGCCTGCTCGTCGGCGGTGATGAGCGCGACCGCGCCGACGTCGACGAGCCGCTCGTTCAGCGATTTCGCGGAGAAGCCGCCGAACACGACCGAGTGCGTCGCGCCGATGCGCGCGCAGGCCTGCATCGCGACGATGCCTTCGATCGACATCGGAATGTAGATGATGACGCGATCGCCCTTGCCGATCCCGCGTTTCTTCAGCGCATTCGCGAAGCGCGACACGCGTGCGAGCAGGTCGGCATAGGTGACGCGCGTGACGGTGCCGTCGTCGGCTTCGAAGATCACCGCGACGCGCTCGCCGTTGCCGGCTTCGACGTGACGGTCGAGGCAGTTGTACGACGCGTTGAGCTCGCCGTCGTCGAACCACTTGTAGAACGGTGCGTCGCTCTCGTCGAGCACCTTGGTGAACGGCTTGTGCCAGCTGAGGCCCTCGCGCGCGAGACGCCCCCAGAAGCCTTCGTAATCGCGCTCGGCTTCGGCTGCCAGTGCGCGGTAGGCCGGCATGCCGGAGATGGTTGCCGCCTTCTCGAGCGCCGCGGGCGGCGCAAATTGACGGGTTTCGTGAAGAACCGATTCAATCGCAGACATCGACTACCCCTTGGTGAACATGAATCCTCTGGCGGCGCGATCGTGTGCGCCGCGTGTCTTGGCCGGCGCATGTGCGCCGCTGTCTCCTACCCACCCGCGCGCGGCCCGCAGGCTGCGCGCGATGCTGCGCCGCACCACGTCACGCGACGGTGAAGGTACGGCCCGACGATTTCCACGATAAGCGCTCGAACTTACCCGTCACTTACGCGGCACGCCGTTTCGCACGCCGCGCCACTCAACGGTCGGCGCTTTACAGTCTGCGCTTTACAGCCTGCTTTACGCTGTTACAAACGCGACCCTACAATCCTAACTGAACTCGCCCCCCGGACTCCAGCTTGAATCGCTACGCCCTCTTCCTCATCCTGTCGATGCTGTTTGTCGGCAGCAACGTCGGTATCGGTAAATCCATCGTCGTCTTCGTCCCGGTCGCCATCCTCGCCACGCTGCGCTTCGTGATCGCGATCGCCGTGCTGTGGCCGCTGTTCAGTCCGGTGAAGATGCGCGCGGTCCGGCGCGCGGAATGGCTGAACCTGTTCCTGCAGGCGTTTTTCGGCACCTTCATGTTTACGCTGCTGATGCTCAATGGCGTGCAGCGCACGAGCGCGGTCGCGGCCGGCGTGATCACGAGCACGATCCCGGCCATCGTCGCGCTGTTCGCGTGGCTGATCCTGCGTGAAAAACCGAACGGCCGTGCGCTCGTGTCGATCGCGCTCGCGATCGCCGGCGTCGTGACGATCAACCTCGCCAATGGCACCGCAGCGCACGGCGCCGGCGGCACCGCGTCCGGCTCGCTGACCGGCAACCTGCTGATCCTCGGCGCCGTATGCTGCGAATCGATCTACGTGATCCTGTCGCGCCGGCTCACGCAGACGCTCGCGCCGATCGACATCTGCGCCTACACGCATTTGTTCGGTCTATGCCTGATGCTGCCGCTCGGCGCGACCGCGCTGTGGCATTTCGATTACGCGAGCGTGCCGGCCGGCACGTGGGCGCTCGTCGTCTGGTACGGGCTGTCGGCCAGCATCTTCTCGTTCTGGCTGTGGATGAAGGGCATCCGCCATGTGCCGGGCAGCCTTGCCGGCGTGTTCAGCGCGGTGCTGCCGGTCGCGGCCGCCGCGTACGGCATCGTGTTCCTCGGCGAACGACCGACGCTCGCGCACGGCATCGCGCTCGCGTGCGTCGTTACCGGCATCGTGCTCGCGAGCCTGCGCGTGAAGCGCGTGCCGGCCGCCGCATCCTGATCCGGCCCCGGCAGTCCCGGTGCGTCGCTGCAGCCGCGCCGGCCGACGCGTTACAATAGCGCGCCTTTTCAAGATTACCCCCCGATACCTGCGCACCACACCCGTTCCATCATGACCGCCCCGCATTCGCTCGGCCGCCCCGCGCGTCGCCCGCTCCGCCCGCTGCCCGCGCTGATCTTCATGAGCCGCTGGCTCCAGGTTCCGCTTTATCTCGGCCTGATCGTCGCGCAAGCCGTCTACGTATTCCTGTTCCTGAAGGAAGTCTGGCATCTGCTGTCGCACGCGACGAGCCTCGACGAAATCAGCGTGATGCTCGCGGTGCTCGGCCTGATCGACGTGGTGATGATCTCGAACCTGCTGATCATGGTGATCGTCGGCGGCTACGAGACGTTCGTGTCGCGCCTCGGCATCGAGGGCCATCCGGACGAGCCCGAGTGGCTCGACCACGTGAACGCGGGCGTGCTGAAGGTCAAGCTGTCGATGGCGCTGATCAGCATTTCGTCGATCCACCTGCTGAAAACCTTCATCAACCCCGACCAGCACACGACGCACGCGATCATGTGGCAGGTGATCATCCACGTATCGTTCCTCGTGTCGGCGCTCGTGATGGCGTGGGTCGACCGCCTGACGACGCACACCCACCCGGCCCATTTCCACGAGACGCACGCGCCTGCGGCGTCCCGGCAGGCGGCCTGAACCGCCGGCAACGCATTCCCCACAGTCCCCACAGAGTCTCAGCCATGACCGTCATCAAACAGGAAGACCTGATCCAGAGCATCGCGGATTCGCTGCAGTACATCAGCTACTACCACCCGCTCGACTACATCCAGGCCCTCGGCCGCGCGTACGAGCTGGAAGAGAGCCCGGCCGCGAAGGACGCGATCGCGCAGATCCTCACGAACAGCCGCATGTGCGCGGAGGGCAAGCGCCCGATCTGCCAGGACACCGGCATCGTCACGATCTTCGTGAAGGTCGGCATGGACGTGCGCTGGGACGGCGCGACGATGGGCCTCACCGACATGATCAACGAAGGCGTGCGTCGCGGTTACACGCACCCGGACAACGTGCTGCGCGCATCGATCGTCAACCCGCCGGAAGGCGCCCGCAAGAACACCAAGGACAACACGCCGGCCGTGATCCACTACGAGATCGTGCCGGGCGACAAGGTCGACGTGCAGGTCGCGGCGAAGGGCGGCGGCTCGGAGAACAAGTCGAAGTTCGTGATGCTGAACCCGTCGGACTCGATCGTCGACTGGGTGCTGAAGACGGTCCCGACGATGGGCGCGGGCTGGTGCCCGCCGGGCATGCTCGGGATCGGTATCGGCGGCACCGCTGAAAAGGCGATGCTGATGGCGAAGGAATCGCTGATGGAGCCGATCGATATCCAGGAAATCATCGCGCGCGGCCCGAAGGACTGGGTCGAGGAACTGCGCGTGGAACTGCACGAGAAGGTCAATGCACTCGGCATCGGCGCACAGGGCCTCGGCGGCCTCGCGACCGTGCTCGACGTGAAGATCATGGCCGCGCCGACGCATGCCGCGTCGAAGCCGGTCGCGCTGATCCCGAACTGCGCGGCAACGCGTCACGCGCACTTCGTGCTCGACGGCTCGGGCCCCGCGAAGCTCGAGGCGCCGTCGCTCGACGCGTGGCCGAAGGTCCAGTGGGAACCGAACACGGAAACCAGCAAGCGCGTCGACCTGAACACGCTGACGCCGGAAGAAGTCGCGAGCTGGGCGCCGGGCCAGACGCTGCTGCTGTCGGGCAAGATGCTCACGGGCCGCGACGCCGCGCACAAGCGCATCGCCGACATGCTCGCGATGGGCGAGAAGCTGCCCGTCGATTTCACGAACCGCGTGATCTACTACGTCGGCCCGGTCGATCCGGTGCGTGACGAAGTCGTCGGCCCGGCAGGCCCGACGACGGCCACGCGGATGGACAAGTTCACCGAGACGATGCTCGCTCAGACGGGTCTGATCTCGATGGTCGGCAAGGCCGAACGCGGCCCGGTCGCGATCGAAGCGATCAAGAAGCACAAGGCCGCGTACCTGATGGCGGTCGGCGGTGCGGCTTACCTCGTGTCGAAGGCGATCCGCGGCGCGAAGGTGCTCGCATTCGAAGATCTCGGCATGGAAGCCATCTACGAATTCGACGTGCAGGACATGCCGGTGACGGTGGCCGTCGATTCGTCGGGCACGTCGGTGCACCAGACCGGTCCGAAGGAGTGGCAAGCGAAGATCGGCAAGATCCCGGTCGCAACCGCTTAAGCGCGAGCGCACGAAAGGCCGGACGACAGTCCGGCCTTTTTACTTCTCATTCTCGTTATTGAGCGCGGCCGGTTCTGCAAGGCTGCTTCTCATTACACGCAAAAGGCAGGCCCGACAAGGCTTCGAGGCTTGGCTTTTCTCGTTCGAGCGATTATCGTTCGGTTTCTGAAGGCCCATTGAACAAGGAACAGCCATGCAAGGCGACAAGAAAGTCATCGAATTCCTGAACGCCCAACTGAAGAACGAACTCACGGCGATCAACCAGTACTTCCTGCATGCGCGCATGTACAAGCACTGGGGCCTCGACAAGCTCGGCAAGCATGAATACGACGAATCGATCGGCGAAATGAAGCATGCGGACTGGCTCATCGAGCGCGTGTTCATGCTCGACGGCCTGCCGAACCTGCAGGACCTGCACAAGCTGCTCGTCGGCGAGGAAACCGAAGAGATCTTGAAGTGCGACCTGAAGCTCGAACAGATCTCGCAGTCCACCTGCAAGGAAGCGATCGCCTACTGCGAATCGGTGCGTGACTACGTGTCGCGCGAGATCTTCGAAAAGATCCTCGACGACACCGAAGAGCACATCGACTGGCTGGAAACGCAGATCGACCTGATCGGTAAGGTCGGCCTGCAGAACTACCAGCAGACGATGATGGGTTCGCCCGAGTAATCGCAACGACCGCAAGAACCGCGATAACCGCAATAACCGCCAGAACCCGCGCAACCGCCACGCTCGCCGCCGCGCCGTCCGCATGACGATGATGAACTCGCCCGCCGCTTCCGGAGTCCACCCCACCGCCCCCGTCGGTATCTTCGATTCGGGGCTCGGCGGCCTGTCGGTGCTGCGCGCCGTGCGCGCGCACCTGCCCGGTGAGTCGTTCATCTACGTCGCCGATTCGCAGCATGCGCCGTACGGTCCGCGCGACGAGGCGTTCATTACGGAACGCACGCTGGCGATCGGCGAGTGGCTCGCCCGCGAAGGAGCGAAAGCGCTCGTCATCGCATGCAACACCGCCACGGCGCGGGCGATCGCGGCCATTCGCGAACGCCTTTCGATTCCGCTCGTCGGCGTCGAGCCGGGCATCAAGCCGGCCGCCGCGCTGTCGTCGACCGGCGTCGCGGGCGTGCTCGCCACGCAATCGACACTGAACAGCCCGCGCTTCCAGGCCCTGCTCGACCGCTATGGCGCGGACCGCCGCTTCATCTGCCAGCCCGGCCACGGGCTCGTCGAAGCGATCGAACGCGGCGACACCAATTCGCCCGCGTTGCGCGCGCTGCTCGAGCGTTACCTGCAGCCGATGCTCGACGACGGCGCCGATACGCTGGTGCTCGGCTGCACGCACTACCCGTTCTTCACAGAAACGATTCGTGACCTTGTCGGCGACCGCCTGACGATCGTCGACACGAGCGATGCCATCGCCCGGCAGTTGGCGCGCGTGCTCGACGAACGCGGCCTGCGCGCGCCGGCCGGCACGCGTGCCGCGCCGCCGCGCTTCTGCTCGACGAGTGACGGCCTGCAACTGCGCGCCCTCGCGTCGACGCTGCTCGGCCTCGACGCACCGGTCGAATCCGTCACCATTTCCTCGCCCAACGCGCGCGCTTGCGCGACCACCTGACGCAGGCCGGCACACCGCCGCCACGCGCGCTCCCCCCGCCCCTTCCCGCTTCAAGGGTCCGATGACCTTAAAAAAAGCCGCACCCGCACTTGTCAACACCCGCAAATTTAATGATAATAATTCGCATTAACGTTAGCTATCGCAACTCATCATGATCGTCTGCGTGTGCAAGTCAGTTTCCGATCGCAAGATTCGCGCGTCCCTCGCCGAGGGCGTGAACTCTTTCGATGAACTCCAGTTCGAGCTCGGCGTCGCCACGTGCTGCGGCAAGTGCGAGGAGTCCGTGCGCGACCTCATGGCCGAGCAAGGCGTCTGTGCGAGCCGGTGCGGTGTCGAGCACCACGCTCACCCGATCCCGGTTACCTTCTACGACCGCAAGGCCGCCTGAACGGCACCCGGCGTGCGCATGCGGCCGCGGCCGCATTTTTGATGTCTGACCGTCAGCAAGCCACCTTCCGCGCGAGCCAGCGGCTTACCTGCCAAGGAGCCTGTCATGGAATTGCTGATCGGATTTGTGACCACCGTGTGCATCTCGCTGCTGATCTTCCGCAAGTGATACCGATTCACCCGCCGCGCCCCGGGTGCGACGTCGTTCTTTCAAGCTAACATGCAGGCTTCGCAATCCGCTCCCGCCGGTATCTTGCCGGCTGCTCCACGTATGAATCCCCGGGTCATCGCCGTCGCGGTCGGTGTGCTTGCCGCACACGCGATCATGCTGGCGGCCGCGTGGCTCCATCGCAACGCGCCGCCGCCGAAAGCGGTCGAGGTGCAATCGATCACCGCGCAACTCATCACGCCTGCGCCGATCGCGCAGCAAGTCGCGGCCGAATCGATCCCGCAGCCCGCGCCGCCCAAGCCTACCCCGCACGTCAAGCCGAAGGTCGAGCCGAAGCCGGTGCAGAAGGCCGCGAAGCCCACGCCGCAGCCGGTGGCACCGTCGCCTGCGCCGTCGCCCACACCCGCGCCGGCCGCCGACCCGTCACCCGCTCCCGCCGCGCCGGCGGCTGCCGCACCGGCCGCCACCCCCGGCCCGGCGCGTGAAACGATGCAGGTCAGCGCGCCGAAGAACGTGCCGACGCTCCAATGCAACTTCGTGAAGCCCGACTACCCGTCGATGTCGCGTCGCCGCGGCGAATCGGGCACGGCCTATGTTCACTTCGTCGTCGGCGTGACGGGCAAGATCGAAAGCGTCGAGTTGGAGAAGAGCAGCGGTTATCCGCGCCTCGACGATGCCGCACGCGACGCGATGCGCGCGAGCACCTGCCGTCCGTACATCGAGAACGGCCAGGCGATCCGCGCCGCACGCACGCAGCCCTACAACTTCGGGCTCACCGACTAACTTGCCTCATCCGGAAGATTCAAAGGAAACAAAAATGCAAAGCTACGGTATCGCGCACGTCTGGGCGCAAGGTGATTTCGTCACGCGCGCCATCGCGATCACGCTGCTCGTGATGTCGGTCCTGTCGTGGATCGTGATCATCGTCAAGGGCTGGAACGTGGTTCGCCTGAACCGCCTCACGAAGAATGCCGAACAGGCGTTCTGGCATTCGGACGATTTCGACGACGGCATCAAGAAGCTGGGCCTCGCGGCGTCCACGCCGAGCGACAACCCGTTCCTCGCGCTCGCGCTGTCGGGCAAGGAAGCCGCCGATCACCACCATCAGACGCAACCGCACCTGCACGATCGCATGGACGTGTCCGACTGGGTCACGCGCTGCCTGAAGGACACGATGGACGAAGGCATTTCGCGCATGCAGGCCGGCCTCGCGATTCTCGCGTCGATCGGCAGCACCGCGCCGTTCGTCGGCCTGTTCGGCACGGTGTGGGGCATCTATCACGCGCTGCTCGCGATCGGCGCGACCGGCCAGACGTCGATCGACCAGGTCGCGGGGCCGGTCGGCGAATCGCTGATCATGACCGCCTTCGGCCTGTTCGTCGCGATTCCCGCGGTGCTCGGCTACAACGCGCTGACTCGCGCGAACAAGGGTGTCGTCAGCAAGCTGCGCCGCTTCGCACACGGTCTGCACGCCTACTTCGTGACGGGCGCGCGCCTCGCATCGTCGTCGCCGCGCGACGGCCTGCGGCTTGCCTCGCGTGCCAGCTGAGACGAGGTGAACCATGGCAATGAACACCGGCTTCAGCGATGACGACGACGATGGCGTGATGAGCGAGATCAACATGACGCCGCTCGTCGACGTCATGCTCGTACTCCTGATCATTTTCCTCGTGACGATCCCGGCCATGCAGCACGCGGTGAAGA
Organism: Burkholderia sp. Nafp2/4-1b; assembly: GCF_003635165.1. GTDB lineage: Bacteria > Pseudomonadota > Gammaproteobacteria > Burkholderiales > Burkholderiaceae > Burkholderia. The sequence goes on along the minus strand of NZ_ML058604.1, from coordinate 15,720 downwards.
TCGACCTGCCGCACGCAAGCAGCCAGCCCGTCGACGAGAAGCCGCAGACGGTCGACGTCGCGATCCAGGGCAACGGCACGATCCTGTGGAACGACCAGACGGTCACGCGCGAGCAACTGCAGGCGCACATTGCGGAAGCGGCACAGCGTCAGCCGCAACCCGAGTTGCACCTGCGCGCCGACCGCAAGGTGGCCTACGAACGGGTAGCCGAAGTGATGTCCGATGCGCAGGCCGGCGGGCTGACGAAGCTCGGCTTCGTGACGGAGCCGACCGCAAAGGCGAAGTAACGCGCGCGCGTTTGGGGCGACAGCCGCTTGCTGCTCAGCGGGCCGCGCTTGGCTGGCTGGGCTTGGCTGGCTGCACCGAGTGGGCCGCATCGGTACCGCCGTGCCTCTCCGGCCACACCTCGCCGGGCGCCTCTCGCCGGGCGCCTCTCGCCGGACACCCCTGGCCGGGCGCCCCTAGCCGGGCGCCCCCAAAGTAAAAGGCCTTCATCGCCAGATGAAGGCCTTTTTTCATGCGCACGCGGGCGCCTTCGGGCGGCGGGCTCTTCGGCGGTATCGGTTGCGCCTCGAGCAACGCAAATGCGGCTACCGTGGTCTGCACGGACTGCGCGTTCTGCCCTATCTGGCTCGCAATATATGCGGCCACCTGATCCCGCTCAGAACTTCCTTCGCGAAATGGGATTTCAATATAGGCCCGCGCGCGAACGCATTCAAGGCCCCGGCGATTGAAACTTGCGATTGCAGGCGGCGCTTCAATGACAAAACAAATTTGCCACGATGCGCATCTTGCATTCAGGTGGCCGAAGCATCGGCCGCCGCTGCCGCGTCCTTTTTCTCACGCTCGGGGCAGCCCGGCTCCTTGTAATCGCCGTGGTCAAGCTTCTCGACCAGATAGTCGACGAATGCCCGGACCGCCGGCGGCATCCCCTGTCGCGACACGAAGACCGCATAGAGCTGCGGCACCGGCAGTGTCCAGCCCGGCATCACCGGCGACAACTGCCCCGCGCGCAATGCGTTGCCGTACATCATCTCCGGCAGCGCCGCGATGCCCAGGCCATCGAGCACGGCCTCGCGGATCGTCATCAAGTCGGCCGTCACGAGCCGCGGATCGTGCTCGTGCAAGTGACGCGTGCCGTCAGGCGCGATCAGGCTGAATACGTGCCGACCGTCGACGCTGGGCGTATCGAGCGTCTCGAAGTGCGCCAGATCGTCCGGCACGAGCGGCGGCGCATTCTGGTTCAGCAGGCTCGGCGCACCCACCAGCATCTGCTCGGTCCGCCACAGCGGCCGCACGACGATGTTCGCGTTCTGCGGCGGCTCGGAGCGCACGCGCAACGCGACGTCGACCGAATCCTCGAAGAGGTCGATCACGCGATTCGTCACACGGATGTGCACCTTCACCTCGGGATAGCGGTGCAGGAATTCGGGGAGGAGGCGCGACAGCATCGTCTGCGACAGCGTAACCGGCACACTGACGCGCACCGAGCCGCGCGGCGACGCGCGCAGCTGCTGCACGGCATTCATCGCGGCCTGCGCTTCGGCGAGCATCGCCTGGCAGTGCTGGTAGAACAGCTCCCCCGCCTCGGTCAGCGCCAGCTTGCGCGTGGACCGCTGCAGCAGTCGCACGCCGAGCGCCGCCTCGAGTTCGGTCAGGCGCCGCGACAGGCGCGATTTCGAGATACCCAGCACGCGCTCCGCCGCCGAGAATCCGCCATGCTGGACGACCTGCGAAAAGTACATGAGGTCGTTCAGGTTGTGTGCATCGATGTTCATGTCATCGTTCCAATTTCAGAACAATCCATTGCGAACCGCCGCAAATCGGCCGGTAAAACGCCCAATATAATAGCGCTATGTTTCAAAAATAACGCTATTCCGATGATTTCGAGGGCTACTGCATGACGACCACCGCTCGCTCGCTTGACCGCACGTACCCCGCGCTTCGCACGACCGAAGGCGGCGGCTTCGTGGTTCACCGCCCGTTCCCGACCCGGCTGCTGATGGATTTCGATCCGTTCCTGCTGCTCGATGAAATGGGCCCAGTCGACTATGCCCCGGGCGAAGCCAAGGGCGCGCCCGACCATCCGCACCGCGGCTTCGAGACCGTCACCTACGTGCTCGGCGGGCGCTTTCGCCATCGCGATTCGGCCGGCCATGCCGGCACGCTCGGGCCCGGCGACGTGCAATGGATGACGGCTGGCGCCGGCGTCGTGCACAGCGAAATGCCGGATCCCGAATTCGAGCAGGCCGGCGGACGCTCGCACGGCTTCCAGCTGTGGGTCAACCTGCCGCGCCGCGACAAGCTGATCGCACCGCGCTACCAGGAGATTTCGGCCGATCGCATCCCGAGCGCCACGTCGCCGGACGGCCGCGCGCAGGTTCGCGTGATCGCCGGCGAAGCGTTCGGCGTTCGCGCGGCGATCGAGACGCGCACGCCGATCCTGTACCAGCATTTCACGCTGCAACGGGGCGCAGCGGTCACGCAGCCGGTGCCGGCGGGGTATCGCGTATTCGCCTATCCGATCGACGGCGCGGGTCGCTACGGGCCTGACAGGCAGCTCGTCGAGGCACGGCACATGATCGTCTACGGTGACGACGGCGACGCGGTGACATTCGAGGCTGGCGACACGCCGCTCGACCTGTTGCTGATCGGCGGCGTGCCGCTCAACGAGCCGATCGTCCGTTATGGCCCGTTCGTGATGAATACCGAGGAAGAGATCCGGCAGGCCGTCGTCGATTACCAGTCGGGCCGCATGGGTTGCATCGAAGCGTGATGTCGGATCGCGGCCGCGGGGGGCCGCGAAACGGCTCGTTTTGCGTCACAATGACTTCTTGAACCACGTGGCTGCACGCCACCAGAAGGAACCCGTCCCCTTGAACTTCGAACATCTGATCCAGATCAACTCCGACGATCCGGCCGTGCCGTCCCTGACCCGCGAACAGCTCTGGGAGGGGCTCGTGCTGCGCGCCGAACAGCCGCAGCTGTTCGTGATCGGCCTCGACAGTTGCGTCGTCCACGAACGGACGGACACGACGCTCGAACGCGAACTGCACTACGGGCATGCGACCGTGCGCGACCGCGTGACGTTCACGCCCAACCAGCAAGTGCGCTACGACATCCATGCGGCCGGCGGCGAAATCGGCGGCTCGCTGACGATGACGATCGAAGAGCGCGACGATCACGAGCTGTTCCTGCGCTTCGAATACCGCACGACACTGACCGTCACGGACGACAGCGAGGAAGCGCGTCAGACGCACGGCATCGTGAAGGAGGCGTATCGCACGTCGGACATCGACACGGTGCGCCTGATCCGCGAATACGCGCAGGGGCGCAAGGACCCCGATCCGCTCCACTGAAGTCGACGGCGGCCTACGGGCCGCCTCTTTAATTCAACCTATCGGATTTTCTGCATCGATCGATAAAGATTTTTTGTAAATGGGAATAGTTATCATTTAGAATTCATTCCATCGTATCGACAGTCACCGATCAACCGAATGACCGACACCACGCGCCCGACCACGCTGAGCTTGCGCCGCCCGACCGGCACCGCAAGTGCAAACCGTCAGAAGACGGCAGCGGTCACGACGCCGGCGAAACCCGCCGGAAGCCGCGATGCCGGCACGCGGACCCTCAGCAGCGATGCGCTGCTGCAAGGTCACAGCCACATCAGCATCGCGCATAACGGAGAGACATATCAGTTGCGTGCCACCCGGCTCGGCAAACTGATCCTGACGAAGTAACGACCGAGTATTGTGGGGACCACCTCCCTGAGAGGTGTTGGGCAGTAGCCAGCGTAACGGCTTGCACGCGAGATCTAGACCCCTTCGTGCAAACACACTCAAGCAGCCGTTGCAGCAAGCCAAGCCACTTTTTTGGTTCTCGCAGATGGAAGAAAAAAAGCGACACGTCTTTCGACGTGTCGCTTTTTTGTTTGGTCACCCGTATCCGTGCAAAGGGACGGCCATCGTGACGGTCGGCCCGGCGGCTTCGGCATGCGCCGCAGCCCGACAGCGAAACACCGTTGCCTGCGGCTCCGGAGCGCGGCCACAAAGCCGTCAATCCGGCCTCAGAACCCCCAGAACATCAACCACCATGCGCTGTCGATGACGGCCAGGCCGGCCGCGAACCACGCGAATGCGGCCAGCCGGCGCGGCCATCCCGCATAACGGCCCGTGACATTCCAGGCGAGCCACGCGCTCCATGCGTTCGCGCAGACGAGAATCGCGATGCGCACGTCGGTCGCCCAGCCAAGCGGTACGTGCTCGGCCCGGAGCAGCGACAGCGTCGTTGCCGACAATCCGAGGAACACGCCTGCCCCCGCGATCGGAATCAACGCCTGCGCGAGATGGTGGAGACGCACGCGATCGAAGCGGCCGAGCATCAGCGTCGCGCCGGCCAGCAGCACGAGCAGCGCGGTGCCGTACACGAGCCCCGTGCCGACGATGTAGCTGACGATCAGCCCGCCGTCGAGCCACGAGAACACGTCGTTGCGATCCGGATAGTGCGTGAGCAGGAACCACGGCGCATTGGTCTCGAGCGGCCACGTGATGTCGTGATCGATCAGCCAGCCCGCGAGCCATTGCTTGATCTGCACGAACCACGGGCTGACCGTCCAGTGGAACGCACCGATCGCGACGCCGAGCAGGCCGTACAGGATCAGCGCGGTATCCCACGGATTCGCCTGCTGCTCGCCGAGGTTCACGACCTCATCGGACGGCGAGCGCCACGACAGCGCGATCGCGTCGCGGTGCCCGCTGCAGCGGCCGCACATGTGGCATGCGGCGGCGCCCTTCATGTTGCGCAACGGCACGAGCGGCGCGCAATTGATCGGGATCACGCGATGCCCGTGCTCGCCGTTCTTGTACGAACGGCGCCACGCATCCTCGTCGACCTTGTAGCGCATCGGCGCGAGTCGCGACAGCAATCCGAACACGCCGTTGACCGGGCACAGGTACTTGCACCACACGCGCTTCTCGCGACCGTACAGCAGGCCGATCACGATCGCGCCGACGGTCGAGCCGCCGAGCACGAACAGCACCGCGAGCGGATACTGGTACACGCTGACCATCTGCCCGTAGATCGTCGTGAGCCCGAACGCGACGAACGGCCAACCGCCCCACCGCATCCAGCGCGGAATTGCGCGGCCGCGCCCGAACTTGCTCGCGTATTCGGTCAGCGCGCCTTCCGGACACAGCACGCCGCACCAGACGCGCCCGAGCATCACCATCGACAGCAGCACGAATGGCCACCAGATGCCCCAGAACACGAACTGCGCGATCAGTGTGAGGTTGTTCCACAGGTGCGCGGAATCGTCCGGCAGCGGCAACACCGCGGGCACGATGATCAGGAACGCATAGACGGCGACGACGACCCACTGGATGCCGCGGATCACCGCGCCGTGACGCTGCATCCACTGGCCCGCCTGCGCGAGCCAGCCCGGCTTGGCGGTGGCGACAACACTCATGCCGCGCGACCCGCAGGCACGGCCGGACGGCGGCTCGCGCGCTTCATCAGCAGCCAGACGACCGCCCAGTACACCGCATAGGCGATCAGGTTGGTCAGCGCCGGGTGCGCGCGATAGCCGGTGAGCGTCGCGACGAGCGAACCGAACGTGCCGGAATCGTCGAGGATCGCCGACGTGTCCCACACCTGCGAGATGCCAAGCGGCAGGATTTCCTTGTCGATCAGCTTGTCGACGCCCGTCTGGAACAGGCCCGCGCCGAGAAACAGCAGCATGATTTCGGTCACGCGGAAGAAATGCCGCCACGAGAAGTACTTGCCGCCGAGCTGCAGCAGATAGAACGTGAAGAATGCGAGGCCAAGGCCGATCACGACCGCGAGCATCTGGCTGCCGTCCACGTGCCCCGACTGGCCGAATCCGAGGCCGTACAGGAAGATCACCGTCTCGCTGCCCTCGCGGGCGATCGCGAGCGCGACCAGCACCGCAACGCCCCACCAGTTCGAATCCCGCGTGCTCTGCTGCAGCGACTGCTCCATGTCACGCTTGAGCGTGCGGCCATGGCGGCGCATCCACAGCACCATCTGCACGATCAGCACGCACGCGATCAGCACCATCGCGGTCTGGAAATAGTCCTGCGCGTCGCCGGACAGCACTTCGGTGAAGCCGACCAGTGCGGCGCCCAGGCCGACGGCCATCAGCAGGCCGACTGCAACGCCCGTCCACAGAAACGGCAGGCCGCGGCGTGCATCGTCGTCGCCGTTCTTCAGCCATGCATAGAGGATGCCGACGACGAGCAGCGCTTCGACGCTCTCCCGCCAGACGATGAACAAGATCTGACCCATTGAATCCTCCTGACGTGCGGGGCACGGTACTCATGTGCCCGCACGCAGATAAAACGCGTTACTTCGCGACGATCACGCCCTGCGCCTGCTGGTGGAAATCGTCGAAAAACTTGTATTCGCCCGGCGACAGCGGGGCGACAACCACGAACGAATCGGCGCCCGGCGCAAGCACCTTCTCCTTGCGCAATTGCACGCTCTCGAATTCCGCGGCACCCTTGCCGGTATTCCTGATCTCGATCTTGAAGCGCTGACCGGCCGGCACTTCGATGCGGGCGGGATTCAGCTTGCCGTCCGTCATCTCGAGCTTGAACGTCGGCAGATCGGCGGCATGCGCCGCGCCGGCGAGCCACAGCGCGGCGGCTGCGGCGACGATTTTCTGGGGAAGTTTCATTCTGGGATCCCTACGCCGACGGCGCACCGAAGCGCGCCGTCCGTGATGCCACCGATCAGTACCCGCCCTTCTTGCCGATGCCGGCGAACGGGAAGTCGTATTCGAGGGTGATGGGCTTGAACCACGCGCCCACGCCCGTTTCCTTGTCGACGTGACGGCCGAACGCCATGTGACCCGACTGCATCGGCGGCTTGACGGTCATCGTCAGGTGGTACTTGCCCGGGCCGGCGAGCTTCACGTTGTCGCCGTAGTGCGGGCCGTCGCTCGCGACCATGCCCATCAGGTCGCCTTCCGCCTTCCACTTCGTGTCGCCCTGCTTCGTCAGCTTGTACGTGACCTGCAGGTACGGCATCCAGTCGCCTTCCGCGAAACCCGTCGGGTTGTTCTTGACCGCGTGGATGTCCGCTTCCAGGTGGATGTCGGAATCCGACGCCTTGCGCATCATCCCTTCCGGATCCATCGTGATCGGCTGCAGGTACACCGCGCCGATTTCCATGCCGCCCTGGATCTGCTGCTTGCCGATCGGATATTCGGCCGCCGAGGCCGACATCGCGGCAAGCGCCGCGGCTACCGCAACCGACGTGCGGATGAACGAAGAACCCAACATGGACACTCCTTGTTATTTGTCTGACACGCTGCGCGCCACCCTCCGGGACGGCCCGCCGAAAACACTAACGCAATGAAGAACGCTAATGCGAACTATTCTCAATACTTGCGGAGTTTAGCACCGAACCGGCTTCGGAACAAACGAGACACCGTGTAAACCCCTGATGCGACAAGGCTTACAACGGTGTTACTCGGAGGTTTCTGTGACGTTTGGAAAGATTTACCGGCCGCCGCTGACGTGGTCGCCCACGTTCGCGCCGAACACGCGCTCACGCAGCAGGGCAAGCTGGTCGCGGGTGGCCGCGGCCTTTTCGAACTCGAGGTTCTTCGCGTAGTCGGCCATCTGCTTTTCGAGACGCTTGATCTCTTTCGCGATCTGCTTTTCCGACATGTCCTCGAACTTCGCGCGTTGCTGCGCCTCCTTCAGCTCGGCGCGCGCGTCGTCGGCGTTGTAGACGCCGTCGATGATGTCCTTGATGCGCTTCACGACGCCGCGCGGCGTGATGCCCATCTTCTCGTTGTGCGCGATCTGCTTCGCGCGGCGCCGCTCGGTCTCGCCGATCGCGCGCTTCATCGACTCCGTCATGTTGTCGGCGTACAGGATCGCCTTGCCGTTCACGTTACGCGCGGCGCGGCCGATCGTCTGGATCAGCGAGCGCTCGGCGCGCAGGAAGCCTTCCTTGTCCGCATCGAGAATCGCGACGAGCGACACTTCCGGAATGTCGAGACCCTCGCGCAGCAGGTTGATCCCGACCAGCACGTCGAACGTGCCGAGCCGCAGGTCACGGATGATCTCGACGCGCTCCACGGTATCGATGTCGCTGTGCAGGTAACGCACCTTGACACCGTGGTCGGCCAGGAACTCGGTCAGCTGCTCGGCCATCCGTTTCGTCAGCACGGTGATCAGCACGCGCTCGCCGGCATTCACGCGCGCGTTGATCTCGGTCAGCACGTCGTCGACCTGCGAGCTGGCCGGACGCACCTCGATTTCCGGATCGACGAGCCCGGTCGGCCGCACCACCTGCTCGGCGATCTGCCCGGTCACGCGCTGCTCGTAGTCGGCGGGCGTCGCCGACACGAACACCACCTGGCGCATCTTGCGCTCGAACTCGTGGAACTTGAGCGGCCGGTTGTCCAGTGCCGACGGCAGCCGGAATCCGTAGTTCACGAGGTTTTCCTTGCGCGCGCGGTCGCCGTTGTACATGCCGTTCAACTGACCGATCAGCACGTGCGATTCGTCGAGCAGCATCAGTGCGTCGGGCGGCAGGTAGTCGACGAGCGTCGGCGGCGGCTCGCCGGGCGCCGCGCCCGAGAAGTGCCGCGAGTAGTTCTCGATGCCCTTGCAGAAGCCGAGCTCCTGCAGCATCTCGAGATCGAAACGCGTACGTTGTTCGAGGCGCTGCGCCTCGACGAGCTTGCCGTCGCGGTGGAAGAACTCGAGGCGCTCGCGCAATTCGTCCTTGATCGTCTCGACCGCCCGCATCACGGTGTCGCGCGGCGTCACGTAGTGCGACGACGGATACACGGTGAAGCGCGGAATCTTCTGCCGCACCCGCCCGGTCAGCGGGTCGAACAATTGCAGCGTCTCGACCTCGTCGTCGAACAGCTCGACGCGCACGGCCATCTCCGCGTGCTCGGCCGGGAAGATGTCGATCGTGTCGCCGCGCACGCGGAACGTGCCGCGCTGGAAGTCCTGTTCGTTGCGCGAATACTGCATCGCGATCAGCCGCGCGATCACGTCGCGCTGGCCGAGCTTGTCGCCCGTGCGCAGCGTCAGGATCATCTGGTGGTATTCGGACGGGTTGCCGATACCGTAGATCGCCGACACCGTCGCGACGATCACCACGTCGCGGCGCTCCATCAGGCTTTTCGTCGCCGACAGGCGCATCTGCTCGATGTGCTCGTTGATCGATGAGTCCTTCTCGATGAACAGGTCGCGCTGCGGCACGTACGCTTCCGGCTGGTAATAGTCGTAGTACGAGACGAAGTACTCGACCGCATTGCGCGGGAAGAACTCGCGGAATTCCGCGTAGAGCTGCGCGGCGAGCGTCTTGTTCGGTGCGAACACGATCGCCGGGCGGCCGAGCCGCGCGATCGTGTTCGCCATCGTGAAGGTCTTGCCCGAGCCGGTCACGCCGAGCAGCGTCTGGAATGCGAGGCCGTCGCCGATCCCTTCGACGAGCGTCTCGATCGCGGTCGGCTGGTCGCCTGCGGGCGGATATGGTTGGTACAACTGGAACGGCGACCCTTCGAAGGTCACGAATTTCGATTCGTCGAGCGCGTCGCCGACTTCGGCGTGATGTTCGGACATGGAGTGCGGCCGGAGCGAGGGCAAAAAAACTATTCTAGCGCTTCGCGGCGTTGCGAACCGCTGACGGCTCCTGACGTGCCGTGATGCGCGGCAACCGTCCGAAATCGCAATTCGCCGCGCAATCGCCGCCTCCGGCAGCGTGAATTCGCTACAATGTCAGGCTGCTGCGCTTTCCGGCGCCGTGCCGTTGGCGCGCGGTCCGCTGCGCCCGCCCCGCCGGCTGAAAGCCTGACCCTCTTTTCACTACTGCCGAATCATCATGTCGCTCTTCTCCGCTGTCCAGCTTGCTCCCCGCGACCCGATCCTGGGCCTGAACGAAGCCTTCAACGCCGATGCGCGTCCGACCAAGGTCAACCTCGGCGTCGGTGTGTACACGAACGAAGAAGGCAAGATTCCGCTGCTGCGCGCGGTTCGCGAAGCGGAAAAGGCGCGTGTCGACGCCGGCCTGCCGCGCGGCTACCTGCCGATCGACGGGATCGCCGCGTACGACGCAGCGGTGCAGAAGCTGCTGCTCGGCAACGATTCGCCGCTGATCGCCGCGGGCCGTGTGGTTACCGCGCAGGCACTGGGCGGCACGGGCGCACTGAAGATCGGCGCCGATTTCCTGCGCACCGTGAACCCGAACGTGAAGGTTGCGATCAGCGATCCGAGCTGGGAAAACCACCGCGCACTGTTCGAAGCAGCCGGCTTCGAAGTCGTTGCGTACCCGTACTACGACGCCGCCACCAACGGCGTGAACTTCGAAGGCATGCTGTCGGCGCTGAACGGCTATGCGGCCGGCACGATCGTCGTGCTGCACGCGTGCTGCCACAACCCGACCGGCGTGGACCTGACCGAAGCGCAATGGCAGCAGGTCGTCGACGTCGTCAAGGCGCGCAACCTCGTGCCGTTCCTGGACATCGCATACCAGGGCTTCGGCGAAAACGTCGAGGCCGATGCCGCTGCGGTTCGCCTGTTTGCCGCAGCCGATCTGAACGCCTTCGTGTCGTCGTCGTTCTCGAAGTCGTTCTCGCTGTACGGCGAGCGCGTCGGCGCGCTGTCGATCATCACGTCGAGCAAGGAAGAAGCAACGCGCGTGCTGTCGCAACTGAAGCGCGTGATCCGCACGAACTACTCGAACCCGCCGACCCACGGCGGCGCCGTCGTCGCGGCCGTGCTCGCGTCGCCGGAACTGCACGCTGCGTGGGTGCAGGAACTCGGAGAAATGCGCGACCGCATCCGCGCGATGCGCAATGGCCTCGTCGAACGCCTGAAGGCGAGCGGCGTCGATCGCGACTTCAGCTTCATCAACGCGCAACGCGGGATGTTCTCGTATTCGGGCCTGACCTCGGCGCAGGTCGATCGCCTGCGTGAAGAGTTCGGCATCTACGCGGTCGGCACGGGCCGGATCTGCGTGGCAGCGCTGAACACGCGCAACCTCGACGCGGTTGCGAACGCAGTCGCAGCGGTCCTGAAGTAAGTCGGCGTCAGCGGGCGGCAGCCGTCACCGGCCGCCCTGCCGAAACAAGAAACGCGCTCCGAGGAGCGCGTTTTTTTATGCCGTCCTGCGGGACTGGGCGGCGAATCTTCGCACGAGCAGCGCGGTGTCGCGGCCGCCCGTGCCGGCGCCCGTCACTGCGTCACTGCATGAACCAGCCGTGGCTGACGACGAACGACTGGCCCGTGAGCGCGGCGCTCGGGAACGCCGACAGGAACAGCACCGTCTGCGCGACGTCCTGCACCGTCGTGAACACGCCGTCGACCGTGTTGCCGAGCATCACCTTCTTGATCACTTCCTCTTCGCTGATGCCGAGCTCCTTCGCCTGCTCCGGAATCTGCTTGTCGACCAGCGGCGTGCGCACGAAGCCCGGACACACCACGTGCGAACGCACGTTGTGCTTCGCGCCTTCCTTCGCCAGCACGCGCGCAAGCCCGAGCAGCCCGTGCTTGGCTGTCACGTACGCCGACTTCAGCGGCGACGCTTCGTGCGAGTGCACCGAACCCATGTAGATCACGACGCCGCCGCGATCGTCCTTGTACATGTGCTTGAGCGCGGCCTTGGTCGTCAGGAATGCGCCGTCGACGTGGATCGCCTGCATCTTCTTCCAGTCGGCGAACGAATAGTTCTCGATCGGGTTGACGATCTGGATGCCCGCGTTCGACACGAGGATGTCGACCGAGCCGAACGCCTCGGCCACTTTGTCGATGCCGCTGTTCACGGCGTCTTCATTGGTCACGTCCATCGCGACGCCGATCGCCTTGCCGCCGGCCTTGTTGATCTCGTCGGCAACCGCATTCGCGCCGTCCTGGTTCAGGTCGGCGATCGCGACCGCCGCGCCCGCCTTCGCGAGCTCCAGTGCGATTTCCTTGCCGATGCCGCTTGCGGCGCCCGTGACGACTGCGGTCTTGCCGCTCAGATCTGCTGCCATGTCCGTCTCCTTCCGTTATCGGATCGAAAAAGCGCGCCCCGCTGCATCTGCCTTCGTCGCGCGGACGTGCAGGCGGGCCAGCCGCTATTGTGCACGATCGGCCCCGCCGCTCGCGCGTAAAACGTCTAAGCTTAAGGTCGGTTCCGAGTCGCGGGAGATTCTCATGCACTATCGACGGCTAGGCCGCTCCGGCCTCCAGATCAGCGAGCTTTCGCTCGGCTCGTGGGTGACCTACGGCAACCAGGTCGATCAGCGTGTCGCCCGCGAGAGCCTCGCGGCGGCGCGCGATGCGGGCGTCAATTTCTTCGACAATGCCGAGGTGTATGCGGGGGGCAAATCCGAGGAAATCATGGGCCAGGCGCTCAAGTCGCTCGGCTGGCCGCGTGTCAGCTACCTTGTGTCCACGAAGTTCTTCTGGGGGCTCGCGGAAGCGCCGAACCAGTACCACACGCTGAACCGCAAATACCTGTTGAACGCGATCGACGGCTCGCTGCGCCGACTGCAACTGGACTATGTCGATCTCGTCTACTGCCATCGCCCCGATCCGAACACGCCGATCGAGGAAACCGTCTGGGCGATGAGCGACATGATCGTGCGCGGCAAGGCGCTGTACTGGGGCACGTCCGAATGGAGCGCCGACGAGATCCGCGCCGCTTGTGAAATTGCCGAGCGGCACCATCTGCACAAGCCGGTCGTCGAGCAGCCGCAATACAACCTGTTCCACCGCATGCGCGTCGAGCACGAGTATGCGCGGCTCTACGACGACTACGGCCTCGGCCTGACCACCTGGAGCCCGCTGGCATCGGGGCTCCTGACCGGCAAATACCGCAACGGCGTGCCGGCGGGCAGCCGTGCGCAACTGCAGGGCTACGACTGGCTCCGCGACCGGCTGACGGACGCGGCCAGCAACGATGTGGTCGAACGGCTCGGCGGGATCGCGTCCGAGCTGGGCTGCAATACCGCGCAGCTTGCGATCGCATGGATACTCACCAATCCGCGCGTGAGTTCGGTCATCACCGGCGCGTCGCGGATCGAGCAGATCGAAGACAACATGCGCGCGCTCGAGGTCGCCGCGAAACTGACGCCGGAGGTCAAGCAGCGCATCGAGGAAACCGTCGGCGACGCATACGAGTAAGGCGCCTCGCGCCCACTCGCGTACAATACGCGGCCGCATTGGCGCCCGGTCCGACGGCCGCGCGCGAGCGTCCGTTTTCATCGATTCACCCTTCGTTTCAGGCAGCCAGCCATGCTCAGTTATCGTCACGGTTTTCACGCAGGCAACCACGCGGATGTGCTCAAGCACGCCGTCGTCGTTCAGCTGCTGCGCTACCTGAACAAGAAAGACAAATCGTACTGGTACATCGACACCCACGCGGGTGCCGGTGTGTATTCGCTGCGCGACGGTTATGCCGCCAAGACCGGGGAATTCGACACCGGCATCGGCCCGTTGTGGAACGAAAAGAATCTGCCCCAGGCGCTCGGCGATTACATCGACGAGGTACGCGCGCTGAACGATGACGGCGAACTGCACTACTACCCGGGCTCGCCGTATCTCGCATGGCGATCGATGCGCGAGCAGGACCGGATGCGCCTGTTCGAAATGCACACGACGGAAATCGACGTGCTGCGTCACAACTTCCGCGATGCGGGGCGACGCGCGATGATTTTCGCCGGCGACGGCTTCGAGGGCATCAAGGCGCTGCTGCCGCCGCCGCCGCGACGCGCGCTCGTGTTGATCGATCCGTCCTATGAGGACAAGAAGGACTACGCACGCACGGTGACCTGCGTGACCGAATGCCTGAAGCGTTTCGCGACCGGTTGTTACGCGATCTGGTATCCGCAGGTTGCGCGGGTGGAATCGCAGCGGTTTCCGGAGCAGCTCAAGCGCCTGCAGCCGAACAACTGGCTGCACCTGACGTTGACGGTATCGAATCCGCCGGCAGACGGCCTGGGCCTTTACGGCAGCGGCATGTTCATCCTGAATCCGCCGTACACGCTCGCGCAGAGCATGAACGAAGCGCTGCCCTATCTCGTCGAACGCCTGGGACAGGACAGCGGCGCCCGCTGCCAGATCGAACAGCGCGGCAACTGAGCGGGCCGCTTGCCGTTACGGCTGCAGCCTCGGCGCAGGTCTCGGCTGGTTGCCTTGCGACCCGCCCCACCCCGGCACATTGATATACGGCGCGACGAACACCGGGACCGACGAATTCGGTCCCTGTCCGGCCGGCGTTCGCATGCCCGCGGGTTCGACGATCGGCTCGGACGATAGCGGAGCCGTCTGCAACACCAGGCCGCCCTTGCCGTCCTGGATCCCGCGTTGCGTATCGAGAATCAGCGGCCTGGACGAAGTCGCAGCGCCGGCCGCTGCTGCGTGAACGAGCACTGCCATAGCCAGGATGAGATGCGGGCGGGCAACGTGACGCACATCGAGACGCAAGCGCATGGTGGTGTTTTTCCGGTTGAAAAGCAGGTCCATACCATAGCGCCGCGCCTGCGATTGCGCCAGATCCGGCGCACAAAAAAACAAAGCCCCGTCAATACGGGGCTTGCTTTTCGTTCGGTGCCACGTGGCACCTGACGGCGACTCCGATTACAGCGAGTAGCCGTTGGTTTCGAGCGAACGGATGCGGCGCTCGAGCTGGACGATGTCCGACGACGTGGCGAGGTAAGCCTCACGGCGCTCACGCTCTGCGGATTCGAACCAGTTGCTCAGCTTTTCAACGATGTAGGCGATCATGATGTGCTCCAAGGATGGGGAACCCTGGCGAATCAAGATTCAGGGATTTCCCGTATAGGGTTATCCCGAATTATAGCGATGCCGCACCAAGATGCTAGTGAAATACTTGCATGGAAGGCATTCCGATTTGGAATGGATCGTGAAGCATCTTCCGCAACTCTTTGAATATTAACGACATTGAATTGAGGGTCGCTTTCCGCCTCGAGGACGTGCACTAATCTGGTTCACCGATGGGATCGGCGAGGCGCGCCAAAATCGGGCATTCGGGCCGACCGTCGCCATGACAGTGCGCGGCCAGATCGGCGAGCGTATCGCGCATGTCGCTCAATTCCGCGATCCGTTTGTCGAGTTCGGCCACGTGCTCGAGGGCGATCGACTTCACTTCGGCGCTGGCGCGGGAGCGGTCCTGCCAGAGCATCAGCAGCTTTCGGATATCCTCGACGAGAAAACCGAGCCGCCGTGCCTGACGGATGAAGCGGAGGGTATGGACCTCGTCCGAACCGTAGATTCGATATCCGGCGTCGCTACGCTTGCTCGGCGCAAGGAGGCCGACCTGTTCGTAGTAGCGGATCATTTTTGCGCTGACGCCGGATTCGCGCGACGCGTCGCCGATATTCATTCCCTGCCCCTCGCTCCATCAAGCACTGGTTCGAACATGAGTGTCGACACTGGTCGCCGTCGACGACACTTCGATCGTATCAAATCGCGTGATTTCGTTCTGGCATGGAGGGCGACTGCGGTCGCCCCTTTCCGGCGCCCCAAATGCAAAAACCCCCGCCTTTCGGGCGGGGGTTCTTGGCTTAGGGAGCCTGACGATTACCTACTTTCACACGGGAATCCGCACTATCATCGGCGTAGAGTCGTTTCACGGTCCTGTTCGGGATGGGAAGGGGTGGGACCGACTCGCTATGGTCATCAGGCAAAGAGGGTTGTTGCGCTGGCTTCGCAGCGCAACCAATCT
>NZ_ML058603.1 GCF_003635165.1 Burkholderia sp. Nafp2/4-1b | reverse complement strand
TTGTGAAAATATTTTGAAAAACCCCCGTGCGCTGCCGCGCACGGGGACTTCGGGGTCATTGCATCGGGCGCTCACGCCAGCGACCAGCAACGGTTTCGCCAGACACCGCCCCGACGTCGCCGAATCAGCGGTGCTTGAATACCGGCTTGCGCTTCTCGACGAAGGCCGCCATCCCTTCCTTCTGATCTTCGGTCGCGAACAGCGAGTGGAACAGGCGACGCTCGAAATGAACGCCTTCGGCCAGCGTCGTCTCGTACGCGCGGTTCACCGACTCCTTGACCATCATGACCGCCGGCAACGAGAACTCGGCGATCGTCGTCGCAGCCGCAATCGCTTCGTCCAGCAGCTTGTCTGCCGGCAGCACACGCGACACCAGCCCTGCTCGTTCCGCCTCGGCCGCATCCATGAAGCGCGCGGTCAGGCACATGTCCATCGCCTTTGCCTTCGACACCGCACGCGGCAGGCGCTGCGTGCCGCCCGCGCCCGGCATCACGCCCAGCTTGATCTCGGGCTGGCCGAACTTGGCCGTGTCGGCCGCGAAGATGATGTCGCACATCATCGCGAGTTCGCAGCCGCCGCCGAGCGCGAAGCCCGCCACGGCAGCAATGATCGGCTTGCGGATCTCGCGGACGGTCTCCCAGTTACGCGTGATGTAGTCGCCGCGGTAAACATCCATATAGGAATAGGTCGCCATCATGCCGATGTCGGCGCCGGCGGCGAACGCCTTCTCGCTGCCGGTCACGACGATCGCGCCGATTTCATCGTCCGCGTCGAATGCTTTCAGCGCCGCGCCCAATTCATCCATCAGTGCATCGTTCAGCGCATTCAGCGCCTTCGGGCGATTGAGCGTGACCAGCCCGACTCGCCCCCGGGTCTCCACCAGGATGTTCTCGTAAGACATCTATTTCTCCTCGATCAATGAAATGAGAAACGCCTCGCACATGCGAATAGTTTGATGCTACCATTCTCCGACCAACCGGTCGGTTAATTAATCGATCCAATCCCTCTCAACGTTCATCAGGCTGCCGCCATGACCCATGCACTGTTCACGAAGCACGAAGCCACGCTGAAACACGCCCTCGCCGCCATCGAGAGCCGCGGGTACTGGAGCCCGTTCGCGGAAATGCCGAGTCCCAAAGTGTACGGGGAAAGCGCCAACGCCGATGGCGAGGCAGCGTTCAACGCGCACCTCGGCAACACGTTCGAGCTCGACCAGCCGGCATCCGGCGGAACCGTCGGCGCGGAACAGTCGCCTTATGGGATCGCGCTCGGCATCCGCTATCCGAAATCGACGCCCGACGAACTGATTGCCGCGGCGGCCGCTGCCCAGCGTGCATGGCGTGAAGCCGGCCCGAGCGCGTGGATCGGCGTCAGCCTCGAAATCCTCGCGTGGCTGAACCGCGCAAGCTTCGAGATCGCCTACAGCGTGATGCACACCACCGGCCAGGCGTTCATGATGGCGTTCCAGGCCGGCGGCCCGCACGCGCAGGACCGTGCGCTCGAAGCGGTCGCCTATGCGTGGGACGAACTGCGCCGCATCCCGGCCGACGCGCACTGGGAAAAGCCGCAAGGCAAGAACCCGCCGCTCGCGATGCACAAGCGCTATACGATCGTCCCGCGCGGCACCGGCCTCGTGCTCGGCTGCTGCACGTTCCCGACCTGGAACGGCTACCCCGGCCTGTTCGCCGACCTGGCGACCGGCAACACGGTGATCGTCAAACCCCACCCGGGTGCAATCCTGCCGCTCGCGATCACGGTCCGCATCGCGCGCGACGTGCTGCGCGAAGCCGGCTTCGACCCGAACGTCGTCACGCTCCTCGCGACCGAACCGAACGACGGCGCCCTCGTGCAGGATCTCGCGCTGCGCCCCGAAATCAAGCTGATCGACTTCACCGGCAGTACGCAAAACGGCACGTGGCTCGAACGCCATGCCCATCAGGCACAGGTGTATACGGAGAAGGCCGGCGTCAACCAGATCGTGATCGACTCGACCGACGACCTGAAGGCCGCGACCAAGAACATCGCGTTCTCGCTGGCACTCTACTCCGGCCAGATGTGCACGGCACCGCAGAACATCTACGTGCCGCGCGACGGCATCCGGACCGCAGACGGTCACGCGAGCTTCGACGAGGTCGCCCAGGCGATCGCCGTCTCGGTACAAAAGCTGACCGGCGACCCGGCGCGCTCGGTCGAGCTGATCGGCGCGATCCAGAACGACGGCGTGACCGCACGCATCGACGATGCCCGCCAGCTCGGCCGCGTGCTCGCCGACAGCCAGACGCTTCAGCACCCGATGTTCGCCGACGCGCGCGTGCGCACCCCGCTCGTGCTGCAGCTCGACGTGGCCGACCGCGCGAAATTCACGCAGGAGTGGTTCGGCCCGATCTCGTTCGTGATCGCGACCGACTCGACCGCGCAGTCGCTCGAACTCGCCGGCGACATCGCCGCCGAGCACGGCGCGCTCACGCTCTCCGTGTACAGCACCGACGACGAGGTGCTCGACGCGGCACACGATGCAGCGGTGCGCGGCGGCGTCGCGCTGTCGATCAACCTGACGGGCGGCGTGTTCGTCAACCAGTCGGCCGCGTTCTCCGACTTCCACGGCACGGGCGCGAACCCGGCCGCGAACGCAGCGCTGGCCGACCCGGCGTTCGTCGCCAACCGGTTCCGCGTGGTACAAAGCCGCGTCCATGTTGCGCCGAAGGCAGTCCCCGCGGAAGCCGGCCAGACGGCATAACCCGAATGGCCGACGTGCAAACGCGGCCACCTTCTCTACCATGAACGAATCCGCCAGCCGGCGGGTTCGTTGCTCCACATCGACACGCCCATGACCGACGCCTACATCTGCGACGCGATTCGCACCCCCATCGGCCGCTACGGCGGCGCCCTGAAAGACGTGCGCGCCGACGATCTCGGCGCAGTGCCGCTCAAGGCACTGATCGAGCGCAACCGCAACGTCGACTGGTCCGCGGTCGATGACGTGATCTACGGCTGCGCGAACCAGGCCGGCGAGGACAACCGCAACATCGCGCGCATGTCCGCACTGCTCGCGGGCCTGCCGACCGCCGTGCCGGGCACGACGCTGAACCGGCTGTGCGGCTCGGGCATGGACGCCGTCGGCACCGCCGCGCGCGCGATCAAGGCCGGCGAGGCACGCTTGATGATCGCGGGCGGCGTCGAAAGCATGACGCGCGCGCCGTTCGTGATGGGCAAGGCCGCCAGCGCGTTCGCGCGTCAGGCCGCGATGTTCGACACGACGATCGGCTGGCGTTTCGTCAATCCGCTGATGAAACAGCAATACGGTGTCGATTCGATGCCCGAGACGGCCGAAAACGTCGCGGTCGACTACGGCATCAGCCGCGCCGACCAGGATCTGTTCGCGCTGCGCAGCCAGCAGAAGGCCGCGCGTGCGCAGCAGGACGGCACGCTCGCCGCGGAAATCGTCCCGGTCACGATTGCGCAGAAGAAGGGCGACGCGCTCGTCGTCTCGGTCGACGAGCATCCGCGCGAAACGTCGCTCGACGCGCTCGCGAAGCTGAAGGGCGTCGTGCGCCCGGACGGCTCGGTGACCGCCGGCAACGCATCGGGCGTCAACGACGGCGCATGCGCGCTGCTGCTCGCGAACGCGCAGGCAGCCGATCAATACGGGCTGCGCCGCCGCGCACGCGTCGTCGGCATGGCAACCGCCGGCGTCGAGCCGCGCGTGATGGGCATCGGTCCGGCGCCGGCCACGCAGAAACTGTTGCGCCAGCTCGGCATGTCGATCGAACAGTTCGACGTGATCGAACTGAATGAAGCGTTCGCGTCGCAAGGTCTCGCGGTGCTGCGCATGCTCGGCGTCGCCGACGACGATCCGCGCGTGAACCCGAACGGCGGTGCGATTGCGCTGGGCCACCCGCTCGGCGCGTCGGGCGCCCGGCTCGTGACCACCGCGCTTCATCAGCTCGAGCGTACGGGCGGCCGCTTTGCGCTCTGTACGATGTGCATCGGCGTCGGCCAGGGCATCGCGATCGCGATCGAACGCGTGTAACCGACGCGACGCGCGCCTATAACGAAGTCATGAAGGAGACACCGCATGTCATATCAGGCGATCCAGCTGGATATCGATCAGGCTGCCCGCGTGGCCACGATCACCCTCAACCGTCCGGACAAGCTGAACAGCTTCACGCGGGCGATGCACCGCGAACTGCAGTCGGCACTCGATGAAGTCGAAGCAACCGGCGCGCGTGCGCTGATCCTGACGGGTGCGGGGCGCGGCTTCTGCGCGGGCCAGGATCTGGCCGATCTCGACTTCACGCCGGGCGCATCCACCGACCTCGGCACGCTGATCGACGAGCATTTCAATCCGCTGATCCGCCGCCTGCAACGCATGCCGATTCCGGTGATCGCCGCCGTCAACGGCACGGCGGCCGGCGCCGGCGCGAATCTGGCGCTCGCCTGCGACATCGTCTTCGCGGCGCGCTCGAGCAGCTTCATCCAGGCGTTCGTCAAGATCGGGCTCGTGCCCGATTCGGGCGGCACATGGTTCTTGCCGCAACGCATCGGCATGGCACGCGCGCTGGGGCTCGCACTGACCGGTGACAAGCTCGGCGCCGAACAGGCCGAGCAATGGGGCTTGATCTGGCGCGCGGTCGACGACGATGCGCTCGCCGCATCGGCGCGCCAGGTCGCCAACCAGCTCGCGCAGCAACCGACGCTCGCGATCGCATCGATCAAGCAGGCGATGCGCGACAGCGTCACGAACACGCTCGACCAGCAACTCGACCTCGAGCGCGACCTGCAGCGCAAGCTCGGCCAGTCGTACGACTACGCGGAAGGTGTGAAGGCGTTCATCGAGAAGCGTGCGCCGCGCTTCGAGGGGCGTTGACATGACGGCCTCCACCGACACGCGCGACCCCGACGCGCTCGCTCGTGCGACCGCGCGAGCCATGTACGACGCGGACGCCTGCAGCCGCGCGTTCGGCATGGAAATCGCCGAAGTGCGCGCGGGCTACGCACGCCTGCAGATGCGAGTCCGGCCGGAATTCCTGAACGGGCACCAGACCTGCCACGGCGGCATCATCTTCACGCTCGCCGATTCGACGTTTGCGTTCGCGTGCAACTCGTACAACCTGAACACCGTTGCGGCAGGCTGCTCGATCGAATACCTGCGTCCCGTATTCGGCAACGACCTGCTGACGGCCGAGGCAATCGAGCAGACGCGCAGCGGCCGGCACGGCATCTACGACATCCGCGTCACGAACCAGGCAGGCGAAACGGTCGCGATGTTTCGCGGCAAATCGGCCCAGATCAAGGGCGCGGTCCTTCCCGAAGATCGCTGACGTACGCGGCGCGCTCATAACAATCACTGGAGACAGGCATGACTACCCCGCTACCGCTCGAGCCGATCGAGACCGCGTCACGCGACGAGTTGACCGCGCTGCAGCTCGAGCGCCTGAAATGGTCGCTCCGGCATGCGTATGAGCACTCTCCCGTCTATCGCCGCAAGTTCGACGAAGCGTGCGTGCATCCCGACGACCTGAAGACGCTATCCGATCTGTCGCGCTTCCCGTTCACGACCAAGAGCGACCTGCGCGACAGCTACCCGTTCGGGATGTTCGCGGTGCCGCAGGACCAGATCTCGCGCATCCATGCATCGTCGGGTACGACCGGCAAACCGACGGTCGTCGGCTATACGGCGCGCGACATCGACACGTGGGCGAATCTCGTCGCGCGCTCGATCCGCGCGGCCGGCGCGCGGCGCGGCGACAAGGTTCACGTCAGCTACGGCTACGGGCTCTTCACCGGCGGGCTCGGCGCCCACTACGGCGCCGAACGCGCGGGGCTGACGGTGATCCCGTTCGGCGGCGGCCAGACCGAGAAGCAGGTGCAGCTGATCCAGGATTTCCGGCCCGACATCATCATGGTGACGCCGAGCTACATGCTGTCGATCGCCGACGAGATCGAGCGCCAGGGCCTCGATCCCGCACAAAGTTCGCTGCGCATCGGCATCTTCGGCGCGGAACCGTGGACCAACGACATGCGGGTGGCCATCGAGCAGCGGATGGGCATCGACGCGGTCGACATCTACGGGCTGTCGGAAGTGATGGGCCCGGGCGTCGCATCGGAATGCGTCGAGACCAAGGACGGCCCGACCATCTGGGAAGACTACTTCTATCCGGAAATCATCGACCCCGAAACCGGCGAAGTGCTGCCGGACGGCGAACTCGGCGAGCTGGTGTTCACGTCGCTGACGAAGGAAGCGCTGCCGATCATCCGCTACCGGACGCGCGACCTCACGCGCCTGCTGCCGGGTACCGCGCGCACGATGCGCCGGATGGAAAAGATCACCGGGCGGTCGGACGACATGATGATCGTGCGCGGCGTCAACGTCTTCCCGACGCAGATCGAGGAGCAGTTGCTCAAGCAGCGCGCGCTCGCGCCGCACTATCAGATCGTGCTGACCAAGGAAGGGCCGCTCGACGTGCTGACGCTCAACGTCGAGCCATGCCCCGACACGGCGCCCGATACGGCGGCGATCCACGCGGCCAAACAGGCGCTCGCACACGACATCAAGTCGCTGATCGGCGTGACCGCCGTGATCGACGTGCTGCCCGTGAACGGGATCGAACGCTCGGTCGGCAAGGCACGCCGCGTGATCGACAAACGCAAGGGCTGAGGTCGTTCGCCGCGCGTACGTCGCGCGGCGGCGCATCCGTGCCGCCAAATGAAACAGCCCGGTCGGCCAACGCCGATCGGGCTGCTTTACTCGAAAGCGTCGTTCGACGTGACACGCACAGCATCACGCGAACTGAAATCACATCGGCACACCGGCGATCAGACCGGCACGCCCCACGCGCAGGAGGCGTGCCATCCATGCCGCGTCTCGTTCACGAGCCACCATCCGGGCAGCCCGCGCCGCCGTGCATCACGAATTCGGGAACAGCAGCCACATCCGGCCGACCTGCTTCATCCGTCCGGCCTGGTCGCCGGCGTCGTCGCCCAGCCCCCAGAAATAGTCGGCGCGCACACCGCCCTTGATCGCGGAACCCGTATCTTGCGCGAACACGAGCCGGTTCATCGGCGTGTTCGTGAGCGGACGCGTGGTCTGCAGGAACACCGGCGTGCCGAGCGGGATCGACGACGGATCGACCGCGATCGAACGCTCCGGCGTGAGCGGCACGCCAAGCGAGCCGATCGGGCCGTCCGCGCCGCCGTGCGGCGCGTCTTCCTTCGTCGGCATGTCGCGGAAGAACACGAAGCGCGGATTCGTGTCGAGCAACGCATCGACGCGCGTCGGGTTCGCCTTTGCCCATGCCTTGATGCCCTGCATCGTCGCCTGCGCGGGCGTCAGCTCGCCGCGATCGAGCAGCCACTTGCCGATCGAGCGGTACGGCTGGTTGTTGGTGCCGCCGAAGCCGACGCGCATCACCGACCCGTCGTCGAGCAGCACACGCCCCGAACCCTGCACCTGCAGGAAGAACGCCTCGATCGGGTCATCGACCCACACGAGTTCGTTGCCGTTCAGGATGCCGGCGCGCTCGAGCTGCGCGCGAGCGGGCAGCGCGGCGCCGGCGCGATAGCCGGCCGGCCAGCGGTACAGCGCGTACTGGTAAGGACCGCGACGCACGCGTGAGCCGTGCAGCAGCGGCTCGTAATAGCCGGTCACGAGCCCGTCGAGCGTGCCGTCGGTGTTCGCGAACTGAAACGGCGTGAAATACGTTTCGAAGAATGCACGCGCGCTGCTGACGTCGAGTTCGTCGAGGCGTTCGGCCGCCGCGCACGCGCGCTGCCATGCCGGCTGGCGTGAGAGCCGCACGCAGTTCTGCCGCAGCGCGGCTGTCGCGCCGAGCAGCGAATCGTCCTGCCAGCCCGGCACCTGCTGCCACGCGACCGGCGTCAGCCGCTTCGCGGCGACCTGC
Source organism: Burkholderia sp. Nafp2/4-1b (assembly GCF_003635165.1). Classification (GTDB taxonomy): domain Bacteria; phylum Pseudomonadota; class Gammaproteobacteria; order Burkholderiales; family Burkholderiaceae; genus Burkholderia. The sequence goes on along the minus strand of NZ_ML058603.1, from coordinate 148,819 downwards.
CCCGGCACGATCGCCGTGCCGGTCGGCGGCTTGAGCGTCGACGTTCGCGTCGGCGCGCTGCCGCACGCGGCCAGCAGCGCGGCCGTCGCAGCCGCTGCAACCCAGCCGGCCAGCCGGGGCCCAAACCACATACAATGTCCGTTCTTGATGGAAACCGCCATGTCAGATTTTCTCGACCAATATCCGATGCTCATCTTCGCGCTCGAAGCTTTCGTAGCGCTTGCCCTGCTGATCTTCATCGTCGTGTGGACGTCGTCGGGCAGGAAGAAGCACGCCCGCAGCAACGACCGCCAGCCACGCTGACCGGCCCCGCACGCTCAATGCAGCGTGCGCGGCATGTGCAGCGCGAACTCGTCGACCGGCGCGTCGAACCGCTCGCCGTCCTCGGCCACGCAGAAGTACGCTCCACGCATCGTGCCGACCGGCGTCGCGATCACGGCCCAGCTCGTATATTCGAACTGTTCGCCCGGCTGCAGCAGCGGCTGGTGCCCGACGACGCCGAGCCCTTTCACTTCCTGCACGTGGTTTTCGCTGTCCGTGATGATCCAGTGACGCGCGATCAGCTGCGCCGCGACCTGCCCGGTATTGCGGATGGTCAGCGTGTACGCGAATGCGTATTGACGTCGATCGGGGTCGGATTGTTCCGGCAAGTAGCTGGTTTTCACCGAAACGGTGAACTGATACTGACTCATGGTGTTTCCGCTGTAGGTAACCGCCCGCGCCGAGTCGACCGGCGAGGCCGCGGGCGCGCCGCATTGGTTCGGCATTCTATGCGGAATCGGGCCGCAACCGCACGGCCCGCGCCGCGCACCGGGTCGCCGGACGGTAGAATGGCGGTTTTGCGCCGCAGCGTCCCCGCTCCCCTGTCATGACTCAATTCCGCATCGCTCCCAGCATCCTGTCGGCCGACTTTGCACGGCTCGGCGAAGAAGTCCGCAACGTGGTCGCCGCCGGCGCCGACTGGATTCACTTCGACGTGATGGACAACCATTATGTGCCGAACCTGACGATCGGCCCGCTCGTGTGCGAGGCGATCCGCCCGCACGTGCAGGTGCCGATCGACGTGCACCTGATGGTGCGTCCGGTCGACCGGATCGTGCCCGATTTCGCGAAAGCCGGCGCGAACCTGATCAGCTTCCACCCGGAAGGCTCTGACCACATCGACCGCACGCTGTCGCTGATCCGCGACCACGGCTGCAAGGCCGGCCTCGTGTTCAACCCGGCCACGCCGCTGAATTATCTCGACCACGTGATGGACCGTCTCGACTTCGTGCTGCTGATGTCGGTGAACCCCGGCTTCGGCGGCCAGTCGTTCATCCCGGAAACGCTGAACAAGCTGCGCGAAGCGCGCGCCCGCATCGACGCGTACACCGAGCGCACCGGCCGCGAGATCCTGCTCGAGGTGGACGGCGGCGTGAAGACCGACAACATCGCGGAAATCGCGGCAGCCGGCGCGGATACCTTCGTCGCGGGTTCGGCGATCTTCGGCAAGCCCGACTACCGCAAGGTGATCGACGAGATGCGCGCCGCGCTCGCGACCGTCGAGCGGAGCTGATGCCGTGGCCGATTCCTCGCTGGCCGGTCATGCACCGGCCGAAGCCGACGACCCGATCCGTTTCGCGGCGCCGCGCATCGACGCGGCGCTGATCGACCTCGACGGTACGATGGTCGACACGGCCGACGATTTCACAGCCGGGCTGAACGGGATGCTCGCGCAGCTCGGCGCGCCGGCCACGTCGCGCGACGAGGTGATCGGCTACGTCGGCAAGGGCTCCGAACATCTGATCCAGAGCGTGCTGAAGCCGCGCTTCGCGCCCGACGAAGCGCATGCACGCTTCGACGACGCGCTCGCGATCTACCAGACCGAGTACGCGAAGATCAACGGTCGTCACACGCGCCTCTATCCCGACGTCACGGCCGGTCTCGATGCGTTGCGCGCGGCCGGCATCCGGCTCGGGTGCGTGACGAACAAACCGCACCGCTTCGCGATCGAGCTGCTCGAGCAATACGGGCTGATCGATCGCTTCGGCATCGTGCTGGGCGGCGACAGCGTCGCGCGCAAGAAGCCCGATCCGCTGCCGATGCTCACCGCATGTGACGCGCTCGGGGTCGCGCCGGACGCGGCGGTCGCAATCGGCGACTCGGAAAACGACGCATTGGCGGGCCGCGCGGCCGGAATGGCAACGCTGACGGTGCCGTACGGCTACAACCATGGCAAAGCTATACAAACGATAAATTCGGATGGTATAGTCGATTCGTTGCTGGTCGCAGCACGCGCGATCACCGCGCACAACGCCGGCCGGCCAACCATCTGATTATTTCTTCCATCCGCATGTTTCTGAATAAAAAACGGAGTCTGAGCAGCATCGACCGGGGAGCCTGGCCCTGGCGTCGCTGGTCGCGCTAACCTCTTCGATGGGGTACGCTGAAGCAAGTCTTCAGCGCCGTTTTTTATCTCGCTGCGCATCCGCGCGCCGATCGTCGCACCACCTCGGGTTCTACCGCGTCCGAACGCTTGCGTTCAGGAGCGGCCGCAGGCTCGCGATGCTCACGCCCGGAATGCCGATCGGCAACAGGCACTTCTCGATGGACCGCCCTTTCGCCGACGGCAACGCGCGCAGCGTCAAGTGATCCCTGGCGCACGCGCCGCTCGTCCCGAACAGGACCGGAACATGACCGAACTCGAATTCCAATCGCTCGCGAACGAAGGCTACAACCGCATCCCGCTGATCGCGGAAGCGCTCGCCGACCTCGAAACGCCGCTGTCCCTCTACCTGAAGCTGGCCCAGCCTGAACGCGCGGGCGCCAACTCGTTCCTGCTCGAGTCAGTGGTCGGCGGCGAACGCTTCGGCCGTTATTCGTTCATCGGCCTGCCGGCCCGCACGCTGGTGCGCACCCGCAACGGCGTGTCCGAAGTGGTGCGCGACGGCCAGGTCGTCGAGACGCACGACGGCGATCCGTTCGAGTTCATCGAGTCGTTCCAGGCGCGCTTCAGGGTCGCGCAGCGCCCGGGCCTGCCGCGCTTCTGCGGTGGCCTCGCCGGTTATTTCGGCTACGACGCGGTGCGCTACATCGAGAAGAAGCTCGCGAACACCGCGCCGCGCGACGATCTCGGCCTGCCCGACATCCAGCTGCTGCTCACCGAGGAAGTCGCGGTGATCGACAATCTCGCCGGCAAGCTCTATCTGATCATCTACGCGGATCCGGCCCAGCCCGAGGCCTACACGAAGGCGAAGCAGCGCCTGCGCGAGCTGAAGCAGCGCCTGCGCACGACCGTGCAGCCGCCCGTCACGTCGGCGAGCGTGCGCACCGAAACCTTCCGCGAGTTCAAGAAGGACGACTATCTGGCCGCCGTGCGTCAGGCGAAGGAATACATCGCGGCCGGCGAACTGATGCAGATCCAGGTCGGCCAGCGGCTGACGAAGCCGTACCGCGACAATCCGCTGTCGCTGTATCGCGCGCTGCGTTCGCTGAATCCGTCGCCGTACATGTATTACTACAATTTTGGCGATTTCCACGTGGTCGGCGCGTCGCCCGAAATCCTGGTGCGCCAGGAAAAGCGCGGCGACGACCAGATCGTCACGATTCGTCCGCTGGCCGGCACGCGTCCGCGCGGCAACACGCCGGAGCGCGACGCCGAACTCGCGACCGAACTGCTGAACGATCCGAAGGAAATCGCCGAACACGTGATGCTGATCGACCTCGCGCGCAACGACGTCGGCCGCATCGCGGAGATCGGTTCGGTGCAGGTCACCGACAAGATGGTGATCGAGAAGTACTCGCACGTGCAGCACATCGTCAGCTCGGTCGAAGGCAAGCTGAAGCCCGGCATGACGAACTACGACGTGCTGCGCGCGACGTTCCCGGCCGGCACGCTGTCCGGCGCGCCGAAGGTGCGCGCGATGGAACTGATCGACGAGCTCGAACCGATCAAGCGCGGGCTGTACGGCGGCGCCGTCGGCTACCTGTCGTTCTCGGGCGAGATGGACCTCGCGATCGCGATCCGCACGGGCCTGATCCACAACGGCAACCTGTACGTGCAGGCGGCGGCCGGCGTCGTCGCCGACTCGGTGCCCGAATCCGAATGGCAAGAGACCGAGAACAAGGCGCGCGCGGTGCTGCGTGCGGCCGAACAGGTCCAGGACGGCCTCGATAGCGACTTCTGACCGGAGACTGACCATGCTGCTCATGATCGACAACTACGACTCGTTCACCTACAACCTGGTCCAGTACTTCGGCGAACTGGGCGAGGATGTGCATACGTACCGCAACGACGAAATCACGCTCGACGACATCGCGCGCCTGAACCCCGACACCATCTGCCTGTCGCCGGGCCCGAGCAACCCGCAGCACGCGGGCATCACGCTCGACGTGTTGCGCGAATTCGCGGGCAGGAAGCCGATCCTCGGCGTGTGCCTCGGCCACCAGGCGATCGGCGAAGCGTTCGGCGGCCGCGTGGTGCGCGCGAAGACCATCATGCACGGCAAGGTGAGCCGGATCGAAACCGACTGCCGCGGCGTGTTCGCCGACCTGCCGAAGCATTTCGACGTCACGCGCTACCACTCGCTCGCGATCGAACGCGAATCGCTGCCCGACTGCCTCGAAGTGTCCGCGTGGACCGACGACGGCGAGATCATGGGCGTGCGTCACAAGACGCTGCCGATCGAAGGCGTGCAGTTCCACCCGGAATCGATCCTCTCCGAGCACGGCCACGCGCTGCTCGAGAATTTCCTGAAACAGCATCGTGCAGCGGCCCGTGCGGCCGCGCCGGCCGCCTGACGGGAGACGCACGATGACGATTACCCCGCAGGAAGCGCTGCAGCGCACGATCGAACACCGCGAAATCTTCCACGACGAGATGCTGCACCTGATGCGGCTCATCATGCGCGGCGACCTGTCGCCCGTGATGGCGGCCGCGATCATCACCGGCCTGCGCGTGAAGAAGGAGACGATCGGCGAGATCGCCGCCGCCGCGACCGTGATGCGCGAATTCGCGAACCACGTCGAAGTGCCGGACAACTCGAACTTCGTCGACATCGTCGGCACGGGCGGCGACGGCGCGCACACGTTCAACATCTCGACCGCGTCGATGTTCATCACGGCGGCGGCCGGCGCGAAGGTCGCGAAGCACGGCAACCGTGGCGTATCGAGCAAGTCCGGCAGCGCCGACGTGCTCGAGGCGCTCGGCGTGAACATCGACCTGCAGCCCGACCAGGTTGCCGCGTCGATCGCCGAAACCGGCATGGGCTTCATGTTCGCGCCGAACCACCATCCGGCGATGAAGAACATCGCGGCCGTGCGCCGCGAGCTCGGCGTGCGGACGATCTTCAACATTCTCGGCCCGCTGACCAATCCGGCCGGCGCGCCGAACCAGCTGATGGGCGTGTTCCACCCCGACCTGGTCGGCATCCAGGTGCGCGTGATGCAGCGCCTCGGCGCGCAGCACGTGCTGGTGGTGTACGGCAAGGACGGGATGGATGAGGTGTCGCTCGGCGCCGCGACGCTAGTCGGTGAATTGCGTGACGGCAAGGTGCACGAATACGAGATCCATCCGGAGGACTTCGGCCTGCAGATGGTGTCGAACCGCACGCTGAAGGTGGAAAATGCCGAGGAATCGCGCACGATGCTGCTCGGCGCGCTGGACAACCAGCCGGGCGTCGCACGCGAGATCGTCACGCTGAACGCGGGCACCGCGCTCTATGCGGCCAATATCGCCGAATCGATCGCGGACGGCATCCAGCTCGCCCGCGAAGCGATCGCGAGCGGCAAGGCGCGCGCGAAGGTCGACGAACTCGTGCGCTTCACGCAGCAGTTCAAGCGCTGACTCCCCTTACGAATCAAGCAGGAATCCACATGAGCGACATTCTCGACCGAATCATCGCCGTCAAGCGCGACGAAGTCGCGGCGGCCTTGCGCAGCACGCCGCTCGAGGCACTGAAACTGGAAGCATCGACGCGCGACCTGCGCGACTTCGTCGGCGCGCTGCGCGCGAAGCAGGCAGCCGGCACCGCGGCGGTGATCGCCGAAGTGAAGAAGGCGAGCCCGTCGAAAGGTGTGCTGCGCGAGCATTTCGTGCCGGCCGACATCGCACGTTCGTATGCGGCTCATGGCGCAGCCTGCCTGTCGGTGCTGACCGACGAGCAGTTCTTCCAGGGCAGCGTGCGCTATCTGCAGGAAGCACGCGCGGCCTGCACGCTGCCGGTGCTGCGCAAGGACTTCATCGTCGATGCGTACCAGATCCTCGAAGCGCGCGCGATGGGCGCCGACGCGATCCTGCTGATCGCCGCCGCGCTCGCCACGCCGCTGATGCAGGACTTGGAGGCATACGCGCACTCGCTCGGCCTCGCGGTGCTGGTCGAGGTTCACGACCGCAACGAGATGGAACAGGCGCTGACGCTGAAGACGCCGCTCGTCGGCATCAACAACCGCAACCTGCGCACGTTCGAGACGACGATCCAGACCACGCTGGACATGCTCGACATGGTTCCGGCGGACCGCATGGTCGTGACCGAGTCGGGCATCCTGTCGCGCACCGACGTCGACACGATGCGCGCGGCGAACGTGAACGCGTTCCTCGTCGGCGAGGCGTTCATGCGCGCCGACCAGCCGGGCGAGGAACTCGCGCGGATGTTCTTCTGATGGCGATCGAACAGGAAATCAAGCTCGCGCTGCCGGCCGGCCAGGTCGATGCGGCGCGACGCTTTTTCGAGACGCTGACCGGCGAAGCCGGCGAGGTCATCACGCTCGCGAACGTCTATTACGACACGCCCGAGCTCGCGCTGGCCCGCTCGAAGAGCGCGGTGCGCGTGCGCCGCACGCCGCACGGCTGGCTGCAGACCTTCAAGACGGTCGGCAGCGCGGAAGCCGGCCTGCATCGCCGCCACGAATGGGAGCTGCCCGTTGCCGGCGATGCGCTCGAAATCGACGCGCTCGTCGCCGCGTGCGACGTGCCGGAGGCCGCCGGCGCGCTGCGCGATGCGGCGCCCGCGCTGCACGCGCTGTTCCGGACTGATTTTTCGCGTACGCTGTGGCGCATCGCAATCGGCGGCGCAACCGTCGAGGCCGCGGTGGACGTCGGCGAGATCGTCGTCCACGCGGAACACGATACGCGCCGCGAACCGATCAGCGAAATCGAACTCGAACTGATCGACGGCCCGGAAGCGGCACTCGCGACACTCGCCGCCGAACTGCAGCAAGCGCTGCCGGGCCTCGCCCCCGAAAACATCAGCAAGGCGCAACGCGGCTACCGGCTGCGCGCGCAATAAACACGCATCACGCATGGCAACCCGCAAGACTCTCCGCACGCCGCAGCAGGCGTCGCTGTTCGACGATCCCGTGCCGGCAACGGCGCAGGACGATGTTTCCGCCCCGGCGCCCGCGCCGGCCGCAGCCGGGCGCAAGCGCGCAAAGCAGGCCGCGGCCGCTCCGGTGGCCGAAGCCCCGGCGGCTGAAGCCGCGTTTTCCGCCGCGCCGCAGCCCGTTGCGCCCGTGGCTGCGGACGTCCCGCACCTCGCCGCGCAATTCGATGCGCTGCCGGCTGTGTGGCGCGACGTGCTGAAACCCTTCACCGACAGCGACGCGTATGCGCCGCTGTGCCGCTTCGTCGACGACGAGCGTGCGGCCGGCAAGGCGGTCTACCCGACCGACGTGTTCCGTGCGCTGCGCCTGACGAGCCCGGACGACGTGAAGATCGTGATCCTCGGCCAGGACCCGTACCACGGCGACGATCGCGGCACGCCGCAGGCGCATGGCCTCGCGTTCTCGGTGCCGCCGGCCGTGCGCACGCCGCCGTCGCTGCGCAACATCTTCAAGGAAATCGCCGCGAATTTCGGCCATGACACCCCGCGTCACGGCTGTCTCGATACCTGGGCGCGCCAGGGCGTGCTGCTGCTCAACACCGTGCTGACGGTCGAGCGCGGCGCGGCCGCGAGCCATGCGAAGCGCGGCTGGGAGCAATGCACGGACACGCTGATTCGCGAACTCGCCAACCGCCATCGCGGGCTCGTGTTCATGCTGTGGGGCGCGCATGCGCAGGCGAAGCGCGCGCTGTTCGATGCGAACGCGCACTGCGTGCTCGAGGCGCCGCATCCGTCTCCGCTATCCGCGCACCGCGGCTTCCTCGGTTGCCGCCACTTCGCGCTCGCGAACGACTATCTGGTCGAAGCCGGCCGCGAACCGATCGACTGGCGCCTGCCGGAAACCGCCGAGACGCTCGCGTAACGGCCTTGGCGGGTCCTTCGCCGGCTGACATGCAAAAACGCCGCGCCCCTGTCGGGACGCGGCGTTTTTTCTTCTGACCACGCGGCAGGTGCGATGCACCCACGTCGATCTTACAACGCAGCGATCGCTTCGCGTGCGCTGGCGAGCGCGGCGCTCTGTGCATCCGGGCCGAGGTTCAGGCCTTCGGCGTGGATGAAGCTCACGTCGGTCAGGCCGATGAAGCCGAGGAACGAGCGCAGGTACGGCGTCTGGCTGTCGTTCGGCGTACCGAGGTACTTGCCGCCGCGGGCCGTCACCACGTGAACCTTCTTGCCCTTGATCAGGCCTTCCGGACCGTTCTCGGTATAGCGGAACGTGACGCCTGCGCGGGCGATCCAGTCGAAATACGTCTTCAGTTGCGACGAGACGCCGAAGTTGTACATCGGTGCGCCGATCACGATGATGTCGGCGGCTTGCAGTTCGGCGATCAGCGCATCGCTCTTCGCGACGATCGCATTCTGTTCCGCGCTACGCTGGTCGGCCGGCGTGAAGAACGCGCCGAGCACCGACTCGTCCAGGTGCGGCAGCGCATCGGCCAGCAGATCGCGAACCACGACCTTCGAGCCGGGGTTCGATTGTTGCAGCTTTGCCGTCAGTTCGTTGGACAGCAGCGTGGACTGCGCACCTTGCGAGCGGGCCGCGGAATTGATTTGCAGAATGGTCGTCATGTCAGGCTCCAGTTAGGTTGCGCTTCGGTAGCGCGAGTGACGCCATTGTGCGTGGCCGCATGATCGCGAAAAAGCGGGTTCAGGGCGACGGATTGTTGCACCAGCAGAACAATCCATGGTCGCGCCCCGAAACCCGCTTTCGCACGTTCAGCCCTTTCAGCCCTTCAGCCAGGCTTCCCGGGCCTTGTTCATGGCGGCCGGCTTCGCGGCCGCCGTGAGCCGGTAGCGCGTGACTTCCGGCCCGTCCAGCTTCAGTTTCACGGTTCGCAGCTCGTCGCGGCGGAACGCGTGCACCTCGATCTTGTCGCCCGGCCGGTAGCGCGCGAGCAGCGTATCGAGGTTCGTACCAGTGATGCGCAGCCCGTCGAGCGCGATCAGCGTGTCGCCGGCCGACAGCCCCGCGCGATGCGCGCCGCCGCCTTCGTAGACCGCCGCCAGCGTGCAGTCCGCACCGCCGCGCAGGCGCGCGCCGATCGTCGGCTTGGCGAGTGCGCCCGCCGCGATCTCGGGCGTGAGCGTCACGCCGAAGGGTGCGAACAGGTCGGCGAGCGGCAGGTCGCGCGTGCCGTGCACGGCATCGGCGAACAGCCGGCCGAGCGCGACGCCCGTCGCTTCCTCGATCAGCGCCTCGACCTCGTTTTCCTCGACGCCCGCCTGCTTGCCGCGATAGAACTCACGACCGTAGCGCTCCCACAGCACGCGCATCACGTCGTCGAGCGACTTGCGGTTGCGCGACTGCGCGCGGATCGCGAGATCGAATGCAAGCGCGACGAGCGAGCCCTTCGTGTAGTAGCTGACGATCGCGTTGGTCGCGTTCTCGTCCTGACGGTAGTACTTGATCCATGCGTCGAACGAGCTTTCGGCGACGCTCTGCTTCAAGCGCCCCGTGCCGCGCAGCACGCCGCCGATGGTGCGGCCGAGCGCCGCGAAATATTCGTCCTGCGACATCAGCCCGCTGCGCACGAGCATCAGGTCGTCGTAATACGACGTGAAGCCCTCGAACAGCCACAGCAGCGACGTGTAGTTTTCGCGCGCGAGGTCGTACGGCACGAACGCGGCCGGCTTGATGCGCTTCACGTTCCACGTGTGGAAATACTCGTGGCTGCACAGGCCGAGATACGTGCGATAGCCTTCCGTCGTTTCCGGCCGGCCTTTCACCGGCAGGTCGGTGCGGTTGCAGATCAGCGCGGTCGACGCACGGTGCTCGAGGCCGCCATAGCCGTCGCTGACCGCGAGCGTCATGAACACGTAGCGATCCATCGGCGCCTTCTTCGATTTCGGCTCGAACAGCGCGATCTGCGCTTCGCACACGCGCTTCAGGTCGGTGCGCAGCCGCTCCATGTCGAGCTGCGTCACGCGCCCGGCGATCACGATGTCGTGCGGCACGCCGTGCGCGTCGAACGTCGCCAGCGCGAACTCGCCGATCGTCACCGGATGATCGGTGAGTTCGTCATAGTTCGATGCACGATACGCGCCGAATCCGTAGCGTTTGGTGCCGCGTGCCTCGGGCAGCGACGTACCGACGCGCCACGTGCGGAAGGCCGGGCCCGCCGGTTTGGCGATGTCGACTTCGCAGGGCGCGTCCTCGCGGCCGGCCACGCTCAGGAACACGGCCGTGGCGTTGAAGAAGCCGCCCGATTCGTCGAGATATGCGGAACGGACCGACAGGTCCCACGCGTACACGTCGTAGCGCAGCGTGATCGCGCCGTTCACCGGCGCGGCCTGCCACGTGTTCTTGTCGATCTTCGCGACCCGCACCTTGCGGCCCGCGTCGTTGAACGCGGCAAGCGTCACGATGTTGCGCGCGAACTCGCGCACGAGGTAGCTGCCCGGAATCCACACGGGCAACGAGAAGCGCTGGCCTTCGGGATCGGGATCGGTGACCGTCACCGACACTTCGAACAGGTGCGCGGCAAGATCTTTCGGGGCAATCGAGTAACGGATCGGCTGGGTCATCGTGGGAGTCGGTCGAAAATCAGTCGAAAATCGGACGGAACATGGCGGCGGAAACGAAGAGAGGCGCCGGCGGATATCGCGGGCGCCCCTCGCTGGCCAGGCCACGCGGCCCGGCTGGCCGGTCGGTTACTTGCTCGACGCGAGCGCCTGGTTCAGCTGGTCGGCCGACACCGCGCCCGGCAGGCGACGGCCGTCGGGGAAGAAGATCGTCGGCGTGCCGGTGACGTTCATCCCGCGGCCGAGCGCGAGGTTCTTGTCGAGTGCGGTCGTATCGCAGGTGCCGGCGCCGGTCGGTACGCGATGGTCGAGCATCCAGCCCTGCCAGGATTTCGCGCGGTCGGTCGCGCACCAGATCGCCTTCGACTTCGCGGTCGAATCGGGCGACAGCACCGGGTACAGGAACGTGTAGACGGTCACGTTGTCGACCGACTGCAGGGTCGTCTCGAGGCGCTTGCAGTACGGGCAGTTCGGATCGGAGAACACCGCGATCTTGCGTGCGCCGTTGCCCTTGACGACCTTGATCGCGTTGTCGAGCGGCAGGCTCGCGAAATCGATCTTGTTGAGGTCGGACAGGCGCGCGTCGGTCAGGTTCTTGTGCGTCTTGGTGTCGACGAGATCGCCGAGCAGCACGTAGTCGCCCGCGGCATCGCTATAGATGATCTGCGTGCCGAGATTCACTTCGTACAGGCCCGCGACCGGCGATTTCGACACGCTCTTGATCGGCGCGTCGCTGCCGAGACGTGCCTGCAGCGTCGCTTTCAGCTTGTCGGTGGTTTGGTCGGCCTGCGCGGTGCAGCCGAGCGTCGCCATCGTGACGGCCAGCGCCAGCGAGGCGATGCGGATCGTTTTTTTCATCCTGTTGTTCCTTCAGCTCAATCGGAGTGCACGTCACAGTGTACGCCGTAACGGGACCCTGTCCGACAGGCCGGGGACGCGAAGGTTCGATCAGCCCAGCGCGGCCGACACGAGCCAGCGCTTCACGAGCGGTTGCGCGCCGACGAACGCCATGCCCGCATTGCGCACCGCCTTCGCGAACGAGCCGGGAACCGCGAACAGCCGTTGCAGCCCGTCGGTCGCCACCATCAGCGCGCGGATGTCCTCGCGGCGCGAGCGCTCGTAGCGGCGCAGCAGCACCGTATCGCCGAGGTTGCGGAAGCTTTCCTTGTTCGCGATCGCATCGGCGAGCGCGGCGACGTCGCGCAGCCCGAGGTTCATCCCCTGCCCTGCGAGCGGGTGGATCAGGTGCGCGGCATCGCCGACCAGCGCGACGCGCGGCGCGATCAGCTTGTCGACGGTCTGCAGCGCGAGCGGGAAGCCGGCCGCGGGCGTCACGCATTCGAGCGTGCCGAGCTGGCCGTGCGACACGCGCTCGACTTCGGCCGCGAGCTGCGCGGGATCGAGTGCGAGCAGTTCGTCCGCATGCGCGGTGTGCGCGGACCACACGAGCGACACGTGACCGTCCGGCAGCGGCAGCAGCGCGACGATCTCGCCGTCGTGAAACCACTGGCAGGCCGTCTCGCGGTGCGGCAGCGATGCCTTGAAGTTCGCGACGACACCCGTCTGCCGGTAATCGCGCCGCTCGACCTTGGCCCCCATTTGGGAACGCACCCACGAATGCGCACCGTCGGCGCCGACGACGAGATCCGCTTCGAGCACTTGCCCCGACGACAGCGTGAGCACGGCTGCGTCGTCGCGCACGTCGAAGCCCTGCGCCCGCGCATCAAACCACGTGAGGTTCGGTTGGAACCGCAGTGCGGCATCGAGCGATGTCTCGATCAGCGACGATTCGGCGATCCACGCGAGCTGCGGCACCGATGCCTGGTACGCGGAGAAATGCAGTTCCGCGTGCGCATCGCCGTACACCCGCATGTCGTAGACGGGCGCGAGCCGGCCGTGATCGAGCGCCTGCCAGACCCGCAGCCGCTCGAGCAACGCCTGCGAGCTGGACGACAGCGCGTAGATGCGCGTGTCGAACGCGAGATCGGCGGGGCGCGGCGTAGCCGGCTGGGCGAGCAAGGCGGTCTTGTAGCCGGACTGGGTCAACGCGAGCGCGGCCGTCTTGCCGACGAGCCCGCCGCCGACCACGGCGACGTCGAAGGTGTGGTGGGCAGTCATGGCGGGCATTATAGCCGCGGGGCCAATCCCTTACGCGGCCGGACTTTGCGGGAAATCAGCAGAATCGCGGACGGGCCCGGCAGCGCGGCGGCCCGTCGCATCGGCCGTTCGGGGGAAGGCCGGAAAGCGTGGCGCCGGCACGGTACAATAGCGCCTTTGAACGTCGGCCCGCCGCGCTCCGAGCGCCGGCCGTCCCCATTTTCCCGCGCCGCCGCGCTTCGTCCGGCCGCGCCGCCTCACCCGTTCGAAGGATTCCATGAGTCTCAAATGCGGCATCGTCGGCTTGCCCAACGTCGGCAAGTCCACCCTGTTCAATGCGCTGACCAAGGCCGGCATCGCCGCCGAGAACTACCCGTTCTGCACGATCGAGCCGAACGTCGGCATCGTCGAAGTGCCCGACACGCGCCTGAAGGCGCTGTCCGAAATCGTGAAGCCCGAGCGCGTCGTGCCGGCCGTCGTCGAATTCGTCGACATCGCCGGCCTCGTCGCGGGCGCGAGCAAGGGTGAAGGCCTCGGCAACCAGTTCCTCGCGAACATCCGCGAAACGGACGCGATCACGCACGTCGTGCGCTGCTTCGAAGACGACAACGTCATCCACGTCGCCGGCAAGGTCAGCCCGATCGACGACATCGAAGTGATCAACACCGAACTCGCGCTCGCCGACCTCGCCACCGTCGAGAAGGCGCTCACGCGCTACTCGAAGGCTGCGAAGTCGGGCAACGACAAGGAAGCCGTGAAGCTCGCCGCGGTGCTCGAGAAGGTGCGCGCGCACCTCGACCAGGGCAAGGCCGTGCGCGGCCTCGATCTGTCGGACGACGACCAGGCGCTGCTCAAGCCGTTCTGCCTGATCACCGCGAAGCCGGCGATGTACGTCGCGAACGTGAAGGACGACGGCTTCGAGAACAACCCGCACCTCGAAGCGGTGCGCAAGTACGCGGAAAGCGAGAACTCGCCGGTGGTCGCGGTGTGCGCGGCGATCGAAGCGGAAATCGCCGATCTCGACGATGCGGACAAGGAAGCGTTCCTCGCCGACATGGGCATGCAGGAGCCGGGCCTCGACCGCGTGATCCGCGCGGGCTTCAAGCTGCTCGGCCTGCAGACGTACTTCACCGCGGGCGTGAAGGAAGTGCGCGCGTGGACGATCCACATCGGCGACACCGCGCCGCAGGCAGCCGGCGTGATCCACACCGACTTCGAGCGCGGCTTCATTCGCGCGCAGACGATCGCGTTCGACGACTTCATCACCTACAAGGGCGAACAGGGTGCGAAGGAAGCCGGCAAGATGCGCGCGGAAGGGAAGGAATACGTCGTGCACGACGGGGATGTGATGAACTTCCTGTTCAACGTCTAAGTGTTGTTGCCGCGCTGTTCCAAGCAAGAAAGCCCGCTGAATGCGGGCTTTCTTATTTCGGCTACCGGATCGCGTCACTGCACCGTGCAATCCCGCGTGTGCCTTGCCCGGTTGCGTGGATGGTAACTTGACCAGACGAACTGGCTGAAACAGCTCTCCGCCACTTCGGTCCACGTCCTGAGTCCATCGGATTCTTCTCCCTTAAATTTCGGCACGATCTCGTCGACTCCCGCAGCGACATCTGCCCATCGCAAAAAGCAAAATGGCCCGACCGGCAAACGCCGATCAGGCCATTTTCACGACCGGGGCTTCGCGCCCCGCCGTCACTTCAATTCATCACGTCGCCGACACGCGTCGCCCGGCTCCCGCACGCGCATCGCGACCGCGCTTGTTCAGCCACGAAGCAAACAGCACGATCAACGCAAGCACGGCCGTCGCGCCCACTTCCATCCGGTGTTCCTCGCTGACGAACATCACGGTCAGCGTCCCGCAGATGAACAGAATCACCGCCCACGTGAGCCACGGGAACAGCCACATCCGCAGCGGCAGGTCGGCGCCGCTCGATCCGAGCGTCTTGCGCATGCGCAGCTGCGAGATCGCGATCACCAGATAGACGAGCAGCGCGATCGCACCCGAGGTCGCGAGCAGGAAGCCGAACACCTGCTCCGGCATCAGGTAGTTCGCGATCACGGTCACGAACCCGAACGCGGTCGATGCGAGCACGGCTGCACGCGGCGTGCCGGTCGAATCGGTGCGGTGCAGGAACGCGGGCGCGTCCTTGCGCCTGGACAGCGAGAACAGCATCCGCGACGCGGTGTACAGCGCGGAATTCAGGCAGCTGGCGACCGACACGAGCACGATCACGTCGATGATCGCCTTCGCGTTCGGAACGCCGATCAGCTCCATCGCGCGCTGATACGAGCCGTGCTTCGGCAGCAACGGATCGTTCCACGGCACGATCGCCGCAACGACGAGGATCGAGCCGAGATAGAACAGCGTGATACGCCAGATGACGGAATTCGTCGCACGTACGATCTGGCGTTGCGGGTTGTCGGATTCGGCGGCCGCGATCGTCACGATCTCAGTGCCGAGGAACGAGAACATCGTCGTCAGCATCGCCGCGAGCACCGCGCCGGCGCCGTTCGGCATGAAGCCCTGATGCGCGAACAGGTTCGACACGCCCGATACGGCCGGCGCCGGCACGATGCCGACGATCGCCGCACCGCCGATGCACAGGAACACGACGATCGCCACCACCTTGATCAGCGCGAACCAGAATTCGAATTCGCCGTAGTTCTTGACCGAGAAGAGATTGGTGATCGTCAGCAGCAACGTGATGCCGAGCGCGAAGATCCAGGTCGCGATACCGGGGAACCACGCATTGAGAATGGTCGCGGCGGCCGTCGCCTCGATCGGGATCACAAGCACCCAGAACCACCAGTACAGCCAGCCGATCGAGAAGCCCGCCCAATGGCCGATCGCGCGATCGGCATAGGTCGAGAACGAACCGCTGTCCGGATGCGCGACGGCCATCTCGCCGAGCATGCGCATCACCAGCACGACCAGCACGCCGGCGATCGCATACGCGAGGATCGACGCCGGGCCGGCTTCCGCGATCGCGTGGCCGGAGCCGACGAACAAGCCCGCGCCGATGACGCCGGCAATCGACATCATCGTCACGTGCCGCTGCTTCAGACCCGTGCCGAGGCCTGTGTTGTTTCCACTCATCTGTCTCTCTCCAAAAAACGGTTCCCGGTACGACCGGGTGTCGCATGAAGGCGGCGCGGGGGAATTGTCGTTGTTGGATCCGGCGCCCGCCGCGCATGCGCGGCATGTGGGCGGAAAGCCGGATCGAGCCTGTGCCGGTCAGTGCGCAACGCAGTCTGCGAAGCTGCGGGTGCGATGCGGCGCTCGGGGCGCCGGCGCATCGCGTGCGCCCTTTCCGTCGGCTGTCGGTCAGCCGCCTTCGAAGCGAAGGAGTGTAAGCATCAAACGGTTCTTCACTAAGAACCAATTGAAGAATTTCGATGGATCCACTTGTTGCATCGATTCGAACCGATGCAACGCTTGGTCCGGTCCGGCGTCCCCTTGCGAACCGTCGGATCGGGCAACCGAGCGAATGCAAGCCCGCTCGGCCGCCGGGCAGAGACGTCATCCGGTCGCGGCGCTTCGCGTGCCGCGCAAGCGCCGCACCCGGCGCTCAATGCGCGTCGACCGACACTTCGTCCCGCCATCCGGCCGGGACGATCGCGTGCCATTCTCGGAGAAGCAGCTTTTTCACGGCGTCGGGATGCGTCGCGTCTGGCCGCCCATTCGCGACTCGCGTCTATCGGCCGGCCGCACGCGCCGCTACCGGCGCGCGTCCGGTGGTGGCGACAATCGCGAACGCGATCGCATTGGCCGCCGCGCTGGCGAGGATCGGCACGAGATAGCCGCCGCCCGCGTCGTAGATGAAGCCGGCCGCGGCCGGCCCGATCAGCGTGCCGAACGCTACGCTCG
The DNA here is from genome assembly GCF_003635165.1 of Burkholderia sp. Nafp2/4-1b. GTDB lineage: Bacteria > Pseudomonadota > Gammaproteobacteria > Burkholderiales > Burkholderiaceae > Burkholderia. Next base: position 131,971 of record NZ_ML058603.1, on the reverse strand, counting down.
TGTACAGCACGCCGATGATCGCGCTCACGTTGCGGCCGCCGAAATAGTCCATCACGACGGCGGGCAGCACGGCGACCCAACCGCCGTAGAACACGCCGAACACGAGTGCGAACGCGGCCAGCGTCGCCACCGTCCCCGCGCCGGCCCACGCGACGAGCGCGACGGCCATGCCGGCGAACATCGCGAGCAGCGACGCGCGGCGGCCGAAGCGGTCGGCGAGGCCACCGAGGAAGAAGCGACCCGCCGTGCTGCCGACGCCGATCGCGCCGAGCAGCAACACGGCCGTCGACGGCGCCACGCCATGATCGAGCGCGTACGGCACGAGATGCACGAACGGCACGAAGACACCGAATGAACACACGAGGCAGGCCGCGTAGAGACTCGCGAACGGCCGCGACGTGACGGCCTCGCGCACGGTCGCGCCGGCCGGCACCGATGAAGCGCCGCCCGGCAGCGCATTGCCGGATCCCGCGTGCGCCGCATCGCCGTCGGGCAGCACGCCGCGGCCGCGCGGATCGTTCTCGATCAGCAGCGACATACCGGCGCCCACCACCACCGCGATCGCCGCGAGCGTGACGTACGCGCCGCGCCAGCCGACGTGCGCAATCAACGCGGACGCGAGCGGCGGCATGACGAGCGTGCCGACGCCGATCCCCGCGACCGCGAGCCCGGACGCGAAGCCGCGCCGCCGCACGAACCAGCGCTGCACGGCGCCGACGGCCGGCACGTATGCGCAGCCGACGCCGAGGCCGACCCCGAGCCCGTAAGCGACGTAGACCTGCAACAGCGTATGCGCGGCGCCGGCCGCCGCGAGCCCGGCGGCCGTCAGCAACATGCCGGCGACCGCGAGCCGTCGCGAGCCGAACCGATCGGCAAGCGGGCCGCTGACGATGCCGAAGCCGAAATACAGGAAGCCGGCCAGCGAGAACACGAGCGAGATTTGCCCGCGCGACGCGGCAAAATCCCGCTGCAGCGATTCGACGAACGCGCTGAACGTGTACGCGCTGCCGAAACCGACGAACGTGACGGCGAACGCTGCCGCCACCACATACCAGCCGTAGAAGACGCGCGATGTGCGCAGGCGGTTCATGACGATGCTCCTCTCCGGTTTCGCGGGACGCCGCACGGCGCCCGATTGCCTCATGGATATAGTTGAACTATGTTGATCGCATCGGCCGCCGCGACGCTGCCCCGCTGAACGTGCTCCGATCCGACAGGTTCAAGGTGAAAACGGTACTCGCGCGCCCGCATTGCCTCAAACGATATTTCGTCAGCCTTTCGATTTAGAAAAACTCAATGATCCGTTCGCGCCTACCACCGCTCAACGCGTTGCGTGCGTTCGAGGCGGCCGCCCGCCACCTGTCGGTGAAATCCGCGGCCGAGGAACTGTCGGTCACGCCCGGCGCGGTGAGCCAGATGATCCGCACGCTCGAGACGCATCTCGGCGTGCAATTGTTCGAGCGCGTGAACCGCGGCATCCTGCTGACCGCCGCTGGCCGCGACTACCTGCCACCCGTGCGCAATGCGTTCCGGCAGATCGCCGACGCGTCGCAGCGCGTATCGGGCACTGCGGACAGCGGCGTGCTGACGGTAAGCGTCACGCCGTTTTTCGCCTCTGCATGGCTCGTGCCGCGCCTCGCGCAGTTCCGCGACGCATGCCCGGACGTCGACCTGCAGATCGTCGCGAGCCACGCACTGGCGGACTTCTCGCGCGATGGCGTCGACGTCGCGATCCGCCACGGTCTCGGCCGTTACGTCGGCCTGTGCAGCGAACGGCTGCTGACGGTGGAGATCGTCGCGCTGGCGGCGCCGTCGCTCGTCGCGCGGCTCGGCATGCCGGCGACGCCCGCCGACCTGGCCGGATGGCCGCACCTGCACGATGCCGAGCGCAAGGGTTGGCATATCTGGTTCGACGCGCAGCGAATCGACGATTTCGGGCCGCCGCGCGGCCCCGCGTTCGACGATTCCGGCCTGTTGCTGCAGGCGATCCTCGCCGGCCAGGGCGCGGGCCTGCTGCCGGCGGCGATGGTGCGCAGCGAGCTCGCGAGCGGGCGACTCGTGCAGCTTGCCGACGTCGCATGGCTCGACGACTTCGCGTACTACCTCGTCTATCCGCCGCATCATGCGGAACGGGCGAAAGTCGCCGCCTTCCGCCGGTGGATCCTCGAAGCCGCGCAAGCAGACGGCGCGGCATCGATGAGCGGCGCGGCGTAGCGGCGCGGCACCGCCCGAAGGCGGCATCGCGACGCAGCCGTTCGGCTAACATGCGGCGAGCGGTCCACCCGCCATCGAGCGCAGATAACAACATCCGAAGAGAAAGAGAGAGAGACCATGCCCGCCCTGCTCCGCCGCGCGACGCGCATCGCGACCCTGTCGGCCGCGCTGTTCTTCGCGTGCGCCACCCTGCCGCCCGCCGCGCACGCATATCGCGCAACGCCCGGCTACGGCACCGCCAACGAAGCCGACCTCGACCGGCACGACACGTACCGCAATCGCGACGGCAACACCGTCCACGCGCCGGCCCATTCGAAATCGGGCCGCGTGCCCGACGGCGCGAGCGCGCGCTGCCGCGACGGCACGTACAGCTTCAGCCGCCACCGGCGCGGCACCTGCTCGGGGCACGGCGGCGTCGCCGCGTGGCTGTGAGCACGGGTCGGCCGAATGGCCGGCGTGGTGCCAGCGGCAGCCGGCGGCGAAGTACAATACGCGCTCGCGCCGCCAACCCGCGGCGACACCGCCGCGCCGCGCGCGGCACGCTCCGTACCGAATCCTTCGACGCCACGCACGCCGCCGCGCTGCGCGGCAGTCTCAACCACTTCTGACTTTCACACCAAATGGCCCAATACGTTTTCACGATGAACCGGGTCGGCAAGATCGTGCCGCCCAAGCGCCAGATCCTGAAGGACATCTCGCTGTCGTTCTTTCCCGGCGCGAAGATCGGCGTGCTCGGCCTGAACGGCTCGGGCAAGTCGACGCTGATCCGCATCATGGCGGGCGTCGACAAGGACATCGAAGGCGAAGCGACGCCGATGCCGAACCTGAACATCGGCTACCTGCCGCAGGAACCGCAGCTCGATCCGACGAAGACGGTGCGCGAAGCCGTCGAGGAAGGCCTCGGCGACCTGTTCCAGGCGAACAAGAAGCTCGACGAAATCTACGCGGCCTACGCGGAGCCGGACGCCGACTTCGACGCGCTCGCGGCCGAGCAGGCGAAATACGAAGCGATCCTCGCGTCGAGCGACGGCGGCAGCCCCGAGCAGCAGCTCGAAGTGGCCGCCGACGCGCTGCGCCTGCCGGCGTGGGACGCGAAGATCGAGCACCTGTCGGGCGGCGAAAAGCGCCGCGTCGCGCTGTGCAAGCTGCTGCTCGAGAAACCCGACATGCTGCTGCTCGACGAACCGACCAACCACCTCGACGCCGAATCGGTCGACTGGCTCGAACAGTTCCTGGTGCGCTTCCCGGGCACCGTCGTCGCCGTCACGCACGATCGCTACTTCCTCGACAACGCAGCCGAGTGGATTCTCGAACTCGACCGCGGCCACGGCATTCCGTGGAAGGGCAACTACAGCAGCTGGCTCGACCAGAAGGAAGAGCGCCTGAAGCAGGAAGAGGCGTCGGAATCGGCACGCCAGAAGGCGATCAAGAAGGAACTGGAGTGGGTGCGCCAGAACCCGAAGGGCCGTCAGGCGAAGTCGAAGGCGCGTATCGCGCGCTTCGAGGAGCTGAGCAGCCAGGAATACCAGAAGCGCAACGAAACGCAGGAAATCTTCATTCCGGCCGGCGAACGCCTCGGCAATGAAGTGATCGAGTTCAAGAACGTCAGCAAGTCGTTCGGCGACCGCCTGCTGATCGACAACCTGAGCTTCAAGATCCCGGCCGGCGCAATCGTCGGCATCATCGGCCCGAACGGTGCCGGCAAGTCGACGCTGTTCAAGATGCTGACCGGCAAGGAACAGCCGGATTCGGGCGAAGTCGTGATGGGCCCGACGGTGAAGCTCGCGTACGTCGACCAGAGCCGCGACGCGCTCGACGGCTCGAAGACGGTGTTCGAGGAAATCTCGGGCGGCGCGGACGTGCTGACGGTCGGCAAGTACGAAACGCCGTCGCGCGCATACATCGGCCGCTTCAACTTCAAGGGCGGCGACCAGCAGAAGATCGTCGGCAACCTGTCCGGCGGCGAACGCGGCCGCCTGCACCTCGCGAAGACGCTGATCTCCGGCGGCAACGTGCTGCTGCTCGACGAACCGTCGAACGACCTCGACGTCGAAACGCTGCGCGCGCTGGAAGACGCGCTGCTCGAATTCGCGGGCTCGGTGATGGTGATCTCGCACGATCGCTGGTTCCTCGACCGGATCGCGACGCACATCCTCGCGTTCGAAGGCGATTCGCAGGTCACGTTCTTCGACGGCAACTACCAGGAATACGAAGCCGACAAGCGTGCGCGCCTCGGCGAGGAAGCCGCGAAGCCGAAGCGTCTGCGCTACAAGCCGATCAGCCGCTGAGCGGCCCGGCCCGCGCATCCGGCGCCGCGGCAATGCCGAGCCGGATGCCGAAAGCGGCCGTTTCCGGACCGGCAGAACGAGAAAGCGGGCTCATCGCCCGCTTTTTTTCATCTCGCTGCGCTTGGCGCGGATTCCTATGCGAGCGCGCCCAGCTCGCGCAAGCGCGTCTCGGTTGTCGCCGCGCTGGTGTGATGAATGCCGTGCCAGCCGAGCGCCGTCGCGGCCGCCGCGTTCTTCGCGTTGTCGTCGATGAACACGAGCTCGTGCGGCGCGATGCCCGGTAGATGCGGTTCGATCCGCGCGTGCATGGCGTGATAGATCGCCGGATCGGGCTTCACGAGCTTCACGCGGCCCGACACGACGATGTCCCTGAAACGCCGCAGCACCGGGAAGTTGTCCCACGCATACGGAAAGGTCTGCGCCGACCAGTTGGTCAATCCGAAGAGCGGCATCCCCTGCGCGTCGAGCCGGTCGACGAGCGCGGCGCCTTCGTCGAGCACGCCGCCGATCATCTCGTGCCAGCGCGCGTAGAACGCGCGGATCAGCGCCTCGTGCTCCGGAAACTTCGCGACGAGTTCGCTCGTGCCTTCGTCGATCGTCTGTCCGCCGTCCTGGCGGACTACCCAGTCCATCGCGCATACGTGCGTGAGGAACCAGCGCCGCTCGGCTTCATCGGGAATCAGTTGCCGGTACAGGTACTCGGGGCTCCAGTCGATCAGCACGCCGCCGAAATCGAACACCACCGCCTTGATCGTCATGCGAACTCCGCCGCGAGCACGTCGGCGAGCGGACGCGGCGTCACCGCATTGCCCGACAGCGTATTGTTTTCCCAGATGAAGTGATGATGCGCGACGATCTGCGCCGCCGACAGGTGCGTGCGCTCGTTCGTCGTGTGCAGATCGGAGACCACGGTCGCGCGGTAGCCGAGCAGTGCCGCGCGACGTGCGGCCGAATCGACGCAGAACTCGGTCGCATAGCCGCAGATCAGCACCGAGCGGATGCCGTGGCTGTCGAGCTGCGCGGCGAGCGGCGTGTCGTGGAACGCATCGCTCATCTGCTTGCGGATGCGCCAGTCGGAGCGACCGACGATCAATGCCTCATGCAGTTCCCACCCGGGCGTGCCGGGCACGATGTCGTCGTCCGCGTCGCCGTCGTGCTGCACGAAGCACACGGGCGCGCGTGCCGCGCGCGCCGCGGCGGTCAGCCGGTTGATGCCCGCCACGACGTCGTCGAGCCGGTACGCGGGCCGCGCCCGCTGCACCAGCCCGCGCTGCATGTCGATCACGATCACTGCGGTGTCTGCCATCAGTTGCCCTCTCGGTCGTGGTGCGGCCATCGTGCGGCCGGTAGCGTACGTGGCGTGTTGCGTGTTGCGTGTTGCGTGTTGCGCGTTGCCGTTGCGTCAGATCGGCTGCGTGCGCGCGTGGAGCCACGCCTTCGCATCGCCGCTCACGTGCCGGCCGACGCGCTCGCGCACGCTCGCGTGATACGCGTTCAGCCACGCCCGCTCTTCTTCATGCAGCATCTCGATGAGCACGCAGCGCGTGTCGATCGGGCACAGCGTCAGCGTCTCGAACGCGAGGAAGTCGCCGAACTCGGTCTGCCCGCTCGCGCGATTCACGACCAGGTTCTCGATCCGGATACCCCATTTGCCGGGCCGGTACACGCCCGGCTCGATCGACGTGATCATCCCCTCTTCCATCGCCGTGTACGATTCGGCCGGCGCGTAGTGCGAGATGACCTGCGGGCCCTCGTGCACGTTCAGGAAGTAGCCGACGCCGTGGCCGGTGCCGTGACCGTAGTCGAGGCCGGCTGCCCACATCGGCGCGCGCGCGATCGCGTCGAGCATCGGCGAGCGGATGCCGCGCGGAAAGCGTGCGCGCGACAGCGCCATCATCGACTTCAGCACGATCGTGAAGTCGCGGCGCTGCAGGTCGCTGACCGTGCCGACCGGCACGACGCGCGTGATATCGGTCGTGCCGGTGGTGTACTGGCCGCCCGAATCGACGAGCAGCAGGCCGTCGCCGGCGATCGTCGCATGCGACTCGGGCGTCGCGCGATAGTGCGGCATCGCGCCGTTCGCGTTGAAGCCGGCGATCGTCGCGAAGCTCGGCGACACGTAGCCGGGGCGCCGGGCGCGCGCGGCCGTGAGTTTCTCGTCGATCGTCAGCTCGGTGATCGTCTCGCGGTTCAGCGCCTGTTCGAACCACGCGAAGAATTCGGCAAGCGCGGCGCCGTCGTGCTCCATCGTCACGCGCACGTGCTCGATCTCGGCGGACGTCTTGCGCGACTTCGCGAACGTCGACGGGTTCACCGCCTCGATCAGCTTCACGCCGGCCGGCACGGCCTCGAGCGTGCCGAACGTCACGCGGCGCGGATCGATCAGCAGCGTCGCGCCGTCGGGCAGCGCCGCGAGCGACGCGCGCGCGGCGTCGTACGCGCGGACCTCGACGCCGTCCCGCGCGAGCGACGCGGCCAGCGCCGGCGACACCTTGCCGTCGGCGACGAACAGCGTCGCGCGCTCGGCGCCGATCAGCGCGTGCGCGACGAACACCGGGTTGAAGTTGACGTCGGCGCCGCGCAGGTTGAACAGCCACGCGAGATCGTCGAGCGTCGACACGAAATGCCACTGCGCGCCCTGCGCGTGCATTGCGCGGCGTACGTCGGCGAGCTTGCTCGCGCGCGTCGCGTCGGCCTGCGGCGCGACGTGCTCGAACACGGCGTCGCCCGGCAGCCCCGGCCGCTCCGGCCAGATCGCGTCGAGCAGGTCGAGATCGGTGCGCAGCGCGATGCCGCGCGCGCTCAGCGCGGCCGTCAGCGCGCGCGCCGCGGCAACGCCGAGCACGGCGCCGTCGACACCGACCGTCGCGCCGGCCGCCACGTTCTGCGCGAGCCAGTCGACGTGCGGCGCGCTCTGCTGCCCGCCCGTCATCTTCATCAGCTGGACGCCCGAGCCGGCGAGTTCGGCCTCGGCCTGCACCCAGTAGCGGCTGTCGACCCACAAGCCCGCGAACTCCGCGGTCACGACCAGCGTGCCGACCGAACCCGTGAAACCGGACAGCCAGCGACGCGCCTGCCAGCGTTCGGGCAGGTACTCGGACAGGTGAGGATCGGCGGACGGCACCAGATAGGCGGCCAGATCCTCGCGGACCATCGCGCCGCGCAGCAGCGCGAGGCGGGCCGGCACCGACGAGACTTCGGGGAGACGGGCATTCATGATTTCACCTGAGAGCTTTCAGCGACGGGCCGACACGGCGACCGTCACGGCTACGGCGAGGAACGCGACGCCGGTGCAGACCGGCCATTCGAGCGTTTCGCCATCGTAAAACAGTCCGGAGAGATTGCCGGCCATGCGCGCGGCGGCGGCGCCTGCGATACCGACCAGCACCGCGATCCACCATGCCGGCCGGCCCGTGCGCCGCATCGGATGCAGCCACCGGCCGAACAGCCCGACGGCCCCTCCCAGGACAAGGATTCCAAACCAGTTCATTCGACGCCTTCTATAAATTCAGATTCGTCCCATAGGCGTGAACGTTGCCAGCGGCTAGCATCGATTCATCCATCGAACCCGAGACCAGCCGGGCGCCGCGAACATTCGAGTGTAGGGGCCGACCCGACGTTATGGCAAGCGCGCACCGGCAGCCGTATTGAAGAAATCCTCATGCGAATCGCTCTGATCGATCCGGAGGCACGTCATGCTGCGCTCCTGAACCGCCTGCTCTTCGCCGGCGGTCATGTGTGCCACGCGTTTGCGTCCAGCGCGGCATTCTTCGAGTGGCTCGCCACCGATACCTGCGACATGTTGATCACCGGCCACTGGGCCGGCGATCAGCCGGCCGAAGAAGTCATTCCGCGCGCGCAGGCGATCCTGCCCGGGCTGCCGGCCATCGCCGTGATGCAACTGCCGCGCGAAAGCGAAGTCGTGTCGTGCCTGCACGCGGGCGCCGACGACTGCCTCGTGCGCCCGGTGAGCGGGCCCGAGCTGCTCGCCCGCGTCAATGCGCTGAGCCGGCGCGCCGGCGTCCGGCGGCCGCCGAATCGCTCACGCGAAATGTATGGAGAATACGCATTCGACGCGACGCACAGCCTCGTGCGCTTCGGCGACGCGGTCGTCGCGCTCACGCCGAAGGAATTCCGCTTTGCGCAGCTGCTGTTCGCGAACCTTTCCCGGCCCGTGTCGCGCGCCCATATCCTCGAAACGGTGTGGGCCCGTCACCGCGACATGAAGTCGCGCACGCTCGACACCCATGCGTCACGCCTGCGCAGCAAGCTGCAACTGCTTCCGGAGCGCGGCTACCGGCTCCTGCCGCTTTATGGCTACGGCTATCAGCTCGACCGCGTGCCGATCGAGCCCCCAAATTCCAGGCCGCGCCACGCTGATGCCCGGTATGCCCCGAGTGAGGAAGTCGCTGAAACGCTATAATATGGGGCTAAACGATAGCCCTCGATATGCAACTCCTCACGATCGGAATCAACCACCACACTGCGCCTGTCGCCCTGCGCGAACGCGTGGCGTTTCCGCTCGAGCAAATCAAGCCTGCTCTCGTCACGTTCAAGAACGTGTTCCTCGGCCCTCAGGCGCCCAATGCGCCCGAAGCGGCGATCCTCTCGACCTGCAACCGCACCGAACTCTACTGCGCGACCGACGATCGGGCCGCCCGCGAGGGTGCGATCCGCTGGTTGTCGGAGTACCACCAGATTCCCGTCAGCGAGCTCGCGCCGCATGTCTATGCGCTGCCGCAGTCGGAAGCGGTCCGGCATGCGTTCCGCGTCGCGTCGGGCCTCGATTCGATGGTGCTCGGCGAAACACAGATCCTCGGCCAGATGAAGGACGCCGTGCGCACCGCGACGGAAGCCGGCGCGCTCGGCACCTATCTGAACCAGCTGTTCCAGCGTACGTTCGCGGTCGCGAAGGAAGTGCGCGGCACCACCGAGATCGGCGCGCAGTCGGTATCGATGGCCGCCGCCGCGGTTCGCCTCGCGCAGCGCATCTTCGAAAAGGTGTCCGATCAGCGCGTGCTGTTCATCGGTGCCGGCGAAATGATCGAGCTGTGTGCAACGCACTTCGCCGCGCAGAGCCCGCGCGAGCTCGTCGTCGCGAACCGCACGGCCGAACGCGGGCAGCGCGTCGCCGAACGCTTCAACGGCCGCGCGATGCCGCTGTCGGACCTGCCGTCCCGCATGCACGAATTCGACATCATCGTGTCGTGCACCGCGTCGACACTGCCGATCATCGGCCTCGGCGCGGTCGAGCGCGCGGTGAAGGCCCGCCGCCACCGGCCGATCTTCATGGTCGACCTCGCGGTGCCGCGCGACATCGAGCCGGAAGTCGGCAAGCTGAAGGACGTGTTCCTCTACACCGTCGACGATCTCGGCGCGATCGTGCGCGAAGGTAACGCGTCGCGCCAGGCCGCGGTCGCGCAGGCCGAGACGATCATCGAGACGCGCGTTCAGAATTTCATGCAATGGCTGGACACGCGCAGCGTCGTGCCGGTGATCCGTCACATGCATACGCAGGCCGACGCGCTGCGCCGCGCGGAAGTCGAGAAAGCGCAGAAGCTGCTCGCGCGCGGCGACGATCCGGCTGCCGTCCTCGAAGCGCTGTCGCAGGCGCTCACCAACAAGCTGATCCACGGCCCGACGAGCGCGCTCAACCGCGTGAACGGCGCCGACCGCGATTCGCTGATCGACCTGATGCGCGGCTTCTACCAGCACGCACCACGCTCGAACGACCCGTCCGGCCACTAGCGCCGGCCGGTTGCCCTGCCGTCGGCCGGTTTGTCCCGCCGCCGGCCTATCCTTTCCGAATACCCCTTTTGCCCGGGAGCGCCGCTCCACACCATGAAGACGAGCATGCAACGCAAGCTCGACCAGCTGTCTACCCGGCTGGCCGAACTGAACGACCTGCTGAGCCGCGAAAACGTCACGGCCGACCTCGACCAGTACCGCAAGCTGACGCGCGAACACGCGGAGCTCGGCCCGGTCGTCGAGCAGTATGCGCTGTGGCGCCAGTCGCGCAACGACGAGACGGCCGCGCAGGAGTTGCTCGCCGATGCATCGATGCGCGATTTCGCCGAAGACGAGATTCGCAGCGCACGCGAACGCATGGCGCGTCTCGAAGGCGAGTTGCAGAAGATGCTGCTGCCGAAGGATCCGAACGACGACCGCAACATCTTCCTCGAAATCCGCGCGGGCACCGGCGGCGACGAATCGGCGCTGTTCGCGGGCGACCTGCTGCGCATGTACCTGCGCTTCGCGGAGCGGCAGCGCTGGCAGGTCGAGATGATGTCGGAAAGCGCGTCGGATCTCGGCGGCTACAAGGAAGTGATCGTACGGATCGCGGGCCAGGGCGCGTACTCGCGCCTGAAGTTCGAATCGGGCGGCCATCGCGTACAGCGCGTGCCGGCAACGGAAACGCAGGGGCGCATCCATACGTCCGCCTGCACGGTCGCTGTGATGCCGGAAGCCGACGAGATCGGCGAGGTCGAGATCAATCCGGCCGACTTGCGGATCGACACGTTCCGCGCGTCGGGCGCCGGCGGCCAGCACATCAACAAGACCGATTCGGCGGTGCGCGTCACGCACATTCCGACCGGGATCGTCGTCGAGTGCCAGGACGACCGTTCGCAGCACAAGAACAAGGATCGCGCGCTGAAGGTGCTCGCCGCGCGCATCAAGGACAAGCAGTATCACGAGCAGCACGCGAAGGAAGCCGCGACGCGCAAGAGCCTGATCGGCTCGGGCGACCGCTCGGAACGGATCCGCACGTACAACTTCCCGCAAGGCCGGATGACCGACCACCGCATCAACCTCACGCTGTACCGGCTCGAGGCGCTGATGGACGGCGATCTCGACGAACTGATCGCCGCGCTCGTCACCGAGCACCAGGCCGAGTTGCTCGCGTCGCTCGGCGACACCGACTGAGGCCGCGATGCCCGACACCACTGCCGACGATCTGCTGCGCGCGTCGCCGCTCGACGCGGTCGATGCACGCGTGCTGCTCGCCTACGCGCTCGGCTGGACCCGCACGCAGCTGATCACGCGTGGCGACGCTCCGCTCGAGCCGGCCGCGATCGAGCGCTATCGCGCGCTCGAGGCGCGCCGCGTGGCCGGCGAGCCGGTCGCGCAGCTCGTCGGGATGCGCGAATTCTTCGGCCGGCCGTTCGACGTGACGCCCGACGTGCTGATCCCGCGCCCCGAAACCGAACTGCTCGTCGAAGCCGCGCTCGATGCGATCGACGGACGCCCGCATCCGGCCGTGCTCGATCTCGGCACCGGCAGCGGCGCGATTGCCGTGTCGATCGCCGCGGAACGGCCGGACGCACGCGTGTGGGCGGTCGACCGATCGCCGGCCGCGCTCGAAGTCGCGCAGCGCAACGCCGAGAAGCTGCTCGACGCGCGCCGCCCCGGTGGCTCGCTCCACTGGCTGCAGAGCGACTGGTACGCCGCGCTCGATCCGGCGCTCGCGTTCGACACGATCGTCAGCAACCCGCCGTACATCGCGCAGCACGATCCGCACCTCGCGCAGGGCGACCTGCGTTTCGAGCCGCGCGGCGCGCTCACCGACGACGCCGACGGCCTGAGCGCGATCCGCACGATCGTCGCGGGCGCCGGCGCCTATCTGAAACCGGGCGGCACGCTATGGATCGAGCACGGCTACGATCAGGCCGACGCCGTGCGGGCCCTGCTCGTGGCACGCGGCTTCGTCGCGGTCGAATCGCTCGCCGATCTCGCCGCGATCGAACGCACGACGGGCGGCCGCCGGCCCGGCTGATGGCCGGCCCGCCCGGTTGAAATCCGCTATCATTTCGTTCTAACGCCCCGCAAACGCAAGGTCAGTCATGGACACCCAACAACGTATCAAGCAAATCGTCGACGAAAACCAGGTCGTGCTCTTCATGAAGGGCAACGCGCAATTCCCGATGTGCGGCTTCTCGGGCCGCGCCGTGCAGGTGCTGAAAGCCTGTGGCGTCGACCAGTTCAAGACGGTCAACGTGCTGGAAGACGACGAAATCCGCCAGGGCATCAAGTCGTTCTCGAACTGGCCGACCATCCCGCAGCTGTATGTGAAGGGCGAATTCATCGGCGGCTCGGACATCATGATGGAGATGTACCAGTCGGGCGAACTGCAGCAACTGTTCGCCGCCGCGTAACCCCTCCCCGATGGCATTTCCCAGCGCGCCGCCACGCCGGCTGATCGTCGCGATCACCGGCGCCACCGGCGCGGTCTACGGCGTGCGGCTGCTGGAATTGCTGCGCGCCGCCGGCGGCGTCGAAACGCATCTGCTGGTTTCGAACGCCGGCTGGCTCAATATCCAGCATGAACTGAAGCTGTCGAAAGCCGACGTCGAAAGTCGCGCGGATGTCGTACATTCGGTGCGCGATGTCGGCGCGACGATCGCGTCCGGGTCGTTCGCGACCGACGGAATGGTGATCGCGCCGTGCTCGATGAAGACGCTCGCGAGCGTCGCGCATGGGCTATCGGACAACCTGATCACGCGCGCGGCCGACGTCACGCTGAAGGAACGTCGCCGTCTGGTACTGATGGTGCGCGAAACGCCGTTCAACCTCGCGCATCTACGCAACATGACCGCCGTGACCGAAATGGGCGGGATCGTGTTTCCGCCGCTGCCCGCGTTCTACGCGATGCCGCAGACGATCGAGGAATTGGTCGACCACACGGTCACGCGCGTGCTCGACCTCTTCGCGCTCAGTGCGCCGATGACGACGCCGTGGGCCGGCATCCGGCCGGCACAGTAACTCGCTCGAACCGGCGCTTGCGCGCCATTCTTCACGCATCTTCGGCGATTCTGCCGCCTGCCTGCTCGATCCGGCCGGCTCACGCCCGGCTCTTCTTCCGCACCCGGAATCGGTCCAATTATCAACAAGCACGATTCAATCAAATTCCAAGAGACCGGTTTATCAATGTTCGGTACGCGCCTATAGTCACATCCAAACCCTCTTGCAGGTTACCGACCATGAACCGCTTGCCCTCGCTGTATTTGTCCCACGGCGCCCCGACGCTGCCGATCGACCCGACGCTGCCGTCCGGCGCATTCACGCACCTCGGCGCCCAGCTGCCGCGCCCGCGCGCGGTGCTGATGCTGTCCGCGCACTGGGGCACGCAGCAGCCCGTCGCCAGCATCGCCGCCCATCCGGAAACGATCCACGACTTCTACGGCTTCCCGCAGGCGCTGTACGACATTCGCTACCCGGCGCCGGGCGCGCCCGATGTCGCCGAGCGGGCGGCCGCGCTGCTGGACGCGGCCGGCATCGCCACCGCGACGACCGAGCATGGCCTCGACCACGGTGCGTGGGTGCCGATGCTGCTGATGTTCCCGGAAGCCGACGTGCCGGTCGCGCAGCTGTCGATCCAGCCGCGCGCGGACGCCGCCCATCACTTCGCGCTCGGTCGCGCGCTGCGGCCGCTGCGCGACGAAGGCGTGATGGTGATCGGCTCGGGCCAGATCACGCACAACCTGCGCGCGGCCGACTTCGGCGCGGCGCCCGAGGATGCGGACCCGCGCGTCGCGGAATTCACCGACTGGTTCGAGGCGAAGCTTGCCGCGCGCGACGTCGACGCGCTGCTCGACTATCGCCGCCAGGCGCCGCACGCGGCGCTGATGCATCCGACCGACGAACACCTGCTGCCGGTGTTCACCGCGCTGGGCGCGGCCGACGACGACTACCAGCTCGGCATCCAGTCGCTCGGCACGTATCAGCGCGTGCTCGCGATGACGAACTACGTGTTCGCGAGCGCGGCCGCCTGAGTCGCGCGGCTCGGCAAGCCAAGCGCCGAGCACAAAACGCCGCGCACAAACAAAAAGCCCGCCCGAGCAATCGCTCGGACGGGCTTTTTTGCGCTTCCTGCCGCCGCCGATTCCGGCCGCAGGTCAGGCGTCGTTACACACCGACTCCTTCGAGGATCTCTTCGTGCGCCTCGCGCTCGTCGAGATACTGGGTCCGGTAGCCGGTATTCACACCCCAGAAGTAGAACACCAGCGAGATTGCCGCGACGATCAGCATGTCCCAGCCGTACGGCATCAGCCCGTGACCGCCGAATTCCTTGCTGCCGATCAGCGACAGCACGGCCATCGTCGGCAGGTACGCGACCAGCCACCATGCGGCCTTCAGGTCGGCGCCCCAGCCGGTCCAGCCAGACTTCGCCTGGAAGTAGAAATACACCGGCAGCGCGACGATCATCAGCAGGATGATTTCGCCCGTCAGCGGCCACTTCGCCCAGTACAGGATCAGCGATGCGCAGACGAACGCGAACGGCGCGATCAGCTTCATCAGCGGAATCGACAGCGGACGCTCGATGTCGGTCGCCGAGCGGCGCAGTGCCATCAGGCTGATCGGGCCGGTCAGGTACGAGATCACCGTCGCGACCGAGATCACCGCCGCGAGCGAGCTCCAGCCGCGGAAGAAGAACAGGAAGATGAACGACACGAGCAGGTTGAACCACATTGCCTGACGCGGCACGCCGTAGATCGGATGCACGTTGCCGAACATCTTCGGCATCGTGTTGTTGCGCTCCATCGCGTAGATCATGCGGGTGGTGGTCGCCATGTAGGTCGTACCGGTGCCGCTCGGGCTGATGAACGCGTCGACGTACAGCAGGATCGCCAGCCAGTTCAGGTTCAGCGCGATCGCGAGTTCCGCGAACGGCGACGAGAAGTTGAAGTGCGCCCAGCCCTTCGCGACGTCGGCCGGATTCACCGAACCGATGTACGCCATCTGCAGCAGTACGTAGATCACAAGCGCGAGCAGGATCGACGTGATCACCGCGAACGGCACGCTGCGCGACGGATTGCGCGCTTCGCCGGCGAGGTTCACCGGGCTCTGGAAGCCGTTGAACGCGAACACGATGCCGCTCGTCGCGACCGCGGTCAGCACGGCCGACCAGCCGTACGGCGCGAAGCTCGCATTCGATGCGACGCCGAGGTTCTCCGAGTGGAAGCTCGTCAGCATCAGGCCGAGGATCGTGAGGCCGGGGATCAGGAACTTGAAGATCGTGATCGCGGTGTTCGCACGCGCGAAGGCCTTGACGCCCCAGTAGTTCAGCATGAAGTAGATGACGACCAGCACGGCCGACAGCAGCAGGCCGAGCGTCTGTAATTCGCCGTTCACGAACAACGCATTCGCCCACGGATAGGGCCACGTGCTCATGTACTGGATCGACGCTTCCGCTTCGATCGGAATCACCGACACAATCGCGATCCAGTTCGCCCACGCGCTGATGAAGCCCACCAGCGAACCGTGCGAGTAGCGCGCGTAGCGCACCATGCCGCCGGACTCCGGGAACATCGCGCCCAGTTCAGCGTACGTCAGCGCAATCGCGAGAATCACGACGGCGCCGATGATCCATGCGCAAATCGCCGCCGGACCGGCGATCTTCGCGGCCTTCCAGGCACCGAACAGCCAGCCCGAGCCGATAATCGAACCCAGCCCCGTCAGCATCAATGCAAACGGGCCGATGTTCCGTTGAATAGAACTCTTCACATCCTCTCCTGTGTCTCAAAAAGCATGGTCGGCTTGCGGTCCGGGATCGGCTCGGACAGCAGCGCGCACGCAATTTTGGGGGGACGTGTCACCCGATCGGGGCAACCCGTCCACGGGGCGCGTAGTTTAACGGTTGCACCTCCAAGTTGGCGCCAAAATCGTTCGGCCCCTACAAAAAATTCGCACCGCTTGCAAGCTTTGTAAACCTGATCTCCGCAATAACCCTGAGACAATTGAAATCCGGTTGACCGCCGGACCGATAAGCCGTATAAACAACGTTGCAGGATTTCAAGCGGCGAGTGAATTGGTTCTTTCGTAGTTCGCCCATCAACGGTACTCCGGTTGGTCCTATTACCCCCTTCCTTGATTATCCGCACACCATGGGCCTCGGCCCCGTTTTATCTTTTTAGGAACAAGTAACATGGCAACCGGTACCGTCAAGTGGTTCAATGACGCAAAGGGCTTCGGCTTCATCACCCCGGAAGGCGGCGGCGACGATCTGTTCGCGCACTTCTCGGAAATCCGCGTCGAAGGCTTCAAGACGCTGCAAGAAAACCAGAAGGTTGAATTCGAAGTGAAGACGGGCCCGAAGGGTCTGCAAGCTGCGAACATCCGTCCGGTCTAAGCTTGGCGCGATCATTCGTGTAAAAAAGCCCCGCTTCGGCGGGGCTTTTTGTTTTCCGGCGCGGCAGCCATTCGGCCGGCGCCGACCGAACGGCCGGCTTCGATCAGCCGAACATCCGCTGCGCGTGAATGCCGAGGCCCGTCGCCACACTCGCGAGGCGGTCGCCGAACACCGGCTGCGCATCCGGAAACGCGCCGGCGAGCGCACCCGACAGGAACGCGAGCCCGGTCGAGCCGCCGGTGAAATACAGCGCGCCGACGTCGCGCGGCGCGACGCCCGCAAGCCGCACCGTTTCGCGCGCGGCATCGACGATGCGCTTGGTGTCGTCGACGCTCGCCTCGACGAGGCGTGCCGCGTCGAACGCGATCTGCAGATCCTCTTCCACGTCGTTCAGGTCGATCATCGTCTCCCCGCCCGCCGCGACGCCGATCTTCGCTTCTTCCGCGCGCGCCATCAGCGCGTGCCCGAGTCGCTGCTCGACTACCCGCGTGAGCCGGTCGTGCTGCCGCACGTCCTGGTACAGGTGCTTCATCAGCTTCAGCTCGCCCAGCCGCTTCGGCGTGTAGACCGTGTTGATCAGATGCCAGGTCGCCAGGTCGAAATAGATTCGGTTCGGCAGCTCACGCCCTTCAGGATCGAGCGAACGGTAGCCGAACGCGGGCAGGATCGCCGCCAGCTCCACCCGCCGGTCGTAATCGGTGCCCGCGACGTGCACGCCGTGGTGCGCGAGCACGTCGTCCTTGCGCTCGAGGCGCGCCATCCGTTCCGGCCCGACGCGCACCAGCGAGAAGTCCGACGTACCGCCACCGATGTCGGCCACCAGCACGAGCCGTTCGGCCGCTTGGCGCGACTCGTAGTCGAATGCAGCGGCGATGGGTTCGTACTGGAAATGGACGTCCGTGAAGCCGACCGAACGCGCGGCGGCTTCGAGCTGGTCCTGCGCGAGGCGGTCGGCGCGCGGATCGTCGTCGACGAAGAACACCGGCCGGCCAAGCACCGCGCGGCCGAGCGGCGCGCCGGCGTAGGCCTCCGCCTTGCGCTTCAGGTGCGTCAGGAAGCGCGCGATGATCTCCGTGTACGCCATCGCGCTGCCGTCGCCGAGATCGGTCGTGGTTTCCGCGAGCGGCGAGCCGAGGATGCTCTTCATCGAGCGCATCAGGCGGCCGTCGAAACCGTCGATATAGGACGCGAGCGCCGCGCGGCCGAATTCGACCGTCTGCTCGTCGTTGTTGAAGAAAATCGCGGTGGGCAGCGTCAGGTGGTCGCCCTCGACGGGCGCGAGGCGCATGCCATCGCCGCCGGGCAGCGCCACGGCGGAATTGGACGTGCCGAAATCGATCGCGCAGTAAGTCATGGGAAGTTGCCGCAGCATGGCCGGCGCGAAAACGGAAAGGACGGGCTTTTTAACATGAAGCCCGCCGGATCACAACCGGGGCCGGCCACCAGTGCCGCGCAACCGGCCCGGGACGGCGATCCGGCACGCCGGCGGTGCGCCGGCGACAGGCGCGGACGGGTGCACGAGGCACGCCGGCCGCCGCCTACTCGCGGCCATCAGGCAGCGGCGTCGAAACCCTTCTTCCACGCACCCGCATAGACGACTTCGCCGAGCGCGTGACGCGTGCGCGGCGCCTTTTCGCGTTCGCGCAGCACCGGATCGAGCTTGTCGACGTTGCCGTAGTGGCCGAGCGAGATGATGGCCGGAATGGCGACGTCGGCCGGGATCTCGAACGCGTCGCGGAACGCCTTGGCGTCGAAGCCGCTCATCTGGTGCGCGGCGAGGCCCAGCGCGTGCGCCTGCAGCACCAGCGACATCGCGGCCGCGCCGGCGTCGTACAGCGCGGTCGGCGCGGGCTCGCCCTTCGGCGTGAGCGTGTGCGCGGTCACGGCGATCAGCACCGGCGCGGGCGCGTTCCAGCCCTGGTTGAACGGCACCAGCGTCGCGAACGCGCGCTTGAATGCGGCTTCGTCCTGCGTGCGGTCGAACACGATGAAGCGCCACGGTTGCGCGTTGTACGCGGACGGCGCCCAGCGCGCGGCTTCGAGCACCGCGTGCAGATCGGCGGCGCCGATCGGCTCGTCCGAATACGCGCGCGGGCTCCAGCGGCCCGCGATCAGGTCGTGAATCGAAACAGTGGTGGGAGCAGGTTTGACAGACATGCGGTTCCTCGCTGACATCGATGAAGGGGTGCGAACGCCCCGGCGAACCGCAAGCATAACCGCTTGCGCCGTCACGCGCCCGATCATCCCGCGCAATGCAATTCATCGATTCTGCATTGACCGGCCGCACCCGCGCACGGGTCGGCCGGCGCCGTTGCGCTCAGGCGGCCTGCGCGGCCGCGCGCGACGGGCCGCGGTTGATCCGCAGCACGATCAGCGCGCCGACGATGCAGAGCCCGCCCGAGATCATCGACGCGATCGTGTAGGTGCCGAGGCTCGCGCGCAGCAGCCCGGCGCCGAGCGCCGCGAATGCCGCGCCGAGCTGGTGGCCGGCGACGATCCAGCCGAATACCACCGGCGCCGCGGCCTTGCCGAACACATCGGTGGCGAGCCGCACGGTCGGCGGCACGGTCGCGATCCAGTCGAGCCCGTAGAACATCGCGAACAACGGCAGCCCGAAGAAATCGATGCCGAACGCATGCGGCAGGTAGATCAGCGACAGTCCGCGCAGCCCGTAGTACCAGAACAGCAGCACGCGGTTATCGTAGCGGTCGGACAGCCAGCCCGACAGCGTCGTGCCGAACAGGTCGAACACGCCCATCGCGGCGAGCAGCGACGCGCCCTGCACTTCCGTCATCCCGTAGTCGCTGCACATCGCGATCAGGTGCGTGCCGACATAGCCGTTGGTGCTCGCGCCGCAGATGAAGAAGCTGAAGAACAGCAGCCAGAAATCGCGCGAGCGGCTCGCCATCAGCAGCGTGCGGAACGCGACCGCGAGCGGGTTCTCCTTCGTCGCGTCGGGCGCGGCCGGCGCATCGGCCGGCTCGCCGTACGGGCGCAGCTTCACGTCGGCCGGCCGCTCCGGCAGCAGGAACGCGACCAGCGGAATCACGATCGCGGCCGCCACCGCGACGACCAGCACGACCGGCCGCCAGCCATGGCGCTGCGCGATCGCCGCGAGCATCGGCAGGAATACGAGCTGGCCGGTAGCCGTGCTCGCGGTCAGGATGCCCATCACCAGGCCGCGTCGCGCATGAAACCAGCGCGTGACGAAGGTCGCCGACAACGTCAACGCCACGACGCCGGTCGAGCAGCCGACCATCAGGCCCCAGATCACGACCATCTGCCAGCTCTGCGTCATCATCGACGACAGTGCGACGCCCGCGCTCATCGTCACCAGCGCGGTCAGGATCGTCGGCCGCAGCCCGAAGCGCTGCATCGCTGCCGCCGCGAACGGGCCGGTCAGCCCGTACAGCGCGATGTTCACCGAAATCGCCAGCGAAATCGCCGCGCGGTTCCACCCGAGCTCGCGCTCGAGCGGCACCATCAGCACGCTCGGCGTCGCGCGCGTGCCGGCTGCCGCCAGCAGGATCAGGAAAACCACCGCCGCCGCGAGCCATCCGTAATGGAACCGCCCGCTGATTCGTGTCACTGCCCAGTTCATGTCGTTGCTCTCCAGTTGGCGGCCCGACGCCCGCGCGCCTGAACCGCCTCACCACCAGGCCACCTCCGCCGCACGCTGCATCGGCTGACCCGGGCCGACACCTGGCATTTGTCTGTCGATCCGATCAGCATTGTTACCGCTCGGTCACAAGTGTGTTGCGATCGTAGTGACCAGTCGGTAACATGTCAAGCAATCCATCACGCAGTCGAGGGTCATCATGTCGGGCATCGAGGCCGCCAACAAGCCGCCGGCACGCCGCACGCGGCAGCCGATCGCCGCGGCCGCCGCGCAGGAGCATCTGCTGCGCGCCGCCGAGGAGCTGTTTTACAAGGAAGGCGTGCGCGCGGTGGGCGTCGAGGCGGTCGTGGAACGCGCGGGCGTCAACAAGATGAGCCTGTACCGCCAGTTCTCGTCGAAGGACGAGTTGATCCTCGCGTATCTGGAACGGATGGACGCGTGCTTCTTCGAGCGCCTCGATTCGAGCGTCGCGAAGCATCCGGGCCAGCCGAAGGCGCAATTGATCCAGTATTTCGTCGATCTGGCCGACCGTGCGACGCAGAAGGACTATCGCGGCTGCCCGTTCGTCAACGTCGCGGCCGAATTCCCGGACGCGTCGCATCCGGCGCGCGAGCGCGTCGCGCAGAACAAGGAGCAGCTGATGAAGCGGCTCGCCGAGCTGTGCGAAGGCGCCGGCGCACGCCAGCCGAAAGCGCTCGCCGACGCGCTCGCGCTCGTCGTCGAAGGCATCTACGCGGCCAGCCAGACCTACCGGCACGGCGAAACGCCGATCGGCACCGCGCCCGCGCTGGTCACGCAGCTGATCGAGGCCGCGTGCGCATGACGGGCGTCGCACGCCGGATTCAGGCGTGCCTGTGCCTGCTTCCGCCGCCGCTACCGCTACAATGCGGCCCTCGCTGCCGCTTCGCCCGACTGCCTTCGCCATGACCGACACCCGCCCCGACTCGCACGACGACATCCTCGCCGCCACGCGGCACTGGCTCGCGCGCGCGGTGATCGGGCTCAATTTGTGCCCGTTCGCGAAGAGCGTTTATGTGAAGGAACAGGTGCGCTACGCGATCAGCGCAGCGACGACGCTGGAAGATGCGCTCGCCGATCTCGAAACCGAGCTGCGCGCGCTCGAAGCGGCGGATCCGCAGCAGGTCGACACGACACTCGTGATCTATCCCCACGTGTTCGCGGATTTCGTCGACTACAACGATGCGTTGTTCTTCGCCGACCGGCTCGTGCAGCAGCTGCGGCTCGATGGCGTGCTGCAGATCGCGAGCTTCCATCCCGAATACCGGTTCGAAGGCAGCGAAGCCGACGACATCGAGAACTACACGAACCGCGCGCCGTATCCGATCCTGCACCTGCTGCGCGAGGACAGCATCGCGCGCGCGGTCGACGCGTTTCCGGACGCGTCCGCGATCTACGAGAAAAACCAGGAAACGCTGCGCCGCCTCGGGCACGAGGGCTGGCGCGAGTGGATGCGCCGGCCGGGCGACGACGTCTGACGCGTCGCGCGACGGGCTGGTAATGCGCGGCAGACGCGCGGCGCGCTCGGCCGCCGGATGCGCTTGCCGCGGCCGGTTCGTTCGGTTCGTTCGATCCGCTCGATCGGTTCAGTCCGCGCCCGATTCAGCTGCCGCGCCGGCCGCTTCAGGTACGAAGAATCGCTCGTTCAGTTCGGCAAGCCCGAACATCCCGAGGATCTCGTTCAGCCGCTCGCTGGGCTTGCGGCGCGGCAGGTTCTTGTACTGCGCGATGATCAGCTCGTTCTTCATCGAATGCTCCCAGCCGACCAGCTCGGTCACGCTGACCTGGTAGCCGTGCGCCTCGAGCTGCAGGCAGCGCAGCACGTTGGTGATCTGGCTGCCGAATTCGCGCGTATGCAGCGGGTGCCGCCACACTTCGGTCAGCGCGTTCGCGAGCGACTTGCCCTTGTTCTTGCGCAGCACGCCCGCGACTTCCGCCTGGCAGCACGGCACCAGCACGATGTGCTGCGCGCGCTTGGCGAGCGCGAAACGGATCGCGTCGTCGGTCGCCGTGTCACATGCATGCAGCGCGGTCACGACATCGACGGTTTCGGGCAGCTTCGGCGACGTGATCGAATCGGCGACCGACAGGTTCAGGAACGACATCCCGCCGAACCCGAGCCGCGCGGCGAGCTCCGTGGAACGCGTGACGAGCTCCTCGCGCGTCTCGATCCCGTACACGTGCGACGCGAACGCCGGCGTGCCGTGCCCCGGCTGCTGCTTGAAGAACAGGTCGTACAGGATGAAGCCGAGATACGACTTGCCCGCGCCGTGATCGACGAGCGTGACGCTGCCCTTGTCGGCCTGCACGCTCGCGAGCAGCGGCTCGATGAACTGGAACAGGTGATAGACCTGCTTCAGCTTGCGGCGGCTGTCCTGGTTCAGCTTGCCGTCGCGGGTCAGGATATGCAGTTCCTTCAGCAGCTCGACGGACTGCTCCGGACGGATTTCGTAGGTCTTGTTGGACATCGTGAAGCGCGGCCGGGCCACGGTCGGTCGACCACGGCCCGGCGGCGGGAATTCGTGAGGAATGGCGACAGTTTACCGAAAATGCGCGATCAGGCCCGCGCGCCGAGCCGCCAGAGCGACGTGAGCTCGGCACGGCGTGCCGCGTGCAGCGGATCGTCCGCGTCGGCCGACTTCGGGTGCGCGGGGCGGATATCGTCGCGGCCGAGCACGACGAGACCGGCTTCGTCGATCCATTGCAGCAGCGTGTCGCGCGGGCGCAGGCCGAGATGCTCGGCGAAATCGGACAGGATCAGCCAGCCTTCGCCGCCCGGCTCGAGATGGTCGGCGAGCCCCGCGAGGAAGCCGCGCAGCATCCGGCTGTCGGGATCGTAGATCGCGTATTCGATCGGCGCGCTCGGACGCGCCGGCACCCACGGCGGGTTGCAGACGACGAGCGGCGCGCGGCCGGCCGGGAACAGGTCGGCTTCGACGACTTCGACACGATCGGCATGACCGAGCCGCGCGATGTTCTCGCGGGCGCACGCGAGCGCGCGTGCATCCTGGTCCGTCGCGACGATGCGCTCGACGCCGCGCGACGCGAGCACGGCCGCGAGCACGCCGGTGCCCGTGCCGATGTCGAACGCGAGCGACGTCGCCGGCAGCGGCGCGCGCGCGACGAGTTCGACGTATTCGCCGCGCACCGGCGAGAACACGCCGTAATGCGGATGGATCGGCGCGCCGCCGAGCGCCGGAATCGGCACGCCCTTCTTGCGCCATTCGTGCGCGCCGACGAGGCCGAGCAGCTCGCGCAGCGACACGACCGACGGCCCGCCGCCCGGCCCGTACGCTTCCTCGCACGCGGCGCGCACGTCGGGCGCGCGGCGCAGCGGGATCGTGTAGTCGGCGTCGAGCGGGATCAACAGCATCCCGAGTGTGCGTGCGCGCTGCGATTGCGCGAGACGATGCAGGTTGAATGCGTCGACGCCCATCGCGGCCTTCGCCTTCTTCGGCTTGCGTTCGACGCGGCGCGCCATCGCCTGCACGAGCTGGCGCGCATTCTGGAAGTCGCCCTGCCAGACGAGTGCGGTGCCCTCGCACGCGAGGCGATACGCGGCGTCGGCGGTGAGGCGGTCGTCGGCGGGCACGGCGCGCCTGGGCGGCTGCGCGCCGGCTTCGGAGCGCCAGCGCACGGCATGTTCGGCGCCGTCGGCGTCGGTCCAGTGGAAAACGGGGAAATCGGTCACGCGAGCTCGGCTACGGTTGGCTTCAGACAGGCGGTGGAAACTCACCGCGCGGACGACACCATACCGCGCTTTGCTCGCCCCGGCAAAACGGGCGCCGCGCCGCCTGCCGACAACCGTACGCCGCGGTGGGCGATGTTGGCGACTTCGCGCACTACCCGCCCCACCCTGGCGCTGCGGGCATGCGCAACATGCCGGCATCGCTGAAATGCACGGTGCCAAGCACGCCGCCTGCGAGCCGGCCGCGCAACGCGTACGGCAGCTCGCCATTCGCCGCCGCGCCGGGCAGGTTCCACGCCTGCCGCGCGGCGGCGAAAGCCGATACCGAAACGGGCACCTCGATCACGGCCTCGCCGAAGCGCGGCACGACGCCCGTGCGGTCGCTGACGCCGCTGGCGAACTGCGTGCCGTTCAGGTCGAGCGCGACCGACACGCCGTCGTATTCGATCGGCGTGTCGGTCGGGTTCTGCACGCGCAGCTTCAGGTTGAAGCGCATCTCGAGGCCCTCTCCGACGAGCGGGTCGAGCCCGGCGACGGACACGCTCACGGGCTCGCGCATCAGGCCCGCGCAACCGCCAAGCACGAGCACGGCGGCGAACAGCAGCAGCGTGCGCAGCGGCGCGAAACGGAACAGGGCTCGTGGCATGGGCTGGCCTCCTTGCGGCAATGAATCGACAGATCGTCGATGCATTGTACCGAGACGCCCTGATTCGTAGTTCCCGCACATCGCCGAGATCGTTAATAGATTAAAACTACGGAAATTGCGGACTAACCGGAGAGTGAATTAATGCCTCCCGGAATTCAATGACCCACTAACAAATCAATTGAAGCACTTTCTAATTTTTTCGTTTCCTTTACCCAAAACCATCAAGTATATTTACGCATCCTTCGAGCAGGCCGACAAACCTTCAAGCCGCATGACGGCGATTTTACGGAACGGCGACACGCCGTCCTTCCGTCCTGCGGCCTGGTACGGCCGGCCCCGTGGGTCGTCGGTTCAAAGGGAGTGCACGCCCGCGCCGGGCGGGCGGCCCCGTGTCGTGCGCGCGAAATCCATTCAGTACAACGCGCGCCCGGCCATTTTGAACCGGCACATCAACCGACATCCGGAAACACAGAGGGGGCAGTAAACCATGATTACCTTCACGTAGTCGGCCGCCGTCTTTTCGAATAATCCGTCATTGCCATTTCTCGTCGCTGTTGATTAACGGCGAGGGATTGCTTTTGCCGGCGTTTTCGCAGCACTGAACGATTCTTTCAACAATCGAGGTTTCAGTCATGTCGATCAACATTCACAAGATGCGTTATCTGCCGCTGGTCGCCGCGCTCGCACTCGCCGGGTGCGGCGGCGACGACGGCGGCGTAGGCTCGGCGTCCGCACTCAGCTCCGCCGGCGCGCCGCACTCGAGTTCGTCGCCCGCCGTCAACGCGCCGCCGAACGCATCCAATGTCGACAAGAGCGTGTCGCCTGTCGAGCTGCCGGACACCGTGGTACCCGTGAACTACCGGCTGTGGTTCCGCCCGAACGACGCGCTGAACGCGTTCGACGGACGCGCCGACGTCGAGATCAAGGTGCTCAAGCCGGTCAACAACATCGTGATCGCCGGCCACCGGATCAAGTTCACGAACGGCCGCATCACGCTGCAGCCGGGCAACATCCAGCTGATCGCGACGCCGCAGGACAAGGGTGACTTCTACCAGCTGCGCCCCGTGGCCGGCACGATTGCGCCGGGCAACTATTCGCTGCACATGGAGTGGTCGGGCATCATCAACTTCAAATCGTACGACGATCCGGCGACGAAGACGGGCGGCAGCTGCGGCGACGATCCGTATCCGGGCTGCTCGGCCGCGGAAGGCGTGTTCCGCGTCGACCTGAAGGGCACCGACGGCACGACGAGCGGCGCGATCCTCACGCAGGGCGAAACCAACCTGTCGCGCCAGTGGTTCCCGGGCTGGGACGAGCCGGCCTTCCGCCCGACCTATGAAGTGACGGCCGAAGTGCCGCAGAACTGGCGCGTCGTGTCGAACGCGGCCGAGAAACCGTCCACCAACGTCGGCGGCGGCTACAAGCTCGTGCAGTTCGAGAAGACCCCGCCGATGCCGTCGTACCTGCTGTTCTTCGGCGGCGGCATGTTCGATACCTACGAGGACAATTTCACGAGCCCGCTGCCGGGCGGCAAGGGCGGCCTGCATCTGCGCGTGTTCACGCCGCCGGGCATGAGCGACTGGGCGAAGCCGGCAATGGACCGCACCAAGCAGGCGCTCGACTTCTACTACCGCTACACGGGCATCCCGCTGCCGCTGACGAAGTTCGACACGGTCGCCGCGAACGACGCGTTCAAGGAGCAGAAGGACCTGAACTTCGGCGGGATGGAGAACTGGGGGTCGATCCTCGAGTTCGCCGACGACATCCTGCCGCAGCCGGGCCAGCCGATGTCGCGCTACGGTAACGAGGTGCTGACGCACGAAGTCGCGCACCAGTGGTTCGGCGACCTCGTCACGGCCGACTGGTGGGACAACGTGTGGCTCAACGAATCGTTCGCGACGTTCTTCGAGACGAAGACGACGATCCAGTTCTTCCCCGACGAGTTCAGCTGGCTCGACCAGGTGAAGAACAAGTATCGCGTGATCAATCGCGACATCGGCCCGAACGCGTTCCCGGTCGCGCCGAACTTCAACGACTGGGCGTCGAACGACTTCGTGCTGAGCGCGAGCGCATTCACGTACGACAAGGGCGGCCACGTGCTGAAGACGCTCGAGAACTATCTCGGCGAGCAGACGCTACGCAAGGGCCTGCAGCAGTACCTCGTCGACTACTCGTTCGGCAACGGCACGCCGAAGCGCCTGTGGGATGCGCTGTCGAAGGCGAGCGGTGAGCCGGTCGGCCCGATCGGCGACAGCTACGTGCGTCAGACGGGCGTGCCGCTGATCTCGCTCGACACGCAGTGCGACATGACGAAGAACCAGACGATCGTCACGCTGAAACAGCAGCCGTTCCCGAACAAGAACGCGTATCCGGGCCTGCAGTGGACGGTGCCGATCACGCTCGCGTACGGCCAGGGTCTCGCGAAACACACGACGCTCGCGCTGAAGGATACGCAGACGCAAACGCGGATCGACGGTTGCACGGGCGTGGTCGCGGATCCGAGCGGTCTCGACTACTACGTCGTGAACTACAGCGACGCCGCGTGGAGCGGCCTGCTCACGCAGGTCAACAGCTCGGTCGATCCGGTGCTGCTCGCGAACCTGAAGAGCGAGGCCGCGCTGCTCGTCGCGAACAACCTCGCGCCGGCTTCGCGCTCGACGTCGATCGGCTCGGTCGCTTCGCCGGCCGCGATGAAGCTGCGTCAGACGCCGAGCTTCGGCGGCATCGCGCCGACGGCGAAGGAGCGTCCGTCGCTGCGCTACCAGGGCATGTTCAAGCCGCGCAAGACGCTGGTTCAGTAACGTTGTGCCCCGGCCGGCCCCGCGCGGTACGCGGCGCCGGCCGGTGTTCGAATCATCACGTCCTTCGACGGGCCTCGCATGCGGGGCCCGTTTTTTTGCGCATGCCGCTAGCGATCCTCGCGCCGGCGAAACGCCCACCACGCGGCGAGCGCCGTGAAGCCCGCGACCAGCAGCACCATCAGCCAGAAGCCGTGCTTGTTCTCCGAGAACGGCACGCCGCCGACGTTCATCCCGAAGAAGCCCGCGACGATGTTGATCGGCAGCGCGATCACGGTCACGAGCGTGAGCGTGAAGAGCGTGCGGTTGTTCTGTTCGTCGAGGCGCGAGCCGATCTCTTCCTGCAACAGCTTGATCCGCTCGTTGAGGCCCGACAGATCGGCGAGCACCAGCGAGAACTCTTCGGTCGACTCGCGCAGTTCCTGCACATCCTCGGCGTGCAGCCACGCGGGCGGCTTCGCGAGCAGCCGGAAGATCGAACCGGGCTCGGGCGCAAGCATGCGCTGCAGCCGCGTCAGCGTGCGGCGCATCGCACCGAGCTCGATGCGGTTCGAGGTGAGCCGTTGCGACAGGAAGCGATCCTCGATGCGGTCGACGTCGATGCTGGTGCGCCGCATGATCTGGATCAGCAGGTCGGCCTGGTCGTGCAGCAGATGCACGAGCAGCTCGGCCGGCGAGCGGAACCGCTCGCCGTCGCGCACGCACGCGCGCAGCGTGTCGACCGAGCGCAGCGGCTTGAGCCGCGCGGTGACCATGATGCGCCGCTCGACGTGGACGAACAGCGTCGCGATTTCCGACGGCGTCAGCTCGAGATTGAACATCACGTCGTTGACGATCGCGCGCAGCGCGCCGTCCTCCTGCTCGATGCGGGTCGAGCGCGACCCTTCGTGCAGGAATTCGAAGAAGCTGTCGGGCAATCCGAGGTGCGTGCGCATCCAGCGCTCGCTCGCGCCGTGCGCGAGGTTGAAGTGCAGCCAGACGAAATCGTCCGAGCCGGTCGAATCGTGCTTGCGGCACGTGCGCAGCCACGCGGCGGCCGCCTCCGCGTCGAGCATCGCGCCCGATCCGCCCGGGACGAAGCGAAATCCGCACACCATGCCGGACGTATCGGCACCGTAAGTCTGTACGATCAGGTCCATCGTGTCGAAGGTCGTGCGGCGCGCACTGCGTCGCGCATCGCGCGTCGCGGCGCCGCGCCGGGAAATGAAAGGAAACGTATGCCCGACGCTCGTGACGCTCTCGTGACACGGTCACAGACGGCCGCCCGCGCGTCGGGCGGCCCCAAAAACAATGCGCCGCCCAATGGGCGGCGCAGGTGCGACGAGCGGGTTGGCGTGACGCCGGTTACTGCCGGTTCTCCGGCTGCGCGGCGGTCGGGCAGGCCGGATCCTTGCCCCAGTGGCCGTCGCAGACGCGCCAGCGGCACAGCTGATCCTCGAAGAACCCGCGTGCCGAGCAATCCTTCACGCGCGATGCGAGCGAACCGCCCGTCGTCGCGGCCGTCTTGGTCGGTACGACCTGCCCCTGCTGGGCGGCGGTCTTCTTGTCGGCCGGCTTCGTGCGTGCGACGAGCGCGGCCAGCAGATCCGCATCCGGATCGTCCTTCCCGGACGCCTTCGCGCTCGCGGTACGAGTCGTCGCTTCGCGACGCTTCTTCGCCTGCGCGAGTTCCGCCTGCTGTTCCTTTCGATGCCTGCGCGCCTCCGCCTTCGCTTCGGCCTTTGCATCGGCCTTGCTGCGTGCGGCGACCTTGTCGCTCTTCGCGACATCGGCCTTCGCGGTTTTCGTCGCCGCCGCGGCTGCGGCCGTCGCCGCGACGGCGCCTGCCGTGGCTGCGCCTGCCGTGGCCGTGCCCGATGCATCGTCGGCGCCCTTCGCGAGCGCGCGCGACAAGCGGCTGTCGTCCGCACCCGACACACCTGATGCACCCGATGCGGACGCAACGGACCGCGGGGGGGAATCGTCGTCGACGATCGTCGCCGTCTGCACGGCGGGCGCCGCCGACGCGGCGTTCTGCACGACCTGCCCGGCGGCGCCGCTGTCGCTCTGGGCCTTCGCCGGTGCCTGCGCGGACGCGGCGGCCACGACGGCCTGCTCACCCGATTGCTGCTGCCAGCGCCATGCGCCCCAGCCGCCGACGGCGACCACGAGCGCGACGACGGCCGCGATCGGCGCCTTCAGCGAACGGCGCGGCGGTTCGGCGGGCGGCGTGACACGTCCTTCCAGATTCGCGAGAATGCGCGACTGCTGCGATCCGCCCGCGCCTGCCGGTTTGGTATCGGACAGCAGGCTGGGCGGGGTTTTCGAATTTGAATTTTCCGGCGCACTCATTCAGCGTCTCATTGAATCCTGGTTTAATTAACCGCGATAATATAGCCCGGCCTCTCAAAGCAGCCTGATTCTAAGAGCAAGCATTGCAAAACACAATCAATTCCAATTTCCGGGGATTTCGTTGATTGCCGTCGCACTCGTCGCCTATTTCGCCCTCGCCGTCGCGGTTGCGGCACTGTTGCTTTTACCGGGTATCCGCGCGACCGTTTTCGAATCCGTCGCCCAGTTTCACGGCCGCCTGACGCGCCGTGCGAACGATCGCGCCGCCCGCACGCGCAGTCAAATTGTTAAATCGGCAACCGCGACGCGCGGCGCATTAAGCGACGTGCAAAATTTACTGGTTCGGCGGCGCTTGATGATTATGGTGTCGGCAGGTATTCTTGCGACGCCGCCATTGGTGGCCATTGCGTTACGCGGTCGGCAATTGTTTCAATACGACGACACGGCGCGCGTGCCGGACGAGAAGATCGCCGCGCTGCTGCAGGGCGAGCAGCTCGTCCCGCCCCCGCCGTTGCCGCCGGAAGTCTTTGCCACGAAGGAAGTCGAACAGGTGCGGCCTGCGCTGAGAGATGCGAGCCGCGACTGGAACCTGCTGGATCCCGATTTCCGTACGCGTTTGCTGCTGGTCTACAAGATCATGCACGAACAATATGGTTATGAAATGGCGCTGCTGGAAGGTTATCGGAGCCCGGAACGGCAGAACCGACTCGCGCAGATGGGCACCAACGTGACCAATGCGGCGGCCTTCCAGAGTTATCACCAGTTCGGGCTCGCGGCCGACAACGCGTTTTTGCGCGACGGCAAGCTGGTCATTTCCGAGAAAGATCCCTGGGCGATGCGCGGCTACCAGTTGTACGGACAGGTTGCCGAGCAGGTCGGCCTGACCTGGGGAGGCCGATGGAAAATGATGGATCTCGGACACGTGGAATACCATAAACCCGGTTTTAAACTGGGACGCGGCAGCTAGTCAGGGCTGCCGAACAAGAAATAATGAGGGCGGCATGGGGCTTTTTAATCACCCGGCAGGAAACGATTTGGGCGGCGCAATCGATCGGGCATTCCGTTGCGCGATTTTTTCAGGCCGCCGCTTCCGTTTTAATTCTCACAGCGTCCTTTCATTATTGCGCGCGCCGTCTCCGATGCCGCGGGCGCATTGATGCCAGCCCCCTTCATCCCGTTTGACAGCATGGCGACACATCGCGGCGCCACGCTGGCGGCTCGGCGCGCCTGCGTCGCCTCACTGATTCGCACCGGAACCTGAACGTCCTATGCAACGCATCCTCAACGTGCTGACTCATCCGCGTACGCTCTCGATTGTCGGGATCGTCGCGCTAGCGGCGATTCTCTTCATCGTCGCCGACATGCTGCAGCTGCCGCTCCTGTGGGCGGCGATCGCGTTCGCGGCGATCCTCGTGCTGTGGCTCGGCGTCGCGTTGTGGCGCCGCTGGCGCGTGAAGCGCGCGAACCGGCAGCTCGGCCAGGTGCTGGAAGAGCAGGCGGAAACCGGCAAGATCGCCGCGCCGGCCGCAGCCGCACTCGCGCCCGACGCGAAGACCGCCGACCTCGACGTGCTGCGCACCCGGCTGTCCGATGCGGTGAAGACGATCAAGACGTCGAAGATCGGCCAGGTGTCGGGCGGCTCCGCGCTGTACGAACTGCCGTGGTACATCGTGATCGGCAACCCCGCCGCGGGCAAGAGCAGCGCGGTGCTGAACTCCGGCCTGCAGTTCCCGTTCGCGGACAAGAACAACGCGGTGATCCACGGCATCGGCGGCACGCGTAACTGCGACTGGTTCTTCACGACCGAAGGGATCCTGCTCGACACGGCCGGCCGCTATTCGGTGCACGAGGAAGACCGCAGCGAATGGCTCGGCTTTCTCGGCCTGCTGAAGCGCTACCGCCCGAAGGCGCCGATCAACGGCATCATCGTCACCGCGAGCATCGCCGAACTCACCGGCAACCGCCCCGAATTTGCGATCAACCTCGCGAAAAACCTCCGCCAGCGCGTTCAGGAGCTGACGGAAAAGCTCGAGGTGTTCGCGCCGGTCTACGTGATGTTCACGAAGGCCGACCTGATCACCGGCTTCACCGAATTCTTCAGCAGCAGCGACAAGCACGAGTACGACCGCGTGTGGGGCGCCACCCTGCCCTACGAGCCCGACGACAAGCGTGACGTCGTGGCGCAGTTCGACACGCACTTCGAGGAACTCTACGAAGGGCTGAAGGAAATCAGCGTCGCGCAGCTGTCGTTGTCGCGCGGCAACCA
The DNA here is from genome assembly GCF_003635165.1 of Burkholderia sp. Nafp2/4-1b. GTDB lineage: Bacteria > Pseudomonadota > Gammaproteobacteria > Burkholderiales > Burkholderiaceae > Burkholderia. The sequence continues at coordinate 99,976 of NZ_ML058603.1, read as the reverse complement.
GCTGTCGCCGGGCCAGCTGAGCTTCCCGCTCGAATTCTCGACGATCAAGCCGTCGCTGCGCGCGTTCCTCGCGACGCTGTTCGAGAATAACCCGTTCCAGTACAAGCCGATCTTCCGCGGCTTCTACTTCACCAGCGCGCTGCAGGAAGGCGAAACCAACAGCGCGGCCGCGCAGCGCATCGCGAGCCGCTTCGGCCTCGATGCGAGCGCGCTGCCGAAGCCGCACAGCGCGTTCTCGAAGAACGGCTTCTTCCTGCGCGACCTGTTCTCGAAGGTGATCTTCGCGGATCGCCAGACCGTGCGCCAGTTCGCGAGCCCGACCAAGACGCGGCTGCGCTACGCGACCTTCTTCGGCTTCGTCGCGGCGCTCGCGCTCGCGCTCGGCGGCTGGACCTGGTCGACGATCGGCAACCAGCAGCTCGTCGCGAACGTGCAGGCCGACCTCGACAACGTCACGCGCATGCAGCAGGGCCGCAACGACCTGCAGTCGCGCCTGCAGGCGATGGACATCCTCGAAGACCGGATCGAGCAGCTCGAGCAGTTCCGCCGCGACAAGCCGATGTCGGTGTCGCTCGGCCTGTACCAGGGTGACCGGCTCGAGCAGCATCTGCTGACCGAGTACTACAACGGCGTGCGCCAGATCCTGCTGGTGCCCGTCTCGCAGAACCTCGCGTCGTTCATGAAGGACGTGAACGCGCACCCCGAACAGCTCGTGCCGATGACGCGCCCGCCCGAATCGGGCGCCGTGCAGGGCGGCGCGATTCCCGTGTCGACGAACCCGCCGGGCGCCACGCCGCTCGCCGGCGCCGCGCAAGGCGCGTCCGCCGCGACGGCCGCCGCGCCGCAACCGGCTGCCGCACCGCAGGGTGGCCTGTACAGCGACGCGTCGCCGACCAATGTGCAGGATGCGTACAACGCGCTCAAGACCTACCTGATGCTGTCCGACAAGCGTCACGTCGAACAGGCGCACCTGACCGACCAGCTTGCCCGCTTCTGGCGCGGCTGGCTCGAGACCAATCGCGGCAACATGCCGCGCGACGAGATGATCAAGAGCGCCGAGCGCATGATCTCGTTCTACCTGTCGCGCGTGACCGACGACGACTGGCCGATGATCGACGCGAACCTCGCGCTCGTCGACCAGACCCGCGAGAACCTGCGCCGCGTCGTGCGCGGGATGCCGGCCCGCCAGCGCGTCTACGAGGAAATCAAGGCGCGCGCGTCGACCCGCTTCGCGCCGATGACCATCGCGCGCATCGTCGGCGACGGCAACCAGGGGCTGGTCGCCGGCAGCTATGCGATTCCGGGCACGTTCACGCGTGAGGCGTGGTTCGACTACGTGCAGCCGGCGATCCGCGATGCGGCGACCAAGGAACTGCAGGCGAAGGACTGGGTGCTGAACACGTCGACGCAGGACGACCTGACGCTGGAAGGCAGCCCCGAGCAGATCCAGAAGACGCTCGTCGGGATGTACAAGACCGAGTACGCGCAGCACTGGCAGAAGTTCATGCAGGGCATCGCGGTGCAGGGCTTCAGCAGCTTCGGCCAGGCCGTCGACGGGATGAACCGCCTCGGCGACCCGCAGGATTCGCCGATCCGCAAGATCCTCGAGACCGCGTACGACCAGACCTCGTGGGACAACCCGTCGCTCGCGAACGTCGCGATCAAGAAGGCGCAGACGGGCGTCGTGAACTGGGTCAAGCAACTGTTCACGCGCTCGCAGGCCGGCCAGATGGCGGCCGCGAACATCGACATCAACGGCAATCCGGCCGAGGTGCCGATGGGTCCGGTCGGCCAGGAGTTCATCGGGCTCGCGCGGATCGTGGCGACGCACGACGGCACGTCGATGCTCAAGGGCTACATGGACTCGCTGTCGAAGGTCCGCACGCGCTTCAACGTGATCAAGAACCAGGGCGACCCGGGCCCCGGCGCGCGCCAGCTGATGCAGCAGACGCTCGACGGCAACGGCTCGGAACTCGCCGATTCGCTGAAGTACGTCGACGAGCAGATGCTGACCGGCCTCACCGATTCGCAACGCAAGTCGCTGCGTCCGCTGCTGGTGCGTCCGCTGATGCAGGCGTTCTCGGTGGTGATCCAGCCGGCCAGCGCCGAGGTGAACAAGGTGTGGAACGCGCAGGTCTACCAGCCGTTCCAGAGCTCGCTCGCGGCCAAGTACCCGTTCGCGGCGAACGCGAAGGTCGAGGCCGGCGCCGGCGAAATCGCGCAGGTGTTCGGTCCGGACGGTGCGATCGCGAAGTTCGTCGGCACCACGCTCGGCCCGCTCGCGGTGCGCCGCGGCGACACGCTCGCGGCCCGCACGTGGGGCGACATGGGCATCGGTCTCACGCCTGACTTCACGAACGGCTTCGCGCGCTGGGTCGCCCCGCTCGCCGGCGGCGCCGCTGGCGGCGCCGCCGCGGCGGCCGAACCGCAGACCGTGTTCCAGATCCTGCCGCAGCCGAGCACGGGCACGACCGAGTACACGATCGCGATCGACGGCCAGCAGCTGCGCTACCGCAACACGCCGCCGCAGTGGATCAACTTCGTGTGGCCGAACCCGCAGGGTTCGCCGGGCGCGACGCTGTCCGCGACGACTTTCGACGGCCGTACCGTGCAGCTCGTCAACGAGCCGGGCCGCTACGGTCTCGAGAAGCTGATCAACTCGGCGCAGCGCAAGCGCCGCCCGGACGGTACCTTCGACCTCACGTGGATCCAGGGCAGCGTGAACGTGTCGGTGACGATGCGCATCATCAGCACGTCGCAGCCGACCGGCGGCGGCGGCGATCAACCGCAGCAGCAGAGCCTGCGCGGCCTGCAGCTGCCGTCGTCGGTCGCCGACGCGAGCGCGGGCGCCGCGCTGAACGCGACGCAGGCCGGCACGGGTACGCCGGCCGCGGCACCGGCACCGGCCGTCGCGGCCGCCACCGCAACGAACGCACAGGGGGCGCAATGACGCAAACCGTTCAGGCGCAGATCGCCTACTTCGGCAAGATTCCGTCGCGCGGCGACTTCGTGAAGAGCGCGCACAATCCGCAGCTGCTGCAGACGCTCGATCGCTGGATCGCGCAGGCGCTCGAACTGCTCGCGGAGGATCCGCGCTGGAAGATCGTCTACGAGGATGCGAAGCCGATGCACTTCGCGTTCCTCGGCTCGCGCAGCAAGCTCGCGATCGCGGGACACATGGTCGCGAGCCACGACGTGTCGATGCGCCGCTTCCCGTTCCTCGGCGCGACCGCGCTCGAGGTCGACCGCCCGCTCGCGTTTCTTGCGCGCAGCCCGCTCGCGTTCGCGCGGCTGTGGTCGCGCGTCGCCGCGCAGATGCCGCCGCTGCTCGCGAAGGAAGAGCCGCCCGGCGCGCTGCAGGCGCTCGGCGACACGCAGGTACCGATCGACGTCGGCGGCCCCGGCACGTCGCATGACGGCACCTTCAACGACTTCGTCGAACACCAGTCGCTGTACGGCCTGCAGCAGATGCTGCTCGAAAGCGGCCATCCGGTGCGGCTGCGCGGCGCGATGCTCGCGCTCGGCTCGCTGCTGCGCCCCGTGATGCAGAGCGGCTCGTCGCACATCGAGCGCGGCCTCACGCTGCCGCTGCCGGTCGATCCGTTCTATCGCAGCCTCGTCGCCGCGTTCTGGCTCGAACTGATCGCGCCGTTCGTCGCGCAGGCCGACTTCGAGCTCGCGATCTTCATCGGCACGATCGCCGAGCGCGAACGGCTGATCATCGGCTTCAACGGCGCGTCGTCGAAGACGCTGCTGAGCGTCGTCGATCCGCAAACCTACGCCGCCCACAACATCGACATCGACGATCCCGAATGGATCGACGCCCATGCGCAAAACGATCAGCAGATCAGCAAGCTCGTCAGCTACCTCGACCAACCGCAACTCTCGCTGCGCGTCGCCATTGACGCATTCCGCGAAGCGTTCATCGGAGGCTGACGGGATGCCACGCACGATTCAGGTCCGGCGCATGCGCTTCTCGCGCTTTTCCCCCTCCTCGCCCTTCGTTGCCGCTGTGCTCGCTGCCGGCCTCGTCGGCAGCGGCGCGGCCTATGCGCAGAACACCGGCGGCGCGACCGTCACGCCCGTCGGCAACGGGACGGTCGCGGCCGCTGCGCTGCCTTCTGCCGTGAATAACCCCGGCACGGCGTCCGGCACGGTGGTGCACGGCACGGCCGGCACCGTCACGCCGCCGCCCGCGAACGCGGCGCCCGGCCAGGTGGTGGTCGGCGGCAAGGTACCCGACGAGGCAACCAAGGCCGCCGTGCTGCAGAAGCTGCGCGATACCTACGGCGCGGCGAGCGTGGTCGACCAGATCGAGGTCGGCGACGTCGCGACGCCGCCGAACTGGAGCGCGAACGTGCAGAAGCTGCTCGGCACGCAGCTCAAGCAGATCAGCAAGGGGCAGCTGAAGATCAACGGCACGCAGATCGAGATGAAGGGCGAGGTGCACAACGAAGCGCAACGCCAGCAGCTCGCGAGCGACATGGCGAACACGCTGAACCCGACCTATACGATCAAGAACGGGCTGCGCGTGTCGGCGTCCGAACAGGGCGTGCTCGACCAGACGCTCGCGAATCGCACCATCGAGTTCGAGACGGGCAGCGCGACGCTGACGCCGCAAGGCAAGCAGATTCTGGATCAGATGGCGGCCGCGCTCGCGAAGATGCAGAACCGCACGGTCGACATCATCGGGCATACCGACAATTCCGGGAACCGGACGTCGAACATCGCGCTGAGCCAGGCGCGCGCGGATGCTGTGAAGGGGTATCTGATTACGAAGAGCATTCTGCCGCAGCAGATGACGACGACGGGGGTCGGGCCGGATCAGCCTATTGCGCCGAATGATACGGCGGAGGGGCGGGCGAGGAATCGGCGGATTGAGTTCCGGGTGGGGCAGTAGGCGGGGATTCGGCGGGCTATTTAATCCAGTTATTCCAGTGAAATTCGCGCTGCGCTGTTTGCGATCGGTGATTCTTCCGCTCTTCGGTGCAAGCGCCGTGCTGATGGGTGTCGCTGGTACCATCAATTCAGCCATCCTCGTTCGCGCTCGCGCGTGGCCTCATGTCCCCGCCTCCGTCGAGCGATGCGAGTTGTCTCTCCGATATGGCAAATCCGACGCGATATGGGAGGCGCACGCTGTCTTTCGCTATGGCGCCGGACCGACGCGGCACTACGACACGACGTGGCAGCCTGCCGGGTCGCCGGTATATTCGCGTTCGGCCGCATCGAACCTCAGCCGCGAACAGTTCGCCGCGTTCACGAAGACGTATTGCAATGCGGCTGCGGACGATGGCCTGCGCGTTTCGCCGATGTTTCCGGGCATTGCCCGGCGCAACGAAGCGGTCGAGGGCGGAGCATGGGTGCGTGAAGTCGGATTCGGTCTGTTCGCCGTGGTCGCCGGGTTCATGCTGTGTGCGGTGGGCATTGCGCTGCTGCCGTGGATCGAGGATCGCCCGAATCACGCGGTGAAGCGAAAGGCGCCGCGCGCACGGAACCGCGTCAGTGGTTCGTGATGCGGACGGCGTGTCACCACGCCGCCCCGCTACGCCCTCGCGCGACTGCAGTCGCGCCATCGCCGACTGGCAGCCTCACTACTTCAATCATTGGTCAGGACGACCGGTTTCCCGTGTATGCGTTCCAGCCGGAGCGGCATGCCGATCATCAACAGGCTGCTCGTGACGGCAAGGCCGGCGAGAAGCTGCGCGCACGGTATCAGCAGCACCGTGGAGAACAACAGCAAATCCGAATACGTCGACAGCGCCGTCCATATCCGCGCCGCGACGAATACGGCGGGCACGGCAAACACGACGAGCCCCTGACCGATCCGGACGATCGGGCCGCGAGGGTCCGAGAACACGTGCCAAGCGAATCGCAAATTGAAAGAACTCGATGAGGACGAGTCGCCGGTCATTGTCTGAGAATGACCTTCTTGCCGGTCTGACGCTCAAGCTTCAGGGGCAAATACACTCGAAAAAATAAATTTCGCACATAGAAATTCCCGATGATCGAGACCGACATCGGAAATCCGAGGAGCGACAATATTATGCACAACACGTGCGGCCCAACGATTTCGCCTGCGATATGGTTCGTGTTCGATCCAATCGCCGCGGCAAAAGGAATCGAATACGCGACCACCGACATCAACGCTCCTTTCAATGGAGTCCTCGACGTCAAGTGATCAATGTAGCCACCACACGAATGACGCAGAATCAGATTATTGCCATCGTCGTGATAAATCGTATTCAACACCGCATCTTTCTTCGCGGCGCGCCGAAAATCCGAAAGAACCATGATTGCATGCCACCCGATAATGGCGAAGCACACCAGCACCACCGAAACCTTCAGGAAGGCAGGCATCGGAATATACGACACATAGAACAACCAAATGAATGCAATCATCAACCATGGAACCAGCGCCATCATTGAGACGATGCCTTCGACCCAGAGTCTTCGCGATTGCCGATTCATTAGATAGTGGACATACAATGCAATCGACACGAAGCACTGTGCGACCACCATCACCCTCCATATCCAGGGCGTCACCACGCCTAGCTGCGAGAATACGTAATAGATACCGGCCACAAGCATCCCGATCGCCAATCCGATCACCGCCACAGTTCTGTGCAAATCTATCGGCGAGCCGTCGTCAACGTCCGATTTCATATTGACTAGTCTAAACCCCGTCGTCCTCACGCTGGCGCCAAGGGGACGTATTTGCCGAAACCTTGTCTCCCAACAAATAGCCACCGGCCCAATCCCTGATGTTTCCTGCTTCGAGGCGGCGGTGCAGAGACATGCCCCGCACCACCTGCCACAAATGACCACCCGGTTACGGGCCAAGAATGACCCTTTTTCCAGTTTCATGCTCCAGCTTGAGTGGCAGATAAATGTGGAAATATGCCAGCCGCACAAAAAAATGCCCGATTATGAGACAAGAAAACGGAAAACCGATGATGGAAAGCATAATAAACAGTATGTGCGGGCCACCCGATATTTCATACAAACGGCCCGCGAACATGGCATATGCTGTCCCGGCCGAGCCGATCAGCGAAATCAGCCAAATAGGCGGAGCCGGCAGCCAATGCCATGAGCGCCGAAACATTGAGACGCCACGATCCAACGCATCGGGAAATACGATCGTATCCGGCTCGACAACGATCACCTGACGAATCAACCCTAATTGCTCTGTCGCACGTCGATAATTTTTCCAAGTCACCACCATCGAAATCACGGTGACACTAATACAAAACAAAAGCGTGGCTGCACGAATTCGAGTCGGAATCGGAGCAAAGCCGAAATAGAATAGCCAATGGGACCCCATGACCATCCAGATTGGCAATGCTCCGAAGAGAGCCGCGGCGCCCTCCCAATACAATCGCTTCGTGCGACGATTCAGTAGATAGTGTGTATAGACGACTATCGGACAGATCAATTCGACCGCCAAAGCAATTTTCCACGGAAGGTTCGAGGAACGAAATGCTTTGAATGCAATCCAGTAAAGTGCCAATGGAACAAGACCAAGAACCCCACAGATCATTGCAAGCTTGGCATGGTCATCGATTCTCGTTCTGACTTGCACTTTGGGACCACCATCATATAAATATTCCCGCTCAGCCGGCCTCAAGGTATTGCTCCCATTGGAAATACTTCCCATTTCGACTCAGAGTAGGTTGCGGGGTAATCTTTCGCCAACTGTTGCTCCAGAAAAGCGCCGGCTCGGCGAATCACGTTGGCAAAATGATCACCAATCTTTTGCTCGTTCTCGTCCTTTTGATTAAACGGCGCAGCGACGATGTAACTAAAAGTCCATGTGATCAGGACGGCTCCCACTGCGATCATCCAAACCGGCGCTGTAATAGCCGCACCAGCAACCATGGCCCCGCCAGCGAAGACAAACGAAATCGTCGCGGTTGCTGCAACGGTCGCGAGCCACATCTGTGCTACATCGATCCCGATTGTCGCAAGTAGGTTCGCAAAATCCTGCTTCCTCTTGCCATTCTTGCCTATCGTTTCGTAGTCTTGCATCCACGCCATTGTATCCATGGCGATGGCAAACCCCATCGCCCTTCCGGTCATCGTCTTAAGATTGATCGCGGCGTTCGCTGCCTCCCAAGTTGCACGCGTACCCGATGAGAGAGACCCCGTCCCGCCCAATAGCGTCATGACCTGCACGTCATTCGATCTAGCCCGATACGTCGTCAGAAGAAAGCCCAACAGATCCCTTTCCTTCCTGGAAGTCTGGAAGAACATCGTGAATTCCCCATTTGAGTTCCGTACGATGATGAACACCCGATTCCAGAATCTCTTCAATGGACCATTTGGCCCAAACGTATCCCATCCATACGCTAGTCCGCCTGCAATTTGGGCAGTAAGGAAATTTCTGGAAAGCGTGTCGAGCGGATCCCATTTGAATGACTCCGCCCCGCTCGCAAAGAACGCGATGAGTTCAGCAGGAACCATCGACCCGCTGGTCTGTTTGATTTTGAACGCATGGACCGTCGGCAATACGTCTCTCGACCGAGTTGCTTTAGCTTCCGAAAATGGTACCGGCGCCGATGCATATTGCGAAGGATTGAGTAACCTCGCCCCGGCATTGCCGGACCCTATGGAACCTTTCCCACTTGACGGTATCGATGTCGCAGAATGTTGAGCCTCGGGGAACACGTTCCCGACCGCGCTCAATTCTTTCGCGAGACTCTGGTTATTGTGCAGAATGATCAGCATGGGGGCGGGCTTGTCCTTCGGATCGTCTGTACAACCCTTCGTGCAATCAAGCTTGCTAATCGGATAACGTCCGAGTACTTTCTCGCCCTGTGTAAGAATTAAACTTCCTTCGAAAGTACGGCCGAGCCAGATGTGGCATGGTTCCCCATCCTTGAACGTCGTCCTGCCGACATTCGCTTTCTGCTTGGTGTCATAAAAGCGCCCAGTGGGCCGATCAGGATGTGTCGTGGTGACGGTATACGCCGCACCCGGCTGAAGCTTGATGTCGAACACCACGTCCCGATGCTTGCGCAACAGCACCGTCAACTCCGTCTCGGCAGCGCACTTGACCGGCTCCCCTGGCAGATCAATACAAACGTTATGTTGAACAAGCGCCTTGCCACCCATGTTCACTCTCCCATCCGCTTGACCTGACTGGCCACGAACTCGTCAAAATCGATGTTCTTCAATTCCGCCTTGCCTTCCGCGTCGAGCGCGACGCTATGCTCGGTCCCGTCCTCGGTCGTGAACTTGATCGGCTCGCCGTGCGGCACGTTGCCATCGGCATCCACATAGCGAATGCGCATATCCGCCTTCTTGCCTTCCGCCTTGAACGTCTTGTGCATGCTCGTCGGCCCGCTGAACGCGTGCTGACCACCTTTCACGTCGATCTTCCCCGGCGCATGAATCTCGATGTTGCCGCCCTTGATTCGGACATACGCACCGCCTGACGTCAGCAGAATCTCCTCCTTCGCGACGCCTTCGATCGTCGCGGTCGCGGACAGCAGCTTCACTGCTTTCTGCGCGACCATCTCGACATTGTCGTTCTGCGCCTGTATCTCGACCGCGCCTTTCCCGGCAAAGAACTTCATCCCCGCGTTCTGCGCAAACAGGCTGAGCTTCTCCTTGACGCTCGCCACCAGCGATTTGCCGCTGGCAACATGCGTGCTTTGACCGCTCACGACATTGACGTGCCGATCCGCAGCGATGTGCGCACTTTGCTGCGACGCCACCCCGATCCCCGCCGGGCTCGCGAACAGCATCACCGGTTCCTTGAACGCATTCGCATTCCCCGTCCCGCCACCGCCAGTCCTGCCGCCGCCCGCCGTCGCGCCCGCCACGCTGTTCTGCGTCGCATCCGCAAACTGCTTCAACGCGTCGTGACCGGTGCCAAGACTCTCCGCCTGATGCATCTCGCTGACCTGCGACAGCGACTCGAGCAGCCCTTCCGCGTTGCCCAGTTGCTGCTTCGCTTCGCTCACGTCCAGCGGCTGACTGTTCGCCTGCTTCGGATGCGTCGTCACATACAACCCCTGCCCGGCACGCATCGCCCCGTACGCATCCGTGCGCAGATCGAAACCGGAGCCGAGATACGCGCCGCGCGTGTTGCCGTTCTGCTCGATCAGATAACCGAGATGAAGCAGAGAATTCGCGCTGCTGCTGAACAGGCGCGCGCGGTTCTGCCCGGTCGCGTCGTCGAGCACCATCTCGTTGTGCCCCGATCCCGCGTACTCCTTCGACCGGAAGCCCGACAGGATCCCGTCGCTGTGCCATTGCGGCTTGGCAGCGCCGTTGTACACGCGATGCATGACGATCGGCCGGTCGCAGTCGCCGCCGATGTATCCGACCAGCACTTCCTCGCCGACGCGCGGAATGTGCACGCCGCCATAACCGCCACCGGTATCCGACTGCACGACGCGCATCCAGCACGATGCGGTCTCGCGGCCTTCGCTCTGCCGATCCCAGACGAACATGACCTTGATCCGGTTCAGCTCGTCGGTATAAACCTCCTCGCCCTTCGGCCCGACGACGATGGCCGTCTCGAGCTGCATCGCGGGCTTGCGATGCTCGAACGGGCTGCGGTACGGCACGCTCGCGCGTTGCGCTTCGACCTCGACGAGATAGAACCCGGCGGAGCCGTCGTCATGCCCGACTTCGAACCCCGCGGCCTTCCCGTGACCTGCCTTCGCCTGCGCGAGCTGGTCCCGCAGGCTATGCGGGAAATTCGCTTCGTGATCGGAGACCGGCAGATTGTTCTCGATGTAGCGCGTCACGCCGATCGCCGCGAATTCGCGATCGCTCGCCGCATCGCGATCGTGCTCGGGATGATCGGCCAACGTGAAGCGCCGGCCGGCATCGATCCCGCGCACGCCGCCCACGCCGAAGAAACGCTTCGCGCGCGACTCCCACTCCTCGAGGCGAATCTTCGACAGATGTTCGCCGCGGTCCTGCCCCGGATACGTGTACGCGCCGGTGTATTCGTAGATTTCCGTCTGGCCCGGCAGGTCGCCCTGGCCGCCCTTCGTGGGCAGCGACGTGCCGTTCGGATTGCCCGCCGATGACGGCGATTTGTAGTCGAACGTGCGCGTGGTGTGCTGCGTGCTCTGCAACGTTCGCGACGCGGCCCACTGCGTGAAACCGGCGGTTTCGGTGCCGCTGCCCGAGCGATCGAACCTGACGGTATTCGGCGACAGTGCGTCGACCGCATGCAGGTCGTCGGTGACGACGAACGTGTGCGCGTTCCCGTCCTCGCTGTGCCGCCAGAAGCCGAACAGCCCTTCGTCCTCCATCAGCCGATGCACGAAGTTCCAGTCGGTTTCGCTCTGGCGGCAGTACGAGCGGGACGGCAGCGGCTTCGACAGCGCGAACTGGTATCGGCCCTTGGCCTGCGGATGGCTGTCGAACACATCGGAGAGAATCGCGTCGACCGGCTTGTCCTGCCAGTACCGCATGTCGCTGCGGAACTTGAGGAAGTGCATCCACGACGCGAAGCGCAGTTGGTAACTCGACAGGCTGCCGTCGGCGCCGAGCCGACGCGCTGTATGGATATAACCGTTGATCGGCAGATACGATTTGTCCGCCTGCTGGATCCACAGCGTGATCGGCTGCGCGATCAGCGTCTTGAGCTCGACGTCGCTCGCGGTGGAAACCAGATCGAGCGCCACGCTGAAATCGCGGCCGAGCTCGGAACGGATCACGGCGCGGCGCGGCACGAGCGCATTGTTCGGCAGCGATGGGATGTCCGTCTTCAGCAGGCGGTCCTGCTGAATCAGGCCGCCACGAATCGCCTGCGCCAGTTCGGTCACGTTCATTCGTCACCCCTTCTTCTCGTTCATCGCGAACCCGCCGGGCCCGCGCTCTCAGGTCTGCCAGCCGTGGCTCACGACTGCTCGTCGGGCCTCACGCCGAGCAACTCGCGGATATGCGACAGCGACCCGTCGTCCTTCACGACGCTCTCGAGCCACTTGTGCAGCGGCATGTCGGCCCATTCGGCGGCCTTGTCCGCGAGATACGCGACCGGGCTGTGCGGCTCGGTCTGGCGGAAGTAACGCGCGACCGCCCGCAGCTGGTCGACGGCCTGCGCGCGGTTCTGGATGCCGGCGATCATCTGCGTGGCCGGCGGACGCGGAGCGGTCTGCGACTGCACATGGGTCTCCTGGGTGTGAAACGCGTCGCCGAAGCTCGGCTCGACGCGCTCGGGCTGCGCCTGCGGCGCCGACGGCGCATGCGGCGCGCTGCCCGTATAGCCCTGTTCGCGCGCGAAGCGCTCGACGAGCCGGTACACGGTCTCGAACGCGTCGCGTGCCTGCCGGAAGCTCGGCGCCGAATCGCCCGCACGTTCGACGAGCCGCTCCTCGAACGCGTCGAGCGAGATTTCGAACGCCTTCAGGTTCGCGAGCAGCGTCGAGTAGAACGCGATCGGCGTCACGCGCCGCGACGCATCGACCTGCTCGACGGACGGCTTGCCGCGGGCGATGTCGTCGGCGTGTTCGGGGTCGCGCTTCACGGCCTGCGCCACATGCTGCGCGACTTCCCAGTCGAGCGTGGTGAACGCGTTCGACGCGCCTTCGGTCACCGGGATGCCGCGCAGCAGCTCGGCGGTACGGCCGGACAGCCACGCGACGTTGCCCAGCCGGTACTCGACATCGTCGCCTTCGGGCAGCGGATGCACGGTGTCCCAGTAATCGCGGCACAGGCCTTCCAGCAGCGCGTAGCCTTCGGTGAGGCCGGTGATGCCGTCCTCGAGCGCGAGCGCCTCGGTCAGCCACACGGCGAGCCGCAGGTCCTTCGTGCGCGTGCGCAGCAGTTCGCCCGCGTGATCGACGACGAAGCCCCAGTCGGCCTCCTTGATCTCGGTCACCCACTCGCCCTGGTCGAGCGTCGGATCGTCATAGCGCCGCGCGTCCTGGATCGCGTCGAATTCGTTCGAGAACAACAGGTCGTCGCCGCTGGGCGACGCGTCGCTGATCGGCGTCAGCAGCTCGGGGAGATTGATCGGCATGGTTCAGTGAATCCGTTGATGCATGAGATGTCGCGTGCGGGGGCTCATTCGACCGTATAGGCGAATTCGCCGGCCTCGTCCGCGCGCACCGCGATGCGCGCGATGGCCGCGCCGTCGGCGATCCGGCCGAGCACGTGGCCCGCAATCTCCGGCAGCAGCGTGCCGTTCAGAATATGGTCGACGTTGCGGGCGCCCGAGTCGACCTCGGTGCAGCGCGCGAGCACCGCCTCGACGAGCGATTCGTCCCACTCGAACGCGGCCTTGTGGTTCGCTTCGATGCGGCGGCGGATCCGTTCGAGCTTCAACTCGATGATCTCGGCCAGCACGTCGTCGGAAATCGGGTAGTACGGCACGACCTTCATCCGGCCGAGGAACGCCGGCTTGAACGTCTTGTACAGCTGCGGGCGCAACGCGTCGGCGAGCGCGTCCGGATCGGGCAGCTCCTCGGCCGGCTTGTTCAGGCACGCCTGCATCACGGCGGCCGACCCGACGTTCGACGTCAGGATGATCAGCGTATTGCGGAAGTCGATCTCGCGCCCTTCGGCGTCGTCCATCGTGCCCTTGTCGAACACCTGGAAGAACATCTCGAGCACGTCCGGGTGCGCCTTCTCGACCTCGTCGAGCAGCACGACGGAATACGGATTGCGGCGCACGGCCTCGGTCAGCACGCCGCCTTCGCCGTAGCCGACGTAGCCCGGCGGCGAACCCTTCAGCCCCGACACGCTGTGCGCTTCCTGGTACTCGCTCATGTTGATCGTGACCATCTTGCGCTCGCCGCCGTACAGGATGTCGGCCAGCGCGAGCGCCGTCTCGGTCTTGCCGACGCCCGAGGGCCCGACGAACATGAACACGCCGCGCGGCTTGTTCGGATCCTCGAGGCTCGCGGTCGCCGTGCGCACGCGCTGCGCGATCGCTTCCAGCGCATGGTCCTGGCCGATCACGCGTGCGGCGAGCAGCGGCTGCAGGTTCAGCACGGTGTCGATCTCGTCCTTCACCATCCGGCCAAGCGGAATGCCGGTCCACGCGGCGACGATCTCGGCGACGACGTGGCCGTCGACCTGCAGCGGCACCATCGGCTCGCCGCCCTGCAGCGCGTGCAGCGCCGCGACGCGTTCGGCGAGTCTCTCGCGCGTGGCCGGCACGTCGACCGGCGCGCCGTCTTCCGACGGGCCGCGCGACTTGTCCAGCGCGTCGCGCAGTTCGGTGATCTCGGCGACGATCACGCGCTCGGCTTCGTAGCGCTCCTCATCCTTCGCCAGTTGTTCGAGCGCCGTGTCGCGCGCGCCGCGCAGCTCGCCGAGCCGCTCGTCGTGCGCTGCGCCGCCGGCCGCTTCGCGCTCCAGCGACGCGATTTCCGCGTCGATGCGCTCGATGCGCTTCTTCGTGTCGTCGATTGCAGCCGGTGTCGCGCTGTGCGCGAGCGCGACCTTCGCGCACGCGGTGTCGAGCACGCTGATCGCCTTGTCCGGCAGCTGGCGGCCGCTGATGTAGCGATGCGACAGGCGCACGGCCTCAGTGATCGCGTCGTCGAGGATCCGCACGTTGAAGTGCTTCTCCATCAGGCCCGACATCCCGCGCAGCATCGCGGCCGCGAGCGGCTCGCTCGGCTCCTCGACCTTCACGACCTGGAAGCGCCGCGCGAGCGCCGCATCCTTCTCGAAGTACTTCTTGTATTCGCTCCACGTCGTCGCGGCGATCGTGCGCAGTTCGCCGCGCGCGAGCGCCGGCTTCAGCAGGTTCGCCGCGTCGTTCTGGCCGGCCTGGCCGCCCGCGCCGATGATGGTGTGCGCCTCGTCGATGAACAGGATGATCGGGTGCGCGCTCTTCTTCACCTCGTCAATCACGCTCTTCAGGCGGTTCTCGAACTCGCCCTTCACGCTCGCGCCGGCCTGCAGCAGCCCCATGTCGAGCACGTGCAGCGCGACACCGCGCAACGGCGGCGGCACGTCGTCGGCCGCGATCCGCAGCGCGAGGCCCTCGACGACCGCCGTTTTGCCGACGCCGGCCTCGCCGGTCATGATCGGGTTGTTCTGGCGGCGGCGCATCAGGATGTCGATCGCCTGACGGATCTCGGCTTCGCGGCCGATCACCGGGTCGATCTTGCCGTCGCGCGCGCGCTGCGTGAGGTTGGTCGTGTACGTGTCGAGCGCGGGCGTCTTCGACGGGCCGGCCGCGGGCGCCGCGCCGTCTGCGGCCGGCGCGACGTCGCTGCCTTCGTCGTCCGCCTGGCGCGGCTCGGCTTCGCTCGAACCGATCATGATCTCGTCGAACTTGTGCTTCAGGTCCGTCACGTTCATTTCCGCGAACTGCGACGACATGCGCTGCGCGAATTGCGCGAGATCGGGCGCGGTCAGCAGCGCGAGCAGCAGATGACCCGAGCGGATGCGCCCGAGCTGCGAATCGAGCGACGCGATCAGCCATGCCTGTTCGAACAGCGCGATCAAATGCACGGAGAACACCGGCGTACGTGTGTTGCCTGTTTTCAGGCGCGTGAGTTCGCGCTCGAGATCGGCATGCAGCGCATGCGGATCGACGCGGCTCGCGCGCAGCGCGAGCGGCAGGTCGCCGGTCGCTTCGTCGAGCAGCGCGAGGAACAGATGCTCCAGATCGACCTCGTAATGGCCGCGCGCCAGGCACGCGCTCGCCGCACGCTCGGTCGCGTGCCGGCACAGCGGGTTCAGTTTCGTGATCAGGGTCTTCAGAGGCGTGCTCATGGCGTCGATCTCAGGTTCGATTGCGTGTTGTTGTCGTTCGGAATCAGTGAATCACGTGCAGTTCGTAGCGGGCATCGGACCGGTCGTCGACCGCGTCGCGCGTGCAGAGGAACGCGTCCCAGCCGAGCCGCGAGCCCGCGCCGAGCACGCTCGCGCCGACTTCGGTGCGCTTCAGCACCAGCTTCACCTCGTATTCGAGCGTGACGCCCGCGAGCAGCGTCAGCATCCGTTCGAGCGCGACGGCCTGCGGCCCGCCGGGCAGGAATGCCTCGTAGTCGCGCTTGGACAGCGGGCCGACGACGATCCGTGCGCGCATGTCGCGCTGCCATACGCGTTCGCCGACGAGCGCCGTCGCGCCGAGCACCGCGTTGACCTCGCCGAGCACGCTCAGCTGGTCGGGCGGCACGTCGTACCACTTGCCGACGAACTGGTCGATCTTCACCGGCACGCGGAAGTAGTCGGACAGCGTGCGCTGCAGGTATGCGGCCGACATCGGCCGGTGCCGCGCGGCGAGCGCATAGCCGGCGACGGCCTCGTCGAGCACACCGCCCGCACCGGCCGCGAGGCTGTCGCGCACCTCGTCGCTCGGCACGCCGGCAATGGCGAGCAGGAGCGGCAGGTAGCGCTCGTCGCGATCGAGTTCGTAATGGAACGGCAGCCGATACTTCTTCCACGCCGCATAGAACAGCGCGGTCGCGCGGTTCGAGAACACGTCGAAGAACGCGCGCGCCGCGTGGTCGCGCTTCAGGTGCTCGCGCGCGACGATCTGTTCGGTGTAGTGCAGCGGCAGCGCGCCCTGCCCGCCGAGCAGCCCGAAGAACGCGGGCGTCAGTTCGACGTGTCCAAGCTCGCCGGCCGCGAGCGCGGCACCGCGCTGCTCGCCCGAATCGAGCGGCGTGCCGCCGTCGTCGAACGAGCGGGCGCCCTCGATCTCGCTCGGCGGGAAGCCGAGCGACAGCGTGTTGCGGAATTCGATGCGCTGCGCGACGACGTCGCCCTGCCGCCAAGCACCGGGTGCATCGGACGCCTGCCGCGCGAACAGTCCTTCGAGCACACGCACCGCCTGGAAGAACTCGAAGCGGTGCGGCTCGTCGAGCAGCGCGTCGACTACGCCAGGATCGATTCGCCGGTTCGGGGCTTGCATCGGATGATCTCCTCGCCGGTGCGCTTCGACACCACGACTAGTTGAACGAAACTGTTGAGGTGGACGTACAGCCCGAAGAAGCTGTCGAGCACGCGCACGAACGATGCGAGGCTCGCGCCGACGAAGTGCTCCTCGTCGATCGTCAGGCGGATCTCGATGCCGCGCACGAACGTCGCGAACGGCTTGCCGGGCAGCCACTGCACGGCACCGCGCTGCTCGATGCCGGCGAGGCCGTCGATCTGACGCATCGATACGGCGGTGCGCCGCAGGTCGTACAGCGTCAGCATTTCCTTCAGCGGCGCGAGCCCGTGCGCAACCAGCGACACGTGGTTCAGCGCGAGGTGCGATACGAGCCGCCAGTGCGCGGCGCGGCCGCGCTCGAAGCGCACGCTCTGCGTCGGGCGCCGCAGCAGCGAGATGCCGCTCGTCTGCGCGCCGCCTTCCTGGAACAGGTCGCCGCCTTCGAGGCCGAACGCGAGCATCGACGGCAGGTCGCGGTTCGTGCAGGTGAGATCGAGGCTCAGCGTGTCGGTCTGCGGCGAGGTCGGCTCGAAGTCGATGTCGACGATCGAGATCTCGGTTTCGTAGCCGGGGCTTTTCCGCGCGACCCAGTCGTTGCGGCGCGCGAACCAGTAATGACCGATCCGCGCCGCTTCTCCGTGATGCAGCGAATAGAACGGCCGGAACTCGATCACCGATTCCTCATGCGCCTGCTGCCGCACGAGCTTCACGGAATCGATCGAATACACCTCGTACGCGAACGCGCGGCGCGCTTCGGCGATCACCGGATACGACACCGCGCGGTGCGTGATGCGGATCGGCTCGCCGTGCTGGCGGAACAGGTTGACGATCGGCGTGCAGAACAGCCGGAAATGGCTGGCGGTCAGCAGCTCGAGCAGCCGCGCGACGTGCGAATCGCTGCGCACGTCCTGCAGCACCAGATGCAGCGTCGCGCGCTGGCAGCGGCCCGACGCGCGCGCGATCGCCGCGAGGTCGAAATCGACGAAATCGAACTTGTCGGGGAACGCGAAGTATTCGGTGAGCAGCCGATACGCGGGATGCGACTTCGCCGGGTAGTCGATCAGCGCGTCGTCCTCGTCGAAGCCGGCGTGCGCGATCGGCAGCTTGCGCAGCGGCGTCCAGCGGCCGTTGCGCTCGGGCTCGACATACGCGCCGAGCACGTTGACGAACAGGCAGTCGGTCAACGCGGCGACGAACGACTGCTCGCCATGCAGGTGCGCGCGCAGCGTCGACAGCTTCAGCGCGCCGAGATCGAGCTGCGCGGCGAGCGATTCGAACGTGATCGAGATCACGCCCGTCGCGTTGGACGGCAGCACCGTCGCGCTCGGCGCGAGCGCGACCGGCATGTAGCGCGCCTCCGAGATGCGGATCGGCGCGAGCGTCACGTCATATGCGGTGCGGAAGCGGCACTGCACGCCGCGGATCGGCCGGCTCTTCAGCTCGGTGCCGCGATCGATCACGACCGGTTCGGTCTGCTGGCCGGGCGACGCCGGCGTGAACTGCGCGATCGAACACGACGGGAACGGCCGCAGGTAGTGCGGATACAGCACTTCCAGCAGCGCTTCGGTGAATTCGGGGTAGTCGTCGTCGAGCTTCTTGTTGATGCGTGCGCCGAGCAGCGCGAACGACTCGATCATCCGCTCGACGTGCGGATCCTCGCAATGCTCGCCGGACAGCGCGAGCCGCGCGGCGATCTTCGGATAGCGTTCGGCGAAATCTCGCGAATAGCGCCGCAAAAACGATAATTCGCGCTCGTAATACGGCAGCAATTCTTCCATCGACGACCCCGAACCTCAATATTTCCTGCCGGACCTGATCTACCACCGGGCGGTCCGGCCCGCTCGGCGGCTTGATTTACAGCATTCTGGCCGCGCGGGTGCGCGTGACCGAATACTGCAGCGTCGACGGCTGCAGCATCGCGTCGAAACTCACCGGCTCCTCGGCCGGATGCACGACGAGCAGCGCCTGGATCGCGAAGTAAAGCGCGTTGGTCGACTGCTCGTTCAGCTCGAAGGTCACCTGCACCTGCTGCAGCCGCGGCTCGTGGCGCGCGATGGCCTGCTGGATCGACTTGCAGATGAACGCGCGGTCGTAGTGACTCGCGAGGCTCAGCCCCGCGAAATCGTTCAGCCCGTAGGTCAGCACCGACTTCTGGCATTCGGGCAGCGCCTCGAGCTCGATTTCGGTGTGTGCGATACGGGTGTTGAGGATCGCCTCGACGTCGCGGGCGACCGTGTTCTTCAGCTCTTCCAGCGACAATTGCCGCATCGCGGCCGAGGCCGGCAAGTGCGGTTCGTCGTCGAACAGCTTGTCGAGAAAACTGGGTTCGAATCGTTTCATCGGACGGCCTGCACAGCGAAAACGGCAACGGGACGCCGAGCGCCCCGTTGCCGCAACCGACCTTAGACCGCGTAGGTCTTGTCGTTCTTCGTCAGGCTCCAGGCGCCTTGCGTGTTGCCGCCCTGGTTGCCGCCGATCTTCTGCTGGGTCTGCTTCCACTGCACGGCTGCGTACTTCAGCGAGAACGTCTCGAGCGGCAGACCTTCTTCGCGAACGCTCGGTGCGATGCTCGAGATGATCACGTACTTGAGCTTCACTTCCAGATACTGCACGCGCTTGCCTTCACCGTCCGCGCGCGAGAAATGGACCGTCACTTCGTCGAACGTGGTGCCGCCCGATGCGTGCTGGTACAGCAGCGGGCTCGACGAATCGATTTCCTTCGTGAAAATCATGTCGCCGTGCTCGCAGCGCGTCATCGTGTGACCGCCAGCGGTCGATGCCGTTGCCGAACGCGGTTGAACGATCGAGTGATCCCACGATTTCAGCTCGATCCAGCCTTGATGGTCCTTGTCCGCGGATTCGCCCTTCACCGCCGGACTACCAAACTGCAAGTGCATATGTAACATGGCCCTTCGACTCCCCAAAGAGGTGGTTTTAACGTCCTACCCAGGCGGCCCGCCCGGGCGATTTACTCGCTTATGAATTTGCCGGTTTGGGCAGATCAGCGACAAGTCGCAGAGAAATCGAGAGTTCGTCGAGCTGAAAGTGCGGACGCAGGAACGCGACCGAACGATACGAGCCCGGCTTGCCCGGAATCTCCGACACTTGTATGGATGCCTCGCGCAGCGGAAATTGCGCTTTCTGTTCCTGCGAGGCGTTGTCGTCGAGCAGGACGTATTGCGAAATCCACCGGTTGAGGAAAGTCTCCACGTTCTGCGCCGATGCGAAGCTGCCGATCTTGTCCCGCATCATCGCCTTCAGGTAGTGCGCGACGCGCGATACCGAGAAGATGTACTGAAGCTGGGCGGACAGGACGGCGTTCGCATTCGCGCTGTCGGTGCTGTATTTTTTCGGTTTCTGCACCGATTGCGCGGCGAAGAACGCAGCGTAATCCGAGTTCTTGCAATGCACGAGCGGGATGAAGCCGAGGTCGCTCAGCTCCTTCTCGCGGCGATCGGTGATCGCGATTTCGGTCGGGCACTTCAGCGCGACTTCACCGTCGTCGGTCTTGAACGTGTGGGTCGGCAGGTCCTCGACGAGGCCGCCGCCTTCGACGCCGCGGATCGCCGCGCACCAGCCGAAGTCGTCGAACGCGGCCGTCAGGCGTGCCGCGAACGCCCACGACGCGTTGCACCACAGGTACTTGTCGTGTTCGGTGCCGTCGACGTCCTCGACGAAGTTGAAGTTCTCCGCTGTCTGGCCGTCCTTCGGATTGAACGGCAGGCGGCCGAGGAAGCGCGGCAGCGTCAGGCCGACGTAGCGCGAGTCTTCCGAATCGCGGAACGACTTCCACTTCGCGTATTCGACCGTGTCGAACACCTTGCCGAGATCGCGCGGCTTGCCGAGGTCGGAGAACGACTCGAGGCCGAGCAGCTCCGGCGACGCCGACGCGATGAACGGCGCGTGCGCGGCCGCCGCGACGTGCGACATCTGCTCGATGAAGTACATGTCTTCCGGCTGGCGCGAGATCTCGTAATCGCCGATCAGCGCACCGAACGGCGACCCGCCGAACGTGCCGAACTCTTCTTCGTAGACCTTCTTGAACAGCGCGCTCTGGTCGAACTCGCTCGCACCCTTGAAGTCGCGCACGAGGTCGCGCTTCGGTGCGTGCAGCGCCTTGATCTTGATCGTCTGGCCCGTATTGCTTTCCTTGACCAGGTAGTCCAATCCGCGCCACGTGCTTTCCAGGCGCTGGAATTCCGGCGCGTGCATCACCGCGGACAGCTGGGTGGAGATCAGGCGGTCGAGCTCCGCGACGCGCGCGTCGATCGTCGCCGACAGGTTGTCCGACACGATCACCGTGCCGTCGAGCACCTGGTGCACGAGTTCGCCGATCAGGTCCTTCGCGCGCGCGTGCTCGGAATCGGATTTCGCGACCTTGCTCTTCTCGACGATATCGTCGAGCAGCGAAGTCCCGGCGGCGTATTCCGCGCCGCTCGCTTGGGCCGCAGCCGTTTGCTGGTTCATCTCAACACTCCGTCGTCATTCGCCGTCTTTGTCGCTGCCCGTGCCCTTCGCGAGCTCCTGCAGCTGCTGCGTGTTCTTCAGCACCTCGGACAGCAGGTCCTCGAGCTTGTCGTTGCCGGCGAGCTTGTTGCGCAGGTCGGCGAGCTTCGAGCGCGCCTCGAGCAGGCGGCGCAGCGGCTCGACCTGTTCGACGACTTCGTCCGGGCTGAAATCCGACAGCGAACGGAACTTCAGGTCGACCGCGAACTTGCCGCCTTCCGGGCTCAGGCGGTTTTCCACCTGGAACGCGGCGCGCGGCTCGATCGCCTTCATCACGTCGTCGAAGTTGTCGCGGTCGATGTTGACGAACTTGCGGTCGCGCAGCTTCGGCTGCTCGACTTCGGACTGGCCCGCCAGATCGCCGACGACCCCGACGACGAACGGCAGCTCCTTCACCTCGATCGCGTCGCCCTTCTCGACCTCGTAGGTCAGCTGGACGCGCGGCGGCCGTATTTTCTGCAAGCTTTTCTGAATGCTTTCTTTCTTGGCCATCTCGACGGCTCCCAGGTTAGTTGTGATTTTGTCGCGTCAATCGATCGATCAGCGAAGCGCGCTGAATGGGTCGGCGCCACCCTTTTGCGGTGCCGCGGCCTGCGGCGCGGCGGCCGGCGCCGGTGCCGGCGTCGGCGCGGTCGTTGCTGCTTCGGTGGCCGGCGCCGCACCGGCCTTCGGACGATGAATCACGCGGCGCGTCGTACGCGGCTTCGTGACCCGCTGCTCCGGCGGGAACAGCGCCGATTCGCCGAGCGTGTCGCGCAGTTGCTTCGCGAGCGCCTGCGCATCCGACTTGGCGTCGCCCGCAAGCGACGCATCCTGACGCAGCTCGCCGAGCGACTGCGTCGCGATCCGCAGCCCCGCCACGGCGAGCACGCTCTTCGCCTGACGATCGGTTGCATCGCGCTGCAGGGCTTCCTGCGCGGCGACGATGGCCTGGCCATAATGGTTCTGGGCAAACTGGATCTGCGCGATGCGCGACCACGGTTCCTCGCGCGTCGGATCCGACTTCGCGAGTTGCTGGTACAGGCCGAGCGCCTTGTCCTGATCCCCCGACTTCGCAACGGCGTCCGCGTCGGCCAGCGACTTGTTGAACACCTCGGCAGTCGGCGGCGCCGGCGGCTGGCTCGCACAACCGGCGATCACGCCGCAAGCCAGCACTACCCCAGACAGTTTTGCGAAGAGACGGTCTTTCATCGTTATATCCACCGGCGCGTGAGTATTAAAATCGTTGAGAATCTGGTTCTTTTGCTTTGCAAGAAGCGCGCGGGTATAGTACCGATCAATTTTTCATAATTCAATCGTCGCGTGCAAGGTAATTCCTTTTAAATCCGTGCGCTACCCCTTCGAAACGCCACTGGCAGCCGCCTCGCGGCAGCCTTTTCGATCGATAGGGGCATGCAAATTTTACTTGTGCCGCCGTGTGTCGCGAGGTGGCGGAAAAAATTTCCGAAGGCGCGCTGCGCAGCACGTGCGCTTAATAGTTGGACATCCGATAAGACGGGCATTCGCGGCATACGCGCAAATACCCGGCAGTTTTGACAGGGGAGTTAAAGGCGGCACGCCGGAAACACGATGAGATCGTCCATGATTCGCTTTGCGCTGCCGCCGATTGCCTGCGCGCTCCTGGCCGGATGCGCGGCCGCCCCGTTGCTCGGCTCCGCCGCGAGCGCCGTGTTGCAGGCCGCCGGCGTCGGCAAGCCCGACCTGCCGGATGCCCAGAAGCCGCCGCGCAACATCGGGCTCACGCTGGCCGCCGCGCCCAACCTGAACGCCGCGAACGATCGCAAGCCGCTCGCATTAGTGGTGAGGCTCTACGCGCTGAAGGATCCGACTTCGTTCCAGCAGGCGCCGTTCGACGCATTTACCGATCCGACCAAGGAAAAGGCCGCGCTGGGCGCCGATCTGCTGAACGTGCGCGAAATCACGCTGATTCCCGGCCAGCGCTATATCGCGACCGAAAAGGTATCGCGCGAAGCGCAGGCATTCGGCATCGTCGCGCTGTTCCGCGATCCCGCACTCCAGCGATGGAAACTGACGTTCGACCCGGCGAAGTCGGAGAAATCCGGCATAATCATCGGCCTGCATAATTGCGCGATGACCGTCACCGATGGCAGCGTCATCGCACCGCAACAGGGTGCGCCTTCGCAACCGCTGAATATGCTGTCGTCGGTGACTTGCGGTTAAACATGACGCACGAATGTCAATTAACAAGAGTTAACAAATTGGCGATTAATTCGGGCACGACCAGATCGATTACATCGCAACGCGACATTAACCGGATTTGACATGAGTTATTCGGCCAAGGTGCTTTGGGGGGAAGGGCTGTTCCTCCGGCCTCAACACTTCCAGCGGCAGGACGCCTACCACGAGGCGCGCCTGTTCGAATCCATCCAGGCGATCCAGCCGTACAACTGGGGCGTGCGCTCGGTGCGCATCGACCGCGACGCGCTCGGCAGCAACGTGCTGCGCGTCGCCGAGCTCGCGCTCGTGTTCCCGGACGGCGCGCTGTATGCCGCGCCGCAGGCCGACGACCTGCCGCCGCCGATCGCGCTCGACACGCTGCCCGACGGCATCAACGAATTCGTGTTCTATCTCGCGCTGCACCCGCTGCGCGAGAACGGCACCAACTACAGCGACGATCCGGCCGCCGGCTTCATGACGCGTTTCGTCAGCGAGCAGACGAGCGTCGCCGACAACTTCACCGACGCCGCCGAAGCCGACATCACGTTCCTGAAGACGCAGGTCAAGCTGATCGCGCACAGCGAGCCGCGCGACCAGCTGCTGTCGGTGCCGCTCGTGCGCGTGCGCCGCACCGCGACGTCCGGCTTCGAGATCGACGACAACTTCGTGCCGCCGTGCCTCGCGATCGAGGCGTCGCCGATCCTGCACCAGCGGCTGCGTCAGCTCGTCGACGCGTTGCAGGCGAAGGTCAACGCGCTGTATGGTTTTCACCGCGAGCCGTCGAAGAACATCATCGAATTCCGCTCGGGCGACATCGCGTCGTTCTGGCTGCTGCACACCGCGAACGCCGCGTTCGCGACGCTCGCGCATCTGCATCAGCATGCGGCGCTGCATCCGGAGCGGCTGTTCCAGGAACTGCTGCGCCTCGCCGGGCAATTAATGACGTTCTCGAAGGGCTACACGCTCGCCGACCTGCCCGTGTATCGCCACGACGATCCGGGCCCGAGCTTCGCGCGTCTCGATCTGATGCTGCGCGAGTTGCTCGACACCGTGATCTCGACGCGCTACTTCGCGATCACGCTCGACGAGGTGCGTCCGTCGTTCCATCTCGGCCGCCTCGATTCCGGCAAGATCGACGACAAGACCGAGTTCTACCTGGCCGTGTCCGCGGACATGCCGAACGTCGAGCTCATCGACGCGGTGCCGGCCCGCTTCAAGGTCGGCGCGCCCGACGACGTCGACAAGCTCGTGCTGTCGGCGATGCCCGGCGTGCGGCTGTCGTACACGCCGCAGGTGCCGCCCGCGATTCCCGTGCGGCCGGGTGCGTGCTATTTCTCGCTCGATTCGCGCGGCGCGCTGTACGAGCGCATGCTGCAGGCCCAGTCCGCGATGATCTACGCGCCGACTGGCATCAATGACCTGAAATTCGAACTGATCGCGGTCACATCATGAGCTACGCGCCTTCCCTGTTCGGCGACAACGCGCCGGCCCCCGTTCATACCCCGGCGTCGACCGATGCCGCGTTCCAGGCCCGCTCGCTGCTCGACCTGCTGTACGACGGGTTCTTCATGCTGTTCCTGCTCAAGAACGGCCGCGAGCCGGACAGCGCAAGCGAGTTCAGCACGAAGATCCAGGAGTTTCTGTCGGATTTCGAGCGGGGCGCGAAGAAGCTGAACATCCCGGCCGAGGACGTGTATGGCGCGAAGTTCGCGTACTGCGCGGCCATCGACGAGATGGTGCTGTCGTCGCAGTTCAAGATCCGCGCGGACTGGGAGCGCCGGCCGCTGCAGCTCGTGCTGTTCGGCGAACAGCTCGCGGGGGAGAAGTTCTTTCAGTATCTCGAGGACTGTCGCGCGCAAGGCGCGGCGCGGCTGCAGTCGCTCGAGGTGTTCCATATGTGCCTGCTGCTCGGGTTCCAGGGCAAGTATCTGCTCGAGGGGCCGGAGAAGCTTGCCTACCTCACTGCGCGGCTTGGGGATGAGATCGCGCATATGAAGGGCAAGCGGGCGGCGTTTGCGCCGCATTGGCCGCTGCCGGATCAGATCGCGCACCGGTTGAAGCGGGAGGTGCCGGTTTGGGCGATCGGGGCGGTGTTTGCGCTTGTGGCGTTGCTTGGGTATCTCGGGCTCAATACTTATCTCAAGGACAAGACGCTGCAGGCGTTGGCGCCTTATTCGCAGGTCATCAAGGTCGGGCCGGAGTCGGCGAATTTGACGATTTCGTTGCCTTGAGGGCTGGGCTTCGTTCGGACGTTGACGCTGCATGTAAAAAGGGACCGCGTGGCGGTCCTTTTTTACTGTGGCGTGTGGGGTGCGTCGTGCGTCGTCAGAGCAGGATGAATTCTTCGTTGTCGACGTAGAAGACGAACGCGTCGAACAGCTGCGCGACGCTCGGTTCGTCGACCTGGTCGTGCGCGTTGATCACGATATCTTCGATCGTCGCGCTGTTCAATGTGAGGCACCAGCCGGGTTGTGGTGCGGTGGCGGGTGGCGTCGTGCCCTCGGCGTGGGCGGCGTCTTCGATGAATGCGCCCTCTGTGTCGAGGGTCCACGGAATCGGTGGCAGGCAGAGCCATCCGGAGAAATCGCCGGGGTGCTCGAGAATGTGTTGCAGCGACGCGGTGGTCGCGGGGATGGTCGACATAGGTGTTGCGGTTGAACGGGTGAATGCGTTGCGGGAATCGCGAGGTCACGGTGGCAAGCCGTGATTATGCCGAATCCGGGATCGTGATATTGCCCGCGCGCGTTGTCGACTGAGCCGCATGCGGCGCGCATAGCCCCATTTGCACTCCTTCGTCTCTCACGACTGGACAGTCAGGAAGGCCTCCATTCATTTTTCGATCCTAAAAATATGTCTCCCCGTTCTTAACCCGATGGCCCGGGTGGCCGACATACCGCAACCCGGCGGCACGTACTCACTATCCCGAAAACGGGATGGTCTTTGCGGTGCCCCGCTCCACAAACTCGCACCCCAAGAGCTTTTCATCCAATACAAAACAAGAACCTGTATATGCCCCGGTTTTAATCCCATAATTCTGCAATGGTGTATCGGCCGGCAACGCCTCGAGCTCCGTTATCAGGCTAGCGAGCCCAAACGTTTTTAGCTTGAGCTTCTGGGTATTTGCTTGACGCGACTTCGCCCGAGCAAGGACAAAAGACGCCGGATCAATGCGAGGATAGCCTGGAATTTCAACCACATCCGGCGAGGTCAAAACCGATTCCAGTGCGCCGCTCCATTCGTTGGCGGGCATGTTTCCCAACATCCTCTTGACGCGTTCGATTCCGCTCATCATCGACATCTCTCCCGCGAAACATGCACACCAGTACGAGTGCCTGTTTGCAACATTTCTACTTCGCCCCAATCGTTGATATGCGTCCAACCCCATGCCCAAGAATCGCCGGGACCGGGTGCTCCCCGCGGTACACTCAGCAACACCCCGCCAGGGCCGTCCTTGTTTGCATGTTGCAAAGCCAGATCTTTGCTGGGTGTCCACGAAACAAATTGACTCTCCCCGGTTAATCCGCCTTCCGCATGCTGTTCTGGTGTCAGATTGGCCGTGGGGTTTGCTGGCCGGACGACGCCTTTTTTAGCATCGTTAATCGCTGGATGGTTAGCGCTCACCCCCCGATACAAACAGTCGCAACAAGTCAG
The DNA here is from genome assembly GCF_003635165.1 of Burkholderia sp. Nafp2/4-1b. Taxonomy (GTDB): domain Bacteria; phylum Pseudomonadota; class Gammaproteobacteria; order Burkholderiales; family Burkholderiaceae; genus Burkholderia. The sequence continues at coordinate 72,777 of NZ_ML058603.1, read as the reverse complement.
ACCCAGCGGATCAATCCATCCGACAGGATTAGGTGCGTACCGGTACACATTGATCCCGCCACTGAGCCCGATTGGATCTCTACTAATAAATCGACCTACGTTCGGATCGTAGTATCGATACCGGCTGTACGCGAGCCCTGTCTCATCATCGAACTGCTGCCCCTGAAACCGCAACCGATTCCTAGACACGATCCCCGCCGCCTTCGACGCCCGCGCAATCACCTCCCGCGCCTCACCCCAAGCCCTGTACAACGCTTCCCACACGACGTCACCGTCGTCGTCGGTCATCAACTGCGGCGTGCCAATCTGATCGCAGTGGTAATAGAACACCGCCGCATCACCCCGCCGCTGCGGCACCTTCTGCAGCGGATCCTCCTCCGGCACATAGCGGTCGGTACTCTTCCACTCCGGCGTCACGATCCCCTCGACCGGTCCCGCCACATACTGCGCTAGCGGCACGAACGTCCCCGGCTCGTAGATATAGTGCGTGCCGCGCTCGCCGTCGCTCTCGTACGCCAGCGTGTCACCATCCCATCCGAAGACCGTCCGCTCGCCGTTCACCTCCTTAGCGATCCGCCGACCGAACGCGTCATAGAAGTATCGTGCCTGACTCTGCCGCGACGTCTCGGCAACCCGCGCAGACAGCATGCGATTGAACTCGTCCCACTCGTATTCCTGTTCCCCCGCCGGCGTACGCTTGCGCAACAGATTCCCGCGCGCGTCGTACTCGAAATGCATCCCCGCATACGCCTTCAGCAGGTTGCCGAGCACCTTCGGCACCTCAACCGGCAACGTGCTTTCCGGCCGCACCGGGCTCGGACGCGACGCGGGCGTGTCCGCAGTTCGCACCGGATCGATGATGTTGCTTGCCGGATCGAACGCAAATCGCTCCTTCGCGACCGGGCTGTTTGCTTCGATCAGCCGCCCGACCGGATCGTATCGATAGTCGGTCCCGCCCTTGCGGCTGTCCTCGATTCGCGACAACTGGCCCGCCGCGTCATAGCGATACCGCCGCTCGGCAAGCGGCGCAGGCGAGGTCGACCGCTGGATCGTCTGCTGCAGCACGCGCCCTGCCGGATCGTAGTGCGTGCGCTGCCCGACCTTGCTCGACAGCACGCGCACCGTCTCGCGATGCAAGTCATCGCGCTCGAACTGCACGCGCTCCTCGCCGTCGAGCAGCATTCCGTGGACATGCCCGGAGCCATACATCAGCCAGTCGACCGCATGGCCGTCCGGCCGCACGGTACGCCGCCGGTTGCCGAGTTCGTCATACTCGTGATGCCACACGTAGCTGCGCCGTTCGCCGAACAGATCGTACGCGTGATGTTCGCGCACGAGATTGCCAGCCGGATCGAAGAAGAACTGCACACGGCTGTACCGGTTCACCGCATCGATCAACCGGCCGCTCGGGTCGTAGGCAAACCGTTCCTCGCTCTCTCCCGCGGCACGCTTCAGCAGACGACCATTCGCATCGGCGTCGATCGACGTCACGTAACCCGCTTCGTCGACCGAAACGAGGCTGCCGCTGTCCGGGCCGTACCCGCCCTCAGGTCATGGACGACTTCTTTGCCGATCTTCGCGTTGTAAGCGTGGACGTGGCAACTAGCCGTCCACCATACTCATGAACATATCGACCTGCGAGGTCGAAACAATCTTGCTCACTCGGTCCCGTAATTCTTCCAAGAAATCCGATCGCACCGCCAACGTATCGTCATAAATATCTCTCGAGTATTTCACAACAAAGAGATCACACCAAACGCGCAGTACCATGGCAAACGTAACTATGTCATCTGAAACGAGATTGGGTTTCCATGACCCAGATCCATGGCGCGCAAAAAAAATAGCGCAGTCGTTCTACTCGGCAATTCCGATGATTGGATCTCCGCTAATTTCACCGAGAACGATCCAATCATCTTGCCACTTTTGAAAGCGGCTTCCAGATGCGTCAACCCGGTACCCGACTTGCCCTTCCTCTAAGGTCGAATAACTTCCGTATAGGCGAAGTTCTTCGGCAGACCAAGGAATCTGAAGATCAGTTCCTCGCAAAGCAGATACCCAAGTCTCAACTCCCTTGTCCAAAAATGACTGCAATGTTATTGATGCAGCCACCTGAGGCGCCATGCTTGCACCGACACCGAGAATCTCACGCACCTCTTGAAAAACATTATCCGCATTTTGCATTTTCACTCGCCCGCTGATGTTGATTTATCATTGCCGAACGGTCAATTAATCGACCCGACGTCGCATTTTGATAATTCTCACGGCGTCCCTGCAAACTATTCAAATGATCACCACCACTCGGCCCATTCGACAGAAATACGATATTGCGCGGATTCCCAGCCCATGCAGGACTACTTTCTACATTATTTATATGGTGCCCCCGTGAATCCGGAAATTTTACCCGTACTGAGCAATTCGTCCATTTGCGCAGGCGTCCAGTCTACCGTTCCAGAACCAGTCGCTTTCACCAGTTCCTGCTCCGCTTTCCACGCGGGATTGATGCCAGTCTGACGAGAGCCCGCCATTGGTGTAACGCTGTCTCTAATCTTGTAGCGAATCAAGTTGCACGGCGCAAGCCCGAGCGGATCAACCCACGCAACCGGATTGCGCGTATATTGAAATACGTTGACCCCACCAGCCAATCGGATCGAGGCTTTCCATATGAAGCGCCCCGAGCCGCGATCATATTACCGATGGCGGTTGTAGGGCAGCCACTATCAGAATGCTCCTGTCTCTGCGAAACTCATCTACCTCTCGTTCGCTTAGAAGTACGAGCTTATCTCCGGATACTCGTCCAAGAAGGCATCGCTATGTATGAAGCTATTGAGATCCCCTTGCATCCTTTTCGCCGCGTCAACTATGGCCTTCGTCTTCGCAGCGTCGTTTGAGTTCACAACCCGTCCGATCAAAATCAGCGGCCATTCTTGAGCACTTGCATTACGTTGCAAATCTCCAAACTTCGCTGCGAGGCGTTCTGCGTATAAGCCCCCATCAGCTTTATCGAGAACGACTAGCACGGACTCTTGAATACCGTAATCATCCGCATCGCAAAAGGTGTCCAACAACGCGTCGATCACTCGGCCGTCAAGCTGATCCTGCACATCCTTCACCAACTTAACAAATGCCCTCGCATCAGTCGAATTCTCATAACGATCGAGCGACAGTAGTGAATTGCGCCATTGCTCAAAGTCAGTGTCATTCATGCAAAGCTCCCTATTTTTTCAAGAACTCACGACATTTGGCATATGCCAGCATTTCTGTCATAGCCTCGTTGTACTTCTTCGGATTTCCAACTTGTGCGGCAACACGCCGAACGTCGCGTATTTCCATAGCCATCGCGCCGCGCCAATCTCCGGCCTCTAGTTTGCTTTGAACTTGCCCACGATATTCCTTGCCGGCATTGCCCTGATAACCGTGGCTCATTGTTAGCGCATGGTCATCAGGGTCCATCTGTATCGCTGGGCCTTGGCTTCTAGCGAGCGGACTCACACTGTCTGCAGGCATGTGGTGCGATTCAATTCCAGCCGCCGTAGTGCCACCATAGGAACCACCGCGGTATGGACCCGTCCCCTCTGGATTCCCCTTCTTCAAGCAGTCACAGGGGCATCGAGCCAGTCCCAGAGGATCGATCCACAGCGTCGGGTTTGGCGCGTATTGAAAGACGTTGGTTCCACCCGCGAGTCCGATCGGATCCGTTGATACAAACCGCCCGCTATTCGGATCGTAATATCGATACCGATTGTAGTGCAGTCCGGTTTCTTCATCAGCTCGCTGGCCCTGGAATCGCAGTGAATTCCTCACCTCGATCCCCGCGACCTTCGACGCCCGCGCAATCACCTCCCGCGCCTCACCCCAAGCCCTGTACAACGCTTCCCACACGACGTCACCGTCGTCGTCGGTCATCAACTGCGGCGTGCCAATCTGATCGCAGTGGTAATAGAACACCGCCGCATTACCTCGCCGCTCCGGCACCTTCTGCAGCGGATCCTCCTCCGGCACATAGCGGTCGGAGCTCTTCCACTCCGGCGTCGCGATCCCCTCGACCGGCTCCGCCACATACTGCGCCAGCGGCACGAACGTACCCGGCTCGTAGAGATAATGCGTGCCGCGCTCGCCGTCGCTCTCGTACGCCAGCGTGTCACCATCCCACCCGAACACCGTCCGCGCCCCGTTCACTTCCTTCGCAATACGCCGCCCAAACGCGTCATAAAAATACCGCGCCTGACTCTGCCGCGACGTCTCGGCAACGCGCGCAGACAGCATGCGATTGAATTCATCCCACTCGTATTCCTGCTCGCCCGCCGGCGTACGCTTGCGCACCAGATTCCCACGCGCGTCGTACTCGAAGTGCATCCCCGCATACGCCTTCAGCAGGTTCCCGAGCACCTTCGGCACCTCAACCGGCAACGTGCTTTCCGGCCGCACCGGGCTCGGACGCGACGCGGGCGTGTCCGCAGTTCGCACCGGATCGATGATGTTGCTTGCCGGATCGAACGCAAATCGCTCCTTCGCGACCGGGCTGTTTGCTTCGATCAGCCGCCCGACCGGATCGTATCGATAGTCGGTCCCGCCCTTGCGGCTGTCCTCGATTCGCGACAACTGCCCCACCGCGTCATAGCGATAGCGCCGCTCGGCAAGCGGCGCAGGCGATGTCGGCCGCTGGATCGTCTGCTGCAACACGCGCCCTGCCGGATCGTAGTGCGTGCGCTGCCCGACCTTGCTCGACAGCACGCGCACCGTCTCGCGATGCAAGTCATCGCGCTCGAACTGCACGCGCTCCTCGCCGTCGAGCAGCATCCCGTGCACATGCCCGGAGCCGTACATCAACCAGTCGACCGCATGGCCGTCCGGCCGCACTGTCCGTCGCCGATTGCCGAGTTCGTCATACTCGTGATGCCACACGTAGCTGCTCCGTTCGCCGAACAGATCGTACGCGTGATGTTCGCGCACGAGATTGCCAGCCGGATCGAAGAAGAACTGCACACGGCTGTACCGGTTCACCGCATCGATCAATCTGCCGCTCGGGTCGTAGGCAAACCGTTCCTCGCTCTCCCCCGCGGCACGCTTCAGCAGACGACCATTCGCATCGACGTCGATCGACGTCACGCAGCCGGCTTCGTCGACCGAAACGAGGCTGCCACTTTCCTTGTCGTACTGATAACGCGTCGACTTGCCGTCGAAGCCGACCTCCTCGATCAGCCGCCCCGCCGGATCGTAGCGGAACTGGTATGTCGCAAAGTTCGCGTCGGTCAGCGCGCTCAAGCGACCGAGACGGTCATAGCGATACGCAAGCGTCTGCCCGAGCGCATCCGCACGGCTCGCAATACGGCCGGCCGCGTCATAACCGTATCGCGTCGATCGGTTGAGCTGATCGGTATGCCGCAACAAGCGGCCTTCAGCGTCGTATTGCACGTGCTCGACGCCGTCCGGCGAACGGATCTCCGTCAATTGGCCATTCGGACCATAGCCATAAGCGATCATGCCGCCCGACGCATCCTTGGTCTCGATCACGCGACCAATGTCGTCGTAGCGCCACTCGGTCTTCTTTCCCGAGCAATCCGTGTAGCTCGTAACCTGCCCGGCATCGTTGTACTCGAGCGTCTTCGTGCCGCCCTTCGCATCGGTGATCTGCGTCGGCAAACCCTTGTCGTTGTATTCGTACTTCGTCGCGTGCTCGAGCGGATCGATTTCCTCGACGACGTTTCCGGCATCGTCGTACTTGCGCTGCCACACGTGCCCGTTCGGATCGACGAGGCGGATCATCTGATCCTTGTCGTCGTATGCCATCTCGACAACGCTGCCGTCCGCCCGCTCGTGCTGAACCAGGTTGCCGCGCGCGTCGTATTCGCGCCGTTCGATGCTGCCGTCCTGGCGAATATGCAGCACCAGATTGTGATGCGCATCGCGCCGGAACCACTCCTGGTTGCCGTCCGGGTAGACGATCCGGTACACGTAACCGTGGATGTTGAAGTAGTACCGCGTCATCTGACCGAGCGCATCGGTTACGTAGGTCAGACGGATATTCGGATTCCACGCGAGCCGGAGATCGAGGCTCCCGTCCTCCGCATATTCGCGGATGCATTTCGCGTCGGCGTTGTCGTCGGCATCCGCGCCATCCCATTCGAGCGTCATCCCGCGGCCCGTGCGATCGGTGTAGCGCGTCACCAGGTGGCGGTGATATTGATACGCCCGCGCGTTGCCATGGCGATCGACCGCGCGCACGAGATCGCCGCTCGCGTCGTATTCGTAGGTCGCCAGCGCGCGGCGCGCACCGTCCTTGAGCACATGCTCGATCTGTACGATCCGGCCATGCTTGTCGTGCTCGAATGCGAGCACATTGCCGCTCGCATCGATCAGGCGCGCAAGGCGATCGAGCGCATCGTAGTCGAGCGTGATCGTGTTGCCGGCGCGATCCTTCTGCATCGCGAGCCGGAACGCGTCGCCGCGGCGCTCGTACACATGCAGCGCGTCATGGCCGTATGCGACCGTCACCCACGTATCGTCGAGCCGCGACAGCGTCAGGTTCTCCGACAGATCGTCGTGCACCGCGCCGGCTGCCAGCGCCGGATAGTCGATGCTGCGCCCCTCCGCATCGCGATAGACCCACTGACCGTTCTTGCTGTCGATTCGCGTCGTATAGGGTGTGATCCATCGCGCGCCCAGCTCACCGTTGTCATAGGCGGACAACCGGGAGCGATACGTACGCTCCCAAACGAGCGGCAGCGCGCCCGGCAGATCGAAATCGACGTGCGAGAAGGTTTCGTCACCGAATGCGAAATCAATCGACGCGAGTGAAGCCCCGATTCCGCATGCCTTGCACGTGCTCTTCCCGGGCCCTTCGGCCGGCGCTTGCCCGTTGGTTTTCTCGAGCCCCTCCTGTCCGCGCGTCTTCCTCGCCTGGCTCGTGCCGGCTGCCTTGACGTCCGCAGTCTGCTCATGAAGCTTTGCGCGTGCCTTGACGCGCCCGACGGCCTCGATCAGCTGCAACACCAGCCACATCATCTTGCCTTCTTCGCTGCCGGCAAGCGAGCGGATCGACTTCGCGATCTTCGGCGCCTCGGTTCGAAGGAAAGTCACCGTGCCGCGAAACGGCTCAAGCCACGCGTCGGGCGCGAGCTTCGCCATCGTGCCCGCCGTCTTGTTCACGGCCTTCTTGCCAAGCGCCTTGGTGCCCTCGTATGCGAACTGGATGCCGTCACCGACTCGACTCGGGCTGTACCACGGCCGGTTGTCCGCCATCTTCTGCGCAAGCTGTTGCTGGCGTTTCAGATTGGCGTTGGCATCGAAGAGCTGTCCGTGCAGCGCCTTGTCCATGCCGGTCGCCAGCGCGATCATGAGCTCCTCGGCTTTCGACGCGCATCCGTCGAGCAGCTCGACGAGGCCGGCCTTCAGCTTGTTCAGAAAATCCTCGATCTCGGTCGCGCAAGTCGCGTTGATATGCGTGACCAGCACGGAGATGATCGCCGCGCCGAGATTGTTGCGCGTCGCCAGCAATTCATGACGGACAAGCGCGAGCAGCGGGCGCGCCGACATCCGGAACGGCGCGAGTGTCGGCGGAATCGGAATGATGCCGAGCAGGTTGATCGCGAGGCTCATGTAATCGAGCACCTGACCACCACGCTTCTCGACGATTTCAGCAATATCGCCCAGCGCGTCGACCATCGCCATGATGTTGCCGACGATCGGCACGGCACCGGCAAACGTCTTCACGTCCTCGAACGTGATGTGATTGCCGCTGATCCGGCGCAACCACGCGTCGAAGCGGTTGCCGACTGCCGCGACGTCCTTGGCCGAAACATCGCTGAGCCAGGTAACGGCCTGTTCCTTCTCAGCACCTGGTGGAAGTTGTTGTGCCATGTCGTTCTTCGTTCAATTCGTTTTTTTCAAGACGGCTGACAAGCCGCGCTCTCTCAGGATTTCAACGGTCCGCCGAAGCCGCTCGTCGGCAGCTTCATGCCCGTGGCGCCTGCTGCCGACGCCACCGTCGTGGCGCCCTCGCCCGCGATACCGGCGACGCCCGGCAAAGCACCCGGCAATGCGCCCTGCAGGGCTCCGGACGCCGCATTCGCAGCCGGTGCAGCCAACGCCGCGAGGCCACCTTGCCGCGCCGCTTGCACCATCCCGGCCACCTGCTTCGCGGCACCACTCAGGCTCGAGGCCGTCTGCAACGCCGACGCAACGCCAGCACCACCCAACGCACTCGCGGCAGCCGGCATCGCGGAGTTCGCGAGGCCACCGAGTGCGGCGCCCGCGCTGCCGCCGCTCACGAGCCCCATCGCCGCCGTCGTCGCGGCAGGCGCCATGCCCTGCAACTGGCTCGCGAGCTGCCCGCTCGCCGCTGCCTGCGCCGCGTCCGGCGACGGCTCAGCGGGCTCTGCCGGCCACTTCGCCTGCTTGAAGTAGTTCGCCGGCTGATTGGACTCGCGCGGATCCTTTCCGAATTCGACACGCACCGCCCCCGGCGGCAACCCGCTCACGACCGTATAGCCGCTGTTGTCGAGCGCGCCTTTCTTCAGCACGGCGCCGTTCACATCCTTCACCGTGAACAACCCGCCCTTCACCGCCTCGCCGTTCACGTACTTGTGAAACAGTTCCAGCTGCCCCGGCTGATCCGGCCGCGGGCTCGGCAGCGGATAGCCCATGCTCGCCGGCCCGGCGAACGTATGCGACGCGCCCTTCACGTCGATGGCGCCCGGCGCGTGAATCTCGATGTTGCCGCCCTGGATGCGGATATATCCGCCGCCGCTCGTCAGCAGGATTCCCTGATCGGCCGCGATCTCGATCCTGTCGGTTGCGGATACAACCTTTACCGCCTTCTGCGCGGTCACCTCGACGTTGTCCGACTGCGCCTGGATCTCGACCTTGCCCTTGCCCGCGAACAGCTTCATCCCTGCGTTCTGCACGAACAGGCTCAGCTTCTGCCCGATGCTGCCGATCAGCGACTTGCCCGCCGCGACATGCACGCTCTGTCCGCTCGCGACGTTCACATGATCGTTCGCGACCATATGCAGCGACTGCTGCGTCGACATCCCGATTCCCGACGGGCTGCCGAACAGCATCACCGGTTCCTTGAACGCGTTCGCGCTGCCCGTGCCGCCGCCGGCCGTACGCCCGCCGGATGCGTTGCCCGATGCACTCTCCTGCGTCGCGTCGGTGAACGCGCGCATCGTGTCGTGGGCTTCCTTGAGACTTTCCGCCTGATGCTGCTCGCTCACGCCCGACAGCGCTTCGACCAGGCTCTCGCCCGTCACGAGCTGCTGCTGCGCTTCCTTCACGTCGAGCGGCTGGCTGTTCACTGCCTTCGGATGCGTGGTGACGTACAGGCCCTGGCTCGCCCGCACCGCGCCGTACGCGTCCGACCGCAGGTCGAAACCGCTCCCGAGATACGACCCGCGCGAATTGCCGTTCTGGTCGATGATGTAGCCGAGATGCAGCAGGCTGTTCGCGCTGCTGCTCATCAGCTGCACGCGGTTCTGCCCGGTCGCGTCGTCCATCACGAGATGGTTGTAGCCGCTGCCGGAATACTCTTTCGATCGATAGCCGGAGAGGATCCCGTCGCTATGCCACTGCGGCTGGTTCGCGCCGTTGTACACGCGTCCGACCGCCAACGGCCGGTCGCAGTCGCCGCCGACGTAATCGATCAGCACTTCCTCGCCGACACGCGGCACATGCACGCCGCCATAGCCGCCACCGGTGTCCGACTGCACGACGCGCACCCAGCACGACGCATTCTCGTTGCCCGGGTTCAGGCGATCCCACACGAACTGCACGCGAATCCGGTTCAACTCGTCGGTATAGACTTCCTCGCCCTGCGGCCCAACGACGAGCGCCGTCTCGAGGTGCATCTTCGGCTTCTCGTGTTCGAACGGGCTGCGATACGGCACGTTTACGCGCTGCGCCTCGACTTCCACGAGGTAGAAGCCGACCGAGCCGTCGTCATGCGGCACGCGAAACACGGGATCGGCGCCGTAGCCCTCCTGCGCTTGCGTCAACGCGTCGCGCAGGCTGTACGGAAAGTCCGCGCTGCTGCTCGCCACCGGCAGGTTGTTCTCGATCCACCACTCGACGCCGATCGCCGCAAATTCGCGCTGGTCGGCCGGGTCGCGATCGTGTTCGGGATGGTCCGCCAGCGTGAAGCGCCGGCCGGCATCGATCGCGCGCACACCGCCCGCGCCGTGGAAGCGCTTCGCCTCCGACTCCCACTGCTCCATCCGGATCTTCGTCAGATGGTCGCCGCGCGTCTGGTCCAGATACGTGTACGCACCGGTGTACTCGTAGACTTCGAGCTGATCGGGCAATTCGCCCTGGCCGCCCATCGTCGGCAGCGTCGTGCCCTTCGGGTTCGACGGTTGAGATGGATTCTTGTAGTCGAACGTGCGCGTGGTTCGTGTCACGCTCTGCAGCGTGCGCGTGCCCGACCATTGCGTGAACCCGTCGGGTTCGCTCGCCGCGCCGCCGCGATAGAAGCGCACGGTTTCCGGCGACAGCGGCGCGAACGCCTGCAGGTTGTCGGTGATCACGAGCGTATGCGACTTGCCGTCGTCGGCCTGCTGCCAGGTGCAGTAGAGGCCTTCGCTCTCCATCAGCCGGTGCACGAAATGCCAGTCGGTATCGTGCTGACGTGTGTACGAGCGGTTCGGCAGCGGCTGCGACAGCGCGAAGCGGAAATGCCCCTGCGCCTGCGGATGCTGATTCAGCACGTCGCTGATGATCTGGTCGACGGTCGTGTCGTTCCAGAGCCGCTGATCGCGACGAAACTTCAGGAAATGGGTGAAATCGGCGAACGTGAGCTGATAGGTCGTGAGCCCGCCATCAGCGCCGAGGCGGCGCGCGGTATGGACGTATCCGTTGATCGGCCGGTAGCTGCGATCGCCTTGCTGAACCCACAACGTGACCGGCTGCGCGATCAGCTTTTTGAGTTCCAGATCGCTATCGACGGACAATACGTCGAGCGTGAATTCGTACGCGCGTCCGATGCGCGAGCGGCCGACCGCCCGCTGCACGGTCAGCACGTTCGCGCCCAACGGCGTATCGAGCTTCAACAACCGGTCCTGCTGAAGCAACCCGCCGCGCAATGCGGCGACAGTGTTCTGCATGTTCATGGCAACGGCCTTTTCTTCTTTTGACGCGCCCTCGGATGGCACGGTATTGGATTTCGCTCGCGCGATTTTACAGACAAATTACCGCGCAAATTTGAAAGATGACTTGATTTAAAAGACTATTTTCGAGCGCATTCCGAACCGCCCGGTGAACGGCTCAAACGCTTGTTCGGCATCGACGAGCCGCATCGGCGCGTTGCATTGCGGCCCCCGCCGCCCGCCGAAATCGATTGCAATCAGGGCCAATTCGACTTCCGGCGCCGCCCGGTTGCGAGTAGTGTCTACGTGCTCGTATTCCGGCCTCGCCCGGACACGATCGATGCCTGGCGCTCGATTACTACACTGAATATTGGAGATCCAAGATGAAACGTTCGAAGTTCCTGCTGTCGGGCCTGCTGCTCGCGTCGGCCCTCGGTTTCACGGCCGTCGCCGCGCATGCGGAAGACTTGCTCGACTCGGTGAAAAAAGCCGGCGTGCTGCGCGTCGGTCTGGAAGGCACGTATCCGCCGTTCAACTCGCGCGGCACGTCGGGTCAACTGGAAGGCTTCGACGTCGACGTCGCCAATGCGGTTGCCGGCAAGCTCGGCGTGAAGACGCAGTTCGTCCCGACCGAATGGAGCGGGATCATCGCGGGGCTGCAGGCCGGCAAGTTCGACGTGATCGTCAACCAGGTCACGATCACGCCGCAGCGCAAGGAAGTGCTCGACTTCAGCGAGCCGTACACGTATTCGGCCGCGCAGCTGATTCAGCGCAAGGACGACACGCGCAACTTCAAGTCGCTCGAGGATTTCAAGGGCAAGAAGCTCGGCGTGACGCTCGGCACCAACTATGACCAGATGGCGCGCAGCGTGCCGGGCATCGAGGTGCAGACGTACCCGGGCGCACCGGAAAAGCTGCGCGACCTCGCCGCGGGCCGGATCGAGGCGACGCTCGACGACCGCCTGATGCTGCCGTACATGATCAAGACGTCGAACCTGCCGCTGCGCTCGGGGGCGGTGCTGAACGGCGGCAAGCAGGAGATGGCGATTCCGTTCCGCAAGGGCAACCCGAAGTTCGAGAAGGCGATCAACGATGCGCTGGATTCGCTGCGCAAGGAAGGCACGCTGAAGAAGATCTCGATGCACTGGTTCGGTAGCGACGTGACCGTGCCGGTCGCGCAGTAAGCGGTTCGCGGTTCGCCGCGCTTTCTGCTTTCATCACGTCACGTCTTTCGCTGCGGCGAAGGCGTGACGCTTCTCTGCGGTTCTACTCCCTTCTCTCAAGCCGCCTCGTCGAAGCGCGCCAGCAGCATCTGGCCGATCGGCGTCAGCGCCGGGCGCGCGGCCACCGCGTTCACGCGTACCTGCGTATCGTCGACCAGCCGCTTTTCGACGAGCACGGCGAACGCCGGGTTCGCGAGGTCGACACTGTCCGGCGCACGCGCAATGCGCAGCAGCATAGAGAATTCATGCGGACTCAACATGGTCCTTGTCTCCTGATCGTCCGCGACCCAGCTCATTCGGCGTCGATCGTGTTTTCGAATGGAATGGTGCGAGGCATAAGCCGATGCGTTCGCGGGAGCGAGATCCCGAGTGACCGCTGCGCGACGCGGGCACGGCGTCGCATGCGGTCACGCACGCCCCGATCGCGACGATGCTACCGCGACGGGAATGTGCAACGTTAGGGGTGCCGCGTGACGCAGGCGTGACAGGGAGATGGGGACAACGATGGCGCACGCGACATCGCGGCGTGTGCCCCCATGAACGAAAAAGGGGTTACGGAAAATTCCGTAACCCCTTTTCGGATTTGGTGCCGGCTGCAGGACTCGAACCCGCCACCTGATGATTACAAATCAACTGCTCTACCAGATGAGCTAAGCCGGCGTAAGCGCGAGATTCTACCTCATTTCACGATCTTGAGGCGAGGTCTGCTGCCGCCTTTCGAGCCATCTCCGTCGGTTTTCGGCGGTTCGTCGGCCCCTTCGGACGGTTCCTCGTTCGCACCGCTATCGACGACAGGCGCCAACACCGCAGGCGACTCGTCACGCGACGCATCTTCAACCTGCGCGGCCTCGTCTTCGAACGCGCCCGAATCCTCGCCCTCGCCCGCCACCGCATCGACCTGGAACGCCATCCCCTGACCGTTCTCCCGTGCATAAATCGCGAGCACGTTGGCCACCGGAATCTCGATCTTGTGCGCCTTCCCGGAGAACCGGGCGGTGAACTCGATCCACTCGTTACCCATCTGCAGCTGGCTCGTCGCCTCGAAGCTGATGTTGAGCACGATCTCGCCGTCACGCACGAACTGACGCGGCACGCGCGTCGAGTTGTCGACCCTCACCGCGATATGCGGCGTGTAACCGTTATCGGTGCACCACTCGTACAGCGCGCGCAGCAGATAAGGCTTCGTTGAAATCTCTTGCATCACAATCCTCGAACCCGGAGCGGGCACGCGGCACGCCGCGCCGCCCGCTCCGTCATGCACTCATTGCACCATCAGCGACGCATGACCTTTTCGGACGGCGTCAGTGCTTCGATATACGCCGGACGGCTGAAGATCCGCTCGGCATACTTCATCAGCGGCGCGGCATTCTTCGACAGCTCGATGCCGTAGTGATCCAGACGCCACAGCAGCGGCGCGATCGCGACGTCGAGCATCGAGAATTCTTCGCCGAGCATGTACTTGTTCTTCACGAAGATCGGCGCGAGCTGCGTCAGGCGATCGCGAATCGCGAGGCGTGCCTTCTCGTGGTTCTTCTCCGCTGCCTTGCCCTTCTCGTTCTCGAGCGTGCTGACGTGAACGAACAGCTCCTTCTCGAAGTTGAGCAGGAACAGGCGCGCACGGGCGCGCTGCACCGGATCGGCCGGCATCAGTTGCGGGTGCGGGAAGCGCTCGTCGATGTATTCGTTGATGATGTTCGATTCGTACAGGATCAGGTCGCGCTCGACCAGAATCGGCACCTGACCGTACGGGTTCATCACCGAGATGTCTTCCGGCTTGTTGAACAGGTCGACGTCACGGATCTCGAAGTCCATGCCCTTCTCGAACAGCACCAGCCGGCAACGCTGGGAGAACGGGCAAGTTGTGCCGGAATACAGAACCATCATATTTGCGTTTCCTCAAAAAAGCCGAGGGCCGGCGCGCCGCGCAACCCCTTTCACGGGTTCCGCCTTGCACCGGCCCCACGCCGATCAGGCGTGTTTACTTGATATCTTTCCAGTACGCGGCATTGAGCCGCCAGGACAGGAAAGTCAGGACACCGAGAAAGACCAGCACCCACACGCCGAGGCGTTTGCGGGTCTGCTGGGCCGGCTCGGACATCCATGTCATATAGGCCACCAGGTCGGCTACCGCAGCATCATAATCCGGCGACGACAACGTCCCCGGCGTGACCTGCTGGAAGCCGACGAGCACGTGGGCCTTCTCGCCCGTCTCCTCGTCCGTCTTGTCTTCGAATTTGGCGGTGCGCTGCCCCTGCAGTTGCCACAATACATGAGGCATGCCGACGTTCTCGAACACCGCGTTGTTCCAGCCGGTCGGCCGCGTATCGTCGCGGTAGAAACTCCGCAGATACGTGTACAGCCAGTCGCGGCCACGCGCCCGCTCCTCGACCGACAGGTCGGGCGGCGAGGTGCCGAGCCAGTTCTTCGCGTCTTCGGGCCGCATCGCGACGGACATCGTGCTCCCGACCTTGTCGGTCGTGAACAGGAGATTCGTTTCGATCTCCTTCTGGGATATGCCCAGATCCGTCAGACGGTTGTAGCGCATCAGGTTCGCGCTGTGGCAGTTCAGGCAATAGTTTACAAACAATTGCGCGCCGTGCTGAAGCGAAACGAGATTTTCCGTGTTATCGGGCGCCCGGTCGAGCGGAAAATTACCTTCCGCGCGCACGGCCGGCGCCGCCAGCAGCGCCACGGCCGTCGCCCCGATCAGTGCGAGCGTCGAAAGCAGTTTCTTCATGTCGTTCTCTCCTCGCTCACGTTAATGGGGCTTGAAGCGCACCCGCTCCGGCGGCTGCTTGAACGTGCCAAGCGGCGTCCAGACGGGCATGCCGAGGAAGAACGCGAAGTAAATCAGCGCGCAGCCCTGCGCGATCAGCGTCGCGGCCGGTGAAGGCGGCCGTGTGCCGAGGAACGCGAGGATCAGGAACGCCGCGACGAAGATCCCGAGGAACACCTTGTGGAACAGCGGCCGGTAGCGGATCGACTTCACCGGGCTGCGATCAAGCCACGGCAGGAAGAACAGCGTGATCACCGCCGAACCCATCACGACCACGCCCCAGAACTTCGATTCCGTCACGAACATGAACACGACGATGGCCGCCGCCAGCACCGGCAGGCCAATCTTCCACTTGCCGCGCGCGCGGACCAGCGCGAGCACGCCGAGCAGCGCGATCACGATCATCAGCACGATCTTGAACGGGTCGGTAGTCGCACGCAGCATCGCGTAGAACGCGGTGAAGTACCACACCGGCGCAATCTCGGGCGGCGTCTGCAGCGGGTTCGCCGGCACGAAGTTGTTCGACTCGAGGAAGTAGCCGCCCATTTCCGGCGCGAAGAACACGATCACCGCGAACACCATCAGGAACACGCACACCCCGAAGAAGTCGTGCACCGAGTAGTACGGATGGAACGGGATACCGTCGAGCGGAATGCCGTTCGCGTCTTTCTTCGCCTTGATCTCGATGCCGTCGGGGTTATTTGACCCCACTTCGTGCAGCGCGACGAGGTGCGCGACGACGAGGCCCACCAGCACGAGCGGAATCGCGATCACGTGGAACGCGAAGAAGCGGTTCAGCGTGACGTCGGACACGACGTAGTCGCCGCGGATCCACAACGACAGGTCCGGACCGACGAACGGGATCGCCGAGAACAGGTTCACGATCACCTGCGCGCCCCAGAACGACATCTGGCCCCACGGCAGCAGGTAGCCGAAGAACGCCTCGGCCATCAGGCACAGGAAGATCGCACAACCGAAGATCCACACGAGCTCGCGCGGCTTGCGGTACGACCCGTACATCAGCCCGCGGAACATGTGCAGATATACGACGACGAAGAACAGCGATGCGCCGGTCGAATGCATGTAGCGGATCAGCCAGCCCCACGGCACCTCGCGCATGATGTACTCGACCGACGCGAACGCGAGGACCGAGTCGGGCTTGTAGTTCATCGTCAGGAAGATGCCCGTGACGATCTGGTTGACGAGCACCAGCAGCGCGAGGGAGCCGAAGAAGTACCAGAAATTGAAGTTCTTCGGCGCGTAGTACTCGGAAACGTGCTTCTTCCAGGTAGACGTGAGCGGGAAGCGTTGATCGATCCAGCCGGTGACACCTGTCGTGGAGACTTCCTTGTTCTCGACTGCCATCACGCTTCTCCTTTCTCGTCCTTGCCGATCACGAGGGTCGTTGCCGACGTGAACATGTAGGGCGGGATGTCGAGATTCTGAGGCGCCGGCTTGTTCTTGAACACGCGGCCGGCGAGGTCGTAGGTCGAACCGTGGCACGGGCACAGGAAACCGCCCGGCCAGTCGTCCGGCAGGTTCGGCTGCGGACCCGGCGAGAAGCGTTGGCTAGGCGTGCACCCGAGGTGGGTACACACGGCCATCACGACGAGAATGTTCTTGCGATCGGCCCGCGCGCGATATTCGTTCGCGCAATACGCGGGCAACGGCATCGAATACGGGGATTTGCTGGTCGGATCGGCCACTTCCTTGTCGGCCTTGACGATGTCGGACAGCATGTCGTCGGTGCGGTTCAGGATCCAGACCGGCTTGCCGCGCCACGGCACGGTGACCATCTCGCCGGGCTTCAGGCCGCTGATGTCGACCTCGACCGGGGCTCCGGCCGCTTTCGCTTTCGCGGACGGCGCAAGCGACGCCGCGAAAGGTATGACGGTGGCTACGCCTCCCACGCCACCTGCTACGGATGTCGCAATCAGCCAGGTACGGCGGCCGCTGTCGACGCGTTTCTCTTCCTTGTCTCGCATCACACGCCCCACTTCTGAGTTGGATTTTCCGTCACGACTTTCCATTCCGCCGCTAGTTTGCGCGAATGGAGTCGCCATTTACAAGGCCCGGAGATGAAAATCCCTTCGAAGTAGTTGATAGTTAAGGGTTTTCCCCCACTATCGGAGCGATTAAATCATTTCGCTTTTAAGCATTCGCTACATTGCGAAATCTCGATGCGCCGCCGCAAATCCCGCGTTCAGACCGGATTATGGATATCGATAAAAAGGTGTTCGATATCGAATTCTTCGGACAAGTGACGCCCAAGTGCCTGGATTCCGTACCGTTCGGTCGCATGGTGCCCCGCCGCAACGAACGCGACGCCGCTCTCGGCCGACGCGTGCGTGACCGATTCCGACACCTCGCCGGTCAGAAAGACGTCGGCGCCCGCGTCGATCGCCGCATCGAAATAGCTCTGCGCGGCGCCCGTGCACCACGCGATCCGGCGCAGCTGCATGTCGGGATCGCCCAGCACGAGCGGCGTGCGGCCGAGTGTGCGCTCGACCTTCGCGACGAAGTGCTCGAGCGTGACGGCCATCGGCAGCGTGGCCATCCAGCCGAGGTCGCCGTCGCCGAACCGCTGTTCGCCGATCAGGCCGAGCTTGTTGCCGAGCTGCGCGTTGTTGCCGAACTCCGGATGCGCGTCGAGCGGCAGGTGGAACGCGAACAGGTTCAGATCGTTCGCGAGCAGCAGCTTCAGCCGCTGATACTTGCGACCGGTGATCTGCGGTGCCTCGTTGCGCCAGAAATAGCCGTGATGGACGAGCACCGCATCCGCCCCCCATTCGAGCGCGGCCTCGAGCAACGCGACCGAGGCCGTCACGCCGGTGACGATCTTTTCGATCTTGCGGCGCCCCTCGACCTGCAGGCCGTTCGGGCAATAGTCCTTGAAGCGCGCGGTTTCAAGGGTATTGTTCAAGTACAATTCAAGTTCGATCCGATCCATATAAACCTCTAATCCATTCAGATGCTTAGACGCTTCTGGCTGTTCTTCGCGCAGGCGGTGACCGTACTGCTTGCGCTGATGTTCATCGTCGTGACGCTCAAGCCGCAATGGCTGCAACGGCAAGGACAGCTCGGCAAGCAGCTTGCCACGCCGATCGTCGCGCTGCGGGAAGTCGCGCCGGGCATCGGTGGCGCACCCGCGACCACGTCGTACGCCGAAGCCGCGCAAAAGGCGATGCCGGCCGTCGTCAACGTATTCTCCAGCAAGGACGGCTCGCTGCCGCCCGATCCGCGCGCGAAAGATCCGCTGTTTCGCTACTTCTTCGGCGACCGCAACGCGCGCAAGCAGCAGGACGAACCGGCCGCCAACCTCGGCTCCGGCGTTATCGTGAGCCCGGAAGGTTACATTCTAACGAACCAGCACGTCGTGGACGGCGCCGACCAGATCGAAGTCGCGCTCCCCGACGGCCGCACGGCCACCGCGAAAGTGATCGGCAGCGACCCGGAAACCGACCTCGCCGTGCTGAAGATCAACGTGACGAACCTGCCGACGATCACGCTCGGCCGTTCGGACCAGTCGCGGGTCGGCGACGTCGTGCTCGCGATCGGCAACCCGTTCGGCGTCGGCCAGACGGTCACGATGGGGATCATCAGCGCGCTCGGCCGCAATCACCTCGGCATCAACACGTTCGAGAACTTCATCCAGACCGACGCGCCGATCAACCCCGGCAACTCGGGCGGCGCGCTGGTCGACGTGAACGGCAACCTGCTCGGCATCAACACGGCGATCTACTCGCGTTCGGGCGGCTCGCTCGGCATCGGCTTCGCGATTCCGGTGTCGACCGCGCGCACCGTGCTCGAAAGCATCATCACGACGGGCTCGGTCACGCGCGGGTGGATCGGCGTCGAGCCGCAGGACGTCACGCCGGAAATCGCCGAGTCGTTCGGGCTCCAGCAGAAGTCGGGCGCGATCGTCGCGGGCGTGCTCCAGGGCGGCCCGGCCGACAAGGCCGGCATCAAGCCCGGCGACATCCTCGTGAGCGTGAACGGCGACGAAATCACCGACACGACGAAGCTGCTGAACACCGTGGCGCAGATCAAGCCGGGCACGGCGACCAAGGTGCACGTCGTGCGCAAGGGCAAGCAGTTCGACGTGAGTGTCGTGATCGGCAAGCGCCCGCCGCCGCCGAAGCAGGCGGTCGACGAACAGGACGGCGACTCCGAATGACACCGGGCGGCCGGCGCGTCTGCGCCGCCCGCTGCCGGAAAGCAAAAGGGCAGCTCGAGATCGAGCTGCCCTTTTTACCTTGTGCCGAGGATGCTCCACGGTGAGGGCGCGTTCTGCGTCACCGTTTGCGCGTTAATCAGCTCGCGGCACCGTTGTTCTCGGCCTCGGGTTCTTCTGTCGGCTTCGGCACGAAGAATCGCGCGGCGAGCAGCCCGACCTCGAACAGCACGACGAGCGGCAGCGCGAGCATCAACTGCGAGAACACGTCCGGCGGCGTGACGACCGCCGCGACGATGAACGCGCCGACGATCACGTACGGCCGCATCTCCTTCAGCTTCTGCAGCGAGAGCACGCCCATCCGGACGAGCAGCACGACGATGATCGGCACCTCGAACGTGACCCCGAACGCGATGAACATCCCGAGCACGAAGCTCAAGTAGTTGTCGATATCGGTCGACATCTCCGCACCGAGCGGCGCGTTGTAGTGCGCCATCACGCGGAAGATCGTCGGGAACACGAGGAAGTACGCGAACGCCATCCCGCACAGGAACAGGAAGTAGCTGCTGCCGACGAGCGGCATGACGAGCTTCTTCTCATGCTGGTACAGCCCCGGCGCGACGAACGCCCAGATCTGGTACAGCACGATCGGCAGCGCGATCACGAGCGCGACGAGCATCGTGACCTTCATCGGCACGAAGAACGAGCCGGTGACGTCCGTGACGATCATCCTGCCGCCCTTCGGCAGGTTCTCCATCAGCGGCCGCGCGAGCAGCCGGAAGATGTCGGGCGCCCAGTACACGAGCCCGAGGAACACGACGATCACGGCCAGCCCCGCGCGAATGATGCGATCGCGAAGCTCGACGAGATGGGAAATGAAGGTTTCTTCCGGGGCATCGCCCGGATTCTGCTGGGGGTCGCTCACACCGGCCCTCGGTAGGATTGACGAGCGAGCATGCGCTCGGCTCAGAAGAAGCGCGTCGGCCGGCGCAGGCTGGCCGGCTGGTGGCGCGCGACACGCGCGGCGCCCGACTGCACGTGCGTGCGGCGGGTCGTCGCGCGCTTGTACCAGACAGGCGTCGCCGCCTGTTTCACACGCCAGTTACGACGCTTGCGCGCGAGCGCGGCCGTGCTGCCGCGCCACGACGGCGCGGCGGACGTGTCGGAGCCGTACAGGCCGGCATCGACCGAGCCTTCGTTGAGACCGCCGACCGCGGAATGCCACGTGTCGTTCAGTTCCTTCTCGTGCTCGCGCAGGTTGTCGTGAATCGTCGTCTCGACATTGCGCGCGGCCGTCTCGAAATCGGTCTTCATCGTCCGCAATGCGTCGAGCTCGATTTCGCGCGAGACCTCGGCCTTCACGTCGTTGATGTACCGCTGCGCACGGCCGAACAGCGCGCCTGCCGTGCGCGCGACGCGCGGCAGGCGCTCGGGGCCGAGCACCACGAGCGCGACGACGCCGATCAGCGCCATCTTCGAAAGACCGAGATCCAGCATCGCGAATGCCTGTCAGCGTGCCGGCGTTACGCCTTGTTCGAGTCGGAACGCGTCGTTTCCTTCGCGTTGACGTCGACCGTGCCCGAACGCGGCAGCTGCTGCGCGTCCGCCGGCGTCTCGCCGTCCTTCATGCCGTCCTTGAAACCCTTCACGGCGCTGCCGAGGTCGTTGCCGATGTTGCGCAACTTCTTCGTACCGAAAACCAGCGCGACGATCAGCAGCACGATCAGCCAGTGCCAAATGCTCAATCCACCCATGATGAAACCTCTCCTCAACCACGCCGCGTCGCGGCGCAAATCGCCGGCGGCACGCCGGCTTCGACTATCGATGCGGGGAAACGCCCCGCTGCGTCAACCCATCCGCTGCCACGGGCGCGGGCCGGCGAGGATATGCGCGTGCAGGTGGTAGACCTCCTGCCCGCCGCCCGGCCCCGTGTTGATCACCGTGCGAAAACCGGTCTCGCCGCCCGTGTACGCGACGCCAAGCTGATCGGCCAGCCGCGCGACGAGCAGCATCAGCCGGCCCAGCATCGGCGCATCGGCGTCACTGGCCGCCGACAGCGTCGGCACGTGCCGGCGCGGAATCACGAGCACGTGCGTCTCGGCCGCCGGGCGGATGTCGCGGAACGCGACGAATTCGTCGTCCTCGTGCACCTTCGTGCTCGGGATCTCGCCCGCCGCGATCTTGCAGAACAGGCAATTCGGATCGTGACTCATGTTGCTCCTGCGAAACGCCCGCGCGCCGTCAGAACCAGGCCTGCGGATCGAGCGTCTTGTTGTCGTTCAGGTACAGCCAACCCTTGATGATACGGTACAGCGTCCAGATCCACGTGACAAACATGATCGCGAATCCCACCACCACGAACATCAGCGCGAAGCCGATCACGTATGCGATCAGCGCGCGCCAGAACGTGCGGATCTGCCACTCGAAATGGTCGGCATACGGCGTGCCTGCCACGTCGCCGCGCTTCACGTAGTTGATGATGATCGCGATGATGCCGGTGACGCCGCCCGTCAGCCAATGAATTGCGTAGAGGCCGTACAGCACGTGCGTAAGCGTACGCAGACCATTCAGTCGCTCGGCGTCCGCGGCGCCCGGCACCGACGGCGTCGGGAACTGGCTCGGCGTATCGG
This sequence comes from Burkholderia sp. Nafp2/4-1b, assembly GCF_003635165.1. Lineage (GTDB taxonomy): Bacteria > Pseudomonadota > Gammaproteobacteria > Burkholderiales > Burkholderiaceae > Burkholderia. The sequence continues at coordinate 50,896 of NZ_ML058603.1, read as the reverse complement.
TCATGATGCTACCCCCGTTAGATGACAATTCTTACAGCTTACCGCACTGTTGCCACCGCGGCGGGCCCATGCAGGTCAGCCGCCGTTTTCCTCGCGCTCGCGACGCTTGCGCAGCGCCTTTTCCTCGATGCCCGACAGCCCTTCGCGGCGCTCGAGCTCGGCGATCACGTCGGCCGGGCTCAGTTCGAAATGCGACAGCATCACGAGGCAGTGGAACCACAGATCGGCCACTTCGCCGACCAGCGCGGTCGGCGCGCCGCCCTGGCGCACGTCCTTCGCGGCCAGCACGACTTCGGTCGCCTCTTCGCCGATCTTCTTCAGCACCGCGTCGTCGCCCTTGTGGAACAGGCGCGATACATACGATTGGTCGGGGTCGCCGCCCTTGCGGCTATCGATCACGGCCGCGAGGCGCAGCAGCGTATCTTCGGTCGATTGCGTCATTTGTAGATGTGTTCGGGGTCTTTCAGCACCGGATCGACCGCGACCCAGTCGCCGCTGTCCACGTTGCCTTCGAATTTCTGGAAGAAGCACGAATGCCGGCCGGTGTGGCACGCGATGCCCGACACCTGCTCGACCTTCAGCAGCACGACGTCCTCGTCGCAGTCGAGCCGCACCTCATGCACATGCTGCACGTGGCCCGACTCCTCGCCCTTGAACCACAAGCGCTTGCGCGAACGCGAATAGTAGACCGCGCGCTGCGTCTCGATCGTCTTCGCCAGTGCTTCGCGGTTCATCCACGCGAACATCAGCACGTCGTTCGTCGACGCTTCCTGCGCGATCGCCGGCACGAGGCCGTTATCGTCCCAGCGGACCTTCTCGAGCCACGCGGGCAGGGATTTCGTTTCGGTATTCATCACAGCCTCACCGGGATGCCCTGGTCGGACATGAAGCGCTTTGCCTCGCCGACCGTGTGCTCGCCGTAGTGGAAGATGCTCGCGGCCAGCACTGCGTCCGCGCGGCCGTCCTTGATGCCGTCCGCCAGATCCTGCAGGCAGCCGACACCGCCCGACGCGATCACCGGCACGGGCACCGCGTCCGACACGCCGCGCGTGAGCGCGAGGTCGAAGCCCGATTTCGTGCCGTCGCGGTCCATGCTCGTGAGCAGGATTTCGCCCGCGCCGAGCTCGGCCATCTTGCGCGCCCATTCGATCGCGTCGAGGCCCGTGTTCTTGCGGCCGCCGTGCGTGAAGACTTCCCAGCGCGGCGCTTCGCCATCGGCCGACACGCGCTTCGCGTCGATCGCGACGACGATGCACTGCGAGCCGTACTTGTCGGCCGCGTCGCGCACGAGTTGCGGGTTCGCGACCGCCGACGAGTTCATGCTGACCTTGTCCGCGCCCGCGTTCAACAGGCGCCGCACGTCCTCGACGGCGCGCACGCCGCCGCCGACGGTCAGCGGAATGAAGACCTGCGATGCGACGGCCTCGATGATCGGCAGGATCAGGTCGCGCTGGTCGGAGGTCGCGGTGATGTCGAGGAACGTCAGTTCGTCGGCGCCCTGGTCGTCGTAGCGACGCGCGATTTCGACGGGATCGCCGGCATCGCGCAGTTCGACGAAGTTGACGCCCTTGACGACACGCCCGGCAGTCACGTCCAGGCAGGGGATGATGCGTTTAGCTAGAGCCATGATGTTGCGCCATGGGCCGCGGTGGGACGGCCGGTTTCGGACGCCTCGTGCGAGGCGCCCGGTGGGAGCCGCCTGCTGGCAGCCCCGGCGAGCGGAACGACGCCGCTTACGCGTCGTCGAGTTCGCCGTTCAGTTCGTCCGCGCGCTTTTGCGCGGCCGCGAAATCGAGATCGCCGGAGTAGATCGCGCGGCCGCAGATCACGCCTTCGACGCCATGCTCCTCCACTTCGCAGAGATTCTCGATGTCGGTGAGGTTCGACAGGCCGCCGCTTGCGATCACCGGAATGCCGACCGCCTGCGCGAGCTTCACGGTCGCGTCGATGTTGATGCCCTGCAGCATCCCGTCGCGGCCGATGTCGGTGTAGACGATCGATTCGACGCCGTAGTCCTCGAACTTGCGCGCGAGATCGATCACCTCGTGACCGGTCAGCTTGCTCCAGCCGTCGGTCGCGACCTTGCCGTCCTTCGCGTCCAGCCCGACGATGATGCTGCCGGCGAACGCGGTGCACGCGTCCTGCAGGAAGCCCGGATTCTTCACGGCAGCGGTGCCGATGATCACGTAGGACAGGCCGGCGTCGAGATACTTCTCGATCGTCTCGAGGCTGCGAATGCCGCCGCCGAGCTGCACGGGGATTTCGTCGCCGACTTCGTCGAGGATCGCTTCGATCGCCTCGAGATTCTTCGGCTTGCCGGCGAACGCGCCGTTCAGGTCGACGAGATGCAGCCGCCGGGCGCCGAGATCGACCCACTTGCGGGCCATCGCCGCCGGGTCCTCGGAGAAAATCGTGGCCTGGTCCATATCGCCCTGTTTAAGGCGCACACACTGACCGTCTTTGAGATCGATGGCCGGAATCAGCAGCATAGCAATCGGGTGTCGTCGTGGAAAATGAAAAGAATCAGGCGCGTCCCGGCCAAACCGGTGCCGCGCCGTCTCGCTAGTTTAGTACAACTCTTTCGGCGCCCAAGCTCGCGTGCCACGCGCGACAGGCCGTTCGGCCTGGTCGACTGTGGCTCGCGCACCACGTTTTACGGCTTCCAGTGTACGAAGTTGCGATACAGACGCAACCCGACCTCCGCGCTTTTCTCCGGGTGGAATTGGGTCGCGAAGAGGTTGTCCCGCGCGACCGCGGACGTAAACGGCGCGCCGTAGGCCGTTTCGCCTACCGTATGCGCCGGGTTGTCCGGCGTCACGTAATAGCTGTGTACGAAGTAGAAATACGCGTCGTCGGGCACGCCGTCCCACAGCGGGTGCGGCTGCGACTGGCGCACGCGGTTCCAGCCCATCTGCGGCACCTTGAAGCGCGAGCCGTCGTCCTGCAGCTGGCCGGCGAGGTCGAAACGCACGACCTTGCCGGGCAGCAGGCCGAGACCCTTCGTGTCGCCTTCCGCGCTCCAGTCGAACAGCATCTGCTCGCCGACGCACACGCCGAGCAGCGGCTTCGTGCGCGACGCCTCGAGCACCGCGTCCTGCAACCCCGATTCGCCGAGGCAGCGCATGCAGTCCGGCATCGCGCCCTGGCCGGGCAGCACGACGCGGTCGGCCGCGCGAATCGCGGCCGGCGTGTCGACGATCGCCACGTCGGCGGCCGGTTCGGCCTTCTTGAGCGCCTGCGCGACCGAGCGCAGGTTGCCCATCCCATAATCCACAATCGCAATCGAAGTTTTCATCTCAGTGCAGGCAGTAGCGCCCTCAGTCCATTGACGATGAATTCCACCGCCAGCGCCGACAGCATCAAACCCATCAGCCGCGTGGCGATGTTGATGCCGGTGCGGCCGATCCAGTTCGCGATCGGCTCGGCAAGCCGCATCGCGAGGAAACACAACAGAGCCAGGATCGCGCCGATCGCGACGAGCCCGGCTCGCTCATACCAGTGATGCGAGTTCGCCGCGTAGATGATCACCGTGCTGATCGAGCCGGGGCCCGTGAGCAGCGGAATCGCCAGCGGCACGACCGCGATGTTGTCCTTCATCTCGGCTTCGTGGCGCTCCTCCGGCGTCGATCGCGTGTTGCCGATCTGCGCGTTCAGCATGTTGATCGCCATCAGCAGCATGATGATCCCGCCGCCCACTTCGAGCGAGCCGACCGAAATGCCGAAGAAGTCGATGATCTGCTGCCCGAGCAGCGTCGTCACCGTCATCACGCAGAACACCGACACCGACGCGATCCGGATCGTGCGGCGCCGCTCGTCGTCCGTCTGCTGCGCCGTCAGGCTCAGGAAGAACGGCACCGCGCCGACCGGGTTGATCAGCGCGAGCAGCGAAATGAACGATTTGAGCAGATCCATCGCAAGCCGGCGCGCCGCGCCGAAGCCGTGAGGTTGTCCTTGGCGTTGCCCGTTCGGAGGTTAGAGGCTGCCCTTCGTCGACGGAATTTGCCCCGCCGCGCGCTCGTCGAGCTCCACCGCCGCACGCAGCGCCCGGCCGAAGGCCTTGAACACCGTTTCGAGCTGGTGGTGCGCGTTGATCCCGCGCAGGTTGTCGATGTGCAGCGTGACGCCCGCGTGGTTCACGAACCCGCGGAAGAATTCGATCGACAGGTCGACGTCGAACGTGCCGATCCGCGCGCGCGTGAACGGCACGTGGAATTCGAGACCCGGCCGGCCCGAGAAATCGATCACGACGCGCGACAGCGCCTCGTCGAGCGGCACGTACGAATGGCCGTAACGGCGGATGCCCTTCTTGTCGCCGACCGCCTTCGCGACGGCCTGGCCAAGCGTGATGCCGACGTCCTCGACCGTATGGTGGTCGTCGATATGCGTATCGCCATGCGCTTCGACCTCGAGATCGATCAGACCATGTCGCGCGATCTGGTCGAGCATGTGGTCGAGAAACGGCACGCCGGTGGCCAGCTTCTGCCGGCCCGTACCGTCGAGATCGAGCTTCACACGGATCTGCGTTTCGCTGGTATTGCGAACGACTTCCGCCACACGCATGGCAATTCCTTGATTGAGTCTGATGTAAATGGGGATTGATCGTCGCGCGCCGCGCCCTGGGCTCAACCGGGCAGCGCGAGTTTCAAGGCAGCCAGCAGGCGCGCGTTTTCGTCGGGAGAACCGACGGTCAGCCGCACGCATTCGGCCAGCAACGGATGCATTTTACTCACGTTTTTGACCAGCACCCGCTCGGTGAGCAGCGCATCGAACACGGCCGCCGCATCCGGCACGCGCACCAGCAGGAAATTGCCGGCGCTCGGGAACACCGTCGCGCCCGGCAGCGCGGCCACGGCCTGCGCGAGGCGCGTGCGTTCCGCACGCAGTTCGGCCGCCTGCGCGTCGAGCACGTCGAGGTGGTCGAGCAGGAAGTCGGCGCTCGCCTGGGTCAGCACGTTGATGTTGTACGGCGGGCGCACCTTGTCGAATTCGGTGAGCCACGCGGGCAGCCCGGCGAGATAGCCGAGGCGGATGCCTGCCAGGCCCAGCTTCGATACCGTGCGCATCACGACGACGTTGTCGAACTCGGCCGCGCGCGGCAGCCACGAGCGCTCCGCGAACGGCTGGTACGCCTCGTCGATCACGATCAGGCTGTGCTGCGCGGCCGCGATGATCCGCTCGACGTCGGCTTCGTCGTACAGCGTGCCGGTCGGGTTGTTCGGGTACGCGAGATAGACGAGCGCGGGCCGGTGCTCGGCGATCGCCGCGATCATCGCGTCGGCGTCGAGCGTCAGGTCGGCCTTGAGCGGCACGCCGACGAATTCGAGCTGCGCGAACTTCGCGGACAGCTCGTACATCACGAAGCCCGGCACCGGCGCGAGCACCTTCGCGCCCGGCTTCGCGCACGCCATCGACATCATGCTGATGATTTCGTCGGAGCCGTTGCCGAGCAGCACGTCGCACGCGGCCGGCACGCCCATCGTGCGGCGCAGCTTGTCGAGCAGCGCGCCCGGGCGCGGCGCCGGGTAGCGGTTCAGCGCGACCTGCGCGAGGCGCTCGCCGAGGGCCGCCGCGAGCGGCGCGGGCAGCGAATACGGGTTCTCCATCGCGTCGAGCTTCACGAACCCGCTCGCGTCGGGCACCGGGTAGCTCGTCATCGCGAGCACGTCGCGGCGGATGATGTCTTGTGGCGTCGTCATGGTCTCAAGCCGGCGTGCGTCGCGCCGGCGTCAAATGGTGGCAAGGCGGCGGCTGCCGCCTTGCGCGGGGTCTCCTCGTCGACCGGAGCGATACGTCGGTATCGGCTCCGGCGCGTGTCACCCCTTCATCCGCAGTTCGGCGCTGCGCGCGTGCGCCTGCAGCCCTTCGCCGTAAGCGAGCTCGGACGCGATCTCGCCGAGCGTCTGCGCGCCTTCCGCGCTGACTTCGATCAGGCTCGAGCGCTTGATGAAGTCGTACACGCCGAGCGGCGACGAGAAGCGCGCGGTGCGCGACGTCGGCAGCACGTGGTTCGGGCCCGCGCAGTAGTCGCCGAGGCTTTCGCTCGTGTAGCGGCCGAGGAAGATCGCGCCGGCATGGCGGATCTGCTGGCCCCATTGCTGCGGCTCCAGCGCGGAAATTTCCAGATGCTCCGGCGCGATGTCGTTCGCGATCCGGCACGCTTCGGCCATGTCGCGCACCTTGATCAGCGCACCGCGGCCTTCGAGCGACGCGCGGATCACGTCCTGGCGCGGCATCGTCGGCAGCAGCTCGGCGATCGCCTTCTCGACGCGCTCGATGAACGCGGCGTCCGGGCACAGCAGGATCGACTGCGCGAGCTCGTCGTGTTCGGCCTGCGAGAACAGGTCCATCGCGACCCAGCTCGGATCGGTCGTGCCGTCGCACAGCACCAGGATTTCCGACGGGCCGGCGATCATGTCGATGCCGACCGTGCCGAACACGCGGCGCTTCGCCGACGCGACATAGGCGTTGCCGGGCCCGCAGATCTTGTCGACCGCCGGCACCGTCTCCGTACCGTACGCGAGCGCGCCGACCGCCTGCGCGCCGCCGATCGTGAACACGCGATCGACGCCGCCGAGCAGCGCCGCGGCGAGCACGAGGTCGTTCTTCACGCCGTCCGGGGTCGGCACGACCATCACGATCTCGCCGACGCCCGCGACCCGCGCCGGAATCGAATTCATCAGCACCGACGACGGATAGGCCGCCTTGCCGCCCGGCACGTACAGGCCGACGCGGTCGAGCGGCATGACCTTCTGGCCGAGCACCGTGCCGTCGCTTTCCGTGTACTGCCAGCTATGGGTGCCGCACTCGATCTTCTGCTTCTCGTGATACGCCCGCACGCGGGCGGCAGCGGCTTCGAGCGCCGCACGCGCCTTCGGCGCGAGGCCGTCGAGCGCCGTCTGCAGCGCATCCTGCGGCAGCTCCAGCGCGGCGACGCTCTTCGCGTCCAGCCGGTCGAAGCGATTCGTGTACTCGAGCACCGCGGCGTCGCCGCGCGACTTCACGTCGGCGAGAATCTTCGCGACCGACTGCTCGATCGCTTCGTCCTCGCTCGCCTCGAACGCGAGCACCGCACGCAGCGCGGCGTCGAAGCCGTCGCTGGTCGAATCGAGTTTGCGGATGGTGATGGCCATGGGAGTTCCGTTACGGTGATGCGCTCAATTGCCATTCTGCGACGCGCGTTCGAACGCGTCGAGAATCGGCTTGAGCGCGGCGCGCTTCAACTTCAGCGCAGCCTGGTTCACGACGAGGCGCGACGAGATCGCCATGATCTCCTCGACCTCGACCAGATTGTTCGCCTTCAGCGTGCCGCCCGAGCTGACGAGGTCGACGATCGCGTCGGCCAGCCCGACGAGCGGCGCCAGCTCCATCGAGCCGTACAGCTTGATCAGGTCGACGTGCACGCCCTTCGCGGCGAAGTGTTCGCGTGCCGTTTCGACGTACTTGGTCGCGACCCGCAGGCGCGCACCCTGGCGCACCGCGTTCTCGTAGTCGAAACCGGCCGGCACGGCCACCGACATCCGGCAGCGCGCAATGTTCAGGTCGATCGGCTGGTACAGGCCCGAGCCGCCGTGCTCGACCAGCACGTCCTTGCCGGCCACGCCGAAATCGGCCGCGCCGTATTCGACATAGGTCGGCACGTCGCTCGCGCGCACGATGATCACGCGCAGGTCGGGATTGGTGGTCGGCAGGATCAGCTTGCGCGACGTTTCCGGATCCTCGGTCACCTGCACGCCGGCGGCTGCCAGCAGCGGCAGGGTTTCCTCGAAAATCCGGCCCTTCGACAGGGCGAGGGTCAGCGGCGCGGTCATGCTTGGCTCCCGGAGAGGCGGCGCACGTTCGCGCCGACGGCGGTCAGTTTGGTTTCCATGCGGTCGTAACCGCGGTCCAGGTGATAGATGCGATCCACGAGCGTTTCGCCTTCGGCGCGCAGCGCGGCGATCACGAGGCTCGCCGATGCGCGCAGATCGGTCGCCATCACGTTCGCGCCGGACAGCTTGTCGACGCCCGTCACGAGCGCCGTGTTGCCGTCGACCGTGATGTTCGCGCCGAGCCGGTTCAGCTCCTGCACGTGCATGAAACGGTTCTCGAAAATGGTTTCGACGACCTGCGCGGTGCCCGTCGCGACCGAATTGAGGGCCATGAATTGCGCCTGCATGTCGGTCGGGAACGCCGGGTATTCCGACGTGCGGATCGTCACCGCCTGCGGGCGGCGGTCCATCTTCACGCGCAGCCAGCTGTCGCCTTCCTCGATCGACACGCCGGCCTCGCGCAGCTTGTCGATCACCGCGTCGAGGATGTGCGGGCGCACGCCCGTCAGCATCACGTCGCCGCCCGCCGCCGCGACCGCGCACAGGAACGTGCCGGCCTCGATGCGGTCGGGAATCACCGAGTGACGTGCGCCGTGCAGCCGCTCGACGCCCTGGATCACGAGGCGGTCGGTGCCGATGCCGTCGATTTTCGCGCCCATCGCGACCAGCAAGTGTGCGAGATCGCTCACTTCCGGCTCGCGCGCCGCGTTTTCGATCACCGTCTCGCCGTCGGCCAGCGTCGCGGCCATCAGCAGGTTTTCCGTGCCCGTCACCGTGATCATGTCGGTCACGATGCGCGCGCCCTTCAGGCGCTTCGCGCGCGCTTCGATGAAGCCGTGCTCGATGCTGATCTCGGCGCCCATCGCCTGCAGGCCCTTGATGTGCTGGTCGACCGGACGCGCGCCGATCGCGCAGCCGCCCGGCAGCGACACCTTCGCCTCGCCGAAGCGCGCGAGCAGCGGCCCGAGCACGAGGATCGACGCGCGCATCGTCTTGACGAGCTCGTACGGCGCGACGAGGTTGTCGACACGCGATGCATCGAGCTGCACGCGGCAGCCGTCGGTTTCGCTCTTCACGCCCATCTGGCCCAGTACCTTCAGCGTGGTGCGCACGTCCTTCAGGTTCGGCACGTTGTCGAGCTCGACCGGCTCGGCGCTCAGCAGCCCCGCGCACAGAATCGGCAGCGCGGCATTCTTCGCGCCCGACACGACGATTTCGCCCGACAGCCGGCGACCGCCTTCGATCACCAGCTTGTCCATCCCCTGTCCCTGCGATTGCCCGTTGGCGGCCGGGTGTGCCGTGGCGACGCTCTGGACGGCGTCGCGCTCGTTGACGGTGACTTGCACTCAGTGGTTCCGGTTTATGCGTTCTGCCATTCGGCGGGCGTCAGCGTCTTCATGCTGAGCGCGTGAATTTCCTGCTTCATGCGATCACCGAGCGCCGCATAGACGAGCTGGTGCCGCTGGATCGGCCGCTTGCCTTCGAAGGCCGCCGACACGATCGTCGCGAAGAAATGCTGGCCGTCGCCTTCGACTTCCAGATGAGTGCAGGCGAGACCGCCGGCGATGTATTGCTTGACCTGTTCGGGAGTCGGCAACATGAGGGGCTCCTGTCGGCGCGCGGCGCCCGTGGCGGCCGCGGCCTTCGATATCAATGACGCAGTTTGTAGCCGGTCGCGAGCAGCCGCATCGCGAATATCGCGAGCAGCACGAAGAAACCGGTGACGATCGCGAGGCTCGCGAGCGGGTTGATGTCGGACGCGCCGAAGAACCCGTAACGGAAGCCGTCGATCATGTAGAAAAACGGATTGAGACGCGAGATCTCGCGCCACACGGGCGGCAGCGAGTGCGTCGAATAGAACACGCCGGACAGGAACGTCAGCGGCATGATCAGGAAGTTCTGGAACGCGGCGAGCTGGTCGAACTTTTCGGCCCAGATCCCGGCGATCAGCCCGAGCGTGCCGAGGATCGCCGAGCCGAGCAGCGCGAACGCGATAATGAACAACGGCGCCGCGAAATGCATCGGGACAAACCAGATCGTCACGACGAACACGCCCGTGCCGACCGCGAGCCCGCGCACGACGGACGCGAGCACGTATGCGCCGAAGAAGTCCTTGTAGGACAACGGCGGCAGCAGCACGAACACGAGGTTGCCGGTGATCTTCGACTGGATCAGCGACGACGAGCTGTTCGCGAACGCGTTCTGCAGCACGCTCATCATCACGAGGCCGGGCACCAGGAAGCTCACGTACTCGACACCCGGATACACCTCGACGCGGCCCGACAGCGCGTGGCCGAAGATCGTCAGGTACAGCAGCGCCGTGACGATGGGTGCGCACACCGTCTGGAACGACACCTTCCAGAAACGCAGGAGTTCCTTGTAGAACAGCGTTTGAAAACCGTTCATGCCAATCCCTCGACGACTTCTGCCCCGTTCATCACCTGGACGAACACATCCTCGAGATCCGCCTTGCGAACTTCGATCTCGTCGAACGTGCAGCCCGCCGCGCGACATTGCGCGAGGATGCGTTCGACATCGTCGTAACTCGCGAGGCGCAGCAGATGCTCGCCCGGCGCGCGCGCGGCCGGATCGGTCTCCAGCCCGCGCAGCTCGGCAGGCAGTGCGCCCGTCGCGAGCCGCAGGTACAGCTGCAGCCCCGCGAAGCGGCGCAGCAGCGCGTCGGTGCGGTCGAGCGCGACGACTTCGCCGCGACGCAGCATCGCGATGCGGTCGCACAGCGACTCGGCTTCCTCGAGGTAATGGGTGGTCAGGACGATCGTGTGGCCCTCGCGGTTCAGCCGCGAGATGAATTGCCACAGCGTCTGGCGCAGTTCGACGTCGACGCCGGCGGTCGGCTCGTCGAGCACGATCACGGGCGGCCGGTGCACGAGCGCCTGCGCGACCAGCACACGGCGCTTCATCCCGCCCGACAGCGCGCGCATGTTCGCGTCGGCCTTCTCGGTGAGGTCGAGATTGGCCATCACTTCGTCGATCCAGTCGTCGTTGCGGCGCAGCCCGAAATAGCCGGACTGGATCCGCAGCGTCTCGCGGACGGTGAAGAACGGGTCGAACACGAGTTCCTGCGGCACGATGCCGAGCGCACGGCGCGCACCGCGGAAGTCCTTGACGACGTCGTGGCCGCGCACCGAGATACTGCCTTCATCGGCCCGGGCAAGCCCGGCGAGGATACTGATGAGCGTGGTCTTGCCTGCGCCGTTCGGGCCGAGCAGACCGAAAAACTCGCCTTCCTCGACCGACAGGCTGACGCCCTTGAGCGCCTGAAGCGATTTGTAGCGCTTCTTGACGTGACGGATTTCTATGGCTGACATGACTGTGCGCGGCGCAACGGCCGCGACGCCTATTCTGTGCTTGCTGCGAATGAAAATGGGGGCCGGACGCCGATTGGCTGCCCCGCAAAACGCTTGATTATAGGGCAAACCGGCTGGCGGAGCGGGCGCCGCAGGCGCGCGCCCGGAAGCGTGCGCGCGCCGGCGGGCGCGGCAGGCTTCGGTCGGACAGGGTCAATGTCGCCCGGTGCCGTCGATGAGCGCGTTGACGCCGTAGGCGTGCGCGAGGCTGGCGAGCTTCGGAGGGAGATTGAGGATGTCGAGGGTCGTGCCGCGCGCTTTGGCGGCACGTTGCCATGCGAGCAGCACGGCGAGCGCGGACGAGTCGAACTGCGTCAGCGCCGCGCAATCGACGGCGGTCGCACCCGCGTTGATGCGCGCGACGCCGTCCGCGAGCGCGGACTTCGCGCTCGCGACGGTCAGCGAGGAGCCGGCTGCGAAGCCGCTCACGACGCCTGCTTGCCGGCGGCAAGTTCCTGGTTGCGTTGCGTCAGGAACTTGATCAGGCCGTCGACGCCGCTTTGCTGGATCTTCTCGTTGAACTGCTGCTGGTACGTCTGGATCAGCCACGCGCCGAGCACGTTCAGGTCATACACCTTCCAGCCGTTGGCCGTCTTGTACAGGCGGTAGTCGATCTGGACCGGCTGGCCGTTGTTCATCGCGACCGTCTTCACGACGACGTCGGTGTCGGCCGGATCGGCGCGGAACGGCGGGTACTGGATCTGCTGGTCCGGCTTGAGCTGCGCGAGTGCGCCCGAGTACGTGCGGATCAGCAGCAGCTTGAACTGCTCCTGGACCTGCTGCTGCTGCTCGGCCGACGCCGTGCGCCAGTTGCGGCCCATTGCGAGCTGCGTGGTGCGGCGGAAATCGGTGTACGGCAGGATGTCCTTATTGACGATCGTGATGATGCGATTGGTGTCGCCTTGCTTGATCGTCTGCTGCTTGACCTCGTCGAGCACCTGCTGCGTCGCCGTCTTGATCAGCGCCTGCGGGTTCGACTGGTCGACTTGCGCGTGAGCCGCGCTGCCGAACGAGAACAGCGCCGCGAAAACGGGAATCAGGAACAGTTTTTTCATCATAGTGACCTGCATGAAGAGTCGATGCGAAGGTTGGAGACGGTAGCTTACGCGCAAGTTCGCGTGCGCTACCGACTGAATCGTTTCCGGCTGTAACGAATGTAAGCTCGTCAGTGCAGCTTGATGCTCGGGAAGCGGAACCCGCCCGGCGACGGCGGCGTCATCTGCATCGCCGGCACATTGGTTGCACTCGCCGGGTTCGGCGCTTCGGCACTGCCCGACGCCGGTACGGCAACCGCCGCACCCGATGCGCCCGCGGGCGCCGCCGGCGCCGTCGCGCCGCCGACTGCCGCAGCGCCAGCCGCACCGGCTGCGCCGGTTGCTCCCGCTGCCGGCGCAGCCGCGCCGTCGTCCGGCAGTTCGTACTGCGGCAGCGCGTCGTTGCTCGACGTCGTCGCAGCCTCGCCGCGCGCGTTGTTGATGAGCATCTGGCGACGCTGCAGGTACGCGTTGCGCACGAACGAATATTTGTCGAGCGCCGCGGCATCCAGCACGTCGCCGGCGCCCAGCAGGTTCGCACGCGTGTTGACGAGGTTCACGCCGAACAGGCCCCAGCTCAGGCTATCCGGCTTCACGTAGGTGAGCGGGTTGCCGACGTAGTCGACACCGAGGCCGGCCGTGTCGCGCACCGTGCTCGGGCCGAGCAGCGGCAGCACGAGATACGGGCCCGACGGCATGCCGTAGCGGCCCATCGTGACCCCGAAGTCGGCCGTGTGCTTCGGCAGCTTCGCGACCGTCGCGACGTCGAAGAGGCCGCCGACGCCGAACACCGTGTTGATCACGACGCGCATGATGTCGCCGACCCCGTCCGCGATCCGCAGCTGCACGATGTTGTTCGCCGCGATGTAGACGTCGCCGATGTTCGAGAAGAAGTTCGTCACGCTGTCGCGCACCGGCTGCGGCACCACGTACTGGTAGCCTTTCGCGACCGGCTTCAGCGCGTACGTGTCGACCTTGTCGTTGAAGGTGTACATCGTCCGGTTGAAGCCTTCGAGCGGATCGCCCTTGGTCGGCGTCTGCACGGTCGCACAACCGCTCAACGCGGCTACTGCCGCCACGGCGAGCGCGGCGTGCCTGATGCGGATCGTCTGCATGGTCATTACCCTCTTGTCGTTCTCTCGTGTGGTTATTGGCCGGCCGACCCGGACACCGCGGACGCCGGCACCGCCACCGGTGCGGGCGCGGCAGGCGCGGCCGATGCCCCTGACGCCGGCTTCGCCCCGCCCGCGTCGGCCGCCTTGCTGTACAGGAACTGGCCGATCAGGTTCTCGAGGACGATCGCCGACTGCGTCATCGTGATCGTATCGCCCGATTTCAGCATTTCGGTGTCGCCGCCCGGATCGAGGCCGATGTATTGCTCGCCGAGCAGGCCGGACGTCAGGATCTTCGCCGACGAATCCTTCGGGAACTGGTATTGGCCGTCGACGTCGATCGTCACGAGCGCCTGGTAGGTGTTCGTGTCGAAGCCGATCGTCTTCACGCGGCCGACCACCACGCCGGCGCTCTTCACGGCCGCGCGCGGCTTCAGCCCGCCGATGTTGTCGAACTTCATCCGCACCGAGTAGGTCGGCTGAAACGACAGCGAGCTCATGTTGCCGACCTTGAGCGCCAGGAACAGCACCGCAAGGAAGCCCACCACCACGAACAGGCCGACCCAGAAGTCGAGAGCAGTCTTTTTCATCGTCATCCCAAAATTTGGCTTGGCTGAGGCTTAGCTGAACATCAGCGCGGTCAGCAGGAAATCGAGGCCGAGTACGGCGAGCGACGCGAACACGACCGTCTTGGTCGTCGCGCGCGACACGCCTTCGGGCGTGGGCTTCGCTTCATACCCTTGAAACAGCGCAATGAAGGTCACGGCGAACCCGAACACGATGCTCTTGATCACGCCGTTGCCGACGTCGGCCCACACCTGGACCCCGCCCTGCATCTGCGACCAGAACGCGCCCGGATCGACGCCGATCAGCACGACCCCGACGAAATAGCCGCCGAGCACGCCGACCGCGTTGAAGATCGCCGCGAGCAGCGGCATCGCGATGATGCCGGCCCACAGGCGCGGCGCGATCACGGTCTTGACCGGGTCGACGGCCATCATCTCGAGCGCGGTGAGTTGCTCGCCGGCCTTCATCAGGCCGATCTCGGCCGTGAGCGACGTGCCCGCGCGGCCCGCGAACAGCAGCGCGGTCACGACCGGCCCGAGCTCGCGCACGAGCGACAGCGCGACCAGCAGGCCGAGCGCCTGCTCGGAGCCGTAGCGATTCAGCGTGTAGTAGCCCTGCAGGCCGAGCACGAAGCCGACGAACAGGCCCGACACGGCAATGATCACGAACGAATAGTTGCCGAGGAAGTGAATCTGCTTCGTGACCAGCCGCGGCCGGCGCAGCAGCGGGAAGAATTCCAGCACGAGGCGCACGAACAGCCGCGTGCCGTAGCCCGCGCGCACGAGGCCGCCGATGACGTAACGTCCGATCGCGCTGATCATGCGCGCCCTCCGCCGAGCCCGAAGTCCGCCGCCAGCGGCGGGCTCGTGTAATGAAATTTGAACGGGCCGTCCGGCGCGCCGTCGATGAACTGGCGCACGCTCGGGTCGGTCGATGCGCGCAGCTCGTCGGGCGTCCCCTGCGCGAGCACGCCGCCATTGGCCAGAAAATACACGTAATCGGCGATCGCGAACGATTCCGGCACGTCGTGCGTGACGAGAATCGACGTCGCGCCGAGCGCCTGGTTCAGCGTGCGGATCAGGTTCGCGGTGATGCCGAGCGAGATCGGGTCGAGGCCCGCGAAGGGCTCGTCGTACATGATGAGCTGCGGGTCGAGCGCGATCGCGCGCGCGAGCGCGATCCGGCGCGCCATCCCGCCCGATACCTCGGACGGCATCAGGTCGCGCGCGCCGCGCAGCCCGACCGCGTTCAGCTTCATCAGCACGAGGTCGCGGATCAGGTCTTCGGGCAGGTCGGTGTGTTCGCGCAGCGTGAACGCGACGTTCTCGAACACCGACATGTCGGTAAACAGCGCGCCGAACTGGAACAGCATGCCCATCTTGCGGCGCAGCGCGTACAGGCCGTCGCGCGTCTGCGCGCCGACGTCGGCGCCGTCGAACAGAACCTGGCCGCGGCTCGCGCGCACCAGGCCGCCGATCAGGCGCAGCACGGTCGTCTTGCCGCAACCGGACCCGCCCATGACGGCGACGACCTGGCCGCGCCCGAAGCGCAGGTTCAGGTTCGACAGGACGAGGCGCTCGCCATAGCCAAAGTCGACGTCGCGAAGTTCCAGCAATGTGTCGGTAGGAGTGGGGCTCACGGAGCTGACAGTCCTTTTACGCAGAACGCCGAATTATAGGGCCTGCATTGGAATGATGTCGTGACGGCGTTCCGGGCCCTGCGGTCAATGATTGTCAAATTGTCGGGCAAAGCATTGCTGCAACGCAACAACCGCCGCCCGATAATCGCCGGCACCGGTGATCGCGCTGACTACCGCCACGCTGCCCACGCCCGTCGCCAGGACGTCCGGCAGCGCATCGAGCCCCACGCCGCCGATCGCGACGAGCGGCGCCCGAGCGCCCGCGAAGCGCGCATAGCGGGCAATCCGCGCGAGACCCTGCGGCGGTGCCGCGACCGCCTTGGTCGCGGTCGCATACACCGGACCGAGCGCCAGATAGCTCGGGCGCTCGTGCAATGCCCGCAACATCTCGTAATAACCATGGCTCGACAGCCCGAGCCGCTGGCCGGCGCGCGCGATTGCGGCGAGGTCGGCCGTTTCCAGGTCTTCCTGACCCAGATGTACGCCGTACGCGCCCTCTTCTACCGCGATCTGCCAGTGATCGTTGATGAACACGCGCGCATCGGGATACCTGCGCCCTGCCGCGACCGCGCGCGCGATTTCCCGGCGCAGCGCGTCGGGGCTCGCGCCCTTCACGCGCAGCTGCACGGTCCGCGCGCCGCAATCGAGCACGCGCTCGACCCATTCGGCATCGGGGACGACCGGATAGAGGCCGAGTTGCGCCGGGCACGGTGGAAATGCCGGTTCCGGGGCCGCGGCCAGACCGGTAACGCGCGGGAACCGTGCGGCATCGACCGGCCATGCGTCGGCGGCGCGCGTTTCGTCGCCGTCGCGCCACGCCAGCGCGAGCACCAGCGCGTCGATCGGCGCGAAGCCGCAGTCGAGGAACGCGGCAAGGGCCGCGATCCAGTCGTCGGCGAGCGGATGCGCGGCCTCCAGCGCGTGGCGCACGCCCGCGGCATGCAGTGCCGCGCCGCGCTCGTCGAATTCGATCGCGATCGTGTCCGGCGACGCGGGCCGCGACGCGGCGGACGCGCGTGCCTGCGCGATATGGTCGCCAGCCGACACGATCAGCACGTCGCCGTCGGCCGGCACGTCGGGCGTCGCGACGCAGAGCCGCCACGACGCCGTGGCGGCCGGCCAGTCGCCCAGGCGCGCACGAATCCGTTCGGCCGCTTCGGCCAGTTCGTCGGCCGGCGGCCAGAACGCATCGGCGAAGCGCGCGCTCATGCGCCGCTCCCGTCCTGATGCCAGAACGGCATTCCGACGACCGGCGTGCTCGCGTGCGCGGTCTCGCGCGCATCCATCGGCCCGGCGAGGTAGGCCGCGCGGCCGGCCTCCACGCCCTGCGCGAACGCCCGCGCCATGATTTCCGGATGCGTGGCCTGCGACACGGCGGTGTTCAGCAGCACGCCGTCGAAGCCCCACTCCATCACCTGGCACGCGTGCGACGGCACGCCGAGCCCCGCATCGACGATCAGCGGCACGTCCGGCAGCCGCTCGCGCAGCACGCGCAGCCCGTACGGATTCACGACGCCCTTGCCGGTGCCGATCGGCGCGCCCCACGGCATCAGCGCCTCGCAGCCGACATCGAGCAGGCGCCGGCCGATCACGAGATCCTCGGTGCAGTACGGCAGCACCTTGAAGCCGTCCTTGACCAGTTGCGCAGCCGCCTCGATCAGCCCGACCGGGTCGGGCTGCAGCGTGTAGTCGTCGCCGATCAGCTCGAGCTTGATCCAGTCGGTGTCGAACACCTCGCGCGCCATGTGCGCGGTCGTCACGGCCTCGGCGACGGTCTGGCAGCCGGCCGTGTTCGGCAGCAGCGGCACCGCGTGACGCTTGAGCAGGTCGAAGAAGCCGGCCTCGGCCGTGCCGCCGGTCATCTGGCGGCGCAGCGCGACCGTCACCATCCCGGGACGCGACGCCGCGATCGAATCGGACAGCGACTGCAGCGATGGATAACGCGACGTGCCGAGCAGCACGCGGCTTGCGAAGGTTTCGCCGTACAGCGTGAGCGCGTCGGCGGAAGTGAGGGACGTCATGTCGTTTTCCTGGAAGAGCGGGGCGAACCGGCGGCGCTCAGCCGCCCGCGACGGGGTGCACCACGTCGAGCTTGTCGCCCGTCGCGAGCGCGCGCGCCGCATGCTGCGTGCGCGCGACGAAATTGCCGTTCAGCGCGACCGCGTACGGCGGACGCGCGCCGTACGCGGCGAGCGCGTCGGCCACCGTCGCGCCGTCAGGCAGCGTCAGCGTCTGTTGATTGATCTGGATGTCCATGGAGCTTGATCGAATTCGGTCGGCGGCGCGCGCTCAGGCCGGCTGGCGCGCGTCGTCGCGGTGATGAAGAAGCGTCGGCCAGCGCGCGGCATCGCGCCACGCGGCGAACGCGTCGGCATCGGCGAACGCGCCGCCGAGCGCGGCTCGCGCGAACGCGACCGCCGCATGCGCGACTTCCGGCGCGATCATGAAGCCGTGCCGGTACAGGCCGTTGACGGCGAGCGTCGTCGCGCCGTCCCAGATCACCGCCGGGCGATGATCGGGCAGCGTCGGGCGGCACTGTGCATTGAGTTCGAGGATGCGCGCCTCGCCGAACGCCGGGTGCACGGAGAATGCCGCGCTCAGCAGTTCGAGCGCCGAGCGCACGCTGACGGGCGACATGTCCTCGCCCTCCACCTCGGTCGCGCCGATCACGTACAGGTCGTCCTGCTTCGGCGCGATGTACAGCGGATAACGCGGATGCAGCAGCCGCACGGGCCGCGTGAGCCCGATTCCGGGCGCCCGCACGCGCGCGACTTCGCCGCGGATGCCGCGTAGCGCCGGCAATGCGGATTTGGCGCCGAGCCCGCGGCAGTCGATCGTGAAATGCGCGTCAGGACGGTTCGCGTCGTCGACGGTCGCGTGCCAGTGCAGCTCGACGCCGCGCTGCGCGAGGCCCGCCGCAAGCGCGTGCAGCGCCTGCCGGTTGTCGAGCTGCCCTTCGCGCGGCAGCATCAGCCCGCGCGCGAAGCGCCCGGCGAGCGCGGGCTCGGCCGCGTCGACCTGCGCGCCGGCCAGCGCGACGAAGCCGCCGTCGAACAGCTCGGCCGGCGCGTTCGCGCGGAGGCGCCGCTCGAACAGCGGCGCCTCCGCGCGATCTGCGTGATGCCAGACGACGAGCGTACCGTGATGCTGGAAGAACACCGGTTCGGGCAGTTCCGCGAGCCATTGCGGCCAGCGCGCGAGCGACGCGGCCCCGAGCTCGGTGATCAATAGTTCGGCGCTTGCGGCCTCGGCGAGCGGTGCGAGCATCGCGGCCGCGATCCACGCGGCCGACTGCTCGCCGTCCGGGCCGCCGCGCTCGTACAGTGCGACGCGATGCCCGTCGCCGGCGAGCCGCCACGCGATCAGGCGGCCGACGAGGCCGCCGCCGAGCACCGCGAAATCCGGCCGGGAAGCGTGGATGTTCATCGCGCGTCCTCCCCGCGAACCGCGCGGGCCCGTGCGACGGACGCCGACGTGCGCGCGCCGCCTCGTGCAGACACACGCGACAGCGGATCGGGAACAGCGCAAAAGACTGAAGATTGTGCGGTCATCATTCCTTCCGTAACGCGCAAATGCGCGTACCCAAAAGGACGAAACCGGCAGCAAAGGCCGGCCGGGCGGGACTCGGGCGCTGACCATGTGGGATGGCAGCCAGCGCGACCCGGCGGGATCAGAAACTTCCCTCGCCGGTATTACCCGGATCGGGTGCGAAGGGTCTTTCTCAGCCTCGCCGCGTCGCCCGGAATTGTCCGTCGGCCGCGCTCGAAGCACCCCTGTTTCGTCGTCGGCCATTAGACCATAAAAGCGGAAAGCGCCGCAAACTGTCCCCCTTGCGGCAAATTCGACGTCGCGCTGCGCCGCTCTGGCACAATGCCCGCAGGCCGGTCGCACAAGCTGCCGGTTGCCGCATCACCGCCGGCCTTAAGTGCCGTTTAAGACGGGCGGGCGACCATCCGGACGCCCGCCGTCAGTCGGCACCTCGTCCCGGCATGCCTTATCGCGGCGCGCGCCCGGCTACGCCCGGCCCGCGCGCCGGCTACTCATCAGGAAGCACATGACCCAATCGATCGATCCCGTCCGCTCCGCCTCCGACGCGCCGCAGGACGAGCGCCCGGTATCCGCATGGAGCCTCATCAAGCCCTACTGGGTGTCGTCCGAATGGAAAATCGCGTGGACGCTGCTCGTCACGATCATCGTGATCAATCTCTGCGTCGTCTGGATCAACGTGCAGCTGAACAAGTGGAACGCGGCGTTCTACAACGCGCTGCAGTCGAAGAACGTCCACGACTTTCCGAACCTGCTGATGCAGTTCTCCGCGCTCGCGTTCGGCTTCATCATTCTCGCGGTGTACGGCCGCTACCTGCGCCAGATGCTCGGGTTCCGCTGGCGCCAGTGGCTCACCGACCGCTTTCTCGGCCAGTGGCTCGGCGATCGCGCGTTCTACCGGATCGAACGCGACCGGCTCGCCGACAACCCCGACCAGCGGATCACCGACGATCTCCAGTCGTTCGCGACGACGACGCTCGCGCTGTCGCTCGACCTGCTGTCGACGGTCGTCACGCTCGTGTCGTTCATCACGATCCTGTGGTCGCTCGCCGGCGCGCTGACGTTTTCGCTCGGCGCGACGCCGATCACGATCCCCGGCTACATGGTCTGGGCCGCCGCGCTGTACGCGGTGGTCGGCTCGCTGATCATCCAGAAGGTCGGGCACCCGCTCGTGTCGATCAACTACCAGCAGCAGCGCGTCGAGGCGGACTTCCGCTTCGGACTGATCCGCGTGCGCGAGAACGCCGAGCAGATCGCGTTCTACGACGGCGAAAAGACCGAGACGGTCAATGCGCAGAGCCTGTTCACGCGCATTCGCGACAACTGGTGGCGCGTGATGAAGTACACGAAGCGCCTCACGTTCGTGCTGAGCTTCTACGGGCAGATCGCGATCATCTTCCCGCTCGTCGTCGCGGCGCCGCGCTATTTCGCCGGTGCGTTCTCGTTCGGCGTGCTGATGCAGATCTCGTCCGCGTTCGGCACCGTCAGCGATTCGTTCTCGTGGTTCATCAACAGTTACTCGACCCTCGTCGAATGGCGCGCCACCGTCAACCGTCTGCGTGAATTCAAGCGCGTGATGGGCACGTCGCACCTGAAGGAAAGCCTGTCGCCCGCGACCGAGCACGGCGGCATCAACCTGCACTACGTCGATGCCGCGAAGCTGTCGACGTCGGCGCTGAAGCTCGCGCTGCCGAACGGCAACGCGCTCGCGAACATCGGCAACGTGACGATCGAGCCCGGCTCGCGCTGGCTCGTGATCGGCAAGTCGGGCTCCGGCAAGAGCACGTTCATGCGCGCGCTCGCGGGCCTCTGGCCGTTCGGCGACGGCGCGATCGACGCGCCCGTCGGCGCGCGGATGATGTTCGTGCCGCAAACCAGCTATTTGCCGATCGGTACGCTGAAGGCCGCCCTTACTTACCCGGCCGCGCCCGACGCGTTCACCGACGACGCGTGCCGCGACGCGCTGCGCGCGTGCCACCTCGCTGACTACGTCGAGCGCCTCGACGAAACCGGCCACTGGACGCGCGTGCTGTCGCCGGGCGAACAGCAGCGTCTCGCCGGCGCGCGCGTGCTGCTGCACAAGCCGGACTTCCTGTTCCTCGACGAAGCGACCAGCGCGCTCGACGCCGACAACGAAGCACGGCTCTATCATCTGTTCGCCGAACGGCTGCCGCAGGCCGCGATCGTCAGCATCGCGCACCGCGAGTCGCTCTCCGCGTTCCACGTCGGCACGATCAACGTCGAGCGCGTGACCGATAACGACAAGGTCGCCGCGTAACGGCCAACGGTCAGCAGCACAAGGCCGGCGCGCGCTGCGCCGGCCTCCTCTCCCGCCCCTACCCGTCCTCTCGCACCGCCGGCGCGACCGGTGCCGACACGATCGGCACATGCGACACGCCGTCGTGCGACAGCCGGCTTTCGAACAGCGTCAGCGCGACGAAGCGCAGCGCGACCGGCCGGCCGGTGGCGCCGCCGTGCGCGGGTTGTCCGTCAGCATCGTGCGGCAGCCGCGCGAGCGTCACGTGCGGCCGGAACGGCCGGCGGTCGGCCGGCACGCCCAATTCGCGCAGCAGCGCGGACAAGTCGGCATTCAGCGCCGCACAGGCCGGCTCGGCAGCGAGTTCCGCGACGATCAGCCGCGCACGCGGCAGGCTCGGCCACCACGCAATCCGCTCGACCGGCTGCAACGGCAGCGCGTGCGCGGCCGCGAGCGCCGGCAGGTGTGCGGCCAGCGCGTCGCAGCGTGCGCGTTCGATCGCGCCGATGAACGCGAGCGTCACATGCAGTTGCGCGGGCAGCGTACGGCGCGCGCCGCGGGTGACCGGCAACGCATGCAGCGCGTCGCGCGATGCCGGATCCGGCATCAGTGCGACGAACGCACGGAGCCGGTCGCCATTCATGACTCGCGCACCGCCACGCGTGTTTCAGCCACCGCTTCTGCCGCCGCTTCTGCCTCTGCCCCACCCGCGGCTTCGGCCGACGCCTGGCGCCGCGGCACCGGGCCGTGCTCGCCCCACACGTCGGCCGGCAGCACGCGGGCAAGTTCGGGAATCGTATTGCGCGTGAATACCGGATCGGCGATGCCCTGCGCGCGCTGGCGACGATAGTCGTGCCACGCGGCATGCGCATATTTGCCGAGCGCGAGGATCGCGACCAGGTTGACGATCGCCATCAGCCCCATGCTCGTATCGGCCATCGCCCACACGAGCGGCAGTTGCCCGACGCTGCCGAACATCACCATCCCGAGCACCGCGACGCGGAACAGCGGCAGCACGCCGCGCCGCTTCGTGATGAACTCGACGTTGCCTTCCGCATATGCGTAGTTGCCGATCACCGACGAATACGCGAAGAAGAAGATCGCGACGGCCATGTAGATGCCGCCCCAGCCGCCGACGTGGCTCGCGATCGCGCGCTGCGTGAGCGCCGCGCCTTCCATGCCGGTGCCGAGTTCGTACTGGCCCGACAGCAGGATCACGAACGCGGTCGCGCTGCAGATCACGATCGTGTCGACGAATACGCCGAGCATCTGGATCAGCCCCTGCACGACCGGATGGCGCACGCTCGCGGTCGCGGCTGCGTTCGGCGCACTGCCCATGCCGGCCTCGTTCGAAAACAGCCCGCGCTTCACGCCCATCGCGACCGCCTGGCTGACCGCAAAGCCGGTCAGGCCGCCGGCCGCCTGCTCGAGCCCGAACGCGCTCTTCACGATCAGCGCGAGCACGTCCGGCACCAGCGCGATGTGTGTCGCGACCGCATAGACCGCCAGCGCGAGGTAGCCGATCGCCATCACCGGCACGATCACCTGCGCGACCGACGCGATGCGGCGAATTCCGCCGAAGATGAGCGGTGCGGTGAGCAGCACGAGGCCGAGGCCGACCGTCTCGCGGCTCCAGCCGAACGACGTGTGGAATGCGTCGGCGATCGCATTGGCCTGCACCGCATTGAACACGAAGCCGAACGCGAGGATCAGCGACAGCGAGAACAGCACGCCGAATGCGCGCGAACGCAGGCCCGTCTGGATGTAGTACGCGGGGCCGCCGCGATAGCTGCCGTCCGGGTGCGACACCTTGAAGATCTGCGCGAGCGTCGCCTCGACGAACGCCGACGACATCCCGACGAGCGCCGTCATCCACATCCAGAAGATCGCGCCCGGGCCGCCGACCGTCAGCGCGACCGCGACGCCGGCGATGTTGCCGGTGCCGACGCGGCTCGCGAGCCCGGTCGCGAACGCCTGGAACGACGAGATGCTGCCCGGCTCGCCCTTGCTGCCGACCAGCTTGATGCTGAGGAACAGCGCCTTCAGCTGGATCATCCGGAACCGCAACGTGAACCACGCGCCGGAGCCGAGCAGCAGCGCGATCAGCACATAGTTCCACAGCACGCCGTTGACGGCGTCGATCAGCCCATGCATGAATGCTTCCATCCAGAGTCCTTGTAAATTGGGTCGGTCATGTGCGGCCTGCGCGCGAACGCGGCCGGAGGGGCGACATGATATGACAGTTTCCAAGGAATATTACAAAATGAAAGAAAACGGAATCGCGGGAAATCAATGCCCGATGCGATCAGGTTAGGCGACGCTTCGGGAAAATGGCGGGGGTACGCGGCGGGAGGGCGGGCGACACGCGCATGCCTGGGACTTGCGTCATGCCCCGAGTCCTGCTCTTCGTCACACGGCGAGGCTGGCTCGGCGCCGAGCAGCGATCCGAAGCGGATGCCGCAGCGGGCGATTCGCGATTTGCGACACCCGAAAACAGTCGCAATAGTGAATCACCAGACAGAAATAGTGATGAAAAACGAAATTGTCCTTTAAGCAGAATTTTTTGATATCCATTAATCACGACAGACCAACCAAAATGCCCGATCACGAAAAATAGAGATAAATCGTGCAGATCCAATGCAGTTTCCGGCGATGCCGGTTGATTGCCGTTAAAGAATTCGACGGTCGACAACGCGCATGCGTCGGAGTCAGTCGGCGCGGATCGCCACGGGCACACTCTACCCGCGGCGACCGCAAACAATCCTTATGCTCGTAGCGATTGGGGCGCTCTTTCGGCGACTGCCTGGAAGGCATGAACCGGCGTCCATTGCTGTGCGTGGGTCCCGTTGTAGGGGAACGCCCAGACGAGGTTGTTGGCTTGCAGGCTATCGTAATGATCGTCGATCACGAGGCCGGTGTTGGCGAGTGACGTGATGTAGCCGGGGCGAATCGAGATACTCCACCGCTGCGAAGGCGCTCCCGTGAACGGGCGCAGGACCAGCGGGGTTTCGGGGGCGACCTTGCCGTCGGCGAAATCGACCGCCAGCTTGCCCCCGCCGTTCGATTCGCTGAAGTCGAGAATGATGAAACCGTGGGTGGGATCGTAGTCCCACAAGGTCTGCACATTCGGGTCGGTGAAGTAACGCAGCTGCACCGGGGCATTGGGGCCGATCACGCTGCCGTTGGTATTGTTCTGGGCAACACCGAGGACACGCGTCGGATCCTGCGTAAACTGAAATGACATCGATACATACGCCATGATTTTCTCCAAAGGGTATGAAAACCTGACCATTCAATATGCCCGAATTAATCGGACCAAAGTCACTATAGGCGGCGGCAGATCTCGATTCAACCTCTGTTTTCGAGATACATATCGATATTTTTGATTTTATAAATGGTCGATTTAATTGATGCCCAATTAATCACTGGAAACTCACGGAAAACCCCTGCCAGCCAATCGTCGCAGACTCGCGCCCCATAAAAAAACCGGAAGCCCTTTCGGACGTCCGGTTTTGATCGAAACCGCCTCGCACTTCAGCTCAGCGCGGCAGTTCCGAATGCCCCATCAGGTACGCGTCGACCGAGCGCGCGCACTGGCGGCCTTCGCGGATCGCCCAGACGACGAGCGACTGGCCGCGACGCATGTCGCCTGCCGCGAACACCTTGTCCACCGACGTGTAGTACGAGCGATCGCCTTCGGTCGCCGCACGCGCATTGCCGCGAGCGTCCTTCGCGACACCGAATGCCTCGAGCACGGTGGCTGCCGGCTGCGTGAAGCCCATCGCGAGCAGCACCAGGTCGGCCTTCAGCTCGAACTCGGAGCCCGGCACTTCCTGCATCTTGCCGTCCTTCCACTCGACGCGCGCGGCGATCAGCTTCTCGACCTTGCCGTTCTTGCCTTCGAGACGCTTCGTCGCGACCGCCCAGTCGCGCTCGCAACCTTCTTCGTGCGACGACGACGTCCGCAGCTTGATCGGCCAGTACGGCCACACGAGCGGCTTGTTTTCCTCTTCCGGCGGCTGCGGCAGCAGTTCGAACTGCGTGACCTGCTTCGCGCCGTGACGGTTCGACGTGCCGACGCAGTCCGAACCCGTATCGCCGCCGCCGATCACGATCACGTGCTTGCCCTTCGCGAGCAGCTGGTCGACGAGCTTGTCGCCCGCGTTCACGCGGTTCTGCTGCGGCAGGAAGTCCATCGCGAAATGGACGCCGGCAAGCTCGCGGCCCGGCACCGGCAGGTCGCGCGGCGTTTCCGAACCGCCGGCGATCACGACCGCGTCGAATTCTTCCTTCAGCTTGTCCGGCGAAATGGTTTCCTTCGCGAGGCTGCCGATCGATTCGGGCAACGGATCCTTGCCGATGAACACGCTGGTGCGGAACGTCACGCCTTCCGCTTCCATCTGGCGCATACGGCGATCGATCAGCCACTTCTCGAGCTTGAAGTCAGGGATCCCGTAACGCAGCAGGCCGCCAACGCGATCGTTCTTCTCGAACACCGTCACGTCATGGCCGGCGCGCGCGAGCTGCTGCGCGGCGGCGAGGCCCGCGGGGCCCGAACCGACGACCGCGACCTTCTTGCCGGTCTTGTGCTCGGCCGGCTGCGGCTTCACCCAGCCTTCCGCCCAGGCCTTGTCGATGATCGCGTGCTCGATCGACTTGATGCCGACCGGATCGTCGTTGATCCCGAGCGTGCACGCCGCTTCACACGGCGCCGGGCAGATGCGGCCCGTGAACTCGGGGAAGTTGTTGGTCGAATGCAGGACTTCGATCGCCTGCTGCCAGTCCTGGCGGTAAACGAGATCGTTGAAATCCGGAATGACGTTGTTGACCGGGCAGCCGTTGTTGCAGAACGGGATGCCGCAATCCATGCAGCGCGCGCCCTGGACCTTCGCGTCCGCGTCGGTCAGTGCCGCGACGAATTCCTTGTAGTGCTTCACGCGCGTGAGCGGTGCTTCGTACGCCTCGTGGCGGCGTTCGAACTCCAGAAAACCGGTTGCCTTGCCCATAAGGTGCTCTTCTGTTCGGTGTATCGGGTGGGGGAGCCGCGCGCGGCCATCAGGCGCGCGCGGCAGTCGCTATGTCGTTCGTCGCTCAGGCGGCCAGCACTTCCTTCGCCGCCTTCTTCGCACCGATCTCGCCCAGCGCGCGCTTGTATTCGTGCGGGAACACCTTCACGAACTGGCGGCGCGCCGCGTCCCAGTTTTCCAGCAGCGACTTCGCGCGCGGCGAACCCGTGAACTGGAAATGGCGCTCGACGAGCCCCTTGAGCAGCGCTTCGTCCGTCGTGCCTGCGTGCCAGAGCGCGCGGTCGACCGTACGCTCCTGCTCGGCCTGCTGCAGCACCGGCTCGAGCGCGACCATCGACTTGTTGCACTTCGCCGCGAACGTGCCTTCCGGATCGTAGATGTACGCAAGACCGCCCGACATGCCGGCCGCGAAGTTGCGCCCGGTTTCGCCGAGCACGACGACCGTGCCGCCCGTCATGTATTCGCAGCCGTGGTCGCCCGTGCCTTCGACGACCGCCGTCGCGCCCGAGTTGCGCACGCAGAAACGCTCGCCCGCGACACCGCGGAAGAAGGCTTCGCCTTCGATCGCGCCGTACATCACCGTGTTGCCGCAGATGATGTTTTCCTCGGACTTGCCGCGGAAGTCGTTGGTCGGTCGGATAATGATCCGGCCGCCCGACAGGCCCTTGCCGACGTAGTCGTTGCCGTCGCCGACGAGGTCGAGCGTCACACCCTTCGCGAGGAACGCGCCGAAGCTCTGGCCGGCCGTGCCCTTCAGCTGGATGTGCACCGCGTCGTCGGCCAGGCCGTCGTGGCCGTGCTTCTTCGCGATCACGCCCGACAGCATCGCGCCGACCGTACGGTTCACGTTGCGCACCGGCTGGATGAACGACACATGCTCGCCGTGCTCGATCGCGGCCTTCGCCTTCTCGATCAGCACGTGGTCGAGCGCACGCTCGAGGCCGTGATCCTGCACGTCGACGTGACGCGGCGCGACGTCCTCGCAGTCTTCCGGCTGGTAGAACACGCGGGAGAAATCGAGGCCCTTCGCCTTCCAGTGCTCGATGCCCTTGCGCGTATCGAGCAGGTCGGCGCGGCCGATCAGGTCGTCGAACTTCGCGACGCCGAGCTGCGCCATGATTTCGCGCACTTCCTCGGCGACGAAGAAGAAGTAGTTCACGACGTGCTCGGGCTGGCCCTTGAACTTCGCACGCAGCACCGGATCCTGCGTCGCGACGCCGACCGGGCACGTGTTCAGGTGGCACTTGCGCATCATGATGCAGCCTTCGACGACGAGCGGCGCCGTCGCGAAGCCGAATTCATCCGCGCCGAGCAGCGCGCCGATCACGACGTCGCGGCCCGTCTTCATCTGGCCGTCGGCCTGCACGCGGATCCGGCCGCGCAGGCGGTTCAGCACCAGCGTCTGCTGCGTTTCTGCCAGGCCGAGCTCCCACGGCGTGCCCGCATGCTTGACCGACGACAGCGGCGATGCGCCCGTGCCGCCGTCGTGACCCGCGATCACGACGTGATCGGCCTTCGCCTTCGCGACACCGGCCGCGACCGTGCCGACGCCGACTTCCGACACCAGCTTCACCGAGATGCTCGAGCTCGGGTTCACGTTCTTCAGGTCGTGGATCAGCTGCGCCAGATCCTCGATCGAATAGATGTCGTGGTGCGGCGGCGGCGAGATCAAGCCGACACCCGGCACCGAGTAACGCAGCTTGCCGATGTATTCCGACACCTTGTGGCCCGGCAGCTGGCCGCCTTCACCCGGCTTCGCGCCCTGCGCCATCTTGATCTGGATCTGGTCGGCCGATGCCAGGTACTCGGCGGTGACGCCGAAGCGGCCCGACGCGACCTGCTTGATCTTCGAGCGCAGCGAATCGCCGTCCTTCAGCGGAATGTCGCTGACGATCTCGTCGCCGATCACCGACTTCAGCGTCTCGCCCGACTTGATCGGAATGCCGCGCAGTTCGTTGCGATAGCGCTTCTGATCCTCGCCGCCTTCGCCGGTGTTCGACTTGCCGCCGATCCGGTTCATCGCGACCGCGAGCGTCGCGTGCGCTTCGGTGCTGATCGAACCGAGCGACATCGCGCCCGTCGCGAAGCGCTTCACGATTTCCTTCGCCGATTCGACGTTTTCGATCGGGATCGCCTTGGTCGGCTCGACCTTGAACTCGAACAGGCCGCGGAACGTCATGTGACGCTTGGTCTGGTCGTTGATCAGGTGCGCGTATTCCTTGTACGTCTGGTACGAGTTGCTGCGCGTCGCGTGCTGGAGCTTCGCGATCGAGTCCGGCGTCCACATGTGGTCTTCGCCGCGCACGCGGTACGCATACTCGCCGCCCGCGTCGAGCATGTCGCGCAGGACCGGGTTGTCGCCGAATGCGTCGCGATGCAGGCGGATCGCTTCTTCCGCGACTTCGAACAGGCCGATGCCGCCGACCTTCGATGCCGTGCCCTTGAAGTACTTCTCGACGAGGTCGCTCGACAGGCCGAGCGCCTCGAAGATCTGCGCGCCCGTGTACGACATGTACGTCGAGATGCCCATCTTCGACATCACCTTCTGCAGGCCCTTGCCGACCGCCTTCGTGAAGTTGTAGACGGCCTTCTCCGGTGACAGGTCGCCCGACAGGCCTTCGGCCATCTTCGCGAGCGTTTCCATCGCGAGATACGGGTGCACGGCTTCCGCGCCGTAGCCCGCGAGCAGCGCGAAGTGGTGCGTCTCGCGTGCGGAACCCGTCTCGACGACGAGGCCCGTGCTCGTGCGCAGCCCTTGCTGGACGAGGTGCGTGTGGATCGCCGACGTGGCGAGCAGCGCGGGAATCGCGACATGCTCGGCGTCCGTCTTGCGGTCCGACACGATCAGCATGTTGTAGCCCGACTTGACCGCGTCGACGGCTTCCGCGCACAGCGACGCGAGGCGTGCCTCGATGCCTTCCTTGCCCCACGCGACCGGGTAGCAGATGTTCAGTTCGTAGGCGCTGAACTTGCCGCCCGTGTACTGGTCGATCGCGCGGATCTTCGCGATGTCCTTGAAGTCGAGCACCGGCTGCGACACTTCGAGGCGCATCGGCGGGTTGATGTTGTTCGTATCGAGCAGGTTCGGCTTCGGGCCGATGAACGACACGAGCGACATCACCATGTTCTCGCGGATCGGGTCGATCGGCGGGTTCGTGACCTGCGCGAACAGCTGCTTGAAGTAGTGATAGAGGGTCTTGTTCTTGTTCGACATCACCGCGAGCGGCGAGTCGTTGCCCATCGAGCCGACGGCTTCCTCACCCTGCTGCGCCATCGGCGCCATCAGGAACTTCAGGTCTTCCTGCGTGTAGCCGAACGCCTGCTGGCGATCGAGCAGCGCGGCGCCCTGCGTGCGGCCGGCCGCGACGTCCTCGGCCTTCGGCTCGATCTCGTCGAGCTTGATGCGCACGGCGTCGATCCAGCTCTTGTACGGCTTCGCGTTCGCAAGGTTGTCCTTGAGCTCCTTGTCGTCGATGATGCGGCCGTGTTCCATGTCGATCAGGAACATCTTGCCCGGCTGCAGGCGCCACTTCTTGACGATCTTCGATTCGGGGATCGGCAGCGTGCCGGCTTCCGACGCCATGATGACCAGGTCGTCGTCGGTCACGATGTAGCGTGCCGGACGCAGGCCGTTACGGTCGAGCGTCGCGCCGATCTGGCGGCCGTCGGTGAACGCGATCGCGGCGGGGCCGTCCCACGGCTCCATCATCGCGGCGTGGTATTCGTAGAACGCGCGGCGGTTCTCGTCCATCAGCGTGTGCTGCTCCCACGCTTCCGGGATCATCATCATCACCGCGTGCACGAGCGGGTAGCCGGCCATCACCAGCAGTTCGAGACAGTTGTCGAACGATGCGGTGTCCGACTGGCCCGGATAGATCAGCGGCCACAGTTTCGGCAGATCATCGGCGAGCACGTGCGACGCGATCGCGCCGGTACGCGCGTTCAGCCAGTTCACGTTGCCCTTCACGGTGTTGATCTCGCCGTTGTGCGCGATCATCCGGTACGGGTGAGCCAGTTCCCACGCCGGGAACGTGTTGGTCGAGAAGCGCTGGTGCACGAGCGCGAGCGCCGACACGACGCGCTCGTCCTGCAGGTCGCGGTAATACACGCCGACCTGGCCCGCCAGCAGCAGCCCCTTGTAGACGACCGTGCGCGCCGACATCGACGGCACGAAGTATTCCTTGCCGTGCTTGAGCTTCAGCGCCTGGATGCGGTGGCTCGCGGTCTTGCGGATCACGTACAGCTTCCGCTCGAGCGCGTCCGTGACCATGATGTCCTTGCCGCGGCCGATGAAGATCTGGCGGATCAGCGGCTCGCTCGCCTTGACCGTCGGCGAGATCGGCATCGCATGGTCGACCGGCACGTCGCGCCAGCCGAGCACGACTTGGCCTTCGGCCCGCACCGTCCGCTCGAGCTCCTGCTCGCACGCGAGACGCGACGCGTTTTCCTTCGGCAGGAAGATCATCCCGACCCCATATTCTCCGGCCGGCGGCAGCGTCACGCCCTGCTTCGACATTTCCTCGCGATAGAACGCGTCCGGAATCTGGATCAGGATGCCCGCGCCGTCGCCCATCAGCGGATCGGCACCGACCGCACCGCGATGGTCGAGGTTCTCGAGGATCTTCAGACCCTGCTGAATGATCTCGTGGCTCTTCTTGCCCTTGATGTGAGCGACGAAGCCGACGCCACAGGCGTCGTGTTCGTTTTGCGGGTCGTACAGACCTTGTGCGGCGGGCACCGCGGCGAGCGGCTGCTGGTGGTCGTTCATGGGGACACCGTCGTAAAGGGGCCGCGAGGGCCGTTGAACCATTTTTTTGTTGCCGTCGATCCCGCTCCCGACGGGAGACGGCACGGCCGACGGTGGTTGGGCGAGCTTCACCCGGGCCACCGGAATTCGGAATATACGCGACGAATCAAAGGAATAGCAACAAAAACCCGATGATCGAACCCCAATTAAACACGCGCCCTTATTCGGTGCTGCTTTATTGGGGCCGTATCGTTATGGTGCAGAAAGAAGCGGCGCCCGCAGCGCCGCCTCGTGGTCCGCCTTTCCAGCGTTACTGCTGGATCGGCGGCGTGTTTTCACGCACCTTTCTGGGGCGTCCGCGCGGCAGCGGCGACACGCGCCGGTTCGCGGTGCGCGCCGCCCACTCGCGGTAGTTCTCGCCCCCGAGCACCCAGCCCTTGAGCGTCGCCTGCTGGAGCTGGTCGGCCTGCCGCTCGTCGAGCGGCTGTTCGCACAGTTCCTTGTACGCCCGCTGCCGGTCGAACGGCGTGTTGCCGAGCGCCCAGTAGAGCGGATGGTCGGTGATCAGGCTGTCGACGGTGAGCCCGACGTGGTGCCGGTAGCTCGACCAGCGATAGGCCTCGGGCGTCGCGACCAGCTGCGCGCGCACCGGGCTCATCTCGACCACGCGGCTCGCGAGCAGGAAATAGCGCTCGCCTTCGATGACGGTCGCGCGATAGCGGCCTTCCCACAGGGTGCCGCGGCGCGAGTAACGCCGGTTGAAATGCGCGACGTAGCGGCGGCCGACCGCCTGCATCGCCTTCGGCAGGCTCGCCTCGTCGCTCGGCGTCACGAGCAACTGCACCTGACGCGGGAGCAGCACGTAGGCATGCACCGAAAGATGGTGATCGCGTGCCGCGGCCTTCAGACAATCGATGAAGAGCTCGTAGTCCTGGTCGTCGACGAACGCGGGTTGCTGATCCAGGCCGCGCAGTATCACGTGCTGCGGCTGGTCGGGAACGTAGAGTCGTGCTAACCGTGCCATGCTGAATGTCCGTTTGAACGCGTTAGGAAATACCCGGAGGTCCGAAATTGCGCACCTGCGTAGAATGCCTGTCCCTGCGGGGCGCGGAAGCGTACGGTCGTGCGAATCCTAGGGAGAAAGCTCTAACTTGCGAGCTTGTTTGGTTTTAAACGCAGTCGTCATAATGAGCACGCCTTTGATCGGAGGAGACACAATGAAACGAAAACTGGCCATTACGGGGGCCGCAGCGCTCGCATTCGCGGGCGGTACGGCACACGCACAATCTGCAGGTGATTTCTACGTCAGCACCGGCTGGTTCCACCTTTCGCCGCAGGACAGCAGCGACCCGCTGTTTCTGTACCGCGTAGGCGGCACGCCCATCAACCAGTCGATTCCCAACACCGGCGCCGGGATCAACGACGCCGATACGCTGGGGCTCGCAGCGGGTTACTTCGTCACCGACCATATCTCCACCGAGCTTGTGATGGGGATTCCACCGAAGTTCGACATTACCGGCAAGGGTCAGTTCGAAAAGTTCGGCGTACTCGGCCGTGCGTACCAGTGGAGCCCCGCCGTATTGCTTCGCTACCACTTCAACGACGCCAATGCGAAGTTCCGTCCGTATGTCGGCGTCGGCGCCACGTACGTCTGGTTCACCGGCGCCAAGATCACCAACAGCGCGTTCGAGAACGGCGTGCTCGGCGGCCCGACCAGCGCGACGACCAGCAACCAGTGGGCGCCCGTCTTCAACGCCGGCTTCACGTACAACTTCACGAAACACTGGTTCGCGGGGCTGTCGCTCTCGTACATCCCTGTCAGCGTGACCGCCACCTTCACGACGGCCCGCCGGACGCCCGTCGGCACCCTGACCGAAACGTCGAAAGCGAAGATCTCGCTGAACCCGATCGTCACGTACCTGAACCTCGGCTACCGCTTCTAAGCGTAGTCGAATATTTGGGGAATGGTTAATCCTGCTGCAATTTGTAGCGGATTTTTCCTGGGGTAACGTCTCCACGATGCAAAACGCCCCGGCGGGAATCCCGTCGGGGCGTCGTTTTTTCGCGTCGGGCACGTTCCGGGCAAGGGTTTCACCGGCGCTCGCCCCGGCCGTGGCCGCGGCCGTCAGACGACGTCGATGTCGTCCAGCGCATCGGGCGCGATCAGGTCGATGCGGTCCGTGCAGACGGCATCGACGCCCCAGCGCGCGAGTTCGCGCGCCCGTTCGAGGTCGTTCACCGTGTAAACCAGCATGCGCAACCCGGCGGCCTTGATCGCGCGCACGAGCGTTTCGTCGAGCCGGCTGTGGTCTGCATGCAACGATACGCAGCCGAGTGCGTCGATAACCTGCGCACGCCAGTCGTCCGGCACGACTTCGTAGAGCATCCCGCGCGGCAGCGCGGGCACGGTCGCGCGCGCCTGTTGCAGCGCGTCGAACGAGAACGACGACAGGAGCGGCGCAACGGCGGCATCGCGCCAGTACGCGGCCGCGTCGGCCGCCACGCGCTGGCCGGTTTCGCGCTCGCGCCCCGGGCACGGCTTGATCTCGACGTTCGCGGCCAGCCCGTGTGCGATGCAGCGCGCCGCCGCTGCCTCGAGCGTCGGCATCCGCTCGCCCGCGAAGCGTGCGTCGCGCCACGCGCCCGCGTCGAGCGCGGCCAGCGCCGCATAGCGCATGCCCGCTGCCGCTCCGTGGCCGTTCGACGTCCGGTCGACCGTGTCGTCGTGCAGCAGGAACGTCACGTCGTCGGCCGACAGCTTCGCGTCGAACTCGACCATCCGGTGACCGCGCCGCGCGCCCTCGTCGAGCGCGGCAAGCGTGTTCTCCGGCGCCAGCGTGCCACCGCCGCGATGGGCGACGACGCGCGGATAGGGCCAGTCGGGGCGGGTTGTCATCGCGAGCCTCGCAGCAGGGTCGTCAGAGTCAGCCGGCACGCTTGCCGGTCTCGGGATCGAAGAAATGCAGCCGGTGCGCGGGCAGCGCGGCCCCCAGCGCCGTGCCGCGCGCCGGACGATCCGCGTGCGGCAGGCGCACCGCGACGTCGTGGTTGCCCCAGCGGCCGTGCGCGAGGTTGTCCGCGCCGAGCAGCTCGCACGAATCGACCGGCAGCGTCGCCTGCGCGACGCCCGGCTGCGGCGTCATGTGCTCCGGCCGCACGCCGAGCACCCAGTCGCGCCCGGTGGCGATCGTCGTGCCGATGGCGGGCGAGCCGGCAACCGGCAGCGCCGGGCCGCCGCCCGCGACCGTAAACGTCGTGCCATCCTCCGACAGCCGGCCGTGCAGCAGGTTCATCGCCGGCGAGCCGATGAAGCCCGCGACGAATACCGTCGCCGGCTTCTCGTACACGTCGACCGGCGCGCCGATCTGCTCCGCGTAACCCCGGTTCATCACGATCACGCGCTGCGCGAGCGTCATCGCCTCGATCTGGTCGTGCGTCACGTACACGCTCGTCGTCGCGAGCCGCGCATGCAGCCGCTGGATCTCGAGCCGCATCTGCACGCGCAGCTTCGCATCGAGGTTCGACAGCGGCTCGTCGAACAGAAACACCGACGGCTCGCGCACGATCGCGCGCCCCATGGCGACGCGCTGCCGCTGGCCGCCGGACAATTCGCGCGGACGCCGTGCGAGCAGCGGCTCGAGTTCGAGGATCTTCGCGGCCGCGGCCACCCGTGCGTCGATCGTCGCGCGCTCGATGCCGCGGATCTTCAGCCCGTAACCCATGTTCTGCGCGACCGTCATGTGCGGATACAGCGCATAGTTCTGGAACACCATCGCGATGTCGCGATCCTTCGGCTCCAGCGTGTTGACGACGCGCTCGCCGATCGCGATCTCGCCGTCCGTCACCGTCTCGAGCCCCGCGATCATCCGCAGCAACGTCGATTTGCCGCAGCCCGACGGGCCGACCAGCACGATGAATTCGCCGTCGGCGATCTCCACGTCGATGCCATGCAGCACATGCTGCTTGCCGTCGTAGGATTTCCTGACGCCCTTCAAGCTCAGCGCAGCCATACTTGGTCCTTCTCCCGGTTGCCGTCCGTGGTTATTTCTCGGAATCGACGAGGCCGCGCACGAACCAGCGCTGCATCGCCAGCACGACGACGAGCGGCGGAATCATCGCCAGCAGCGTCGCCGCCATCACGTATTGCCATTCGGTCGCGGCGTCGCCGCTCGCGATCATCGTCTTGATGCCCACCACCGCCGTCGACAGCGATGCCTCCGTCGTGATCAGGATCGGCCACAGATACTGGTTCCAGCCGTAGATGAACGTGATCACGAACAGCGCCGCGATGCTCGTCTTCGACAGCGGCAGCACGACGTCCCAGAAGAAGCGCATCGGCCCCGCGCCGTCGATGCGCGCGGCATCCATCAGCTCGTCGGGCAGCGTCATGAAGAACTGGCGGAACAGGAACGTCGCGGTCGCCGATGCGATCAGCGGCAGCGTGAGCCCCGCGTAGGCGTTCGTCATGTGCAGCGTCGACACGACCTGCACGGTCGGGAAGATCCGCACCTCGACCGGCAGCATCAGCGTGATGAAGATCAGCCAGAACGCGGTGTTGCGGAACGGGAAGCGGAAATAGACGATCGCGTACGCGGACAGGATCGACACCGCGATCTTGCCGACCGCGATCCCGAGCGCCATCGCGAAGCTGTTGACGAGCAGCCGGCCGAACGGCGCCGTCGTGCCGCCGCTGCCGTGCCCCCAGATGTACGCGATGTTCTCCAGCAGGTGCGTGCTCGGCACCAGCGACAGCGGGATCGTGAACACTTCCTGCGCGTTCATCGTCGCCGCGCAGAATGCGACGTAGACGGGGAACACGATCAGCACGACGCCCGCGATCAGCACCGCGTGGCAGAACAGGTCGAAGCCCTTGCGATTCTCGATCATGCGTATTGCACCCTGCGTTCGACAAAGCGGAACTGGATCACCGTGAGCCCGACGACGATGATCATCAGCACGACCGACTGCGCACCCGAACTGCCGATGTCGAGCCCCTGGAAGCCTTCCGTGAAGATCTTGTAGATCAGCGTCTTGGTGCTTTGCGCGGGGCCGCCGGCGGTGGCCGCGTCGATCACCGGGAACGTGTCGAAGAACGCGTAGACCAGGTTCACGACCAGCAGGAAGAAGCTCGTCGGCGACAGCAGCGGCAGCACGATGTTGAAGAAGCGCCGCACCGGGCCGGCGCCGTCGATCGCCGCCGCCTCGATCAGCGAGCGCGGAATCGCCTGCAGCCCCGCGTAGAAGAACAGGAAGTTGTAGCTCACCTGCTTCCACACCGACGCGAGCACGACGAGGAACATCGCCTGGTTGCCGTTCAGCGCGTGATTCCACACGATGCCGCCCTTCGCGAGCGCATAGGTGACGAGGCCGATGCTCGGGTTGAACAGGAACGCCCACAGCACGGCCGCGATCGTCGGTGCGACCGCGTACGGCCAGATCAGCAGCGTGCGGTACACGCGCGCGCCGCGGGTCACGCGGTCGGCGCACGCGGCGAGCAGCAGCGACACGACGAGCCCGCTGATCGTCACCAGCGAGCTGAACACCAGCGTCGTGCGGAACGAGTCGAGATACAGCGGGTCGGCGAACAGGTGCGTGAAGTTCGCGAGGCCGACGAATTCGCTCGAGGTGCCGAACGCATCCTGCATCTGCGTCGACTGCCACAGCGCGACGCCGGCCGGCCACAGGAAGAACACGGCGGTGATCGCGAGCTGCGGCGCGATCAGCAGGTACGGCACCAGGCTCGTGCCGAAACGGGAACGGGATTGCATCGCGGGCATCCGGTCAGGCAAAACGGAAAGGAAAGCGCGCCGCCGGCCGCGCGCGCGCAGGAGCGACGCGACGGCCGGCGGCACGCATGCGATGCGGATCAGCCGCCCGACTTCTCGAAGCGGCGCAGCAGCTCGTCGCCGCGCGACGCCGCCGAGTCGAGCGCGTCCTTCGGCGACTTCTTCTGCGACCACACCTGCTCGAGCTCTTCGTCGACGACCGTGCGGATCTGCGGCATGTTGCCGAGACGCAGCCCCTTCGTATAAGGCAGCGGGGGCTTGTTCATCATCTGCTTGATCGCGGTCTCCGCGCTCGGGTTCTTGTCATAGAAGCCCTGCTGGCGCGTGAGGTCGTACGCGGCCGTCGTGACCGGCAGGTAGCCCGTTTCCTGGTGCCACTTCGCGGCGACCGGCGGCGAGGACAGGAACGCGAGGAATTTCGCGACGCCCTTGTAGGTCGCCGCGTCCTTGCCGCCCAGCACCCACAGGCTCGCGCCGCCGATGATCGCGTTCTGCGGTGCGCCCTTCACGTTCGCGTCGTACGGCATCATGCCGGTGCCGTAGCTGAACTTCGCGAACTTCTGCACGTTCGCGAGCGCGCCCGACGACGTCGTCAGGATCCCGCAGTCGCCGCTGTAGAACTTCGCCGACGCTTCGTCCTTGCGGCCCGCATACGTGAACGTGCCGTCCTTCTGCATCTGCTGCAGGAACGCGATATGGGCGACCTGCTGCGGCTTGTTGAATTCGAGCACCGCGTCGGCGCCGTCGAAGCCGTTGTTGTGGCTCGCGAACGGCAGCGCATGCCACGCACTGTAGTTCTCGAGCTGGATCCAGCCCTGCCAGCCGGTCGTGAAGCCGCAGGTCATCCCGGACTTGCGCAGCTTCTCGGCGTCGGCCTTCACGTCGGCCCACGTCTTCGGCGGCTGGTTCGGATCGAGCCCGGCCTTCTTGAACGCGTCCTTGTTGTAGTACAGCACCGGCGTCGAGCTGTTGAACGGCATCGACACCAGATGGCCCGTCTTCGCGTCGCTGTAGTAGCTCGCGATGGTCGGCACGAAGGCCTTTTCGTCGAGCGGCACGCCGGCCTGCTTGAACACGTCGTAGACCGGCACGACCGCCTTCTTCGCCTGCATCATCGTCGCGGTGCCGACTTCATAGACCTGCAGGATCGCCGGCGCGTTGCCGCTGCGATAGGCGGCGATGCCCGCCGCGAGCGCCTGGTCGTAGGTGCCCTTGAAGACCGGCACGATCTTGTAGTCGCTCTGCGACGCGTTGAACTGCGTGGCGATCTCGTTCACGCGCTCGCCGAGCGCCGACTCCATCGCATGCCAGAACTGGATCTCCGTCACGGCGAATGCCGCATGCTGCACACCGAACATCAACGCGCCGCCCAGCGCGATCGAGCGAATCATGGTCCCCGCGGGCTTCTTCTTCATCGACCTCTCTCCTGTGAAAACGTTACCAACAGCGTGTGCAACATTCCCGTCGCCATTGAACCGGCGAAGTCTAGTGATCGTTTGTGACAGTCAGTTGTCGTTGATGACGAACAGCCGCTGATATTCCTTCAGCGCGAAGCGGTCCGTCATGCCGGCGATGTAGTGCGCGACGAGGCGCGGCTGCTGCGCTTCGTCGTCCGACTGGTACGGCGGCGGCAGCAGGCGCGGATCGTCGATGAACGCGTCGAACAGCCCCGTGACGACGCGCTGCGCCTTGTTCGCCATGCGCATCACCTTGTAGTGGCGGTACAGGTTCTTGAACAGGAAACGCTTGAGGGCGGCCGCCTGCGCGGCGATTGCTTCGCTGTGCGCGACGAGCGGCGGCGCGGCGCGCACGTCGTCGAGCGACGCGGGCGCGACGCGCACGAGATTGCGCGTGGTCTCGTCGATCAGGTCGACGATCAGCGTGTTGATGATGCGGCGCACCGTCTCGTGCACGAGGCGGCGGCCTTCGAGATGCGGGAATTCGGCGAGCGCGGCATCGTAGTGGCGCTGCCACAGCTCGACTTCGGCGAGCTGCTCGATCGTGATCAGGCCGGAGCGCAGGCCGTCGTCGACGTCATGGTTGTTGTACGCGATTTCGTCCGCGATGTTCGCGAGCTGCGCCTCCAGCGACGGCTGACGCCCTTGCAGGAAACGCTCGCCGAGCGCGCCGAGCTTGCGCGCGTTCTCGCGCGAGCAGTGCTTGAGGATGCCTTCGCGCGTCTCGAAGCACAGATTCAGGCCGTTGAATGCACCGTAGTGCTCTTCGAGCTCGTCGACGACGGCCAGGCTCTGCAGGTTGTGCTCGAAGCCGCCGTGCTCGCGCATGCATGCGTTCAATGCGTCCTGCCCGGCATGGCCGAACGGCGTATGGCCGAGATCGTGCGCGAGCGAAATTGCTTCGACGAGATCCTCGTTCAGGCGCAGGTTGCGCGCGACCGACCGCGCGATCTGCGCGACTTCGAGGCTGTGCGTGAGGCGGGTGCGGAACAGGTCGCCTTCGTGATTGACGAAGACCTGCGTCTTGTATTCGAGCCGGCGAAAGGCGGTCGAATGAACGATGCGGTCGCGGTCGCGCTGGAACTCGGTGCGCGCCGCCGGCGGCGTTTCCGGATAGCGGCGGCCGCGCGACTGCAATGCGTGGGCGGCATACGGAGCGAGATGGGTTTCCAGCGCCGCCAGGGTCGGCGGCTCGGCCAGCACCGCGACGGATGCGCGGCCGGCTTCGGACAGTTTGCTGCTGGATGTCTCGCTCACGTCTCCTCCATGTCAGGGGCGCCGGGGCATCCGGGCGCCGTTACCGGGTCGTCGTCTGCGCCAGTGTAGCGAACACCGCTTCGTCGGGCGCCTGCGTGATCAGCGTATCGCCGAATCGCTTCAGCAGGATGAACTTGATCGCACCGGCCTCGGCCTTCTTGTCGACGCGCATCAGGTCCATGTAGCGCGCATCGCCGAGCGCCGGCCCGCGCACGGGTAAATGCGCGGCGGCAATCACCGCGTCCAGCCGCTGCCGCGACGCGTCGTCGAGCAAGCCGAGCCGCACCGACAGGTCGCCCGCCATCACCATTCCGCAGCCGACCGCTTCGCCGTGCAGCCACTCGCCATAGCCGAGCCCGGCTTCGATCGCATGGCCGAATGTGTGGCCGAAGTTCAGGATCGCGCGCAGCCCGCCTTCGCGTTCGTCGGCCGCGACCACACTGGCCTTGATCTCGCACGAGCGCTTGACCGCGTGCGCGAGCGCGGCCGGGTCGCGGCGGTTCAGCGCATCGACGTTCGCCTCGATCCAGTCGAAGAACTCGGCATCGGCGATCGCGCCCGTCTTGATGACCTCGGCCACGCCGGCCGCCAGTTCGCGATCGGGCAGCGTGTTCAGCGCGCCGATATCGGCGATCACCGCCTGCGGCTGGTAGAACGCGCCGATCATGTTCTTGCCGAGCGGGTGGTTGATGCCCGTCTTGCCGCCGACCGACGAATCGACCTGCGACAGCAGCGTCGTCGGCACCTGGATGAACGGCACGCCGCGCATGTAGCACGCGGCGGCGAAACCGGTCATGTCGCCGATCACGCCGCCGCCCAGGGCGACGAGCGTGGTCTTGCGGTCGGCGCGCTGGGTCAGCAGGCCGTCGAAGATCAGGTTCAGCGTTTCCCAGTTCTTGTAGGCCTCGCCGTCCGGCAGCACGATCGTCGACACGCGCTTGCCGAGCGGCGCAAGCGCCGCGCGCAGCGCATCGCCGTAGAGCGGCTCCACCGTCGTGTTCGTGACGATCGTGACCGACGAACCGGTGATATGAGGAGCGAATAGCTCGGTGCGGCCGATCAGGCCGGCACCAATATGAATCGGGTAGGCGCGGTCGCCCAGATCGACGTTGACGGTAATCATGCTTGTAGCGGCTTGGCGATGACGCCTGCGAGTTCGAGTTGCATCAGCACCATGTTGACGAGGCCGTTGACCGACGGGCGGCCGGTCTCGATGATGAAGTCCGCGCATTCGCGGTACAGCGGGTCGCGCACTTCGTAGAGCGCTTCGAGACGCGCCTTCGGATCGTCTGTCTGCAACAGCGGGCGGTTCTTGTCCTTGCGGGTGCGCAGCCACAGATCGTGCGGATTGGCGCGCAGATAGATGACGATGCCGTTGCCTTTCAGGCAATCGCGATTTTCGGGGCGCAGCACCGCGCCGCCGCCCGTCGCGAGCACGATGTTCTCGCGCTGCGTGAGATCGGTGATCACCTGCGATTCGCGGTCGCGAAACCCGGCCTCGCCCTCCATCTCGAAGATCACCGGAATGCGCGCACCCGTGCGGACCTCGATTTCGTGGTCGGAGTCGAAGAACGTCCTGTCGAGCCGGCGCGCGACCGCACGGCCCACGGTGGTCTTACCCGCTCCCATAAGGCCGACGAAAAATACGTTTGCATGTGGGTCCCGCGCTTGCAACGGCTTCCTCTGCTTGAATCTTGCTGGTGTGTGGCGCAGCTTACTGGCAAAGCGGCTGCCTTGTCGAGCCTGCGCCGCCGCCTTCCGGCCCCGTTTTTCCCGCATCCGCGCCGCCTGCGGCGGCCGTCTCGCAACGCTTGCCGACGACCGTCGGCGTGATGAATACGACCAGTTCGCTGCGCTGGTCGCGCCGCGCGCGATGCCGGAACAGCGCGCCCAATACCGGTATTTTGCCCAAGAGCGGCACGCGCGTCACATCGTCCCGGTTCAACTGCTCGTAAATCCCGGCGATGGCGACGGTGCCGCCGTCCTCGACCTCCACCCGCGTCTGCACGTGCTTCGTATGAATTGCCGGACCGGCCGCGGTCGGCTCGCCGATGCTGTCCTTGGTGACGTCCAGATCCAGCACGACACGCCCGTCGGGCGTGATCTGCGGTTCAACCTCGAGCTTCAGCGTCGCGCGGCGGAACTGTACGCCGCTCACGCCGTTGCCGACCTTCGCCTGGTACGGCAGCTCCGAGCCCTGTTCGACGATCGCCTTCACCCGGTCGGCCGTCACCACGCGCGGGCTGGAAACGATCTGGCCCCGCCCCTGCGCCTCCAGTGCGCTCAGCTCGACGTCGAGCACGCGGCTGAGCGGCGCGGCAAACAGCGTGAAGCCGGCCGTCGCCGCCTCGAATCCGCCCAGCGGCCGCGCAGCCAGGTCGAGCAGGTTGCGCGCGTCGGGCGCGGATGATGGGCCGTCGGAGGCCGGCGGTCGCCCCTGCGCGCGCAGCGCAACGCGTGCGCCGAGGTTGCGGGAGAAACCCTGTTCGCCTTCGACGATGCGCGCCTCGATCCGCACCTGTCGCGACGGGCGGTCGATCGCGTCGATCAGGCCCGCAATCTGCGCGATGCGCGGCGCGAGATCGGTGACGAACAACAGGTTCGTGCGCGGATCGGCCGCCGCGGCGCCGCGTTTGGACAGCAGGCGCTGGCCGGTCGCACCGGCCAGCAGCCGCTGCACCTCCTGCGCGCGGGGATAGTGCAGCGCGAAAGTACGGCTTGCGAGCGGCTCCAGTTCGGCCGCGCGGGCATGCGTCTCGAAGCGCTCGCGCTCCCGCGCGGCGAGCTCGGCTGCCGGCGTGACCCAGATCACATTGCCGCGCCGGGACATCGCGAGCCCGTGCGTATCGAGCAGCGTATCGAACGCATCGCGCCAGCGGACATTGTTCAGACGTAACGTCACGGTGCCGCGCACCTGCTCGCCGACGATGATGTTGAGCCCCGTGAAGCGCGCGAGCGCATCGAACGCGGCGGCGAGCCCGGCGCCTTGTAGATTCAGCGAGATTCGCCGCGCGTCGTCCACATCGCCGGCGTGCCGTGCGGCGGCGTCGTTCATGCGGGTGGGCGGCGGTAGCGGAATCGGCGGCCCTTCCAGCAGCGGCACGGGTGCGGTTGTGTCCGTCTGCAGCGCTGCGCGTGCCGCCTGCTCGAATGGCGGTGGGGCGGCCTGTTCGCGCGCGGCAGCGTCCATGTTTCCCACGCCATCGAGCGCGCCCTGCGGCAGCGGCGTATCTTCGGCCTGCGCCTGCATCGATGCGATCGGCGACGAGCCGGCCGACGTCAAGGATGGCAACGGGGGCAGAGGCGGCAAAGGCGGCAGCGCCGCGTGCGACGCGGCCATGCGCAAGCCGATCCAGCAGGCGATCGCCCATCGTCCGCACTTCGTCATGGGCGGCCTCCGTCGTCCACGACGAACCGGCGTATGCCGTCGGCTGTCGCAAGCGTCACGGCATCGGTGCCGATGGTCACCACACGCGACACCCCGAGCGCTTCACCCGGCGCGACGGTCGAAAATGCGCCATCGCCCGCATCGAACAGCGCGAGCCCGGCGCGTGCGTCGCGAATCGTGCCCGCCAGACGCGGCACCGCATCGTCGACCATCGCCGACGAATCCGCACCGCCGAATGGATCGCCGCGTCGCGCGCCGGCAAGCGGCCGTGCCGTGCCGCCCAGCACACGGGCCCCGGACAACGCCGGATACACATCGATCGTCATGTCGATCCGAGACGCGCGCGGTGTCCGCTCGACATGCACCGCTGAAGGCACCGCCAACGCGGAGAAACTCGCCAGCCCGTCCATCAATCGCAGCAGCGCCGGAAAATTGCCATCCGCGACGACCTTCACCGTGCGCCGGCCATCCGGCGCGGGATCCTCTGCGTGGCGCGGTTCGAGCGATGCGATCTGCAATCCGCTTTCCCCGGCCAGGTCGGCCAGCTCCAGCATCAGCGCGGGCCACATCTGCGCACGTGCCGAGCTGGCGTCGCGCCCGGTGGGCGGCCCCGCTTCGCGTCGCTGCGCGGCAGCCGCGATCAGCCGCCGTGCGTCGGCGGCATGCGCCTCTGCTGTTGCGAGCAATGCACGACTGCGTGCGAGACCGCTCCAGTCAGCGGCATCCGTCAGATGAATGCCACCCGTCATCACGGACGCGAATGCGGCCACGCAGCCGACGGCATGCGCCGTCGCCGGCGACACCCGCGTCACACGGCCGAGCCACTCGGTTCCACCAGGCAAGGACCGATGCACGAAGGTCATCATGCGCCGCCTCCGGCCGTTTTCTGTCGCGGCGCCGCGTCGTGCCAGCGCACCTGCACGGAGAACCGGAGTGGCGCGGCCGAACCCGCGGCGTGCTTGGGCGAAGCCGGTGTCAGCGCAGCGATATCGAACCGCCAGTCGCGCTGCGCGGCCGCAATCCGCTCG
This sequence comes from Burkholderia sp. Nafp2/4-1b, assembly GCF_003635165.1. Classification (GTDB taxonomy): domain Bacteria; phylum Pseudomonadota; class Gammaproteobacteria; order Burkholderiales; family Burkholderiaceae; genus Burkholderia. Next base: position 6,875 of record NZ_ML058603.1, on the reverse strand, counting down.
AGCCACCGCGCGGCCGCCCGGTAACTCGTCGCGCGCGCGTCGAGCACGGCGCCCGACGAAGTCGCGCGCAATGCGTCGAGCCGGATCGTGTCGTCGCGTGCCTGCGCCAGCGTCGCGAGGAGCCCCGCGACACGCCGGTAAGGCGCGACAAGCGCGACCGCCCGCGCATCGCGTTGCGCAAGGTCGGCCGCCGCGCCGGCGGCGCGCCGGGCCGCATCCGCCTGCGGCTGCAATTGCCGCAGTTGCGCCTCCACTTGCGTGCGCTCGGCATCCACGCGCCATCGCCACGCAGTCGCCGCGCTCGTCCAAAGGACGACTCCGAGCATGCCGAGCGCGATTGCCGCCCCGCACTGCGTCGCGCGCCGGCGGCGCAACGCTTGCGCCAGCCGCTCCCGATATGGCAGCAGATTGAAGCCGTCGAGTGCGGGATGGCCGACGGCGCGCGGCCCGAACCCGATCGCGGCCATCATTCCCATACCCCGCGCAGCGCCAGCCCGAGCGCGAGCGCAAATGCCGGCCCGCCTGGCACGCCGTTGGGCCCGCCAGGAAGCCCGTCCCATCCGGTGCAGTCGAACGGCACCGCGGCCACGCCCAGCGCATCGCCGATGTCGGCGACCGACGTGCCACAGCGGGCGATGCAGCGCTCGTCACCGGCCACGAGCACGCAGCGCACCGGCTCGAACACGCACTGGCGCAAGGCATCGGGGAACGCCGCCTGCACGTCGCCGGACACCGCGAGCACCGGCGCGGCGACCGAGCCGTCGATCCGCCAGCCGCGCACGCCTGTGTCGCAGAACCAGAACGCGGCGTACGGGCCGTGCGCGCCGAGTTCGAACTGCGCGGCATAGCGCAACGCGCGCAGCGCGGCGGCCGACTCGCCATCGACCGCAGTCAGGTCGATGCCGGCCTGCGCGGCCACGTCGATCCGTCGTTCGAGCAAAGCCTGCGGCGCCACGGCGACCGCGATCTCGCCCGCGCGTGCGCCATCGTCCTGCCGCCAGTCGAACGCGAGGCTGTCCGGCGCCAGCCCCGAGATGCGCTCGGCCGCCTGGCGGGCAGCGTCCGCGACGTCGTCGCGCCCGGCCAGATCGAGCGTCGCGGTCCGCATCTCGTCGTCGCGCAGCGCCATCACGCCGCGTGTGTCGCAGCGCACGCCCGCCGCCGACAGCCGCGACACGGCAGCGGACAACGCGCGCGCGACCGCGGCCCAGCGCGCATCCTCCGGCCCGCCCGCCAAGCCCACCGGCTCCCGCTCGAGCCCTTCGACCCGCACATCCGCGACGCGGCCGCGCCGGCTCAGCACGGCCACCCTCACCTCGTCCGCCCCGACGTCGATGCCCGTCGAACGGTGCCTGCCTGGCGCGAACCGCGCCGCCCATCGTGCTGCCATCCCAGCCTCCCGCGATCGTTGCGGCCCACGCCGCGTTTCCGAGGCCTGATTCTGCAAAGCGGCGCGCGCGACCGACAGTCAGCCGAACGGCTAGTTGTGGCGCGTGGCGGCCGCGCGGACACTGTGTGGATGACACCGCGATCCGCCGCTTTCCGGCGGGCGCCCCCCGCGTCAGGACCGGTCTTACCGGGCAGCTATAATCGCGGGACTGTTTTCCGGTATGCCTATGCAATCCACGTCTCCTACGTCCCCGCCTCCCGCGCCCGAGCCGAAGAAGCGGCCCTGGTGGCTGAAGGTCCTGATCGGCCTCGCCGCGATGTGCGTGGCCCTCGTCGTGGCCGGCGGCCTCGTGCTCGGCTACGCGCTCGTCGTCGCGTGGCCGAACATGCCGTCGCTCGACGCGCTGACCGACTATCGTCCGAAGGTGCCGCTGCGGATCTACACGTCCGATCACGTGCTGATCGGCGAATTCGGCGAGGAGCGCCGCGACATCGTCCATTTCAAGGAGGTGCCCGACTCGCTCAAGAAGGCGATCCTCGCGATCGAGGACGCGCGCTTCTACGATCACGGCGGCGTCGATCTCACCGGCATCGCGCGCGCCGGCTTCGTCGCGCTGACGAACGGCCATGCGTCGCAGGGTGCGAGCACGATCACGATGCAGGTCGCGCGCAACTTCTTCCTGTCGAGCGAAAAGACCTACACGCGCAAGATCTACGAGATGCTGCTCGCGTACCGGATCGAGCGCGCGCTGACGAAGGATCAGATTCTCGAGGTCTACATGAATCAGATTTATCTCGGCCAGCGTGCGTACGGCTTCGCGAGCGCCGCGCACGTGTATTTCGGCAAGGACCTGAAGGACATCACGCTCGCCGAAGCGGCGATGCTCGCGGGCCTGCCGAAGGCGCCGTCCGCGTATAACCCGGTCGTCAATCCGAAGCGCGCGAAAGTGCGCCAGGAGTACATCCTGCAGCGGATGCTCGAGCTGAACTTCATCACGCGCGAGCAGTACGACGAAGCCGTCGCGCAGCGGCTCGTCGTCAAGGGCGCCGGGCGGGAGTTCAGCGTGCACGCCGAGTACGTCGCCGAAATGGTCCGACAAATGATGTATGCGCAGTACCGCGAGGAAACCTACACGCGCGGCTTCAACGTCGTCACGACGATCGATTCGGCCGACCAGCAGGTCGCGTACACCGCGCTGCGCAAGGGCATCATGGATTACGAGCGCCGCCACGGCTATCGCGGGCCGGAAGGCTTCATCGAGCTGCCGGCCGGCGCCGACGACCGCGAGCAGGCGATCGACGACGCGCTGCTCGAACATCCCGACAACGGCGAGCTGATCGCGGCGGTCGTCACCGCGGCAACCCCGCGCCAGATCACGGTTGCGTTCATCGATGGCAGCAGCGCGACGGTCGAAGGCGACAACCTGCGTTTCGCATCGAGCGCGCTGTCCGCCAACGCACAGCCGAACCGCCGCATCCGCCCGGGCGCAATCGTCCGGGTCGTGAAGAACGACGCCGGCAACTGGTCGATCACGCAGCTGCCGCAGGTCGAAGGCGCGTTCATCTCGATCATCCCGCAGGACGGCGCGATCCGTTCGCTCGTCGGCGGCTTCGACTACAACAAGAACAAGTTCAACCACGTCACGCAGGCGTGGCGGCAACCGGGTTCGTCGTTCAAGCCGTTCATCTACTCGGCGTCGCTCGACAAGGGCCTCGGGCCGGCGACGGTCATCAACGACGGCCCGCTGTATTTCAGCGCCGCGGAAACCGGCGGCCAGCCGTGGGAACCGAAGAACTACGGCGGCGGCTTCGAAGGCCCGATGTCGATGCGCACGGCGCTGCAGCGCTCGCGCAACCTCGTGTCGATCCGGATCCTGAACCACATCGGTACCAAGTACGCGCAGCAGTACATCACGCGCTTCGGCTTCGACGCAGATCGCCATCCGGCCTACCTGCCGATGGCGCTCGGCGCGGGGCAAGTCACGGCGCTGCAGATGGCCGGCGCGTACTCGGTGTTCGCGAATGGCGGCTTCCGCGTGAATCCGTACCTGATCGCCGAAGTGACCGATCCGAGCGGCGCGATCGTCGCCCGCGCGCAGCCGCTCATTGCCGAGCAGAACGCGCCGCGCGCGATCGACCCACGCAACGCATACGTGATGAACAGCCTGCTGCAGAGCGTCGCGCAGCGCGGCACGGGCGCACGCACCAACGTGCTGAAGCGCACCGACCTCGCGGGCAAGACCGGCACGACGAACGACTCGCACGACGCGTGGTTCGCCGGCTACCAGCACTCGCTCGCGGCGATCGCGTGGATCGGCTACGACAATCCGCGCAGCCTCGGCGATCGCGAAACCGGCGGCGGCCTGTCGCTGCCGGTGTGGGTCGACTACATGGGCGCGGCGCTGAAGGGCGTGCCGGAGTTCAAGCCGGCGATGCCCGACGACGTCCAGTCGCTCGGCGGCGAGCTCTACTTCACCGAATTCACGCCGGGGCACGGCTTCGTGTCGACGGTCGGCGTGCCGCAGGCGCCGGCGGTAGAAAACACCGACGAACCGGTGCCGCACGTCGACGAGCAGGAGAAGCAGGACATCATGAACCTGTTCCGCGGCCACTGACACGCACCGCACGAGCATGAGAAAAGCGCCCCGCGGGGCGCTTTTTCTTTGCGTTTGGATCCGGCGTTTCGGACGTATCCGACGTATCGCACGTATCGGCGCCCGACCGGGCAAGCGCCCGAACGTACCGGTCGTTACGCGGCGAACGTGATCGGCAGGCCGGCCTGCTGGGTCGCGAAATCGGTAAGCGCCGAGAAGAACTCGGTGCCGGTGCGCGTATCGCGCCATTCGCCGTCGATGAAGCGGTAGTGGAAACCGCCCGCCTTGGCGGCGATCCACAGTTCCTTCATCGGCGGCTGCAGGTTGATGATGATCTTCGAGCCGTTCTCGAACGTGAGCGTCAGCACGCTGCCGTTGCGCTCGAGATCGATGTCGTGGTCGCCGTCATTTGCGGCATCCACGGTACGCTCGACGGACGCCAGCACGGCCTCGGCACGGGCCAGGTATTCAGTATCGGACATGCTAAACTCTATCGGTTAAATTGTTCAGGAACGATCATGCGAGTCGTTTTCCGGATGAGCGCGATTGTAGCGGCTTTGGCGATTCTTGCCGGCTGCGGGCAACGCGGTCCGCTCTATCTGCCTACCGTGCCTCCGTTGCCGGCGAAGCCCATCCAGCAGCAGGACACGCCGCCGTCGGACGTCACGCCGACCGATGAAAACGCGTCGTCCGACATTCCCGATTCTTCCGGCACACCGCTCATGCTGTCGCCCGAACTGTCGAGCGATGCATCGAAGGCTGCGACACCGGCATCCGGCTCGGCCGCCGTTCAGTAATCGCGCGCCGCCGCTCGCGCCGCTCCGCCGTTCGTTCACCGAGACAAAAAGGCGATGACCTCGGTCATCGCCTTTTGCATTTCAAGCCCCCATCATCACGCGCGGATACGCCGCCAGCCCCATCCCAGCAATCGCCAGCCGAGCAGCGCCGCGACGATCGTCGCGTAAAGCTTCGGCTGCGCGAGATCGTGCTTGCCGGCCCGCATCCACCAGAAATGGAGCACGCCGAACAGCACGATCGCATAAATCGCGCGATGCAGCGTCGCCCAGTGACGGCCGAGCCGGCGCACCATCGCGCGCGGAGAGGTCGCGGCCAGCGGGATCAGCAGCACGAACGCCGCGAAGCCGACCGTGATGAACGGCCGCTTGCCGACGTCCTTCAGGATCGCGAGCACGTCGAACCACTTGTCGAACCACAGATACGTCGTGAAATGCAGCGTCGCATAAAAGAATGCGAACAGGCCGATCATCCGGCGAAAGCGCAGCAATGCTGGCACGCCCGTCAGACGCCGCAGCGGCGTGACGGCGAGCGTGATGCAGAGCATCACCAGCGTCCAGAGGCCCGTCGACCGCGTGATGAATTCGATCGGGTTCGCGCCGAGCCGGTCGGTCAGCCCGAACAGCACGAGACGTGCGAGCGGATACAAGCCGGCCGCGAAAACCAATACCTTGGCAGGCACCAGCCAGCGCGGCGTGGCGGCGCGCACCGCGCCCGGCCGCGACGTACCCGCGGCGGCCGCGCGCGTGCCCGACGCGCGCGCGGGCGTGAACGTCGAAGGACGCATGTCGTCTCTCACCGTCGCACTCAGAAGTTCTTTTTCAGGTCCATGCCCTGATACATCGACGCGACGAGATCGCCGTAGCCGTTGAACATCAGCGTCTTGCGCTTCGGCGTGAAGAAGCCGTCGTCGCCGATCCGGCGCTCGGTCGCCTGGCTCCAGCGCGGGTGATCGACGTTCGGATTCACGTTCGAATAAAAGCCGTATTCGTTCGCCGCATAGGTGTTCCAGCTCGTCTTCGGCTGCTTGTCGACGAAGCGGATCTTCACGATCGACTTCGCGCTCTTGAAGCCGTATTTCCACGGCACGACGATCCGCACCGGCGCGCCGTTCTGATTCGGCAGCACCTGGCCGTAGACGCCCATCGTGAGCAGCGTCAGCGGATTCATAGCCTCGTCCATCCGCAACCCTTCTGAATACGGCCAGTCGAGCACCGGCGTCGACAGCCCGGGCATCTGCGACGGATCGGCCAGCGTGACGAACTGCACGTATTTCGCGTTGCCGGTCGGCTGGACGCGCTTGACGAGTTCCGAGAACGGCACGCCGATCCACGGAATCACCATCGACCAGCCCTCGACGCAGCGCAGCCGGTACACGCGCTCCTCGAGCGGCGCGAGCCTCAGCAGTTCGTCGAGATCGAACACCTTCGGGTGCAGCACCTCGCCCTCGACGCTCACGCGCCACGGACGCGGCCGCAGCGTGCCCGCGTTCTGCGCGGGGTCGCCCTTGTCGGTGCCGAATTCGTAGAAGTTGTTGTAGGACGTGATGTCCTTGAACGGCGTCACCTTGTCGGCCGCGACGAACTTCGGATTGGTCTTGGCCGCGAGCTTCGCGGCGCGCGCGTCGGGCGACGCGTACGCAGCGAACGCGGCGCCGCTGCCGCCGAGCAATCCGCCCGCCGCCGCGACGCCGGCGGCCTGCAATACGCGCCGCCGGTTCTCGAAGACGGCGCGCGGCGTAATCTGGCTCTGCGCGATATCACCGCCGGTCAGTACGGTGCGCAAAGGGTGTTTGATCCACATCGTGCTGCTCCTCCTGCATGCGCGGCGCGCACGCTTCATGAGCGTTCGACCCGGCCCGTCCTGCGCCGTTCGACGCCCGGCTCGCCCGCCCGTTACAAAACAAAACCGCCGGGCACGCAGTGCGCCGGCGGTCTTTTGTCGGACCAGCGTCGGAAATCTTACAGCTTGCCGTAGCTGTGCAGCCCGGACAGGAACATGTTGACGCCAAGGAACGCGAACGTCGTCACGAGCAGGCCCGTCAGCGCCCACCACGCGGCGACCGCGCCGCGCAGGCCCTTCATCAGGCGCATGTGC
>NZ_ML058602.1 GCF_003635165.1 Burkholderia sp. Nafp2/4-1b | reverse complement strand
CGATAGGACGGGCGCTTGTTATCGTCACCGCCTGCGCGACGCGGGCGCGCATCGTCATCGCGCCGCGGCGGACGATCCGACGACGTACGACGCTCGCCGAAGCTGCGCTTCGCGCCTTCGCCGCCCGCGTTGTCGCGATACGGCGCGCGCGGGCCGCGTTCGGCGCTCCCGTCACGCGGTGCGCGCTTGGCCGGTGCACGGTCCGCGCCCGGACGCTCGGCGCCGGCGGCACCGCGCGGCTTGAACGAACGCTCGCCGGCGGCCGCCGCGGGCGCCTTCTTCGGGCGGGCCGGCTTGTCCCCTGCGGGAAGCGGGGCGGGGCGCACCGCCTTGCGGGCGACGAGGCTGCCGGAGCGGACAGGGGCGCGGGTCGGCGACGCCGGCTTCGGATTCTTGACGGTTAATTTGGTGCGCATAAACGCTGGGATTCATTCAGACTGCGATCGCGCGCAGCAATTCGGTTTCGAGCTGGATCTGCAGGCGGTTGTCGGACAGGCCGGCACCCGCAAGCAGGAAGATGTCCTCGACGCGTTCGCCGAGCGTATTGATCCGCGCCGCGTGGACGCCGATCCGATGCTCGGCCAGCACGCGCGCGATCGAATAGAGAAGGCCCGGCCGGTCGTTGGCGGACACGGACAGGATGTAATACTGGCCGCGCTCGTCGGCCCGGAGGTCGACGCGCGGCGTGATCGGAAACGTCCGGGACAGCCGCGACAGGCGGCCCTTGGACGGCTCCGGCAGCGACGCGGCCTCGGCCAGGCGCGTCGCGAGTTGTTGTTCGACGAGATTCGCGATGTCGCGATAGCGCACGTCGCTTTCGGTCTGCGTGACGATGAAGTTGTCGAGCGCATAGCCGTGCCGCGTCGTGCTCACGCGCGCATCGAGCACCGACAGCCCGTTGCGGTCGAAATACGCGCAGATGCCCGCGAACAGGTCGGGGCGGTCCTTCACGTACACCAGCACCTGCAGCGCGTCGCCGATCGGCGACGGCCGCGCGCGCACGATTGCCGTCTCGGCGTTCACGTGCCGGTACAGCACGCGCGTCTGCCATGCGATGTCGGCCGCATCGTGACGCAGGAAGAAGCCGACGTCGAGCTGATCCCACAATGCGCGGTGGGCGTCCTCGGGCACGGTTTCCAGGCGCAGCAGCGCAAGCGCCTGCTCCTGACGCGACTTCAGTTCGGAGTGCGCGTCGGGGTTGGCGCCGCCGAGCACCGCGAGCGTGATGCGGTAGAGGTCCTCGAGCAGCTTGCCCTTCCACGTGTTCCACACCTTCGGGCTCGTGCCGCGGATATCGGCGACGGTCAGCAGGTAGAGCGCGGTCAGATACCGTTCGTTGCCGACCACTTCCGCGAACCGCTTGATGACTTCCGGGTCGCTCGTATCCTGCTTCTGCGCGACCTGGCTCATCGTCAGGTGATGCTGGACGAGCCACACGATCAGTGCCGCGTCGTCGGCGGCGATCCCGTGCTCGCGGCAGAAGCGCCGCGCATCGACCATCCCGAGCGTCGAGTGATCGCCGCCGCGGCCCTTCGCGATGTCGTGGAACAGCGCCGCGACATACAGCACCCACGGGCGCTCGAAATTGCCGATCAGCTGGCTGCAGAACGGATACTCGTGCGCATGCTCGGCCACCGCGAAGCGGCGGATGTTGCGCAACACCATCAGGATGTGCTGGTCGACCGTGTACACGTGATACAGGTCGTGCTGCATCTGGCCGACGATGCGGCGGAAATTCAGCAGATAGCGGCCGAGCACGCTCGTCTGGTTCATCAGCCGGAACGCATGCGTGATGCCTTCGGGCTGCTGCAGGATCTGCATGAACGTGCGGCGGTTCTGCGGATCGCGCCGCCACGTGGTGTTCATGATCTCGCGCGAGTTGTACAGCGCGCGCAGCGTGCGGGCGGACAGCCCCTTCACGCCGCGGGTGACCTCATACAGCAGGAACGCTTCGAGGATCGCGTCGGGATGGCGCTCGAACACGCCGTCGTCGACGATCTCGAGCATGCCCTGCTTCTCGACGAAGCGATCGGGCGACAGCACGCGCGTGATGCCGCTCGTCGCGGGGAACAGCTGCGCCTCGATGTTCTGGATCAGGATCGTCGCGAGCTGCGTGACCGCTTTCGCGGCCCAGTAGTAGCGGCGCATCAGCTGCTCGCTCGCGCGCTTGGCCTGCGTCGGCCGGTGGCCGAAGCTCTCGGCCGCCTGCGTCTGCAGGTCGAACACGAGCACGTCCTGGCGGCGGCCGGCAAGCACGTGCAGCCGTGCGCGCAGCGTCTTCAGGAATCCTTCGTTGCGGCGCAGCTCGCGCGCTTCGCGCTCGGTAATGAGGCCGCGCGTGTCGAGCTCGCGCCAGCTGCTGCCGAAGCCGGCCGCGCGCGCGATCCACAGGATCGTCTGCAGGTCGCGCAGCCCGCCGGGGCTTTCCTTCACGTTCGGCTCGAGGCTGTACGGCGAGTCCTGGAACTTCGCGTGGCGCTGGCGCATCTCGAGCACCTTCGCGGTGAAGAACGCGCGGGCGTCGAGCGCCTCGTGATAGCGCACCGTGAAGCGCTCGAACAGCGCGGTGCTGCCGACGATGCGGCGCGCCTCGAGCAGCGAGGTCTGCACCGTGACGTCGTGCGACGCTTCCTCGATGCACTGCGCGACCGTGCGCACGCTGCTGCCGATCTCGAGGCCGAGATCCCAGGCCATGCCGATGAAGCGCTCGATCCGCGCGTCGAGCGCCGGGTCGTGCGCGTCGGGCAGCAGCACGAGGATGTCGACGTCGGAGTAGGGCGCGAGCTCGCCGCGCCCGTAGCCGCCGACGGCGACCAGCGCGAGCGTCGCCGGTAGCCCGCAGTCGTCCCACACGCGCTTGAGCGCTTCGTCGGTGAGTTTCGACAGCGCGTGCATCAGCGACGCGACGTTCGTCGCGGTGCGAAAGCGCTCGAGGATGTCGACCTTGGCGGCCTTGAATTCGGCGCGCCGCGACAGCGCTTCGGGCGAGGGGGCGGCGTGAGCGCTCATGGGCGGCCGTTCAGATCAGGGGCGGGTGGGGCGGGCTGGCGCTGCGGCACTCAGACCGCGGCGGCCGGTTGCGCGAACACCGGGCGCGCGGGCGTGCCGGCCGACACGGTCAGCACCTCGTAGCCCGTCTCGGTGACGAGCACCGTATGCTCCCATTGCGCGGACAGGCTGCGGTCGCGCGTCTTGACGGTCCACTGGTCGGGCATCGTGCGGATGTCGCGCTTGCCGGCGTTGATCATCGGCTCGATCGTGAAGATCATCCCGGCCTTCAGTTCGATGCCGGTGCCCGGACGGCCGTAGTGCACGACCTGCGGATCTTCGTGGAACACCGTGCCGATGCCGTGGCCGCAGTATTCGCGCACGACGCTGTAGCCTTGCGCTTCCGCATGCTTCTGGATCGCGTAGCCGATGTCGCCGAGATGCGCGCCGGGCTTGACCTGGTCGATGCCGAGCCACATGCACTCGTAGGTGGTCTGCACGAGGCGCTTCGCGAGGATCGAGCCTTCGCCGACGATGAACATCCGGCTGGTGTCGCCGAAATAGCCGTTCTTGATCACGGTGATGTCGATGTTCAGCGCGTCGCCGTTCTTGATCACCTTCTCGCCCGGGATGCCGTGGCAGATCACGTCGTTGACCGAGATGCACGTGGCCTTCGGGTACGGCGGATAGCCGGGCGGCTGGTAATTCAGCGGCGCGGGGATCGTGCCCTGCTCGTTGAGCATGAATTCGTGACAGAGCCGGTCGAGCTCGGCCGTCGTGACGCCCGCGACGACGTGCGGCGTGATGAAGTCGAGCACTTCGCTCGCGAGACGGCAGGCGACGCGCATCTCGGCGATGTCGTGTTCGTTTTTGAGCGTAATAGCCATCGAGGTATGCCTGGAATGCGGTGAATTGACGGATTATCGCACCTTATGGCGCCCCCCGCAGCCCTTGTGGGCACGGCGGATGCGGGTTTTCGCGGATTGTCCGGCCGGCGGCCGCCCGGCAGGCGAAAGTGGCAGGCGACTTGAGAGCCGACAAATCCGCGTGCTATACTCTTTGGCTAAGTCGACATCGAAATGCCGCACATGCCCCATTGCGGGGCGGCATGGCGATGAAGGCTTGCGGCACGGGCATTTCGCACGTGTCAGATCGCAGGAAATCGCAAGCCGGCGCAACCAGGGTGCCGGCCGCGCGGCACGCGAACCCTTCGGGGGCGCGGAACGCGCGGCGGTACGGCAGCCGGCTTAAGACCCAACCCTCGTGGAGAATTTACATGGCAGTTACGATGCGCCAAATGCTGGAAGCAGGTGTCCACTTCGGTCACCAGACGCGCTTCTGGAACCCGAAGATGGCTCCGTTCATTTTCGGTCACCGCAACAAGATTCACATCATCAACCTCGAAAAGACGCTGCCGATGTTCACGGACGCACAGAAGTACGTGCGCCAGCTGGCAGCGAACCGCGGCACGATCCTGTTCGTCGGCACGAAGCGCCAGTCGCGTGACACGATCGCCCAGGAAGCGCAACGTGCGGGCATGCCGTACGTCAACGCACGCTGGCTCGGCGGCATGATGACCAACTTCAAGACGCTGAAGGTATCGATCAAGCGCCTGAAGGACATGGAAGCGGCTGTCGAATCGGGTGAAACCGAGAAGATGAGCAAGAAGGAAGCGCTGCTGTTCGAACGCGAAATCGCCAAGCTGCAGAAGTCGATCGGCGGCGTGAAGGACATGGGCGGCATTCCGGACGCAATCTTCGTCGTCGACGTCGGCTACCACAAGATCGCCGTCACGGAAGCGAACAAGCTGGGCGTGCCGGTCATCGCCGTGGTCGATACGAACCACTCGCCGGAAGGTGTGGATTACGTGATCCCGGGTAACGACGACTCGAGCAAGGCAGTCGCGCTGTACGCTGAAGGCGTGGCCGACGCGATCCTCGAAGGCCGTGCGAACGCGGTCAACGAAGTGGTCCAGGCAGCGCGCGGCGACGACGAGTACGTCGAGGAAAACGCGTAACTGGCCCCGAGCCGGCGCAAAAAGGGGGCTCTCAACAGGCCCCCTTTTTTTAAGCTTGTGCGCCGGACCTGATCGCGCCGAATCGGCGCGGGTCCGGAAACGATTTTCGGCCGTTCGCGTCCAAGCGGGCGGCGTTGTGAATACAGACTCAAGGAGCGAATGATGGCGGCAATTACCGCAAGCATGGTGGCAGAACTGCGCGCGAAGACCGACGCACCGATGATGGAGTGCAAGAAGGCGCTGACGGAAGCCGACGGCGACCTTGCCAAGGCTGAAGAGCTGCTGCGCGTCAAGCTCGGCAACAAGGCGAGCAAGGCGGCATCGCGCGTGACGGCCGAAGGCGTCGTCGCATCGTTCGTCGGCGGCAACGCAGGCGCGCTGGTCGAACTGAACTGCGAAACCGACTTCGTCGCGAAGAACGACGACTTCCTCGCATTCTCGAAGACGGTTGCAGAACTCGTCGCGACGCAGAACCCGGCAGACGTGGCTGCGCTGTCGGCACTGCCGCTGGAAGGTTCGACGGTCGACGCAGTGCGTCTGGCCCTGATCGGCAAGATCGGCGAGAACGTGTCGATCCGCCGTTTCGTCCGTTTCGAAACGGCGAACAAGATCGCGACGTACCTGCACGGCGCACGCATCGGCGTGATCGTCGAGTACACGGGCGCGGAAGAGCAGGTCGGCAAGGACGTCGCGATGCACATCGCCGCGATGAAGCCGGTCGCCCTGTCGTCGGCCGACGTGCCGGCGGAACTGATCGACACGGAACGCCGCGTCGCCGAGCAGAAGGCTGCCGAATCGGGCAAGCCGGCTGAAATCGTTGCGAAGATGGTCGACGGCAGCGTCCAGAAGTACCTGAAGGAAGTGTCGCTGCTGAACCAGACGTTCGTGAAGAACGACAAGCAGACGATCGAGCAGATGCTGAAGGCAGCGAATGCGACGGTGCAGAAGTTCGCGCTGTTCGTCGTCGGCGAAGGCATCGAGAAGCGCCAGGACGACTTCGCCGCCGAAGTGGCCGCGCAAGTCGCAGCAGCAAAGCAGCAGTAAGCAGTCAGGCAGTATCCGCGGCGGGCGTCCGCTCCGCCGCGGCCGGCGGCGCCGCCGGCCGGCCGGGAACCCCGGTCCGGTCGTCGGTGCTTGCCCGAATCAGTATTTCGCCCCTACAGTTCGTGGTTGTCATCCTCTCGTCGCTCGGAAGCCCCTATGTCCAATGCCTATAAACGCGTCCTCCTCAAACTCTCCGGCGAAGCGCTGATGGGCGACGATGCCTTCGGCATCAATCGCGCGACGATCGAACGGATGGTGGCGGACATCGCCGAAGTCGTGGGTCTCGGTACGCAGCTCGCGGTCGTGATCGGCGGCGGTAACATTTTCCGCGGTGTCGCGGGCGGTGCGGCGGGCATGGACCGCGCGACGGCCGACTACATGGGGATGCTGGCGACGATGATGAACGCGCTGGCGCTGCAGGACGCGATGCGCCACGCCGGTATCGTCGCGCGCGTGCAGTCGGCGCTGCGCATGGACCAGGTCGTCGAGCCGTACATCCGGCCCCGCGCGATCCGCCAGCTCGAGGAAGGCAAGGTCGTGATCTTCGCGGCCGGCACGGGCAACCCGTTCTTCACGACGGACACGGCCGCCGCGCTGCGCGGCTCGGAAGTGGGCGCCGAGGTCGTGCTGAAGGCGACCAAGGTCGATGGCGTATATTCTGCCGATCCGAAGAAGGATCCGTCGGCCACGCGCTACACGACGATCAGCTTCGACGAGGCGATCAGCCGCAATCTGCAGGTGATGGACGCGACGGCCTTCGCGCTGTGCCGCGACCAGAAGCTGCCGATCCGCGTGTTTTCGATCAACAAGCCGGGCGCGCTCAAGCGCATCGTGCTGGGCGAGGACGAAGGTACGCTCGTCCACGTGTAAACTCCCGCGGATGCGGGCAAGCGGCGTGGGTCGCCGGCCGCGGCGCGTGGCGCGCCGGGCGGGGCCCGCGTTCATTGAAGGTTTGAAGGTTCGGAGGTTGAAATGAGTGTCGCTGATGTCAAGAAGGGCGTAGAGCAGAAGATGCAGCGCTCGATCGAAGCGTTCAAGAACGATCTGGCGAAGATCCGTACGGGCCGCGCGCACACCGGTCTGCTCGATCACGTGCAGGTCGACTACTACGGCTCGATGGTGCCGATCTCGCAGGTTGCGAACCTGACGCTCGTCGACGCGCGCACGATCGGCGTGCAGCCGTGGGAAAAGAACATGGTCGCGAAGGTCGAGAAGGCCATCCGCGAAGCCGATCTCGGCCTGAACCCGGCAACGGCCGGCGACCTGATCCGCGTGCCGATGCCCGCGCTGACGGAAGAGCGCCGCCGCGAGCTGACCAAGGTGGTCAAGAGCGAAGGCGAAACGGCCAAGGTCGCGATCCGCAACCTGCGCCGCGACGCGAACGAAGCGCTCAAGAAGCTCGTGAAGGACAAGGAAATCTCCGAAGACGACGAGCGCCGTGCGAGCGACGACGTCCAGAAGCTGACCGACAAGCACGTCGCCGAAGTCGACAAGCTCGTGCAGAGCAAGGAAGCCGAGATCATGACGGTCTGACGACCGTCCTCGCGCGCCGCCTTCTTCCCGCAACTGTCTCAACGGCCATGACCTATACCAGCTCTACCGTTCGCGTGCCTGACGTCGGCGTCGTGCCGCGTCACATCGCGATCATCATGGACGGCAACGGCCGTTGGGCGACCGAACGCCGCTTGCCGCGCGTCGCGGGGCACACCCGCGGCGTGGACGCCGTGCGGGCGGTGGTCGAAGGCTGCGCGCGCGCCGGCGTCGAATACCTGACGCTGTTCGCGTTCAGTTCGGAAAACTGGCGCCGGCCGAACGACGAAGTGTCGTTCCTGATGCGGCTGTTCATCACCGCGCTCGAGCGCGAGATCGGCAAGCTGCATGCAAACGGGATCCGCCTGCGCGTGGTCGGCGATCTCGAGCGCTTCGAGCCGCGCATCCGCGAACTGATCCGCCGCGCCGAAACCAAGACGGCGCGCAACACCCGCCTGACCCTGACGATCGCCGCGAACTACGGCGGCCGCTGGGACATCCTGCAGGCGACGAAGAAACTCGTCGAGCAGGCCGTGCGCGAGGGCCGCGAGGTCGAGGTGACCGAAGACGCGTTCGCGCCGCACCTGGCGATGGCCTATGCGCCGGAGCCCGATCTCTTCATCCGTACCGGTGGCGAGCAGCGCGTCAGCAATTTCCTGCTGTGGCAGCTCGCGTACGCCGAATTCTATTTCACCGACAAATACTGGCCGGACTTCGACGGTGCGGCGCTCGCCGACGCGATCGCGTCGTATACCGAGCGCGAGCGTCGTTTCGGACGCACCAGCGCACAGCTCGAACCGCAATCGCAGAACGCCGATTCCCTTTCATGCTGAAGACCCGTGTGATCACGGCGCTCGTGCTGCTGGCAGTGCTCCTGCCGGTGACGCTGTTCGCGCCGCTCGGCGGCTTCGGCGCACTGATCGGCGTCGTGCTCGTCTTCGCCGCGTGGGAATGGGCGCGCCTGCTGAAGCTCGGCGCGGCCGGTTCCATCGTCTATGCGATCGTCGCGGCGCTCGCGCTCGCGGCCACCGCGCCGCTCGGCATCGATGCCGCTTCGTCCCGTCCCCTTTTCCTGGCAGCCGGCGTATTCTGGCTGCTGGTCGGGCCATTCTCGCTGCGGCGCAAGCCGACGCTCGCCGGCGGCGTGTGGCGCCCGTTCCTGCTCGCAGCCGGGCTCGTGGTGTTCGCGGCCTGCTGGCACGCGCTCGTCGCGGCGCGCGCGCAGGGCGTTCCGTTCGTGCTGTCGCTGCTTCTGGTCGTCTGGCTGGCCGATATCGGCGCATACTTCGCGGGCAAGGCCTTCGGAAAGCGTAAACTGGCGATCACGATCAGTCCCGGCAAGAGCTGGGAAGGCGCGATCGGCGGCTGGCTCGCCGTGATGGTCGTCGCGGGTCTCGCGATGGCCGCGCACTGGTTCGAGCCGACCCTGTTTTCCGCATTCGCGACACGCTACGGAATACCCGGCGCGTGGGCTGCACTGACGCTGCTGGTCGTCTACAGCGTGGTCGGCGACCTGTTCGAGTCGCTGCTCAAGCGCCAGGCGGGCGTGAAGGATTCCAGCGGCCTGCTGCCCGGTCACGGCGGCGTGCTCGATCGGGTCGACGCGCTGCTGCCCGTGCTGCCGCTCGCAATGCTGCTGCTTGGTTAAACCACTATTTCTGTTATGCAAAAACGTCTGACACTGCTCGGTTCCACGGGCTCGATCGGAGACAGCACGCTCGACGTGGTCGCCCGCCATCCCGAGCGTTTCTCGGTCTACGCGTTGACCGCGCACCGCAACGGCGACAAGCTCGTCGAGCAGTGCCTGCGCTTCGCACCCGAAGTCGCGGTGGTCGGCGATGCGAACACGGCTGCGCAAGTCGAGGCAAAGCTGCGCGCGGCGGGCAGCAAGACCACCGTGCTGTACGGGCCGCAGGCGCTCGTCGACGTGTCGAAGAGCGACGGTTGCGACACGGTCGTCGCGGCGATCGTCGGCGCGGCCGGCCTCGCGCCGAGCCTCGCGGCCGCGCGCGCCGGCAAGCGCATCCTGCTCGCGAACAAGGAATCGCTCGTGATGTCGGGCGCGATCTTCATGGACGCGGTGCGCGACCATGGCGCGATCCTGCTGCCGGTCGACAGCGAACACAACGCGATCTTCCAGTGCATGCCGCGCGACGAGAACCAGCACGGCGGAATCTCGAAGATCATCCTGACCGCGTCGGGCGGCCCGTTCCGCACGCGCGAGCCGGCCACGCTCGCCGACGTGACGCCGGACGAGGCCTGCAAGCACCCGAACTGGGTGATGGGCCGCAAGATTTCGGTCGACTCCGCGACGATGATGAACAAGGGCCTCGAAGTGATCGAGGCGCACTGGATCTTCGGCTTGGCCGGCGACCGGATCGACGTGCTGATCCATCCGCAGAGCGTGATCCATTCGCTGGTGTCGTACCGCGACGGCTCGGTGCTCGCGCAGCTCGGCAACCCCGACATGCGCACGCCGATCGCGCACGCGCTGGCATTCCCGGAGCGCGTCGACGCGGGCGTCGAGCAGCTCGACCTCGCGCAGATCGCGCAGTTGTCGTTCGAGAAACCCGATTACACGCGCTTCCCGTGCCTCGCGCTCGCGCTGAAGGCGCTTGAAGAAGGCGGGATCGCGAGCGCCGCGTTGAACGCGGCGAACGAAATCGCGGTCGAAGCGTTTCTCGAGCGCCGGATCGGCTTCATGGCGATCGCGGCGACGGTCGATGCGGTGCTCAACGCACTGCCGAACCGCAATCCGAACGGGCTCGACGACGTCCTTGCAGCGGACGCGGAGGCACGCCGCCTCGCCGCCGAGATCATTGCGAAAGCGCCTGCGCCACGCGTGGAGCGTACTGTCTGAATGAGGTGCTCATGAACGTGCTGGTCGAACTGATCGCGTTTGCGGTGGCGATCGGGGTGCTGGTCGTCGTGCATGAGTACGGACACTATCGTGTCGCGCGCTGGTGCGGCGTGAAGGTGCTGCGTTTCTCGATCGGTTTCGGCCAGCCCGTCGCACGCTGGGTCAGCCGCAGGACGGGCACCGAATGGACGCTCTCCGCGCTGCCGCTCGGCGGTTACGTGAAGATGCTCGACGAGCGCGAGCCGGGGCCGGGCGTGAAGCCCGAGGAACTCGACCAGGCGTTCAACCGGCAATCGGTCTACAAGCGCATCGCGATCGTCGCCGCTGGCCCGATCGCGAACTTCCTGCTGGCAATCGTCCTGTTCTCCGTCGTATTCGCCACCGGCGTGACCGAGCCGGCCGCGGTGCTCGCGCCGCCGGCCGCCGGCACGGCGGCGGCCCGCGCGGGCTTCGACGGCAGCGAGACGATCGTGTCGATCCGTGACGCCGACGGCGGCGCCGCCGTGCCGGTGCGCTCGTGGTCGGACTTGCGCTGGAAGCTGCTGGCCGCCGCGTTCGATCATCGCGAGGTCGTGCTCGGCGCGCGCGACGGAGGCGCGTCGACCTTCGACTTCCGCGTCGACCTGCGCAATGTTCCCGAAAGCCAGCTCGACGACGATTTCATGCTGCACCTGGGCTTCGAGACCGGCGGCGGCACGCTGTCGGTCGCGTCGGTGCAGCCGGGCAGCGCGGCCGCGCAGGCGGGTCTGAAGGCCGGCGACAAGCTGCTCACCCTCGACGGCAAGCCGATTGGCGGCGCATCGCGCTTCATCGACGCGGTGAAGCACCACGCGGGCCAGGCGGTCGCGCTGCAGGTCGAGCGCGGTGGTGCGACGCAAACGGTGCAGATCGTGCCGCAGGCGCAGCGCGACGACGAAACGGGGCAGCAGGTCGGCCGGATCGGCGCGGCGCTGTCGATGCACACGCCGTCGGTCGACGTGCGCTACGGGCCGCTCGAGAGCCTGCAGCTCGGCGCGCACCGCACCTGGGACATCGCCGTTTATTCGCTGAGGATGTTCGGCCGGATGATCACGGGCAATGCGTCGCTGAAGAACCTGTCCGGCCCGGTGACGATCGCCGATTACGCGGGCAAGAGCGCGCGGCTCGGTCCGTCGGCCTTCCTGTCGTTCCTCGCCCTTGTCAGCATTAGCCTCGGGGTGCTGAACTTGCTGCCGATTCCCGTTTTGGACGGGGGGCATCTGTTATATTATCTGGTTGAAGCCGCGACCGGGAAAGCCGTCTCGGAGCGCTGGCAGCTGATTCTGCAAAGAGCCGGGTTGATCTGCATCGTCGCATTGTCGGCGATCGCGCTGTTCAACGACCTGGCTCGGTTAATCCATTTCTGAAGCGTCAGGCGGCGGCCGGTCGGCCGCCGCCTGATTTGATGCAGCTAAATATTGGGGATGCACGTTGTTCAAACCTCATCGCTTTGTACCTAAGACAGTTGCAGCGGCCGCGCTCGCTGCTCACGGCCTCGCGGCGCATGCAGCGGCACCGTTCGTGGTGCAAGACATCAAGATCGAGGGGTTGCAGCGCGTCGAAGCGGGTTCGGTGTTCGCCTACCTGCCGATCAAGCAGGGCGATACCTTCACCGACGACAAGGCATCCGAAGCAATCCGCGCGCTGTACGCGACGGGCTTCTTCAACGACGTGCGCATCGCCACCCAGGGCAACGTCGTGGTCGTGCAGGTACAGGAGCGTCCGGCCATCGCGTCGATCGACTTCACCGGCACGAAGGAATTCGAAAAGGACAACCTGACGAAGGCGCTGCGCGCGGTGGGTCTGGCCGACGGCCGCTACTACGACAAGGCGCTGGTCGACAAGGCGGAGCAGGAGCTCAAGCGTCAGTACCTGACGCGCGGCTTCTATGCGGCCGAGGTCAAGACGACGATCACGCCGGTCGACGCGAACCGCGTGTCGATCCTGTTCGCGGTCGCCGAAGGCCCGAGCGCGAAGATCCGCCAGATCAACTTCATCGGCAACAAGGCGTTCAGCACCAGCACGCTGCGCGACGAGATGCAGCTGTCGACGCCGAACTGGTTCTCCTGGTACACGAAGAACGACCTGTACTCGAAGGAAAAGCTGACGGGCGACCTCGAGGCCGTACGCTCGTACTACCTGAACCGCGGCTACCTCGAGTTCAACATCGAGTCGACCCAGGTGTCGATCTCGCCCGACAAGAAGGACATGTACCTGACGGTCACGCTGCACGAAGGCGAGCCGTACACGGTGTCGGGCATCAAGCTGTCGGGCAACCTGCTCGATCGCGAAGCCGAATTGAACAAGCTGATCAAGATCAAGCCGGGCGATCGCTTCTCGGCCGAAAAGCTGCAGCAGACCACGAAGTCGATCGTCGACAAGCTCGGCGAATACGGCTACGCGTTCGCGGCCGTCAATGCGCAGCCGGACATCGACCAGGCGAACCACAAGGTGAACCTGAACCTCGTCGTCGATCCGAGCCGCCGCGTATACGTGCGGCGCATCAACGTGGTCGGCAACACGCGCACGCGCGACGAAGTCGTGCGCCGCGAAATGCGCCAGCTCGAGAGCTCGTGGTTCGATTCGAACCGCCTCGCGCTGTCGAAGGACCGCGTGAACCGTCTCGGCTACTTCACCAACGTCGACGTGACGACGCTGCCGGTCGAAGGCACGAACGACCAGGTCGACGTGAACGTGAAGGTCGACGAAAAACCGACCGGCGCGATCACGCTGGGCGCGGGCTTCTCGTCGACGGACAAGGTGGTGCTGTCGGCCGGCGTATCGCAGGACAACGTGTTCGGCTCGGGCACGAGCCTGTCGGTGAACGTCAACACCGCGCGGAGCTACCGCACGCTGACCGTCACGCAGGTCGACCCGTACTTCACGGTCGACGGCATCAAGCGGATCACCGACGTCTTCTACCGCACGTATCAGCCGCTCTACTATTCGACGAGCTCGAGCTTCCGGATCATCAGCGCGGGCGGCAACCTGAAGTTCGGCATCCCGTTCTCGGAAGTCGACACCGTCTACTTCGGCGCGGGCTTCGAACAGAACCGTCTCGACGTCGACTCGAACACGCCGCAGAGCTACCAGGATTACGTGAACGAGTTCGGCCGCGTGTCGAACACGGTGCCGCTGACGGTGGCCTGGTCGCGCGACGCGCGTGACAGCGCGCTGATCCCGAGCCGCGGCTACTTCACGCAGGCGAACGTCGAATACGGCGTGCCGGTCGGCAAGATCCAGTACTACAAGGCCGACCTGCAGGCGCAGTACTACTATTCGTTCTCGCGCGGCTTCATCCTGGGCATGAACCTGCAAGGCGGCTACGGTAACGGCATCGGCAACCCGTACCCGATCTTCAAGAACTACTACGCGGGTGGTATCGGCTCCGTGCGTGGCTACGAGCCGAGCTCGCTGGGCCCGCGCGACACGAAGACGAACGACCCGATCGGCGGTTCGAAGATGCTGGTCGGCAACATCGAGCTGACGTTCCCGCTGCCGGGCACCGGCTACGACCGCACGCTGCGCGTGTTCACGTTCCTCGACGGCGGTAACGTGTGGGGCAACGCGCCGGGCGGCACGAGTACCGGCGCGAACGGCCTGCGCTACGGCTATGGTGTGGGTCTCGCGTGGATCTCGCCGATCGGCCCGCTGAAGCTGAGCCTCGGCTTCCCGCTGCAGAAGCACGAAGGCGACCAGTACCAGAAATTCCAGTTCCAGATCGGGACGGCGTTCTGATCGAACGCATGACAACAGTAACGAGAGGGTAATTTTGCTAACCGGTAAGTTTTCGAAACGAGTGATGTGTGCGCTGACCGTTGCGCTGGCCTTGGGCGCGGCGACGGCACACGCTCAGGACGTCGCCCGCATCGCGGCGGTCAATTCGGATCGGATCCTGCGCGAGTCGGCGCCCGCCAAGGCGGCGCAGACGAAGCTCGAAGCCGAGTTTGCGAAGCGCGACAAGGATCTGCAGGACCTCGCGGCGCGCCTGAAGTCGATGTCGGATTCGCTGGACAAGAACGGCGCGTCGCTGTCGGCAGCCGATCGCGCACAGAAGCAGCGTGATCTCGCGCAGCTCGACACCGACTTCCAGCGCAAGCAGCGCGAATTTCGCGAAGACCTGAACCAGCGTCGCAACGAAGAACTCGCGGCGGTGCTGGAGCGGGCGAACAGGGTCATCAAGCAGATTGCCGAGCAGCAGAATTACGACCTGATCGTGCAGGAAGCCGTGTACGTCAGCCCGCGCATCGACATCACCGACAAGGTGCTCAAGGCGCTCGCGTCCGGCTCGACGAACTGAACGGAGCAGATGACGTATGGCATTGACGCTTGAGGCACTCGTAAAGCGGTTCGGCGGCGAGATCGTCGGCGACGCCCAGTGCACGGTGAGCGGCCTCGCGCCGCTCGACCAGGCAGGCCCTCAGCAACTCGCGTTTCTCGCGAACCCGAAGTACCTGTCGCAGGTCGAGACGACCCGCGCCGGCGCGGTGCTGATCGCGCCGAAGGATCTCGAAAAGCTGGGCGCGGCCGCCAACGGTCGCAGCTTCATCGTGACGCCGAATCCGTACGCGTACTTCGCGCGTGTCGCGCAGATGTTCATCGATCTCGCCACGCCGCCGCGCGCGGCCGGCGTGCATCCGAGCGCGACGATCGATCCGGCCGCGCAGGTCGCCGCGACCGCGGTGATCGGCCCGCACGTGACGGTCGACGCCGGCGCGGTGATCGAGGACGGCGTGCAGCTCGACGCGAACGTGTTCGTCGGCCGCGGCACGACGATCGGTGCGGGCTCGCACCTGTATCCGAACGCATCCGTGTACCACGGCTGCAAGATCGGCCCGCGCGCGATCATCCACTCCGGTGCGGTGATCGGCTCCGACGGCTTCGGCTTCGCGCCGGATTTCGTCGGCGACGGCGACGCGCGAACCGGCAGCTGGGTCAAGATCCCGCAGGTCGGCGGCGTGTCGATCGGCCCGGACGTCGAGATCGGCGCGAACACGACGATCGATCGCGGCGCGATGGCGGACACCGTCATCGAGGAATGCGTGAAGATCGACAACCAGGTCCAGATCGGCCACAACTGCCGGATCGGCGCCTATACGGTGATCGCCGGCAGCGCGGGCATCGCGGGCAGCACGACGATCGGCCGCCACTGCATGATCGGCGGCGCGGCGGGCATTGCCGGCCACGTGACGCTCGGCGACTACGTCATCATCACCGCGAAATCCGGCGTGTCGAAGTCGCTGCCGAAGGCCGGCATCTACACGAGCGCATTCCCGGCCGTCGACCACGGCGAATGGAACAAGAGCGCCGCGCTCGTGCGCAACCTCGACAAGCTGCGCGACCGCATCAAGGCGCTCGAAACCGCGCTGGCCGCCCAGGGCGGCACGGACGCCTGACCGCCACCATGCGAGACCACGAACCGGGCACGGCCAGCGCAACCGGCCCGGTTTGCCAGACTGGGCCGCGCGGCGGCCCGCTTCAGCCTTTGCATCACCACCGCGCAGCCTCTGCGTGAGACGAACCATCATGAGCACTGAAAAAATCAATCTCGACATCCACAAGATCCTCACGCTGCTGCCGCATCGCTATCCGATTCTGCTCGTCGATCGCGTGCTCGAACTCGAGCCGCACAAGGGCATCAAAGCGCTGAAGAACGTGTCGATCAACGAGCCGTTCTTCCAGGGGCACTTCCCGAAGCGGCCGGTGATGCCGGGCGTGCTGATCCTCGAGGCGCTCGCTCAGGCGGCCGCGCTGCTGACCTTCGCGGAAGAGCAGCCGAAGGATCCGGAAAACACGCTGTACTACTTCGTCGGCATCGACGGCGCGCGCTTCAAGCGCGTGGTCGAACCGGGCGACCAGCTGATTCTGAACGTGACGTTCGAACGCTACATCCGCGGCATCTGGAAGTTCAAGGCGGTGGCGGAAGTGGACGGCAAGGTGGCTGCGGAAGCCGAACTGATGTGCACGGTCAAGACGGCCGACGCGGCGCCCTGAGCGACGCGGCAAGCATGGGCAACGTAACGCGAGCAACGCGACACATCACATCGAGAGGCAACGGCGCATGACCAGGATTCATCCTACCGCGATCGTCGAACCGGGCGCGCAGATCGACGAGTCCGTCGAGATCGGGCCGTACGCGATCGTCGGGCCGCACGTCACGATCGGCGCGCGCACGACGATCGGTTCGCACAGCGTGATCGAAGGTCACACGACGCTCGGCGAGGACAACCGCATCGGCCATTACGCGTCGGTCGGCGGCCGTCCGCAGGACATGAAGTACAAGGACGAGCCGACGAAGCTCGTGATCGGCAACCGCAACACGATCCGCGAATTCACGACGATCCACACCGGCACGGTGCAGGACGTCGGCGTGACGACGCTCGGCGACGACAACTGGATCATGGCCTACGTGCATATCGGTCATGACTGCCGCGTCGGCAACAACGTGATCCTGTCGAGCAACGCGCAGATGGCCGGCCACGTCGAGATCGGCGACTTCGCGATCGTCGGCGGGATGTCGGGCGTGCACCAGTTCGTGCGC
Source organism: Burkholderia sp. Nafp2/4-1b (assembly GCF_003635165.1). Classification (GTDB taxonomy): domain Bacteria; phylum Pseudomonadota; class Gammaproteobacteria; order Burkholderiales; family Burkholderiaceae; genus Burkholderia. Next base: position 220,531 of record NZ_ML058602.1, on the reverse strand, counting down.
ATCGGCGCGCACTCGATGCTGGGCGGCGCATCGGCGCTCGTACAGGACGTGCCGCCGTTCGTGATCGCAGCCGGCAACAAGGCCGAGCCGCACGGCATCAACGTCGAAGGCCTGCGCCGGCGCGGTTTCTCGCCCGACGCGATTTCCGCGCTGCGCAGCGCGTACCGCCTGCTGTACAAGAACGGCCTGTCGCTCGAGGAAGCGAAGGTGCAGTTGCGCGAGCTGGCGGCCGCGGGCGGCGAAGGCGACGCAGCGGTCACCGCGTTCGTCGAGTTCATCGACGCGTCCCAACGCGGCATCATCCGCTAAGCGATGTCGCTCCCGACCAATCAGCTCCGGCTCGCGATGGTGGCCGGCGAGCCGTCGGGCGACCTGCTCGCGGCGTCGCTGCTCGGCGGGCTTCAGGCGCGGCTGCCCGCGTCGACCCACTACTACGGGATCGGCGGGCAGCGGATGCTCGCGCATGGCTTCGACTCGCACTGGCAGATGGACAAGCTGACCGTGCGCGGCTACGTCGAGGCGCTGGGCCAGATTCCCGAGATCCTGCGGATTCGCGGCGAGCTCAAGCGTCAGCTGCTCGCGGAGCGGCCGGACGCATTCATCGGCGTCGACGCGCCCGACTTCAACTTCAACGTGGAGCAGGCCGCGCGCGACGCGGGCATCCCGTCGATCCACTTCGTGTGTCCGTCGATCTGGGCGTGGCGCGGCGGGCGGATCAAGAAGATCGCGAAGTCCGTCGACCACATGCTGTGCCTGTTCCCGTTCGAACCGGCGATCCTCGACAAGGCGGGCGTCGCGTCGACGTATGTCGGCCATCCGCTCGCCGACGAGATCCCGCTCGAGCCCGATACGCACGGCGCGCGCATCGCGCTCGGCCTGCCCGCAGACGGCCCGGTGATCGCGGTGCTGCCGGGCAGCCGGCGCTCGGAGATCGCGCTGATCGGCCCGACGTTCTTCGCGGCGATGGCGCTGATGCAGCAGCGCGAGCCCGGCGTGCGGTTCGTGATGCCGGCGGCGACGCCGGCGCTGCGCGAGCTGCTGCAGCCGCTCGTCGACGCGCATCCGCAACTCGCGTTGACGATCACCGACGGCCGCTCGCAGGTCGCGATGACGGCCGCTGACGCGATCCTCGTGAAGAGCGGCACCGTCACGCTGGAAGCGGCGCTGCTGAAGAAGCCGATGGTGATCTCGTACAAGGTGCCCTGGCTGACCGGGCAGATCATGCGCCGGCAGGGCTATCTGCCGTACGTCGGCCTGCCGAACATCCTGGCCGGGCGCTTCGTCGTGCCCGAGCTGCTGCAACATTTCGCGACGCCCGAGGCGCTCGCCGATGCGACGCTCACGCAGCTGCGCGACGACGCGAACCGCCGCACGCTGACTGAAGTCTTCACCGAAATGCATCTGTCGCTGCGGCAGAACACGGCCGAGAAGGCCGCCGAAGCAGTCGTGCGCGTGCTCGAGCAACGCAGGGGGCGCGCATGACGACGGCCCGCGCGCCACGCCGCCGCGAGTCGACCGACGTGCAGGGCGGTTTCGACTTCAACCGGCCCGACGAGATCGTCTGCGGCGTCGACGAAGCGGGCCGCGGCCCGCTCGCGGGGCCCGTGGTTGCCGCCGCGGTGATCCTCGATCCCGCCCAGCCGATCGACGGGCTCGACGATTCGAAGGCGCTGTCCGCGAAAAAGCGCGACGCGTTGTACGAGCTGATCGTCGCGCGCTCGCGTGCGTATTGCGTCGCATCGGCCGGCGTCGACGAGATCGACACGCTCAATATCCTGCACGCGACGATGCTCGCGATGAAGCGGGCCGTCGAAGGCCTGTCGCTGCTGCCGACGCTCGCGCAGATCGACGGCAACCGCTGCCCGACGCTGACGGTGCGTGCCGAGGCGATCGTCAGCGGCGACGCGCTCGTGCCGAGCATCTCGGCCGCGTCGATTCTCGCGAAGGTCTCGCGCGACCGCATGCTCGTCGAGCTGCACGAACGCTTCCCGGTGTACGGCTTCAACGTGCATGCGGGCTACGGCACCGAGAAACATCTTGCCGCGCTGCGCGAGCACGGCCCGTGCGAAGCGCATCGGCGCTCGTTCGCGCCCGTGCGCGCGGCGCTTGACCTGATTCGATGAAGAGCATCACTTCCCGCGACAACCCGCTGTACAAGCGCCTGAAGGCGCTCGCGGGTTCGACGTCCCAGCAGCGCCGCGGCGGCAACGCGCTGCTCGAAGGTTTCCATCTCGCCGGCGCGTATCTCGATACGGGCGCGACTCCCGAGCTGTGCGTGGCGACCGAAGGCGCGCTCGCGCACGCGGAAGCGCAGGCGCTCCTCGCGCGCATCGACGCGCACCGGGTCGTCACGCTGCCCGATGCGCTGTTCGGGCAACTGTCGAACGTGGTCAGCGGCGTCGGTTTCCTGTTGCTCGTCGACCGGCCCGTGCAGCCGCTGCCCGAGCGTGTCGCGCATACGTCGGTCGTGCTCGACGGCGTGCAGGATGCCGGCAACGTCGGTTCGATCCTGCGCAGCGCGGCGGCGGCCGGTGTGCGGCACGTGTTCTGCGCGCCGGGCACCGCGTATGCATGGTCGTCGAAGGTGCTGCGCTCCGGGATGGGCGCGCATTTCCTGCTGTCGATCCACGAGGATGTCGAGCCCGGCGCGCTCGCCGAACGGCTCGACGTGCCGGTCGCGCTGACCGATTCGCACGGTGCGCAGGCGGTCTACGATTGCGACCTGGCCGGGCCGGTTGCGTGGGTGTTCGGCAACGAGGGCGCCGGCGTGTCGGCGTTCTGGCGCGATGCCGCGACGCATCGCGTGACGATCCCGCAGCCGGGCGGCATGGAATCGCTGAACGTCGCCGCGGCGGCGGCCGTGTGCCTGTTCGAGCAGGTGCGGCAGCAGCGGCGCACGTGACGTCGCGGCGGGGCGCACCGCGTTATCCGCCGATCTCCCCGGACCATGAAAAAAGCCGCGTTCGACGCGGCCTTTTCGTTTCTGGCGACGGCCCGGTGGCGCAGAGGCCGCCCCGGCGGGCAAAGCGTCAGTACGACTGCCGGTCGAGCCGGATTTCCTGCAGGATCGTCGTTGCGATCTCCTCGATCGACTTGTGCGTCGACGACAGCCACTTGATCCCTTCGCGGCGCATCATCGCTTCAGCCTCGTTGATCTCGTAGCGGCAGTTCTCCGGCGCTGCGTACTTGCTGCCGGGACGGCGCTCGTTGCGGATCTCGGACAGGCGCTGCGGGTCGATCGACAGCCCGAACAGCTTCTCGCTGTAAGGCGACAGCGCCGACGGCAGCTTGCCGCGCTCGAAGTCTTCCGGAATCAGCGGATAGTTTGCCGCCTTCACACCGTACTGCATCGCGAGATACAGGCTCGTCGGCGTCTTGCCGCTGCGCGACACGCCGACCAGGATCACGTCGGCTTCCGACAGGTTGCGGTTCGACTGGCCGTCGTCGTGCGCGAGCGAGAAGTTGATCGCCTCGATTCGCGTCTTGTATTCCTCGGTGTCGGCGTTCTGGTGGCCGCGGCCCATCGCGTGGCTCGACTTCAGTTCCAGTTCCTGCTCGAGCGGCTCGACGAAGCGCTGGAACATGTCCAGCACGAGCGCGTTCGAGCGCTTGACGATGTCGTTCGACTCGCTGTCGACGAGCGTCGTGAACACGATCGCGCGGCGGCCGTCGTGCACCGCGGCGTCGTTGATCTTCTCGACGGTCGCGAAGGCCTTGTCGAGCGAGTCGACGAACGGCACGCGCACGAGGCGGAATTTCTGGTCGAACTGGGAGAGGATCGAGTGCGCGAAGGTTTCGGCAGTGATCCCGGTGCCGTCGGAGACGATGAATACGGTAGGCAGCATGAATCTGGACGTCGAGCGTGAAGGGCGGTTGCGCGGGCGGCTGGAGGGCCGCCTCCAGACGCAGTGACAAGGTCGCGCCACATCCGGCAGCCGGCACGGTAGAATAGCGACAACCTGTTGGATAAGCAATTGCGGGGCGGGGCGCGAACGGTGTCCCACGCGTGCCGCGGTCGTGCGAAAACTCCCGGCAAGTTCGACGATTTGTCCGAATATATCGTCCTTCTGCCGGGATTTTTGCAAATCGGGTCGGATGATTTCCGGCCGCCGCGATTGTTTCTCCAACAGGTTGCGCAAGACGCGCCGCGCCTTTTTGCAAGCGCCCGCGTCCGAGCCCACTTGCGCAGCCGAGCATTTTTTTCACACTTAGGGGCTTGTATGACTAACGCAGCAAACGTCGCAAAGGACCAGGCGTATGTAATCCCGTTCGAGCAGTTGCGGATGACCGATGTGGAGATCGTGGGCGGCAAGAATGCGTCGCTCGGCGAGATGATCAGCCAGCTTTCCGAAGCAGGCGTTCGCGTACCCACCGGTTTCGCCACGACCGCGCTCGCATTCCGCGATTTCCTCAAGCACAACGATCTGACCGATCGGATCGCCAAGCGTCTCGAGTCGCTCGACATCGACGACGTGAAGGCGCTCGCCGAAGCCGGTGCCGAAATCCGTAAATGGATCGTCGACGCGCCGCTGCAGGCACGCCTCGAGCAGGAAATCCGCGCACAGTTCGAAATCCTGAAGAGCGGCTCGCCGAGCGAGCTGTCGTTCGCCGTGCGTTCGTCCGCAACCGCGGAAGACCTGCCCGACGCTTCGTTCGCCGGTCAACAGGAGTCGTATCTGAACGTCGTCGGCATCGACGACGTGCTCGACCGCATGAAGCACGTGTTCGCGTCGCTGTACAACGACCGCGCGATCTCGTATCGCGTGCACAAGGGCTTCACGCACGCCGAAGTCGCGCTGTCGGCCGGCGTGCAGCGCATGGTCCGCTCGGACGTCGGCGCGGCCGGCGTGATGTTCACGATCGACACCGAATCGGGCTTCAAGGACGCCGTGTTCATCACGTCGAGCTACGGCCTGGGCGAAACCGTCGTGCAGGGCGCCGTGAACCCGGACGAGTTCTACGTGTTCAAGACGACGCTCGCGCAGGACAAGTACCCGATCATCCGCCGCTCGATCGGCTCGAAGCTGATCAAGATGGAATTCACGCAGCCGGGCGAGCCGGGCCGCGTGAAGACGGTCGACGTGTCGCACGAGCAGCGCAACCGCTACTCGATCACCGACGAAGACGTGATCGAGCTCGCGAAGTACGCGGTCATCATCGAGAAGCACTACCAGCGTCCGATGGACATCGAGTGGGGCAAGGACGGCCGCGACGGCAAGATCTTCATCCTGCAGGCGCGTCCGGAAACGGTGAAGAGCCAGGCGAGCGGCAAGGCCGAGCAGCGCTTCAAGCTGAAGGGTCAGTCGCAGGTGCTGGCAACGGGCCGCGCGATCGGCCAGAAGATCGGCGCGGGCCCCGTGCGCGTGATCCAGGATCCGTCGGAAATGGAACGCGTGCAGCCGGGCGACGTGCTGGTGGCCGACATGACCGACCCGAACTGGGAGCCGGTGATGAAGCGTGCGGCGGCGATCGTCACGAACCGTGGCGGCCGCACGTGCCACGCGGCGATCATCGCGCGCGAGCTCGGCGTGCCGGCAGTGGTCGGTTGCGGCGATGCGACCGACATCCTGAAGGATGGCGCGCTCGTCACCGTGTCGTGCGCGGAAGGCGACGAAGGCAAGATCTACGACGGGCTGCTCGAGACGGAAGTCACGGAAGTGCAGCGCGGCGAACTGCCGGAAATCCCGGTCAAGATCATGATGAACGTCGGTAACCCGCAGCTCGCGTTCGACTTCTCGCAACTGCCGAACGGTGGTGTTGGCCTCGCGCGTCTCGAGTTCATCATCAACAACAACATCGGCGTGCACCCGAAGGCGATCCTCGAGTACCCGAACATCGACCAGGACCTGAAGAAGGCGGTCGAGAGCGTCGCGCGCGGTCACGCGTCGCCGCGCCAGTTCTACGTCGACAAGCTGACGGAAGGCGTCGCGACGATTGCCGCGGCGTTCTATCCGAAGCCCGTGATCGTGCGTCTGTCCGACTTCAAGTCGAACGAGTACAAGAAGCTGATCGGCGGTTCGCGCTACGAGCCGGACGAGGAAAACCCGATGCTGGGCTTCCGCGGCGCGTCGCGTTACATCGCTGAAGACTTCGCGCAGGCATTCGAGATGGAGTGCCGTGCACTGAAGCGCGTGCGCGACGAGATGGGCCTGACCAACGTCGAAATCATGGTGCCGTTCGTGCGTACCGTGAAGCAGGCGGAGCGCGTCGTCGGGCTGCTCGAGAAGTTCGGCCTGAAGCGCGGCGAGAACGGCCTGCGCCTCGTGATGATGTGCGAAGTCCCGACCAACGCGATCCTCGCCGAAGAGTTCCTCGAGCACTTCGACGGTTTCTCGATCGGTTCGAACGACCTCACGCAGCTCACGCTCGGCCTCGACCGCGACTCGGGCATGGAATTGCTGGCCGTCGACTTCGACGAACGTGACCCGGCGGTCAAGTTCCTGCTCAAGCGTGCGATCGAAACCTGCCGCCGCATGGGCAAGTACGTCGGTATCTGCGGCCAGGGCCCGTCCGATCACCCGGACTTCGCACAATGGCTGACCGACGAAGGCATCGTGTCGATCTCGCTGAACCCGGACACGATCATCGATACGTGGCAGGCGCTTGCCAACCGGAAGTAACGGTCGGTAACGGTCAGTCGTGCATCTCCGACGAAAGGGCACCCCGGCGCGCTTTCGTTGAAGGCAAAATGCAAGGTTCATGCTATAAACACCCCGGTAAGCGCCGGGGTGTTTTTTTTTGTCGGTACGTGCCGCGCCGCGCGTGCCGACCGTCCGCTCGCGGGCAGTGAACGCTGCCCACGGAAGCGAGCGCAACGCATATAGTGAGCAGCGGGGAAGCTTTTTCGGGAGACCACAATGATGTCGGGGCATCTGTTCTGGTGGGTCGGAGTCGGCGTGCTGGTCGTGGCCGAACTGCTGACCGGCACGTTCTATCTGTTGATGATCGCGCTCGGCTTTCTCGCGGGCGCGCTGTTGCAGCTCGCCGGATTCGCGCCGCACGTGCAGTTCGGCGCGGCCGCCGTGGTCGCGATCGTCGCGATGATCGTGCTGCGCCGCTCGGGGCTCGGGCGCAAGCAGAAACGCGACACGTCGACGAATCCCGACGTCAATCTCGATATCGGCGCGACCGTCACGGTCGATGCGTGGCATGACGGCCGCGCGCGCGTGCAGTATCGCGGCGCGGACTGGGACGTCGAGCTCGCGACCGGCGAGCGCGACGATGCGCGCGTATATCAGGTGCGTGCCGTGCGCGGTAGTTGCCTCGTGGTCGTGGCGAAACCCGCGGGCTGATCGTCCGCTGATACAACAACAAGGAGGGAATATTTCATGGATTCGCTGATCATCTGGGTCGTCCTGCTCGTCATCGCCATCGTGATCGTGTCGAAGACGGTGAAGATCGTGCCGCAGCAGCATGCGTGGGTGCTCGAACGCTTCGGTCGCTATCACGCGACGCTGTCGCCCGGTCTCAATATCGTGCTGCCATTCGTCGATCGCATCGCGTACCGGCACGTGCTGAAGGAAATTCCGCTCGACGTGCCGAGCCAGGTCTGCATCACGCGCGACAACACGCAGCTGCAGGTCGACGGCGTGCTGTATTTCCAGGTGATGGATCCAATGAAGGCGTCGTACGGGTCGAGCAACTTCGTGCTCGCCATCACGCAGCTGTCGCAGACGATGCTGCGCTCGGTGATCGGCAAGCTCGAGCTCGACAAGACCTTCGAGGAGCGCGATTTCATCAACCACAGCATCGTGTCGGCGCTTGACGACGCCGCGGCGAACTGGGGCGTGAAAGTGCTGCGCTACGAGATCAAGGACCTCACGCCGCCGAAGGAAATCCTGCACGCGATGCAGGCGCAGATCACCGCCGAGCGGGAGAAGCGCGCGTTGATCGCCGCGTCCGAAGGCCGCAAGCAGGAGCAGATCAACCTCGCATCGGGCGCGCGTGAGGCGGCGATCCAGAAGTCCGAAGGCGAGCGGCAGGCCGCGATCAACCAGGCGCAGGGCGAGGCGGCCGCGATTCTGGCGGTGGCTGAGGCGAATGCGCAGGCCATCCAGAAGATCGCGAACGCGATTCAGTCGCAAGGCGGGATGGATGCCGTGAACCTGAAAGTCGCCGAGCAGTATGTCGGCGCGTTCTCGAATCTCGCGAAGCAGGGCAACACGCTGATCGTGCCGGCCAACCTGTCGGATCTCGGCACGGCGATCGCGTCGGCGCTGACGATCGTCAAGAACGCGGGCGTGGGGGCCAGCGCGAAGGGCTGAGCCCGAAATCGAGGCGCGTGCAGCTGCCGCGTGCGCATCGTCGTGCGGCGAATCGTCGCGCAGCCGGTGACCGACGCGCGCAATTCAGGGAGTCCAAAGCAACACGGCCCGCTTCGAGCGGGCCGTGTCGTTTGCGAGGCGAGGGTGGCGGTCAGGTGCCGGCGCGCATGATGCGGGCCTTTTCACGTTCCCAGTCGCGCTTCTTCTCGGTTTCGCGCTTGTCGTGCAGCTTCTTGCCCTTCGCGAGCGCGATGTCGCATTTCACGCGACCGCCCTTGTAGTGGAAGTTCAGCGGCACGAGCGTGTAGCCGCGCTGCTCGACCTTGCCGATCAGCTTCTTGATTTCCTCGCGGTGCAGCAGCAGCTTGCGCGTGCGGACCGGATCGGGCTTGATGTGCGTCGAGGCTTCGGGCAGCGGGCTGATGTGGGTACCGATCAGGAAGATCTCGGCGTTCTTCACCACGACGTAGCCTTCCTTGATCTGGCCGCGTCCGGCGCGCAGCGCCTTGACTTCCCAGCCCTCCAGCACGAGCCCCGCCTCGTAGCGTTCCTCGATGTGATAATCGAAGTGCGCTTTCCTGTTGTCGATGATGCTCATGAAAGGATCGGGCCAACTCGTTTAAAATCACGATTTTAGCAAAGCGGGGCGGGAATCGCCCGGCTTGGCGTTCCTACTTTAAGCGATGCCGCGCGATTTATGGCAGATGTCCAGAAAACCGTATTGATCCGTCATTCGGCGGAACAGATGTTCGACCTCGTCACCGACGTGGCCGATTACCCCAATTTTCTGCCCTGGTGCGGCGGCGTCGAGGTTCGCCGTCAGGACGACAGCGGGATGGAAGCGCGCATCGACATCAACTTCAAGGGCATCAAGCAGCACTTCGCGACGCGCAACATCCAGCAGCGTCCGACGCGGATCGACATGGAGTTCGCGGACGGCCCGTTCAAGAAGTTCACGGGCTCGTGGCGCTTCATCCCGCTGCGCGCCGATGCATGCAAGATCGAATTCGCGCTGCACTACGAGTTTTCGAGCATCCTGCTCGAAAAGATCATCGGGCCCGTGTTCAGCCACATCGCGAACACGTTCGTCGATTCGTTCGTCAAGCGCGCCGACCAGCGCTACGGGAAGGGGTGACGCGATGCTGTCGATCGAAGTCTGCTACGCGCTGCCGGATCGCCAGACGCTGATTCCGGTGTCGCTGCCCGAAGGCGCGACCGTGCGCGCGGCAATCGATGCGAGCGGCGTGCTCGCGCTGCATCCGGAAATCGACCTCGCGCACGCGAAAACCGGTGTGTTCGGCAAGCTTGCGTCGCTCGACGCGCCGCTCGTCGATCACGACCGCGTCGAGATCTATCGCCCGTTGATCGTCGATCCGAAGCTCGCGCGCCAGCGGCGCGTCGACAAGACCCGCCGCGCAGGCTCCATCGAGGGCCGCAAGTGGATGCACAAGGACGCGCGCTGACGCGTCGCGCCCGCTTCTTCGTTTCGATTCGTCAGACCAGACGCGCCCGCGACCGCGCCCGCTCTCACGTGCTCAGTGCGCCGTGACGTTCGCGTTGGTGGCCGCCTTACCAGGCGGATTGCCGCCCGCATGCGTATCGCCGTGCCGGCGTACCGACCCGTACACGCCCGCCAGCAGCAGCGCGAGCGCCGCGATCTCGAGCGCGCGCGGCATCCGCTGGTCGTAGACGAACGCGTAAAGCATCGCGAACACGGTTTCGAACACGATCAGCTGGCCCGACAGCGTGAGCGGCAGCCGCTTCGACGCGGCATTCCACAGCCCGTTGCCGAGCCACGACGCGCCGATCGCGAGCACGAGGTTCAGCAGCCAGAACAGCTGCCAGCGCGACGCCGGGACGGCCGCCTGCACCATGCCGGCCGGCAGCGCGAGGATCGCGAGCCAACAGAGGCCGCCGATCAGGCCCGTCACGACACCCCACAGTACCGACCACTCGTTGCCGCCGAAATGATGGTGGCGCTGCAGGTAGCGCGCGTTCGCGACCGCGTACCAGGTCCAGCTCGCGAGCGCGCCGCTTGCGCAGGCAATGCCGGCGAGCTTCTGGCCGAGCGTCGTCGCATGCGCGGCTTCCGACGTGAAGAGATCGACGTTGATGCAGACGATGCCGGCGATCACCAGCGCGAGCGGAGCGGCGAGGCGCCGCAGCGGCACCGCGCCGTGGTCGCCGAGGCCCGCGAGCGTGACGGTCACGGGCAGCACGCCGACGATCAGCGAGCTGGGCGCGATGCCGATCAGATGCACGGCGCCTGACAGCAGCATGTAGTACGCGACGTTGCCGATCAGCGCGAGTCGCGCGAGCGCGATGAGGTCCTCCCGCGTGAGGCGCGCGAGCAGCGAACGGGCGGCCGGCAGGGCCGCGGCCAGCGATACGAGGCCGTACATCGCGTAGCGGCCTGCGCTCAGCAGCAGCGGCGAGAAGTCGGTCAACAGCCGCGGCACGAGAAAGACCATTCCCCACATCGCGCCCGCCAGGACGCCATACACCACACCGCGCTGCATCGACTGCTCCGAACAAATGACTGACGAGCGCGCATGTTAGCGACGGCCGCGCGGTCGCGTCTTGTTCATTCCTGCACTCGGGCGCGGGTGGGGATCGACGACGGTGGCCGCGATCCATTCCCGTATACAGGACGAACGCGCGGCGGCCGTGGCATGGACGGTGCGCGCATCGCGCGCTCGCGGCGAAGAGGCCGGATGGATCGCGACGGCACTGAGTGTTTTGCCCGTCGACGATCGGGCGCACCGAACTCGGCATCCTGCGCGATCGCGCGGCCGAGATCGTGCGGCGCGTCGGCCCGCATGCGGATCAGCGCTCGACCGGCTCGGTTGCCGCCGCGCTGTCACCCGCCGCGGACACCCGCGCGGGGCGGCGCACGGCGCGCAGCTTGCCGCTGCTGCCGCCGCCGCAGTAGAAGAGGTCGCGACCGTCGGATTCCAGCCCCGACACACCGATGCCCGGCGGCATGTCGACCTGTTCGAGTACCTGGCCGGTGCGCGGGTCGACCCGTCGCAGCGCGCTTTCGTCGGCTTCCCAGGTGCCGTGCCACAGCTCGCCGTCGACCCACGTGACGCCGGTGACGAAGCGGTTCGATTCGATCGTGCGCAGCACGGCGCCCGATTGCGGATCCACCTGATGAATCTTGCGTTCGCTGTACTGGCCGACCCACAGCGTGCCTTCGGCCCACGCGAGGCCGGAATCGGCGCCGCCGCCGGGTGCGGGAATCGTCGCGAGCACGCGGCCCGAGTCGGGATCGATCTTCTCGATGCGGTCCTCGACGATCTGGAACAGGTGACGGCCGTCGAACGCGGTGCCGGCGTGCGCGGCGACGTCGAGGGCGCGCACGCTGGTGCCGCTCGCCGGGTCGAGCGCGTTCAGCTTGTCGCCGGATGCGAACCACACGTGCCGGCCGTCGAACGTGACGCCGTGCACGCCGTCGCCGCCCGGAAACGGGCCGTATTCGCGCAGGATGTCTGCGGTGGAGCGTTTCATGTTCGTCACCTCTTCGTTGGTGTAGTCATCCTAGCCGCCCGGCAGCGGCGCGGGGAGTAACAAGGTGGTCGCGAATCCGGGCAGCGGCGGCGTCATCCAGCGGCGCGCGCGACCGCGGCCGAGCGCCTGCACCTTGCCCGCTGCGGCGAGCGCGTCGAGCGCGCGCTGCACGGTGCGCTGGCTCGCGCCGAGCGCGAGCGCGAGCGCCGAACTCGACCACGCCTCGCCGTCGGCGAGCAGTGCGAGCACGGCTGCGTGGCGGTCGTCGACCGGTCGCGCGAGCACGACGGTCTCGCGCTGACCGAGCGGCTCCAGCGCGAAGCCGCTCGGCGTCGCCGTGACGTTCGCGAGCGGGCGCAGCATCGCGCGCAAGCGACCGATCTCGACGCGCAGGCGGGCGCGATGCGATTCGTCCGCGTGCTTCGCGCGAAACGCCGCGGCAACCAGCGCGTTGCGCGACACGTCGGCGGGCCACGCCTCGCCGAGCAGGCGCGCGAGCACGAACAGCACCGGGCGGCGCGCGAGCGACACGGTCGTGCGGGCGTCGCGTACTGCGTAGCGGCACGCATCGACGACGAGCGCGTTCGATTCCAGCAGCGCCTCGACCTCGTCGAGCAGCACGAGTCGCGACGTGCCGTGCGCGATCAGCCGCGCGGCCGGCGTATCGAGCACGCGTGCGGCCGTTTCGACTTCGGCCGTGAGCGCGGCGATGCCGGCGTCCCGCGCGGCCGCCCGCGCTCGGGCGAGCGCCACGCGTGCCGCGTGCGGGCGGATGCGGCGCATCGCGATGCCGGCCGCGATCAGCTCGTGGGCCGCGCGCGACGCGGCCGCCAGCGGCCCGGGATCGAGGCCCGCGAGCCGCCGTTCGGCATCGTCGACATGGCCGATCAGCAGCAGCCGGCGCACGCCGAGATAGCGTGCATGCGCGGCGTTCGCGCGGTCGCCGTGCGCGTCGAGCGTCGCGCAGGCGGCGTCGAGCGCACGCGACGGCCAGCCGAGATCGCGCGATGCCAGCGCGATCTCGGCTTCCGCGACGACGCAGCGCGCCCGCGCGACGGCTTCCTTCGCGCCGAATGCGCGGGCCGCGCCGCGCACGAGCAGCCGCGCGCGCTCGAAATCGCCGAGCTGCGCCATCGCGATGCCGCGCAACGCGAGCGCCGGTGCGTCGTCGCGCAGCGCGACGCGGTTCAGCGCGCCTAGCGGGTCGCCCGCCGCGAGCGCACGCGCGGCGGCCGTGATCAGCGAATCCATCCGAATCCCGACACAGTTGTCACTCCCTCCGGTTCGATGCCCGGCCCTAATCTAGCACCACGCACACGGCCGATGCGCCGTGCCCGGATCCCAGTCGAAAGGAGGAACCCGCAATGACGAACCATCTCACCGGCACCCGCGACGAATGGCTGGCCGCGCGCCGCGCGCTGCTCGACGCAGAAAAGACCTTGACGCGCCAAAGCGACGAACTCGCGCGACGCCGCCAGGCGCTACCGTGGGTGCGCGTCGACAAGGCCTACCGGTTCGATACCGAGAACGGCCCGGCGACGCTCGACGATCTGTTCGGCGGCCGCTCGCAGCTGCTCGTCTATCACTTCATGTTCGGCCCCGACTACAAGGCCGGTTGTCCGTCGTGCTCGGCGCTGGCCGACGGTTTCGACGGATTTGCGATCCATCTCGCGAACCACGACGTGACGCTCGCGGCGGTGTCGCGCGCGCCGCTCGCGAAGCTGCTCGCGTACCGGCAGCGCATGGGCTGGCACTTCCCGTGGGCGTCGTCGGCGGGCGGCGAGTTCAACTTCGACTTCAACGTTTCGTTCACCGAAGCCCAGCAGCGTAGCGGCGATGTCGAATACAACTACGCGCGGGCCGGCCACGCAATGGACATGGACCCGCCGCCGGCCGCCGTCGCGCAGTTCGCGGCGACGTGCGGCACCGACGCCGCCACGTATTCGCTCGACCGGCCGGGCATGAGCGCGTTCGTGCGCGAGGACGGCGTCGTCTATCACACGTATTCGACGTACGCGCGCGGGCTCGACGGGCTGTGGGGGATGTACCAGTGGCTCGATCGCGCGCCGCTCGGGCGCAACGAGGCGGGCGTGTGGTGGCGCCGTCATGACGAGTACGCGCACGGTTGAGCGCGGGCCGGCGAGCGGAGGGCGCGCGATGAGCACGGCGACGAAACGGGCGGCGACCGGCGCTGCGCGTGACGGCCGAGGCCGGTGGACCTTCGGCGCCGTGCTGGCCGCGGTGTTCGCCGCCGCCATGTGGGCGACGCTCGCGCAGCACGCCTCGATGGACGCGATGGGCGGGATGCCGATGGCGGGCGGCTGGACGCTGTCGGCCGGATGGCTCAGGCCGTGCGGCTGGCGGGCAGGGCGCGCGTTCGCCGCATTCGCCGGCATGTGGGGCGCGATGACGGTGACGATGATGCTGCCGGTGCTGGCACCCATGCTGTGGCGGTATCGGCAGGGTCTTGGTCGGTCGGGTGCGCCGCGTGCGGCGGGGTTCGTCGCGGTCGCGGGCGCCGGGTATTTCTGCGTGTGGATGGCGCTGGGTGGGCTGCTGTTCCCCGTCGGCACGGCGTGGGTGGCCGTCGCCACGCGGTTCCCCGCGCTGGCCGCTGCGATGCCGCTTGCCGCCGGTGTCGTCGTGCTCGGCGCAGGCGCGCTGCAGCTTTCGGGCTGGAAGAGGCGGCGGCTGGCCTGCTGCCGGCACGTACCGAACGACGGGCATGCACGGCACGCGGCCACCGGCGCCGGAGCCGGAGCCGGAGCCGGAGCCGGAGCCGCGTGGTGGTATGGCGTGCGTGCCGCGCAGCGGTGCGGCGCCTGCTGCGGGAACCTGATGGTCGCCGCACTCGTGGCCGGGATGATGGATCTGCGCGTGATGGCCGTCGTGACGGTGGCGATCGCCGCCGAGCGGCTGGCGCCGGCGCCGGCCGGCGAGCGCGTCGGGCGGATCGTCGGCGCCGTGGCGATCGGTGCCGGCGCGCTGATGATCGCGCGCGCCGCGGCCGGCTTGGGCTAGCGGCGCGTCGCGAGCCCGCCGCGAGCACGCTTCGTGCACGCTTCGAGCACGCCGCGAGCCCGTATCGAGCCCCCTTCAACGCGTCGAGCGGGGCCGCTGGCGGCGCCGCGGTCGGGCCCGGCGGGGTCCTGCCGCGACCCGCGATCGGCCCGATTCCGGCCGGCTGCGCGAATGGGTCGATGCAGGGGTGAAACGAAAGTTGATCGAAAACGAACCGAACGGCGATCCGAACGATTCGGCCCCCGAACGCTTCGAAACGGCTAACCCGTTGTTCGTGTTGTGAAAATTCGCAGCGCTTCGCGTATAATTCGCTTTTGCGCCCATAGGATTTGCCATGCGTCTGATCCAAAAAGCACTCACTTTCGATGACGTGCTCCTCGTTCCCGCCTTTTCCGACGTTCTCCCGCGCGACACCAGCCTGAAAACCAAGCTGACCCGCAACATCTCCCTGAACATGCCGCTCGTGTCCGCCGCGATGGATACGGTCACCGAAGGTCGCCTCGCGATCGCGATGGCGCAGCAGGGTGGTGTGGGTATCGTCCACAAGAACCTTACGCCGGCCGAGCAGGCCCGCGAGGTCGCGAAGGTCAAGCGTTTCGAATCGGGCGTCGTGCGCGACCCGATCACGGTCCCGCCGCAGATGAAGGTGCGCGACGTGATCGCGCTGTCGCGCCAGCATGGCATCTCGGGCTTCCCGGTCGTCGAAGGCCCGCAGCTCGTCGGCATCGTGACGAACCGCGACCTGCGTTTCGAAACCCGTCTCGATGAGCCGGTCAAGTCGATCATGACGCCGCGCGAGCGTCTCGTCACGGTCAAGGAAGGCACGCCGCTCGCCGAAGCGAAGGCGCTGATGCACAGCCACCGCCTCGAGCGCGTGCTGGTCGTCAACGACGCGTTCGAACTGCGCGGCCTGATGACCGTCAAGGACATCACGAAGCAGACCGAACACCCGGACGCGTGCAAGGACGAACACGGCAAGCTGCGCGCAGGCGCGGCGGTCGGCGTCGGCCCCGACAACGAAGAGCGCGTCGAGCTGCTGGTGCAGGCCGGCGTCGACGTGATCGTCGTCGATACCGCGCACGGCCACAGCAAGGGCGTGCTCGAGCGCGTGCGCTGGGTCAAGCAGAACTTCCCGCACGTCGAGGTGATCGGCGGCAACATCGCGACGGCAGCCGCCGCGAAGGCGCTCGTCGAATACGGCGCGGACGCCGTCAAGGTCGGTATCGGCCCGGGCTCGATCTGCACGACGCGGATCGTCGCGGGTGTCGGCGTGCCGCAGATCAGCGCGATCGCGAACGTCGCGGAAGCGCTGAAGGGCACCGGCGTGCCGTGCATCGCCGACGGCGGCGTGCGTTTCTCGGGCGACGTGTCGAAGGCCCTCGCGGCCGGCGCGAACGCGGTGATGATGGGCAGCATGTTCGCGGGTACCGAAGAGGCGCCGGGCGACGTGTTCCTGTACCAGGGCCGCCAGTTCAAGTCGTATCGCGGCATGGGTTCGGTCGGTGCGATGAAGGACGGCGCGGCAGACCGCTACTTCCAGGACAACTCCGCGAACATCGACAAGCTCGTGCCGGAAGGCATCGAAGGCCGCGTCGCTTACAAGGGTTCGGTCAACGCGATCCTGTTCCAGCTGGTCGGCGGTGTGCGCGCGAGCATGGGCTACTGCGGCTGCAAGACGATCGACGAGCTGCACGACAAGGCCGAATTCGTCCAGATCACCGCGGCAGGCATGCGCGAGTCGCACGTGCACGACGTGCAGATCACGAAGGAAGCGCCGAACTATCACGTGGACTGATCGCCGATGAAACCGCTGCTGCGAGCCGTGCTGGTCGTCGACGCCGTGCTGCTGCTGGCGTTCGGCGTGCTGTTCGTGCTGACGCCCTGGCAGGCGCTGTTCAACGCGCTGCAGCTGGCGAACATCCAGCCGGCGATGCTCGGCCAGGCGTTCGGCATCGCGTTGCTGGGGCTTGCGTGGCTCGCGTTTCACGCGGCGTTCAACGGCGACCTCACGGCGCCCGTCGCACGGGCGGTCGGCCATGTGAACTGGCTGATCGGCGTGCTGACGGTCGTGTGGTCGATCGGCACCGGCAGCGGTCCCGCGCTTGCAGCTGCCGGCCGGGTGCTGTCGGCGGTGGCCGGTGTCGCGCTGATCCTGCTGGGTCTTGGCGGCGTGCGGCTCGCAGCGGCCGTGCGGCGGCGCGAAAGAGCGGGCAGCGCTGACAGCGCGCAGCCGCTCGAGGGCCAGCGCGTGAAGCGTCCGCTCGAGCCGGCGCCGGCCTCCGCGCCGCAGCCGCGGGTCGAACCGGTCGTCAGCCGTCCGGTGGCGCGTTCGGCGTCGACCGCGGCCGCTACGTCGGCCGCGTCCGACCGCGCATCAGGCAGCGTCGCGTTCGACGCGCGCCCGCCGTCGCAGGATTGACCGGCGATGCGTCGCGCGAGCCGCCGGCCGCCCGACGCCGCTGTCCATGCTTTTGACGCAGCGCTTCATGCGCTGCTTTTCTTATTCTCTTCATCCCGTCCGCAGCCATGCACGACAAAATCCTGATTCTCGACTTCGGTTCGCAAGTCACCCAACTGATCGCGCGCCGCGTGCGCGAAGCGCACGTCTACTGCGAAATCCACCCGAACGACGTGTCCGACGACTTCGTCCGCGAGTTCGCGCCGAAGGCGGTGATCCTGTCGGGCAGCCACGCGAGCACGTACGAAGACCACCAGCTGCGCGCGCCGCAGGCCGTGTGGGATCTCGGCGTGCCGGTGCTCGGCATCTGCTACGGCATGCAGACGATGGCCGTGCAGCTCGGCGGCAAGGTCGAGTGGAGCGATCATCGCGAATTCGGCTACGCGGAAATGCGCGCGCACGGCCATACGCGCCTGCTCGACGGCATCGAGGATTTCACGACGGCCGAAGGCCACGGCATGCTGAAGGTCTGGATGAGCCACGGCGACAAGGTTGCCGAGCTGCCGCCGGGCTTCGCGCTGATGGCGTCGACGCCGAGCTGCCCGATCGCCGGCATGGCCGACGAGGCGCGTGGCTACTATGCGGTGCAGTTCCATCCGGAAGTCACGCACACGGTGAAGGGGCGCCAGATCATCGAACGCTTCGTGCTGCAGATCGCCGGCGCAAAGCCCGACTGGATCATGAAGAACCACATCGAGGAAGCCGTCGCGAAGATCCGCGAGCAGGTCGGTGACGAGGAAGTGATTCTCGGCCTGTCCGGCGGTGTCGATTCGAGCGTTGCCGCCGCGCTGATCCATCGCGCGATCGGCGACCAGCTGACCTGCGTGTTCGTCGACCACGGCCTGCTGCGCCTGAACGAAGGCAAGATGGTGCTCGACATGTTCGAAGGCCGCCTGCATGCGAAGGTCGTGCATGTCGACGCATCCGAGCAGTTCCTCGGCCACCTGGCCGGCGTGACCGATCCGGAAGCGAAGCGCAAGATCATCGGCCGCGAGTTCGTCGAGGTGTTCCAGGCTGAAGCGCAGAAGCTGTCGAAGGCGAAGTGGCTCGCACAGGGCACGATCTATCCGGACGTCGTCGAATCGGGCGGGACCAAGACGAAGAAGGCGACGACCATCAAGAGCCACCACAACGTCGGCGGCCTGCCGGAAACGCTCGGCCTGAAGCTGCTCGAGCCGCTGCGCGACCTGTTCAAGGACGAAGTGCGCGAGCTGGGCGTCGCGCTCGGCCTGCCGCCGGAGATGGTGTACCGCCATCCGTTCCCGGGTCCGGGCCTCGGCGTGCGGATTCTCGGCGAAGTGAAGCGCGAATACGCGGAGCTCCTGCGTCGCGCCGATGCGATCTTCATCGAGGAACTGCGCGGCACGACCGCCACCGCCCAGGATGCGGCAGCGGGCCTGTGCGGCGAGGCCGACGTCGGCAAGACCTGGTACGACCTGACGAGCCAGGCGTTCGCGGTGTTCCTGCCGGTGAAGTCGGTCGGCGTGATGGGCGATGGCCGCACGTACGACTACGTGACGTCGCTGCGCGCGGTGCAGACCACCGACTTCATGACCGCGCACTGGGCGCACCTGCCGTACGCGCTGCTGGGCCGTGCGTCGAACCGGATCATCAACGAAGTGCGCGGGATCAACCGGGTGGTGTACGACATCTCGGGAAAGCCGCCGGCGACGATCGAGTGGGAGTGATCCGGCGCCGGCGCGTGCGTCGGTAGCCGCTCACGGCATCGGATGATGCGAACGCCCGGCAGGGGAACCTGCCGGGCGTTTTTTTGCGTCGTGCGGGAAGCCGTTCCGGCTGATCCTAGCGCTGCAAGCCGCCTTTATTGCTCCCTGCCGTCGGTGACGTGCGACGCGATGGCCGCATCCGCACCGTCCTTCTCGAATTCTGCCAGATACGTCCACGGATAGATCCCGCGCGCATGTCCGTCGCCGAACAGCAAACGGATGCCGTAACCGGCTGCTTCGACGCCGTCCAGCGTCAGGCCCGATGGCGCGTCGACCCGACCGCCCTCAAGCCGGATCTTCCGGCACGCCGCGCACGGGCAATCGCAGCGCAATCGCGCATAGCCGATGCGCTGCATGTCGCCGTCCGGCCAGCGCAGCGTCAGTGCATGGGTTGCATGATCGAGCAGGATCTCGGTCGGCGCCATCATCGCGCGTCACCGTCGATCTGCGCGATGGCGATCCGCACGGCCTTGCGTACTTCCGGATCGCGATCTTCCAGCGCGTCGCGCAGCGCGGGCAGCGTCGCCGGATCGCGCAGTTCGCCAAGTGCAAGCGCCGCCTCCTTGCGCAAGTTGCTGATCGCATGCGACAACAGCGCGACGACGGCCGATGCCGCGGCGGCATCGCGCAATTGCCCGAGCGCGCGCACCGCACGCAGGCGCACCTGCCAGTAGTCGTCGTCGAGCGCGGCGACGAGCGGATCGCGTGCGCTCGCGACGCGCAGCTTGCCGAGCGTCGCGGCCGCTTCCTCGCGTACCTGCCATTCGGCGTCGCGCAGTGCCGTGAGCAGCGCGGTCACGACGGCCGTGTCGCTCGATGCCGCAAAGCCGACCGCGCCGACCGCGATGCGTCGCACGTCCGCCTGCGCATCGGTCGTCGCGACGCGGGCGAGGGGCGCCAGCGCCCGAGGGTCCTTGAGCCAGCCGAGCACGGCAACGGCCTCGGCGCGCACGGCCGACGCAGGCGCGTCGAGCGCGCGCAGCGCCGGTCCGAACGCGTCGCGGTCGCGCAGTTCGCGCAAGCCGCGCAGCACGGCGCCGAGCACGAACGGTTCGGCGTGTTCCGCGCGTTCGGCCCAGCGGCACAGCACGGTGCCGGACGCGACATCCTTCAGCTCGGACAGGCTTTGTGCGGTGATCGCGCGCACGTCGTCGTCGCAATCGCGCAGCGCGTGGCACAGCGCGTCGACGACCTCCGGCTGTTCCCAGGCGGCGAGCACGCGCGCGGCCTCGCCCCGCACGTCGGCGGACGGATCGTCGCGCAGTGCCGCAATGAAGGTCGGGACGAGCTCGGGATCCTCGAGATCGGCGAGTTCGAGCAGTGCGATGCGGCGGACCGATGCGTCAGGCGCGGCCACGCGCGCGACGAGCGCGGCGTGATCGGGATCGTGCGCGCCGGGCAGCGGGAAAGCAGGGGAAGAAGCGGTCATGGGCGGAAAGCTCGAAAGGGTGAGGGGCGCGCGATGGGGCTCAGGCCGCATCGCGCAGCAGCGCGAGGCAGCGGCGCTTGATGTCGACGAACGCGGGCTCGGTGGTGCTGTCGTCGGTGCGCGGCCGCGCAAGTGGCACGTGGATGTCGGCGACGATGCGCGCGGGCCGCGGCGACAGCATCAGGATGCGGTCGCCGAGAAACAGCGCTTCCTCGATGTCGTGCGTGACGAACAGCACGGTCGTGCCGATGCGCGACCAGATGTCGAGCAGCAGCGTCTGCATCATCCGGCGTGTTTGCGCATCGAGCGCGCCGAACGGTTCGTCCATCAGCAGGATGCGCGGCCGATTGATCAGCACGCGCGCGATCTCGACGCGCTGCTGCATGCCGCCGGACAGTTGCGCCGGGTAGTGCGCGCCATAGCCGCCGAGTCCGACGAGGTCGAGCAGCGCGGCCGCCTCGCGACGGCGTTCGTGCGCGGGCACGCCCTTCATCTTGAGACCGAACGCGACGTTGTCGATCACGCGCTTCCACGGAAACAGCGTGTGCTGCTGGAACACGAGCCCGCGATCGGGATGCGGACGATCGACCGGTTCGCCGTCGACGACGATCTCGCCGTGCGTCGCGGCGACGTGCCCGGCCAGCGCGCCGAGCAGCGTCGATTTTCCGCATCCGGACGGCCCGAGCACGCAGACGAATTCGCCGGGCGCGATGTCGACGTCGAGCGCGTCGAGTGCCGCGAAGCGCGCATGCGGCGGCCCGAGCTCGACGGTCAGCGCGCGCACGCCGACGCGCCCCGGCGCGGGCACAGCGAGATTGGCTGCGCTCATTGCCGGCCTCCGCGCGGGGCATACCACGGCGTGAGCGCCGTACCGATGCGCTTGACGATGAGACTGCTGCCCATCCCGAGCAAGCCGATCACCGCCATCCCGACCACGATGTCCGGGTAGTTCTGCAACGTGTAGGACTCCCATGTGAAATAACCGAGGCCGTACTGGCCCGCGATCATCTCGGCCGTGACGAGGCAGAACCAGGCGGTGCCCATCCCGATCGACAGGCCGGTGAAGATCGCGGGCGCGGCGCCAGGCAGGATGACTTCCGCATAGAGCGCGATGCCGCGCGTGCCGAGGCTGCGCGCGGTCGCGACCAGCCGCGGATCGACGGCTTCGGCGCCGTGCACGGTGTTCAGCAGGATCGGGAACAGCGCGCCGACGAACGTGATGAACATCATGCTCAGTTCGGACGATGGAAACATCAGGATCGCGAGCGGAATCCACGCGACGGCCGGAATCGGCCGCAACACTTCGAGCGGCGGCAGCAGCGTGTCCTCGAGCGCGCGATAGCGGCCGATCGCGAGGCCGAGGCCGACACCGGCGAACGCCGCCGCGACGAAGCCCGCGAGCACGCGCATGATGCTCGCGAACAGGTGCATCGGCAGCTTCGGCGAATGCAGCAGCGACCACAGCGCGGGCCCGACGTCGGCGGGCGCCGGCACGTTCGCGAACGTGACGATGCCGAGCGACAGCCGCCACTGGACGGCAGCCTGCCACAACGCGATGCAGGCGGCGAGCGACACGATCCGCCACGCGCGGCGGCGCAACGAAGTCGGGCGACCGCGCGCGGCGGCGTGCGCGGTGCGGGTGTCGCCAACACGCGGCGACGCGGAAGGACGGCGTTTGGCAAGCTCGAAGGTGGCGGCCATGCGAGTATCCGGTAGCGTTGAAGGAGCGGTGAACGGAAAAGCAGGGCGGTCAGCGTGACGCGAGGGCCTGCGTCGCGCCGGTCTTCGCGGCCGCGTAATCGACGACCGAACCGGACACCTGCTTCGCATACGCATCGGCGCCGGTCTTCAGCAGGAACGCGCTCAGCACACCGTGCGCGTCCTTCACGTACCACGCCTGGTCGGCAAACAGCTTCAGGCCGCTCGCGTGGTCGTGCACGAACACCGCGCGCACCTTCGCCGAAGCGCCGAGCTTGCCGAGCGCCGCGAACGCGCCCGCGGGGCTTGCGTAGTTGCGCACCGGTTCGTCGTCGGCGAGCCAGACCTGCGCGACGTCGTTGAAGTCGCGGATCGGCTTGCCGGTCGCCGCGTCGTTCGCGACGAGCGGCTGCTTGCCGTAGTGCTTCAGCGCGGCTTCGTAGTCGAGCCCCGATGCCTTGAACGCGGCGCGGATATAGCGGTCGTCGATGAACGTCGCCGGGTCGGGCGCGGTATCGGTCTTCTTCAGCAGCTTGAGCGTGTCGATCGCGGTCGCGACGGCCTGCCGGTATTCGGGCTTCCACGTGAAGTCGCGGGTCTGGATCCCGAGCGGGCCGTGATACAGGTAGTCGACCGGCGCCTCGATGCCGGTGACCTTCTCGATCAGCACGCTGTATTTCTCGGGGTTCTGCGTAAGCAGGCGATTCGCTTCGAGCGCCGCGCGCAGGTACGCGACGACCACTTCCGGATAGCGTTGCGCGTAGTCCGCGTCGACGAGCGCGCCGTGGAAGGTCGGCGTATGGGTCTGCGCGCCGTCGTAGATCTTGCGCGCGATGCCGCGATACGGGAACAGGTCGGCGAACGGCACGAAGTCCGCATGCGCGTCGATCTTGCCGGCCTTCAGCGCGCTGCCGGCCACTTCGGGCGCCTGCGTGACGATGTTCACGTCGGTGTCGGGGTTCCAGCCCTGGGCCTTGATCGCGCGCAGCAGCATCCCGTGCGAGGTCGATGCGAACGGCACCGAGATCGTCTTGCCTTTCAGGTCGGCGAGCGCGTGCACCGGCGAGTTCGTCGGCACGACGATCCCGTTGCCGCTGCCTTCGATGCTGCCGTCGAGCACGGTGATGAACACGCTCTGGCGGCCGGCCTTGCGGAACGCCGCACCGTTCAGCGCGCCGGGGAAATCGGCCATCGCGCCGAAGTCGAGCTTGCCGGCGACCATCTCGTTGGTGAGCGGCGCGCCGGACGTGAAGTCCCTCCACTGCACGTCGTACTTCACGTCCTGGTATTTGCCGGTATGCGGCAGGTATTTGTCGAGCAGATGCAGCTCGCGGATCAGCAGGCCGCCGGTCGCGCAATTGATCGTCGTGTCCTGCGTGCCGATCGCGACGCGGATCGTCTCGGCGTGCACGAGGCCGGCGGCCGACACCGCGAGCGAGATGGCGAACAGGCGGAACATCCGTAGCGTGGGTTTCATGTGTCGTGAGTCCGAAAAAGGGAAAGCGCCGCGCCGGCGGCGCGCGGGATCAGCGCAACAGGTACGGGATATCGACCTTGACCGCACCGGTCGGGCAATCGCGTTCGCACGGCATGCAGTACCAGCATTCGTCGAACTGCATGTAGGCCTTGCCCTTGGTCACGTCGATCGCGAGCAGGTCGAGCGGGCACACGTCGACGCAGACGGTGCAGCCCTTGTCGGCAATGCAGCGGTCCTCGTCGATGGTCACGGGCGCGCTGCTGCGCAGGAAGATGTCGTGCGGGGTATGGGGCACGGTAGGGCTCCTCGGAGTCAGAGGGCGGCCGCGACGGCGGCCGGTTCGCGGATGCGCAGGTGCGCGTAGGCGCTGCGTTCGTCGTCGGCGAGCGGCACGACATAGGGTTCGACCGGCCGCTTCTCGCTGCGCATCGCGCCGTCGGCGCCTTTGCGCAGCCATGTGTGGCAGAACCATTCGGCGTCGTTGCGATGCGGAAAATCGACGCGATGGTGGTACAGCCCCCAGCGGCTCTCGGTGCGGAACAGCGACGCGCGCGCGGCCATTTCGGCGCAGTCGCGGATCGCGCGCACTTCGGCCGCACGCATCAGTTCATGCGGATTGTTCGCCTTGATTTCTTCGATATCCTCAATAATTCCGTCAAAACGTTGCAGCCCGATTTCCATCTTGCGCGTCACCTTCGGCGGTTGCAGGTAGTCGTTCACCATGCGGCGCAGCTTGTATTCGACCTGCGCGGGCGCGAGGCCGCGTTCGCGCGTGAGCGGCGCGAGCACGCGGGTGCGTTCGGCCGCGACCTGCTGGTCGTCGACCGGCGCGTGTTCGCGGCCGGCCACGTAGTCGGCCGCGTTCTGTCCGGCGAACCAGCCGTACGTGAATGCGCCGAGCATGTAGTTGTGCGGGACGGCTGCCATGTCGCCGGCTGCGTAGAGCCCCGGCACCGTCGTTTCCGCGCGGGCATTCACGTACACGCCCGACGCGCTGTGGCCGCTGCAGAAGCCGATCTCGGAGATGTGCATCTCGACCATCTGGCGCCGGTAGTCGGTGCCGCGCCCCGCGTGGAAGCGCCCGCGGCTCGGCCGCTCGTTCGTGTGCAGGATCTGCTCGATGGTCTGGATCGTTTCTTCCGCGAGGTGGTCGAGCTTCAGGAACACCGGGCCGTTGCCGCTTTGCAGTTCCTGGTAGAACTCCCACATCATCTGGCCGCTCCAGTAGTCGCACTCGATGAAGCGCTCGCCCTTGCCGTTCGCGGTGAAGCCGCCGAGCGGGCCCGTCACGTAGGCACAGGCCGGGCCGTTGTAGTCCTTGATCAGCGGATTGATCTGGAAGCACTCGAGGTTCGCGAGCGCGGCGCCCGCGTGGTACGCCATCGCGTAGCCGTCGCCCGCATTGGTCGGGTTCTCGTACGTGCCCATCAGGTAGCCGGACGCCGGCAGCCCGAGACGGCCGGCCGCGCCGCAGCACAGGATCACGGCTTTCGCGCGGATCACGTGAAAATCCGCCGTGCGGCAGTCGAAGCCGAGCACGCCGCTCGCGCGGCCCTGCGCGTCGGTCAGCACGCGCGTCGCGACGATCCGGTTCGTGATCGCGATGCGCGCGCGCTTCAGCTGCCGGTACAGCACCTTCTTGATGTCGTGTCCTTCCGGCATCGGCAGCACGTACGACCCCATGTGGTGGACTTTCTTCACCGCGTAGTCGCCGGTGCCGTCCTTTTCGAACTTCACACCCCAGCGGTCGAGCTGCTCGATCGTCGCGAAGCTGTGCGTCGCATACGCGTACACGGCTTCCTGGTCGACGATCCCGTCGTTGGCGATCGTGATCTCGCGCGTGTACTGCTCGGGTGTCGCATGGCCGGGGATCACCGCGTTGTTCAGGCCGTCCATCCCCATCGAGATCGCGCCGCTGCGCTTCACGTTGGCCTTTTCCAGCAGCAGCACGCGCAGCGACGGGTCGCGCTCCTTCGCCTTGAGCGCCGCCATCGGGCCGGCCGTGCCGCCGCCGACCACGACGATGTCGTATTCGAGTACATGGGTGTTCATTGCGGGTTCCTTGCAGGTTGGCGCGACTTCTGCCGGTCGATGCGCAGCCGGTACTGGAAGGCGTCGCCGCGGAAGTACAGGTGTTCGTAGTCGATCGGCACGCCCGACGCGTCGTGCGTGAGCCGCTCGATCTGCAGCACGGGGCTGCTTTCCTCGACGCGCAGCGCATCGACGATTTCGTCGTCGGCGAGGATCGCGTCGATCGCCACGTCGGCGTGGCCGAGCGGCACGCCGCAGTCGTTCTCGAGGATCAGGAAGATGTCGCGGGTCGCGAGATCGGCGCCCGCGAGGCGCTTGCCGATCGCCTCGGGCACCCACGTCTGTTCGAGCGACACGGGTTCGCGGTTCAGGAGGCGCACGCGGTGGATCTCGACGAGCGGCGCGCCTTCCGGCAGGTTCAGCTTCGACGCGAGATGGCGGTCGGCCTTCACGGTGCGGAACGTGCGCAGCTGGTTGACGATCTCGTAGCCCATCGACGACATCGCCTCGGCGAAGCCCTGCAACGACGTCACGTTCTGGAATGCCTTCGGCTTCGACACGAACGTGCCCTTGCCGTGCAGCTTGAACAGCAGGCCTTCCTTCTGCAGATCGCCGAGCGCCTGGCGCACCGTGATGCGGCTCACGTCGAACATCGCGCAGAGTTCGTGCTCGGACGGCATCCGGCTGTGCGGTGCATAGGTGCCGTCCAGGATGCGCGCGCGCAGCGTGTCCTTGATCTGCACGTAGAGCGGGGCCGCCGACAGCGGCACGACGTTGGGTGGGGTCATCGGTCAACTTGTTATGACAAGATGGCTCGAGTGTAGTGAGCGCGCTCGTGCGCCCAAACCAAGTTTTTCTGATTTCTACTTTCCGATTCCGGAAAAGCGGGGCGGTGGCCGAGGTTCATCCCGATCCGCCCGTTGTCAGCTCACCGGATCGGTCCAAACCGGACACTTGCGCCAGCATGGTCCGTGCGTGTCGATTTTTCGCTGCGTCGTATGTCGTATCGGTATCGGCGGGGTGGTGCGTCGGTGTCCGCACGCGCATGTCGCCCGGATCCTCGCCGCCGTGATGATTCCGGCGTCGCTGCTCGTGCGCCGCGCGCCTGTCGGTTGCTTCGTGACCGGGTAGTCGCGAAACAGCGATTTCGGTGGAATCGTCCGCACCGGTTCGTCGGGCCAAAAATAAAAAATACGGCGGCCATGGCCCGCGTAAAACCGCGCCAAATCCGGACCAGACTCGCGCAGAGCCTGCTGCGGCGCAGCACAGCGGGAAGTCGCCGCGATCGGCGCGCATGCGCGCCGATTCGGCCCCTAAAAACACAATATCGAGCAACCCTTCGAAGGGCCTGTCATACGCACGTCACCCTGCTAGAATTCGGCTGCCGCATTTGTTCCGATTGACTAATGAGATTGCTTGACGCACTGGTCGAACAACGTATCGCCGCCGCCGCCGCGCGGGGCGAGTTCGACGATTTGCCGGGTACCGGCGCGCCACAGGCGCTGGATGACGACCTGCTCGTACCCGAGGAGGTGCGGGTGGCCAACCGTATCCTGAAGAATGCGGGCTTCGTGCCGCCGGCCGTCGAGCAACTGCGCGCGCTGCGCAATCTGCAGGACGAACTGCAGGCGGTCAGCGACCGCGCCGCGCGCTGCCGGCTGCAGGCGAAGATCCTCGCGCTCGACATGGCGCTCGAATCGCTGCGCGGCGGCCCGATGGTGATGCCGCGCGATTATTGCCGGCGCATCGCGGAACGTCTGTGCGAGCGCGGGCTCGACGACGTGCCCGCCGAAGCGGGGCCGATGTGAGCGCCGACGCGCTGCCTGACGCGGCGGCCGCCGCCGCCGCCGCTTCCGATTCCCCCGTTCCCCAAGCCGCGCCCGTGTCGGCGCGCGACCTGCATTTCATGCGGCTCGCGCAGGCCGCTGCCGAAGAGGCGCGGGCGGCCGGCGAAGTGCCGGTCGGCGCGGTGCTCGTGCGCGGCGACGAAGTGATCGCGCGCGGCTTCAACCACCCGATCGGCGGTCACGATCCGTCTGCCCACGCGGAAATGGCCGCGTTGCGCATGGCCGCGCAGCATCTGCAGAACTACCGGATGCCCGGCTGCGAGCTGTACGTGACGCTCGAGCCGTGCCTGATGTGCTCGGGCGCGATCATGCACGCGCGCATCGCACGGGTCGTCTACGGCGCCGCCGACCCGAAGACGGGCGCCTGCGGCAGCGTAATCGACGCGTTCGCGAATCCGCAGCTCAACCACCACACCGAAGTGACGGGCGGCGTGCTCGCCGACGAGTGCGGCGCCGCGCTGAAGTCGTTCTTCGCCGAGCGCCGCCGCGCGCTGCGGGAAGCCCGGCTCGCCCGCGA
The DNA here is from genome assembly GCF_003635165.1 of Burkholderia sp. Nafp2/4-1b. Taxonomy (GTDB): domain Bacteria; phylum Pseudomonadota; class Gammaproteobacteria; order Burkholderiales; family Burkholderiaceae; genus Burkholderia. The sequence goes on along the minus strand of NZ_ML058602.1, from coordinate 192,552 downwards.
CGCCGAATCCGGCGCGTCATAGCGCGGCCGCGGCGCCGGCCCGCCGCCACACCTGGGCCGGCCCCGAGCGGGGCGGGTCGCGCGATTCCGTGAACCGGCGACGGTTCGGACCCTCTAAGCAGGTTTGACGATCCCGATACCTTTCCCATGTCCTTTCAGCCCGCCGCGTCCTACACCATCCGCCTGCTGGCGCCGTCCGGTTATCCGCACGACCCCGATGCGATCAATCGCGCGCTCGAGCGCCTGAGCGGCGCGCAGCAGCGCATCGAGAATATCGAGGCGACGCAGCGGCGCTTTCAGCGTTTCGGCGGCACCGACGGCGAGCGTGCCGCCGACCTGAATCGCCTCGCGGACCCGGAGCGCGCGCTGCCGGACATCGCGCTCGCGGTGCGCGGCGGCTACGGCGCCGCGCGCATCCTGCACGGGCTCGACTATCGCGGGCTGGAGCGGCGCCTGCGCGACCAGCCGATCGCGCTCGTGGGTCACAGCGACTTCACCGCGATCCAGCTCGCGCTGTACGCGAAGGCGCGCGTCAAGACCTTCGGCGGCCCGATGCTGTCGGCCGACTTCGGCGCGGAAACGCCGAGCGACTTCACGATGCAGCACTTCTGGCAGACGCTGTCGCAGCCGACCACGACGATCATTGCCGAAGCGCCGCAAGTGCAGAGCGTGAACGTGACGGGCACGCTGTGGGGCGGCAACCTCGCGATCCTCACGTCGCTGGTCGGCACGCCGTACATGCCCGACATCGAAGGCGGGATCCTGTTCATCGAGGACGTCAACGAGCAGCCGTTCCGGATCGAACGGATGATCTACCAGCTGCACCTGTCGGGGCTGCTCGCGCGCCAGCAGGCGCTCGTGCTCGGCCAGTTCACGGGCGCGCGGCCGTTCGAGTACGACAACGGCTACGACATGCAGGCGATGATCGACCAGGTGCGCTCGGTGGTCGGCATCCCGGTCGTCACGGGGCTGCAGTTCGGTCACGTGCCCGATCTGCTCACGCTGCCGTTCGGCGCACAGGCGCAGCTCATCGCGAACGCGCATGGTTTCCGGCTGACGCTGTCCGACTATCCCCATCTCGGCTGATGCCGGGCGGCGGGTACCCTCGAAAGGCGGGCTTCCCGCCTTTTTCTTTAAGCATGTGTGCAACTAACGGTCGGAAATTTTCGACGCCGTCGATCGGTTCGACTTCGCATGCGCACCATTTTTGTCAACAAAATGGCCGGCAGGGCACACGCCGTGAGCCGCCTTGAACAAGCATGAGAGCCTTGCCATGCCAGCATTTCGTGCGCCGCGCACCGATCCGGCACAGCGCAATGCACACCGATTGTGCGCATTCTCGGAAAAGAATTGTTGACAATCTTTATGTCCGTCCTAGGATGAGGACCATCACACGATGCAGAACATGAACGAGCCCGATTCCCATCCGTCCGGCGCCGCCGGTCCCGAAGCGATCGCCGAGCGGATCCGCACCGCGATCCTCGAGCATCGGCTCGCGCCCGGCGCGAAGCTGACGGAGGCGCAGCTCTGCGACGTGTTCGGCGTGAAGCGCGGCACGATCCGCCAGGCGCTCGCGCAGCTCGCGGCCGACAAGCTGGTCGATCTGGAGCCGAACCGCGGCGCGTTCGTCGCGAGTCCGACGCTGCAGGACGTGCACGAAGTGTTCGAGATGCGCCGGATCATCGAGCTGGCCGTCGTCGAGCGCCTCGCGGCGGGGCCGGGCGCGAAACGGCTGAAGGGCGTCGCCGCGCTGATCGACAAGGAACGCCGAGCGTTCGAGCGGCACGACTTCGCGGCGTGGATCCGCCTGTCGGGCGAATTCCATACGGCGCTCGCCGCGCTGACGGGCAATGCGACGCTCTGCGAGTGCCTCGACGGGCTCGTCGCACGCTCGACGCTGATGTCGGCGCTGTACGAGTCGCACGGGCGCAGCCCGTGCTCGTGCGACGACCACGACGAGATCCTGACCGCGCTGGAAGCGGGCGATCCGAAGCAGGCGGTGACGCTGATGGCGCGCCACCTGCAGCATGTCGAACTGAAGATGCTGGACCGGCCCGCGCAAGGGCAGGTCGATTTGCGCGAAGTGTTCGGCGGCGCCTGAGCGGCGACGCGAACCCGGCCGCGCGCCACACGACAAGAGCAATGCAGGCCGGCGGTTCGCGCCGCCGGCCGCCAGTCCGACTCCGGGCGACGACCCGGAGCGATTTCGATGACGGTGGAGCGGCTGCACGGCCGCGTCAAGGAGAAGTCATGGCTCAGTTCAGTGTGGCGCACGACAGCGCCTACCCGGCGGAAGAAGGCGGCGAGGGCGGCGGTCCGGCACTGCCGGATGGTTACAGCGAACGTCTGTATAACGAAGATTTGGCACCCCTGAGGAATCAGACATGGGGCTCGTACAACATCTTCGCGTTCTGGATGTCGGACGTGCACAGCGTTGGCGGCTACGTGTTCGCCGGCAGCCTGTTCGCGCTCGGGCTGACGAGCTGGCAGGTGCTGATCGCGCTGATCGTCGGCATTACGATCGTGAACCGGCTGTGCAACCTGATCGCGCGGCCGAGCCAGCAGATCGGCGTGCCGTATCCGGTCGCGTGCCGCGCGACCTTCGGCGTGCTCGGCGCGAACGTGCCGGCCGTGATCCGCGGGCTGATCGCGATCGCGTGGTACGGCATCCAGACCTATCTCGCGTCCAGCGCGCTCGTGATCGTGGTGCTGAAGTTCTTTCCGCAATGGCTGCCGTACGCGGACGTCCATCGCTACGGCTTCCTCGGGCTGTCGGCGGTCGGCTGGGCCGGCTTCATGCTGCTGTGGGTGCTGCAGGCGTTCGTGTTCTGGAACGGGATGGAGACGATCAAGAAATTCATCGACTTCGCGGGCCCGGCCGTCTACGTCGTGATGTTCATCCTGGCCGGCTACATGGTGTGGCGCGCAGGCTGGCGCAACATCGGCCTCAACCTCGGCGGCGTCAAGTATCACGGCGCGGAAGTGATTCCGGTGATGATCACCGCCGTGTCGCTCGTCGTGTCGTACTTCTCCGGACCGATGCTCAATTTCGGCGACTTCTCGCGCTACTGCCGCTCGTTCGGCGACGTGAAGCGCGGCAACTTCTGGGGGCTGCCGGTCAACTTCCTCGCGTTCTCGCTCGTCACGGTGATCACGACGGCCGCGACGCTGCCGGTGTTCGGCGAACTGATCACCGATCCCGTTGCGACGGTCGGGCGCATCGACCATCCGACCGCGGTGATCCTCGGCGCGCTGACCTTCACGATCGCAACGATCGGCATCAACATCGTCGCGAACTTCGTGTCGCCGGCGTTCGACTTCTCGAACGTCGCGCCGCGGCTGATCAGCTGGCGCGCGGGCGGGATGCTCGCGGCCGTCGCGTCGATCTTCATCACGCCGTGGAACCTGTTCAACAACCCGGCCGTGATCCACTACACGCTCGACGTGCTCGGCGCATTCATCGGCCCGCTGTACGGCGTGCTGATCGCCGACTTCTACCTCGTCAAGCGCGGCCGGCTCGTGCGCGACGACCTGTACACGATGTCCGAGCGCGGCACCTACTGGTACACGGGCGGCGTGAACCGCCGCGCGCTCGCCGCGCTGCTGCCGGCCGCGGTGATCGCTGTGATCTGCGTGATGGTGCCGGGCTGGCAGGCCGCCGCGAACTTCTCGTGGTTCATCGGCGCGGGGCTCGGCTTCGTCTTCTACCGGCTGCTCGTGAGCGCGAAGGCGTAAGGAGCTTGCGATGAAGATCAGGCTGATCAATCCGAACACGACGCAGCGGATGACCGATGCGATGGGCCGCTGCGCGCGCGAGGTCGCGGCCGCCGGCACCGAGATCGTCGCGGTGAGCCCGCCGATGGGGCCGCCGTCGATCGAAGGGTATTACGACGAGGCGCTCGCGACGCCGGGCCTCCTCGCCGAGGTCGCGCGGGGCGAGCGCGACGGCTGCGACGCGTACGTGATCGCATGTTTCGGCGATCCGGGCCTGTATGCGGCGCGCGAAGTCGCACGCGGGCCGGTGATCGGCATCGCCGAGGCGGCGATGCACGCGGCGAGCGTGCTCGCGCCGGGCTTCTCGGTGGTCACGACGCTGGCGCGCACCTGCGGGATGGCGTGGCATCTCGCCGAGCGCTACGGGATGAAGCGCTTCTGCCGCAACGTGCGCGCGACCGACGTCGCGGTGCTCGAGCTCGACCGGCCCGGTTCGGCCGCGCGGCGCATCATCGTCGACGAATGCCGGCGCGCGCTCGACGAGGACGGCGCCGACGCGATCGTGCTCGGCTGCGCGGGGATGGCCGAATTCGCGCACGAGATCGAGCAGCAGATCGGCGCGCCGGTGGTCGAGGGGGTGACGGCGGCCGTGAAATGGGCCGAGGCGCTCGTCGCGCTGCGCCTCGCGACCGCGAAGCGCGGCGACTATGCGCGGCCGCTGCCGAAGCGCTACGACGGCGAATTCGCGCGGTTCAGCCCGCCGGAGGACGCGCCGGCGGCCGCATCGGCCGCCGCCGCCGCGCACGGCGGGAACGCCGCAGCGGAACCGGTGCCGAATTTGCCGCAACCGCACATACACTCCGTCTGACATGCACTATCTGCGCCGCTGTATGGGCGCGTATGAACCTTTTCGCTACACTGGGCCGTCATCGCATCGGCCTCTGCGGCCGGCCTCGGCACCCGCGCGGGTCGATGCGAACCCATTATTCCAGCGAGCTTGCGCCGCACTTCGAACCCATGTCACTCGATCCCAACTATCCTCGCGACCTGATCGGCTACGGCCGCCACCCCGTGCAGGCGAACTGGCCCGGGCGCGCCCGCGTCGCCGTGCAATTCGTGCTGAACTACGAGGAGGGCGGCGAGAACTGCGTGCTGCACGGCGATCCGGGCTCCGAGCAGTTCCTGTCCGAAATCGTCGGCGCGGCCGCGTATCCGGACCGCCACATGAGCATGGAGTCGATCTACGAATACGGTTCGCGGGCCGGCGTGTGGCGCATCCTGCGCGAATTCGAGAAGCGCGGGCTGCCGTTGACGGTCTTCGGCGTCGGCATGGCGATCGAGCGCCATCCGGAGCTTGCGCGTGCATTCGTCGAGCTCGGCCATGAAATCGCGTGCCACGGCTGGCGCTGGATCCACTACCAGAGCATGACGCCGGAGCTCGAAGCCGAACACATGCGCCTCGGGATGGAAGCGATCGAGCGCGTGACGGGCGAGCGTCCGCTCGGCTGGTACACCGGCCGCGACAGCCCGAACACGCACCGTCTCGTCGCGGAATACGGCGGCTTCCTGTACGACTCCGACAACTACGGCGACGACCTGCCGTTCTGGATGGACGTCGAAGTGTCGGGCGGCGGCACGTCGCCGCAACTGATCGTGCCGTACACGCTCGACACGAACGACATGCGCTTCGCGACGCCGCAAGGCTTCAACACCGGCGACCACTTCTTCGACTACCTGCGGGACGCATTCGATGTGCTGTACGCGGAGGGCGACGAAGCGCCGAAGATGCTGTCGATCGGCATGCACTGCCGGCTGCTGGGGCGCCCGGGACGTTTCCGCGGGCTGCAGCGTTTCCTCGATCACATCGAGAAGCACGATCGCGTATGGGTGACGCGCCGTGTCGATATCGCGCGTCATTGGCGTGAACATCATCCGTATCAGCCCAATCATCGAAACGAAGGAAAGGCATGAAGGCGATGCGTTACACGTTGGAGCAACTGAACACGATGGCGCCGAGCGCATTCGTCGCAGCGCTGTCGGGCATCTTCGAACATTCGCCGTGGGTGGCCGAGGTCGCCGCGGGGAAGCGGCCGTTCGCGAGCATCGACGTGCTGCACGAGACGATGTCGGATGCGGTGGAAACCGGCGGCGAAGCGCGCCAGCTCGCGCTGATCAACGCTCACCCGGAGCTGGCCGGCAAGGCCGCCGTGCGCGGCGAGCTGACGGCCGAGTCGACCCGCGAGCAGAGCGGCGCGGGCCTCGACCAGTGCACGCAGGAAGAGTTCGACAAGCTGCTGACGCTGAACCGCACCTATCGCGAGAAATTCGGCTTCCCGTTCATCCTCGCGGTGCGCGGCTATGACCGCCACGGCATCATCGCGAACTTCGAGTCGCGCGTGAATCATTCGCGCGACGAGGAGCTGCGTGCGAGCCTCGACCAGATCTACCGGATTGCGCGCTTTCGCCTCGACGACCTGATCGACGCCTGACACCACCGCCTGACACCGCAATATGGCCTGCTGCGTCGCAGCGGCCTGATCGCCTCACTGAAACAAGGAAACATCATGGCTGTTCCGCTTCTCGATCCGAACGCGCCCGATTTCACGCGGCGCTACGTGAACCTCGCCGACCCGCGTCTCGGTGCGCAGGCGCTCGAGGCCAGCGACGACTTCTTCGCGCCGAAGGACCGGATGCTGAACCCCGAGCCCGCGGTATTCATCCCCGGCAAGTACGACGACCACGGCAAGTGGATGGACGGCTGGGAGACGCGCCGCAAGCGCACGACCGGCTATGACTGGTGCATCGTCAAGCTCGCGCGGCCGGGCGTGATCAAGGGCTTCGACATCGACACGAGCCACTTCACCGGCAACTTCCCGCCGGCTGCATCGATCGAGGCTGCGTTCGTGGCCGACGGCGCGCCGACGCACGCGACGGAGTGGGTCGAGATCGTCCCGTCGACGACGCTGCAAGGCAACAGCCATCACTACGTCGGAGCGACCGACGCGCGGGCGTTCACGCACCTGCGCGTGAACATCTATCCGGACGGCGGCATCGCGCGCCTGCGCGTGTACGGCCAGCCGCAGCTCGACTGGGCCGGCGCGAGCGCGACCGAGCAGTTCGACCTCGCGGCGATGGAAAACGGCGGCTACGTGGTGGCCGCGAACAACCAGCACTTCGGCGTCGCGTCGAACCTGCTGCTGCCGGGCCGCGGCGTGAACATGGGCGACGGCTGGGAAACCCGCCGCCGCCGCGAACCGGGCAACGACTGGGCGATCATCGCGCTCGCGCAGCCGGGTGTGATCCGCAAGATCGAAGTCGACACCGCGTTCTTCAAGGGCAACTACCCGGACCGCTGCTCGATCCAGGCCGCGTACGTGTCCGGCGGGACCGACAGCTCGCTGATCACGCAGTCGATGTTCTGGCCGGGGCTGCTCGGCGAACAGAAGCTGCAGATGGACAAGCAGCATTACTTCGAACAGGAAATCGCGTCGCTGGGCCCGGTGACCCACGTGCGCCTGAACATCATTCCGGACGGCGGCGTGTCGCGCCTGCGTCTGTGGGGAACGCTCGACAAATGAAGACGCTTGCCATCGAACCGCTGACCAAGGAAGCCTTCGCGCCGTTTGGCGACGTGATCGAAACCGAAGGCGCGAAGCAGATTCCGATCAACCTCGGCACGACGATCCGCTTTCACGATCTCGCGAAAGTCGACGTGACCGATGAGGACGGTCGCACGCTCGTCAACCTGTTCCGCGGCCAGCCGCGCACGCTGCCGTTCGAAGTGAGGATGCTGGAGCGCCATCCGCTCGGCAGTCAGGCGTTCGTGCCGCTGAACGACCAGCCGTATCTCGTCGTCGTCGCACCGGCGGGCGAGCTCGATCCGGCGAAGATCCGCGCGTTCGTGACGAGCGGTTGGCAAGGCGTCAACTACGCGAAGGGCGTGTGGCATCACCCGCTGATCGCGCTGGGCGGCGTCAGCGACTTCATCGTCGTCGATCGCGGCGGCGACGGCCTGAACCTGAACGAGCAGGATCTGCAGGAGTCGCTGTGGCTCACCGAGGATGCGCTGGATGCAGTGACGGCCTGAGCCGGATTTCAGTCGTACCGCTACGTCGAAGAAACCCGCGCGATTCGCGCGGGTTTTTTTATGCGCCGCGCGTGAGCGTCGCGACGCGACGCAACGAGCGATGCCTGTTCGTATGCACGCTGGCGTCGGTTATCGGCGGCCGGTCGGTTGCCGCTGTTTCGTGATCATGTCGCAGGCCGTGACACGCGGCGCGGCAATTGTTTTCGCGGACCAAGGCGCGCCAGCGCGTGCGTGACGACATGAATGGGGGTGGGCATCGGCCGCATGGTATCGTGCCCGCATCGCCACAGCTCGACGTCCGGTTCCGGACGCGTTCCTCTCGATGAGCCAACCTGAAAGCGACCTCACGACTCTGCTGCGCACGATGCAGCCCGAGCTGCATCGCGGCGTATTCGCGTTCGTCGCGCTGCCGGATGATGCGGACATATCGTTATCCGAAACGATCGCGACGTTCCGCGAGACGGAGGGGATGACGGTCGTGGTCGACGAAGCGACGGCTGCGCGGCGCGGCTGGCCCGTGCTGTTTCGCGCCGCGTGGATCACGCTGACCGTGCATTCGGATCTCGCGGCGGTCGGCCTGACGGCCGCGTTCGCGAACGCCCTCGGCGCGGCCGGCATCAGTTGCAACGTGATGGCCGCCGCGTATCACGATCACATCTTCGTGCCGTTCGACGACGGCCCGCGCGCGCTCGATGCGCTCGTCGCGCTGCAGCGCGGTGCACGGCGAGGCTAACGGACGGCACATTCCGCGCACGCAAAAAAAACGGGCCCGGTTTGACCCGGGCCCGCGAACGGAGAGGATTACGCCGGCAACCGATGGCCGGCGCATCGCGGCTTACTTCGCCGCGCCACCTTCGAACCAGGCGGCGAGCTTCACGCGCTCGTCGTCGGTCATGTGCGTGACGTTGCCGATCGGCATCGCCTTCAGGCGCACGGCCTGTTCGTAGATCCGCTGCGCGTTCTTCGACACTTCGTCCGGCGTGTCGAACATCACGCCGGCGGGCGCGCTGCCCATCAGCGTCGGCTTGGCCGAGTGACATGCGACGCAGCGCTGCTGCAGGACCGGCATGATGTCGTTGATGACGATCTTCGGGGCGTTCGCCGCTTGCGCTTCCGGTGCGACCGGCTTCGGCATCGTCCACACCAGCGCGCCCGACAGCAGCGCGACGCCGCCGATCGGCAGATACCACAGCTGCTTGCCGCGGTGACGCATCACGAAGAACTGACGGATCAGCGCGCCGGCCAGCATGATCAGCACGAGCACGACCCAGTTGAACTTGTTCGTGTACGTCATCGCATAGTGGTTCGACAGCATCGCGAACACGACCGGCAGAGTGAAGTACGTGTTGTGCACCGAGCGTTGCTTGCCTCGCTTGCCGTAGATCGGGTTCGGTTCTTCGCCCTTGAGCATCTTGTCGACCATCTTGCGCTGGCCGGGGATGATCACGAAGAACACGTTCGCCGACATGATCGTCGCGAGCATCGCGCCGACGATCAGGTACGCCGCACGGCCCGCGAAGATATGGCATGCGAGGTACGCGGCGACGACGACGTAGATGCCGACGCAGATGCCGAGCACGCGATCGTTGGTGCCGAGGATGCGGCACAGCGAGTCGTAGACGATCCAGCCGGCCGCGAGGAAGCCGAGTGCGGATGCGACGGCGACCACCGGGCCCATGTCGAGCACGCTCTTGTCGATCAGGTACGTGTTCGGTGCAAGCAGGTACAGCACGAAGAACAGCGAGAAGCCCGACAACCATGTGGTGTACGACGGCCACTTGGACCAGTGCAGGTCATCCGGCATTTCCGGCGGGGCGACCGTGTACTTCTGCATGTTGTAGAAGCCGCCGCCGTGCACGTGCCACAGTTCGCCGAACACGCCGCGCTTGCGCTGGTTCGCGTCGGTGGGCGGTTTCAGGCTGTTGTCGAGTGCGACGAAATAGAAGGACTCGCCGATCCACGCAATGGCGACGATGACGTGCAGCCATCGCAGCGCGAGGTTCAGCCAGTCGGTGATGAAGCCTTCCATGAAACTCCTCCAGACTCAGATCGTTGTCTTTGATGCGGGCGCTGATTCGATGTCAGCTGCCGCGATAGGTGCTGTACGACCACGGCGACACGAGCAGCGGCACGTGGTAGTGCGATGCGGTGTCGGCGATGCCGAAGCGCAGTACGACGCGGTCGACGAAGCGCGGTTCCGGCACCTTCACGCCGAGCGATGCGAAGTAGTCGCCGGCATGGAACACGAGTTCGTATTCGCCGGCGGCGAGTGCCGCGCCTTCGAGCAGCGGTTCGTCGCAGCGGCCGTCGCTATTGGTCAGAACGGTCTTGATCGCGCGGCGCGATTCGCCGTCCAGCGCGTAGAGGTCCACCTTGATGGCAGCGCCGGGGCGACCGTGTGCCGTATCGAGTACGTGGGTAGTGAGCTTTCCCATTCGCAGTTGTCCTTGTGTGAATGCGAGGTTCGGCGGCGACTCGATCCATGACTGTGCGGCGGATCGAGGCTCCACGTCACGTGGCTACATACCCGTCGGCGACATTGATGCGAGCGCCGTGCAGGCATTGTAAAAAGGTTCCCCGCGCAAATACGGGCGCGATATCAAAGATAATGCGCCGCGCATGAACCGCTGTCGACGGCCCGCCGGAGCGGCTCGCGGCCGGCGGCTGCGGCGCCGCGGCGGCCCCCCGCGCGGCGTACCATATCGAATCCGTGAAGCGCGGTATTCGGGATCGCGCATTGTGCGCCGCGCGCGCTTGGGCGATGCTGCCGCCGTGCGCGTCGGGCAGCGAGCCCGCGCGTACCCCGAAGACGGCAATCACGCCGGGTAACCGGGCCAGCGCGTTCGAACGGACGCAGGCACCGGGGCGTGCCGCGAAGCAGCGTTCGAACGGCTTTGTGATGGCTTCCGGGAGCGGCTCCCGGAGGCGGAACGACGCGGAGAACGCATGAACCTCGAGCAGCACGGCGGCGCACGCACGCCCAACCCATCCTCATCCCGCCCGAAAACCCTGCTGGTCAGGCACGCCGACGTGCTCGTGACCATGGACGACACGCGCCGCGAACTGCGCGACGCGGGGCTCTACATCGAAGACAACCGGATCGTCGCAGTCGGCCCGAGCGCCGAGCTGCCCGAGACCGCGGACGAAGTGCTCGACCTGCGCGGCCACCTCGTGATCCCGGGGCTCGTGAACACGCACCACCACATGTACCAGAGCCTCACGCGCGCGGTGCCGGCCGCGCAGAACGCCGAGCTGTTCGGCTGGCTCACGAACCTGTACCGGATCTGGGCGCACCTGACGCCCGAAATGATCGAGGTGTCGACGCTCACCGCGATGGCCGAGTTGCTGCAGTCGGGCTGCACGACGTCGAGCGATCATCTGTACATCTACCCGAACGGCAGCCGGCTCGACGACAGCATCGGCGCCGCGCGGCGGATCGGCATGCGCTTTCACGCGAGCCGCGGCGCGATGAGCGTCGGTCAGCGCGACGGCGGGCTGCCGCCCGATTCGGTCGTCGAGCGCGAGCCCGACATCCTGCGCGACGCGCAGCGCCTGATCGAGACCTATCACGACGAAGGCCGCTACGCGATGCTGCGCGTGGTCGTCGCGCCGTGCTCGCCGTTCTCGGTGAGCCGCGGGCTGATGCGCGACGCGGCCGTGCTGGCGCGCGAATACGGCGTGTCACTGCACACGCACCTGGCGGAGAATGTCAACGACATCGCGTACAGCCGCGAGAAGTTCGGGATGACGCCAGCCGAATACGCGGAAGACCTCGGCTGGGTCGGCCACGACGTGTGGCACGCGCACTGCGTGCAGCTCGACGATGCGGGCATCGGCCTGTTCGCGCGCACCGGCACCGGCGTCGCGCACTGTCCGTGCTCGAACATGCGGCTCGCGTCGGGCATTGCGCCGGTGCAGAAGATGCGTCTCGCCGGCGTGCCGGTCGGGCTCGGCGTCGACGGTTCCGCGTCGAACGACGGCGCGCAGATGGTCGCGGAAGTGCGGCAGGCGCTGCTGCTGCAGCGGGTCGGCTTCGGGCCCGACGCGATGACCGCGCGCGAGGCGCTCGAAATCGCCACGCTGGGCGGCGCAAAGGTGCTGAACCGTGACGACATCGGTGCGCTGAAGCCGGGCATGGCCGCGGACTTTGCTGCGTTCGACCTGCGCCAGCCGCTGTTCGCGGGCGCGCTGCACGATCCGGTCGCGGCGCTCGTGTTCTGCGCGCCGTCGCAGACGGCGTACACGGTGGTGAACGGGAAGGTGGTGGTGCGGGAAGGGCGGCTCGCGACGCTCGACCTGCCACCCGTGATCGAGCGTCACAACGCGCTCGCGCGGGCACTCGTGGAGGCGTCGCGCTGAAGCGACGAGGTGAAACGATGACGAGGTGAAGTGACGGTCGCGCCGCGCGTGGCGGATCGGGCGCGCGGTGGCTGGCGCGGTGGCGGTTCAGGCAGCGGCCGCCGCACGCCGCGCATCGTACCGGGCCGCCCCCGCAACAGCGTGGCCGGCGCGCGCGTGGTGCTCGTCGTACGCGCTTACGCCTCGATCAGCGTGCGGGTCGCCTCGGCGACGAGGCTGCGCAGCCACCGCACTTCGTCGGAGTAGTGGCAGCGTTCGTGCCACAGCTGGTAGTACTGCATCGGCGGGAAATCGAGCGGTGCCGGCACCACCGACAGCGGCAGGAATTTCGCGTAATGATCGGCGAACAGGCGCGTCGTCGTGAAGATCAGGTCCGACTTCACCAGCACGTACGGCGCGAGGTTGAAGTACGGCAGCGTGACGACCACGTGACGCTTGAGCCGCTCGCGCGCGAGGTGCACATCGATTGCGCCGCGCTGGCCGACCGAGTACGGCGTCGGCGCGAGGTGCGGCGCGTTCAGGTACTGGTCGAGCGTGAGCCCGCCGCGTTTTGCGAACGGGTGCGTATTGCTCATCAGGCAGACGATTTCGTCGACGAACAGGTTCGACAGGTGCAGCTGCTCGGGCGGCTCCGGCCAGTTGCCGACGACGATGTCGAGCTTGCCGTCCTCCAGCGCGAGCTCGTAGTCGAACGCGGGGCCGAGCGAATGGAACTCGAGCGTCGCATTCGGCGCGGCCTGGCGGAAGCGTTCGACGACGGTCGGCACGAACAGCACGTTCAGGTAGTCGGGGCAACCGATCCGGTAGCAGCGGATCGACGTGGCCGGGTCGAAATTGTGCTGCTGGAACTTGATGCGCTCGATTTCACGCAGCGCGTTCTGGACCGGTTCGAGCAGGCGCAGCCCGTATTCGGTCGGGACCATGCCCGACTTGCCGCGCACGAGCAGCGGATCGCCGGTGATGTCGCGCAGGCGGCGCAGTGCGGCGCTGATCGCCGGTTGGGACTGGTTCAGTTTGACGGCCGCGCGCGTGACGCTGCGCTCCATCAACAAGGTGTGCAAGACGCGCAAGAGGTACGTGTCGATCGCCTCGCGTTGCTGACTCATGGTATCTCCGGTTTATATGTCTGGGCTGATCGATGGGGTGTAGGGGTATATCGTTTTTAATATGAACCAGAGCCAGCGTCAAGAGATGGATACCCGCAACCGCACGCCGGCCGGGCCTTGATAAGGGGTCCGAACGGGGCGGAAGGGGCGGCGCGGCGCCGCGCGGATGCGCATTGCACGCATCCGGTGGGTGACGGCACCGCGCGTGACGCGCGCGGCGCGTCAGTCGTCGATGCGCATGCCGACTTTCAGCGTGACCTGCCAGTGGATGACCTGATCGCCTTCGATGTGACCGCGCGTTTCGGTCACCTCGAACCAGTGCAGGTTGTGCAGCGTCTTGCCGGCTTTCGAGATCGCGTTGCGGATGGCGTCGTCGCACGATTGACGCGATGAGCCGGTCAGTTCGATCAGCTTGTAGACGTGGTCGCTCATGATGCGCTCCCTGGGATGTCGGTGTGTATGGCCGGCGCAAGCGGCGGACCCGAAGCGGTGTCGCGCGTGTCCGGCTTCTTGAGTGATAGGTATGATGGGCGGCAAGTGCAACCTCAATTGGAGACGACGAACATCGTGGAAGTCGGATTTTGCGGACCGGGATTGATGGGCGCGCCGATGATTCGGCATTTGCTGGCGGCGGGCCACCGGGTCAGCGTATGGAACCGGACGCGCGGCAAGGCCGAGGCGCTTGAACAGGACGGCGCACAGGTGGTCGACACGCCGCGCGAACTGGCCGAGCGCGTCGACACGGTGTTCGTGTGCGTGCTCGACGCTCGCGCGGTGGGCGATGTCGTATTCGGCGAGCACGGGCTCCTTGCCGGCGCCGCGAACGCGCGCCGCTTGAAGCGCATCGTCGATCATTCGAGCATTGCGCCTGCCGCGACGCGCGACTATGCGGCGCGCTCGGCCGCGCTCGGCGTGGGCTGGATCGATGCGCCGGTGTCCGGCGGCGTGCCCGGCGCGCAGGCCGGCACACTCGCGGTGATGGCAGGCGGCGGCGCGGCCGACCTCGACGCAGTGCGTCCGCTGATCGACACGTACGCGTCGCGCATTACGCACATGGGCGATGCGGGCGCGGGCCAGACCGCGAAGCTGTGCAACCAGGCGATCGTCACCGCGACGGTGACCGCGATCGCCGAAGCGGTCGGCCTGGCGCAGGCAAGCGGGATCGACGCCGCGCGACTGGCCGACGCACTGGCCGGCGGATGGGCGGATTCGGTGCTGCTGCAGACCTTCGTGCCGCGCATGACGTCAGGCGGTCACGCCCCGATCGGCGCGCTGAGCACGTTCCAGAAGGATGTCGATGCGATCGCCGACGCCGCGCGCGACGCGGGCGCGGTGATGCCCGTGTCGGCCACGGTGCAGCAGGTGCTGAGACTGGGCGCCGCGCAGGGGCTCGCCGGCGCCGATTTCGCCGCGTTCATCGACATCGTGCGGCCCGGGAACGGGCGCGGAACGGCGCAGTGATCGCGCGGCGACGCTGAAGCGGGAAGCCTGAATGGCCGATGGGCCGCCCGGAGGCGGCCCATCGTGTCGGTGTCGGTTCAGCCGAGGGAGCGCGGTGTCGTGTCGCCGGCGTTCTGGCGTCCGAGGCCGCCGCGCAGGCTCGCCTTCGTGCCTGCACCAAATTCGGGCAGGATGCGCGCGCGGGCGCGACTCGCGAATACGAGGAAGCCGAAGCCGTTTGCCTCGTACCAGTAGCCGCCGTTCTCGAGGCCGTCGAGCGGCTGTTCGAGTGCGTTCGCAATCGATTCGATGCAGCGCTTGCGCAATTCGGCGATGGCCGGATAGGGCGGCTGGGCGCCGCGCACGCTGCACAGGAGCACGTCGAGGCCGGGCAGCACATGCGCATAGAGGACGGGTTCGTCCTGCGCACGGGCGCGGGCAATCTTGGTGTCGAGCTGCGCGAACGGTTTCGAGTGGCGCAAGACCGCGAGGAACGACTCCTGGCCATCCTGTTGCACACGTCGACGTTTTTTCGGGAAGGACATAAACACTCGCCTCAAAAACAATTGCAAGAAATGCGGCACTTTCATGCGACCCACTCCCGGCTATGTACGCCGCATGTCGATCCTTTATAGCACACGAAAATGCTGCGCTCGTGCGGTACGACGATCAATGTCTCCCGTCGACCCGCATGCCACGATGATCGACACAGCCAGCGTCTTGGCGCCCGTACTGTCGTTTAGTCTCCATCATAGACCTGCTTTTCCCGCGCGTGCATTCGCACGTCACAAAAAAATGAGACAAGCCTCGCGCGGCGGTGCACGATGCGTGCCCATGAAAAAGGCCCGCACATGGCGGGCCCGGCAGATGCAGTGTCGCGCGGCGCTCAGCGTTGCTTGAGCGAATCGCGGATTTCGCGCAGCAGCACGATGTCTTCCGGCGTCGCGGCCGGCGCGGCTTCTTCCGGCCTGCGCAGCTTGTTGATGAATTTCACCATCATGAAGATGATGAACGCGAGGATGATGAAGTTGATCGCCACGGTGATGAACGAGCCGTAGCCGAATGCGGCGACGCCCGCGGCCTGCAGGTCCTTGTACGAATCGGGATTACCCTTGAACGACGGGGGGATGGTGCCGAGCAGAACGAACTTGTTCGAGAAATCCAGACCGCCGGTCACCACGCCGATCACCGGCATGATGAGGTCTTTCACGACCGAGTCGACGATCTTCGAGAATGCGCCGCCGATGATCACGCCGACGGCGAGATCCATCACGTTGCCTTTGACGGCGAACTCCTTGAATTCCTTGATTATGCTCATGAGCGGCTTTCTCCTGGTTGGGGCGAGGGGAGGCGTGCCGCGACGCGCAGGCTGCGAAACGTCGGACGGGATCGGAGGCACGCCGATGGCCGCATGATAGCGAACGTGCCCCAATGCCGGTAGCCCATCTTGAAATGATTGACAAATCTGCCGGCCGGCGCGCGCCGAAATGAAAGAAAGCGCGGAAGGGGGACGGGCGCCGCGCGAGAGGGCGACGCCCGCGAGCGGGACGCTCAGGTGTTGTCGTCGGTCCAGCCGTCGTCGTTGCTGCCGAGATCGACGCCGCCGCCGCTGTTGCCGTCGCTCCAGTTCGAATCGTCGCCGCGACCCAGGTCGAAGCCGGGATCGTTGTTGTTGTTCTGGCGGTGGCGCTGGTCGTCGACGATCACGTCGCGTTCGACCACGCGCTCACGGCCGCCCGACATGGCTTCGCCGAGCAGCACGCCGGTCAGCAGCCCGCCCATCCCGCCGCCGAAACCGCCGCCTTGCTGCACCACGACAGGCGGCTGCTGTTGCGGATACTGCGGCGGATACGGCGCTTGCGGGTACGGTTGCTGCTGATACGGCTGGCCTTGCATGCCGGTCATGCGATCGGCTTCCTGCGCATACACGGAGCCGCTGCCGTTCGCGGGCGCAGCGGGCTGCGCGCTCGGGTCGGGCCGGCCTTCGACGCGTGCCTTCACGCTCGCATGACGCTGTTCGAGCTCGTCGATGCGATACGGCGGCACCGGGTTCTTGCCGTTGGACAACGCTTCGACGAGCGCGCGTGCATCGGTCTCGATGCCTTCGAGTTCGCTCGTGAGCGACGCGGCACCGGGCGCGGTCGACAGCTTCGCATCGAGCTTCAGCGGACGGATGTCGTTCAGCACGTCGGTCGCGCGCTTCAACTGCGTGCGGCGTTCGTCGTCGGCGCGGCTGTTGTCGGCCGAGCGCGCGCGGCGCAGCGTCCAGCGCAGCACCAGCGCGATGATCACGGCGATCAGCGCGAGGCCGATCCACATGCCGGTCGACGGGCCGTGTTTCGCGGCCGGCGCGGCGGGCGCGAGCGACGATTGCAACGAACCGCTCTGCGTGGCCGCCGGTGCGTTGCCGCTCACGCGCGCGGCATCGGCGCGAATGCGCGATTCGGTCTGCGCGAAGTGCGACGCATCGGTGAAGCGCAGTTGCGGATCGAGCGACTTCGCTTTCTGCAGTTGCGCGAGCGCGTCGGACGCGCGGCCTTCGCGGTCCAGCACCTGCGCGTACAGGTAGTGCGCATGTGCGTTGTTCGGATGGGCGTCGATGACTTGCGACAGCTGCGTGTCGGCGCGCTGCCAGTCACGTTGCGCGATCGACTGCTCGACTTGCTGCAGCGACGGAACCGCGAATGCGGCGGACGACAGCAACATCAGCGAGAAGCCGAGTGCGGCGAGAGATTTCTTCATGGTCGAACCGGGCGCATGCGCCCGTCTCCTGACGATCGGTGCGCGCCGCGAGCCCGGCGGGCCGCGGCGCGGTGGCCGTTACTGCGCGGGCGTGTCGAGCTGCTTCTTCAGCGCGGCGAGGCGATCCTCGACCGACGGGCCCTTGTTCAACGCGGCGAGCTTGTCGTCGAGCGCCTTGCCGCTCGACGTGTCGGCCGAATTCAGGCGTGCGTCGGAGCGTGCGTTCTGCAGCGCGACCTTGTCCTCGAGCTTCTGGAAATCTTCGGACAGGTTCTTGCCGCCGATGCCGCCCAGCGCGCTCGCCGCGACATCCTTCGCCTGCGCGATTTCCTGCTTCGCCTGCAGGATGTTCGAACGCGAGTTGAGATCGTTGCGGCGCTGACGCATGTCGGCGATCTGCCCCTTCAGCTTGTCGACGGACGGCTCGAGCGTGGCCAGCTCGGCCGCGAGGGCATCCCGTTCGGCTTCCGCGTTCGACTGCGCGGCGAGCGCCTCGCGTGCAAGTGCTTCGTCGCCGCCTTGCAGCGCGCGCTTCGCGCCGTCCTCGTACTTCTTCACCTTGTCGTCGGCCGCATCGCGCTTGCTGCGCTGCGTGGCGACCTGCGCCTCGATCTCGATCAGCGAATTCTCGGCACGGCCGATGCTGTCGTCGAGCTCCCGCACGATCTGCCGTGCGTCGCGCGACGGATCCTGTACCGAGTCGGCCGCATCGTTCAGCAGGCCTTTGATCGTGCGCGAAATAGAGTCGAAAAGCGACATGAAATCCTCCGTGGTTGAAAGGCGCCGCTTGTGCGGCAGTGCCCGTCGCGAATCGGGTCCGACTCGCGTGAGCCGGCGGATATTACACCGCCGGCCCCTTAAATACGGCTTAAGCGCCGGAGTTCAAGCGGCACGCGTGTGCGGAATTTGAACCTTTCGCGCTTGAAAGAAACGCCGCCGCATGCGCGCGGCTGCGTGTCCATCATAGGCCGAGCATGCGGCCAATACGTTTCGCAAATCACTGTCGCGCGGGAATTTTTACAAAAAATCGCGAAGCCGCACGGTCGATTTCATTAAAATGCGCTGTCACGTCGCGGGAACGGATCGCCGCGCGGCGGGGTCTGTCGACGTGACAGTTGCCACGACTCACTCTGATTCATCCGCTTGCATTTCCGCATGCGTCCGAGGGCGCTACGTCCGCCCGCCATTCCGACATGCCAATTATCAAACGACCGTCTTCTCGTTCCGACCGGAACGAACCCCACTACACGCTGCGCCGTTCGCCGTCGGGCGCCTACTACCCCGATGACGACGACCGCGACGACGACCGGCGCGCACAGCGCAGCGGCCGCGGGGGCGATGGCCACCGCTCGTTCGGCTCGCGCGTCGCGCTGTGGTTCGTCGGCCTGTTCGCGACGCTCGCGATCGTCGGCGCGCTGATCGTCGGCTACGCACTCGTCGTGATGGCGCCGCAACTGCCGTCGCTCGATGCGCTGACCAACTACCAGCCGAAGGTGCCGCTGCGCGTGTTCACTGCCGATCACGTGCTGATCGGCGAGTTCGGTGAGGAGCGCCGCAGCCTCGTGCGTTTCCAGGAGATTCCCGACGTGATGAAGAAGGCGGTGCTCGCGATCGAGGACTACCGCTTCTACGAACACGGCGGCGTCGATTTCCTCGGCATCCTGCGCGCGGGCGTGGCCGACCTGATGCACGGCGGCGCGCGCCAGGGCGCGAGCACGATCACGATGCAGGTCGCGCGCAACTTCTTCCTGTCGAGCGAGAAGACCTACACGCGCAAGATCTACGAGATGCTGCTCGCGTACAAGATCGAGAAGGCGCTGACGAAGGACCAGATCCTCGAGCTGTACATGAACCAGATCTACCTGGGCCAGCGCTCGTACGGTTTCGCCGCCGCCGCGCGCGTGTATTTCGGCAAGGACCTGAAGGACATCACGCTCGCCGAGGCAGCGATGCTCGCGGGGCTGCCGAAGGCGCCGTCCGCGTATAACCCGGTCGTCAATCCGAAGCGCGCGAAGGTGCGTCAGGAGTACATCCTGAAGCGCATGCTCGAGATCGGCTACATCACGCAGCCGCAGTACGACCAGGCGGTGAAGGAAGAGCTCCACGTGCGCACGCCCGGCAACCAGTACGCGGTGCACGGCGAATACGTCGCCGAGATGGTGCGGCAGATGATGTACGAGCAGTACAAGGACGAAACCTATACGCGCGGGCTGACCGTCACGACGACGATCAACGCCGCCGACCAGGAGGCCGCGTACCAGGCCGTGCGCCGCGGCATCCTCGATTACGAGCGCCGCCACGGCTATCGCGGGCCGGAAGGCGCGATCAACCTGCCGGCCGCCGGCGACGAGCGCGACGAGGCGATCGACGACGCGCTCGCCGATCATCCGGACAACGGCGACCTGCAGTCGGCGGTGGTGCTCGCGGCGTCGCCGAACGCGGTCGAGGTGCAGTTCGTCGGCGGCGCGACGACGACCATCGGCCCCGCCGGGCTGCGTTTCGTGTCGGCGGCACTGAGCCCGCGCGCGAACGCGACGCTGCACATCAAGCCGGGCTCGATCGTGCGCGTGCTGAAGGACGGGAAAACCGGCTGGCAGATCGTGCAGCTGCCGCAGGTCGAAGGCGCGCTCGTCGCGATCGCGCCGCAGGACGGTGCGATCCGCTCGCTCGTCGGCGGTTTCGACTTCAACAAGAGCAAGTTCAACCACGTGACGCAGGCGTGGCGCCAGCCCGGTTCGTCGTTCAAGCCGTTCATCTATTCGGCGTCGCTCGACAAGGGCATGGGGCCGGCGACGATCATCAACGATGCGCCGCTGTACTTCCCGCCGAGCGTGCCGGGCGGCACCGCGTGGGAGCCGAAGGACGACGACCAGCCGGACGGCCCGATGACGATGCGTACCGGCCTGCAGCGTTCGAAGAACCTCGTGTCGATCCGGATCCTCGCATCGATCGGCACGCAGTACGCGCAGCAGTACGTGACGCAGCGCTTCGGCTTCGATCCGGCGAAGACGCCGCCGTACCTGCCGATGGCGCTCGGTGCGGGTCTCGTCACGCCGCTGCAGCTCGCGACCGGTTATGCGGTGTTCGCGAACGGCGGCTACAAGGTCGATCCGTACCTGATCGCCGAGGTCGACGATGCGCGCGGTCAGCCGCTGCAGAAGTCGCAGCCGGTGGTCGCCGGCGGCACCGCGCCGCGCACGATCGAAGGCCGCAACGCGTACGTGATGAACAGCCTGCTGCACACGGTCGCGACGGCCGGCACGGGCGCGGGCACCAACGCGCTCGGTCGCGGCGACCTGCAGGGCAAGACGGGTACGACGAACGATGCGAAGGACGGCTGGTTCGCCGGCTACCAGCAGTCGCTCGTCGCGGTCGCATGGATGGGCTTCGACCAGCCGAAGAGCCTCGGCAGCCGCGAATTCGGCGCGCAGCTCGCGCTGCCGATCTGGGTGAACTACATGCGCACCGCGCTGAACGGCGTGCCCGAGCAGCAGATGGCGATGCCCGATGGCCTGACGACGATCGACGGTGAGCTGTACTACGCGGACCGCACGCCGGGTACCGGCTTCGTCGGCAGCGTGGACATCAACCCGGCCGAGAACGCGATCAGCGCGAACGATGCGCTCGGCTCGGCCGGCGCGGCCGGGCTCGCGCCGCCGCCCGTCACGCAGCAGGAGAAGCAGCAGATCATGGACATGTTCGAGAGCAAGTAGGCAGGACTCGAACGATTCGCATGCGACGGGCGCCTTCGGGCGCCCGTTTTTTTGCCGGTTGTCGGGAAAGACGGGGACGACGAATCAGAACGACGCGCAGGCCGGCACCAGCGTGATGCCGACCGACTCCTGCCGGAAACGCTCGCGGTACGCTTGCCGGATCGCGGCGAGCCGTGCGTACGTGTCGGCGGTATCGTCGGCGACGATACGGACCACGAAGCTTGCTTCGCTGACGATCCGGCCGGTGACGCGGTCGCGCCATTGGCCGTGGGTATCCCAGAGCGTGAAGCCGTCCGGAAAGCGTGGTGTGACGATATCGGCGAGGAAGGCCGCGCGTTGTGCGTCGGTGACCGTGCCGCGCCCCGCGATATCGCGCCCGAACAGCAGGTCGGCCTGCAGCATCCGGTGCGCGTCCGGTTGCCGGCACGCGAGGGAGGCGTCGGAGACGTTGGAGACGGGTGAGGGCGGGGCCGCACAACCGGCAAGAAGCGCAATCGCGGCCGCGCCGATCGCGCGCCGCGTGCACCGTTGCCACGTCGCGCGACGTGGATCCGGCGGCAGCATCTGCCTATTTCGCGTCCGGCACCCTTCGTGCGTGTAAAACGCTGCGCGCTCAATCACTTGCGTGGTTCTCCGGCGGGTTATCAACAGGGCTGTCAACATAAACTGGGGATAACCCTGAGTGCCCGGCGCGGGTTCAGCGCTGCAGCTTCGCGTGCGCGAGATGCATGCCGAGCGTCGCGGGGTCGGTGTTCGTGCCCGACAGCAGCACGCCGACCCGCTTGCCCTGCAGCGTTTCGCGCAGCGGGCCGAGCAGCGCCGCGAGCGCCGCCGCGCACGCCGGTTCGACCGACAGCTTGAGGTTCGTGAACAGGAACAGCATCGCCGCACGCAGCGCGTCGTCGGACACCGTGACGATGCGGTCGACGTGGCGCCGGCACAGCTGGTAGCTGTATTCCTCGGTGTGCGGCGCCATCAGCGAGTCGGCGATGGTGTGCATCGCGCTCATCTTGACCGTGTGATTCGCCGCGAAGCTGCGGCTCATCGCGTCGGCGCCTTCGGGCTCGACGCCGTACACGTGCACCCGCGGATTCGCGAGCCGCAGCGCGGTCGCCATGCCGGCCGCGAGCCCGCCGCCGCCGATCGGCACGATCACCGCGTCGAGATCGGGCGTCTGCGTCGCCCATTCGTAGCCGAGCGTCGCGGTGCCGAGAATCGTGTGATAGCCGTTGAACGGATGGATGAAGAAGCGGCCTTCCTCGGCCTCGATCCGCCGCACGAGGTCGAACGCCTGCGACGCGCTGCCGGCGAGCACGACTTCCGCGCGGTACTGCTTGCACTGCGCGATGCGCGTCGGGCTCGCGGTATGGAACATCACGACCTTCGCGCTGCTGCCGAGCCGCATCGCCGCATACGCGACGGCCGCCGCATGATTGCCGGCCGACACGCAGGTCACGCCGGCATTCCTGCGCGCGCCGTCGAGCGCCAGCAGGTGCGTGAATGCGCCGCGCGCCTTGAAGCTGCCGCTCGCCTGCAGCAGCTCGAACTTGAAGTTGACGTGCGTGCCCTCGAGGGACGGCAGGTCGGCGCGCTCGAACACCGGCGTGCGCGCGACCCACGGGGTCAACGCAAAATGCTGCGCGGCGATTTCGTCGAGCGTCGGAATCGGCTCGCCGTCGATCGTCGTATGGGCATTGCCCTGTTGGTCAGTCGACATGACGTGGCGGGTGGCGGGGTGGGCCGGCCCGCGCACGCAGGCCGGCGTGGCGGGGGGCAGTCAGTGTGCGTCGACCGACATGCTGCGGATGAACTTGCGCAGGAACTGCTCGCAACCGGCGAGCTGCGCGAGCTCGACATACTCGTTCGGCTTGTGCGCCTGCTCGATGTTGCCGGGCCCGCAGACGATGCTCGGGATGCCCGCGCGTTCGAACAGCCCGGCCTCGGTGCCGTACGCGACCTTGCGCTTGTCCTGGTCGGCCGTCAGCGCGCGCACGAGCTGCGTGATCGCGGCTTGTTCGGTCGCATCGAGCCCGGGCGCCGCGGCGATCTTCGAGAACTCGATCGCCGCATTCGGATGCTCGCGACGCATCTGCGGCAGCAGCGTTTCCTGCGCATACGCTTCGATGCGCGTGAAGATCTGTTCGGGATCGAGCGTCGGCAGGTTGCGGAACTCGAAGTCGAAGCGGCATTCGGCCGGCACCGTGTTGATCGCGTTGCCGCCCTGGATCGT
Organism: Burkholderia sp. Nafp2/4-1b; assembly: GCF_003635165.1. Classification (GTDB taxonomy): domain Bacteria; phylum Pseudomonadota; class Gammaproteobacteria; order Burkholderiales; family Burkholderiaceae; genus Burkholderia. The sequence goes on along the minus strand of NZ_ML058602.1, from coordinate 169,161 downwards.
GCTCGTCTGCGCGGTCGTGAACGGTACGTCGTACAGTTCGTCGAACGGCCCTTCGGCGCGAAAGCGCTCGGCGATGTCGCGGATGTGGCAGATCAGGCGCGCCGCGTATTCGATCGCGTTCAGGCCTTTCGGCGTCAGCGACGAGTGCGCCGCGTGGCCGCGCACGCAGCAACGGTACGCGTTGATGCCTTTGTGCGCGATGATCGGCCGCATGCTGGTCGGCTCGCCGACGATGCAGCCGGACGGCTTCACGCCGCGCTTGACGAGATCGGCGATCAGGAGCGGCGCGCCCGCGCAGCCGATTTCCTCGTCGTACGACAGCGCGAAATGGATCGGCTTCGCGAGCTTGGTCGCCTGCATCTCGGGCAGCAGCGCGAGCGCCGCGCCGATGAAGCCCTTCATGTCGCAGGTGCCGCGGCCGTACAGGCGGCCGTCGCGCAGCTCCGGCGCGAACGGGTTGCTGTCCCATTGCTGGCCGTCGACCGGCACGACGTCGGTGTGCCCCGACAGCACGATGCCGCCGTCGGTCGAGCCGTCGTGCGCGGGCACGGTCGCGAACAGGTTCGCCCAGCCGTCGCGCGGATCGTGCGTGAGCGTCGATTCGATGCCTTTCGCCGCGAGCGCGTCGCGCACCGTTTCGATCAGGCCGAGGTTCGGCACGCGGCTTGTCGTGTCCATCGACACCAGTTGCTTGATCCAGGGCAGGCTGACGAGCGCAGCGTCGCCGTGGTCGGCGGCGGACGGCGCCGTCGCGTCGAGAGTGGACATGGCAAGACTCCGTCTGAAGAATGGGAAAATCATACTCAAAAACGCGTTCGCCCGCCTGCGCCGGCCGCGATGCAGTGCAGCATCGCGGCCATGCCGTCAGCGTGCCGCGCTCGCCGTATCGGCGCGCGGTGCGAGCGCGCGCAGCGTTTCCTTGATCGTCGACACGCGGATCGCGAGATCGGGCGAGCGCGTCTCGATGCGCAGCTTGTCCTGGCCCGCGAGCTTGATGTGCCGGTGCTTCTGCACCATCTCGATGATCCGCATCGGATCGATCGGCGGGTTCGGTTCGAACTGCAGCCCGATCGCGGCTTCGCTTGCATCGATCTTGACGATGCCGAGCGGCTTCGCGGCGAGCCGCAGCCGGTGCGTCTCGACGAGCGCGTGCGCCTGCGGCGGCAGCTTGCCGAACCGGTCGATCAGCTCTTCCTGGATTCCGTCGATCGCGTCGCCGTGCTCGCAGTTCGCGAGCCGCTTGTACAGCGACAGCCGCTCCTGCACGTCCGCGCAGTAGTCGGCCGGCAGGATCGCGGGCGCGTGCAGGTTGATTTCCGTCGTCGCGGCGAGCGGGGCGGTGAGGTCGGGCTCCTTGCCGTTCTTCAGCGCCTTGACCGCATCGTTCAGCATGTCCGTATAGAGCTGGAAGCCGATCTCGTGGATCTCGCCCGATTGCTTGTCGCCGAGCACCTCGCCGGTGCCGCGGATCTCGAGGTCGTGCATCGCGAGATAGAAGCCCGAACCGAGCTCCTCCATCTGCTGGATCGCCTCGAGCCGGCGCTGGGCCTGCTTGGTCAGCGACTGCGGGTCATGCACCAGCAGGTACGCATACGCCTGGTGGTGCGAGCGGCCGACCCGGCCGCGCAGCTGGTGCAGCTGCGCGAGGCCGAACTTGTCCGCGCGGTGCATGATGATCGTGTTCGCGCTCGGCACGTCGATGCCGGTTTCGATGATGGTCGTGCACAGCAGCACGTTCGCGCGCTGCGCGACGAAATCGCGCATCACGCGTTCCAGTTCGCGCTCGTGCATCTGGCCGTGCGCGATCACGATGCGCGCTTCGGGTACGAGCTCCTCCAGCATCGCCTTGCGGTTCTCGATCGTCTCGACTTCGTTGTGCAGGAAGTACACCTGGCCGCCGCGCTTCAGCTCGCGCAGCATCGCCTCGCGGATCACGCTTTCTTCCTCGCGGCGCACGAAGGTCTTGATCGCGAGCCGCTTCTGCGGCGCGGTCGCGATCACCGAGAAATCGCGCAGCCCCTCGAGCGCCATCCCGAGCGTACGCGGGATCGGCGTGGCCGTGAGCGTCAGCACGTCGACTTCCGCGCGCAGCGCCTTCAGCGCTTCCTTCTGGCGCACGCCGAAGCGGTGTTCCTCGTCGATGATCACGAGGCCGAGCCGCTTGAACTGCACGTCCGACGACAGCAGCTTGTGCGTGCCGATCACGATGTCGACGGTGCCTTCGTTGATCTGCGCGATCGCCGCGTTCACTTCCTTCGTGGTCTTGAAGCGCGACAGCTCGACGATGCGCACCGGCCAGTCGGCGAAACGGTCGGCGAAGGTCTGCGTGTGCTGCTCGGCGAGCAGCGTGGTCGGCGAGAGCAGCGCGACCTGCTTGCCGCCCATCACCGCGATGAACGCCGCGCGCAGCGCGACCTCGGTCTTGCCGAAGCCGACGTCGCCGCACACGAGGCGGTCCATCGGCTTGCCGCTCGTCATGTCGCCGATCACGGCGGCGATCGCCGCGGCCTGGTCGGGCGTTTCCTCGAAACCGAAGCTTTCCGCGAACTTCACGTAGTCGCGCGGCTCCAGCGCGAACGCATGGCCTTCGCGGGCCGCGCGGCGCGCGTACAGGTTCAGCAGCTCGGCGGCGGTGTCGCGAATCTGCTGCGCGGCCTTGCGCTTCGCGCGCTCCCACTGGCCCGAGCCGAGCGCGTGCAGCGGCGCGCTGTCGGGATCGGCGCCGCTGTAGCGCGAGATCACATGCAACTGCGCGACCGGCACGTAGAGCTTGCTGTCGCCCGCGTATTCGAGATGCAGGAATTCGGTCTCGCCTTCGCCGAGGTCCATCGACTCGAGCCCCATGTAGCGCCCGATGCCGTGCTGCGCATGCACGACCGGATCGCCGACCTTCAGCTCCGACAGATCGCGCACCATCGCATCGACGTTGCTCGCCTGCTCCTGGCGACGACGCCCCGCGCGGCGGCCCAGCGCGCCGTACAGCTCGGTTTCGGTGACGACCGCGTAGCCTTCGCCCGGCACCGCGAAGCCGCTCGCGAGCGGCGCGACGCCGAGCGCGAAGCGCGCGTCGCTTTCGAGCCAGCCCGCGAAGTGGTCGTTCGACGCCGGGCGCAGGTGATGCTCGGCGAGCAGTTGCAGGATCGTTTCGCGGCGGCCGGCCGATTCGACCGTCAGCAGCACGCGCTTGCCTGACGATTCGACGAACGTGCGCAGCGCGGCGAGCGGATCGTCGGCATGGCGATCGACCGTCAGTTCGGGCAGGCCCGTCGCCCAGCCGCCGGCCGGCTGCGCGGGCAGCACGACGCGCGCGAACGGCTTCGCGAACGCGAAGAAGTCTTCGTCGGACAGGAACAGCCGCCGCGGCTCGAGGATCGGCCGCTCGCGATCGTGCGCGAGGAATGCGTGACGCTGCTTCGTATCGGCGGTGAAGCGGCGGATCGACGCTTCGAGATCGCCGGTGAACACGAGGTGCGCGTCCTGCGGCAGGTAGTGGAACAGCGTCGCCGTATCGTCGAAGAACAGCGGCAGGTAATACTCGATGCCGGCCGACGGCACGCCGTTGCCGATGTCCTTGTAGATCGGCGCGCGGCTCGGGTCGCCTTCGAAGGTTTCGCGCCAGCGGCTGCGGAAGGCCGTGCGCGCGGCTTCGTCGAACGGAAACTCGCGGCCGGGCAGCAGGCGCACGTCGCGCACCGGGTACAGGCTGCGCTGCGTATCGGGATCGAACGCGCGGATCGAGTCGACCTGGTCGTCGAACAGGTCGATCCGGTAAGGCAGTGGCGAGCCCATCGGGTACAGGTCGATCAGCGAGCCGCGCACGCAGTACTCGCCGGGGCGCACGACCTGGCTCACGTGCTCGTAGCCGGCCAGCGTGAGCTGCGCCTTCAGCTTCGCCTCGTCGAGCCGCTCGCCCTGCGCGAACGCGAAGGTATAGGCGGCCATGAACGACGCGGGCGGCATCCGGTACAGCGCGGTGGTCGCCGGCACCAGCAGGATGTCGCAGCGGCCTTCACCGAGGTCGTGCAGCGTTGCGAGGCGCTCGGAGACGAGATCCTGGTGCGGCGAGAACGTGTCGTACGGCAGCGTTTCCCAGTCGGGCAGCAGGCGCACGCGCGCATCGGGCGAGAAGTAGCGGAGTTCCTGCGACAGTCGCTGCGCGTCGACCGCGTTCGCGCAGATCACCGCAAGGAGCGGGACCGCGTCGCGGTTGTCGGCCAGATAGCGGGCGATGGCGAGTGCGTCGGCGGAGCCGTGCGTGCCGTCGAAGGCGAACCGCTGGCCCGGTTTGACGCGGGCGACGGGCGAGGCGAACGGGGTGGAAGCGTTGTCTGGCATAGGGACGGCAGGGGTGGCGGGCACGGGCGCAGCGCGGTGCGCCGGTCGAGACGAAAGACCTATTATAAAATCCGCTTCTCGATTTCACCTTTCCGGCGTTTTCTTTCGTGACTCCCCGACTCTTCGCCCTGATTCCTTGCGCCGGCACGGGCAGCCGCTCCGGTTCGGCCGTGCCGAAGCAATACCGCACGCTGGCCGGCCGCGCGCTCCTGCATTACACGCTCGCCGCGTTCGACGCGTGCAGCGAATTCGCGCAGACGCTCGTCGTCCTCGCACCCGACGACACGCACTTCGACGCGCGCCGCTTCGCGGGCCTGCGCTTCGCGGTGCGCCGCTGCGGCGGCGGCTCGCGCCAGGCGTCGGTGCTGAACGGGCTGCTCGAGCTCGCCGAATTCGGCGCGACCGACCAGGACTGGGTGCTCGTGCACGATGCGGCGCGCCCCGGCATCACGCCGGAGCTGATCCGCACGCTGGTGGCGACGCTGAAGGAAGACCCGGTCGGCGGCATCGTCGCGCTGCCGGTCGCCGATACGCTCAAGCGTGTGCCGGCCGGCGGCGATGCGATTGCGCGCACCGAGTCGCGCGACGCGCTGTGGCAGGCGCAGACGCCGCAGATGTTCCGCATCGGCATGCTGCGCGACGCGATCCTGCGGGCGCAGCGGGAAGGGCATGACCTGACCGACGAGGCCAGCGCGATCGAGTGGGCCGGCCATACGCCGCGCGTCGTGCAGGGCAGCCTGCGCAACTTCAAGGTCACGTACCCGGAAGATTTCGCGCTCGCGGAAGCGATCCTCGCGCGCCCCGCGAACGCTTCCTGACTTTCACCTCACCTCACACCGGAATACGCATGGACTTCAGAATCGGACAAGGCTACGACGTGCACCAGCTCGTCCCGGGGCGCCCCCTCATCATCGGCGGCGTGACGATTCCGTACGAGCGCGGCCTGCTCGGCCACTCGGACGCGGACGTGCTGCTGCACGCGATCACCGACGCGCTGTTCGGCGCGGCGGCGCTCGGCGACATCGGCCGTCACTTCTCCGACACCGACGCGGCGTTCAAGGGCGCGGACAGCCGCGTGCTGCTGCGCGAGTGCGTGGCCCGCGTGAAGGCGGCCGGCTTCAGGATCCAGAACGTCGACAGCACGGTCATCGCGCAGGCGCCGAAGCTCGCGCCGCATATCGACGGGATGCGCGCGAACATCGCGGCCGATCTCGGCCTGCCGCTCGAGCGGGTGAACGTGAAGGCGAAGACCAACGAGAAGCTCGGCTACCTCGGCCGCGGCGAAGGCATCGAGGCGCAGGCTGCCGCGCTGCTGGTGAAGCAGGGCGCGTGAGCGTCCTGGCGACGGGGTGACGCGCGCCTGATGCGGCGCGCAAGTCGCGCCGCCGCAATGAAAAATGCCACGCGTTTGCGTGGCATTTTCGTTTGCGGCCCGGTACGAGCCAAGAGCGCTTATTCGCCTTCGGCGGCGATCACTTGCGCGGCGGCGTTGATCACCGACGCGATGCGGCCGACGTCGCGCAATTGCGTCGTCGTCATCCCTTGCTCGTTCTTCAGCAGCGCGTAGTGCGACTTCACGCAGAAGTGGCACTTGCCGACGATCGACGCGGCGAGCGCGTACATCTCAAACCGGCGCTTGTCGACGCCGCCGTGCGACGCATACGCGCCCATCCGCAGCTCGGCACGCTGCGTCTTCAGGTCGGCGTCGTCGGCCATTTCGACATACGGATACCAGGTGTTGTTCATCCCCATCAGCGCGGCCGCGGTCAGTACGGCGTGCGTCTCTTCGGGCGACAGCACGCCGGCTTCGCGGATCGTCTTCACGAGCACGGTGCTCTTTGCCGCGACCGCCGCCGCCAGCGCGACGCCGACTGCATCGGTGCCTTCGAGCGACGAGCGCGAGATCGTGCCGTCGAGGTTCAGGCGAATGTCCTTCGCGTAGTCGGGGATACGTGCCTTAATCGAGTCGATGAATTCCATTGATATCTCCTATGGGTTGGCCGTTAAAAAAGCCCGCAGGCAGAACGTGCGCCGCGGGCTTCGTGCATTGCTACGCTTACAGCGTTGCGCCGCCGACTGCGCGGTTGCACGGGCACAGTTCGTCCGTTTGCAGGCCGTCCAGAATGCGCAGGACTTCTTCCGGGCTACGGCCGACGTTCAGGTTGTTCACCGAGACGTGCTGGATCGTGTTGTCCGGATCGACGATGAACGTCGCGCGCAGTGCCACGCCGGCTTCCTTGTCGCGCACGCCGAGCTGGTCGATCAGCTCGCCCTTGACGTCGCCGAACGAGTAGTGGTTCAGCTTGTCGAGGTCCTTGTGCTCACGGCGCCATGCGAGCTTCACGAATTCGTTGTCCGAGCTGCCGCCGAGCAGGACGGCGTCGCGCTCTTCGAACTGCTTCGTCAGCTTCGCGAACTCGACGATTTCCGTCGGGCACACGAACGTGAAATCCTTCGGATAGAAGTAGATGATCTTCCACTTGCCCGGGAACGACGCTTCGGTGACGGTCTCGAACGCCGACTGGCCGTTTTCCTCGTGATTGTTGAAGCCCGGCTTCGCGGCTACGACGGTGAATGCTTCGAGTTTATCGCCCACGGTTTTCATGCGGATACTCCTGTGTGAGTTGGGAAGAAGACTGAGTCAAGCTACCTCGGTGCTGCAACGATGATGTGACAGCATGGGAATGACTATAACACTATTAATAAACCGCTTCAATAGATTTTGACTAACGATTCCCATAGTTTTTGTCAACCGCGGCGATAGTGTGACGCGCAAGAAGCGTGCGCGAACGCGTCACGCCGTCGCACGCGCCCTGCCGGCGCCGGGGAATTCGAGCGTGACTTCGAGGCCCGCTTCGGGGCTGCGGTTGCGCAGGCGCAGCGCACCGCGATAGCGGCCGACGAGGCGCAGCACGATCGCCATGCCGAGCCCCGTGCCGTCCGCCTTGGTACGCGCCGTGTCGACGCGGTAGAACGGGCGCATCACGAGCGGCAGCTGGTCCTCGGGGATGCCGGGGCCTTCGTCGCTCACCGACAGCTCGACGCGCGCATGCGTCACGCGCGTCTCGAGCGTGATGCGCGACACGCCGTCGTCGCGGCTCTGGCCGTATTTGCGCGCGTTCTCGACGAGGTTGCCGATCACGCGGCGCATGTCGGTTTCGTCCGCTTCGATCACGGCGCTCGGCGCGAGCCGCGTGCGGATCTCGACGCCGTCCTCGCCCGACACGCGTGCGGCGACTTCATGCGCGATCGACGACAGGTCGACCGGCTCCGGCTTGCGCTGGCTCGGACGCGCGTAGTCGATGAAGGCTGCGATGATGCGGTCCATCTGTTCGATGTCGTCGACCATCGCGTCCTTGGTCGCCTGGTCGGACGGACTCATCTCGGTCTCGAGCCGCAGCCGCGCGAGCGGCGTGCGCAGGTCGTGCGAGATGCCCGCGAGCATCAGCGCGCGATCGGCTTCGAGCTGCTCGAGGTCGCGCACCATCTGGTTGAAGCTGCGGTTGGTGTCGGCCGCGACGCCCATCCCGCGCTCGGGCAGCGGATCGGGCGCCTGGCCGGAACCGACCTGGCGCGCGGCGAGCGCAAGCCGCGAGAACGGCCGGTTCACGAGGCTCGTGATGAACGCGGAACCGAACAGCGACAGCGCCAGCGCGAACAGGCCCCAGCCGGCCCACTGCAGGCCGGTGACGTTGTCGAGCTGGTCGCGGTCGAGCGCGACCCAGTAATCGTCGTCGTCGATCTTGAAGCTGATCCACACGCCGGGGATGTCGTTGACCGACTGCGCGATCACGGTATCGTCGCCGAGGCGGCTGCGGATGTCGTGTTCGATCAGGCGGTTCAGCGATTCGTCGGGCTGCAGCTTGAACTTGTCGGTCTTTTCGCGGGGGTAGACGCGCACGCCCTCGTTGCTCTCCAGATCCTGCAGCAGCGCGCGCCGCAAATCGGGATCGGAATAGAGCAGGGCGGTGCGCGTGAGCTTCACGACCGCGACGAGCTGGAGCGCCACGCGCTGCGCGCGCGGCTCCCGCTCGATCACGCGAAAGCTCTGGAACCACGCGGCGAGACTGACCGAGATCAGCAGCGCGATCAGCAGGAAGGTGCGCCAGAACAGCCCGCCGAACGCGAGCTGCAGGAGGCGCCGGTCGATACGCATGGGACGGGCCGTGGACAGGCGAAACCGGAAAGAAAAAAGATCAGGCGGCGCCGTCAGGAATGAACACGTAGCCGAGGCCCCAGACGGTCTGGATGAAACGCGGGCTGCCTGGATCCGGCTCGATCAGCTTGCGCAGACGCGAGATCTGCACGTCGAGGCTACGGTCGAATACTTCGTATTCCCGGCCGCGCGCGAGCTCCATCAGCTTCTCGCGCGACAGCGGCTGGCGCGGATGACGCGCGAACACCTTCAGCACCGAGAATTCGCCGGTGGTCAGCGGAATTTCCTGGCCCGACTTCGTCAGCGTGCGCGTCGCGAGATTCAGCGAGAACTCGCCGAACTCGAACACCTCGGTGGTCTCGGACGGTGCGCCCGGCAGTTCGGCCGGTGCCTGGCGGCGCAGCACCGCGTGAATGCGCGCGACGAGTTCGCGCGGGTTGAACGGCTTCGGCAGGTAGTCGTCGGCGCCCATCTCGAGGCCGACGATGCGATCGACGTCCTCGCCCTTCGCGGTGAGCATGATGATCGGCGTGCGATCGTTGCTGCCGCGCAGGCGCCGGCAGATCGACAGGCCGTCTTCGCCCGGCAGCATCAGGTCGAGCACGAGCAGGTCGAAGCGCTCGCGCACCCAGAGCTTGTTCATCGCGGTCGCGTTCTCCGCGACGTACACGTTGAAACCCTGCTCGCCGAGATAGCGGCGCAGCAGGTCGCGCAGGCGCGGGTCGTCGTCGACGACGAGAATCTTGGAGGGGTTTTTCGTTTCCATGAGCGGCATCTTATCGCGAATGGGAAAACACGCACGGTCGCGTATTTTCGTGCGTTACAGTCCGTTACAAAATTTACCCGTAGTGTCGCGCGGAGTAAAGGCAGGCTATAGAGATTCCTTTACTCGAAACCGAAATTCGTTAGATACTCCCCAGCACTCCATCTTTCATCTTTGTACACCCGAATTCCGCAGGGTTTTTCAAGTACCAGAGGTAACCGGTTGCCGCGTGACGAAGGGAACAAATCGACCAGAGAAGCGAGGACGGTCATGCGATCTGCCCGGATTGCACTGATGCTGACGATCGCACTTGCCGGTCCATACGCGTCGAACGTCGCGTATGCGCAGCGCGCCGAGCCCGGCGCCTCGTCACGCAAGCTGCCGCGCGGCAAAGCGCCGCAGTCCGATCGCGCGCCCGACATCGCACGTTCCGCGCTGCCTCCCGATCTCGAACAGCATCGCCGCGACGGGCACATGACGCCCGAAGAGCGCCACCTGCTGCGCCAGCACATCGAGGACGCCGTTCGCGAGCTGTACAAGCGCTGAACCGCCGCGCGTCCTGCACGGCGTCGGAAAGATTCCGTAGCAATTTTCCGGTCAACTTTCGGGTGCGTGCCGCCGTTGAACCGGCATCCGCACCGCCGGTGCGCCCCGGGAGTCCACGACGATGAAAGCGAACGCTGCCGCCCCGGCATCGCCCGCGATGCAGGCACCGCTCGACGCCGACGATGCGCTGTTCTTCCTGAGCCGTACCGGCTTTTCTCCCGCACCGGCCGAGGTCGCCCGGATCGTCGGCATGACGCGCGGGCAGGTCGTCGCCGATACGCTCGGCAACGTGCGTCGCGAACCCGTGACGACCTGGCCCGACTGGCTCGCCGAACTGCCGCCGACCCGCGCGCAGCGTCAGGCGCTGACTCCCGACATGCGGCGCGACGAGCAGCGCGAACGCAATCGACGCTACGATGCGCTGCGTGCCGCGTGGGTCAACGAGATGGTCGTGACGCCGTCGCCGCTTACCGAGCGCATGACGCTGTTCTGGCACGGGCACTTCACGTCGGGGCAGGACAAGGTCCCGTATCCGCAGACGATGGCCGCCCAGAATGCGCTGTTTCGCCGCGAAGCGCTCGGCAACTTCGGCACGCTGCTGCATGCCGTCGCGAAGGATCCGGCGATGCTCCAGTATCTCGACGGCGCGAGCAATCGCAAGGGGCGACCGAACGAGAATTTCGCGCGCGAGGTGATGGAGCTGTTCACGCTCGGCGAAGGGCATTACACGCAGCGCGACGTGACCGAGGCTGCGCGCGCGATGACCGGCTGGAGCGTCGATCCCGATACGCTGCGCTTCGCCGTGCGGCCCGATTGGCACGACGCGGGCGACAAGACGATCCTCGGTGAGACCGGCGCATTCGACGGCGACGGGTTTCTCGACATCCTGTTGAAGCAACCCGACACCGCGCGCTTCATCGCGGCCAGGCTGTGGCGCGAGTTCGTGTCCGATACACCCGATGCCGGCGCGCTCGATGCGGTGGCCGAACGCTTTCGCGCGAGCGGCTACGACATCCGCGTGGCGCTCGCTGCGCTATGGTCGACCGATGCGTTCTGGGATCCGCGCAATCGCGGCGTGCTCGTGAAGTCGCCGGCCGAATTCGTCGTCGGGTCGGTGCGGCTGTTCGACGTCGCGTACGGCGATCCGCAGATGCTCGCGAACACCGTGCGCACGCTCGGGCAGAACCTGTTTTATCCGCCGAACGTGAAGGGCTGGCCGGGCGGCGCGCTCTGGATCAACAGCACCACGCTGCTCGCGCGCAAGCAGTTCGTCGAGCAGTTGTTCCGTGCGACCGAGACGACCGGCATGCGGGCACCTGCAGCCGCGACGGCGGCGCCGAATGCGCGTGCCCATGCGATGCCGGTGGCGGACACCGCGTCTGCCGCCGGCATGCGCGGCGCGCCGGGCAAACCGCCGCGCGGCGGCCTGCGATTCGATCTCGAACGCTGGCTCGCACAGTATCGTGCGCGGCCGCAGGCCATGGCCGGCTTGTCGACCGAGCTGCAACTGCAGCACGCGGTGCTGCCGGTGTCGCCGGTTGCGGCGATCGATACGGATTCGACCGGCAGCGCGTATCTCGAGGCGCTGCTGATGGATCCGGCCTATCAACTGAAATGATGGAAACGACGACGAACAGGTGTGCTGCAGCGGCGACCATGCTGCACGGCGAACCGAAGGATGCACGATGAACCGACGTGATTTTCTGACGCTGACGGGCGCCGCGGCCGCGGCCGGCGTGTCGTTGTGGCAGCCGCCCGCGCAGGCGGCAACAGCGGCGGCGGGGCGCCACCCGGCGGCCGGCTATGCGAACGTGCTGATCCTCGTCGAGCTGAAGGGTGGCAACGACGGCCTCAATACCGTGGTGCCGTATGCGGACCCGCTCTACTACTCGTTCCGCCGCAGCATCGGCATCAAGCGCGATCAGGTGCTGCAACTCGATGCGCAGACGGGGCTGCACCCGTCGCTCGCGCCGCTGATGCCGCTGTGGCACGACCGGCAGCTCGCGATCGTGCAGGGTGTCGGCTATCCGCAGCCGAACCTGTCGCATTTCCGTTCGATCGAGATCTGGGATACCGCGTCGCGCTCCGACCAGTACCTGCATGAAGGCTGGTTGACGCGCACGTTCGCGCAGGCGCCGGTGCCGCCGGGCTTCGCGGCGGACGGCGTCGTGCTCGGCAGTGCGGAGATGGGGCCGCTCGCGAACGGCGCGCGTGCGATCGCGCTCGTCAATCCCGCGCAGTTCATCCGCGCGGCGCGCCTCGCCGAGCCGTCGTCGCTACGGGAACAGAACCCGGCGCTTGCACACATCATCGACGTCGAGAACGACATCGTGAAGGCCGCCGACCGGCTGCGTCCGCGCGGCGGGATGCGCGAGTTCAGGACGACCTTTCCGGCCGGCACGTTCGGAACCTCGGTGAAGACCGCGATGCAGGTGCTCGCGGCCTGCGAAGCGTCGGGGCCCGGCGCGCAGGATGGCGTCGCGGTGCTGCGACTCACGCTCAACGGTTTCGACACGCACCAGAACCAGCCGGGTCAGCACGCTGCGCTGCTCAAGCAGTTCGCGGAAGGGATGAATGCGATGCGTGCGGCGCTGGTCGAGCTCGGGCGGTGGAACCAGACGCTCGTGATGACGTATGCGGAATTCGGCCGGCGCGTGCGCGAGAACCAGAGCAACGGCACCGATCACGGTACCGCTGCGCCGCACTTCGTGATGGGCGGCCGCGTGGCCGGCGGGCTGTATGGGGCGGCGCCCGTACTCGGGCGCCTCGACGGCAACGGCAACCTGCCGGTCGCGGTCGACTTCCGCCAGCTTTATGCGACCGTGCTCGGGCCGTGGTGGGGGCTCGATGCGACGCAGGTGCTGCAGCAACGCTTCGACACGCTGCCGCTGCTCAAGGTGTGATGACCGCGCGTTGCTGGTGCGCCGTGCGTGATGTGCGGTGCCTGGTGCGAATCAGCGGCGGCGTGCGGCGCGCCACGCGATCCACAGTTTGCGGATCGGCGTCAGCGCGATGCGCTGGTGCAGTACCTGGTAGCCGTCGCGCTCGATTTCGTCGAGCAGCGCGCCGGCCAGCGCAATCTGCGCGCGTAGCGTGCGTTGCGTGCGGCGTTCCGCCGCCGGGATCGCCGCGTCGGCGGCGGCGAGCGCTTCGCGCGCGCGGGCCGTCTGAAATTGCAGCAGTTCGGTGAAGGCCGGGCTGTAGCGACGGTTCAGCAGGTCGGCGGCGGTCACGTTGTAGCGTTGCAGTTCGTCGATCGGCAGATAGATGCGGCCGTGGCGCGCATCGTTGCCGAGTTCCTGCACGAATTGCGCGAGCATCAGCGCACGGCCGACATCCGCGGCCCACGGTTGCGGGTCGGCCGGATTCGCGGCGCTCGCGCGCGCGACCAGCGACGCGAAGGTGGCGCCGGTCTGCGCGATGTAACGCTGCAGGTTCGCGAAATCCAGATAGCGCGCCTGTTCGAGATCCATCCCGAAACCGTTCACGAGCGTGCGCAGTGCGTCGGCTTCGGCCGCGATTGCCGGGTGGTGCTGGGCGAGCGCCTTCGTGACCGGGTGCGACGGTTCGCCGGCGGCGAGCGCCGCGAGTTCCTTGTGCCACCACGCGAGCTTCGTGTGCCCGACGGTCGGGTCGCTGGTTTCCTTGACGGTTTCCTCGAGTTCGCGGCGCAGCGCGAACAGGGCCGTCAGGCGCGGTTCGGCGGCGAGTGGCGCCTGGCGCAGCGCGTAGTAGACGCTGGAGCCGGCGGGAGCGGCCTTTTGCTGACAGTAGTCGTCGAAGTTCACGGATGGGATCGTGGCGGAGGCGGGTTCGGGAGCGCGTGCGGGCGCGTGGCCGGCACGTCGAGCGCGGCATTCTAGCACCGCTCTCGGGCCGGTGCCGGCGGGGCGAGACAACGCTGCAGAGATCGGGTAGAATCTCGCGCTCGCCTGATCGGGCGTGCCGGTTTTCGGGCCGGCATGAAGCCCCGGGCGCGTGGAGAACGCATCTTGCGTGCCGCGCGGTCAGGCGACGGAAATACGCGTGAGTGGCGAAATTGGTAGACGCACCAGGTTTAGGTCCTGACGCCCGCAAGGGTGTGCCGGTTCGAGTCCGGCCTCACGCACCACGAAGTCGAACGTGCCACGCAACGGCCGTTCCAAAAAAAGCGCTGCCGGGCTGACCGGCAGCGCTTTTTTGTTGCTCCGGTTCCGCGTGCCCGGAAAAACCTGCGTCGTGTAATATGAACGAAACCTTTCATTCGCACGGGCTGTTTTAACGGGGGCGTCGATGACCAACACCACACGGATGCTGATTTCCGTTCTGCCGCTAACGCTGGCAATTCCTGCTTTTGCCGCTACACCTGCCGACAACGTCGCATGGAGCGCACAGCCGGAGCCGATCGCCAGCAAGCCGCTGGACTGTTCCACGCCCACTGGGTCGGGGTGGCGGATCACGGGCGAGCGTCCCTCCACGGAATCGGTGCTGAAAACGGTCGGCACCGTTCTGGCCGTTTCCGCGCTCAGTGTTGTAACGAAGGGCAGCATGCAACAATCTCAGGCGGCAGTTGCGAATCCGTGCGCACGCGCGGGTCTGTGAATCGCTTCCTGCCGAAAGCAGCGGCTCGTTGCCCGTCCGGGCCCGCACACGACACCCAATAAACGAAAGCGCCGCGCGTCCACCGACCGCGGCGCTTTGTCGTTGCGAGCGCGCCTAATCCCAGAAACTCCGCACCGCGACCGCCACGATCACCGGGACCGAGAACACCAGCGGAATCGCGAAATACTGCGCTTCGCGATCGACGATCCAGCTATAGATCAACCACGCCACACCTATCGCGAACGTGATGAGGCCGACCAGCACGGCCGCAATGTTCAGGGCGAGCTTCGAAGGCTGGCGGCGCGCTTTGTCATCGGTGTCGGGTTCGCGCGGAGACGATTTCATTTGAAGAAGGGCCGGCCTGGCAGTGTAAAAGCACAGGAGACCCCATCCGCACGGATCGTGCAAGGGCCGTCGCGGGCCGGCCCCGCATCATGGACGCACGCGCGCTACAACCCGGTGCTCGGCCACGACGGTATCGACCGCCGCGATCGAGATGCCCGCGGGCAGCGCGGCGTGCGTCACGACCTGCGTTACGCGTACCGCAACTCGGCATGCACGAGAAGAGCCAGATCGCCGGCGTGCTGCGCGTGGCCAACGGCCCGGCCGACGACGCGCCGACGCAAGCGGGCGGCGCATCGCGTTGAATTGCGCGAGCGAATCCATGCCAACGGGCGCACGCGTGAATGGTTGTATCCGCAACCATTGAGCGTTATGCTCGTCAGCTCCCAGCAGACGGATGTCCATCATGAACGACACGAATTCAGGGTCGGTGCGCGCGGCGGTGGTCGGCGTCGGCGCGATCGGCGGATTGCTCGCGGCCGCGCTGTCGCGGGCCGGGATGACGGTGAGCGCCTACGCGCGCGGTGCGACGCTCGACGCGCTGAATGCGCACGGCGTGCGCGTGGTCGATGAGGCAGGCGCCGTGTCGTCGGTCCCGGTGCGTGCGAGCGACGACGCAGCCGAGCTTGGCGTGCAGGACTACGTGGTGATCGCGCTGAAGGCGCAGGCGCTGCCGGCGCTGGCCGCGCGCGTCGCGCCGCTCGTCGGGCCCGACACGGTGATCGTCGCCGCGATGAACGGACTGCCGTGGTGGTTCACGCACGGGCTCGCGGGGCCGCTCGACGGCGTGCCGCTCGACGCGGTCGACCCGGCCGGCACGGTGTCGGCGGCGCTGCCGCCCGCGCAGGCGATCGGCTGCGTCGTGCATCTGTCGTCGAGCACCGATGCGCCCGGTATCGTGCGCCGCGGCCGCGGCAATCGCCTGATCGTCGGCGCGCCCGATGCGCGACTCGCCGCGCCTGCCGCGCGGTTCGCGGCGGCGCTCGCAGCGGGCGGCTTCGACGTCGAATCGACATCGGAAATTCGCACCGAGATCTGGGCGAAGCTGTGGGGCAACATGAACATGAATCCGCTGAGCGCGCTGACGGGGTCGACCGCCGAGCAGCTGCTCGACGATCCGTTCACGCAGGATCTCGCGCTGCGGATGATGGAGGAGGCGGCCGATATCGGTGCGAAGCTCGGTCTCGAGACGGGCATGAGCGGGCCGGAGCGGATCGCCGTCACGCGCAAGCTCGGCGCGTTCAAGACATCGATGCTGCAGGATTTCGAAGCCGGCCGGCCGCTCGAAATCGGACCGATCCTTGGCGTGTTTCCGGAGCTGGGGCGCAAGCTCGGGGTGCCGACGCCGTACTGCGACGCGGTGCTCGGATTGCTGCGTCAGCGCGCGGCAAACAGCGGGTTATAGCGGAGGGGAGAGCGGCGGCGATGGCTGACACACCGGGCAGGGTGACGCACGATGAATGGTCGTCCTCGGCACGTCCTGTAGCGGAGGTTGGCAGCGCTCATGCGCGGATGTGTTGGTGCGGCGCGCGTTGCCTGCAGGATTCGTCTGAATAAGAGAAGAGAAGCGCTGGATCGCCGACGACCCACGGGCGAGGTCCCCGCAGGTCCCACACCGTTGCAACACGGGCGCGGCACGGATCCCGCGCTCCGCGCGCGTTACTCGTCGCGTTCGACCGCGTTCGCGACGACCTTGTCGAGCAGCCGCTCGAACGTCTGGCGCTCGCTGTCGGACAGGCATGCAAGCAAGCCTTCGTTCCACTTGCGTATGATCGGCACGATCTTGCGATGCAGCGAGCGGCCGTCGGTGGTCAGCGCGATCAGCACGATCCGGCCGTCCTCCTCGCTCGCGCTGCGCTCGAGCAGCCCCTGACGCAGTAGCGCTTCCGCCGCGCGGCTCGCCTGGCTCTTGTCCAGGTTCGTGTGGCGCGCGAGATCCATGATCGAAAACGGCCCGAACGCGCCGACGGCGGCGATCACGCGCGCCTCGGGCAGCGAGATGTCCAGCTTGTTCCGGTACACGTCGGCGATCCCGCGGTCGGATCGCTTCGTGAGCGCATGGAGGCGATAGGTCAGAAACTGATCGAGCCCGGCTTGGCGGCCTTTCATGTCGAATCCTGGAGAAAAAGGGCGGGCCCGATTGTTCCTGTATCGCGCGCTCGGGTCAACGGTCAGTGTGCGCCGTACTTCAGCAGTGTCAACTGTTCGGCTTCGTTCGCGAGCAGATTCGCCGCATCGCGGATCGCGACGTCGAGCGTGATCGGCCCCGGCGCCGGCGAGAAGCAGCCGGAAAAATGTTCGGACAGGCGCGGCAGCGCGGCCGGGTCGACCGCGCCCGACAGCAGCGACGCGGGCACGCCGGCGGCGCGCGCGTGGCGGCATGCGATGAACGGCGCCTTGCCGTGCAGCGTCTGCACGTCGGAGCGGCCTTCACCGGTGATCAGCCAGTCGGCGCCCGCGAGTGCCGCGTCGAGCCCGACCTGCCGGGCGACGACTTCGGCGCCGGCTTCGAACTGCGCACCGAGCATGTGCAGCGCGAACCCGAGCCCACCCGCGGCGCCGGCGCCGGCCGAATCGCGGCCACGGCGGTCGAGCGCGGCTTCGAGCAGGTCGGCGAAGTGGCCGAGCGCGGCGTCGAGCGTCGCGACCTGCTCGGGCGTCACGCCCTTTTGCGGGCCGAACACCGCGGTCGCGCCATGCGCGCCGGTCAGCGGGTTGTCGACGTCGGACATGCCGATGAATTCCGCTTCCGCCAGGCGCGGATCAAGCGTCGACGCGTCGATGCGCGCGATGTCGGTGAGCCGCGCGGGGATCGGCTCGACCGGCTGGCCGGCCGCGTCGAAGCATTGCAGGCCGAGGCCCGCGAGCAACCCTGCGCCGGCATCGTTGGTGCTGCTGCCGCCGAGCGCGACGAAGAAGCGCCGCACGCCTTCGTCGAGCAGCGCGCGGATCGCCTCGCCCATCCCGCGCGTGCTGCGTGCGTCGACCGGCACGCTCATGCCGACGGCGTCGGTGATCCCGACGATTTCGGCCGTCTCGACGATCGCGGTGCGCGCATCGATCACGCCGACCGCCGCGTCGCGCCCGGCGAGCGACGCGCCGGCCACTTGCAGCGTGCGCCGCGTGCCGCCGCCGGCCAGCATCGCGTCGAGCGTGCCCTCGCCGCCGTCGGCCATCGGGCAGCAGCGCACGACCGCGTCGGGGCGGGCACGGCGGATGCCGGTGGCGATCGCGTCCGCGACCTGCTCGGCGGAAAGCGAGCCTTTGAACGAATCGGGCGCGATGACGACGACAGGCGCGGACGGGTGTTGCGGCATGGTGTCTCCGGAAGGCGTAATTGGTGTGACGAAATGGGGCCGCGGTGGCGGCGCACGTTCAATCGGAGCTTACAGGATGGCGGCCCGGCGGTGGATACGGGGTTCGGCATAGCCGCGATCCAAGGCGGATGGCCGCGCACGAGAGCAGGCGTCACGGCGGGTACGCACGGTTGTCGTGCCGATCTGGCGGTGTGAGGAAAATTGTTTGCTAGAATAGTCGATTCTTCCGGCCAAAGCCGTGCTCCGAGCCGCTTGCGCTAGCCATTCGGCGCGTGCAGGGATGGCGTGGCGCTCCGGCGCGGCGTGGGTATGTGACGCACCTCATGTGACGCACCTCACGCCGCAGGCAGGCACGGCAAGGAAAACCCGATTCGCTCGAATAATTTTAGGACGATTGAAGCCATGGCTAACGTTGTTGAGAACCTCGGCAAGCTTGAACGCCGCGTGACGATTTCCCTGCCGAAAGACACCGTGCAGAAGGAAATCGACGCCCGTATCCAGAAACTCGCGAAGAACGTTCGCATGCCGGGTTTCCGCCCGGGCAAGGTGCCGCTCAAGATGGTTGCCCAGCAGTACTCGGGTCAGGTCGAAGCGGAAGTGCTGAGCGACAAGATCGGCCAGGAATTCTTCACGATCAGCCGCGCGGAAAACCTGCGCGTCGCTGGCCAGCCGAGCTTCGAGCCGAAGCAGGAGCAGGTTGAAGATGCATACGCGTTCGACGCGACGTTCGAGGTCTACCCGGAAGTGAAGATCGGCGATCTGGCGACGGCTGAAGTCGAGCGCTCGACGACGACGATCGGCGACGCCGAAATCGACCGCACGCTGGACATCCTGCGCAAGCAGCGCGTGCACTTCCACGCGCGCGGCGAAGCCGGCGAGCACGGCGACGGCGGTGCGGACACCGCAGCGAAGAACGGCGACCGCGTGACGGTCGACTTCGTCGGCAAGATCGATGACGTCGCGTTCCAGGGCGGCACGGCCGAAGACTTCCCGTTCGTGCTCGGCGAAGGCCGCATGCTGCCGGAATTCGAAACCGCGGCGCTGGGCCTGAAGGTCGGCGAACAGCGTACGTTCGACCTCAAGTTCCCGGACGACTACCACGGCAAGGACGTGGCAGGCAAAACGGCACAGTTCACGGTCACGATGAAGAAGATCGAATGGCCGCACCTGCCGGAAATCGACGCTGAATTCGCGAAGTCGCTCGGCATCGAAGACGGCGACCTGACGAAGATGCGTGCCGAGATCAAGGAAAACCTCGAGCGCGAAGCGAAGCGTCGCACGCAATCCATCGTCAAGAACCAGGTGATGGACGCGCTGCTGAAGATTTCCGAACTCGACGTGCCGAAGGCACTGATCGAGCAGGACCAGCAACGCCTCGTCGAAATGGCTCGCCAGGACCTGGCGCAGCGCGGCGTGCCGAACGCGAAGGACGCACCGATCCCGGCCGAGATGTTCGCCGAGCAGGCAGAGCGTCGCGTGAAGCTGGGCCTCGTGCTGGCCGAGCTCGTGAAGGCGAACGGCCTGGAAGCGAAGCCGGAACAGATCCGCGCGGAAGTCGACGAGTTCGCGAAGAGCTACGAAGACCCGAAGGAAGTGGTCCGCTGGTATTATTCCAACCAGCAGCGCCTCGCCGAGATGGAAGCGTTCGTCGTTGAAAGCAACGTCGTCGACTTCGTGCTGGGCAAGGCAAAGGTGACGGACAAGGAAGTGAGCTTCGAGGCACTCGCGAGCGCATCGGCGCAAGCGTAAGTGTCGCTCTAGCGGCGTGCCGGCTGTCGGAGCGACGGCCTGCACGCCGTTTTCACGTCAAGCGCACGGTTGCCATTAATATGGCGATTGAGCGGGCGGCTTCCCTCCGTTCAATTTTCCATTCGAACAAGGTTCATTGAATGATCACTCGCGCTGAATTGCTGGACATGCTTGCTTCGAACGCGCCGCAGGGTTTCGAGGCGCAAGCGCTGGGGCTGGTGCCGATCGTCGTCGAAACGAGCGGCCGCGGCGAGCGTTCGTACGATATCTATTCGCGTCTCCTGAAGGAGCGCCTTGTGTTCATGGTCGGCGAAGTGAACGACCAGACCGCCAACCTCGTGGTCGCGCAGCTGCTGTTCCTCGAGAGCGAGAATCCCGACAAGGACATCAGCCTCTACATCAACAGCCCGGGCGGCTCGGTGTCGGCCGGCATGGCGATCTACGACACGATGCAGTTCATCAAGCCGGACGTGTCGACGCTGTGCATGGGTCTCGCGGCCAGCATGGGCGCGTTCCTGCTCGCGTCGGGCGCGAAGGGCAAGCGTTTCGCGCTGCCGAACTCGCGCGTGATGATTCACCAGCCGCTCGGCGGCGCACGCGGCCAGGCATCGGACATCGAGATCCAGGCGCGCGAAATCCTCTACCTGAAGGAACGGTTGAACAACCTGCTCGCGCAGCATACGGGCCAGGACGTCGAGCGCATCGCGCGCGACACCGACCGTGATAACTTCATGTCGAGCGAGGACGCGAAGGCGTACGGGCTGATCGATCAGGTGCTGCTGAAGCGCCCGTGAGTTTAAGTGGGGTGCCGCCCCGATTCGCGCGGCGCCCCGGCAATGTCCCGAGTGCCCTGAGCATCTGCGGCAAGCGCATCCAGCCGGCTCCGGTCGCGCCCTAGGCGCGGCGTCCGGAGCAATCGGCGTATCATGTCATCTACCTGTCCGGAGGCTCTACATTCATGGCGGACAAAAAAGGTTCGAACAGCGAGAAGCTGTTGTATTGCTCGTTTTGCGGGAAGAGCCAGCATGAGGTGAAAAAACTCATCGCGGGCCCGTCGGTGTTCATCTGCGATGAATGCATCGACCTCTGCAACGAGATCATTCGCGACGAGGCGGCTGCCGCCGGCGTCGAGGCCAGCCTGTCCCGCTCGGATCTGCCGAGCCCGCAGGAAATTCGCGACATCCTCGATCAATACGTGATCGGCCAGGAGCGTGCGAAGAAGATCCTCGCGGTCGCCGTGTACAACCACTACAAGCGCCTGAAGCATCTCGACAAGAAGGACGACGTCGAGCTGTCGAAGAGCAACATCCTGCTGATCGGTCCGACGGGCTCCGGCAAGACGCTGCTCGCGCAGACGCTCGCGCGGTTGCTCAACGTGCCGTTCGTGATCGCCGATGCGACGACGCTGACCGAAGCCGGCTACGTCGGCGAGGACGTGGAGAACATCATCCAGAAGCTGTTGCAGAACTGCAACTACGAGGTCGACAAGGCCCAGCGCGGGATCGTCTACATCGACGAAATCGACAAGATCAGCCGCAAGTCGGACAACCCGTCGATCACGCGCGACGTGTCGGGCGAGGGTGTCCAGCAGGCGCTGCTGAAGCTCGTCGAAGGCACGATGGCGTCGGTGCCGCCGCAGGGCGGCCGCAAGCACCCGAACCAGGATTTCATCCAGGTCGACACGACCAACATCCTGTTCATCTGCGGCGGCGCGTTCGACGGCCTCGAGAAGGTGATCACCGATCGTACCGAAAAGACGGGCATCGGCTTCGGCGCGACGGTCAAGAGCAAGCAGGAACGCGACGCGGGCGAAGTGCTGCGCGAAACCGAACCGGAAGACCTGATCAAATTCGGTCTGATCCCCGAATTGATCGGCCGTCTGCCGGTGGTCGCGACGCTCGGCAAGCTCGATGAAGCCGCACTGATGAAGATCCTCGTCGAGCCGAAGAATGCGCTCGTCAAGCAGTATCACAAGCTGTTCGCGATGGAACGCGTCGAGCTGGAAATCCGGCCGGGCGCGTTGCAGGCAGTCGCCCGCAAGGCGATCCGCCGCAAGACCGGCGCGCGCGGTTTGCGTTCGATCATCGAACAGGCATTGCTCGACGTGATGTATGAGCTGCCGGCGATGAAAGGGGTCAGCAAGGTCATCATCGACGAGAACGTCATCGATGGCGACGGCAAGCCCCTGCTGATCTATGAGGACACGCCGAAGGTGGCGGGTTCGAACTGACCGGCTTGCCGACGATGTTCTGCGAAAAAGGCCGTTCATGAGTCCGTGGGCGGCTTTTTTTCGTTTATCTTGTGGGTAACTCTGACTCGACACGCGGTGGTTACTTTCTTACCGAATATTTCCCGCACTTGAAGGCTTGCAATTCGTTGTGGCGGCCTCAATTACCGAACAATTGATTCCACTCATGGGGAAATGAAATGTCAGGCACCCAACTTCTTCCGCCGGAACGCATCACGCTCCCGCTGCTGCCGCTGCGGGACGTCGTCGTTTTCCCGCACATGGTGATTCCGCTCTTCGTGGGCCGGCCGAAATCGATCAAGGCCCTCGAAGCAGCGATGGAAGGCGGCAAGCACATCATGCTCGTCGCACAGAAAACCGCGGCCAAGGACGAGCCGACCGAAAAAGACATGTACGAGGTCGGCTGTATCGCCAACATTCTGCAGATGCTGAAGCTGCCGGACGGCACCGTGAAGGTGCTCGTCGAGGGCTTGCAGCGCGCGAAGGCGTTGTCGATCGAGGAACAGGAGACGCAATTCTCCTGCGAAGTGATGCCGCTCGAGCCGGATCACGCCGACAGCGCGGAGACCGAAGCGCTGCGCCGCGCGATCGTGTCGCAGTTCGACCAGTACGTGAAGCTGAACAAGAAGATCCCGCCGGAGATCCTCACGTCGCTGTCGGGCATCGATGAAGCCGGTCGCCTCGCCGACATGATCGCCGAGCGCCTGCCGCTGAAGCTCGACCAGAAGCAGCATATCCTCGAGATGTTCCCGGTCATCGAGCGCCTCGAGCACCTGCTCGCGCAGCTCGAAGCCGAGATCGACATCCTGCAGGTCGAAAAGCGCATCCGCGGGCGCGTGAAGCGCCAGATGGAAAAGAGCCAGCGCGAGTACTACCTGAACGAACAGGTCAAGGCGATCCAGAAGGAACTGGGTGAAGGCGAAGAGGGTGCGGATCTCGAGGAACTCGAGAAGCGCATCAACGCCGCGCGCATGCCGAAGGAAGCGAAGAAGAAGGCCGACGCCGAGCTCAAGAAGCTGAAGCTGATGTCGCCGATGTCGGCTGAAGCGACCGTCGTGCGCAACTACATCGACACGCTGATCGGCCTGCCGTGGCGCAAGAAGAGCAAGGTCAACAACGATCTGTCAAACGCCGAGCAGGTGCTCGACGAGGATCACTTCGGCCTCGAGAAGGTGAAGGAACGCATTCTCGAGTATCTCGCGGTGCAACAGCGCGTGGACAAGGTGAAGGCGCCGATCCTGTGCCTCGTCGGACCTCCGGGCGTCGGCAAGACCTCGCTCGGCCAGTCGATCGCCCGTGCGACGAACCGCAAGTTCGTCCGGATGGCGCTCGGCGGCGTGCGTGACGAAGCCGAGATCCGGGGTCACCGCCGTACGTACATCGGTTCGATGCCGGGCAAGATCCTGCAGAGCCTCGCGAAGGTCGGCGTGCGCAATCCGCTCTTCCTGCTCGACGAAGTCGACAAGATGGGGATGGATTTCCGCGGCGATCCGTCGTCGGCGCTGCTCGAAGTGCTCGATCCGGAACAGAACCACACGTTCGCCGACCACTACATCGAGGTCGACTTCGACCTGTCGGACGTGATGTTCGTCGCGACGTCGAACTCGCTGAACATCCCGCCGCCGCTGCTCGACCGGATGGAAGTGATTCGTCTGTCGGGCTACACGGAAGACGAGAAGGTCAGCATCGCGCAGCGTTACCTGCTGCCGAAGCAGAAGAAGAACAACGGTCTGAAGGACGGCGAGATCGACGTCACCGAACAGGCGATCCGCGACATCATCCGCTACTACACGCGCGAAGCCGGTGTGCGTTCGCTCGAGCGGGAAGTGTCGAAGATCTGCCGCAAGGTCGTGAAGATGCTGCTGCTGAAGAAGGCATCGGGCGCGATCAAGGTCGATGGCGAGAACCTCGATACGTTCCTCGGCGTGCGCAAGTACGACTTCGGCCTCGCGGCGAAGGAAAACCAGGTCGGTCAGGTGACGGGCCTCGCGTGGACGGAAGTCGGCGGCGACCTGCTGACGATCGAAGCCGCGGTGATGCCGGGCAAGGGCAACGTGATCCGCACGGGTTCGCTCGGCGACGTGATGAAGGAGTCGGTCGAGGCTGCACGTTCGGTCGTGCGCTCGCGTTCGCGACGTCTCGGTATCAAGGACGAAGCGTTCGAGAAGCAGGACATCCACATCCACGTGCCGGAAGGCGCGACGCCGAAGGACGGTCCGTCCGCCGGCGGTGCGATGACGACCGCGCTGGTGTCGGTGCTGACGGGCATTCCCGTGCGTGCCGATGTCGCGATGACGGGCGAGATCACGCTGCGTGGCGAAGTGCTGCCGATCGGCGGGCTGAAGGAAAAGTTGCTGGCGGCGCACCGCGGCGGCATCAAGCTCGTGCTGATCCCGGAAGAGAACGTGAAGGATCTCGCGGACATTCCGGACAACGTGAAGAACGCGATCGAGATCGTGCCGGTCCGCTGGATCGACAAGGTGCTCGAACTGGCGCTCGAACGTACGCCGACCCCGCTGCCACCGGAAGAAGAGGCGAAGGCTGCGGCACCGGTCGGTGATGCGGCGAAGGATGCCGGCTCGACGGAAGTCGTCAAGCACTGAGAACCTGAACGCCGTCGCTGACGGTGGTTCACGAAACCCGCGGCGAGTCCGCGGGTTTTTTATGCGCGCCGGAAACGGGTGCGCGAGTACGCGCATCGAAAAAAATTCATGCGCGGGCTTGGCAAAATGATCGGGGATGAATTAAACTCGCAGGCTCGCTGGTTGTTGATGCCGAAACGCAGATCGCAGCCAGAATGAATCGGAAACGGGTGCTTAGCTCAGCTGGTAGAGCGGCGCCCTTACAAGGCGTAGGTCGGGGGTTCGAACCCCTCAGCACCCACCAGTTTCACGATTCAGCCGGACCAAGGAGCGGTAGTTCAGTCGGTTAGAATACCGGCCTGTCACGCCGGGGGTCGCGGGTTCGAGTCCCGTCCGCTCCGCCAGAAAATGAAAAAGCCCGCCTTGTGCGGGCTTTTTCATTTGTATCATCCAGTGCGCACGCTTGCGGGCGCGTGACTGCGGAGTGGAGGAAGCCGCCTGCGCGGCTTCCGGCGGGACGAGAAGGGTTGCGCGTGCACGCGCAACCGCGGCCTGCAGGATGTAGGCGAGTCCCGTCCGCTCCGCCAGAAAATGAAAAAGCCCGCCTTGTGCGGGCTTTTTCATTTGTATCGTCGATAGCGCACCCGCGTTTTTTCCCGTCCCACCCCGTATGTTGTAATATCGGTCGTTTTGTCCAATTTTCCCGTCACGCATGCTCGATTTCTTCCGTAATCACCAGCGCCTGATGATGGCGCTCCTGCTCCTGATCGTGTTGCCGGGGCTGGGTTTCGTCGGGATCCAAGGTTTCCGCGGCTTCTTCGACGACAGTGCGAACGCCGCGGCGGTCAACGGACACAAGATCACGCGGGCCGAATTCGACGGCGCGTTCCGCCAGCAGATCGACCAGGCGCGCCAGGCGCTCGGCGCGCAGTTCGACGTCAAGACGTTCGACACGCCCGAACATCGCAAGCAGGTGCTCGACGGCCTGATCCAGCAACGCGTGCTGGCCGACGAGACCCAACGCCTGCACCTGACCGCATCCGACAACGCGGTGCGCGACGCGCTGATGAGCGACCCGATGATCGCGTCGCTGAAGAAGCCCGACGGTTCGATCGACGTCGAACGCTATGCGCAGCTCCTGTCGTTCCAGGGGATGACGCCCGAGCAGTACCAGGAACGCGTGCGCTACAGCCTCGCGCTGCAGCAGATTCCGGCGAGCATCGTGGCAACCGCATTCACGCCGAAGGGCCCGGCGCAACGTCTGTCGGAACTGGCCGCGCAGCAGCGCGAAGTGCAGGCGCTCGTGCTGAAGACGAGCGACTACGCGGCGAAGGTGCAGCCGACCGACGCACAGCTCGCCGCGTACTACGACGCGCACAAGCAGAGCTTCGCGACGCCGGAAACCGCGACGATCCAGTATCTCGTGTATTCGCCGGCCGCCGCTGCCGCGAGCGCACAGCCGACCGATGCCGACATCAAGAAGTTCTACGACGACAACCCGACGCACTTCCGCTCGGAAGCGCAAGTGCGCGTGAGCCACATCTTCATCGCCGCGGCGAGCAGCGCGAGCGCGGCCGACAAGGCCGCGGCCAAGGCGAAAGCCGAGCAGGTGCTGGCCGACGTGAAGGCGCATCCGGACCAGTTCGCGCAGATCGCGCAGAAGAACTCGCAGGACGCGCCGTCGGCAGCGAAGGGCGGCGACCTCGGCTTCATCACGCGCGGTTCGACCGCGGGCGGCAAGGCATTCGACGACGCCGCGTTCGCGCTGAAGCAGGGCGACGTGAGCGGCGTCGTGCAATCGGATCTCGGCTTCCACGTGCTGAAGGCAACGGAAGTGAAGCCGTCGGTGGTCAAGCCGTTCGCGGACGTGAAGGACCAGATCGCAGCGACGCTGAAGCAGCAGTACGCAGCGAAGGCGTTCACGGACAACGCGGAAGGCTTCACGTCGACCGTGTACGAGAAGGCAAAGACGCTGCAGCCGGCCGCCGACAAGTACAAGCTGACGATCCAGACGGCCACCGTCACGCCGACGCCGAATCCGCAACTGCCGCCGACGAGCCCGCTGAACAATGCGAAGTTCCTCGCGGCCGTGTTCGCGAGCGACGCCGTGAAGAACCAGAACAACACGCAGGCGATTGACGTGGGCAACAACACGCTGATCTCGGCGCGCGTCACCGACTACAAGCCGGCTGCCGTGCCCGCGCTCGATACGATCAAGGACGCCGTGCGCCAGAAGGTCGTCGCCGAGCAGGCCGCGGAACTCGCGAAGAAGGACGGCGCGGCGAAGCTGGCCGAGTTGCAGAAGTCGAAGTCGGCTGACGGCTTCACGGCGGCACAGAAGGTGTCGCGCACGCAGTCGCAAGGCCTGGCGCCGGCGGCGCTGAGCGCGGTCTACAAGGTCGATCCGAAGACGCTGCCGGCGTACGTCGGTGTCGATCTCGGTGCGGACGGTTACGCGATCTATCGCGTGAACGCGGTGATCGCGGGTACGGCCGTCGATCCGCAGCAACTCGCGGCCGCGCAGCAGCAGATGGCGCAGGTCGAAGCCCAAAGCGAAGGCGAAGCGTATCTCGCCGCGCTGCGCGACCGCTCGAAGGTGAAGATGTACGGCACCACGCCGAGCCCGTCGCAGGACGGCGGCAACTGAACGGTTTCGCACGCAACGATAAAAAGCCCCGCTCGAAGCGGGGCTTTTTGTTTTCCGGCGTGGCGACTCGCGATCAGCCGCGCGGCTTGCCCAGCAGCGGCTTCAGCGCGGGCCAGACATTGTCGAGCAGGATGCCCTGCGCCTGCTGCGTCGGGTGCATCTGGTCCGACTGGAACATCTCGGGCCTGTTCTCGATGCCGGCCAGCAGGAACGGCACGAGCGGGACGCCGAGTTCCTTCGACAGTCGCGTATAGACCGCGTGGAATTTCTGCGTGTAGTCGGGCCCGTAGTTGGGCGGCACGTACATGCCGACCAGCACGACCTTCGCGTGCGTGTTGCGCGCAGCGGCGATGATGTCGCGCAGGTTCTGCTCGGTCGTCGCGAGCGGCACGCCGCGCAGCGCATCGTTCGCACCGAGTTCGACGACGACGATCGACGGCTTCAACCGTTGCAGCACCGCCGGCAGCCGCGCGCGGCCGCCGCTCGTGGTATCGCCGCTGACGCTTGCGTTCGCGACGCTATAATCGATTCGCTCGGTCGCGAGCCGTTGCCGCAGCAGCGCAACCCAACCGGTGTCGCGCGGCAGTCCGTATTCGGCCGACAGGCTGTCGCCGAGCACGACGAGCGCGGGCCGGCCCTCGCTCGAGGTCGGGGCAGCCGCCGCCGTCGCGGCGCGTGCGGGCACGGTTGCTGCGACGAGCGTGCCCAGCAGCGCGGCGAGCGCCGCGCGTCTTTTCCAGCGGAATGTCGTGTCCATGTTCAAGATTACCGATCCGATCATCGAAGTCCATGACGTGTGCAAACGGGTTGCCGATGCCACGGGCGAGCTGACGATCCTCGACGGCATCACGCTCGCCGTGCGGCCCGGCAGCAGCCTCGCGATCGTCGGTGCGTCGGGGTCCGGCAAATCGACGCTGCTCGGGCTGCTTGCCGGGTTGGACAGCGCGACGAGCGGCACGGTTCGCCTGCTCGGCCGCGCGCTCGACCAGCTCGACGAGGACGAGCGCGCCGCGCTGCGCAACGGTGCCGTCGGGTTCGTGTTCCAGTCGTTCCAGTTGATGCCGCACCTGACGGCACTCGAGAACGTGATGCTGCCGCTCGAGCTGAAGGGCGGCATCAGTGCGCGCGAAGCGGCTGAGCGTGCCCGCGCGCTGCTCGTGCAGGTCGGGCTCGGCGAACGCACCGCGCATTATCCGAAGCTGCTGTCGGGCGGCGAGCAGCAGCGCGTCGCGCTGGCACGTGCGTTCGTCACGCATCCGGCCATCCTGTTCGCCGACGAACCGACCGGCAGCCTCGATGCGGCCACGGGCCACGCGGTCATCGACCTGATGTTCGAACTGAACCGCACGCACGGCGCGACGCTCGTGCTCGTCACGCATGATGCCGAACTCGCGCGGCGCTGTGCCGCGACGGTCACCATCGACGCCGGGCGCATCGTCGCGCCGCACACGGCCTAGCACGGCGCTGAATTCGCGCGCCGGCGCATACGGCAGATGCCGATGCGACCGACGTGTGGACGACGCTGTCGCGTCAGCGCTTGAGCGCCGACCGTGCGCGCTCGATCAGCGCGGTCGTCGACGAATCGTGCTTCGCGGGATCGACCCACTCGGCCGACAGATCGGCTTCGACGACCTTGCCGAGAATCTTGCCAAGCTCGACGCCCCACTGGTCGAACGGGTTGATGTCCCACACCGTCGCCTGCACCAGTACCTTGTGCTCGTAGAGCGCGATCAGCGCGCCGAGCGTGCGCGGCGTCAGCGCATCGACCAGCAGTGTCGTCGTCGGGCGGTTGCCGGGGAAGGTCAGGTGCGGCGCGAGCGCTTCGTTGCCGGGGCCGGCGACCTTGCGCGCTTCGTCGAGCGTGCGGCCGAGCATCAGCGCTTCGCTCTGCGCGAAGCAGTTCGCGAGCAGCTTCGGATGATGGCTCGCGAGCGGATGCTCGGGCGTCAGCACCGCGATGAAGTCGATCGGCACGATCGTCGGGCCCTGGTGCAGCATCTGGAAAAACGCGTGCTGGCCGTTGGTGCCCGGCTCGCCCCACGTGACGGCCGACGTCGGGTAGTCGACGAACGTGCCGTCCAGGCGCGCGGACTTGCCGTTGCTTTCCATCTCCAGTTGCTGCAGGTACGACGGCAGGTAGTGCAGCGCTTCGGAATACGGCGCGACGAGGTAGCTCTGCGAGCCGAAGAAGTTGCGGTACCAGATGCCGATCAGGCCGAGCAGCACCGGCAGGTTGCGTTCGAGCGGCGCTTCGCGGAAGTGGCGGTCCATGTCGTTCGCGCCGGCCAGCAGTTCGTCGAACTGCTCGGGCCCGATCGCGATCATGATCGACAGGCCGACCGCCGACCACAGCGAATAGCGGCCGCCGACCCAGTCCCACATTTCGAACACGTTGTCCGCGGCGATGCCGAACTTCACGACCTCGGCCGGGTTCGCCGATACGCCGACGAAGTGCTTCGCGAGCGCATCCTCCGGGCAGCCGCGCGCGACGAACCAGTCGCGCAGCGAGCGTGCGTTCGTCATCGTCTCGAGCGTCGTGAAGGTCTTCGACACGATGATCGCGAGCGTTTCCTCCGGATCGACCTGTTCCAGCACGCGCGCAAGATCGGCGCCGTCGACGTTCGACACGAAGTGGGTCGAGATCTCCGGCGTCGCGACGTGGTGCAGCGCGTGCGTGACCATCTTCGGGCCGAGGTCCGAGCCGCCGATGCCGATGTTGATCACGTGACGGATGCGCTTGCCGCTGTAGCCGGTCCACGCGCCGCTGCGCACGGTGCGCGCGAAGCTCGCCATCTTCGCGCGCTCGGCGCTGACCTGTGCATGGAACGGCGCGTTCGGGTCGCTCGCGCGCAGTGCCGTGTGCAGCGCGGCGCGGCCTTCGGTCGGGTTGACGATCTCGCCGGCGAACATCGCGTCGCGGCGCGCTTCGACGCCCGCTTCGCGGGCCAGCTGCACGAGCAGGCGCAGCGTGTCGTCGTTGATGCGGTTCTTCGAGAAGTCGGCCGCAAGGCCGCCGCCGGGAATCGTGAAGCGTTCGGCACGGGTCGGCGCGCGGTCGTTTTCCGGCGCGAACCAGTCGCGCAGCCGCGCATGGCGGATCTGTTCGAAGTGGGATTGAAGGGCAGTCCAGGCGGGGAGCGAATTCAGCGTCATGGCGGTTCAAGTGAAGCGTGAATCGGGAGGAATGCCGCGCCGGCGCGTCGGGATCGGAAGGCCGGCGGACGAGAGGGCCCGCCGTGCGGCGGGGCACCCAGTATAGCGGCGTTATATGTCGGCGCGCGGCGACGGGTAAAAAAGGCGATTGATCAGCGTGCGCACCATCGGCGCGAGTTCGCCGGCCGTGAGTCCGGCCGGGCCCGTGCCGTGCGCGGTCAGCGTGTCGGCCGCAAGGCCGTGCAGGTAGACGCCGGCCAGCGCGGCTTCGTACGGCGCCACGCGCTGCGCAAGCAGCGCGCCGATCAGGCCGCCGAGCACGTCGCCGGTGCCGCCGGTGGCGAGCGCGGCGTTGCCGGTCGGATTGATCGTCAGGCGGCCGTCGGGCGCGGCAATCACCGTGCCCGAACCCTTGAGCACGACGATGCTCGCGTAGCGCGCGGCGAGCGCCGCGGCCGCGGCGAGCCGGTCATGCTGCACCGTCGCGGTGTCGCTGCCGAGCAGCCGCGCTGCCTCGAGCGGATGCGGCGTCAGCACGCACGCATGGCCGCGCGGGCCGCGGGCGGCGACGGCGGCCGCGAGGTCGTCATGGGTCGCGACGAGGTTCAGCGCGTCGGCGTCGAGCAGCGTTGCCGCATCGTGCGCGAGCACGTCGCGCACGAGCGTCGCCGCGGCCTCGCGCGTGCCGAGGCCGCAGCCGGCGGCGATCGCGGACATCGCATCGAGCTCGAGGCTGTCCGCGGGATGCAGCATCAGCTCGGGAAACGGCGGGTCGTACGGCGGCGCGCCGGCGCCGAGAAAGCCGACATGCACCTTGCCGGCGCCGGCGAACAGCGCGGCACGCGCGGCGAGGATCGGTGCACCGCACATGCCGGTGTCGCCGCCGAGCACCGCGAGGCTGCCGAACGTGCCCTTGTGCGACGCGAACGCGCGGACGGGCAGTGCGGCGGCGAAGCGTGCCGGCTCGTTCAGCACGATCGCCGGTGCGGCGGGCGGAGCCACGTCGAGCGACGCGATGTCGATGTCGCCGGCGAGATCGCGGCCGTCGCCGGTGTAAAGGCCGGGCTTCGCGCCGATGAAGGTGAGCGTATGCGTTGCGGCGACGGCGGCACCCGCGCCGACGATCCGGCCGGTGTCGCTGTCGAGCCCGCTCGGCACGTCAAGCGCGAGCACCCGGCCGCCGCTGCGGGCGTGCGCGGCGATGCGCGCGGCCTGCGCGGCGAACGGGCCGTCGAGCGCGCGGCCGAGGCCGATCCCGAACAGTCCGTCGACTACCCAGGCGTAATCGTCGAGCGACGCGGGCGGCTCGTCCGACAGCGGCACGCCGGCCGCGCGCGCGACGCCGAGCGCCCATTGCGCGTCGTCCGGCTTGACCGGCACCGGCATCCACGCGAGCGTCGCGACGCCGAGCTGCTGCAGGTGCGCGGCGGCGACCAGCGCGTCGCCGCCATTGTTGCCGGGGCCGACCGCGAACCAGATCGGGCGGTCGTCGCCGGCGACACGTTCGGACAGCCAGCGCGCGGCGGCAGCACCCGCGCGGGCCATCAGCGTGTGCGGCGGCAGGTCGGCGGCCGCGGCGGCCTCAGCGTCGCGCAGGTCGGCGACGCGCAGCAGCGCGAGCGGAGTGGAATCGGGAAGCGGGCGGGGATTCGTCATCGCGGGGTCATGGCGGCCGGAGGGTGCCGCCCCGGGACGAACCCGCGGCGGTCAGGTCGTGAAGCGCGCCGCGTTCAGCGCGGCGAGCGTATCGGCGGGCCAGTGCTGCGTGTCGCCGCCGATGCAGTCGGTCACCACTTTAGCAGACCCGCACGCGAGGCCCCAGCCGGCCGGGCCGTGCCCGAAGTTGACGAATACGCGCGGGTGCGGGGTCGGACCGACGACCGGCAGGCCGTCCGGCGACAGCAGTTGCGTGCCTTGCCACGACAGCGCGGCGGAAATCTTCGCGGCGCCCGGCACCCAGTCGTGGACGGCCTGGCCGAGCAGCGCAAGCGCGGCTTCGGACAGCGGCTCGGGAAGCGGCTTGGCGGTCTCGGCGACGCTCTGCAGCACCGCACCACCGCCGATGCGCAGCCGCTGGTGGGTGCGCGTGATCGAGATCCGCTTGATCGAATCGACGACGCTCAGGTGCGGCGCATGTTCTTCGTACGCGACCGGCGCGGTCAGCGTATGGGCGCGGACCGGATGCAGCGGCAGCCGCCAGCCGAGCCGCTCCAGCAGCGGCAGGCTGCCGGCGCCGGCGGCGACCACGATCGCGTCGGCCGAAATCACGTCGACTTCGCGCGCATTCGGCGCGTGGCGGCCGCCGGCCGCCGGCGCGAGTTCGACCGCGGCGCGGCCGGTGTCGACGCGGATCGCGGCGACGTCCGCGCCGAAGCGGAACTGCACGCCGTGCTCGTCGAGCGTCTGCTTGACCAGCTTCGCGAACAGCGGGCAATTGCCGGTGCGTTCGGTCTCGAGCAGCACGCCGCCGGCGAAGCCGGGCTCGGCCGGTACCGACGGCTCGAGCGCCGCGCATTCGTCGGCCGTGAGCACGCGGTACGGCTGGTCGAGCGTGCGCAGCAGGTCGAGCGCGGGCTGCAGCGCTTCCCAGTCGCGCGGGTCGCGCACGACGTGCAGGATCCCGGGCTTCTGCTCGAATTCGAGCTGGAAGCGCGCCTCGATGTCGGCGAGGGTTTCGCGCGACGCGTCGATCAGCGGGCGCAGCCGCGCGTATTGCGCGACGAAGGCGTCGGGTTCGCGCAACGCGGCGAGTTGCTTGACGAAGCGGCGCACGCCGCCGTTGAAGCCCGGCTTGTAGACGATGCCGTTGTCGCGCGGCTGGCGCTGGCGCATGAAGGTCGGGCCGAACCAGACGTCGAGCGGGCTCGGCAGCAGCGTGCCGCCGTCGCCGTAGGTCGCGCCCTGCGCGACGGTCGCGTGGCGTTCGACCACGCACACGCGATGGCCGGCCGCACGCAGCTGGTAGGCGGTGGCGACGCCGCTGATTCCGCCGCCGATGACGATGACATCCATGGATTGCTTCGATGACGGGCGGCGCGCACGCCGCCCGGTGAGAATTCGCTGACGGGCTCCGGGCCCGGGGAACCGGGAATGATAGCGCCAAAATCAGGCAGAACGGCGCCACGTGACCCCGTCCGATTCCGCCGTCGCGCGGTCGGCGGCTGCAGCGGCCAGGCAGGCCGGCCCGATGCCCGGTTGGGCGGGCGTCCGCGGACGCACCGTCGCGGTGCATCGCGGGTGCGGATCAGCCGGTCTGGGACGGCCCACTTCCGGGTATAATTACGGCCTTCCTTTCGCCCCACGTCGCCACCTCGCGCGACTCATCGACGTCAGTCCAGCCCATGGCTCACTTCTCGTGTTTTCCCGGCGCTTCGGCCCTCTCCGATTTCCGTCAAACCCGTCTGCTCGACACGCTCAGGCAAATCGACGCCAACATCGTCGCGGTGCGCGGCCAGTTCCTGCACTTCGTCAATGCGGCCGAGCCGCTGTCGGCGGACGACAGCGCCCGCATCGACGCGCTGATGCACTACGGCGCGCCGTTCGAGCCGGCCAGCGAAAAGGGGACGGCCGAGACCTTCGTCGTGCTGCCGCGCTTCGGCACGGTTTCGCCGTGGGCGAGCAAGGCAACCGACATCGCGCAGCACTGCGGCCTCACGCAGGTGCGCCGCATCGAGCGCGGCGTCGAATTCACGGTCACGCTGAAGTCGGGCCTGCTCGGCGGCAAGAAGGCGCTGTCCGACGACGCGCGCGCCGCGGTCGCGGCCGCGCTGCATGACCGGATGACCGAAAGCGTGGTCGCCGCGCGCGACGACGCGAAGCACCTGTTCGACGAACTGCCGGCCAAGCCGCTCGCGACCGTCGACGTGCTCGGCGTCGGCCGCGGCGCGCTCGAGCGCGCGAACGTCGAACTGGGCCTCGCGCTCGCCGACGACGAGATCGATTACCTGGTCGACGCGTTCCGCAAGCTCGAACGCAACCCGACCGACGTCGAGCTGATGATGTTCGCGCAGGCGAACAGCGAGCACTGCCGCCACAAGATCTTCAACGCGCAGTGGACGATCGACGGGCAAGAGCAGGACATGTCGCTGTTCGCGATGATCCGCAACACCGAGAAGCTGAGCCCGCAGGGCACGATCGTCGCGTATTCGGACAACTCGTCGATCATGGTCGGCGCCGAAGCCGAGCGCTGGTTCCCGCGCAACGCGGGCACGGCCGGCGAGCCGGGTGAACGTTATGGGCGCCACACCGAGCTCACGCACACCCTGATGAAGGTCGAGACGCACAACCACCCGACGGCGATCTCGCCGTTCCCGGGCGCGGCGACCGGCGCGGGCGGCGAGATCCGCGACGAAGGCGCGACGGGCCGCGGTGCGCGTCCGAAGGCCGGCCTCACCGGCTTCACGGTGTCGAACCTCGACCTGCCGGACGCCCGCCAGCCGTGGGAAAACGACCGCGACGCGGCGCAGCCGGTGGCCGAGCGCAACCCGAACGAGCAGCACGGCCCGTACGGCCGCCCGGACCGCATCGCGTCGCCGCTGCAGATCATGATCGACGGCCCGCTCGGCGGCGCCGCGTTCAACAACGAATTCGGCCGTCCGAACCTCGGCGGCTACTTCCGCGTGTACGAGCAGAACGTCGACGGCCAGGTGCGCGGCTATCACAAGCCGATCATGATCGCGGGCGGCCTCGGCAACATCGCGGATCAACACACGCACAAGCACGACGTGCCGGCGGGTTCCCTGCTGATCCAGATCGGCGGCCCCGGCATGCGGATCGGCATGGGCGGCGGCGCGGCGAGCTCGATGGCGACCGGCGCGAACACGGCCGAACTCGACTTCGACTCGGTGCAGCGCGGCAACCCGGAAATCGAGCGGCGCGCGCAGGAAGTGATCAACGGCTGCTGGCAGCTCGGCGCGGAAAACCCGATCCTGAGCATCCACGACGTCGGCGCGGGCGGCCTGTCGAATGCGTTCCCCGAGATCGTCGATGGCGCGGGCAAGGGCGCGCGCTTCGAACTGCGCAAGGTCGCGCTCGAGGAATCGGGCCTGTCGCCGCGCGAAATCTGGTCGAACGAGGCGCAGGAACGCTACGTGCTGGCGATCGCGCCGGCCGACCTGCCGCGCTTCGAGGCGATCTGCGTACGTGAGCGCTGCCCGTTCGCGGTGGTCGGTGTCGCGACCGACGAACGCCAGCTGCAGCTCGTCGACGACGAAGCGAAGGGCACGGATGAATTCCCGGTCGACATGCCGATGGAAGTGCTGCTCGGCAAGCCGCCGCGCATGCACCGCGACGTCGCGCGCGTCGCGACCGAGCGCGCGCCGGTCGACGTGACGGGCATCGCGCTGTCGGAAGTCGCGGTCGACGTGCTGAAGCATCCGACCGTCGGCAGCAAGTCGTTCCTGATCACGATCGGCGACCGTTCGGTCGGCGGCACGTCGGTGCGCGACCAGATGGTCGGCCCGTGGCAGGTGCCGGTGGCCGACTGCGCGGTGACCGCGCTCGACTACGCGGGCTTCAAGGGCGAGGCGATGACGATGGCCGAGCGCACGCCGCTCGCGGTGATCGACGCGCCGGCCTCGGGCCGCATGGCCGTCGGCGAGGCGATCACGAACATCGCGAGCGCGCCGATCGCGTCGCTCGACAAGCTGAAGCTGTCGGCGAACTGGATGGCCGCGTGCGGCACGGCCGGCGAGGACGCCGCGCTGTTCGACACGGTCAGGGCGATCGGCATGGAGCTGTGCCCGGCGCTCGGGATCGGCATCCCGGTCGGCAAGGACTCGCTGTCGATGAAGACCAAGTGGGACGAGCAGGGTGTCGCGAAGGAAGTGGTGTCGCCGGTGTCGCTGATCATCTCCGCGTTCGCACCGGTCGAGGACGTGCGCCGGCACCTCACGCCGCAACTGCGCCGCATCGCCGACGCCGGCGACAGCGTGCTGATCGCGATCGATCTCGGCCGCGGCAAGAACCGCATGGGCGGCAGCATCTTCGCGCAGGTCACGCAGCAGGTCGGCGACGAGACGCCGGACGTCGACGATCCGGAAGACCTGAAGCGCTTCTTCAACGCGATCCAGTCGCTCAACGCGCAAGGCAAGCTGCTCGCGTACCACGACCGCTCGGACGGCGGCCTGTGGGCGACGGTGTGCGAAATGGCGTTCGCGGGCCATGCGGGCGTGTCGCTGAACGTCGACATGCTGACGCTCGACCCGAACCACGAATCCGACTACGGCGACGCGAAGGACTGGGCGAAGCAGACGAGCGGCCGCCGCGAGGATCGCACGCTGCGCGCGCTGTTCTCCGAAGAGCTCGGCGCCGTCGTGCAGGTGCGCGCGGCCGACCGCGACGCGGTGCTCGGCGCGCTGCGCGAGTGCGGCCTGTCGGCGTGCTCGCACGTGATCGGCACGGTCAACGATCGCGACGTGATCGAGGTGTATCGCGACGCGAAGAAGGTGTTCGATGCACCGCGCACCGAACTCCATCGCGCGTGGGGCGAAGTCAGCTGGCGCATCGCGCGCCTGCGCGACAACCCGGCCTGTGCCGACGCCGAATACGACGCGCTGCTCGACGCGGCGGATCCTGGCATCTCGCCGGTGCTCACGTTCGATCCGGCCGACGACATCGCCGCGCCGTTCATCGCGACGGGCGCCCGTCCGCGCGTCGCGATCCTGCGCGAGCAGGGCGTGAACTCGCACCTCGAAACGGCCTACGCGTTCGACCGCGCGGGCTTCGATGCGCACGACGTGCACATGAGCGACCTGCTGGCCGGTCGCGCGACGCTCGCCGATTTCGCGGGCGCGGTGGCGTGCGGCGGCTTCTCGTACGGCGACGTGCTGGGTGCCGGCGAAGGCTGGGCGAAGACGATCCGCTTCAACGCGAACCTCGCCGATATGTTCTCGGCGTTCTTCGCGCGTCCCGACACGTTCGCGCTCGGCATCTGCAACGGCTGCCAGATGCTGTCGAGCCTCGCGTCGATGATCCCGGGCGCGGACGCATGGCCGAAGTTCACGCGCAACAAGTCCGAGCAGTTCGAGGCGCGCTTCTCGTTCGTCGAAGTCGAGAAGTCGCCGTCGATCTTCTTCGCGGGGATGGAAGGCTCGCGCATTCCGGTGGCGGTCGCGCACGGCGAAGGCTATGCGGACTTCTCGCAGCAGGGCGACATCGATCGCGTCGCGGTCGCGATGCGCTATGTCGACCACCGCGGCGAAGCGACCGAGCGCTATCCGTTCAACCCGAATGGGTCGCCGGCCGGCATCACGTCGGTCACGACGGCCGATGGCCGCTTCTCGGTGCTGATGCCGCACATGGAGCGCGTGCATCGCACGGTCACGATGAGCTGGCATCCGGAAGGCTGGGGCGAAGCGAGCCCGTGGCTGCGCGCGTTCCGTAACGCACGCCGCTGGATCGGCTGATGTTCGATCCGCACGCACCGGTCGAGATCGTCACGCTGCGCGACGAGCGCGCGAGCGATGTCGATGCGATCGGTCGCGTGATCGTGGCTGCGTTCGCGCACGCGCCGGAACACGGCGAGTTCGAACGGCGGATCGTCGACACGTTGCGTGTGCAGCGCGCGCTCAGCGTGTCGCTCGTCGCGGAGCGCGATGAGCGCGTGATCGGTCATGTCGCGTTCTCGCCGGTGTCGATCGGCGGCGCGCCGGCCGGCAGCCACGGATGGTACGGGCTCGCGCCGCTGGCGGTGCGGCCCGAATGCCAGCGCCAGAGCATCGGGGCAGGGCTGGTTCGCACGGGGCTCGACGCGTTGCGCCGGCTCGGTGCGCGCGGCTGCGTCGTGCTCGGCGATCCCGCGTACTACGCGCGGTTCGGGTTCGTGCCGTCCGGCGAGCTCGTGTTTCCGGACGCGCCGCCCGAGTATTTCCTCGCGCTGGCGTTCGACGCAAACGCGCCGCAGCCGTCGGGCGAAGTTCGCTATCACGACGTATTCCACGTGGCATGACGCTTGCCTGAACCGCCTGCACGCGATTGCGCCGTGTCGAACTGAAAAGCCGCTTCGAAGCGGCTTTTTCTTTGCGCGGCCGCCGCTTCGACGAGGTGCATCCACGCATCGGGGCGCAACGCACCGGCCGTACCCGCAAGCGCGAGCGTGCGTCCAAAACAAAAAAGGCCGCTCCTGGGAGCGGCCTTCGCGCGGGCAATCTTAGCCGACGTTACTGAATCTTCGCCTGCTGGCGCAGACCTTCCTCGAACGCCTGCAGCTTCTGCTGCACGAGCTGCTGCGCGATCTGCGCCTTCACCTGGTCGAACGGCGGCGGGGCGACGTCGCGGGTGTCGTCGACACGGATGATGTGCCAGCCGAACTGCGTCTTCACCGGCGCGTCGGTCATCTGGCCTTTCTGCAGCTTCTGCGCGGCGGCCGCGAATTCCGGCACGTACGCCTTCGGGTCGGACCAGTCGAGGTCGCCGCCGTTCTTGCCCGAGCCCGGATCCTTCGAGTACTGCTTCGCCAGATCCTCGAACTTCGCGCCACCCTTGATCTTCGCGATCAGGTCCTTCGCCTGCTGCTCGCTGTCGACCAAGATGTGGTGCAGGTGGTACTCGCGGTTGCCGCCGGCACCCTTCACGAGATCGTCGTAGCGCGCCTTCACTTCCGCATCGGTCGGCTGGTTCTTCTTCAGGAAGTTTTCGATCATCGAGCGCAGCACGACCGTCTGCTGCGCGACGGCGACCTGCGCCTTCACGTCGGGACGATTCGGGATGCCTTCGCGGATCGCTTCCTGCATCAGGATTTCGCGGTTCACGAGTTCCTGGCGCACGGCCTGCTGCAGTTGCGGGCTGTCGGCCTGGCCTTGCTGGACGAGCTGCGCGACCATCGCGTCGGCGCGCGATTTCGGAATCGGCGTGCCGTTCACGACGGCGATGTTCTGGGCGAATGCCGGTGCCGCTGCAAAAGCAGCCGCCGCGACCCACAGGCGGGGGGATTTCAGGATCATCGGGAATTCCTGTTGAGACTAGATTGAAGATTCGTTGAATTCTTCGGGCGTGTAAGCCACGATCGCGAGCGCGTGAATGCCGCGCTGCATCGCATCAGCGAGCGCATCATACACCAGCCGGTGTCGTGCGACGCGCGGCTTGCCCGCGAACGCGGCCGACACGATCGTCACCGTGTAGTGGCCGCCGGCGGCGGCACCGGCGTGGCCCGCGTGCTGCGCGCTGTCGTCGCGCACCGCGAGCGACAGCGGGGCGAGCGACGCGGTGAGGCGCGCTTCGATCAGCGCGATGCGCTCGTCGGGCGAGGCGTCGAGGAAAGCGTCGGTCATGTCATTCGTCCTTCATGTATTTCGTGAGCCACAGGCTCTGCAGGATGATGAATACGACCATCGCACCCGTCGTGCCGAACAGCTTGAAGTTCACCCACTGCGATTCGGTGTAGTTGTGCACCACGTACAGGTTCGCGACGCCGAGCACCGCGAAGAACAGCGCCCACGCGACGTTCAGCTTGTCCCACACGGGGTGCGGCAGCGTGAGCTGCTTGCCCATCATCTTCTCGATCAGGTTGTTGCCGAACGCATAGCGTGCGGCGAACAGCCCGATCGCAAACAGCCAGTACAGCACAGTCGGTTTCCATTGAATGAATTTTTCGTCATGCAGGACGAGGGTGGCGCCGCCGAAGACGACGATCACGCCGAGGCTGACCCACAGCATCGTGTCGACCTTCCGGTGCCGGAAGGCGACCCACGCGACCTGGGCCAGCGTCGCGACGATCGCGACGGCGGTGGCGGTGAAGATGCCCCAGACCTTGAAGGCGGCGAAAAACAGGATGATCGGAAACAGATCGAACAGGAATTTCATGGCGCTCGCAGCTGCGTGAAAGGCCGCATTGCGCGGCCTTTCACCGTTGTAGGGACCCGCCAGGCGTCACCGTCGCGGATCGGGGCAGCCGGGAGGCTGTCCGACCGATCCGTCCGGCACCGCTCATTCGTTTTCGGGTCGGGACTCGAAGTTTAACGCAGCCGAATTGATGCAGTACCGCAAACCGGTCTGGTCGCGCGGGCCGTCCTCGAACACGTGGCCGAGGTGCGCGCCGCAGTTGTTGCAGCGAACCTCGACCCGCACCATCCCGTGCGAGCGGTCGATCTTCTCGTCGATCACCTCGCCGTTCAGCGGCTTGAAATAGCTGGGCCAGCCGCAGCCCGAATGGAATTTCGCACCGGATTCGAACAGCGGCGTGCTGCAGACGACGCATTTGTAGATGCCGGCGTCTTCAGTGTCGGTGTATTCGCCGGTGAATGCGCGCTCGGTCGCAGCATGCTGCGTGACCTCGTACTGCATCGGCGTGAGCCGGCGGCGCAGTTCGGCGTCGTCCTTCTGGTACGGGAAGGTTTTATCGTCGGAATCGTGTGACATGTGGGAGTTCTCCTGATCGGTCGGTCGGGTCGTCGGTCACGACGAGCAGCTCACTTCGAGCGACCCGGCCCAGTCTGGCGGCAATGCCGCATACGCTTCATGTTCCGGTTGTTCGTCGAATGGCCGGCGCAGCACCTGCGCGAGGCGTTCGACTTCGGAAAAATCCTTGTCCTTCGCGCGCCGGATCGCGACTTCGGCCAGATGGTTGCGCAGCACGTATTTCGGGTTCACGCGATTCATCGCGGCCGCG
Organism: Burkholderia sp. Nafp2/4-1b; assembly: GCF_003635165.1. Lineage (GTDB taxonomy): Bacteria > Pseudomonadota > Gammaproteobacteria > Burkholderiales > Burkholderiaceae > Burkholderia. The sequence goes on along the minus strand of NZ_ML058602.1, from coordinate 128,136 downwards.
CGGGCCGCGTCGTCGCGCGTTTCCTCGGACAGCCGTGCGCGGTAGAGGTTCGCCCATGCGTCGAACGCGTCGCGATCGATGAACAGGTCACGCACCGGCGCATCGCGGCTCGCATCGTGCTTCGAGATTTGCGCGAGGCGGCGGAACGTCAGCGTGAAGTCCGCATGGCTCGCGTGCATCGTTTCGAGCAGCTTGTTCGCGAGTTCCGCGTCGTTTTCGCGCTTGAGCTCCAGGCCGAGCTTCGCGCGCATCGCGCGTTCGAGCGCGGGGCCGAAGCGTTCCGGAAACTTCGCGAGCACGGCTTGTGCGTCGTCCACCGCGCGCTCGGCGCGCGCATCGTCGTCGGCGATGCCGTGCTGCAATCCGATCAGCGGCAGCAGCGCCTGCGCGAGGCAGTAACAGTTCCAGTGCGCGATGCGCGGCTGCATCCGGTACGCGTAACGCCCGCTCGTGTCGGAGTGGTTGCAGATGTGGTTCGCATCGAACGCGTCGACGAAGCCGAACGGGCCGTAGTCGATGGTCAGGCCGAGGATCGACATGTTGTCGGTGTTCATCACGCCGTGGCAGAAGCCGACTGCCTGCCACTGCGCGACGAGGTCGGCTGTGCGCCGCGTCGCGGCTTCGAGCAGCGCGAGGTACGGATCGTCCGCGTCGCGACATGCCGGGTAGAAGCGGTCGATCACGTGATCGGCGAGCTGGCGCAGCAGGTCCGGGCGATCGTTCGAGAAGAAGTGCTCGAAGTGACCGAAGCGCACGAAGCTCTCCGACACGCGCGTGACGACGGCCGATGTCTCGATCTCCTCGCGCACCACCGGCTGGTCGGAACCGATCACGGCCAGCGCACGCGTGGTCGGAATGCCGAGGTGATGCATCGCTTCCGAGCACAGGAATTCGCGGATCGACGAGCGCAGCACCGCGCGGCCGTCGCCCATGCGCGAATACGGCGTGCGGCCGCCGCCCTTGATCTGCAGTTCGTAGCGCCGGCCGTCGGTGCCGGAGAGTTCGCCGATCGTCAGCGCGCGGCCGTCGCCGAGCTGGCCGGCCCACACGCCGAACTGGTGGCCGGAATACACCGATGCATATGGCAGCGCGTTCGCGGGCCAGTCGCGCGTCGGGTTGCCGGCGAACAGTTCGGCGAAGCCCGGTTGGGCCGCGAGCGATGCCGGCAGGCCGAGCAGATGCGCGACTTCATCGGACCAGCCGACGACGTACGGCGCGGGCAGCGGCGCGGCCGGCAGCCGCGTATGAAACGCGTCGCCGAGCGCGACGAACGCGCCCGCGGCGGGCGCGCCGAGCGTCGCGGCGAGGTCGGGGAGAGTGTCAGCCGAATCGGCTGCGCTTCGGGAAAACGACATGTTGAGCGCCTCTGGGTAAGCCGATATTGTAAGACGGCGCCGCGCCGCCCGCATGGCGGCCCGCACGCGGCGCGCCGCGCCCGTCCTGGCCGTGGACGGGCCGCAAGCCGGCGCATCGCTGCGAGGCTGGTCACCGATTCGCGTCCTTCAGGGAGAACAAGACGATGGGTAAGCCGTTGCTGGGCCAGATGATGGACATGCCGTTGCTGGTGTCGTCGCTGATCGCGCATGCCGCGCGTTATGCCGGCGACACGGAGATCGTGTCGAAGCGCGTGGAAGGCGACCTGCATCGCTACACGTACCGCGACTGCGAGCAGCGCGCCAAGCGGCTCGCACAGGCGCTCGCACGGCTCGGCGTCGAAACGGGAGACCGCGTTGGCACGCTGGCCTGGAACGGCTACCGGCATCTGGAAGCCTATTACGGGATTGGCGGGATGGGCGCCGTGTGCCATACCATCAACCCGCGCCTCTTTCCCGAGCAGATCGCCTACATCGTCAATCACGCGGAAGACCGCTACGTCTTCTTCGACATCAATTTCGCGCCGCTCGTCGATGCGCTCGCGCCGCAGTGCCCGCACGTGAAGGGCTGGATCGCGATGACCGACGCCGCGCACCTGCCGTCCGGCGCGACGCCGTACCTGTGCTACGAAACGCTCGTCGACGCCGAGGACGGCCGCTACGACTGGCCGCGCCTCGACGAACGGCAGGCGTCCGGTCTTTGCTACACGTCGGGCACGACCGGCAATCCGAAGGGCGTGCTGTATTCGCATCGCTCGACGGTGCTGCACGCGTACGGCGCCGCGCTGCCCGATGCGATGAACCTGTCGGCGCTCGACGCGGTGCTGCCGGTCGTGCCGATGTTTCATGTGAACGCGTGGGGGCTGCCGTACGCGGTGCCGCTCACCGGCGGCAAGCTCGTGCTGCCCGGCAAGGACCTCGACGGCAAGTCGCTGTACGAGCTGATGGAGGCCGAACGCGTGACCTTCTCCGCGGGCGTGCCGACCGTGTGGCTCGGGTTGCTGAACTATATGCGCGAGGCCGGCGTGCGCTTCTCGACGCTGAACCGCACGGTGATCGGCGGGTCCGCGTGTCCGCCCGCGATGCTGCGCACGTTCGAGGACGAATACGGCGTGCGCGTGATCCATGCGTGGGGGATGACCGAGCTGTCGCCGCTCGGCACGCTCGCGAAGCTGAACTGGGCGCAGTCGCAGCGGCCGCTCGACGCGCAGCGCCGCCTGCTGGAGAAGCAGGGGCGCGTGATCTGCGGCGTCGACATGCGCATCGTGGGCGACGACGGGCACGAGTTGCCGTGGGACGGCGTCGCGTTCGGCGAGTTGCAGGTGCGCGGGCCGTGGGTGATCGATCACTACTTCGGCAGCGATACGTCGCCGCTGTCGGACGGCTGGTTCCCGACCGGCGACGTCGCGACGATCGACCCCGACGGCTTCCTGCAGATCACCGACCGCAGCAAGGACGTGATCAAGTCGGGCGGCGAGTGGATCAGCTCGATCGACATCGAAAACGTCGCGATCGCGCATCCGGGCGTCGCCGAAGCCGCGTGCATCGCGTGCGCGCACCCGAAATGGACCGAGCGGCCGCTGCTCGTCGTGGTGCCGCGCGAAGGCGCGAACCTGACGCGCGACGCGCTCCTCGCGTTCTACGAAGGCAAGGTCGCGAAGTGGTGGGTGCCCGACGACGTCGTGTTCGTCGAATCGCTGCCGCACACCGCGACCGGCAAGCTGCAGAAGCTGAAGCTGCGCGAGACGTTCCGCGACTACGTGCTGCCCACGGCGGTCTGTGCGCCGTAAGCCGGGCCGGCAACGGTCCGCCGCACGTCGCCCGATCCGTCCCCCGGATCGGGAAAAATTCAAATTGAACGACCGTGCTTTTTCGTTGTATGCTGCCTCCGTTCGATCCGGACATGCGGCCGTTCGACCGCGCACAATGAAGCGCAGCCACCCCGGCGCGCGATGCATGGAGGCAGGCAGATGGCAGTGGATTACTCGACTCGCGACGGCGTGGCCGTCATCACGCTCAACAATCCGCCCGTCAACGGGCTTGGCCTGTCGACGCGCGAGGGCGTCATGGACGCGCTCGATCGCGCCGCGCACGATGCGTCGGTCACGGCGATCGTGCTGACGGGCGCGGGCCGCGCGTTCTCGGGCGGCGCCGACATCACCGAATTCAATACGCCGAAGGCCGTGCAGGAGCCGACGCTGCATACCGTGATCCGCGCGGTGGAAACGAGCGCGAAGCCGGTCGTCGCGGCGCTGCACAGCGTCGTGATGGGCGGCGGTCTCGAGCTCGCGCTCGGCGCGCACTATCGCGTCGCGGCACCCGGCGCGCAGGTCGCGCTGCCCGAAGTGAAGCTCGGCCTGCTGCCGGGCGCGGGCGGCACGCAGCGACTGCCGCGCGCGGTCGGCCTCGAAACCGCGCTGAACATGATCGTATCGGGCGCGCCGGTGCCGTCGGAGCAGCTCGCGAAGAGCGGGTTGTTCGACGAACTGGTCGACGGCGACCTGCTCGATGCGGCCGTCGCGTTTGCGCGCAAGGTCGGCGCGCAGAAGGGGCCGCATCCGCGCGTGCGTGATCGCAAGATCGTCCACGAGAATGCCGCGGGTTTCATCCAGTTCGCGCGCAATTCCGCGCGGGCCGCCGCGCCGAATTTCCCGGCGCCGCACAAGTGTATCGATGCGATCGAGGCCGGCGTGCTGAACGGCTTCGACCAGGGCAGCATCGCCGAGCGCGACGGCTTCGTCGCGCTGTTGATGACGCCGGAAAGCCGCGCGCTGCGGCATGCGTTCTTCGGCGAGCGCGCGGCGAGCAAGATTCCCGACGTGCCGTCGGACACGCCGGTGCGCGAGATTCGTCGCGTCGGCGTGATCGGCGCCGGCACGATGGGCGGCGGGATCGCGATGAACTTCATCAACGCGGGCCTGCCCGTCACGCTGCTCGAGACGAAGCAGGACGCGCTCGACCGCGGGCTCGCCACGATCCGCAAGAACTACGACGCGCAGGTGAAGAAGGGCAAGCTCACGCAGCAGAAGCTCGACGCGCGCATGGCGCTGATCACGCCGACGCTGTCCTACGACGACCTGAAGGATGCGGACCTGATCATCGAGGCCGTGTTCGAGGAACTCGGCGTGAAGGAACAGGTGTTCGGCCAGCTCGACGCGGTGGCGAAGCCCGGTGCGATCCTCGCGTCGAACACGTCGACGCTCGATGTCGACAAGATCGCCGCGTTCACGAAGCGTCCGCAGGACGTGGTCGGCATGCACTTCTTCAGCCCCGCGAACGTGATGAAGCTGCTCGAGGTCGTGCGCGGCGCGCGGACCGCGAAGGACGTGCTCGCGACCGTGATGGCGGTGGCCAAGAAGATCCGCAAGACGGCGGTGGTGTCGGGCGTGTGCGACGGCTTCATCGGCAACCGGATGATCGAGCAGTACATCCGCCAGGCGCTCTTCATGCTCGAGGAAGGCGCGCTGCCCGCGCAGGTCGATCGCGCGATCGAGAAGTTCGGTTTCGCGATGGGGCCATTCCGGATGAGCGACCTCGCCGGCAACGACATCGGCTGGGCGATCCGCAAGCGCCGCTATGTCGAGCAGCCCGATCTGCATTACTCGAAGATCGCCGACCGCCTGTGCGAGCAGGGCCGCTTCGGCCAGAAGACGGGCGGCGGCTGGTACGACTACGTGCCGGGCGAGCGCAAAGCGAAACCGTCGGCACTCGTCGACGAGATGGTCGTTGCGTACTCGAAGGAGCGCGGCGTCGAGCGGCGCAAGATCGGCGACGACGAGATCGTCGAGCGGCTCGTGTTCGCGCTCGTCAATGAAGGCGCGAAGATCCTCGAGGAAAAGATCGCATCGAAGGCGTCCGACATCGACATGGTCTATCTGACCGGTTACGGCTTCCCGCTGTGGCGCGGCGGCCCGATGCTCTACGCGGACACGGTCGGCCTCTACAACGTCGAGCGGGCGATCCGCCGCTATGCGGCCGCACCGAACGGCGACGCGTGGCAGCTCGCGCCGTCGATCGCCGAACTGGCGAAAGCCGGGCGCGGCTTCAACGGCTGACGGCCGCGCATGAACGCACGACCGCACCCGCAAGGAGAAACGCAATGAAACGCACCGACGACGTATTGCTCGTGATCGACGTGCAGTACGACTTCATGCCGGGCGGCGCGCTCGCGGTGCCGGACGGCGACGGGGTCGTGCCGGTGATCAACGCGCTCGCGCAACGCTTCGACCACGTCGTGCTGACGCAGGACTGGCACCCGCGCGACCACGTGTCGTTCGCGGCGAATCACGCGGGGCGCGAACCGTTCTCGACGCTCGCGCTGCCGTACGGCGAGCAGGTGCTGTGGCCCGTGCATTGCGTGCAGGACACCGAAGGCGCGGCGCTGCATCGCGACCTCGACATCCCGCATGCGCGGCTCGTGATCCGCAAGGGCGGCGACGCGCAGGTCGACAGCTATTCGGCATTCGTCGAAGCCGACCGCACGACGCGCACGGGGCTCGCCGGCTATCTGCGCGAGCTCGGCGCGAAGCGCGTGTGGTGCTGCGGGCTCGCGACCGACTATTGCGTCGCGTGGTCCGCGCTCGATGCGCGCGCGGCGGGCTTCGAGGCCGCGGTGATCAACGATGCGTGCCGTGCGATCGACCTCGACGGGTCGCTCGCGCACGCATGGCAACAGATGCAGGCGGCGGGCGTCGCACATGTGACGTCCGCGGGCGCGCGCCCGACGGCGTAGCGCATTCCCATCCGACATGAAGCAGGACCGAAGGAGACTCGCATGACCGAAGCCGTAATCGTATCGACCGCACGCACGCCGCTCGCGAAATCGTGGCGCGGCGCCTTCAACATGACGCACGGCGCGACGCTCGGCGGCCACGTGGTCGCCGCCGCGCTCGAACGCGCGAAGCTCGACCCCGCGCGCATCGAGGACGTGATCATGGGCTGCGCGAACCCCGAAGGCGCGACCGGTGCGAACATCGCGCGGCAGATCGCGCTGCGCGCCGGGCTGCCGGTCAGCGTGCCGGGAATGACGGTGAACCGTTTCTGCTCTTCCGGGCTGCAGACGATCGCGCTCGCCGCGCAGCGAATCATCGCGGGCGAAGGCGACGTGTATGTCGCGGGCGGCGTCGAATCGATTTCGTGCGTGCAGAACGAGATGAACCGGCATATGCTCCAGGAAGGCTGGCTCGTCGAGCACAAGCCAGAGATCTACTGGAACATGCTGCAGACGGCCGAGAACGTCGCGAAGCGCTACGGCATCGCGAAGGAGCGGCAGGACGAATACGGCGTGCAGTCGCAACTGCGGGCGGCGGCCGCGCAGGAAGCCGGGCGCTTCAACGACGAGATCGTGCCGATCACCGTGCGTGCGGGCATCGCCGACAAGGCGACGGGGCGGCTCTTCACGCAGGACGTGACGGTGTCGGCCGACGAAGGCATCCGGCCCGACACGACGCTCGAAGGCGTGTCGAAGATCCGCTCGGCCGTGCCGGGCGGCGTGATCACGGCAGGCAATGCGAGCCAGTTTTCGGATGGTGCGTCGGCGTGTGTGGTGATGAACGCCGATGTCGCGCAGCGCGAAGGGCTGCAGCCGCTCGGCGTGTTCCGCGGCTTCGCGGTCGCCGGTTGCGAGCCGGACGAAATGGGCATCGGCCCGGTGTTCGCTGTGCCGAAACTGCTGAAGCAGGCGGGGCTGAAGGTCGACGACATCGGGCTGTGGGAACTGAACGAAGCGTTCGCGGTGCAGGTACTGTACTGCCGCGATACGCTCGGCATCCCTCACGACCGTCTGAACGTGAACGGCGGCGCGATCGCGGTCGGTCATCCGTACGGCGTGTCGGGCGCGCGCCTGACCGGCCATGCGTTGATCGAAGGCAAGCGGCGCGGCGTGAAATACGTGGTCGTCACGATGTGCATCGGCGGCGGCCAGGGCGCTGCCGGCCTGTTCGAAATCGTTTGACGGTTTTGCGGGGGCGGGCGCCGCTTGGCGGGACGGACGCGCCGCCCGCGGCGCGAATCGGCGGCGTCCGGAGGCGATTCGTAAGGGACGTGAAATAATGGCCGGGCGTTCAATGCTGCCGTTTCCCCTTACTTGTCAAACGAATTCCGGCACCTATACTTGCTCTGACATTTGCCTTTCGGCGGGATGGGGCGGCGCGTGCAGCGCACCAATGCATGCAACGCGTTTCCGGTAGCCGGCACCGACGATACATCGCGCGTGTACGGCACCGTGAACGTTCGAAACGAGCAGCTGACCGAACGGGGACCGAATTGAGCACGATCTATGCAGCCGGGGAGCCGCCGCGCGTCGTCAGCGCGGCCGCGAAGTTCTACGCAAAGTGCCTGCTGGTCGGATTCGCATTGCTGCCGGCCTATCTGATCGCCTATCTGTGGTTCTTCAGCGACCCGCACGTCGTGTTCGAGAGCCACGCATTCCATGAAATCGCGATCGCGGCCGCGACCCTCGAAGGCGCGTTCGTCACCTACGTGACCTGGGTGTGCTACCGGTCGTCCGGTGAGCCGCTGCTGCGCTGGCTGACACTCGGCTTTCTCGGCTTCGCGATGATCTACGCGATGCACGGCCTCTTCACCGGGATGGCGCATCACAACATCTGGCTGTTCCTGCTGTACGGGCCCGCGTCGCGCCTCGTGATGTCGATCCTGCTGCTGACGGGCCTGCTGTCGTATTCGCAGCAGCCCGATCGCGTCGAGAAGCGCACGCGCGTGCGCACCTGGCTGCCGTGGATCGTGATGTTCCTGGTCATCAACGTGGTGGTCGCCTACATCGCGTATTCGCCGATCGCCGGCGCATACGCCACGCGGACGTCGATGGAAGGCGGCGCGCTCGTGTTCTCGCTGCTGAACGTCGGCGTGCTGCTCGCGCGGCGCATCCGCTCGCCGCTGATGATGATCTACGGTGTGTCGATCATGGCGTTCGCGTTGTCGTCGGTCGCGTTCATGCTCGGCAAGCCCTGGAATCACATGTGGTGGCTCGCACACGCGATCTTCGCGGGCGGCTTCTTCCTGCTGAGCTATGGCGTCGTGCAGGCGCTGCAGACGACGCGTTCGTTCTCCGCGATCTACCGCCAGGAAGACCTGATGAGCCGGCTGTCGGAATCGATGGCACGCACCGAGAGCGCGCTGCAGGAGCTGCGCCGCACGAACCAGAAACTCGAGTACATGGCCGCGACCGATCCGATGACGGGCGCATCGAACCGCCGTCAGTTCATCGCGCTGGTCGAGCGTGAGATCGTGCGTGCGGAGCGCGACGGCACGCCGTTCTGCCTGCTCGCGCTCGACCTCGACAACTTCAAGAACATCAACGACGCGTATGGGCATCAGATCGGCGACGAGGTGCTGCGCGGCGTCGTGCGCCAGTGTCTCGAAGCGATTCGGCCGGCGGGCGCGCTCGCGCGGGTCGGCGGCGAGGAGTTCATGGCGCTGTTGCCGGAGATGCCGCTCGAAGGCGCGCGCATGACGGCCGAGCGCGTGCGTTCGTCGATCGCGAGCGCGCCGTTCGGGCTGGATTTCAAGCGCGTGCAGGTGACGGTCAGCGTCGGCGTCGCGCAGTACGGGATCGACGGCGGTACGGTCGATGCGTTGCTGCGTGCGGTCGACGCACGGTTGTATCAGGCGAAACGCGACGGACGCAATCGCGTGGTCGCGCACTGACGAGCGACCGCCGCTGATTCTGCGACATGGCGCGTACGCACGACGCGGCGTAAATCCGTTTCGCCGAGGATCCGAATGAAGCCCCGCACACGAATTTGGGTGCGGGGCTTTCTTTTTTTTCGCCGGCGCGTGACTAGCGCGCCGCAATGGCCGCCGTGCTTGGCGGTTGCGTGTCCTCCATCCGCTGCGACGCCTGCCACCAGTACTTGCCGGCGCGCAGTTGCGGATCGCGGATCGCAAGATACGTCGTACTCCACAGCTGCGCCGCGTTGGCCTCCGTCGCATCCGCACTGCGCGTGCCGAATGCGTCGGTCTGGTACTGGCCGTTCACGTACGACCACGTCCACATTTCCGACGTGCGCATGTCGCGTCCGTTCGAGATCGCCTGCCAGATCGTCTGGCGCGCTTGCGTGAGCAGCGTGCGCGTCGTGGCCGACAGATCCTGGCGCGCGAGCTGGCGATCGAGCCCGGCAACCCACATCGCCTGCTGCCACGACCAGATGACCGTGCCGTGATACGCGGAACTCGTGAACTTGGGCCACAGCGCCTGGCTCGCATACGCCGGGTTCGCGATCAGCATCCCGACGTCGGTGACGAGCCCGGTCGGGAAGGGCCGCGTGACGTCCGCGACGATGCGCTGGAGTGCGTCGTCCGGCGGCGTGCCGAACAGCAGCGCGAAGCCGCCATCGGAATTCATCACCGGGATCGGCGTGCCCTGCTGGTCGAGCGACAACGCGTAGAACGTCAGCGGTGCGCTCGGCGCGGTGCCGGCCGGCACGCCGGCGGACGGCGCATAGGTCGACACGCCGGTCGCCGCCTGCGCGGCCGGCACGCTCACCTGAAACAGCGGCGGGGCCTGCTGCTCCCAGATGGCTGCCTGGGTCGCCGTATTCGCGAGCGTCGTGCGTTGCGCGGCGTCGAGGTACGGGTCGAGCAGGCCGCGCGTGAGGAACGCGTTCGCCGCGCGCAGCGCGGCCGGCACGAGCACCGCATTGACGTCGTACGGATAGACGCCGCCGCCGAGGCCGTCGGTGCTGTCGCGCCAGTTGCCGACGATCTCGCCGGGCCGCAGGTGGATCAGGTTCGCGACCGACGGCTGCTGCGCGAACGGCTGCGCGGTCGCGGCGACGTGCAGCAGGTTGACGACGAGCCGGCTGCCGTTCGTCCGGCCGTCGCTGCCGCGTTGCGCGAGATAGGCGGCCGCGCGCGCCTGGCCGCGTGTGTCGTCGATCAGCCACGCCGCCGCGATCGGCGCGAGCAGGTAGTCGCTGTCGATCATCTTGTAGTCGTAGGTCGGCGTCGCATCGTTGGGCCGGCCGTTCTTCGCGTTGTCGACCAGCGCGAATTCGCCGATGCCTTCCTCGTGCGCGACCTTGCCGTCGCTCGACAGGCGGGTCAGCACCGACGTCAGGCCGGCCTCGATCGTCGCAGGCTCGAGCACCGGCATCAGCATGCGCACCGAGATCAGCGTGTCGCGGCCGAAGTACGTGTCGTACTGCCACGAGCCGGCCAGCAGCTTGTCGTGGAAGCTCAGGAATTCGAGCACGTTCTGGCTGACCGGATCGGGGTTCGCGGCCGACGTGAGCAGGTCGGTGCGTGTGATCGGCGACAACGGCGTCTCGCCCGACAGCGCATCGACGTGCAGCTTCAGCGTGCGCGAGCCGGCCGCCGCGCGCAGTACCAGCTTGCCGCCGGCGGCCGTCGCGATGCCGCCGCCGTCGCGCAGCGTGATGCGCAGCGCGTAGCCGGGAGCGCCGTCGATCCGGTCGCGCTGCCATTGCGCGGTGCTGCCCTGGATCGTCGGCGCGGTGACGATCTCCGGCGGAATCGTCGCGCCGCCGTTGAAGTCGCGCAGGAAGCGCACGTTGCTGAGCAGGCCCTGGCGGATCGTCAGCGTGTCGGTGTCGACCGACACGTCGGCGCCGATGCCGTACAGCGGACGGCCGTGCGTGTCGGGGGCCGACAGCGCGGCCGGCGGCGTGTCGAGGCTCCAGTTGACCGGCTGCGCGGTATCGTCGAACCACAGGCCGGTGCCGCTGTTGCCGGCCGGGAATACCACGAGCAGACGCGGTTTCGTCGACGAGCGCACCAGCAGGTGTGCGGCGACCTTGTCCTGACGGTAGAACGCATTGATCTGGCCGCCGGTGTCCATGCGGAACGACAGGGCGGGCGTGTTCGAAGGGGGACTGTTCGACTGGACGTCGTCGTCGTTGCACGCGGCCAGCAGACCGGCGCAGACGAATCCGACACACAACGACTTCGCGTACCCATGCATGCTCATGACGACCCTCCTGATGACTGCGATTTTTTATCGGAATGCTTGAATATGCGGACGGCTTGATCGGCTTGGTTGGTTCTGCGTCGCGGGCATTGGGGAAATGCCTGCAATTAATCGTGTCGTGATGCTCGCCGGGGCGAATTGAGCGGCGTTATTTGGATCGACGATTAATTCGGTAATGAGGAAGCAATTAGATTCCGCCATCCGTCGCGATACGGGTGGAGTCGATGGCGAATGTTTTCGCGCTGGCGCAGGACTACGTCGATGCGCAACTATAAAATCAGACGAAAGACGTTGAAGGGGATTCTAGATTTCGATGAAAGGCAATGTCAATAATGTTTGATCTGTTTGCGAATGTTTTATTCGACGTGCAATCGTAATTATTACTCGACGGGTCGGTAAAACGTGCAATTGAAGCGGCTTGGATAATGAATCCGGATAAGGATCGATTCGAGTGGGTCGTGATATCCGTTCAAGCCGGCGATTAATCGGCCATGTCGAGACGCATCGCGATTGTGCATGCGAAACGGTGCGATTCGTCCGAGCAATGCGCGTTCCCGTGACTGGCCGTGCACACGCGCGCCCATTGCATGATTGACCCATCGTTACCGTCAAGTTTGGTAGGCTTGGGGCCTGCCGCCGTTTTGCCGGGCCGCGCGGTCGAATATCGATGCGGTGCGAAATCGCGTATCGTCGCCGAAAAGGCCGGACGATCCTTGTTACTCGACCCGTTTCGTCCCGGCCCGCCCGCATTCGCGGGCAAGCAGCGCAGACCGATAACAGACAGGGTGCGTCGCCCGCCGCGCGGGCGGCTCACCCAACGGACAGGAGCAACGGAAGTGATCAGACATATCGTCATGTGGAAGCTGAAAGAATCGGCAGAAGGCGGCACACGCGCGCAGAACGCGCTGAAGCTGAAGGAAAAGCTCGAAGGCTGCCGCGACCTCGTGCCGGGCATCCTGCAGCTCGACGTCGGCATCGCGACGCCGGGCCTCGAGGCCACGTCGGACGTCGTGCTCGTGTCCGACTTCACGGACCAGGCGGCGCTCGATGCATATCAGGTGCACCCGGTTCACCAGGAGGTGAAGAAATTCATCGTGGCGGTGGCCGAATCGCGCCAGTGCGTCGACTACCTGTCCGACAGCGCACGATGAGCGACGCGACACCCCCGACGGACGGCCCGTCGATCGAAAGCCCGTTCGTCGATCTGCTCGGCGTGCGGCTGGTCTCCGCGAAGGACGGCGCGAGCGAGATCGTGCTGCCGCTCGACGAGCGGCACATGAACACGTGGAGCATCGCGCACGGCGGCGTGACGATGACGCTGTCCGACATCGCGCTCGCGATGGCGGCGCGCAGCCTGACCGACGACGGCGTCGGCGTCGTCACGGTCGAGATGAAGGTGAACTTCATGCAGCCGGGGCGCGGCGAACTGCGCGCGTACGGCCGCGTGATGCATCGTTCGACGACGATGGCGTACTGCGAAGGCGAAGTGCGCGACAGCGACGGCAACTTCGTCGCGAAGGCGCTCGGCACGTTCAAATACATGCGGCGGCTCGCGGTGGGCCGCGACATCAAGCGGCAACGCACGCGCACGGCGCCGGATGCCCAGCCCGGCCCGAGCGACGCGTAAGCGCTCGGACGCACGGCCCTGCCTGATCGACGGCAGGGCCGTTTTGTTTTGCGGCACGGATTCGCAACGGGGCGACGCAATAGACGACGCCCCGCACGACGACACGGTGCAAACGCAGTCAAGGAGCCAGCAATGAACACGGTCAACCGCCAGATCCTGCTCGTGTCGCGCCCGCAACGCGCCGCGAGCACCGACAACTTCCGGCTCGTCGAAACGCCGCTCGTGCCGCTCGCCGACGGCGAACTGCGGGTGCGCAACCACTTCCTGTCGCTCGATCCGTACATGCGCGGGCGCATGAACGACGCGAAGTCGTACGCGGCGCCGCAGCCGTTGAACGAGGTGATGATCGGCGGCACGGCGGGCGAAGTGGTCGAGTCGCGGCATCCGGATTTCGCGGTGGGCGAGCACGTGGTCGGCCAGTTCGGCTGGCAGGAATACGGCACGTCGGACGGCAGCGGGCTGCGCAAGGTCGACACGTCGCGCGTGCCGCTGTCGGCCTGGCTTGGCGTGACCGGCATGCCGGGCGTGACGGCCTGGGTCGGGCTGAACCGGATCATCGCGCCGAAGGCCGGTGAAACGGTGGTCGTTAGCGCGGCGAGCGGCGCGGTCGGCAGCGTCGTCGGCCAACTGGCGAAGCGCGCCGGATGCCGCGCGGTCGGCATCGCCGGCGGCCCCGACAAATGCCGCTACGTGGTCGACACGCTCGGCTTCGACGCATGCGTCGACTACAAGGCCGGCCGGCTGGCCGACGACCTGGCCGCCGCGACGCCGGACGGCGTCGACGGTTGCTTCGAGAACGTCGGCGGCGCGGTGCTCGACACCACGATGGCGCGGATGAACGCGTTCGGCCGGATTGCCGTGTGCGGAATGATCGCCGGCTACGACGGCGAGCCCGTGCCGCTCGCGAACCCGGGCCTGATCCTGCGCTCGCGGCTGACGATGCGGGGCTTCATCGTGTTCGAGCACCCCGACGCATGGCCGCCCGCGCTGGCCGAATTGAGCGAACTCGTCGCGGCGAAGCAGCTGCATTACCGCGAGACGATCGCCCACGGGCTCGAGCGCGCGCCAGAGGCGTTCCTCGGACTGCTGAAGGGCCACAATTTCGGCAAGCAGCTCGTGCAGCTCGTCTGAGCCGCGCATGGCATCATGTGACGCTTGTCCGCTCACGGCGCCGTACGCGCCGTCCTCACCGATGCCGCTGAATCCGAAGATCGCCCAGGTGCTCGACATGGTCGAGCGCGCGAAACGCCCGTCCTATCACCATCAGACGCCGCAGCAGGCGCGCGCCGCGTACGAGAAGAGCGCGCCGATCCTCGACGTCGCACCGGCGCCGATGCATTCGGTCGAAGCCTGCGTCGTGCCGACGCGCGACGGCCGCACGATCGGCGCGCGCTTGTACCTGCCGGTCGAGCCGAGCCTCGCCGAACCGCTGCCGGCGCTCGTCTATTACCACGGCGGCGGCTTCACGGTCGGCAGCGTCGATACGCACGACGCGCTGTGCCGGATGCTCGCGCGCGACGCGTGGTGCGCGGTACTGTCGGTCGACTACAGGCTCGCGCCCGAACACAGGTTTCCGACCGCGGTGAACGACGCCGACGACGCATTGCGCTGGCTGCATCGCGAGGCCGCCGCATTCGGGATCGACGCCGCGCGCCTCGCGGTCGGCGGCGACAGCGCGGGCGGCACGCTCGCGACCGTCTGCGCGGTGCTCGCGCGCGACGCGGGCATCGATCTTGCGCTGCAGATGCTGATCTATCCGGGCGTGACGGGGCATCAGCACACCGAATCGCACGCACGGCTCGCGAACGGCTACCTGCTGACGCAGGACACGATCCAGTGGTTCTTCACGCAATACGTGCGCGATCGATCCGACCGCGACGACTGGCGTTTCGCGCCACTCGACGGCACGCGCGGCGCACCGTCGTTCGCCGGGGTCGCGCCGGCGTGGATCGCGACGGCCGAATACGACCCGCTGAGCGACGAGGGCGCCGCCTATGCGGCCAAGCTGCGCGGGGCCGGCAATGCGGTCACGCTCGTCTGCTATCCGGGGATGATCCACGAGTTCTTCAAGATGGGCGGCTACGTGCCCGAGGTGCGGGCCGCGCATGCCGACGCGGTGGCGGCGCTCAAGGCCGCATTCGACGACATTTGACGGCGGCGGCGTCCGACGCCGCGCGGAGAAAGCGATGACCGACGGCTTGGTGGAAACGGGCGACTGGACGATGCTGGGCGGCGATGCCGCGCGTATTCGCGATGCGGTATTCGTGCGCGAGCAGCGAATTCCGCCGGAATGGGAGCTCGACGACGAAGATCCGTTGTCGCTGCATGCGGTGGCTTACCGCGTCGATACGGCGACCGGCGCACGCCGCGCGGTCGCGACGGGACGCTTGCTGCGCTCCGGCACGATCGGCCGGGTCGCGGTGCTGGCCGACGCGCGCGGACAGGGTGCCGGATCGGCCGTGCTGCAGGCGCTGCTGGACGCGGCCCGCCATCGCGGCGAGCCGCTGGTGCGGCTCTATGCGCAGGATGCCGCGGTGCCGTTTTATGAGCGGCACGGCTTCACGGCGATCGGCGAACCGTTCGTCGAAATCGGCGTGCCGCATCTCGAGATGGCGCGTGCGCCGTAGCGCGGCATCGCGGTATCGCGCTGGCGCCGCGCGCACTCGCTCAGCGCGATTGCGTCGCGTCGATGTCGAACGTGAACGCGCGCTCGAACGTGCCCGGGCGAACGGTGCGGTGCGAACCGTCGTCGTCGCAACGTTCCTTGATGTCGACCGTCAGTCGCACGCCTTCCTTCATCGTCACGCGCAGCGCGGTCGTGCCGCGCGTGCCGTATTCGGGCGTCTCGATGAACGCGGCCGACAGCGCACGCTCGCGCTCGATCGGAATGCCGGTGTGCGGCAGCGCGTCGTCGTCCGCGACGTGCGGATCGCGCATCAGCTCGATCAGCTCGTCGAGCGACGGCGTCGGATTGTCGGTCAGCAGCGTGCCGAGTTCCGCGCGCTTGCGCACGACCTTCGGCCACGGCGTATCGAGGCGCGCGTTCGACAGCGCATGCACGCCGGCGCTGATCGCAATGGGCGCCGCGACGCGGGTTTCGCCTTCGGCCGCGCGGTTGCAGAACCACGCGAGCTCGCGCCGCTTCCAGTCGCCGACCAACAGGTTGAAGCCGTTGTACACGGCCGCGTGCTCGGCCAGTTCGCCGAGGTAGTCGAGCGGCGCGACCGACGGGCCGCGGAGGAAATCGGATACGAGCTTCCCGCGCGTCGGCGCGCCTGCGCGAATGTCGAACGGCGCGCGGTAATTGGTCAGCGCCGCGAAGCGGCCGTCGCGTGACACGCCGAGCCACGTGCCGCCCGCTTCGAGATCACGTCCGGCCAGCACGCCCGGCACGTCTTCCCACCACGAAAGCGGCGCACTCGTGCGGCGAAAGAACTCGTCGCGGTTGGCGGCCAGGGTAAAGAGGGGACCGGCGGCGGCATCAGGCTGCCAGTCGAAGGCAATCAGACACATCGGGTGAATCTCTCGCAGGAAACTTCGGGCGCCGGTCGCGACAGGCGAACCGGCGTG
Organism: Burkholderia sp. Nafp2/4-1b; assembly: GCF_003635165.1. Taxonomy (GTDB): domain Bacteria; phylum Pseudomonadota; class Gammaproteobacteria; order Burkholderiales; family Burkholderiaceae; genus Burkholderia. The sequence goes on along the minus strand of NZ_ML058602.1, from coordinate 111,620 downwards.
CGAACGGGTTGTCAGTGCGTCACGTTCATGCGTCGGTCGGCCACGCGTACGGCAGCGCGTCGAACGCGAGTGCCGGACCGTCGGCCGAGCCGAGGTGAACCGTGCCGCTGTCGAGCGCGGCCAGCTTGATCTCGACGAGCGCATCGACGCCGCCCGCGGGTGCGGCCGCCGCGTTGACGATCATCCCGCACGGCTGGCCCGGGTCGTCGCTGTGGAACAGCTCGACGCCGGCATGCACGGTGTCGGTTTCGCCGGCAATGTGCGCGAGCGCGGTGCGGCGCTTGATCGTTCCGCGATACTGGCTGCGCGCGACGACTTCCTGGCCCGGGTAGCACCCCTTCCTGAAGTTAACGGCACCGATCACGTCGAAGTTGACCATCTGCGGCACAAACTGTTCGACGGCCGGCTGCGTGATGCGCGGCTCGCCCGCGCGCACGTCGAGCCAGTCCCACACGGCCGGCGATACGACCGGCAGCGTGCCGGACAGCGCCGCGAGCCGTGCGTCGACTTCCGCGCGCGGCCCGATCCACAAGTAGCGCTTGCGGCCGGCCGCGTCCGGCACGCGGATCAGTGCGCCGGCGGGGCCGTCGACCTTCACGTGCACGCCGTCCGGCAGCGCGTCGAAGATGCCCGACAGTGCATCGCGCACGTCGCCCGCGAAGCCGACCACCGCGAGCGCGTCGCTCGCGTCCGTCAGCTTCGCCTTCGCGCGCAGCACGAACATCGACAGCCGTTTCTGCACGGCGGCCTGGACGTCTTTCGACACCAGCAGGCGCACGCCGTGACCGGCGCGCCACGCGAGGAACGACGCGAGCAGGCGGCCCTTCGGCGAGCAATAGCCGGACAGGCGCGCGCTCGCGGCATCGAGATGCTCGATGTCGTTGGTGAGCTGGCTGTGCAGGAACGTCGCGGCGTCGTCGCCGGCCACGTCGATCACGCCGAACTGCGCAAGCAGCATGCAGGCGCCCGGCGCGTCGAAATCGGCGGCGGACGGGCGGGGGAAAACGGGGAGCGAGGCAGATGCGGCCTGGGCAGCCGGTGAAGCGAACGGTGTGCTCATGGAATGAGGGAACAGTCAACCCTGACTTTGACGGAGGCGAGCAAGTATTATATGGGTCTTACCCGAGTCTCGTTTCCATGTCCCTACTGAAGAAATGCGCCACGGCGATCGTGGCGCTGGCCGTCGTTGTGGCCGCTGCCGGCGCGGGCGGCGGATATTACTGGGCGACCCGGCCGCTGCTGCTGGGTGCCGCATCGCTCGACGTCACGATCAAGCCGCGCAGCAGCGTGAAGAGCGTCGCGCTGCAGCTCAAGCGCGGCGGCGTGCCGATCGAGCCGCTCGGCTTCGTCGCGATGACGCGCGTGCTCGGGCTGTCGAGCCGGCTCAAGTCCGGCAACTACGAATTCAAGACCGGCGTCACCGCGTACGACGTCTTGCAGAAGATCGCGCGCGGCGATGTGAACGAATACGTGGCGACCGTGATCGAAGGCTGGACCTTCAAGCGGATGCGCGCGGAGCTCGACGGCAACCCCGATCTCGCGCACGCGACGGCCGGCATGAGCGACGCCGAGCTGCTGCGCGCGATCGGCGCACCGGAAAGCGCGGTCCAGCGCGGCAGCGGCGAAGGGCTGTTCTTTCCCGACACCTATCTGTTCGACAAGGGCACGAGCGACCTGAACATCTACCGGCGCGCGTACCACCTGATGCAGACGCGTCTCGACGAAGCGTGGGCCGCGCGCACGCCGGGGCTGCCGTACAAGACGCCTTACGAAGCGCTGACGATCGCGTCGATCGTCGAGAAGGAAACGGGGCACGCGGCCGACCGCGGGTTCGTCGCGGCCGTATTCGCGAACCGGCTGCGCATCGGTATGCCGCTGCAGACCGATCCGTCGGTGATCTACGGCCTCGGCGACGCGTACGACGGCCGCCTGCGCAAGCGCGATCTGCAGGCCGACACTCCTTACAATACCTATACGCGCCGCGGGCTGCCGCCGACGCCGATCGCGCTGCCGGGCGTCGCGTCGCTGCAGGCGGCGATCAATCCGGCTCAGACGAGCGCGCTCTATTTCGTCGCGAAGGGTGACGGCACGAGCGTGTTCTCCGACACGCTCGGCGATCACAACAAGGCCGTGGACAAGTACATACGAGGTCAATAATGGCGAGCGGTAAATTCATCACGTTCGAAGGCATCGACGGGGCGGGGAAGACCACCCACCTGCAATGGTTCTGCGAACGTCTGCAGGCGCGGCTGGCCGCGAGCGGCCGGCAGGTCGTCGTCACCCGCGAGCCGGGCGGCACGCAGCTCGGCGAGAAACTGCGCGAGATCCTGCTGAACCAGCCGATGGATCTCGAGACCGAGGCGCTGCTGATGTTCGCCGCGCGCCGCGAGCACCTCGCACTCGTGATCGAGCCGGCGCTCGCGCGCGGCGACTGGGTCGTGTCCGATCGCTTCACCGACGCGACGTTCGCGTACCAGGGCGGCGGTCGCGGGCTGCCGCGCGACAAGCTCGAGACGCTCGAGCGCTGGGTGCAGGGCGGCTTCCAGCCCGAACTGACGGTGCTGTTCGACGTCGCGCCGCAGGTGGCGAGCGAGCGCCGCGGCGCCGCGCGCATGCCGGACAAGTTCGAAAGCGAGTCGGACGCGTTTTTCGCGCGTACCCGCGGCGAATATCTGCGGCGCGCGGAAGAGGCGCCGCACCGGTTCGCGATCGTCGATGCGACGCAGACGATTCCGGAAATCCGCCAGCAGCTCGAACGCGTGCTCGCCGCGCTGTAACACGAAGGAACGCACCCGATGATCTATCCGTGGCAGACCGACGACTGGAACCGCCTGCAGCAACTGCGCGCGCAATGGCCGCATGCGCTGCTGCTGCACGGCCAGGCCGGGATCGGCAAGCTGCAGTTCGCGCAGCATCTCGCGCAGGGCTTCCTGTGCGAAGCGCCGCAGCCGAACGGCGAGCCGTGCGGCACTTGTGCGGCCTGCACGTGGTTCGCGCAGGGCAACCATCCGGACTACCGGATCGTGCTGCCGGAGGCGCTCGCGGGCGAAGCGCCGGGCGCCGCCGACGACGCGAAGCCGGCCGATGCGGACGAAGGCGGCAAGAAAACCCGCGCGCCGAGCAAGGAAATCAAGATCGAGCAGGTGCGTGCGTTGCTCGACTTCTGCGGGGTCGGCTCGCACCGCGGCGGCGCGCGCGTGGTCGTGCTGTATCCGGCCGAGGCGCTGAACGTCGCCGCGTCGAACGCGCTGCTGAAGACGCTCGAGGAGCCGCCGTCCGGCGTCGTGTTCCTGCTGGTGTCGGCGCGTATCGACCGGCTGTTGCCGACCATCATCAGCCGCTGCCGGCAGTGGCCGATGACGGTTCCGGCGCCCGACGCGGCCGCGGCGTGGCTCGCGGCGCAGGGCGTCGACGATGCGCGTGCGCTGCTTGCCGAAGCCGGCGGCGCCCCGCTCGCCGCGCTGGCGCTCGCAAGCGACGAGAACCGCCCGCTGCGCGATTTCACGCTGGGCCAGCTCGCGGCCGGCGCCGCGTGCGACCCGTTCGCGTGCGGCGAGGCGCTGCAGAAGCTGCCGGTGCCGCTCGTGCTCGGCTGGCTGCAGCGATGGCTGTACGATCTGCTCGCGCAGCGGATGGCGGGCGCGCCGCGCTACTTCCCGATGCAGGCGGCCGCGCTCGCGCGTTGTGCGCAGGCCGTCGACGCGAATGCGTTCGCGCGTTTCATGAAGGCCGTGACGCGCCAGCGCACGGTCGAGAACCATCCGCTCAATGCACGACTCGTATTCGAGGAACTGTTTCTCGGTTATCGGGAAATGTTCGCATGAGCGCGCATTGTTTCCTGCGGGTGGGGAAATGATTGCCGGCGAGCGCGTAGCGCCCGCCTTACGAATTCAGGAAACACGATGTTCGTCGATTCTCACTGCCACATCAATTTCAAGGGTCTCGCCGACCGCCTGCCGGCCGTGCTGGAGAACATGCGCGAGCACGACGTTACGCACGCGCTGTGCGTGTCGGTCGACTTCGAGACGCTGCCCGACGTGCTCGCGATCGCGCAGGCGCACGACAACGTGTACGCGTCGGTCGGCGTGCATCCGGATCACGAGGACGCACGCGAGCCGACGCTCGCGGAACTGGTCGAGCTGGCCGCGCACCCGAAGGTCGTCGCGATCGGCGAGACGGGCCTCGACTACTACCGCCTCGAAGGCCGTTCGATCGCCGACATGGAATGGCAGCGCGAGCGTTTTCGCACGCATATCCGCGCGGCGACCGCGACGATGAAGCCGCTGATCATCCATACGCGTTCGTCGTCGGAAGACACGCTGCGGATCATGGCCGAGGAGCGCGCGGACGTGCCGGGCGGCGTGATGCATTGCTTCACCGAGCCGTGGCCGGTCGCCGAACAGGCGCTCGCGCAGAACTTCCATATCTCGCTGTCGGGCATCGTCACGTTCAAGAGCGCGACCGACGTGCAGGACGTCGCGCGGCGCGTGCCGCTCGACCGCCTGCTGATCGAAACCGACTCGCCGTACCTCGCGCCGGTGCCGTATCGCGGCAAGCCGAATGAACCTGCGTACGTCAGCCATGTCGGACGCTTTATCGCATCCGAGCGCGGGATCGCCGTCGAGGCGCTCGCCGATGCGACGACACAGAACTTTTTCCGGCTGTTCAAGATCGCCCGCTGATGACGCGCGGCCAGCCGACAACCCAGGGAAGGAGCCCACAACAATGACGAAGCCGACCACAATCCTGCCCAAGCGCGCACTCGTTGCCGCCGCGCTCGTCGCGAGCGGCCTGTTTGCCGCCGCCGGCGCGCATGCCGAGTCGCTCGACGCGATCGTCAAGGCGGTCAAGTTCGACGACATCGACGACATCGGCAAGCAGTTGAAGAGCGGCAAGCTCGATCCGAACACGCTCGCGCCGAACGGCGACCCGCTCATCGTGATCGCCGCGCGCGAGAAGTCCGACAAGGTCGCCGCGGCGCTCGCAACCACGCCGAACGTCGACCTCGAGAAGGAAGACAAGGCCGGCGAGAACGCGCTGATGCTCGCGTCGCTGAACGGCGACGTCGCGCTCGTCAAGCTGCTGATCGACAAGGGCGCGGAAGTCAGCAAGAAGGGCTGGGCGCCGCTGCACTACGCGGCCACCAACGGCCAGGATGCGGTCGTGAAGGTGCTGCTCGACCACGACGCATACATCGACACCGCATCGCCGAACGGCACGACGCCGCTGATGATGGCCGCGCGCGGCAATCACGCGTCGACGGTCAACCTGCTGCTCGACCAGGGTGCCGATCCGCAGGTGAAGAACCAGCTCGGTATCACCGCGCTCGAGTTCGCGAAGCACTACAAGGCCCCGGACGCGATCGACATCCTGAGCAAGCGGACGGTGCGCGTCGGCGCATCGGCGCCGGCAGATGCGCAAAAGAGTGCAAAATGACGGTTTCGGCGCGGTGGCGCAGCGCCCGGCCGGCCGCCACCCGGCGGCAGCGGGCGTTGCGGCGGCCGCGCCGGTCAGCGCAGTAAGCGGCCTCGCGCCGCATTGACATAAGGAACACCATGTTGCGGGCTATGTTTTGTGCCGCGGTGTTTGCCGTGCCGTTGTCGGCGGCGGCTTTCACGGGCGCGGATCTCGACCGGCTGTGCGCGAAGACGGACGTCAAGTCGCGGGCGTCGTGCGCGGCCTACATCGAAGGCGCCGCCGATGGCGTCTACAACACCATCGACGCGATCGGCGGCACCACCGGGCCGCGCGTCGGGCAGTATTTCTGCCTGCCGCCCGACATCCGGGCGCAGCAAATGACCGACGCGGTGCGCAAGTACATCGCGGAGAACCCGAAGCTGGCCGACTACAACGCGAGCACCGCGGTGTCGCTCGGTCTCGGCAAGGCGTTCCCCTGCCGGGGCGGCAACTGATCTGAAGCCGGGTCCGGGCGCGTGCATCGCCCGGACGTCGCCGACGCATCCAGGACGACGCCGCCGCGCGTCATAACCGAAGCATCCCGGGCGCCGATGATTTCAATCGACAAAGTGCAGCGCATCGCCGATGCGCCGTTGCATTCGTGGCTCGGCACGCTGATCGTGTCAGTCCTCGTCGTGCTTGTCGTGTGGGTCGTGCATCGTCTCGGCGCACGCATCGTCAAGCGCATCGCGCAGCCGTATCCGCTGATGAGCGTGATCCTGCGCTACATCGACAAGCCGTCGCTCGTCACGCTCGCGCTGCTCGTGCTCGAGTTCGTGTGGGTCCAGGCCGACGACGACCTGTCGTTCGTGCGCGGGATGCGCACCGCGGCCGCGGTCGGCTGCATCGTATCGCTCACCTGGCTGCTGGTGCGGCTCGCGGCCGGCGTCGGCGACGCGATCATCCAGGCCCATCCGATGGATACGGCCGATAACCTCAACGCGCGGCGCATCCATACGCAGGCCAAGGTGCTCGTGCGGACCATCATGGTGCTGATCGTGATCATCGGCACGGGCGCCGCGCTGATGACGTTCCCGAACGTGCGCCAGATCGGCGCGAGCCTGCTCGCGTCGGCCGGCGTCGCGGGCCTCGTCGCCGGTATCGCCGCACGGCCGGTGCTCGGCAACCTGATCGCCGGGCTGCAGATCGCGCTCACGCAGCCGATCCGCATCGACGACGTCGTGGTGATCCAGGGCGAGTGGGGCCGTATCGAGGAAATCACCGGGTCGTTCGTGTCGGTGCGGCTGTGGGACCAGCGCCGGCTGGTGGTCCCGCTGCAGTGGATCATCGAAAACCCATTCACGAACTGGACGCGCAGCAGCTCGGAGATCATCGGCACGGTCTATCTGTCGGTCGACTACCGCACGCCGCTCGCGCCGTTGCGCGAGGAGCTCGCGCGGCTCGTCCATGCGGCGCCCGAGTGGGACGGTCGCGTGCAGGTGCTGCAGGTGACCGACGCGACCGAGCGCACGATGCAGTTGCGCGCGCTCGTCAGCGCGGTCGATTCGTCGGCATGCTGGGACCTGCGCTGCCGGGTGCGCGAAGGCTTGATCGCGTATCTGCAGGCGCGTTTTCCGCAATGCCTGCCGCGCAGCCGGATGGAGCTGTATCCGCACGAATCGGCGCCCGACGAGCCGAATCCCGAACGGCCGCATGCGCGGCCGCCCGCCGCCAGCACGGCGGCCAACACCGCGGCCGATCCGAAGGCCACCGAAGGCCGCTGAACGCGTGCCGATTCCCGCTGCCATCCACGCTGCCATCTCCTGCCCATGACCGCGCTGAAGACGCTCGCCGTCGCCAACTACCGCTCGCTGCGCGAGCTGATCGTGCCGCTCGCGGCGCTCACCGTCGTCACGGGGCCGAACGGCAGCGGCAAGTCGAGCGTGTACCGCGCACTGCGGCTGCTCGCCGACACCGCGCAGGGCCGCGTGATTCCGTCGCTCGCGCGCGAAGGCGGGCTGCCGTCGACGCTGTGGGCCGGCCCCGAGCGGTTTTCGCGCGCGATGCTGAGCGGCGACATGCCGGTGACGGGCACGGTGCGCAACGGGCCGGTGAGCCTGAAGCTCGGCTTAGCCGGTGACGATTTCGGCTATGCGATCGATCTCGGCCTGCCGGTGAAGAACGACGCGTCGATGTTTCGGCTCGATCCCGTCGTGAAGCGCGAATGCATCTGGGGCGGCGCGCTGCTGCGCCCGTCGACGCTGCTGGTCGATCGCCAGGGCGCGCAGATTCGTGCGCGCACCGGCTCCGGCGACTGGCACACGGTGCCGCAGCCGGTCGCGAGCTTCGACAGCATGATGACGGAGTTCGCCGATCCGGTCGGCGCGCCGGAGATGATCGCGGTGCGCGAGCGGATCCGTTCGTGGCGTTTCTACGATCACTTCCGCACCGATGCGCACGCGCCGGCGCGACAGTCGCACATCGGCACTCACACGCCGGTGCTCGCGGACGACGGCGCCGACCTGGCCGCCGCGCTGCAGACGATCCGCGAGATCGGCGACGGCGCCGCGCTCGATGCGGCGATCGACGACGCGTTCCCCGGCGCATCGATCGACATCGACAATCCGGGCGGGCGCGGCCGTTTCGACGTGCTGATGCGCCAGCCGGGGCTGCTGCGCCCGCTGTCGGCCGCCGAGCTGTCGGACGGCACGCTGCGCTACCTGCTGCTCACGGCGGCGCTGCTGACGCCGCGGCCGCCCGCGCTGATGGTGCTGAACGAACCGGAGACGAGCCTGCATCCCGACCTGCTGCCGGCGCTCGGCCGTCTGATCGCACAGGCCGCGCAGCGCTCGCAGGTGCTGGTGGTGTCGCACGCGGCGCGGCTCATCGCGACGCTCGAGCGCGAACCCGGCTGCGAATCGCTGGTGCTCGACAAGCAGCTCGGTGCGACCGTGCTCGTCGATGCGGACACGCGTGAGCTGCCGCCGTGGAAGTGGCCGTCGCGCTGATGCGCATGACGGCGCGCGCTTCGTCCGTCCGCCGCGGCGATCCGCGCGCACCGATGCGGTGCGGTCGCGAGCGCGGGCGAATGTATCTTGTCTGTAACAACCCCCAGAAAATGAAAGCCCGGCGCTTCCGGGTAGCGGGATCGCGAATAATAATGAGATATCTGGCCGGCGCGATGCCGGCCAGGTGCTGTACGGGGCCGCGCGTGCCGACGCACCCGTGCCGGCCGACCGAGGACCCAGGAGACGTGGACCATGAGAATTGCCCAGATCGCCCCGCTGACCGAATCCGTGCCGCCGAAGCTGTACGGGGGCACGGAGCGCGTCGTGTCCTACATTACCGAGGCGCTCGTCGATCTCGGCCATGACGTGACGCTGTTCGCGAGCGGCGATTCGACCACGCGGGCGAGGCTCGAACCGGTGTGGCCGCGCGCGCTGCGGCTCGACTCGTCGATCCGCGACCGCGTCGCACCGCACATGCTGCTGATGGAGACGGTCGCGCGCCGCGCGAAGGACTTCGACGTGCTTCATTTCCACATGGACTACTACTCGTTCTCGGTCTTCAACCGGCAGGACACGCCGTTCGTGACGACCTTGCACGGCCGGCTCGACCTGCCCGAGCAGCAGCCGGTGTTCGATACGTTCAACACCGCGCCGGTGATCTCGATCTCGAATTCGCAGCGCCAGCCGCTGCCGCAGGCGAAATGGCTGACGACCGTGTACCACGGGCTGCCCGACACGCTGTACCTGCCGCAGCCCGTGGAGCCGCGCTATCTCGCGTTCCTCGGCCGCATCTCGCCGGAGAAGCGGGTCGATGCGGCGATCCGCATCGCCGGCCAGTGCGGGCTGCCGATCCGGATCGCGGCAAAGATCGACGCGGCCGACGAGGAATACTTCGAGCGGGAGATCAAGCCGCTGTTCGCGCTGCCGCACGTCGAATACATCGGCGAGATCGCCGACCACCAGAAGGCCGAATTCCTGTCGGGCGCGCACGCGCTGCTGTTTCCGATCGACTGGCCGGAGCCGTTCGGGCTGGTGATGATCGAGGCGATGTCGTGCGGCACGCCGGTGATCGCGTTCAATCGCGGCGCGGTGCCGGAAGTGGTGGACGAGGGCGTGTCGGGCTTCATCGTCGAGGACGAGATCAGCGCGGTGGCCGCCGTGAGCCGGCTGCACCTGCTGCCGCGCGCCCGCGTGCGGCGGCGCTTCGAGGAGCGTTTCACGTCGCGGCGGATGGCGCAGCAGTACGTCGACATGTATCAGTCGCTGATTCGCGCGCAGAAGCGCTCGCGCTTCAAGGTGATCGATTCGACGACGTGATGCCGTCGCACGCCGGTGCTTGATGCGTTGACGCGCATTGACGCGCTGCGCACGCGGATAAAAAAACGGCGATGCCTGCAAGGACATCGCCGTTCGCACATCGTCCGCGCGCGGACGAGGACGCCGCAGCGTCAGATCTTCAGCTTGGTGACCTTGGTGCCGTTGATCGACACGTCGCCCATCAGGCCGGCGTTGGTCAGCACGACGACCTGGATCGGCGCGGTGGCCGTGTTGGAGTCGACCGCGCCGTTCGCGCCCATCTTCACCAGCGCGACCGATGCGCCGGCGCCGGCGGCCCAGCCGTCCGAGCCGCGGAATTCGTCGAGCGCCTGCTGCGTCATGAACAGGAACACGATCGCCTTCGACTGCGCACCGGCCTGCAGGCCGACCGACAGCGACGACGTGTTGTAGTAGCCGACCGTGCTGCCGCCGACGCGCAGCGCGCCGTTGCCGGTCTGGCCGCCGACGATGAAGCCCGCCTGGAGCACTTCCGGGAACACGAGCACGCCGCGCGACTTCGCGACGAGTTCGCGCGAACCCGGGACCGTCGAATACATGCGCGACAGTGTTGCGTCGACGCTCGAATCGATCGCCTGACGCTTCGACGCGTTGGTCGCGGCACTGTCGGGCTTGTCGGGGGTGGTGGTGCAACCGGTGAGCGCAAGGCTACCGACGATGAGCGCGGCGGCGGCTTTCAGCACGAGGTTCCGTTTTTGCATCGTTCTTCTCCATCGGATGACGTTCGGATGAGTCTCGCTCAGGGAGCGGTTCACGTCGGCAGTTATATCACAGCGGATTACAGCCTCTTTTCATTCGGACGTGAAAAAGCGTCAAATCGTTTCGGGGTGTCGCGGCGCGCCAACGGACGGACCGGCGCGCGGACGTCGACGCGTCGCGCGCGGCCGGCCGCAGCCGGTGGCAGCAGGGAAAGGGTGCGCAGATGCTGCGCGTCAGTGCGCGACGGGTGGCGCCGGCGGAGCGGGCGGCTTGATCGGCGGGCGCCGCAGCGCACGGCGAATCACCGCGATCACCACGCCGCACGCGAACAGGAACGCGGCCGGCACGACCCAGTAGCCGACGAATGCATGCCACAGGTAACCGGCCAGGGTATTGCGGCGCACGACGTACTCGTCGCGGGCCGCCTGCTGACGCGCCGCATTGGCGGCCAGCACGTCGGCCGGGCAGCCGGCCGCGCGTGCCGCGTCAGGATCCCCGTGGCACTTCGCGGCGGCGCCGGCCGCCTGCTGCGCGTCGGTGAGCTGCCAGGTGGTCAGCGCGAGCTGCAGGTCGGCCTTGTTGTACGCCATTTCCTCGCGGATCTCGCGCACGGCCACGATCGCGACGGGCACGGCCCAGAACACGATCACGATCAGCCAGCGGCGGAACCAGCGGTGTTGTCTCCATGCCATCCATGCCTCCGTTTGACGCGGCGTGCGCGTCCGTCTCGAGGGCGGCCCGATGGCGCTTCTTGTACTTGGAGGGGCCGCGTTGCAGCCATCATAGAAGAAATCGCGGCGAATTGCCGCACCATGTGGCGGCATTCGCATGGTGCGAGCGGGAAGCGGGGAAGGATGGCGGGATGAATGCCGTGGCGGCGCGCAGGCCGACGTCAAACCGGGCGATGCACGGGTGCGGCGGTGCGGTAGTCCGGCGATTCAGCGGTTCGGCGATTCGGCCACGCATCCGACCTCATCGCCGCGTCGATGCGCGTACAACGAAAACAAAAATGCCGCGGCCGCCGAAGCGGTGCGCGGCATGCGTGCGGGAGCGCCGGAACTCAGGCGGCCGGCTGGCTGCTCAGGCAGCTCTTCATGAACGTCTTGCGTTCGTCGCCCTTCTTGCCGGTAGCCTGGGTGTTGCAGGCCTTCATCTTTTCCTGCTGCGTCATCGCCTTCGCGGGCTTGGCCGACAGGCAGTCCTTCATGAACGCCTTGCGTTCGTCGCCCGTCTTGCCGGTTGCCTGCGTGTTACAGGCCTTCATCTTGTCCTGCTGGGTATTCGCCGCGAACGCGGGGGAAGCCAGCATGCCGCCGAGAAGCACTGCGGCTACGAGCGATTGGATTTTCATTTCGACACTCCCATGGGGTGAATTGCGTTTTATATCGACGCCGTCGCGAAGCCCGGCGCAACGGGAACAGGGCCACATCGCGCCGCGCGCTCCGATTATGGCAAATCAATGTGAAAACACCAGAACGGCATTTCTATAACGCGGCGGCCGGTGTCGCCGTTGACGGCGCGCACGCGCCGGCGATCGGGACAAACCATGATGCGCGTCGTCCCGGCGCGCCGCGCCGCTCGTGCGCGGAACCTACCGGATGCCGGCCGCGAGCCATTACAATCGCGGCCATGAACACTCCGAACTCCGCATCCCCTTCGTCCGCGCCGGCGTTGCCGCGCATCGCCGTACTCGCGACCGGCGGCACGATCGCCGGCGCCGCGCCGGACGCCGCCAGCACGGCCGGCTATCAGGCCGGCGCGCTCGGCGTCAATTTCCTGCTCGACGCGGTGCCGGCACTCGCGTCGGTCGCGCGCATCGACGCCGAGCAGGTCGCCAGCATCGACAGCAAGGATCTCGCGCTGCCGCTTTGGAATACGCTCGCCGCGCGCATCGACGCGCTGATGGCCGATCCGGCGATCGACGGCATCGTGATCACCCACGGCACCGACACGCTCGAGGAAACCGCGTACGCGTTGCATCTGGTCGTGACCGGCGACAAGCCGGTCGTGCTGACGGCCGCGATGCGCCCGGCCACCGCGCTGTCGTCCGACGGTCCGCTGAACCTGCTGAACGCGGTGACGGTCGCCGCACATCCGGCCGCGCGCGGGCAGGGCGTGCTCGTCGCGTTCAACAACCGGATCCATGGCGCGCGCGATGTCGTGAAGACCAGCACCTACGCGGTCGACGCATTCCAGTCGCCGGAGCTCGGCGCGCTCGGCTGGGTGCAGGACGGCCGCGTCGAATTCGCGCGCCGCGTCACGCGTGCGCGCGACGCGCAACTGGCGATTGCCGCGACGTGGCCGCCGGTCGAAGTGATCGCGAGCTATGCGGGCGTGACGCGCACGGCCGTCGACGCGCTCGTCGCGGCCGGCGTGCGTGGCCTCGTGGTCGCGGGCACCGGCAACGGGTCGATCCATGCGACGCTGCAGGCGGCGCTCGCCGATGCGGTGAAGGCGGGCGTGGTCGTGGTGCGTGCGTCGCGCGTCGGTTCCGGGCACGTGATGCGCAATGGCGCGGCGAGCGACGATGCGCTCGGCTTCGTCAGCGCCGGGTCGCTGAACCCGTTCAAGGCGCGTGTGCTGCTGATGCTCGCACTTGCAAACGGTATTCACGAGCGCGACGCGCTGCAACGCGCATTCGACACGCTGTGAGCGACGGCCGCCGATCGGGCGGCGCACATGCAGGGGCGTCACGCGCATGAAGCGTGCATGAGGCGCCCATCAAGCGCCCATCAAGCGCACATGAAAAAAGGCAGGCCAACGGCCTGCCTTTGTCACGTCAGCGCTGCGCGAATGCTCAGGACTGCGGCGGAATCACGAGCTTCTGACCCGGATAGATCCGGTCCGGGCTCGACAGCATCGGCTTGTTCGCCTCGAAGATCGCCGGGTACTTGTTCGCGTCGCCGTACACTTCCTTGGCGATCGCGGACAGCGTGTCGCCCGGCTTCACGTCGTGGTACTGGACTTCCTGATCGTCCGGCTGCAGATCGTCGTCGTTCACGCCCGCGACGCCTTGCACGTTGCCGGCCGCGACCTTGACCTTCGCCTTCGTGTCGAGGTCGGCGACGCTGCCCGACAGCGTGACGGTGCGCGACGCGCCGTCGAACGCGACGGTCAGGTTCGACGTGTCGAGACCTTGCGTGCTGATGTAGTTCTTGATCGCATCGGCCGCGGTCTGGTTCGCGGCATTCGGATCTTCCGCTGCTTGCGCGTCAGCGTGACCCAGCAGTTTTTCACCCGCCTCTTTGATAAACGAAAGAAGACCCATCGTTGCACTCCTTAGGTGGTTGAATAGAAAACGCGCCGTGAAGTGGCGAAAAAAACACCGCGCTGGACGCGCTCACCGGAGTGAGCGCAAGCGCGGCGGATTTTTCGAAAGGCGTGGCAAAAGTGTAGGCGTTCATCGCGACGATTGCATGAAAAATCGTACGCGTGAACGTAAAGAAATGTTATGCGCGAAATCCGACAGGCGGACACCCGACGACGACGTCTGACCGACCAAGGCTTCCCCGGCGCCGCCGGGTGCCGCTGCGGACCCCACCACGCCGCTCTCAGCCCAGAGCGGCGTTTTTCGCCCCGTCGCGCATGCATTTCAGCGATGCGCGGCGGGGCGCCCCACCGTGATGCGCGTGATGTCGCGCATCGATGCGACCGGCCGTGACCGGATCGCGTGTGTTCGTGACACGCGTTGCGCCATTGCAGCGAAACGCCTGTTCCGGCATCCGCGTTACGCGGCCGGCGTCTGGCCGATTTCGAAGTTCGACATGATCTCGAGCGCGCGCACGAGTGCCGAGTGATCCCATGCCTTGCCGCCGTGCGATGCGCACACGCTGAACAGTTGCTGCGCGCTGGCCGTGTGCGGCAGCGCGAGGCCGAGCTTGCGTGCGCCGTCGAGCGCGAGGTTCAGATCCTTCTGGTGCAGCTCGATGCGGAAGCCCGGATCGAACGTGCGCTTGGTCATGCGCGCGCCGTGCACTTCGAGGATGCGCGATGCGGCGAAGCCGCCCATCAGCGCCTGGCGCACGCGCTCCGGATCGGCGCCCGAGCGTGCGGCGAACAGCAGCGCTTCGCCGACCGCTTCGATGTTCAGCGCGACGATGATCTGGTTCGCGACCTTGCAGGTCTGGCCCGCGCCGTTGTCGCCGACGAGCGTGATGTTCTTGCCCATCTTCTCGAACAGCGGCTTCGCGCGCTCGAACGCCTTCTCAGGGCCGCCGACCATGATCGTCAGCGTCGCTTCGCGGGCGCCGACTTCGCCGCCGGACACCGGCGCGTCGAGGTAGTCGCAGCCGAGCGCATTGATCTGCTTCGCGAATGCCTGCGTGTCGAGCGGCGAGATCGAGCTCATGTCGATCACGAGCTTGCCGGCCGTCAGGCCCTTCGCGACGCCGTCGTCTGCGAACAGCACGTTACGCACGTCCGGCGTGTCCGGCACCATCGAGATGATGATGTCGGCGTGCTGCGCGACTTCGGTCGAGTTCGCGACGACCTTCGCGCTGCCGCGCAGATCGTCCGGAATCGGGAACGCGCCGTTCACGACGAGCTGATGATCGCCCTTGAGCAGGTTGCGCGCCATGTGCGCGCCCATGATGCCGAGGCCGATGAAACCGATGGTTGCCATGTGAAAGTCTCCTATAGGGGCGTATCTGGGGAAAGCCGCGGACGGGCGGATCTCAGGCCGCGCGACGCGCCGACGCCGGTGCGCAGCCGGCGACGCTTTGCAGCCAGCCGAGCCCTTCCGTCGTGGTGGTGCGCGGCTTGTATTCGCAGCCGACGTAGCCGGCATAGCCGAGCCGGTCGAGCAGCGCGAACAGGAACGCGTAGTTGATCTCGCCCGTACCCGGCTCGTTGCGGCCCGGGTTGTCCGCGAGCTGGACATGGCCGATCGATGCGAGGTTGCGTTCGATCGTCGCGGCCAGTTCGCCTTCCATGCGCTGCATGTGATAGATGTCGTACTGCAGGAACAGGTTGTCCGAGCCGACCGCGCGGATCACGTCGAGCCCTTCGGACGAGCGGTTCAGCGCGAAGCCCGGGATGTCGAAGCTGTTGCACGGTTCGACCAGCAGGCGGATGCCTTCGCGCTTCAGCGCATCGGCGGCGAAGCGCAGGTTGTCGACGATCGTGACGAACGTCTTGTCGCGCGCCGTGCTCGCCGACGGGATCCCGACGAGGCAGTTCAGCTGCGGCACCTTCAGCGCCTTCGCGTACTCGATCGCACGGCCGACCCCTTCCTGGAATTCGCCGACGCGATCGGGCAGGCACGCAATGCCGCGCTCGCCCTGATCCCAGTTGCCGGCCGGCAGGTTGTGCAGCACGAGGCGCAGGCGGTGCGTCTCGAGCCGCTCGGCGAGTTCCTCTTTCGCGTACGGGTACGGGAACAGGAACTCGACGGCGTCGAAGCCCGCGTCCGCGGCCGCCTTGAAGCGGTCGAGGAACGGCACTTCGTTGAACAGCATGGTCAGGTTTGCAGCAAACTTCGGCATGAGCTAAGCCTCTTCGGTCGGTCAGTCAAAAAATGGCGTGCGGATCAGTCGAGCATCGAGATCGCGGTCGGCGCGTGCTCGGCCTTCTCGGCGAGTTCCTCGAATTCGTTGATCGCGTCGATTTCGGTGCCCATCGAGATGTTGGTCACGCGCTCGAGGATCACTTCGACGACCACCGGCACGCTGAACTCTTCCGCGAGCGTTTGCGCCTGGCGCAGTGCCGGCTCGATTTCTTCCGGCTTGAACACGCGCAGCGCCTTGCAGCCGAGGCCTTCGGCAACCGCCACGTGATCGACGCCATAACCGTTCAGCTCCGGTGCGTTGACGTTGTCGAACGCGAGCTGCACGCAGTAGTCCATGTCGAACGCGCGCTGCGCCTGGCGGATCAGGCCGAGGTACGAGTTGTTCACGACGACGTGCACGTACGGCAGCTTGAATTGCGCGCCCGCGGCCAGTTCCTCGATCATGAACTGGAAGTCGTAGTCGCCGGACAGCGCGACGATCGGACGGCGCGGGTCGGCCGCACGCACGCCGAGCGCGGCAGGGATCGTCCAGCCGAGCGGGCCGGCCTGGCCGCAGTTGATCCAGTTGCGCGCCTTGAACACGTGCAGGAACTGCGAGGCGGCGATCTGCGACAGGCCGATCGTGCTGACGTAGCACGTATCGCGGCCGAACACCTTGTTCATCTCTTCGTACACGCGCTGCGGCTTGACCGGCACGTTGTCGAAGTGGGTCTTGCGCTGCAGCGTGCGCTTGCGCGCCTGGCACTCCGACACCCATTCGCTGCGGTCCTTCAGCTTGCCGGCGGCCTTCCATTCCCGCGCGACCGCGACGAACAGCTCGAGCGCCGCCTTCGCGTCGGACACGATGCCGAGATCGGGGCCGAACACACGGCCGATCTGCGTCGGTTCGATGTCGACGTGCACGAACTTGCGGCCCTTCGTGTAGACCTCGACACTGCCCGTGTGGCGGTTCGCCCAGCGGTTGCCGATGCCGAGCACGAAGTCGGACGCGAGCATCGTCGCGTTGCCGTAGCGGTGCGACGTCTGCAGGCCGACCATGCCGGCCATCAGCGGGTGGTCGTCGGCAATCGCGCCCCACGACATCAGCGTCGGGATCACCGGCACGCCGACCGTTTCGGCGAACTGCACGAGCAGGTCTTCGGCCGCCGCGTTGAGCACGCCGCCGCCCGACACGATCAGCGGCTTGTCCGCGTCGTTGAGCATCGCGAGTGCCTTCTCGATCTGCGCGCGGGTCGCCGCGGGCTTGTAGACCGGCAGCGGTTCATACGTGTCGATGTCGAATTCGATTTCGGCGAGCTGCACGTCGATCGGCAGATCGACCAGCACCGGGCCCGGACGGCCCGAGCGCATCAGGTGGAATGCCTGCTGGAACACGCGCGGCACGAGCGCCGGCTCGCGCACGGTGACGGCCCACTTGGTGACGGGCTTCGCGATCGACTCGATGTCGACGGCCTGGAAGTCTTCCTTGTACAGGCGTGCACGCGGGGCCTGGCCCGTGATCGCGAGGATCGGAATCGAGTCGGCCGATGCGGAGTAGAGGCCGGTGATCATGTCGGTGCCGGCGGGGCCCGACGTGCCGATGCACACGCCGATGTTGCCCGGTGCCGCACGCGTGAAGCCTTCGGCCATGTGCGACGCGCCTTCGACGTGGCGCGCCAGCACGTGGCTGATGCCGCCCGACTTGCGCATCGCGGAATAGAACGGGTTGATTGCCGCGCCCGGCACGCCGAACGCGGTCTGGATGCCTTCCTTCTCGAGCACGAGTACGGCTGCGTCGACGGCTCTCATCTTGGCCATGAATGTCTCCTTGGATAGTCGGATCTTGCGAATCGGTCTGTTGGCAACACTTTAGGGACGCAGGAAAGGTTTGATAAGATCAGCCGAAGTCGCTTATTTCGAAACTAAAAGTATGGAATGACGGCCGGACGGGGCTTCCCGCCGGTGTCGGAGCCGGGACGGAGGCAGCAGATGGATCGTTTCAAGCAGATCGAGACGTTCGTGCGGGTCGCGGACGCGGGCAGCCTCGCGGCGGCCGCGCTCGAGGAGGGCGTGTCGCCGGTGGTGCTCGGGCGGCGCATCGACGCGCTCGAGAAGCGCCTCGGCGTGAAGCTGATGTACCGCTCGACGCGGCGGCTGGTGGTCAGCGAGGAGGGGGCCGCGTTCCTCGAGCGCTGCCGCGGGCTGCTGTCCGAATGGGACCAGGCCGAGAACGAACTGGCCGCCGGGCGGCGCGCGGTCAGCGGGCATCTGATCGTGTCCGCGCCGGCCGCGTTCGGCCGCAAGCACGTCGCGCCGCACGCGCCCGGTTTTCTCGCCGACAAGCCGGAAATGCAGCTGTCGTTCAACCTGACCGACCGCGTCGTCGATCTCGTGCGCGAAGGCTACGACCTGTCGATCCGAATCGGCGGCTCGGTCGATCCGAACTTCGTCGCGGTGAAGCTCGCGTCGAACCGGCGCGTCGTGTGCGGTACGCCCGAGTATTTCCGCAAGCACGGCCGGCCGAAGTCGCTCGACGACCTGCTGAAGCACAACTGTCTCGCGTTCAACCTGCAGGGCGGCCAGAACCGCGGCTGGTATTTCCAGCGCCACGGCAAGATCGTGACGATGCGGGTGGCCGGCAACCTGGACTGCAACGACGGCGAGCTGCTGCATCGCTGGGTGGCCGAGAGCCTCGGGCTCGGCTGGCGCTCGACCTGGGAAATCGCCGCGCAGCTCGAAACGGGCGAACTCGAGACGGTGCTCGACGAATACGCGCTGCCCGACTACGACATCCTCGCGGTCTACCCGCAGCAGCGCTACGTGCCGGCGCGCGTGCGCTACTTCATCGACTACCTGCGCGACGCCTATGCGCGCCCCGGCTACTGGAGCAGCACGCCGTAACGAGCGCGGCCGGTTCGTTCCGCGAATTTTTTGCGCTTCATCGGCTTCGTGCGGGAATAAACTCGACGCAGCGGCGGTAAGGTCATCGAGTGCGCGCGCTGCCGGTCTGTCCGGGCGCCGGGCGCGAGACCGGACGCGACTTCGGACGCGAGACGTGTGCGGCTTCGGCCGCCGGAACAGGAGGCCATGTGGGGCAAGCCGGACAGGCGGTCGACGAGCGGCCAGGAGACGACGCGCTCGCACGCGGCGAGCGGTTTCGCGCGCTCGTGCTGCCGCATCTCGACGCCGCGTACAACCTCGCGCGCTGGCTGAGCGGCAACGCGGGCGACGCGGACGACGTCGTGCAAGACGCATGCATGCGCGCGCTGCGCTTCGTCGACTCGTGTCGCGGCGACAACGCGCGGCCTTGGCTGCTGACGATCGTGCGCCACACCTGGTACACCGAGTGGCGCCGCCGCACCCACGCGCACGAGGTCGCGCTGCCCGACACGCTCGACGACACCGAGGTGCCCGACGACTGGCAGCCGGCGACCGAGGATCCGCTCGTGCACCTGCTGCGCGGCGAGAACGTGCGGCTCGTGAACGCGGCGCTCGCGAAGCTGCCGTCCGAATACCGCGAGGTGCTGGTGCTGCGCGAGATGGAGGATTTGAGTTACCGCGAGATCGCGGCGATCGCCGACATACCGGTCGGCACCGTGATGTCGCGGCTCGCGCGCGGCCGGCGTCGGCTCGCCGCGCTGCTGGTCGGCACGCAGACGCCGGCACGCGAAAGCGCGCCGGGACGTGCGTCGGCGGGCGGAACCGCATCGGAGGCGATCGATGGACTGTAACGAAGCGCGCGCATTGCTGGACGCGGACGTCGACCGCGAGCTGTCGGCGCCCGATGCGTTGCGCGTCCAGCGGCATGTCGAAGGGTGCGACGCGTGCCGCCGCGAACGCGCGCGGATCGTCGCGCTCGCGCGGGCCGTGCGGCAGGCGGACTATCACCGCGTGCCGGATGCGCTGCGCGCGAGCATCCTCGCCGCGCTGCCGGCGGCAGGTGGCGGGCAGGAACGGGCGCGCGGCGCGGCCCGTGCGGAACCCGCACCGGAGCCGGACGAAGCTGCAGCGCGGCCGCAGCCGCAGCCCGGGCCTCGGCCTCGGCCGAGCGGTCGCCGCTGGTTCGCATGGCCGGCCGAGCGCGGCGTATCGGCTCGCCCGGCGTCTGCCGGGCCGGGGCCGCGGGTCGGGGCGTTGCCCGGGCTCGGCTGGGGCGTGGCGCTGGTGGTTGCGCTCGCGGCGGCAGCCGGGATGGTGTTGTCCACCCACCGCGCCGATACCGACCAGACGGTCGACGAACTGGTCGCGAGCCACGTGCGGGCCGGCCTGTCGGCACGCGATATCGACGTGATCTCGACCGACCGGCACACCGTCAAGCCGTGGTTCAACGGCCGGCTCGACTATGCGCCGCCGGTCGAGGACCTGGCGGCGAGCGGCTTCCCGCTGGCCGGCGGCCGGCTCGACTACGTCGGGCGCCGCCGCGTCGCGGTGCTCGTGTACCGCTATCGGCAGCACGTGATCGACGTGTACGTGCGTCCGGCCGGAGAAGGGCGCGATCGCGCACCGTACGCGACCGTGTCGCAGGGCTATGCGCTCGATCGCTGGGACGCGGCAGGGATGACGTGGTGGGCCGTGACCGACGCCGAGCCGTCGGCGCTCGCCGCGTTCCGGACGGCGCTCGACACGCGGCTCGGCGTAGCCCGCAGCGAGTGACGGCAGGCCGTGCCAGGCCTGCCCGAAGCTCCGTCCCCAATTCCCGAGCGGTCACGCGGGCGGCCGTTTTGGCCGGCGGCGCTGCCGCATCCGTCAAGTCGTTGAAAACATGGCCGAATCCGGTCGGGAATCGTCGATCGGGCTTGCATGCGCCCCGTAACCGGGTTAGAATCTTCGGCTTCTCACTTGCCACACCGGTTCAGACGCCCGGGTGGCTTTAATCCACAAGGAGTGTGTATGCGTCATTACGAAATCGTATTCATCGTGCACCCCGATCAGAGCGAGCAAGTGCCCGCGATGATCGAGCGTTACAAGACCACGATCACGACGCACGGCGGCCAGATCCACCGTGTCGAAGACTGGGGCCGTCGCCAACTGGCCTACATGATCGAGAAACTCGCGAAGGCTCACTACGTCTGCATGAACATCGAGTGCGACCAGACGACGCTCGACGAACTCGAACACGCGTTCAAGTTCAACGACGCCGTGCTGCGCCACCTCATCGTCAAGATGAAGAAGGCCGAGACCGGCCCGTCGCCGATGATGAAGGAAGTTCAGCGCGAAGAAGCCAAGAAGGCGGCTGCAGCTCAGCCGACCGAAGCGCAGGCTTAAGTTCGTCACTCATTAAGCCACCAAGGAGCGCGCGACTCACGTGAACAGGATGCAATTGACGGCGAGCGTCGTCGAACGCGCACCGGTGCGATATACGCCGGCAGGTGTTCCGATCGCAAGCGCCACGTTGCATCACCGCACGGAAGTCGTCGAAGCAGGCATTCCCCGTCAGGTCGAATTGACGATCGAGGCGGTGGCGGCCGGTGAGGCGAGCGGCAAGCTGGAAAGTCGTGAAATGGGCGTCGAAACGCTGTTCACGGGCTTCCTGGCAAAGAAAAGCCGCAACGCGAGAACCTTGGTGTTTCACATCACTGCATTGCAGGACATAGGAAAGGACTGAAATCATGGCCCGCCCGACTGGTAAGAAATTCGACAAGCGTCGTCAGCAACAAAACCCGCTCTTCAAGCGCAAGAAGTTCTGCCGTTTCACGGCTGCCGGCGTCGAGCAGATCGACTACAAGGACACGGAAACGCTGAAGGACTTCATCGGCGAAAACGGCAAGATCACGCCGGCTCGTCTGACGGGTACGAAGGCGCACTATCAGCGTCAGCTGGATACGGCAATCAAGCGTGCGCGTTTCCTCGCGCTGCTGCCGTACACCGATCAGCACAAGGCGTAATCAGGCGACGCAATAAGGAGAATTCGAATGCAAATCATTCTGTTGGAAAAAGTCGCCAATCTGGGCAACCTCGGCGATATCGTCAAGGTCAAGGACGGTTACGCTCGCAACTTCCTGATCCCGAACCGCAAGGCTCGCCGTGCAACGAAGGAAGCGATCGCTGAATTCGAAGTTCGCCGCGCTGAACTCGAAAAGATCGCCGCTGAAAAGCTGGCGGCATCGCAGGCAGTCGGCGAGAAGCTGAACGGCCAGACGTTCGAAATCACGCAGAAGTCGGGCGTTGACGGCCGTCTGTTCGGCTCGGTCACGAACGGCGACGTCGCGGAACTGCTGAAGAAGGCAGGTTTCGAAGTCGAGAAGCTGCAAGTGCGCATGCCGGAAGGCCCGCTGAAGATGATCGGCGAGCACAACGTCCAGGTCGCGCTGCACACGGACGTCGTCGTCGACGTCACGATCAACGTGATCGGCGACCACGCGTAAGCGTATGCAAGCTTTCCGGGCGGCTTCCGCCGTCCGGACAAGGGCAGGCGCCCGGGCAACCGGGGCCTGCCTTTTTTATTGCCCGCTCGCCGGCAAGCGGTGGTAGCGCTGCCGCGATCTATTCGCGATAATCCCAACCCATGAACGCGCCGCAAGATCCTCAAATCGAATCGCTGAAAGTCCCGCCGCATTCGGTCGAAGCCGAACAGTCGGTGCTCGGCGGCCTGTTGCTCGACAACGCGGCATGGGACCGGATTGCCGACTTCCTGTCGCAGGGCGACTTCTATCGCTACGACCACCGGATCATCTACGAGCACATCGGCCGGCTGATCGCGTCGACGCGCCCGGCCGACGTCGTGACCGTGTACGAAGCGCTGGTCACGTCCGGCAAGGCCGACGACGTTGGCGGCCTCGCGTACCTGAACGCACTCGCGCAGAACACGCCGAGCGCCGCGAACATCCGTCGCTATGCGGAGATCGTGCGCGACCGCGCGGTGTTGCGCCGGCTGGTGTCGGTCGCCGACGAAATCTCGGCCGATGCGTTCAATCCGCAGGGCAAGGAAGTTCGCCAGCTGCTCGACGAGGCCGAGTCGAAGGTGTTCTCGATCGCCGAAGAGGGCGCGCGCGGCAACCAGGGCTTCCTCGAGATCGGCCCGCTGCTCACGCAGGTCGTCGAGCGCATCGACACGCTGTACCACACCGCGAACCCGAGCGACGTCACGGGCACGCCGACGGGCTTCGTCGACCTCGACCGGATGACCTCCGGGATGCACGGCGGCGAGCTGATCATCGTGGCGGGAAGACCGTCGATGGGCAAAACGGCCTTCTCGATGAACATCGGCGAATACGTCGCGGTCGAGTACGGGCTGCCGGTCGCGGTGTTCTCGATGGAAATGCCGGGCACCCAGCTCGTGATGCGTATGCTCGGCTCGATCGGCCGGCTCGACCAGCACCGGATGCGTACCGGCCGCCTGACCGACGAGGACTGGCCGAAGCTGACCCACGCGGTGCAGAAGATGAGCGAGGCGCAGCTCTTCATCGACGAGACGGGTGGCCTGAACCCGATGGAATTGCGTTCGCGCGCGCGGCGTCTGGCGCGCCAGTGCGGCAAGCTCGGCCTGATCATCGTCGACTACCTGCAGCTGATGTCGGGTTCGTCGCAGGGCGAGAACCGCGCGACCGAAATCTCGGAAATCTCGCGATCGCTGAAGAGTCTGGCGAAGGAGCTCGACGTGCCGGTGATCGCGCTGTCGCAGCTGAACCGCGGTCTGGAACAGCGTCCGAACAAGCGTCCGGTGATGTCCGATTTGCGTGAATCGGGCGCAATCGAACAGGACGCGGACGTGATCCTGTTCATTTACCGTGACGAAGTCTACAACCCGGACAGCCCGGACAAAGGGACGGCCGAAATCATCATCGGCAAGCAGCGTAACGGTCCGATCGGCCCTGTTCGGCTCACGTTCCTGGGTCAATACACGAAGTTCGATAATTTTGCAGGGGCGCAGACGTTCTACGGCGAATAACACTTCCGCGCCGATTGTAAAGTCCTAAATCACCAAGCGTTGTATCCAATCCCGGCGCGCGCATGTGCGCGCGTCGCGTCGCGACCGAAAACGGTACAATGTCGCCCGTTTTCGTGACAGTAGTTTGACAATCTCTCAGGAATCCCATGTTCGGTCGATTCATGCCCACCGAGGGCAAGTTCTTTGAACTCTTCAACGCGCACGCGAAGCACATCGTTTCCGGTGGCCGCGAACTCGAACTGCTGATCGACAATCTCGCCGACGCCGAGATTCACAAGCAAAACGTGCAGAAGGCCGAGAAGGCCGCCGACAAGCTGACGCATGAAGCGATCGATCTGCTGCACAAGACCTTCATCACGCCGCTCGATCGCGACGAGATCCACAAGCTGATCACGACGATGGACGACATCCTCGACCTGATGGAAGACGTCGCGACGGCCGTATCGCTGTACGACGTGCAGTCCGTCACGTCCGAGGCGAGCCAGCTCGCGCACATCGTCACGCAGTCGGCGCAACACGTGCAGCAGGCCGTCGGCTTGCTGTCCGACATGAAGCAGTCGGCGCAGATCCTCAAGCAGTGCGAGGAGATCGACCGCTGGGAATCGGAAGCCGACCGCGTGCTGCGCTCGGCCATGTCGAAGCTGTTCCGCGAGGAAGACGACGTGAAGACGCTCATCAAGCTGAAGGCGATCTACGAGCTGCTCGAAGAGATCACCGACAAGTGCGAGGACGTCGCGAACATCATCGAAGGCATCGTGCTGGAAAACGCCTGAGCGGACCACGATGCATTCGATACAACTCGCCCTATGGATGGTCGCGACGCTGGTGCTGGTCGCGCTCGTATTCGACTTCATGAACGGCTTCCACGACGCGGCGAACTCGATCGCCACCGTCGTGTCGACCGGGGTGCTGAAGCCCCAGCAGGCCGTCGTGTTCGCGGCCGCGTTCAACGTGATCGCCTATTTCATCTTCCACCTGAAGGTCGCGCAGACGGTCGGCAAAGGCACGATCGATCCCGAGATCGTCGACCACTACGTCGTGTTCGGCGCGCTGGTCGGTGCGATCGGCTGGAACGTGATCACCTGGTACTACGGGATCCCGTCGAGCTCGTCGCACGCGCTGATCGGCGGCCTCGTCGGCGCGGCGCTCGCGAAGTCGGGCTGGAGCTCGCTGAACATCGACGGGCTGCTGAAGACGATTGCGTTCATCTTCATTTCGCCGCTGCTCGGTTTCATCCTCGGTTCGCTGTTCATGCTCGGCGTGTCGTGGCTGTACTTCCGGACCGCGCCCAGCAAGGTCGACCGGCGCTTCCGGCGGCTGCAGCTGCTGTCGGCCGGCCTGTACAGCCTGGGCCACGGCGGTAACGACGCGCAGAAGACGATCGGCATCATCTGGATGCTGCTGATCGCGAGCGGCTACGCGTCGGCAACCGCCGATGCGCCGCCGGCGTGGGTGATCGGCGCGTGCTACCTGTCGATGGGCCTCGGCACGCTGTTCGGCGGCTGGCGCATCGTGCGCACGATGGGACAGAAGATCACGAAGCTCAAGCCGGTCGGCGGTTTCTGTGCCGAAAGCGGCGGGGCGATCACGCTGTTCATCGCGTCGTTCCTCGGCATTCCGGTGTCGACCACGCACACGATCACCGGTGCGATCGTCGGTGTCGGCGCGACGCAGAAGCTGTCGGCCGTGCGCTGGGGCGTCGCCGGCAATATCGTGTGGGCGTGGGTGCTGACGCTGCCTGCAGCCGCGCTGTTCGCAGCCGGCGGGTGGTGGCTCGGGCATCAGATCTTCTGATCGCCGACACGGCCTGATCGACACGAAATGCGCCGCAAGCCGAAAGGCTGCGGCGCATTTTCTTTGGTGGTCCGGAAAAGTGCGGCGAACGGTGACGCAGCCGCGGAACGCGTGTGTCAGTAACTGCCGTTCGCGAAGCGGGCGATCGGATCGTCCGCGGTGCCGGTGCGCGGGCTGACCGGCGCGGATTGCGTCGACGCACGCAGCACCTGCACGGGCTCGAGGCTGCGCGGCGATGACGGCGCCGCGGCCGCGGGCGGCGGTTCCGCGTCGAATGCGGCCGCCTCGGCGGCCGTCAGCGCGGTGGTCGGAATCTGCGTGCCGGTCTCGGCCCGGCCGGTCGGCGCATTCTCCGTCATGGCCGTCATGGCCGTCATGTCGCCATTCGCGGGCGCTGCCTGCTGCTGCGCGGTCTGCATGCGCGGCGGCGGCGGCTCGTACGCATCGGCGGTCGGTGCGGCGGCGGGAGCGACCGCCGGCGCAACCGCGGCGGTCGCTACGACCGGAGCGGCCGACGGTGCGACGCTGGCCCGCGACGAAGCATTGGCACGTTGCCGCGGGGCGGCGGCAGCAGCGACGACGGGAGCCGCCGCCGGTGCATCGCGCCGTGCCTCGTAAGTCGGCGCATCGAACGGCGTTGGCGCCCCGCGCGGCGGCGCGACCCGGCGAATGCCGTCGAAGCGCTTGGCCCAGTACGGGTTCGTCAGGTAATCGAGCCGCACGGTGCCACCGGTCGACGGCGCGTTGACGAAGCGCAGCTTGCCGACGTAGATGCCGACGTGCGAATGCGGACGCCCGGTCGTGTTGAAGAAGATCAGGTCGCCCGGCGCGACCTGGTCGGGGTCGATCGACACGCCGCGGCTGCTCATGTCGGCGGTCGTGCGCGGCAGGTTCACGTCGGCCGCGCGGTCGAGCACGTAGCGCACGAGGCCGCTGCAGTCGAAACCACTGGTCGGCGTGTTGCCGCCCCAGCGATACGGGACGCCGACGAGGCTCATCGCCTGGATCGAGATTTCTTCCTGGCCGACGCTGTGATCGACGAATTTCGGGAAATTGGCGGGCGGCGGGAATGCGCGCGGCGTCGTGATCTTCATGCCGGAGGTGCGCGACGCCGACTCCGGCGGCACGCTGGAGCAGGCCGCGAGCAGTGAAACGACGGCGACGGGAACCCAGATTCGATGCATGACAAGGCGCACGAGCGCGGCACGCTCGCGAATCGTATGACAACAGACAGACCCGATGGTAGACGTTCCGGCGGGGCTTAGGCAACCATTCCTGAGAATTTACTTGAAGTTTCGCGCGTAAGTGCGGCTGTTGCGTAACGAACGATGACGAACGCCTCCGACCCCACAAATGAAAACGGCGCTCCGGAAACGGAGCGCCGCGTGGGCGTCGAAGGCCGGCGAGCCGCCGGCGTATCGCGTTAGAGGATGTCCGACGCGTAGTCGGCGAGCCGCGAGCGTTCGCCGCGTGCGAGGGTCACGTGGCCGCTGTGGCCCCAGCCCTTGAAGCGGTCGACGACGTAGGTCAGGCCCGAGCTGCCTTCGGTCAGGTAAGGCGTGTCGATCTGCGCGATGTTGCCGAGGCACACGATCTTCGTGCCGGGGCCCGCGCGCGTCACGAGCGTCTTCATCTGTTTCGGCGTCAGGTTCTGCGCTTCGTCGATGATCAGATACTTGTCGACGAACGTGCGGCCGCGCATGAAGTTCATGCTCTTCACCTTCAGGCGCGAACGGATCAGTTCCTGCGTCGCCGCACGGCCCCATTCGCCGGCTGCGTCATCGGTCTTCTGCAGCACTTCGAGGTTGTCGTCGAATGCGCCCATCCACGGCTGCATCTTCTCTTCCTCGGTGCCGGGCAGGAAGCCGATGTCCTCGCCGACGGGCACGGTCGCGCGCGTCACGATGATCTCGTTGTAGCGCTTGTCGTCGAGCACCTGCGCGAGGCCGGCCGCGAGCGCGACGAGCGTCTTGCCGGTGCCGGCCTGGCCGAGCAGCGTGACGAAGTCGATCTCGGGGTTCATCAGCAGGTTCAGCGCGAAATTCTGCTCGCGGTTGCGCGCGGTGATGCCCCACACGTTGTTCTTGTGGTGGCTGTAGTCGCGCAGCGTCTGCAGCAGCGCCGTCTTGCCGTTCAGCTCGCGGACGATCGCGTGGAACGTCGGCTCGCCGTTCTGCGGCTCGAGATAGACGAACTCGTTGACGAGCATCGACGCGACGAGCGGGCCCGTCACGCGGTAGTACGTGGTGCCCGTCTTCGTGTCCTGCCAGCTCTCCATCCCCTTCGCGTGCTTGGTCCAGAAGTCCTGCGGCAGTTCGCGCACGCCGTTATAAAGGAGATCCTTGTCCTCGAGTACCTGGTCGTTGAAGTAGTCTTCCGCGGGCAGGCCGAGCGCATGCGCCTTGATCCGCATGTTGATGTCTTTCGACACCAGCACGACCTGGCGGTCCGGCCGGTCGCGCTGCAGCGCGCGCACGACACCGAGGATCTGGTTGTCGGCCTTGCCCTCGGGCAGACCTTCGACCGGCGCGATGTCGGCCAGCTTCGTCTGGAAGTACAGGCGGCCGAGCGCCTCGCGGCTGCCGAGGCGCGACAGCGGAATGCCCGCCGAGATCGGGCCGCCGTCGGCGACCAGCGCGTCGAGCGTGCGGCTGACCTGGCGCGCGTTGCGCGCGACTTCCGACATCCCCTTCTTGTGATTGTCGAGTTCCTCGAGCGTCATCATCGGCAGATAGACGTCGTGTTCCTCGAAACGGAAGAGGCTGCTGGGGTCGTGCATCAGCACGTTGGTGTCGAGCACGAACAGCTTCTGCAGTTCGCCATCGGCCGGCTTGCGGCTGCGCGACTTCGTCGCGGCGCCGGCATCGCGCGCGGGCGCCGCGGCAGGCTTGCCGGCGGCGGGCTTGTCGTTGCGTGCGACGACCGGTGCGGCAGGCGCCGCCGGTTCGGCCGGTGCCTGCAGCGGCTGCAGCAATGCGGCCGTCTGTCTGGTCTTGCGCCCGCGAGCGGGCGTGCCGGCGGCTTCCTGCGCCGACGCCGCGACGGCGCGCAGCGGCGCGGCCGTGTTCGCGGCTTCGGTCATCGGTTGGGCCACGCTGGCCGGGCCATAGTCACCGGCTGTGGATGCGTCCCCTTCGGCGGATTTCTTCGCGGCTTTCGCGGGCCGCGCTTTCGCCTTGTATTCGTCGGGCGGCAGAAGGCTGCCGAGCTTGCTGGGGGGAGTAGGCAAAGGCATGGTGTCCCTCGGGAGGAATCGTGTCGCATGACGTGCGCCGCTGATCGCATCCTGCGTGACGTAGACGCATGCAGTTTGCGCGCGGTGGCGCACAGGAATTTCGTCGAGCCGGTTCGCCTGAGTGTCGATCAACTCCTTGACGAGGTGAGGGCCGGACCGAGAGCCGGCGCGCAGTCCATAAAAAAAGCCGCTGCCCCGTGGACCGGGACATGCGGCTCGGCTGATACCGTCGTGATGCGCGTCAGGTGCCGGCAAGCATCGCAACGGGCACCGGCGCAGCTACGAGAAATATGGGGCGAACTGGCATTCATTGCGGCCCAATATAACGCGCCTCAAAGCGCTTGTACAGCCTTAAGCACGTCGTCCACGTGACCGGGTACCTTGATGCCGCGCCATGCCTGGCGAAGCACGCCGTCGGCGTCGATCAGGAACGTCGAACGCTCGATTCCGCGCACTTCCTTGCCATACATTTTCTTCATCTTGATGACATCGAACAGCGCGCACAGCGCTTCGTCGGCATCGGAAATCAGCGGGAACGGCAGCTCGAGCTTTGCCTTGAAGTTGTCATGCGAGCGCAGGCTGTCGCGCGACACGCCGATCACTTCGGCGCCGGCCTTCTTGAACTTCGGATAGAGATCGCGGAACTGCAGGCCTTCGGTCGTGCAGCCCGGCGTGTTGTCCTTCGGATAGAAATACAGAACGAGCTTCTTGCCCTTCAGGTCGGACAGCGAAATGTCGCCGCCCGTGGCAGCTGCGGTGAAATCGGGAACTTGACGGTCAACTTCGACGGACACGTGTTTCTCCTGTTGTTATGGAAAGGCGCCGCTCGGGCGGCGCGGTTCGGCGGGGGGCGCCGCGGCGGCATGCCGCAAGGGCAGGGCAGGCGGCGCGCCGGCGCGCGCGAACTCCGAACTCAGTCGGGCTGGACGATCAGTTCGCCGGAGCGGCCGGGGATTTCGCCCCACGCGACAGGGTACGATGGCAGCGAGTCGCGGTCCAGCGTCGCGTGGTAGTCGCCCATCGTCGCAAACGTATGGCCCTGCGCACGCCAGCCGGCGAGCAGTTGCTCGAACACCGGCGCGAGCTTCTGGCCTTCCAGCTCCGCATGCAGCGTGAACACCTGGTCGTGCGGATTGGTTTCGGTGAACTTCAGGATGTGCGTGGCGACGTTGTGCGTGTCGATGCCGTCGATGCCGAGCACTTCGTCGAGCGTCGGCAGCGTGGTGGGCATCTGCACGTGCGACAGCGTGCGGCCGCCGACCACGGGCAGGTACGGCGAATGGCCGCGGCCGTCGGATGCATAGCGCATCCCCCATGCGTCGATCTGCTCGAACGCGGCGTCGTTCATCTGCCAGCCGGCCGCGCCGTGCGTGACGGGCGGCGCACCGAAAATGTCGACGAAGCGCGCGTGGCTCTTCTGCATTTCACGCGTGGTCCACGCGCGATCTTGCACGCGCACGTTGTCCTGCCAGTACACGTGATCCCACGTATGGATCCCGCATTCGAAGCCGGCCTCGTGGATCGCGCGCATGTCGGCAAGCGCGCGGCGGCCGATGTCGGGGCCCGGCAGCAGCACGCCGTACATCAGCTGCTTCACGCCGTAATGCTCGACCACCGACGTGCGCGACACCTTCTTCAGGAAGCCGGGGCGGAACACGCGCCGCAGCGCCCAGCCCGTGTGATCGGGCCCGAGGCTGAAGAGGAAGGTCGCGCGCGCATTGAAGCGGTCGAAGATGCGCGCGAGGTTCGGCACGCCTTCGCGCGTGCCGCGCAGCGTGTCGACGTCGATCTTGAGGACGATACGAGCCAAGCGAGCGTCCCGTCAGTTCTGCTGTTCGACGAGTGCGCGCGCGTCGGCGACATGGCCGCGATACGCTTCGAAGATCTTGCGCAGCGCGTCGTCGAACGTCGATTGCGGCGCCCACGCGAGCTCCTGCATCGTGTTGTCGATCTTCGGCACGCGGTTCTGCACGTCCTGGTAGCCGTTGCCGTAGTACGCACCCGACGTCGTTTCGACGAGCTGCACCTGCTTCGCGGAACCGGCGTATTCCGGGTATTCGGCGGCCAGTTCGAGCATCTTGTGCGCGAGCTCGCGAACCGAGTAGTTATTCTTCGGATTCCCGATGTTGTAGATCTTGCCCGACGCGATGCCGTTCTTGTTGTCGATGATCTTCATCAGCGCGCTGATGCCGTCGTCGATGTCGGTGAACGCGCGCTTCTGCGAGCCGCCGTCGACGAGGCTGATGTTCTCGCCGCGCACGATGTGGCCGAGGAACTGCGTGACGACGCGCGAGCTGCCTTCCTTCGGCGTGTAGATCGAGTCGAGGCCCGGGCCGATCCAGTTGAACGGACGGAACAGCGTGAAGTTCAGGCCTTCCATCCCGTAACCCCAGATCACGCGGTCCATCAGCTGCTTCGAGCACGCGTAGATCCAGCGCGGCTTGTTGATCGGGCCGTAGGTGAGCGCCGAGGCGTCCGGGTCGAACTGCTCGTCCGAGCACATGCCGTAGACCTCGGAGGTCGACGGGAACACGAGGTGCTTGCCGTACTTGACGGCCGAACGCACGATCGGCAGGTTCGCCTCGAAGTCGAGCTCGAACACGCGCAGCGGCTGCTGGACGTACGTGGCCGGCGTGGCGATCGCGACGAGCGGCAGGATCACGTCGCACTTCTTCACGTGATACTCGACCCACTCCTTGTTGATCGTGATGTCGCCTTCGAAGAAGTGCATCCGCTCGTGGTTGACGAGGTCGCCCAGCCGATCGGTCTGCATGTCCATGCCGAACACTTCCCAATCGGTGGTTTCAAGAATGCGCTTCGACAGGTGATGGCCGATGAAGCCGTTCACACCCAGGATCAGGACTTTTTTTGCTTTCATGAATGACGGGAAGAATGAATAAACTGCGCGAATTCCGCGGGCGTCACGACGGTTTCGCTGCCGTCGCGCTGCTGCCACAGCTCGAGAATGGATAGGGCGCGGCTGTCGCCGCAGACGCCGAATAGCGCATTATCGCTTACGTGCAGGCCGGGCGGCAAATCTGCCGCGGCCGCGGCGATCGTGCTGCCGGGCGCCGCGAGCCGCGCACGGGCGACCACGAAACGCGTGCCGCCGACGTCGGTGAACGCGCCGGGATACGGGGGCGCGACCGCGCGCACCAGGTTGTAGACCTGCGCGGCCGGCTTCGACCAGTCGATGCGGCCGTCCTCCGGCTTGCGGCCGCCGTAGTAGCTGCCGCTCGCGAGGTCGTTCGGCAGGTGCGGCGCCTCGCCCGCGAGCAGCGCGGGCAGCACGCGCCAGAGCGTCTGCTCGGCGGCCACCGTGACCTTGTCGAACACCTGCGCGGCCGTGTCGTCCGGCAGGATCGGCACGGCGGTCTGGCCGATGATCGCGCCGGCGTCCGGCTTCGCGGCCATCTCGTGCAGCGTCGCGCCGGTTTCCGTCTCGCCGTTCAGCACGGCCCAGTTGGTCGGAACCCGACCCCGGTATTTCGGCAGCAGCGAACCGTGCATGTTGAACGCGCCGCGCGGTGCGATCGCGAGCAGGTCGACCGGCAGCATGTGGCGGTAGTAGAACGAGAAGATGAAGTCCGGCTGCGCGTCGGACACCGCGCGGCGCAGCGCCGGGTCGGCGGGGTCGGCCGGCGTGACGACCGGGATCCCGTGCTCGGCGGCAACCGATGCGACGCTGCCGAACCAGATGTTCTCGTTCGGGTTGTCTTCGTGCGTGACGACGAGCGCGACGTCGACGCCGCGCGCCAGCAGCACCTGCAGGCAGCGCACGCCGACGTTGTGATACGCGAAGACGACCGCGCGCGGCTTCATTGCGCGGCTCCGGTGCGGTTCGCGGCGGCCGGCACCGGCGGCACGCCCTCGTGCTGCTCGAGCACGGCCTGGATCAGGTAGCGCGGCCGCGCGCGCACCTGCTGGTAGATGCGGCCGACGTATTCGCCGAGCAGGCCGAGCGCGAAGATGATCACGCCGAGCAGGAAGAACGTGATCGCGAACAGCGTGAACACGCCTTGCACTTCCGCGCCGACGATGAAGCGGCGCACCAGCAGCAGCACGAACAGCGCGGCGGAGCCGAGCGACAGGATCACGCCGATGAACGACAGCCACTGCAGCGGCACGACCGAGAAGCCGGTCACGAGGTCGAAGTTCAGCCGGATCAGGCTGTACAGCGAGTACTTCGACTCGCCGGCGAAGCGTTCCTCGTGCGCGACCTCGATTTCGGTCGGCTTCTGCGCGAACGTGTACGCGAGCGCCGGGATGAACGTGTTGACTTCGCCGCACACGTTGATCGTGTCGATGATGCGGCGGCTGTAGGCGCGCAGCATGCAGCCCTGGTCGGTCATCTTGATGCGCGTGATGCGCTCGCGCAGCCGGTTCATCATCTGCGACGCCTTGCGCCGCCACAGGCTGTCCTGGCGCTGCTTGCGGATCGAGCCGACGTAGTCGTAGCCTTCGCGCATCTTCGCGATCAGCTTGCCGATTTCCTCGGGCGGGTTCTGCAGGTCGGCGTCGAGCGTGATCACGATCTCGCCGCGCGACTGCGCGAAGCCGGCGAGGATCGCCATGTGCTGGCCGTAGTTGCCGTTGAGCAGCACGACGCGCGTCGTGTCGGGGCGCACGTGGAACTGGTCCGCCAGCATCGCGGCCGAGCGGTCGCGGCTGCCGTCGTTGATCAGGATCACTTCGTACGACGTGCCGAGTGCGTCGAGTGCCGGGTACAGCCGCGCGAACAGCGCAGCCAGGCCGTCTTCCTCGTTGTACACGGGGATGATGACCGATACCTCCGGGTTCGCGGCGCCCGGGTGCCCGACGCGTGCTTCAAGGTGATTCATGTACGCTTATTTTCCGTATTGTTCGCAAATCTGATTGACGGCGTCGGCCACGCGACGCACGTCGTCTTCCGTCATCTGCGTGAAGAGCGGCAGCGTGACGGTCGAGGCGCCGTACCGTTCGGCGTGGGGGAACATGCCCTCCTTGAAGCCGCGCGCACGATACAGCGTGAAAAGATGGATGGCCGGATAGTGCACGCCCGTGCCGATGCCGCGCTCCTTCATCTGCGCCATGAAATCGGCGCGCGAGATCGACAGCCGGTCGAGCGGCAGCGTGACCTGGAACATGTGCCAGTTGCTGTTCTCGAAATCGGCGACGGGCAGCCCGAGCCCGAGCTTCACGGCGGCGCCGTTGTCGAGCGCGGCGAAATACGCGCGGGCGAGCGTGCGGCGCTGCGCGGTGAAGCGGTCGAGGTGCGGCAACTGGCCGAGGCCGACGCGCGCGGCGACGTCGGTCAGGTTGTACTTGCCGCCGAGCACGTCGCAGTCCATCCCGTCGAAGCCGGTGCGCGTGATGCCCTGCAGCCGGTACTTCTGCGCGAGCGTCGCTTCGTCCTCGTTGTTCAGCACGAGCGCGCCGCCTTCGATCGTCGTCAGGTTCTTGTTCGCGTGGAAGCTGAACGACACGATGTCGCCGATCGCGCCGATGCGCTTGCCTTTCCATGTCGAGCCGAGCGCCTGTGCGGCATCCTCGATCACGCGCAGGTTGTGCGCGCGGGCGATCGCGTACAGGCGGTCCATGTCGACCGGCAGGCCGGCCAGGTAGACCGGGATGATCGCCTTCGTGCGCGGCGTGATCGCCTGCTCGAGCTTGTCGAGGTCGATGTTGCGCGTGACGGGGTCGATGTCGGCGAACACCGGCGTCGCGCCGGTCTCGAGGATCACGTTGCTGGTCGACACCCACGACGCCGGCGTCGTGATGACTTCGTCGCCGGGGCCGACGCCCGCGATGCGCAGGCCGATCTCGAGCGTGCACGTGCCGGAGTTGAATGCACGGACCGGACGGCCGCCGCAATACTCGGACAGCGCGGCTTCGAACTTCTGGCTCTGCGGGCCGGTGGTGATCCAGCCCGAACGCAGCACGTCGACGACGCCCTGGATGGTTTCCTCATCGATCTCGGGGCGGGTGAACGGCAGAAACGGAGCGGTAGTCTGGCTCATGAACGCGTGTTTGGCCTGTAATGGCTGGTAATAAAGGGTCGGGCGATCCGGCCCGAAACCGGCATTAAACACCGGTTGGCGGATTCGTACCGTGATTTTTTGTAGGCGGACACTTAATGCCGGCCCGGCCGCCCGGGCCGGCCGGCCTCGGTCAGCTGCGTGCGAGCACGAGCACGCCGATCAGGATGATGCCGATGCCGATGAGCCGCTGGACCGACAGCACTTCGCCGAACAGGTACCAGGCGGCGAACGCGTTGACCACGTAGCCGAGCGACAGCATCGGGTACGCGATCGACACGTCGACCCGCGACAGCCCGAGGATCCAGACGACGACGCTCAGCACATAGCAGGCGAGGCCGCCGATGATCGGCAGCTGGGTCGCGATCTTGAACCCGACCGGGATGATGTTCGCACGGCTGAATTCGAAGTGTCCAACGGCGTTGACGCCGGCTTTCAGCAGAAGTTGCGCACAGGCGTTGAGCATCACGCCGGTGATGATGCAGACGAGCGAAACGGGATTCATGCGGTGAACGTCCTTACGATTGCGGTTTCTCGACGATCACGCGGCGGTTGTCGCGCGCGATCACGCGCATCGGCACGCCTTGCTTGACCAGCGTGTCGTACTGGCCGGGCGGCATGATCGCGAGCGCGCGGGTTTCCTGTTTCCAGCGTTCGATCCATTGGTCGACGGTCGGGATCCACTTGTTCGGCTCGACGGAGATCCCGAACGCGAGCTCGTCCTGGCGCTGGACCATGATCGTCGTGTGGCCCATATAGAACGGGAACGTGTGATCGAGCATCTCGATCGAGTAGAACGGCGTGTCGGGCGGCAGCTTCGCGAGTTCGGCCCGCACCGTGGGCGCGAGAAGCGCGCCGGAGCTGTAGCGGCCGAATTCGTCGTGACCGGTGCCGCCGATCGTGCCGAACGCGAGCCAGGCCGCGCCGAACGCAGTGATCGCGGCCGCCACGCCCACGCGGCGGTTCAGCCAGGCGGCGCCGAGCGTGAGCGCGCCCGCGACGGCGAGGCCCGCGTACAGCCACATCTGGAACGCGCGGTACAGCGCGTTCGGCGTGCGGGCGTCGCCCTGGTACGCGAGCGCGATGATCCCCAGCGCCGCGGCGGCGAAGAACACCAGGTAGCCGAGCAGGTGGCGGCGGAACCGCTCGGCGCTCATCAGCGGCAGGTACGCGCCGATGATCAGCGCGAGCGCCGGCGCGACCGGCAGCACGTACGAGATCAGCTTCGAATGCGACGCGCTGAAGAACAGGAAGATGAACGCGCTCCAGATCAGCAGCACGAGCATCGGCGAGAAGCCGTTCGGCTGGCGCGGCATGCGCAGCGCATGGCGGATGCTCTGCCACGCGACCGACAGCCACGGCAGGAAGCCGACGAGCAGCACCGGCACGAAATAGTAGAGCGGGCCCGGGCGGTTCTGTTCGGGGGTCAGGTAGCGGCGGAACTGCTGGACGATGAAGAAGAAGTTGAAGAACTCCGGGTTGCGCTGCTGGACCAGCACGAACCACGGCGTGACGATCGCGAAGAAGATCACGAGGCCGCTCACCAGGTACAGCCGCTTCCACAGCGCCCAGTCGCGCGCGATCAGCGTATAGAGCACCAGCACGGCGCCGGGCAGGATCAGGCCGACGAGGCCCTTGGACAGCACCGCGAACGCCATCGCGGCCCAGCACGCCCACATCCAGCCGCGCGCCGCGCCCGCGCGCAGCCCGGGGCGCTGCGCGAGCAGCAGCGAGCAGAGCGACAGCGCCATCCAGAACGCGAGCCCCATGTCGAGCGCGTTGAAGTGGCCCATCAGGTTCCAGTACGGCGAGCACGCGAGCACCACGGCCGCGAGGAAGCCGGACAGCGGATTGAACAGGCGCGCGCCGGTGAAGCAGACCAGCAGCACGCCGGCAAAGCTGACGAGGCCCGTGTAGAGGCGCGCCTGCCATTCGCCGATGCCGAACCACGCGAACGTGAGCGCGTTCAGCCAGGTCTGCAGCGGCGGCTTCTCGAAGTACTTGTAGCCGTTGTAGCGCGGCGTGATCCAGTCGCCGGTGACGAACATTTCGCGGGCCATCTCCGCGTAGCGGCCTTCGTCGCTCGGGATCAGGTGGCGCAGCCCGAGCGGCGCGAACCAGACGATCGCGAGCGCGACGAGCAGGAGGACGAGCGTGATGCGATTGAGCGGTAGCCTCGACGGCGTATCGTTCATGGATTTTCAGCCTGTTGGTTGTTGTGAGAGCCGCCGGCGGGTTGCGCCGGGGCGGGCGGCCTGCCGGTTATCGAGCCGGTTATCGAACCGAGTCGCGATCCGGGGATCGACCCGGTGTGCCGGCCCGAGTTTTACCGCATCGGGGATTAACGTTCAATTAAGAGCGCGGCGGCGACTTTGCGGCCCTCGGCCATCAGGATGTTGTAAGTGCGGCACGCGGCCTGGAAATCCATCGTCTCGACGCCGATCCGCTTGGCCGTGAGCGCGGCCACGAGCCGCGGGTGCGGGAAGCGCAGCCGCGCGCCGCTGCCGAAGATCACGAGCTCGGGTGCCGGGTCGAGCAGCATCGCGAAATGCTCGGGCGCCAGCGCGTCGAACGCCGACACGGGCCAGTCCCGCACCGGGGCGCCGGGCAGCACGATGACGCTTCGTTCGTGGCGTTGGAGGTTGACGTCGACATAATCGGGGCCGTAGCCGGTGACGGTGTTGAGCGCGCCGCTCGTGTCCTGGTGCAGTTTCAAATCGGTATTCCGCGGTTCCGTAAGGGGAATGTCTGGCCGGGCCCGCACGGGCCCGGGCGGCCGGTTTCGCGACCGGCGCGCGCGGGACGCCCGACGGCGCGGGCCCGCAGCGGCCATGGTGCATTGCGAAAGTCGGCCAAAATCCGCTAAATTATAACTTTTTGGTCGCCTCAGGGCGCCACTTGCGTCGTGCGTCGCCACAAGCCGCGTCCGACCGCCCGCTTTTTCCCAGTCTAGACAGCGCGCACAGACCGGCCGCTCTCCAGTTTTGATCCCCGTCCCCCGGCCGCAAGGCCAACCCAGGAACCGTGTCGTCGTGAAACCGATTCAGAAGTCGAACAAGCTGCTCAACGTCTGCTACGACATCCGTGGCCCGGTGCTCGAGCACGCGAAGCGCCTCGAGGAAGAAGGCCACCGCATCATCAAGCTGAACATCGGCAACCTCGCGCCGTTCGGGTTCGACGCGCCGGACGAGATCATCCAGGACATGATCCGCAACCTGCCGGCGTCGTCCGGCTATTCGGATTCGAAGGGCGTGTTCTCGGCACGCAAGGCCGTGATGCACTACACGCAGCAAAAGGGCGTCGTGGGCGTCGGCCTCGACGACATCTACATCGGCAACGGCGCGTCCGAGCTGATCGTGATGGCGACCCAGGCGCTGCTGAACGACGGCGACGAAGTGCTGCTGCCGGCGCCCGACTACCCGCTGTGGACGGCCGCCGTGAGCCTGTCGGGCGGCACGCCCGTGCATTACGTGTGCGACGAGCAGAACGCATGGATGCCCGACCTCGACGACATCCGCCGCAAGATCACGCCGAACACCAAGGCGATCGTCGTGATCAACCCGAACAACCCGACCGGCGCGCTTTATTCCGACGAATTGCTGCTCGAGCTGCTCGCGATCGCGCGCGAGTACGGGCTGATCGTGTTCGCCGACGAGGTCTACGACAAGATCGTCTATGACGGCCTCGAGCACACCGCGCTCGGTTCGCTGTCGGAAGACGTGATCACCGTCACGTTCAACAGCCTGTCGAAGAGCTATCGCTCGTGCGGCTACCGCGCGGGCTGGATGGCCGTGTCGGGCCTCGGCGGCGACAACCGCCGGCGCGCGAAGGATTATCTGGAAGGGCTCGGGATCCTGTCGTCGATGCGTCTGTGCGCGAACGTGCCCGGCCAGTTCGCGATCCAGACCGCGCTCGGCGGCTACCAGAGCATCAACGAGCTGATCGTGCCGAGCGGGCGCCTGTACAAGCAGCGCGAACTCGCGTACGACATGCTCACGTCGATTCCCGGCGTGACCTGCGTGAAGCCGCAGGCCGCGCTGTACATGTTCCCGCGCCTCGATCCGAAGCTCTATCCGATCCAGAACGACCAGCAATTCATCCTCGACCTGTTGCTCGAGGAGCGGGTGCTGCTCGTGCAAGGCACGGGCTTCAACTGGGCGGCGCCGGATCACTTCCGCGTGGTCTTCCTGCCGAACCTCGACGACCTGACCGATTCGATCAACCGGATCGCGCGCTTCCTCGACGGCTACCGCAAGCGCCATTCGGTCTGAGCGGACAGGGTCACCGGCATTCAAACTCATTCTTACTCATCGATCACACGCAGCATGGAACCGATCAAAGTTGGCCTGTTGGGCTTCGGCACCGTCGGCAGCGGCACCTTCACGGTGCTGCACCGCAACCAGGAAGAAATCAAACGACGCGCGGGGCGCGGCATCGAGGTCGCGCGCATTGCCGTGCGCAACCCGGCCAAGGCGCAGGCGGCGCTCGGTGCGCACGCCGGCACCGCGCAGATCACCGACGATTTCAACGCGGTCGTCGACGATCCGTCGATCTCGATCATCGCCGAGATGATCGGCGGCACGGGCATCGCACGCGAGCTCGTGCTGCGCGCGATCGCGAACGGCAAGCACGTCGTGACGGCGAACAAGGCGCTGCTCGCGGTGCACGGCACCGAGATCTTCGAGGCCGCGCGCGAGAAGGGCGTGATGGTCGCGTTCGAGGCGGCCGTCGCCGGCGGCATCCCGATCATCAAGGCGCTGCGCGAAGGCCTGACCGCCAACCGCATCCAGTACATCGCCGGCATCATCAACGGCACGACGAACTACATCCTGTCGGAAATGCGCGACCGCGGCCTCGACTTCGCGACCGCGCTGAAGGCCGCGCAGGAGCTTGGCTACGCGGAAGCCGATCCGACCTTCGACATCGAGGGCGTCGACGCCGCGCACAAGGCGACCATCATGAGCGCGATCGCGTTCGGCGTGCCGGTCCAGTTCGACCGCGCGTACGTCGAAGGCATCAGCAAGCTCGACGCGACCGATATCCGCTACGCGGAAGAGCTCGGCTACCGGATCAAGCTGCTCGGCATCGCGCGCCGCGCCGAAAACGGCATCGAGCTGCGCGTGCACCCGACACTGATCCCGGAAAAGCGCCTGCTCGCGAACGTCGAAGGCGCGATGAACGCGGTCGTCGTGCATGGCGACGCAGTGGGCACCACGCTGTACTACGGCAAGGGCGCGGGCGCGGAGCCGACCGCGTCGGCGGTCGTCGCGGATCTCGTCGACGTCACGCGCCTGCACACGGCCGACCCCGAGCATCGCGTGCCGCATCTCGCGTTCCAGCCGGACAGCCTGTCGAACACGCCGATCCTGCCGATCGAGGAAGTCACGAGCGGCTACTACCTGCGCCTGCGCGTGGCCGACCAGACCGGCGTGCTCGCCGCCATCACGCGCATCCTCGCCGAATCGGGCATCTCGATCGACGCGCTGCTGCAGAAGGAGTCGGAGCAGATCGACGACGCGAACGGCGAAACCGACATCATCCTGATCACGCACGTGACGGTCGAGAAGCACGTGAACGCGGCGATCGCGCAGATCGAGAGCCTCGCGACGGTGGTGTCGAAGGTGACGAAGCTGCGCATGGAAGCGCTGAACTGAGGACCAGGAACGACATGAACTACATCTCCACGCGCGGCGCCGGCATCGGCGAGCGCCACACGTTCTCCGACATCCTGCTCGGCGGCCTCGCGAAGGACGGCGGGCTCTACCTGCCGGCCGAGTATCCGAAGGTGTCGGCCGACGAACTCGCGCGCTGGCGTGCGCTGCCGTACGCGGATCTCGCGTTCGAGATCCTGTCGAAGTTCTGCGACGACGTGCCGGCCGACGACCTGCGCACGATCACGCGCCGCACGTACACGGCTGCCGTGTACAGCAACACGCGCCACGGCGAGAACGCGTCCGACATTACGCCGCTGAAGACGCTCGGCACCGAGAACGGCGCGCCGCTGTCGCTGCTCGAACTGTCGAACGGGCCGACGCTCGCGTTCAAGGACATGGCGATGCAGTTGCTCGGCAACCTGTTCGAGTACACGCTCGCGAAGCACGGCGAAGCGCTGAACATTCTCGGCGCGACGTCGGGCGACACGGGCAGCGCGGCCGAATACGCGATGCGCGGCAAGGCCGGCGTGCGCGTGTTCATGCTGTCGCCGCACAAGAAGATGAGCGCGTTCCAGACGGCCCAGATGTTCAGCCTGCAGGATCCGAACATCTTCAACCTCGCGGTCGAAGGCGTGTTCGACGATTGCCAGGACATCGTGAAGGCCGTGTCCAACGATCACGCGTTCAAGGCGCAGCAGAAGATCGGCACGGTCAACTCGATCAACTGGGCACGCGTCGTCGCGCAGGTCGTGTACTACTTCAAGGGCTATTTCGCGGCGACCACGTCGAACGACGAGCGCGTGTCGTTCACGGTGCCGTCGGGCAACTTCGGCAACGTCTGCGCGGGCCACATCGCGCGGATGATGGGCCTGCCGATCGCGAAGCTCGTGGTCGCGACCAACGAGAACGACGTGCTCGACGAGTTCTTCCGCACCGGCGCCTATCGCGTGCGCAGCGCCGAGAACACGTATCACACCAGCAGCCCGAGCATGGACATCTCGAAGGCGTCGAACTTCGAGCGCTTCGTGTTCGACCTGCTCGGCCGCGATCCCGCGCGCGTGATGCAGCTGTTCCGCGACGTCGAGGAGAAGGGCGGTTTCGATCTCGCGGCGAGCGGCGATTTCGCGCGCGTGGCCGAGTTCGGCTTCGTGTCGGGCCGCAGCAGCCACACCGACCGGATCGCGACGATCCGCGACGTGTTCTCGCGCTACGACACGATGATCGATACGCATACGGCCGACGGCGTGAAGGTCGCGCGCGAGCATCTGGATGCGGGCGTGCCGATGGTCGTGCTCGAGACGGCGCAGCCGATCAAGTTCGGCGAGACGATCCGCGAAGCGCTCGATCGTGAAGCCGAGCGGCCGGCCGCATTCGACGGGCTCGAG
Organism: Burkholderia sp. Nafp2/4-1b; assembly: GCF_003635165.1. GTDB lineage: Bacteria > Pseudomonadota > Gammaproteobacteria > Burkholderiales > Burkholderiaceae > Burkholderia. Next base: position 69,723 of record NZ_ML058602.1, on the reverse strand, counting down.
GCGCTGCCGCAGCGTTTCGAGGTCGTGAAGGCCGACGCGCAACAGGTGAAGGACTTCATCGTCGCGCATACGGGCGCCTGACGTCGCGCCGCAACGCCGGGCTGCCGGGTGGCACACCCGGCGGCGCAGCACGGCCGGAATGCCGATTCGTCGCACGAGTCGGGGTTCCGGCCGTTTCGTTTGGTTCGCTTGTTTCGTTTGTTTGGTCTGGTCAGGCAGCGCTAAACAAGTGCCAGGTGGGCGCGTTCGCGCCGATCACAGTTTCCGCATGTCGGCCATATCGCGCGTGGGCGCGACGGCGTCGCTACAATGACGTATTGACTCCAACGATCCCCGATTCCATCGATGTCGAACCCGAATCCCGCGGCGCCGCGCGCGCCGATGCTGTCGACCGCCGAAGCGCTCGCCGCGCTGCTCGATGCCGCGAAGCCGCTGCCCGGCACTGAAGCCGTCGCCACGCTCGATGCGCTCGGCCGCGTACTGGCCGCCGACGTGAGTTCGCCGCTCGACGTGCCGCCGATGCATACGAGCGCGATGGACGGCTATGCGGTGCGCGTTGCCGACCTGCTGCACGGCGACCGGCGCCTGCCGGTGTCGCAGCGGATTCCGGCCGGCCATCCGGCTGCGCCCCTCGCGGCAGGTACGGCGGCGCGGATCTTCACCGGCGCGACGGTGCCGCCCGGCGCCGACGCCGTCGTGATGCAAGAGCAGACGGCGGCCGACGGCGACGCGGTCGAGATCCTGCACACGCCGAAAGCCGGTGAATGGATCACTGCGCAGGGCGCGGACATCCGCCAGGGCTCGGTGATCCTGCCGACCGGCACGCGGCTCACGCCGCAGGCGCTGGGTCTCGCCGCATCGGTCGGCTGCGCGCAGTTGCCGGTCGCGCGCCGGATTCGCGTCGCGGTGTTCTTCACCGGCGACGAACTGACGATGCCCGGCGAGCCGCTGAAGCCCGGCGCCATCTACAACTCGAACCGCTTCACGCTGCGCGGGCTGCTCGAGCGGCTCGGCTGCCACGTGACCGACTACGGAATCGTGCCGGACTCGCTCGCCGCGACCCGCGACACGCTGCGCGAGGCCGCGCGCGATCACGACGTGATCCTGACGAGCGGCGGCGTGTCGGTCGGCGACGAGGATCACGTGAAGCCGGCCGTCGAGGCCGAAGGGCGGCTCGCGCTGTGGCAGATCGCGATGAAGCCCGGCAAGCCGCTCGCGTACGGCGCGGTGCGCCGCGGCGACGAGCGCGCCGACGCGCACTTCATCGGGCTGCCCGGCAACCCCGTGTCGAGCTTCGTCACGTTCCTGCTGTTCGTGCGGCCGTTCCTGCTGCGCCTGTCCGGCGTGCGCGACGTCGCGCCGCGCGCGCTGTCGCTGCGCGCGGACTTCTCGCAGAGCAAGGGCGACCGGCGCAACGAATTCTTGCGCGCCCGCGTCAACGCGGCCGGCGGTCTCGACCTGTTCTCGAATCAGAGCTCGGCGGTGCTCACGTCGACGGTGTGGGGCGACGGCCTGATCGACAATCCGCCGCAGCACGCGATCAGCGCGGGCGAGACCGTGCGTTTCATTCCGTTTTCCGAACTGCTGTCGTAACGCGACGGCTTCCCGACCTATGAAGATTCAGCTGAAATTCTTTGCAAGCGTGCGCGAGGCGCTCGGCGTGTCCGACGAACAGGCCGACGTGCCGGACGGCGTGACCACCGTGGGCGACGTGCGCGCATGGCTGCGCCTGCGCGGCGGCGCGTGGGCCGAGACGCTCGCCGAAGGGCGCGCGTTGCGCATGGCGTGCAATCACGAGATGACCGACCCCGACACGCGGCTCACCGACGGCTGCGAGGTTGCGTTCTTTCCGCCGGTGACGGGCGGCTGAGGGAAAGATGGCTACGGTACGAGTCCAGACGGACGATTTCGACTTGAACGCTGAAGTGGCGGCACTGCGCGCGCGCAATCCGAAGATCGGCGCCGTCGCCTGCTTCGTCGGCACCGTGCGCGACCTGAACGAAGGCGATACGGTCGCCGTGCTGGAGCTCGAGCACTATCCGGGGATGACCGAGAAGGCGCTCGAGAAGATCGCCGCCGAGGCCGGCCGGCGCTGGCCGGGGATCGACGTCGCGATCGTGCATCGCGTCGGGCGGCTGTTGCCGCTCGACCAGATCGTGATGGTCGCGACGGTCGCGTCGCATCGCGGCGACGCGTTCGCGTCGTGCGAGTTCGTGATGGACTACCTGAAGACCGAAGCGCCGTTCTGGAAGAAGGAAACGACGCCGGACGGTGAACGCTGGGTCGATGCGCGCAGCACCGACGACGCGGCGCTTGCACGCTGGGGCGTCGAATCGGGCAACACGCCGCGTTGAACGCGATGTGCGCGTCGTGCGCGTTGTGCGACGATGTGCCGCGGGCGCTCGAGTGTCGCCAGTGCCGCGAGTCGTCGCCGGCCGTGTCAGGCGTCCGGCTCGACGCCGCGACCGATGATCTTCGTCGGAAACGGCTCGCCGCGCGTGCGTGACGGCAGCGCATGCGGATCGTCGGCGGTGGCGGCGCGCCGCGGCGCGATCGCGTCGAGCAGCGCCTGCTGCTCGGGCGGAACCTGATAATCCCAGCCGAAGCGGCTCAACTGCAGGCTCTGCGCGATCCGCAGCGCGGGCTCCATGAAACGGATGGCCGCGGGCGGCGTGTAGCGCCCGTCGACGGTCTTCAGGAACAGCGACAGCCAGCGGCTGAAGTGCACGGGCTCGACGCCTTCGAGCGGCTGATGCGCGTGCTGCACGTTGCCGCGATAGCCCTTGGTCCCGAGCACGAGGCTCGACCAGAAGGTGACCATCTTCGGCAGGTGATCGTCCCAGCGGCCGTCCAGCTTCGCGTCGAACACGGGGCCAAGCAGCGGATCGGCGCGCACGCGATCGTAGAACGCGTACACGAGGTCGCGGATGTTGTCTTCGGTCGGTTCGGCATCGCGAGGGCGGGCCGGTGCGGTATCGGGCGAGGCGGGCAGGGCAGTCATGGCAAAAAGGGCCGGGAAATTCGACGCTTGGCGCGGCATCGGCGCGGGCAAATACGCGGGCAATGCGCAGGACGCCGACAGGATTTTGACGCAAAATAGCGTCCACCAAGGCCTGAAAAATGTGCGGATGACATGCATCTTATTGCGCTCAGGCCATCCCGGCAACCCGGTGCCATCGAGCGGTCCGACCTGCGGCCCCGTGCGCGTTCCAATTGACCCGCTTCGCATGATCGGGACACGATCATAATTTTCCGTATTCGCTCATGAGACTCACCGACTACACCGACTACTCGCTGCGCGTCATGCTGTATCTCGCCGTGCGCGGCGAGGGGCTCGCGACGATCCAGGAGATCTCGGACGCCTACGGCATCTCGAAGAACCATCTGATGAAAGTCGTCCAGCAGCTCGGCGAGCTCGGCTGGGTCGATACGGTTCGCGGCCGCAACGGCGGGCTGCGGCTCTTTCCCGACTCGCTGAAGCTCACCGTCGGCCAGGTGGTGCGTGCGACCGAGAGCGATTTCGCGCTGGTCGGCTGCTTCCCGACCGACGGCACCGAGTCGCGCGGCTGCGTGATCGAGTCGCAGTGCCGCCTGAAGGGCGTGCTGGCGGCCGCGCGCGACGCGTTCTTCGCCGAACTCGACCGTCACACGGTCGGCGAGCTGGCCGGGCCCGGGTCGCCGCTCGTCGCGCTGCTGGGCATTCGTCCGACCACACTGGTGCGGGCGGAGTCGTCCGGGGGCGACGCACCGGCGTCCGTCGAAACCGCGTCGAAGGCCGGCTGATACGCGCGGGGCCTCGCCGCGTCATCCCGCTGCCGCGCGCCTGCGGGCCACGCGTCGCCACTTGCCGATCTTTGCGCTGAATCAACCCGAATTTCGCTTGAAACCCGCATAACCATCCTCATCTTGGTGGTAATCGAAAATTGGAGGTCTCAACCAAATGAGAATCGACAAGCTCACCACCAAGTTCCAGGAAGCACTCGCGGACGCGCAAAGCCTCGCGGCCGGCCGCGACAATCAATACATCGAACCCGTTCACGTGCTGGCGGCGCTCGTCGCGCAGCAGGACGGCTCCGCCCGCTCGCTGATGTCGCGCGCGGGTGTCCATGTGCAGGCGCTGCAAGGCGCGCTGAACGAGGCCATTTCGCGCCTGCCGCAAGTGACGGGCACGGGCGGCGACATCCAGATCGGCCGTGAGTTGGCCGGGCTGCTGAACCAGGCCGACAAGGAAGCGCAGAAGCTCAACGACACGTTCATCGCGAGCGAGATGTTCCTGCTCGCCGTGTCCGACGACAAGGGCGACGCCGGCAAGCTTGCGCGCCAGCACGGCCTCACGCGCAAGTCGCTCGAAGCCGCGATCGCCGCGGTGCGCGGCGGCTCGCAGGTGCACAGCCAGGACGCCGAAAGCCAGCGCGAGGCGCTGAAGAAATACACGGTCGACCTGACCGAGCGCGCCCGTGCGGGCAAGCTCGATCCGGTGATCGGCCGCGACGACGAAATCCGCCGCTCGATCCAGATCCTGCAGCGCCGCACCAAGAACAACCCGGTGCTGATCGGCGAGCCGGGCGTCGGCAAGACCGCGATCGTCGAAGGGCTCGCGCAACGGATCGTCAACGGCGAAGTGCCCGAGACGCTGAAGGGCAAGCGCGTGCTGTCGCTCGACATGGCCGCGCTGCTCGCCGGCGCGAAGTATCGCGGCGAGTTCGAGGAGCGCCTGAAGGCCGTGCTCAACGACATCGCGAAGGATGAAGGCCGCACGATCGTGTTCATCGACGAGATCCACACGATGGTCGGCGCCGGCAAGGCCGAAGGCGCGATGGACGCAGGCAACATGCTGAAGCCGGCGCTGTCGCGCGGCGAGCTGCACTGTATCGGCGCGACCACGCTCGACGAATACCGCAAGTACATCGAGAAGGACGCCGCGCTCGAGCGCCGCTTCCAGAAGGTGCTCGTCGACGAGCCGAGCGTCGAGGCGACGATCGCGATCCTGCGCGGGCTGCAGGAGAAGTACGAGCTGCACCACGGCGTCGACATCACCGACCCGGCGATCGTCGCCGCGGCCGAGCTGTCGCATCGCTACATCACCGACCGGTTCCTGCCGGACAAGGCGATCGACCTGATCGACGAGGCTGCGTCGAAGATCAAGATGGAAATCGATTCGAAGCCCGAAGAGATGGACAAGCTCGACCGTCGTCTGATCCAGCTCAAGATCGAGCGCGAGGCGGTGAAGAAGGAGCAGGACGAAGCGTCGCAGAAGCGCCTGCAACTGATCGAGGAAGAGATCGAACGCCTCGGCCGCGAATATGCGGACCTGGAAGAGATCTGGACCGCCGAGAAGGCCGCGGTGCAGGGCAGCGCACAGCTGAAGGAAGAGATCGAGAAGGTGCGCGCCGACATCGCGCGTCTGCAGCGTGAAGGCAAGCTGGAGAAGGTCGCCGAGCTGCAGTACGGCAAGCTGCCGCAGCTCGAGTCGCAACTGAAGCAGGTCACGCAGGCTGAAGAGCAGGAGCAGCACAATCCGACGCGTCCGCGCCTGCTGCGCACGCAGGTCGGTGCGGAGGAAATCGCGGAAGTCGTGTCGCGTTCGACCGGGATTCCGGTGTCGCGAATGATGCAGGGCGAACGCGAGAAGCTGCTGCACATCGAGGAAAAGCTGCACGAGCGCGTGGTCGGCCAGGACGAGGCGATCAGCGCGGTCGCGGATGCGATCCGGCGTTCGCGCGCGGGTCTCGCCGATCCGAACCGTCCGTACGGCTCGTTCCTGTTCCTTGGCCCGACGGGCGTCGGCAAGACCGAGCTGTGCAAGGCGCTGGCGTCGTTCCTGTTCGATTCGGAAGAGCACCTGATCCGCATCGACATGAGCGAGTTCATGGAGAAGCACAGCGTCGCGCGGCTGATCGGCGCGCCGCCGGGCTATGTCGGTTACGAGGAAGGCGGCTACCTGACGGAAGCCGTGCGCCGCAAGCCGTACAGCGTGATCCTGCTCGACGAGATCGAGAAGGCGCATCCGGACGTGTTCAACGTGCTGCTGCAGGTGCTCGACGACGGTCGGATGACCGACGGGCAGGGGCGCACGGTCGACTTCAAGAACACGGTGATCGTGATGACGTCGAACCTCGGCTCGCAGGTGATCCAGGCGATGACCGGTGCGCCGCAGGAAGAGATCAAGGACGCGGTGTGGATCGAAGTGAAACAGCACTTCCGTCCGGAGTTCCTGAACCGGATCGACGACGTCGTCGTGTTCCATGCGCTCGATCGCAGCAATATCGAATCGATCGCGAAGATCCAGCTCGCACGCCTGCACGACCGGCTCGCGAAGCTCGACATGGCGCTCGACGTTTCGCCGGCGGCGCTCGAGCAGATCGGCAAGGTGGGCTACGATCCGGTGTTCGGCGCGCGGCCGTTGAAGCGCGCGATCCAGCAGGAGATCGAGAACCCGGTCGCGAAGCTGATCCTCGCGGGCCGCTTCGGTCCGAAGGACGTGATCCCGGTCGACGTCAACGACGGCGAGTTCGTGTTCGACCGAGTCGTGCACTGATCGCCGGCCATCGGCCGCACGCCTAGTTCGCGCCGGGCGCGCAAAAACAAACACCCCGCCTCGAGCGGGGTGTTTGCATATGGTGCGGCCGAAACCGCTGTGCGGGTGCGAGCCGGTGCGGTGCGGACTCAGGCCGGCTTGTTGCCGCCGAACATGCCGGCGAGCTGCGTGAGCGTGCCGAGCACGTTCGACGTGTCGACCTGGCCGCCGGCCGGTACTTCGCCGTTCGGCGTCGCGTGGTTCACGACGTGCGGCAGCACTTGCGCGAGGATCGACGACGCTTGCGCCGGATCGATGCCGACCTTGCTCGCGAGCGAGCCGACGACGTCGGAGCCGAGCACGTTCTGCAGCGTGTCCGGCGAGATCGGCTGGTTTTCGCCGGTGCCGACCCACGAGCCGATGACGTCGCCGGCGCCACCGGCCTTGAACTTCTCGATCAGCCCGTTCAGGCCGCCCGGCTGGTTGTTGATGAATTCGAGCGCGGTCGTGATGAGCGCGCTTTGCGAGTTGCCGCCGGCCTGGCCGCCGATCAGACCGCCGACGATGTCGAGTAGACCCATGGTTCTTCACCTTCACTGAAAAGGGCGCCGTAGCGACGGCGCCCGTTGATCGAATGCCGCGCGCACGCCGTCGCGCGCGCGGCGCACCTCAGGCGCCCGACGCCGCGGCGGCGGAGGCTGCCTTGTCCTTCTTGCTCTTTTTCTTCGAACCCTTCGTCACCTTCGTGGACGACGCCTCGGCCGGCGCGCTCGCGCCCGCGTCGGCCGATGCCGCGGCGGCGGCCGCCTTCTCCTTCTTCGATGCACGCTTGCTCTTGGCCGGCTTGGATGCGGCCTCCGGGGCGCTGGCCGCGGGGGCCGTCGCCGTCGTGCCGGCCGTTGCGGTCGTCGACGTCGATGCGGTGCCTGCCGACGTCGTGGCCGGCGTGGTCGACGTCGTCGTTGTCGTCGTCGCGGTCGGCTTCGACAGCTTCACGCCCTTCGGCGGCGTCGACGAGCCGCCGATCGTCAGGCCATTCTCCTCGAGATGCCCGACCGACTTCGTGCCGAGCCCTTTCACGCGAGTTGCGAGATCATCCGCGTCCTTGAACGGACCGTTCTTGGTGCGTTCGTCGATGATCGCCTTCGACTTCACGGGCCCGAGGCCCTTCACCGATTCGAGCGCGGCCTGGTCGGCCGTGTTGACTTCGACGGCCGCGGCGAAGCCGGCGGCAAGCGACAACGACAGCGCGACGAACAGCATCAGCAGCTTTTTCAGCATGGAAGGCTCCCTGGTTCTGACGGATGAATGGCTGTTGCAACGGACGGCGGGGCGAGACCCGGCCGGGCGTCGCCGTTAAGCATAGGACAAATGCGTGCCCTTTTTAAGACAGGCTGACCGAATCTTGCTGAAGGCTTGCGTCGCTGTAAAGACAGAAAGCCGCGCGGGGCGGCGGTTTTGACCATTCTTTACGGTGTCGGCGCAGGTGCCCGCAAATGTGGCCGCGAAAGTCCCCGCGACGAGGGCCGAAAAAATTATTGCATCTGGCCGCTCGACGATGCTTGACTTAGAGTGAACTCCAACTCCTAACCTTGTTCCTGCCATGTCGAAAACCGTATCCAGATCTCCCGCCGCCGGCCCGCTGACGATCGGTCAAGTTGCCGAACTGATCGGCGTGTCGACGCATACGCTGCGGTATTACGAGCAGGCCGGCCTGCTGCGCGCGATTTCGCGCACGGCGGCCGGGCACCGGCTCTATGCGCCGGCCGACCTTGACTGGCTGGCCTTCGTGATGCGCCTGAAGGCGACCGGCATGCCGATCGCGCAGATGCAGCAGTTCGCGGCGCTGCGCGCGCAAGGCGAGTCGACGTTCGGCGCACGGCGCGACTTGCTGGCTGCACATCGCGATGCGGTTCGTGCGCATATCGCGGAGTTGCAGGCAAGCCTCGACGCGATCGGCGACAAGATCGCGTACTACGAGACGCAGGCGCGCGAGACGGAACGACGGGCGAACCCTTCTCAATCATCCCCGGAACAATCACCGGAACAGGACGGACACCATGGAACGACTCGTTGAAGATCGCTATACGCGCGGCTGGAACAAGCTGAAGGAAATCGACGGCGAAGTGGGCGAACGCGTGATCGCGGCGCTCGCGCCGATCGCACCGGACTTCGGGCGGCTGCTCGTCGAATTCGGTTTCGGCGACATCTACAGCCGGCCGCAGCTCGACCTGAAGGCGCGCGAGATCGCGACGATCGCCGCGCTGGCGGCGCTCGGCAATGCGCAGCCGCAACTGAAGGTGCATATCGAGGCGGCGTTGAATGTCGGCTGCACGCGCGACGAGATCGTCGAGGTGTTCATGCAGATGGCCGTCTACGCAGGGTTTCCGGCCGCGCTCAATGCGTTGTTCGCCGCGCATGAAGTCTTTACGCGGCGAGACGCGGCGGCCGAAAACGGCGGTGGCACGACCGAAGCGGCTGCGCACGCCGCGTGACGCGAAAACGTGCCGATGCGCTGGATGGGTCAGATGCGGTGCGGCGCGACGATCCGGTGCTTCGCGATCCGCCGGTACAGCGTCGCGCGCGAGATGCCGAGCGCCTGCGCGGCCGCGTCGGGCCGCCAGCGGTGCGTGGTGAGCGCCGCGACGATGCGGCCGCGTTCGTCGTCCGGCAGCGCGCCGGCCGGACCGCCACCGAGCTGCGCGGCGAGATCGGCCGGCAAGTCGTGTCGCGTCACGCGCGCGGCGTCGCACACGGCGCACGCATAGCGCAGCACGTTGCGCAACTGCCGCACGTTGCCGGGCCACGGATACGCGGCGAGCTGCTCGGCCAGCGTCGCATCGAGCGTGAGCACGTGGCCGGTGGCCTGCGCTTCCTCGGCGAACACGGCGGCGATCACGTCGCGCACGTCCGCGCGCTCGCGCAGTGGCGGCAGCTCGAACGTCGCGCCGCTCAGCCGGTAATACAGATCCTCGCGAAACGTGCCGTCGGCCACCATCCGCGCGAGATCGCGGTGGGTCGCGCAGATCACGTCGAGATCGACGCGCACCGGCGTATCGCTGCCGAGCGGCGCGACCTCGCCGTCGGCGAGCACGCGCAGCAGCCGCGTCTGCAGCGTGAGCGGCATGTCGCCGATTTCGTCGAGGAACAGCGTGCCGCCGTCGGCGAGTGCGATCTTGCCGCGCGCGCCGTGCTTGCGTGCGCCGGTGAATGCGCCGGCCGCATAGCCGAACAGCTCGCTTTCGATCAGTGCCTCGGGCAGCGCGCCACAATTGACCGCGACGAACGGCCGCGCGCGCCGCGCACCGGCGTCGTGAAGCGCGCGCGCGAACACTTCCTTGCCGGCGCCGGTTTCACCGAGCACGAGGATCGGCAGGCGCTTGCTCGCGACGCGCAGTGCGAGTTCGGCCTGTTGCGCGATGCGTGCGTCGCTGCTGTGGAGAAACGGCGTGAGCGCGCCGACGTGGCGCGGCGCGGTGCCGGGGCGGCGCGATACCGGGGCGGTCCGTGCCGTGCCGGTTTCGCGGCCCGCACGCCGTAGCGGCGCACGCAGCCGCGCATAGAGCGGCGCGCCGGTCGCGCGCAGTCGCAGCGCGACGATCGCGTCGAGCCGCGCCGCGTCGCGCAGCGGCATCTCGGTCGCATCGAAGATCTCGTCGATGTGGCGCGGCTCGCGCAACGCCGGCAGTGCGTCGCGTGCGTGCCGGTTCGCGGCGACGATATTGCCGCATTCGTCGAATGCGATCAGCCATTCGGGCTGCGCCTCGACGTAGTGACGGTTCGGATGACCGAACAAGATCCAGTGCTGCGCGGTGCTGTGCACGAAATAGCCGTCCTCGATCAGCGCCGCACTCTGCCGCACGAGCTGGTACACGAGCCGCTGGCTGTCGCGGCTGTCGGGCGACTGCACGGCGGATGCGTCGAGCACGCCGATCAGTTCGCCGCCCGGCGAGAAGATCGGCGCCGCGCTGCAGGTCAGCGTGGTGAACGCCGCGCGGAAGTGGTCGGTCTTGTGCACGGTGATCGGCGCGAGATCGGTCAGCACGCTCGCGACGCCGCAGGTGCCTTCCTCGCTTTCCGACCAGCACGAGCCGATGTGCAGCCCCGCATGACGGAAGTCGTGGCGGCGTTCGCGATCGATCCGGTAGTCGATCGTCACGCCGTGCGCGTCGGTCAGCATCACGCAATAGTCGGCGACCCGAATCATGTCGTGCAGGCGCGTCAGGCATTGGCCCGACGCACGCAGGAACGCCTCTTCCTTGTCGCGCACTTCGCGCAGCTCGGCCGCGGTCAGCACGCGCGGGCCGATCGACGAAGCGGGGTCGAGCGCGTAGCGCTCGAGCGAGCGCTGCCACGACGACACGAGGCGCGCGGAGTCGGCCGGCGCGGGCAGGCGTCCGGCGAGCGCGCCGAGCACACGGTCGGCGTGCTGGGCCTGGGGGACGGCATAGGGCATGGTCGGCTCCGGTTCCGTACGGCGGGGCATTCGATGTTCTTGTAGCACATCCGCTGGCGCGGATCACATTGCATCGCAGCACGCGCGCGGCGTGAGACGTTCGTCTCAGCGCCATCTCACCCGGTCTCGCGGGCCTGAGACGGGCGGACGTGACGGGCGCGACGACGCTCCGGCGCACGGCGACGCGCGCCAAGCCGCGATGCGCATGGCTTGTCGGCCCGATCGCGATGCGAATCGACGTGCGAAAACAGGCGCGCAACGCATTCGCCGGGGTGAGACGCGCGAGCGGTTTCGCGAGGCCGTGGGCCATCACGGCAGCGGGCGCAGCGGATCGGCGCACCCGCCAAGCCAGTCCGTACGCGGGTTTCGCGGCCGTTGCACCCACGGTGGCACGCCGCTTGCAGATATCACGGGCAAGTCCGGCGCGATCGCGTCGGCGACGACGATCCGCTGCCCTCGATGACGGCGGACGACACATGCAGGGCCGGCGTGCGAGCGCCGGTCCACTGGATGGAGACAAGCCCGTGACGACGCCCGTGACCGTCGGTGTGATCGCGAACCCCGCATCGGGACGCGACATTCGCCGCCTGACGACGCATGCATCCGTGTTCCCGACGGCGGAGAAGGCCAACATGGTCGTGCGCCTGCTCGCCGGTCTCGGCGCGATGGGCGTCGAGCGCGTGCTGACGCTGCGCGACAAGACCGGCATCGCGACGCTGCTGATGCGTGCGCTCGACACGCATCGTGCGGTCGCGCCGCACGAACGCTGGCCCGACGTCGAATTCGTCGATCTGCCGATCTCGGATACGGTCGCCGACACGCAGGCCGGCGCCGCGTACATGCACCGGACGGAAGCCGCGCTGATCGTCGTGCTCGGCGGCGACGGCACCCACCGCGCGGTCGCCGCGCATTGCGGCGCGACTCCGCTCGTCGCGCTCTCGACCGGTACCAACAACGCGTTTCCCGAGCATCGCGAGGCGACCGTCGCGGGCATCGCGGCGGGACTCGCCGCGACCGGCGCCGTGCCGGCCGAGGTCGCGTTCACGCGCAACAAGCGGCTCGTCGTGCGCTGCGTCGCGGGCGCGAACGCGGGGCGCGAGGAGATCGCGCTCGTCGACGTGTGCGCGGCGCGCCAGCGTTTCATCGGTGCACGCGCGATCTCCGGGCCCGACGACATCGACACGCTCTACCTGACCTTCGCGGAGCCGGACGGCATCGGGCTGTCCGCGCTCGGCGGCGCATGGGCGCCGCTCGAGCGCAGCGCGCCGCACGGGCTCGCGATGCGCTTCGCCACCGACGGCAGCACGGCCGGGAGGGCGGCCGGCACGCCGCTGGTCGCGCCGATCGCGCCGGGGCGCGTCGATCGCGTCGTGATGCGCGGCTGCGAGCGGCTCGAACCGGACGCGTGGCAGACGATCCCGTTCGAGCACGGCACGCTCGCGTTCGACGGCGAGCGCGAGATCGAGGTCGCGCGCGGCGAGCGCTACGAGATCGCGCTCGACTGGCGCGGTCCGTTGACCGTCGATGTCGGCAGGACGCTGCGCTATGCAGCGTCGCGGCAGTTGTTGCGCGACGCCGGCGCGTGGCGCTTCTGATTTATCCGCCGCCGGGGCCGAGCCGCGGCGGCATTCGCAGTCAGACCTATCCAGGAGACACACATGACCGTTTCGACACAGCTCAGCAGGAACACGCTGCTGGACGCCTACCGGCTGATGCGCACGATCCGCGAATTCGAGGAGCGCCTGCACGTCGAGTTCGCGACCGGCGAAATCCCCGGCTTCGTTCACCTGTATGCGGGCGAGGAGGCGTCCGCGGTCGGCACGATGCTGCACCTCGGCCTCCAGGACTACGTCGCCACCACGCACCGCGGCCACGGCCACTGCATCGCGAAAGGCGTCGACGTGCACGGGATGATGGCCGAGATCTACGGCAAGAAGACGGGCGTCTGTCACGGCAAGGGTGGCTCGATGCACATCGCCGACCTCGCGATGGGGATGCTCGGCGCGAACGGCATCGTCGGCGCCGGCGGCCCGCTCGTGTGCGGCGCGGCGCTCGCGGCCAAGCACAAGAAGACCGGCGGCGTCGGCGTGTGCTTCTTCGGCGACGGCGCATCGAACCAGGGCGTGATCTTCGAATCGATGAACCTCGCGTCGGTGTGGCGGCTGCCGGCGATCTTCGTCGCCGAAAACAACGGCTATGCGGAAGCGACGTCGTCGAGCTGGTCGGTCGCGACCGACAACATTGCCGATCGCGCGAACGGCTTCGGGATGCCCGGCGTGATCGTCGACGGCTTCGACTTCTTCGCGGTGCACGAGGCGCTCGGCGAAGCGGTCGCGCGTGCGCGCAACGGCGGTGGCCCGACGCTCGTCGAGGTGAAGTTCACGCGCTATTTCGGTCACTTCGAAGGCGATGCGCAGACCTACCGCGCGCCGGGCGAAGTGCAGAAGCTGCGCGACGAGAAGGACTGCCTGAAGCATTTCGAAAAGCGAGTGGTGCGCGCCGAGGCATTGACGACCGACGAGCTGCGTGCCGTCGACGCGCAGGTGAAGGCGCTGATCGACGACGCCGTCGCGCAGGCGAAGGCCGCGCCGCTGCCGGACGCGGCCGACCTGCTGGCCGACGTGTACGTGTCGTACCCGTGAACGCGATCTGACACAAGCAGCCAGCGCCGGCAGCCGGCAGGGTCCGTACGGTCGGCACGGCGAACCGAACATACCAGGAGACAGACATGGCAAGGAAGATCACTTATTCGCAGGCGATCAACGAGGCGCTCGCGCAGGAAATGGCGCGCGACGACAGCGTGATCGTGATGGGCGAGGACAACGCAGGCGGCGCGGGCGCACCGGGCGAGGACGACGCGTGGGGCGGCGTGCTCGGCGTGACGAAGGGGCTGTTCCACAAGTTTCCGGGCCGCGTGCTCGATACGCCGCTGTCGGAGGGCGGCTACATCGGCGCGGCGGTCGGCGCGGCCGCGTGCGGGATGCGGCCCGTCGCGGAACTGATGTTCATCGATTTCATGGGCGTGTGCTTCGACCAGATCTTCAACCAGGCCGCGAAATTCCGCTACATGTTCGGCGGCAAGGCCGTGACGCCGGTGGTGATTCGCGCGATGTACGGCGCAGGCCTGCGCGCGGCCGCGCAGCATTCGCAGATGCTCACGTCGCTGTTTACGCATATCCCGGGGCTGAAGGTCGTGTGCCCGTCGACGCCGTACGACGCGAAGGGGCTGCTGATCCAGTCGATCCGCGACAACGACCCCGTGATCTTCCTCGAACACAAGCTGCTGTACACGCGCGAGGGCGACGTGCCTGAGGAATCCTATGCGATTCCGTTCGGCGAGGCGAACGTCGTGCGCGAAGGCGACGACGCGACGATCGTCACGTACGGCCGCATGGTGCATCTCGCGACCGACGCGGCCGCGAAGCTCGCGAAGGACGGCATCCACGTCGACGTGATCGACCTGCGCACGACGTCGCCGCTCGACGAGGAAACGATCCTCGAAAGCGCGGAGCGCACCGGGCGCGTCGTGGTGGTCGACGAGGCGAACCCGCGCTGCTCGATCGCGACCGACATCGCCGCGCTCGTCGCGCAGCGCGCGTTCCATTCGCTGAAAGCGCCGATCGAGCTCGTGACCGCGCCGCACACGCCCGCGCCGTTCGCCGGCGTGCTGGAAGACCTGTACATCCCGTCCGCCGATGCGATCGCGCAGGCGGTACTCAAGACGAGGAGCTGACACGATGTCGATTCACATGATCACGATGCCCAAGTGGGGGCTGTCGATGGAGCAGGGGCAGGTCAACGGCTGGCTGAAGGCAATCGGCGAGCGCGTGACGAAGGGCGACGAGGTGCTCGACGTCGAGACCGACAAGATCTCGTCGGGGGTCGAGTGCGCGTTCGACGGCACGTTGCGCCGGCAGGTCGCGCAGGAGGGCGACACGTTGCCGGTCGGCGCGCTGCTCGGGGTGGTGGCCGCGGCCGAGGCCAGCGATGCCGACATCGATGCGGCGATCGCCGAATTCCAGCGCGATTTCGTGCCGGACGCGGCGACCGACGACGCGGCCGGCCCGCAGCCCGAGAAGGCGCAGATCGGCGGACGCACGCTGCGGTTCCTGAAGCTGGGAGAGGGTTCGGGCACGCCTGCCGTGCTGATTCACGGCTTCGGCGGCGACCTGAACAACTGGCTCTTCAACCACGCAGAGCTCGCCGCGCACCGGCCAGTGTGGGCACTTGATCTGCCGGGGCACGGCGAGTCGGCCAAGGCGGTCGACACCGGCAGCCTCGACGAGCTGGCCGACGCGGTGCTCGCGCTGCTCGACGCGCAGCACATCGATCGCGCCCACATGATCGGTCATTCGATGGGCGGCGCGGTCGCGATGGCGGCGGCGGAGCGCGCACCGGAACGCGTGGCGTCGCTGACGCTGATCGCGAGCGCCGGGCTCGGCGCCGACATCAACCGCGACTACATCGACGGCTTCGTCGCCGGCAACAGCCGCAACACGCTGAAGCCGCACCTCGGCGCGCTGTTCGCCGACCACGCGCTCGTCACGCGGCAACTGGTCGAGGACCTCGTCAAGTACAAGCGGCTCGAAGGCGTGCAGGCCGCGCTGGAGAAGATCGCGAACGCCGCGTTCGACGGCGCGACCCAGCGGCGCGTGTTCCGCGAGCGCGTCGCGTCGCTCGCGCCGCGCACGCTCGTGATCTGGGGCGAGCGCGACCAGGTGATTCCCGCGCAGCATGCGCAGGGCTTGCCGGACGGCGTGCGCGCCGAGGTGATCGCCGGCAGCGGTCATATGGTGCAGATGGAGGCGGCTGCCGACGTGAACCGCCTGATCGTCGCCTTCCTCGGAGACTGACGATGGCCGCCGCGCTCGAACGACCCAGCCTCACCGCACTCGGCCAGCCGGGCGCGAGAAGCCGCGACAAGCTCGCGCGCATTCCGGTGCGCGTCGAGCCGGCGGGCGACGCGGCGCTGCCGAAGCCGCCGTGGCTGCGGGCGCGGCCGATGATGAGCGGGGCGGTCGCCGACATGGCGGCCGTGCTGCGCGATCACCGGCTGCATTCCGTCTGCGAGGAAGCGATGTGCCCGAACATCGGCGAATGCTTCGCGCAGCGCACCGCGACCTTCATGATCATGGGCGGCCTGTGCACGCGGCGCTGCCCGTTCTGCGACGTCGCGCACGGCCGTCCCGAGCCGCTCGATCCGGACGAGCCCGCGCGGCTCGCCGACGCGGTCGCGGCGCTCGGGCTGCGCTACGTCGTGATCACGTCGGTCGATCGCGACGACCTGCGCGACGGCGGCGCCGCGCATTTCGCGGCCTGCATCGCGGCGGTGCGCGCGAGCGTGCCGGGCATCGGCGTCGAGGTGCTGACGCCCGATTTCCGCGGCCGCGTTCCGCGTGCGCTCGACGCATTGTCGGTGGCATGGCCCGATGTGTTCAACCACAACATCGAGACGGTACCGTCGCTGTACCGGGCCGCGCGGCCGGGCGCCGACTACCGCGGCTCGCTCGAACTGCTCGCGCAGGCTAAGGCCGCGCGGCCGACGCTCGTGACGAAATCGGGCTTGATGCTCGGGCTCGGCGAACGGGACGACGAGGTGCGGGACACGTTGCGCGACCTGCGTGCGCACGAGGTCGACGTGCTGACGCTCGGCCAGTATCTCGCGCCGTCCGAACACCACCTGCCGGTACGGCGCTACGTGAGCCCGGATGCATTCGCCGCGTGGCGCGACGAGGGGCTGGCGCTCGGTTTCAGGGAAGTCGTGGCGGGGCCGCTCGTGCGATCGTCGTATCACGCGGCCGACGTGCTGGCCGACGCGTAGGCCGCGGGCCGGGCGTCAGGCGCTGGCGCTGGCGGACAGCTGCCTGCGGCTGACGTGGCGCAGGTAAAGCGCGAGCCCGGCGCCCGCGAGCATCAGGCTGACCGTGTTCGCGAACCAGAACCCGCGCGCGCCGGTCAGCCAGGCGGGCGCGATGCCGCCGACGTCGAAGCCGAGCACGTAGCCGCCGCCGAGCCCGACGCCCCACAGCGCGACCGCATAGATCACGGTCGGCACGACCGCGACCTTGTACGCGCGCAGCACGAATGCGGACGTGATCTGCAGCGCGTCGAAGAAGTGGTAGCAGGTGACGATCGCGACCAGCGGCAGCGCGGCGGCGACCACGGCCGGGTCCGGCGTGTAGCCGCTGACGATCAGCGGGCGCAGCGTGAACAGGAGCACGCCGTAGGCGGCGGCGATCCCGCACGCGAGCATCACGCTGTGTCGGCCGAGCAGCCGCGCCTCGTCAGGGCGGCCGGCGCCGAGTGCGCGCGCGACGAGCGTCGACGCCGCGACGCCGATCGACAGCGGCGTCATGTACAGCACCGCGCCGATGTTGCCGGCGATCTGGTGGCCGGCGAGCGTCGTCGTGCCGAACTGCGCGATGAAGAGCGCCATGCACGTGTATGACGTGACCTCGATCAGGTACGACAGGCCCATCGGCACGCCGAGCGTCAGGATGGCCTTCAGGCGCGCCCATACGGGCCAGCAAAAGCGCGAGAAGATCGCGAGCGGCGCGAACACGTCGAGCTTCGCGAGCAGCGTGAAGCCGATCAGCGCGAGCGCCCAGTTGATCAGCGTGCTCGCGAGCCCGCAACCGGGGCCGCCGAGGGCCGGCACGCCGAATCCGCCGAAGATGAACCACACGTTGAGCGGAAACTTGAGCAGCAGCGCGCCGATCTGCAGGATCATCGCGAGGCGCGGCTTGCCGGCCGCGTTGGTCAGCGCGTTGTAGATGCGGAACACGAGGCTCGCCGGCAAGCCGTACGACAGGATCCGCAGGTAGTCGACGGTGCGGTCGTGCAGTGCGGGCGGCGCGTGCGCGAGGTGCAGCAGCGGTTCGGGAAAATGCAGCAGCAGGAAGCCGGGCACCGAGAGCATCAGCGCGAGCCACAGTGCCTGGCGGACTTCCTCGCCGATCTCCGCATAGCGCCGCGCGCCGTAAAGCTGCCCGGTGATCGGCTGCAGCGCGGACAGGATGCCCGTCATCCCGATGTAGATCGACACGTAGATCGACGAACCGAGCCCGAGCGCGGCCAGATCGATGGCCGAGTAGCGGCCGACCATCGCCGTGTCGATCACGCCGAACGCGATGATCGCGAGCTGGCCGACGAGCACCGGCCACGCGAGACCGACGATCCGGCGGATGTCGGCGAACATCGTCAATCGACCGCCCGGTGGCGTGGGCCGCGGCGCTTGACGGGTGCCACCGGCCGCTCGATGCGCTCGTACAGGCGGAAGCGCTCGTCGCGGTCGGCCACGCGGCGGCCTTCCCATACGAGACGCCACACGTATTTCGACATCGCGCTCGGCTCGCCGAAGTCCGCGCGGTCCTGGCGCAGGATCACGTCGCACTCGCCGGAGAATTCGAAATGCATGTCGCCGAAGTACGCGAAGGTCGCGATCTGCGCATCGCCGAGCCGCACGGGCGAGATGCACTCGTAGTCCTTCGGCAGATGCGACGCGATCTGTTGCGCGACGTCGCTGTAGGTCCGGCCGTAGTTGACGATCGGCAGCCACAGCGTCATCAGCAGCACCCACATCAGCGTGGTGCCGGCGCCCGACAGCACGACGCTGCGCCACAGCACCTTCGGCTGGCGCGAGATGCGCCAGCGCGCGAGCAGGCACCAGCACACGGTGACGATCACCGCGCAGACGAACGACAGGATCTTGAAGTGCGGCTCGTAGCCGGGCACGAGGCGCGCGAGGTTGCGCGCGAGCGGATGCGGGAAGCCGGTGAGCGACGCGAGCCACACCAGCCACACGAACGTGCCGAGGATCGTGAAGCTCAGCACCGCGAACCAGTCGATCGCGTTGATCGCGCCGCGCTTCAGGGTCGGCAGCGCGAAGGTGGCGAGCACCGCGAGCGGCGGCAGCAACAGCATGTACATGCGGTTCGACTGCTGGCTCTGCAGGATCACGAGCGCGACGAGCGGCACCACGACCGACAGCGGAATCGCGATGTGCGCGCGGCGGCGCATGCCGGCCCAGCTCCACCACGCCCAGATCGCGAGCGGCCACGCAGGCCACGTGAAGAGCGGCAGGTTCTTTGCCGCATAGCCTAGCACCGCGGTCGGCGGGCCCGAGAAGCGCATCAGGCTGCCGTGGATCCACTGGTTGAAGAACCACGCGGCGTCGTCGGGCGCCGCGCGGAATGCGGCGAGCGGCCACAGCGCGAAAATCGCGGCCGCGAGCGGCAACCCGATCAGCGGCAGGCGCAGGTTGCGCATCTCCGGCGTGACGAGCCACAGCGCGGCCGTGCCGGCGAGCAGCGCGACGACCAGTACCGGGTTGCCGGACAGCGCGACGAGGCCGAGCGCGACGCCCCACCACAGCGCGCCCTGCATCGGCTTGTCGATGCCGCGCACGATCCCGTAGACGAACATCGCAATCCATGCGAACTGCGCGAGCTGCGGCGTGGTTTCGTGGCCGCGCTCCGCGAGCCCGAAGCAGGCGACCAGAACCAGCAGCGCGCCGTCGGCGAGCGTGCGGCCGTAGTCGCGCGGCTCCGGTTCACCGCCGAATGCGTATTTGAACGGCTGCACCTCGGCGCGCCGGCCGAGCAGGTAGGCGGCGTACCAGACGAATGCACAGGCGACGCAGAACAGCACGCCCGTGTCGACGCGCGACGCGTTGCTCGCGTCGACCCACGGCGCCAGCGCGCGGATCGACAGCGCGCCGAGCCAGTAGCCGAGCGGCCCGTCGGTCGTGATGAACTTGCCGACCAGATTCGGCAGCAGCCAGTCGTGCCAGCCGCCGGTGGCCATCGTCCACATCACGCCGAAGCCCGCCGCGTCCTCGTTCTTCCACGGATCGCGGCCGAACAGGCCGAACGCCGCGTAGACGAGGCAGAGCGTGAGCAGCAGCCAGCGCGGCAGCGCGCGCGTGGCGGAGGCGGTGAGACGGACGACAGGCTTCATGCAGATGAGCGATTTGTTATGAGCGGGCGGCCGGTGCGGTCATGCGCCGACGGCGCCGGATTCGAGCATCCGGCATTGTAGACGCGCCGGCCGTTGCGCGTCAGACGATTACCCGGGCGCCGGCCGGCGGATGGTCCGGCGAGCGGCGACAAAAAAGGGCAGCCTGGGCTGCCCTTTCGTGCGGTACCGGTACGTCGTAACGACCGGATCGGTGCGAAGCTTACTTCGCCTTGCCGTTGGCGCGGACGCCGAACTTGTTCTTGAACTTCTCGACACGGCCTGCCGTGTCCATGATCTTTTGCTGACCCGTGTAGAACGAGTGCGATTCCGACGACACTTCGATCTTGGCGAGCGGGTAGGTCTTGCCTTCGTGTTCGATGGTTTCACGCGTCTGGATCGTCGAGCGCGTGATGAACTTGAAGCCGTTCGACATGTCTTGGAAGACGACTTCGCGGTAATTCGGGTGGATGCCTTCTTTCATGGTCTTTCCTTGGTGAGAGCGGTAGCCAACCCGCCGCTTGCCGTGCCGGATCGCGCAATTTGCGCGGATCAGCGGACGTCAAGCTCGGCGCGAGCCACTTGCCTAAGGTCGAAAAACGGCGATTATGCCAGAAAATCAGACGGTTGACGAATAATTTCCATCATGCGTCGAGGGCGCCGGTGCGCGCCGGATCCTGCCGGTAGTAGCGCGCGAGCAGCCGGTACAGCTCCGGAAATTCGGACTCGAACGCGCGCGGCCGCACGAACAGTGCTTCGCTGCACACCGCGAAGAATTCCGACGGGTGGTCGGCCGCATAGGGATCGATCAGCGAGTCGCGCTCGAAGCGCGCCCACGCGCGGTCCGGCACCGCGTCGACGCGCGCGCAGAACTGGTCGTACGCATGCTCGAACACGTCGGCCCACGCCTGCGCATCGAGATGCGGCGCGTGCCAGCGGCGAAAGAGGGGCGGATAGCCGTCGGCCTCGCCGTTGAGCATGTCGACCTTGTGCGCGAACTCGTGGATCACGACGTTGTACGCGTCGCGGCCGTCCGTCATCTGCGCGTCTTCCCACGACAGGATCACCGGGCCGCCTTCCCATGCTTCGCCGCTCGCGTCCTGCTCGACTTCATGGACCACGCCGTCTTCGTCCTGCACGGTCTTGCGGATCACGAATTCGCCCGGATACACGACGACGCCGACCCAGCCGTCGTACAGCGACAAATCGAGATTCAGCACGGGCAGGCACGCCTGTGCGGCGATCGCGACGATCATTTCGTCGGTGAGTTCGAGCCCGTGCGCGGTCGAAAACGACTTCTTCGCGACGAACAGGCTCGTCAGCTCGCGCAGCCTGCCCAGGTCGCCCGGCGACAGCGCGTCGAGGAACGGCAGGCGTTCGACGGTGTCCTGCCACAGCGCATCGGGAATCGGATGGCTGCGCAGCGCGCGATCGCGGCGGCGGTCGTCGAACCAGCGGGTCAGTTTCGAGAGCATGGAGGCGGCGCGGGAAAAGCCAAAGCCTGTCTTTTAACTCAATCGATCTCTTTTTGCCAAGCCGCGAAGAGGCCGCCGACCAGCGCGACGCCCGCGAGAAAATAGAAACCGTCGAGCGAGGCAAGGAACGACGCCTGTTGCGCGACCATCCGCGCGATCGATGCGATCGCGAGGGCGTGCGCGTCGGTCAGCGCATGGCCGGCCGCCGCATAGCTGCGCGTGAGCGCGTCGACGGTCTGCTGGAACAGCGGGTCGAACACGTTCGCGCGCTCGACGAGCCGCGTCTGGTGCACGGCCACCCGGTGCTGCTCGACGATGATCACCGACGACGTCGCGAACGAGATCGTCAGCTGCCGCACGATGTTCTTCAGGCGGTAGCCGTGCGTGTATTCGTCGATCGCGAAGATGCGGAACGTCAGGTTCGCGACCGGCAGCACGATGAACAGCAGCAGCAATCCGCGCAGCAGCAGCGGGACGATCAGCGCGGCTTCGCCGACCTGCGGTGTCATCCGCGTCATCCACAGCGCGGCCGTGATCGCGATCGCGAAACCCGGCACGACGAACCATTTCTTGTGCGTGACGTGCTTCGCATAGCGCAGGTACGCGAACAGCGCGGTGGCCGAAATCAGCGACATCGTGCCGACCAGGCGCCCGGCATTCTCGACCGGATAACCGAGGCCGCCTTCGAGCAGGCGGGAAGTCAGGTAGCTGAAGCCCGTCGACTCGTAGTAATAGAACATGTACAGCAGCAACCCGACCTGGAACGTGCGCTCGCGAAACGCATGCAGCCGCACGAGCGGCGTCGGATGGTTCCACTGGTGATACGCGAACCACGCGAGCGCGCCGAGACCGGCGAACGTCAACATGATCAGCATCGGCGAGCCGCTGTAGAGCTGGTAATGCACCTGCTGCAGCACGATCTGCAGCGCGCCTTGCGCGAGTGCGAACACGACGTACGGCCAGAAATGCCCGGTGCCGCGCTCGTCGTCGGGCGTCCTGCCCGAATCGGGCAGCGTGAGAAGCGCGAGGATCGCGAACGCGATGCCCGCGGGCGCGGTGCACGCGAACAGCGCGCGCCACGTCGAATGCGCGACGAGCAGCCCGCCGACGATCGGCGCGAGCGCGCTGCCGAGCAGGATCATGATCAGGAACGCGCGCGTGGCGGGCGGCCGCTCCTGCGGCTTGAAGCTGATCTGGATCAGGATCCGGCACGCGCCCATCATCGGACCGATGAAGTAGCCCTGGAAGCCGCGCGCGAACGCGAGCTCGAGCGACGTGTCGGCGATCGCGGCCGCGATCGCGCCGAACGAGAACATCAGCATGCAGCCGGCGACGTAGCGGCGATGCCCGAGCCGGTCGACCCACCATTGCTGCTGCAGGATGCCGAGCACGGCCGTGACCGCATACGCGCTCGATGACCACACGAGTTCGTCGGGCGACGCGTTGATGCCGCCCGCGATGTAGCTCGCGAAGAACGAGAACGCCGCGTTGTCGAAGTAGTCGATGCCCGTGACGAGCGCGAGCGCCCACGGGAACAGGTCCGCGCGCAGGTTGGCGCGGCTCCACAGCGGCGAGCGACCGGGCGCGACGTTCATTCGCGATCCTTGCGCGTGCGCCGCGCGCCGGCTTCGGCCCGCCGCTGTGCGATCAGTGCGTCGGGGTTTTCGCCGGCGAGACGCCGTTCGACGTAGTCGATGTCGTGCTGCAGTTCCTTGCGCAGCGCGACGGCTTCCTTCAGTTCGCGCTGCACGGCCGCGATCCGCCGGTCGAGCGTCTCGATCTGTTCGGCCAGCCCCGTGCGGATCTCGCGCAGCGACGCGTCCGAATAGCGGCGCCGGCCATCGCCCGTTTCTTCCAGCGGGCGCTTGAGCATCTCCGTGATGCCGTGCAGCGAAAAGCCGAGCGCGCGCAGCCGCAGGATGCGCGCGAAGCGTTCGAGATCGGCTTCGTCGTACAGCCGATAGCGGCCGCCGCTGCGCGACGGCGTGACGAGCCCGCGCTCCTCGTAGTACTTCAGCGTGCGCGGCGTGACGCCGAGCCGCGACGCGGCGTCGCTCACGGTCAGCAGCGCGGGGGAGTCATCGTTCGGCATCGGAAGGCGGCTTCAGGAGAGGGCGATGACGCGATTATAGAGCAACCTGTACGTTCACGTTCAGGTTGGGGCGGAAAAACGGCCGCCGGGCGAAACGCGCGGGCGGCCGTTCGGTGCGGGGCGACGGCGATCAGCCGCCGCGGCGCATCAGGTCGAAGAACTCGGAATTGCTCTTCGTCTGGCGGATCTTGTCGAGCAGGAATTCCATTGCCTCGACTTCGTCCATGTCGTGGATGAACTTGCGCAGCACCCAGATCTTCTGAAGGATCTCGGGCTTGATCAGCATTTCTTCGCGACGCGTGCCCGACTTGTTCAGGTTGATCGACGGATAGACGCGCTTTTCCGCGAGACGGCGCTCGAGGTGCACTTCCATGTTGCCGGTGCCCTTGAACTCTTCGTAGATCACGTCGTCCATGCGGCTGCCGGTTTCGATCAGCGCGGTGCCGATGATCGTCAGCGAGCCGCCTTCCTCGATGTTGCGTGCCGCGCCGAAGAAGCGCTTCGGACGCTGCAGTGCGTTCGCATCGACACCACCCGTCAGCACCTTGCCCGACGCCGGGATCACGGTGTTGTATGCACGGGCGAGACGCGTGATCGAGTCGAGCAGAATCACGACGTCGTGCTTCATTTCGACGAGGCGCTTGGCCTTCTCGATCACCATTTCGGCGACCTGCACGTGACG
The DNA here is from genome assembly GCF_003635165.1 of Burkholderia sp. Nafp2/4-1b. Taxonomy (GTDB): domain Bacteria; phylum Pseudomonadota; class Gammaproteobacteria; order Burkholderiales; family Burkholderiaceae; genus Burkholderia. The sequence goes on along the minus strand of NZ_ML058602.1, from coordinate 45,546 downwards.
CGTGGCCGGTTCGTCGAACGTCGACGCGATCACTTCGCCGGCGACCGAGCGCTGCATTTCGGTCACTTCTTCAGGGCGCTCGTCGATCAGCAGCACGAACAGGATCACGTCCGGGTGGTTCTGCTTGATCGCGTGCGCGATGTGCTGGAGCATCACGGTCTTGCCCGACTTCGGCGACGCGACCAGCAGGCCGCGCTGGCCCTTGCCGATCGGCGCGATCATGTCGATGATGCGGCCCGTGACGTTTTCTTCGCCGCGCATTTCGCGTTCGAGCGACAGCGGCTTGTTCGGGTGCAGCGGCGTGAGGTTCTCGAACATGATCTTGTGTTTCGAGGCCTCGGGCGGCTGCCCGTTGACTTTGTCGACCTTCACCAGCGCGAAGTAGCGCTCGCCGTCCTTCGGCGTGCGGACTTCACCTTCGATGGTGTCGCCGGTATGCAGGTTGAAGCGGCGGATCTGCGACGGGCTGATATAGATGTCGTCGGTGCTCGCGAGGTACGACATTTCCGGCGAGCGCAGGAAGCCGAAGCCGTCCGGCAGCACTTCGAGCGTGCCGTCGCCGAAGATCGTCTCTCCCGTCTTGGCGCGCTTTTTGAGAATGGCGAACATCAACTCCTGCTTGCGCAGGCGGTTCGCGTTTTCGATCTCCAGGCCATTGGCCATTTCGATCAGTTCGGACACGTGCAGAGACTTGAGCTCGGATAAATGCATACGGAGAACCCGCCAGGGAGGAGAAGCGACGAAAAGAAATAAGGGAGGAGGGCGAGCGGAAGCGCTCTGAGACTTAATGCGTCTTGTAGACGTTTTTTGATTCTAGCATATGCCGATTCGAGCCTGAGCGGCCGATCGGCGGCATGACGGCGGACGTGTTGTCGGTTGACAACACGTCCGCGTAACGGCCGGTATTACAGGTGGCTGTCCAGGAATGCGGTGAGCTGCGACTTCGACAGCGCGCCGACCTTCTGTGCGGCGGCCGCGCCGTTCTTGAACAGGATCAGCGTCGGGATGCCGCGCACGCCGAACTTCGCAGGCGTCGCCTGGTTGTCGTCGACGTTGATCTTCGCGATCTGCAGCTTGTCGCCGTAGTCCTTCGCGACTTCGTCGAGGATCGGGGCGATCATCTTGCACGGGCCGCACCATTCGGCCCAGAAGTCGACGAGCACGGGCTTGTCGGATTTGACGACGTCCTGTTCGAACGATGCGTCGCTGATGTGTTTGATCTGTTCGCTCATTGGGTCAATACCTCTTACGGTTCGGGGACTGCCTGCTCGGCGCGTTGCGGCGCTCCGGCCGCCTGACGGCTGCCGGTCGCTGCGGCAGGTCGCTCCGCTCTCCGTAAGGAAGGGCGTAGGCGCTGCTGGCGCGGCTCGCGGGTCGTTCGGGCGTCATATTAGCCTAAATTGCTATCCGCTGCGGGCGGCGATAGTAGCCGCTTCGCGAGTAGGGGTACGACGCGCCGTTCGACCGTTGCGTTTCGAAGGTGGAGGCCGGCTCGCAAAATACAAGAGCTGACGTAATGGGTACGCTGGTATGCGCGTGCTCGGGCTCGCTTTTCATGTGCCTACGCGCGCCGGTTCACTCGATCGTTTGCATTGTTGCGAACAAACGGTCGCATTTGGCCAGGAGCGGTGATAGAATATGCCGTGACGGGCCTCCTCGCATGGTGGGGCGGTGAACCTGGTCAGGTCGGGAACGAAGCAGCCACAATCGTTTTCTGCCAGTGCCGAGGGTTGGGCTCGTCACCTTCTCTCTCGCCCCGTTCGTTGGGCGTTTTTTATTTCTGCGGCATTCTCCGTTTTTCCTGCGCGTTGCCCGTTTTCCGCACCGTTTCGCGTGTCGGCGCGACGCAGCGTTACTGATACAATTTCCCGATGACCTATCAAGTTCTCGCACGCAAGTGGCGTCCGAAGGATTTCGCTTCGCTCGTCGGCCAGGAGCACGTCGTCAGGGCGCTCACGCACGCGCTCGACGGCGGGCGTCTCCATCACGCCTATCTGTTTACCGGAACCCGCGGTGTCGGCAAGACGACGCTGTCGCGGATCTTCGCGAAAGCGCTCAACTGTGAAACCGGCGTCACGTCGCAGCCGTGCGGCGTGTGCCGCGCATGCCGCGAGATCGACGAAGGCCGCTTCGTCGACTACGTCGAGATGGACGCGGCGAGCAACCGCGGCGTCGACGAGATGGCCGCGCTGCTCGAGCGCGCGGTGTACGCGCCCGTCGATGCGCGCTTCAAGGTCTACATGATCGACGAAGTGCACATGCTGACGAATCACGCGTTCAACGCGATGCTGAAGACGCTCGAGGAACCGCCGCCGCACGTGAAGTTCATCCTCGCGACCACCGATCCGCAGAAGATTCCCGTCACCGTGCTGTCGCGCTGCCTGCAGTTCAACCTGAAGCAGATGCCGGCCGGGCACATCGTGTCGCACCTCGAGCGGATCCTCGGCGAAGAACGGATCTCGTTCGAGCAGCAGGCGCTGCGTCTGCTCGCGCGTGCCGCGCAGGGCAGCATGCGCGATGCGCTGTCGTTGACCGACCAGGCGATCGCCTATTCGGCGAACGAAGTGACCGAATCGGCTGTGTCGGGCATGCTCGGCGCGCTGGACCAGACCTACATGGTGCGCCTGCTCGATGCGCTCGCGGCCGGCAACGGCCCGGAGATCCTCGCGATCGCCGACGAGATGTCGCTGCGCAGCCTGTCCTTTTCCACCGCGCTGCAGGATCTCGCGAGCCTGCTGCACCGGATCGCATGGGCGCAGTTCGCGCCGGGCTCCGTGCTCGACGAATGGCCGGAAGCGGCCGACCTGCGCCGTTTCGCGGAGACGCTGAGCCCCGAGCAGGTTCAGCTGTTCTATCAGATCGCGACGGTCGGACGCGCGGAGCTTGGCCTCGCGCCGGACGAATACGCCGGCTTCACGATGACGTTGCTGCGGATGCTCGCGTTCGAGCCGGCTGTCGGCGCCGGCAGTGCGCCGGGTGGCCAGCCGGCCACGCCGCGTGCGGTGACGGCACCCGCGCCGCGTGCGGCTGCTGTTGCCGTGTCGGCTGCGGCGCCGAAGCCGTCGACCCCGGCACCGGCACCGGCACCCGCGGAAGCAGCGCGCCCGCAAGCTGCCGTGCCGACCGCTCCCGCTGCACGTCCGTCGCCGGCGCAGTCCGACGATGCGACGATTGCATCCGCTGTGAAGCCTGCTGCGTCGCCGGCTGCGGCTGCGGCCGAAGCACCGGCCGCACCGCAGTCGGAACCGAAACCGGCGTCTCAAGCAGCGCCTCAAGCGGCACCGCAAGCAGCACCTCAAGCGGCACCGCAAGCAGCACCGACGACCGATGCGCCGCCGGCAGCCCGCGACGAACCTGAACCGCCCGCGGTTGCCGCCAAGCGCCACGACGAACCCGCACCGCCTGCCGAACCGGCACCGCGCGCTGCGCCGGCCAAACCGGCCGAGCCGGCCGCACGTCCGCCGGCCCGCGGTGGCGCCGCCGCCGCGCTCGACGTGCTGCGCAATGCCGGCATGCGCGTGTCGTCCGACCGCTCGCGGGCAGGCGCCGCGCCGAAATCGGCGGCGGCCCAGCCGGCCGTTGAAAAACCGGCCGCCGCGCGTCCTGCCGTGCAGGTGCCGACGCCGCGCGCGGCGGCCCGTGCACCGCAAGCCGCCGACACGCGCCAGGCACCACCGCCGTGGGAAGACATCCCGCCGGACGAATACGTGCCGCTCAGCGCCGACGAGATGTTCGGCGGTGCGGCCGACGACGGTTTCGTCCCGGTATTCGACAGCGGCCCCGACGACGTGCGCATCGCGCCGAAGCCGGTGGACGCGCGTCCGTCCGCACCGGTCGACACGCGTCCGCTGCCGCCCGCGATCGCGCTCGATCCGCTAGGCTTCGACGGCGAATGGCCGGCGCTGGCCGCGCGGCTGCCGCTGAAGGGCGTCGCGTATCAACTCGCGTTCAACAGCGAACTGACGGCTGTCGACGCGACGACGTTGAAGCTGTCCGTGCCGGTGCCGCAGTATGCGGATGCCGCGCAGGTCGCGAAGCTGAAGGCCGCATTGGCCGACGCGCTCGGCAAGCCGGTCGAGGTCGCGGTCGAGGTCGGGCCCGCGCGGCGCACCGCGGCGGCGCTCGATGCGGCCGCACGCGCGGCACGCCAGCGCGAGGCCGAGCAAGACATTCATGGCGATCCGTTCGTCCAGCAACTCGTGCGTGACTTCGGCGCGCGCATCGTCGAAGGCTCGGTGCGGCCGCTCGCCGATGCGGCGCCGGACGGCACGCCGCCGACGCTGCATTGAACGAATCGCACCGCGACAGGCACAATCACGCCCGCACACATTGACCGGCACGCGCCGCGTGCCGGGTTTCACACGATCAAGAAGGAGTATTCCCATGTTGAAAGGCAACCTCGCCGGACTGATGAAGCAAGCGCAGCAAATGCAGGAAAACATGAAGAAGATGCAGGAGCAGCTTGCGTTGATCGAAGTCGAAGGGCAATCGGGTGCCGGCCTCGTCAAGGTGACGATGACCTGCCGCAACGAAGTGCGCCGCGTCGCGATCGATCCGAGCCTGCTCGCGGACGACAAGGACATGCTCGAGGACCTGGTTGCGGCCGCGTTCAACGATGCCGTGCGCAAGGCCGAAGCGACGTCGCAGGAAAAGATGAGCGGCATGACGTCGGGCCTGCCGCTGCCCCCGGGCTTCAAGCTGCCGTTCTGAGCGCAGCGTCCGTTCAGCCCGATCAGCCTGTTGAGCCTTCAGCCGCCGTATGAAACAGCCGTCCGCCTTGTCCGCGCTCGTCGAAGCGCTGCGCGTATTGCCCGGCGTCGGGCCGAAATCCGCGCAGCGCATGGCGTACCACCTGATGCAGCACGATCGGGAGGGCGCGGAGCGGCTCGGCCGGTCGCTGCTGTTTGCGACCGAGCACCTGCAGCACTGCGAGAAGTGCAACACGTTCACCGAAGCGCAGATCTGCGAGCTATGCAGCGACGAGGAGCGTGATCCGACGCTGCTGTGCGTCGTCGAGACGCCGGCCGACCAGATCATGCTCGAGCAGACGATGACGTACCGCGGGCTGTATTTCGTGCTGATGGGGCGGTTGAGCCCGCTCGACGGGATCGGCCCGAAGGAAATCCATTTCGACCGCCTCGTGCGGCGCGCGTCCGACGGCATCGTCAAGGAGGTCGTGCTCGCGACCAACTTCACGAACGAGGGCGAAGCCACCGCCCACTATCTCGGCCAGACGCTGAAGGCGCGCGGGCTCGCGGTCACGCGCCTCGCCCGCGGCGTGCCGGTGGGCGGCGAGCTCGAATACGTCGACGCGGGCACTATCGCCCGCGCGATGCTCGACCGCCGCACGATGTAAGCCGGGCGCCGCCGCTCGGCGGCGCCGTTCGTCATGTCAGGGAGATACATGAGCACCAGCCAGGGCCCCCTCGCGGGCGTCAAAGTGCTCGAATTCGGGACGCTGATCGCGGGGCCGTTCGCGTCGCGCCTCTTTGCCGAATTCGGCGCGGAAGTGATCAAGATCGAGGATCCGAACGGCGGCGATCCGCTGCGCAAGTGGCGCAAGCTGCATCCGGAACAGGGCGGCACGTCGCTGTGGTGGTCGGTCCAGGCGCGCAACAAGAAATCGGTCACCCTCAATCTGAAGTCCGAGGCCGGCAAGACGATTGCGCGACAGCTCGCACGCGAGGCCGACATCGTGATCGAGAACTTCCGTCCGGGCCTGCTCGAAAAGCTCGGCCTCGGCTACGACGTGCTGTCGGCCGACAATCCCGGTCTCGTGATGGTGCGCCTGTCCGGCTACGGGCAGACGGGCCCGTATCGCGACCGGCCCGGCTTCGGCGCGATCGCCGAATCGATGGGCGGCTTGCGCCACATCACCGGCTATCCGGAGCTGCCGCCGCCGCGCATCGGCATCTCGATCGGCGATTCGATCGCGGCACTGCACGGCGTGATCGGCGCGATGATGGCGCTCCACCACCGCAACATGAACGGCGGCGCGGGGCAGGTGGTCGACGTTGCACTGTATGAAGCGGTGTTCAACATGATGGAAAGCGTGGTGCCCGAGTACGGCGTATACGGGATGGTGCGCGAGCGCACCGGAGCGTCGCTGCCGGGCATCGTGCCGTCGAATACCTACGCGTGCCGCGACGGCAGCATCGTGATCGGCGGCAACAGCGACCCGATCTTCAAGCGGCTGATGAAGGCGATCGAGCGCGACGACCTCGCCGACGATCCCGCGCTCGCACGCAACGACGGACGCGTGCCGCGTACGCAGGAAATCGACGATGCGATCGCCGCGTGGCTCGCGCCACGCACGATCGACGATGCGCTGGCCGTGCTCAACGCGGCCGACGTGCCGGCAGGGCGCATCTACAGCGCCGCCGACATGTTCACCGATCCGCAGTTCATCGCACGGCAGATGATCCAGCGCTTCAAACTCGCCGACGGCACCGACATTCCGCTGCCGAACATCACGCCGAAGCTGTCCGACACGCCGGGCGAAACGCGCTGGCTCGGGCCGGAGCTCGGCGAGCATACGGACGAGGTGCTGCGCGGCCTCGGCTACGACGCGCAGGCGATTGCCGCGCTGCGCGAGGCCGGCGCGATCTGAGCGTCGCGCTACCGGGCGCGGCGCGCCGGGTCTGCCGAAGTGGCGCGCGACGGCACGTGGTTCGGTGCGGTAAACCCGGCGTCCGGGTGTTTTCCCGAACGTGCGAAAAGCTGGCGCCCGATGCGGCGGCGCACCGCGTGCGCATCGTGCGTGCGGGCCCGTCCGCAGCCGCGGGACTGTCGCTCTCGCGCCATCTTTCCTCGGTTACAATCGCCGGATGCGAATCCTACTCAGCAACGACGACGGCTATCTCGCCCCCGGTCTCGCCGCGCTCAGCGACGCGCTGCAGCCGCTGGCCGAACTCACGGTGATCGCGCCCGAGCAGAACTGCAGCGGCGCGTCGAATTCCCTCACGCTGTCGCGGCCGCTGTCGGTCCAGCGCGCGGCGAATACGGGTTTCTTCTACGTGAACGGCACGCCGACCGATTCGGTGCACGTCGCGTTGACGGGGATGGCCGATGCACGGCCGGATCTCGTCGTATCCGGGATCAACAACGGCCAGAACATGGGCGAAGACACGCTCTATTCAGGGACAGTTGCAGCCGCCACCGAAGGCATCATGTTCGGCGTGCCGGCCATCGCGTTCTCGCTGGCCGATAAGGGCTGGGCCCATCTGGCGGACGCGGCGCGCATCGCCGCGGAAATCGTCGCGCACTACCTCGCGCATCCGCTGCCCGGCCAGCCGCTGCTGAACGTCAATATTCCGAACCTGCCGTACGACCAACTGAAAGGCTGGAAGGTCACGCGCCTCGGCAAGAGGCACCCGTCGCAGCCGGTGATTCGCCAGACCGACCCGCGCGGCGAGCCGGTCTACTGGATCGGTGCCGCCGGTGCGGCGCTGGACGCGAGCGAAGGCACCGATTTCCACGCCGTCGCAAACGGTTTCGTGTCGATCACGCCGCTGCAGCTCGATCTCACGCATACGCAAATGCTGCCTGCCACGCGCGAATGGGCGCGGGCAGGAGGACGGGCTTCATGAGCGGCGAGCGCGCGAAGCGGTTCCCGCTCGCGCTCGAAGATCTCAAGCGAGCGCCACGTAAATCCGAAGGCCGGGCCGGCGAACGCCATGCGGCGAGCGCGGTGCCGAAGGCCGTCGACAAGCCGGCTACCGTGCTGAAGCCGGTGGCGGTAAAGGTGAGTGCCGCTCGCGCTTTGCCCGGCACGACCGCCGCGAAGCCGGCGACCGCACCGAAGCCGACCGCGCTGAAGCCCGCGATGCCGAAGCCGGCCGCGCCGAGCATCGCGCCGGCAGGCGCGTTCGCGCTGACCTCTGAACGTGTGCGCGAGCGGATGGTCGAACGCCTGCGCGCGAACGGCGTGACCGATGCGCGCGTGCTGGATGCGATGGCCGCGGTCCCGCGCCACATGTTCGTGGATCAGGGGCTCGCGACGCAGGCCTACGAAGATGCCGCGTTGCCGATCGGTCACCAGCAAACGATTTCAAAGCCGTCGGTCGTCGCGCGCATGATCGAGCTCGCGATGGCCGGCCGCACGCTCGAGCGCGTGCTCGAGATCGGCACCGGTTGCGGCTACCAGGCCGCCGTGCTGAGTCACGTGGCACGCGACGTGTATTCGATTGAACGCATCAAGCCGCTCTACGAGCGCGCGAAGCTGAACCTGCGGCCGCTGCGCGTGCCGAACATCCGTCTGCACTACGGCGACGGGCGTGTCGGCCTGCCGTCCGCGGCGCCGTTCGACGCGATCGTGATCGCGGCGGCGGGGCTCGACGTGCCGCAGGCGCTGCTCGAGCAGCTCGCGATCGGCGGGCGGCTCGTCGCGCCGGTCGGCGCGCAGAGCGGGCAGCACCAGGTGCTCACGCTCGTCGAGCGCGTCGCGCACGCGCAATGGCGGGAGTCACGGCTTGATCGCGTTTTCTTTGTCCCTTTAAAATCCGGAGTGATTTGAAACCGATGAGTATGTTGCGCGCGATGCAAAACCACCGAACCAGGGAACCGCTCACGTTCGCCCAGCGCGCGATCTGTGTGGCTGCGTTCTCCACGCTGCTGGCCGCCTGTGCGACGCGGCTCGACAACGCGCCCGTCGTCGACCGCTCCGGATCGCTCGGCACGACCGCCGCCGCACAGCCGGCGGTGCCGCTGGGCCCGCCGCCGCCCGGCTTCTATCGTGTGAAACCGGGTGACACGCTGTACCGGATCGCACTCGAGAACGGGCAGAACTATCGCGACATCGCCACCTGGAACAACCTGGCGAACCCGAACCAGATCGAAGTCGACCAGCTGCTGCGCGTCGCGCCGCCGGGCGGTGCCGCGCTTGCCGGCTCGCAGGTTGCCGCGCCAATCGGCGGCGCCGCCGTTGCGACCGCACCGCTCAGCAGCGGTCCGGCCACGCCCGCTGCGGGTTCGTCGTCGGCGATCACGCCGCCGGCTGCCGCCGCATCGAGCGATACGGCAGCTGCGCCGAGCGGCCCCGTGACGTTTGCATGGCCCGTGCGCGGCCCCGTGCTGAACGGTTTCGACGACGCGAAGAACAAGGGCGTCAATATCGGCGGCACGGCCGGCGAAGCCGTGAAGGCGGCGGCCGACGGCCGCGTCGTCTACTCGGGCAACGGGCTGCGTGGCTACGGCAACCTCATTATCATCAAACACGATGCAACTTACCTCACGGCGTATGCACACAATCGCGCTTTGATGGTAAAAGAGGGGGACGCGGTAACGAAGGGGCAAAAGATCGCCGAGATGGGTAACAGCGATGCCGACCGCGTGATGCTGCATTTCGAGGTTCGCCGGCAGGGTAAACCTGTCGATCCGCTGAAGTATTTGCCGCCTCAATAACCGAGACGACCATGCCGAAATCGAAGCGCCACGAGCCGCAAGCCGATTCTGAGAAGATCAGTCGTGCCACGCAAGCATCGGTGGAGCGGGCTGGCGCTTCGACGGACGATGAAGACGACGTCGCGGAAAACGAACGCGATGTCGAGGCACGCGACGCCGAAGCGGACGGCGACGACGAGCGCGAAGGCCGTGCGGAGGCCGCGCCCGACGTCGACGATTTCCGCGCATTGCTGCAGGCCGAACTCACGGCCGACACGATCCAGCATTACCTGAACCGCATCAGCGTGAAGCCGCTCCTGACCGTCGAGGAGGAGCAGCGCTATTCCCGGCTCGCGAAGGCCGGCGAATTCGAGGCGCGGCAGGTGATGATCGAGCGCAACCTGCGTCTCGTCGTCAGCATCGCGAAGGGTTACCTGAATCGCGGCGTGCCGCTGCTCGACCTGATCGAGGAAGGCAACCTCGGGCTGATGCATGCGATCGAGAAGTTCGACCCGACGCGCGGCTTTCGCTTTTCGACCTACGCGACGTGGTGGATCCGGCAGAGCATCGAGCGGGCGATCATGAACCAGGCCCGCACCGTGCGCCTGCCCGTGCACGTGATCCGCGAACTGAACCAGGTGCTGCGCGCGAAGCGCCACCTCGAAAAGAATTCGATGTCGACGGGCGAGGCGGCCGAGCGCCGCGAAGCCAGCATCGACGACATCGCCTATCTCACCGGCAAGACCGCCGAGGAAGTCACCGACATCCTCGCGCTCAACGAGCACACCGCGTCGCTCGACGCGCCGCTCGATCTCGATCCCGCGAGCAGCCTGCTCGACCTGCTGCCCGACGACCAGAGCCAGTCGCCCGACGCCGAAGTGCAGCACCGCGAACTCGAGACGCTCACGCGCGCGTGGCTGTCGCGTCTGTCGGACAAGCACCGCCACGTGATCGAGCGCCGCTTCGGCCTCAACCACATCGAACCGGCCACGCTCGAGGAGCTGGCCGACGAGATGGGACTCACGCGCGAGCGCGTGCGGCAGATCCAGCAGGAAGCGCTGGTGCGCCTCAAGCGGTTCTTCGCCTCCAATGGCGTGCGCAAGGACGCCGTTCTGTAACTGATGACACCGATTCTCGTTTTTGACATCGAGACCATTCCCGATGTCGACGGCATTCGCCGTCTGGAAGACCTGCCCGCAACGCTCGACGATGCCGCGGTGGCCGAACACGCGTTCGCCGCGCGCCGCGAGAAGACCGGCAGCGATTTCCTCCCGCACCATCTGCAACGCATCGCGGCGATCTCCTGCGTGTTCCGCGACAACAACGGATTCCGCGTACGCTCGCTGGGCACGCCCCAGGACAACGAGGCGACGCTGGTCCAGTCGTTCTATCGCGTGATCGAGAAATACACGCCGCAGCTCGTGTCGTGGAACGGCGGCGGTTTCGATCTGCCGGTGCTCCATTACCGTGCGCTCGTGCATGGAATCCCGGCGAGCCGCTACTGGGATCTGGGCGAGGACGACCGCGAGTTCAAGTGGAACAACTACATCTCGCGCTATCACTCGCGGCATACCGACCTGATGGACGTGCTCGCGATGTATCAGGCGCGCGCGAACGCGCCGCTCGACGCGCTCGCGAAGCTATGCGGCTTTCCGGGCAAGCTCGGGATGGACGGCAGCCAGGTATGGCCGGCGTTCCAGCAAGGGCGGATCGACGAAATCCGCAACTACTGCGAAACCGACGTCGTGAACACGTACCTACTGTATTGCCGGTTCCAGCTGATGCGCGGCGGGCTGACGCCGACCGAGTATGCGGACGAAATCCTGCTCGTGAAGAATTCGCTCGCACAGGAGCCGGCGTCGCACTGGGCCGAATACCTGGCCGGTTTCGACGCGTGAGCTCGGCCGCCCGCGTTGCGGCCGCACTCAATCTAGATCGAGTTCGAGTATGACGGGCTGGTGATCCGACGCGCGCACGTGGCTGTCGATCTCGCAGCGCGTGACGCGTGGCAGCAGCGTATCGGTCACGAACACGAAATCGCATGCGAGCGGCCCGTCCGACCATTGCACGGTGTCGTAGACGCCGGCGGTCGGCGGCGGCGTGCGGCCCGCGTGCCGGGCGACCCATGCATCGACGAACGGCGGCGCGTCGGCGATCGGCTCCAGCAGGTGCCGGTACGCATCGCTGCCGAACGCACTGTTGAAGTCGCCGCAGATGATCGCATCGCGCGGCTGGGCGGTCGCGCTGAACGGCCCGGTCGCATTCTCGGCCGGGGCGGGGTGCTCGGCATGCGCGCAGGCTTCGCGGTGCCGCGCGCGCAGCGCATCGACCTGCGCGAGTCGCTGGCGCGCCGAATAGAACTCCAGGTGCGTCGCGACGACGCGCACCGGGCCGGACGACGTCACCAGTTCGGCCTCGACCGCGACGCGCGGCATCGACGGTGCATCGGCGTCCGCCGGCCACGGCAGCAACTGCCGCAGCACGCGCGCGACCGGCAGCCGGGTCGCGATCGCGTTGCCGAACTGGCGGCGCGGCGCGCCCGGCGCGAGCGCCGGCAGGTCGGCGCCGATTGCCTCGACGATCGTATAGCCGGGCAGCAGGGCCGCCAGTTCGGCGAACTGGTCGGCGCCCGGTTGGCCGGGCAGCGCGCCGAAACCGCGCGTGACCTCCTGCATGCACAGCACGTCGAAGTCGCCGAGCAGGCGGGCGGCGGCGAGCGTGCGCGCGAGGTCGACACCGCCGTCCGCATCCCGACCCCATTGAATGTTCCAGTCGATCAGTCGCATGGTCGAGTCTCCTGAAATTCTTGTCTGCGAGCAGAACCCGTGCCTCCGGCCGGCCGCGTGCGCTGGGGCGCGTCCGTGCCGGCGGCGCGCTGGCCAAGCGCCTGTCTGCGGACCATTCGCGCGCCGCGCAGTGCGTCATGCGCATTCGCATCGACGCCTGCGCCACGAAAGCAGGCGATGCGGGCTTTCGTCGTCTACAATCTCGCCTTCTTCAACGTTTTGTCAGGAAAAGCTGGTGTCCGAAGCCGTCCCCACTTCTGCGCGCAAATCGAAAAATGCGCCCGTCGCGCCCGGGCCTGCCCCGGTTCTCGAGATCGAATCGCTCGACATGGAAGCGCGCGGTGTCGGCCGCACGGTGACCGAGGACGGCACGCCCGGCAAGGTCATCTTCGTCGAAGGCGCGTTGCCGGGCGAACGCGTGACCTATTCGAGCTATCGCCGCAAGCCGAGCTACGAGCAGGCGACGGTTGTCGACATTCTGCGCCCGAGCGTGTTGCGCACGCAGCCGAAGTGCAAATTCTTCGGTACCTGCGGCGGCTGCTCGATGCAGCACCTCGACATGCGCGCGCAGGTGGCGATCAAGCAGCGCGTGCTCGAGGACAACCTGTGGCACCTGTCGAAGCTGCGCGCCGAGACGATGTTCGCGCCGATCCACGGCCCGTCGTGGGGCTACCGCTACCGTGCGCGCCTGACCGTGCGCAACGTCGCGAAGAAGGGCGGCGTGCTGGTTGGATTCCATGAAAAGAAGAGCAGCTACGTCGCCGACATGACGAGCTGCGAAGTGCTGCCGCCGCACGTGTCGGCGATGCTCGTGCCGCTGCGCCGGCTCGTCGAGGGGCTGTCGATCCGCGACCGGATGCCGCAGATCGAACTCGCGGTCGGTTCGCAGGTCACCGCGCTGGTGCTGCGCGTGCTGGAGCCGATCAACGCGGACGACGAAGCGCTGCTGCGCGCGTTCGCGGACGAGCACAAGGTGCAGTTCTGGCTGCAGCCGAAGGGCCCGGACACGGTGACGCCGTTCTATCCGCTCGACGTGCCGCTCGACTACACGCTGCCGGAATTCGGCATCCGCATGCCGTTCAAGCCGACCGACTTCACGCAGGTCAACCATCAGATCAACCGCGTGCTGGTGGGCCGTGCGCTGCGCCTGCTCGCGCCGTCGCGCGACGATCGCGTGCTCGACCTGTTCTGCGGGATCGGCAACTTCACGCTGCCGCTCGCCCGGCTGTCGCGCGAGGTGGTGGGCATCGAGGGCAGTGAAACGCTGACGACGCGCGCGCTCGCGAATGCGCGCGAGAACGGCGTCGACGGCCATACGACGTTCGCGTGCCGCAACCTGTTCGAAGTGACGGGCGACGATATTCGCGCGCTCGGCGCGTTCGACAAGTTCCTGATCGATCCGCCGCGCGAAGGCGCGCTCGCGGTGTCGAAGGCGCTGGCCGAAATCGCGCAGAGCGGCGAAGGTCCGCTGCCCAAGCGCATCGTCTACGTGTCGTGCAACCCGTCGACGCTCGCACGCGACGCAGGCCTGCTCGTGCACGAGGCCGGTTACCGGCTGAAGGGCGCCGGGGTCGTTAACATGTTCCCGAATACGTCGCACGTCGAATCGATCGCGTTGTTCGAGCGCGACTGAGCGGCCGGGCGGCGGACGTAAAAAAACCGGCCCGCGGGCCGGTTTTTTCATGGGGGGCGCCGAACGTCAGTTGCGGTTGCCGCCGAAGATGCCGAGCAGCGCGAGCAGGTTCGTGAACACGTTGTACAGGTCGAGGTAGATCGCGAGCGTGGCCGAGATGTAGTTCGTCTCGCCGCCGTTCACGACGCGCTGGACGTCGAACAGCATGTAGGCGGAGAAGATCGCGATCGCGAGCACCGACACGGTGAGCATCAATGCCGGCAGGTGCAGGAAGATGTTCGCGACCGACGCCAGCAGGATCACGATTACGCCCATGAACAGCCACTTGCCGAGGCCCGAGAAATCGCGCTTGCTGACGGTTGCGATCGTCGCCATCGCGGCGAAGATGATGCCGGTGCCGCCGAACGCGAGCATGATCAGCGACGGGCCGTTCGAGAAGCCGAGGATGAAGCTCAGCAGGCGCGACAGCATCAGCCCCATGAAGAACGTGAAGCCGAGCAGCACGAACACGCCGGCCGCGCTGTTTTTCGTCCGCTCGATCGCGAACATGAAGCCGAACGCGATCGCGAAGAACGCAAGCAGGCTCATCATCGGGCTCGTGGCCGCGAACAGCGAGAAGCCCGTCGCGACGCCGACCCATGCGCCCAGCACCGTCGGAATCATCGACAGCGCGAGCAGCCAGTACGTGTTTCGCAGCACGCGATTGCGAACCTCCGCGGTGCTGACGGAGCCGCCGCGGCCGAAATTGTACGGATAGTCGTTCATGGTTTCTCCTAACATTGAACGCGTGGGCGTCCGGGGCCGGTTCGGCGCACGCGGTGTGCGGCGCAGCAAACCGGAGCAGCTATGGCTAAGATACGTTCCGCGCCGCTTGGTTTCAATGGCCGGGCGACGCAAAAACATACAGATTCGGAACCTTTCACTCGTGTAAGGGTTCAATCGCAATGATACACGGGATCGTGCTACAATAGCGGATTCATTTGAACCTGTAACTTCTTAATTTTTTGGAGTTTTTATGGCAATCGAGCGCACCCTGTCGATCATCAAGCCGGATGCGGTGGCAAAGAACGTGATCGGCCAGATCTACAGCCGTTTCGAAGGCGCCGGCCTGAAGATCGTCGCATCGCGCATGGCGCACCTGTCGCGTGCAGACGCAGAGAAGTTCTACGCGGTTCACGCAGCACGTCCGTTCTTCAAGGATCTCGTCGACTTCATGATCTCCGGCCCGGTGATGATCCAGGTTCTGGAAGGCGAAGGCGCGATCCTGAAGAACCGCGACCTGATGGGCGCGACGGATCCGAAGAAGGCGGAAAAGGGCACGATCCGCGCCGACTTCGCAGACAGCATCGACGCGAACGCCGTGCACGGCTCGGACGCTGCCGAAACGGCTGCGGTCGAAATCGCATTCTTCTTCCCGGAAATGAACGTCTACTCGCGCTAAGCTCCGGCTGGCAACAAGTAGTCAGGATTCAGCGCACGCAGCAAGGCAGCACATCATGACGAGCGAAACTTCCGTCAATCTTCTCGACTTCGATGCCGAGGGTCTTGTCGCGTACTGCGGCAGCCTCGGCGAGAAGCCGTTCCGCGCCAAGCAGTTGCAGCGCTGGATCCACCAGTACAACGCCGGCGATTTCGACGGCATGACCGATCTCGCGAAGTCCCTGAGAGAAAAGCTCAAGGGCCGTGCGTCGATCGTGATGCCCGATATCGTCAGCGATCACGTTTCCACCGACGGCACGCGCAAGTGGCTGATCGACGTCGGAAACGGCAATGCGGTCGAAACCGTGTTCATCCCGGAAGAGACGCGCGGCACGCTGTGCGTGTCGTCGCAGGCCGGGTGTGCGGTCAACTGCCGCTTCTGCTCGACGGGCAAGCAGGGCTTCTCCCGCAACCTGTCGACAGCCGAAATCATCGGCCAGCTCCGGATGGCCGAATTTGCACTGCGTGCGTCGCTCGGTCGCGCGCCCGGTCCGAACGGCAAGGCCGAACGGGTCGTCACCAACGTGGTGATGATGGGCATGGGCGAGCCGCTGCTGAACTACAGCGCGGTCGTGCCCGCGATGCGGCTGATGCTCGACGACAACGCCTACGGCCTGTCGCGCCGCCGCGTCACGCTGTCGACGTCCGGCGTGGTGCCGATGATGGACCGCCTCGGCGCCGAATTGCCGGTCGCGCTCGCCGTGTCGCTGCACGCGCCGAACGATGCGCTGCGCGACGAGCTCGTGCCGCTCAACAAGAAGCATCCGCTTCGCGAGCTGATGGCCGCGTGCCAGCGCTACCTGAAGGTCGCACCGCGCGACTTCATTACTTTCGAATATTGCATGCTCGACGGCGTCAACGACACCGAAGCGCATGCGCGCGAACTGCTGGCCGTCACGCGTGACGTGCCGTGCAAGTTCAACCTGATTCCGTTCAATCCGTTTCCGGAATCGGGCCTCATCCGCTCGAAGCCGGAGCAAATCAAGCGCTTTGCGCAGGTCCTCATCGACGCGGGTGTCGTCACGACCGTGCGCAAGACCCGCGGCGACGACATCGACGCCGCATGCGGCCAGCTGGCCGGCGCGGTGAAAGACCGCACGCGCCTGGCGGAGCGTACGGGCGCAGCAGCAAAAATCATCGAAGTTCGGGCGATTTGACGGGGACGCCTAGTCGGGGGCGCCTAGTCGGGGACGCCCGGTCGGGAGCACCAAGTCGGGGCGCCGGGGTCGGGGCTTGCCCGGGTGCGGACGCCCGAACTTCATTGCGGTACAACACGCGAATAGCGATCGGTCGCGGCGCCTCGGCGCCGCGCATGGTATGGACAGTTGCGGACGTCCGCCGGCAGGAGCCGGCGGCGCTCGCCAGTGAAGAAGAATCGACGCGAGGACAAGGATGAGTGAGCCGCAGCCATCACACGGCGCAGAGACGAATGCCGCAAAGCCGGCACCGGCGGGACTGGAAACGCTGGCGGCCGTCGGCAGCCGGTTGGCGCAGCTCCGGGAAGCGAAGGGCTGGACGGTCGACGACGTGTCGGCGCGGCTCAAGGTCGCTCCGCCGAAGCTGCGGGCGCTCGAGGCGGGCGACATCAGTCACTTGCCCGGCGTGACCTTCGCACTCGGCGTCGTGCGCAGCTACGCGAAGATGCTCGGCGTCGATCCGGAACCGTTTGCACAGGCACTGCGCCGCGAGCGCGGCGTGCCGGAAGTCGATCTGTCGATGCCCGCGTCGTCGGGGACGGATCTGCCGCGCGGCCGCGTGTCGATTCCGCTCGGCGGCTCGTCGCGCCATCATCCGTGGCTGTGGGGCACGGGGATCGTCGTCGTCGCGGTGATCGCGGTGCTCATGTGGCACACTGGCGGCGATTCGTCGAGCTGGCTCGCGCGCTTCAAGGGCAACGACGCCAATCATGCGTCGGCGGCCAGTGGGACGGTGGCCAGCGCGCCGGCGGCGTCTTCCGTCGAAGAAGCTGCCACGGGCGGCGCGTCGACGGCAGTCGGCAACGACGCTCCGGCACCGGTTGCAGCGTCGGCGTCGGCTACCCCGGCGCCGGCGCCGACGCCGACGGCTTCGACCGCCGCTGCGACTGCGTCGCAACCGGTCGTCGCGGCGGCAGCTGCGAGCGGCGCGGCCGTGCCGGCCCAGCCCGCGAGCGTCGTGGTCGCGGCAGGCCAGTCGATGGTCGAACTGAAGGTCAAGCAGGACTGCTGGTTCAGCGTGCGCGACAAGAACGGCAAGGAGCTGTTCTCGGCGCTGGTGCGGGCCGGCGAAACGAAGCAGGTCGCCGGCGACGGGCCGTTCAAGGTCACGATCGGCAACAAGGCAGGCCTCGACGCGGTCGCGTTCGACGGAAAACCTGTCGATCCGGCAAAATATTCGGCAGCGCGGGGTAACGTGGCGCGGTTCACTTTGCCCTGACGTCAAGCGCCGTGGCGACGGCCTGTCCTGGACGGGCCGCGAGGGCACGGCGCTTTTTCAATTCATGCGCCGCCTCGCGGCGCATTCCGCGTAAATGGATCTATCGATGCAATCCGAAGCTCAATCCCCACGCAGCAGTCAGATTTGTTCAACCGAGCCGGTGTTCGGCGGGCATCAGCCGCGTCGCGTGTCGCATGCGGTGGATGTCCGTTGGGGCGGGCAGCTCGTGACGATCGGCGGCGATGCGCCGGTGCGCGTGCAGTCGATGACGAATACCGATACGGCCGACGCGATCGGCACGGCGATCCAGATCAAGGATCTCGCGAACGCGGGCTCCGAGCTGGTGCGTATCACCGTCAATACGCCGGAAGCCGCGGCCGCCGTGCCGGCGATTCGCGAGCAGCTCGACCGGATGGGCGTGAGCGTTCCGCTGGTCGGCGATTTCCACTACAACGGCCACCTGCTGCTGCGCGACTACCCGGGCTGCGCGGAGTCGCTGTCGAAGTACCGGATCAACCCGGGCAACGTCGGCCAGGGCGCGAAGCGCGACACGCAGTTCGCGCAGATGATCGAAGCCGCCGCGAAGTACGACAAGCCGGTGCGGATCGGCGTGAACTGGGGCAGCCTCGACCAGGACCTGCTCGCGCGCATGATGGACGAGAACGGCGCGCGTTCGCAGCCGTGGGATGCGCAGAGCGTGATGTACGAAGCGCTGATCCAGTCGGCGATCGGCTCGGCCGAGCGTGCGGTCGAACTGGGCCTCGGCCGCGACCGCATCGTGCTGTCGTGCAAGGTCAGCGGCGTGCAGGACCTGATCGCGGTGTACCGCGAACTCGGCCGCCGCTGCGGCTTCGCGCTGCACCTCGGGCTGACCGAGGCCGGCATGGGCTCGAAGGGCATCGTCGCGTCGACGGCCGCGCTCGGCGTGCTGCTGCAGGAAGGGATCGGCGACACGATCCGCATTTCGCTGACGCCGGAGCCGGGCGCATCGCGCACCGGCGAGGTGATCGTCGGCCAGGAAATCCTGCAGACGATGGGCCTGCGCTCGTTCGCGCCGATGGTGATCGCGTGCCCGGGCTGCGGCCGCACGACGAGCACGCTGTTCCAGGAACTCGCGATGCAGATCCAGACCTACCTGCGCGAGCAGATGCCGGTCTGGCGCAAGGAGTATCCGGGCGTCGAGAAGATGAACGTCGCGGTGATGGGCTGCATCGTCAACGGCCCGGGCGAATCGAAGCACGCGAACATCGGCATCAGCCTGCCGGGTTCGGGCGAGAATCCGGCCGCGCCCGTCTTCATCGACGGCGAGAAGGTCAAGACGCTGCGCGGCGAGCGGATCGCCGAGGAATTCCAGCAGATCGTCAGCGACTACGTCGCACGCAATTACGGCCGCACCGAGGCCCTGAACTAAATTCGTCCACACACACGAACGATGACTGAACAGAAACGCAAGATCGAGAAGCTCACCGGCGTCAAGGGCATGAACGACATCCTTCCGCAGGATGCCGGCCTGTGGGAATTCTTCGAAGCTACCGTGAAATCGCTGCTGCGCGCATACGGCTACCAGAACATCCGCACGCCGATCGTCGAACACACGCAGCTGTTCACGCGCGGCATCGGCGAAGTCACGGACATCGTCGAGAAGGAGATGTACAGCTTCACCGACGCGCTGAACGGCGAGAACCTGACGATGCGCCCGGAGAACACCGCGGCCGTCGTGCGCGCGTCGATCGAGCACAACATGCTGTACGACGGCCCGAAGCGCCTGTGGTACATCGGCCCGATGTTCCGTCACGAGCGTCCGCAGCGCGGCCGCTACCGTCAGTTCCACCAGGTCGGCGTCGAGGCGCTCGGCTTCGCGGGCCCGGATGCGGATGCCGAGATCATCATGATGTGCCAGCGCCTGTGGGACGACCTCGGGCTGACCGGCATCAAGCTCGAGATCAACTCGCTCGGCCTCGCCGAAGAGCGCGCCGCGCATCGCGTGGAACTGATCAAGTACCTCGAGCAGTTCGCCGACGTGCTGGACGAGGACGCGAAGCGTCGCCTGTATACGAACCCGCTGCGCGTGCTCGACACGAAGAACCCCGCGCTGCAGGAGATCGCGCAGAACGCGCCGAAGCTGATCGATTTCCTCGGCGACGAATCGCGTGCGCACTTCGAAGGGCTGCAGCGCCTGCTGCTTGCGAACAACATTCCGTTCAAGATCAACCCGCGTCTCGTGCGCGGCCTCGACTACTACAACCTGACCGTGTTCGAGTGGGTGACCGACAAGCTCGGCGCGCAGGGCACGGTCGCGGCCGGCGGCCGCTACGATCCGCTCATCGAGCAGCTCGGCGGCAAGCCGACCGCCGCATGCGGCTGGGCGATGGGCATCGAGCGCATTCTCGAGCTGCTGAAGGAAGAGGATCTCGCGCCCGAGCAGGAAGGTGTCGACGTGTATGTCGTGCACCAGGGCGAGACGGCCCGCGAACAGGCGTTCATCGCGGCCGAGCGTCTGCGCGATACGGGCCTCGACGTGATTTTCCACTGCAGCGCCGACGGTGCGCCGGCAAGCTTCAAGTCGCAGATGAAGCGGGCCGATGCAAGCGGCGCCGCGTTCGCGGTGATCTTCGGCGAAGAAGAGGTCGCGAACGGCACGGTGGGCGTGAAGGCGCTGCGCGGTGCGGGCCAGGACGGGGAAAAGAACGCTCAGCAGACCGTACCGGTCGAAAGCTTGACCGAATTCCTAATCAATGCGATGGTTGCATCCGCCGAAGACGGCGACGACTGATCGCGCTGGCATTCGCTGACAAGAAAAGCCTGACAAGGAAGGAATCGCTCGCCGATGAGTTATCACGACGAACAAGAATCGATTGAAAGTCTGAAGGCGTGGTGGGCCCGCTGGGGCAACCTCACCACGTGGATCGTGCTCGCGGCGCTGGTCGTCGCGGCCGGTTTCAACGGCTGGAACTACTGGCAGCGCCGTCAGGCCGCCGAGGCTTCCGGGCTGTACGAGCAGGTCCAGAAGGCCGCCGCCGCGAACGACAAGGCGACGATGGCCCGCGCGGCTGCCGACATGGAAGACAAGTTCGGCAGCACGCCGTATGCACAGATGACCGCGCTCGCGGCCGCGAAGACGCTGTACGCAGCCGGCGACGCCACCGGCGCGAAGGCACAGCTGCAATGGGCCGTCGATCATGCCAAGGACGACGAGTACAAGCAGATCGCGAAACTGCGTCTCGCGTCGCTGCTGCTCGACGAAAAGGCGTACGACGCGGGCCTCGCGCTGCTGTCCGGCACGCCGGTCGATGCATTCAAGGGCCTCGTGGCCGATCGCCGCGGCGATCTGCTGGCCGCGCAAGGCAAGACCGACGATGCGCGTGCGGCTTACAAGCTCGCGCTCGACGGCCTGTCGAAGGACGACCAGTCCGCGCGCCAGCTCGTGCAGTTCAAGCTCGATGCGCTCGGCGGCTGATCCCGGCCCCCTCAACCTCTTAACTCTGCTTCGCTAACCGATGAATTTGCTGAAACGTTACGCTGTGCCCGTCGCCTGCGCGGCGGCTGTCCTGGCATTGGCGGCCTGCTCGTCGTCGAAGGACGCGCGCCGCGTGCCGACGCCGCTCACCGAGTTCAAGCCCGTCATGGACGTGCAACAGGTCTGGAAGGCGAGCGTCGGCAAGGGCGGGCGCTACCTGTTCTCGCCGGTGGCCGTGGGCGATGCCGTCTACGCAGCGGGCGAGAACGGTTCGGTCGAGAAGATCGACGCGAAGACGGGCCAGACGCTGTGGCGCACGAAGGTCGGTTCGGACCTGTCGGCAGGCGTCGGCAGCGACGGCAACCTGACCGCGGTCGGCGCGCTGAAGGGCGGCGTGTTCGTGCTCGGCGCCGACGGCAAGCAGCTGTGGAAGACGAGCGTGCAGGGCGAGATCTTCTCGCCGCCGCTGGTCGGCAACGGCCTCGTGGTCGTGCGCACGATCGACGGCCAGGTGATCGCGTTCAACGCGCAGACGGGCGAGCAGAAGTGGAACTACCGCAACCGCGCGGTGCCGCTGAACCTGCGCGTGTCGGCCGGCATGACGTTCGCGGGCGATGCGGCCGTGCTGGCGGGCTTCCCCGGCGGCGGTCTCGTCGCGATCAACCTGCAGACGGGCGAGCCGTTCTGGCAGACGCCCGTGTCGTTCCCGAAGGGCGTGACCGAAGTGGAGCGCATCAACGACGTCAGCGGTCCGCCGACGCTCGTGGGTGCCGAAGCCTGCGCGGTCACGTTCCAGGGGCAGCTCGGCTGCTTCGACGCGAACTCGGGCCGTCCGCTGTGGGAAAAGGCGTTCTCGAGCCGCAGCGGCCTCGCGCAGGACGATTCGGTCGTCGCCGGCGGCGACGACTGGTCGGTCGTGACGGCCTACGACGCGGCGAGCGGCAACCAGCTGTGGCGCAACGAGCAGTTGAAGAGCCGCGACGTCGGCGTGCCTTACCTGCTGGGCCATGCGGTCGTGCTGGGCGACTACAAGGGCTTCGTGCACTTCCTGTCGCGCGAGGACGGCAGCTTCATCGCCCGGATGAAGACCGACGGCAGCCCGATTACCGCGGCGCCGGTCCTGGCGGGCAATACGCTCGTCGTGCAGACGAAGGACGGCGGCCTGTACGGGTTCCGTCCGCGCTGACGCGCACGCAACAGCGCAATCGTGGTGCGGCGGGCCTGTCCCGTGCGCCGCGGTCGCGCAACACGAAGGCGGCCGGTGTCCCCGGCCGCTCGGTATTTGAAAGGCAGTTCGCAACGAAAGACGACGGCGCGCAACGCGCGCCCGGCGCGCGCATCCGGCGCGGCGCGAAATCGTGATATTTTCATTCAGCGCAGCCGCCCGCAGCAGCGGGCCTCCCGCTGCTGCGCATCACCGTAGAAAACACAGATGAAACCGGTCATTGCCCTCGTTGGGCGCCCCAATGTGGGGAAATCCACGCTGTTCAACCGGCTCACGCGCTCGCGCGATGCGCTGGTCGCCGACTTGCCGGGCCTGACGCGCGATCGCCATTACGGCGAAGGGCGCGTCGGCGCACGGCCGTACCTGGTCGTCGATACCGGCGGCTTCGAACCCGTCGCGAAGGACGGCATCCTGCACCAGATGGCGCGCCAGACGCGGCAGGCGGTCGAGGAAGCCGACGTCGTCGTGTTCATCGTCGACGGCCGCAACGGGCTCGCGCCGCAGGACAAGGCGATTGCCGATTACCTGCGCAAGACCGGCCGGCCGATCTTCCTCGTCGTCAACAAGGCCGAGGGGATGAAGTACACGGCGGTCGCGACGGACTTCTACGAGCTCGGGCTCGGCGACCCGCGCGCGATCTCGGCCGCGCACGGCGACGGCGTGACCGACATGATCAACGAGGCGCTGGAAGTCGCGTACGCGGGCCAGCCCGAGGAAGCGGACGAGGACGATCCGTCGCGCGGCATCAAGATCGCGATCGTCGGCCGGCCGAACGTCGGCAAGTCGACGCTCGTGAACGCGCTGATCGGCGAGGACCGCGTGATCGCGTTCGACATGCCGGGCACGACGCGCGATTCGATCTACGTCGACTTCGAGCGTAACGGCAAGAAATACACGCTGATCGACACCGCGGGCCTGCGGCGTCGCGGCAAGGTGTTCGAGGCGATCGAGAAGTTCTCGGTGGTGAAGACGCTGCAGTCGATTTCCGACGCGAACGTCGTCATTCTTCTGCTCGATGCGCAGCAGGACATTTCCGACCAGGACGCGCACATCGCCGGCTTCGTCGTCGAGCAGGGCCGCGCGCTCGTGATCGGCGTCAACAAGTGGGACGGCCTCGACGACCACGCGCGCGATCGCGCGAAAGCCGATTTGACCCGCAAGCTGAAATTCCTCGACTTCGCGAAATCGCACTACATCTCGGCCGCGAAGAAGACGGGCATCGGCGCGCTGATGCGCTCGGTCGACGACGCATACGCGGCGGCGATGGCGAAGCTGCCGACGCCGAAGCTCACGCGCGCGCTGATCGAGGCCGTCGAATTCCAGCAGCCGCGCCGTCGCGGCCCGGTGCGTCCGAAGCTGCGCTACGCGCACCAGGGCGGCCAGAATCCGCCGCTGATCGTGATCCACGGCAACGCGCTCGATGCGGTGACGGAGACGTACAAGCGTTACCTGGAAAACCGATTCCGCGAAACTTTCTCCCTGACCGGGACTCCATTGCGCATAGAGTTCCGTTCGTCGACCAACCCGTACGCGGACAAGGGCTGAGCACGTCTGCCACGCGCTTCCCGCAAGGCATAGGCCGCATGGCCTGCGCGGGGGCGGGGCAGGCAAAATCAGCTATAGTGTAGCGATTGGCGCCGGATCTCTTTTTCTTCGTCGCCAATCCAGATCAACCTGCAAAAAAAGATGGAGTACGCCATGAGCAACAAAGGGCAATTGTTACAAGACCCGTTTTTGAACGCACTGCGCAAAGAGCACGTTCCCGTTTCGATCTATCTCGTCAACGGCATCAAGCTGCAAGGGAACATTGAATCGTTCGACCAGTACGTCGTGTTGCTCCGTAATACGGTGACCCAGATGGTCTACAAGCACGCCATCTCGACGGTCGTGCCGGCGCGCCCGGTGAATTTCCACCCGGACGCGGAAGCCTCGTCCTAACCTATCGCAGCGGCCGGCATCCGGTCGCCGCGAGCGACCGATGCCAGCCGCCTCATCTTGACACCCGATAATTTGATCAACGCAGCGCTCGTCGGCATCGATTTCGGCAAGACCGATTTCGAAGCCAGTCTCGAAGAACTCAGTCTTCTTGCCTCCAGTGCGGGGGCCCGTCCCGCCGTCACCCTCACGGGTCGTCGCGCCAGCCCCGATGCGAAGATGTTCATCGGCAGCGGCAAAGCCGAAGAATTGCGGCTTGCCTGCGACGCGCACAACGTCGAAATCGTCATCTTCAACCACGCCTTGGCGCCGGCCCAGCAACGCAATCTGGAGCAGTCGCTTAACCGGCGCGTGGTCGATCGCACGAGCCTCATCCTCGACATCTTCGCGCAGCGCGCCCGCAGCCACGAAGGCAAGCTGCAGGTCGAGCTCGCGCAGCTGCAATACCTGTCGACCCGGCTGATTCGCGCGTGGACCCACCTCGAGCGGCAAAAAGGCGGTATCGGCCTGCGCGGCCCCGGCGAAACCCAGCTCGAAACCGACCGCCGGCTGATCGGCGAGCGCATCAAGATGCTGAAGTCGCGGCTCGACCGGCTGCGCCGGCAGCACAGCACGCAGCGCCGCCAGCGCGCCCGCAGCGGCACGATGTCGGTGTCGCTTGTCGGCTATACGAACGCGGGCAAGTCGACGCTGTTCAATGCACTGACGAAAGCGCAGGCCTACGCGGCCGACCAGCTGTTCGCGACGCTCGATACGACGTCGCGGCGCGTGTACCTCGGCGACGAGGTCGGCCAGATCGTCGTGTCCGATACGGTCGGCTTCATCCGCGAACTGCCTCACCAGCTGGTTGCCGCGTTTCGCGCGACCCTCGAGGAAACGATCCATGCGGATCTGCTGCTGCACGTGGTCGACGCATCGAGCGCGGTGCGGCTCGAGCAGATCGAGCAGGTGAACGGCGTGCTGCACGAGATCGGCGCGGACACGATCCGGCAGGTGCTGGTGTTCAACAAGATCGATGCCGTGCCCGAGCTGGCGGCCCGCGGCGACGCGGTCGAGCGGGACGAGTATGGTAATATTTCGCGCGTCTTTTTGAGCGCACGCACCGGTCAGGGTCTCGACGCGTTGCGTGCCGCCATCGCCGAGATCGCCTCCGCGGAACACCTTTCCGGCTCGACGTTGCCCAACGATGCGCTCGACGGCGCACCCGCTGAACCGCACGAAGACCACACGATTTCCGAACACGGGCGCTAACCGGTCCCGGCCGGTGCGCCGGCGTCCAATCTGGTGAACAAACTCTGGTGAACGAATACAACGAGCGGAGTACCTGGCGGCGGATGCGCGCCTTGCTGTCGATCAATGATCCCCGCTGGGGACGTGGCGAAGGCAAGGGCAATGATGGATCCCGTCCGCGTGTGAACGAATCGAAGCGTCCGCCCGGTGGCGACGGTGACGGTCCGCCCGATCTCGACGAGATGTGGCGCAACTTCAACCGGCGTCTGAGCGGCCTGTTCGGCGGCAAGGGCGGCAACGGCTTCCGGCCCGACAACGGCCGGGCCGCGCGCGTCGGCGTCGGCATCGTGATCGGCGTGCTGGTCGCGGTCTACGCGGGCAGCGGGCTGTTCGTCGTGCAGGAAGGCCAGACGGGCGTCGTGCTGCAGTTCGGCAAGCTGTCCGGCACGGTCGGCCAGGGCGTGCACTGGCGCGCGCCGTATCCGTTCGCGTCGCATGAGATCGTCGACACGTCGCAGGTCCGTTCGATCGAGATCGGCCGCAACAACGTCGTGCGGCTCGCGAACGTGAAGGAAGCGGCGATGCTCACGCGCGACGCCGACATTGTCGACGTGCGGTTCGTCGTCCAGTACCGGATCCGTTCGGCAACCGATTACCTGTTCCGCAGCGTCGATCCCGAGCGCAGCGTGTCGCAGGCCGCGCAGGCGGCGGTGCGCGCGATCGTCGGCACGCGCAGCGCGGCCGACATGCTGAACCAGGATCGCGATGCGCTGCGCTCGCAGCTGTCCGCGGCGATCCAGCGCGATCTCGATCGCTACGAGTCGGGGCTCGAGGTCACGGCCGTCACGATGCAGAGCGTCGCGGCGCCCGAGCAGACGCAGCCCGCATACGCCGAAGTCGCGAAGGCGCGCGACGACCGCGAGGCCGCCAAGCGTGCCGCGCAGGCGTACGCGAACGACCTGTTGCCGAAGGCGCAGGGCGATGCCGCGAAACTCGCCGACGAAGCGAAGGCGTATGCCGATCGCGTGGTCACGGAGGCCGAAGGCGACGCCGATCGTTTCAAGCAGGTCTATGCCCAGTATTCGAAGGCGCCGGCGGTGATTCGCGAGCGGATGTACCTCGAGACGATGCAGGAAATCTACTCGAACGCGACGAAGGTGTTCGTCGGCAACAAGGGCAGCAACGTCGTGTACCTGCCGCTCGACAAGCTCGTCGAGCAGGGGCGGCAAAACGCCGCGAATGCGACTAACAGCGCGGCGCCCGCCGGCGCATCCGCGCCCGATGCGGCGTCGGTGCCGGCAGCAGCCGCGAGCGCGGTGCCTGCGAGTGCGGCATCGGCCGCGGCGCCCGCGGCGAGCAGCGACGTGCTGCGATCGCGCGAAGCGTTCCGCAGCCGCTCGCGCGAAGATGATCTGAAGTAACGGGGAGCGCAGAACATGAACCGAATCATTGCGCTCGTCGTCGCAATCGTGATCGCCGCCTTCGCGGCGTCGTCGACGGTGCTGACCGTCGATCCGCGCCATACGGCCGTGCTGTCGGGCCGCGACGGTGCGCAGCCCGAACTCGCGGGCCCCGGCATCCATTTCAAGCTGCCGCCGCCGCTCCAGACGGCGACGCTGATCGACACGCGCCTGCAGTCGCTCGAATCGTCGGATCCGTTGCAACTGGCGACCGAAGACAAGCACGACCTGCTCGTCGCGTATGCGGTCAAGTATCGGATCAGCGATCCGCTGAAGTATTTCACGGCAACCGCCGGCGACCCGGCGGCCGCCAACGAGCGTCTGGCCAGTGCGCTGAAGAGCGCGCTCGGCGACGCGTTCGCGAAGCGCGCGCTCGACGACGCGCTCGGCGGCCAACGCGACATCGCCAATGCGGCCCGCGATGCGGCGCGTGCGAAGGCATCCGGCTTCGGCGTCGACCTGGTCGACGTGCAGCTGACGCGCGTCGATTTGCCGGCCGCGCAGACCGACGCCGTCTATCAGCGGATGATCGGCGCGCTGCGCGACCAGGCCGCACAGGTGCGCGCGGATGGCGCGGCCGACGTCGAGCGGATCAAGGCCGACGCGGAACGCGAACAGCAGGCGGTGCTCGCGAATGCGTACAAGTCCGCGCAGACGATCAAGGGCGAGGGCGACGCGAAGGCCGCTTCGATCGCCGCCGACGCGTTCGGCCGCGATCCGCAGTTCTACCAGTTCTACGCGAGCCTGCAGGCTTACCGGAATACCTTCAAGCGCAACGACATCATCGTCGTCGATCCCGACAGCGAGTTTTTCCGTTTCATGCGCAGCCCGACGGGCGGTGCCGCACCGGCGGCGCCCGCTCCCCGCAAACACTGACCTTGGGGCGCCGCGTCGAGCGGCGCCGTCGCTCGCATGGATCTGGCTGGCTCGTTGTTGCTCGCGGTAGCACTGATGCTGATTATCGAGGGGGCGTTCCCCTTCGTGTTTCCTGTCGCCTGGCGCGACACGTTTCGTAGAATAGCGGAGCGGCCGCCGCATCATATCCGGATCGGCGGGCTCATCGTGATGGCGCTCGGGCTCGTCCTGCTGCTGCTCGCCACCTGACCGGACGGCGCACCCGCCGTTCGTTCCGCCCGATTTCCGATTTCCGATTCATCTCGCGGCGCGCGTGTCGCGCCCTGTTTCCCGTCGTAGGACCGTACCGATGTCGACCTGGTTACTTCCCGAGAATATCGCCGACGTACTGCCGTCGGAAGCGCGCAAGATCGAGGAGCTGCGCCGCAGGCTGCTCGACCGCTTCCGTTCGTACGGCTACGAGATGGTGATGCCGCCGCTGCTCGAATACCTCGAGTCGCTGCTGACGAGCGGCGGCGCCGACCTGCGCCTGCGCACCTTCAAGCTGGTCGACCAGCTGTCGGGCCGCACGCTCGGCCTGCGCGCGGACATCACGCCGCAGGTGGCGCGTATCGACGCGCACCTGCTGAACCGTCAGGGCGTGACACGCCTCTGCTACGCGGGCCACGTGATGCATACGCGCCCGCGCGGCCTGCACGCGACGCGCGAACAGATCCAGATCGGCGCCGAAATCTACGGGCATGCCGGGCTGGAAGCCGACCTCGAGATCCAGCAGCTGATGCTCGACGCGCTGCATCTCGCGGGCCTGTCGCGGATCCGCCTGGACCTGTGCCACGCGGGCGTGCTCGCGGCGCTGCTCGCGCGCGACGCGCAAGCTGCCGAGCGGGGCGAAGCGCTGTACGACGCGCTGTCGGGCAAGGACGTGCCGCTGCTGAACGAGCTCACCGACGATCTCGGCGCCGACACGCGCGCGGCGCTGCGTGCGCTGCCGCATCTGTACGGCGACGCGAGCGTGCTCGATGAGGCACGTGCACGCCTGCCGGTGCTGCCGGAGATCACGCGCGCGCTCGACGATCTCGCGCAGCTCGCGGCGCAGGCGAAGGGCGTCGAAGTCGCGATCGATCTCGCCGACCTGCGCGGCTACGCGTACCACAGCGGCGCGATGTTCACGGCCTACATCGACGGCGTGCCGAATGCGATCGCGCGCGGCGGCCGTTACGACCACGTGGGCCAGGCCTACGGTCGCGCCCGCCCGGCAACGGGCTTCTCGCTCGACCTGCGCGAGCTTGCGCGGATTTCGCCGATCGAGGCGCGCGGCACCGCGATTCTCGCGCCGTGGGCGCAGGACGATGCGCTGAGCGCAGCCGTCGCGGCGCTGCGCGATGCGGGCGAAGTCGTGATCCAGGCATTGCCGGGGCACGACCACGTGCTCGACGAATTCGCGTGCGACCGTTCGCTCGTCGAGCGTAACGGCGCATGGGTGGTCGAACCCCGTTAAAGAGGCGTTCGCGGGCCGTCGTTCGGCGTGCATATCGTTGAAGCGAAACGGAAAAATTCGGAATCGCCCGCGAACATAGGTAGAATACGTTTTTAACCAGCTAACGAATCAACATGTCTGCCAGCGCAGTGAACGTGACTCCCGGGCGCAATGTCGTCGTCGTGGGAACGCAATGGGGTGATGAAGGCAAGGGCAAGATCGTCGACTGGCTGACGGACCACGCTCAGGGCGTCGTGCGTTTCCAGGGCGGTCACAACGCCGGCCACACCCTCATCATCGGCGGCAAGAAGACCATCTTGCGCCTCATTCCGTCGGGCATCATGCGTGAAGGCGTCGCTTGCTATATCGGCAACGGCGTCGTCCTGTCCCCCGAGGCACTGTTCAAGGAAATCGGCGAGCTGGAAGAGGCCGGCGTGAACGTGCGCGACCGCCTGTTCATCTCCGAAGCCACGACGCTGATCCTGCCGTATCACATCGCGATCGACCAGGCGCGCGAAGCGCGCAAGGGCGCGGGCAAGATCGGCACGACCGGGCGCGGCATCGGCCCCGCGTACGAAGACAAGGTCGGCCGCCGCGCACTGCGCGTGCAGGACCTGTTCGACCCGAAGACCTTCGCCGACCGCCTGCGCGAAAACCTCGATTTCCACAACTTCGTGCTGACCCAGTACCTGGGTGGCGCAGCCGTCGATTTCCAGGCCACGCTCGACACGATGCTCGGCTATGCCGATCGCCTGAAGCCGATGGTGGCCGACGTGTCGCGCCGCCTGTACGACGCGAACAATGCCGGTCAGAACCTGCTGTTCGAAGGCGCGCAAGGCACGCTGCTCGACATCGACCACGGCACCTATCCGTTCGTCACGTCCAGCAACTGCGTCGCGGGTGCGGCATCGGCCGGCGCCGGCGTCGGTCCGCAGAAGCTGAACTACATCCTCGGCATCACGAAGGCGTACTGCACACGCGTCGGCTCGGGCCCGTTCCCGAGCGAGCTGTACGATGCGGACAATCCGCAGCGCCAGGACCAGATCGGCGTGACGCTCGCAAACGTCGGCAAGGAATTCGGCTCGGTCACCGGCCGTCCGCGCCGCACCGGCTGGCTCGACGCAGCGGCACTGCGCCGCTCGATCCAGATCAACGGCGTGTCGGGCCTGTGCATGACGAAGCTCGACGTGCTCGACGGCCTCGATGAAGTCAAGCTGTGCGTCGGCTACAAGGTCGACGGCAAGGACGTGGACATCCTGCCGCGCGGCGCGGTCGATGTCGCGCGCTGCGAACCGGTGTACGAAACGTTCGCGGGCTGGAAGGAAAGCACGGTCGGCATCAACACGTGGGACTCGCTGCCGGCGAATGCGCAGGCATACCTGACCCGTGTCCAGGAAGTGGCCGGCGTGCCGGTCGACATGGTTTCGACAGGCCCGGACCGCGACGAAACGATCCTGCTCCGCCATCCGTTCAAGGTTTAATTTTCAGCATGACGCAGCAAATCACGATGACGGCGGCAGACTTGATGACCGATCCGCGCAACGACGACAAGAACCTGTGGGTAGGCTGGGACGAATACCATCGTCTGATCGAGCTGCTCGCGCTGCAGGTGCATGCGTCGGGCTGGAAGTTCGACCAGATCCTGTGCCTCGCGCGCGGCGGTCTGCGCGTCGGCGACCAGCTGTCGCGCATCTATGACGTCCCGCTCGCGATCCTCGCGACGAGTTCGTACCGCGAAGCGGCCGGCACGGAGCAGGGCGAGCTCGACATCGCGCAGTACATCACGATGACGCGCGGCCAGCTCGCGGGCAACGTGCTGCTGGTCGACGACCTCGTCGATTCGGGCGTCACGCTCGCGCGCGTGCAGGAGCACCTGAAGGAGCGCTATCCGGCGGTCACGGCCGTGCGTTCGGCCGTGCTCTGGTACAAGGGGTGCTCGAAGGTCAAGCCCGACTATCACACGCAGTATCTGCCGACGAATCCGTGGATTCATCAGCCGTTCGAGGAGTGGGACACGGTGCGTCCGCACAACCTCGAGGCATGGATCAAGCGCGGTCGCGCACAGCGCGACGGTTCGGGCGCGTAAGTGTCCGGCCGATCGAAGGAAAGCCTTGCACGGCGCCGCTTGCGGCGCCGTTTTTATTTGCGCGCCCTGGCGCGGCCGCGGCGATATGCGCGGGCGGTAGGCAGACGGCGCGGCCCCGGCTATGATGGCAGCCCCTGCCACAGCTTGCGCAGGATTGCATGCGCGGCGTGGATCACGTGGTTTAAGGGCAACAAGGCAGGGCGGTGTTTCAAGGGGGCGCGAGTAGAATAGCGCTCGTTTTGTCCGACTCCGGACCCGATTATTACGCCTCATATGAACGACACGACCCAGGCGACCGACGCCGCCCACGCGCATTCGACGCACCAACATTCGATGCGCTCGCTTGCGATAGCGGCGATCGGCGTTGTGTTCGGCGACATCGGCACCAGCCCGCTGTATGCGCTGAAGGAAGCGTTCAGCCCCGCGCACGGCATTCCGCTGACCGAAAGCTCGATCCTCGGGGTGATCTCGCTGCTGTTCTGGGCGATCATCCTCGTGGTCGGCATCAAATACCTGCTGTTCGTGATGCGCGCCGACAACAACGGCGAGGGCGGCGTGCTCGCGCTGATGGCGCTGTCGCTGCGGCCGCTCGATTCGAGAACCCGCGTCGCGGGTGCGCTGATGGCGCTCGGGATCTTCGGCGCGTGCATGTTCTACGGCGATGCCGTGATCACGCCGGCGATCTCCGTGATGTCGGCGGTCGAAGGTCTCGAGATCGCGACGCCGCATCTGTCGCACCTCGTGCTACCGATCACGATCGTGATCCTGATCGCGCTGTTCTGGATCCAGCGCCACGGCACCGCGCTGGTCGGCAAACTGTTCGGGCCGATCATGGTGCTGTGGTTCGTCGTGATCGCGGCACTCGGCGTGTATCACATCCTGCGCGTGCCGGGCATCATCGCGGCGATCAACCCGTACTACGCCGCGTCCTTCATGTCGGAACACCTGCTCCAGGCTTACGTCGTGCTGGGTTCGGTCGTGCTG
Organism: Burkholderia sp. Nafp2/4-1b; assembly: GCF_003635165.1. Lineage (GTDB taxonomy): Bacteria > Pseudomonadota > Gammaproteobacteria > Burkholderiales > Burkholderiaceae > Burkholderia. Next base: position 13,143 of record NZ_ML058602.1, on the reverse strand, counting down.
GTGCTGACCGGCGCGGAAGCGCTCTACGCGGACATGGGCCACTTCGGCGCGAAGCCGATCCGCCTCGCCGCGTACGGGCTCGTGATGCCGTCGCTCGTGCTGAACTACTTCGGGCAGGGCGCGCTGCTGATCCAGAATCCGCGAGCCATCGAGAACCCGTTCTTTCTGCTCGCGCCCGACTGGGCGCTGCTGCCGCTCGTCGTGCTGTCGACGGTGGCGACCGTGATCGCGTCGCAGGCCGTGATCTCGGGCGCGTACTCGTTGACGTCGCAGGCGATCCAGCTCGGCTACGTGCCGCGCATGAAGGTGCTGCATACGTCCGAGCTGGCGATCGGCCAGATCTACGTGCCGGTCGTGAACTGGCTGCTGCTGTTCGTGATCCTCTGCATCGTGATCGGCTTCAAGAGCTCCGACAACCTTGCGGCCGCGTACGGCATCGCGGTGACGGCGACGATGGTGATCACGACCGTGCTGGCGTGCGTCGTGATGGTGAAGGTGTGGAACTGGAACCGTTTGCTGGTCGGCGCGATCATCACGGTGTTCCTCGCGATCGACCTCGGCTTCTTCGGCGCGAACCTGCTGAAGGTTGCGCAGGGCGGCTGGCTGCCGCTCGGGATCGGTGCGCTGCTGTTCTTCCTGCTGATGACCTGGTACAAGGGCCGTCACATCGTGAAGGAGCGCACGGCCGCCGACGGTATCCCGCTCGAGCCGTTCCTGCAGGGGCTGCTCGCGCATCCGCCGCACCGCGTGTCCGGCACCGCGATCTACCTGACCGGCAACGACAAGCTCGTGCCCGTCAGCCTGCTGCACAACCTGAAGCACAACAAGGTGCTGCACGAGCGGACCATCTTCCTGACGTTCGTCACGCGCGACATTCCGTACGTGCGCGACGACAAGCGCCTGAGCTCGCGCGATGCGGGCGGCGGCCTGTACATCGTCAAGGCCGAGTACGGCTTCAACGAGACGCCGGACGTGAAGGCCGTGCTCGAGGAATTCGGCCGCACGCACGACATGACCTTCGAACTGATGGACACGTCGTTCTTCCTCGCGCGCGAAACGGTCGTGCCGACGCATCTGCCCGGCATGTCGATCTGGCGCGAACGCGTGTTCGCGTGGATGCATCAGAACGCGGCGAAGCCGACCGATTTCTTCTCGATCCCGGCGAACCGCGTCGTCGAGCTCGGCACCAAGATCGAGATCTGACGCGCGCGGGCGGGGCCGCCCATGCGGCCCATGCTGCCCGTGCCGTTTCGGCGGCGCGTTCGCCCAAACCATGAAAAAACCCGCCTTTCGGCGGGTTTTTTCATACGGCGACGGCGCGTCGCGCGCTCAGCGCTTCAGCTTCGCGAACGCCGCGGCCATCGCGCCGGCCGGTTCCGGCTCGCGCGAACGCTGCGGGCGGGCCGCACCGCGGCCGGCATTGCCGCGATCCTGGCCGCCGCGCGGCGCGATGCCGGGCGCGGCCGCTTCATCGTCGAGGCGCATCGTCAGTGCAATGCGCTGACGCTTCACGTCGACGTCGAGCACCTTGACCTTGACGACCTGGCCGGCCTTCACGACTTCGTGCGGATCCTTGATGAACTTCGTCGACATCGCGGACACGTGGACGAGGCCGTCCTGGTGCACGCCGATATCCACGAACGCGCCGAATGCCGCGACGTTGGTCACGACGCCTTCGAGCAGCATGCCCGGCATCAGGTCGGACACCTTTTCGACGCCGTCGCGGAACGTGGCGGTCTTGAATTCGGGGCGCGGGTCGCGACCCGGTTTTTCGAGTTCGGACAGGATGTCGCGCACGGTCGGCAGGCCGAAACGTTCGTCAACAAATTCCGCCGGCGACAGGCCGGACAGTGCATCGCGGCTGCCGAGCACATCGTCGATCCGCTTGCTGATCTTCGCGAGGATCCGTTCGACGACCGGATAGGCTTCCGGGTGCACCGACGAGCGGTCGAGCGGGTTTTCGCCGCCGTTGATGCGCAGGAAGCCGGCCGCCTGTTCGAAGGTCTTGTCGCCGAGGCGCGGCACCTTGCGCAGGTGATCGCGCGACGGGAACGGCCCGTTCGCGTCGCGGTAGTCGACAATGTTGCGTGCCAGCGTCGCGTTCAGGCCCGATACGCGCGCGAGCAGCGCGACCGACGCGGTGTTCGCATCGACGCCAACCGCGTTCACGCAGTCCTCGACGACTGCGTCGAGCGACCGGGCGAGTTCGCGCTGGTTCACGTCGTGCTGGTACTGGCCGACGCCGATCGCCTTCGGCTCGATCTTCACGAGCTCGGCGAGCGGATCCTGCAGGCGGCGCGCGATCGACACGGCGCCGCGCAGCGACACGTCGAGTTCCGGGAACTCCTTCGCCGCCAGCTCGGACGCCGAATACACCGACGCGCCGGCTTCCGACACGACGATCTTCTGCAGCCGCAGTTCAGGGTGCTTCGAAATCAGTTCGCTCGCGAGCTTGTCGGTTTCGCGCGACGCGGTGCCGTTGCCGATGCTGATCAGCTCGGCCTGCGTCTGCGCGGCGATCCGCGCGAGTTTCGCGAGCGAGCCGTCCCAGTCGCGGCGCGGCTCGTGCGGGTAGATCGTGTCGGTCGCGAGCAGCTTGCCGGTGCGGTCGACCACGGCGACCTTCACGCCCGTGCGCAGGCCGGGGTCGAGACCGATCACGGCCTTCGGGCCGGCCGGCGCGGCCAGCAGCAGGTCTTTCAGGTTGCGCGCGAACACGCGGATCGCTTCGGCTTCCGCCGATTCACGCAGCTGCGTGAGCAGTTCGTTCTCGATGTGCGGCTGCACCTTCACGCGCCAGCACCAGCGGCACACGTCGGACAGCCACTTGTCGGCCGGGCGGTTCTGGTTTGCGATCCCGAAATGGCGCGCGATCATCGCTTCGCCGGGATGCGGCACCTGCGCGTCGAGTTCCTCGCCGAGGCCGAGCTTGACGGTCAGCACGCCGGCATTGCGGCCGCGGAACAAGGCGAGCGCGCGGTGCGACGGCACGGTCCGGATCGTTTCCGAGTAATCGTAGTAGTCGCGGAACTTCTCGCCTTCCTCGTTTTCCTTGCCTTCGACGACCGCCGACGACACGACGCCCTGGCTGTGCAGGTAGTCGCGCAGCTTGCCGAGCAGCTCGGCCGTTTCGCCGAACTGTTCGGACAGGATGTCGCGCGCGCCGTCGAGCGCGGCTTTCACGTCGGCGACGCCCTTGTCGGCGTCGACGTACGCGGCGGCTTCCGTCTGCGGGTCGAGCAGCGGGTTCGCGAGCAGGGCCTGCGCGAGCGGCTCCAGGCCGGCTTCGCGGGCGATCTGCGCGCGCGTGCGGCGCTTCGGCTTGTACGGCAAATAAAGGTCTTCGAGCACCTGCTTGCTGTCGGCCGCGTCGATCGCGGCACGCAGTTCGTCGGTCAGCTTGCCCTGTTCGTCGATGCTCGCCAGGATCGTCGCGCGGCGATCCTCGAGTTCGCGCAGATACAGGAGGCGTTCCTCGAGGTTGCGCAGCTGCGTGTCGTCCAGGTTGCCGGTCACTTCCTTGCGGTACCGGGCAATGAACGGAACGGTCGAGCCTTCGTCGAGGAGTTGCACCGCCGCCGCGACCTGGCGCGGCTGGACGGACAGTTCGGTGGCGATGCGCTGTACGATCTTGAGTGCTACGGTTTCCGTCATGTCGTGGATGATCTGCCTGCTGAAAGCGCGGCGCGGGCCGGCAGACCGCGCGCGGGCTGCGAGACGGGCCCGCCGGACCAGATGCCGCGGGTGAGTGAAGCGGGGCATTTTGCCATAAATGGCGGAGCGTCCAGCCGGGGGTGATAGAATTTGACACATGTCCCGCAGCTTTCCTACGACGTTGCCAACTTCCCGCATTTCTCTCGTCGCGCTCGGCGCAGCGCTTGCCGCGGCTTTGTCCGCCGGATCCATCGTCGCTTACGCACAGGCATCGGGCGCAAGCGCGCCGGCCGCCGCTGTCGCCGCGCCCGTCGAGGCTTCGGGCACGCAGGATTTTGATGCCCGTCAAAAAGTGCTCAATCAACGGTCCGCGGAAAACGATTATCGTTATGCCGTGGCGGAGCACGATTGCTACAGCAAGTTCTTCGTCAATCACTGTCTCGGCAATGCGCGCGACCGGATGCGCGAGGAGCGGGCGAGCATTCGCCAGGAGCAGCTCGCGCTCGACGACGAACAGCGCGCGGTGCGGGCGCAGCAGCGCGACCAGCAGCAGGCGCTGAAGCAGGCGCAAAATGCGGCGGATGCGCCGCAGCGCGCGGCGAACGAGGCGGCGAACGCGGCTGCGTTCCGCGACAAGCAGGAGCAGAATGCACTGAAGCAGGCGCAGCGCGGCGCGGAAGCGCCGCAGCATGCGGCGAGCAAGCAGGCATACGACCAGAAGCAGGCGGATTTCCAGCGCAAGCTCGACCAGGCGCACCAGCAGGCTGCGCAGAAGGCGCAGGAGCGGGCGGACAACGCCGCGCGCTACGAGCAGAAGCGGAAGGAAGCCGAGCAGCACAAGGCCGATGTCGAGCGGCGTCAGAAGGAAGCGGCCGAGAAGGCCAGGCAGCAACAGCAGGGGCAGTAACGTGTTGGATTGATCCGGAATCAGTCTCGTGCGTGCCGGCACGCCAGTCGGCGCGCTGCTTCGATGAGGAGGCGCATATGCAAAACCGTCCCACGGAACAGCAGCAGGAATTGCACAACCGTTTGGCCGCACTGCAGGAGCAGCACCAGCAGCTCGCTCGGGAGATCGAGCTGAAGGAAGGACACTCCGACATCGACGACATCACGCTGCACCGCCTGAAGAAGGAAAAGCTGGCGGCCAAGGACAAAATCATTTTGCTGCAATCGCAGCTGGAACCGGATAAGCGCGCCTGAGCGCGGCCTGGCAAGCGCCGGCGCTGCTCGGGCGCTGGACACAGGAACGCTTGCCTTGAATTCACCGCTTGAAGCCAATCCCGATGCCCGGCGTGACGCGTCGTCCGCCGGGCGCGTTCGTGCGCCCGACGGCACCTTCGAGCTGAGCCGCAAGCGTGTCGACGAACTCGACACGATCTTCGGCGAAGGCGGGTTGCTCGCGCGCGCGCTCGACGGCTATCACCCGCGTCTGTCGCAGATCGAGATGGCGCGTGCGGTCGCGTCCGCGATGGAAGCATCTGCACGCCGGATGCCCGAGCCGGAAATCTTCGAAACCCGCAAGCGGCCGGCGCGCCGTCTGGGCGACGCCGACAAGGCGGCCGAATCCGCCGCCGACGGCGCCGCGGCCGAGTCAGACGCCGACGCCGGCGACAACACGCTGATCGTCGAGGCCGGCACCGGCACCGGCAAGACCTATGCATACCTGGTGCCCGCGATGCTGTGGGGCGGCAAGGTGATCGTGTCGACCGGCACGAAGCACCTGCAGGACCAGCTGTTCCAGCGCGACATCCCGACCGTGCGCAACGCGCTCGCGGTGCCGGTGACGGTCGCGATGCTGAAGGGCCGCTCGAACTACCTGTGCCATTACTACCTGCAGCGCACGGCCGACAACGGCCGCCTGCCGTCGCGGCAGGACACCGCGTATCTGCAGGAAATCGTCCGGTTCGCGAAGCTCACGAAGAGCGGCGACAAGGCCGAGCTCGCGAGCGTGCCGGAGACGGCGCCCGTGTGGTCGATGGTCACGTCGACGCGCGACAACTGCCTCGGCCAGGAGTGCCCGCATTACAAGGAGTGCTTCGTGATGCAGGCGCGGCGCGAGGCGCAGCAGGCCGACGTCGTCGTCGTCAACCATCACCTGTTCTTCGCGGACATCATGCTGCGCGACACCGGGATGGCCGAACTGCTGCCGAACGCGAACACGGTGATCTTCGACGAAGCGCACCAGCTGCCTGAAACGGCCACGCTGTTCTTCGGCGAGACGCTGTCGACCACGCAGATCCTCGAACTCGCGCGCGATACGGTCGCCGAAGGCTTGAGCCATGCGCGCGATGCGGTCGAGTGGGTCAAGCTCGGCGGCGATCTCGAGCGCGCGGCGCGCGACCTGCGCCTCGCGTTCGCGAACGACCAGATCGTGCGCATGTCGCTCGCGCAACTGGGCGACGATCATCCGATGTTCGGCGCGCTCGACGCGCTCGAGGTGGCGCTCGATGCGCTTGCATCGGCGCTCGCGAGCCAGGCCGAGCGCGCGGAATCGCTCGGCGCGTGCCTGCGGCGCGCACGGGAGCTGCAGGACCTGCTCGCCGGCTGGGTTGCGCCCGGTGCGGCGGACGCGGCGGCGAAGGCCGATGCGGCGGCAGCCGGCGACAAGGCGGCCGCCGACGATCCGAACGAGAAGGTGCGCTGGGTCGAGGTGTTCGCGCATACCGTCCAGCTGCACGAAACGCCGCTGTCGGTCGCGCCGATTTTCGCGAAGCAGCGCGCCGGCGTGCCGCGCGCGTGGGTCTTCACGTCGGCGACGCTGTCGGTGCGCGGTGACTTCACGCACTACGCGGCCCAGATGGGCCTCAGCTCGCGACGCTCGATGACGCTCGCGAGCCCCTTCGATTATCAGACGCAGGGCCTGCTGTACGTGCCGCGCAACCTGCCGCAGCCGTCGTCGCCGGCGTTTACCGATGCGGTATTCGACGCCGCGCTGCCGGCGATCGAGGCGTCGGGCGGCGGCGTCTTCATGCTGTGCACGACGCTGCGCGCGGTCGACCGGATCGCGTCGAAGCTGCGCGACGTGATCGAGTCGCGCGGCTGGAACACGCCGCTGCTGGTGCAGGGCGATGCGAGCCGCACCGAGCTGCTCGATCGCTTCCGTTCGTACGGCAATGCGATCCTCGTCGGCAGCCAGAGCTTCTGGGAGGGCGTCGACGTGCGCGGCGACGCGCTGTCGCTCGTCGTGATCGACAAGCTGCCGTTCGCGCCGCCCGACGATCCGGTGCTCGCCGCGCGCCTCGACGCGCTGACCAAGAAGGGCTTGAGCCCGTTCGCCGTTCACCAGCTGCCGCAGGCCGTGATCACGCTGAAGCAGGGCGCGGGCCGCCTGATTCGCGCGGAGACGGATCGGGGCGTGCTGATGATCTGCGACACGCGGCTCGTCGACAAGCCTTACGGTCGCCGGATCTGGCAGAGCCTGCCGCCGTTCAAGCGCACCCGCGAGATCGCGGTCGTGCAGGACTTTTTCGACGAGCGTCGCGCGGAAAAGCGCGCGTAATCACCTTGCCCGCACCCCGCACCGCCGCCTGCTACCGCAGCGCAACAAAAAACCCGGCTCGATGGCCGGGTTTTTTGTTGATGCGTCGGGCGTCGCTCAGAACTGCCACCACGACTTCTTCGCGCCGGGGCGCGCATGGCCGGTGATGTACGGGCTGTCGGGGAAGGTGCCTGCCAGCACGCGCTTCGTGTCTTCCGCGAGTTGCGGCTGGTTCAGCTTGCCGTACGACAGGATCATGATGTGCAGCGCGTCTTCGATCGCCGGCGCGCCCTTGTAGTCCTTGATCGCGAGCTGCGCGCGGTTGATCGCCGCGACATACGCGCCGCGCCGGTAGTAGTAGTCGGCCGCGTGCACTTCGTGCGACGCGAGCGCGTTGACGATGTAGCGCATCCGCGCCGCGGCGTCGGGCGCGTACTTGCTCTTCGGGTAGCGGTCGACGACGACCTTGAACGCATCGTACGATTCGCGCAGTGCCTGCGGATCGCGCTCGCTCATGTCCTGGCCGGAGAAGCGGCCGAACAGGCCCAGATCGTCGTTGAAGTGGATCATCCCCTTCAGGTAGTACGCGTACGGGATGTCCGGGTGATCCGGATGCAGCTGGATGAAGCGGTCGACGGCCTGGTCGGCGGCTGCCGCTTCGTTGTCCTTCCAGTTGCAGTACGCGACGTTGATCTGCGCCTGTTGCGCGAAATGACCGAACGGATCGCGGCCTTGCAGCGATTCGAAATATTTCGCGCACTTGCCCCAGTCGCCGCCGGACAGTGCGTCCTGGGCCTCTGAGTATAATTTGTTGTTCGACCAGGTAGCCGTCTCGTCCTGCTTCTGCGGCAAGCCGTGGCAGCCGGCGATGAGGGCCGCGGCCGCTACCGCCGCAGCTCGGGCGGCGACGGTTTTGGCCGTACGTTTGGTCGAATTCATCATGCTCGCATGTCCTAGCTTCAAGTCTCGGTGACCCAGTCTAAATGACCCGTTCAAGTTCGCAGAATGCCCCGCGGGGCAAGCCAAATCGCGAAGATTATAGCCCAAGCGATCGGCCCGCCGACGCTGCTTCGGGGGAATCCCCCGATCTCGATCCGGCAGCAGGCGCGATGCAGCCGCCTGTCGTGCCGTCCGCGGCGGCCGATGAGACGCCGCGCGTCGTCGAAGTGCCGCTGTCGCTCGCGGGCGAACGCCTCGACAAGGCGCTTGCCCAGCTGTTCCCCGAATTCTCGCGCAGCCGCCTGCAGAGCTGGATCGAGGCGCAGCGCGTGCTGGTCGACGGCGCGCCCGCGAAGATCCGCCAGCCGGTGCCGCTCGGCGCGAAGATCGAGCTGGTGCCCGACCTGCTGCCGGAGCAGCTCGCGTTCACGCCCGAGCCCGTGCCGCTCGACGTGATCTACGAGGACGACGCGCTCGTCGTCATCAACAAGCCGGCCGGCGTCGTCGTCCATCCGGCCGCCGGCAACTGGAGCGGCACGATCCTCAACGGGCTGTTGCATCGTTACGGCGACGCGGCGGCCGGCCTGCCGCGCGCGGGCATCGTGCACCGGCTCGACAAGGAGACCTCCGGCCTGATGGTGGTCGCACGCACGCTCGCCGCGCAGACCGACCTCGTGCGGCAGCTGCAGGCGCGTACCGTGAAGCGCCGCTATTTCGCGCTCGTCTGGGGCACGATGCCCGAGGACGGCACGATCGACGCGCCGATCGGCCGCGATCCGCGCGAGCGCACGCGCATGGCGGTGGTCACCGGCGCGTCGGGCAAGCCTGCGCGCACGCATTTCCGCACGGTTGACACATGCATGTGGCAACGTCAGCCGGTGTCGGCGATCCAGTGCGACCTCGAAACCGGGCGCACGCACCAGATTCGCGTGCACTGCTCGCATGTCGGGCATCCGCTGCTCGGCGATCCGGTGTACGGGCGCGCGCGCGGCAAGCGCTCGGTCGCACCGCTGCCGGACGGGTTCGCACGGCAGGCGCTGCATGCATGGCGGCTCGGGCTCGTGCATCCGGTCACGGGCAGGACGATGCAGTGGCGCTGCCCGTTGCCCGACGACATGAACGCGCTCGTCGCGGCGCTCGGTTTCGGGCAGCGCGAAGAAGACTTCGACGATGAAGACGGCATCTACGACGATGACGATTTCGCCGGCGAGTATCACGATCACGACGACGATTACGACGACGAGTCGGATCCGGACGAAGAGGAGGAGTGAGTGCCGATGACGAACCTGGCGCCGTTGACGTGGCAGGACTGCGTGCAGCCCGACTGGCAGGTGGCGCCGCGCGTGCGCGCGCTGATCACGACGCGTAATGGCGGCGTGAGCGAAGGCCCGTACGGGCGCTGGCACGACGGTGTCGCGTTGCCGGGCGGGATGAATCTCGGCCTGCATACCGGCGACGATCCGGCCCATGTCGCCGAGAACCGCGCACGCGTGCTCGCGCTCGCGGGCCAGTCGCGCGCGGCATGGCTCGAGCAGGTTCACGGTGCGCGGATCGTGCGCGCGGACGAGGTGATCGCCGCGGCGCCGGATGCCGCGGCGCCCGTGCAGGCCGACGCCAGCGTGACGGACCGCACGAATGCGGTTTGCGTCGTGATGGTCGCCGATTGCCTGCCGGTGCTGCTGTGCGACGCGCAGGGCCGGGCGGTGGGCGCTGCGCATGCGGGCTGGCGCGGCCTCGCGGCCGGCATCGTCGAGCAGGCCGCGGCACGCGTCGCGGCGCTGGCCGGCGGCGCGACCGCCGAGCTCCATGCGTATCTCGGGCCCGCGATCGGCCCGCAGGCGTTCGAAGTCGGCGCCGACGTGCGCGCGGCGTTTCTCGACACGGCTCCGCAGTCGGAGCATGATGAGACGCGACACGCGTTCGTCGCGATCGACGGCGCGCCCGGCAAGTTCCTCGCCGATCTCCATGCGCTCGCGCGCCTGCGCCTCGCGCGCGCGGGCGTGGCTCACGTGAGCGGCGGGACCGCCTGCACGGTCATCGAACCCGCACGTTTCTATTCGTATCGGCGCGACCGTGTGACGGGCCGCATGGCGGCGGCGATCTGGCTGGTCGATTGATGGCTGCCCACGAGTCGGCAGCGCGCACTTGCGCGCGCGGCTTGTTGCACTGCAAAATCGACTTATCTCGATATTGGCGCGGCAATGGCATGTTGCGCAGGCAACCAAATAAATAATTGCGCAGTCAAGTCGATCAAAATGTTTTATGTTTCGCCGGAAGCCTTGTCCCGTCTGTTGCGCGCGGATTATCTTCGAGCGGAAATGTTCAGTGGTTTGACGGGGCGCTTCACATGGGGAAAACGATAATGATAAAACTACCGCACTGCGGCAGAATCTGGAGACGCCTCTCCAGAGCATGACGGCCCGGCTCGTCGCCGGCACGCCGCGCGCGAGCAGGATTTCACGATTGACGCTCACGAATCACCGGTAAGGCAGGTAATGACAGCATCGAAAAATTCGTCGACGTCCGCTCAGGCGGGCACTTCCGCAGGCAGCACCGGGTTTGGCCAGGCTACGCAGCCGATGCAGCAGATGTTCGAGGCATGGCTGAACGCCTGGCGCGGTTTCGCCGACCCGGCGCGCGCCGCAACGGCGGCGACCAGCGCCAATCCGTTCGCCGCATTCCAGTTTCCGACCTCGGTGCCGTTCCAGATGCCGTCGATGCCCGATTTCGGCGGCCTCGGCAGTCTCGGTGGCTTCGGCAATCTCGCGTCGCCGTTCGCGGGCTTGAAGCTGCCGGTTGCGGCGATCCCGCCCGAACGGCTCCAGAAGCTGCAGGCCGACTATGCGCGCGACTGCGTGACGCTGATGCAGCAGGCCGCCGCGGCGAAGCTCGAGTCGCCCGAACTGAAGGACCGCCGCTTCAGCGGGGAGGCATGGAAGGCGTCGCCCGCGCATGCATTCGCCGCTGCGTGGTATCTGCTCAACGCGCGCTATCTGCAGGAACTGGCCGACGCGCTCGAGACCGATCCGAAGACGCGCGAACGCATCCGTTTCTCCGTGCAGCAATGGACGGCCGCCGCCGCGCCGAGCAACTTCCTCGCGCTCAATCCCGATGCCCAGAAATCGATCCTCGAGACGCAGGGCGAAAGCCTGCGGCAGGGGATGATGAACCTGCTCGGCGACCTGCAGCGCGGCAAGATTTCTCAAACCGACGAATCGCAGTTCGTCGTCGGCAAGAACCTGGGTTGCACCGAAGGCGCGGTCGTCTACGAGAACGACCTGATCCAGCTGATCCAGTACACGCCGAAGACGGACCAGGTGTTCGAGCGGCCGCTGCTGATCGTGCCGCCGTGCATCAACAAGTTCTACATCCTCGACCTGCAGCCCGAGAATTCGCTCGTCGCGCATGCGCTGTCGTGCGGCCATCAGGTCTTCCTCGTATCGTGGCGCAACGCCGATGCGTCGGTCGCGCACAAGACGTGGGACGACTACATGAACGAAGGGCTGCTCGCGGCGATCGACGCGGTGCAGCAAATCAGCGGCCGCGAGCAGATCAACACGCTCGGCTTCTGCGTCGGCGGCACGATGCTCGCGACCGCGCTTGCGGTGCTCGCCGCGCGCGGCGAACACCCGGCCGCTTCGATGACGCTGCTGACCGCGATGCTCGACTTCACCGACACCGGCATCCTCGACGTGTTCGTCGACGAGGCGCACGTGCAGATGCGCGAGCAGACCATCGGCGGCAAGAATGGCGCGGCGCCGGGGCTGATGCGCGGCGTCGAATTCGCGAACACGTTCTCGTACCTGCGCCCGAACGACCTCGTGTGGAACTACGTCGTCGACAATTACCTGAAGGGGCGCACGCCGGCCGCATTCGACCTGCTGTACTGGAACAGCGACTCGACGAGCCTGCCGGGCCCGATGTACGCGTGGTACCTGCGCAATACCTATCTCGAGAACAAGCTGCGCGTGCCGAACGCGCTGACCGTGTGCGGCGAATCCGTCGACCTGTCGCGCATCGACGTGCCGACCTTCATCTACGGGTCGCGCGAGGATCACATCGTGCCGTGGCAGACGGCCTACGCATCGACGTCGATCCTGACGGGCCCGCTGAAGTTCGTGCTCGGCGCGTCGGGGCACATCGCGGGCGTGATCAATCCGCCGGCGAAGAAGAAGCGCAGCTACTGGGTCAACGACAGCGACCTGCCCGAAGCCGCGGACGACTGGTTTGCCGGCGCGACCGAGCAGCCGGGCAGCTGGTGGACGACCTGGGTCGAATGGCTCGATCAGTACGGCGGCCGCAAGGTGGCGCCGCCCGCCAAGGCCGGTTCCGCGCAGTTCCCGGTGATCGAGCCGGCGCCGGGCCGCTACGTGTTGCAGCGCGATTGACGAAAACCGGACAGCGGCGCACGCTGTCCGGCGCACCGCAGTTTTTTTAACAGGGCCGGTAGCGATGCGCCGTGTCGTGCGGGCCTGGAGGAAAGGGAAATGACGGACGTAGTGATCGTATCGGCCGCGCGGACCGCGGTCGGCAAATTCGGCGGCTCGCTCGCGAAGGTCGCGGCACCGGAACTGGGCGCGACGGTGATTCGCGCGGTGCTGGAGCGCTCGGGCGTGAAGCCGGAGCAGGTGAGCGAAGTGATCATGGGCCAGGTGCTGACGGCGGGCTCGGGGCAGAACCCGGCGCGCCAGTCGCTGATTAAGGCCGGCCTGCCGAGCGCGGTGCCGGGCATGACGATCAACAAGGTGTGCGGCTCGGGCCTGAAGGCCGTGATGCTGGCGGCCAACGCGATCGTCGCGGGGGACGCGGACATCGTGATCGCCGGCGGCCAGGAAAACATGAGCGCGTCGCCGCACGTGCTGCCGGGCTCGCGCGACGGCTTCCGGATGGGTGACGCGAAGCTGGTCGACACGATGATCGTCGACGGCCTGTGGGATGTGTACAACCAGTACCACATGGGCATCACGGCGGAGAACGTCGCGAAGGAATACGGGATCACGCGCGAAGAGCAGGACGCATTCGCGGCGCTGTCGCAGAACAAGGCGGAAGCGGCGCAGAAGGCCGGCCGCTTC
>NZ_ML058601.1:314711-346409 GCF_003635165.1 Burkholderia sp. Nafp2/4-1b | reverse complement strand
CGAGGTACCGGAAGTGCCCGACGTACCGGAAGTGCCCGACGTACCGGAAGTACCCGACGTGCCGGAGGTGCCCGACGTACCGGAGGTGCCGGAGGTACCGGAGGTACCGGAGGTCCCCGACGAGCCGCCGCCCGAAGTCCCCGACGAACCGCCACCCGACGTCCCCGAACTACCGCCGCCGGACGTCGAGACGTTCCCCGACCCACCGGAGGTGCCCGACGTACCGGAAGTCCCCGACGTGCTCGGCTTGACGGACGGCGTGACCGGGCCGTCAACCGAACCGCATCCATACAGCGTGACGAGCGACAGGACGGCCAGCGATACCGTCGTTTTTTTGAAGTAGTGATGCATGGTGCCCTCGAAATTGGAGTTATGTCCGAGGCCATCACTGCAAATTCCGCGCCATGGCTTATTTCGCGAGCCGTGCCCGCGCTTTGTTGCGGAAATCAGGAATATCGGTGCGATTTAAACGGAGGAATGGGGCTTTTGCGCGACGGGCGCAGCAGGTGGAGGGGAGGCGTTTGTCCGGATGTTCCCGTAAGTCGCCGTAACGCGCGGCCGGATGTTACGTAGCGTTCGACCCGGAACGACCCGACCCGCCGCGGGCGGCTGCGACCCGAACGCCGCATCTTTGACGAAATGCCCGCGCGCCGCGAACATGACGCGAACCTCAACCGGCCGCCGGGGCTGCGCCGAAGCGGTCACGACTTCGATCAACCTTCAAAGAGGAACCGACATGAGCGAACAGGACAGGGAACAGGGCAAGGCGCGCCGCGCCGAAGTCATGGGCGAGGCGTTCGTCGAGCGCGCAATGCGCGACCTCGACGGTTTTTCGCGGCCGCTGCAGAACTGGCTGAACGAGCACGCGTGGGGCAGCACCTGGCAGCGCGGCGGCATCGACCTGAAGACGCGCAGCCTCTGCACGTGCGCGATGCTCGCGGCGCTCGGCCGCGGCACGGAGCTGAAAGGGCACGTGCGCGGCGCGTTGAACAACGGCGCGAGCGTCGTCGAGATTCGGGAAGTGCTGTTGCACAGCGCCGTGTACGCGGGCGCGCCGGCTGCGGTCGAGGCATTTCGCAGCGCCCGGGAGGTGATCTCGGAGCTCGGGCTGTCGCTGCCCGATGACGAGGCCTGACGGCGCGCGACGCAGCGCGTCCCGGCCGCCTTCCCGATGAGCTCAGTGCTCGACGTGCGCACCCGGCGCCGGCGCATCGGCCGGCGCCGCGGCGACGTCGAGCAACCAGTCGGCCGTCGCGTCCGGAATCGTGACCGGCAGCATGTGTCCGCCTTCGACGACGGTCAGTCGCACGCGCGCCGACTTGTTCGCCAGCGCCTCGCCGTGCGCGCGCCAGTTCAGGATCGGGTCGGCGCGGCCGTACAGCACGTCGACCGGCAGCGTGAGCTCCGCATAGCGGCGCACCATCGCGGGCAGGTCGACGGGCGCCGACAGCAGGTCCGTCGCCGTCGCGTAGAACACGTGCGGACGCAGCCCGAGCAGCCCGCCGCCCTTCACCGGGAAGTCGCGCGGCACGGCTTCCGGCGCGAATACCTGGGCCACGGCCTTGCGGCCGGTCAGGATCGTCAGCGGGATCGCGAAGGTCCACGACACGAAGCGGCGCACCAGCGGCGACGGCAGCATCAGCGGCTTGAACGGCGCCGGCGGCTCGGCCTGCTCGTGCGACAGCGGCGCGATCAGCGCGAGCCGGCTCACGCGCTCCGGATGATTGAGGCCGACCGCGAGCGCGATCGCGCCGCCGAGCGAATGGCCGACCAGCACGGGCCGGTCGAGCTTCAGCGCGTCGATGAACGCGGCGATCGTGCGGGCCTGCGCGAACACGTTCGCCTGCGAGCTGGCGCCGCGCAGCGAGCGGCCGGCGCCGGGACGGTCGACCAAGATCACGCGATGGTGCTGCGCGAGCCGCGTGAGCGGCAGGTACGCGAAATTGCGCCACTGCCCGGCAAGCCCGTGCACGAACACGAGCGGCGGGCCGCTGCCGTACTCGACGTAGTGGATGCGATCGCCGCCGATGTCGACGAAGCGGCCTTCGGGCGGAAACGCACGCGTCACGCGGCTCGCGATATAGGCGGAAAACAGCGCGAGCGCGGCGAGCACCGCGACGCCGCCGAGCAGCACGTTCTGGATCAGATGTAGCGTATGGCTCATGTCGGCCTCACGGGGTTCAGCGGGTTTCGAGTACGGGTTCGGCCACCGGTGCGGCGGCCGGGCCGGTTTTCGCGCGGCGTTCGAACTGCATCGCCGAATCGGCAAGACCGCTGAACTTCAGCGACGCGAGATCGCGCACGTAGTTCTGGTGGAACTTCCACGGTTTGCGGTGCCCCTGCTTCGGCAGGATGCCGGCTGCGCGCTGGATGTAGCCGGAGCTCAGGTTCACTGCCGGCACGTCGCCGAGGTCGCCGGCGCCCAGCCGCGGCACGCAGGTATCGTAGCCGTGCGCGCGCATGTGGTTGAGCAGCCGGCACACGTAGCGCGCGATCAGCTCGGCCTTCAGCGTCCACGACGCGTTCGTGTAGCCGAACGACGACGCGAGGTTCGGCACGTCGCTGTACATCATTCCTTTATAGGACACGGTCTGCGGCAAATCGACCGCGCGGCCGTCCACCGTGACGCGCGCGCCGCCGAGCAGCTTCACCTTCAGGCCGGTCGCGGTGACGATCACGTCCGCGTCGAGCTGCTGGCCGCTCTTCAGCTTCAGGCCGGTCGGCGTGAAGCGTTCGATCTCGTCGGTGACGATCGACGCGCGGCCCGCGCGAATCGACTTGAACAGGTCGCCGTTCGGCACGAGGCATACGCGCTGGTCCCACGGCATGTAGCGCGGCGTCAGATGCTTCGCGACATCGAAGTCGGGGCCGAGCTGCTTGCCGGCCGCGCGGATGATGAACCGCTTCGTGCGCTCGGGCTTGCGGCGCGACACGTTGTACAGGTACATCGTCAGCAGTACGTTCTTCACGCGCACGAGCCGGTGCGCGAGCCGCGACGGCAGCACGCGGCGCAGCGCATTCGCGATCTTGTCGCGCGCGGGCAGCGACACGATGTACGTCGGCGAGCGCTGCAGCATCGTCACGTGTTTCGCGTCGGCCGCCATCGACGGCACGAGCGTGACGGCCGTCGCGCCGCTGCCGATCACGACGACGCGCCGGTTCGCGTACGACAGGTCCTTCGGCCATTGCTGCGGATGCACGATCCGGCCTTCGAACGATTCCATGCCGGCCCAGTCGGGCAGGTAGCCGCCGTCGTAGTCGTAATAGCCGCTGCACATGAAGAGGAAGCGGCACGTGTAGACGAGCGTGTCGACCGCGCCGTTGCGCGTGCGCTCGATGCGCACCGTCCAGCGCGCGCGGTTCGAATCCCAGTCGGCCGCGACGACTTTCTGGCCGTAGCGGATCGTCCTGTCGATGCCGTACGCGCGCGCGGTGTCGCGGATGTAGTCGAGGATCGTCTGGCCGTCCGAGATCGCCTTGTCGCTGTGCCACGGGCGGAAGCTGTAGCCGAGCGTGAACATGTCGGAATCCGAACGAACACCCGGGTAGCGGAACAGGTCCCAGGTGCCGCCGATCGCATCGCGCGCCTCGACGATCGCCACGCTCGCGAACGGGCAGCGCCTTTTCAGGTGGTACGCGGCGCCGATGCCGGACAGGCCGGCACCGACGATCAGCACGTCGAGGTCGCGGTTGTCTGCGCGGTCGCCGGAGGCGGACGGCGCGTCGCGCCGGTCGGTCGTCGTCGAGGTCATGCGGCATCCTTGGTGGGTGTGGTCGGAAGAGCGGCCGGAGCGTGCGAGCGCTCGACGTTGCGGGCGCGGGCGCGGCGCACGTGGCGCAGCACCAGCCGCTGATAGCCGGCGCCGAGCAGGCGCGCGATCTTGTCGAGGCGACGCGCGTCGGCGCCGACCAGCACGCGGCGCGCATTGCGCTCGACACCGGCGAGAATCTGCCGCGCGGCATCGTCGGCCGTGGTCGCGTTGATCAGGCGGTTCGCCTGACGCCGGTGGGTCGCTTCGTCCTGACCGGTGAGCGCGTGGATGCTGGTGTCGACGCGGCTCGCGTCGACGATGTTGGTCGCGACACCGCCCGGATGCACGCAGGTCGCGCTGACCGGCGCGCCGTCCAGTTCGAGCTCCATCCGCAGCGCCTCGGTGAAGCCGCGCACCGCGAACTTGGTCGCGTTGTACGCGCTCTGCGTGGGCATCGCGATGAGCCCGAACAGGCTCGACGTGTTGATCACGTGCCCGTCGCCGGACGCGCGCAGATGCGGCAGGAACGCCTGCGTGCCGTGCACGACGCCCCAGAAGTTGATGCCGACGATCCATTCGAGATCGGCGAGGCGCGCGGTCTCGGCGCTCGCGGCCAGCGACACGCCCGCGTTGTTGAAGACCAAGTTGACCTTGCCGTGTTCGGCGCGCACGAACTCGGCCCATGCGAACACCGCGTCACGGTCGGCGACGTCGAGCCGCCGCGTGCTGGTCCGCACGCCGTGTTTCGCGCACGCGGCCGCGGTGCCGGCGAGCCCGACATCGTTGACGTCGGCGAGCGCGACCTCGCAGCCGCGCCGTGCAAGCTCGATAGCAAGGCTGCGACCCATGCCCGAACCGGCGCCGGTGATCGCGGCGACCTTGCCGGAAAACCCCTTCATCGTCGTTCCTCCCGTTCCGCTTGCGCTGCGTCGGCGGCGCGCCTATTGTGGTGTTGTTCGTCACCACTTTAGTTTTCGGGTGTCCTGATGTCAAATAGCGAAATGGAGAAAGCACTCGAAACGGAAAAACGGGGCCGCGCATACGGCGGTGTCGCGCCCGAAGTGCGGGCGGCGGAGCGGCGCGATGCATTGATCCGCGCGGCGACGCGCGTGTTCGGCACGGTCGGCTTCCGCAAGGCGACCGTGCGGTCGATCTGCCAGGAAGCGAAGCTCAACGACCGCTATTTCTATGCGGCGTTCGACAGCACCGAGGCGTTGCTGCGCAGCACTTACCTGCATCACGCGCAACAACTGCACGACGCGGTTGCGCGCGCGGTGGCCGAGCGCGGCGGCGACCTGCGCGCGAGCGTCGACGCGGGGCTCGCCGCGTTCTTCGGCTTCCTGCGCGACCCGTGTGCGGCGCGCGTGCTGCTGCTCGAAGTGATGGGCGTGAGCGCGGATACCGACATGACGTACCAGCGGATGCTGATCGACTTCGGCAAGCTGATCATGGCGATCGGCGCGCCGCGCGAGGCCGTCACGCCGGCCGAGCGCACCGAGCAGCGGCTCGTCGGGCTCGCGCTCGTCGGCGCGATGACGAATGTCGGCGCGGCGTGGCTGCTCACCGGGTATCGCGATCCGGAGGCGCAGATGGTCGCGAGTTGCAGGAAGGTGCTGATGGGGACGTTGCGGGAAGCGGGCTAGGCGAGCCGGCTCGCGCATGGGCCGCGCATGCAGGAAGGCCATGCAGGCACACGGCCGATCGTAAGTGTGTGTTCCGATGTGCGGTTGGCCGGTCAATCGCCGGTGCCTTTCGGTCGCGCCATTCGCATCGACCGCGTTGACCGTGCCGCACGCGCGGGCGGCGCGGCCCGTGTTTCTCCGATTCTCGCCTTCATCGCATCGATGAACGCACGCACCTTCGGCGACGGCAGCCGCGTCGACGGATACACCGCGTGAATCCCCGCCCGCGCCGAGCGCCACGCGGGCAGCAGCCGCACGAGCCGGCCGGCCGCGATGTCGTCCGCGATCGAGAAATCCGTCAACAACCCGAAGCCGCCGCCGGCTAGCGCGATCGCGCGGCACGCCGTCGCGGTGTTCGACACGACCGGCGCGATGCAGCGCACCGACGCCTGATCACCACTTGCATGGAGCAGTTCGAGCGTGTGCGGGCGCGACAGCGTCGACAGCATCACGAACGGCAGCGCGGCGAGCGCGTCCGGATCGCGCGGCAGCCCGTGCCGCGCGACGAACGCGGGGCTCGCGACCAGCCACTTCTCGTATTCGCCGAGTTGCACCGCGCGATAGTTCGAATCGGCGAGGCGGCCGATGCGGATCGCGACGTCGAGATTGTCGGCCACGAGATCGACGATGCGGTCGTTCGCGATCAGCTCGACGTCGAGCTGCGGATGCGCGTCGCGCAGCGCGACGATCGCCGGCGCGACGACCAGCGCGCCATAGTCGATCGGCACGCTCACGCGCAGCGTGCCGCGCAGCGGCCCTGCGTCGGACGACACCGCGTCGAGCGCGCTTTCGGTCGCGCGCATGATGTCGCGGCACGCGTCGTAGAACGCGCGCCCCGCATCGGTCACGCTCAGCCGCCGCGTCGTACGCACCAGCAGGTTCGCGCCGACCTCCGATTCGAGCCGCTGCATGTGCGTGCTGACGACCGTCTTCGCGAGGCCGAGCCGTTCGGCCGCGGCCGTCAGCGAGCCGGCATCGACCACGGCGACGAAGATCGCCAGCCGGTTCAGGTTCACGTCGCGCAGATCGGCCATCGTCGATTGTCCTATGAGAGCGGATAATGTTTCAGCGATTATCCGCCTTCTGGAGGTGAACGGCGAGCGCTACGCTGGGGGCTGTTCGTCGCCGATTCCCGGCGGCGCAAGATCCAGGAGCCATTCCATGCCCGCCGCCCGCAAGCCTGCCCGTCCGGTTCGTGTCTATTCGTTCCCGCTGTCCGGGCACGCGCATCGCGTCCGGTTGTTCCTGTCGCTGCTCGGGCTGCCGTTCGACATCGTCGACGTCGACCTCGCGGCCGGCGCGCAGCGCGAACCTGCGTTCCTCGCGCTCAATCCGCTCGGCCAGGTGCCGGTCATCGACGACGACGGCACCGTGCTCGCCGATTCGAACGCTATCCTCGTCTATCTCGCGAAGCGCTACGGCGATGCGCACTGGCTGCCCGACGACGCGGTCGGCGCGGCGACCGTGCAGCGCTGGCTGTCGTACGCGGCCGGGCCGATCGCATCGGGGCCGGCCGCCGCGCGGCTCGTCACCGTGTTCAGCGCGCCGCTCGATCACGATGCGGCCAAGCGCACGGCCGCGAAGGTGCTCGCCGCGATCGACGGCGAACTCGCCGGCAAGCCGTTCGCCGCGGGCGCGCAGCCGACCATCGCCGACATCGCCGCGTACACGTACATCGCGCACGCGCCGGAAGGCGGCGTGTCGCTCGAACCGTACCCGCACGTGCGTGCTTGGCTCGCGCGCGTCGAGGCGCTGCCGGGCTTCGTCGCGATGCCGTCGACCCGCGCCGGCCTGCTTGCCGCCTGACGGCGCACCGTAACCGGGAGAACGCGATGACCGCGCCGACCGCCGCCGTACCGGGCTGGGAACTCGACGTTGCGCCGTTTCATGCGGGCGAACTCGCCGTGCAGCAGCGCGCGGGCGTGACGGAGGCCGCGGGCGCGGCCGGCCGGCGCGGGATCCGGCGCTTCATGCCGGACCAGCACCGGACGTTTTTCGCGCAGCTGCCGTTCTTCGTGCTCGGCGGCGTCGATGCGGGCGGCCAGCCGTGGGCGACGCTGCGGGTCGGGATGCCGGGCTTCGTGACGGCGCCGGATGCGCGCACGCTGCGCATCGACGGCGACGCGTTGCCCGGCGATCCGCTGGCCGGCGCGTGGCAGGCGGGCGTGCCGCTCGGCGGCCTCGGGATCGAGTTCGACACGCGCCGGCGCAATCGCGTGAACGGCGTCGTGCGCGCGGTCGATGGTGGCGCGCTGACGATCGCGGTCGAGCAGAGCTTCGGCAATTGCGCGAAGTACATCCAGGGGCGCAAGCCGACGTTCGTGTCGCGTGAAGGCGGGGTGTTGGCGGAGCACGTCGCGTCCGACGTGTCGGACAGCTTGACCGACGCGGACCGCGTGCTGCTCGCGCAGGCCGATACGTTCTTCGTCGCGAGCGCGAACACGTCGGCCGGTGCGGGGGCCGCGCGCGGCGCGGACGTGTCGCATCGCGGCGGCATGCCGGGCTTCGTGCGCGTCGACGATGCGCAGACGTTGACGACGCCGGATTTCAGCGGCAACCGCTTCTTCAACACGCTCGGCAACCTGCAGCACGATCCGCGCGCGGGGCTGCTGTTCGTCGATTTCGACAGCGGCGATCTGCTGTATGTCGCCGCGGAGGCGGAGATCGTGTGGGACGGGCCGCTCGTCGCGTCGTTCGACGGCGCGCAGCGGGTCGTGCGGTTTCACGTGCGCGAAGTGCGGCGCACGCGCGGTGTGCTGCCGTTCCGGTGGTCGGCGGTCGAACGGGCGCCGCAGTTTGCGGGGATGGCGGGCGGGGCGGGCGCGGCGAGCGCGGGTGGGGCGGCGGCGTTTGTTTCTGCATCGGCATCGACATCGCCCACCAACTGGCGCCCGCTGCGCATCGCGCACATCGTCGACGAAGCGCGCGCGATCCGCTCGTTTCATTTCGAAGCAGCGGACGGCGACGCGTTGCCGCCCTACGAAGCCGGCCAGCACCTGACGCTGCGCGTCGCGCTGCCGGACGGCGACACGCCGACGATCCGCAGCTACACGCTGTCCGATGCGCCCGGCGCGTCGCATTACCGGATCACCGTGAAGCGCGAAGGACGCGTGTCGGCATGGCTGCACGACCATGCGCGAGCCGGCATGACGCTCGATGCGCAGACGCCGCGCGGCCGCTTCACGTTCGATGTCGACAGTCCGCGCCCGGCCGTGCTGGTGTCGGCCGGCATCGGCATCACGCCGATGATCGCGATGCTGCGCCGCGCGCTGGCCGATGATGCGCCGTCGCGCCGCGTCGTGTTCGTGCATGGCGCCCGCGATACGGCCGACCGGCCGTTCGCGACGGAATTGACGCGCATCGCGGATGCCGACGCCCGCGTGTCGCTGCACTGGTTCGACAGTCAGCCGCAGCGCGACGGCGCGGCGCGACCGGGCCGCATCGACATCGCGCAACTGAAGCGCATCCTGCCGTTCGACGACTACGACTTCTACCTGTGCGGGCCGTCCGCATTCATGCGCGATTTGTACGACGGATTGCGCGCGCTGAACGTGCCGGACGAACGTATCCGCTTCGAGGCATTCGGGCCGTCGAGCGTCGTCCGCAGCGCGACCCGTGCGGCGGAGGCGCCACCGGTGGCGAGTATGCCGGTCGTGTTTCGCCGCTCGGCGCGCGACGCCGCGTGGAAGCCCGCCGACGGTACGCTGCTCGAGTTCGCCGAAAGCCACGGCATCGCGGTGCCGTCCGAATGCCGGTCAGGGTCGTGCGGCACGTGTGCGACCCGCGTGCTGTCCGGCGCGGTCGACTACGTGCAATCGCCCGATGCGGCGGTCGAACCCGGCTGCGCGCTGCTGTGCGTCGCGCGGCCCGCCGAAGGGGCCGCGGAGCCGCTCGCGCTCGACCGCTGACGCGGGTGCGACGTGCGTGCGGCAACCCTGCGACATGCGGCCGCATCACGCGTGCTGCGCAAAAAGCGCACGCAACTGCTTCTTTTTCCGGAGGGCTGTCGGATCGACGATAGCGTCAACCGATAGAGAAAAGGAGCAACATCATGAAACTGTTCAGCATGATCCGCCTGGTTCTGTGGAGTTTCTTCGGCGTACGCAACAGCAAGGCGCACGCGTCCGATCTCGCGAACGTCAACTTCACGCTGCTGCCGTTCGTCGCGATCGTGCTCGCGGTGCTGGTCGGCGCGGTGATCTACGGCGTCGTCCATCTGGTCGTCGATCCGACCGTAACGATGCAGGGGTTCTGAGTTGATGGATGGCTAGCGAGCGGGGCGCTACCCCGCTTCCGCTTTGCGTCGGCGGATCGCGCATCGTCGCGCCGTCGCCGATGACACAGGTTTCAACCGCGACCTGACGATCATCGTCGCGGTGTCATCGAAACCGCACCTGTCGTTCCCGTTATCCCGACATCGCCGTTTCCCCCCAATTGCCGGCCATCATCCCCGCCCGGGGTAAAATGCGCGCCACGCCGCGATGTCGCGCGCGACGGGCACGCCGCCGTTCCAACGAACGGCGCACGCAGATGCCCGGCGCCCGCACCCGCGCGTTCGAAGCGCCCCCCGCATGACAAGACCGCGCGACGCCGCCGGCCAACCGAGCCGCACCCGATCCAACGGATCGGCGGCTGCGTCGGCGCCCGGCGCATCACCGGCATCCGACGTCCCATCCTGCGCTTTCCCGATCGCCCGGCACGCATGCGGCCGGATCGTCAGATTCGTCTGATGACTGTCGTGTCGACATGGGCGCCCGGCGGTTCGTCGGGGCGTCGCCGGATCATGCGCGAGGTCGCGCTTCGCAGCTGCAAACGTGAGTCAGGTATTTCGAGTGTCTCGACAGGGTCGAGAGTGGCGAGTTTTCCATCCAGAACAATGACGGTGAATAGAACAACAACAGCGCCCGCACGGCGGCGGCGCGCGAAGCTCGGCCTTGGCGTCGGTGTCGGCATCACGCTGTTCGCGGCGCAGGCCGCCGCGGCACAGGGCGACACGCCGGCTGCTTCGGACGCCGATGCGGCGGGCAGCGTGGCGCTGCCGACGATCACGGTCAGCGGCGCGCGCGACAATGCATTCCGTGCGCGCGAAGCATCGGTCGCGGGGCTCGACGACGCGCCGCTGCGCGACACGCCGGCGTCTGTCAACGTCGTCACGCGCGCGCAGCTCGACGATCAGCAGGCGAAACGCCTGAGCGACGTGGTGCGCAACGACGCGTCGGTCGTCAACGACTACGCGCCGGTCGGCTATTACGAAGGCTTCGCGATTCGCGGTTTCCCGGTCGATCTCGCGAGCGCGATCCGGATCGACGGGCTGACAGTGTCGGGCGAGCAGAACGTGCCGCTCGAGAACAAGGAGCGCGTCGAGATCCTGAAGGGGCTCGCCGGCATCGACAGCGGCGTGGTCGCGCCGGGCGGCGTGATCAACTTCGTGACGAAGCGCTCGGCGAACGTCGCGAGCGTGACCACCGGCGTCGACAGCCGCGGCTCGACGTCGGCGGCCGTCGATGTCGGCCGCCGCTTCGGCCCCGACAACCAGTTCGGCTTCCGGATCAATGCCGCGAAGGAGAACCTGCACTCGTATATCGACGGCACGAACGGGCGACGTACGTTCGGCTCGATCGCCGCCGACTGGGACATCAGCCCGCGCGCGAGCCTGCAGCTCAACGCGGAATTCCAGCAGTGGATCCAGCGGTCCGCGCCGGGCTACCAGTTGCTCGGCGGCACGGTCGTGCCGTCCGTCAACACGACGTCGAAGGCGCTCGGCACGCAGCCGTGGGCGAAGCCGGTGACGACCGACGCGCTGAACCTGAACGCGCGCTTTGACTACCAGTTCAACGACGACTGGAAGGCGTACATCGCCGCGGGCCGCAGCCGCACGATGATCGACGACAACAGCGCGTTCGCGTACGGCTGCTCTTACGCGGCAAGCTGCGCGGCCGGCGCGACCTCGCCGTTCTTCTTCGGCGCGAACGGCGACTACGACGTGTACGACTTCCGCAGCCCCGGCGAATATCGCCGCAACGACGATTTGCGTGCCGTCACGACCGGCAAGTTCGCGACCGGCCCGCTGCGTCACGAGCTGACGCTCGGCGTGAGCGTGCAGCGCCGCGTCGTGCACATGGCGAGCGCCGTGTACGACTACGTCGGCAGCGAGAACATCTACGGGCCCGACGTCGCGTTCGCGCCGTCGCCGAACACGGCCGGCCCGTCGTATCCGCAGCTCGATTCCTGGCAGTACGGCGTGTTCGGGCTCGATCGCATCAGCATCGGCGACCACTGGCAGGTGCTCGCGGGCGGCAAGGAAGTGCTGCTGCGCCAGCGCAGCTGGGACAGCCTCGACGGCGACGCGACGCACACCGACCGCTCGGTGTTCCTGCCGCAGGTCGCGCTCGTCTACAAGCCGGTGAACGTGCTGTCGCTGTACGCGTCGTACAGCAAGGCGCTGTCGCTCGGCGATCAGGCGCCGGTGCGCGCGACCAACGCGTATGCGTTCCTGCCGCCGGTCGAATCGCACCAGGTCGAGCTCGGCGCGAAATACGACTGGCTCGACCGGCTGAGCCTGACGGCCGCCGTATTCTCGATCAGCAAGCCGTTCCAGTTCGCCGACCCCGATGCGGCCGGCACGAGCTACACGTTCGTGCAGCGCGGCACCCAGCGCCACCAGGGGATCGAACTCGGCGCGGCCGGGCGGCTCACCGAGCGGCTGTCGCTGACGGCCAGCGTCGCGGCGATTCGTGCGCGCGCGTACGATTCGGGTTCGCCGGCGTACGAAGGACACCAGATCGTCAACGTGCCGGCGCTGCGCGCGTCGCTGTACGCGGATTACGCGCTGCCGGGCGTCGCGGGCCTGAACCTGCTGGGCGGCGTCGAGTACAGCGCGGGCCGCAACGCGAACGAAGAGGGCACCGCGCGCGTGCCGTCGTGGTTCGTGTTCAATCTCGGCGCGCGCTATACGACGAAGATCAGCGGCCATCGCACGGTGCTGCGCGTGTCGGTGGACAACCTGTTCAACAAGTTCTACTGGCGCGACGCGGGCGAGCAGCAGGGCGACGCGTACCTGTTCCCGGGCGCGCCGCGCACCGCGCGCGTGTCGTTGACCTATGATTTCTGATCGTCCGGATCCGGCCGCGTGACGCGCGGCCCCGGCAGCCAACTAGGAGAGCATTGACGATGTCCCCACTCGAAATCGCCGGCGTGATCGTCAGCGCGCTCGCGATCTGGCTGACCGCGAAGCGGCGCATGCTGTGCTGGCCGGTCGGGCTCGCGTCGGTCGCGCTGTACGGCTGGATCTTCTTCGACGCGAAGCTGTATTCCGACATGCTGCTGCAGGGCGCGTTCGCGGTGCTGCAGGTGTACGGCTGGCGCCGCTGGATCGCGCAGCGGTCGCTCGAGGCGAGCGGCGGCGTGGCACCGCAAGGCGACGTTGCGCCCGTTACCGGCGTGCGGCCGCGGCAGATGCTGCCCGACCTGATCGCGGCCGTGATCGGCAGCGCGCTGCTCGGCGGGATGATGGCGCGCTGGACCGATGCGGCGCTGCCGTTCGTCGATGCGTCGCTGACCGCGTTCAGCCTCGTCGCGCAATACTGGACCGCGCGGCGCTACATCGCATCGTGGGGGCTGTGGATCGTCGTGAATGTCGTGTACGTCGGGATGTTCGTGTTCAAGGAGCTGTACCTGACGGCCGGACTCTACGCGCTGTTCATCGCGCTGGCCGTCATCGGCTGGCGCGACTGGAGCCGGACGGCCGACGCGCTGCGTGCGACGGCGAACCCGGCGGGCTGATCTGCGGGCCGGTTCACGGATCGATTCACTACGGAGCGATGTCGTTCATGACTTTTCCTCTCGAGCCGGACGCGCCCGCATCGCGTGATGCCATCGCCACGCGGGACGTCGCGCCGCCGCAGTTCGGCGTCGATGGCGAGCAGGCAGAACGCGACTGGCCGCTGATGACGCACGACGAAGTCGCGGACGTGCTCGCGCGAATCGATGGTATCGGCGCGCCGGCGCAGCTCGCGTGGCACAGCCCGCGGCCGTTCTCGGCGGCCGTGCTGGTGCATACGACGGACGAGCGCGCATTGTTCGTCAAGCGTCATCACGTGAGTCTGCGGGACGTCGCCGGGCTCGAGGAAGAGCATCGTTTCATCGCGCATCTGCGCGAACGCGGGGTGCCGGTCGCGGACGTGCTCGCCGGCCGTGATGGCGCGACGGCGTTCGCAGCCGGTGACTGGACCTACGAAGTGCACGTCGTCGCGCCCGGTGTGGACGCGTATCGCGGCGTGATGTCGTGGAAGCCGTTCACGCACGCTTCGCACGCGTACGCGGCCGGCCGCACGCTGGCTGGACTGCATCGCGCATCGGCCGGTTACGACGCACCGGCGCGGCCCGTACGCACGCTGTTGTCGAGTTTTCGCGTGCTGTCGTCGGCTGATCTCGCGGGGGCGCTCGAACGCTGGGTCGATGCGCAGCCGCTGCTGGTGCGCGCGCTTGGCACGCGCGACTGGCGCGGTGACGTAGCGGCGGCGATCGGCCCGTATCATGCGCGCCTCGTGCCGCTATTGCCCGCGCTGCCGCCGCTGTGGACGCACGGCGACTGGCATGCGTCGAACCTGCTGTGGACGGACGCCGGCCCCGGTGCGCAAGTACGGACCGTGCTCGATTTCGGCTTGGCGGATCGCACGTGCGCGGTGATGGACCTCGCGCTCGCGATCGAACGCAACGCGATCGACTGGATGGCGCCGGCCGATGCGCGTCGCGTCGAGTACGACCAGATCGACGCGCTGCTCGACGGTTACGAATCGCTCGAACCGCTGAGCGACGATGCGTATGCGGCGCTGGTCGCGATGTTGCCGATCGTGCATACCGAGTTCGCGTTGTCGGAAGTCGCGTATTTCGGCTGCATTGTCAACGCGCCGGGCATCGTCGATGTTGCGTACGACGGTTATCTGATCGGGCATGCGCGATGGTTCGGCGAACGTGACGGGCGGCAGTTGCTTGAATGGCTGGCGCAACGCCGGCGCGCGAAGCGCGGGCGTGCGTGAACATCATCTCCCTGCGGTGCGGCGATCGCGCCGCACGCTCACTGAAACCGTCTGACTGCTGAAGCGGCCCGCTGCTCCTGCGGGACGCCGCGCGACCGCACGACCGTACGTTGCCGTGCCGACCACCTCGGAGCGGCTGAAACGTCGAGACAGTTGAAGCGGGCATACCGGCCAACCCTGGCACGCCCGCTTCCGTTCACACCTGCGCGAGCGCCTGGTCGAGATCGGCGAGCAGATCGTCGATATGCTCGATGCCGATCGACAGCCGCACCGTTTCCTCCTTCACGCCGGCCTTCGCGAGTTCGGCCGGCGACAGCTGGCGGTGCGTCGTCGACGCCGGATGCGTCGCGAGCGACTTCGTGTCGCCGATGTTCACGAGCCGCGTGAACAGCTTCAGCGCATCCTGGAACTTCGTACCGCCGTCGCGGCCGCCTCTCACGCCGAACGTCAGGATGCCGGGCGCGCGGCCCGACAGATAGCGCGCGACGAGCGGATGATCGGGGTGATCGGGCAGCCCCGCGTAGTTCACCCACTCGACATGCTCATGGCGCGCGAGATGCTGCGCGATCTTCAGCGCGTTGTCGCTGATGCGTTCGATGCGCAGCGCGAGCGTCTCGATGCCCTGCAGGATCTGGAACGCGTTGAACGGCGAGATCGCCGCGCCCATGTTGCGCAGCGGCACGACGCGCGCGCGGCCGATATACGCGGCCGGCCCGAACGCTTCCGTGTAGACGACGCCGTGATAGCTGACGTCGGGCTCGTTGAGCCGCTTGAAGCGGTCCGCGTGCTGCGCCCACGGGAACTTGCCCGAATCGACGATCGCACCGCCGAGGCTCGTGCCGTGGCCGCCGAGATATTTCGTCAGCGAGTGCACGACGATGTCCGCGCCGTGTTCGAACGGGCGCAGCAGATACGGCGACGGCACCGTGTTGTCGACGATCAGCGGGATCCCGTGACGATGCGCGATGTCCGCAAGCGCGGCGATGTCGGTCACGTTGCCGAGCGGGTTGCCGACCGATTCCGCGAAAATCGCCTTCGTGCGCGCGTCGATCAGCGGCTCGAACGATGTAGGATCGCGCGGATCGGCGAAGCGCGTCGTGATCCCGTACTGCGGCAGCGTATGCGCGAACAGGTTGTAGGTGCCGCCGTACAGCGAGCTCGCGGACACGATGTTGTCGCCGGCTTCCGCGATCGTCTGGATCGCATACGTGACGGCCGCCTGGCCCGAGGCGAGCGCGAGCGCGCCGATGCCGCCCTCGAGCGCGGCGATCCGCTGCTCGAGCACGTCCGTCGTCGGGTTCATGATCCGCGTGTAGATGTTGCCCTGCACCTTCAGGTCGAACAGGTCGGCGCCGTGCTGCGTGTCGTCGAATGCGTACGCAACGGTCTGGTAGATCGGCACCGCGACCGCGCGCGTGGTCGGGTCGGGGCGATAGCCGCCGTGCACGGCGATGGTTTCGAGGCGCCAGTTCGAAGAGGCCTGATCGGTCATGGGTGCTCCGTTCGTTGTTGTGATGGTCGACCGATTATAGGAGCGCGAACGGTGCTGTCCTTAGAACGAATGGTGCGTTGCTTATGGGAGGCGCGCGCTTCCCGTCGCACCGGCCGTGCGATACAGCCGCGGCCACTGATCCACGAACAATCCGTTGCACGCGCCGTGCATCGCGACGTCGTTCAGCACGAAGCGCTTGCCGTCGAACACCCACGACGCGCTCGACCCGCAATCGCCGGCGCCGCGCACGCGATCGAGGCTCGACAGCATCGCGCGCGCAGGATCGTAGCTTGCTTCGGTCAGCTGGTTCGCGAACGATGCCGGGTCGAGCCCGGCGCTCGCGTGTTCGCCGAAGTCCAGCGCCGCCGGCGCATACGGTGCGCTCCGGTGTACGCGGTACCACAGCTCGGTATGGTTGTACGCGCTGCTCGTCTGGCACGGGATCGACACGATCGCGTCAGTGGCCGAGATCGCGATGGCCGATGCGGTCTTGCGACGATCCTGCATCGACATTTCGTCGTCGGCATCGGCCGCGCAACGCTTCACGCTGCCGGCGAATTTGTCGAACACCGCGTCGACGAGCGGGCGTTGTTCCGATGGCGTGAGATCCGCCACGCGCGGCGCGGGAACCGGGGCGGGCGGCAACGCAGGCGCCGCGGGCACCGACGACGCGGGCCGTGCGCCCTTGCGCAGCAGCGCGGTGACTGTGCCGATGCGGCCTTGCGTGTCGTCGATCAGCAGTAGCGCGGCATTGAGTCCCGACAACGAAACACGCGGCGTTTGCGCTGCCGCCGGGTCGCCGAAGCTGACCATCTGCGCGTTGCGGGACACGGTCAGCCAGGCTTCGATCGTCGTCGGATCGCTCGTGCGGATGTGGAACGGATAGACGTTGTCATCCTTGTCGCCGGTTTTGGCGACAGCGTGCCACTCGGCAGGCACCGCGTCGAACGACTGGCCGTCCGCACGGGCGGTACGCAGGTCGAGCGGCGCCGACGCGAAGATTTCCAGCGACGGACGCGCATCGGGCCCCGCGTCGCGCGTGAGCCGCACGATCATGCTGGTGCGCGTGTCGTCGATGTCGTCGTTACCGCCTTCGGCGACGCAGCGATTCGCGTTGTCGCACACGACCGACCAGTTCTTGAAGTCGCGTGCAACGGAGTGTTGAGCGGGATCGTGCGCGCCGGCGGACAGCGACGCGGTGAGCAGGGTGGCGGCGACGGCAAACGGGAGATGACGAAACATGACGGTTCGTATCGGCGATGACGGGGGAAGGGCAGACGTCCGGTTGCCGTGATTGCAAGCGCGTCGTAAGCGCGCGATGCGAATCGGGCGCGGCTGGACTGCTTCAAGTATACCGCCGCTGCGATGACGATTCGTGTGACGAAGGCAGGACGAAAGCTGGAACGGAAACGGCGCGATGCCCGCGGGTATCGCGCCGTTAGTTCGTCAGCGGGCGTCGACCACGTCGCGCAGGAACGCGTCGAGCATGGCCGCATCACCCCACGGCCGCTTGTAGTCGCGATCGTGTTCGGCGTCCGCCAGCATCGTTTCGACGAGCGCGTGGATCGCGGGCCGGCGCGGGCCGGTCTCGCTTTCGTTCGCGCGCATCTTCAACGCGAGCAGTGCGTCGAGTTCCTCGCGCACCGCCGGCTCATGCACGGTGCCGTCGACGAGATCCGCGAAACGCATCGGCGGCATCCCGAGCCCCAGGTCGATCCAGCGCACTGCAAGCAGCGGCCGCAGCACGTACAGGTACTTCTTGTAGCGCACCGTGTCGCCTTGCAGATAGCCGCGAAAGTTCTTCTTCGCCATCGCGAGGTAGTGATGCCGTCCGCGCATCGGCGAGAAGAATGCAGTAGCGAGCGACCGGAGCCGCGGCGTCCAGCGCACATCTTCCCGATAGACGACCGGCGACGCGAGCCATTCGAGCAGCGTCGGGTTCGACCGGTGCAGCAGTTGCAGCGCCTTGCGCAACTCCCAGCCGCTCACGTCGAGTTCGTCGTCGAGCGGTCGCTCGATCACGTCGCGTTGCGGTTCCACGCGCAGGTACCAGTCGCGCCGGTGCACGTACACGAAGCGCACGTCATAGTCGCTGTCCGGCGACGCGAAGCCCCAGCCGCGGCTGCCCGATTCGCACGCGAACAGCACGCTCACATCGTGGCGGCGCTCGACGTCCTCGAGTTCCGTCATCACGCGCGCGCGTACGGCCGGATCGACCGGGTGCGCGCTGCGTACCGTTTTCAATGGTGTTGCCGTTTTCATCGTTGTCCTTCCCTTTCATTGCGCGCGGCCGGCCGGCTTCCGGCCGCGCCCCGCGCTATCCTTTCACGCACACCACCTGACGCAGCGTGTGCACCACTTCGACGAGGCTGCGCTGCGCCGCCATCACCGCATCGATGTCCTTGTAGGCCATCGGGATTTCGTCGACGACGCCCGCGTCCTTCCGGCATTCGACGCCGCGCGTCGCGCTTACCTGGTCGTCGACCGTGAAGCGGCGCTTCGCTTCGGTCCGGCTCATCGCGCGGCCGGCGCCGTGGCTGCACGAACAGAAGCTCTCCGGATTGCCGAGCCCGCGCACGATGAAGCTCTTCGCGCCCATCGAGCCCGGAATGATCCCGAGCTGCCCCTTCTGCGCGGACACCGCGCCCTTGCGGGTCACGAGCACGTCCTCGCCGAAGTGGCGTTCGCGCTGCACGTAGTTGTGGTGGCAGTTCACCGCGTGTTCGTCGACCGCGAACGGCTTCGCGATCACGCCGCGCGCCGCGCCGATCACCGCATCCATCATCGCTTGCCGGTTACGGCGCGCGTAGTCCTGCGCCCAGCCCACCGCCTCGACGTAATCGTCGAAGTGCCGGCTGCCCTCGGTGAAATACGCGAGGTTGCGATCCGGCAGGTTCGCGATGTGCTGACGCATGTCGGCCTGCGCGAGTTCGATGAACAGGCTGCCGATCGCGTTGCCGACGCCACGCGAGCCGCTGTGCAGCATGAACCACACACGATCGCCCTCGTCGATGCACACCTCGATGAAGTGGTTGCCTGTGCCGAGCGTGCCGAGATGCGCGTAGTGATTCGTCTTTTCCAGCTTCGGATACTTGTCGACGATCCGCTGAAAACCCGGCTGCAGCGACTTCCATGCATCCGTCACGGCGGCCGGCGTGCGATCGCCCCACGCACCGGGATCGCGCCGGCCCGGCGCGCGGCCGTGCGGCACCGCGCGTTCGATCGCGCTGCGCAGCCCGCCCAGCGAATCCGGCAGGTCGGCCGCGCTCAGCGTCGTGCGCGCGGCCATCATCCCGCAGCCGATGTCGACACCGACCGCCGCCGGGATGATCGCGCCTTTCGTCGGGATCACGCTGCCGATCGTCGAGCCCTTGCCGAGGTGCACGTCCGGCATCACCGCGACATGCTTGAAGATGAACGGCATCTGCGCGGTGTTGCGCAATTGCGTGCGCGCGTCGTCCTCGACCGCGACGCCTTGCGTCCACATCTTCACCGGCTTGCCGTTCGCCAGTTCCATCACCTGAAAATCGTCGTTACTCATTCGCTTCACCTTCATTCATCCGGCGCGGCACACCTGCGCCGCGCCGCTTCATCGATCACGCGCCCTTGATGCTGACGAGTCCGTTCAGCACCTGGTCGAGACCGCCGAACACCGAGATGCGGTCGATCCGTTCCGCGACGCGCTCGAGCGTTTCCAGCTCCTTCAGGCGCAGCGCGGTCGGGTTTTCTTCCATCACCTTCGCGGTGTTCAGCAGCGAACGCGTCGCGGCCGTTTCCTCGCGGCGGCGGATCACGTTCGCCTGCGCGGCCTTTTCGGCTTCGACCACCTGCGCGAGGATTGTCTTCATGTCGCCCGGCAGCACGATATCCTTCACGCCGACGCTGCGCACGTCCACACCCGATTGCGCAAGGCGCGTGCGCACCTGCGCGATCACGACGTCGTCGATCGCCTGCTTGTCCTCCAGCAGCTCGTCGAGCGAGCGCGTGCCGACGGCCGCCCGCAGCGCGAACTGCAGCTCGCGATACAGGTGCTCGACCGGCTTCTGCAACTGGCCGAACGCCTGCAGCACGTCCGCATAGCGCCACGTTGCCGCGAGGTTCAGCCGCAGCGCGACCTTGTCGCGCGTCAGGATTTCCTGTCCCGCGACTTCGAGCGCCTGCACGCGCAGGTCGACGAGCTCGACCGCGACGTCGCGGTTGAAGCGCCAGAACGCTGCAACGCCCGCATCCAGCAGCCGCTCGATCTTGCCGTCGATCTTCAGGACGCCGACGTGATAGGCCGGCACCTGCGCAAGCAGCACGCCCGTCAGGCCCGCGACGCCACGCGCCCGCAACGCCGGTTGCGCGATGCGCTTCGCGAGCGCGGCCGGCAGCAGGCTGTCCTGTGCCAGATCGACGCGCTCCAGACGGTGCGCGATCAGGCCGCGCCAGTACAGCCGGCGCGTGCCGGGCGGCAGGATCTCGACGAGCACGTCGTCTTCATAGCGCAGGCCCGCTTCGTCGTCGGCCAGATCCATCGCGACGAAGTACTGCGCGAGCACGTCCGGCGCATCGTGGCGCAGGTAGTCGGCCAGCGCGATATCGGCGAGCGGCGCGTCGAGACGCGCGGTCTGCACCGACAGGCGCTTGAACGGATCGAAGGCCTTGAACACACCCGGTTCCAGCACCTTCACGAAATCGCCTTCATTCATCAGCAGCGCGCGTTCGTTCTTTTTCACCACATGACGCTTCCACATATTCTTGTCCTTTTCTTCAATGGCCGCCGGGCGACACGCATCGCACGGATCGCGGTGCGACGCGACCGGGCGGGCGGCGCGTGGGCCGCGCGGCCGCACGCGGCGACGCATCGTGCATCGCGTCGTCGTGCGCAGTCGCGCGGGCCGTCCGGCCGCCCGGCCGATCGCGCGGAACCGCAACCGGTCCGACGCGCGGCGGGCCTGTCGGCCCGCACCGGCGGGTACTGCTTCTTCAATAGACCGTCCTTGCGGACAGCGTTCGGACGGGATTCGAACCCGCCACACACCGGCTCGCGCCGGCTGCTCTACCTGTTGAGCTTCCGAACAGTGGGCGCTCCGGGATTCGAACCCGGACAAGGCTGCCTCGCGCGCCCCTTTGCCTTCGTCTGTCCATGGCGGCATGCGCTGCCGCAACGAATCGAAGTTCGGCGGCGGCGCACCAGCAGGGCTTTGTGAACCCTGGCTCGCGGGCCAGCGGGACATCCGGCGTCTTCTATTTAGCGAGGAGCGTGCCAGCGGGTGGGGCAAATGGACGGAGTTCGATCAAGTCATTGAACTAAAAGAAGTATTTTGATTTGCAACTGCTGGATGCGGAAGATGGCGGACTCGCATCGTGACGATATTCCGATACAATCGGATCGCTTATTATCCCATGAGATAAACATGCGCAAGACCGTCGCCATCGGCTTTCTCGGCACCGTGCTCGATCAGGGCGGCCGCGCGCCGCGCCGCTATCGCAAGTGGCGGCCGACCGTATCGCTCTGCCTGCAGCCCGACCTCGCGATCGATCGGCTCGAGTTGCTGCATCCGCCCGATTACGCGCGGCTCGCGAACCAGGTCCGCGACGATCTCGCGCAGTTGTCGCCGCATACCGAGGTGCGGCTCACGCCGGTCACGATCCGCGATCCGTGGGATTTCGAGGAGGTCTACGCGACGCTGCACGACTTTGCGCGTGCGTATCCGTTCGACCTCGACCGCGAGGACTACCTGGTCCACATCACGACCGGCACGCATGTCGCGCAGATCTGCTGGTTCCTGCTCGCGGAAGCGCGCTACCTGCCCGCGCGGCTCGTGCAGACGGGGCCGCCGAAGCAGACCGACGAAGGGCCGAGCGGGCCGGGCACGCTATCGGTGATCGATCTCGACCTGTCGCGCTACAACCGGATCGCACAGCGCTTCACGCGCGAGCGCGACGAAACGGTGTCGTTCCTGAAGGCCGGCATCGCGACGCGCAACGCGCGCTTCAATGCGCTGATCGAGCAACTGGAGCGCGTCGCCGTGCGCTCGCGCGCGCCGATGCTGCTCGTCGGGCCGACCGGCGCCGGCAAGTCGTTTCTCGCGAAACGCGTGTACGAACTGAAGCGCGGCCGCCACCGGCTTGCGGGGCCGTTCATCGAGATCAACTGCGCAACGTTGCGCGGGGACGCGGCGATGTCGACGCTGTTCGGCCATGTGAAGGGCGCGTTCACCGGCGCGCAGTCCGCGCGTGCGGGCTTGCTGCGTGCGGCCGACGGCGGCCTGCTGTTTCTCGACGAGATCGGCGAACTCGGGCTCGACGAGCAGGCGATGCTGCTGAAGGCCATCGAGGAGAAGCGTTTCCTGCCGGTCGGCGCGGACGTCGAGGCGACCAGCGATTTCGAGCTGATCGCGGGCACGCATCGCGACCTGCAGCAGATGGTGGCCGCCGGCACGTTTCGCGAGGATCTGTATGCGCGGATCAACCTGTGGACGTACGAATTGCCCGGGTTGGCGGAGCGTCGCGAGGACATCGAGCCGAACCTCGAGTTCGAGCTCGATCGCTTCGGCCGCGAGCAGGGCGAGCAGGTGCGGTTCAACGTCGAAGCGAAGCGGCGCTATCTCGCGTTCGCGGCGTCGCCGCGTGCGGCGTGGGCCGGCAACTTCCGTGAGTTGTCCGCATCGATCACGCGGATGGCGACGCTCGCCGACGCAGGGCGCATTACCGAGGCGATCGC
This sequence comes from Burkholderia sp. Nafp2/4-1b, assembly GCF_003635165.1. Classification (GTDB taxonomy): domain Bacteria; phylum Pseudomonadota; class Gammaproteobacteria; order Burkholderiales; family Burkholderiaceae; genus Burkholderia. The sequence goes on along the minus strand of NZ_ML058601.1, from coordinate 323,736 downwards.
CGAACAGGAGGTCGAGCGGCTGACTCGCACGTGGTCGTCATCGGGCGGGGAGCGCGGGTCGGACGGATGCGTCGATGCGGTATTTGGTGCGCGCGCGGCGGAACTCGACCTGTTCGACCGCGCGCAGCTCGAACGCGTGCTCGACGTGTGCCGCGTGTCGGCGAGTCTGTCGGAGGCCGGGCGTGCGTTGTTTGCGGTGTCGCGGCAGAACAAGAAGCAGCCGAACGATGCCGACCGGTTGCGCAAGTATCTTGCGCGGTTCGGGCTCGATTGGGAGAGCGTGCGTAACGTGTTGGGAGCGAGCTAGTCGAGCACGGCGACATTCACGCACTCACGCCCTCACACATTCACGCACTTACGCGCGGCAGATCGCGATGATTTCCGCGCTGGCCGCGTCGTCGAAGGGCGCCCCCTGCCAGTCGCCGCACCAGTCGGCCGATGAAAACCCGACGGCCGCGACGCGGGCCTGCAGGTCGGGCTGTGCGATGAAGCGCAGCCGGCTTGCGTTCGTCACCTGCGTGTCGTCGCGATGAAAGTGGTAGACCGTGTCGAACGATACAATCGGCCCGTCGATCGCGGTCACCCGGTGATGGAGTTCGACCACACCGAACTCGAGTGATTCGATGCGGGATGCGGACGCCGCCGGCGTCCACGCACGCCAAGGCTCGACACGCGGGTTGCGGGTTTCGAACAGAAAGCGCCCGCCGTCGGCCAGCACGCGGCGTACGCCGCGCAGCGTCGCGTCGATGTCCGCGTCGGTCAGCAGGCACTGGAACGCGTGCCCGGTCATCACGACGGCATCGAACGGCGTGCCGGGCGGCAGGCTGTCGACGTCGCACGCGAACCACCGCACCGCGCCGGCGCCAGGCTGGCGTCGTGCATGGTCGATCATCGCGGGTGCGGGATCGATCGCGACGACGTCGTGCCCGGCCGCCGCGAGCCGGCGCGCGAACGTGCCGGTGCCGCAGCCGAGATCGAGAATCCGTTGCCGCGTCGTGCCGATGCGCGACGCGTAGAACGCGAAGTCGCGATCGCCGGCGTTGAACCGGTCGTAAACCGCGACGAGGCGCGGGTCGCTGTAGAGAATTTCGCCGGGTGCCGAACCGGACGTCATGCGCAACGCGTGCGTCAGCGTTGCTGCGCCGCGACGCGCAGCCCGAGCGCGATGAAGATCGAGCCGATGATCTTCCCCTGCCAGCGCGTGAGCCACGCGAGCCGCTTCACGACGCGGCCGAGCGGGCGGATCGAGCAGGCGATCAGCGTCGTATAGAGCGAGCTCAGCACGACGAAGATCAGCCCGAGCACCGCGAACTGCACGAACGTCGAGCCTCGTTCCGGATGCACGAACTGCGGCATGAACGCGAGGAAGAACAGCGCTGTCTTCGGATTCAGCACTTCGGCGGGAATCGCCTGCAGGTAGGCCTTCAGCGGCGTGACGGGCGATACCTTCGGCAGCGATGGATCGGACTGCTTGTCGAGCAACGCGCGCACGCCGAGATAGATCAGGTACGCGGCGCCGACCAGCTTCACGACGTTGAACGCGAGCGCCGACGTCATCAGCAGCGCCGACAGCCCGACGGCCGCGAACAGCGTATGCACGAAGTCGCCGCTCGCGACGCCGAGCCCGGTCAGGATGCCGGTCTTGCGGCCGCCCTGCACGGTGCGGCTCAGCACGAGCAGCACGGCGGGGCCGGGAATCAGGAACAGGCCCAGGACGACGGCCGTGAAGGTGGTCAGCGTGGTCAGGTCGAACATGGCGGCTCCGGCAGGGTGGGCGCAGCGGCGGGGGATCGACGCATTGTATTCGGTTCGGTGAACGGCTGCCGATGCTGTCGCGAGCGCGTGTCAAATGCCATTTTCGAGGTCGTCGGCACGCGCAAGAATGCAATTATTCTGGCGATTTCGCGTCCGGATCGCCAGAATTCTGGCGTTTTTTGGCCGGGGCAATCATTTGTTGCATCGCTGCAGCGCTGCCGGGCTCGGCCTTCGGACATCGTTCGCGAACGGGCGCGTCCGCGTCTGCCCGCTCGGTCGTCACCCGCCCAGCTCCCCCGCCAGAAACTCGACGAACGTCCGGATCCGCGCGGACATCTGGTGCCGCTGCGCATACACCGCGTAGATATCCGCGCTCGGCGTCTCGTAGTCGGGCAGCACGACGACGAGGCGCCCGTCGGCCAGATAGTCGCGGATATCCCATTCGGCGCGCATCAGGATCCCGTGCCCGTCGAGCGCCCACTTCACCGCGATCTCGCCGTCGTTCGTCGTCAGGTTGCCGTTGATCCGCACCGCTTCCGTGTTGCGCGCCGCACCGCGTCCGCTCGACAGCCGCCAGATCCCGTAGCCTTCGTCGCCTTGCCGGATGCCGATGCAGTTGTGCCGCGTCAGCTCGTGCGGCGTGCCGGGCGTGCCGTGCCGCGCGAGGTACGCGGGCGCCGCGCACAGCAGCCGGCGGTTCGGCGCGAGCCGCCGCGCGACGACGCGCGTGTCGGGCGGCTCGCCGAAGCGGATGCACACGTCGAACGCGTCGTCGGTGAGCGGCGGCGGCATCACCGACAGTTGCAGCTGCACCGACACTTCCGGATAACGCGCGACGAAGCGCGAGATCGCCGGGCCGACGTGGCTGCGCCCGAAGCCGAGCGTCGCGTTCACGCGCAGCAGCCCCTTCGGCCGTTGCTTCGCGCTGCCGAGCAGTTCGCCGAGTTCGTCCATCTGATCGAGGATCCTGCGCGCGTAGTCGAGATACACGTCGCCCTCGGGCGTCAGCATCATGCGCCGCGTCGTGCGGTTGACGAGCGTCACGCCCGCGCGCCGCTCCATCTGCGTGAGCCGCTTGCTGACGGCCGCCGCGGTCAGCCCGAGTTCGCGCGCGGCCGCGCTCAGGCTGCCGGCCGCGGCCAGCGTCGAGAAGAAGGCGAGATCGGCCGGCTGGACGGTTTCGGCCATGACGGGATTCATGAATTTAAGTTAAAGATGCTTTGAGTATAGCGCCGGTTACGGCGTTTCCAGTTGAGTAAAGTGCATTCACGCTCACGATCAATCGAGGATGTCAGCATGAAGACCTACCGTATCGCGACCATTCCCGGCGACGGCATCGGCAAGGAGGTCGTGCCCGCCGGCAAGCAGGTGCTGGAAGCACTGGCCCGCGGCATCGACCGCTTTGCGTTCGAGTTCGAGGATTTCGACTGGGGCGCCGATTACTACCGCCAGCATGGCGCGATGATGCCGGCCGACGGTCTGGACGCGCTGCGCGGCAAGGACGCGATCCTGTTCGGCTCGGCGGGCGACCCCGACGTGCCCGACCACGTGACGCTGTGGGGGCTGCGCCTGAAGATCTGCCAGGGCTTCGACCAGTACGCGAACGTGCGCCCGACGCGCATCCTGCCCGGCATCGACGCGCCGCTGAAGCGCTGCGGGCCGGACGACCTGAACTGGGTGATCGTGCGCGAGAACTCGGAAGGCGAATACGCGGGCGTGGGCGGCCGCGTGCACCAGGGTCATCCGATCGAGGCCGCGACCGACGTGTCGATCCTCACGCGCGCCGGCGTCGAACGCATCATGCGTTTCGCGTTCCGGCTCGCGCAGTCGCGTCCGCGCAAGCTGCTGACCGTCATCACGAAGAGCAACGCGCAGCGTCACGCGATGGTGATGTGGGACGAGATCGCGAAGCAGATCGCGCAGGAATTCCCCGACGTCACATGGGACAAGGAACTCGTCGATGCCGCGACCGCGCGCATGGTGAACCGCCCGGCGTCGCTCGACACGATCGTCGCGACCAACCTGCATGCGGACATCCTCAGCGATCTCGCGGCCGCGCTCGCCGGCAGCCTCGGCATCGCGCCGACCGGCAACATCGATCCCGAGCGCCGCTATCCGTCGATGTTCGAGCCGATCCACGGCAGCGCGTTCGACATCATGGGCAAGGGCCTCGCGAATCCGGTCGGCACGTTCTGGTCGGTCGTGATGCTGCTCGAGCATCTCGGCGAAGCGGAAGCCGCGGCACACGTGATGCGGGCGATCGAGGCCGTGACGGCCGACCCGTCGCTGCACACGCGCGACCTCGGCGGCAGCGCGACGACCGCGCAGGTGACGGCCGCCGTCTGCGAGGGCGTCGCGAACGCGGCGGTCGCGGCGTGACGATGGCGCGCACGGCATCGGAGGCGCACCTGCGCAGCCGAGCGTCGTCGGTTCGCCTTTGACTGGAACGTACGGCCCGCGACTCGCGCATTCGACGCGAGCCGGGTGCCGGCCTGGCATACACGCTTCGTCGTGATGCGGGGCCGCACCCACCGAGCATGCGCGGACAGCGCAACGGCTCGCCCTCCAAGGAGGAGACACATGCAAGCAGATCTGGAAACCCGCGTCGCGCGGAAACTGATGTGGCGCATCATTCCGTTCGTGATGCTGCTTTACTTCGTCAGCTTTCTCGATCGCGTCAACGTCGGCTTCGCGGCGATGACGATGAACAAGGCGATCGGCCTGTCGCCGACCGCGTTCGGATTCGGCGGAGGCCTGTTCTTCATCGGCTATTTTCTGTTCGAAGTCCCGAGCAACCTGATTCTCCATCGCGTCGGCGCACGCATCTGGATCGCGCGCGTAATGATCACGTGGGGCATCGTGTCGGCGGTGTCCGCGTTCGCGGCCGGGCCGACGAGCTTCTACGTGCTGCGCTTCCTGCTCGGCATGGCGGAAGCCGGCTTCTTCCCCGGCATCATCCTGTACCTGACCCTGTGGTTTCCCGCGAAGCAGCGTGCGGTGGCCGCCGCATGGTTCATGGCGGCCGCGCCGATCTCGACCGCGATCGGCTCGCCGCTGTCGGGCGCGATCATGCAGATGCCGCCGATGTTCGGGCTCGCCGACTGGCAGATGCTGTATGTCGTCGAAGCGCTGCCGGCGGTCGTGCTCGGCTTCGTCGTGCTGAAGTATCTGACCGATGCACCGTCGAAGGCCGCATGGCTGCAGCCGGACGAGCGTGACTGGCTGATCGCGAAGCTGAAGTCCGAGTCCGACGCGCGGCACACCCACGCCGGGCACACGGCAGGCGCGTGGCTGGCGCTGCGCGACCCGCGCGTGCTGGCGCTCGCGCTGATCTACTTCGGCACGTCGGCCGGGCTCTATACGCTGGGGCTATGGGCGCCGCTGATGGTCAAGCAGTTCGGCTTCACCGCGCTGCAGACGGGGCTGCTGACCGGCATCCCGAGCATCGCCGCCGTCGTCGCGATGATCTTGTGGGCGCGGCATTCGGACCGCAGTGGCGAGCGCACGTGGCACGTCGTGATTCCGTGCGTGCTGGCGTGCATCGGCTTCGTGTTCGCGGGACAGGCGAGCACCGCGCTGCTGACCGTGCTCGCGCTGGTCGTCGTGAACATCGGGATCAGCGCCGCGAAGGCGCCGCTATGGGCGATGCCGAGCGCGTTCCTGTCCGGCGCCGGCGCGGCCGCGGGGATCGCGATGATCAACTCGATCGGCAACCTCGGCGGGTTCGTCGGCCCGTTCGCGATCGGCTGGCTCAAGCAGGTGACGGGCGGTTATGCGGCCGGGTTGTACGTGGTCGCAGGCACGCTCGCGGTGTCGGCGGTCGTCACGCTGATGCTCAGCCGCAAGGGCGCGCGAGAGCAGGTCGTGCCGGGCGTGCGGCAGCATCATTGACGGCGGCGCGCGTCCGCGGTCATGCATCCGGACGCACGCGCGGTGCGCTGAAGACGGCGTGCGGCCGAAGGCGCCGCGTCAATGGGCGGGAAGCGCCGCGCGGCAAGCGATTTTCGTCGCGCACACATCCGCCGACGCGTTCGACGTATCGATCACGCAATCGCTGAACGCGCGCGACGCATACCCTTCCCGATACATCTCGGCGATTCGTTGCCGCTCCCAGTCCGGTGCATGGCCGTAGGTGCGTCACGCGGCGTGATGTGAATACGGAGGAAAAGCGGAAAGGCGGGGAGAGGGGAAGCGGCAGGCTGCGTGCGTGATGATGCGTCACACGTGCAGCCTGCCCGGCGGTGCCGCATTCGACGATGCGGCACGGCGTAGAACGAAGCGACTTACTCGCCGCTGTCGCTCTTGATCTGCGGCAGCGCCGACGATTCACCCGGCGTCAGCAGGCCGACCTGCGAGTACACGCGCAGCTTGTCGCGCGTATCGGTGATGTCGAGGTTGCGCATCGTAAGCTGGCCGATCCGGTCGCGCGGCGAGAACGTCGATGCAACCTTCTCCATCGACAGGCGTTCCGGCTGATACGTGAGGTTCGGCGACTTCGTGCTCAGGATCGAGTAGTCGTTGCCGCGGCGCAGTTCGATCTTCACTTCGCCGGTGATCGCACGCGCGACCCAGCGCTGGGCCGTTTCGCGCAGCATGATCGCCTGCGGGTCGAACCAGCGGCCCTGGTACAGCAGGCGGCCGAGACGGCGGCCGTTCTCGCGGTACTGCTCGATCGTGTCTTCGTTGTGGATGCCGGTGACGAGACGCTCGTATGCGATGTACAGCAGCGCGAGGCCCGGGGCCTCATAGATGCCGCGGCTCTTCGCTTCGATGATGCGGTTCTCGATCTGGTCGCTCATGCCGAGGCCGTGGCGGCCGCCGATGCGGTTCGCCTCGAGCAGCAGCTCGACCTGATCCTTGAACTCGACGCCGTTCAGCGCGACCGGCTGGCCGGCTTCGAAGCGCACCGTCACTTCCTCGGCGGCGATCTTCACGTCGTCGCGCCAGAACGCGACGCCCATGATCGGGTTCACGATCTTGATGCCGCTTTCGAGGCTTTCGAGGTCCTTCGCTTCGTGCGTCGCGCCGAGCAGGTTCGAGTCGGTCGAATAGGCCTTCTCGGCCGACATCTTGTACGCGAAGCCGGCCTGGTTCATGAATTCGGACATTTCGGCACGGCCGCCGAGCTCGTCGATGAACGTCTGGTCGAGCCACGGCTTGTAGATCTTCAGATCCGGGTTCACGAGCAGGCCGTAGCGGTAGAAACGCTCGATGTCGTTGCCCTTGTACGTGCTGCCGTCGCCCCAGATGTTGACGCCGTCTTCCTTCATCGCGGCGACGAGCATCGTGCCCGTCACGGCGCGGCCGATCGGCGTCGTGTTGAAGTACGTGACGCCGGCCGTCGTGATGTGGAACGCGCCGCTTTGCAGCGCCGCGATGCCTTCGGCGACGAGCTGCGCGCGGCAGTCGATCAGGCGGGCGCCGGCTGCGCCGTATTCGATCGCGCGTTTCGGGATCGCGTCGTAATCGTCTTCGTCGGGCTGGCCGAGGTTCGCCGTGTATGCGTATGGGACGGCGCCCTTCAGTTTCATCCAGTGCAGCGCGGCGCTGGTGTCCAGGCCGCCGGAGAAGGCGATACCGACCTTCTGGCCGGTCGGGAGGCTTTCGAGAATCGTGCTCATAGGAATTACCGTGGATTGAAGCCGGTGGGATCGTATTTCGCGGAATATGCGAGTATCGGCTGTCCGGGAAGTTGGGGCAAGACCTGATTTTCGCGCCGATACGTCGCCGCGGCCGTCGCGGCGGGGCTGGCGGGTCGTTAACCGGGCGGATAATCCGTCGCGAAGCGGGGGCAGGGCGGGCGGCGAAACAGGCGGGAATGCGCGCGCTACGCCAGTCCTGTTGCGGGGCCGGAACGGGCGAACGGCGGTGGGCGCCCGTAGTCAGGGTGCCGGTCGGCTTCAATGAAAGGTTGGTGAAAGGCAACCCGGCGCCGCCCGGAACTCGCCCGCATTCATCTCGACCTTAAATATTCCACGCCCGGGCGGTTTCCAGCAGTTTCTCGCGCAACTGCTCCACCTCACCGGCCAGCTTGGCCGTGATCGACATGTAGCCGGACAGCTGCTGCGGCGGTGCGTCGTGCGGTGCATCCGCCGGCCGGCGGCGCGGCGCGAGCCGGCTCGGCGTGCCGAACTTGAGCGCGCGGCTCGCGCCGACGAGCGTGTCGCGGATGCGCCGGTTCACCGCCTTCATCTCGATCCGCATGTATTCGCGGGCGGCCAGGTCGTCGCGGGCCGGCAGCGTGCTGGACAGGATCTCCAGGTAGCCGATGCACAGGCGCAGGCCGCGCTGGATCGCCTCGAGCTGCGCGACCGGGATATCGCATTCCTTCGACACCGACGGCATCAGCGACCGCAGCTGTACGAGCAGCGCGCTCAGCGCCGCCATTTCCTTCAGGTGCGCATCGTCGCTCACCTGCCGGTCGCCCGCGAGGCGCGCATGTACGGCCGCGCATGCGCGCAGCGCGTCGGCGAGCTTGTAGCGCCACGAGTAGGTCGCGTAGAGCGGCAGCGCGAACGAGAACGCCAGCGCGATCGCGATGCCGACCAGCACGTTCACCGCGCGCCACAGGCCGTCGACGATCTCGTTGTCGCCGTGTCCGGCGACGATCACCATCGTGATCGCCGACAGCAATGCGATGTAGCCGGCCTTGCCGATCGCGTGATACGCGCAGATCCCGCACGCGATCGCCATCAGCAGGTAGATCGCGAGCGGCGCGTGCAGCACGGAGTACAGCAGGATCAGCCCGAGCCCCGCGAGCGCGCCGATCGACGTGCCGAGCGCGCGCTCGGCAGCCTTCTTGCGGATGTTGCCGTGATGCTGCAGGCCACCGACGACGATCAGTACGGTGATCGTCGACCATTCGCCATGCGGTACGCGCAGGCCGGTGGACAACGCGATCGACACGAGGATCGCAAGCGCGACACGCGCCGCGTGGATCAGCTTCGCGTGCCGGTAGCGGCGGTACGGGTCCAGCAGCGGACGGAGCGCGTGGCGCAAGAGTGGCGGCAGTCGGGCGGGGAGCTGGGCGGTCATGACGGAACGGGGTGGCCGGGATACGCGCGGGCGGCCTGCGCGGGCCGGCGCCGCGCCGCACGCGCAGCTGACGTAACGCTAGCCGAACGCGCCCGGGCTGTCCACGGCGCGGTGGTTGGGGGGGCGGCAGGTGGTGGGCGGTCGGTGCGGACGGCGGACGGCGGACGGCGGACGGCACACGGCACACGGCACACGGCACACGGTAGAGGGCAGAGGGCAGAGGCAGAGGCAGAGG
>NZ_ML058601.1:0-314578 GCF_003635165.1 Burkholderia sp. Nafp2/4-1b | reverse complement strand
GGCAGAGGCAGAGGCAGAGGCCCGGCCCAGCCGCCGGGCGGAGGCAGAGGCCCGCCCAGCCGCCGCGTCACACGTCGGCCGTGTGCGTCTCGGCGTGCGCCACGCGATTGCGGCCGCCGGACTTCGCGCGGTACAGCGCCTCGTCGGCCCGCCGCAGCAACGTCGCGGCATTCACGCGCCCGCCGGCGGCGGTGGCGGCGCCGATGCTTGCCGTCACGTGTCCGTACGGGCTGCGGTCATGCGCGATGTCGAGCCCGGCGATCGCGCGGCGGATGCCTTCGGCGACGGTCGCCGCGCCGTGCGCATCGGTGTCGGGCAGCGTGACGACGAATTCCTCGCCGCCGTAGCGCGCGACGTGGTCGCTGTCGCGGCGCAGGCAGCGCGACGCGGATTGCGCGACGCGGCGCAGCACGTCGTCGCCGGCGAGGTGGCCGTAGTAGTCGTTGAACGCCTTGAAGTGATCGACGTCGACGAACAGCACCGACAGCGGGCGGCCGCTGCGCGACGCGCGCTGCGCTTCCTTCGCGAGCACCGCGTCGAACGTGCCGCGGTTGTCGAGGCCGGTCAGCGAATCGGTGTACGCGAGCCGGTACAGCCTGGACTCGGCGATCTGCCGGCGCTTGAGTTCGCGCGACAGCGCGAGCGAGCCCCACGCGATGAACGCGGTAAACAGGCCCATCAGCACGGCGGTCCAGATTGCCCGGTGGCGCCACGATGCATAGATGTCGATCTCGGCGGGCGCGACGTCGACGATCAGCGGCAGGTGGGCGAGATGCTTGTAAACATAGATGCGGCGCACGCCGTCGATCGCGCCGACGCCGGCCAGCGCGCCTTCCCTGCTGCGCTGCGCGTCGATGAACAGCGGCGAGTCGTGCAGGTCGAGGCCGACCGTGCGCGCATCGTACGGCAGCCGCGACACGAGCGCACCGTTGTCTTCGACGATCGCCGCGCTGCCATGCCGGCCGACCGCGAGCCCGTCGAGCAGTGCGCGGAAGTAGTCGATGCTGAGCGTGCCGACGACGATCCCGCCGAACGTGCCGTCGGCGAGCGTGATGCGCCGGCTGAGCGCGATCGTCAATGCGCCGCCGCGCAGCCGCGACGCATAGGGCCGGCTGATGTAGAGGCCCTGCACGAGCCGGTCGCGATGCGCGGCGAAATAGTCGCGATCGGCGAAATTGCCTCCACGCGACGCCTCGGACGAATCGATCACGATATTGCCGTGCGGATCCATCACGAAAATGGAACCGAGATACGCGCCGGTTGCCGCGCGGTCGAACAGCAGCCGGTGACGCTGGCGCGGCGGCAATGTCATCAGTTCAGGATCGGCGAGACCGTCGACGACGTTTTGCAGCGACAGATCGTACAGTTCGATATTGCGGGAAATATCGCGCTCGATCAGCAGCATCAGGTTGCGTGCATTTTCGACCGCGTGGTCATACGCGTCGTGGCGTGCCTCGATCAGAAGCGCCGTGGAGAGTCCCCAGCTGAACAGCAGCAGCACGATGCCCGCGACCAGTACGCCGCGGGGCGACAGAATGCGTGCGACGGCCGCCGCGGTATGACGGCGCAATCCAGCGGGCAGCGGGTGTGACTTCATCCTCGGGGGGCGGGGGCGGCGGCGATTGGCGTCGTGGACGATCTCGCGCGCTGATATTTTCGAATGAATCCGCATTATCTCGCGAATTCCCGAATTTGGCCGCGCGATGCAAAACATGCATGCCCGAGTGGCGATCCGGAACCGCTACACATCATTACTGCGTTCCGCGTGGCCGATTTGATTCAAATCAATTGCCAGTGCTCGATGATTTTTGTCTGATTATTGGCGCGCGTGTCGGCCGATTTGTCGGTTTAATGCGGGAATCGCGCCCGGTGCCGAAAATGCGTTGCGTATCGTGTGAATCGGCATCGCGAATGAGCCGTCGTCATAAACCGCTTTCCGCACGCACGCCGCCGCGACCGACGTGTCGCCGCGCGCGCTGCGTGCAACTCGTTGATTCTGCGGCATCTGCGCGGACCGACCACGCGTTCGGCCTGAGCTGACCCCATGACGAATCAGGTAGAATCCGCGCTTCGCCGCAGGCGCCCGGCGCGCAACGCGTATCGGGACCGCATCGAATGCATCGCTGCAGGCGGCGCACCGCGCCCCATCCCGCATGCGCCGGCTCCGGATGCCGGCCCGCTCAACGTTCGTCTCGTTTATGTCCGCAATTCCGAATTCCGACCAATCCGGTTCGTCCGCGAACCCACCCAAGCTTCATCGCGCGCTGAAGGCGCGCCACCTGACGATGATCGCCATCGGCGGCTCGATCGGCACGGGCCTGTTCGTCGCGTCCGGCGCGTCGATCTCGCAAGCCGGCCCCGGCGGCGCGATGGTCGCGTACATGCTCATCGGCCTGATGGTCTACTTCCTGATGACGAGCCTCGGCGAAATGGCCGCGTTCATGCCGGTCTCCGGTTCGTTCGCGACCTACGGCGCGAAATACGTCGACGAAGGCTTCGGCTTCGCGCTCGGCTGGAACTACTGGTACAACTGGGCCGTGACGATCGCGGTCGAACTCGTCGCCGCGCAGCTCGTGATGCACTACTGGTTCCCGGACGTGCCGGGCGTCTGGTGGAGCGCCGCGTTCCTCGCCGTGATGTTCCTGCTGAATGCGCTGACCGTGCGCGGCTTTGGCGAAGCCGAATACTGGTTCGCGCTGATCAAGGTCGTGACCGTGGTCGCGTTCATCGGCGTCGGCCTGCTGATGATCTTCGGCATTCTGAAGGGTGCGCCGGGCAACGGCTGGGGCAACCTGACGATCGGCGACGCGCCGTTCGCGGGCGGCCTGCCGGCGCTGATGGGCGTCGCGATGATCGCCGGCTTCTCGTTCCAGGGCACCGAGCTGATCGGCGTCGCGGCCGGCGAATCGGAGAACCCGCGCACGACGATCCCGCGCGCGGTGCGTCAGGTGTTCTGGCGGATCCTGCTGTTCTACGTGCTGGCGATCTTCGTGATCGGCGTGCTGATTCCGTATACCGACCCCAACCTGCTGAAGAGCGACGTGACCGACATCGGCGTGAGCCCGTTCACGCTCGTGTTCCGCCACGCGGGCCTTGCGTTCGCGGCCGGTGTGATGAACGCGGTGATCCTGACCGCCGTGCTGTCGGCCGGCAACTCGGGCATGTACGCGTCGACGCGGATGCTCTACAACCTCGCAACCGAAGGCCGCGCGCCGAAGCTGTTCGCGAAGCTGTCACCGGGCGGCGTGCCGCGCAATGCGCTGTATGCGACGACCGCCGTGGGCGCGCTGTGTTTCTTCACGTCGCTGTACGGCGACAAGACGGTGTACCTGTGGCTGCTGAACACGTCCGGCATGACCGGCTTCATCGCCTGGCTCGGCATCGCGATCAGCCACTACCGGTTCCGCAAGGGTTACGTGACGCAGGGTTACCGGCTTGACCAACTGCCGTACCAGTCGAAGTGGTTCCCGTTCGGCCCGCTGTTCGCGTTCGTGCTGTGTCTCGTGATCGCGCTCGGGCAGGACTATCAGGCGTTCCTCGCGAACCGGATCGACTGGGCAGGCGTGGCCGCGACCTATGTCGGCATTCCGCTGTTCCTCGTCGTGTGGCTCGGCTACCGGTTCCTGAACAAGAGCCGCTTCGTGCGCTACGAGGACATGGAGATCGCGCCGTGGGTCGCCGCGAGCCGCAGCGCGCAGGAGCAGCGCGTGACGAACCGCGAAACCGCGGGTTGATGCCGAGGCGGCCAGCCGCCGCGTGACGTGCAACGAAAACGGGAAGCTTGCGGGCTTCCCGATTTTCGTTGGAGCGCTGGGGGTGTCGACAGCGACGCGGCATTCCGGCCGTGACCGCCAGCACGGCGACGCGGCGCATCGGAACATACCGTTCCAATTGCCGCCGAATCCGCTTTTTTTGTCGGCTTTCCCCTGCACGGGGTCAAAGCCGGTTATATTTCCCGACCCTACCGGGCCACGGCCCGGCCGGCGCGACGAGCGCGGCGCGGATCGGGCATCCGGCGCGCGCCTGTTGCGGCGGCCGCCGGCGCCCGGCGTTTTCATCGTTCCGCCGCGGCCGGCACGGCCCGCGGAGCGCGCAATCCAGAGGAATCCATGAGCGCATCACCCGCCGAGCGGAAGGCCGGACCCGTTTCCATCGTGCGAATCGAAGCCGCGATCAACGCGTGGCGCGAAGTGTATCCGCCGGCACCGGACGGCGAGGACGGCTATGCGCTCGACGCGGGCAGCAACTGCCTCGCCGAGCTGTACGGCGCGATGATCTGCTATCGGCTGCCGGACGTGCCGCTCGATTCGCTGAGCGACGCGCAGCGCGATGCGCTGTACGCTACCGAGGCGTGACGCGCGGCCGAAACGGTGCCGCGACGCGGCGCCGATGAACGAACGGGAGGCCTCGCGGCTTCCCGTTTTGCTTTGCGCGGCGCCGTGCGCGGCCGCGCGCGCGATGCGGCTCACGCCGGGATTGGTACGCGCTGAGGTATCGTGATGGGACAGGAGCAGGCGATCGGGGCGACCGGCGCGGGTGACCGGCGCTGGCCCGTCCACACCGGGCCGAATGAACGTCCGTTGCCTGCCGGGAGGATTCGAACATGGAGTTGAGACACCTCCGCTACTTCGTCGCGGTTGCCGAGGAGCGGAATTTCACACGCGCGGCCGAGCGCCTGCACATCGCGCAGCCGCCGCTCAGCCGGCAGATCCAGCAGCTCGAGGAAGCGCTCGGCGTGCCGCTGTTCGAGCGCAACGCGCGGCCGCTGAAACTGACCGACGCGGGGCGCTTCTTCTATTCGCACGCGGTGCAACTGCTCGCGCAGACGACCGAGCTCGAATCGATGACGAAGCGGGTCGGCAAGATCGAGCGCAGCATGTCGGTCGGTTTCGTCGGCTCGACGCTGTACGGGATGCTGCCGAAGATCATCCGGCGCTTTCGCAGCGAGTTTCCTGCCGTCGAGCTGAGCCTGCACGAGATGTCGACGATGGACCAGATCAAGGCGCTGAAGGAAGGGCGCATCGACGTCGGGTTCGGCCGCATCCGTCACGAGGATCCGAGCGTGCGGCGCGTCGTGCTGCGCGAGGAGCGGATGATCGTCGCACTGCCGGTCGGCCACGTGCTAGACGGCGCGAAGCCGGTGCTGTCGCTGCACGATCTCGTGAACGACACGCTGATCATCTTCCCGAAGGCGCCGCGGCCAAGCTATGCGGATCAGGTGCTGGCTGCGTTCCACGATCGCGCGCTGCAGCCGCGGCGCATCTACGAGACGCGCGAACTGCAGATCGCGCTCGGGCTCGTCGCGATGGGCGAGGGCGTGTCGGTCGTGCCGCAAAGCGTGTACGGCCTGAAGCGCGACGATATCAGCTACAAGCCGCTCGACGATCCGAACCTCGTGTCGCCGATCATCATGAGCATGCGGATGCTCGACGAATCGGAGGACATCCGCGCGATGCAGGCGCTGATCTACCGGCTGTACGACGAAGCGCAGATGGACTATCTGCCGCCGCAGCCCGAATGAGCGTGCGGGCGGTGGGGGCTTGCTTGACGCTGCGCGTGTCGCCGGGCCACCATCGTCGGCATTCTGCGGTCCGCCCGCGTGCGGCCGCGTTCATACGGACGACACACACACACATGATCGACATCGAGACCGAGGAGACCTGGGTCGAGACGCCGCAAGGGCGTCTCTTCGCGAAGCGCTGGCGCGGTGCGCGGGCATCCGAGCCGGCCGCGCCTATGCAGGCCGCGCCGATCATACTGCTGCACGATTCGCTCGGCTGCGTCGAACTATGGCGCGACTTCCCCGAGAAACTCGCACGCGCCACCCGCCGCGACGTGATCGCGTACGACCGGCTCGGTTTCGGCCGCTCCGATCGCCATCCGGGGCAACTCGCCACGACGTTCGTGCACGACGAAGCCGAGCATGGCTTCCGCGCGCTGCTCGAACGGTTCGGCATCGATGCGTTCGTCGCGTTCGGACACAGCGTCGGCGGCGGCATGGCGGTCGGATGCGCGGCCGTGTATCCCGAACGGTGCCGCGCACTGGTGACGGTTGCTGCACAGGCGTTCGTCGAGGATCGTACGCGCGAAGGCATTCGCGACGCGGGGCAGCAATTCGACGCGCCCGGCCAGCTCGACCGGCTCGCACGCTATCACGGCGACAAGGCTAAGTGGGTGCTGCGTGCGTGGGTCGACACGTGGCTGTCGCCGGCGTTTCGCGACTGGAATCTCGACGACGCGCTGCCGCGCGTGCGCTGCGCGACGCTCGCGATTCACGGCGAGCAGGACGAATACGGATCGGACGTGCATGCGAAGCGGATCGCCGCGCGCGTCGCGGGGCCGTCGTCGTTCCTGCTGCTCGCCGGATGCGGGCACATGCCGCATCGCGAGCGGACCGACGACGTGCTGGCAGCCGTCGCGACGTTCGTGCGCGACGCGCTCGCCTGAGCGAACCAGCGCTTGAGCGCGAGGCGACCGGCGGGCCGAACCCGCCGGCGCTCAGAACGACAGCTGGATCGCGAGATCGACGGCGAGCAGCACGATCGAGCAGCCAATGCCGAGAATCACGTTCGGCAGGCGGTGCTCGAAATCGCGATTATCGCGGCGCATCGCGGCGCCGAGCAGGAAGATCGCCTCGACGACGATCTGCAGCCCGACGAACAGCAGCATCAGCAGATACTCGTAACCCATCTGCTTGAACGC
Source organism: Burkholderia sp. Nafp2/4-1b (assembly GCF_003635165.1). Taxonomy (GTDB): domain Bacteria; phylum Pseudomonadota; class Gammaproteobacteria; order Burkholderiales; family Burkholderiaceae; genus Burkholderia. The sequence continues at coordinate 307,876 of NZ_ML058601.1, read as the reverse complement.
GGCGAATTGCATCCCGTGATCGCGGATCCATTGACCGACGCGCAGCAGTTCGTAGACGAACAACAGGGCGGGAAACAGGTAGCTGATGAAATACGTCGGCGCGGTGGCGTGCCGTAGTTCGAGGTGGAAGTGCTGATGCGTGGTAGCCATCACGAAGCCCTCCTTGCAACGCATGATTGCGGTCGCGACGGCGGCGCGGCGACGTGCGGACTAAGGGATTGCCCGATACCTCGTGCGCTGCCGTACGACACCAGCATACTGCTGCTCGCGAAATTTGGCATCCCGTGCGCGCGTGCGTTGTAAAAATCCCCTCACGGCGCGCGACGAAATCAGCGGTTCTCTCTCGCGGCACGCGGCCGGCCGGTGCCGCGAACGCGCGTCCGCCGGCGAGCATCGCGGCGAGCGACGGCGTGCCGAGCAGCGTGCCTGCCGCATCGAGCCGCAGGCCGATGCCGCCCGCCTGCCGCCACACGCGGGCGCCGCTTACGGCTTCGCCTGAGCGCCTTCCACGAACAGCTTCGCCACCGCCTGGAATTCCCGCTTCAGCGACAACCGCGGCACCGTCAGCCAGCGCAGCATCGCCGCGAGATACAGGTGGTGGAACCACGTGGCGAGCTGGTCGGCCGCCAGCGCCGGATTCAGTTCGCCCGACTGCTGGCCGGCCGCGATCAGTCGCTGCCACACGAGCGCGATGTCGCTGCCGTTCTCGTTTACGCCTTCGGCCTGCGCCACGCCGATGCTCAGGAACCGATGCCGCAGGTATGCGAGCAAGTACACCGGATGCTGTTCGCACCACGCGGCCGACGCATCGAGCACGCACGCGAGCCGCGATGCGAACGTCTTGCGTCGCGCGACGTCGCGCTGCAGATGCGCGAGATCGCGCGCGAGTTCGCCTTCCAGCCAGTGCGCGAGCACGGCTTCCTTCGTCGCGAAGTGGTTGTACAGCGTCCGCTTCGCGACGTCTGCCTGCGCGGCGATCTGCTCCATCGTGACGGCGTCGTAACCGTATGCGTCGAACAGGCGTGCGCCGGTATCGGCGAGATGCGCGAGCATCTGGATGCGCTTGCGCGCGCGGCGGCCCGGATCGTCGGGCGTCATCGGCATGGCTCCATGGCGCGGGGGCTTACGAAAGGTGTACGAATTGCATTAGTATACGACGTGCACTTTTATGAATCCACCCGTTTGCGTCGGGCAAGAGGAGTCCTGCATGAAGTTCGTCATCGCCACCTACGGCACCGAAGGTGACACGCGCCCGCTCGCGGCGCTCGGCCGCGCGCTGCTGAATGCGGGCCATGAAGTCCGGTTGCTGGCCGACGCGGCGACGCTCGGCTCCCCCGCCGCGCTCGGCGTGCCGTGCGCACCGCTGTCCGGCGATATCCGCGCGGTGATCGCGCCGAACGGTGCGTTGTCCGGTGCGGTGCGCGGGCGCGGCGGCTTCAACGACACGTCGAAGGCGCTCGTGGCGATCGCGAATGGGAATACGGCAGCATGGACGCGCGAGATCGTGGAGGCTTCGGCCGGTTGCGATGCGATCCTCGTGTCGGGGCTCGCGTCGTTCGCCGGGCTGTCGGTTGCCGAGTATCGCGGCGTGCCGGCGATCGGCACGGGCATGATTCCGATCACACCCACCGCGGCATTCGCGTCGCCGTTCCTGCCGCCCGGCAAGGTGCCGCGCTGGCTGCGTCGTGCGAGCCACCGGTTCGTGAATGCGCTGCTGTGGCAGGCGTTCCGCAACGCGACCAACGCGGCGCGCGCAAGCGTGTGCGGACTGCCGCCGCGCGGGCGCGTGTGGACCGGTCATCCGATGTTGTACGGCGTGTCGCCCGCGTTGCTGTCCGATCCGGCCGACTGGCCGTCGAACGCGCTGGCATGCGGACAGTGGCGCATCGACGCGCCGGCATGGACGCCGCCGCCCGCGCTGTCGGCCTTTCTCGAAGCCGGCGAGCCGCCCGTGTACATCGGTTTCGGCAGCATGGCCGGCTTCGATCGGGCCGCGATGGCCGACGCGCTGGTGCAGGCGCTCGACGGCCGGCGCGCACTGTTCTATCCGGGCTGGAGCGGCATCGATGCATCGATGCTGCCGGCGCACGTGCACGTGATCGGCGACACGCCGCACGACCGGTTGTTTCCGCATGTCGCAATGGCGATCCATCACGGTGGCTCGGGCACCACGCATTCGGCCGCGCGGGCGGGGATCCCGTCGGTCGTCGTGCCGTTCGTGGGCGATCAGTTTTTCTGGGCCGACCGGCTGCGGCGGCTCGGGGTTGCGGACACGCCGGTGGCCGGGCGTCGCGTGGATGGCGCCGCGCTCGCCCGCGCGATTACGTTCGCATCGCGTGTCGATACGCAAGCGCGTGCCGTCGAACTCGGGTCGCGCATCGCGCGCGAGGATGGCGTGCGGCAGGCGGTCGACGCGATCGAGCGCTGGGCGCGCCGCAGCACGCGCTGAACGCGCGGCCCGTGCGTCAGAAATGCCCGGTGAACCGGTAGCGGCTTCCCGGATGCCACAGGTTCGCGACCGACGCGACCATTCCCTGCGACCACGTGCGCCGATGCAGCAGCAGGCACGGCTCGCGTTCGTCCATCGTCAGGTGGCGGCGCGTTTGCGCATCGGGCATCGCTGCCTCGATCCGGTACTCGACCCGCTGTAGCGGCGCGACACGCGTCAGGTACTGGTTCGGCGTCGTCGTCGTGAAGTCCTGCAATGCATATTCGGGCGCGCAGGCCGGATTGACCCAGCGCTCCTCGAGCTGCACGGGCGTGTCGTTCTCGAAGTGCAGCACGCGCGAATGGAAGATCGGGCTGCCGGTGTCGAGCTGCAGCTCGTCGGCGAGCTTCGCATCGGCGACGGCCGCGCCCACCTCCAGCACCTGCGCGCGATACCCATGGCCGCGCGCGGCGACTTCATCCGAGATGCTGCGAATCGCGACCAGCGTCGATTCGTATTTCGGCGATGCGACGTACGTGCCGGAGCCGCGCGTGCGCGTGAGCACCTGCTCGGCCGTCAGCTCGCGCAGCGCACGGTTGACCGTCATCCGGGCGACGTTGAATTCGCGTGCGAGCTCGTTCTCCGACGGCACCTGGTCGCCTTCCGCCCACTCGCCCGCATGAATGCGCGCGAGGATGAAATCCTTGATTTCCTGATAGATCGGTGTGGTCATTGCATTGCTGTTCAAGAGACGGCGGCCGCGTGCCGTCGCGGGCCTGCCATCGTGCGGTGTCCGGGCGGAGTGTACCGGGTTCGACGCCGAGCGGGCCCGCCCGGGGGCCGGTGATTCGGGTTATTCCCGCCTGCATCCGGCCTGACTCCGGCGTGCGGCGCGCGGGCCGGCAGCAGCGCACGGACCTCGGCCGCCGCGCCGGCGCACGCGGCAAACGCAGAAGTATAGACAAATGCGTGTGCCCCGACGGCTCGCCGAACCCTTGGGCGAAAGCTCGATTTCAGCTGAATGTAATCAGTATCGAATTGAAATATAAGGGTAATTCGCTCAGGGAGACAATCATCCGACAATTAGAGATAAACACGGATTGCTGGCGGTGACCTGCAAAAGGCAAAGTTGTATGTACAACTTGGAGTGTCGCCTAGACGGGCGGCATCCGGGTTGGAAGGGTTCGCGGCGGCGACGCCCGACGGGACCCGTGCCCAGTTCGCCTATGACAGGAACGCCATGAAGAAACTCGCGCTCAGTATTGCCCTTGCCTGCCTCGCGGTCGGTGCCCACGCCAAGGATTGGTCGACGATCCGGTTCGGCGTCGACGCCAGCTATCCGCCGTTCGAATCGAAGGACGCAAGCGGCAAGGTCGTCGGCTTCGACGTCGATCTCGGCAACGAGATCTGCGCGCGCCTGAAGGCGAAATGCGTGTGGATCGAAAACGACTTCGACGGGATGATCCCGGCGCTGAAGGCGAAGAAGTTCGACGGCGTGCTGTCGTCGATGTCGATGACGTCGGCGCGCGCCGAGCAGATCGCGTTCTCCGACAAGCTGTTCAACACGCCGACGCGCCTCGTCGCGAAGAAGGGCTCGAATCTGCAGCCGACGGCCGACTCGCTGAAGGGCAAGTCGGTCGGCGTCGAGCAGGGCACGATCCAGGAAACCTACGCGAAGGCCTACTGGGCGCCGAAGGGCGTGCAGGTCGTGCCTTACCAGAACCAGGACGGCGTGTACCAGGACCTGATGTCCGGCCGTCTCGACGCCGCGCTGCAGGACGCCGTGCAGGCCGAGCTCGGCTTCCTGAAGACGCCGCGCGGCGCCAGCTTCGAATTCGCCGGCAAGGACATCGACGATCCGAAGACGCTCGGCAACGGCGCCGGCATCGGGCTGCGCAAGGACGACGCCGAACTGAAGACGAAGATCGACCACGCGATCGCCGACATCATCAAGGACGGCACGTACAAGAAGCTCGAGAAGAAGTACTTCGCGTTCGACGTCTACGGCAGTTGACCGCCCATGCGGCCCGCACCGGTTGCGGTGCGCGTCGCGTTCGTCGCCGGATGCCGATCGCTTCGCGTGATGCGCGCGGCTTGATGAGCAGGCTGCATCACGTCGTGCGCAGAACTCGTTTGATGCGCGGTTAATGGCTATTGACAATCCAGCCACATCGTTCTGGATCCCTCATATGATTTTCCAAGGATTTGGCCCGCTGCTGTGGGCCGGCACGGTCGAGACCGTGAAGCTCGCGGTGCTGTCGCTTGCCGCGTCGCTCATACTGGGCCTCGCGGGCGCGGCCGCGAAACTGTCGACCAATCGCGTGCTGAAGTCGGTCGGCACGTTCTATACGACGCTGATCCGCGCGGTGCCCGATCTCGTGCTGATGCTGCTGCTGTTCTACGGGATCCAGATCCTGCTGAACGACGTGACCGACCTGATCGGCTGGGACCAGATCGACATCGACCCGTTCGTGGCCGGCGTCTTGACGCTCGGCTTCATCTACGGCGCGTACTTCACCGAGACGTTTCGCGGCGCATTCCTCGCGGTGCCGCGCGGCCAGCTCGAAGCCGGCTTCGCATACGGGATGAGCGGCTGGCGCGTGTTCCACCGGATCCTGTTTCCGCAGATGATGCGCTTCGCGCTGCCGGGCATCGGCAACAACTGGCAGGTGCTCGTGAAGGCCACCGCGCTCGTGTCGATCATCGGCCTGGCCGATGTCGTGAAGGCATCGCAGGACGCCGGCAAGAGCACGCTCGATTTCTTCTTCTTCACGCTTGCGGCAGGCGCGATCTACCTCGCGATCACGACGGTGTCGAACGTCGTGCTGCACCACCTCGAGAAGCGTTATTCCGTCGGCGTCCGGAGGCTTGCACTGTGATCGAACTCGTCAGCCAGTACTGGCAAAGCTATCTCTACAGCGACGGCTACCGCTTGAGCGGCCTCGCGATCACGCTGTGGCTGCTGGTCGTGTCGATCGCGCTCGGGTTCGCGCTGGCCGTGCCGCTTGCAATCGCACGCGCGTCGTCGAACCGCTGGATCTCCGGCCCGGTGTGGCTCTATACGTACGTGTTCCGCGGCACGCCGCTCTACGTGCAACTGCTGATGTGCTACACCGGCATCTACAGCCTGCAGGTCGTGCACAACCACGTGCTGCTCGACACGTTCTTCCGCAACGCGATGAACTGCACGCTGCTCGCGTTCGTGCTGAACGAGTGTGCGTATGCGACCGAGATCTTCGCGGGCGCGATCAAGGCGACGTCGGCCGGCGAGATCGAGGCCGGGATGGCGTACGGGATGTCGCGCTTCAAGCTCTATACGCGCATCATCCTGCCGTCCGCGCTGCGCCGCTCGCTGCCGAGCTACAGCAACGAAGTGATCCTGATGCTGCACGCGACGACGCTCGCGTTCACCGCGACCGTGCCCGACATCCTGAAGGTCACGCGCGACGTCAATTCCGCGACGTACATGTCGTTCCAGGCGTACGGCATCGCAGCCGTGCTGTATGCCGTCGTCGTGTTCACGCTCATCTGGGCGTTCCGCAAGCTCGAGACGCGCTGGCTCGCGTATCTCTCGCCGCGCAGCCATTAACGCATTCGCAAGATTCGCAAGGAAGGACCAAGCATGTACAAGCTCACCGTTGACAACCTGCACAAGAAGTTCGGCGACAACGAGGTGTTGAAGGGCGTGTCGATGAAGGCGAAGGCCGGCGACGTGATCAGCATCATCGGCTCGAGCGGCTCCGGCAAGAGCACGTTCCTGCGCTGCATCAACTTCCTCGAGCAGCCGTGCTCGGGGCAGATCACGATCGGCAGCGAGCCGATTCAAACGGCGCGCGACCGCAACGGCTCGCTGCGCGTGGCCGACCAGAAGCAGCTGCAGCGCATGCGCACGAAGCTGTCGATGGTGTTCCAGCACTTCAACCTGTGGTCGCACATGACGGTGCTCGAGAACGTGATCGAGGCGCCGATGGCCGTGCTCGGGATCGGGAAAGACGAGGCCGTTGCACGTGCACGCAAGTACCTGGAGAAGGTCGGGCTCGCGCCGCGCGTCGAGGGGATGTATCCGTCGCATCTGTCGGGCGGCCAGCAGCAGCGTGTCGCAATTGCGCGTGCGCTGGCGATGGAGCCGGAGGTGATGCTGTTCGACGAGCCGACGTCGGCGCTCGATCCGGAACTCGTCGGCGAAGTGCTGAAGGTGATGCAGAAGCTCGCCGAGGAAGGCCGCACGATGGTCGTCGTCACGCACGAGATGGGCTTCGCGCGCAACGTGTCGAATCATGTGATCTTCCTGCATCAGGGGAAGATCGAGGAAGAGGGCGATCCGCAGGAAATCCTCGTCAACCCGAAGAGCGAGCGGCTCGGACAGTTCCTGTCGGGGCGGTTGAAGTAAGACGCGGTTTCAAAAAGCCCCGTGGGATCGGTGTTGCGACGCGTTCAGGCGAGCAGACGGGGCTCGAACGGGTAGTCGGACAGCAGTTCGAGCTGGCCGTCGTCGCGAACGTACACCTGTTCCTCGAGCTTCACGCCCTCGCCGCCGTCTTCGTGGCCGATGTAGCTCTCGATGCACAGCGTCATGCCGGGTTCGATCACGCCGTCATAGCCCTTTGCATCGTTGTCCTCGCGATGGCAGATGTACGGGTATTCGCCTGTCATCCCGACGCCGTGGGCCAGCGCGAAATAGCGGCGTGCGCGGTACGGCTGCGGAATCTGCCACGCCTTCGCGATGAATTCCTGGAACGTGGTGCCGGCCTTTACGTTCTCCATGTTCGCGTGGATCTGATCGTAGGCAAGGCGGTACAGCGTCTTTTGCGCGGTGGACGCGGGGCCGTCGCCGCATAGAAAAGTGCGCGAGAAATCCGCGTAGTAGCCGAAGCGGCCCACCACATCGGTATCGAGCCCCACCAGTTCTCCCGCCTGGATCTTGCGCGGGCTGCTTTCCTGGAACCATGGATTCGTGCGCGGGCCCGAGCTTATCAGGCGGGTCTCGACGTAGTCGCCGTCGGTCTCGATCACATGCTGATGCAGGTACGACCACAGCTCGTTCTCGCTGATGCCGGGCACGAGGGCGGCCTCGAGCTTGTGCACGCCCGCTTCCGCCGCGCGCAGTGACGCACGGATCATCTTGATCTCGTTCTTCACCTTGATTGCACGGGCGCGTTCGAGCGGCTCCTGGGCGTCCGAAATCTCGTAGCCGCGCGCTTGCAACGCAAATGCGGCGGCCGATGTCGCACTTTCGATCGCGATCCGCTTGCCGCCACCGCACGCACGAACCAGATCGTCAATCTCGTCCGCCCAGCGCTCGGTGACCTGGCGCAGCATGTCGTCACAGAAGTAGTACGAGATCGCAGTGGCCGGCCGGACTTCATCCACCGTATCGAGTCCGTCGGCGAGGAATTCGCATCCCGCGTATTCGAACAGCACCACCTTTCCCTCGGCCGGCACGAATAGATAGCGTGCGGGATTACGCATCGAATACACCTGCATGTTGCGCGAGCCGGTTGCGTATCGCATGTGGGTAGGGTCGAACAGGATCGCGGCGGTCAGGTCGCGCTTCTTCAGTTCGCGGCGAACCGCGGCAAGCCGGTCGCGCCGGATGTGGGCGATTTCGTCGGCGGTGGGCTCGCAATCTTCCGGGCGGTGAGTCGGTCGAAGCATCGTCATGATGGTAGGGTGAATGTTGTTGGCGTAAGTACAACGAAATAGTGTGATGGGTCGGCCCACCGCGAATTCACATCGTCAGTCGACCAGGTTGTCCGCACGGACCAGTGCCCGTTCGGCTTCGAGGTGCATTTCGGATACGCGGCCGTACAGCTGCCGCGTTCGCTCGAGTCGGCCGACCACGCCGGGCTTTTTCGAATAGGCGAAGATCGTGGTGTGACGATCAATGTCGCCGCGCACCCGGGTCACGCGGTGCAGCGAGAAACGGCCCTTGAACAGTTGCAGATCGCCCGGCTGCAGCGTAATCACGCTGATCGGCGTGCGCGTCTCCCCGCGCACCACGGCGCCGACCGCATCGTAGTTTTCACCCTCGGGCGACCGGATGTTCGGGCAGTACTCGAAATCGCCGCCTGCCGTGGGCTGCTGCGTCATCATCGACACGATGAATTCGTTGGTGTCGTAGTGCCACGGCTGTTCGGTGCCGGGCGGCATGACGTTCTGAACCAGCCCGGCGTACGGATCCGCGTATTCCCAGATCTGCGTTTCGCCGAGACACGCGGCGACGAATTGCTTCATCGCACGTGCGACGTAAATCCGGTGAACGATTGCATCGGCCGGGATCACGTCGCGCGTGACGAAGCCGCTCGTGCGATCCATGAAGATCCGGCGCGGGTCCGTGGCGGGCAACGACGGATCGTCGGCGGTGAAATACGCATTGACCTTGCGGCTCGAGAAATAGGTTTTCTTTGCGAAACCGAGCCCTTCGACGCGCGCCTGTTCCAGTGCGGCGGGGCGCAGGAAGCCGCGCAGGACCGCGCTGCCGCTGCCGGTCAGCTGGGCCCGGCAAGTTGCGAGCAGGTCGCGCATTCGGGCGTGTCCGGGTTCATGCAACGGATAGCGGTCGGTATCGACGATATCGCTCAGATCGGTACATTCTGCATCGGCGAGAGGCAGGCTTGCTTGCACGGTTGGCTCCGGTTTCGAGGGATGAGGGGTTTGTGGCCTGAATTGTTTTCGACAACAATCGGCCTATCGATGCGCCCATGATTCGATCGACAAATTCCCTTGCAAAGCGAGTAATTTCGATGACTCACATCAGCGAACCCGATTGGTCTCAACTTAGCTCGCTCGACGGAGAACTCGTGCGCGCGTTCATCACGGTGGTCGACAGCGGCGGCGTGACCGCCGCTGCCAGGCAGATGCACCGGACGCAATCGACGATCAGCCTTCGCATCCGTACGCTCGAAGAGCGGCTGGAAACGCACCTGTTTCTGCGCGACAGTCGCCGTCTGGCATTGTCACGAGACGGGGAAAACTTCCTGATTCATGCGCGCCGCATCATCCAGGTGCAGAACGAAGCGATAGCCGCACTCAAACGCACGAGCAGTCATGGCGTGATCCGCTTCGGCTTGCCTGAGGATTACGCGGAGCTCTGGTTGCCTGATCTGCTCGAAAAGTTCTATCGCCTGCGGCCGGATGCGCGCCCGCATATCGATTGCAGGATGTCGCTGGAGCTGATCGAGCGCCTGCAGGCGGGCGAACTCGACCTGGCACTGGTCGTCAGGCACAACGCGCAAAGCGGCGGTCGTCATCTCGGCCGCGAGGACGTGGTGTGGGCCGCGCATCGCGATTTCGTGTTACCGGAGGGCGCCTCCGTGCCGCTCGCGCTGTTTCCGGAAACATGCTGCTACCGTCAGCGCGGACTCGCGGCACTTGCGGCACTCGGGCGGCCGTATCACGTGATCTACACGAGCCAGAGCCCGACCGGCATCAAGGTCGCCGTCAATCACGGTGCGGCGGTGACGATCATCGACCGCTGCACGCTGCCCGCGAACTGGCGCGTGCTGAACATGGAAGACGGCTTGCCGGCGCTACCGCCCGCGGATCTCGAGCTGCTCCGCTCACCCGGCAATTGCAATCCTGCCGCCGACGATCTGGCTCTGCTGATCGAGACGATGGTCGAGGAACGCCGCCGCGCGGCGAGTGCGCCGTCGCCCGCCTGAATGATCGCGAATCACATCCGGTAGCCTCGGGCGATCGGGGCCAAACGCAACGACGCGATCGTTCGGCCTCTCCGATGGTCGCGATCGGAATTCCTCGCTGTCAAAAGGAAATTGGCGCAATAAATATATCGGTGAGCGAACGGATGACCGCTGCCACGGATGCCGGTATCCGCGCGTTTCGCTCCCGCCCGGTTCCATCGGCCGCGTTATACCTGCCCAAGTTCCTTCCCTATTCAATAGGAGCCCTTCCCATGATCCCGTCGTTGCTTGCCCGCCTGTTTATTGTCGCCATGCGCCGCCCGGTACTCGGCCGGCTCATGCTTCTCTTCGCGCTATCGGTTTCGGTGTCGGCACACGCCGCCGGCAATGGAACGGTTGTGATCGGAGTGAACAACTGGGCCGAGAATATCGCGGTCGCGAATCTGTGGAAGGCGCTGCTTGCGGAAAAAGGCTACGACGTCACGCTGCAGTCCGGCGACAAGGCGATCGTCTATAACGGCGTCGCACAAGGCAAGCTCGATCTGACGTTCGAAGTCTGGCTGCCATCCGCGGACGGCCCGCCGTACGATGCGATCAAATCACGTGTCGAGAAGATCGGCCCGTGGTTTCCCCGCGCACAGCTGGGCCTCGCGGTACCCGATTACGTCGCGATCGACAGCATCGACCAGTTGAACGCACATGCCGCAGAGTTCAGCCACGACGGCAAGTCGACGATTTTCGGCATCGAACCCGGCAGCGGCTTGATGAAACTGACGGGCGAGGCGCGCACCGCGTATGCGCTCGACGCGACCGTGCTGCCGTCGTCGGAGGCTGCGATGTTGCTCGCGCTGGATCGCGCGGCAAAGCGTCGCCAGCCGATCGTTGTCACGCTGTGGAATCCGCACTGGGTGTGGGCGAAGTATCCGATGCACTACCTGAAAGACCCGAAGCAGGTGTACGGTCAACCCGATGCGATCTATGCGATCTCGAAGGCCGGATTCAGTCAGACGCATCCGGATGTCGCGCGCTGGCTCGGTGCATGGAAGATGGACGACCAGACGCTCGGCTCGCTGATGAACGATATCCGTGCCGCCGGTGAATCCGATCCGCAGAAGGGTGTCGCGCGATGGATTGCATCGAATCGCGGCCGGGTGGGCGAATGGCTACGCTAAGAGACGGTTTCGGAAAGACTGCTCTGCATACCGAAGGGTAATCCATCCGATCAGACCGCAACCGAGTTTGGGAAACGCGCCATGAATGTCGGCGCAAGCGGTGACGCGCACGGTTTCGTGCCGTCGCAAAACTGGAACGCTAAATGCTTGTCTCGCGTGATCCTTTCGATGAAGGAGCGCCGCGATGAGCACACCGACCACCACCGCTTTCTCCCACGTGAAGCCGCAGGACACCGCCTATCAAGGCGAGGGCCTGCGCGACTTTTTCCTGTACCGCGACCTCGGCATCGCCGCCGCGACGAACGGCAAGGTCGTCGCGCAACTCGTCAGGGCGAATCATGCACCGGTGGCGGGCACCGGCTGGCACCGTCACGAGGCCGAGTTCCATATCGTGATCATGTTGAAAGGCTGGGCCCGCTTCATGTACGGCGAGCAAGAGACGCTGGTGAACGCCGGAGACTGCGTGCACCAGGCGCCGGGGATCGTCCATTACCTGTTCGATTACTCGCCGGACATGGAGTACCTGGAGATCGTCGGGCCGGCCGATTTCAAGTCAATCGACGTCGAAGGGCCGTGCGCTGTACCTGCGCCGACGCCGTGGGGCGACGCGGGCGCGTGAAGCCCCGTCGCTTCGGACGGTAGGCATCCGCATGGCCACGGCAGGCAGCCTTCGGGCCGCTTTCGCCCTCTTCGGGATCCCATGCGTTCGGCGCGTTCATCAGAACAAAAAACAGACAGCCGATCGTCAGCTTCGCGTGACGTTTCGTTACACCGTGTCAAAGATGGTCAATTCGACGCCATGCCGTGCACGGCGTCCCCGCGACGGGCGTTAAGGAAGGACAGCCGGGCCACCGGCTGACCTATCCAGGAGAATGTCATGACCCGCATCGCGAAGATTCTGACCGTGGCGGCCGTCGCCTGCGCCGTCCTTACACCGGCGCTGGCCGAAGCCCATTCGCACCGCGTGTGCCATTTCGATCACCACCATCACCGCATCTGCCGCTGGGTACATTGACCCGCGACGCGGTACGCCCGACATGGCGTCGCGGCGCTTCCAGCATTCAGGCAAATCAGGAGAGGATCATGAAAAAGACGATGTTGATGGCCGCGCTCGTCGCCGGCATGGGTGTGTCGATCGGTGCGTTCGCGCAGGTTCCGGCGAGCGCGCCGGCCGGCACGACGGGCTTGTGCAAGGACGGCTCGTTCTACTCGGGCGCGTCGAAGAAGGGCGCATGCGCGGGCCACAAGGGCGTGAAGACGTGGTACGGCGCGTCGTCGGCCGTTGCGGCCAGCGCGCCGGCCGCGGCGCCCGCGGTTGCGGCGTCCGCTTCCGCGGCGTCCGGCGCCGCACCGGTGAAGAACGCGCCCGCGACGGCGGCTGCGGCTGCGGCGGCGCCGGGCGGCGGAGCGGGCAAGGTATGGGCCAACGACAGCACGAAGGTCTACCACTGCTCGACCGACAAGTACTACGGCAAGGCCAAGCACGGCAGCTACATGTCGGAAGCCGATGCGAAGGCCAAGGGCTATCACGCGTCGCACGGCAAGGCCTGTTCGTAACGCAGGCGGCACGCGCGGGCCGGGCGCCCGCGCGTGGCCCGGCATGGTGCCCCGCGCCCCGGGCCGGGCGATTCGCCGCGATGCCGGGTGCCGCGCCGCTCGGCGCGACAGCGCGGGTTCAGCGCACGTGATCGGATTGCATGACGGGCGTCGCCGCGTCGCGCACGGTTGAGCGCGCATCGAGCAACGCCCGCAGCGTCACGTAGTGCGCGCCGCTCACGTCGCCATCGGGGCCGGCGGTGCGGTCGTACGGCTCGTTGTCGTGGATCGTCGCACGCACGATCGGATAGATCTGCGTTTCCCAGCGGCTGCCGTTGAACACGCCGTAGTGGCCCGCGCCCGTCTGCACGTGGTGCGTTTTCAGGTACGACGGCAACCCCGAACACAGCTCCTGCGCGGCCACGGTCTGGCCCACCGCGCAGATATCGTCCTTCTCGCCCTCGACCGTCAGCAGCGCGGTGCGGTGGATCGCGGCAGGCTCCACCAGCCGGTCGCCGACCGTCAGTTCGCCGCGCGCGAGCGCGTATTGCTGGAACACTTTCTCGACCGTCTCCAGATAGAACTCCGCGGTGAGATCGGTCGTCGCGAAGTATTCGTCGTAGAAGCGGCGCAGCGTGTCGGCTTTCGCCGGATCGCCTTTCGCACGCTCGAAGTAGAGATCGGCAAACGACGCCGCATGGCGGTCGGGATTCATCGACATGAAAGCACCGACCTGCACGAAGCCCGGATACACGCAACGCTGCGCCCCGACGAAGCCCGATGGCACCACGCTAATCAGGTTGCGCGCGAACCACTCGATCGGCCGGCTTGTCGCGAGCGCGTTGACCTTCGTCGGATTCACGCGGCAGTCGATCGGCCCCGCCATCAGCGTCAGGCTCGCGGGCTGTGCCGGATCGCCGGCGGCGGCCATCAGCGCGACCGCCGAAAGCGCGGCGACGGTCGGTTGGCAGATCGCAAGCACGTGCGCGTCCGGGCCGATGTGCCGAATGAAATCGATCACGTGCGTGACGTATTCGTCGAAGCCGAAGCGCCCGGCCGACAGCGGGATGTCGCGCGGGTTGTGCCAGTCGGTGATGTACACGTCGTGATCGGCCAGCATCGTGCTGACCGTGCCGCGCAACAGCGTCGCGAAGTGCCCGGACATCGGCGCGACGATCAGCACGCGCGGCTGGCGTGCAACCGTTCGCGGCTTGCGGAAATGCAGCAGCGTGCCGAACGGCGTCGCGGCCGCGGCTTCCTCGAGGATGGGCATCGACTTGCCGTCGACGACGATCGACGCGATTCCGAACGGCGGACGCCGGTGCGAGAACGCGCAGCATTCGAGCAGTTCGCACAGTGCGTCGATCATGCGGCCCGTGGGTGTCGACGTGGCGGGCGGCCACAGCGCCATCGTCGCGCGCGTGGCGGCCGCGAACGCGCGCGCCGGGCGCAGGCATTCCGCAGACCATTGGTAAAGCGGATAGGCAAGCAGGTTCATGGCCGTCGCTCAGTGCGTCACGTTGCGTTTAGCGAGGCAAGCGGTGTGCCAGCATGCGCTGGCACGCGCGTTGCACGCAGTTCCTGAATGCGGCGTGAACCGTGGCGGTTCATGCAGCCCGTCCACCCGGATGCGCGCACGCCGAACACGGCGGCAGCGGGGCGCGCGTGCCGATCCGGCCGCTGCACGGTGCGGCGCTGCGCCACTTCGGCGAATGCGCCGCACAGGCGTGGTGCGGTTCGCACGGCGCGGCGTGCGCTTCCGGTGCAGGGGCGCGAACGGTAATCAGCAGGGGAGCGACATGGAATCGACGTTGACCATCAGCAGCCGCAATTATTCGTCGTGGTCGATGCGCGGCTGGCTGCTCGCGAAGCTGAGCGGAATCGCATTCGAGACGGTCAGCGTGCCGATCGATGCGACATCGCGCGCGGAGTTGCTGCTGCTCTCGCCATCGATTCTCGTGCCGTGCCTGACGCACGACGGCAGCACGGTGTGGGACACGCTCGCGATTGCCGAATACCTGAACGAGATCCGGCCGCAGGCGCGGCTGTTACCCGACGATCGGCATGCGCGTGCGCATTGCCGTTCGATCTGCGGCGAGATGCACTCCGGTTTCAGCGCCTTGCGCTCCGCGCTGCCGATGAACCTGCGTGCGCATTTTCCCGGTTTCCGGATCTGGTCGCGTGCGCAGCACGACATCGAGCGCATCTTGACGATCTGGCGCGAATGTCTGTCCGCGTACGGCGGCCCCTGGCTGTTCGGGGCGCAGATCGGTATCGCGGATGCGATGTACGCGCCGGTCGTCACACGATTCCTGACCTACGACGTGAAGCTTCCCCCCGATATCGCCGACTACTGCATGCGCATGCTCGCGCATCCGTTCGTCGCGGAGTGGATCGACGCGGCGAAAGCGGAGCACGAGGACATCGACGAACTCGATATGGAATTCTGACCCGCTGCGCCGCAGCGCCGCAGCGCCGCTTTCAGTCGGATGACAGGCACGCTCAGCGAAACGAACTGCCGCTGCGGCTACGCGCGTTCAGCTCACGCACGATCCGTCGGGCATCACGGCCCGCCGCGTCAGGCTCACGGACTCGTTCCGGCGAGCCCCGCCGCGGGCGGCTTGGCCGGTCGAGTCAGCAGCTCACGTGTGAGATTGTCCGACACATAGTGCGGACCATCGAACAGATAGACTGGATAGCCGCGGTAGGTCGCCAGCTGCCTGCTCAGTTCTTCGGCGCTGGCCGCACGGAAGCCACCATGCTCGGCGGGCCGGAAAGCTTCCGCGATCATCTGCACACGTTGTTTTCCCAGGCGCGAGGCCAACTCGTCGACGTAGGTGCGCGCGACGTGGGGTTCGCGCGCATAGACGCCGCACCCGTCCTGGAAGAACACACCGACATCGGACGGCAGCCACAATGCGAGCCAGTCCGCCAGCGCCTTTCCGCCGATATTGGTCTGGTCGTACACGCTCACCCACAGCGGGCGCGGCAAGCGCTTCAGAATCTCGGCAAGTTTCGGTGCGTCCTGCCAGGTCGGATCGATTTCGACCGGGAAGTAGTAACCGGTGACATGCATCGGAACCGGTGCGCGCGCGATCTCCGCGGATTGGTCGGCGAGCGTCGACAGATGGCTGCGCGCACGCTTCTCGTCCTGGTAGCCGGCCAGACCCAGGATGACGTTTCTGGCCCAGGGCTCGCGACCGATGCGGTCCCAATCGGGAAGGTGCGCCGCGGGACGGATGCGGGTGTTGGCAAGGTACGCGGTGTCGTCGACGACCGTCCACTGGATCAGCAGATCGTGCACGCCGAGCTGGTGCCAGTTGCCGACGGGATTGATTGTGGTGTTGTCCACCTGCCACACGATCCCGTCAGCATGCACGTCGTGAGCCGTCCAGCTACAGGCGGCCATGGCGAGCGATGCGCCGATGGCCGCCAGCGTCGCCGCGCGGGACGAACGCGCCGCGTGCGTGCGCCGGCGCGGCCGGACGGCCCGTCGGAACCGGCCGATACGCTGTTGAAGCCTGCGCAAGGCCGGGATGGCGTAGGTGGTCATCGCTGCCTCCCGGGAAACATTCCCGCGCGTCATCGTAGCCGATCAAACGCAAACGTGCGACCCGCATTGCCGATGCGGGTCGCACGAGGCTGCTGCCAGCTCGCGTCACTTGGCCGTCGTGCCGTCCACCCATGTATAGCCGAGATTCGTAATGCCGGTCACGAGACTCTGGAAGTCCTGCAAGGCGGGCAATCCGAGATCGGGCTCAAGCCAGTACGGATGGAAGAAGAACGACGCGAAGCCGTCCCGCACCGCCAGACCGTATTGCGCATTGGTGACCATTTGCTGCCACGTATACGTGATGCACGAGAACGGGTCGACCTTGCAGATGTTGTACTGAAGGCTGCCCAGATTCTCCGGAATGATCCGCTGCCCGTAGTAATCGGAATTGATGATGTACGGGAAAAACTGCCCGGCCGAAAAGTCCTGGTTGGGCGCCCCCGTTCCGATTTGCGGATTGGTCGACGTGTAATAGACGGCCCGCTGGAACGTGGTCGGGAACGTCTGCGCCGTGGCCGTTGCTGCATTCGGCGACATCTGGTACTGCGGCGCAGCCCAGCCGACGACCTTGTACCCGTTTAGCGTGAACTCGAGCAGGCCATCGGCCATTCTGCCTTTCGCCCATTGTACGGAATCCTCATCGACCGGGCGGTTCTGGACCGCATACCAGAACTCGTAGTCGCTGCCGCTGACCGCATTCAGAAGGTTAGGCGTCGAGTCGTACTGGTGCGTATAGCCGTGCATCACGATCGAGCCGCCGCGCAAGAGTGCATAGTTCAACGCGCTCTTGAGGCCCGTTGCCTGCGCGAGGTGAATCGTCTGCGGTACACCGCCGTTGTAATACCCGTTCGGATCGGCATACAACGGAATCGTTGCCATCGTGAACTTGATCCGCTTCGAGTACAGGTAATCCGTCAGCTGTCTCATCGAACTCGTCGTCGTATACACGTCGAGATCCTCGAGACGAACGAGCGCACGATGATTCACCGGTGCATTCGTCTGCAGGATGTCGTGCAGCATGTCGCATATCACGAGGTAGCGATCCGTCGGGCCGATGTAGGAAAACGGCATGTCGGCGAAGTACCAGAACTTGCCCGAGCGCATCACGTACGGCGTGGTGGCCCCGCTCTTGCTGTTCGTCATGGTGACGAGCACTTGTGCCTTGGTGCCATCTACGACTTGCGTCAGTCCGACTTCCGGGTCGGCGTTGATGGCACCGGTTGATGCGTTGTACGCGTAGTACTTGACCATCGACAGGTTCTTGTACGTGACCGTGTCGTAGAAGCCGGGATTCGGATTGCTCGACGAAGGCGGCGCGTTCATCCCGGCAATGCCCAGAAAGCTGAACCCGAACGTCTGGTTGAACGTGTAGGCCGTGTTCCATGCGAGCTGCCACAAGTTGTACTTGAACCAGACCACGGTTTTCGTGGCGGTCATCACGTCACTCATGAATGCCGCCGGAATCGGATTGTTGTAGTAGTCGCCGATATAGAACGTGGCGTCGTGGCTCCCGATCATGCCGGGCGTGTAGTTCTGTATCGGAACCAGATCGACGGTCGTATTGAAGTGGCCGAGCAGGTTCCTCAACATGATGCTGTACATCAGGCCGAGCTTCGAATACGGGTCGTTGGCCGGATTGTCGTACAGCACGAGCGTATGTGCGGTGGTGGTCTGCGCGTGCGCCGTGCCCGGCAAGGTCATTTGCGCGAGTCCGGCGAGCAGGGCTATGACGATCAAGATCTTTTTCATGGCCGTTTCTCCCTAGTCGCGTTCCACGTTGCCGCCGCTTCTCTTGACGGAACGCTGGCTGAACTTCGGGCGCCCGGTCTCCTTGTATGCCTTTTCCCACTCCTCTTCGGACATGCCGGGCTTCACGTGGACCTGTGCGGAGCCGTTCGGCAATGGCGGGGGCGTGACCTTGCCGCCGGACGACTTGTTCGTCTGCTGCGCACCCGCATGCTGAACCGCGCCGGTGACGACGAGCGCGGAACTCAATGCAAGGAGAAGTCCAACGGTGCTTAACCCGTTTCGAAAAGATCGGTTGCGTTGCGTGGGCATGATTTTCATCCTCTGATATGAAAATTAAATTCATCTCGTTAACGAAACGAGCACGCCCCAATACCAATTAAACCCTTGTGTTATGTCGTGATTTTTTTTGCGCTTGATACCGGTTAACGAAACGAAACCGGATAGCTTGGCTTTCAAGCTAGATCCGTACCATCGGTCGCAAATGGGCGCCGGGCCGAGGCATCGAAATTGGTGCGTCTCGGCGGTCAAAAATTGTTTCGATAAACGTTTCACGGATGCAACGCCGCTCATGTCCCGAATTTGATCCGACAAACAGGTAAAGCCTGTTGGGACGGGCGGGGAAAGCCAGTCATGCGCCGCGCTCCGCACACGTCAACGCAGCAATCGAGTCGGTTGGGACGCACGCGCGACCGCGACCGGGCAGCGGACCTGCCAAACCCCTTCCATCGAATCGCGCGAGCGCATGTTTCAGCACTGAAACATTTGGCCAGGATTCGCTTCTACGATCGCGTACGACACACCGCGGTTCCCCTACGGTTCAAGGGTTGCGCGGCGATGGCGTGCCACTTGCTAGAAGAGTTTTGCGTCGAGAAGACGGTGCACGGGGCGCACCGCGAGGCGTTGGATCGGAAACGGCTGAAAGCACTTGGCGAATGCACGGACGGAGGCAAGCAGGCGGGGAAGCAGCTGTCGAAAGTCATCCACTGAACACGTTGCATTTTTGGTGATGCTACGTGGTCGTATCAATAGCGCTCGACGCGTGATCGAGTCTTTTGAGCGCGACGGGTATTGGTGTGGCGCTAGCCAAAGAGTGGGCGTGACGGGGGCGACGGGGACGGGGAGCGTTTCGTCTCGCGTTGGTTCGAGCGGAAGAGATTCAGGCAACAAGAGAGCGCGAAAAAATATGGATAATATGATATGGAGTGCGTATTTATATGCGCTCAACATTGTCGCCATTGTTACCGCCATCGTTATCTTCATCAGCACACTGGATGACCTTACGCTGGATGCCTTTTACTGGTCATTCGAAATCGGGCGAATTTGGCGTCGCGAGAAATCGCAGACCATCGATATCGCCATGCTGCGCGCGCAGGAAGAGCGCCACCTGGCGCTCATGGTGCCAGCCTGGAAAGAGTATGACGTGATCGCCAAGATGATTGAAAACACCTTGGCGACCATCGAGTACGAGCGGTATGTCATCTTCGTCGGCACCTATCACAACGACGCCGAAACCACGGCGGAAGTCGAACGGATGGTCCGCCGGTATCCGGGCAGGGTGACGCGTGCCACGGTCATGAACGACGGGCCGACCTGCAAGGCAGACTGCCTGAACTGGATTCTCGAAGCCATCCTGCGCTACGAAGGCGTCCATCATATTCAATTCGCGGGCGTGGTCATGCACGACTGCGAAGATGTCATTCATCCGATTGAACTCAAGTACCTCAACCATGCGGTGGCGGAGAGCGACCTGGTCCAGTTGCCCGTCCTGTCGTTGCCGCGGAAATGGAACGAGTTCGTCGCCGGCTGCTATCTCGACGATTTCAGCGAAACGCACCAGAAGGACGTGCCGGCGCGAGCTCGTCTGACCGGTGTCGTCCCGGGCGCAGGGGTTGCATCGTGCTACAGCCGGCGTTCGATCGAAGCGGCGATGAAGGAGCGCGACGGGTGCCCGTTCAACACGAGTTCGTTGACCGAGGACTATGACTTCAGCTTCCGCTTGAGAGACCTCGGCATGAGGGAAACCTTCGCCCGCTTTCCGCTTTCGGACGTCGCGCACGACACCGGCGGCCCGCGCGCAAAGGAGAGAGCCGCCAATCGAAACCTGCTGGCCACGCGCGAGTATTTTCCGAAGACATTCCGCACTGCGTACCGGCAGCGCGCGCGCTGGATTCTCGGCATCGCGTTTCAAGGGTGGGAGCAACTCGGCTGGAAGGGCGACCTCCGCACCCGCTATATGTTCTTCCGCGATCGCAAGGGCATCGTGACGTCGCTGTTTTCGGTGATTGCCTATGGCGTGCTGCTCAACTTCGTGTCGCTGGCCGCCCTTCAGCGAGTCGGGCACGTCATCCCGGTCGACACTCGCCTCGTCGCGGCCAGTGCATGGGTCGCGCCGCTGATGTGGGTGAACACCGTCATGCTGTTCGCCCGCGTCGCACAGCGCGTCCACTTTGTCAGCAGGCTGAACGGTCCGCTCCAGGGGCTGCTTTCGATCCCGAGGATGTTCGTCAACAACCTGATCAATTTCTGCGCGGTGAGTCGCGCGTGGCGCATCTATGTCGGCCACCTGGCGAGCGGCAAGCCCATCGCGTGGGACAAGACCAGTCACACCTACCTGTCGAACGAACAGCTCGGGAAAGTGCGCCTCAAGATCGGCGAGATCCTGGTCGGCTGGGGTGTGGTCTCACTGGCGCAATTGCAGGTCAGCCTCGAGAAACAACTGACATGCGGCAAGCGGCTGGGCGAGCTGTTGCTCGAAGGCGGCGCGCTGTCGACCGAATCGCTGGCCGACGCGATCGCCGAGCAGGCGGAGCTGCCGCGGGTGAGCCTGGGCAACGTCGCGGTGGGCCACTTCGCGGACTCGCTGGCATTCGAGCTGCAGTACGCGTATCGCGCCGTGCCGTTTTCGACCGCGGACGACGGGACGCTGAACGTCGCGGTCGGGCGACCGCTCACGCAGGACGAACAGGACGTCGTGCGGCGCGGCGCCAGATCGAACGTGGCCTATTTCATTGCCTGCGATGCAGAGATCACCGCCGAACTCGCCCGGCACTCCCGTTTCGTCGAAATCGCGCGGCTGCGCGACGGCGACGATGCGAAGCTGCAGGCATTTGCGGTGAAAAAGCCGTCCGGAGAACAGGCATGAAGTGCTCAACACGTCCGATTGCTGTCGGCTTCAAGCGCTGCGCACGGTTGAGCGCCCTGGCGATCGCCATGTCGCTCGCCTGGCAGGCTCCGGCCTCCGCCGCCCAACAGCTCAACCCCAAGGCTTACCGGCTCGCCGATGGCGCCTACAAGGCGATCAACGCAGGCGACCTGCCCCGCGCGGAAGCGTATACGTTGCGCGCCCTCAAGATTCAGCCGGGAAGCGAACAACTCGGGCTGTTGCTCGTCGATGTGTACCGGCGCGAAGGGAAAGTCGACGAAGCGGACGCGCTGCTGGAGTCGCTGAGCGTTCGTTTTCCGAAAAGCGCGCCGGTACTGGCGCAGCATGGCTATCTGGCGCAGCGGCAGATGCACTACGACGTCGCGTGCAGCAATTTCTCGGCGGCCGTCGCGACTGGAAACTGGAGCAAGGAGCAGCAGCGCAACTTGCGCCTCGCGTGGTCGGACAGTGCGCTCGCGGCGAATCGTCCGCACGAGGCTGGCGTCGCACTTGCGCCGCTGGCCGATGAAAAATCGGCCGTGATCCAGTTGCGTATCGCGCAGATGAGCTTGCAGGCGGGCGACCGCGACAGCGCCATCCGCGTGGCCGAGCTTGCGGCCGGCGACGCGTCGACCGATGCCGAGCGGAACATGGCCGCGTCGATCCTGGCGCAGGCGCGGCAAGCCGATGTGCCGCCCCAGGCGCCGGTGGACGATACCGCGCAACAGAAGTTGCAGCAGGCCTACGACCTCCTGCGCGAACACAAGGATCGCGAGGCGCTCGACGCATTCCGGGACGGTTTTGCAGGCGGCGCCGGCAACGCGATGAACTACGCGGACGCGGGCTACGCCGCCAAGCGGATCGGACTGAACGAGCAGTCCGTCCAGATGTTCGAGCACAGTCTCGACGCGGACGAAGACGAACACGCGTTCGACGCGCAGCGCAAGTTCGGCTATCGGCGGGAAGTCGAACAACTGGAGCGTACCTGGGGGTTCGTGCTGAGCGCGCCGTACCAGTCGGCCGCATTCGGCCCGCAAGGCACCATCAGCGTGCTCCAGCCGGGTGTCGAGGCGTACTGGCAGCCCCCGAAGATCGGCTATCGGAACGGCCGGATCCTCCAGTTCTTCGTGCGCGGATACGGCACGGCCTACGACGGCACGGGCAACGTGACCGGCATGCCGACCGTACAAGGTTCGGTGGGTGTACGTTACAAGCCGATACCCGACCAGAACGTGGTGATGACCGCCGAGCGGCTGTTCCACATCGGTAGCCTGTCGACGACGGACTGGCTGATGCGCCTGGGCTATTCGTCGGAAGCGGGCACCGACCTGCGGGTCACCGAACCGAGCTGGCGGAGCTGGCAGGCGTATGTCGAAGGGGCGTATTTCATCCGGGCAGGCCGATACATCATCTATTCGGAGTTGCGTTACGGGCACACGTGGCGTTTGCCGATGATCAGCGATCGGCTGACCGTGTATCCGCACGCCGCGGTGGCCGGCGATCATGACAACCGTCAGCCGGACAAGACGGCAATCGGCGCGGGGCCGGGGGTCCAGTTCAGGTACTGGTTTCGTGAAGGCAGGTATACCGCGCCGGCAAGCTATCTCGACGTGACGGTGCAATACCGGTTCGGGTTGACGTCAGCGGCCCGCGCACGTGGTCTCGTGGTGCGCGCGACATTGTGGTTCTGAGCGGCTGCGCTGACGCTGGAGCGACCGGCTGATGAAGCGATCAGTTGGGCGACTTGAGCGGGATGATCGTCTGACGCAACAACTGGAAGTAGGTGCTCGTCGAATACGGGACCATCTGCTCGGCGTAGTTCCACCAGAAGAATCCGCCGATGAAACGCGGATCGGTCATGCTGTTGACCATCGGGTAGTAGGTCTTGATCAGGTTCTGCTGCACCGACGCCGGCGCGGCGATGTCCGACGTACCGATTTCGCCGAAGCCGACCTTCGCGTTCGGGAAGATGCTTTCGAGCGCCGCGAAGTCGTTGTTCCACGACGGATTCAGCCCCGGGCAATCCTGATACGGGTAGTAGCTGAACAGCGCATAGTCGGCCTGCTGGCGAACCGTCGACGAGAGGAAGCTCGTCGGCCAGGTCTTCCAGTAATCCTGAGGCTTCTCCCAGCAGTTGGTGCCCTTGCTGTCGTCGTTGTAGTACAGCGTGATCGCCGTCTTGCCGCCGTTCGCCTTAACGATCGTGTTGGCCGCGGCGACCATCTGGCCGATCTGCTGCTCTTCCGCATTGACCACGGTGTTCGTGCCGCTCGGATCGGTGCGCAGCCATTCGCCGTTGATTTCGTTGGCGATCTCCCACACGTCGACGGTGTTCTTCAGCTGCGACACCAGTTCCTGCGTGCGCGCCTTGTAGGTCGTGAGATCCGTCGGGAAATAGTAGGAATCGTAGACTTCGCCCATCACGTACGCGACTGCGTGCAGGCGCAGCAGCGGTGCGTAGTAGTCGGTGGCCGGCGTGCCCGGATCGAACACGACACGCACGGTCGGCCGGTACGGCAGGTTCTGCAGCGACGCGACGATCGCATCCAGTTTCGTCAGATCGTCGAGCGTGACCCCGTAGACGGGATTCTTCAGCGGTTCGACCTGGGCATTGGCGGATTGGGACAAGGGCATCAGCCCGGCAAAGGCAACGCATGCGGCAATGGCCGTGCGCGAGAGTGTTTTCGTCAGCTTAATCAAAACTTCGTTTCCATCCTAAGGTAAGAAGAAGCGCGATTTTAGACGAAAATAAAAGATAATTATCGTACGATACGCGCAATAAGGGGGCGGATGACGCGGAATGGAAATTGCTGCGCGGCCGGTTCGTGATCAAAAAGGCAGCATCCCGAAACGTTTCGGCGCGGGCATTGGTTCCGTCGGCGCGACGGCGAATCACCTAGCGACCGGCGTGGGCGGTGCATCCGGGTATACGCGCTGCGATTCGGCTTTGACTTTGGCTTCGACTTCGACTTCGACTTCGACTCCGACTTCGACTCCGACTTCGACTTCGGCTTTGGCTTCGACGACTTCGACTTTGCCTTCGGCTTCGGCTTCGGCTTCGCCGACACTGCCGTGCTCACGATCAAGGCCGCATCGTTCGCGATGGCCGTGTCGTGCGCCGCTTGCGGGCGGGGGCGCACGCACGGATGCACACGCGTTGAACAATCTGCTGACGATGCGGCAACCCGCAAACGTTTCACGTTGATTTTCCTCAGTTACGAGCAGGATTTCGCTAAAGGATGCCGTTGCCGGTGACGTTAAAACGGGCACGGGGATGGCTGCCGATCGCATGCATGCGACATGCGACGCGCAGTCCGCAACAACCAGCGCAGCAGGGGAACCAACTTGAATCGTCAGCAATCGTGGACGCGTACGGCCGCGCCCGGAGAGATCGTCTACTCGGAGGGCTTCGCCGGCGAGCCCGTCATCTTCCTGATCGCCGAAGGCAAGGTCGAGCTGTCGACGCGCTGCGAGGACAAGCGCGTCGTCGTTGCGACGCTCGGGCGCGGCGAGTTCTTCGGCGAATCGGCGCTGCTCGCGGCCGAGCCGCGCGCGCATACCGCGAAGGCGCTGTCTTTCTGCCAGCTCACGGTCGTGCCGGCGGCGATGCTCGACGAGGAAATCGAACATGTGTCCGCGCTGCTTCGCCACATCGTGCGCACGATGGTTCGCCGCGTGAAGCGCAAGGACGACCAGCTCGCGACCTATACGCATGCGGACTTCATGCCGGGCGTGCTGTCGTATGCGCATGTGCTGTCGCTGATGGCGGGCGCCGATACGCGCGGCTCGGACGATGCATGGTCGCGGCGGCCGATGCAGGCGCACGCGGCGGAGGCATCGGTGCCGCTCGCGGACGTGATCCGCCGCTGCCGCGCGATCGCCGGCCATTCGCGGCCGCACGTGCTGGCGATGCTGCGCCGCATGGAAAAACTCAATCTCGTCACGATCGAAGCCGCGCAGGCCGACCATGCCGGCGGCGCGGCCGATTACGCGGCATCGTCGGATGCGCGCCAGGTCGTCACGTTCGACGCCGCGCGCGTGATCGATCGCGCGCAGCAGGTCGCCGATCACGACCTCGATCTGTCGATCAACAGCGAGCTCGAGCTGATCGAGCTGGCCGATCTCGAAGCGCTGATCGGCGTCGACCGGAAGCTGCTGCTCAACAAGCTGTCGCACGGCGAGATCGCGGACGAGGTGTTCGCGTTCCGCAAGTCGAAAGTGCTCGGTTACGTCGAGCAGAAGGGCGTCGCGTATTTCTCGCGGCGCGCCCCGCGCGCCGGCGGCGACGTGCACGCGCTCGAGGATATCGTGGGGGTCGACCAGCGCACGCTGTTCGACGTGATCAGCGCATTCGATACGTACGATCTCGCGAAGCTGATCGCGAGCCTCGACGATCGCGCGGTGGCCGACAAGCTGTTCTCCGTGATGACGGAAGCGCGGCGCAACGAAGTGTCGTGGGTGATGCGCCGTGAGTTGAAGCTCGATCCGATCGAGGTCGAAGAGATCGAGCGACGTGTGCTGGATGCCGTGCGCGCGGCCAAGGCACCGGCCGCGGCCGCGCCGCTGGCTTCCTCTGACGCGTAACGTACGACCCGAAGGAGACGCATATGGACCTGTTGACCCTGGCCGGCGTGCTGCTCGGCGGCGCGGCCATCGTGTTCGGCTTCGCGCTGGAAGGCGGACATTTCTCGATGCTGTTCCAGTTCGAGGCGCTCGTGATCGTGCTCGGCGGCACGCTCGGCGCGGTGATGATCCAGAACACGTGGGCGCGCTTCTTCGACGCGGTGAAGCAGTTGCGGCTCGCGTTCGTGCGCGCGCAGGAAGTCGATCGCAAGCACCTGACCGACCTGCTGGAGTGGGGCGATCGCGCGAAGCTCGACGGGTTGCTCGCCTTCGAATCGATGGACGTGACCGGCATTCATCCGTTCGCGCGGCGCGGGCTCGAATTGCTCGCGAACGGCGTGTCGACCGCCGTGCTCGAGGACGCGCTGCATCGCGAGCTCGACGCCTACGAGCGCAGCCGGCTCGCGGCCGCGCGCGTGTGGCAGCAGGCCGGCGGCTACGCGCCGACGTTCGGCATTCTCGGCTCGGTGCTCGGGCTCGTGCAGGTGACGAGCCATATCCTCGAACCGGCGCAGCTCGGGCCGGGCATCGCGGTCGCGTTCATCGCGACGCTGTACGGCCTCGCGTTCGCGAACCTCGTGTTTCTGCCGCTCTACGGCAAGCTGCGTGCGCAGGTCGACAGCGAACTGCGCTTTCGCAAGCTGTATCTCGACGGCCTGCTCGCGATCTCGCGCAAGGAATCGCCGCATACGATCGAAACGCGGCTGACGGGCGACGTGCGCGGCCGCGCGGCCGAGTCGCTCGCATGACGCACCGGGGGCTTCGACATGACGGCTCGAACTGATGCGGCACGCGCGGGCTCGGCTGCCGGCGACCGCGACGACGATGAAGCCGAGGGCACGCAATCGGGCCGCTGGCTGATCTCGTACGCGGATCTCATCACGACGCTGATGGTGCTGTTTCTCGCGCTGTACGTGCTGCAGCTAGCGAAATACAACGCACTCGATGCGCGGTACCAGACGCTTGCGCGGCACGACGGCGGCGCGGCCAGCGCAACGGCACCCGCGACCCCCGAGCGCGCGCCGGCGTGGCTCGCATCGCTCGATGCGCTCAAGGCGAACGGCCGCATTTCGCTCGTGCGCGCGCCGCACGGGATCGAGATCGGCATCGACGCGAAGATCCTGTTCAACGTCGGCGATGCGCGGCTGCTGCCCGATGCGGCGCCCGTGCTGAGCCAGATCGCGCAGGCGCTGAGCGAGCATGCGACCGGCGACATCCTCGTCGAAGGGCATACCGACAGCGTGCCGATCGCGAACGCGAAATACGAATCGAACTGGGAGCTGTCGTCCGCGCGCGCGGGCAGCGTCGTGCGCTACCTGACCGAGCGCGGCGTCGCGCCGCACCGGCTCGCCGCGATCGGCCGCGCCGATACGCAACCGCTCGTCGCGGGCGACGATGCGTCCGCGCGGGCGCGCAACCGGCGCGTGACGATCTTCGTCGCGTATTGAGCGTGCGAACCGCGACGGGCGCGCGACGGCCGCCCGTCACCGACATATCGGATCTCGCATGACGACCATGTGAACCCGGCGATGCGATTCCGCGCGTGCCTGCCGATAACTCAAGCTGGCTCAGACCGAGCGGTTATCGAGGGTTCCCCATGCATTTCTGGCGCAAGCTGTCCATTCAGAACAAGCTGATTCTCAGCATGACGAGCTGCCTGCTCGTGTTCGTCGCGATTTCGAGCGGGTTGAGCATTCGTCTGATCGGCGACGCCGTGCGCGATCGCGTCGTTCGCGAAGAACTTCCGACGGCCGTGAGCGGCATCCGCGCCGACGTGCAGCGGCAGATGGCCGGGCCGATCGCCGCGTCGCGCATCCTCGCGCGCGATGCGTTCCTGCTGCAATGGGAAGCCGCCGGCGAGCCCGACGCCGGCACGCGCAACTGGATCCAGCTCGCGAAGAACGTGAAGGACGAGCAGAAGGCCGCGTCCGTGCAGTGGGTGTCGGTGAAGAGCGGCAACTACTACAACGAAGGCGGCCTGCAGCGCAAGGTCACCGACAAGGACCAGTGGCTGACGAGCTTCCTCGCGTCGGGCAACACCTACGACGTGAACATGGATCGCGAGGTCACGCTCGGCGGCTACATGATGTTCATCAACAGCCGCGTGGAACTCGACGGCGCGCCGGTCGGCGCGGCGGGCATGAGCCTGTCCGTCGATGCGCTCGCGAAGGGGATTGCCGCGTACCGGATCGGCGACACCGGCTTCGCGTACCTCGTGCGGCCGGACGGCGCGATCATGATGCATCGCGATACGTCGCTGATCGACGGCAAGCATTTCCTGAAGGACGCGCCGGGCCTGCCGGGCGACGCATCGTCGACGCTGCTGGCCGGCAAGCCGTATGCGTACCTGAGCTACACGGGCGACGGCGGCGCGCGTTTCATCGCGACGTCGTTCATCCCGGAACTGAACGCGTACGTGGTCGTTGAAGTGCCGCAGGCCGAGCTGCTCGGCCCGGTCACGCGCGCAATTCGCAGCGCGGCGCTGGTCGCCGCGGTCGTCGGCCTCGGCGTCGCGCTGGTCGTGATCTGGCTGGTCGGGCGCGCGATCGCCGCGCCGATCCGCCGCGCGGCGATGCTGCTGTCGGAGATCGCGAGCGGCCAGGGCGACCTGACGCGCCGAATGACCGTCGAGAGCCAGGACGAGATCGGCCAATTGTCTGACGCGTTCAACCGCTTCGTGTCGTCGCTGTCGACGCTCGTGCACCGGATTCGCGCGGCATCCGCGTCGATCGCGACCGGCTCCGCGCAGATCGCGTCGGGCAATGCGGACTTGAGCGAGCGGACCGAAGGGCAATCGAGCAACCTCGAGCGCACGGCGTCGTCGATGGAGGAAATCACGGCGGTCGTGCGCAACAACACCGAAACCGCGACGACGGCCGCGAAGCTGATTACCGGCGCAGCGGATACCGCGACGCGCGGCGGCCAGGTGGTGGGCGAAGTCGTGACCACGATGGAGCAGATCAGCGACGCGTCGCAACGGATCTCCGAGATCATCGTGATGATCGACAGCATCTCGTTCCAGACCAACATTCTCGCCCTGAATGCGGCAGTCGAGGCGGCACGCGCCGGCGAGCAGGGACGCGGGTTCGCGGTCGTTGCGTCGGAAGTGCGGAATCTCGCGCAGCGCAGCGCGCAGGCGGCGAAGGAGATCAAGGCGCTCATCGAGCACAGTGCGGGGACGGTCGACACCGGGTCGCGGCTCGTCAGCGAGGCGGGGACGGTGATGCGCGATGTCGTGTCGCAGGTGCGGGGCGTCAGCGCGATGATGAGCGAGATCGCCGAGGCGAGCCTGGAGCAGAGCGCGGGCATTGACCAGATCGGCGACGCGGTGCAGTCGCTCGACCAGATGACGCAGCAGAACGCGGCGCTGGTCGAGGAAAGCGCGGCGGCCGCGGAAAGCCTGAAGCAGCAGGCGACGGAACTGACGCGACTGGTATCGGCGTTCAAGGTCGATGAATAACGTCTGCGCGACGTTAGAATGATGCGTTTCTGAGGGACGGCTGCCGTGAGACCACGGCAGCCGTTTTCGCTGTCGGCGCGTGATCGGTGACGTCATAAAAATGAAGCGCAAATCAAGACTGAAGATCGGGGTGGGGGCGGTGGTGGTCGCGGCGGTGCTCGCCGCGGTCGGGGCGAAGGTGATCGCATCGCCGGCGGATTCGTATCTCGCCTATCGGAAGCAGGCCGCGGCCGCCGTGGCGGCGGCCCGGCTGGAAGATCGGACGGGCCTCGACCAGCGGTATACGTCCGACCTGAATGCGCGGCTCGCGAAGCTGATCGGCACGGTCAGGGCGAGAGGGTTTGCCGCGAAGGCGACGGGCACGGTGCAGAGCGTCGGCCCCGTCGACGGGATGCCGCCGGGGCCGGACGGATTGTCCTTCAAGTCGGACGACGGCAAGACGAATCTCGTCGTGACCACGGTTCCGCTGCTGAAGGCTTGGGCAAGCACGGCGGATGCGGGCATCAAGCCGACCGACGACGTCGCCGCGATGTTCGACAACGAAACGCTTTACACGAACGTATTCAGCGACGACGCCGCGGCGTTTCGCTTCGCGGCGTTGCCCGTCAAGCGGCAGCCGGCCGACGGCGTGGTGAAGGCGTGGCTGCTCGGTGAAAGCCAGGACGGCGTGCCGGACGGGCCGAACACGCTGGCCGTGTCGGTCCGGCAGGGCCAACGCGTTTATATCCTGTGGAAGAGCGTGACGCTGCGCCCGATCGCGGCGTGCGGCACGGCGCGCGTGCCCGCGGACGCGCGGCAGGCGTGTTTCGCCAGACAGGTGGTGTCCCAGCGGAGCTACCCGCGGCTGGTCGCGCAGGCGCAATCGATGGCCGATGCCGTGGTCCGATAGCGGATGGCAGAGGGCGGTAGCGGCCGTCGATCGCCCGGCGCGATCCGACGGCGATGGATGGCGAAGCGCGTCCGAAGAATGACGGGCAGCGACATCGCGCGTCGCCGCCCGTCGGCATACCGATCCCACGGATCGACTTCAGCGCGAGCGCAACGCCTGCAACCCCAGTGCGAGCGGGTTGAACGGCATCTCCGCGGCGCCCATCGAAAAGCTCGCCGCATTCGCGCTCGCACCAGGCGTATGCATCAGTGTGTGAACGATCCGCTCGCTCGCGTGGCCGTCGCCATACGGATTGCTCGCGTGCGCCATTTCCTCATACGCGCTGTCGCTGTCGAACAGCCGCGACGCTTCCCAGACGATCCGCTCGTGGTCCGTGCCGACGAGCCGCGCGGTACCGGCCTCGATCGCTTCGGGGCGTTCGGTCGTCTCGCGCGTGACAAGCACCGGCTTGCCGAGCGCCGGTCCTTCCTCCTGGATGCCGCCCGAGTCGGTGATGATGAAGTGCGCGCGTGACATCAGGAATACGAACGAAAGATATTCCTGGGGCTCGATCAGGTAAATGTTCGGTACGCTGCCGAGCAGCGCGCGCGCCGGTTCGCGCACGTTCGGATTCATGTGCAACGGATAGACGAACTGCGCATCGGGATAGCGTTTCGCGAGCGTGCAGAGCGCCTCGCAGAAATGCCGGAACGGCTCGCCGAAACTCTCGCGGCGGTGACCGGTGATCAGCACGATGCGGCGCGACGGTTCGAGAAACGGAAAGTGCGCGGCGACCTTGTCGTTGAGCGCGGTATTGTGATCGAGCATACGTTTGACATCGTGCAGCGCATCGATCACGGTGTTGCCGGTCATCACGACCGCGCCGACCGGCACGCCTTCGCTGAACAGGTTGTCGCGCGCCTGGCCGGTCGGCGCGAAATGCCATGACGACACCGCGTCGGTCACGCGGCGGTTCAATTCCTCCGGCCACGGCGACCAGATGTCGCCGCTGCGCAAACCCGCTTCCACGTGCCCGACGGGCAGATAACGATAGAACGCGGCGAGACTCACGGCGAGTGTCGTCGTCGTATCGCCGTGCACCAGGACGACGTCCGGATGGAAGTCGTCGAAGACGATTCCGATCGCCTGGAGAATGCCGGTCGTCACGTCGGTCAGCGTCTGGCTCTGGCGCATCAGATTGAGGTCGTACTCGGGCTTGATGTCGAACAACGTGAGGACCTGATCCAGCATTTCCCGATGCTGGGCAGTCACGCATACGCGGGCATCGACATCCTTGCGCGCCTTCAGCGCGCGGACGAGCGGGGCCATCTTGATGGCTTCCGGCCGAGTCCCGAACACAAGCAAGATCTTTTTCATCGTTGTTCCTCGTTGAACTTCTTTGCGCCGGAAGATCCGGCACCTGGCGCCAAGCCTGTATGCATCACTCGTCCCGTTGCCACATGCGGTCACGCCTGCCGAGCGACATGCAGTGGCGATGCAGGGCGAGCGCGCGTCGTTGTCCGCGTGGTCTTCGCCACGCAATCGTCGGACTACCGTCGTCACCTTGAACCTCGTCACGACGTCATGAGCGTTCCTATCGATGTCGGTCGCTACGTCTGGCGGTTGAACGCGTACGTTGCCGCATCGCGACGCACCTCGCAGTTGTTCCTGCTCTCGATAGAGCAATATTCAAACCAACAGCGATGTGGCCGAGCCCGGTTCGCGCCGAACACGCGAATTGCTGCGGAATGTTTCACAATTGCTACGCGTGCTACGTCGGCGGATTGCCGTGATGCCGACATACCCTCGACCGTTCGCGCGGTCGATCCGGTCGCGTCATTCGAGGAATCGCGAATCGTGTTGCGCGCCGGATGCCCTGGTGCCAGGTGCATTGCATGAGCGTATTCAGGCATCGTCAGTCGTCTCCCCATGCGAATCGTTTGCGGGAAATGAGCGAGACGTCATCGCATTTCCGGCCCGAATCCAGCACGGAGGATTTCCCTACCGAATCGCGCATCGTGCGGTTCGGCAGGTGTGAAATGTTGCGCATCTGTAACGCAATCCCGGAGCGAGCCGGCCACATTCGCACGGCAACGGTCCATGCGCGTCGCGATGCGCATGCGTCATGGCTGACGGGGGACGTGCAACGGCCGTCCGCAGCGGGTGGATTCCCGAAATGATGTCGTGCAAGACGTCCGCGCTGCGTGGGCGGGAGATCCCCCGCTCTGGGGGCGAGCGTTGATTCGCCGGTGAATCAAAAACATGCGCTCCGTGCCCGTATCGGGTTGGCCGTGCACGCGCCGGTCCTTTCAGAACGGGGCGAGGCGATTCATGGCTCACCCCTTGCTTGTTTCAGGGAGGCAGGCGCGTCTCGGCGCGTTTGAACGACGACGGAAGGAGCGGATACCGGCATCAACGAATCCGGAATGCGGCGACAGGCGCCGGGCTCGTCAGCGTGCGTGCCGTGCCTGAGCGCACGTCGCGGCCGGTTGCCGACTCGTTCGAGTGTGCGGGCCGATACGCCGATACGCCGATACGCCGATACGCCGAAGCGACACGCCCACGCCCGCCCAATGCCGTTTCACGACGGCGGAGAGTGCGGTGACCGGATCGTGCTGGCACTGCGGCATACGTTCCATGAGCAGACAATAGGGGAGATGGGTCATGTGTGGCATCGTCGGCGCGGTCGCGCAACGGAACATCGTTCCGATTCTGATTGAAGGTTTGCGCCGCCTCGAATATCGCGGCTACGATTCATGCGGCGTGGCGACCGTCGTCGACGGCCAGGCGCGCCGCGAGCGCAGCGTGTCGCGCGTCGCCGATCTCGACGCGCACGTGCGCAGTGCAGGGCTGTCCGGCAGCACCGGCATCGCGCATACGCGCTGGGCGACGCACGGCGCACCCGCGACCTGCAACGCGCACCCGATCTTTTCACGCGACGAGATCGCGCTCGTGCACAACGGCATCATCGAGAATCACGAGTCGTTGCGTAGGCAACTATCGAACGAGCATTACGAGTTCGACGGCCAGACCGATACCGAGGTCGTCGCGCACCTGATCCACAGCAAGTATCGCGGCGACCTGCTCACCGCCGTGCGCGATGCGACGTCGCAGCTGCACGGTGCGTATGCGATCGCGGCATTCAGCAAGCACGAGCCGCACCGGCTGATCGGCGCGCGTGCCGGCTCGCCGCTGGTGGTCGGCCTGACGGACGACGAGTTCTTTCTCGCCTCCGACGCGCTTGCGCTGGCCGGCATCACCGATCGCTTCATCTTTCTCGAGGAAGGCGACATCGTCGAACTGACGCCGGGCGGCGTGCGGGTGCTCGCGCGCGGCGGCACGCCGGTCGATCGCCCGATCCAGACGGTCACGTCGACGCAGGGCGTGGTCGAGCTGGGGCCGTACCGCCATTTCATGCAGAAGGAAATCTTCGAGCAGCCGGAGGCTGTCGCCGCGACCATTCCCGATGCGGGGCTGTTCGATCCCGCGGCGTTCGGCCCGGATGCGCCGCGCGCGTTCCAGCAGATCGACAACGTGCTGATTCTCGCGTGCGGCACGAGTCACTATTCAGGCCTGACCGCCCGCCGCTGGCTCGAGACCATCGCGCGGCTGCCCGCGCAGGTCGAGATCGCGAGCGAATACCGCTACAGCGATGCGCTCGCGCTGCCGAACACGCTGGTGGTCAGCGTGTCGCAATCGGGCGAGACCGCCGACACGCTCGCCGCGCTCAAGTACGCACAGGCGCTTGGTCATATGGACACGCTCGCGATCTGCAACGTGCCGACCAGCGCGATGATGCGCCAGACCGGCATGCGGTTCCTCACGCGCGCCGGCCCGGAAATCGGCGTCGCGTCGACCAAGGCATTCACCACGCAACTCGTCGCGCTGTTCATTCTCGCGGTGACGCTCGGCCGGTTGCGCGGTTACGTCGACGACGCGCAGCTCTCCCGCTATACGACGCAGCTGCGACGACTGCCGCGCGCGCTCGAGGACGTGCTCGCGCTGGAGCCGCAGATCGAGCGCTGGGCAGCGGAATTCTCGCGGCACGAGAACGCGCTGTTCCTCGGGCGCGGGCTGCATTACCCGATCGCGCTCGAAGGCGCGCTGAAGCTGAAGGAGATTTCGTATATCCACGCGGAAGCGTATCCGGCAGGCGAGCTGAAGCACGGGCCGCTCGCGCTCGTGACGCACGCGATGCCGGTCGCGACGATCGCGCCGAACGACGCGCTGCTCGAGAAGCTCAAGTCGAACATGCAGGAAGTGCGGGCGCGCGGCGGACAGCTTTACGTGTTCGCCGATGCGGACACGCAGATCGACAACGGCGAGGGCGTGTCGGTGCTGCGGATGCCGGATTACTACGGGCTGCTGTCGCCGATCCTGCACGTCGTGCCGCTGCAGTTGCTTGCGTATCACGCGGCGTGCCTGCGCGGCGCGGATATCGACAAGCCGAGGAACCTGGCGAAATCGGTGACGGTCGAGTGACGGGAAGGGCGCGACGTCGGGAGACCGCTTCCGCGCAATGCGGGGCGGCCTTTGCCGGGAATCGGAAAGGCGGCCGGTGGCCCGGCATGACCGGGCGCGCCGGGCTCGAAACGGCACAGTCACGCCGCCGCATTCGTGCGAAGATTAACGACGTTCCGATACCCGAACCCGAGACCGCCGTGACCCGATCGAACTCCGAGCGCAACCCGCACGCCGCCCATCCGCCGTGGATGCCCGTTGCGCTGGCCGAGCTGGGCATTCGCCGTTTCCCGCCCGGCAGCATCAATCCGCGCATCGTCGAATACAACAACCACACGAATCTCGTCGGCTACGACGACAAGATTTCGTGGTGCTCGTCGTTCGTCAACTGGTGCATGACGCGTGCGGGCATCCGCGGCACCGGTTCCGCGCTCGCGCGTTCGTGGCTCGAATGGGGGCGGCCGCTGGAGCGGCCGGTGTACGGCTGCATCGCGATCCTGACGCGCGACGATCCCGTGAGCTGGAAGGGCCATGTCGGCTTCTACCTGCGTCACGACGACGAGCACGTGCACCTGTTCGGCGGCAATCAGCTCGAAGCGGTGCGCGAGCTCGCGTATCCGGTGGGTGAAGTGATCGGATATCGGTGGCCCGACGTCGGGTGAGCGTGTCGTATCGATCTCCGCAGCGAATGCCGGGACGCCCACCCGCGCTGCCCGGGGTCCGCGCTGGCACGCGTCCGACGCGACAATGCGCCCGTTGCGGCCACTACGCCCATTACGGCCGGCCGGCTGGGCGGCCGCCTGCATCGCCGCCAACAGGCACCGCTCGCACGGTATGCTTCATAAGCGCACAACCGGGTGTTCGATATCGGAGGGTGGCCGCCGTTACTCCTTCACGGCAGGGGCTGCCGCCGCGACGGTCGCGGCTTGCGCTTCCGTCCCGCTCGCCGCGTCGTTCCTGCTCCACCCGCCGCCAAGCGACCGATATAGCGCAACCGCCGCCAGCGCATGCTCGCGCTTGACCTGATTGAGCGCATCCGAATCCCGCAGATACACCTCCTGCGCGGACAGCACGTCCAGAAAATCCGTCGCGCCGCCCTTGTAGAGCTGGTTCGCCAGCCCGAGCGCCTTGTCGGACGCCGCGAGCGCGCTGTCGAGCCGCCGCGCCGCCTCATCGTTGCTGACGAGGTTCGCCCGCGCATCCTCGACTTCCCGCAGCGCCTGCAGCATCGTCTGCCGCAACCCGAGTTCCGACTCGCGCATCCGGCTTTCGCTCTGCGTGATGTCGGCCGTGATGCGCCCGGCGTTGAAGATCGGGCTCGTCGCGCTCAACGCCGCGCTGAACAGGTTGTCGGTCAGCGTCGGCAAGCCGAGATACGACGCGGCCAGGATCCCGTCCGTCAGGTTCAGCGAGAACTTCGGATATCGCTCGGCCTTTGCGACACCGACCTGCGCCGCGCGCCGCTCGACTTGCGCATAAGCGGTGAGCACGTCCGGCCGGCGCAGCAGCGCCTGCGAAGGCAGCGTGGCGGGCGATCCGGCCGGCGGCGCGGGAATCGCGCCGGCCTGCGCGAGCACCAGCCGGTCGACCGACTCCGGCGTGCGGCCCGAATACACGGCGATCAGGTTGAGCTGATGCGCGATCTGCGCCTTGGTCGGCGGAATCCTCGCTTCGAGCGCATCGAGCTGGTTCTGCGCGCG
The DNA here is from genome assembly GCF_003635165.1 of Burkholderia sp. Nafp2/4-1b. Classification (GTDB taxonomy): domain Bacteria; phylum Pseudomonadota; class Gammaproteobacteria; order Burkholderiales; family Burkholderiaceae; genus Burkholderia. The sequence continues at coordinate 271,544 of NZ_ML058601.1, read as the reverse complement.
CGTGACATCGAGTTCCGTAGACAGCCCGAACGCCTGCCGCTTGCGCGTGAGTTCGAGCGCATGTTGGCGGATCGCCGCGTTGTCCTGAAGAATCTTCAGTTCCTGCTGCGCCCAGCGCAGGTCGACATAGGCGGACGCCGCATCGGCCGCGAGTGCGAGCCGCATCGCGTCTTCCGCATGCTTCTGCCCGACCAGTTCCGCCTGCGCGGCCAGCAGGTCGAGCCGTTCGCCGCCGAACACGTCCGGCGACCAACTCAGTGCGAGCCCCGCGCCGGCCTGCCGCACATAGCCGAGCGGCGGCGGCGTGTTCTGGCGCGCGTCGGCCGCATGCGCGGTCGCGTCGAGCTCGGGCAGCAGCACCGCGCGCTTCTGCACGGTCAGCGCCTGCGCCTGCTTCACGCGTTCGGCGGCGGCCTGCAGATCGAGGTTGCCGTCGAGCACGGTTGCGATCAGCCGGTCGAGCACGGGATCGTGGAACTGGGCCCACCACGCGGCGGCGTCGATGTCCGCGCGCGGCACGTCGGTGTCCCACGCGCCGGGAGCGAGCGATTGAACGGAGTCGGGCAGCGCGGGATGCTGCGCGGGCTGCACCGCGCAGCCGGCGGCGAGTGCGCTGACGGCGAGGGCGACGAGGAGCTTTTTCATGATGAGGATCTCAGTGCGCGTCCGGCGGCGGCGCGTTCAGGGTGATGGGGCGCGAAAACGCGACGGCGACCAGCGCGACGACGAAGCACAGCGACAGCGCGTAGTACGCATCGGCGTAGGTCAGCGTCAGCGCTTCGCGGTAGATCAGGTGGTGCAGATTCGCGAGGCTGGCCTGCGCGGTATCGAGCGTGTTGCCGGCCACGGAAGTCCAGTACGCGGCCTGGCGATCGAGCAGCGATGCGACCTGCGGCTCGCCGGCGCTCACGTGCTCGTTCAGGCGCAGATAGTGGAAGTTCACGCGGTCGTTGAGCATCGTCGCGCTGACCGCGATACCGATCGCGCCGCCGAGGTTGCGCATCAGGTTGAACAGGCCGCTTGCCGATTTCAGGCGCGACTGCGGCAGCGAGCCGAGCGCCATCGTCACGATCGGCGGCACGCTGAACTGCTGGCCGATCCCGCGCAGCGCCTGCGGCAGCAGCAGTTCGCGCCAGCCCCAGTCGTGCGTGATCGGCGTGTACAGGTAACAGCCGAGGCCGAAACAGATCAGCCCGAACACCAGCAGCGCACGCATGCTGAAGTAGCGCGCGGCGAACGCATACGCGCAGAGCGCGATCAACTGAAACGCGCCAACGGACAGCAGCGCGATGCCGATCTGCAGCGAGCTGAACGCCCGCACCTGCGCGAGAAACAGCGGCGTGAGGAACACCGTCACGAAGATCCCGATGCCCGTCACGAACGACAGCAGGCTGCCGATCCCGAAGTTGCGCACGACGAGCGCGCGCAGGTCGACGATCGGATCGTCGGCGGTCAACGCGTGCACGATGAACAGGAAGCCGCAGATGGCGGAGACCCACGCGCAGATCAGGATCACGTCGTCGCTGAACCAGTTCTTGCGCGGGCCTTCCTCCAGCACGTATTCGAGGCAGCCGAGGAAGCCGGACATCAGCGCGATCCCGAGATAGTCGCCGCGCTTGATGAGGCTCAGGTCCGGCTCGTCGATATGCACGTAGCGCGGCACCAGTGCGGCCACCGCGATGCCCGGCACGAGGTTCAGGTAGAACAGCCAGTGCCACGACCATTGATCGGTGATCCAGCCGCCGATCACCGGCCCGATCGCCGGCGCGAGCGACGCGAGCGCACCGATCGTCGTCGACGCGATCAGCCGCTGCTTGCCCGGGAACAGCACGAACGCGGTCGTGAACACGGTCGGGATCATCGCGGCGCCGAGCGCGCCCTGCAGCCCGCGGAACAGAATCATCGAGTTGATGTCCCACGCGAGCCCGCACAGCATGCTCGTGATCGTGAAGCCGACGGCCGACGCGACGAACAGCCAGCGCGTCGACATCACTTTCGACAGCCAGCCCGACATCGGGATCACGATGATCTCGGCGATCAGGTAGGCGGTTTGCACCCACGACAGCTCGTCCTGGCTCGCGGAGAGGCCGCCGCCGATATCGCGCAGCGACGACGCGACGATCTGGATGTCGAGCGTCGCCATGAAGAAGCCGACGCACATCAGCGCGAACGCGAACACGCGCTGCTTCGTCGGTTGCGACGCGGGGTCGCCGGAAAACGAGGTGGTGGTCATCGTCGGCTCCCGCTCAGTTCGCGTGATCGGTGTGCACGGTCACGACCGCGGACAGGCCCGGGCGCAGCACCTGCTCGATGCCCGGCTGCGGATCGAGATGCACGCGCACCGGCACGCGCTGCACGATCTTCGTGAAGTTGCCGGTCGCGTTCTCGGGCGGCAGCACGCTGAAGGTCGCGCCGGTCGCGGGCGCGAGGCTGTCGACGCGGCCGTGCAGGCGCGTGCTCGATGCATCGAGCGCGACGTCGACGCGATCGCCCGCGCGCATCTTGCGCAGCTGGTCTTCCTTGAAGTTCGCATCGATCCACAGCCCCGACGTGGGCACCACGGTCAGCAGCGGCACGCCGACATTCGCGAGCATCCCGACGCGGCCCGTGCGGTTACCGACGTAGCCGTCGACCGGCGCGCGGATCGTCGTGTATTCGACGTTCAGCGCCGCGACGCGTTGCGCGGCGAGCGCCGTGTTCACGCGGGCGCGCGCATCGGCGAGCTGCGCGCCGAGCACGTCGAGCTGGCGCTTCGACGCGAGCAGCGCGGCATCGCTGCGCGCGACGGCCGCATCCGCCTTCGAATAGTCGGCGTCCGCGCGCTCGACGATCTGGTTCGACACCGCATCGGATTTCACGAGCTCGCGGTAGCGCACGCGGTCGGACGATGCACGCGTGAGCTCGGCCGACGACGCGTTTTTGTCCGCCGCATGCTGACCGATCACCGCGTATTGAAGCTGTTGCTTCGCTTCGAGTTCCGCAACCGCGGAGCGCGCGCTGTCGACTTCCGCGGTGGCCTGCGCGAGCTTCGCATCGTAGTCGCGCGCATCGAGCTGCACGAGCACGTCGCCGGCCTTCACGCGCTGATTGTCGGTCACGAGAATCTTGTCGACGAAGCCGTTCACCTTCGGCGCGAGCACCGTGACGTCGCCGCCGACATACGCATCGTCGGTGCTCTCCTGGAGGCGCAGCACCAACAGCCAGTCGAGCGTCGCGGCCGCGACCGCGACCACGACCACACCCACCGCGATCCGCATCCACGGCACGCGGCGTTGCTGCTTCGCTGGCCGTTCACTTGTGGCTGCCTCGCGCGAGGCAGCGGTTTGGGTCGTTTCCATCGATTCACCTATGTATATGCACTTATTGAAACGACCGACGACACGTCGCCGATCGGGGAAGTCGTCAATCGCGTTCCGGCAGGTGGTGCGTGATCCGGAACAATTCGTCTCTGAGGCGGGCCGCCCGGGCCGACCCGAACCGCTGCTCGAACGCTTCCTGCGCGGCGAGCCATTGCACGTGCGCGTCGGCGATCTTCGTCTCGCCGTGCGCGGTCAGCGCGAACGTCTGGCGGCGGCAACGCGGCTCGAGCCGGCCGGTCACCAGTGCCGCGCCGATCAGCGGCTTGAGGGCCCGCAGCAGCGCGGTGCGCTCGATCACCAGCACCGCCGACAGCGTCGCCATCGTCAGGCCCGGGCGCTCCCGCAGCAACGCGAGAATGCTGTACTGCGACGGCGTGACGCCCGCCCGCGACAGGTAGCGCTCGTAGAACTGCGAGATCCGCCGGGCGGCTTGCCGGACCGCGAAGCAATCATCGTCGGTAAGGATGGTCGTGTGCATGTGCACATACTAGGCGGGCAGCGGGCGCGAAGCGAGCGGCAGGGCGGGATCAGATTGGTGTCGTGGCTGTACCAATCGACGGCGGAACGACGCGTTGGCGCGCCGGATCAGGCCGCGGCGGGAACAATCGAGCCTTCGCGGTCGCAGTAGGCGGCCGTGTAGTCGATGAACGCCTTGACCTTCGCGGGCAGCAGCGCGCGGTTCGCGTAAGCGAGCTTGATGTCGACGAACGCGTCGACGAGATCGGCGCCTTCGAGCACCTGCACGAGCGCGCCCGATGCGAGCTCGGCTTCGACGAGCGTTCTCGGCACGGCGCCGATGCCGAAATCGTGCATCACCATTTCGCGGTTGAAGACGGGGCTGTTCGACGAGATGTCGAAGCTCAACGGCACGGTCACCGTGTCGCCGTCGACGCGGAACGACAGCGCGGGCCGCCGCAGCGACGGCGACATCGGCACGAACGCATGCTCGGCGAGCTGGGCCGGCGTGTCGGGGCGCGGATGCGCGCGCAGATACGCGGGCGTCGCGACGATCACCACCGGAATGCGTTCGACCAGCCGCACGACGGTCGTCTCGCTCGTCAGCATGTACGGCACGACGATGCCGATGTCGTAGCCTTCGCCGACGAGATCGACCGGGCGCTCGGTCAGCGTGACGTCGAGCCGGACCTTCGGATGCGCGGCCTTGAAGCCGGCGATCAGCGGCACGAGCCGGTTGAGCGCGGCCGTCGTGTGCGCGACGAGGCGCAGCAGCCCCTCCGGCTCGCGCGTATGCGACTGCGCCTGCGCCTCCAGCGAATCGAGTTCGTCGAGCACGGCCGCGCAGCGTTCGTAGATGCGCTCGGCGGTTTCGGTCAGCGAGACCTGGCGCGTGGTCCGGTGCAGCAGGCGGCTGCCGAAGCGCGCCTCGAGATCCGCGACCGCCCGCGACACGACCGGCCGCGCGAGGCCGTGTATGTCGGCGGCGCGCGTGAAGCTGCGCATTTCCACCACCGACCGGAAGATCCGCAACTTCTCGATGTAGTCCATGTCCGTCTCCTCGGGCGATGGCGGGGCGCGCCGCACGCACGGTCCGCCCACCACGATACCGCGGAGTGTACAATGACTTTATGCATATGCACATATAAATTGCCGATCATGAACGATACCCAGATGGCTCAGGCCTGCAATTGCCTCGCGCTGCGTCAGGCGGCGCGCTTCGTCACGCAACTCTACGAGCGGCATCTGGCCCCGGTCGGAGTCACGCCCGCGCAGTTCTCGATCATGGCGAACCTGTCGCGCCAGCCCGGTCTCGTGATGAGCGAACTCGCCGATACGCTGGTGATGGATCGCACGACGCTGCTGCGCGCGCTGAAGCCGCTGCAGCGCGACGGGTTGGTTGCCGCGGCCGCATCCGCGCATGATGCGCGCGCGCATGCGCTGAGCCTGACGAAGCTCGGCGAGCGCACCTACGCGCAGGCAAAAGTCGCGTGGCAGGCTGCGCAGGACGACTTCGAGACGCAGTTCGGCCGCGGCCGGGCCAAGGCGCTGCGCGACGAGCTGTTCAGCCTGACGGCGCAACGCTAGGCGCCACGCGCGCGGCAGCGCGGTAGTATGACAAAAGCGATCCGGATCCACCGGACGAGACACGAGGAGCACCCCCATGCTGCAGTTGAGCGAGCGCGACGACGCGATGTTGCGCGGCGCATTCGGCGACGGCGTCGCGCGCGCGATGCGGATCGTCGCGCGCACGGCCCGAGTCATGTCGGCGCCGAGCCTGATCGACATCACGTCCGCGCATATCGACGGCTGTCTTTATCACGGCCGGACGAGCCTCGATTTCGTCGAGTATTTCGTCGACACCGGCGCGCGAGTCGCGGTGCCGACCACGCTGAACGTCGGGTCGCTCGACCTGATCCACCCCGAGCTGTATCACGGCGACCGCGCGATCCAGCGCGACGCGCAGCGGCTGATGGATGCGCACCTGCAGCTCGGCTGCGAATCGAGCTTCACGTGCGCGCCGTATCAGCTGAAGAATCGTCCGCGGCTCGGCGAGCAGATCGCGTGGGCCGAATCCAATGCGATCGTGTTCGCCAATTCGGTACTCGGCGCGCGCACCAGCCGCTACGGCGATTTTCTCGACCTGGCTGCCGCGATCACCGGCCGCGCGCCGTATGCGGGCCTGCACGTCGAATCGAACCGCGCGGCGCGGATCGTGTTCAACGCGCCAGAGTTCGGCAACCGGCCGTCGCGCGACATCTATTTCGCCGCGCTCGGCTTGCTGATCGGCAGGATCGCCGGCGCAACGGTGCCCGCGATCGTCGGGCTACCCGCGGATACCACTGAAGACGAGCTCAAGGCGCTGGGTGCGGCCGCCGCATCGAGCGGCGCGGTCGCGCTGTTTCATGCGGTGGGCGTGACGCCCGAGGCGCCGACGCTCGACGCCGCGTTGCACGGCCGAGCGGCCGAACGCACGGTCGACGTTACGATGGCCGATCTGGATGAAATCCGCCGCACGCTGAACCACGGCGCGGCCGGCGATGCGCTCGTCGCCGTCGCGCTCGGCACGCCGCACTTCTCGCTGGCCGAGTTCCGCACGCTCGACGCGCTGCTCGATCAGTTCGACGGCAACCCGAAGTGCGATTTCTACGTAAACACGAGCCGCTTCATCCTGTGGGAGCTGGGCGAACTCGGGCTCGCTTCGAAATTCGACGCGCGCGGTATCCAGATCGTCGTCGACACCTGCACGTACATCACGCCGGTGATGAAGCAACTGTCGGGGCTCGTGATGACCAATTCGGGGAAGTGGGCGTCGTATGCGCCCGCGAACATCGGCGTCACGGTCGCGTACGGCAGCATGCGCGAATGCGTGCGCTCCGCGTTCGAAGGAAAGGTGCGATTCGATGACTGATGCAACGATCGGGCAACTGACGGGCGACACGCTCGTGCCGGGCAGCGCGTGCGCAACGACGCTCGTGCTCGACAAGCCGCTCAGTTTCTGGGGCGGCTACGACTCGGGCGCGGGGCGCATCGTCGATCGCGGGCATCCGCAGGCAGGCGCGAGCCTGGCAGGCCGGATCATGGTGATGCCGCACGCGAAGGGCTCGAGCTCGAGCAGCAGCGTGCTCGCGGAAGCGGTGCGCAACGGCACGGGGCCGGTCGGGATCGTGCTGAAGGAGCGCGACCTCATCATCTCGATCGGCGCGATCGTCGCCGCCGAACTCTATGCGATCGCGGTGCCGGTGGTGTGCGTGACGGACGCCGTGTATGACGCGATCGTCGCCGCGACCGGCGACGTGCGGATCGAGGCAGGCGAGGGCGACGGCGGCGCACGGATCTACGTCGGCGGCTGACGCATCGCGCTTGCGCGACCCTTCCGGCTTACTCGTGCGCCAGGTTTCCCGCCGCCGCGTCCCGATAGGCGCTCGGCGTCTGCCCGGCCCACCTGCGGAACGCTCGCGTGAAATTCGCCGGGTCGGTGAATTGCAGCCGCTCGGCGATCGTCTTCAGGTCGAGATCCGACGCCGACAGCAATTGCTTCGCGTCGCGGAATCGCGCTTCGTCCAGCAGTTGCCGATAGCTCGACCCGGCCTCCTCGAGCCGGCGCCGCAACGTGCGCGTCGACACGAGCAGCGCATCCGCGAGCGCCTCCGGGCTCGAATAATCGCCGGCCGTCCGCGCCAGTTCCGCCCGCACGCGCTCGACGAGATCGCCTTCTTCCTGGCGGACTTGCGCATATTCACGCTCGACCTGCACGAGCGCCTGCCGGTGCGCGACTTCGTCGGCGAGCGGCAGCGGCCAGTCGAGCACGTCGCGCGCGATCCATAGTGCGTTCGCCGCGCAGCCGAACTCGACCGGCGGCAACTGATCGCGATAACGCGCGAAATAGCCGGGTTCCGGCCACGTGAAGCGCAGCGCGATCGGCGGCGACGCGCGCCCGGACCACTGCGCGATGTTCTGCGCGAGCCCCGTCAGCACGAATTCGAACATCACGTGATGCTGCAGCACGGGGCTTGCCTGCACGCCGTGCAGTTCGAGCGTCGCGCCGCGTTCGTCTTCCGCGTAGGTCAGACGATATTGGCGGTTGCGCATCCGGAAGTAGCGCTGCGTGACGACCAGCGCGTCGCGGATGTCCCGCGCGGTCAGCGTCGCGTAGCCGAGAAAGCCGTGCACGGTCGGCTTCAGCAGCAGCCCGAACGCGAGCCCGATGCCGGGATCGCCGCCGATCTCGATCGCGTTGAGCACCAGCCGGCCCCATTGCGAGGGCGCGACGCGCGCGTCCGGTTCGGCCAATACCGCGTCGCGCAGCCCGGTGCCCGCGCGCACGGCGGCCAGATCGACGCCGCGCGCGGCCAGCGCCTGCAGCAACAGGCGCGTATAGGCGACCGGAATCGTCGGCCGGCGTAGCCCGAGGTGATCCTTGCGTGATGGAGCGGTCATGTCGATTTGGCCGGAAATGACAAGCATTATGGCTGTTTGCCCCCTCACGTTCAAGGTGGCGCACGGCCTACGATCACACTCATCGCATCCCGGCAGAATCATCATGACGACCTCCTTTCCCCATCTCCTCGCGCCGCTCGATCTCGGCTTCACGACGCTGAAGAATCGCGTGCTGATGGGTTCGATGCACACGGGCCTCGAGGACAGCCGCAAGACGCTGCCGCGCCTCGCCGACTATTTCGCCGAACGCGCCCGCGGCGGCGTCGGCCTGATCGTGACCGGCGGCTTCGCGCCGAACGTGGCCGGCTGGACCAAGCCGTTCGGCGGCACGCTGATGACGTCGGCCGGCGCGCGGCGCCATCGCGTGATCACCGACGCCGTGCATGCGGACGACGGCAAGATCGCGCTGCAGATCCTGCATACCGGCCGCTACGGTTACCACCCGTTCGCGGTCGCGCCGTCGAAGATCAAGTCGCCGATCTCGCCGTTCGCGCCGCACGAACTCAGCGCGCGCGGCGTCGAGCGGCAGATCCGCGCGTTCGTCCGCTGCGCGCAGCTCGCGCGCGAAGCCGGCTACGACGGCGTCGAGATCATGGGCTCCGAGGGCTACCTGATCAACCAGTTCATCTCGATGCATACCAACAAGCGCAACGACCAGTGGGGCGGCTCGTACGAAAACCGGATCCGCCTGCCGATCGAGATCATCGAGCGCACGCGCGAAGCGGTCGGGCGCGATTTCATCCTGATCTACCGGCTGTCGATGCTGGACCTGATTCCGGACGGCAGCGACTGGCGCGAGACCGTGCAGCTCGCGAAGGCCGTCGAGCGCGCCGGTGCGACCATCATCAACACGGGGATCGGCTGGCATGAGGCGCGCGTGCCGACGATCGCGACGTCGGTGCCGCGCGGCGCGTTCGCATGGGTGACGAAGAAGATGAAGGGCGAGGTCGGCATTCCGCTCGTGACGACCAACCGGATCAACCGGCCCGAAGTGGCCGAGCAGATTCTCGCGGACGGCTGCGCGGACATGGTGTCGATGGCGCGTCCGCTGCTCGCGGATGCCGAGTTCGTCGTCAAGGCCGCGCAGGGCCGCGCCGACGAGATCAACACCTGCATCGGCTGCAACCAGGCGTGTCTCGACCATGCGTTCAAGAACAAGATCGCATCGTGCCTGCTGAACCCGCGCGCATGCCACGAGACGGAGCTGACCTACACGCGCGTGCAGCAGCCGAAGCGCATCGCGGTGGTCGGTGCGGGGCCTGCCGGGCTCGCGTGTTCGACCGTGCTCGCGCAGCGCGGCCATCACGTCGAACTGTTCGACGCGGCGCCGGAGATCGGCGGCCAGTTCAACATGGCGAAGCGGATTCCGGGCAAGGAGGAGTTCGACGAAGCGCTGCGTTACTTCGGCCGGCAGGTCGAGCTGACCGGCGTGAAGCTGCACCTGAATCGCCGCGTCGACGCGAGCGACCTGATCGCGGGCGGCTACGACGAGATCGTGCTCGCGACCGGCGTCGCGCCGCGCGACCCGAAGATCCCCGGGCAGGACGGGCCGAACGTGCTCAGCTATATCGACGTGCTCGCCGGCCGGCGGCCGGTCGGCCGCCGTGTCGCGGTGGTCGGCGCGGGCGGCATCGGCTTCGACGTCGCCGAGTATCTGGTGCAGGACGGCGAGTCGCCTGCTCTGGACCTGGAAGAATGGAAAGCGGAGTGGGGCGTGACCGACCCGGCCGCGACGCGCGGCGGCGTGACGCGCGCGCAGGTCGCCGCGCCCGCGCGCGAAGTGACGCTGCTGCAGCGCAAGGCCGCGCCGCTCGGCAAAGGCCTCGGCAAGACGACCGGCTGGATTCACCGCGCGACGCTGAAGATGAAGCAGGTGAAGATGATCGGCGGCGTGAACTACGAGCTGATCGACGCGCGCGGGTTGCACGTGTCGTACGGCGAGCAGCGTACCGACCACGAGCTGATCGAAGCCGACACGATCGTGCTGTGCACGGGGCAGGAGCCGCAGCGCGCGTTGCTCGCGCCGCTGCAGGCGGCCGGACGCCCGGTGCATCTGATCGGCGGCGCGGAACTGGCGGCCGAACTCGACGCGAAGCGGGCGATCGATCAGGGCTCGCGTCTTGCGGCGCGGTTGTAACGGGTAGCCGGCCGCGCGACGGTGGCTGGCGATCCCCGGTCCCGATGCTGCTGCCCGGATGCCGGCACATGCCGCCATGCGCTGAACGGATGGTCCGCGTCGCCATGCAACGTGGCGACGCGATCCTCGCAGATATCGATCTGCCGCCGGCCGGCGTGGGTCAGGCCGCTTCGGCCCGTTCTTCCTCTTCCGCTTCGAGCATCGCCTTGACGATCAGATAGATGGCCGGCAGGTCGTCGTCGTCGCGACGCCAGTCGACCGGCTCCTCGACGTCCGCGGCAACCAGCCGGCTGTCGCGCAGGCGGATGAACGCGTCGACGACCGCCGGATCGTTGCGGCTCAGGAAACCTGCGTTCGAGAATGCGAGCTCCTCGACGTTCAGCAGCGCCTGCCAGCTCATCGTGCGGACGGCCGCCGGATGCGTGCGGCGTCGCAGGCCGAGCGCGCGCTGCGCGGGGCCGCCGGCGACGCGCTGCAGGTCGACCACCGCTCGCTGCGCGGCACGCTCGAAGTGGACGGGGTTGAAGCCGGGCCGCTCGGGATCGAATGCGGATGACTGAAACATGGTCGCCTCACAAAAGTCCGTCCGTCATGGGTGACGGAATTCGGGTCAAATGGTACAAAAGCACTGTAAATATATACAGTGTTCGAGGCGGTTTCAAGTACTGAATGAACGTGCGGGGTGCAGCGACCGGTTTCGGATCGTCGCAATGAGCGATCGCACCCGTCGGCCCAGCGATTCAGACGGAAGCGGCGATCGTTTCCCGCAACCATCGATGCGCGGGATCGCGATGCACGCGTTCGTGCCACAGCATCGACATCTCGTAGCCGGGCACCTCGACCGGCGCGTCCACCACGCGCAATGCGGGTGTGTCGCGCACCAGTCGCTCGGGCAGCATCGCCACCAGGTCGGTCGTGGCGACGGCCGTCATCACGAACAGGAAATGCGGCACCGACAGCACCACGCGTCGCGTGGCGCCGGCCTTCGCGAGCGCGTCGTCGGTCACGCCGAAGAAGCCGCCGCCGTCGGGCGAGACGATCACGTGTTCCAGCGCGGCGAACTGCGCGAGCGTGGGCCGCCGCTTCAGCTTCGGATGACCGGCGCGGCCGACCAGCACGTAGCGCTCGACGAACAACGGCAGGCGCCGCATCCCTTCCGGCGATCCGTCGGTGGTATGGAACGCCAGGTCGATGCCGTTGCGCTCGGCATCCTGCTCGATGCGCGGCGGCACCAGTTCGACGATGGCGAGCCGCGTGGCGGGGCGCGGCCGACCGCAGCGTGTTCAGCGCGGGCAGCACGATCGTCGATTCGCCATAGTCGGTCGCGGCGACCCGCCATGTGTTCGTCGCGGTCGCCGGCTCGAACGGCGTGGCCGTCAGCACCGCGCGCTCCACCGCCTCCAGTGCATCGCGCAGCGGCTCACGCAGCGCTTCCGCGCGCGCCGTCGGCCGCATTCCGCGCGGCCCCGGCAGCAGCAGCGGATCGCCGAACAGGTCGCGCAGTTTCTGCAACTGCACGCTGACCGACGGCTGTGACATGTTCAGTTTTTCCGCCGCGCGCGTGACGTTGTGCTCCGCGAGCAGCACGTCGAGCGTGACCAGCAGGTTCAGGTCCAGTCGTCTGAGATTGTTCATCGCTATACCTGGAATATCCGGAATTCATTTCCAATATACCTTCGGCGGCGGCATCCTGCAGTCATGCAATCCACGGAGCAGTGAAATGAATGTACTGATCGTCTATGCCCATCCCGAACCGCGTTCGCTGAACGGCGCGTTGCGCGATTTCGCGGTCGCGCATCTCGAGGCGGCAGGCCATGCCGTGCAGGTGACGGATCTGTATGCGATGAACTGGAAGGCCGCCTTCGACGCGAATGACGTGACCGACCGTGCGCCCGACGCGCGCTTCGATCCCGTGCTCGATTCGAAGCGCGCGTTCGAGACGGGCACGCAGCGCGACGACATCGCGCGCGAACAGGAAAAACTGAAGTGGGCCGACGCGGTGATCCTGCAGTTTCCGCTGTGGTGGTTCTCGATGCCGGCGATCATGAAGGGCTGGGTCGAGCGCGTGTATGCGTACGGTTTCGCGTATGGTGTCGGCGAGCATTCCGACCGGCATTGGGGCGACCGCTACGGCGAAGGTTCGCTCGCGGGCAAGCGTGCGATGGTGATCGTCACGACCGGCGGCTGGGAGTCGCACTACAGCGCGCGCGGCATCAACGGGCCGATCGACGACGTGCTGTTCCCGATCCAGCACGGGATCCTGTATTACCCGGGGTTCGACGTGCTGCCGCCGTTCGTGATCTACCGCACGGGAAGGATGGACGACGCGCGCTTCGACGAAATACGGGCGGCGCTCGGCAAGCGTCTGGACGAACTGTGGAGCGCGCAGCCGATTCCGTTCCGGCGGCAGAACGCGGGCGACTACGAGATCCCGGCGCTGACGCTCAAGGAGGTGATCGCGCCCGGCACGGTGGGATTTGCCGCGCATCTGGCCGCGGAGCAATGATCGTCACGGCATCATCGTGATGCGCGGCGATGCCTGAAGCAGGCCTCGTAAAACCACACGGGCGCGCGGCGAGAACATCGCCGGGCGCCCGTGTCGCGTGTTTCGCGGCCGTTCGATGACGGCGCGTCCCACACTCACTTACCGATCATCTTCCCGCACCGAAGACGGATGTCGGCACAGCGCCCGCACTTCCATCTCCATATACGGAAACAACGGCAGCTGACTCAGGATGTCATGCAGCTGCTGCACGCTGTCGACATCGAAGATGCTGACGTTCGCATACTGCCCGGCGATTCGCCACAGATGCCGCCAGACGCCTTCGTTCATCAGCCGCTGGCACATCGCCTTCTCTTCGGCCTTCAGCGTGGCCGCCTTGACCGGATCCATGTCCGTCGGCAGACGGACGGTCATTTCCACATGAAACAGCATCCTGCGCTCCTTGCGTTATCGATGCGTCGAACCGGGCGGCCGCTCAGGCCTGCGCGCGTGGCCGCTCGACTTCGCTCGCCGGCACGTCCTGCTTGTTCTTGAGCAGCGAGAAATCGAAGTCGATCAGCGCGAACTGCCCGTCGACGCCATACGGTTTGCCTTCCGCACCCTCGGCCTGCCTGACCTTCGGGATCAGCCCTTCGCGCGTCGCGAATGCGAAGTCGTCCCAGATGTGCGGATCGCCTTCGATGTTGATCTGCGTCGTCAGCTTACGATATCCGTCCGCGGAAACGAAGAAGTGGATGTGCGCCGGACGATGACCGTGACGGCCGAGCAGGTCGAGCAGTTGCTCGGTCTTGCTGCCCGGCGGCACGCTGTAGCCGACCGGCAGCACGCTGCGGAAGCTGTAACGGCCTTCGGCATCGGTGCGGATCGAGCGGCGCAGATTGAACGCCGGCTGCGACGCGTCGAAGTACGAGTAGTTGCCCAGATGGTTCGCGTGCCACACCTCGACGAGCGCGTTCGCGATCGGCGCGCCGTCCTGGCCGAGCACCTGGCCGCGCATGATCAGCGTCTGGCCCGGATCGGTGCCGTCGTCGAGACGCGCATGGCCGACCGATTCCGGCGCGCCCGCGACATACAGCGGGCCTTCGATCGTGCGCGGCGTGCCGCCGTGGAAGCCGGCCTTCTCCTCGGCCTCGTCCATTCGCACGTCGAGGAAGCGTTCGAGGCCGAGGCCTGCCGCGATCAGCCCGAATTCGCGGCCGGCTTCGTTCAGGTAGTTGAGCGCGGTCCAGAATTCGCTCGGCTGCACGTCGAAGTCCTCGATCGTGTAGCAGATGTCCTTCACGATGCGGTTGACGATCGCGCGCACGCGCGGGTTGCCGGGCTTTTCCGCGGCATCGTCGAAGGTCTTCAGCAGGGCATCGATGGCTTGCTTGTTCATCTGTGTCTCCGGTTTCGGTTGTCGTGTCGTGTGGGGTCAGCGGGCGTCGCGTCGCATCCGTTCGATGCGGGCCCAGTCGAAGGTGATGCCGAGGCCGGGCGTGGCCGGCAGGTGCAGCTTGAAATCCTCGTAACGCAGCGGCTCCACGAGGATTTCCTCGGTGAGCAGCAGCGGGCCGAACAGTTCGGTGCCCCATTTCAGCGAACCGAACGTGCTGAACAGTTGCGCGGACGCCATCGTGCCGGCCGCGCCTTCGAGCATCGTGCCGCCGTACAGGTCGATGCCGGCTGCCGACGCGATCGATGCGACGCTCGCCGCGCCGAGCAGGCCGCCCGATTGCGCGATCTTCACCGCGAACACGTCGGCCGCGCGATCCTGCGCGAGCGCGAACGCATCGACGGGGCCGTGCAGCGCTTCGTCGGCCATGATCGGAATCTGCGCGAGCTGCGTGAGGCGTTTCAGCCCCGCACGGTTGGTCGCGGCGATCGGCTGCTCGACGAGGCTCACGCCGGCTTCGGCGAGCCGGGCACCGGCGCGGATCGCATCGGTTTCGCTCCAGGCCTGGTTCACGTCGACGCGGACGTCGCCACGATCACCCAGTACGCGCTTGATCGCGATCACGTGCGCGACGTCGTCGTCGACCGCATTCGAGCCGATCTTCAGCTTGAACGCGCGATGGCGGCGCGCTTCGAGCATCGCCTCGGCTTCCGCGATGTCGCGCTGCGTGTCGCCGCTCGCGAGCGTCCATGCGACGTCGACCGCGTCGGTCGTGCGTCCGCCGAACAGCTCGGACAGCGGCACGCCGACGCGGCGCGCCTGCGCATCGAACAGCGCGGTCTCGAGCGCGCACTTCGCGAACCGGTTGCCCTGGAACAGCTTGCGCGCCCGCGCCATCGCGGCGCCCGGGCGCGTCGCGTCCATCCCTTGCAGCAGCGGCGCGAAGTAGGTGTCGATGTTGACCTTGATGCTCTCGGGGCTCTCCTCGCCGTACGCGAGACCGCCGATCGTGGTCGCCTCGCCGACGCCTTCGATACCGTCCGTGCATCGAACGCGGACCAGCACCAGGGTCTGGCAATTCATCGTGGCGACCGACAGTTTGTGGGGCCTGATCGTCGGCACGTCGACCAGCAATGTCTCGATGCGTTCGATGGTGGCGGCAGTTGCTATCATGCGATTCCTCCTGTTGGTGCACATGGTAGGAATTCCCGCCCGGCGTCGTCCAACACTCTTTCCGACTACTTCCATACCTTTGAGGCATGAAATGGAATTGCGCCAGCTCCGGTACTTCATCGCCGTCGCGGAGGAAATGAACATCACGCGGGCGGCGGAGCGGCTGCACATGACGCAGCCGCCGCTCAGCCGCCAGCTCCAGGCGGTCGAGGACGAGCTCGGATTGCCGCTGTTCGAGCGCGGCGCGCGGCCGCTGAAACTGACCGACGCGGGCCGGGTGTTCTATGCGCAGGCCAAGCGCGTGGTTGAGCAGGCCGACGAGCTCGGCCCGCTGACGCGGCGGCTCGCGCAGTTGTCGGAGCGGATCGTGATCGGCTTCGTGCCGTCGACGCTATATGGCGCGCTGCCGGACGTGATTCGCGCGTTTCGCGAGGCGCAGCCGGCCGTCGAGCTGTCGCTGATCGAAATGTTCACGCTCGAGCAGCTGGGGGCGCTGAAGGGCGGGCGGATCGACGTCGGCTTCGGGCGCCTGCGCTTCGACGACGACCAGCTCGTGCGCGAGGCGCTGATCGAGGAAAAGCTGATCGCGGCGCTGCCGGCCGGGCACCCGTTTGCCGATCCGGACCGGCCGCTGACGCTCGCGGACATCGCGAACGAGACGCTGATCGTCTATCCGAGCACGCCGCGGCCGAGTTTTGCCGATCAGCAGTTGTCCGCGCTGCGCGACGGCGCGCTCGTGCCTGCGGCCGTTCACGAGGTGCGCGAACTGCAGACGGCGCTCGGGCTCGTCGCCGCGCAGGTGGGCGTGTCGCTGGTGCCGGAAAGCGTGGAGGGCGTGCGGGTGAAGGGCGTCGTCTACCGGCGGCTGCCGGAACCGACGGCGACGTCGCCGATCATCATGAGCCGCCGGCTGCACGGCGAAAGCGCGGCGACGACGGCGTTCTGCGCGATTGCGCGGGAGATGATCGTGCCGGTGGTGTAGGGATGATTGCTTGCGGATGAACTGCAACTAACGGTCGGATTCGGCGCGCCCAGCCCAATGCGGAAAGGGCGACGCGATGCGATTTGCCGGGGACATGCCTACCGCTTCCCGTCGAGCGTCTCCGACGGCGACTCCCCGAATTTCTCCCGATACGCGAGCGCGAACCGCCCGAGGTGCGTGAACCCGCAATCGAGCGCGATGTCGGCGATTCGCCGCGCGGATCCGGGCTCGCGCAGCCATTCCCGCGCATGCTCGAGCCGCGTCGCGCGCAGGTATTGCATCGGGCTCATCCCGCGGAACTGCAGGAACGCGTCGCGCAGCGTCCGCTCCGGCACGTTGGCGGCCCGGACGATATCGGCGAGTTGCAGCGGCTGCGCATAGTGGGCGGCGATGAACTCCTGTGCGCGGCGCACGAAGCCCGGCGCCGGGTCGTGGCGCGAGCGCTGCAGCACCGACGGCGGGTGGCCTTCGATCAGCAGGTCGATCAGCAGGTGCTCGAGCTGCGACGCGACGCGCGGATTGGCGTTCGCGCGTTCGAGCAATTCGGGCGAGCGGGCGACGAGCATCAACTGCTGGCGCCACGCGGCGAGCGCGGCGTCGCTCATGTGCAGCACGGGGTCGAGCGTCGCGCGCGGGTCGCCGGTCAGCGAGCCGACGGTCGCCGCGTCGATGCGCAGCACGAACTGCTCGCAGTCGGCGGACAGCACCGCGTCGAAACGCTCGCCGGGCGCGCACAGCACGCCCGTCTGCCCGTCGACGCCGAGCCGGCGCCCCATCGCGTGCACTTCGGCCTGCCCGGACAGGCAGAACATCAGCAGGTAATAGCCGTCGACGGCGTCGACCTGCACGCGCATCGCGTCGCCGAATGCGATGGTGCCGATGCCAAGGCCGCCGAGCCGGACGAAATCCATGTGCGATGCGCCGTGCACGCGGCCGCTCGGCAGCAGCGCGTGCGGCTGCATCACGCGCGAGATCCGCTCGCGCGTCTCGTCGAGATCGCGGGATTCGAACAGCCGGTGCGCGCGCAGCGCGAGCGGCTCGAACGACGTTGGGGACATGGGCATCGGCCTTGGTGTGGACGCGCGCTTCGATCGGACGAATGGGTCGCGATCGTGCGCGGGGTCGCTTGTGTCGCCATGCTAGCGCAGAAATCCGCCGAAAGTGGATATTGCACCGCCGCAATCGCACTTTCCGGATAGACGCCGAATATTAGCTTTTCAAAAATCGGCTCCATGCAATCAACGAACCGGAACCACAAGGAGTCCGACATGGAGCAGACAGAATCGCCCGTCGTATTCGCCGCGCGCGACGACGCATCCGACGTGCACTTTCCGCACGACGACGGCTCGCGCGTGCCGTACAAGGTGTTCAGCTCGCGCGCGGTCTACGATCGCGAGCAGGAACGCATCTTCCGCGGGCCGACGTGGAACTTCGTCGCGCTGGAAGCGGAAATCCCGAACGCCGGCGACTTCAAGAGCACGTTCGTCGGCGACACGCCGGTCGTCGTCACGCGCACTGAGGACGGCGCGCTGTCCGCGTGGGTGAACCGCTGCGCGCACCGCGGCGCGCAGGTGTGCCGCAAGTCGCGCGGCAACGCGAGCTCGCACACGTGCGTCTATCACCAGTGGAGCTTCGACAACCAGGGCAACCTGCTCGGCGTGCCGTTCCGGCGCGGCCAGAAGGGGATGACCGGGATGCCGGCCGATTTCGACCCGAAGCAGCACGGGCTGCGCAAGCTGCGCGTCGACAGCTATCGCGGGCTCGTGTTCGCGACCTTCAGCGATGAAGTCGCGCCGCTGCCCGACTATCTCGGCGAGCAGATGCGCCCGTGGATCGACCGGATCTTCCACAAGCCGATCGAGTATCTCGGCTGCACGCGCCAGTATTCGAAGTCGAACTGGAAGCTGTACATGGAGAACGTGAAGGATCCGTATCACGCGAGCATGCTGCACCTGTTCCATACGACCTTCAACATCTTCCGCGTCGGGATGAAGGCGCGCTCGATTCCGGATGCGAACCACGGGCTGCACAGCATCATCACGGTGACGAAGACGGGCGACGACACGTCGGCCGCGTACAAGCAGCAGAACATCCGCTCGTTCGACGAGGGCTTCCATCTGGAAGACGAATCGATCCTCGATCTCGTGTCGGAATACGACGAGGACTGCACGAACCACATCCAGCCGATCTTCCCGCAGCTCGTGATCCAGCAGATCCACAACACGCTGGTCGCACGCCAGATCCTGCCGAAGGGGCCGGACAACTTCGAGCTGATCTTTCACTTCTTCGGCTACGCGGACGACACGCCCGAGCTGCGCGCGCTGCGCATCAAGCAGGCGAACCTGGTCGGGCCGGCCGGCTATATCTCGATGGAAGACACCGAGGCGACCGAGCTCGTGCAGCGCGGCACGGTGCGCGATGCGGATGCGACGTCGGTGATCGAGATGTCGCGCGGCAATCCGGACCAGCAGGACACGGTGATCACCGAAAGCCTGATCCGCAAGTTCTGGGTCGGTTATCAGAAGCTGATGGGCTATTGAAGCGGGAGCACGGAACGATGGAAAACCTCACGGAAGACATGAAGACGTGGTTCGAGATTTACATGCTGCAGAACCGCTACATCGGCCATCTCGACAACGACCGGCTCGAACACTGGCCGGAGATGTTCACCGAGGACTGCACGTACGAGATCGTGCCGAAGGAGAACGCCGATCTCGGGCTGCCGGTCGGGATCGTGCACTGCACGAACCAGCGGATGCTGCGCGACCGCGTGGTGTCGCTGCGGCACGCGAACATCTTCGAGGAACATACGTACCGGCACATGACGTCGGGCCTCACGATCGTCGCGCAGCGCGACGGCGAGATCGATACCGAGAGCAACTACGTCGTCGTGCAGACGCGCAGCAACGGCGAATCGAACGTGTACCAGGCCGGCAAGTATTACGACACGGTCGTGCGCACGCCCGACGGGCTGCGCTACAAGACCAAGCGCGTGATCTACGACACGTCGCGCGTGCAGACGCTGCTCGCGACCCCGATCTGACCGATCTGACGAAGCAAGGAATCGACATGACTGAAGCTACGCTCGCGCAATGGCATCCGCTGGGCGCATTCGACGAATTCTCCGAAGACGAACCGGCGGCGCGGGTCGCTGGCCAGAAGCCGATCGCGGTGTTCCGGATCGGCGACGAACTGTTCGCGATGCACGACCTCTGTTCGCACGGTCACGCGCGCTTGTCCGAGGGCTATGTGGAGGACGGCTGCGTCGAATGCCCGCTGCACCAGGGGCTGATCGACATTCGCACGGGCGCGCCGAAATGCGCGCCGATCACCGAGCCGGTGCGGGTCTATCCGATCCGGATCGTCGACGGGCAGGTGGAAGTCAATGTCGACTGACCCGTTCGTGATCGTCGGCGCCGGCCACGCGGCGCGGCGCACGGCCGAGGCGCTGCGCGCGCGCGACGCCGCCGCGCGCATCGTGATGATCGGCGAGGAGCGCGAGCTGCCGTACGATCGGCCCGCGCTGTCGAAGGATGCGCTGTTGAGCGAGGGCGGCGAGCAGCGTGCTTTCATTCGCGATGCCGCGTGGTACGACGCGCAACGCATCGAGTTGCGGCTCGGCATGCGCGTCGACGCGATCGAGCGCGATGCGCAGCGCGTGCGGCTCGACGACGGCGCGACGTTGCCGTACGCGAAGCTGGTGCTCGCGACGGGGTCGCGCGTGCGTACGTTCGGCGGGCCGGTCGACGAAGGCGTCGTCCCGCATTACGTGCGGACCGTTGCCGATGCGCGCGCGTTGCGTGCGCGGCTCGCGCCGGGGTGTCGCGTGGCGGTGCTCGGCGGCGGCTTCATCGGCCTTGAAGTGGCGGCGTCCGCGCGCCAGCTCGGTTGCGACGTGACGGTGATCGACCCGGCGCCGCGTTTGCTGCAGCGTGCGCTGCCGGAAGTCGTCGGTGCGTATGCGCGGCAACTGCACGACGCGCGCGGCGTGAGCTTTCGGATGGCGACGCTGCCGCGCGCGATTCGCCGCGCGCCGGGCGGCGGTGCGATCGTCGAGACCGATCGTGGTGACGTGCAGGCCGATATCGTCGTGGTCGGCATCGGCGTCGTGCCCAATGTCGAACTCGCTCAGGCCGCCGGGCTCGAGGTCGACAACGGGATCCGTGTCGATGCGGGCTGCCGCACGTCCGATCGCGCGATCTTCGCGACGGGCGAGGTGACGATGCACTTCAATCCGCTGCTCGGGCGTCACGTGCGGATCGAGTCGTGGCAGGTCGCGGAAAACCAGCCGGCCGTCGCGGCCGCGAACCTGCTCGGCGCGGACGAAGCCTATGCCGAGCTGCCGTGGCTGTGGTCCGATCAGTACGACTGCAACCTGCAGATGCTCGGGCTGTTCGGCAGCGAGCGCACGACGGTCGTGCGCGGCGATCCGGCGAGCGGGCCGTTCACGGTGTTCGGTCTGGGCGACGACGGGAAGATCGTGGCGGTGGCCGCGGCGAACCTGGGGCGCGACATCGGCGCGTCGCGTCGGGTGATCGCGGCGGGCGCGGTGCCCGATCCGGTGAAGCTCGCCGATCCGGCGGTGAACCTGAAGACATTCCTCTGACGCAGTGCGCGAGCGCGGCCTGCGTGGCCGGGTTCGTGCCGGCGGCCGACGCACGGCGAACATGGCTGGAAATGCCGGAACCCCTTCCTGGACAACATCCCCGGCGCGTGCAATGCGCGCGGGTTTGTCGCGGGCCGGCGATCGGTGCATATTAGCGGCATTGCCGTTTCACCGGTCGCCCATGACGCCAGACAAAGCCCTCGAACTGAAACACAGCAAGCGCCGCGCGCTCTGGCTGCTGCTGGCCGCGGTCGCGGTATTCGTCACGACGATCCTGCTGCCGCGCGGCCCGTGGGTCGACGGTTTCAAGGCGGTGGCCGAGGCCGCGATGGTCGGCGCACTCGCCGACTGGTTCGCGGTCGTCGCGCTGTTCCGCCGCGTGCCGATCCCGTTCGTGTCGCGCCACACCGAGATCATCCCGAAGAACAAGGACAAGATCGCGGACAACCTCGCGGTGTTCGTGCGCGAGAAATTCCTCGGCCCCGACGCGCTCGCCGCGCAGATCCGCCAGCACGACCCCGCGCAGAAGCTCGGCGCGTGGCTCGGCGAACCGGCGAACACCGAGGCGCTCGGCAGCTACGTGACGAAGCTGATGAGCTTCGCGCTCGACATGACCGACGACGCGCGGATCCAGTCGTTCGTTCACGATGCGTTTCGTGCGGTGATCGGCCGGATCGACCTGTCGCAATCGGCCGGTGCGATCCTCGATACGCTGACGAAGGACGGCCGCCACCAGACGCTGCTCGACGATGCGATCGAACAGGTGGTCGACGTGCTCGACAAGGAAGAGAACCGCGAGGTGATCGCGGGCTTCATCGTCGAGTGGCTGAAGACGCAATACCCGAAGGTCGAGAAGATCATGCCGACGCAGTGGTTCGGCGAGAACGGCGCGCGCATGCTGGCGAGCGCGGTGAGCCGCGTGCTCGAGGGCGTGGCGGCCGACCCCGAACACGAACTGCGGCAGCGTTTCGATCGCACCGTCGTGCGGCTCACCGAGCGGCTGAAGCATGACCCGGCGTTCATCGAGAAGGGCGAAGAGATCAAGCGCTACATCCGCGATGGCGACGCATTCAACGAGTACGTGCGCGATCTGTGGGACCAGTTGCGCGCATGGCTGAAGGCCGATCTTGCGCGACCCGATTCGGCACTGCACCGGCAGGCCGCGACGCTCGGCGGGTGGCTCGGTGCGCGGCTCGCCCAGAGCCCGGCGTTGCGGGCGTCGCTGAACGAGCACATCGAGAAGGCCGTGCACGAGATGGCGCCGGATTTCGCGGATTTCCTGATGCGTCACATTCGCGATACGGTGCGCAACTGGGATGCGCGTGAAATGTCGCGGCAGATCGAGCTGAACATCGGCAAGGACCTGCAGTACATCCGCATCAACGGCACGCTGGTCGGCGGGCTGATCGGGCTCGGGCTGTATCTGGTGTCGCTGGTGCCGCGCTGGGCGAGCGGATGGCTGCATTGACGCGGCCGCGGCCATCGCGCACGTTGCACCGGTTGCGTTTATTGCACTTCCTGCACTCGTTGCGCACATCGCTCGCCGTTGCGCGCCGTTGCGTCACGCGTGCGCCTTCGCGCCATGCAGTTGCAGGCCGAGCGCCTTGATCACCTTCAGGATCGTGCCGAAGCTCGGATTGCCGTCGTGCGACAGCGCCTTGTACAGCCCTTCGCGCGACAGGCCTGCGTCGCGCGCGACCTGCGACATGCCGCGTGCGCGGGCGATCACGCCGAGCGCATGCGCGATGAAGGTCGGGTCGTCGCCGGCTTCCTGCAGACAGGCCTCGAAATAGTCGGCCATGTCGTCGTCGGTTTTCAGGTGTTCGGCCGAATCCCACGGCCGGGTCTTGATCTTGTCCATCATCACTCCAGGTCAAGCCGCTCGAGCATCGCATGCGCGGCGCGGATGTCCGCCTGTTGCGTCGACTTGTCGCCGCCGCAGAGCAGGATCACCCATATCGTTCCGCGCCTCACGTAATAGACGCGATAGCCGGGGCCGTGGTCGATACGCATTTCGACGACGGGGGAGCCGGCGGATTTCCAGTCGCCCGGGTTGCCCATCGACAGACGGTCGATGCGCGCCTGGATGCGCCGCCGCGCGACACGATCCTGAAGGCCGGCAAACCACGCGTCGAAGACGTCGGTGGTCCGGATGCTGAATGTAGGGGCACTGTAGGGCATGGATTGCAGTATGTCAACCATAGTTCACAGGTTCGGCGAATGGAATTCGGTTGGCCCTACAGTAAGGCGGCGCGCGCCGTTTGAGGTCGAATTGGCCGTCAGGCCGATCCAGTGGCGCCGCCGGACTCGGCCATCCGGTCGAAGCCGGAATGCCGGGAATCCGTCTACAATCAAAACGTCCTTGCCGCCCGCGTGCCGGTTTGCCGCGCGCGGGCGAGTCCGTTTGCCCTCCCGCACAGGGAGGCGCCGCCATGCGTTGCACTCGTTGCTGCGCACGGCGGGCAGTGCCGTGGTCTGTCCAGTAGGTAAAGCGTCCGCGTGCCGTAGGCCGGCGCGCGTTCCGAACGTCGCGCGCCCGTAAGCCGGGGTGGCGGCATCAACCGAGAGTCCCCATGAAAGCATCGGATCTGTTCGTGAAGGCGCTGGAAGCCGAAGGCGTCGAGTACGTGTTCGGCATTCCCGGCGAGGAAAACCTCGATCTGCTCGAATCGCTGCGGCGATCGAAGATCAAGCTCGTGCTGACCCGGCACGAGCAGGCGGCCGGATTCATGGCCGCCACCTACGGCCGCCTGACGGGCCGCACCGGCGTGTGTCTCGCGACGCTCGGGCCGGGCGCGACCAATTTCGTGACGGCCGCCGCGTACGCGCAGCTCGGCGGCATGCCGATGCTGATGATTACCGGGCAGAAGCCGATCAAGTCGAGCAAGCAGGGCCACTTCCAGATCGTCGACGTCGTCGACATGATGCAGCCGCTTACGAAATTCACGCGGCAGATCGTGTCGATCGGCAACATTCCGTCGGCCGTGCGCGAGGCGTTCCGCCGCGCGGAGGAGGAGCGTCCGGGTGCTGCGCACCTCGAACTGCCGGAAGACATCGCGCACGAGGAGGGCGACGGCAAGCCGATCCCGCGCAGCTTCAGCCGGCGGCCGGTGGCCGAGGAGAAGGCGGTCGCGCACGCGATCGACGCGATCCACGGCGCGCGACATCCGCTGTTGATGATCGGCGCGGGCGGCAACCGCAAGACGACCTGCAAGATGCTGCTCGAATTCGTCGACAAGACGGGCATCCCGTTCTTCACGACGCAAATGGGCAAGGGCGTGATCGACGAGACGCATCCGTTGTGGCTCGGCAACGCGACGCTGTCCGACGGCGACTTCGTGCACCGCGCGATCGAGCATGCGGACTGCATCATCAACGTCGGCCACGACGTGATCGAGAAGCCGCCGTTCTTCATGCGCGCGGACGACAAGACCGTGATCCACGTGAACTTCCTCGGCGCGCAGGTCGATCCCGTCTATTTTCCGCAGATCGAGGTGGTCGGCGACATCGCGAACGCGGTGTGGCAGATGAAGGAGGCCGTCACGCCGCAATCGCACTGGGATTTCGAGCGCTTCAAGATGATCAAGGAGCATTTCGACGCGCACCTGCAGAAGGGCCAGCACGATCCGCGCTTTCCGATGTATCCGGTGCGGATCGTGAACGACCTGTACAACGCGCTGCCGGTCGACGGGATCGTCTGCCTCGACAACGGGATGTACAAGATCTGGTTCGCGCGCTACTGGCGTGCGCACGAGCCGAACTCGCTGCTGCTCGACAACGCGCTCGCGTCGATGGGCGCGGGCCTGCCGTCGGCGATCGCGACGAAGATCGTCCATCCGCAGCGCAAGGTGATCGCCGTGTGCGGCGACGGCGGTTTCATGATGAATTCGCAGGAACTCGAAACGGCCGTGCGGCTGAAGCTCGACATCGTCGTGATGATCCTGCGCGACGATGCGTTCGGGATGATCCGCTGGAAGCAGGAAAACATGAATTTCCCCGATTTCGCGATGACGCTGAAGAACCCCGACTTCGTGTCGTATGCGCAGAGCTATGGCGCGCACGGGCATCGCGTCGAAGCGGCCGATGATCTCGAGCCGCTCTTGCGCGACTGCTTCGCGACGCCCGGCGTGCACGTGATCGACGTGCCGATCGACTATTCGGACAACGAGCGCGTGCTCAACCGCGAAATCAAGCGCTTGTCGGCGCAACTCTGAATCCGCAGTTCACCGGAAGGAGCGTTCCATGCTGAAGGATACCTATCCGTACTACCTGGCCAACGAGGCCGTCTACGCGAACACCGATCTGGAAGTCACCGACAAGTTCAGCGGCAAGGTCGCGACGCGCGTCGCGCTGGCCGACGCGAAGGCGATCGATGCGGCCATCGGCGCGGCGGTCGATGCCGCGAAGCCGATGCGAGAGTTGCCGGCCTACCGGCGGCAGGCGGTGCTCGATCACTGCGTCGCGCGCTTTCGCGAACGTTTCGACGAACTGGCCGAGGCGCTGTGCATCGAGGCCGGCAAGCCGATCAACGATTCGAAAGGCGAAGTGACGCGGCTGATCGATACGTTCCGCGTCGCATCCGAGGAGTCGGTGCGCATCGACGGCGAAGTGCTCAACCTCGAGATCTCGGCGCGCGCGCAAGGCTATACCGGCTATACGCGGCGCGTGCCGATCGGCCCGTGCTCGTTCATCTCGCCGTTCAACTTCCCGCTGAACCTCGCCGCGCACAAGGTTGCGCCCGCGCTGGCCGCAGGCTGTCCGTTCGTGCTGAAGCCCGCGAGCCGCACGCCGATCGGCGCGCTGATCATCGCCGAAGTGCTCGCGGAAACCGACCTGCCGAAGGGCGCGTTCTCGGTGCTGCCCGCGCATCGCGACGGCGCCGACCTCTTCACCACCGACGAGCGCTTCAGGCTGCTGTCCTTCACGGGCTCGCCGGCGGTCGGTTGGGCGCTGAAGGAGAAGGCCGGCAAGAAGAAAGTCGTGCTGGAGCTCGGTGGCAACGCGGCGGCGATCGTCGACGCGGATCAGCGCGCCCAGCTCGACTACGTGGTCGATCGTCTCGCGTTCGGCGCGTATTACCAGTCGGGCCAGAGCTGCATCGGCGTGCAGCGGATCCTCGTGCATGCCGACCTGTATGACGCGCTGCGCGACAAGCTGGTGGCGAAAACGCGTTCGCTGAAGATGGGCGATCCGAAGGATCCGTCGACGTTCGTCGGCCCGATGATCTCCGAATCCGAATCGCGCCGGCTGTCCGGCTGGATGGACGCGGCCGTCGCGGCGGGCGCGAAGATCATCGCGGGCGGGAAGGTCGACGGCGCGATGTTCGAGGCGACGCTGCTCGAAAGCGTCGGCCGCGAACAGGACCTGTACCGCAAGGAGGCATTCGGCCCGGTCGCGATCCTCGAGAAGTTCGACCGCTTCGACGACGCGCTTGCGCGCGTGAACGACAGCGACTTCGGGCTGCAGGCCGGCGTGTTCACCGATTCGCTCGCGCATGCGCAGCGCGCGTGGGACGAACTGGAGGTAGGCGGCGTCGTGATCAACGACGTACCGTCGTTCCGGGTCGACAACATGCCGTACGGCGGCGTGAAGGATTCGGGGCTCGGCCGCGAAGGGATCCGCTACGCGATCGAGGACATGACCGAGCCGCGACTGATGGTCGTGCGGCGCCGCTAGCGCGAGGGCAGGCCGCATGACGGCACGCGGGCGGGCAGTCGCGCCGGCCCGCGTGCCGTTTTCGTTTCGGCGCATGCCGAAGCGGCGGTGCGGTCGGCGGCGCGGCGCTCACCCGCCGTGCGCCATCGACGCAGCGCACGCGCCGCCGCGCCGCACGTCGCAGCGCCACACGTCGCAGCGCCACACGTCGCCGCGCCGAACCCGCTCGACTGCAAGCATCGCATCGTGATGTAATCGCGCGAAATGGCCAACCGGGGTACGAAACCGGCTGGCGTGCGCATTCATTCTTCACGAGGTTGCTTCATGTCCCCCGTCTCGGCATTCAAGCTGGTTCTGCTGTCATTCCTCGTGATCGTCGCGCTCGAATGCATCGCCAAGCGCTTGCGATTGCCGCCCGCGGCCGCGCTGCTGATCGGTGGCATCGGCATCGCGTTCATTCCCGGTCTGCCGCCGATCAATCTCGATCCCGAGCTCGTGCTGCTCGTGTTCCTGCCGCCGCTGTTGATGGACGGCGCGTATTTCTCCGTGTGGGAAGAATTCAAGCGCAACGTCGGCGGAATCCTGATGCTCGCGATCGGTGCGGTGGTGTTCACGACGTTCGCGGTCGGCGTCGCCGTGCACTGGGTCGTGCCGTCGCTGCCGTGGGCCGCATGTTTCGCGCTCGGCGCGATCGTGTCGCCGCCGGATGCGGTGGCCGCGAAGGCCGTGCTCGAACGCGTCGCGCTGCCGCGCCGGCTGATGGTGCTGCTCGAAGGGGAAAGCCTGCTGAACGACGCGGCCGGCCTGGTGCTGTTCCGCTTCGCGGTCGCTGCCGCGCTGACGGGCGCGTTCAGCGTCGAGCACGCGGTCGTGCGCTTCGCGGAGCTGGGGCTGGGCGGCGTCGTGGTCGGCTTTCTGGTCGGCAAGCTCGTCGTGTGGTTCCTGAAGCTGCTCGACGACGACTATCTGGTCATCACCGTCGCGGTGATCGCCGGCTGGATCGCCTACATCGCGGGCGAGATGGTCGAGGTGTCCGGCGTGATCGCGACGGTCACGGCCGGCATGATCGTCGGCTGGCATCAGCACGAGGTGTTCTCGGCGGCCGTGCGCACGCGCGGCACCGCGTTCTGGCAGGTCATCGTGTTCCTGCTCGAGGCGATGGTGTTCGTGCTGATCGGGCTGTCGCTGCGCGGTGCGATTCACCGGCTCGGCGGCTTCGAACAGGTGCTCGCCACGATGGTGCCGCCGGTGCTTGCGGTGCTGGCGGCGGTGATCGTATCGCGCTTCGTGTGGATTTACGCGGTCGAGGCGCTGAAGGTGCCGGTGCGCGGGATCGTGCGGCGCGGCGTCGCGCCCGA
Organism: Burkholderia sp. Nafp2/4-1b; assembly: GCF_003635165.1. Lineage (GTDB taxonomy): Bacteria > Pseudomonadota > Gammaproteobacteria > Burkholderiales > Burkholderiaceae > Burkholderia. Next base: position 243,500 of record NZ_ML058601.1, on the reverse strand, counting down.
CTGGAAAGCCGCGACGATCATGAGCTGGGCCGGGATGCGCGGGGTCGTGACGCTGGCGATCGCGCTGTCGCTGCCGGAGGCGATGCCGGGCCGTGACGTGATCCTGGTCGCGTCGTTCGCGGTGATTCTCGTCACCGTGCTGCTGCAAGGCACGACCATCGGGCCGCTGATCCGGCTGCTGCGCCTGCCGCAGCACGAAACGCGCGCCGCGCACCACCTGAGCGAACCGCAGGCGTGGGCACACATCGAGGCGGCGCAACTCGCGGCGATCCAGCCGCTGGTGCGCGACGACAGCGGCAACGTGATTCACCCGCGCCTGCTGGAGCAGTACACGTATCGCGCGGAACTGACCGAGCGGTCGAAGAACGAGCCGGCTTATCCGGCGCAGGTGCGCACCGCGCATTACGACGTCGTGCTGGCAGCGATCAAGGCCGGGCGCGCGGAATTGTTGCGCCTGCATCGTTCGGGCCGCATTCACGACGAGATGCTGCACATGCTCGAGCGCGATCTCGACCTGCAGGAAGTGTCCGCGCAGCACGCGCGCGGGTAACCGCGCTCGCGGGTCGCCACGGCCGCCGTTACCGCGCCGGCCGGTTCGGGGCCGACGAGGTCGGGCCTTCGCGTCGCGGCCGATCCGGTCGCGACGCGTGATTTTCCCCGTCCGTTTCCGCCCGATTCACCGGCTCGGCATCCTGCCCGGATACGTTCGGCGCACGGGCCTTGCAGCGCATGCAAACCTCGCTGCGCCGGCTTCGTGAACGTTATCGTCTTTCGCGCCCGGAAATGATCTGATTTATCTGAATCCCGCTCTTTCACCATATTTGGCAAAACTAAACCGGAAGGAGATAGATGCTGTGTTCCAATTTCATTTAGAATCAGCCGGTTATCTTTATTGAGAGAAAGCGCGCGGAGGTAATGCGGCCGTCGTCGGGGAAAAATCGGCGTTCGGATCCCCGTGCGGCAATGCCGACAGGCCAGATCGGCAGCATCAGGCGGATTGCTCAGCCGCCAAATCAAGATGGCGCCCAAGTCGGATAATCAACTCCTATGCAAGAATCAATTGGAGATTTGGCGTTTGAAACGGTATTTATGAAAGAATCGAGCGGTGAAAATGCGCCGGATTGTCTTGAATCGGGGCTATCGGTTCTGCTCGTCGACGATCAGCCGTTCGTCGGCGAGGTGATCCGCCGCGCGCTGCGCGGCGAGCACGATATCGACCTGCATGTGTGCACCGATGCACACCGGGCGATGGCGGTCGCGCGCGACGTGAAACCGACGGTCATCCTGCAGGATCTCGTGATGCCGGACATCGACGGCCTCGATCTCGTTCGCGCGTGGCGCGCGGACGCCGACACCGCACGTGTGCCGATCATCGTGCTGTCGGCAAAGGAAGAGCCGATCGTCAAGCGCGAGGCGTTCATCGCCGGCGCGAACGACTATCTCGTGAAGCTCCCGGACGCGATGGAGCTCACCGCGCGCATCCGCTATCACTCGAATTCGTACCTGATGTCGCGGCAGCGCGACGAGGCGCTGGATTTCCTGTCGCACGACATGCGCTCGCCGCAGACGTCGATCCTCGCACTGCTGGAGGTCTACCGGAGCGAGCACGGCGACATGCCGGCGATCATGGAGCGCATCGCCGGCCATGCGCGGCGCGCGCTCGCGCTCGCCGACGGCTTCATTCATCTGACCCGCGCGCAGTCGGAACGCCGCGCGCATGAAGTCCTGAGTCTCAACGAGATCGTGCTCGATGCGGTCGACCAGCTGTGGGAGAAGGCGGCCGGCTTCGGCAGCCGGGTGGTGGCCCACGTGCCCGACGCCGAGTGCGTGACGATGGGCGACCGCATGATGCTCACGCGCGCCGCCGCGAACCTGATCGACAACGCGCTGAAATACGGCCCGGCCGGCACGGACGTGCACTGCACGCTGAGCGACGACGACGGCGCGTGGCTGATCGGCGTCGAGGATGGCGGCAGCGGCATCGCGCCCGAGCAGCGCACGGCCGCGACCGAGTCGTTCGTGCGGCTCGAATCCGCGCACGGCGCCGCGCGCAGCGGCTTCGGCCTCGGGCTCGCGTTCGTCCGTGCGACGGCGGCACGCCATCGCGGCCAGATCCTGATGCGCAATACCGCACGCGGCTTCATGGTCGCGCTTCGGTTGCCGGCGCAGGCAGAGCGATGAGGTTGCTGCGCGGCTTGCCGGTGCCGCGCCGCCCGAGGGACCCCGATGCGCTCGTTGCGTGCCGTCCGGCGCGCACGCGAGCGCGGTTTTTTCAACGCTGATTTTAGAAAGCCCATAACGAACATGGCCACCGTGACGCCCCGTGCGACCAATGAAAGCCTGCATCCGACGATCGGCGGCGCTGCCCGGCTGACGCTCGGCAACCGCATCCTGCTCAGCTTCGGCGTGCTGTTCGTGCTGATGCTCGTGACCGCCGGCGTGTCCTACGAGCGCCTGCGCGCGATCAATACCGAAGCCGTCAGCATCGAGCGCGACTCGCTGCCCGGCGTCTATCTCGCGGCGTCGCTGCGCGGGGCGGTCAACGAATCGTTCCAACTGCTGCAGCAGGCGACCTTCGTCGAGACCGATCCCGATACCGTGCGGCGCGATCTCGCGAAGATCGCCGATTCGCTGAAGGACGTCGAGTCGCTGTCGGTCGACTACCAGAACACGATGTTCCGCGACGACGACCGCCAGCGCTTCGCGACGTTCCGCGCGTCGTTCGATCGCTACGTGCCGCTGTTGAACGATGCGCTGCAAAAGCATCGTTTGTCGCACGAAGAGGCCGTCGCCGCGTACGCGAAGGTGCAGCCCGTGTGGGCCGAGGTCGTGCGCAACGCGAATTCGCTGGTGCAGGAGAACCGCAAGTTCGCCGACCAGTCCGCGAAGCTGATCCGCGAGTCGGTGCAGGATACCGAGATCGTGCTGGCGACCGCGCTCGGCATCGTGCTGCTGTCCGCACTGGCGCTCGGCTACGGGCTGTTCCGCGCGGTCACGGTGCCGATGGCGCGGCTCGTCGAAGTGCACGACGTGATGCGCACCGGCAACCTGACGCGCCGTCTCGACCTGCGCCGCCGCGACGAATTCGGCACGCTCGAGACGGGCTTCAACCGCATGGCCGACGAGCTGACCGAGCTCGTCGCGCGCGCGCAGCAGTCGTCGCTGCAGGTGACGACGTCGGTCGCCGAAATCGCGGCGACGTCGCGCGAGCAGCAGGCGACCGCCAACGAAACCGCGGCGACGACGACCGAGATCGGCGCGACGTCGCGCGAGATCTTCGCGACGTCGCGCGACCTGCTGCGCACGATGAACGAGGTGGCCGGCGTGGCCGAGCAGTCGGCGACGCTCGCGGGCGTGAGCCAGAGCGGTCTCACGCGGATGGGCGAGACGATGCGCAGCGTGATGGACGCCGCCGGGTCGGTGAACGCGAAGCTCGCGATCCTCAACGAGAAGGCGCTGAACATCAACCAGGTCGTCGCGACCATCACCAAGGTGGCCGACCAGACCAACCTGCTGTCGCTGAACGCGGCGATCGAGGCCGAGAAGGCCGGCGAGTACGGCCGCGGCTTCGCGGTCGTCGCGACCGAGATCCGCCGTCTTGCCGACCAGACGGCCGTCGCGACCTACGACATCGAGCAGACGGTGAAGGAGATCCAGTCGGCGGTGTCGGCGGGCGTGATGGGGATGGACAAGTTCTCCGAGGAAGTGCGCCGCGGGATGCTCGACGTGCAGCAGGTCGGCGGCCAGCTGTCGCAGATCATCGCCGAAGTGCAGACGCTCGCGCCGCGCTTCCAGATGGTCAACGAAGGGATGCAGACGCAGGCGAACGGTGCCGAGCAGATCACGCAGGCGCTGTCGCAGCTGTCGGAAGCCGCGCAGCAGACGGCCGAATCGTTGCGCCAGTCGTCGCAGGCGATCGACGACCTGACGCTCGTCGCGAACCAGTTGCGCACCAGCGTGTCGCGCTTCAAGGTCGACGCGTGATGCGCGCCGAGTCGCTCGGCGGCGCGCACGCGCTGTTCCTGATGTTCGAGCTCGACGGCGAGCGCTATGCGCTCGACGCGGCCGACATCGACGAGGTGTTGCCGCTCGCGACCACCAAGGCCGTGCCCGGCGCGCCCGACTGGATCGCCGGGCTGCTGATGCGCGGCGGCCAGCCGGTGCCGGTGATCGACGTGCCGATGCTCGCGCTCGGACGGCGCGCGCATGCGCTGCGCTCGACGTGGCTCGTGATGGTGCGCTACCGTGTCGCGCAGGTCGACTGCGAACGCGTGATCGGCCTGATCGTCGAGCGCGCGACGCAGACGCTGCGGATCGACCGCGCGGCGTTCCGTGCGAGCGGCGTATCGACCGCGCGCACGCGCTGGCTGGGGCCCGTTGCGAATACGCCCGACGGGATCGTGCAGCAGGTCTCGATGTCCGACCTGATCGACGACGTTGCGCGCCTGTCTCTGTTCGACGGCCTGCCGGGCCACGGAGAGGAGTCCGCATGAGAGCGTCCGATTCGCGATTTCGCGGCTGGCTGCTGCGCGAGACCGGCATCGACCCCGATTCGCTCGGCAACGATTTCCTGACCCGCGCGCTGACCGAGCGTGTGCATGCGCTGCAGGGCGACGACGAGCGGCTGCCGTCGGGGGCGCGGCCGCCCGTCACGCCGGAAGCGCTCGACGCGTACTGGCAGCAGCTCAACGCGTCGGCCGACGAGCGGTGCGCGCTGATCGAACTGTTCGTCGTGCCCGAGACATGGTTCTTCCGCGATCGCGAGGCGTTCGCGACGCTCGCGCGGGTCGCGGCCGAGCGGGTCGCCGCGATGCCTGGACGCGTGCTGCGCGTGCTGAGCGCGCCGTGTTCGACCGGCGAGGAGCCGTACTCGGCGGCGATGGCACTGCTCGACGCCGGGCTCGATCCGGCCAGTTTCACGATCGATGCGATGGACCTGAGCGCGCGCGCGGTCGAACAGGCGCGGCTCGGCTGCTACGGACGCAACGCATTCCGCGGCACGGCGACCGAGTTCCGCGGCCGCTACTTCACGCCCGTCGCGGACGGCTGGCTGCTCGACGAGCGCGTACGCGCGTGCGTGCAGTTTCGCCAGGCGAACCTGATCGAGTCGGGCACCGATACGGGTGTGCGCTACGATTTCGTGTTCTGTCGCAACGTGCTGATCTATTTCGACCGCGACGCGCAGGATCGCGTGATCGGTTCGCTCGAAAGCCGGCTCGCCGACGACGGGATGCTGTTCGTCGGTCCCGCCGAAACGGGCGTCGCGATGCGGCACGGGATGCGCTCCGCGCGCGTGCCGCTGGCATTCGCGTTCCATCGCGCGCAAGCTGGTGCGGCCGACGCATACGCGTCGCGGCATGCGGCGCCGCTGCCCGCGCTCGCGCCATTCCGGCGCGCGGAGCGCTGCGCGGTGGCGCAGGCACCCACCGCGCGTCCGCTGGCGGCCGTCGTGCCGCCGGCCTGGAGCGGGGCGGCGGCGCCGCTCGCCGCGCTCGCGCCGGTCGAGCGCCCGGCGGCATTCGAGGCGCGGAGCGAGTTGCGCATCGACGCGCCGGCCGGCACGGTCGGTCAAGTCCACGCCGCCCACGCCGGCCCCGCGCCCGCTCCGGCAACACCGGTAGCCGACAGCACCCCGCCGACGCTCGAGCAAGCGCAGGCGCTGGCCAACGCGGGGGCCTTCGACGAGGCCGAGCGCGTACTCGCGCTGTTCTCCGCGCACGCCGGCCCGCACGCGGACGCGTTCTACCTGAACGGGCTGATCGCGGATGCGCGCGGCCGCGTCGCGGAAGCGGGCGACTTCTACCGGAAGGCGCTGTACCTGCGGCCGACGCACCACGAAGCGCTGACGCATCTCGCGACCTTGCTCGACGTCGGCGGCGATGGCGCCGGCGCGCAATGGCTGCTCGAGCGCGCGCGGCGCTCGGCCGGATAATGGGAATACGGGCTGGGAGCCGACATCGGGATGACCGACCAAACAATGAACCGCGACGCCGTTGCCACTGACGACACGACGATCGGCGTCGACGATTGCTGGAACCGGATCGGCACGCACGGCGACCGCTCGTGCGAGCGGCTCGCCGACTGCCTGCGCTGCCTGAACTGCCCGGTCTACGCGTATCACGCGGCGAAACTGCTCGAGCGTCCGCTCGGCGTCGCGGAGATGGCCGACACCACGCAGCGGATCAGCGCGTTCGGCGCGACGGGCGCGCACGGCGACGACGATACGCGCCAGGCGGCACTGGCATTTCGCGTCGCCGACGAATGGCTCGCGCTGTCGATCGGCGTGCTGCGCGAGATCGCCGGCACGCGCCCGATCCATTCGCTGCCGCATCGCCGCCATTCGGCCGTGCGCGGCGTGGTGAACATTCGCGGCACGCTGCGCATCGCGATCTCGATCGGCGCATTGCTCGGCCTCGATGCGGGCAAGGGCAGCAACGGTGGCGGCAGCGCGGACAGCCGTTTCACGCGGCTGCTGGTCGCCGCGCACCAGGGCGAGCCGGTCGTGTTTCCGGTGGACGAAGTCGAGGGCGTGTTGCGCTTTAGCGCATCGGAATGGGTGCCCGTGCCGGCGACGGTCGGGCGTGCGAGCGCCGGTCTGTCGCGCGGCGTGCTGTCGTGGCGCGGCAAGTCGGTGGGCCTGCTCGACGACGATCGGCTGTTCGATGCCGTGACACGGAGCATGCGATGAGCGGCGACGACGATCTGAGCCACCTGTCGCTGCTCGAGCTGTATCGCGAGGAGACGCGCACGCAGACCCAGGCGCTGTCCGAGCGCCTGCTCGCGCTCGAATCGGGCGAGCCCGACTCCGTCGCGCTCGAGGCGTGCATGCGCGCCGCGCATTCGCTGAAGGGCGCCGCGCGTATCGTCGGCGTGCCGCTCGGCGTCGACATCGCGGGGCGGATGGAAGAGTGCTTCGTGGCCGCGCAGGCCGGCACGATCGCGTTGACGGCCACGCATGTCGACGTGCTGCTGGCCGGCGTCGACCTGCTGGTGCGGGTCGCCGATCCGCAGGCGCCGCCCGTGTCGTCGACGGAGATCGAAGCATTCGCGCTGGCGCTGACCGGCGCCGACGGCGTGCACGCGATGCCCGCGCCGACCTTTACCGAGCCGCCGGCGCCGCCGGCACCGCCGTCGGTCGTGCCGTTTCGCGAGCACGATGGCGCGGCGAACGAGCCGGTCAGGGCCGGCGCCGCGGCGCCGCCGCTCGCGGTGTCGGTGCCCGTGCCCGATCCGGTCCAGGCCGGCCGCGCGGCCGGCGCGGGCGCGATGCGCCGCGTGCGCGCCGATACGCTGAACCGGCTGCTGAGCTTGTCCGGCGAATCGCTGGTCGAATCGCGCTGGCTCAAGCCGTTCGCGGAATCGATGCTGCGCGTGAAGCGTGCGCAGCGCGATGCGGCACGCTCGCTCGATCTGTTGTACGAACGGTTCGCCGACGATCTCGACGCGGGCGTGCTCGCGTCGGTGAACGATGTGCGGCACATGCTGAACGACCTGCAGCGCTCGCTCGCCGAGCGGATGGACGAATTCGACCGCTTCGAGCGACGCAGCACGCATATTGCCGAGCAACTGTACGACGAGGCGCTGCAGTGCCGGATGCGGCCGTTCGGCGACGCGACGCGCGCGTATCCGCGCATCGTCCGCGATCTCGCGCGCTCGCTCGGCAAGCAGGTACGCTTCTCGATCGTCGGCGAGGGCACGCAGGTCGACCGCGACATCCTCGATCTGCTCGACGCGCCGCTCGGCCACCTGCTGCGCAATGCGATCGATCACGGCGTCGAAGCGCCCGACGCGCGCCGCGCACGCGGCAAGCCGGCCGAGGCGAGCGTGACGCTGGAGGCGCGCCACAGCGCCGGCTCGCTGCTCGTCAGCGTGATCGACGACGGGCCGGGCGTCGACATGGACGCGTTGCGCGCGGCCGTCGTGCGCCAGCGGCTGACCGACGACGAGACGGCCGCGCGGCTGTCCGATCCCGAGCTGCTCGAATTCCTGCTGCTGCCGGGCTTCTCGATGCGCGAAGCGGTGACCGACGTGTCGGGCCGCGGCGTCGGCCTCGACGCGGTGCAGGAGATGGTGCGCGGCGTGCGCGGCGCGGTGCGCATTTTCAACGAGCCGGGTGCGGGCATGCGCTTCGTGCTGCAGTTGCCGCTCACGCTGTCGGTGATCCGCAGTCTGCTGGTCGAGGTGGGCGGCGAGCCGTACGCGTTCCCGCTCGCGCACGTGCGCCGCACGCTCGAACTCGCGCACGACGACATCGACGTGCTCGAGGGGCAGCCGCATTTCCCGTTCGACGGCCGGCGCGCGGGCCTCGTCGCCGCGCATCAGCTGCTCGACGCGGGCGAGCCGGACGTCGCGCGCGCGAGCACGGCCGTCGTGGTGGTCGGCGGCGAGCCCGAGCTGTACGGGGTCGCCGTCGACCGCTTCCTCGGCGAGCGGATGCTCGTCGTGCAGCCGCTCGATGCCCGCCTGAACAAGATCCAGAACATCGCGGCCGGTGCGTTGCTCGAGAACGGCGACCCGGTGCTGATCGTCGACGTCGAGGACCTGATCCGCTCCGTCGACAAGCTCGTGCGCGGCGGCCAGCTCGCGAAGCTCACCCGCGACCCGCAGCTCGCGCTCGCCGACCGGCGCCGCCGCGTGCTCGTCGTCGACGATTCGCTGACGGTGCGCGAGCTCGAACGCAAGCTGCTCGAAAAGCGCGGGTACGACGTGACCGTCGCGGTCGACGGGATGGACGGCTGGAACGCGGTGCGCAGCGACGCGTTCGACCTGGTCGTGACCGACGTCGACATGCCGCGCATGGACGGGATTGAACTCGTCACGCTGATCAAGGGCGACCCGATGCTCAAGCGCGTGCCGGTGATGATCGTGTCGTACAAGGATCGCGACGAGGATCGCCGGCGCGGGCTCGATGCCGGCGCCGACTACTATCTCGCGAAGAGCAGTTTCCACGACGAGGCGCTGCTCGACGCGGTGCACGATTTGATCGGGGATGCACGCGGATGAACATCGGCATCGTCAACGATCTGCCGCTTGCCGTCGAGGCGCTGCGCCGCGTGATCGCGCGGCGCAGCGATCACCGCGTGCTGTGGGTGGCGACCGATGGCGACGAGGCGGTGGATTTCTGCGTCGCGCATCCGCCCGATCTCGTGCTGATGGATCTCGTGATGCCGAAGCTCGACGGCGTGGCCGCGACCCGGCAGATCATGGCGCGGGCGCCGGCGCGCTCGACGCGGTCGACACGCCGACGCTCGCGCTAGGCCTGCCGTCGGATGCGGCGCCGCAGCCGCTGCTCGCGAAGATCGACCAGATCGGCCGGCTGCTCGAAAGCCGGGCCGCGACGCTCGCGCCGCCCAGGCCGACGCCCGCGCGCGGTCAGCCGACGCTGATCGCGATCGGCGCGTCGGCCGGCGGCCCGACCGCGCTCACCGCGCTGCTGCGCGCGCTGCCGGCCGAGTTTCCGGCGGCGCTCGTGATCGTGCAGCACGTCGACCAGGCGTTCGCGCACGGTATGGCGGAGTGGCTCGACGGCTATACGCGGCTGCCAGTGCGTGTCGCGCGGCAGGGCGGCGTGCCGCAGGCCGGCGAGGTGCTGCTCGCGGCGACCAACGACCACCTGTGCCTGTCGCCGCGCGGTGTGCTCGGCTATACGCGACATCCGGCCGACACGCCGTACCGGCCGTCGATCGACGTGTTCTTCAACAGTGTCGCCGACGGCTGGCAGGGCGACGCGCTCGGCGTGCTGCTGACCGGGATGGGGCGCGACGGCGCGCTCGGGTTGAAGGCGATGCGGGCGAAGGGGTGCTACACGATCGCGCAGGACGAGGCGACCAGCGCCGTGTACGGGATGCCGAAGGCAGCCGCGGCGATCGGCGCGGCGTCGGCGATCCTGCCGCTCGACCGGATCGCGCCCCAGCTGATCTCACGCGTGACGCGCAAGCCGCTCGACTGACCGGGCGCAGCGGCGGGCCGCATTGCGTGCGATACACGGCGTCGCGTACAATTGCCGCCTGCGGAGATGGCATGCCTCCCTGCGGTCGAGTCCGGCGCTGGCGCCTGCGGTTCGGCCCTCAACCGCCGGTTCTCCCGGCTGATGATGCCTGCGTGTTCCTGGGTTGTCAGGAGGTCGCAGGCCGTCCATGCGGTATTCTGCCGCCCAGGTTTTGATGTCCCGTCGAATCTGGAAATCATGTTTTTCTCGACTTCTGCCGATTTTCTCGCGACCGCGCGCTACGTGTGCCGCTGGCTCGCGCTCTCGGCCCTGCTCGGCGCGCTGGCCGGCACGGCTTCCGCGCTGTTCCTGATCGCGCTCGACTGGGCGACCGGCACGCGCGTCGCGCATCCGTGGCTGTTGTGGGGGCTGCCGGCCGCCGGTTTCGCGACCGGCTGGGTCTACCACCGGTTCGGCCAGTCGGTCGCGCGCGGCAACAACCTGCTGATCGACGAGATTCACGACCCGAAGGCGCTCGTGCCGAAGCGGATGGCGCCGCTCGTGCTCGTCGCGACCGTCGTCACCCACCTGTTCGGCGGGTCGGCCGGCCGCGAAGGCACGGCCGTGCAGATGGGCGGCGCGCTCGCCGATCGCATCACGCACCTGTTCAGGCTCGATCGCGAGCATCGGCGCGTGCTGCTGATGGGCGGAATCGCCGCCGGGTTCTCGTCTGTGTTCGGCACGCCCCTCGCGGGCGCCGTGTTCGGTCTCGAGGTGCTCGCGATCGGCCGCGTGCGGTACGACGCGCTGTTGACCTGCGTTGCGTCGGCGATCGTCGCGGACGTCGTGTGCCGCGCGTGGGGCGTGCATCACACCGTGTATGCGATTCCGTTCGTGCCGGCCGTGTCGGCGACGGGGCTCGCCGCGACGGTCGTCGCGGGTGTCGCGTTCGGCGTCGTCGGGCGGCTGTTCGCATTTGCGACGCACGCGTTGACCGCATGGTTTCGGCGCGTCGTCCGCTACGCGCCGCTGCAGCCGGTGCTCGGCGGCCTGATGGTGGCCGTGGCGGCGACCGTGCTGAACGTGCCGCAGTATCTGGGGCTCGGGATTCCGACGATCGAAGCCGCGTTCCACGGGCCGCTGCCGGCTTACGATTTCGCGGGCAAGTTCGCGTTTACCGTCGTCACGCTCGCATCGGGATTCAAGGGCGGCGAAGTGACGCCGCTGTTCTACATCGGCGCGACGCTGGGCAACGCGCTGGGGCAGGTGCTCGCGCTGCCGGTGCCGGTGCTCGCGGGGCTCGGCTTCGTCGCGGTGTTCGCGGGCGCGGCCAACACGCCGATCGCGTCGACGATCATGGCGATCGAGCTGTTCGGCGCGGATGTCGGCGTGTATGCGATCGTCGCGTGTGTGGTTGCGTATCTGTTTTCCGGGCACGCGGGGATTTATCGCGCGCAGCGGGTGGCGGTGGGGAAGGCGGCGCAGGCCGACGCGGAGTGATGTCGGCGTGCGAGCTGGCCGAGCGGAGCATGCCCGCGGAACTCGAGCCCCGGCGATCCTGCGGATCACCGGGAGCGGAGGCGGGCGTTACGGCTTCGGCAGCTTCGCGACATTTCGCGCGAGCAGTTCCTCGATATCGATGCCCTTTTCCGCGAGCAACGTCGTGACGACCGCGGTCAATTCCCCGAGCGTTTCCTTGACCGACTCGCGGATCGTATCGACGACGACCTGCGTGCTGCGCTCGATCTCGATATTGACCTTGTGGTCGACGCCCTTCGCATCGAAGGTGGTCGCGCGGCGCGTTTCGGGAATCAGCCAGACCTCGAACCAGCCTTCGTCGCGATTGACGTCCGACACCGTGAGGCTGCAGCCGTTGATCGCGATATAGCCCTTCGCGAACACGTATCGCTTGAATTCGGCCGGCACGCCGATGCGGATCATCCGGTTGTGTTCGGACGACGCGATGTGCAGGATCGTCCCCATGAAGTCGACGTGGCCGGACAGCGGATGCCCGCCGATTTCCGCGCCGTCCTTCGCGGCCCGCTCGACGTTGACGCGCGCGCCGGTCGTCAGGTCGGCCAGCGTGGTGATGCGCAGGCTAGGCAGCATCACGTCGAAGTCGATCAGCAGCGGCGAGTGGATGGTCGTCACGGTCAGGCACACACCGTCGACCGACACGCTCGCGCCGATCTCGATGTCGGCGGTAAACCGGTCGGGGAATTCGATGCTGAACGTTCTCAGTTCGCCGTGATCCTTGATGGCCTTGATGACGCCAACACCCTGAACAATGCCTGTAAACATGATCTGCCTTTCGTCGCGAATTGCCTGGCCGGTATGATAAGTGATCCCGGCGGACGGCGTCGGGGCCGGATGCGAAACGGGGTATGTCGAACGCGCGCAAGTGCTGTTGGTCGTCTTTGCCGTTACCGGCGTATCTTGGCTCGCGTCGCGCCGTTCATACAAACTGCCGGCCAGAAAAGCGTTCTACGGGAATGTCGCGCGATCGTTCCAGTGGATCGCGCTGATGGCGGTGTTCACGCATGCCGGTACGCTGCTCCAGTATCTGGCCGTGGCCACCGACCGGCCGCTCGTGAGCGATGCGCTGATCTCCTTCGACGCCGCGCTCGGGTTTCACTGGCTGCAAGCGTATGAGTGGGTGGCCGCGCATCCCGGTCTGCATGCGATGTTCGAATTTGCGTATGCGTCCGGCAGTGTCCAGCTGTTCGCGATCCCGATCATCCTGACGCTGACGTCGAACTCGAACGACTACGCCGAGTTTGCGGTGCAGTTCATCGTTGCCGTCATCGTGTCGATTCTGATCGCCGGATGGCTGCCGACCGAAAGCGCGTTTCTTCACTTCGACACTCGCGATCCCGCGACGATTGCCACCGTATCCGACTACCTGCCGCTGCGCGGCGGCGCGGCCCGGGAACTGGTATTCGCGTCGGCCCAGGGGCTCATTTCCTTTCCGTCGCTTCACACGATCCTGGCGCTGTGCTTCGCCTACTCGTTGCGGCACGTGCGTGTCGCGTTTCCGGTCGCGTTGGCGCTGAACGCGATGATGATCGTGTCGACGCCGACGCAGGGCGGCCATTACTTGTGCGACGTGTTGGCGGGGCTCGTCATCGGCGTCGGGTTGATTTACGGGGTGCGGAAGTGGTTTGCCGTTCAGCGCGCCGCGGCTCGCGCGGCGTCCGGCGATGAAGTCGAAGGCGGACAGGAAGGGCTGGTGAATTCCTGACGCGCGCCGATGCCGCGCATCGCGCACCAGGTTGGCGGTCGACATGCTCGGTGCGCTGCCACGCATCTAAAGGCCGGGCGAGCCGCACAGCCCCGGTTCCCGTCGAAGCAACCGGACGCGCGGCCGCCGCATGCCGCGCGCCCGGTGGCGAACGGGCGTCCATCAAGCCTCCGCCGGCTCCCCCAGCGGTCCGGCGTCACCGTCCGCCATGCGCGGAGGTGAGTCGATCAAGCCCTTCGCCAGCTCCAGCGCCTGCCGCTCGAACAGCCGGCGATAAATCCCGCCGTCGATGCGGATCAGCGCGTCGTGGTTGCCTTCCTCGATCACCTTGCCGCGATCGAGCACGAGCAGCCGGTCGAGCGAGCGCACGGTCGACAGCCGGTGCGCGACGACGAGCGTCGTGCGGCCCACCATCAGCCGCTCCATTGCCTGCTGGATCAGCACTTCGCTTTCGCTGTCGAGGCTCGACGTGGCTTCGTCGAGGATAAGGATCGGCGCATCCGCGAGAAACGCGCGCGCGATCGCGACGCGCTGGCGTTCGCCGCCCGACAGCTTGATCCCGCGCTCGCCGACGAGCGTGTCGTAACCGTCCGGCAGCGCGGCGATGAACTCGTGCGCGCTGGCGAGGCGCGCGGCGCGCTCGATGTCGGCACGGCTCGCGTCGGGGCGCGCATACGCGATGTTCTCCGCGAGCGTGCGGTGGAACAGCACGGGCTCCTGCTGGACGATCGCGATCTGGCTGCGCAGCGAGTCCTGCCGCACTTGCGCGATGTCCTGGCCGTCGATCGTGATGCGGCCGCCCGACACGTCGTACAGGCGCTGGATCAGCTTGATGAACGTCGTCTTGCCCGACCCTGAATGACCGACGAGGCCCACGCGTTCGCCGGGCGCGATGCGCATCGAGAAGTCGTCGTACAGCGGCACCGGATGGTTGCCGTAGCGGAACGTCACGTGCTCGAAGCGGATCTCGCCTTGCCCGATCCGGATCGCGGGTGCGCCGGGGCGATCGTCGATGCCGAGCGGCTGCCGCTCGAGCGCGACGAGTTCTTCCATGTCGTTGACCGAGCGCTGCAGGTTGCGGATGTGCATGCCGACGTCGCGCAGATACCCCTGCAGCATGAAGAACATCGTCAGCGAGAACGCGATGTCGCCGACGCTCGCTTCGTCGTTCGCCCACAGCCGCAGCGCGACGCCGATCATCGCCGCCTGCATCGCGACGAGCATCGCACCCTGCAGCCCGCCGTTGAACGTGCCGCGCACCCAGGTGCGGCGCGTGCGCTGGCGCCACTTGCCGATCACGCGCGCGAGCCGCGCTTCCTCGCGCGTTTCCGCGCCGAACGCCTTGACGACCGCGTTGCAGCTCACGGCGTCGGCGAGCGCGCCGCCCATGCGCGTGTCCCAAAGGTTGCCGAGCCGCGCGGCCGGCGCGACGATGCCGAGCGACACGGCGACCGTCACCGAGATGTACAGCAGCGAACCCGCGCCGACGACGAGCCCCATCACCGGCCAGTGCGTGCCGAGCAGCACGGTCGCGCCGGCCAGCATCGTGACCGACGGCAGCAGCGCGATCAGCACGGTGTCGTTCAGCAGGTCGAGCGCCCAGATCCCGCGCGTGATCTTGCGCACGGTCGAGCCCGCGAAACTGTTCGCGTGCCAGTCGGTCGAGAAGCGTTGCACGCGATGGAACGACGCGGCGGCGATCTCGCTCATCATCTTCAGCGTGAGCGTGATGATGTTCAGGTAGACGCCTTGGCGCAGCAGCGTCGCGCCGATGCCGAGCGCGGCCAGCGTGCCGAACGCGGTGACGGCGGAATGCCACGCGGCGGCGCGGTCGGTGAGGCCGGTCGACAGTGCATCGACGAGGCGCCCGGCGAACAGCGGCGTCAGCACGTCGGCGAGCGCGCCGAGCAGCGCGAGCGTTGCGATCGTCGCGATGCGCACGGGCTGCTTGCGCCAGTAGCGGAACGTGAAGCCGAAGACGGCCTGGAATGCCTGGCCGCCCAGATGGGTGGTTTTTCTGGTCATGTGTCGTTGCCCGGCGCGTCGCGCGACGGGACTTTCCGGTTCGGAGAACGTCGAAAACGCAACAGCCGGCCGCACGAACGACGCGGGCGAAACGAAACGGGCTGTCGGGAAAATGCGCGGGCTGGCGGGTTAGCGGAGCACTCGGGAGCCGGCGCGAACGACGGGCGGGATCAGCCGCGTCGTGGGACCACGTTCGGGAAGGTTGCTGGCATTCGGAACATCTGCACCTCCCTGAAGTGAACGTTGAAAGGACGCCGAAAAGACGTGAAGGGATTTTATCAGCAGTGCCGGACGCGCTGCAACGTCTGACGAATACGTCGTTGCAGCGTCGATACGGTTAGTATTCGGGGTTTCGGCCCTTTTTGTGCGCGTTCCGCGGTGCGGCGTCGCACGGAGCGGCGGGCTGCATCGATTACACTTCGCGGTTGCCCGGCGACCGCCGAGGCGCCGCGGATTCACCCCGATACATTCCTGAGGAAACGATGAGCGACGTTCAGCAAGGCATCCTGGCCCCGATCGACACGGCGGCCCGATACCTCACTTTCACGATTTCGAACAACAGCAATGTCGCCGCGGCACTGGTGGCGTTGCGCGAGCTCGTCGACGGACGCGGCGCGGTCGCAGGGTTTGGACACGCGCTGGCCGCGCACCTCGGGCGCCCGGTGCCGGGCCTCGCCGAATACCCGGCGTTCGCGGTGAACGACCGCACGCTGCCGATCACGCCGGCCGACGTCTGGGTCTGGCTGCGCGGCGACGATCGCGGCGATCTCGTGCTGCGTTCGCGGGCGATCGAGCGCGCGCTCGCGCCGGCGTTCGCGCTGCAGGACGTGGTCGACGGCTTCCGCTATTCGAACGATCGCGACCTGTCGGGTTACGAGGACGGCACCGAGAACCCGACCGGCGACGACGCGCTCGCCGCGGCGGTCGTCACGGGCCAGGGCGCGGGGCTCGACGGCTCGAGCTTCGTCGCGGTCCAGCAGTGGCTGCACGACTTCGACCAGATGGAGCGCATTGCGTCGGGCGACATGGATCACATCATCGGCCGCCGCCGCTCGGACAACGAGGAGCTCGACGATGCGCCCGAGTTTGCGCACGTGAAGCGCACCGCGCAGGAGAGCTTCGAGCCGGAGGCGTTCATGCTGCGCCGCTCGTCGCCGTGGGCCGATGCGCGCCGCGCGGGGCTCTACTTCGTCGCATTCGGTGCGTCGTTCCGCGCGTTCGACGTGCAGATGCGCCGGATGAGCGGCGCGGATGACGGCATCGTCGACGGCCTGTTCCGCTTCACGCGGCCGCTGACGGGCGCGTATTTCTGGTGCCCGCCGGTGAAGGGCGGCAAGCTGGACCTGTCCGCGCTGGGACTGTAAGCGCCGGACGGCATCCGCAAACGGGCGGGCCGCGCATCGTGCGCGGCCCGCCCGTTTCGTTTGTGACGTGTCGATCGTTGCATCGTCGCATCCAGCGATCGTCGATTTTCGGTCGCGTGCGGCGCGGTATGCCGCGCGTCAGTTCAGCGTCGTTTCGATGCGCGTGCCGCGCTTGATGAACAGCGTCACCGGCGTCTTCTCGCAGATTTCCGCGAGACGCTGGCGCTGCGCGTCGTCGAGCGCACCGTCGAGCGTCACGACACGGCGCACGTACTGCTGTCCCTCATGATCGGCATGCAACTCGGTGCGCACGTCGATGCGCGCCGCCGGCCACGTCTTGCGCTGCATGTACATGCGTAGTGTCGCGGCCGTGCATTGCGCGAGGCCGGCCAGCACAAGCTCGAACGGCGCCGGCCCGAGGCCCTGGCCGCCTTCGCGCGGCGCTTCGTCGCCGGTCAGCGCGTGCGTGCCGGCCTGCAGCTGGACGACGTAGTTCGGCGCGTCGGCCGCGAGGGTGGCGGCAGCGTGGATGAGCGGCATGGCAAGTCTCCGGTAAGCGGGAAAGAGGGGGCCGCGGCGGCGCGCGGCATGCGAGGCGTCAGCATACCGTTTCGCTGGGCATCGCGGGCGCGGTGTGCGTTGATGCGGTTCGGCGGGTTCGGCGGGAGCGGCAGGATCTCCGGGATCAGCCCGGCGAGACCGGCACGCCGGCACTGCGGCGCACGAGCGAGGCGATGCGTTCGCGCACCCACTGGTGCGCGCGGTCGGTCTCGCGCGATTCGTGCCAGTACGCAAGCAGCGGAAACGGCTTCAGCCGAAGCGGCAGCGGCTGCACGGCGATCGGCAGCATCGCCGCCATGCGCAGCGCATACGTGCGCGGCAGCGTCAGCAGCAGGTCGCCGGCCGCCGCGATCTGGCACGCGGCGAAATAATGCTGGCACACGAGCTGGATATGACGGAAGCGCCCGTCGTTGCCGAGCAGCACGTCGAGCGACTGCGGTTCGCCGAGCGACGACACCGCGAGATGCCGCGCGGCGAAATAGTCGCTGCGCCGCAGCGGCCCGCTCGTCAGCGGATGGTCGTGCCGCATCGCGACGACGAGCGAATCGTCGAGCAGGTGTTCGGTCACGATCCGCGGGCCGGTTTGAACGCGTCGATCGACGGCGAGATCGAGATTGCCCGATGCGAGCTCGCGTTCGATGTCGTGCACCGCGACGCGACGGCTCACGAGACGCAGGCCCGGCGCTTCGTCGGCGAATGCGGCGACGATCTGCGGCAACGCGATCGATTCGAGCACGTCGCGGATGCCGACCGCGATGCGCAGGTCGAGCGTCGCCGGGTCGAACGCCGACGGATCGCGCGCGGTGCGCTGCAGGCCGGCGAGATGAAGCTGCACGTCCGCGATGACCGCGCGCGTGCGCTCGGTCGGCACGACACGATTGCCCTGGCGGACGAACAGCGGATCGTCGAAATGCGCGCGCAGCCGGTTCAGCGCATGCGTGACGGCCGGCTGCGTCAGGTGCAGCGCGCGGGCGGCCGCGCCGATGCCGCCGTGCACGTAGACGGCGTCGAGCACGCGGAACAGGTTCAGGTCGAGACGATGGTCGGCGGGCACGCACGAACTCGGGGGTGGACGGTGGAGCGATTCTAATGGATGCGCAAGCAACGGACCGCGGGCGCGCACGTTCGACACGCGCGATGCGACTCGATGCCTATCGATGATGATCGTCCCGCGCAAACGCGCGTGCTTCCGATACGCGCAGCGACACGATGCAATGTTTGCGATGCGATGCGATGCGATGCGATGCGATGCGATGCGATGCGATGCGATGCATTCGCACGATGCGAGCGCGCACGTCGGCATGCGTATTTCCGCGCCGCCATACCATCGGTCGGTGACAGCCTGTAGTAATCCGCCATCATGCTGTCCCTCTCGGCCATTTCGCGCCAAAGACACGACCCGTTCGGCTAAGATGCCGTCGCTTCATATTTCGAGATAGCCGTCCTGTCGCACGTGTCCAAACCAAATATAAGCCTGACAGTTCGACGGTATTAGAAGAAGTCGAAACAGTCCGGGGGCTTGGCAAGTGGAAGCAGCAGATCAGAGGTGGGTGGTTGTCTATTTGAGTACGGGGTTTTCGTTGGCCCAGGCCGCGCGTCTCGGCGAGGCTTTCAATCTGGCGAATCGCCTGCACGCGTTCAGTGCGGATTACCAGCTGAAGTACGTATCGGAAAGCGGCGGATTGCTGCAGTCGTCGTCCGGTGTGAAGATCGCCGCCGACGCGCTCGGCGACGAGCACGGCCATCGTGCACTCGCGTTCATTCATCTTCACGGTGAGCGCGCGTCGGTCAACTGGACCGATGCATTGCGCCGGCGGCTCGGCGTCATCGGCCGGCATGCGCGCTGGATCGTCGATGCGATGGACCTGTCGACGCTGGCGGCGTCGCAGCGGCAGACGGATAGCGGGCACGCGCGAACCGATCGCGGCCGCCGCGCGGCGACCACGATCGAATTGGAGACCCGCGAGGCCGACGTGTTCGCGGCCGTGCTCGACATGTTTCGCGCCGATCTCGGCGACAGCGCCGCACAGGAGATCGCCAGCAACCTGATGCGGCCGGTCGAACAACGCTACGCGCAATCGATGTGGGCCTATCGCGAACTGAGTGCGAGCCCGTCGATCAGGATGTCGGCGCAGCGATTGCGCGCGCAGAGCGCGAACCGCATTTCGATCGCGGAAGTCGCGCAGACGGCCGCGATGAGCGAGCGCAATTTCCTGCGGCGCTTCAAGAAGGAAATCGGCGTGACGCCGACCGAGTTCGTGCAGCACGTGCGGCTCGAGCGCGCGTGCCACATGCTGATCCACACGACGCTGCCGGCCGACAAGGTCGCGCGCCGCACGGGCTTCGGCAGCGGCGAGCGTCTGGCGAAGTTGTTTCGCCAGCGCCTGCTGGTGTCGCCGACCGAATTTCGCGTCGCCGAACGCGAGCGGATCCTGACGAACGGCGCCGGCACATCCGACCCGCGGCCTGCGCCGCGATCCGTAAAAACCGACGCCGAACGGGCGAACCGGGGCGTGCGCGTCGACGCCCGGGAGAAAGCGGGGCGGATGAACGTAAAATCACCGTGTCGCGATCACGATCCCCGGTTTCCATGCCCCTGCTCCCCACCACCGCCACCGCCCCCTTCTGCCCGTCGGAAGTAAAGGGCAGCATCACGATCGACGCAGGCGCGTCGCGCTGGATGAAGCTCAAGCGCTTCTTCGGCCCGGGCCTGCTGGTCGCGATCGGCTATATGGATCCCGGCAACTGGGCGACCGACATCCAGGCCGGCTCGCAGTTCGGCTATTCGCTGCTGTGGGTGGTCGCGTTCTCGAGCCTCGCCGCGATCTTCCTGCAGATGCTGGCCGCGCGGCTCGGGCTCGTCGCGGGCAAGGATCTCGCGCAGGCCAGCTACGACCGCTATGGCCGCTTCGGCCGCGTCGTGCAGTGGGTGACCGCCGAAGTGTCGATCATCGCGTGCGACATCGCCGAAGTGCTCGGCTGCGCGCTCGCGTTCAAGCTGCTGCTCGGCGTGCCGCTCGCGTGGGGCGTCGTGCTGACCGCGCTCGATACGGTGATCGTGCTCGGGCTGCAGGGCAAGGGCGTCCGGCAGATCGAGGCGATCGTGCTCGGGCTGATCGCGACGATGGCGTTCTGCTTCATCGCACAGGTCGCGATCACGCCGCCCGACTGGCATGCGGTCGCGAAGGGCCTCGTACCGGGAGCCCCCACCCACGACCGCAAGGACGCGATCGTGCTCGCGCTCGGCATCGTCGGCGCGACGATCATGCCGCACAACCTGTATCTGCATTCGTCGGTCGTGCAGACGCGCCACGTGATCGGCGGCGCGCGCGGGCTGATTCGCGACACGCTCGCGCTGGTGCGGATCGATACCTGCGTGTCGCTGTTCGTCGCGATGCTCGTCAACGCGGCGATCCTGGTCGTCGCGGGCGCGGCGTTCCATGCGACCGGCCAGCACAACGTGACCGATATCGAGCAGGCATATCGGCTGATCACGCCGATCGCGGGCGGTGCGGCCGCGCTGCTGTTCGGCATCGCGCTGCTCGCGTCGGGGCAGAGCTCGACGCTGACCGGCACGATCGCCGGCCAGGTCATCATGGACGGCTTCCTGCATACGAAGATCCCGTGCTACCAGCGCCGGCTGATCACGCGCGGGCTTGCGCTGGTGCCCGCGCTGATCGGCGTGCTCTGGCTCGGCGAAGGATCGGTCGGGCAACTGCTCGTCTGGAGCCAGGTACTGCTGAGCCTGCAGCTGCCCTTCGCGATGTGGCCGCTGATCAGGTCGGTCAGCGATCGCAACACGATGGGCGAGCATGCGATCGGCCGCAAGATGCAGGTCACCGCCTGGGCGCTGTTCGCGGTCATCACCGGCACGAACCTGCTGCTGATCGCGGGTGTCGCGGGGTGATACAGCCTGTCACAGGCTGAAACAGGCGCGCAGGGCGCGTGCGTTAAACTGCGGCCTTTCTTTAGCCGTTCGACGTTCGTTATGTGGAGTGAACTCAGCAACTTCGGCGACGCCGCGCTGACCCTGCCGGTCGCGCTGACCTGCGCGGTCTGGCTCGCGCTGTCCAACTGGCGGCTCGCGGTGCGCTGGATCGTGTTGCTCGCGGCCGGCATGAGCCTCGTCGGCGCCACCAAGATTCTGTATGCGGGCTGCGGGATCGAGCTTCCGCAGTTCGACTTTCGCGTGATCAGCGGCCATACGATGCTGTCGACGTCCGTGTGGACCGTTGCGCTGTCGATGCTGTGGCAGGCGTTCCGTCCGGGCAACGCGGCGGGCGTGGCGGCCGGTCTCGCCGTCGGTGCGCTGACGGCCGTTGCGCGCGTGTTCGATCATTCGCATACGGTTCCCGAAGTCGTCGTCGGCTGGCTGCTCGGCGCGCTGGTCGCGCTGCTGTTCCTCCACGCGTACGCCCGCGCGCACAAGCGTGCGTTCTCGCCGCGGATTGCGGCCGTCTGCCTGCTCCTCGTATCCGGCATCGCGTACGGGCATCGCGCACCGTTCCAGCAGATGATCGACACGCATTCTCCGCAGGTCTGCGCATTCATGCGCGCGTCCGGCGACGGGTTCTGACAGCAGGGTGTTCCGGGGTGTGGTTGCCCCGGCTTCAGATGCAATCGTCGGTGCGGCGGTTGCGTCGTACCTCGTTACCCGGTCTTCATTCCCCATCTCCGTCGGTTTCTGTCATTGCCGGGCGGACGGCGGCGTTCGCTTCGTCGACGTGCTATCCGTGGTGATTGGGCGCGCGTTATCGTCCGGTCTCCAGCGAATACATGGGGGAATGTCATGAATGCTGCCTATGACCGGGCATTACGAATATTCATTTCATCGATTGGCGGCAATCGCGTACGCTGGCGTTCGTCTGATCGGGGCCGTCGCGGCAGCCTCCGCGATTCGTGCGGCGCGGTGCGCCCGGATCGCTATACTCGGGCAAACCGCGCGGCCATCGGCCGACGCACGGCCACCGCCGTCGCGGCACCGGTCCGCCACGACGATTCACGATAGGAGCAGGTCCCATGACAGTCGTTTCCCCGCGCCTCGCAGGCAAGTGCGCGTACATCACGGGCGCCGCCGGCGGCCTCGGCCGCGCGATCGCGCGCCGGATGGTCGAGCAGGGCGCGCGCGTGTTCCTGACCGACGTCGTCGACGCAGCGGTGCTCGACGCATTTGCCGCTGAACTCAATGCAGGCCACGCGGCGCCCGTTGCGTTCGCCGCCACCCAGGACGTGCGCGACGAGGCACGCTGGCAGGCGCTGCTCGTGCAGGCGGTCGATGCGATGGGCGGCCTGTCGGTGCTCGTCAACAACGCGGGTGTCGGCTCGATCGGCTCGCCCGCGCAAATCGAGCTGGACGAATGGCGGCGCGTGATGGCGATCAACGTCGAGAGCATCGTGCTCGGCTGCAAGCATGCGCTGTCGTATCTGGCCGAGAGCCATCCCGCGTCGATCATCAACATCTCGTCGGTGGCCGCGTTCAAGGTCGAGCCGGATTTCACCGCGTACAACGCGTCGAAGGCCGCGGTCGCGTCGTTGACGAAATCGGTTGCGATCGATTGCGCGCGCCGCGAGGTCGACGTGCGCTGCAACTCGATTCACCCGGCGTTCATTCGCACGGGAATCGTCGAGCCGCTGTTCCAGTCGCTCGGCGAACGCGACGCGACCCGCAAGCTCGCGCGCGGCATTCCGCTGCGCCGGCTCGGCGATCCCGACGACGTCGCGCATGCGGCCGTCTATCTCGCGTCCGACGAGAGCCGTTTCGTGACGGCCGCCGAACTCGTGATCGACGGCGGCATGTGCGCGGTCTGACGCGCATCGCCCACAACACCCGGAGGAGAACATCGTGTCGACACCCGTGAACCGCCAGCTGCTGCTGAAGACGCGCCCGGAAGGGCGGGTCGGCCGCGAACACTTTTCGCTCGTCGAAACGCCCGTGCCGGCGCTCGCCGACGGCGAAGTGCTTGTGCGCGTGCTGTATCTGTCGATGGATCCGACCAACCGCGTATGGATGAGCGACGTGCCGCAATACCTGCCGCCCGTCGCGATCGGCGAAGTGATGCGCGCGCTCGGCATCGGCCGCGTGGTTGCGTCGCGCAATGCGGGTTTCGCGGAAGGCGATCTCGTGCAGGGGCTCGTCGGCTGGCAGGACTATGCGCTCGTCGCGGCCGACCAGGCCGCGCAGCTCGTGAAGCTGCCCGCGCAGTCGGGCCTGCCGCTGCCGACGCTGCTCGGCGCATGCGGGATGAGCGGCCTGACCGCTTACTACGGATTGACGGACATCGCGCCGGTGCAGCCGGGCGAGACGCTCGTCGTGTCGGCGGCGGCCGGGTCGGTCGGCTCGATCGCAGGCCAGATCGGCAAGATCCACGGCGCGCGCGTCGTGGGCATCGCGGGCGGCGCGGAGAAGTGCCGCTACCTGACCGAGACGCTTGGCTTCGACGCGGCCGTCGACTACAAGGCCGATGATTTCCGTCAGCAACTGAAGGCAGCGACGCCGGACGGCGTGCACGTGAATTTCGAGAACGTCGGCGGCGAGGTGATGCGCGCGGTGCTGTCGCGGATGGTGATCGGCGGGCGCGTCGCGCTGTGCGGCGTGATCTCGAACTACAACAGCGGCCGCGCGGCGGACGACGTCGGCGTGCTGATCTCGAAGCGGATCACGATGCGCGGCTTCCTGATCCTCGACTACCGCAAGAGCCGCGAAGCGGTGCAGACGCTCGCCGGATGGCTGCGCGACGGCCGTCTCAAGGCCGAGGAAACCGTGGCCGACGGGCTCGAGAATGCCCCCGACGTACTGAACCGCCTGTTCGACGGCGACCATCGCGGCAAGCTCGTGCTGCGCGTCGATCAGCACGCGTGAGCGGCCGTGCTCGTACGTTGAGTCCGAGTAGTCCGGTATCGATTTAGGACTTGTGCTCCTTAAAGTAATTGCCAGTGAAGGGCGGCGTGACATGTGCGTCACGCCGCCGTTTTTTTGCACGTTGGGAACGAACGCTGCAATCGCGGACGCGCCGCGCCGCGTCTCAATCACCGAATTGCTGGCACCCGCATTCGTCCGCTTGTTCCCATGGGGAATCAGAATCGATATCCGACCGACAGGAAGGTCACGATGGGATCGACCTTGAATTTGCTGGTGCTGGTCACCGTACCGACCGAGGACTTCGTCGTCAGGGTAGCCCGGGTTGACACCCACGAGTACGCCACCGATGCATTGATCGACCAATGCGAGTCGATGTTGTACGTCAGTCCCCCGTTAATGACGGGTGCAAAGGATTTACTGAGCGACACGGTTGTCGGACCCTCGAGTGCGGTGCCGACCGTTGGGGAAGCGTAGATTTGGCCGGTGGAGACAGGGCTGCTGAGCTTGATATTGCTGAACCACGTATACGTGACACCTGCGCCGAGATAAGGCCGGAATCTCGCGTTTGGTTGACCGAAGTAATAGTTGAAGATGAGCGCTGGGCTCCACGCTCGTGCGGTCCCCAATTCCCCGACGCTGCTCAGCGTGCCGGCACCGGTCAGGTGCCAGGTCGGCGGGATGCCCATGACCGTGGTCGCTGCGATGTGGTCAGTGACAAAGTAGGTCGCGGTGAGGCCGAGTGTGTCGCCGCTAGAGATTTTCCCACTGCTGCCGGTCATGACTTGTGACTGCCCAAGCGCGTTGACGGTCAGTGGCTCGGCTGAACCCTGGGGAGCAAAATGTGACCAACCAGCGTTGACCACCCATTGGCCCGCTGATTGAGCGTGCGCGGCGGATATCGTCGCGACGAAGATTGCGAGTCCTGCGCTAATGCGGTTCATGTGTGTCTCCGAGTATTGATGTTAATTTTTAGGAATCCTGATCATATGAGAAAGTCATACCCGATCAAACATCGGAAGCGAGCGACAATCTCATCAGATCCAGTGTCGACTCAATGTGCTTCGTGGTAGGTGCCGTTAACGAATGCGGATGCAACACCTCCAAATGATTTGAACCTTGAAGCCGCCTTGCGGCGGGCCCGCCTACCGTTCGAAAGTTACGATGCGATTGATGTCGAGAACGCGAAGGGGAAGCGCCCCATGATCGCGTTGACCTTTGCAACCTGCGCCTGATCGCCCAGTGTTACGTGTAGTGCCAAGCCACGCGAGGTATCGTCGGAAATACTGAGGCGCGCGCCCGTGATTCCCGCCTCAGTCAATGCCGCGTTGAGCGCATCGAGCGTCTCGCGCCGTTTGAGTTCCGGCTTGAAGATCTTTCCGACTGCGGTCAGAGGCATCGCCCCCACGATGTGAATTCGCTTTGGTAGCGCTGCCCGCTCGCCGATGGCGCCACGAACGAATTTGTCGAGCTCGGTTTCAGTCGCGCTAGCGCCGGCTTTCAGTTGTACGTATGCGACCGGAAGTTCGCCGGCGTGTACGTCCGGACGTCCGATTGCCGCTGCAATCTGAACAGCGGGGTGCCGGTGCAACGGCTCTTCGATCGTGGCCGGGTCGATGTTGTGGCCGCCGCGGATGATGAGTTCCTTGCGTCGACCCGTGAGCCAGAAGTATCCATCCGAGTCGCGTCGCGCGAGATCTCCGGTGTTGAGCCATTGCCTGCCGTCGCCAAGCTCCAGCCATAAGCCCTTGTTCTGCTCATCCTGCAAATAGCCAGCGAAGACGTTCGGTCCCGAGATGGTCAAGACTCCGACCTCGTCGTCGTGGCAGTCCCGCACATAATTTCCTGCTTCGTCGAGTATCACCGGCTTCATGGGTTGACCAGGGATCCGCAATCCGATCGACCCAAGGCGGCGCTCGCCCTTCGGCGGGTTGACGCTGCTGACGCATGCCCCTTCGGTCAATCCGTAACCCTCGAGGATGCGCACCCCTGTCCGGTCCTGGAATGTCCGGAAAATCTCGACTGGCATCGGCGCCGCTCCGCAGAGTCCATACTCCAGTGAGCTTATGTTGCGACCGTCGATTGGTACGTCGAGCAATGCCGCATACAGCGTCGGTACGGCGCTAAAGAAATTGATTCGGTAGTGTTCGACGATCTCCCAAAACCGTTTGACGACCCCTTCGCCGCGATATCCTTGAGGTGTGCCCAGAACGACATGCGCACCGAGCGAAAACGGCACGAGGCCGGTCGCAAGCACTGCGTTTACATGGAACAGCGGAAGCCCACAGAAGATCACCTTGCCCGGGCCCATGCCTGAGCCGACTACTTGGCCAACGCTCCAGGCATTCGCGACCTCGTTGCCGTGCCTGCGAATTGCGATTTTCGGCAATCCTGTCGTGCCGCCCGTGCAGAAATAGGACGAAATGTCGTCAGCCTCGACCCTTCTCTGGCTTAGCAGGGAATCGCCGGATTCCCGCCCCATCGCGTGTTCGAAGTCGTATATGTCGATACGGCGGGGAACTGCACCACGCACCCCCGCGCGGCCATGCAGCCGGTTGCATTCGCGACGTTGCATCATTCGTGCGGCGATACCGCGCCATCCGCGTACGTGACCCGCCAGATCGACTAACACAAGGCTACGCACGGTCGGCACCAGCTCCAGGATCGAATGGACCTTCGACCAGAGATCCGTGCCTGGGAACGGCGCCAATGTCACCAGTACTTTGGCTTTCGCGGCGTTGAGGAGGG
This sequence comes from Burkholderia sp. Nafp2/4-1b, assembly GCF_003635165.1. Taxonomy (GTDB): domain Bacteria; phylum Pseudomonadota; class Gammaproteobacteria; order Burkholderiales; family Burkholderiaceae; genus Burkholderia. Next base: position 216,777 of record NZ_ML058601.1, on the reverse strand, counting down.
CGGCAATCGCGGGACCTTCCAGCAACGGATTGATGGCACACACGATGCCGGCCGCCTCTCCCCCCCAGACGACGAAATGCGTCTCCGGCAAATTTGGCAGCACGTACGCGACGACCGAATTTCGATCGATCCCGAGACGGGTGAACAAGTTTGCTGTCCGGGTGATATCGCGGAGCAGTTCGGCATAGTTCCATCGGACAGGCTTCCGATGATCGTCTGCACGCAGGAAGAACGACAATGCTGGCGCCGATGGATCAATTGCCGCGCCGCGGCTGATCATTTCGTACGTGCTGGCGGGAAGGTCAGCCGGCGGCCCGAGGGTTTCGATCGAGACCACGTCCGCTTCGTTTGCGATGGCGTTCATGCGATTTCTTCGACGATGCGGTTGCGTTGCACCCCGAGGTCAATTGCCCCGTCCTTGCTCGCAATTCGAGACTCGACGAAATCTCCCGCTTTGAGATACTGCGGCCGGCCAGCCTGGACTTTGGAGAACATCCGCCATTTCATGTGCTCCGGAAGCAACGCGGCGATCCGTTGCTTTGCGGGCGATGGAATGCTGAGAGCGCATCCTGCCGGCGTGCCGGTAGCCAACAAATCACCGGCGTTCAGGTCCTGGACGCCCGAAAGCTCGGTGAGCGTTTCGGCAGGGCCGTACACGAGATTCGCGGTCGAATCGCTTTGACGCACCTGGCCGTTGACGGTCAACGTCAGTTCCAGCTTCCGCAACTGGGCAATGTCGCTTGCTTCGAGGAGACAGAGGTATGGTCCTACGGGGCCGAATGTCCGGTAGCTCTTCCCCTTGTAGAACTGCATTTGTGGAATCTGAATGTCTCGAGCGGAATAGTCGTTGACGATCACCAATCCGGCGATGTACTCGTGCAGGTTCTTGTCTGTGATAGCTTGACTGGACGTGATATCGCGACGAAGCACGAGCCCGAGTTCGATCTCGTAGTCCAGGAATTTGACGTGCCGTGGACGAATCACATCCGAATTCGCAGGGACAATGCAGCTCGTAGCCTTCGTGAAGATCATATTGAAGGTCTTCGCGTCCGGATTCATGCCGGACTCGATCATGTGTTGGCGGTAGTTGGCACCCTGGCAGACGAACCGCTGGTTGCGAGTGACCGGCGACAGCCATTCGACATCCGACTCGGCAATCGTTTCGCCAGCGAGCGTGGCGAGTTCGGCAACCTCGTGTGCGCGCACGAATTCGCCCGTCGTCGCATAGTCACCCGGAATCGGGGTGATACGGTTATTCACTACGACGCCCCATTGGGCGCGCCCTTGATGCCGGAAGTGCAGAACGTGCAAAGCCATGGAAGTGCCTCGAACAAGTCTTTGGGAGGATAGGTATCAGGCAAACAACTTCGCGAGCGTGCGCAGCTTCGCGATGGTAACGTCAGGGCTGCGATGCAGGCTTCGCACGAGTGCCGCAATGCTGGATAGCGTTATCTTGGGCTTGGTAAAGCTTCGCGGCATCAGCGGCCCCCACTGCGACATGGCTTCACGACTCACTTCATGGACACCCGTCATCATGTCGGCCGTGAACATATCGCCATCGCAATAGTGCTCGTGCTTGTCGCCCCAAGGGTCCTGCCAATAGTCGAATACTTGACTGCCAAGGATGTGGCGTCCGATTCCCCATGCATGCGTCCAGCCCTTGTCGCGCAGAACGCGTTGTCCAACGCCGATCGCGTCTGCGTCAACGAGCTCGAATGCCGAATGGCTGTAGAGCGGACCGAAGCCTTGCGCCAAAGCAAGCGTATGGTGATCCGCTGGAGTGGCTCCGCGATCAAGTCGCATGAAGGCGACGGCCGGCGACCCATCAGGCAATACCTGAACATCGCTCGGAATGAATCCGAAATGCGACGTGTACCAAGCGCAAGTCGCCTGGAAATCAGCCAGTTCTAGCACGACATGACCTAGGCGAATCACTTCGGGCGCGTCAAGAGGCGGCCGCTGGGTGTCGTTGACACGCACGACAGAGTCCACCGAATTGAACGGCAACGCCGATCGGTGCGGCAGCGAACTGGCTCGCGCTTGGCCAGTAATTGCATGGACATGGAAGCCGGACGGATCGACAAGTTTCACCCGAAGACCGCCGCCTGGCCACGGCGACTGCTCTACGTCCGAGGCGCCCGGTACATGAGCAAGCTTGCGCAGTTCCGCTACCCCTTCGACCTCGAGTCCCAGGCCGACAAAGCGCGCCTTCTCGGCTCGCTGAACGACGTAGCAGAACGGCGTGGCGGCGGTGCCGCGCAGGAACAGGTAATCGTCGCCGCGCGATACCGTGCGAAGGCCGAAGTCGTTGAGGAATCGTTCGGCCCGATCCAGATCGGGGCGCTCGAACATCAAGTAGGACAGCGCCAACGCTTTCGTTGTGGGTTGCGGATGCCGCGCAGGTTGAGCAGTGGTGAGTTTCATGGAGGCCTCAGATGGAGGGCATGGCAATTTGACTGGAGCGCGTCGATAGTGAAGTGTGTGCGCCAAGTAGCTGCAGCGATTCGAGGACAATGCGCGTCGACTCGGTTACGGGCCCCTCATGCAGGATCGTCTTGTCCGGACGAACAACAGCCGCCCATCCAAATCCGACGACACGCGGCATGAAAGTGCCGTCCAGGTCTTCCCACCAGCCCTTCTCGGTACGGTGCAGACGCTGCCCGCGGTGTACGACCTGAACTACTGATCCACCGGCTGCGATAAATGCAGCCCGCGTGCATGGGTCAAGGTTTGCTCCGGCATCCTTTCCGAATCCGATCAGCGTGAAGCCGGTGCCCAATACGTCATCGCTCATGCGAATAGCGCCGTCGCAATTGCGCAGCCATCCCTGAGGAAGAACCGCTCCACGAACGAGTCGTGTTCGTGCCGCACCGGGCACGAAGAGTCCCCGTCGAAACGCATTCTTGGGCTTGATCCCTAGCTCGTCGAAGTGGTTCCGTAGCGCTGGTATGAACCGGGAAAGCCGCATTAGGCCGTGGGTGAAAATCGCAACGCCAGCATTTCGCGGCATCACCAGCTTTCCCATGAACTTCGCGACGCCGATCATTGCCTTGACGTGAGGTCGGCGCTCCTGATCATAGGAGTCCAGAATGTGCGGCGCGGCGTGTCCTTTGATGACCCACGCGAGCTTCCAGGACAGATTCGCGGCATCACGCAGCCCAGCGACCAGCCCCTGCCCGACGAACGGCGGCGTGATATGCGCCGCGTCGCCGGCGAGAAAGATTCGACCGCTTCTGAACGACCTGACGGTGCGCGCGTGAAAGCGATACACAGCCTTTCGCTCGATCACCATATCCTTCATGCCGCCCCACGGTTGCAGGAGTTTCCGAATGCTTTCGTCGGACTCCATTTCTTCGCGGATCTCGTTCGAATGCAGCATGAACTCCCAGCGCTCGCGCCCGCCGGGGGCGGTCATGTGCGGTGTCGGCCGCCGGTGGTCGCAGATAAACTCGACGTGATCGATGGGACGACGAACCTCGCGTGCGTCGACAATCAGCCAGTCTTCGGCGAATGTCTTTCCCTTGAACGCCTGTCCAATCATTTGGCGAACGACCGAGCTCGCCCCGTCGGCACCAACGACGTAGCGGGCGCGCACCGCGTGCCGCCGTCCTTCACCGATGTCGAGCGTTGCGACCACGTGGTCTTCTTTCTCGTCCAGCGAGACGAGCGCGACACCGAGCCCTGTTTGCGCTGAGTTGCATGTACGCAATTGCGCGCGCAAGCAACGCTCCAGATCAGGTTGATAGAACGTGACGAGCTTGGGATGGCAATCGATACTTCCCAGCGAATTCAGCCGCCCAAATTCGCCAAACCACGGCGAGCGCATACGCACGTACGGAATTGCGACGGTATCAAGGTCCGCTTCGGTCACGCCTGCGAATTGCAGTATCCGCAGCGCGTCGTTGTCGAGGGCGATCGCACGGGGGGCCATGAAAATTTCCGTTGCCTTGTCGACGACAAGAACCCGCACACCGTCACGCGCCAATAGACCTCCAATGGTTGCTCCGACCGGTCCGCACCCGACGACAAGCACTTCTACCGATGATGGCAAGTCGTGTCCGCCGGAACATGCTGCGTGTTCCCGGATTCCCGTCTCGCTCCGCACCTTTGTCTCCGCCACTGTTCAGTCTCCATTCTTCATACAGACGGCTCCGCGCTGTCTTGATGACATTAAATTCATAACTGAACGTTTTGTCAAAGTTGAAGGTGGAATGTATACTCGAATCGTCGAATCCACCGGAACGCCGATGCCCGCCCCTTCAACCCGTCGCACGAAGCCGTCGACTACCGCCGCCACCCACGAGGACGCGCCCGTGATTACCCCGAGCCGCGAGCCCCGCGGCGCGCGCCGCAAGCGCGAAACCAGATCGCGTCTAATCGATGCGGCTCTTGTCCTGATGGCGGAAAAAGGGATGGAAGGGGTTGCGATCAACGAAATTACCGAGGCTGCGGACGTTGGCTTGGGCTCGTTCTACAACCACTTCGAATCGAAGGAAGCGATTCATGCTGCGGTCCTGGAATCAGTGTTCGAGGAATTCGCAGACACGCTGGATCGGATGGCTGCCGACCTCACCGACCCCGCGGAGACGATCGCTGTCGCCTTGCGCCACACTTTGCTGCGGGCGCGACGCGACCCCGTGTGGGGCCATTTCCTGATTCGGGAGGGCCTGTCTGCACGTGCACTTAGCGGAGGTCTCGGGCCTCGACTGTTGAGAGATATCCAGAAGGGGATCATTGCCCAAAGGTTCGTCACCGACGAGCCACTCATGAGCGCGATTACAGTCGGAGGTGCGGTACTGGCCGCCATCGCAATCGACTTGCGTTTTGATGCCGGGGAAGAACCCGTGACCGATATGTTGAAAATGGTCGGGTATAGCCAGGAGGGCTTTGCGGAACGTACTGCCTCTTCGCTTTTGCAAACGCTCGGGGTTCCGAGAGCTGAAGCTACGGAGATTGCCAACCGTCCATTGCCTGTCGTCGTTACGCTGGCGAAACCTGTATCAGACGAGTGAGCAGGAATGGGGCGCTCGAGCCGGGATCACGCGAAACCTGCGATAAGACGGTGAAACGTGCCCGCGCACATCGCGTCGACCCGTATGGTGGCGTGATGACGGGGGCGGGGCCGTCGCCGGAAATGGAAACGGGCGCCGTGGCGCCCGTGGTGGTCAGGATTCGTCATCCATAACGGGCCGCGCCCGTTCGTGCAGGGGCGGCCGCGTGGCCGCGCGCCGCGTCATTCGCCCTGTTCGGCGCGCGCGTAGATGTCCCAGCTTGCCATGAACAGCGCGGCAACGAGCGGCCCGATCACGAAGCCGTTGATGCCGAACAGCGCCATCCCGCCGAGCGTCGAGATCAGCACGACCCAGTCGGGCATCTTCGTGTCCTTGCCGACGAGGATCGGGCGCAGCAGGTTGTCGACGAGGCCGATCACGCCGACGCAGAACGCGACGAGAATCACGCATTTCCAGATCGCGCCGATCGCGAGGAAGTAGAGCGCGGCGGGCACCCACACGATGCTCGCGCCGATCGCCGGCAGCAGCGACAGGAACGCCATCAGCGCGCCCCACAGCACGACGCCCTCGATCCCCAGAATCCAGAAGATCAGCCCGCCGAGCGCGCCTTGCACGAGCGCGACCGCGATGTTGCCCTTGACGGTTGCGCGCACAACCGTCGTGAATTTCGCGAGCAGCAGGTTCTTGTGCTCTTCGTCGAGCGGGATCGCACGGCGCACGCGCCGGCCGATTTCGCCGCCGTCGCGCACCAGGAAGAACACCATGTACAGCATCACGCCGAAGCTGACGACGAACTGGAACGTGTTCTGTCCGATGCTGAGCGCCTGTGCGGCCGCGAACTGGCTGATCTGCGCGGCGCCGTCGGTCAGCTTCTTCTGGATGCCCGGGATGTTGGTCAGCCCGTACTTCTGCAGCAGGTGCTGGATCGACGTCGGCAGCGCGTGAATGATGTCATGGACGTACTGCGAATAATTCGGCGGGGCGTCCTTGAGCTCCTGGTACACGTACGCGATTTCCTGCACGAGCGTCGCCATGACGAACACGAGCGGCAGGATCACGATCAGGATGATCAGCGACAGCGTCACGAGCGCGGCCACGTTGCGCCGCTTGCCGAAGCGTGCGGCGAGCCAGCGCTGCACCGGCTGGAACAGGATCGCGAGAATGGTGCCCCAGAACACGGCGCCGGAGAACGGCGCGAGGATCCAGCACAGTCCGACGGTGACCGCGAACAACAGGAAATAGAAGAATTTTTGGTGATCGTGTCCGCTGTCCATGGAAGGTTCGCGCAGATTGTTGTCTGGTTTGATTGAATCTCGTTGCCACGGGCGCGATCGGCTCGCGAATGTCGTGGATTCGCGCCGAAACGCGCCGCACGGCGGCCCGAACGGCAGTATGCCCGCAAAGGTGCCGCCATCATAACCGCTGCGCGCGGCGCATGCGAAAACGCCGCGGCCGGAGCCGCGGCGTTGCCGGGATAGCGGACGCGGCGGCGCCGCGCCGGATCGTCAGATGTTGAGCCGGGTGACCTTGGTGCCGTTCACCGACAGGTCGCCCATCAGGCCCGCGTTGGTCAGGACCAGCACCTGGACCGGAGCGGTGACCGTATTGGAATCGACCGCGCCGTTCGCGCCGACCTTCACGACCGCGACCGATGCGTCGGCACCGGCCGACCAGCCTTCGGACTTGCGGAACGAGTCGAGCGCATCCTGCGTCATGAACAGGAACACGACCGCCTTCGACTGCGCGCCGGCCTGCAGGCCGACCGACAGCGACGACGTGTTGTAGTACCCGACGGTGCTGCCGCCGACGCGCAGCGCGCCGTTGCCGGACTGGCCGCCGATGATGAAGCCGGCCTGCAGCACGTTCGGGAACACGAGCACGCCGCGCGATTTCGCGACGAGCTCGCGCGAGCCGGGCACCGTCGAATAGAGCCGCGACAGCGTCGCGTTCACGCTCGCGTCGATCGACTCGCGTTTCGACGCGCTGGCGGCCGCGCCCTCGGGTTTGTCACGGGTGGTGGTACAACCGGCGAGCACGAGGCTGCCGAGCATGACGGCGGTGGCGGCTTTCAGGGCGAGGGATTTCTGCATGGCGATTCTCCTTCGTTGTCGGGATTGATGACGGGCGGGGCGGGTAGCCCCGTTCAACGGCGGGAAAGGAGCAGGCCGGCGACGAACGCGAGACCGGCGACGACGCCCGCGGTCTGCCACGGGTTGTCATGCACGGCTTGCGACACGCGTTCCGCCGATTCGCGCAGCCGGGCGGCCGCGGTGCCCGACGCATAGTCGAGCGTGCTGCGCGCTTCGTCGAGGCGCGCCTGCACGCGCTTGCGCAGCGCGGCGATATCGCCGTCGCCATCGTTCTTCAGCAGGTCTTCCAGTTCATCGACCAGCCCGCGCAGATCGTCGGTCACGTCCGCACGCAGGTCTTGGGCATGCGAGCGCGTCGAGCGTCCCACGCGTCGGCCGGTGCGACGGATCTCGGACAGACCACGGTCCAGCTTGTGTTCGATCGAGTCGGTGAGCGCCATGATGTTTATCCTCCTTCGATTTGATTTGCAGGCCAATTCAATTACTTCGCAGGCCAATTTGAAGATAAGACGAATCCCAGCAACAAGTGTGATTCACATTAGCCGATGGAGTTTCGAGACAAATTTTCAATTCGTCGGCAAAAACCCCGGGAAGCCCCGCGCGGCGAGGCGGAACAGCGGTTGAAAAAATTCGCGCTTCGGCCGAAGCGGCACCGCGGGCTCATTGCATTTCGCGAAAGCCCGGTAAATATGGCGCCGCCTGCCGCTTCAGGTAAATAGTGCCGTTGCGAGCGTTACGTTGATGCAATTGCACTAATCGCCATGTCGTGGTGGAGCAGGCTTCGTGCCCGACGTGCGCCCAGTGGCGCGCTCGTCCAGCGCAACGTCGATGACAACGGGGTCGTGATCCGACGACCGGTATGGATCGGGTGCGTAATAGGCCGCCAGTTGGGCCGCGCTTTTGTAATCGGGCACGGACTGCAGTGCAATCGGCTCGTCAGCGTTGATGTGCCACGCATGCGCGGCCTTCACCCGGGCGGCGAGCGGCGACGTGGCGAGTGCGTGGTCGAGGTTGCCCGCTTCGCCGCGAAACACATAGCTGTAGCCGGCCCGGCCCGCGAAGCGGGCGACGAGGTTGGTGTATCCACGCGATTCGAGCGTGCGCAGCGGGTCTTCCTTTGCGTAGCTGTTCAGGTCGCCGATCAGCAGCACGCCGTCCGCTTGCGCGCCGGTCGGTGACGTGGCAAGCCATGCGGCGATGCGCTCGGCCGCACGCGTGCGCGTCGCGTTCCAGCAGCCCTGGCCGTCCAACTGGTCGAGATCCGGGCCGCTCGCGCGCGGGCAATTCTTCGACTTCAGGTGATTGACCGCGACCGTGAACGCGCGGCTGCCGCCGATGCGCCGGAACGTCTGCGCGAGCGGCGGGCGATTCCGGCCGTCGAGTGCGACGGTCGCCGCGTGCCCGACCGGTTCGATCGTCCGGCTGTCGTACAGCAGCGCGACTGCGATCGCATCGCGGCCGAGCCGCGCGGGGCCGGGGTCCACCGCGCGCCATCCTTCTCCGAGCTGGGCCGCGAGCCGCTGCACGGCACTCGCCGGGCCGTGGCCGTTGTTCGAGATTTCCATCAGGCCGATCACGTCGGCGTGCATCGCACGCAGCGCCGCGACGATCTTCGCTTCCTGCCGCGCGAAGGCATCTGGCGTTTTCGCGCCGCGGCCGGCGGGATCGCCGAAGCCGCCGCCCGTGCCGTCGCCGTTGAAGTAGTTGAACACGTTGAACGACGCGATCCGAACGTCGGCCTGCGGATGCCGCGGCGGCGCTTCGGTGCGGGGATTGGACGCGGCGATGAAGACCGGTGCCGGCGCTGGCACCGGCTGCAGCCGCCACGTACCGTAGCGCTTCTCGAGCACGCCTTCGACGCCGCGCACGGTGTAGCCCGCGCGCAGCGTGTTCGTCGCGCTCAGCGCGGGCGGCGGATAGCGGGCAGTCGCGGGGTTCACGCGGCTCGAACCGTCGTCCAGCACGATGCGATTACGGGCATTGGCCGCCGCCTGCGCAGCGGCGTCGGCCGGCGGCACCACGTGTGTCGGCATGTACAGCCGGCCGCGGCTGAGCACGATGCTGCCGTAGCGGCCGAGTTCGTAGGTGTCGCTGACCGTCAGCGTTTGCGCAAAGCGCACGCGCATGCCTTCATGCGCGGCGAATACGGCCTCGCTGTCGACCGGCAGCGTCAGCGAGGCCGGCGTGACGGTCTGCCCGTGTGCGCAGACGGCCGCGTGGCCTGACAGCGCGAACTGCGTGCGTCCGTATTTCTGTTCGATCCTGCCGGTCATGTGAACGAGTTCGCCCGGACGGACCCGTGCATTCGGCGCATAGACGAACAGGCCTTCCGGGACGCCCGGCCGGTGCCGTCGCTGCGCGTCCGCCTGCTGGACGAAGAAGCCGCCGAAGCCATCGGCGCCGCCGAATGCCGCGGTGACGACTGCTTCGATCGACGTGGTGCGCCCGGCCAGCCGCGAGCGAGCGCCGGGATGCCGGATGTCGGCGATGGCCGTCGCGGCGCCGCCGCAGTCCGCACTGACCGGCAGCGCGGCGGTGGCGAACGGGGTAACAAGGATGAGCAACGCGGCGAGCGCGAGCGGTGGTAGCAGGCGTGACATCGAGCGGTCCACAGGAAGAAAATTCGCAGGTTCGGGAACGCATCTTGACGGCAAAATCGCGTGTTGCGATCGAATTGGCCATCCGGCCAGTACCGAACGGCCAACGTTCACGGCAAAGCGCGCCGGGGCTGTTACGCTTCGCATCTGACGTGTCATTCCGGCCTGCGATCCGAACGCTTTTGCGCACGGCCGCCACAGGAGATTTCCATGTCCTACATGCTGTTGATTGTCGAACCGACCGGCCAGCGCGCCGAACGCACGCTCGAAGACGGGCAGGCGCTGTACGCGCGCATGGTCGATTTCGCCGAGACGCTGAAAGCGCGCGGCGTGCTGCGCGGCGTCGAGTCGCTGGAGCGCTCGGAGCGCGCGACGCGCGTGCAGGTGCGGGACGGCGAGACGCGCCTCGTCGACGGCCCGTTCGCCGAGGCGAAGGAAATGGTCGGCGGCTTCTTCATCGTCGACGTCGACACGCGCGACGAAGCGATCGAGATCGCGCGCCAGTGTCCGGCCGCGCAATGGTGCACGGTCGAAGTGCGGGCAGTCGGCCCGTGCTTCCTGTGACGCCTGTTTCTCCGTGTTTACCCGGATTCGTCGCGCCGCACGTCGATTCGGCGGTCCGCCACCCGTCGTTCGGGTAAGGCGCCGACAAACGGTTGACGCTTTCCATCGACGACAAGGAGAGAACGATGCGATTCATGATCATGATCCGGGCGAATGCCGTCAGCGAATCTGACGCGTTGCCGGACAACCGGCTGGTCGAGGCGATGACCGTCTATCACGAGGAACTGGCCAAGGCCGGCGTGCTGCTCGATGCGAACGGCCTGCGGCCGAGCGCGCGCGGCTGGCGCGTGCGCTACACCGGCGGCAAGGGCACGGTGATCGACGGTCCGTTCGCGGAGACCAAGGAATTGATCGCCGGCTACACGCTGATCCAGGTGCGCTCGCGCGACGAGGCACTCGAGTGGACGCGCCGGTTCCCGGCGCCGTTCGGCGCGGAGATGGACTGCGAGATCGAGGTGCGGCCGCTGTTCGAACTCGACGACCTGACGCCGAGCGAAGCAGTCGAGCGGTTCCGCGAGCTCAATGTCGGGCACGGCCAGGGCGCGTGAATCGATCGTCACCGGGAGCGACCTTCATGCACAAGATGGTGTTCATCAACCTGCCGGTGGCCGACCTGCCGCGCGCGACGGCGTTCTACGTCGCGCTCGGCTTCGAGGTCGTGCCGGCCTATACGACCGAGCAGGGCGCCTGCATCCGGGCGAGCGATGCGATCTTCGTGATGCTGCTCGCGCGGCCGTTCTTCCAGACCTTCACCGGCAAGACGGTCGTCGAATCGGCGACGCACGTGCAGGTGCTGCCGTGCCTGTCGTGCGACAGCCGTGCCGAAGTCGATGCGGTCGTCGCGAAGGCGCGGGCGGCCGGCGGCGCCGTGCCGCGCGAGCCGCAAGCGTATCCAGGCATGTACACCCACGACTTTGCCGACCCGGACGGCCACGAATGGGGGCTGGTCTACGCGGAGCAGCACGCGGCCGTCCAGGGGCCCGCGTCGTGACGCGCGAGGCGACCCATCGTGCGATCGAGGCCGTCTGGCGAATCGAGGCGCCGAAGATCATCGCCCGCGCTGCGCGCTTGGTGCGCGACGTCGGCGTGGCCGAAGAGCTTGCTCAGGACACGCTCGTCGCGGCGCTCGAGCACTGGCCCGTCGACGGCGTGCCCGACAACCCGGCCGCGTGGCTGATGACGGCCGTGAAGCGGCGCGCGCTCGACCGGGTCCGGCAGGAGTCGCTGCACGCGGCGAAGCGCGACCAGCTCGGGCATGAAATGGATGCGCTCGAAGCGCACGTCGTCCCCGACATCGCGGACGCGCTCGCCGATGCGCGCGACGACGATATCGGCGACGACCTGCTGCGATTGATCTTCACGTCGTGCCATCCGGTGCTGTCGACCGATGCGCGCGTCGCGCTGACGTTGCGGTTGCTCGGCGGGCTGACCACGAGCGAGATCGCGCGCGCGTTCCTGTCGCCCGAGCCGACGATCGCGCAGCGCATCGTGCGCGCGAAGCGCACGCTCGCGGCGGCGCGCGTGCCGTTCGAGGTGCCGTCCGCCGACGCGCGGCCGGCGCGGCTCGCATCGGTGCTCGAGGTGATCTACCTAGTGTTCAACGAGGGCCATGCGGCGACCGCGGGCGACGACTGGACGCGCCCGGCGCTGTGCGACGAGGCGCTGCGTCTCGGCCGCGTGCTGGCCGGCCTCGTGCCGGACGAAAGCGAGGTGCTCGGCCTCGTCGCGCTGATGGAACTGCAGGCGTCGCGGATGCACGCGCGCACCGACGCGCAGGGGCGGCCCGTGCTGCTGCTCGACCAGGACCGCAGCCGCTGGGATCCGCTGCTGATCCGGCGCGGCCTCGCGGCGCTCGAGCGGGCGACGAAGCTAGGCGGCGTGCGCGGCCCGTATGCGCTGCAGGCCGCGCTGGCGGCGTGCCATGCACGTGCGCGGCATGCGTCGGACACGGATTGGGCGCAGATCGTCGCGCTGTACGACGCGCTCGCGGAAGTCGCGCCGTCGCCGGTGGTCGAGCTGAACCGTGCGGTGGCGGTGGGGATGGCGTTCGGGCCGGCGGCGGCGCTGGAAATCGTCGACGTGCTGCGCGACGATCCGGCGCTGGCCCGCTATCACTGGTTGCCGAGCGTGCGCGGCGACCTGCTCGCGAAGCTGGGCCGTGCCGACGAAGCGAAACTCGAGTTCCGCCGCGCGGCCGAACTGACCCGCAACGAGCGCGAAAGGGAATTGCTGCTGAAGCGCGCGACGGATGCGTGACGCTTGCATCGCGACACCGGTGCGTCCCCAGTTCCCCGCCCCCTATCGCCCGGATTGAAAAAGCCTATTGGGGGATGCGAACGCCAGCGCCTAGATTAAAGAGCACGATGCGTGCGCGCTCCGCAAACGCATCGTTCCCCACATAGATCATCGGCCCGGCATCACGCGGCCGCGCCGACTCGAACGGAGGCGCAAATGGCTCAACTCAAGGGCAGCAAAACCGAAGAGAACCTGAAGGCCGCATTCGCGGGCGAATCGCAAGCGAACCGGCGCTATCTGTATTTCGCTTCGAAGGCCGACGTCGAAGGCCAGAACGACGTCGCCGCGCTGTTCCGCTCGACCGCCGAAGGCGAAACCGGCCATGCGCACGGCCACCTCGAATATCTCGAAGCCGTCGGCGATCCGGCAACGGGTCTGCCGTTCGGCTCGTCACGGCTGAACCTCGAATCGGCGATCGCCGGCGAGACGCACGAATACACCGACATGTATCCGGGCATGGCGAAGACGGCGCGCGAGGAAGGCTTCGACGAAATCGCGAACTGGTTCGAAACGCTCGCGAAAGCCGAACGCAGCCACGCGAACCGCTATACGAAGGCGCTGGACGCACTCGTCGACTGACGCGGGTCCGCCCGAGGCCGCACGGCCGGCGCGGCGTGTCCCGCGGCTCGCCGTGCGTCGAACGCCGCCCGCTTCGCTCGGGCGGCGCGCCCGCGCACATGCGCGCCACGCTGGAGCGCCTCATGCCCCACAAGGAAGGCAGTCTCGAAGCCCCCACCCGGCATCCGCTCGACTGGCAGTCCGAAGCGTTCTACGACCAGTCCGCGATCGATGCGGAAATGACGCGCGTGTTCGACATCTGCGCCGGATGCCGGCGCTGCGTGTCGCTGTGCGGCGCGTTTCCGGCGCTGTTCGATCTCGTCGACGACACGCCGATGGGCGACGTCGAGGAAGTGCCGAAGGACGCGTTCGGCAAGGTCGTCGACCAGTGCTACCTGTGCGACCTCTGCTACATGACGAAATGTCCGTACGTGCCGCCGCATGCATGGAACGTCGATTTCCCGCACCTGATGCTGCGTGCGAAGGCCGCGCGCTATCAGCGCGGCGAAGCGCCGCTGCGCGACAAGGTGCTGTCGAATACCGACGCGCTCGGCCATTTTGCGGGCATTCCGATCGTCACGCAGACGGTGAATGCGGTGAATCGCACGCCGCCCGCGCGCCATGCGCTCGAAACGGCGCTGGGTGTCGATCGCAACGCGTGGCTGCCGGAGTTCGCGCCGCGCAAGTTCCGCAGCGCCGCGAAGCGCTCGGACGGCCCGCCGGTACGCGACGGCGAGCGCACGCCCGGCAAGGTGGCGATCTACGCGACCTGCTACGTGAACTTCAACGAACCCGGCATCGGCCACGACCTGCTCGCGATCCTTGCGCACAACGAGATTCCGTACGAGCTCGTCTCGCGCGAAGCGTGCTGCGGGATGCCGCTGCTCGAGCAGGGCAACCTCCCGGGCGTCGCGGCGAAGAAGGCCGTGAATATCCCGGTGCTGGAGCGCTATGCGCGCGAAGGCTACGCGCTGATCGGCGCGATTCCGAGCTGCGTGCTGATGTACAAGAGCGAACTGCCGCTGATGTTCCCCGGCGACGAAGCGGTGCGCGCGGTGGCCGACGCATTCTGGGATCCGTTCGAGTACGTGATCGCGCGGCATCGCGATGGTCTGCTGAAGACGGATTTCAAGCAGGGCCTCGGCACCGTGTCGTATCACGTGCCGTGTCACGCGCGCGTGCAGAACATCGGCCGCAAGACGGCCGACACGCTGTCGCTCGTGCCCGATACGCGCGTGAACGTCGTCGAGCGCTGTTCGGGGCACGCGGGCACCTTCGGCGTGAAGAAGGCCTTCCATGCGGACGCGATGCGGATTGGCGGCCCGGTGTTCAAGGCGATGGCCGAGCCGAAGCCGGATGTCGTGTCGTCGGACTGCGCGCTCGCCGGCCATCACATCGTGCAGGGCATCGACGAGAACGGGCTGCCGGCTGCACCGCTCGCGCATCCGCTGTCGCTGCTGCGGCGCGCGTACGGCATCTGAGCCGACTGCACTGCGAACCATCGACGACATCCGCCGACACCCGCCGACATCCGAGGACATCCCATGACGCTGACCCGCGACTCGCTGCTGACGCTCGAAGCATACGCGAAGATCCGCAAGGCCGAACACGCGCGGCTCGTCGCGTACAAGCGCCGCCGCGCGGTGGCGCTCGGCAACCATCTGCGCTTGCTGTTCGAGGACGAGACCACGATCCGCTATCAGATCCAGGAGATGCTGCACATCGAGAAGATTTTCGACGAGGCCGGCATCGAAGGCGAACTGGAGGCCTATCTGCCGCTCGTGCCCGACGGCACCAACCTGAAGGCCACGCTGCAGATCGAATACGAGCACGAGGCCGAGCGGCGCGCGGCGCTCGCGCGGTTGATCGGCGTGGAAGATCGCGTGTACCTGCGGGTGGACGGGCATCCTGACGTCTATCCGATCGCCGACGAGGATCTCGACCGCGACAACACGGAGAAAACCTCGGCGGTGCATTTCGTGCGCTTCGAATTGAGTGACGCGATACGCGCGGCGCTCAAGGGCGGCGCGGCACTGTCGATCGGCTGCGACCATCCAGCCTATACGTTGCCCGCGCAACCTGTGGACGCTGACGTGGTCGCATCACTTGCCGGCGACCTGCGCTGACGCACGCGACACGGTCGCGCTCGCGGCGGCCCGAAGCGCGCCTTTGCGCCTGCAATCCCGACCCGGACACCGTCGTCCGGCAGGCGCGGCCGTCATTCGAACCGAGGTTGTAACAAACCTGTCTGGGCTTGCATGTCCGGAAGCCATGTGCATTGCATGTCAGATCGCTTTCATCACTCGCGGGGAAACAATAAAAAGATTGTGCATGGAGATAATTCAGTCCGGCTGAATTTGAACGATTTACCGATCCGTGAATACTTTGTTACGAATTTATCCCTGATTTACCGATTTTGAGCGGCAATTCGAGAGTATCTCGCCTATGAGGGTCCGAACAGGGCGGAATGCCCGCTGGCCGGCGTCGGCCCGTGCCCCGGAGAGCCCCGCCGGACGGGGCTTTCCAGCTTCCGGCATAACGATCGCGCAAAAAAATTCAAGCGTAAATGGATTGCTCATCCTTGGCAGGTTGTTTCAGTGCGTAACATTAAGTCATTGTCATATTGAGATAAACCCTGAGGATGGTATGCTTCGTGCACAAAAATTCCCACATTGGAGTGAGACCGTGATTTGTGCGCCATTGCCGGGAATGGCGGCACCGTGAATGTGCGGTGTCGCGCCGGCATGCACAACAATCGGATAACCATAATGTGCAACCGGGCCGCCCCGTGACGCGATGCGTGACGACGGCGCCGACAATCGCAGCCCCGGCCTGGCTGCGTGGAGAAATCAACTATGTTCTTCGATGAGCTTAACGATGAAGAGTGGTTGCGTCTTTCAGCGCTGATCGCCGACGAACCCATCCGGTTGAACCGGCGGGGCCGTCCGCGTGCCGAACCACGCGTGGTCGCCAACGCGGTACTGTGGATCCTGACGACCGGTGAAGCGTGGTCCAAATTGCCCGGGCGCTATCCGTCCGGGCCGACGTGCCGCCGTCGCTACGAGGAGTGGCTTGCGAACGGCACGCTGCTGAAGATGATCGACGTGCTGACCCAGTTCAGCGGGCGTACGTTCGCGTATGTGCCGCCGCCGCCCGTGCCCGCCGCGCCGGCATGCCGCGCGGAACCGGTGCCCGACAACGACCGGCTGCGCGGCGTGTTCTGGCAGAACCCCGAGTCGTGGCAACTGCCGGTCGCGCAGGCAAACGTTTGGGAGGGCGAGGGCGCCACGGCAGCCGTGAGATCCCCCGATCGCGCGGACGAATCGTCTGCCATGTCGTCCGCCGCGTCGTTCGCGGTGCCGGGCGCGCAGCCTGCCGCGCTGCGCCACGGGCGTCCGTCCGCCGCGAGCTTCGCGTCGGCCGAACCGCAAGTCGACGACTATCGCGGCTATACGATCTACGGGTCCGCGCAACCGGTGCAGAACCTGATGTACCGCGCGTGGGCCGAGATCATGCAGGACGACCGGCGCGTCGAGCGTTCCGGGCTGATCGGCCCGCGCTTCACCGATGCGGAAGCGGCGGAGCAGTATGCGCTCGACTGGGCGCGTCAATGGATCGATCGCCACGGTGCGAGCGACGAACCGGCGCGTGCGCCGCAAAATGAGGTGCTGGCCGGGCTGTCCGCGCTCGCGCGGGCGGAGTCCGACATCAAGCGCTTCATCGCCGAGCGTCGTGCGGGCGTGCTCACCGAAGGCCGCAACGATCCGGTGCAGTCGGATCGCCGCGAGTTTGCCTACCGGGTCGGTTGATCGTCATCCGAACGAAAACGCGCGGGTTGTCGTATGCCACGACACCCGCGCGTTTTTTTGCCCGCGATTCCCGATTCCAGATGCCTGCGATGCCGGCCACGTGCTGAACGTGGCCGGCATGCATTGCATCATTGGCGGCCGTAGGTATCGTCGAAGCGGACGATGTCGTCCTCGCCGAGATACGCGCCCGACTGCACTTCGATCAGCTCGAGCGGCATCTTGCCCGGGTTCTCGAGACGGTGCGACACGCCGAGCGGGATATACGTCGATTCGTTCTCGGACAGCAGGAAGGTTTCTTCGCCGCGCGTGATGCGCGCGGTGCCGCGCACAACGATCCAGTGTTCGGCGCGGTGGTGATGCATCTGCAGCGACAGCCGCGCACCCGGCTTCACGACGATGCGCTTCACCTGGAACCGCTCGCCGGTGTCGACCGAGTCGTAGTGACCCCACGGGCGATGGACCTTGCGGTGATCGGTGGCTTCCGCGCCGCGCTCGGCCTTGATGCGCGCGACGATTTTCTTCACGTCCTGCACGCGGGACTTGTCGGCGACGAGCACGGCATCGGGCGTTTCGACGACGACGAGATTCTGCGTGCCGACGCACGCGACGAGCCGGCTTTCCGAATGCGCGAAGGTCGACGCGGCGTTTTCGAACAGCACGTGGCCGCGGCCGACGTTCTCGGCATCGTCCTTCGGCAGGATCTGCCAGATCGCGTCCCACGAGCCGACGTCCGACCAGCCGGCCTCGAGCGGCACGACGACGCTTTCGCACAGCTCGGGCTGGTTCGCGAGCGGCTCCATCACCGCGTAGTCGATAGAGTTCGACGGCGACGCGGCGAACGCGTCACGATCGACGCGGAAGAAGTCGCCGTCTTCCTTGCCGCGCGCGACGGCCTGCTCGCAGGCTGCGTGGATTTCGGGCTCGAGCCGGCGAATCGCGTTCAGCCACACCGACGCGCGCACGATGAAGATGCCGCTGTTCCACCAGTATTCGCCGGACGCGACGTACTGCTGCGCGAGTTCGAGATGCGGTTTCTCGACGAAGCGGTCGAGGCGGCGCACGTCGAGGTTGCCGGTGGCGGCGTCGCCGAGCGGCGCGCCGACGCGGATGTAGCCGTAGCCGGTTTCCGCGCGGCCCGGCACGATGCCCATCGTCGCGATCTTGCCCTGGGCCGCGCAATGCACGCCGGCCGCGACGGCCGCGTGAAAGCGTGGCAGGTCGGCCACCGCGTGGTCGGCCGGCATCACGGTCATCACGGCATCGCCGCCATCGGCGACGATGCGCAGCGCGGCGAGCGTCAGCGCGGGTGCGGTGTCGCGGCCAAGCGGCTCGAGCATGATCGACGCGCGCTTGCCGGTCAGGCGCAGCTGTTCGGCGGTCGTGAAGCGGTGATCCTCGCCGCACACGATCAGCACGTCGTCATTCAGCGGATGGCCGGTCGACAGGCCGTCGAGTCGCAGCGCGGTCGACTGCAGCAGCGAATGCTCGCCGAGCAGGCCGATCAGTTGTTTCGGATAGTGTTCGCGCGACATCGGCCACAGACGCGTGCCCGAACCGCCGGCAAGGATCACCGGCTGCACCGCGACGCGCGTGCTGGCGTCGGTTGCGGCGGAAGAAGAAGGGCGCGTATCGGCTACCACGGCCGGAGCATTCATGGGGACACTCTCCTCGATTGAAGTCAGTGCCTGTTTGTAGCATGAAGTAAATCGACAATAAAACCGGGCTCTTTGTGCGATATTCGTTGTGTATCTATCCGGGAAAATTTTCCGCGATAGCGGCCGACGCAAATAAAAAATAAAAAATAATTCGGCGAACCGGCCGGGCATGCCGTCCACAAAAGGATCCGCGGGAACCGAAAAGGTTTCGAAAAATTGCCGAATCACGCTCGATTCGGGAAAACGTGCCGAATTAATTCGAGAATGTCGCGGCAAGAATTTCCGATTATTTTTCGAAATACTTGTCTGCTTGAGGCGGAATTTTCTTGTCGGTTCAATAGCGTCATGCAACGTTTGAATCGAATGTGCGGCACGGGCTGCACGAGGAGCTGTTCGGCAAACGCCTGTTCAAAGAGGAAGCGGACATGTTGAGCGTGCTGGCGAGAGTCATCGATATCGCGATGGTCGTGTTGGGGGCGTTGATCGCCGCCGCGCTGCACGGCGGCAGCATCTGGCTCAACGACCTGCAGCGCACGACGGTGCTGTTCGACTGCCTGCTGGTGGTCGTGTTCTTTCCGGCGATGGGCATCTATCAGTCGTGGCGCGGCAAGCGTCTCGTCGGGCTGGTGGGTCGCGTTGCGTTCGCGTGGCTGGTGGTCGAGCTCGCGGGCATTTTGATGAGCTTCAGTTTTCACCAGTCGGGCGAGCTGTCGCGGCTATGGCTCGGCTACTGGGCGCTCGTGACGATGGCGCTGCTCGCGGGCTCGAAGGCGTGCGTGCATGTCGTGCTGCGTCAGTTGCGGCGCGGCGGCTACAACCTGAAGGCGGTGGCGATCGTCGGCGGTACGCCGGCGGCGCGGCGGCTGATCGCGCAGATGCGGGCGCGCCCGGAAGCGGGCTTCAACCCGGTGTGCGTCTACGACGAAAGCGAAGCGCCGGGCGAAGTCGCGCTCGACGACGTGCGCATCGAGCGGCAGTTCGAATCGCTGGTATGGCTGGTGCGCAGCCGCGCGATCAGCGAGCTGTGGCTCACGCTGCCGATCACGGAAGAGCGCCGGATTCACCAGATCGTGACCGTGTTCCGCCACGACTTCGTGAATATCCGCTTCATTCCGGACGTGCGCACGTTGTCGTTCTTCAACCAGGAAGTGGTCGAGGTGCTCGGCGTGCCGGCGATCAACCTCGCGGCGTCGCCGATCACCGACGTGCGGATCCTGCCGAAGTTCGTGTTCGACCGGCTGTTCGCGCTGGCGGCGCTTACGGCGCTCGCGCCGGTGATGCTGCTGATCGCGTGCCTGATCAAGCTGACCTCGCGCGGGCCGGTGTTCTTTCGGCAGAAGCGCAAGGGCATCGACGGGCACGAGTTCGAGATCTACAAGTTTCGCTCGATGAAGGTGCATCAGGAAGTGGCCGGGCAGGTCACGCAGGCGACCAAGAACGACTCGCGCGTGACGCCGGTCGGCCGCTTCCTGCGCCGCACGAGCCTCGATGAGCTGCCGCAGTTCATCAACGTGCTGAAGGGCGAGATGTCGGTCGTCGGCCCGCGGCCCCATGCGCTCGCGCACGACGACATCTACAAGGATCTGGTCAAGGGCTACATGTTCCGCTACCGGATCAAGCCGGGCATCACCGGGTGGGCGCAGATCAACGGCTATCGCGGCGAGACCGACCAGATCGAGAAGATGATGGGACGCGTGAAGCTCGATCTGTACTACATGCAGAACTGGTCGTTCTGGCTCGACATCAAGATCGTCGTGCTGACGCTCTGGAAAGGCTTCACCGGCAGCAACGCGTACTGACACCGACGCGCTGCGTCACGCAGGCATTCCGGTTTTCCGAATTTCGAATCATTGGTCAAGGGGTCCGACACATCATGAATCTGACTATCATCGGCAGCGGTTACGTAGGTCTCGTCACCGGCGCCTGTCTCGCCGACATCGGCCACGACGTGTTCTGTCTCGACGTCGATCAGGCGAAGATCGACATCCTGAACGATGGCGGCGTGCCGATCCACGAGCCGGGCCTCAAGGAAGTGATCGCACGCAATCGCGCGGCGGGCCGCTTGCGGTTCTCGACCGACATCGAGGCCGCGGTCGCGCACGGCGACGTGCAGTTCATCGCGGTCGGTACGCCGCCCGACGAGGACGGCTCGGCCGACCTGCAGTACGTGCTCGCGGCGGCGCGCAACATCGGCCGCTACATGAAGGGCTTCAAGGTGATCGTCGACAAGTCGACGGTGCCGGTCGGCACGGCCGAACGCGTGCGCGCGGCGGTCGCCGACGAGCTCGCGAAGCGCGGCGACGACGACCAGATGTTCTCGGTCGTGTCGAATCCGGAATTCCTGAAGGAAGGCGCGGCGGTCGACGATTTCACGCGGCCGGACCGCATCGTGATCGGCTGCGACGACGACGTGCCGGGCGAGCGCGCGCGCGAGCTGATGAAGAAGCTCTACGCGCCGTTCAACCGCAACCACGAACGCACGCTCTACATGGACGTGCGCTCGGCCGAATTCACGAAATATGCGGCGAACGCGATGCTCGCGACGCGCATCTCGTTCATGAACGAGCTCGCGAACCTGGCCGACCGCTTCGGCGCCGACATCGAGGCCGTGCGCCGCGGGATCGGCTCCGATCCGCGCATCGGCTACCACTTCCTGTATGCGGGCTGCGGCTACGGCGGCTCGTGCTTCCCGAAGGACGTCGAGGCGCTGATCCGCACGGCCGACGAGCACGGCCAGTCGCTGCAGATCCTGAAGGCCGTGTCGTCGGTGAACGCGACGCAAAAGCGCGTGCTCGCCGACAAGATCGTCGCGCGCTTCGGCGAGGACCTGACGGGCCGCACGTTCGCGATCTGGGGTCTCGCATTCAAGCCGAATACCGACGACATGCGCGAAGCGCCGAGCCGCGAGCTGATCGCCGAGCTGCTGTCGCGCGGTGCGCGCATCGCCGCGTACGACCCGGTCGCGCAGCAGGAAGCGCGCCGCGTGCTCGCGCTCGATCTCGCGGATCACCCGAGCTGGCTCGAGCGCCTCACCTTCGTGGACGACGAGGCGCAGGCCGCGCGCGATGCCGACGCGCTCGTGATCGTCACCGAATGGAAGGCATTCAAGAGCCCGGATTTCGTCGCGCTCGCCCGGCAGTGGAAGTCGCCGGTGATCTTCGACGGCCGCAACCTGTACGAGCCGGAGACGATGAGCGAGCAGGGCATCGAATACCACCCGATCGGCCGCCCGGGCTCGCGCCAGGCAGTCGCCGCCCGCGTGCCGGGCGCCGCGCGCGCGAACGTGTAACCCAACGCGTAACCCGCATCACCGTTACCCGTTACTGAATCGAGACGCCATGTTCCGGAACATCCTGATCGTCTGTCACGCGAACGTCTGCCGCAGCCCGGCGGCGGAAGCGCTGTTCAAGTCGCACGCGGCGAAGCGTGGCGGCCCGCGCGTGACGTTCCACTCGGCCGGCGTGCGGGCGAACGACGGCGACGGCATCGATCCGGTGATGCGGCAACTGCTCGCCGAGCGCGGCGTCGATGCGACGACGCATCGGTCGCGGCGGCTGTCGCGCCGGATCGTGCGCGACGCCGACCTGATTCTCGTCAGCGAGCGCGAACAGATCAAGGCCGTCGAATCGGTCGATCCGTTCGCGCGCGGCAAGGTCCACCTGCTGGGCAAGTGGGAGGACGCCGAGATCGCGGATCCGCATGGCGGCCCCGAGGCCGACTATCGCGAGAGCTACTCATTGATCGAACGTCTGGTTCAAGGATGGCTGCAAAAACTATGCTGAAACGTCCCATGCGCCCGCTGGCGCTCGCCGTCGCGCTGACGACCTTCCTGTCGGCCTGCGCGAGCGCGCCCGGCAACTATCTCGACTCGTCGAACCTGAAGGACGAAGGCCGGCAAGGTCAGGCCGAAACCTATCCGGTTCATTACATCGACGCGAAGCTGGTGATGGATCAGCTGCAGAAGCAGCAGGTCGAGCATCCGCTGCCGCCGGGCCGTTACACCGATCCGTCGCAGTACGTCTATCGCGTCGGCCCGCAGGACATCCTCGGCGTCACGGTGTGGGATCACCCCGAGCTGACGACGCCGCAGGGCCAGTCGTTCTCGAGCGGCGGCAACACGACGCAGTCGGTCGCGGGCGCGCTGCAGCAGCCGTATACGACCGCGCTGCCGGGCCAGGCCGATCCGTACGGCCAGACGGTCGCCGCCGACGGCACGATCTTCTTCCCGTTCGTCGGCCGCATCCGCGTGGCGGGCAAGACGGTCGCGCAGATCCGCGAGCAGATGGCGTCGACGCTGGCGCGCTACGTGAAGAATCCGCAGCTCGACGTGCGCGTGCTGTCGTTCCGCAGCCAGAAGGTGCAGGTGACGGGCGAGGTGAAGCAGCCGGGCCCGCTCGCGGTGAGCGACGTGCCGCTGACGCTCGTCGACGCGATCTCGCGCTCGGGCGGCTCGACCAACGAGGCCGACCTGCAGCGCGTGCGCCTGACGCGCGACGGCAAGCTCTACACGCTCGACGCGAACGGCGTGCTCGATCGCGGCGAAGTGAAGCAGAACGTGATGCTGCAGCCGGGCGACATCGTCAACGTGCCGGACCGCAGCGACAGCCGCGTGTTCATCATGGGCGAGGTCAAGACGCCGGTCACCGTGCCGATGCTCAAGGGCAAGCTGACCATCGCCGACGCGCTGACGGCCGGCGGCGGCATCCTCGACACCGATGCGAACCCGCGCAAGATCTACGTGATGCGCGGTATGCGCGACAACCCGACGAAGCCGGAAGTGTTCCGTCTCGACATGACGCAGCCGGATGCGCTGATGCTGTCGAGCCGCTTCCCGCTCCAGCCGCTCGACGTCGTCTACGTCAGCACGGCCAGCTCGGTGCAGTTCAACCGCGTGCTGCAGCAGGTGTTGCCGACGATCCAGACGATCTTCTACATGCGGCAAATCACGCGCTGATAGCCCGCCGGGGCGGCGCCTCCGCCCCGGCACCACTCAAGCGGGAACGAATGGTGAACACGCAAGCGAAACACTCCTACGCGGATCTGACCGCCAAGACCGAGGAAGAGGACGTCGTCCTCGGCCAGCTGCTCCAGGTGATCATGGACGACATCTGGCTGCTGCTCGGCATCGCGGTGACCGTCATCGCGCTCGCCGGCCTCTACTGCTTCGTCGCGAAGCCGGTCTATCAGGCCGACGTGCACGTGCGGGTCGAGGGCAACGACAACACGTCGCAGGCGCTCACGCAGACGCAGACGGGCGCGTCGATCAACAGCGGCCCGCAGCAGGCGCCGACCGACGCGGAAATCGAGATGATCAAGAGCCGCGGCATCGTCGCGCCGGTCGTCGAGCAGTTCAAGCTGAACTTCTCGGTCGTGCCGAAGACGCTGCCGCTGATCGGCAGCCTGGCCGCACGCGTCGCGACGCCGGGCGAGCCGTCGCGCGCGTGGTTCGGCCTGCGCTCGTACGCGTGGGGCGGCGAAGTCGCCGACATCGACACGATCAACGTCGTGCCCGCGCTCGAAGGCAAGAAGCTGACGCTGACCGCCGGCCCGAACGGCACGTACACGCTGGTCGACCCGAACGGCAACCGCTTGCTGTCGGGCCGGGTCGGCGAGTCGGACCAGGGCGGCGGCGTGACGCTGCTCGTGCAGAAGCTTGTCGCGCGCCCCGGCACGCAGTTCACCGTGGTGCGCTACAACGACCTCGATGCGATCACCGGCTTCCAGTCGGGCATCCAGGTGACCGAGCAGGGCAAGCAGACGGGCGTCGTGCAGATCTCGCTCGAAGGCAAGGATCCGGACCAGACCGCCGCGATCGCTAACGCGCTCGCGCAGTCGTACCTGAACCAGCACGTGGTCGCGAAGCAGGCCGAAGCGACCAAGATGCTCGCATTCCTGAAGGGCGAGGAACCGCGCCTGAAGGCCGACCTCGAGCGTGCGGAAGCGGCGCTGACGCAATACCAGCGCACGTCCGGCTCGATCAACGCGAGCGACGAGGCGAAGGTCTACCTCCAGGGCAGCGTGCAGTACGAGCAGCAGATCGCCGCGCAGCGCCTGCAACTCGCGTCGCTCGCGCAGCGCTTCACCGATTCGCATCCGATGGTGATCGCCGCGAAGCAGCAGCTCGCCGAGCTGCAGGGCGAGAAGGACAAGTTCAGCAACCGCTTCCGCAGCCTGCCGGCGACCGAAGTGAAGGCCGTCCAGCTCCAGCGCGACGCGAAGGTCGCCGAGGACATCTACGTGCTGCTGCTGAACCGCGTGCAGGAACTGTCGGTGCAGAAGGCGGGCACGGGCGGCAACATCCACCTGGTCGATTCGGCGATGCGTCCTGGCGACCCGGTCAAGCCGAAGAAGGTGTTGATCCTGTCGGCCGCGGTGTTCCTGGGCCTGATCCTCGGCACGGGCGTCGTGTTCCTGCGCCGCAACCTGTTCCAGGGCATCGAGGATCCCGACCGCGTCGAGCGCGCGTTCAACCTGCCGCTGTACGGGCTGGTGCCGCAAAGCGCCGAGCAGGTGAAGCTCGACGCGATGGCCGAGAAGGGCGGCGGCCGCGCGCGGCCGATCCTCGCGAGCCTGCGTCCGAAGGACCTGAGCGTCGAAAGCATGCGCAGCCTGCGCACCGCGATGCAGTTCGCGATGATGGACGCGAAGAACCGCGTGATCGTGCTGACCGGCCCGACGCCCGGCATCGGCAAGAGCTTCCTGACCGTCAACCTCGCGGTGCTGCTCGCGCATTCGGGCAAGCGCGTGCTGCTGATCGACGCCGACATGCGCCGCGGGATGCTCGACCGCTACTTCGGCCTGACCGTGCAGCCGGGCCTGTCCGAGCTGCTGAGCGACCAGTCGCCGCTCGAGGAAGCGATCCGCGAGACGCCGGTGCAGGGCCTGTCGTTCATTTCGGCCGGCACGCGCCCGCCGAATCCGTCGGAATTGCTGATGTCGACGCGCCTGCCGCAATACCTCGAAGGGCTCGGCAAGCGCTACGACATCGTGCTGATCGACTCGCCGCCGGTGCTGGCCGTGACCGACGCGACCATCATCGGCCGCATGGCCGGCGCGACCTTCCTCGTGCTGCGCTCGGGCATGCATACCGAAAGCGAGATCGCCGACGCGATCAAGCGCCTGCGCACCGCCGGCGTCGATCTGGAAGGCGGGATCTTCAACGGCGTGCCGCCGAAAGTACGCGGCTACGGTCGCGGCTATGCGGCCGTCCACGAATACCTGAGCGCTTGATCGCATCGCACGAAACCGGGCCGGTGCGTTCAGTGCCGCCCCGGCCGAATGGAGAACTCTCGATGAAAATTTCCGTGCTCGTTCCGACCTATCGGCGTCCCGCCGACCTCGCGCGCTGCCTGCTGGCGCTGCAGCGTCAGCAGCGGCTGCCCGACGAGGTGATCGTCGTTGCGCGCCCGGAGGACGATGCCACGCACGAGCGCCTCGCCGATCCGGCGGTCGGCGGCGCGCTGCCGCTGCGCATCGTGCCGGTCGACGTGCCGGGGCAGGTCGCCGCGCTGAACAAGGGGCTCGACTCGGCGACGGGCGACATCGTCGCAATTACCGACGACGATGCGGCGCCGCGCGCCGACTGGCTCGCGCGCGTCGAGGCCGTGTTCCTGGCGGACCCGCGCGTCGGTGCGGTCGGCGGCCGCGACTGGGTGCACGAGAAGGGCCGCGTGCTCGACGAATCGCGCGAACTGGTTGGGCAGCTCACGCTGTCCGGCAAGATCATCGGCAACCATCACCTCGGCGTGGGCGGCGCGCGTGAAGTCGACATGCTCAAGGGCGCGAACATGAGCTATCGCCGCGCCGCGATCGAGCGGCTGCGCTTCGACACGCGGCTGCGCGGCGCAGGCGCGCAGGTGCACAACGACATGGCGTTCAGCATGCGCGTGCAGCGCGACGGCTGGAAGCTCGTGTACGACCCGGCGATCGCGGTCGATCATTTTCCGGCCGAGCGCTTCGACGACGACCGGCGCGATGCCGCGTCGCTGAATGCGATCAGCAACGGCGCGTACAACCTGCACCTGATCCTGCGCGAGCATCTGCCGCCCGTGCGGCGCGAGATCGCGTGGTGGTGGTGGACGCTGGTCGGCACGCGCGTCTATCCGGGTTTCGCGCACCTGCTGCTGTCGCTGCATACCGCGCGGCGCGAGCGCGTGCGCGAGCACTGGCGCGCGGTGCGCCGCGGCGCACGCGATGCGCGCCGCGCGAATCTTGCCCCCCATCGTGCGGCAATGCCGCCGGTGACGTCTTGAACGAGCCGCGCGCCTTGCGCACGGCCATCCCTGGAGGGCATCAAATGGTACGACCGCCACGCTCGCTTGGTTCGCTCGGGAGGGTGCAGATCCCTCATCTCGCGGAAGCTTCCGCGCATCCGATGGCCCGGCGGAGGCTGACATGACTTCAACGACGAACGTTCACGTCCATCTGTTCTACGGCGCCGATCCGCGTACCTACCGGAAAGGCGAGAACATCGGCTGCCTGTACGGCTATCACCACGCCGAATCCGACGAATTCCGGCTGACCTATTCGGAGGACCGCCGCGAGAACCGCGTCGCGAGCCTCGCGCGCCGTGCGCTGAAGGCGGCGCTCGGTTTCGACGTCGTGCACGCATGGCGCAATCGCGCCGCGCTGCTGGCCGCCGACGTGATCTGGACGCACACCGAGCAGGAGCACCTTGCCGCCGCGCTGATCCTGAAGCTCGCCGGCGCGCAGGGCAAGCGCCCGCTGCTGCTCGCGCAGAGCGTGTGGCTGTTCGACAAGTGGAACACGTTCGGCGGCCCGCGCCGCTGGCTGTACCGCAAGCTGCTCGCGCGCGCCGATGCGCTGACGACGCTCGCCCGCGACAACGCGGACCTGTGCCGCCGCTACCTCGGGCGCGATGCGGAGTTCGTGTACTACGGGCTGAACACGCAGGATTTCCCGCCGGTCGATCCGCAGCAGTGGCAGCCGAACCGGCCGCTGCGGATCGCGGCGATCGGCAACGACCGCGACCGCGACTGGCGCACCTTCCTCGCCGCGTTCGGCGGCGACGAGCGCTACGACGTGCGGCTCGCGACGCGCCGCCGCGTGCCGCGCGAATGGCATGCGCCGAACGTGAAGATCGGCTCGGCATCGGGCCTCGCGAAGCAGCATGAACTGTACGCATGGGCCGACGTGATCGTCGTGCCGCTGCGGCCGAACTTCCACGCGTCGGGCATCACCGTGATGCTCGAGGCCGCGGCGGTCGGCAAGCCGATGATCGTGTCCGACGTGGGTGGCCTGAGCGACTACTTCCCGCACGACACGGCAGCCTACGTGCCGGCGTTCGACGCGCCGGCGATGCGCGAGGCCGCCGACCGCTTCGTCGCCGATCCGGTGGCCGCGCTCGACTGCGCGCGCGCCGCGGCTGCGTGCCTGCGCGAACGCGACCTGACCACGCAGGCATTCGCCGAGCAGCACGTGCGGATCACGCGCGACATGCTGCGCCGGCGCCGCACGCCCGCGGCGGCCGGCGTCGCGATGCCGCTCGCGGATTCGCGTCCTTCGTCGCGGTGAGAGCGGATCGATGAGTACGATTGCCGCCGAACGCGCGCCGTCGCGCACCCGCAACTGGTTCGCCGAGCCGAAGCACTGGGCCGGGCAGGCCGGGCTGTGGACGTTTACCGCCGCGCTGATCGCCATCCACCAGGGCAAGGTGCTGACGCTCGCGTTCCCGGTGCTGGCCATCGCGGTCGGCATCTGGCTGTATTTCAAGAGCCCGGCGCGCTACGTCGGCTTCATGTGGTGGGTGTGGTTCCTGAGCCCGGAAGTGCGGCGCCTGGCCGACTGGTCGAAGGGCGCGTTCACGCCGACGAGCCTGATCCAGGTCGCGCCGCTCGCGGTGACGATGATCGCCGGGCTGGGGCTGCTCAGGCATTACCGCGTGCTCGCGCAGCGGCGCGGGATTCCGGTGCTGCTGATGCTGTTCGGGCTCGTGTATGCATATCTGGTCGGGATCGTGTCGAGCGGCGTGATGGCCGCGACCTACGACCTCGCGAACTGGCTGTACCCGATCCTGATCGGCTTTCACATCATGGTGAACGCGCGCAACTATCCGGAGTATCGCGACGTCCTGCTGTCCACCTTCATGTGGGGCATGCTCGTGATGGGCCTGTACGGCGTCGTGCAGTATTTCGTGATGCCGCAGTGGGACGTGCTGTGGATGGTCGGCTCGCAGATGGGCTCGCAGGGCGAGCCGGTGCCGTACGGCGTGCGCGTGTTCAGCACGATGAATTCGTCGGGGCCATTCGCTTTCGCGATGATGGGGGCGCTGGTGTTCGTGCTGGTCGCGCCGCAGAAGATCCGCTGGTTCGCGGGCGCCGCCGGCTTCGTGTCGTTCGCGCTGTGTCTCGTGCGTTCGACCTGGGGCGGCTGGGTGATCGCGCTCGCGATCCAGCTCGTGCAGTCGAGCAACCGCGTGCGGATGCGGATCCTGATCAGCGGCGTCGTGCTGGTCGGGCTGTGCGTGCCGCTGCTGACCGTCGGGCCGGTGGCCGACCGGCTCGGCGCGCGCCTGCAGTCGATCACGAACCTGAAGGACGACCGCAGCTACGACGACCGCAACAAGTTCTACGCGACCTTCGCGCAGACGGCATTCACCGATGTCGCCGGCGAAGGGATGGGCGCGACCGGCGCGTCCACCAAGCTGTCGAGCGACAGCGGCGAGCTCGGCAAGTACGGCAGCTTCGACAGCGGCGTGATGAACGTGCCGTTCGTGCTCGGCTGGCCGGGCACGCTGCTGTATCTCGCGGGCGTCGTGATGCTGTTCGGCCGCACGCTGCGCGCGGCATTCAAGCTGCGCAAGGACAAATTCGTCGGCGCGTGCCTGAGCCTGTGCCTGTCGACCTTCGCGATGCTCGTATTCACGAACTCGCTGATCGGCACCGGCGGCCTGCTGATGTACACAGCCATTTTTTCGATACTTGCCGCGGCGCACTGGCAAAAGGCGCAACGCCTGCTGGCCGCCGCGCGTTCACGGGGAGGCGACCATTGAGAATCGCGATCGTCACGCACGTCGTGCGACATAACGACGGGCAGGGCCGCGTCAATTACGAAATCGCGCGCGCGGCGCTGGCCGAACACTACGAAGTCACGCTGGTTGCATCGCATGTCGCGCCCGAGCTGCTGGCCGACCCGCGCGTGCGCTGGGTGCCGGTGAAGGTCGGCGGCTTCTGGCCGTCCAATCTCGTCAAGCAGCAGGTGTTCGCGCTGAAGAGCGCGGCCTGGCTGCGCGCGCACCGCAGCGAGTACGACGTGCTGCACGTGAATGGCTTCATCTCGTGGATCAAGGCCGACGTGAATACCGCGCACTTCGTGCACGGCGGCTGGTTCAAGAGTCCGTACTACCCGTTCGGCCCGACCAAGGGGCTGTGGTCGGCGTACCAGTACGTGTACACGCGCGTGAATACCGTGCTCGAGCGCTGGGCGTACAAGCGTTCTCGCGCGATCACGGCCGTGTCGCAGAAGGTGGCCGACGAGATCGCCGCGCTCGGCATCGACAGCCGCAAGATCAGCGTGATCTACAACGGCGTCGACGGCAGCGCGTTCGCCGGCGCGCAGGCCGACCGCGCGGCGTTCAAGTTGCCCGACGACGCGTTCCTGCTGCTGTTCGTCGGCGACCTGCGCACGCCGCGCAAGAACCTCGGCACCGTGCTGAAGGCGCTGACGAAGCTGCCCGAGAACGTCCATCTGGCGGTCGCCGGCTATCTGCCCGGCAGCCCGTATCCGGACGAGGCGCGCGCGCTCGGCATCGCGTCGCGCGTGCATTTCCTCGGGCTCGTGAAGAACATGCCGACGCTGATGCGCTCGGTCGACGCGTACGTGTTTCCGTCGCGCTACGAAGCGATGAGCCTGTCGCTGCTGGAAGCGATGGCGGCCGGGCTGCCGGTCGTCACCGCGCGCACTGCCGGCGGCGCGGAAATCATCACGCGCGACTGCGGGATCGTGCTGGAAGACCCCGACGATCCGGCCGCGCTCGCGCAGGCGATCGGTTCGCTCGCGGCATCGCGCGACACCTGTCGCGCGATGGGCGACGCGGCCCGCGAACTGATGACCCGTTTCGGCTGGGCCCGCATGGGCGCCCAGTACGTCGCGCTCTACCAGCGCATCGGCCAACCCTCGCAGCCGTCCGCCTTCGAGCGCGTCGAGCATGCGATCACGCAGGAGCAGTCGTGATGTCCCTTTCTTCCCGGCCGATCAAATCGTTGCAAATCGGCATGCACTGGTTTCCCGAACGCGCGGGCGGCCTCGACCGGATGTACTACTCGCTCGTCGGCGCATTGCCCGGTGCGGGCGTCGAGGTGCGCGGGCTCGTCGCCGGCTCGCCGAAGGTCGCAGACGACACGGGCGGCGCGATCCAGGGCTTCGGGCCCGCATCGCAGCCGCTCGCGCGCCGGATGCTCGCCGCGCGCCGTGCGCTGCGCGATGAAATCCGCAGCGAGCGGCCGGACGTGATCTCGTCGCACTTCGCGCTGTACACGTTCCCGGGTCTCGACGTGACGCGCGGGATTCCGCAGGTGTCGCACTTCCAGGGGCCGTGGGCCGACGAAAGCCAGGTCGAGGGCGCCGCGTCGCTCGGCCAGCGCGCGAAGCGCTATCTCGAACAGGCCGTCTATACACGCTCGTCGCGCCTCATCGTGCTGTCGCAGGCGTTCGGCCAGATCCTGACGAACCGCTACGGCATCGAGCCGTCGCGCGTGCGCGTGATTCCCGGCTGCGTCGATACCGCGCAGTTCGATACACCGCTCACGCCGGCCGAGGCGCGGCACAAGCTGCAACTGCCGCAGGACCGGCCGATCGTGCTGGCCGTGCGCCGGCTCGTGCGGCGCATGGGGCTGGAGGATCTGGTCGACGCGATCGGCGTCGTCAAGCGCCGCCATCCGGACGTGCTGCTGTTGATCGCCGGCAAGGGCAAGCTCGCCGAGGAACTGCAGCAGCGCATCGATGCGGCCGGGCTGCAGGACAACGTGAAGCTGCTCGGCTTCGTGCCCGACAACCATCTCGCGGCGCTGTATCGCGCGGCGACGGTCAGCGTCGTGCCGACGGTCGCGCTCGAAGGCTTCGGGCTGATCACGGTCGAATCGCTCGCGTCCGGCACGCCGGTGCTGGTCACGCCGGTCGGCGGGCTGCCCGAGGCGGTCGCCGGGCTGTCGGACGATCTCGTGTTGCCGTCGACCGGCGCGGACGCGATCGCGGAAGGGCTCGGCGCGGCGCTGTCGGGCGCGATCGCGCTGCCGGACGAAGCCGCGTGCAAGCGCTATGCGCGCGACAATTTCGACAACGCGGTGATCGCGCGACGCGTCGCCGGCGTGTATGAAGAGGCGATCCAGGCGGCGGGCTGAAACCGCTCCGCACGACGGTACGATCGGGCGCATCTCCGTGTGCGTCCGGTTCGCATGCCGGCCGCCCGGTTCGGGCGAGTCGGCATTTTGCCGTTTGCGGTCGCAACGCCGCGATTCGTGCGATTGCGTTCGACGGCGTGATTCTCGCGTATTCGAACGAGTCGGAATGGAAGGCGTTCCGCAACAACCGCAACGCAACAACCGCAACGAATGCTTGCCCGCGCCGTGGCACGGCGTTCCTGCAAGCTCGCGCGGTGCGCGGCAGCGCTCAGTGCCGTTCGCCGCGCCAGCGCCCCGGCGCGACGCCGAAGCGCTTCGTGAACGCGTGCGTGAAGGTGCTCTGGTCGGCGAAGCCGACCATGCCGGCGATGTCGACGAGCGGATGGCGGCCGTCGGCGAGCAGCACGACGGCGGCGTCGAGCCGCAGCCGCTGCAGGTAGCGATGCGGGGTTTCGCCGAACGCGTCGACGAACAGTTGATGAAACCGGCGCATCCCGTAGCCGCAGTGCGCGGCGAGATCGGCGATGCGCAGCGGCTCCGCGAGCCGGGCCCGCAGCCAACGGTCGATGCGCGCGAAATCGAGGCCCGCCGCGGGCGCGGCGAGGTGTGCGTCGCCGAGCAGCGCATCGCACAGCCGCGCGGCGGCCTGCCACTGGAAGCGATGTGCGTGCGGCGTGTCGCCGGCCGGCCCGTCGAGCTGCGCGGCCGCGGCCGCGACGTGCGCGACGAGCGACGTCAGTGCCGGATCGATCGCCACTGCCCGCGCGCTGTCGAACAACCGCTGCGGCACCGCGAGCGACGCGGCGGGCAGGTCGAGCACGAGCTGGCGATTGTCGCCGAGGCCCGAATAATCGTGGCGCGCGCCGGCCGGAATCAGCCATGCGGCGTGCCGGTCGATGCGCTGGCCGACGCCGTCCACCGCCATCACCATCGCGCCGTCGACGCCGAGCACGACCTGGTGGAAGTCGTGCACGTCGGACGCTTCGCACGTGTCGTAACGGCGCAGCGCGATGGCGGGAGACGGGATGCGATCCATCGGAAGGGCGTCGGCCGGCGGCGTCGTCAGACGTCGAGCAGTTCGACTTCGAACACGAGCGTCGCGTTCGGCGGGATCACGCCGCCTGCGCCGCGCGGGCCGTAGGCGAGTTGCGGCGGGATCGTCAGGCGACGCACGCCGCCGACTTTCATGCCCTGCACGCCTTCGTCCCAGCCCTTGATGACCATGCCGCCGCCGAGCACGAACGCGAACGGGTCGTTGCGGTCCTTGCTCGAGTCGAATTTCTGACCGTCGGTCAGCCAGCCCGTGTAGTGGACGCTGACGGTCTTGCCGGCTTGCGCTTCCGCGCCGGTGCCTTCGGTCAGGTCTTCGATTTTGAGGCCCGATGCGGTCGTGGTGACAGACATGACTTCTCCTGAAAAGGGGTTGGGTAAAACCGCTATTGTAGGCGAGCGCGCAGGGGGCCGCCGCGCGCGGCGAACGCGCGGTTACGGGCCGATCCCGTGTCGATCTCGCGTCGATCCCGCGTCGATCGCGGCGGCCGCCACGCATCGCGCTCCAACCGCGAATGGAACGCGCGTTTGAATTTTTCGACAACCGGATTGACGAGGTTGCACCGCCTGACCTGGGCGCGCGTATGAATCGGTGAGACCCGGCTGCACGCCGTAGCACGGCGCGCCGCCGCACGGTGTCCCCAGACCTTCATCGCACGGGGCTTTCAGGCGCGTTACGGTCCGCGCGTGAGCTGCGCGCGAGTCACGCTCCCGCCGGTATGCGCGTTCGAATTCCGGCCCGCCCGGACGCCGTTCCGGCGTCGATTTTTCCATGCTGACGACCGCGCGCTGTTTGGAAGGGCGCGTCTACCGTGCGGGCTTGCGCGCGGCGCCGGCCGACGCCTATCGTTACAGCTGTCGATGTCAAGATTTCGGCGTTGCGCGATGCGCTGCCCGGGCCCGCGCCGGCAAGGCCGCGACGGCTTCCGGGCCGCCCGAAAACAAGGAGAACCACGAACATGAAGTCAGCCGCTTCCGCCACCGCGGCCGAGGTGATGCCGGTGCGCCGCGACCTGCGCTTCGACCTGCCGGTCGAACGCGCGAAGGACTGGCATGGGCTCGGCCCGCACGTGACCCACTTCTTCAACGCGCTGTCGCTGCTGTTTCCGGCCGGCGAACGCTTTTTCATGGATTCGGTGCGCAACTATCGCGACCGGCTCGACGATCCCGTGCTGAAGCGCCAGGTACTCGGCTTCATCGGCCAGGAGGCGATGCACACGCGCGAGCACGTCGAATACAACGAACTGATGCAGGCGAACCGGCTGCCCGCGCGCAAGCTCGACAGGCGCGTGTGGGCCGTGCTCGGCTTCATGAAGCGCGTGCTGCCGCATTCGGTGCAGCTCGCGCATACGGTCGCGGCCGAACACTACACGGCGATGCTCGCGGACTGGCTCCTGCGCGACCCGACGCGCCTCGAAGGCTCGGTCGAAGGCTACCGCCAGATGTGGGTATGGCATGCGCTCGAGGAAACCGAGCACAAGGCCGTGTCCTTCGACGTGTGGAACGCGGTGATGAAGCCCGGCCTGCGCCGCTACCTGATTCGCGTCGGCGTGTATCTGCTGACGACGCTGACGTTCTGGCCGACCGTGTTCCTGCTGCACGTGACGCTGCTGTGGCGCGATCGCGGCGCCGGCCATCACGTGCGCGGCACGCTGCGCATGCTCGCATTCCTGTACGGGCCGCGGCGCGGGCTGTTTCCGCGCATCGCCGGCGAATGGCTGAGCTTCCTGCGGCCGGGCTTCCACCCGTGGGACCACGACAACCGTCACCACCTCGCGCGCGTCGATGCGCTCGTCGCCGCCTATGGCGAACACGACGGCGCGTCGGCCGGCCGGGGCCGCGCCAACGCGCTCGCGCCCCTCGCATCGGGACGCTGACGCCGCCGCGCGAGATGCCGCGCGTGTTGCGTTCCTGCATCAACCGCACGCCATTCGACGATTGACCGATATCAAGCGGAAACGATTGCGCGTGCGGGCGCCGGGACGGCCGCCGGGCCGCGCCGCCGCTTGCCGCTGCTTCGATCCCGCGCATCCCCGATAGCGTGCCGCCCCGGCACCCCGGTATTGGCGCGGCTCCGCGGGTTCGCCACGCGTGCGGCTTCGCTTCGCGCGCACCGCGCCACCGGGATAACACCCATCTAGCCGCGCATCGGCGGCATCGTTATACCGTTCATGAATGGATTCCGCCGACGCGCGATTGTTACCCGGGGGGATTTTATTCGGATGAAAATGCGGCCAATATGTCGGTTCGATCGAGGTCCGTCGTACGCGGCGGCGAGCCGGCGCGCGATACCAACGCCAAGCGGGGAACAACGATGGTTGCAAGGTCACCCGACGCAAACGGGTCGGCGGCGCCCGAGATGCCGCTCGTGTCCGTTACAGCTCCCGAGGCCGGACGCAAGCTGTTCGTGATCATGCGTTCGCCCGACGAACCGTTGCTGGCGCAACTGCGCGGCCTCGGCTGGGAAATCACGGTCGCGAAGACAGCCGGCGCCGCGCAGAACATGACGTCCGGCGCGAATATCGCGGCCGGGCTCATCGATTTCACGGGCTTCACGTCGCGCGACTATCCGGCGCTGAAGGCGTGCCTGAGCCAGCCGGCGATCGGCTGGATTGCCACCGCGCAGGCCGGCGTCACGATCAGCGCTGCCGTGCGCGAACTGATCCGCAGCTATTGTTTCGATTACGTGACGCTGCCGTTGCCGTATGAATGGATTTCCCACGTGCTCGGCCATGCGCGCGGGATGGCCGCGCTCGATCGTGTCGACGGCGCGGCATACGCGGCGTCGATCGGCGAGCACGGGATGATCGGCAACTGCGAAGCGATGCAGCAGCTGTTCAGCACGATCCGCAAGGTCGCGAAAACCGATGCGAGCGTGTTCATCTCCGGCGAGTCGGGCACCGGCAAGGAACTGACGGCACTCGCGATCCACGAGCGCTCGGCGCGCGGCAAGGGGCCGTTCGTCGCGATCAACTGCGGCGCGATTCCGCATCACCTGCTGCAGTCGGAACTGTTCGGCTACGAGCGCGGTGCGTTCACCGGCGCGAACCAGCGGCGGGCGGGCCGGATCGAATCCGCGCACGGCGGCACGCTGTTTCTCGACGAAATCGGCGACATGCCGGTCGAAAGCCAGGCGAGCCTGCTGCGCTTCCTGCAGGAAGGGAAGATCGAGCGGCTCGGCGGGCAGGAATCGATTTCGGTCGACGTGCGAATCATCTCGGCCACGCACGTCGATCTCGACGGCGCGGTCGAAACCGGCCGCTTCCGCGCGGACCTCTATCACCGGCTTTGCGTGCTGCGCATTCACGAGCCGCCGCTGCGCGCGCGCGGCAAGGACATCGACATCCTCGCGCACTATGTGCTGCAGAAATACAAGTCCGACAGCGGCCGCAAGATCAGCGGCTTCACGTCGGCCGCGCTCGACGCGATGCGCCGCTACGAGTGGCCCGGCAACGTGCGCGAGCTGATCAACCGGGTGCGCCGCGCGATCGTGATGGCCGAGAGCCGGTTGCTGACGCCGCACGATCTCGGCCTCGACGTACCGGGCGAAACCGAGCCCGTGACGCTCGAGCAGGCGCGTTCGCTCGCCGAGCGCACGGCCATCGAGAACGCGCTGCTGCGCAACGATCACCGGATCAACAAGGCCGCCGCCGAACTCGGCATCTCGCGCGTGACGCTGTACCGGATGATGATCGAGCACGGGCTCAACGATCACGACAACAACGGCGACAACGGCGGCAAGGAGGCGTCGCCGCCGGACGACGCCGACCACCAGCGGGTCGGTTGAGCCGAGGCGGGCGCGCCATCGAGCCGGCCCAGGCGACACGGCGTCCGGCTGCGTCCGGCCGCGTGTAAAGGGCGTGAAACATTTCGTGTCGGCGGCCATGCCGATAGCCGCGGCAAATGCCGGCGACGACGCACCGCCCGCGCCGGAACAATTTTCCGGATCGTCCTGCCGCCTTGTCCGGCAAGGCGTTGCAGCCGCACGGCCGATGCGGCCCGCGCGCGGCATGTTTCAGTTTCGCAACTTCCTGCATGCCCCGGCCGTTCGCGCCGCGGGCTTGTCCGACGAAAGCCTTGTCCCGACGGCCGCGCGCGACGCTGGCCCGCTCCTTGCGAAGAACTGGATACGAGCGTCGACGACGTCGCGTCC
Organism: Burkholderia sp. Nafp2/4-1b; assembly: GCF_003635165.1. GTDB lineage: Bacteria > Pseudomonadota > Gammaproteobacteria > Burkholderiales > Burkholderiaceae > Burkholderia. The sequence goes on along the minus strand of NZ_ML058601.1, from coordinate 179,636 downwards.
GGCCGGTTCGCCAGCGAACCTTGCGAGAACCGGCCAGGATGCAGTCCGCGGGGATGATCGGCGGAAACGGGCCATCACGAGCCGCGTTCCGGCCGGCATGGGCCGTCGTCGTCGGATCGTCGGGGCACCGGCGGCGTCCGGTTGCCGGCACAAGCAACGGATCAAACGGGGTAGAAAAATGATGAACGATCGCCACACGCAGCGGCCGTCAGGCCGCGATCGTAGTGATTCGACCCATCGCCAGTCGACCGCGCATCTTGCCGCCGGCCGGCATGCGTCGACAGGCCATCTCTCCGCGCCCGGTGCGAGGCGGATCCGGCTGATACCCGGTCATCCGCGCCGGGCCGGCGCTTTCCTGCTGGCCAATCCGCTCCGGATGGGGATGTGTACGCGTGCACCGGCTCCCCGGCGCCCGGTTTTCGCTTATTGACGACGTCGAGCGCCTGCGGTCGCCAGCGCAGGCGATCCGTTTGCAACGCGAACGATCGGCGACATCCGGTGGCGCGACACGGGTGATGAGAGCGTCGCGACGGCGAACGTCAGGGAGGTGTCGCCGTCCGGCGGCGAGGGGAGGGGCGGTCGGGCCGCGCGCGCCGGGCATTTCACCCGTGCGCGCGCGACGCCGCTTCAGCCGCCGTAGATGTCGAAGTCGAAGTACTTCGACGCGAGCCGCTTGTAGGTGCCGTCCTTGACCATGTCGAGGATCGCGCGGTCGATCTTCGCCTTCAGGTCGCTGTCTTCCTTGCGCAGCCCGATGCCGGCGCCGACGCCGAGCACCTTTTCATCGACGAGCTCCGGCCCGACGAACTCGTAGCCCGCGCCGCGCGGCGACTTCAGGAAGCCGATCGCGGCCTGCACCTCGTCCTGCAGCGCGGCGTCGAGGCGGCCCGCCGTGAGGTCCGCATACACGCCGTCCTGGTTCTGGTACGACACGACGTTCGCGCCTTGCTTCGCCCAGTACGCCTTCGCATACGCTTCCTGCGTCGTGCCCTGTTCGACGCCGATCGACTTGCCCTTCAGCGATTCGGCCGTCGGCAGCAGCGCCGAACCCTTCTTCACGACGAGGCGCGTCGGCTGGTTGTAGATCTTCGTCGTGAAGCCGATCTGCTCGGCGCGCTGCGCGGTGATCGACATCGACGACAGCACCGCGTCGAACTTCTTCGCCTTCAGTGCCGGGATCATCCCGTCGAAATCGTTCTCGAGCCACACGCACTTGGCCTTCAGCCGCGCGCAGATCTCGTTGCCGAGGTCGATGTCGAAGCCGACGAGCTTGCCGTCGGGCGCCTTCGATTCGAACGGCGCGTAGCTGGCGTCGGTGCCGAAGCGCAGCGTGGTCCAGTCCTTCGCGACGGCGGGGCCTGCCGATACCGCGAGCAGGGCGATCGATACGGCGGCAATCAGTCTCTTCATGGTGGTTCCTTGACGTGGTCTGTCCGGTTCTGCGCGACACGGTTGCTGGCGACACGCACCGCGTTGCGGTGCGTCGTCCGCACGCTCATTAACGCAGAAAATAAAATCGCAGTCCAGAATGGACAAAAAATATCGATCCAACCGAAGGAATGCCGGCTCACGGGGGACGACCCTTGCAAAAATACATAAATGGACTAATCTTGTTAGTAAATTCGTTTCGAGACTAACCGGTCATGTCACAACCCGCCTTCAATCCGCATTCCGCCTCGCCGCAGGCATCGGTCGCGCAGATGTCGGCGGCCGGCCTGCGTGCGTTCTTCAACATCGCGCGCGACTGGGAACTGACGATCGACGAACAGATCGTGCTGCTCGGGTCGCCCGGCCGTTCGACGTTCTTCAAATGGAAGGCTTCGCCCGATTCGGCGCGGCTGCCGCGCGATACGCTCGAGCGGCTATCGCTGCTGCTCGGCATCTATAAGGCGCTGCAGATCCTCCTGCCGCAGCCGGCCGCCGCCGATGCCTGGGTCAAGCGGCCCAACGACGCTGCCCCGTTCGGCGGCAAGCGCGCGCTCGACCGGATGCTCGCGGGCAACGTCGGCGACCTGGTCGCCGTCCGGCAATATCTCGACGCGATGCGGGGTGGCTGGGCGTGACGATGCCGATCGAGACGCAACACTGGCCCACGACCGTCGTCGATTGGGCACCTGCCTACCGTGTCATTCCCACCCGTTTTCCGGCCATCAACCTGTTCGATCGCGTCGCGTCCGCCGACGATTTCGAGGCGCTTTATGCGCTCGAATCGCTGACCAACGACCGCATTCGCCAGGAAGTCGGCACGCTCGACCTCGTGCCGCCGGCCGAGCGTCGCTACGGCCAGGGCTGGGGGCCGATCATGGCCGCGTTCACGCATCTGAATCCGCAGGGCAGCCGTTTTTCCGACGGCACGTATGGCGTGTTCTACTGCGGCCGGTCGCGCCAGACGGCGATCGCCGAAACCCGTTATCACAGCGCGCTGTTCCTGGCCGCGACGAAGGAGCCGCCGATGCGTCAGCAGATGCGGCTCTACACGGTGTATGCGCGGGGCGACGTCGTCGACGTGCGCACGTGGCCGCAGCGCAACCCGGCGCTGCTCGATCCGCTCGATTACAGCGCGGGGCAGGCGCTCGGCCGCGCGGTGCGCAACGCGGGCGGTGCGGGGATCGTCTATCCGTCGGTGCGGGATCCGAGCGGCGAATGCCTCGCCGCGTTCCGCACGACGCTGCTGCGCGACTGTCATCACGCGGCGTATCTCGAATACAACTGGAACGGCTCCGGCGTCGATGCGGTGTTCGAGTTGAACCAGGTCGGATAGCGACGCGGCGCGCGGGTCCGCGCATGCGGGGGTGCGCTAGCCGCATTGCCGGCCTCAGGGCAGCGGCAGGTCGCCGGCTTGACGCGCGCGCGCTTCGGCCTGCGTCAGCGACCACGTCTCGCCCGTGCGCGGTTCGACGATCGTCAGGCGTCCCGACGGTGCGAACGCACCGGTGTCGATGAACCATTGCGCGCCGATGCGTTGCGGCGCGCGCACCGGCGTGTGGCCGGTGCAGGTCAGCGACAGGCCGGTCTGCACGGCCGGATCGACGAGCCCCTGGACCAGGTCGCGCCCCCAGATCAGCCGTTCGCGCACGTCGTGCGAATAGCTGCCCGTATCGAGCTCGGCGTCCGGGCCGAAGAACTCCGCATGCAGCACGTTGAAGCGCGTGGGCCCGTCGCCGATCACGCGCACGAGCGGCAGCGCATCGACGCGCGCCGCATGCGCGTGGAGCCGTTCCGGCGGCAGGTCGGCGCCCCAGTCGCCGCCGATCCCGCGCCATGCATCGGGCGGCAGCTTGCCGCGCGACACGAGGCTCAGCACTTCTTCGTGATTGCCGCGCACCACATGGCACCACGGGCGGTCGAGCAGTTCGAGCGCGGTTTCGGACGCGGGGCCGCGATCGACCAGATCGCCGACCGAGAACAGCCGGTCGCGGGCCGGATCGAAGCGGATGTCGTGCAGCAGCGCGCGCAGCACGTCCACGCAGCCGTGCAGATCGCCGACGACGAAATCGCGGCCCGCCGTATTCGCTGGATGGCGGCAGAGGGAAGGGGTCATCCCGATATCTTAGGCGCTTGCGCCCATCGCAACGTCATGCAGGAATGGCGATAATCGGGGCGCTACCCGCCGGTCCGGCGCGGCGGAGCGGCCGTACCCTTTCCATCTGCTTTCGGAATCACACGATGACGCTTTATCCGCAGGTATTACGCAATCGGCCGCGCATGGTCGCCGCCTTCGCCGTGGGCGTGCTGTGCGCGGTGCTGCTGCCGCTTCCGGTGCGTCCGGCCGTACGCGCACTGATCGGCTGGGATTGCACGGTCTGGCTGTATCTGGTGCTGATGTGGGTGCGCATGATCACCGCGCATCATCACAAGGTGCGGGAAATCGCGATCCGCGAGGACGAGAATGCGACGACCGTGCTGACCGTCGTGTGTCTCGCGACGCTCGCAAGCGTGGCCGCGATCGCGATCGAGCTCGCCACCGCAAAGACCGTCGGCTTTCGCGTCGGGCTGGGCCATTATGCGATCACGGGCGCGACACTGTTCGGCGCGTGGTTCCTGATCCCGACGATCTTCACGCTGCACTACGCGCGGCTCTATTACGGCTCGCCGTGCGGCGATCGCGCGCTGCGCTTTCCCGACAGCCATCCCGAGCCCGATTACTGGGATTTCCTGTATTTCGCGTTCACGCTTGCCGTGGCGTCGCAGACTGCCGACGTGTCGCTCGCGAACCGCTCCGCGCGCCGCTCGGTGCTCGCGCAGTCGATCCTGTCGTTCTACTTCAACATGGCCGTGCTCGGGCTGTCGATCAACGTCGCGGCGGGGCTGCTGAGCTGACGCGGGCGATGCGCGTCACTTGAGCAATTCATACGAGCCGCCGCGTTCGAGTGCGCGGCGATACGCGATACGCGGGCCGCGCGGTCGCCTGTCGTCACGCGCCGCGCCGCACCGCGATCCACGCGCCCCAGAACAGGCTCGAGAAAAACCGCAGCGGCGCATCGAAGCCCGCATCGTGCAGCAGGTCGAAGACGATTTCCTCGGCAGCCGGCGGATCAGCGCCCTGCAGGATTTTCGCGAGCTGCGCACGCACGGCGTCGGGCGTCGCGCCCTTCATGCGCCAGCGCTGCCGCCATGCGTCCAGCAGGCGCGGATGATCTGCATAGCGGCGATAGTTGCCCGCGATCACGAGCGGCGCGCCGGGCTTCAGGCGGCGCGCGATCGCGTCCAGCAGCGCGGCCTTCGCGTCATCGCCCGGCACATGATGCAGCACGCCGATCAGCGTCGCGCCGTCGAAGGCCGGCGCATCGGGCAGCGCGTTGACGCCAGCCTCGACGAACTGCGTGCGTGCGGCGAACCCGGCCGCTTCGACGTTGGCGCGCGCGAGCGCGAGCATCGGCGCGGACGGGTCGACCGCCGTGAACTGCCACCCCGGTTGGAGCGCGGCCGGTACGCAGATTTCCTGCCCCGTGCCGCCTGCGCCGACCACGAGGATGCGCGCGTCGGCAGCACTGATCGACGACGCCAGCATGCAGGCCGCGAGTTCGTGGCATGCGTCGTAGCCGGCGAGCGCGATGCGGGATTGTTCGGCGTATTCGTGCGCACGTGCCGGATCGAACTTCGCGGCGCTGGCTGGGAGCGACATGGTGGATTCCTCGGGGCGGGCGCGCGGACGGGTGTCCGAGCGCATCGGATCGAGCGTAAGCGCCGGTCGACGGCGCAACAAGGCGAGCGGCCATTCCGGTATGCGAACTACCCGACTCGACGCGGCTCGCGCGCAAACGTTGTCGGGGTCGATTCGGATTTAAAAATGTGAGGAATCGATGCGTCGCAATGTTGAAACCGGCGCATACTTTTCTTCCCCTCTGCCTGGCCGTCGCATGCCGGGCCCCGATGCGCCGCGCGGGTCGCGCGGCCATGCCGCTCGGCACGCACGAGGAGCGCATGATGTCCGATTGTTCGCACGATCCGTATGCGAAGCACTACGTTCACTGCCTGTCGTCCGGCGCACAGCCGTGCGGCGCGCTCGGTACCACGCCGCGCACGCATTTCCGCGTCTGGGCGCCGGGCAGCACGCACGTTCAGCTCGAACTCGATACCGGCGATGGCCCGACGCTCCTGCCGATGACGGCAGCCGGTCCGAACTGGTTCGAAGCGTTCGTCGAATGCGGTGCCGGCGCGCGCTACCGCTACCGGCTCGACGACGTCGCGTCAATTCCGGATCCCGCGTCGCGTTCGCAACCCGATGGGCTCAATGGCGCGAGCGAGGTCGTCGATCCGCGCACGTTCACGTGGCGCAATACGTTCTGGCGCGGGCGACCGTGGGAAGACATCGCGCTGTATGCGATTCGTCCGCACGCGGTGGGCGGCTTCGAAGGCGTGCGCCGCCGGCTGCCGCAGCTCGCGCGTCTCGGCGTGACCGCGCTGGAATTGCTCGCATCGCCGCACGACAGCCTGCCGTTCGCGCCGCTCGCGGCCGAAGGCGGCCCCGACGCGCTGAAGGCGCTGATCGACGACGCGCACGGCCACGGTCTCGCGGTGCTGCTGGAACTCGATTACGCGCGCTTCGGCAGCGGCACCGACGCGCTGCGCCATTACTCGGCGCCGTTCTTCCATATGCGCGACGATCGGCTGCAGGCGCCGCCGCTCGCGCTCGATCACCCGGAAGTCTGCGACTTCTTCTGCGACAACGCGCTGTACTGGATCGACGAATACCGTTGCGACGGCCTGCGGCTGCGCGAGGCCGACCGCATCGGCACGTCGTGGCTGCGCGAAATCGCCGACCGCGTGCGCGCGGCCGTGCCGGCCGACCGGCTGATCCACCTCGTGCTCGGCAGCGAACGGCATCCGGTGCATCTGGCCGATACGCATTTCGACGCGCAGTGGAACAACTGTGGCGAACGTGCGCTGCATCGATTGACCGGCCGCGACACGACCGCGCACGAAGGCATTTCGCCGCACCAGTCGATCCATACGCTGGCCCGCGCACTGACCGCGGCCGGCGCGGCGTTCCAGCCGGGTGTGTCGGGCGACGGCCCCTGCGCGGAAGGGCTGTCGCTGACGTCGCTGGTGCTGTCCGACGGCGCGTGGTGCGAGCGCGAGCATGGCGACCACGAGCAAGCCGCGGGCCTCGCGGCGCTCGCGCTGTCGCTCCTCACGCCGCAGATCCCGCTGATCTTCGACGAAACCGCGCGCGACGCCGACCGTGCGCATTTCGTGCAGTCGGCGCTCGCGGTGCGCGCGAAGCTGATCGCGCCGCGGCTGTCCGATTGCCGGCCGCAGGACGCGCATACGCTGAAGGCCGATGGTGACGGCGACGCCGATGCGCTGCTCGCGTCATGGCGGCTCGCCGATGACGAGACGCTGACCATCGCGCTGAACCTGTCGCCCGATGCGGTGCCGTTCGATGCGCCGAAAGGGCGGGTCGTGTTCGAGACGCCGGCACGCGCGCGCGACCGCGTCGATGAAGGGGAGTTGCCGCCGTATTCGCTCGTCGCGTGGCTGACGGGCGACGTCAACCACTACGCGCTCACGCACGACGTGCGCCGGATCGACGACGGCGCATGGCGCCCGCTGCGTGCCGATCTGAACGCGTGATGCAGGCAAGGCCGGACGCGGGCGCGCCCGGCCGCACTTACCAGAAGCTGCGAATGCCCGCGACGCCGTATGCGCCGTGGCGGCGCGCGTCGTCGAGATGCGCGCGCGTCATGCCGCCGAGCGCATAAACGGGCATCGTGGCCTGCGCGGCCAATGCGGCGAACTGCGTCCAGCCGAGCGTCGGCGCGCCGGGATGGCTGAGCGTCGGCAACACCGGCGACAGCGTGACGAAATCCACGCCGACGCGTGCAGCCCGCGCGAGATCGTCAGCGGTATGGCAGGCCGCCGACACGCGCCGCGCGGCCGGCAGCGGCCGTTGCGCGACCGCGCGAAGCGCGGCGCCGTCGAGGTGCCAACCCACGCGGTCGAGTTGCAGCACGCCGGCCGCATCGATCGGGCCGTTCAGCATCAATTGCACGCCGGCCGAGCCGGCCGCGTTGCAGCGTGCGAGCGCATCGGCGGCGAGCCGCGCGAACGCGGCCGCATCGAACGACTTCACGCGTAACTGCACGAGCGTGTCGCCGCGCGCGAGCACGGCCGACAGCCGGTCGAGGAACGCGTGACGATCGGCGTCCGACGCGGACGCCGGCTCCGGCGTGATCACGCAGCAGCGCGGCAGCGCCGGACTCATCGCGCGCGGCGCGCGGCGGCCGTCATTCGTCGGCCTCCTTCGCGATCTTCGGATACACGCGCACCAGCACGATGCGCGGCCCGTTCATCTTCTTCACGACGACGTCGAAGCGATCGAACGACACGCGCTGACCTTCGGTCGGCAGATCGCTCAACGCCTGGATCACGAGGCCGCCGACCGATTCCGCGCGGCCTTCGTCGATGTCGATGCCGAGCGCCTGCTCGAGCGACACGACGGGCAGGCTGCCCTTGCCCATCAGCGTGCCGTCGTCGAGGCGGCTCCAGTCCGCATCGCCCTGGCGGAACTCGTCGTGGATCTGGCCGACCAGCGCGCCGAGCAGGTTGTCGAGCGTCAGGAAGCCGATTGGCTTCTCGCCTTTGTTGCCCACCAGCGCGAAGTGCGGCGCGCCCTTGCGGAAGCGGCGGAACAGCTCCAGCGCCGGCGTGTCGGGCTTCACGTACTGCACCGGGCGCACGTAGTCGGACAGATCCTCGAGCGCCGCGCCCGCGTGACGCGCGAGCAGCAAATCCTTCAGGTGGATCAGCCCGCTCACCTGCTCGCGCGATGCATCCTCGAACAGCGGATAGCGGCTGAAGCGGTGCCGCGCGACGATTTCCATGTTGTCCGGCAGCGGCAGGTCGCGGCGCAGGCCGATCATTTCATGCGCGGGCCGCATCAGGTCCGATACCGTCATCGACGAGAAATCGAGCGAATGCGCGAGCGTGTTCCATTCGTCGTTGGTGTACGTGCCGCGCGCCGGCTGGGCCGGAGTGCCGGCCGCGCTGCGGCGGCTGCGCAGGATCAGCTTCAGCTCGTCGGTCGAGTAGTGCGCGTCGCTGCCATGGTCGGCCGACAGCCCCGCGAGCCTCAGCACCGCGTTCGCGCTGTTGTTGAGCACCCAGATCGCCGGATACATCGCCCAATAGAACCCGTAGAGCGGCAGCGCGACCCACAGGCCGACCTTCTCCGACTGGCGGATCGCCATCGATTTCGGCGCGAGCTCGCCGACCACGATGTGCAGGAACGAGATCAGCGAGAACGCGAACACGAGCGAGATCAGGTGCACGATGCGCTCGGATTGCACACCGATCACGTCGAGCAGCGGACCGATCAGTTCCGCGAACGCCGGTTCGCCGACCCAGCCGAGGCCGAGCGACGCGAGCGTGATGCCGAGCTGGCAGGCAGACAGATACGCGTCGAGTCGGCCGTGCACGACCGCGAGGATGCGCCCGCGCAGGCCGTGCTTGCGGGCGAGTGTCTTGACGCGCGTCGCGCGCAGTTTGACGAGGCCGAATTCGGCTGCGACGAAAAACCCGTTCAGGGCCACCAGGAACAACGCGCCGATGAGCGCGAAGATCTGTAACAAAGAATCGCTCCAGTCATGACAGGCCCGTCAGTATAGGGCCGGAAAGGAAAATGTAATGAGTGTCGGGCGGCCGATTGCTTACACCGGCGCCTCGCAGGGGACGGAGAGCGACAGCGTGACGGTGGCGCCGTCGGCGAACGGCGAGTGCGTGAAGGTGCCGCCGTGCGCGAGCGCGACGCGCTGGCACAGCGCGAGCGTGCCGGCGACGCGCTTCGTATCGTGCGGGTGCAGCATCTGGCGGCGGCCGAATGATTCGAAGGTGTGCGGCAGCGCCGGATCGACGAGCGCGTCGGCATTCACGCGGCAGGTGACGCGCGCGACGCACTGCGCGCCGTCGCGCGTGCACGCGAACGTTACGCGGCTGCCGGCGGCGCTGGCTTCAACGGCCGTCGTCAGCATCGTCCACAGCGCCTGCGCGATGCGCTCGCGATCGGCGGTGAGCGACGGCTCGCCGTCGGGCAGCGTCGCATCGACGGCGACCTGGCGTGCGTCTGCGAGCGCGAAGCGTGTCAGCGTGAGCGTGTCGTCGAGCAGCGGGCGCAGCGCGAACGGCTGCGCGACGATCGCGAGGTGGCGTGTTTCCGCGCGCGGGGCGTCGAGCACGTCGTCGATCAGCGCGACCTGCTGGTCGATCCCCGTGCGGATGCCGGCGAGCGCGCGTTGCAGGTTCGGGTCGGCCCCGGCGAGCTGGCGCTCGAGCACATAGGCCCAGCTGTGCATCGCGTTCAGCGGGCTGCGCAGGTCGTGCGACGCGGTGGAAAGAGCCTGGTCGCGCAGGAACAGCGCGGCCTGGGCGGCATAGTGCGCTGCGCGTTCGCGCAGCAGGTCGGCGGCGGGATCGACGGAGATGGACGTCACGGAGCTGGCCTGTCGGAAGCGGTTGGCATGAAAAACACGCGAACAAACATTATAGGGATCGCGCTCGGGATCGCGCGCGTCACGCCGGCAGCGCGTCCTCGTCCTTTTTCCGCGCGTCGTTCGGCAGCAACTGGCACGCGAGCAGGCCGGCCAGCATCAGCGCGCAGCCGAGCAGCGCGCGCAGCGTCAGCGTCTCGCCGAGGGCGGCCCAGCCGGCGATCGCCGCGAACACGCCTTCCATGCTGAAGATCACCGCCGCGGCCGCGGGCGCCGCATCGCGCTGCGCGACGACCTGCAGCGTATAGCCGACGCCGACCGACAGCAGCCCGCCGTACAGCAGCGTCGGCAGCGCGTTCTGCAGCATCGCGACGCTGACAGGCTCGATCGCGAGACCGGCCACGATGCACACCGCACCGCACGTGACGAACTGCAGGAACGCGAGCACGAGCGGATCGTGGCGCTTCGCGAAATGGCCGACGGCCATCACGTGCGCGGCGATGATCACCGCGCCCGCGAGCTGGAACCAGTCGCCGTAGAGCACCGAGAAATGCTCGTCGATGCTGAGGAAGTACAGGCCGATTGCCGCGAGCAGCGCGCCGAACCACGTGCCGGCGCCGATCCGGTGGCGGGCGAACACGCCCATCAGCGGCACGATCACGACGTACAGCGAGCTGATGAAGCCCGCGTTCGCGACCCGCGTGTACTGCAGCCCGAACTGCTGCAGCGAGATCGACACGGCGAGCAGGCCGCCGAGCGACAGGCCCGGTACCAGCAGCGCCGGCGCGCGGCGTATCGCCGCGAACTGCGCGCGCGAGCCCGCATTGAACGCCAGCAGCGGGATCAGCACCAGCGCGCCGAGCAGGAAGCGCAGCCCCGTAAACAGGAACGGCCCGATCACATCGAGGCTCAGTCGCTGCGCGACGAAGGCCGAGCCCCAGATCATGGCGGCGGCCAGCATCAGCAGGTTGGCGCGGAGGTGCTTGCGGGCGTCGGGCTTCATCGGAATTCTTCTGAGGAATGCGGGCGGCGAAACTCGTTAGTTTACGCCGAGATTGCAAGGCTGTCGGAAAACCTTCGAAGCGCGGCGGCGGCGCGGGCGTCGCGCACGCGGGAATACAGCACGACTTGCGAGTGCGGCAGCGCCGGCAAGCCGAACTTCGCGCCGACGTCGACCAGCGTGCGCGGCGCGACGCGGCGGGCCAGCGGACACACCGCCAGCCCGGCTGCGGCGGCGGCCGTGACCGCCGCGACGCCGCCGCCGGTAAAGCGCTCGCGCCATGGCCGGCCGGCATGCTCGAGTGCGCGCAGCGCGGCGGCCCGCACGCCGCACGGGCCGGCCAGTACCGCGAGCGGCAGCGGCTCGCCCGCGCGCGGCGCCCAGTCGGGCGCGGCGAGCCATGTGAGCGGCTCGGTAAACAGCAGCGTGCCGTCGTCGCGCGGCGGGTCCTCGCCCGGTTCGTGCCGCACGATCGCGGCATCGAGCCGCCGTTCGTCGTATTGCACGAGCAGAGTCGACGACATGCCCAGATGCATCTCCAGCGACAGCCCGGGATCCTGCCGGTGCAGGCTCGTCAGCACGGCGGGCAGGTCGGGCACCGCCACATGCTCGCTGACGCCGAGCGACAGCCGGTGCGTGCCGGCCGCGACCGCGCCGAGCGCGTGGTCGTGCGCATCGAGCAGCGCGCGCGCCGCCGGCAGGAAGTTCTCGCCGTCCGCCGCGAGCTTGACGACGCGCGGCGTGCGCGCGAGCAGCGGCTTGCCGAGGTGCGCTTCGAGCCGCTTCAGCTTCAGGCTGACGGCCGATTGCGTGGTGCCGAGCGCGTCGGCCGCGCGGGTGAAGCTCGCGAGATCGGCGACCAGCACGAACGCGCGCACCGCATCGAGGTCGAGGACTTTCATTTCGAATGTAAATGAATGAAATATTGATCGATGACTGTTCATTATAGTTCCGCGCGCCTAACCTGACGTGGCGTTTCCGGTTTTCAACCTCACCGAAAGGAGCACGACCATGCCATTCACCCGTATCGCCCTCCGCGAAGGCAAACCGGCCGCCTACCGTGCGGCGCTCGTCGACGGCGTGCATCGCGCGCTGATGCAGACCTTCAACGTGCCCGAGGACGACATCTTCATGGTCGTCACCGAGCACGCGGCGGAGAACTTCGTGTTCGGGCGCCACTACCTCGACATCGAGCGCAGCGACGATCTCGTGATGATCCAGATCACCGCGAACAACACGCGCACGCTCGAGCAGAAACGGGCGCTCTACCGGACCATCGCCGAGCACCTCGCGCGGCAGCCCGGCGTGCGGCAGCAGGACGTATTCATCAGTCTGGTCGAAGTGCTGAAGGAGGACTGGTCGTTCGGCAACGGCATCGCGCAATACGCCGTCTGACCCGTTGTCCGCCCGGTCGCTTGATGCGCGACAGCGCGACAGGGCCGGATCGTCGCCCGCGTGTTTTCGCGCCGTGTACTATGGAAGCTGCTTCACGGTCGACGCCGGCACGATGTGCCGGCGATTCTTCATGTGCAGGAGCCTCCATGTCGCGTGTGCTGGAAATCGTGTTGTGCCTGTCGCTGGAAGGTTGGCCGGTCAAGGCGGGTAGCCGGGCCCGGGGCGAGCAGCGCGACTTCGGCGCCGAGCTCGTGCGTGCGTGGCGCATCTGTCCGCAGGTGCGGATGCGGCGCGGCCACGAGCGCGTGACGATCGAGCCGTGCCAGGTCGGGGAGGCCGAGCCGAGCCCCGGCGAGTGCTGGTGGACGTGGATCGAGTCGAACGCGCACGGGCGCCATGTCGTCGCGTCCCGGACGAAGCCGTTCGCGCCTGGCGTCGTCGCGCGCGAGCTGTTCGATGCCGAGCATGCGGGCATCGTCGTGGCTGCACCATCGCCCGAACCGACCGCCGCGGCGGACCTGGCGAAGGCTGCGAAGGCAACAGAACCGGCAGAACCGGCGAAGGGGACCCAACCGGCAGAACCTGCGGAGGCGGCAGGCAAGGGCGCGCGCGTAACGCCTGGCCCGATCGACGAAGCGGCGATTGCCGCCGCGGCCGCTCCTGCGCCGCTGCGGCTCGTCAGCGAGCGGCGGCGCGGCCGCTGGGCGGACGACAGCGGCGTGGTGGTCGAGATGACGCTCGACGACATCACGCTGCACGGCGGCACCGAGCCGCCGCGCCGCCATGTCGAGCTGCGGCTCGCGGCGCCCGACTGGGAAACCGTCGCCGCCCGCACGGCCGCGCTTCGCGCGCTGTTCGCCGCGGCACGCGAACTCAGCGGCGCATGGCCGGCGTTCGTGCAGCTCACCAGCGTGATCGACCGCGCGTGTGCGGGCGAGCCTGCCGTCACCGGGCCGGTCAAGGCCCGCCTCGTCGATCTCACCGGCATCCGCACGCAGCGGGCCGCGCTGTTCGCGCTGTCCGGCGACATCGCCGCGCAATGGCTCGGCAATGAAGCCGGCGTGCTCGATCGCGACGATCCCGAATTCGTGCATCAGATGCGGGTCGCGCTGCGCCGGCTGCGCACGCTGATGCGCTTCTTTCCACGCTTCGCGGACGACCAATGGAAGAGCACGTTCGGCGTCGACCTGCGCTGGCTCGCGGGGCTGCTCGGCACGGTGCGCGACTGGGACGTGTTCTCGACCGAGAGCCTGCCCGCGCTGATCGCGGCCGACGGCGGGAGTGCCGACTGGAACGGCACGCTCGACGCCGCGCGCGCACAGGCGATGGCCGCACGCGTCGAACTGCGCCAGGCGCTGCATTCGGCGCGCTATGCCCGTCTGACGCTCGGCTGGCTCGAATGGCTCGGCTCGCTCGCGCTGCCGCCGGCCGCCGGCGATGACGACGACGCACCGTCGCTGCGGCGCCACGCGACCAAGCGCGTGCGCCGGCTGTTCGGTCACTTGTATGCGTCGCCGTCGCTTACGTCGCTCGATACCACCGCGCGGCATCAGGTGCGGATCGACGCGAAGCGGTTGCGCTATGCGCTCGAGTTCTTCGCGTCGCTCGCATCACGCCGCACGCGCACCGAAACCATCAAGACGCTCGCGCGTGTGCAGGGCGTGCTCGGCGAGGCGAACGACGCGATGGTCGCGCTGCATCATCTCGAGCAACTGGCGGCGCCCGCGTACCAGCTCGGTTTCGTGCGCGGCTACGGTGCCGCGCTCGAGCAGCGCGCGGCGCGCGATGCCGAGGCGCTGCTCGCGAGCCTGCGCCCGCCGAAGCTCGACGGCAAGTCGCGTTGAGCGGCGCGCACTCACTACGCTCACTATAATGGCCGCCCGTTTTCCTCAGACAGACAGATGAGCGACGCATTGCCTCCTTCCTCTTCCGCCGGACCGCTCGAACTGGGCGGCGAATTGTGGCTGCGCGCCGGTCAGCAGACGCTCGGCGGCGCCACCCGCATCGCGCTGCTCGCGGCGATCGGCGAGACCGGCTCGATCACGCGCGCGGCGAAGGCCGTCGGCCTCAGCTACAAGGCCGCGTGGGATGCGATCGATACGATGAACAACCTGGCCGGCGAACCGCTCGTCACGCGCTCGACCGGCGGCAAGGGCGGCGGCGGCACGACGCTGACGTCGCGCGCGACGTCGCTGATCACCGCGTTCCGCATGATCGAGCGCGAACATCGGCGGTTCATCGACGCCGCAAGTGCGGCGGTGTCGGGCTTCGACGTCGACTGGGCGCTGATCGGCCGGATCGGGATGAAGACGAGCGCGCGCAACCAGTGGTTCGGCAAGGTCGAGTCGATCGTGCGCGGCACGGTGAACGACGAGGTCACGCTCGTGCTGCCCGGCGGGCAGGCGATCGTCGCGGTGCTCACGCATGAAAGCGCCGATGCACTCGAGCTTCAGCCGGGTGCGGATGCGTGCGCGCTCGTGAAGGCGTCGTGGGTCGTGCTGGCGGTCGCCGATGAAGCCGACGCGACGTTGAAGGTGTCGGCGCGCAACCAGCTGCACGGGACCGTAGATACCGTCGCGGCGGGCGCCGTGAACAGCGAAGTCACGTTGACGCTCGACGGCGGCGGGACGCTCACGGCCGTCGTCACGAACGACAGCGCGCGGGCGTTGCAGCTCGACGCCGGGCGGCGCGCGATCGCGCTGTTCAAGGCATCGAGCGTGATTCTCGCGGTGACGGCCTGAGCGCGCGGCGGCACCGCGCGGTGTCGGTGGATGACGCCGGTGTGCGGGCGCACGAGGCGAAACCGGCGCCGCCCTGCATGAGGCGCCGGCTTCGATCCCGCTTTCAGCTTATGCCGCCGGTGCGGCTTCTCTCAGGCTCCAACGTGGCCGCGCGGGCCACGGCCTTCGTGCTCCTTCGTGCTCAGATGACGCGCGTCGGCCACTCGGCGTGCGGCGTCGCGGCCTGCACGCGTCCTTCGCTCAATTGCACGACCTGGTCGCCGAATGCGGCGACGTCGTCGGGGTCGTGCGTGATGAGCACCATCGGGATATCGAGCCGCGCCTGCAGTTCGGCGAGCTCGTGGCGCATGCGCTGGCGCATCGCGCCGTCGAGCGCCGCGAACGGCTCGTCGAGCAGCAGCACGTGCGGCTGCGCGACCAGTGCGCGCGCCAGCGCGACACGCTGCTTCTGTCCGCCCGACAACTGCGACGGAAACTGGCCGGCGAGCGCGTCGAGCTCGAACGCCTGCAGCCAGTACGCGACCTCGGGCGGCACGGCTTTCGTGCGCGGGTTGCGCAGGCCGGGCGTGAGCCCGAACGCGATGTTCTGGCGCACGTTCAGGTGCGGAAACAGCGCGTAGTCCTGGAACAGATAGGCGACGCGGCGCGCGCGGGTCGGCACGTCGATCCCGCGCGCGGAATCGAACAGCGTTTCACCGTTCAGCGTGATCGTGCCTTCGTCGGGCGACAGCAAACCGGCGATTGCCTGCAGCGTCATGCTCTTGCCGGCGCCGGACGGCCCGAACAGCACGACGCGCTGCGTGGCGGCCGTGAACGACACGTCGAGCGTGAAGCGGCGCTCGGCGCTCGCGTAGGTCTTGCGGATATCGACGGAGACGCTCATGCGGGCCTCCGTCGTGCCGCGTCGTGCGTGCCGGCAGCCGTTCGCGCGACGACGCAAAGGGCTTGCGCGGAGACTGGCGTGGTGCGGCAACGAGCCGGATGCGACAGGCGCGTCATGTCAGCTGGCTCCGACCGGCGCGCGACGGCACGAGCCAGCCGGTCGCGAGCAGCACGAGCACACAGGTGATCGACGTCACCAGCACCAGGAAATTGGCCGTGCTGTCGTCGCCGGCCTGCACCGCCGCATAGATCGCAACCGACAGCGTCTGCGTGCGGCCGGGCAGGTTGCCGGCGATCATCAGCGTTGCACCGAATTCGCCGAGCGCGCGCGCGAACGCGAGCAGCGCGCCGGCCAGGATCCCGCGCATGGCGAGCGGCAGCGTCACGCGGAAGAACACCGCGGCTTCGCCGAGCCCGAGCGTGCGCGCGGCGCGTTCGAGATGCGGGTCGACGCTCTCGAACGCGGCACGCGCCGACTTCAGGATCAGCGGGAACGCGACGACCATCGATGCGATCACCGCGCCCTGCCAGGTGAACACGAGCTCGATGCCGAGCCTGTCGAGCCACGCGCCGAACACGCCGCGCCGGCCGAGCAGCACGAGCAGGTAATAGCCGAGCACCGTCGGCGGCAGCACGAGCGGCAGCGTCAGCAGCGAATCGACCACGTCGCGCAGCGGCGAGCGCCAGCGCGCGAGCCCGAAGGCGGCGGCGACGCCGAGCACGATGTCGAGCGCGGTCGCCCAGCCGGCGACCTTCAGCGACAACAGCAGCGGTACCCAGGCGTCCTGCATCATGGTGCGCTCACTTGCTCGCGGGTTTGAAGCCGAACGTCGACAACACGGCCTGCCCCTGCGGCGACGCGACGAAGTCGATGAACGACTGCGCCTGCGCGGCATGGCGGCTGTCCTTGACCACCGCGATCGGATAGGTGATGGCCGTCTGCGTCGGCACCGTCAGCGCGACCTTCACGCGGCCCGGCATGATCGCCGCGTCGGTGCCGAACACGAAGCCCGCGTCGACTTCGCCGCGCGCGACGTAGTCGAGGCTCTGACGCACGTTGGCGGCCAGCACGCCCTTCGCGCTGACTGCGTCCCACACGCCGGCCGCGCGCAGCGCGCCTTCGGTGTAGCGGCCGACCGGCACCGACGCCGGGTCGCCGTACGCGATCCGCTTTACGCCGGGCGCCGTCAGGTCGTTCAGCGACGTCGGCGCGGCCGCGTGGCTGTCGGCCGGCACGATCAGCACGAGCGAGTTCGCGGCGAAATCGCGGCGCGTGCCGGGCACGATGACCTTCTCGCTGACCGCGCGATCCATCGCCTTCTGGTCGGCCGATGCGAACACGTCGGCCGGTGCGCCCTTGGCGATCTGCTGCATCAGCACATCCGACGCGCCGAAGTTGAACAGCACCTTGGTGTCCGGATGCTGCTTCTGGTACGCGTCGCCGACTGCCTTGAACGCGTTCGTCAGGCTCGCCGCGGCCGACACGACCAGTTCGTCGGCCGCGGAAGCCGGCGCACTGAACGCGATGCCCGCGGCGAGCGTGGCGAGCGGCAGCAGGCGGAGCAGGGTGCGGCGCAGCGGGCGGACGGTTGAGCGCATGGTCGGGTCGTCTGAATGGTTGAAACCGTAATCGTAATATAGGGTGGGTTATAACGCTCGACATACCACTCATGCGACGGTGCGCATGAAGATCTTCAGACTTGAATGGCGACCGGAATGACTTGCGTGCGGCCCGTCACGCGTGCAGCAACGGCTGCGACGAATCGGTGCGGTGCAGCGACGACGGCTGCGATGCCGGCCGGTAGTTCGGATTCGCCTTCCAGCGGGCGCGGACGAACGGCCGCTCGTGCCCCGACAGTTCCAGCGCGACCTTGGTGACCCAGCGGTGCGACGGTACCGTGATGCCGTGCAGTGCGACGGTGACGAGCGCGAGGCTCGCGACGACCGCCGGCGCCGACCAGCGATGCGGCACCGCGTGCCACGAGCCGGCGATGAACGCCAGCGCGGCGATCGCGCCGACGATGCAGCCGGTGATCGATTCGGACGGCGAATGCGCGTCGAGCGCGACGCGCGACACGCCGACCGCGATGCCTGCCGCGAGCCCGAGCGCGATGCCGACGATCCGCACCGGCGCACGCGTGCGGATCAGCGCGAGGAAGATCGCGACCGGGTAGACCGACGTCGACAGCATCGCGTGCCCGCTGAACCCCGTGAAGTCCCATGCGCGGATGCCGATGCCCCAGCCGAGGAATGCGATCTTGGTGAGCGCGACGACCCCGATCGCGATCGCCAGCACGCCGAGCCATGCGGCCGCGCGCTGCCACGAGTAGCCGAGGGCGAGCCACACGGCGATCGTGATCGCGAGCGGCAAGGTCAGCCCGGCGCCGCCGAACGCGGTGATCATGATCCATAGGTGAGACGACAGGTCGAACATCGGGAGGGAAACGGACAGAGGCGGGACGAATGCTCAAATCAACGCGCGAGCCGGGAAGAACGACTACAACGGATACAAGCGGTTAAACCCAAGTATAGCGCCGCGTGTGGTCGAGGCCCGTTTTTTGCGCCGCAGGGGAACTATCCGCATGCAGGAAAAATCCCAGAAACAGTGTTATGGTGCATTGCACAAAGTCGAACGATGCACCCCGTGGGTGTCCCTATTTTTTCCTGACTGCGAGCCTGATCGATGACCAAAAGTCTGACGAAGGTATGGCTGGGCGGCATGAAACGCATGCTGTCTCCGGTCGCCAAACGTGCGGCGCGTGATGCCCAGCGTATCGCGCGCGATACGCTCGAGGCCGCAGCGTCGCCCGCTACCCCTCCTGACGTATCGCCGCCGCGCGAGTCGCGCGTGCGGCCACGCGCGGCTGCGTGGGCGGCCGGTGAATGGACGCGCGGCGAGCATCCGATGGCGCCCGCGCTCGGCCGCCTCGTCCAGCAGCTCGCCTACGCGCTGTATATCCCAGCGGGCCGCAAGCGCGGCGCGATACCGCTCGTCGTGATGCTGCACGGCTGCCAGCAATCGGCCGATGAGTTCGCGCAGGGCACGCGGATGAACCTGCTGGCCGACCAGCACGGCTTCGCGGTGCTGTATCCGGAGCAGTCGCAGCGCGCTCATGCGCACGGCTGCTGGCACTGGTACGAGGACACCGACCGCGCGGGCCGCGGCGAGGCCGATGCGGTCGCATCGCTCGTCGATGCGCTCGTCGACGAGCACGGGTTCGACGCATCGCGCGTCTACGTCGCCGGGTTGTCGGCCGGCGCCGGCCTCGCGACGTTGCTCGCGCTGCACCATCCGGAGCACTTCGCGGCGGTCGCACTGCACTCCGGCCCCGCGCTCGGCGAAGCGAATTCGGGCATCAGCGCGATGGACGTGATGCGCCGTGGGCTGCGGCAGAACCCGGCCGCCGCTATCGACGCGCTGGTCGATGCCAGCGCATATCCCGGCATGCCGACGCTGATCGTGCAGGGCGACCGCGACCATGTCGTCGCGCCGAAGAATGCCGATCAACTGACCGTCCAGTTCATGCGCCTGAACGGGCTCGCGGACAGCCGCGGCGCGCTGCGCGGCGGTGAGCGCGTGGAGACGCGGGAGGCGGGCGCATACATTACCGACGTGCGCCGCGACGGCGAGTCCGTCGTGCGGTTGTGCCACGTCAAAGGGCTCGATCACGCGTGGGCCGGCGGCGACGAAGCCGTGCCGTTTCACGCGGCGGTCGGGCCGGATGCGAGCGCCTTGATCTGGTCGTTTTTCAAAGCAAATCGTCGCACTGTGGCGGCCGAACGACGCACCGTTTGATCGTCGCTAGCCAAAGCCTAGGGTTTTCCCTATAATTCGGGAAAACCCTAGTCAAAGAACCTTTGGATTGCGAGATCGACCATGTACCTGCTGAGCCACCTCTTCCTGATGCTGACCAAGAACGCTGAAAAGGCCGCGAAAGAGCGTGCCGACGCGTACCTGTCCGAAGCAACCGACATTTACGATCTCGAATTCCGTATGCGCAAGATCGACCGCGAAGCAGCGATGAACCGTCCGTTCTCGTTCGGCTCGCGTTAAACAGCGCAGCGCGGGCCGGCACGTCAGCCGGTCCGGCGAACCACGCAAAAGGGCGTGTGCGGCGAAGCAGCCGCACACGCCCTTTTTGCATTCGGCGCGGAAGCGTCGCGTCAGACGACGGTCAGGCGCACCGGCACGTTGTTGCGCGTCGCGTTCGAGTACGGGCACACGTGGTGCGCCTTGTCGACCAGCGCCTGTGCATCGGCCTTGTCGATCCCCGGCAGCGATACGCGCAGTTCGATGTCCAGCCCGAAGCCGCCTGCGTCGTTCGGGCCGATGCCCACTTCGGCGGTGACTTGCGTATCGGCCGGCAGCGTCTGCTTGTTCTGGCCCGCGACGAATTTCATCGCGCTCAGGAAACAGGCCGAGTACCCTGCGGCGAACAGTTGCTCCGGGTTCGTGCCTTCCGCACCCGTGCCGCCGAGCTCGCGCGGCGCGGCCAGCTTGACTTCCAGCTTGTGGTCGGCGGATACCGCGCGGCCGTCGCGGCCGCCGGTGCTCGTTGCGCTGGTCTTGTACAGAATGTTCATCGTGCAGCTCCTGTCGGAAGAGGGAGAAGCGGTCCGGTCGAACGGGGTGTCGCCGGCCACGACGAAAATATAGAACACAAATGATTAGTGTGCAAATGAAATTTTAAAGAAAAAGCCCGGCCATGCCGGGCCCGTTCGCGGCCGCCCGGTTCAGCGGCCTTCGTTGGCCGCCGACAGCGCGTCGCGCAACTGCTGGAGATCCGCGCGGAGCCGCAGCAGGAACTCGGGGGTTTGCTGCATCGCGCAAAAGAGATCGGCCGGGACCGAGCGCGCGTGGTCCTTCAGCGTGCGGCCCTCCGCGGTCAGGTGCACGTTCACGACGCGCTCGTCGGTCGCGCTGCGCACCCGTTCGACGTAGCCGAGCGCCTCGAGCCGCTTCAGCAGCGGCGTGACGGTGGCCGGGTCGAGGTCGAGGCGGGCGGCGATGTCCTTCACCGCGATGTCGTCGCGCTCCCACAGCACGAGCATCGCCAGATATTGGGGATAGGTCAGCGAGAGCTTGTCGAGCAGCGGCTTGTACGCCTTCGTCATCGCATGCGAAGTCGAGTAGAGCGCGAAGCAGAGTTGCTCGTCGAGCGTCTGGGGCAGTTGGGGCAGGCGATCCATGATTCGGGCGGCGCGGCGAACGCGCTAAAGATTTGCACACAAATGATTTTGCGCGCAAAAGATTTGCTTGAACAGAGGGGGGACGGAGTGTGGCAAGCCGCGGCGGGCGCCGCGCTTGCCGGGAAGGGTGGCGGCCGGCGGCGCGCGCCGGCCGAGCAGGTCAGCGGCCCGACGTGGGCGTCGCGGCGCCCGGCTCCTGCACGCCGAAGCAGCCGCGATAGGTCGCGTAGAACGAGCAGTACATCATCGTGACGATGATGATCGTCACCGGCATCATGATCGTCAGCACATAAGCGCCGGCGCCGAGCGCCTGCAGCAGCAGCGACAGGCCGAACGACGCGCCGAGCGCGACGCCGAACCACAGCAGCCCGTACACGACGAACGCACCGCGATTGCGCCAGCAGCTGACGACGCTGAAGAACAGCGCCTTGGCGGGCGGGATGTCGTGCCACGCGGTCAGTACCGGTGCGAACCAGAACAGCATCGCGACCGGCGCGTAGAGCAGCGTCGCGAACAGCAGCGCGCCGAGCGTGCCCTGCGTGGCGAGCGCTTCCGGCGTCGTATTCGCGTCGCCCGTCGCGCCGAGCATCATGTGCAGCAGCCCGCCGCCGTCGATGATCGCCGACGCGGCGAACACCAGCACCATCAGCGCGACATAGACCACGCCGAGCACGAGCAGCCGTTGGGTCGTCGCGGTGCCGTACGAACGGAAGCCGTCGATCAGGATCGTCGGCATGACCGGCTTGCCGGCCACCGTGTCGCGGCAGGCGGCCATGAAGCCGACGGCAATGCCGGGGATGAACAGCAGCGGCAGCGCCGCGCCGATCACCGGCACCATCGACACCAGCGTGATCGCCAGCAGATACGTGAAAAACAGCGTGATGAACGCGAGCGGATTCCGGCGGAACAGCCAGATGCCTTGACGGAACCAGACATAGCCCGCTTTCGCGGGTACTTCGATCAGTTGCATGCGGTATGGGTCTCGGGAAGCGCCGGCGTGTGGGCGATACGCTCACGCAGGATGCGTTCGAAATGACCGGGATCGTGCGGTTTGAGCATTTCGGCCGCGCGCGGCAGGTAGAAGTCGTACAGGCGCGACACCCAGAAGCGGTACGCGCCCGCGCGCAGCATGTCGCTCCAGTGGCGGCGTTCCTCGGCCGTGAACGGCCGGACCGTCTGGTACGCGCGCACCAGCGCATCCGCGCGCGCGATGTCGAGCACGCCGGTGGCGAGGTCGACGCACCAGTCGTTGACGGTCACCGCGACGTCGAACAGCCATTTGTCGCAGCCAGCGAAATAGAAGTCGAAGAAGCCCCCGAGCCGGACGTCGTGACCGGTGTCGGGCGCCGCGTGCGCGAACAGCACGTTGTCGCGGAACAGGTCGCAGTGGCACGGGCCGCTCGGCAGCGCCGCGTAGTCGTCGGACGCGAAGAATGCGGCCTGGTGCGCCAGTTCGCCCTCGAGCAGCGTGCGCTGCTCGTCGGTGATGAACGGCACGATCGCCGGCACGTTCTCCTGCCACCACGGCAGGCTGCGCAGGTTGGGCTGATGGCGCGCATAGTCGCGCCCGGCGAGGTGCAGGCGCGCGAGCATCTGCCCGACCTCGATGCAGTGTTCGACCCCCGGCGCGAGCTCGGCCGCGCCGTCGAGCTTCGTGACGATCGCGGCCGGCTTGCCGTGCAGCTCGCCGAACAGCGCACCGTCGTCGCGCGGGATCGGATCGGGCACCGGCACGCCGTGGCTTGCCAGATGGCGCATCAGGTCCAGGTAGAACGGCAGCTGTTGCGCCGTCAGCTTCTCGAAGATCGTCAGGACGTATTCGCCGCGCGTCGTCGTCAGGAAGAAGTTGCTGTTTTCGATACCGGACGGAATGCCGCGGAACGCCAGCACGTCGCCCAGTTCATAGTGGCGCATCCATTGCGCGAGATCGGAGTCGGAAACAGCGGTGAAAACGGCCATGCGAGATGCGTCTGGTCAGTTGTCGGCACGCGCGCGGCGTGCGGCGCGACAGGAGGTGAAGGAGAAGCCGGTGCGCCGCGTCGGGATCGATGCGGCGCGGCAGGAAATCAGTAGCGCAGGTTGACCGACGGCAGGCGGGTGATCGGGACACCCGCGTCGTGCGGCTTCGGCGACGTGTCGAGTGTCGAGCTCATCTGGTAGCGCGTGCCGAAGTTAGACTTCACGTCGATCTCGACCGGCTTGCCGCGATCGCGATATTCGGTGACTTCGGTGCCGTTCTTGCTCTTTTCGTGGAAGCTCGGCGTGCGGCGGATGTCGGCGAAGTCGACTTTCGACGTGACTTCGGCGCCCGGCCGGTTGATCTTGCGGAGATCCGGCAGGCCCGCGGCTTCGTTGGCCTCGGCCCGGGCCTGCGCGTCGGCGTCGGGCGTGCTGCCGGCGGCGTAAGCGGCGCCGGCAGCGGCAAACGAGCCAGCGAACGCGGCGGCAGCGGCGACGAGAATGAGCGGCTTCATGATGAGTCTCCAGTGAACCTACCGATTTTAGCAAATACTGCGCGCCGATCGGCCCTCGCGTGCAAGCGGCCTGCAAGCGGGCGGCCATGAGCATGACCGGGTTCCGTGGTAATGTCGTTCGATCAGACGAGGTGATGAAAATGAAGAACGATTTGAGCCGCCGGCACCGGATGCTGACACCCGAGAGCCCGCCCGTCGAAGCATTCGACGATTCCGTTGCCGCGGTCGCGCGACTGTCGGCCATTTACGACACCAATACGGGTTTCCTGCGCGACGCCTTCGCGCGTTATCGCCGCCACGAATCGATCACCGAGCACGTGCGTGCGTGCTATCCGTTCGTGCGCATTCGTACCGATGTCAACACGCACGTCGACTCGCGCCGTTCGTATGGATTCGTCGCCGGCCCCGGCGTGTTCGAGACGACGGTCACGCGTCCCGACCTGTTCGCCAACTACTACCGCGAGCAGTTGCGCCTGTTGACGAAGAATCACCACGTGAAGGTCGAGATCGGCGTGTCGTCGCAGCCGATTCCGATTCACTTCGCGTTCCCCGAAGGCATCCACCTCGAAGGCGAACTCGACCGCGACCGCCTGCTCGCGATGCGCGACATCTTCGACACGCCGGATCTGTCGTACCTCGACGACCGCATCGTCAACGGCACGTTCGAGCCGGCGCCCGGCGAGCCGCATCCGCTCGCGCTGTTCACGGCCGCGCGCGTCGACTTCTCGCTGCACCGGCTGCGCCACTATACGGCGACGTCACCCACGCACTTCCAGAACTACGTGCTCTACACGAACTACCAGTTCTACATCGACGAATTCGTGAAGCTCGGCCGCACGCTGATGACGGAGAGCACCGATCCCGAAGAGCGCGAGTACCGCAGCCAGTACAGCTCGTTCGTCGAACCGGGCGATGTCGTCACGTACAACGCGAACCTCGGCAGCGATCCGGCCGAAGGCGCTGCGCCGCCGCGGCTGCCGCAGATGCCCGCGTATCACCTGAAGCGCGCGGACGGCAGCGGGATCACGATGGTCAACATCGGCGTCGGTCCATCGAACGCGAAGACGATCACCGACCACATCGCGGTGCTGCGTCCGCACGCATGGGTGATGCTCGGGCACTGCGCGGGCCTGCGCAACACGCAGCGCTTGGGCGACTACGTGCTTGCGCACGGTTACGTGCGCGAGGATCACGTGCTGGATGCGGACTTGCCGCTGTGGGTGCCGATCCCGGCGCTCGCCGAAGTGCAGCTCGCGCTCGAGCGCGGGGTGGCCGAGGTCACGCAGCTGGACGGCCCCGAACTGAAGCGCGTGATGCGCACGGGCACGGTCGCGAGCGTCGACAACCGCAACTGGGAGCTGCGCGATCACCGCGAGCCCGTGCAACGACTGTCGCAGAGCCGCGCGATCGCGCTCGACATGGAAAGCGCGACGATCGCCGCGAACGGTTTCCGCTTCCGCGTGCCGTACGGCACGCTGCTGTGCGTGTCGGACAAACCGCTGCACGGCGAGCTGAAGCTGCCGGGCATGGCCGACACGTTCTACCGCGGGCAGGTCGACCAGCATCTGCAGATCGGCGTGAAGGCGATGGAGATCCTGCGCACGAACGGGCTCGACAAGCTCCATAGCCGCAAGCTGCGCAGCTTCGCGGAAGTGGCGTTCCAGTAACGCCGCCGCGCCTGCAACGACAAAGGCCGCGCGCGAACTCTCGTTCGCGTGCGGCCTTGTTTTTGATGCGTCAGTGCGCGGGCCGATCGGCTCGGCGCTCAGTGATTCAGCATTCGCCTTTCTTCGCGTGTCCCGGCGGGCAGTGATAGCCGCCGCGGCCTTCGTGACCATGATGACGCTCGTGGTCTTCCCACTCGCGACGTTCCCAGTAGCGACGGCCGTCCCAGTAGCGGTCGCCATGCCAGCCGACGATCACGACCGGCGCGGGCGCGACCACCACCGGCGCCGGCGTGCCGATGTTGACGTCGACGTTGACGGCGTGGGCGAGGCCGGACAGCGAAAGGCCGAGGCCGGCGAAGGCGAGGGCGATCAGCGAGCGTTTCATGTTGTTTTCCGTGATGTCGTTATCAAGACAAAAGGCCGGCGCGACGCGATGGACGCGAGGGGGGATCGTTCCACCGGGGGAACGCCACGCCGACGAGATGCAGTGTGCGCGTACGGGGCGGAAAACGCGAGGCGCATTTGTTACGGCGGATTGGCGCGATACAGGCACGCCGAGACGACCGGCACGCTGCATGATTTGACAGTGACGTGCCGCAGACGCGGAACGGGGCAGCCGAACTGCGCGGCACAGCCCGCTTGGATTTGACATTCGGCCGCGCGTGGTTGCGCAGCGCGTTAATGCGGCGTTACAAAATGCGGCGTTACAAAATGACAAGCGGCAGGTGGCTGAATCGCCAGACCTGCCGCGCGCGAAGCCAGCGGGAAGCCAGCGCGAAGCCGGCGACCCGCCATGACGCCGGCCGCCGACGTCGATCGAATTACAGATAGAACATGCGGTCTTCTTCGGGCGGCGGCGGATGACCGTCGCCACCTTCCGAACCTTCTTCCTCGCCGCTGTCCTCGTAGAATGCGAGCACCGCGTCGAGCACCTGGTCGGGATCGTCGATCACCTGCATCAGGTCCATGTCTTCCGGATTGATGAGGCCGTTCGGAATCAGCTGGTCGCGGAACCATTGCAGCAGCCCCTTCCAGAATTCGCTACCGACCAGAATGATCGGCACGAGGCGCGACTTCTTCGTCTGGATCAGCGTGAGCACTTCGGACAGTTCGTCGAGCGTGCCGAAGCCGCCCGGCATCACGATCACCGCGTCGGAGTTCTTCACGAACGTGACCTTGCGCGTGAAGAAGTGGCGGAAGCGCAGCGAGATGTCCTGGTAGTGGTTGCCGGCCTGCTCGTGCGGCAGCTCGATGTTCAGGCCGACCGACGGCGCCTTGCCGGCGTGCGCGCCCTTGTTCGCGGCTTCCATGATGCCGGGGCCGCCGCCGGAGATCACCGCGAAGCCGGCGTCGGACAGCTTGCGCGCGATCTGCGCCGCGAGCTTGTAGTGCGGTGAATCGGGTTTGAGACGGGCAGAACCGTAGATGCTGACAGCCGGGCGGATCTCCGACAGGTACTCGGTCGCCTCGATAAACTCTGCCATAATCGTGAACATCTGCCACGACGCGCGCGCCTTCTTGGCCGTCGCGCGTTCTTGATCTGCGAGCGAACGCAGACTCGGAATCACTTTTCTCTTGTTCATAATGCCTGAAGAACGAAATCTGGAAGGTAAGACCCTGCTATTGGTTGACGGTTCGAGCTATCTGTATCGGGCTTACCATGCGATGCCTGATCTGCGTGGCCCTGGCGGGGAGCCGACCGGAGCGCTCTACGGAATCATCAACATGCTGCGCCGTATGCGCAAGGAAGTCAGTGCAGAGTATAGCGCTTGCGTGTTCGATGCAAAGGGCAAGACGTTCCGTGACGACCTTTATGCCGACTATAAGGCAAACCGGCCGTCGATGCCGCCCGATCTCGCATTGCAGGTCGAGCCGATTCACGGCGCGGTGCGCGCGCTCGGCTGGCCGCTGCTGATGGTCGAGGGCGTCGAGGCCGACGACGTGATCGGCACGCTCGCGCGGGAAGCCGAGCGGCACGGGATGAACGTGATCGTGTCGACCGGCGACAAGGATCTCGCGCAGCTCGTGACCGACCACGTCACGCTCGTCAACACGATGACCAACGAGACGCTCGATCGCGACGGCGTGGTAGCGAAGTTCGGCGTGCCTCCCGAGCGGATCATCGACTACCTCGCGCTGATCGGCGACACCGTCGACAACGTGCCGGGCGTCGAGAAGTGCGGGCCGAAGACGGCCGTGAAATGGCTGTCGCAGTACGACAGCCTCGACGGCGTGATCGAGCACGCGGGCGAGATCAAGGGCGTGGTCGGCGACAACCTGCGCCGCGCGCTCGACTTCCTGCCGCTCGGCCGCAAGCTCGTGACCGTCGATACGGCGTGCGATCTCACGCCGCATCTCGAATCGATCGAAGCGTCGCTGAAGAGCGATGGCGAAGCGCGCGACCTGATGCGCGACATCTTCGCGCGCTATGGCTTCAAGACGTGGCTGCGCGAAGTCGAGAGCGCGCCCGCCGAAGGCGGCGGCGCCGATGCGCCGGAAGGCGACCCTGCACCGGTGGTGGCCGCGAACATCGTCCGCGAATACGACACGATCCAGACCTGGGAACAATTCGACGCGTGGTTCGCGAAGATCGATGCGGCCGCACTGACCGCGTTCGACACCGAAACCACCGCGCTCGATCCGATGACCGCACGGCTCGTCGGCCTGTCGTTCTCGGTCGAACCGGGCAAGGCCGCGTATCTGCCGGTCGCGCATCGCGGCCCCGACCTGCCCGAGCAACTGCCGATCGACGACGTGCTCGCGCGCCTGAAGCCGTGGCTCGAATCGGCCGATCGCAAGAAGGTCGGCCAGCATCTGAAGTACGACGCACAGGTGCTCGCGAACTACGGCATCGCGCTGAACGGCATCGAGCACGACACGCTGCTCGAATCGTACGTGCTCGAATCGCACCGCACGCACGACATGGACAGCCTCGCGCTGCGTCATCTCGGCGTCAAGACGATCAAGTACGAAGACGTGGCCGGCAAGGGCGCGAAGCAGATCGGCTTCGACGAAGTCGCGCTCGAGCAGGCCGCCGCGTATGCGGCCGAAGATGCGGACATCACGCTGCAGCTTCACCAGGCGCTGTATCCGCAGGTCGCACGCGAAGCGGGCCTCGAGCGCGTGTATCGCGACATCGAGATGCCCGTCTCGCTCGTGCTGCGCAAGATGGAGCGCACCGGCGTGCTGATCGACGACGCGCTGCTGCAGGCGCAAAGCAGCGAGATCGCGACGCGGCTCATCGAGCTCGAGGGTCAGGCGTACGAACTGGCCGGCGGCGAATTCAATCTCGGCTCGCCGAAGCAGATCGGGCAGATCTTCTTCGAGAAGCTGCAGTTGCCGGTCGTGAAGAAGACGCCCAGCGGCGCACCGTCGACCGACGAGGAAGTGTTGCAGAAGCTTGCCGAGGACTACCCGCTGCCGAAGCTGCTGCTCGAGCACCGCGGGCTGTCGAAGCTGAAGTCGACGTACACCGACAAGCTGCCGCGCATGGTGAACCCCACCACCGGCCGCGTGCATACGAACTACGCGCAGGCCGTCGCGGTGACGGGCCGCCTTGCGTCGAACGACCCCAATCTTCAGAACATTCCGGTGCGCACGGCCGAAGGCCGGCGCATCCGCGAAGCGTTCATCGCGTCGCCGGGCCACCGGATCGTGTCGGCCGACTATTCGCAGATCGAACTGCGGATCATGGCGCACATCTCCGGCGATGCGTCGCTGCTGCGCGCATTCTCGCAGGGCGAGGACATTCACCGCGCAACCGCGGCCGAAGTGTTCGGCGTGACGCCGCTGGAGGTCAACTCCGACCAGCGCCGGATCGCGAAGGTGATCAACTTCGGGCTCATCTACGGGATGAGTGCGTTCGGCCTCGCGTCGAACCTCGGCATCACGCGCGATGCGGCGAAGCTCTATATCGACCGCTATTTCGCGCGCTATCCGGGTGTCGCGCAGTACATGGAAGACACGCGCACGGTGGCGAAGGAGAAGGGCTACGTCGAAACCGTTTTCGGCCGCCGTCTGTGGCTGCCGGAAATCAACGGCGGCAACGGTCCGCGCCGTCAGGCCGCCGAGCGCGCGGCCATCAATGCGCCGATGCAGGGTACGGCGGCCGACCTGATCAAGCTGTCGATGATCGCGGTGGACGACTGGCTCACGCGCGACAAGCTGGCGTCGCGAATGATCATGCAGGTGCACGATGAACTGGTGCTCGAGGTGCCCGACGCCGAACTGTCGCTCGTACGCGAGAAGCTGCCTGAAATGATGTGCGGTGTGGCGAAGCTGAAGGTGCCGCTGGTTGCCGAAGTGGGCGCCGGCGCGAACTGGGAAGAGGCACACTGACGCACCCCCCCGTGCGATTCCCCCAATTCCCGCTACCCGCGGCATATTGTTGCAGGGATGCTGAATATCGAGATGGTTTGCTTGTGGTCAACGCGCAAGCTCCCGGACAATGCAGGTCAGTCAGGCCATTGTCGCGGGGGCAGCGCGCTCCGCGTTCCGGGATCGGATGCATCGAAGTGTTTCGAACTGCACATCGATGATGTCCGAACCGGTTAATCCAACGGGCGGCGCGAACGCATCGTGTCTGCATCGTCCGGCGGCAGCAGTTTCGAATCGCAAAGGGGGAATCAGATGCATCGGATCATCATCGTAGGCGGAGGCGCGGGCGGCCTGGAACTGGCGACGCGGCTCGGCGACCGTTACGGCGCGCGCGGCGATCGTCCCGCGCGTGCGCTTGTGACGCTCGTCGACCGCAATCCGACTCACATCTGGAAACCGTTGCTGCACGAGGTTGCGGCCGGCAGCATGGACCCGTTCACGCAGGAACTCGAATACGCAGCGCAGGCGCGCTGGCATGGCTTCGAGTTTCAGCAGGGCGGTCTGACTTCGCTCGACCGCGCGGCAAAGCGCATCACGCTGTCGCCCGTCAACGACAGCGACGGCGCGGAATTGCTGCCGGCGCGCGATCTCGAATACGACACGCTGGTGATCGCGATCGGCAGCACGACCCACTTCTTTGGCGTGCAGGGTGCGGCCGAAAACGCGATCGCGCTCGATACGGTCGGCGAGGCCGAGCGTTTCCGCAAGCGCCTGATCGCCGCGTGCATGCGCGCCGAGCACCAGACGCCGGTGGAGCCCGCGCCGGGTGCGGCGGCCGAGCCGCGCATCCAGGTCGTGATCGTCGGCGGCGGCGCGACGGGCGTCGAGTTGTCCGCGGAGCTGCGCAATACCGCGCAGGTATTGTCCGTGTACGGGCTGCACAAGCTCGACCCGCGGCACGACGTCGGCATCGTGCTGATCGAATCGGGGCCGCGCATCCTGCCGGCGCTGCAGGAACGCGTGTCGACCGCGACGGCCGAGCTGCTCGAAAAGCTCGGCGTGCGATTGATGCTGGCCGAGCGCGTGACCGAAGTCGCGCCGGGTGTCGTGCACACCGCGAGCGGCAAGGCGGTGCGCGCGGACCTCACGGTCTGGGCGGCCGGCATCAAGGCGCCGGCCGTGCTGTCGAATCTCGACGGCCTGCAGGTCAACAAGCTCGGTCAGCTCGACGTGCGCCGCACGCTGCAGACCTTCACCGACGACAACGTCTTCGCGCTCGGCGACTGCGCGGCCTGCGCATGGCCGGGCAACGAACGTAACGTGCCGCCGCGTGCGCAAGCCGCGCACCAGCAGGCGAGCTTCCTGCTGAAGGCGATCGGCTGCCGTCTCGACGGGCGTCCGCTGCCCGAGTTCACGTATCGCGATTTCGGTTCGCTCGTGTCGCTCGGCCACTTCAGCGCGGTCGGCAACCTGATGGGCGGCCTGATCGGCGGCAACATGCTGATCGAAGGGCTGTTCGCGCGCTTCATGTACATGTCGCTGTACCGGCTGCACATCGCGGCGCTGCACGGCTATCCGCGCATGATGCTCGACACGGTCGCGCACTGGCTGCGTCGTACCACGCTGCCGCGCGTCAAGCTGCACTGACGCGGGGCCGCACGTCGATCCGTCGGGGCGGGCAGGGACTGCGCATCGCGCGGGTCGCCTGCCCGTTGTCTTTTCAGGTGCCGGAGGGCGCGCAAGGGCATGCGCGCCCCGCGCCGGGCTCGTGTGTTTCTTCGTCTCTTCGTTTGAATTGGCCGCCCTTCGAATCGCGGGGCGGCGCTCGCCGCGCGCACGTCGCGCCGGGGCGCGGCACCGTCACCAGACAGGCACCGACACCGAGTTCGCCGCCACGGGATTACACCTTCGTAATCGAGTCTTACACATCTGACAGTTGACGCAACAACGGAATATTGGGCATCTTGTCCGGGTTTCCGCTTGCGGCGGGGTGCCAACCGCCGCGAGATCCGCGTCGTCGGCCGGCGCGATGCCTCGTCAGGTCGATTCCATGGCCGTGACGGCGCCCAATCGAGGAGTGCATTCATGTTGAAACCCGAAGTCGACAGCCTGGTTCCCCACGTTCCGTTCTCGCGCCGCAAGTTCATGCAGGCCGCGCTGGGCGGCACCTTCGCGGCGGCCGTGCTGCCCGTGTCGGCGCAGACGGTCACCACCGACAGCGCCGGGCTGGACGTCGACACCATCGAGATCCGCTCGGGCGACGCGAGCATCCCGGCGTATCGCGCGCAGCCGGTCGGCAAGACGAACCTGCCGGTCATCATCGTGATCCACGAGATCTTCGGCGTGCATGCGCACATCGCCGACGTCTGCCGCCGCTTCGCGAAGCTCGGCTATCTCGCGATCGCGCCCGACCTGTTCGCGCGGCAAGGCAACGCATCGAAGTATCCGACGATGAAGGAGCTGTACGACCACATCATCAGCAAGGTGCCGGACCGCCAGGTCACCGAGGATCTCGATGCGACCGTCGCGTGGGCCGGCAAGAACGGCGGTGATCCGGCGCGTGTCGGCGTTACGGGGTTCTGCTGGGGCGGCCGCCAGGCATGGCTGTATGCCGAGCACAATCCGCACGTGCTGGCGGCCGTCGCGTGGTACGGATTCGTCGAAGGCAAGACCGACGAGATGACGCCGTTCAATCCGGTCGATCACGCGGCGTTGCTGAAGGTGCCGGTGCTCGGCTTGTACGGCGAGAAGGACACCAACATCACGCAGGCGTCGCTCGCCGACATGCGCAAGGCGATCCAGAAGAGCGATTCGACGCTCGCGCGCCAGTCGGAGATCGTCGTGTATCCGGATGCCGGTCACGCGTTCTTCGCCGATTACCGCCCGAGTTACGTGAAGGGCGATGCCGAGGATAGCTGGAAGCGCGCGATCGAGTGGTTCCACAAGTACGGCGTGATGTAAACGACAAGCGGCGGCAGATGCCGCCGCTTCGTTACGGCTGCGCTGCCGCTTACGGGTTCGGGCCGGTTGCGACCGGTCGCGACGGATCGGCGCTCCATTCGCTCCACGAGCCCGGATACAGCGACGCGCCATGCAGCCCCGCGACTTCGAGGGCGAGCGCGTTGTGGCATGCGGTCACGCCCGACCCGCATTGCAGGATCACGTTGTTCGGCTCGGTGCCTGCCAGCAGCGCGGTGAAGGTCTCGCGCAGTTCGTGCCCGGTCTTGAAGCGGCCGTCGGCGGTCAGGTTGTCCTTGAAGAAGCGGTTGCGTGCGCCGGGAATGTGGCCGCCGACACGATCGATCGTTTCGTTTTCACCGCGATAGCGATCCGGCGCGCGGGCATCGATCACGACGCGCGTGGCCGACGTGACGTTCGCGAGCACGGCCGCCGCGTCGACGGTCGATTCGAGCGGCGCTGCCGCATGGAAGTCGCCGGCGGCCGGGTGCGGCACGTCGGTGGTCAACGGCTGGCCAGCCGCTTCCCACGCCTGCAGGCCGCCGTCGAGCACCGCGACGGAGTCGTGCCCGAGCCAGCGCAGCAGCCACCACAGGCGCGCTGCATAGGCGCCGCCCTGTGCGTCGTAGGCAACGACCTGCTGGCCCTGCTTGACGCCGCGGCTGGCGATCAGCGTGGCGAATGCATCGCGGGTCGGCAGCGGGTGGCGGCCGTTGGTGCCCGTCTTGCGGCCGGACAGGTCGCGGTCGAGATGAAGATACTGCGCGCCGGGGATATGGCCGGCCGCATAGGCGGCTTCGCCTGCGGCCGGATCGACGAGATCGAAGCGGCAGTCGAACACGGCGACGCTGCCCGGCGCTGCGGCCAGGCGCTCGGCCAGATTGGCTGCGGAGATGAGCGTGGTGTAGTGGGTGTGTGGCATGACGGCTCCCTGGAGTGCAAACGGCCTGATACTCCAAGTCTAAACAAAAAAAGACGGGCCGAAACCCGTCTTTTCATATGTCGAAAGCCGTGGGGCGCTTAAGGGCCGCGCGCGTCAGAGATCGCCGAGATGGCGGCGCAGGAACTCGTGGAAGTGCTGCATGCCGTCTTCCATCGGGCTCTGGTACGGGCCCACCTGCGATTCGCCGCGCGCCATCAACGCACGGCGGCCGGCGTCCATGCGCATCGCGATTTCGTCGTCCTCGACGGCCGTCTCCATATAAGCGGCGCGCTCGGCCTCGACGAACTCGCGCTCGAACAGCGCGATTTCCTCGGGGTAATAGAACTCGACGATGTTGGTCGTCTTCTGCGGGCCGCGCGGAATCAGCCACGACACGACGAGTACATGCGGATACCACTCGATCATCAGGCCCGGGTAGTAGACCATCCAGATCGCGCCGAACTCCGGCGGCACGCCGTTGCGGAACTTGAGCACCTGCTCGTGCCACTTCTGGTAGGTCGCGCTGCCCGGTTTCGCGAGCGCGTTGTGCACGCCGACCGTCTGCACGCTGTACCAGTCGCCGAATTCCCACTTGAGATCGTCGCACGACACGAAGCTGCCGAGGCCCGGGTGGAACGGGACGACGTGGTAATCCTCGAGGTAGACCTCGATGAACGTCTTCCAGTTGTAATCGCACTCGTGCACTTCGACGTGATCGAACAGGTACTCGGAGAAGTCGAAGTGATGCCTGGTGCCAAGGTTCGCGAGATCGCGCGCGACGTTGCGGCCTTCGGCCTCGAACAGCAGCCCCTGCCAGTTCTGCAGCGGGCTCTTGCCGAGGTTCAGGCACGGCTTGTCGGGGAAGTGCGGCGCGCCGAGCAGCTGGCCTTCCAGATCGTACGTCCAGCGGTGCAGCGGACATACGATGTTCTGCGCGTGGCCGCGCCCGTTGAGCATGATCGCCTGCCGGTGGCGGCACACGTTCGACAGCAATTCGATCTGGTTCGCCGGGTTGCGGACCAGCACGCGGCCTTCCTTCTCGGACGGCAGCGCAAAATAATCCCCCGCCTCGGGCACCATCAACTCGTGCCCGACGTAACGAGGTCCTTTCTTGAAGAGGGTTTCGATCTCGCGCTCGAGTAGCGCCTCATCGAAATATGCAGTGACTGGAAGCTGGCTGTGAGCCGACTTCAACTGAAGCGCATCGCTCAGATTGGACATTCCCACTCCCGGTGTTAGCGTGAAAGCAGTGAACAACCCAACCATCGAAAAATCGATTTAGGGAAACGGAGAATTATACCCGGTTCGCCCTGCAAGGCCAGGATTAAGTGCCTGATTTGTGTCAATTTTTTGTCGGGCGACGACCGGTTGGCGCACAATGTGTGCCAGGGAAGGGGCCTGATTGCGCGCCCGGGGCCCAAGTCGTCAGGTCGGAGAATTCTCTTTTGCCGTAGAATGTCCGACTTGTTTTGAAATTTGACACCCTCGTCCATGGCGAAAACCGCATCCCCAGGCGCCACACCGCCCGACAATGGCACCGAACCGTTGCCGGACAACTACGAAACGGCGCTCGCGGAACTCGAGACGCTGGTTGCCCGGATGGAAGGCGGCGCGTTGAGCCTCGAGGATTCGCTTGCCGCGTATCGCCGCGGTGCGACCCTCGTTGCGTTTTGCCAACAGCAGCTCGAGAAAGTGGAACAGCAGGTTCGCGTGCTCGACGGCGCGACGCTGAAGCCGCTTTCATCCGGAACGGCCGCCACGGACGGCGAAGACGACGATCTATGACATTCGAACAATGGATGCGGTCCGTGCTCGACCGTGTCGAGGACGCACTCGGCCACTATTTGCCGGCCGACAACGTGGTGCCCACGCAACTCCACGAAGCGATGCGCTACGCGGTCCTCGGCGGCGGCAAACGCGTTCGCCCGCTGCTGTGCCATGCAGCAGGCGAACTGACCGGCGCGACCGAAGCGGCGCGCAATGCGGCGGCGGCGGCGCTGGAGATGATCCACGTCTACTCGCTCGTGCACGACGACATGCCTTGCATGGACGACGACGCACTGCGACGCGGCAAGCCGACCGTGCACGTGCAGTACGACGAGCCGACCGCGCTGCTGGTCGGCGATGCGCTGCAGTCGCAGGCATTCGTCGCGCTGACCGACGCAGCCGCGCTGTCGCCGGTGCAGCAGGCCGCGCTCGTGCGTGAACTGGCGCTGGCGAGCGGCTCGATCGGCATGGCCGGCGGGCAGGCGATCGACCTGGCGAGCGTCGGCCTCAAGCTGACGCGTGAGCAGCTCGAGACGATGCACCGGATGAAGACGGGCGCGCTGCTGCGCGCCGCCGTGCGGATGGGTGCGCTGGCCGGCGAAACGCCGTCCGCGGACACGATGGCCGCGCTCGACGTTTACGCGGGGGCCGTGGGTCTGGCGTTCCAGGTCGTCGACGACATTCTCGACGTGACGACCGATTCGGCGACGCTCGGCAAGACGGCCGGCAAGGATGCGGCGAACGACAAGCCGACCTACGTGTCGATCCTCGGCCTCGACGCATCGCGTGAGCTCGCTGCCCAGTTGCGCGCCGAAGCGCACGATGCGCTGAAACCGTTCGGCGCACGCGCACAGCGTCTCGCCGAACTTGCCGACCTGGTGGTGAACCGGGTCAGCTGACGCGAAGCCCGCCGCTGCGCACACGCTACGGTGCGTGCAATAGAATGCGGGCGCGTTTGATTTCCTACAATGGAACGACGATGTACGACTTGCTGAAAACCATCGACGACCCGGCGGATCTGCGCCGCCTCGATCGTCGCCAACTCCAACCGCTCGCGGATGAACTGCGCGCGTTCGTGCTCGACAGCGTGTCGAAGACGGGCGGCCATCTGTCGTCCAACCTCGGGACGGT
Organism: Burkholderia sp. Nafp2/4-1b; assembly: GCF_003635165.1. Classification (GTDB taxonomy): domain Bacteria; phylum Pseudomonadota; class Gammaproteobacteria; order Burkholderiales; family Burkholderiaceae; genus Burkholderia. The sequence goes on along the minus strand of NZ_ML058601.1, from coordinate 143,263 downwards.
CGAGCTGACGATCGCGTTGCACTACGTGTTCAACACGCCGAACGATCGGATCGTCTGGGACGTGGGTCACCAGACCTACCCGCACAAGATCCTGACGGGTCGCCGCGATCAGATGCATTCGCTGCGTCAGTACGACGGCATCTCGGGCTTCCCGCGCCGCAGCGAGTCCGAATACGACACGTTCGGCACCGCGCACTCGAGCACGTCGATTTCGGCGGCGCTCGGCATGGCGATCGGCAGCCAGCTGAACGGCGACGACCGCTTCTCGATCGCGGTGATCGGCGACGGCGCGATGACGGCCGGCATGGCGTTCGAGGCGATGAACAACGCGGGCGTGTCGGAAGATGCGAAGCTGCTCGTGATCCTCAACGACAACGATATGTCGATTTCGCCGCCGGTCGGCGCGCTGAATCGCCATCTCGCCCGCCTGATGTCGGGCCGCTTCTACGCGGCCGCGCGCGCGGGTGTCGAGCGCGTGTTGAGCGTGGCGCCGCCGGTGCTCGAACTCGCGCGCAAGCTCGAGGAGCACGCGAAGGGCATGGTCGTGCCGGCGACGCTGTTCGAAGAGTTCGGCTTCAACTACATCGGCCCGATCGACGGTCACGATCTCGATTCGCTGATCCCGACGCTGCAGAACATCCGCGAGCTGCGCGGCCCGCAATTCCTGCACGTGGTCACGAAGAAAGGCCAGGGCTACAAGCTCGCCGAAGCGGATCCCGTGCTCTATCACGGCCCCGGCAAGTTCAACCCGGCTGAAGGCATCAAGCCGTCGACCACGCCCGCGAAAAAGACCTACACGCAGGTGTTCGGCGAATGGCTGTGCGATGAAGCCGAGCGCGATACGCGCGTCGTCGGCATCACGCCTGCGATGCGCGAAGGCTCGGGCATGGTCGAATTCGAGAAGCGCTTCAAGGATCGCTACTACGACGTCGGCATCGCCGAGCAGCACGCGGTGACGTTCGCGGGCGGCCTCGCGACCGAAGGGCTGAAGCCCGTCGTCGCGATCTATTCGACGTTCCTGCAGCGTGCGTACGACCAGCTGATCCACGACGTCGCATTGCAGAATCTGCCGGTCGTGTTCGCGATCGACCGCGCCGGCCTCGTCGGCGCCGACGGTGCGACGCACGCGGGTGCATACGATCTCGCGTTCATGCGCTGCATCCCGAACATGACGATCATGGCGGCGTCCGACGAGAACGAATGCCGCCAGATGCTGCACACGGCGCTCCAGCAGCCGAACCCGACCGCGGTGCGTTATCCGCGCGGCGCGGGCACGGGCGTGGCGACGGTGAAGGAATTCACCGAGATCCCGCTCGGCAAGGGCGAAGTGCGTCGCCGTACGTCGCAGCCGGAAGGCAAGCGCGTCGCGATCCTCGCGTTCGGCACGATGGTCGCGCCGTCGCTGGTGGCAGGCGAAGAACTCGACGCAACGGTCGCGAACATGCGCTTCGTGAAGCCGGTCGACGCGGCGCTCGTGCGTGAGCTCGCCGAGACGCACGACTACCTCGTCACGATCGAGGAAGGCTGCGTGATGGGCGGCGCGGGCTCGGCCTGCGTCGAAGCCCTGATGGAGAGTGGGGTTATCCGACCCGTACTACAATTGGGCCTCCCTGACCAGTTCGTCGACCACGGCGACCACGCGAAGCTGCTGGCGCAATGTGGCCTCGACGGCGCGGGCATCGCGAAGTCGATTCGCGAACGCTTCCTGAGCCCGGCGGCCGATGTCGCCGGCCACGCGAAGCGCGTCGCCTAAGCTGGCGCCGCCTGCGGGCGGCGTCGGTGCGACTGGCGCAACCGGTCTTCATTGATGCGGAAAACATGGGCCTGCGGGCCCATGTTGCTTTTCCGGCTGCCGCGTGACGCGGCGTGCGCGTCGTCGAACGCGCGGCTTGGCTTACAAGGATTGAAAAAGATGAACCAGATGAATCCCGCCTTCGTGATGCCCGACGTGCAGAGCACGGTGGATACCCGCCAGATTCCGATTCAACGCGTGGGCGTGAAGGCGGTTCGGCATCCGTTGACGGTGTGCACCGAAAGCGGCGACGTGCAGCCGACCGTCGGCGTCTGGAACCTCGACGTGCGCCTGCCGGCCGATCAGAAGGGCACGCACATGTCGCGCTTCGTCGCGCTGCTCGAAGAGAACCGCGCGCCGCTGACGGTCGAACGCTTCCGCGCGATGCTCGCGTCGATGCTCGAGAAGCTGGAAGCCGAAGCCGGCCGCATCGAGGTCACGTTCCCGTACTTCGTGAACAAGACGGCGCCGGTGTCGGGCGTGCAGAGCCTGCTCGATTACGAAGTGACGCTCGCGGGCGATAGCCGCAACGGCGAAACGCGCGTGTTCCTGAAGGTGCTCGTGCCGGTGACGAGCCTGTGCCCGTGCTCGAAGAAGATCTCGCAGTATGGCGCGCACAACCAGCGCTCGCACGTGACGATCGACGCCGAGCTCGCGGCCGACCTGCCGGTCGAGGCGCTGATCCGCATCGCGGAAGAAGAGGCATCGTGCGAGCTGTGGGGCATGCTGAAGCGTCCGGACGAGAAGTTCGTCACGGAGCGCGCGTACGAAAACCCGAAGTTCGTCGAGGATCTGGTGCGCGACGTCGCGCAGCGTCTCGATGCGGACGCGCGTGTGGTCGCCTACGTGCTCGAAGCCGAGAACTTCGAGTCGATCCACAATCACAGCGCGTATGCGCTGATCGAGCGCGACAAGCGACACGCTGCGTAACGCTTCATAACGTTCCGCTGCCGCGGTACTGCGTCGCAGTGTCGTAGTGTGATTTCGCCGCTGCAACGAGAAAAGGCCGCTCCGGATCGAGCGGCCTTTTCGTTTTCCGGCGCGTGCCGGAGCGCCCGGCACCGCGCCGCGTCATGCGGCTCAGCGTGCGAGCGATGCGAGATCCCAGCGCGGCTTTACCGTGAACGCGTAGTCGGCGCTCGCCTGCTCGGGCCAGCGGCCGAGCCGCAATGCGCCGGCGAGCGCGATCATCGCACCGTTGTCGGTGCAGAGCGCGAGATCGGGGTAGTGCACAGCGAAGCCGCGCTTGGCTGCAGCGGCCGACAGCGCCGCGCGCAACTGCCGGTTCGCGCCGACGCCGCCGGCTACCACGAGGCGCTTGAGCTTCGTCTGCTTGAGCGCCGCGAGCGACTTCGCGACGAGCACGTCGACGGCTGCGTCGACGAAGCCGCGTGCGAGGTCCGCCTTCGCGCGCTCGAGCGCTTCGCCGTCGAGCTTCGCCGCCTCGAACTTCTTCATTTGCGTGAGCACGGCCGTCTTCAGGCCGCTGAAGCTGAAATCGAGATCGCCCGAATGCAGCATCGGACGCGGCAGCACGACCGCGCCCGGCGTGCCCGTTTCCGCGAGCTTCGACACTTCGGGGCCGCCCGGATAGCCGAGGCCGATCAGCTTCGCCGTCTTGTCGAACGCTTCGCCGGCCGCGTCGTCGAGCGTTTCGCCGAGCGTTTCGTACACGCCGACGTCGGTCACGCGCATCAGCTGCGTATGGCCGCCCGACACCAGCAGTGCGATGAACGGGAACGGCGGCGGCTCGTCGACGAGCAGCGGCGACAGCAGGTGGCCTTCGAGGTGATGGATGCCGACGGTCGGCTTGTTCCACGCGAGCGCGAGCGCGTTCGCGATGCTCGCGCCGACCAGCAGCGCGCCGGCGAGGCCGGGGCCTTGCGTGAAGGCGATCGCGTCGATGTCGTCGCGGCGCGTGCCGCTTTGCGCCATCACTTCCTCGAGCAGCGGCAGTGCGCGGCGGATGTGGTCGCGCGATGCGAGTTCGGGCACGACGCCGCCGTATTCGCGGTGCATCGCGATCTGCGAATGGAGCGCATGCGCGAGCAGGCCGCGCTGCGTGTCGTAGAGCGCGAGGCCGGTTTCGTCGCAGGAGCTTTCGATGCCGAGAACGAGCATGGGTGGGGGCGGGCGCGCGTTGTCGAGCGCGCCGCGGGAAGGTCAACGTAACCGGAAATTATAGCAGGCGGGGGCGTCGCCGCTGCGGGCGGCCCGGGCCGAAGGCCGGGCAGGTACAATCCGCGCCATGGAAACTTACGATATCGCCGTGATCGGCGCGGGCGCCGCCGGGATGATGAGCGCCGCGGTCGCCGGGCAACTCGGCCGTCGCGTGGTGCTGCTCGACCACGCGCCGCGGCTCGCCGAGAAAATCCGCATCTCGGGCGGCGGCCGCTGCAACTTCACGAATCTCTACGCGGGCCCCGACAACTACCTGTCGTCGAATCCGCATTTCGCGCGCTCGGCGCTCGCACGCTATACGCCGCGCGACTTCCTCGGGCTGCTCAAGCGCCACCACGTCACCTGGCACGAGAAGCACAAGGGGCAGCTCTTCTGCGATCACGGCAGCGACGCGATCATCGACGTGCTGAAGCACGAATGCGACGCGGGCGGCATTGCGTGGCGCCGGCCGGTGGTCGTCGACGCGGTGCGCCACGCGCCGTCCGACGGCTTCACGCTCGATACGCAGCAGGCAGGGCCGATCCGCGCGAACGCGCTGATCGTCGCGACGGGCGGCCTGTCGATCCCGAAGATCGGCGCGACCGATTTCGGCTACCGGCTCGCGAAGCAGTTCGGCCACAAGCTTGTCGATACGCGGCCCGCCCTCGTGCCGCTGACGTTCGCGCAGCAGGACTGGGCGCCGTTCGCGGCGCTGTCCGGCGTGTCGCTCGAAGTGCGTGTGTCGACCGGCGACAAGAAGCGCGGCGGCGAATTCGTCGAGGATCTGCTGCTGACCCATCGCGGCCTGTCGGGCCCCGGCATCCTGCAGATTTCCAGCTACTGGCAGTCGGGCGACCCGATCCGCATCGATCTGCTGCCGCAGCGCGACGCGGTGGCCGACCTGCTCGAAGCGAAGCGCACGTCGAAGCGCCAGATCGGCTCGCTGCTCGCCGACTGGGTGCCGGCGCGCCTCGCGCACGCGTGGCTCGACACGCATCGCGTCGCGGCCGACGCGCGGCTCGCGGACCTGCCCGACAAGACGCTGCGCCAGATCGGCGAGGCACTGTCCGGCTGGACGCTGACGCCCAACGGCACCGAGGGCTACAAGAAGGCCGAGGTGACGAAGGGTGGCGTCGATACGCGCGAACTGTCGTCGGCGACGATGATGAGCGCGCGGGTGCCGGGGCTGTTCTTCATCGGCGAGGCGGTGGACGTGACGGGCTGGCTCGGCGGCTACAATTTCCAGTGGGCGTGGGCGTCCGGCACGGCCGCAGGGCAGGCGGCGGCGGAGTTCGTACGCGGCGCCTGACGCGTGCGCGCAGCGCCGCCGTTGACGGGGCCCGGCCCTTATGGCTTTACTCCCCGCTCTGCTATACTCGTAAGTCTTCCCTGCAAACCTTTATTCGTGTCGGATCATGACGATCATTCGCGTTAAAGAAAACGAGCCGTTCGAAGTCGCCATGCGCCGCTTCAAGCGCACGATAGAGAAGAATGGTCTGCTGACCGAGCTTCGTGCGCGGGAGTTCTACGAGAAGCCGACCGCGGAGCGCAAGCGCAAGAAGGCTGCCGCGGTGAAGCGTCATTACAAGCGGATTCGCAGCCAGACGCTGCCGAAGAAGCTGTACTGAACGATTGAGCGCCGCGCGATTCACTGAGCGGCGCACCGGCGACCTCCGCACGATCGGTCTCGGTCAGGGGGCTGCGAGTCGCCGATGCCGGATTCGAGCAACCCGCTTGAGACATAGTCCCAAGCGGGTTTTTGTGTTGACGTCCGTTCGCGGGCGTCGAAGTCACGTTTCCATCCCGGGTGCAAGATGAGTTTGAAAGAGCAGATCAGCGAAGACATGAAGGCCGCGATGCGCGCGAAGGAAAGCGAGCGTCTGGCGACGATTCGCCTGCTGATGGCCGCGATCAAGCAGCGCGAAGTCGACGATCGGGTGACCCTCGACGATGTGGGCATCACCGCCGTGATCGACAAGATGATCAAGCAGCGCAAGGATTCGATCAGCCAGTTCGAGGCCGCCGGCCGCGACGATCTCGTCGCGAAGGAACAGGCCGAACTGACCGTGCTGGGCGCTTATATGCCCGCGCAACTGTCGGACGACGAAGTGGCTGCCGAAGTCCAGGCCGCGGTCGCGGCAACGGGCGCTGCCGGCCCGCAGGACATGGGCAAGGTGATGGGCGTGCTGAAGGGCAAGCTCGCCGGCCGTGCCGACATGACGGCCGTTTCCGCGCAGGTCAAGGCCGCGCTGACGAAGTAAAACCCGCTTCCCGGCGCGTCGCATGCGCGTGCGCCGGGGCGTCGTATTGTCTTTTTTTCGCTCGATCCCACGGTGATTCCGCATTCGTTCCTGCAGGATTTGCTGAACCGCGTCGATATCGTCGACGTGGTGGGTCGGTACGTGCAGCTCAAGAAGGGCGGCGCCAACTTCATGGGGTTGTGCCCGTTCCATAACGAGAAAAGCCCGTCGTTTACCGTCAGCCCGACCAAGCAGTTCTATCACTGCTTCGGCTGCGGCGCGCATGGCACGGCGATCGGCTTTCTGATGGAGCACGCGGGGCTCACGTTCCCGGAAGCCGTGCAGGAGCTTGCGCAGTCGGTCGGGCTGACCGTGCCGCACGAACCGTCGATGCGTGGCGGCGGAGGCGGCGGTGGCGATTACCCGGCGCCCGTGTCGAAATCGGTGGCGACCGCGCTGTCGGACGTGATGTCCGCCGCGTGCGACTACTACCGCAAGCAACTGCGCGGCGCGACCGTCGCGATCCAGTACCTGAAGAACCGGGGCCTGACCGGCGAGATCGCCGCGCGCTTCGGCCTCGGCTATGCGCCGGACGGCTGGCAGAACCTCGAAGGCACGTTCCCCGACTATCGCGACGAGTCGCTCGTCGAAGCGGGGCTCGTGATCGTCAGCGAGAAAACCGACGCACAGGGCGTCGCGCGCCGCTACGACCGGTTCCGCGAGCGGATCATGTTCCCGATCCGCAACGTGAAGGGGCAGGTGATCGGGTTCGGCGGCCGCGTGCTCGGCAGCGGCGAGCCGAAGTACCTGAATTCGCCCGAAACGCCGCTGTTCAACAAGGGCAGCGAACTTTACGGGCTGTTCGAAGCGCGCCTCGCGATCCGCGAGCGCAAGTGCGTGCTGGTCGTCGAAGGCTACATGGACGTCGTCGCGCTCGCGCAGCTCGGCTTCCCGAACGCGGTCGCGACGCTCGGCACCGCGTGCACGCCGATCCACGTCCAGAAGTTGCTGCGCCAGACTGATACGGTCATTTTCAGCTTCGACGGCGACTCGGCCGGCCGGCGCGCGGCGCGCCGCGCGCTCGAAGCGTGCCTGCCGCATGCAGCGGACAACCGGACGATCCGATTCCTTTTCCTGCCGCCCGAACATGATCCGGACAGCTACGTACGCGAATTCGGCGCGGACGCGTTCTCCGAGCAGATCGAGCGCGCGATGCCGCTGTCGCAATTTCTGTTGAACGAAGCAATTGCCGGCAAGGCGCTCGATCAGCCCGAAGGTCGCGCGAAGGCATTGTTCGACGCGAAGCCGCTGCTGCAGGCGCTGCCCGCGAACGCGTTGCGCGCGCAGATCATGCACATGTTCGCCGACCGTCTCGACATCCCGTTCGAGGAAGTCGCGGGGCTGTCGGACGTCGATGCGCGTATCGCCGCGCCGGCGCGCCAGGCGCCCCCGCGCAGCGAGCGGCGGCGCGTGACGGACAGCGAAAAGCGTGCGTTGCGTACGCTGGTGATGCATCCGCGGATCGCGTCGCAGCTCGACGACGAGCAGCTTGCGACCCTGCGTGCGCTGCCGCGGATCGGCGAGCTGTTTGCCGAAGTGGTCGAGCATGCGCGTGCGCTGGGCGAAGGCGCGGAGTTCCGGCTGCTGTCGGACGTCCTGCGGACCTCCTCGCACGGGGCGACTTACGAGGAAATCTTCCGCGAAATTCTGGACTATGATGAAAACGTCCGTGATTTGCTCTTGCAGAATCCGGAAGACGAGACGGTGCCCGAGCGGCAGCGCGAACAGGAACGGATCGCCGGGGAGGAGCTGCAGGCCGCGGTGCTCAAGATGCGCTATGACGCCTGCTGCGACCGGCTCGATCGGCTGGCGCGGCAATCCACTTTCACACCCGAGGAACTGGCTGAATTGACGGAATTGAACCAGCAGCGAACCGACATGAAGCGTCGGCTCGGGCTGTAGGCGGCCGGGGCGCCGGAGAGGGTTGCCCAGCGTGCTATAATATAAGGTTTCCAGCGGTTTGTTTTCTAAGCAGAGGCGAGATTCGCGATGGCAAAGACGACAGGCGGAAAGAAAGCGACAGGCAAGGGCTCGACGGAGCCGACCACCAAGGTCACAGCGGCCAAGTCTGCTTCTTCCACCAGGACAACGTCTTCATCCACGTCAGCCCCTGCGGGAAAGAAAACCGTGGCCGGCACTGCTCAGGCTGCGCCGGCGCCGGCAGCCAGATCACGGGCTGCCGCCAGACCCGACTCCGGGCCGGCCAAGCCGGCGGCGAAGCGGGCAAGTGCGAAAAGCGCAAGGGACACGACTGCCGCCGCGGACGAAACGGCAGTACGTACTACTCATGCACCCACGGTTCAACCGGCTGTCGTCCAGCAGCCGCGAGTCGATATAGCCGGTACGGCGAACTCCATGACCAAAAAGCTGAACGAAGTATCCGTCGATGACGACGCAAATCAGAGCGACGAGCAGCCCGCAGCCGCGGCTGCCCCGGGCAAATCCAAGGTGCGCGATCGTCGCGCCAAGGAAAAGGCGCTGCTGAAGGAAGCGTTCGCGACGAGCACGCCCGGGACGGCCGAGGAGCTCGAAGAGCGCCGCGTGAAGCTGCGCGCGCTGATCAAGCTCGGCAAGGAGCGCGGCTTCCTCACGTATGCCGAAATCAACGACCACCTGCCGGACAACTTCACCGAGACGGAAGCCCTCGAAGGCATCATCGGCACGTTCAACGACATGGGCGTGGCGGTTTACGAGCAGGCGCCGGACGCGGAAACGCTGCTCCTGAACGACAACGCGCCGGCCGCGTCGTCGGACGATGAAGTCGAAGAAGAAGCGGAAGTCGCGCTGTCGACGGTCGATTCGGAATTCGGTCGCACGACCGATCCGGTCCGGATGTACATGCGCGAAATGGGCACGGTTGAGCTGCTCACGCGCGAAGGCGAAATCGAGATCGCGAAGCGGATCGAGGACGGCCTGCGCCACATGGTGATGGCAATTTCCGCGTGCCCGACGACGATCGCCGACATCCTCGCGATGGCCGAGCGTGTCGCGAACGAAGAGATTCGCGTCGACGAACTCGTCGACGGCCTGCTCGATCCGAATGCTTCGGACTCCGCCGATACCGACGGTTTCTCCGCGAAGGAAGCGGAAGCGATCGAGAACGAGGACGAGGAAGCCGAAGAGGAAGAGGAAGAAGAGGAAGAGGAGGAAGACGACGGTGCCGCGCAGGCATCGGCGAATGCCGCCCAGCTCGAAGCCCTCAAGCGCGCTTCGCTCGAGAAGTTCTCGCAGATCAGCGAGTGGTTCGACAAGATGCGCCGCGCGTTCGAGAAGGAAGGCTACAAGTCGAAGGCCTACCTGAAGGCGCAGGAAACCATCCAGACCGAACTAATGACGATCCGCTTCACCGCGCGTACCGTCGAGCGTCTGTGCGACACGCTGCGTGCGCAAGTGGACGAGGTGCGTCAGGTCGAGCGTCAGATCCTGCACATCGTCGTCGACAAGTGCGGCATGCCGCGTTCGGAATTCATCGCGCGCTTCCCGGGCAACGAGACGGATCTCGACTGGGCCGAGAAGATCACGGCCGAAGGTCATTCGTACAGCGCGGTCCTGTCGCGTAATGTGCCGGCGATCCGCGAACAGCAGCAGCGTCTGCTCGACCTGCAGGCGCGCGTCGTGCTGCCGCTGAAGGACCTGAAGGAAACCAACCGCCAGATGGCGGCTGGCGAACTGAAGGCGCGTCAGGCGAAGCGTGAAATGACCGAGGCGAACCTGCGTCTCGTGATCTCGATCGCGAAGAAGTACACGAACCGCGGCCTGCAGTTCCTCGACCTGATCCAGGAAGGCAACATCGGCCTGATGAAGGCGGTGGACAAGTTCGAATACCGTCGTGGCTACAAGTTCTCGACCTATGCGACGTGGTGGATCCGTCAGGCCATCACGCGTTCGATCGCGGACCAGGCGCGCACGATCCGTATTCCGGTTCACATGATCGAAACGATCAACAAGATGAACCGCATCTCGCGGCAGATCCTGCAGGAAACCGGTCTCGAACCGGATCCGGCAACGCTCGCCGAGAAGATGGAGATGCCGGAAGACAAGATCCGCAAGATCATGAAGATCGCGAAGGAGCCGATCTCGATGGAAACGCCGATCGGCGACGACGACGATTCCCATCTCGGCGACTTCATCGAGGACAACAACACGGTCGCGCCGGCGGATGCCGCGCTGCATGCCAGCATGCGCGACGTCGTGAAGGACGTGCTCGATTCGCTGACGCCGCGCGAGGCGAAGGTGTTGCGGATGCGCTTCGGTATCGAGATGAGCACCGATCACACGCTCGAGGAAGTCGGCAAGCAGTTCGACGTTACCCGCGAGCGGATCCGTCAGATCGAGGCGAAGGCGCTGCGCAAGCTGCGTCACCCGAGCCGTTCCGACAAGCTGAAGTCGTTCCTCGAAGGGAACTGATTTCCAGTGCCTCACTTGCGAACGCCGCCGGTATCCGCGTGATGCCGGTGGCGTTCGTCCTCTGTAGCGTCTTTGTTGTTACAATGCCGGCCCGGCTTCGTTGCCGGGGCAGCGTGTAGCACGTCTTGCTTCCCGTCTGGGCCCCTAGCTCATGCTTGGTTAGAGCAGCGAACTCATAATTCGTTGGTGCCGGGTTCGACTCCCGGGGGGCCCACCAGATTCGCTTCCGACGTCATTCGAGGAAGCCGCGAAACCCGCGATGCCGCAAGGCATCGCGGGTTTTTCTTTTGCGCGCGCGGTGAATGTGTCGAATGTGTTGAACGCGTTCGTGCCGGCGCTGCGTGTCGTATCGCCGCCACCGGTGAAGCACGGCGCGCGTGCCGTCTCGATACCAATCGAAGTATGCTGTAGCGCGACCGGCGCGCGCTCAAGTCGGAATTCGTCGACGCGCGAACCGCAGACTGGCGCCGCGCGCCGTCCGGCGGCCAGAACCAACACCAACCGACTTCGGCCCGAGAGTGAGGGGCGGCCATCATGACCATGCTGCGTTCGTGGAGTGCGATTCTCTCGTTGCTGTTGCTCGCCGCGTGCGCCAGCCTGCCGCCGCAGGTCGATCGCGTGCCGACGCATGCGTTCACCGATACCGACGACACGCGCCTCGGCGTGGCGTTTCGCCGGCAGGCTGCCGCCCATCCCGGGCAGGACGCGTTTCACCTGCTGCGCGACCCGGTCGATGCGCTCGATGCGCGCGTGCTGCTCGCCGATCGCGCGGACCGCTCGCTGGACCTTCAGTACTACATCTGGCACGACGACCTGACGGGGCACGCGCTCGCGGACGCGCTGATGCGCGCAGCCGATCGCGGCGTACGCGTGCGTGTGCTGCTCGACGATCTCGGCACGAACGCGGACGACCGCAAGCTGCTCGAGATCAGCTCGCATCCGAACATCGACATCCAGCTCTTCAATCCGGTCGCGACCCGCCATTTCAAGAAAATCGGCACGGTGTTGGAGTTCGCGCGCGTCAATCGGCGCATGCACAACAAGGCGATGATCGCGGACAACCAGGCGGCGATCGTCGGCGGCCGCAATATCGGCGACGAGTACTTCGGCGCGTCGTCGATGCTCGAGTTCGGCGATCTCGACGTGGTGGTGCACGGCCCGGTCGTGAACGACATCTCCACCGAGTTCGACACGTTCTGGAATTCGCCGTACGCGTTCCCGATCAGCGCGCTGGTCGGGCATGACGCGGCGCCGGGCGGCCTCGATCGCGAGCGCGAACGGCTGCGCGATTACCTGCGCGCGATGGAGGACAATCCGTACGTGCTCGAGGCGCACCAGCGGCTCGAGCAGATCGTGCACGGGCAGGGCACGGAGTTGTCGTGGGGGCACGCGACCGTCCTGTACGACGATCCGGCGAAGATTGCACGCGCGCCGAAGGACAGCGAAGGGCACCTGATGCCGCAACTGCGTGCGCTCGCGTTGCGGCCCGAGCAGGAACTGCTGATCGTGTCGCCGTACTTCGTGCCGGGCAGGGACATGGTCGAGCGGCTGCGTGCGCTGACGGCGCGCGGCGTGCGCGTGACGATCCTGACCAACTCGCTCGCATCGACCGACGTCGCGGCCGTGCATGCCGGTTACCGGCGCTATCGGCGCGAACTGGTCGAGGCCGGCGTGCGGCTTTACGAGCGGCGTCCCTCCGGCGACCGGAGCATCTCGAAGCAGGTGATCATCGGCTCGTCGCGTGCGTCGCTGCATGCGAAGACGTACGTATTCGATCGCAAGAGCATCTTCATCGGATCGATGAATCTCGATCCGCGCTCGTTGAACCTCAACACCGAGATCGGCGTGTACTGCGAGAGCCCGGCGATTGCATCCGAAGTCGCGATGGACCTCGAGCCGCGGCTCGACCGCATCGCGTGGCGCGTCGAGTTGCGGACCGATCCGGCTGGAAAGGGGCAGCTGAAGTGGATCCAGACCGACGCGGACGGGAAGGAGACCGAGCTCGACCACGAGCCGGAAGTGTCGACCGCGCGGCGCATGGAAGTCTGGTTTCTCGGCCTGATGCCGATCGAATCGCAGCTGTGAGTCCGCTCGCTCACTCGCTCGCGATAGCCGCCGGCGGCATGCGTCGTGCACCCGCATCGTTGGCCGGGGAAGTGACTCGCCAGGGGCGGCGTACGCGGTTCCGGGCGTGCGATATCGCGCATGCCCGGAACCGTACCGCTCATCGTGCGATCAGCGCGCGAAATCCGACGTGCTCTGGATGAACGTGTTCAGCTTCGAGATGTTCACGCTGCCGAAGCCCGTCGTCGCGTCCCAGCCGGCCTTCGCCTTGTAGCCGTACGTGCCGCTGCCGTTGTTGCCGGACGTCACGTCGTGCACCAGCGCCGCATTGCTCGGGAAGTACTTGTAGATGCTCGACGCAGGGAAGCCGAGCGCGTTGTTGTTCGCCGATTGCAGCCGCGCCCAGATGCCGGTGAAGATCGGCGCGGCGAGGCTCGTGCCGCCTTCGTTGTTCAGGTAACCCGAACCCCACAGCGTGTCGGACGTCTGGCCGTTCACCACCAGGATCGCGCCGGTGCGCAGGTCGGCATCGAAGCCGACGTCTGGCAGCGCGCGTTTGGTCGAGCCGGTGAGCGTCGACGATTGCCACGACGGCGCGGCTTCGTACTTGCTGTAGCCGCCGCCCGTCGACCACACGGTGCCCGGCTGCCAGCTCGGATCGTTCCACACGATTTCGCTGTTGTACGCGTTGGTCGACGTGTTGGTGAACAGCGTCGTGCCGCCCACCGCGATCACGTACGGCGACGTTGCTGGCTCGCTCACCGTGTAGGTCGAGCGCGACGGCATGCCGCTCGCGCATTCGTACGCGCCGTGGTCGCCGGCCGATACGGAGAAGGTCTGGCCCTGTGCGACGGCCTGCTTGAAGATGGTGTCGTCGGTCGCCTGCGAGCCGGTGCTGTACGCGGACGATTCGCACACGCCGAGCGACACGTTGATGACCTTCGCGACGTTGTCGCTCACCGCCTTGTTGTACGCGGCGGTGATGGCCGTGAGCGTCATCGACGGCGCCACGTAGAACACGACCTGCTTCACGCTGCCGCCGGCAGCGCCCACGATCGACTGGCTGTCGAGGTTCCATTCGACCGTGCCGGACGTATCGGTGTACGAACTGCCCGACGGTCCCGTCTGCACGACGCTGCTGCCGATCGCGCCGAGGCCGTTGTTCGCGGCGAACGTGTTGAGATCGCTCACCGTCTGCGACAGGTCGCCTTCGGAGATGATGCCGACCGTGGTCTGCGAGGCGGTCGGCGTGCCGTCGCCGCCGTAGAGCGACGAGAATTCCGTCGGGTTGTGCGGTACCGCGGACGCGCCCGCCGGGATCGTCAGGTTGCTGGTGTTGCCTTGCGGCTTGCTGCCCGCGCCGGTATGCATGAGCTCGACGTTCTGCAGGCCCAGCACGGCACCGACGATGCCGCCGATCGCGTTCGGCACCTGCGCGGCATCGGTATTCGCGTAGACGCTGCGGCCGTTGCGCGTGAAGCGCTTGAGCGTGGTGCGGAACGCCGACTTGATGGTGGCCGCGGTGCCGGACGCGGACACGAGCAGGCGGTTCGGTGCGACCACGATGTTGACGAAGCCGGCCTTGCGCAGGTGCGCGACGACGGAGGCGACCTGCTGGTCGGTCGGCGCGTATTGCGCGGCGAACTGGGCCGACGTGAGGAACTGCTTGTAGTGCGGCGAGCCCGGTGTGTGCAGGTCGTGCAGGTACTGATCGAGTTGCGCTTCGTTGCGCAGGTTCAGCCCCAGCACGATGTCGACCGATTCGCCGGGCGCCATCTCGGTGGCAGCCGCGGCAGCGGCGGCGGTGCTGGCCGCCGGCGCGCCGGCGGCACTGCTGCTTTCACCCTGCTGGACGAGCGGCAGGAATCCCTTGGTACGCGTTTCCGTCCAGCCGGCGGCCGGTGCGGCATGGACGGTCGTCACGCCGAACGAAGCGACGGCTGCGGCGGCGAACGCGAGCTTGACGAGACGGATGTGCTTTTGTTTCTTGTTTGCAACCTGATTCATTTTGAATTACCCCTCCGGTTGAACATCGAACGGCACGAACAACTACGGTCGACAGCGGCGCGGATCGTGCGCCGCCTTGTATCCGCCACGCTCGCGCGGATGGCGCGGACGCGACGGGGCCTTTCGCCCGATCCGCAAGGGTGGTGATCTTCCGGGGGCGAAATGCTGGAATGCTCGATAACGGAGGCGCTGCGCCGCGATGAGGATCGGCCGCGCCGGTCAGGCGTGATGCAGACGGATGGCTAGAGCAACAGTTTCGGTGTCCTGCTCATTCGGTTCGGTCCTCAGGCGCTCTGCCGGACGGCAGCTGCCCAATGAAATGCAGCGGGTGTTGCATGCGCCGACGGAAGACGACGCGGTCGGCGGCGAGAACTTCGGTGCAGCGGAAGCGAACGCGTCGAGCGGAAACGATTGCGTGGTTTGCAATTCGTCAGATTGCTTGCATCGGACGGTATCAAGAACGAAAGTTCGGTGTCAAACTTTTTCTGATTATATGAAACAAAGTTAAATTGAATAGGCTGAAATGCTTTTGAAAAATTCAGAGGTATTTTGTAATTTTCAGAGCCGTCGCTGGATGTAATGGCGGCTCACGTCACCGGATAGTTGGCGATTTCATTCGTAATGCGCGAATGGTTGTGGAGGAAACCTTCCAATGCACAGGCGCGGCCGCGCAGCGCTCATTCGTCGCGCCAGCGCGGCCGCCGGATTGACCCGCGCGCTTCGCCAGCTTTAACTATGCTTCCGTGACCGATGCTCGAGCGTCGGTGTGTCGTGCCGCTCGACGGCCTGCAGGCCGTCGACGAGCCGGAACAGATCGTCGATACAGTGCAGCAAGCGTGCGTCGGACGCATCGCCGGCTGCCGCCGCGAGCATCCTGATCTCGTCCAGTCGCACTTCGAGTTCCGCAAGCGGGGCGTGTGCGATGCGGTCTGCATCGGCAGTGGCATGTTTGAGGCGAACGGTCATGGCATTGAAGTCCTCGATGAATTGCGACATCGCGCGCGGGCCACCGTTGCGGGACATCGCGCACACCTGCAGATCGCCGGCGACGATCCGCCCGGCCGCATGCGCGGCGGAGTCGAGCGCGTCGAGCGTGCGGCGAATCAGTCTGCACAGATCGGCGGCCGCCGCGAGCAACCCGGTCAGCAGCAGCGTCGCCAGCACCGGATAGGTGAATGCGTCGTGTTGCAGCGCGTCGCGCGGTAGTTCAGGCGGATGTTGCAACGCGTCGACGATCGACGCTCCGACGCCGGCGGCCAGCCCGGCGACGAGCGCGAGCAGCGCGATCGCCCGTCCTAATTGCCGGCCCGGCGGCGCCGGCCGGCTCATCGCATGCCTCGCAACCGGTAGCCGACGCCGCGCACGACTTCGGGCATGCCGAGCGCGCCGGCCTGCTCGAGCTTCTTGCGCAGCCGGCTGACGTGGCTGTCGACCGTGCGTTCCATCGCGCTCACGTCGGCCATGCAGGCATCGAGGAGTTCGCTGCGCGTGAACGCGCGGCTCGGCGAACGTGCCATGTGTGCGAGCAGCCGGAATTCGGTGAGCGTCAGCGAAACGGGCGCGTCGGCGGATTCCGTGCGGATCCGCACGAGATAGCTGTCGGTGTCGATCTCGAGATCGCCGACCCGCAGCAGGTGCGCGGCCGACGGTGTGCGCGCACGGCGCAGGATCGCGCGCAGGCGTGCGACCACGTCGGCCGGATCGAACGGCTTCACGATGTAGTCGTCCGCGCCGCCGCCGAGCGCCTGCAACCGGTCGACGTCCCGGTCGAACGCGGTGACGACGACGACCGGTGTCGTGCAGCGCCGCCGCAGTTCGGTCAGGACATCCCAGCCGCTCCTGCCCGGCAGCCCGATGTCGAGCAGGATCAGGTCGGGCGCGAGGTGCGGCTGCACGTCGAGCACGGCCTGCCCGCTGCCGACGCGGTAGGTGCGAAAGCCGTCGTGCGTCAGGTACGCGTCGAGGATGTCGGAGATGTCGGGCTCGTCCTCCGCGATCAGGATCAGCGCGCTCATCGTTGCAACACCACGTCGGTCGACGGTGCGACGTCGGTATCGGTGAGGCCACCGCCGAGCGCCTTGTAGAGCGCGACGGCATTGGCCAGTTCACTGCGGCGCAGGTCGAGCAACGCTTGCCGCGATGCGTACAGCTGGCGCTGCGAGTCCAGCAGTTCCAGCCGCCCCTCGACGCCCGCGCGGTAGCGCAGGTTCGACAGGTCGGTACGGCGCTCGGCCGACGTGACCACGCGCGTCTGCGCTTCGATCTGCCGGCCGAAGGTCTCGCGTCCGGCGATGCCGTCGGCGACTTCGCGGAACGCGGTCTGGATCGCGCGCTCGTACTCGGCGACCGCGCTCGACTTGCGCACTTCCGCGAGACGCAGTTCCGAACGCAACCGGCCACCCTGGAAGATCGGCACGGTGACCTGCGGCGCGAAGCTCCATACGTTCTGACCGCCGGCGAACAGGCTGCCCATCGCCGGGCTGAGGAAGCCGATCGACGACGTCAGCGACAGCCTCGGAAAGAACGCGGCGCGTGCGGCGCCGATGTCGGCATTGGCCGCGACCAGGTTCTGCTCGGCCTGCTGGATATCGGGCCGGCGGAACAGCAGCTCCGACGGCAGGCCGGCAGGCAGTTGCGTGATCACCGGCTGCTGCTCGAGCGGCAGCGGGTCCGGCAGATCCTTCGGCGGCTCGCTGCCGAGCAGCAGGCGCAGCGCATTGCGCGCCTGCTCGACGGCGCGCGTGCGCGCTTCGAGATCGGCGGTGGCGCTCGCGACCTGGCCTTCCGCCTGCGCGATATCGACGCCGCTCGCCTGGTGTGCTTCCTTCAGCCGGCGCGCGAGGTCGAGCGATTGCTGCCAGTCGCTGAGCGTGCGCTCGGCGAGGGCGCGCTGCTCGTGAGCGAGGCGCTCCGCGAAGTACGCATCGGCCACGGCGCCGACGAGTGAGATCTGCACCGCGCGGCGGCCGTGATCGGTCGCGAGGTAGCGCGCGAACGCCGCATCCGACAACGACTTCACGCGGCCGAACAGGTCGATCTCGAACGCGCTGATGCCGACGTTCACGCCGTACTGGTTCTGCGTGTTTTCGAGCAGCGGCGGGTTTGATTGTGCGTCGGCGGGCGTGCGCTGGCGCGTGAAGCTGGCGCCGGCGCCGATCGACGGCAGGCGCGCCGAACGCTGGATGCCGTACTGCGCTTCGGCAGCCTCGACGTTCAACGCGGCGAGCCGCAGGTCGCGGTTGTTGCGCAGCGCGACTTCGATCAGGCGCTGCAGGCGCCGATCGCCGAACATCGTGCGCCAGCCGAGATCGGCCGCGTTCGCGTGCAGGTCGGCGGCTGCGGCGGCCGCGGCGGTCGTATAGGCGGTCGGCACCGGCATCGCTGGCTTCACCAGCGCAGGCGTCAGCGAACAGGCGGACAGCGCGAGGGCGGCGCACACCGCAGAGGAAATAATGAGCAATCGCATGGGATCAACCTTGTCGTTCGTGATGCTGAGCTTCGGGCTTCCGGCGCGCGGCGCGCCATGCGCCGATGCGTTCCTGGATGCTCATCACGAACACGAAGAACACCGGGACGAAGAAAATGGCCAGTACCGTGGCGGTCACCATGCCGCCGAACACGCCGGTACCGATCGCGTGCTGGGTTTCCGCGCTTGCGCCGGTCGCGATCATCAGCGGCACCACGCCGAGGCCGAACGCGAGCGACGTCATCAGGATCGGGCGCAGGCGCAGCTTCGACGATTCGATGGCCGCCTCGATCAAGCCCTTGCCTTCCTCACGCAACTGCTTCGCGAACTCGACGATCAGGATCGCGTTCTTCGCGGACAGGCCGATCACGGTGATCATCCCGACCTTGAAGAACACGTCGTTCGGCAAACCGCGCAGCAGCACCGCGCCGATCGCGCCGAGCAGGCCGAGCGGCACCACCAGCATCACCGACAGCGGGATCGACCAGCTTTCGTACAGCGCGGCGAGCACCAGGAACACGACGATCATCGACAGCACCATCAGCATCGGCGCCTGCGACGCCGACTGGCGTTCCTGCAGCGACTGGCCGGTCCACTCGACCGCGAAGCCGGGCGGCAGCTGCGCGGCGAGACGTTCCATCTCGGCCATCGCCGCGCCGCTCGACTGGCCGGGCGCCGCATTGCCGGAGATGCGCGCGGACGGATAGCCCTTGAAACGCACCATCTGCAGCGGCGTGTCGGCCCAAACCGGGCGGACTACTTCGGACAGCGGCACCATGCCGCCGGCCGCGTTGCGCACGTACAGCTTCATCACGTTGTCGATCTGCATGCGTGCCGGCGCATCGGCCTGGATGATCACCTGCTGCATGCGGCCCGCGTTCGGGAAGTCGTTTACGTAGGTCGAACCCATCGCGGTGGACAGCGTGTCGCTGAGCGTCGTGAACGACACGCCGAGCGCCTGCGCCTTCGCGCGATCGATCTCGAGGCGCAGGCTCGTGCCGGCCGGCAGGCTGTCGGGGTACACGCCGGTCACGACCTTGCTTTGCGCGGCGAGTTCGAGCAGCTTCGCTTCGGCCGCCTTGAGGGCCGCGGTACCCTGGTTGGCGCGGTCTTCCAGGCGCATCGAGAAGCCCGAGCTGTTGCCGAGTTCGTCGATCGCCGGCGGCAGCAGGCTCATCACCGTGCCTTCGGTCACGCCGGCCATCGCCTGCTGCGCGAGCATGCCTTCCTCGATCGTCGACGCGCCGCCACGGTTTTTCCAGTCCTTCATCACGGACCAGTTGATCGCCGCGTTCGAGCCCTGGCCGGAGAAGCCGTAACCCATCACGGAAATGCTCGACTGGATTGCCGGACGCGAAGCAAGATGCTTCTCCAGCGTCTTGACCACGTCGCGCGTACGCTCGGTGGTAGCGTCTGCGGGCAGCAGAAAGCTGGTGATGAAGTAGCCCTGGTCCTCGTCGGGCAGGAACGACGACGGCAGGCTGCGGAAACCGAACACGAGCGCGCCCGAGATCGCGACGAACACCAGCATCACGCGGCCCGTACGGCCGACCAGGCGGCCGACGCGCGTTTCATACCACGCAGTCAGCCGTTCGAAGCGACGGTTGAACCAGCCGAAGAAGCCGCGCTTCTCGTGATGGCCCGGCTCGACCGGCTTGAGCATCGTCGCGCACAAGGCTGGCGTGAGCGTCAGCGCGAGCAGCGCGGAGAACAGGATCGACACGGCCATCGACAACGTGAACTGCTTGTAGATCACGCCGACCGAGCCGCTCGCCATCGCCATCGGAATGAACACCGCGGTGAGCACCAGCGTGATGCCGATGATCGCACCGGTGATTTCCTTCATCGCCTTCGACGTCGCATCCTTCGGCGACAGCCCTTCCTCGGCCATCAGCCGTTCGACGTTCTCGACGACGACGATCGCATCGTCGACGATGATGCCGATCGCGAGCACCATGCCGAACATCGTCAGCACGTTGATCGAGAAGCCGGTCAGCAGCATCACCGCGAACGTGCCGAGCATCGCGACCGGCGCGACGATGGCCGGGATCAGCGTGTAGCGCACGTTCTGCAGGAACAGGTACATCACGAGGAACACGAGCACCATCGCTTCGAACAGCGTGGCGATCACCTTCTCGATCGAGATCTTCACGAACGGCGACGTGTCGAGCGGAATCGAGTAGGTCATGCCGGCCGGCATCGACTTGCTCAGTTCGGCCATGCGCGCGCGGATCGCGTCGGCGGTCTTGACGGCGTTCGCGCCCGGTGCGAGCTGCACGCCGACGAGCGTGGCGGCCTTGCCGTTCTCGCGGCTCACGAACGTGTAGTTCTGCGAGCCGAGTTCGACGCGCGCGACATCGCCGAGCACCACCTTCGAGCCGTCCGCGTTCGCGCGCAGCACGACCTTCGCGAATTCCTCCGGCGTCGTGAGCTGGCCCTGCGCGGTGAGCGGCACGGTCACGCGCTGGCCCGGCAGCGCGGGCAGCGCACCGAGGCTGCCCGGCGCGATCTGCACGTTCTGCTGGCCGATCGCGGTCGTCAGATCGTTCATCGACAGGCCGAAGTTGATCAGTCTCTGCGGATCGACCCAGACGCGCATCGCGCGCTCCGAGCCGAACTGCAGCACGCGGCCGACGCCGTGGATTCGCCGCAGCTCCTCGGACACGCTGCGCGCCATGTAGTCGGCGAGTGCACCTTCGTCGAAGCGGCCGTTGTCGGAGCGCAGGCCGATCAGCATCAGGAAGCCGGACGACGCGGATTCGACGATCAGCCCGTTCTGGCGCACGGCCGCGGGCAGGCGCGGCTCAATCGACTTGATCTTGTTCTGCACGTCGACCTGCGCCATCTCCGGATCGGTGCCCGGCTTGAACGTGACGATGATCTGCGCGGCGCCGGACGTATCGGCCGACGATTCGAAGTACAGCAGGTTCTTGACGCCGGACAGTTCGCGCTCGATGAGGCTCAGCACGCCGTCGTTCATCGTCTGCGGGGTGGCGCCCGGATAGTTCGCGGTGATCGTGACGGACGGCGGCGCGACCGACGGATAGCGCGCGACCGGCAGTTGCGGGATCGCGATCAGCCCCATCAGGATGATGAAGAGCGCGATCACCCACGCAAAGACCGGGCGGCGGATAAAGAATTCAGCCATGACTGGAGGCTCCTCGTGACTCAGTGCGCGGATGCGGTGGCGGCCGCGTCAGGCGACTTCCAGTCGGCCGCGGTGACGGTCACGCCGTCGGCGAGGCGCTCCATCCCTTCGACAACGATCTTCTGGCCCGCCTGCAGGCCCGACTTGATGCGGTAGCTGCGGTTCGTCAGTTCGCCGATCTCGACGGCCTTCAGGTGCGCGGTGCCCTTCGCGTCGAGCACCCACACCTGCGGCTTGCCGCCGGCGCGCACGATGGCCTGCTGCGGCACCGTCACCGCGTTCGCGTAGTGCGCGCGCGGAATGCGGGCCCGTACGTACATGCCCGGCAGCAGCTGGCGCTTCGGGTTGTCGACCAGCACGCGCAGCAGCACGTCGCCGGTGCCCGGATCGACGTTGACGCCCGAAAACAGCATGCGGCCGCGCGCGTCGTAGCGCGTGTCGTCGTCGCGCAGCACGTCGACCGGCAGGCCGTTGCTGTCGGATGCCTGCGGCTGCGCGGCGAGCGCGCCGCGCAGCGCGTCGAGCGACGCGGCCGGCTGCCGCACGTCGACGTAGACCTGGTCGATCTGCTGGATGCGTGCCATCGGCTGGCCGTCGGTGCTCGACACCAGCGCGCCTTCGGTCACGAGCGCCTGGTCGATGCGGCCGGCGATCGGCGCTTCCACGGTCGCGAATTTCAGGTCGAGCTGGCGGCGCGCGAGGGTCGCGCGGGCCTGCGCGACGTCGGCGGCGGCCTGGTCGCGTTGCGACACCGCGTCGTCGTACACCTGGCGGCTGATCGCGTCGGCCTCGACGAGCGGCTTGAAGCGCGCCGTCTGCACCTTCGCGCGTTCGAGTGCGGCCTGTGCGCGCTGCAGCGACGCGGCGGCGGTGTCCATGTCGGCCTTGAACGGCGCCGGGTTGATCTGGAACAGCGGCTGGCCGGCGCGCACTTCGGTGCCTTGCTCGAACAGCCGGCGCTGCACGATCCCGCTGACCTGCGGCCGGATTTCAGCGATCCGCACGGCCGCGACGCGGCCCGGCAGATCTTCGGTCACGTCGAGGCGCGCGGCGGCCAGCGTCATTGCCGCGACCGGAATGGCCGGCGCGGCGGCCTGCTGCTCCGCCGGCCCGCAGCCGGCCAGCAGGGCCGCCAGCAGCGCACCGGCGGCGCCGTAACGGCATCGTTGTTGATTCTTCATAGCGACTCCAGGAAGCGCAGGCAGCCCACTGCCTGCTTTGACGGGCTGGAGTGTGAGGCGCTTCGTTGGCGTCTTTTATGCGGAAAGATGGAGATTCGATGGAGACGGCGAAAGAAGCCGAAAGGCGGCGGAAAGACGGCGGGGCGGGGGATTTTCGTCTGACGAACGGGTTCGCGCGGGCCTGCGTCGACGCGGCGGCCGCGCCGGCGAACGCATCGAAGCGTGTTCAGCGCGCGAAGAAAACCGCCGCGCGTTGAACGCGGCGCTCATCGGAGTGGGATGGCGCGATGCGCGGTGGCCGAGCCATCGGCATCCGCACGATCAGTCCGGCTTGCGCGCCGGTGCAGCGGGTGGCGGCGGTTCGGCGGCCGGCGGGCCGCCCGCGTTGGCGCCGTTCGCGGTGCTCTCGCGGTTCTCCGGCGCCGCTGGCCGCGAACCGCCGTCGTACGCGACGACGCTGCGCTGCGGATTCGCGATCCGGATCCGGCGTTCGCGGAACATCACCGCGATCCGCCGGTTGAATTCGCGCTGCACGCCCCAGCGTGCGGAGTCCTTGCATTGCATCTGCCCGGCCAGCGTGATCGTCGCGCCGTCGACCTGATCGACGCCCCAGTAGCTGAAGTCCGACAGGATGCCGTCCTTGTAATCCGGATCGTCGCGCAACGCGGCGCCGATTTCCTTGAGCGTCGCGATCGCCTGATCGATGTCCTGCCCATACGCGATGCTGACCTTGACGGCCGCGTTGCCGAGCCCGCGATTCGTGTTGTTGACGGTCGTCACCGAGCTGAACGGGATCGTGTACAGCGACCCGTCGCCCGCGCGCAGCCGCACGGTGCGGATCGACAGGTATTCGACCGTGCCGGACACGCCCGCGAGCGTGACCCAGTCGCCGACCTGCATCGCGTTCTCCATCAGCAGGAAGATCCCGGTGATGAAATCCTGCACGAGCTTCTGCGAGCCGAAGCCGAGCGCGACGCCGAAGATGCTGGCGCCGGCGAGCAGCGGACCGACGTTCACGCCGATTTCGCTCAGGCCCGTCAGCACGACGACGAGCGCGATCATGATGAACAGCAACGAACGCAGCATCGGCAGCAGCGTGCGCAGCCGCGCCGCGCGCACGAGGTTGCCTTCGCGCGTCCACAGCTGCAGGCGGCGCTCGATCGCGATGTTCGCGGCTTCCCAGACGATCAGCGCGACGACGGCCGCGATCGCGATCGTCATCAGCGCCGATGCGAGCCGATGGCCGATCGTGCCGGCCTGGAACGCGTGGAAGATCGGCACGCCCCAGGTCTGCAGCAACAGCACGACGGTCACGATGGCGATCACCGCCGACACGATCCGGCGCACCAGCGGGTAGTAGCGGTACGCGTGCAGATGGACCAGCGTGCGATCGTCGTCACGGCGCTGGAGCAGCCGTGCGAGCGCGCCGAACACGACGATCGACACGATCCGCATGCCAACCATCACGGCGATCGACCGGCCGCCGAGCGTGATCAGCACACGGTAGCCGTTGTGGACGTCGAGCGCCCACACGAACCACAGCGCCATCACGACGAACACGGCCACGGGCGCCCATGCGTCTGCGAGCGCATTGCTGACCATCGCCAACGCCGGGCGCGCTTCGCCGGCCGCACGGATGCGCGCGGCGACCGGCTGGCGGCACCGCAGGATCAGCGCGGAGATCATCAGGTGGCCGACGAGCGCGACGGCCTTCAGCAGCGCGACGTGACCGGCGTCGCTGAGGCCGAAGCTTCCGGCAATCTCGATCGCGGCCGTGCACGCGCCGACGACGATCGCGATTCGCGCGATCGAGCGCTGCACGAACGCGGCCCACGCATCGCTGATGTGAACCAGCCGCAACTGCCGGGCATCGGGCTGGAAGAACAGCCGGCTGACGATCGTCACGAGGCGGCAGATCACGTAGATGTCGATCAGGGATTCGAGTGCGGTCTGGATCGGCGTGCCGTCGGCGTCGAGGACCGACATCGTCAGGCTCGCGACGCCGACGAACACCAGCAGCGGCACGACCCGCAGCGCGAGGCTGACCAGCGCGCGCGGCATCCGGCGCAGCAGCGTGGTGTGGCGCCGCGCATGGCCGCGACCTCGCGACGACTTATCCGGCGTGGCGGCGCCGTCGGTTTTCGCGCCGGGAACGGCCGCTGCAGACGCCGGCACCGTGTCGTCGTGTGGCCCGGGCGGCTCGGATGACTCGGACGGCGCCGATCCGGACGGCTCGTTTTCGGCCCGGCGCGACGATTCGGCGCGACGCACGCCCAACGCGGCCAGCGCGCGCCGCAGCAGCCGCTTCGCGAGCCATTCGACGACGAGCGCGGGCACGAGCACGGCCAGGATGATCGAGATCGAGCGCGCGAGGTCCGCACGCGCGTCGGCGCGCACGAGACGCTCGTGCCACCAGATGCCGACCGAGCCGACGTCGAGCAGCGAGCGCAGCGATTCGTTCAGCGCGCCGCCGATGTGGCCTGCCCAGCGCGATCCCTGCCGGACGAGCATCGACGCGAGCCCGTTCGTCGTCAGCGCGGCGGGGGCGCCCGCGCCCGAGGCCGCGCTGGCCGGCGCCGCGCCGCTCGCCGGGAGTGCGGGCGTGCTGAGTACGCCGACGGCCGCGATCGCGCGCAGCGTCGTTTCGACCTGCTGGCGTTCGCGCGGGTTTTGCAGCACCGAGAGAGCCTGCTGCGCCTGTTGCGGCGTCAGCGCCGGCACGGCGCCGGAGGCGGCCGACGCGGCGGCCGGGGCAGGGGTGGCCGCGTGGGCGACCGAAACGATGGCGGCGAGCAGCCAGCCGAGCAGGAAATGTCGCATGAGGAGGCATGCGGGCGCGCGGCGAAGCGCAACCCGCCGGTCTGGACGATGGACGGAAGTTAACATGATCGCGATCGGGGCCGAATAGTTCCATCGATGAATATTCGAATCGGGCATACGGCAAGTGGAATGGGCGTTTGCGGCTTGGCGGACGATCGGTTTGGCGCGACGCTGGTGCCTCGCAATTTCGGCCGGCCGTTCCGCTCCGCGCGGTTTGCCCGGGCGACGACAGGGTGCTCCGACGAGCGCGGCGGGTTCAGGAACGGAACCTGCTGTGCCGTGCGTCGCATCCCGTGCGGGTCACGCGCTTGGTGCCCGCTGCAGAACTCCGGATTCCTGACGAATCAACTCTGCTCGTCGTGAAAGACCGGCAGCACGTGCTCGGCGAGTTCCTCGATGACCTCGCGCACGGGCCGGTCCGACCCGGCATTCAGCGTGACGTGGTGCGTGCCGGCCGCGCGCATGTCCCGCAGGATATCGATCAGCGCGTTGCGACCGGTTGCATAACCGAGCGATAGCGCGGCGGCCGGCGCACCGGGATTCGCATCGAGATCGAGCCGCATCGATACGCCGAACGCGCGAAAGGCCGGTTGGGCGAGCCGGTCGACGGCCGCGCGCCACATCGAATAGCGTGAACGCTGCGTATCGGGATCGCGGTGGTACGTCATCCAGCCGATCGCGTTCCCTGCGATCCAGTCGACGCTTTGTCCGCCCGAGCCGACCGCGAGCATCGGCACCGCGGCGTCGCTGCGCGGCAGCAGCGTGAACTCGGGTGCATCCGGCGGCGTCTCGTCGGGCAGCACGCGGGACGGCACGGCGAGCGCGGCCGCGACGGTGTCCCAATGGCGGCGATATCGGTCGCGCCGCGTTTCCGCGTCGACGCCGAACGCCGCATATTCGGGCGGCCGATCGCCGGAGCCGAGCCCGAGGACGAAGCGTCCGCCGGACAGCGTCGCGACCGACAGCGCGCCTTTCGCGATATGCAGCGGATGCCGCAGCGGCAGCACGATCGCGCCGCTCGCGAGCACGATCCGACGCGTGCGCGCGGCGAGCGCGCCGAGCAGCACCCACGGATCGAGATGGCCGACCGGGTCGGGATAGTCGGCGCTGTTCAGCGGCACGTCGCGAATCCACAGTGCGCGAAAGCCGACGGAGTCGGCGAGTGCCGCGAGTTCGAGCTGCTCGTTGAAATCCGGGACGGTCTGGCCGCTGCGCAGCAGCGGCAGCGTCAGGCCGATCGACAGCCGCTCGGGCGAGAACACGCGATGCGCGACGTCGGCGCGCGCGGAGGCGGGCAGGGTCATGTCCATTCCTTGAAGACGGTGCGATGGGCGCGCGCGCAGCGCCGTGTCCGCATGCTAACGTGTTTGCGCGACGCTTGTGCCGCGCGGCGCGCTACGCGGCGGCCTGGCGGCCTCTGCGGTCCGGCACACCGCAGCACGGCACTACTCGCGGGACTATAGCCAGTGCGATCCGCGGCGTGCGTGGGGCGATTGCAAGCAAATCGTCAGTGCATTGAGGGATGGGGCGCCGGTGAACGGCCGCGCGCCGCGTCTCATTCCTGTAACGCGGCTTCCTGTCCGGCCCCGTCGATCCCCCGTGCCCCTTTCCCGTCGTTTCAATTTCGAAACATCCGCGCGTATCTGTCGTCGCGCAATTTGCATCCGATCATTTCATCGCCCCGTGTGGCCTTGCGCTGCCCAACATGGTGCGCTCCTTGCATATCTGTATGCGCCGTGAGCGCGATCGCCGGCGAAGCAGGTCCGGCAATCGCTTCAGTGGGTCGGATGCATCGAAGACGGGGACAACAGAATGAGAACAGACCAAATCGCAACGTGCCGTGTTGCAGACATGAATCGCCGACCTGCCCGCGCATTCGCTTCGCCGTTGATTGCGGCGACATAGGCGTGCGGCTTTCCGTTCCATCCGAACAAAGCGGGTTCGTTCTGAACGACGACGTGCAGGCGTGACGCACGAGGCCGGCCGGTGCCAGGCCGGCTGTCGGGGATGAACCGCCAATGCCCGCGGATGGGCAACCCAGGCTTCCGGATCGTCATGCCGACGCGCGAAATGCCAGCACGCCTCATGCCATGCACGCGTGTGCAGCCGCCCGCGCGCCCGCGCGACGATCCGCGCAACATCGTGAATTCGAAGGTGTAGTTCAGGGGGAGGTCCGTTGGCGGTGATGCAGCGGATGCGACGTCATTGTGCTGTCAGTTGATCCACAACCCCGATGGATCAATTGTTGAAACGCCCGTCGCCATATGGTCGATGGGCGTCTTTTTTTGTGCGCCGGTTGCGCGCGCGCACCGCCGGCCCGATCGCGCGGCGTTCTGTATCATGTGCTGGCGCGCTGGCTGCCCGTGCGGGTGCACGGCCTGCCACCGCGCCCGATCACGCGCCTTCGACATGAACGACACCGCCCTGCACGACCCCACATCCGCCAGCATCGAGCCGGCCGCGCTCGACGCGCTGCATGCCTTCGTCGAGCGTCGTCCGCGGCTGCTCGTGCTGACCGGCGCGGGCATCAGCACGGATTCCGGCATTCCCGGCTATCGCGACCGCAACGGTCAATGGATGCGCTCGCCGCCGATCCAGCTCCACGAATTCCTCGGCTCCGACGCGGCGCGCCGGCGCTACTGGGCGCGCAGCATGATCGGGTGGCCGGTGGTCGGCCATGCGCAACCGAACCGTTCGCACGTCGCGCTCGCGCGCCTCGGCCGCACCGGCCGGATCGAGCGGCTCATCACGCAGAATGTCGATGGCCTGCACCAGCGCGCGGGCAGCGACGACGTGATCGAACTGCATGGCGGCATCAACGGCGTCACCTGCCTCGATTGCGGTGCGCATCATGCGCGCGCGACGATCCAGACCGTGCTCGAAACCGATAACCCCGAACTGCTGGGCGCGCAGGCCGAACCTGCCGCCGACGGCGACGCGCACCTCGAATGGACCGCGCTCGACACGTTCCGCGTCCCGGCCTGCCCGGCCTGCGGCGGGTTGCTGAAGCCGGCGGTGGTGTTCTTCGGCGAGAACGTGCCGCGCGAACGCGTCGCGCTGGCGTCGCAGGCGCTCGACGCGGCCGACGCGCTGCTCGTCGTCGGCTCGTCGCTGATGGTGTATTCCGGCTATCGGTTCTGCGTATGGGCGCAGGCGCAGCACAAGCCCGTCGCCGCGCTGAACCTCGGCCATACGCGGGCCGATCCGATGCTGACGCTGAAGGTGGAAGCGCGTTGCGCGCCCGCGCTCGACGCGCTGAATGCGCGGCTGGGTGTCGTCGGCGGCGCGCAGGAGCATGCATCGTGACCGCGCCGACGTCCGTGCCCGACCCGTCCGCGCGGCTGTCGGCGCCCGCGGCTGAGCGCAACCGCGGGCCGATTCTCGACGTGCTGCGCCGCGTACTGCCGGCGAGCGGCACCGTGCTCGAGATCGCGAGCGGCACCGGACAGCATGCGGTTCATTTCGCGCAGGCGCTGCCGGGTCTGCGCTGGCAGCCGAGCGACCCCGACGCGCACGCGCGCCGCTCGATCGCCGCGTGGGTCGCGCACGCCGGCCTCGCGAACCTGGCCGAGCCGCTGGCGTTCGACGTGCGCGATGCGGCGTGGCCGGCCGCCGCGCTCGACGCGATCGTCTGCATCAACATGATTCACATCTCGCCGTGGGCCTGCACCGAAGCGTTGTTCGCCGGTGCGGCGCGCGTGCTGCGCCCAGGCGGCGTGCTGTTCCTGTACGGCCCGTATCGCCGCGAAGGCCGCCACACCGCGCCGTCCAACGAAGCGTTCGACCAGCAACTGCGCAGTCGCGACCCGTCGTGGGGCGTGCGCGATCTCGAGACGGTCGTCGCGCTCGGCCTCGATCGCGGGCTCGACTGCATCGAGGTCGTCGAGATGCCGGCGAACAACCTGAGCGTCGTGTTCCGGCGCCTGCCGCACGCCGAGCAATGACACGCATGCGCGCAGCGCGGCCGCGTTTCCACTATCCTTTCGCCTGTGCGCGCGGCCCGGTTCGGGTTGCGCCCTGTTTTTTCCGGAGAATTGAATAATGGGCAAGCAAGCAATCGGTGTGATCGGTCTCGCGGTGATGGGCCGCAATCTCGCACTCAATATCGAGAGCCGCGGTTACGCGGTGTCGGTGTACAACCGCAGCCGCGAGAAAACCGACGAACTGATCGCCGAATTCCCCGGCCGCAATCTGGTGCCGACCCATACGCTCGAGGAATTCGTCGCGTCGCTCGAAACGCCGCGCCGGATCCTGATGATGGTGAAGGCCGGGGAAGCCACCGATGCGACGATCGCATCGCTCAAGCCGCTGCTCGAGAAGGGCGACGTGCTGATCGACGGCGGCAATACGCACTTCACCGACACGATCCGCCGCAACCAGGAACTCGCGCAATCGGGCCTGCACTTCATCGGCACCGGCGTGTCGGGCGGCGAGGAGGGCGCGCTGCGCGGCCCGTCGATCATGCCCGGCGGCCAGCGCGACGCGTACGAACTGGTCGAGCCGATCCTCAAGCAGATCGCCGCGAAGGCGCCGTCGGACGGCGAGCCGTGCGTCGCGTACATGGGCCCGGACGGCGCGGGCCACTACGTGAAGATGGTTCACAACGGTATCGAATACGGCGACATGCAGCTGATCGCCGAGAGCTATGCGGTGCTGAAGGACGTCGCGGGCCTGACCAACGACGAACTCGGCGCGGTGTACACCGAGTGGAACCAGGGCGAACTCGACAGCTACCTGATCGAGATCACGTCGAAGATCTTCGGCAAGAAGGACGACGAAACCGGCAAGCACCTCGTCGACGTGATCCTCGATCGCGCCGCGCAGAAGGGCACCGGCAAATGGACGAGCCAGAACGCGCTGGATCTCGGCGTGCCGCTGCCGCTCATCACCGAGTCGGTGTTCGCGCGCGTGCTGTCGTCGCTGAAGACCGAGCGCGTCGCGGCCAGCAAGATCCTGTCGGGCCCGGCCGCCGCGCCGTTCGACGGCGATCGTGCCGCGTTCATCGAAGCCGTGCGCCGTGCGCTGTACCTGAGCAAGGTGATCTCGTACGCCCAAGGCTTCGCGCAGCTGCGCACCGCGTCGGAAGAGTACGGCTGGAACCTTGATCTCGGGACGATCGCGAAGATCTTCCGCGCCGGCTGCATCATCCGCGCGCGCTTCCTGCAGAAGATCACGGACGCGTACGCGAACGACGCGGCGCTCGCGAACCTGCTGCTCGACCCGTACTTCAAGGACATCGCCGCGAACTACCAGGCGTCGCTGCGCGATGTGGTGGTGGCCGCGGTGAAGGCCGGCGTCCCGGTGCCGGCGTTCGCGTCGGCGGTCGCGTACTTCGACAGCTACCGCTCCGAGCGGCTGCCGGCGAACCTTGTGCAGGCGCAGCGAGACTTCTTCGGCGCGCACACGTTCGAGCGTACCGACAAGCCGGGCAGCTTCCACGCGAACTGGTCGTAACCGGCCGGGCGAGGGCGGCATTGTTGCGAAATTCTATTCTTTGAGTAGGGTTTTTCGTTCCCGGATGCCAGAATTGTTGGCTCCGGGGAAACAGTGTTTTCGTTCTTTCATGGTTTTCCCTAGGTGATCTCCGGACTAAACTTTGTTCAATCGCTGCAGACATGGTGTGTGCGGCGAAGCAAAAAAATCCCGGAGGTAATCATGAAATCGCTGATCGCAACGTTCGCTGCAGCTGCTGTCCTCGCCGTTCCCGCCGTCTCGTTCGCCCAACAGAACGCACCCGTTACCCGTGCGCAGGTGAAGGCTGAACTCTCCGCCCTGCAACAAGCCGGCTACAAGCTGGGCAGCGACCGGACCGACTACCCGGCAGGCATCCAGGCAGCTGAAGCCCGTGTGAACCCGCAACAGAACGTCGCCGCTGCCGATACGAGCGGCTACGGTGCGCAACCGGTTGCCCAGCAAGAGTCGGCCGCTCCGGCAGCCGCCAAGACCGGCTGGCAAGTCAAGCGCGTGTCGGACGGCGCACCGGTCTACAAGGGTCGTTAATCGCGGCAAGTCGGCGCCGATCGCCGCCGCACACGCGGCCTGATCCGGCCCCGAGCAGTACACGCAGCCCGCCGTTCCGCATCCCGGAACGGCGGGCTGTTTTCGTTGGCGGGAGGCTGGATCGGCAGCGTCAGTGCAGCGGCCGCGGGCCGCGGCCGATGTCGCGGAACAGCGCATCGGTCGGCTCCAGCGCCTGCAGCCACGACGCGTCGTAGCCGCTCAGCGTGTCGAGCGCGTCGCGCAACCGCTCGATCGCGAGCACCGGCAGCTCGACGCTGTGGCGGGTCGCGCCGCTCAGGTGCGCGACGCTCGCCAGTTGAACGAGCGCGTCCGCCGCCTCGGCGACATCCGTCGCGAACATCAGGTGCTGGTTGAGCAATTCGACGAGGCCGCTGGAACCGGCGAAATCTTCGGAATTGAGTTGCACGGACAGAAACGTCGCATTATTCATGGTGATCTCCTCGTTATCGCTCGATCGCGCTGTGCATCTTCGAGTATAGGAGGCGCCAGCGGCAGCGCCGATCGTTGATTCGACCTGGCCGGTGGCCTCGGCCTGCCGCCGGAGCCCGCCCGGTGCCCGCGCGTCGCGCGAAGCGGTCCCCGGAGGGCCGGCCGCCGTTTCTGCCACGGCAAGATTGTTGCCGGATCGGGCGGCTGTCGCAGTCCCGAGCGCGACAAATGGTATCTTTGCCGCTCGGAACGACGCTGAAACGGCGTGAAAAAGGGGCCGATGAGCCCATTTGCGTCGGCGTTCCGCTGTGGAAACTGACGGCCGCGAGAGCGGTCGGATACTGGTTGGTCCGGCCGTTCGGCCGGACATCGTGCGTCGCATGCCGGAGGGCGGTGGGCGACGCAACGACGCAAATCCGGGAGGACCCTTGAGAAAAACGATTCCGATCCACGAAGCGCTCGTGCGCCGGCTGCCATTCGCGGCGTTTGTCGTCGCGGCCGCCGCGCTGACGGGCTGCACGATGACGCCATGGACCGACAGCTGGCAGCCGGTGCGGCAGCCGACGCGGACGTCGGCCGCCACGCCCGGCGTGATCGCCGGCTATTACCGCGTGAATCCGGGCGACACGCTCGCCGGCGTCGCCGCCGCCTACGGGCAGCGCGTGCAGGACGTGGCCAGCTGGAACCACATGTCGCCGAACGACGCCGTATCGCCCGGCCAGGTGCTGCGGGTCGCGCCGCCGCCTGCCGCGACGTCGCTCGGACAACCGTCCGCCGCGGCCGCGCAACCCGGCTCGCTGGCCTGGCCGGCCACCGGCATCGTCGCGACGCCGTTCACGGCCGGCAAGACGCGCGGCATCGTGATCGCGGCGTCGGGGCCCGACCATTCGGTGCGGGCCGCGGCGAACGGGCGGGTGGTCTACGCCGGAACCGGCGTCAAGGCCTACGGCCCGCTCGTGATCCTGAAGCACGACAACGGCCTCATCACGGCCTACGGGCACAACGGCAAGCTGCTCGTCAACGAAGGCGACGCGGTGCGCGCGGGCCAGCAGGTCGCCGAAATGGGCACCGACGCGAGCGGGCGCGCGACGTTCGAGTTCGAAGTCCGCCAGAACGGCAAGGTCGTCGATCCGATCAACTTCCTGCCGCGCAACGGCGGCTGACGCGCCGCCTGACGACGTGCGCGCCGCGCGGCGCGCACGTTCCCGCCTTCATCCTTCCTTGAGTTCCGCGGTGCCGGACTGCCTCGCATGATTGCCGAGCCAGCGAATACCCAGCGCGAGCCCTGCCGCGCCGAGCGCGATCAGCGAACATTGAATGGCGACCGGCAGGTAGCCGTGCGGCCGCGGATCGACGAACGGGTACGGATACCAGTTCTCCACCGATCCGCGCACGAGCGTATAGCCGAGATAGACGAATGGAAAGGCGAGCCATACGAACGCGCTGCGCTGCGGGACCGGCGAGCGCGGCTCCACGTACAGCCAGTCGCACAGCACCACGAATGGCACGATCCGGTGCAGGACCCAGTTGTTGAACGCCGGCGTGACGTGGTGCAGCGCATCGAGCCGCGCGAGCAGCAGTTCGTAGACGATCGCGGTGATCAACATGTACAGCACGGCGGCGCCGCGCATCGATTCGTAGCGCGCCGAGCCGGCGCGCGTGACGCGCGACAGCCCCGCGACCAGCATCGCCGCCGCATACAGGCTGCTCAGTTGCGTGAAGTAGCTGAGGTAGTTGCCGAGATGGAAGGTCGGCATGTGCCAGTAGTCGGCGACGCTGTGCAGCGTGGTCGACACCGCGAGCAACGCGGCGATCAGCCGGTAGGCCGCAACGAAGAACGCTTTGCTCATGATGCCCGCGCAACGTCGCACCAAAGCTTCATCGTGCCACAGCGGCGCGCGGGCGCGATGCGGATTTTCCTTATGGCGCGGCCGCCGCGCGGGCCGTGCGGATTCTTCGGATATTTGATCGGGTCGTGCAATGCCGGCCGCGCCTGACGCTACAATCGGAGCAACCGCCCGGCATCGGCCAGCCGCGGCAGGTGCCTGCCCCGCATACCCCGCACACCATACGAGAATCACGAGACAACGCATGAAAAACATCCTCGCGAAACAGACGCGCTACAGTTCGCCGGCCATCTTCTTCCACTGGGCCATCTTCCTGCTGGTGGCGCTGGCCTACCTTGCCATCGAGATTCGCGGACCGAAAGGCAGCGACAGTCGCGCGTTCTGGATGAACGTGCACCTGCTGGCCGGTACGTTCGTACTCGTGCTGTCGGTGTTGCGCGTGCTGTGGCGGATGATCAGCCGCGTGCCGGAACCCATCCCGCAGGCAACGCTGTTCAAGTGGCTGTCGACGCTCGCGCATATCGCGCTGTACGTATTCATCATCGCGCAGCCGCTGCTCGGCATCATGATGATCAACATGGCCGGCAAGCCCGTGTCGCTCGACTGGATCGGCGTGTCGTTCACGCTGTTCGGCCCCGACAAAGCATTGCGGCCGACCATCAAGGAAGCGCACGAACTGATCGGCAACGCGTTCTACTTCGTGATCGGGCTGCATGCGCTCGCCGCGCTCTACCATCACTTCATCCGGCGCGACGACGTGCTGCGCCGCATGGTGTGAGCGCCGCGCGCTGAAGCCGCGCAACAGCCGGGGGCGCATGGTTGTGTCGACAACCATGCGCCCCCGGTGCGTTTACCGTCGTGCGCGACTGGTCAGCGCAACGAACATTCGGTAACATCTCGGCTGTTTTTACATTCCGCTTACGCGTCGCCGCGCATGCTGCATCGACATCGTCACTTGACCGCCTGGCTCGGCGTGTTCGCGATCTGGCTCGCGATCGCGGCGCCGCTGGTGTCGCAGTGGCGCATCGCGCAGGCCGCCATTCCCGACGCGATCGTCTGCGGTGCCGAGCATGGCGCGCATCGTGCGTCCGATGCCGGCCAAGCGCACGATCATGCACGGCATCTCGATGCGTGCGGCTATTGCGGTTTCTTCGCGCACAGCCCCGCGATCGGCGGCGCGTCCGCCGCGTCGCTCGCCTTCGTTCCCGCCCATCCCGTTTCCGTCGCCGTGCCGCATGCCGTTGCGGTGCACGCCGACGGCTATCCGCGCGCCTATGCGCGCGCACCGCCCGAGCGCGCCTGACGCGCTGTCTTCCGTTTTCTTCATCGCCAATATCCGTGCGGTCCGTCGAGGCCGCGTGGAGGGCGTCACTCGGGCTTTCGATCATGACCATGGTTTCCTTGCGCGCGCCGAGGGCGGCGCGCCATTCCCGTGCGCGGCGCATGCCGCGCATGCTGACACTCACCGTTCCCGCGCTGGCCGTCAGCGCGATGACCGCGGCGGCGGCCGCGACCGAATCCGCGCATGCGGCCGGTGCGCCGGCGGACGACGCGGCCGCGCTGCTTCCGCCGGTCGAAGTC
This sequence comes from Burkholderia sp. Nafp2/4-1b, assembly GCF_003635165.1. GTDB lineage: Bacteria > Pseudomonadota > Gammaproteobacteria > Burkholderiales > Burkholderiaceae > Burkholderia. The sequence continues at coordinate 108,040 of NZ_ML058601.1, read as the reverse complement.
GTCGCGTCGCCGCTGACGACGCCGCTCGTCGTCGTCACGGATCCGAAGACGCCGCGCCAGCCGCTGCCGGCGAGCGACGGCGCCGACTATCTGAAGACGATTCCCGGCTTTACGTCGATCCGCAGCGGCGGAACCAATGGCGACCCCGTGCTGCGCGGAATGTTCGGCTCGCGGCTGAACATTCTTGCGGACGGGCTGCCGACGCTCGGCGCGTGCCCGAACCGGATGGACGCGCCGACCTCGTATATCGCGCCGGAAAGCTATGACAAGGTGACGGTCGTGAAGGGGCCGCAGACCGTGCTGTACGGCCCCGGCGCGTCGGCCGGCACCGTGCTATTCGAACGCATGACGCCGCGTTTCGAGCGCCCCGGCATGCGCTTCGACGGCAGCGTGGTCGGCGGCTCGTTCGGGCGCAACGACCAGAACGTCGACGTGACGGCCGGCACGCCGGACGTCTATGGGCGCGTGATCGCGAACCATGCGCACGCGCAGGACTACCAGGACGGCAACGGCCAAACCGTGCCGTCGCAATGGGACAAGTGGAATGCCGACGCGGCGCTCGGCTGGACGCCCGACGACCACACGCGCGTCGAACTGACGGCCGGCACCGGCGACGGCTATGCGCGCTACGCGGGGCGCGGGATGGACGGCGCGCATTTCCGCCGCGAGACGTTCGGCCTTTCGTTCGACAAGCGGCATATCGGCGATGTGCTCGACCGGATCGACGCGCGCGTGTACTACAACGAAGCCGACCACGTGATGGACAACACCACGCTGCGTCAGCCGGACCCGACCAGCAGCATGCCGATGCGGATGGCGTCCGAAGTGCGGCGCCGCACGCTCGGCGCGCGGGCCGCTGCAACGTTCCGCTTCGGCGACGACTTCAAGCTCGTGACCGGCGTCGACGCGCAGTCGAACCGGCTCGACGCGCGCTCGGCGATGGGGCGCCGGAACTACGGCGACCAGCCGTGGAATGCGCAGGCGACGATGTGGAACGCGGGTGCGTTCGGCGAGCTCACCTGGTACGCGAGCGATGCGTCGCGCGTGATCGGCGGCGCGCGGGTCGACTACGCGAGCGCGCGCGACAAGCGCGCAACCACGAGCGGGATGATGATGAGCAAGCCGAATCCCACGTTCGACGACGATCGCGCGCGCGTGCTGCCGAGCGGCTTCGTGCGCTACGAGCGCGATCTCGCGTCGCTGCCGGTCACGTGGTACGCGGGCATCGGCCACGCGGAACGCTATCCGGACTACTGGGAGCTGTTTTCCGCGAAGCGCGGGCCGGCCGGTGCGATCAACGCGTTCTCGGCGGTGCAGCCGGAAAAGACCACGCAGCTCGACATCGGCGCGCAGTACAAGGGCGACCGGTTCGATGCATGGGTGTCGGCCTACGCGGGATATGTGCAGGACTACATCCTGTTCAACTATGCAACCGGGATGATGGGCCCGACCACGCAGGCGACCAACGTGAATGCGCAGATCATGGGCGGCGAAGCCGGCGTGTCGTGGCGGCCGGTCGCACCGCTGCGCGTCGAGACGTCGCTCGCCTATGCATGGGGGCGCAACACGGCGAGTGGCGATCCGTTGCCGCAGATGCCGCCGCTCGAAGCGCGGTTCGGGCTCGAATACACGCACGGCGCATGGTCGGCCGGCGGCTTGTGGCGCGTCGTTGCGCCGCAGCATCGCTATGCGCTGAATGAGGGCAACGTGGTCGGCAAGGACTTCGGCCCGAGCGCCGGATTCGGCGTGCTGTCGTTGCATGCGCAGTACAACGTGAGCAAGAAGGTGCAGGTCTCCGTCGGCATCGACAACGTATTGAACAAGGCCTATACCGAGCACCTGAACCTCGCCGGCAACGCGGGCTTCGGCTATCCGGCGAACGCGCCGGTGATGGAACCGGGGCGCACTGCATGGCTGCGCGTGAGCGCGAAGCTGTAACGCACGGCGCGCGTGTGCGATGCAGCATGCGCGCGCATGAATGCGGCCCCGCCCGAACGGGCGCGGTACGTCAACCGATTAGAGAACCGTATCTAGTCGGGGCGTAAACGTTCGCCACTCGTGATTCACTCCCGCATTCGACACGCACGGCAGCGCGCGATGGTTCGCGACCTGCCGTGCGTGTCGATCCTCATTCGCACCGGCAGCACAATAATCAGGAGAACATGCATGGCCAGATCGATGCGTTCCAGGGTGGTGGCAGGGGCAGTGGCATGCGCGATGAGCGTCGCGCCGTTCGCGGGGACGACCGCGGCGCTGACGCTCGCGACGACCCGCACGGCGATGGCGGCGACCGCGCCGGCGGACAACTACGCGGCGACGCGTTATCCGATCATCCTCGTGCACGGGCTTACCGGCACCGACAAGTACGCGGGCGTGCTCGAGTACTGGTACGGCATTCAGGAGGATCTGCAGCAGCACGGTGCGACTGTCTACGTCGCGAACCTGTCCGGGTTTCAGAGCGACGACGGCCCGAACGGCCGCGGCGAACAACTGCTCGCCTATGTGAAGACGGTGCTCGCCGCGACCGGGGCCACCAAGGTGAACCTCGTCGGTCACAGCCAGGGCGGCCTCACGTCGCGCTATGTCGCGGCCGTGGCGCCCGACCTCGTCGCGTCGGTGACGACGATCGGCACGCCGCATCGCGGCTCGGAATTCGCGGACTTCGTGCAGAGCGTGCTCGCGGTCGATCCGACCGGATTGTCGTCGTCGGTGATCGCCGCGTTCGTCAATGTGTTCGGGATCCTGACGAGCAGCAGCCACAACACGAACCAGGACGCGCTCGCCGCGCTGAAGACGCTGACGACCGCGCAGGCCGCCGCGTACAACCAGAACTATCCGAGTGCCGGCCTCGGCGCGCCGGGCAGTTGCCAGACGGGTGCACCGACGGAAACCGTCGGCGGCAATACGCACCTGCTGTATTCGTGGGCCGGCACGGCGATCCAGCCGACGATTTCCGCATTCGGCGTCACGGGGGCGACGGATACCAGCACGCTTCCGGTGATCGACCCGGCGAACGCGCTCGACCTGTCCACGCTCGCATTGCTCGGCACCGGCACGGTGATGATCAATCGCGGCTCCGGCCAGAACGACGGGCTCGTGTCGAAGTGCAGCGCGCTGTACGGGAAGGTGCTGAGCACGAACTACAAGTGGAACCATCTCGACGAGATCAACCAGCTGCTCGGCGTGCGCGGTGCGTACGCGGAAGATCCTGTCGCGGTGATCCGCACGCATGCGAACCGGCTGCAGCTCGCGGGCGTGTGATCGATGACGGTACGTGAAGGGCGCGCGCCGCTCGCGCGGCGCGTGGCGATCTACGGTGCGGTGGGGCTGGCGGCGATTGCCGGCGTCGCGCTCTGGAGCGGCGCGGCGTCGCAGCGCGGAACGGATGCCACGCATGCGCCGCCGGCTGCGGCAGTGCCTGGGGGCGCGAGTGCGGCGACCGGCGTGCCGCAGCCCGCATTGCCGGCGAGCGCCGGCCTGCCGTCTCCGCTCGCCGGTTCCAGCGCGCCGCGCCTGCCGCTCGATGCCGGCGGCCATCTCGCGAAGTCGCGCGCGGTGCGCGATTTCTTCGACTATTGCCTGACCGCGCAGAGCGACCTGGGCGCGGCCGCGCTCGATGCGCTCGTCGTGCGCGAGATCGCCGCGCAGCTCGACGGCACGCTGGCGCAACCGGAGGCGCTCGACGTCTGGCACCGGTACCGCGCGTATCTCGACGCGCTCGCGAAGCTGCCCGACGCGGGCGCGGTCGACAAGTCCGATCTCGGTGCGTTGCAGCTCGCGCTCGACCAGCGCGCGTCGATCGCGTACCGGACGCTGGGCGACTGGAGCCAGCCGTTCTTCGGTGCCGAACAATGGCGGCAGCGCTACGATCTCGCGCGGCTGAAGATCGCGCAGGATCGCTCGCTGACGGATGCGCAGAAGGCGGAGCGGCTCGCCGCGCTCGCACAGCAGATGCCGGCCGACGAACGCGCGGCACGGCAGAAGGCCGATCGGCAGCAGGCCGCGGTCGACCAGATCGCGCAGTTGCAGAAGAGCGGCGCGACGCCCGACGCGCTGCGTGCGCAACTGACGCAGGCGCTCGGCCCGGAAGCCGCGGCGCGCGTCGCGCAGATGCAGCAGGACGACGCATCGTGGCAGAGCCGCTACGCGGACTATGCGGCGCAGCGCGCGCAGATCGACGCGGCCGGGCTGTCGCCGCAGGATCGCGATGCGCGGATTGCCGCGCTGCGGCAGCGCCTGTTCACGAAGCCCGGCGAAGCGGTGCGCGCGGCGTCGCTCGATCGCGCCGCCGCTGCCGAGCGGGCGCACGGCCAGTAGTGCACGCAACCATGCCCGCGGTCAGGCCGCGCGCGTGACGTGCCGCGGCAGATGCTGTTCGATGGTAGCTGCGAGCGTGTCGAACGCGGGGCCGATGCCTTCGTGCGCGACGCACGCATAGCCGAGCAGCAGCCCGCGCCGCGCGGTGTCGAGGTTGCTGTAGTAGCTGGTCAGCGGGCGCACGATCACGCCGGCGTCGAACGCGCTTTGCGTGACCGCGCGATCGTCGCACGCGTCGGGCAGGCCGAGCACCAGATGCAGGCCGGCCTCGTCGCCCATCACGGGCAGCGCGTCGCCGAAGCGCGCATGGATCGCATCGATCAGCAATTGCCGGCGCTCGCCGTACAGCGTGCGCATTCGCCTGACGTGCGAAGTCAGGTGCCCGTCCATGATGAATTCGGCGAGCACGGCCTGCTGCATCAGCTGGCCCTCGCGATACAGCTCCGACAGCCCGGTGCGGAACGTGTCGACCAGATGCTCGGGCACGACCATGTAGCCCATCCGCAGCCCCGGGAACAGCATCTTGCCGAGGCTGCCGACGTAGATCACGCGGCCGCCGTCGTCGAGCCCCTGCAGCGACGCGAGCGGGCGGCTGCCGTAGCGGAATTCGCTGTCGTAGTCGTCCTCGATGATCCAGCAGCGGTGCTGGCGTGCGTACTCGAGCAGCGTCCGGCGCCGTGCGAGGCTCATCACCATCCCGAGCGGGTACTGATGCGACGGCGTGACGAGCACGAGCCGCGGCGGATGCTGCATGTCGGCCGCGCTCGGATCGAGGCCTTCCTGGTCGACCGGCACCGGCGTGAGCGCGAGGCCGGTCGCCTGCAGCACGCTGCGCACGCCCCAGTAGCATGGCTCCTCGACCCACGCGCGATCGCCGATGTCGGACAGCAGCCGCACCGCGAGGTCGATCGACTGATGGATGCCGGTCGTGATGATCACCTGGTCCGGCGAGCATTTGACCGAGCGCGCGACGCGCAGGTAGTCGGCGAGCGCGCGGCGCAGCGGCCGGTAGCCGCCGCCCGGCGCATACGTCAGCAGCTCGGGATTCGCTTCCTTCCACAGCCGCGCCTGCAGGCGGCTCCACGTGCGGCTCGGGAATTCCGACACGTCCGGCACGCCCGGCATGAACGCGCCCCACTGGCGCCGCGACACGCCTGCATGCTCGATCAGCTGGCGGCCGCGCATCGACAGGCCGCCCTGGGCGTCCGGCAGACGTAGCGCACCGCTGTCTAGCGCCGGCGGCGCGGCGCCCGGCGCACGGATCGCGGCCGCGTCCGGCCGCGTGTCCGCCACGTAGGTGCCGCTGCCGGTCGTCGTCAGCACGTACCCTTCGGCGGTCAGCTGGTCGTACACGTGCAGCACGGTATTGCGCGCGATCGACAGGTCGGCCGCGAGCGTGCGCGAACTTGGGAGCTTTGTCCCTGGCCCCAATTCCCCGGTGAGAATCGCTTGCTGCATCTGTTGCAGCAGTTGCCGGTACATCGGCTCGGACGAGCTGCGGTCGAGACGGGCGGACAGCCAGTCGGCCAGGATCACGGTATCCAAAGTGGTCCTACTAGGAATATTGAAATGGTTCCCTAGTATAGAACCGTGGGGGCCGTATAGTGGCCCATCTCGCAAGAAAACGCCGGGCCGCCCCAAGTTTTCTTGACCCCCTCGGGGGGCCTGGCGCGCAGCGACAGGTTTGGGGGCATTCATAAACGTTTTGTCGCGCAGCCAGGGGACAGCCACGATGAAGTCCGATGATGTGATCGTCAGCTTTCGCGGCGTGCGGAAGACCTACGACGGTGAGACGCTGGTCGTCAAATCGCTCGACCTCGACATCCAGCGAGGGGAATTCCTGACGCTGCTCGGGCCGTCCGGCTCGGGCAAGACCACCTGCCTGATGATGCTGGCGGGCTTCGAGTTTCCGACGGGCGGCGAGATCCGCCTCGACGGCGAACTGCTGAATTCCGTGCCGCCGCACAAGCGCAACATCGGCATGGTGTTCCAGAACTACGCGCTGTTTCCGCACCTGACGGTCGAGCAGAACGTCGCGTATCCGCTCACCGTACGCAAGCTGTCGGCCGGCGAGCGCGCGGAACGCGTCGCGCATGCGCTGAAGATGGTGCAGATGGAACGCTTCGCGAAGCGCTATCCGGCGCAGCTGTCGGGCGGCCAGCAGCAGCGCATCGCACTCGCTCGCGCGCTCGTGTTCGAACCGAAACTGGTGCTGATGGACGAGCCGCTCGGCGCGCTCGACAAGCAGTTGCGCGAACACATGCAGTACGAACTGAAGGCGCTGCACGAGAAGCTCGGCGTGACCTTCGTGTACGTGACGCACGACCAGGGCGAGGCGCTGACGATGTCCGATCGCGTCGCCGTGTTCGACAAGGGCATCGTGCAGCAGCTCGACACCGTCGACCGCCTGTACGAATCGCCGTGCAATGAATTCGTCGCGAACTTCATCGGCGACAGCAACCGGCTGCGCGGCACCATCGCGCGCGTCGACGGCGAATTCTGCGAATTCCGGCTCGATGACGGCACGCAGCTCGTCGGACGCCGCATCGGCGATGCGGCCGAAGGCGCGCCGGCCGTCGCATGCATCCGCCCGGAACGCATGAGCCTCGCGAACGGGCATATGAACGGCAGCACCGCGAACCGCGTGACCGGCGAGGCGCGCAGCCTCATCTATTTCGGCGATCACGTGCGCATGCGCTGCGCATTGCCGGGCCAGGACGAATGCTTCGTGAAGGTGCCGCTCGGCACGGGCGCGCTCGACGCGTTCTCGCCCGGCGCGCCGGTATCGCTGGCATTCTCGCCCGAGCACCTGCGCGTGTTCGCGTGACGCAGGGTTTCCCGTTTTTCCGCAGCACGTCGTCAACAACAACGCTCACTTCCACCACGAGAGCAGAGGAACCATCATGAACGGAGCAAGCTCTATCGCGCGTCGTACCGCACTCGCCCTGGCGCTCGCCGCCGTCGGCGCATCGGCCAGCGCGGCCGAACTCACGGTCGTCAACTTCGGCGGCGCCAACGGCGACGCGCAGAAGGCCGCATTCAACCAGCCGTTCGAGAAGGCGACCGGCAACAAGGTCACGGCCGTCGAGTACAACGGCGAGCAGGCGAAAGTGAAGGCCATGGTCGAGGCGAAGCACGTCAACTGGGACGTGGTCGAAGTCGAATCGGGCGACCTGAACCGCGGCTGCGACGAAGGGCTGTACGAGAAGCTCGACTGGTCGAAGATCGCGAAGAAGTCCGACCTGATTCCGGAAGCGCCGCAGGTGTGCGGCGTCGGCTTCTTCGTGTGGTCGACCGCGCTGTCGTACAACGCGGACAAGCTGAAGAGCGCGCCGACCGGCTGGGCCGATTTCTGGAACGTGAAGAAATTCCCCGGCAAGCGCGGGATGCGCAAGGGCGCGCGCTACAACCTCGAATTCGCGCTGATGGCCGACGGCGTGCCGACGAAGGACGTGTACAAGGTGCTCGGCACGAAGGCCGGCCAGGATCGCGCATTCAAGAAGCTCGACGAGCTGAAGCCGTACATCCAGTGGTGGGAAGCGGGTGCGCAGCCGCCGCAGTTCCTGGTGGCCGGCGACGTCGTGATGTCGACCGCGTACAACGGCCGCATCGATGCCGCTCAGAAGGAAGGCAAGAACCTGAAGGTCGTATGGAACGGCAGCATCTACGACCTCGACTACTGGGCGATTCCGAAGGGCTCGCCGAACAAGGCGCTCGCCGAGCAGTACATCGCGTACACGCTGACGCCGAAGCCGCAGCAGGCGTATGCGCAACACATCGCGTACGGCCCGTCGAACGTCGCGGCGATCAAGTCGCTCGACGCGAAGACGCTCGCGAACCTGCCGAACTCGCCGGCCAACGGCAAGAACGCGGTGCTGGAGGACATCGGCTTCTGGACCGACCACAGCGACGAGCTCGAACAGCGCTTCTCCGCGTGGGCGACGAAGTAACCGCTACTCAGGTGTCCTGATGCAACCTGCCGCGCGATGCGTCGAACGCGTCGCGCGGCATTCCGCCGGATCGAGCCCGGCCGGAGAGAACCGTTGAACACGATGACGATTGCTCCTTCTTCGCCGTCGACAGCCGCGCTCAAGCGCGAGCTGAAGGCCGCCGAGGCCCGCAAGCGCACGATGGCGTTGCTGCTGATCGCGCCGCTCGCGGTTTTCCTGCTGCTCATCTTCGTCGTGCCGATCGGCACGCTGCTCACGCGCGCGGTGCAGAACCCCGAGATCGCGACCGCGCTGCCGAACACGGTGGCCGCGCTGTCGGGCTGGGACCGCAAGGCACCGCCGGCCGACGCCGCGTATGCCGCGCTCGCGGCCGACATGACGAAAGTCGCCGACAGTGAGGCGATGGGCGCGCTCGCACGGCGCCTGAACACCGAGATTCCCGGCTATCGCTCGCTCGTCGCGAAGACGGCGCGTGCGATGCCGCTGAAGGGCGACAACGGCGCGGCGCTCACGCCGGCGCAGACCCGTGCGAAGTTCGTCGACCTCGATTCTCGCTGGGGCGACGTCGCGTACTGGCAGGCGATCGCGAAAAACGGCAGCCAGGTGTCGCCGTTCTACCTGCTCGCCGCGCTCGACCACAAGCAGGACGGTTTCGGCCATATCGTGCAGGCCGAGCCCGACCAGTCGATCTATCTTTCGATCTTCGGCCGCACGTTCGTGATCGGTGTGGCGGTCACGCTGTTCGCGCTGCTGCTCGGTTATCCGCTCGCATACTGGATCTCGACGCTGTCGGAGCGCCGCGCGAACCTCGTGATGATCCTCGTGCTGATTCCGTTCTGGACCTCGGTGCTGGTGCGCGTCGCCGCGTGGATCGTGCTGCTGCAGAGCGAAGGGCTGATCAACACGGCGCTGATCGGCAGCGGTCTGATCTCGCACCCGCTGACGCTGCTGTTCAACCGTGTCGGCGTGTACATCTCGATGACGCACATCCTGCTGCCGTTCATGATCCTGCCGCTGTACAGCGTGATGAAGTCGATCCCGCCGACCTACCAGCGCGCGGCGGTGTCGCTGGGCAGCCATCCGTTCGCCGCGTTCTGGCGCGTGTACGTGCCGCAGACCTATCCGGGCGTCGGCGCCGGCGCGCTGCTGGTGTTCATCCTCGCGATCGGCTACTACATCACGCCCGCGCTGCTCGGCGGGCCGAACGACCAGATGGTCAGCTATTACGTCGCGTACTTCACCAACGTGACGATCAACTGGGGCATGGCGTGTGCGCTCGGCGGGCTGCTGCTCGCGGCGACGCTCGTGCTGTATGCGGTGTACGGGCGCTTCACGCGCACCAACGTGAGCCTCGGCTGAGCGCCGGGCACAGGGAAAACGGGAAGGGGATGCCCACCATGAAACTCGCCAGGCCGCTGTTCGCGCCGCACATGTCGTTCGTCGAGCGCGCGTGGTACGTCGCGTTGCGCGTGCTCGTCGTGCTGACGCTGCTGTACCTGATCCTGCCGGTGCTCGCGATCGTGCCGCTGTCGTTCTCGTCGAGCACGTTCCTCGTCTATCCGATCCCGGGCTTCTCGACGCGCTGGTACGAGAACCTGATCGCGTCCGACGAATGGCGGATGGCCGCGAAGAACAGCTTCATCGTCGCGCCGTCGGCAACCGTCGTCGCGACCGTGCTCGGCACGCTCGCCGCGATCGGCCTCACGAAGGCGGACTTCCGCGGCAAGGGGCTGCTGATGGCCGTGCTGCTGTCGCCGATGATCGTGCCCGTCGTCGTGGTCGGCGTCGGCATGTACCTGTTCTTCGCGCCGCTCGGGCTCGCGAATACCTACACGGGGCTGATCGCCGCGCACGCGGCGCTCGGCGTGCCGTTCGTCGTGACGACGGTGGCTGCGACGCTGCAGGGCTTCAATCAGAACCTGGTGCGCGCGAGCCTGTCGCTCGGCGCGAACCCGGTCACGACCTTCTTTCGCGTGACGCTGCCGGTGATCGCGCCGGGCGTGATGTCGGGCGCGCTGTTCGCGTTCGCGACGTCGTTCGACGAAGTCGTCGTCACGCTGTTCCTCGCGGGCGCCGACCAGACGACGCTGCCGCGCCAGATGTTCACCGGGATCCGCGAGAACATCAGCCCGACGATCGCCGCGCTCGCGACGATCCTGATCATCTTTTCGACGAGCCTGCTGCTCGCGCTCGAATGGCTGCGCGGACGCAATGCGCGGCGCGCGGTGTCGTAAATAGCGTCGGCCGCACGCGCACCGTTCGGCAGGCCGCCGGGCCGCCGATCGTTGCGTCCCCAACGATGTCGCGAACCCGACGCGGTGCGCCGAAGCTTTCGTTTCGCTGACTGACGACGCGCTCGCCTGCACGTTCGAGGCGGCTCTGCAACAATACGGTTCGCGGTGCCGCGCGTTCCGTTGCCGTTGCATGGGGCGTTCGGTGCCGCGCCGCTCAATCCGCGACGCCGCGCGTCGCTCGTCAGCCGAGCCCCATCTTGTCCGTATCCGAATTCGCATCCCCCGCCGGCAACCGGGAGCCGGCCGTCAACTGGCGTGCGATGTCCGCCGTGCTGCTCGCCGTCGCGCTCGCGACGCTCGACACCGCGATCGCGAACACCGCGCTGCCCGCGATCGCCACCGACCTGCACGCGTCGCCCGCCGCGTCGGTGTGGATCATCAATGCGTACCAGCTCGCGATGGTCGCGACGCTGCTGCCGTTCGCGTCGCTCGGCGACATCGTCGGTCACAAGCGCGTGTATGTCACAGGCCTCGCGGTGTTCACGCTCGCGTCGCTCGGCTGCTCGCTCGCGGCGACCCTGCCGCAACTGACGGCGGCGCGCATCGTGCAGGGCTTCGGCGCGAGCGCGATCATGAGCGTGAACGTCGCGCTGATCCGCAACCTGTTTCCCGCGCACCGGCTCGGGCGCGGCGTGGGCTTCAACGCGCTCGTCGTCGGCGTGTCGTTCGCGGTGGGGCCGACGATCGCGTCGCTGATCCTGTCGGTGGCCGCCTGGCCGTGGCTGTTCGCGGTGAACGTGCCGCTCGGCGTGTTCGCGCTGGCAGTCGCGATTCCGTCGCTGCCGCAGACGGCGCGCGGCAAGCATGTGTTCGATCCACTCGCCGCGCTGTTCAACGTGATCACGTTCGCGTCGCTGATCTTCGCGCTCGGCGAATTCGCACAGCGCGGGCCGCTGTCCGTCGTGCTCGCGGCCGCCGCGGTCGCACTCGCGTTCGGCTGGCTGCTGATTCGTCGTCAGGCCGGCCACCCCGCGCCGATGCTGCCGGTCGACCTGTTCCGCCGGCCGGTGTTCACCTTGTCCGCGCTGACGGCCGTATGCGCGTTCGCCGCGCAGGGGCTCGCATTCGTGTCGCTGCCGTTTTACTTCGAAACCGTCCTGCATCGCGACGCGGTGGAGACTGGCTTCCTGATGACGCCGTGGTCGGCGATCGTCGCGCTTGCCGCGCCGATCGCGGGCCGCTTGTCCGATCGTTATCCGCCCGGCTTGCTCGGCGCGATCGGCCTGGCGCTGCTGAGCGCGGGGATGGTGTCGCTTGCTGCATTGCCGGCGGCGCCGGGCGTCGTCGACATCGGCTGGCGGATGATGCTGTGCGGCGCGGGCTTCGGCTTTTTCCAGTCGCCGAACCTGAAGGCGCTGATGTCGAGCGCGCCACCCGAGCGCAGCGGCGGCGCGAGCGGGATCATCGCGACTGCGCGGCTGATCGGGCAGGCGACCGGCGCGGCGCTCGTCGCGCTGTCGTTCGGGATCGCGGGGCGGCACGGGCCCACGCTCGCGTTGATGCTCGGTGCGGGTTTCGCCGGCGCGGCGAGCGTCGCGAGCGGGCTGCGGCTGTTCGCGCCGTCGCATCGGGCCGGCGCGCCGGTTGCGCCGGTCGCGACGACAGCGACGACAGCGACGACAGCGACGACAGCGACGACAGCGACGAAGGAGCGGGCGACGGAGTAGGGCGCCGCGCCCGCCCGCTGCCCGAGTCTTTCCCGGCCGGCGCGCGACGATCGACCGCCGCGCGCCCGCACATCACATCACGTCACGCTCAGAAGCCGCCCGTCTGGATCAGCTTGTTGAGGTTCGCGATGTTCAGGCTGCCGAAGCCGGTCGTATAGTCCCAGCCGGTGCCTGCGTTGTAGCCATATCCCTGATAGCCGTTGTTCCCCGACACGACGTCATGGCGCACGAGCGACGGGTTCGACGGAATGTCCGCATAGAACTTGCCGGCCGGGAAGCCGAGGCCGGTGCCGTTCGCCGCGAGCAGACGCGCCCAGAAGCCGGTGAAGATCGGCGCGGCGAGGCTCGTGCCGCCGATCTGCTGCAACTGGCCGTAGTTGTAGATGTACGCGCCCGTGCTTTGCGCGGCATCGAACGACACGTCGGGCAACTGACGGTTGCTGCCCGACTGCCACGCCGGCGCCGGCAGCACCGTGCTGACGCCGCCGCCCGTCGCCCACAGCTTGCCGTTGCCGTCGAGCCCTTCGTTCCATACCGTTTCGTTCGAGAACGCGCCCGCCGACGTCGTATACAACGTCGTGCCGCCGACCGCGACGACGTGCGGCGACGCCGCCGGCCACGACACCGTGTAGTTCGCGCCATCCGGGTAGCCGCGGTTGTTGCACTCGTACACGCCTTCGTCGCCTGACGAAACCGAGAACGTCTGGCCCTGCGCGGCGGCTGTCGTGAAGATCTGCTCTTCGGCGTCGATCGTGCCGTCCGCGTTTGCGTCGGACTCGCACCAGCCCAGCGACACGTTGATCACCTTCGCGGTGTTGTCCGACACCGCGCGGTTGAACGCCTGCGTGAGCCCGGTGTTGCCGGCGGCGTTCAGGTCCGCCATGTAGAACGTCAGCTTGCCGACCTGGCCGCCGGCCGAGCCGACGATCGACTGGCTGTCGAGATCCCATTCGCCCTGGCCGTCCTGGTCGTCGCTGTAGCTGCCGGTCGTGCCGGTGCCGTTGGTCTTCACGGTCTGGGTCGAGACCGTGCCGTAACCGTTGGCCGACGTGAACTGCTTCAGGTCCTGCAGCGTCTGCGACACGCCGCCGATCGTGACGATCCCGACCGTCACGCCGGCCGCGGTCGGCACGCCGGTCGCGTTGTAAAGGGCCGGGAATTCCTTCGGATAGTGGCCGGTAGCGGTGCCGGCCGCGAGCGCCTGCGGCTTCGCGACGTTGCCGGTGCGCAGCAGCGGCCGTGCGCGCGCGACGTTTTGCAGCCCGAGCACCGAGCCGACGACGTCGCCGAGCGCGCGCGGCACCTGCGCGGTCGACGCGTTCGCGAAGCCCGAGCGGCCCGCGTACTGGAAGTGCACGAGCGACGTGTTGAACGCGGTCTTCACCGTGCCGGCCGTGCCCCGCGCGGACACCAGCAGCCGGTTCGGCGCGACCTCGATGTTCACGAAGCCGCTCTTGCGCAGATAGTCGACGACCGACTTCACTTGCGCTTCGGTCGGCGCGTAGTTCGCGAGGAACTGCTCGGGCGTCAGGTACTGGCGGTAGTGCGCGTTGCCGGGCCGGTTCACGTCGTGCGCGAGCTGCTTGAGCTGTGCGGCATTGCGCAGCTTCAGGCTGACGACGACGTCGGTCGTCTCGCCGGCCGCGAGTTCGAGCGACGGCGCCGCGCTGCGCGCCGTCAGTTGCGGGCCGGTCAGAAAGGCCTTCGTGTGGGTGTCGACCCAGTCCGTCGTCGCATGCGCGGCACCGGCCGCGAACACGAGCGGCCACGCGCACGCGAGGCGGCGGCGCGACGGAAGGGGAAGGGCAAACCGGGCATTCCTTTTCATCGGGAGTCCTTTTTAGGAGGGACGACGTTACTGGAAGCCCCGGCCCTTGTGGGGCCGCGAGCGGTGACGAGCGTAGGGCGTCGGTGCCGTTCAGGTAGCTGCCAGTTTCCATAGCTGTCAGTTCTGACATCGGTGTGCCCGTGCGCCCGCGATGCGGCGTTCCTGCTCGAGGTGGCGGCCGCCGGCAACGGGAACCGGTTCGCGACGCGACCGCGCGACGGTCGACGACGTTTGCGCGCACGGCGCGTTCGTTGCGGTATCGGAATGCGCGCGATCGCGGAGCGTAGCACCGCGCGCGTGCAGCGCCTGCGATCGGTCGTGGAGGCGTCGCGCGTTGCACTATGTGGTCAAGCGCCGCCGGCGCGCAGGCGCGAAGACGTCCCGACATGCGGTTGCACAAAAACGGGGCCAGTCGAGCGCGTGCGTGTCCCGAACTGTGGAACAGCGCGTTGCCGAGTCTTGCAGCGTGCTTTCGGTTCGCGCTGTGCACGAACGGATTAGAGGAAATGCTCGAATCGAGGCGATGCCTTCGACCCGACGCGCGGCCGACGTCGTTCTCGAGCCGGTTGTCCGCCGCTCCGTCTGCTTCGGCGAACGGCGCTCGCTGCATGATCGACCGGCCGCCCCGCGAAATTCCTCCTTGACGTGCGCCGAGCCCGCGCTATTCTTCAATCCATAACCATCGGGTTATGAATAAAACCATGCAAAACGCTCACGACATGCTGTTCCGGACACTCGCCGATCCAACCCGCCGCGCGCTGTTCGAGCGTCTCTGCGAGGAGGGCGAGCTCACGGTGGCCGCGCTGACGGCCCACGCCGGCGTGTCGCAGCCGGCGGTATCGAAGCATCTGGGCGTACTGAGGCAGGCCGGGCTCGTGAGCGACCGCCACGAAGGCCGGCAGACGCACTACAGCGCGCAGCCGCAGGCGCTGACTCCGTTGATCGACTGGACCAGCCAGATGGCGGGTTTCTGGCAGAACCGGTTCGACGCTCTCGAAGATCTGCTCAAAAGGATGGATCAATGAACCAGCCCACTACGGAAACGCGTACCGTCGTCGTCGAACGGCAACTGTCGCATCCGCCGGAGAAGATCTGGCGCGCGCTCACGCAGCCGCACCTGATCGAGGCGTGGCTGATGCAGACCGACTTCGAGCCCGTCGCGGGCCGCACGTTCAGCTTCCGCGCGGACTGGGGTTCGGTCGACTGCACGTTGCTGACGATCGAGCCGCAGCGCGTGCTTTCCTATACATGGGCCGCTTATGGCCTCGAAAGCGTCGTCACATGGACGCTCACGCCGACGCCCGGCGGCACGCTGTTGCGGATGGAGCAGGCCGGCTTCCGCACGGACCAGGAGCAGGCATACCGCGGCGCGCAGCACGGGTGGGCGCAGTTCTTCGCGTCGCTCGAACAAGTGCTGGCGCGTCCCGATGAAGGCACGGAGGGCCACGCATGACCACGACCGAGCTCACGCCGTCGGAGCGCATCGACGCGCTGATCGCCGGCATCGACGACTGGCGCGGCAAGACCTTCGCCGAGCTGCGCCACACGATCCTCGGCGCGCAAGCGGGCATCGTCGAGGAATGGAAATGGATGGGCAGCCCCGTATGGTCGCGCGACGGAATGATCGCCGTGGCGAACGCGCACAAGGGCAAGGTGAAGGTGACCTTCATGCACGGTGCGAAACTGCCCGATCCCGACCAGCTGTTCAACGACGGTCTCGACGGCAACGCGCGCCGTGCGATCGATTTCTTCGAAGGCGACCGGATCGACCAGCGGGCGTTGAAGAATCTCGTGCGCGCGGCGATCGAATACAACCGCACGCATCTGAAGAAGAACGCGCGATCGGGTGCCTCCGCGGGCGCGAAGGCGCGAACCAGCAAGGCGGCGTGACGCGCGAGCCGGATGCCGGCGGGTGAGGTCCCGCGAAGGCGGACCGCCGGCGCCGTGCGATCGGCACTGCGGCGGCTACCCACCGACCCGCGCACGAAAAAAAGCCCGACACGAGGTCGGGCATCCAAATCGGCCGCAACCGCCCGCGAGGCGGCTGCGGCACCTGCAAAAGCAGGGCGCTTACGCTGCGAGCAGCGAGCGCAGCACGAACGGCAGGATCCCGCCGTGCTTGTAGTAGTCGACTTCGATCGGCGTATCGATGCGCAGCAGCACCGACACGCGCGTCGTTTCGCCGTTCTTGCGATGGATCACGAGCGTGACGTCCTGCTGCGGCTTGAAGTCGTCGCCGAGGCCTTCGATGTCGTAGGTCTCTTCGCCGGTGATGCCGAGCGACTGGACGCTGTCCGCGCCCTTGAACTGCAGCGGCAGCACGCCCATGCCGACCAGGTTCGAGCGGTGGATCCGCTCGAAGCTGCGTGCGATCACGGCCTTCACGCCGAGCAGTTGCGTGCCCTTCGCGGCCCAGTCGCGCGACGAGCCCGTGCCGTACTCTTCGCCCGCGAACACGACGGTCGGCGTGCCGGCGTCGACGTACTGCATCGCCGCATCGTAGATCGACAGCTGTTCGCCGCTCGGCTGGTGGATCGTCAGGCCGCCTTCGACGCGCGTGCCGTCCGCTTTCGCCGGGATCATCAGGTTCTTGATCCGGACGTTCGCGAAGGTGCCGCGCATCATCACGTCGTGGTTGCCGCGGCGCGAGCCGTAGCTGTTGAAGTCGGCCTTCTGCACGCCGTTCTCCTTCAGCCACTTGCCGGCCGGCGAGTCTTCCTTGATCGAGCCTGCCGGGCTGATGTGGTCGGTCGTGACCGAGTCACCGAAGATGCCCAGTGCGCGTGCGCCCTGGACGGTCGGGATCGATGCGGCCGGCTCCATCGAGAAGTCGTTGCCGAAGAACGGCGGCTCCGCGATGTAGGTCGACTTCGGCCAGTCGTACACCTGGCCCGTCTCGCCCTCGATCTTGCTCCAGAGGTCGCCCTTCTTGGTCAGCTTCGAGTAGTTGTCCTCGAACTTCTTCGGATCGAGCGCGAACTTGAGGAGCGCCTGGACTTCCTCGCTCGTCGGCCAGATGTCGCCGAGGTAGATGTCGTAGCCGTCCTTGCCCTTGCCGACCGGCTCGGTCATCAGGTCGCGCGTGATGTTGCCGGCGATCGCGTACGCGACGACGAGCGGCGGCGACGCGAGGAAGTTCGCGCGGATGTTCGGGTGGATACGCGCTTCGAAGTTACGGTTGCCCGACAGCACGGCGGCCGCGACGATGTCGTTCTTCATGATCGCTTCGTTCAGTTCCGGCGTCAGGTCGCCCGCGTTGCCGATACAGGTCGTGCAGCCGTAAGCCGCGACTTCGAAGCCGAGTTTCGCGAGGTAGGGCAGCAGGCCCGTCTTCGTCAGGTACTCGGTGACGATGCGCGATCCCGGCGCGAGCGACGTCTTGATGTGCGGCGCGACGGTGAGGCCGGCTTCGACGGCCTTCTTCGCGAGCAGGCCGGCGGCCAGCAGCACGCTCGGGTTCGACGTGTTGGTGCACGACGTGATCGCGGCGATCAGCACGTCGCCGTTCTTCACGTCGACGCCGTTGCTCGTCGTGTACTGCGCGTTCAGGTCGTCCGCCTTCTTCGCGAAGCCGTTCTCCGCGACCGGCTTCGAGAACAGCTCGGTGAACGTCGACTTGACGTTGCCGATCTCGATGCGATCCTGCGGGCGCTTCGGGCCGGCCAGCGACGGTGCGACCGTCGCGAGGTCGAGCGTGACCGTCTTCGTGTAGTCGATGTCGCCGGCCTGCGGAATGCCGAACAGGTTCTGCGCCTTGAAGTAGTTTTCGAACGCGGCGATCTCGGCCTTCGTGCGGCCCGTGCCTTCGAAGTATTCGATGGTCTTTTCGTCGACCGGGAAGAAGCCCATCGTCGCGCCGTATTCCGGCGCCATGTTGCCGATCGTCGCGCGGTCCGGCAGCGACAGCGAGCGCGTGCCTTCGCCGAAGAACTCGACGAACTTGCCGACGACCTTTTCCTTGCGGAGCATTTCGGTGATCGTCAGCACCAGGTCGGTGGCCGTCACGCCTTCGCGCAGCCTGCCCTTCAGCTCGACACCGACGACGTCCGGCGTCAGGAAGTACACCGGCTGGCCGAGCATGCCGGCTTCGGCCTCGATGCCGCCCACGCCCCAGCCGACCACGCCGATGCCGTTGATCATCGTCGTGTGGCTGTCGGTGCCGACCAGGGTGTCCGGGTAGTACACGGTGTCGCCGCCGTCCGCCTTCTTGTGGACGCCGCGCGCGAGATATTCCAGGTTCACCTGGTGGACGATGCCCACGCCCGGCGGCACGACCTTGAACGTGTCGAACGCCTGCATGCCCCACTTCATGAACTGGTAGCGCTCGTTGTTGCGCTGGAATTCCAGCTTCATGTTCAGGTCGAGCGCGTCCTTCTGGCGGAAGTAGTCGATCTGGACCGAGTGGTCGACGACGAGATCGACCGGGACCAGCGGCTCGATCTTTTTCGGATTCTTGCCAGAACGCTCCGCGACACCGCGCATGGCCGCGATGTCGGCGAGCAGCGGCACGCCGGTGAAGTCCTGCAGCACCACGCGCGACACCACGAACGGAATCTCGTCGACGCGCTTCGCGCTCGGCTGCCAGTTCGCGAGCTGCTCGATGTGTTCTTCGGTGATCTTCTTGCCGTCGTAGTTGCGCAGCACGGACTCGAGCACGATACGGATCGACACCGGGAGGCGCTCGATCTTCGTCTTCAGTTCCTTGCCGAGCTGCGGCAGCGAGTAGAACTTGCCTTTGCCGGAACCGCTGTCGAATTCCTTGAGGGTCTTGTGGAGATTGTGGGCCATGGTGATTTTCCTGGGTTTAAGGCTAGGAAACAAAGAGTCTCGTATTGACGGCTATATCACATACAAGTCGACGTACTCATTGACCGGCATCGCTTCGAGCTTTGCCTGGTCCAGCGACACGTCGAAAATCGCTTGTTGCTGCTTTGCCGGGAAACGGCGGGCAAGGTTGGTCCTGAATTTCTCGATCAGCAGCGGGATGCCGTGCGCACGGCGTCGCTGATGGCCGATCGGGTATTCGACCGCCACTTCGGCAAGCTTCGACCCGTCCGCGAATTCGATCGTCAATGCATTCGCGATCGAGCGCTTCGCCGGGTCATGGTAATCCTTCGTGAACTGCGGATCCTCGACGCACACGGTTTTCGCGCGCAGCGCGTCGATGCGCGGATCGGCGGCGACCGTGTCTTCGTAGTCGGCCGCGGTCAGGCGGCCGAACAGCAGCGGCACGGCGACCATGTACTGGATGCAGTGGTCGCGGTCGGCCGGATTGGCGAGCGGGCCCTGCTTGTCGATGATGCGCAGCGCGGCCGCGTGCGTGCGGATCGTGATCCGGCTGATCTCGTCGGTCGTGCGGCCTGCGGCGGCGAGCTGCGCGTTGAGCTGCAGCGCAGCCTCGGCGGCCGTCTGCGCATGGAATTCGGCGGGGAACGCGATCTTGAACAGCACGTTCTCCATCACGTACGTGCCGTACGGGCGCTGGAAGCGGAACGGCTGCCCGTTGAACAGCACGTCGTAGAAGCCCCAGGTTTTCGCGGTGAGCGCCGACGGATAGCCCATCTCGCCGGTTTTCGCGATCAGCGCGAGGCGCACCGCGCGGGACGTCGCGTCGCCGGCCGCCCACGACTTGCGCGAGCCGGTGTTCGGCGCATGGCGGTAAGTGCGCAGCGCTTGACCGTCGACGAACGCGTTGGACACCGCGTTGATCAGTTCGTCGCGCGTGAGGCCGAGCAGGCGGCCGACGACGGCCGTCGACGCGACTTTCACGAGCAGCACGTGGTCGAGCCCGACCGCGTTGAACGAGTTCTCGAGGGCGAGGCAGCCCTGGATCTCGTGGGCCTGGATCATCGCGACGAGCACGTCGCGCATCGCGAGCGGCTGCCGGCCGGCCGCGACGGCCGTGCGGGACAGCCAGTCGGCCGTCGCCAGGATCCCGCCGAGGTTGTCGGACGGATGACCCCATTCGGCGGCGAGCCAGGTGTCGTTGAAGTCCAGCCAGCGGATCATCGCGCCGATGTCGAACGCGGCCTGGACGGGATCGAGCTGGAAGGACGTGCCGGGCACCTTCGCGCCGTTCGGCACGATCGTGCCGGGCACGACGGGGCCGAGCAGCTTGGTGCAGGCGGGGTAGGACAGCGCCTCGAGTCCGCATCCGAGCGTGTCGATCAGGCAATGACGCGCCGTCTCCAGCGCAAGCGCGCTGTCGATGCCGGTGTTCAGCACGTAGTCGACGATATCGACGAGTACCGAATCCGGCGCGGGGCGGACGTTGGAGACCGGGGCGGACATCGAGGGCCTGGGAACGCGCTTAGTTCGTTGCCGGCTTCAGCTCGTTCGATTGCGTCGGAGCCGGCGTGCCTTGCGCCATTTCCGGCGTCACGCATTCGTCGGCGAGACGCTCGCCGCCGTTCGCATCGCTGAACAGCATTGCCTTGCTCGGGATCACGACCAGCTTGAGGCCGGCGGCCGGATCGTAGAACGTGTCGGCGCCCGTCGTCGTGGCCTGACGCGGCAGCTTGTAGTTCTTCTTCGCCCAGTGAACCGTGACCAGCTGGTCGCGCTTCATGTCGCCGGCGAGGTCGAACGACAGGCCGTCCTTGCACGCCCACTTGACCGCGCCATCCGGCACCGGATCGACCTTGGCCGCGGCACGTGCCTGGGCCTTCTTGCTGCGCGGAACGAGGCGCTTGGCCGGCGCCGGGCGCTTGGCCGTCTTCTTCGCAGTCGTCGCATCCTGGGCGAACGCGCTCGGAGCCGACACCAGCATCGTGGCGGACAACGCGCCGATAGCGGTAGCGATCAGGAGTTTCTTCATGGAGTCAGAACCTTTCGATAATCAGTTGACAAGGGCCGGCAGCTGACACCGCCGGCCGGGTTGAAACTGCACGCGCCCCGGAAGCGCGCAGCGGCCGCTATTTTCACCTATTTGGCCGCGCATATTTAAGGTTTTCGGGCTCCGTTACGTTTTTTGTCGTTTCGCAAACCTGGCGCCGGTTCGCGCTCCCGCGCTTCGATGAAATCCGTGTGTCGGCGCGCGCTCACCGCGCGTCCCCGGCGGGCGGGCCGAACAGCGGCGCGGCCTCGGCCGGCACCGGCTGGCCGGTCGCCTTCGCCCGGCGCAGCACCGACCAGTAATAGCGGTAGCTCGCGCGGTCGTGCAGCGTGTCGCCGTGGCGCGTCGGGCCCCAGTCGGCGGCCTGCGCGGCCAGCAGGATCTCGGCGGCCAATGCCACTTCATCGGTGCGCGGCGCGAAGGCGTCGACGATCGGGCGGATCTGCGCGGGATGGATGCTCCACATCCGCGTGAACGCGAATTCGTCGCGCGCGCGGCGCGCATCGCCGGCGACGACGGCCATGTCGCGCACTTCCGTGGTCACGTTGTGCGACGGCGTCTTGCCGTGGGCGTGGCAGGCCGCGGCGATTTCCAGCTTCGCGCGGCGCACGAGCGGGTGGTCGAACTGGCCGGGCGAGCGCATCGCCGTATCGGGAATCGCGCCATGATGGGCGGACACGAAGTCCATCAGCCCGAAGCTCAGCGTGCCGACCAGCGGCAGCGCGGCGAGGGCGGCCGCCTGCGCGAGCGCGCCGTGCGTCTCGACCAGCACGTCGACCGGGATCGGCTGCGCGAGGCCGAGCTCGCGGCGCGTGCCTTCGATGAACGCGACCATCTCGGCCGCGTCGGCCGCGCTCGCGATCTTCGGCAGCGTGATGTAGGCCGGTGCGCGGGCGGCGCGCAGCACGATGCGCACGTCGTCGCGCCAGTGGGGATGGGAAAAGTCGTGGATGCGGACGCCGACCCGCCCGAAGCGGTTCTCGGCGCTGCCGAGGATGTCGGCGACGAGCTGCGCGTGCGCCGCTTCCTGGCCGACGGCGGCGCCGTCCTCGCAGTCGAGCGTGATGTCGAACACGGGGCCGAGTTCGGCCTGGAGCGCGAGCGACTTGCGCATCAGCTTCTCGCTGCCCGCGTAGTGATCGCAGCAGGGCAGGATCGCGGGCGGGGACGCCCCGTCGTACAGCACTTGTGCAGGAGTGAGCGCGGACATCTCTTCTACGTCAAGGAAGCGGCCAACGTGGAGAAAATCGGATTCGGGCGCGCTCTGGGCCGGCGCGCGGGGCGCCTCGAGCGGCAGAACGTGCCCGGATCGGATCGGGCGGCGGGCCGGCTGCCGGCCCGCCGCTCGTGCCGTGAGCGAGCCGCCCGGAGGCGGCCCGATCATGCAGCCTGCTTAGTTCTTCAGCAGGTGGGCGACGCCGTCGCGCTCTTCGAGCAGCTCGGCCAGCGTGCCGTCCATCTTCTCGCGCGAGAACGCGTCGATTTCCAGGCCTTCGACGCGCTTGTATTCGCCGTTTTCGCAGGTGACCGGCACGCCGTAGATGATGTCTTCGGGGATGCCGTACGAGCCGTCCGACGGAATGCCCATCGTGACCCACTTGCCGTTCGTGCCGAGGACCCAGTCACGCACGTGGTCGATCGCCGCGTTGGCTGCCGACGCCGCCGACGACAGGCCGCGCGCTTCGATGATCGCCGCGCCGCGCTTGCCGACGGTCGGGATGAACGTGTCGCGATTCCACACGTCGTCGTTGATCAGCTTCAGCAGCGATTCGCCTTCGACGGTCGCGAAGCGGAAGTCCGGGTACATCGTCGGCGAGTGGTTGCCCCACACGGCGAGCTTCTCGATCGACGCGACCGGCTTGCCCGACTTCGCTGCGAGCTGCGACAGCGCGCGGTTGTGGTCGAGGCGCAGCATTGCCGTGAAGTTCCTCTTCGGCAGATCCGGAGCCGACTTCATCGCGATGTACGCGTTGGTGTTCGCCGGGTTGCCGACGACCAGCACCTTCACGTCGCGGCTAGCGACTTCGTTCAGTGCCGCGCCCTGGACCGTGAAGATCTCGGCGTTCGCCGACAGCAGGTCCTTGCGCTCCATGCCCTTCGAGCGCGGACGTGCGCCGACCAGCAGAGCGACGTCTGCATCCTTGAATGCAACCTTCGGATCGTCGGTGATCACGACGCCCGCGAGCAGCGGGAACGCGCAATCGTCGAGTTCCATCACGACGCCTTTGACGGCGGCTTGGGCTTGCGGGAGGTCGAGCAGTTGCAGGATGACCGGCTGGTCCTTGCCGAGCAGGTCGCCGTTCGCGATGCGGAACAGCAGGGAGTAAGCGATTTGACCTGCGGCGCCGGTGACGGCAACGCGCTTTGCGGGCTTAGCCATTGAAAATCTCCAGGACGGGTGAAGCGGTGGACGCTAGGCAAAACGCCATTCTATGCGCGTTACGCGTAGCGTTGCATTGAAGCAGGGCGGAGGACTCGCGAAAGGCAGACGCGGTGAACCTGGAGACGGCCGTGGCACGTAGCCGGGGACGCGATTTGCACCCGCGAACCCTTGCTCGCCCCGGAGTGTAGGAGCCGGCGGGCCCAAAGTCAAACGGTATCATATGTCTTATATAAGACAGATGTTTTGCGGAATTTGAGTGGACGAAAAAGCGCGGTTTGTGATGAAATGCGCGCCATGACATCGAACCAGGCGAACAACGCGAATCCGACCGGCGCAGGCGGCCCAGGGCAGCCGGGCGCGGGCGATTCCATGCCGGCGCCTGCCGCTTCGCCGTCCCCGACTTTCAGCCCGTTATACCAGCAGATCAAGTCATTGATCACGCAAAGTCTCGAAACCGGTGAATGGAAGCCGGGCGAGATCATCCCGAGCGAAGTGGAGCTTGCAGCCCGTTACAAGGTCAGCCAGGGCACCGTTCGCAAGGCGATCGACGAACTGGCCGCCGAAAACCTCGTGGTTCGCCGCCAGGGCAAGGGCACTTTTGTTGCAACGCACAACGAAGATCGCGCGCAGTTCCGCTTCCTGCGTCTGCTGGCCGACGACGGTGCCGAACACCCGCACGTGAGCCGCCTGCTCGAATGCCGGCGCCTGCGCGCGCCGGCCGAGATCGCGCGGCAGCTCGACCTGAAGCCGGCCGATCCGGTCGTACAGGTGCGCCGCCTGCTGGAGTTCGACAGCGAAGTGACGGTGCTCGACGAGATCTGGCTGCCGGGCGTGATGTTCCGCGGGCTCACGTTCGAGCGGCTGAGCGAGTACAAGGGGCCGCTCTACGCGATGTTCGAGACGGAGTTCGGCACGCGGATGATCCGCGCGACGGAAAAGATCCGCGCGGTGGCCGCGGAGCCGGCGGTGGCCGACCTGCTGCACGTGCCGGCGGGTTTTCCATTGCTGTCGGTCGAGCGCGTGTCCTATACATACGGAGACCGGCCGGTGGAAGTGCGGCGCGGCTGGTATGTCACGACCGGGTATTACTATCAGAATGACTTGAGCTGACGACGTATCGGCACAAGCAGCGTGCGCGCGCTTCCCATGTTCGCGTAGCACGTTTCGGGCCGCCTTTATTCCCGTTCGCGTAACGATCCAGAGCAGACTTTCGCTGCAGCGCGATATAAAAAGGCGCTAAAATCGCGGATTAGTGTGACAACATAGTAGGGGTCTAGCATGACTGACGCAGTAAGAAAGCCGAGGCCGGAATACCGGAACATCGGAATCGGCGACATCACGTTGAAATATCGCATGCCGCTGGCGGCGATATTGTCGATTCTCCACCGAGTCAGCGGCGCGCTGCTGTTCCTGTTCCTGCCGTTCCTGCTGTTCCTCTTCGACCAGAGCCTCACCTCCGAGCTCAGCTTCGAAGTCTTCAAGCAGTTCCTCTCCAACGTCATCGTCAAGCTGATCGTCCTCGCGTTGTCGTGGGCATTCCTCCACCATTTCTGCGCCGGCATTCGCCACCTGCTGATGGACGTCAATCACGACGCCGTCTCGAAGGAAGGCGGCAAGCGGACGGCAGTCGTCGTCTTTGTCGTCTCGATCGCACTGACGATCGCCATGGCACTCAAACTGTTCGGAGCGTTCTAAGAAAATGGCAGCCAACAACCGAATCGGCTCGAAGCGCCTCGTCGTCGGCGCTCACTACGGCCTGCGCGACTGGCTCGCGCAGCGCATCACCGCCACGATCATGGCGGTCTACACGGTTATCCTGCTCGTCCTGTTCTTCGGCGCGCATGACTTCTCGTACGAAGGCTGGGCATCGATCTTCTCCGCACAATGGATGAAGCTCGCGACCTTCGTGATGCTGCTCTCCCTCTTCTACCACGCATGGGTCGGCGTGCGCGACATCTGGATGGACTACGTGAAGCCCGTCGGTGTGCGCCTGCTGCTGCAATCGCTGACCATCGTCTGGCTGCTCGCATGTGCGGGCTACGCCGCGCAGATTCTCTGGAGAGTGTAAAGAATGGCTGCAATCAAAACTTCCCTGCCGCGCCGCAAGTTCGACGTGGTGATCGTCGGCGCGGGCGGCTCGGGCTTGCGCGCAGCGCTGCAACTGTCGCGCGCGGGCCTGTCGGTCGGCGTGCTGTCGAAGGTGTTCCCGACCCGTTCGCATACGGTCGCCGCACAAGGCGGCATCGGCGCGTCGCTCGGCAACATGAGCGAAGACAACTGGCACTTCCACTTCTACGACACGATCAAGGGTTCCGACTGGCTCGGCGACCAGGACGCGATCGAATTCATGTGCCGCGAAGCACCGAACGTCGTGTACGAACTGGAACACTTCGGCATGCCGTTCGACCGTAACGCGGACGGCACGATCTACCAGCGTCCGTTCGGCGGCCACACCGCGAACTACGGCGAGAAGCCGGTCCAGCGCGCCTGCGCGGCCGCCGACCGTACCGGTCACGCGCTGCTGCACACGCTGTACCAGCAGAACGTCGAAGCGAAGACGCAATTCTTCGTCGAATGGATGGCGCTCGACCTGATCCGCGACGCGGACGGCGACGTGCTCGGCGTGACGGCCCTCGAGATGGAGACGGGCGACGTCTACATCATGGAAGGCAAGACCACGCTGTTCGCGACGGGCGGCGCAGGCCGGATCTTCGCGGCATCGACGAACGCGTTCATCAACACCGGCGACGGCCTCGGCATGGCGGCCCGCTCGGGCATCGCGCTGCAGGACATGGAGTTCTGGCAGTTCCACCCGACCGGCGTGGCCGGCGCGGGCGTGCTGATCACCGAAGGCGTGCGCGGCGAAGGCGGTATCCTGCGCAACGCGAACGGCGAGCGCTTCATGGAACGCTACGCACCGACGCTGAAGGATCTGGCGCCGCGTGACTTCGTGTCGCGTTCGATGGACCAGGAAATCAAGGAAGGCCGCGGCGTGGGTCCGAACAAGGATCACGTGCTGCTCGACCTGTCGCACATCGGCGCCGAGACGATCATGAAGCGTCTGCCGTCGATCCGCGAAATCGCGCTGAAGTTCGCGAACGTCGACGCGATCAAGGAACCGATCCCGGTCGTCCCGACGATCCACTACCAGATGGGCGGCATCCCGACCAACATCCACGGTCAGGTCGTCGGCACGTCGCGCGATCACAAGGAACCGGTCAACGGCTTCTATGCAGTGGGCGAATGCTCGTGCGTGTCCGTGCACGGCGCGAACCGCCTCGGCACGAACTCGCTGCTGGACCTCGTGGTGTTCGGCCGCGCGGCCGGCAACCACATCGTCCAGCACGTGAAGAACCAGAAGGAACACAAGCCGCTGCCGGCCGATGCAGGCGAGTTCTCGCTGGCGCGCCTGGCGAAGCTCGAGAAGTCGAGCTCGGGCGAGTACACGCAGGACGTCGCGAACGACATCCGCGCGACGATGCAGAAGCATGC
This sequence comes from Burkholderia sp. Nafp2/4-1b, assembly GCF_003635165.1. Lineage (GTDB taxonomy): Bacteria > Pseudomonadota > Gammaproteobacteria > Burkholderiales > Burkholderiaceae > Burkholderia. The sequence goes on along the minus strand of NZ_ML058601.1, from coordinate 81,274 downwards.
AGGCGTGTTCCGCACGTCGGCGCTGCTGAAGGAAGGCGTCGATCGGATGGCCGACCTGAAGGCCCGCGTGGAAAGCATCCACATGAAGGACAAGTCGAAGGTGTTCAACACCGCGCGCGTCGAAGCGCTCGAGCTGGACAACCTGATCGAAGTCGCCCGCGCGACGATGGTCTCTGCGGAAGCACGCAAGGAAAGCCGTGGCGCGCATGCCCACAGCGATTACGAACACCGCGACGACGACAACTGGCTGCGCCACACGCTGTGGTACAGCGAAGGCGATCGCCTCGACTACAAGCCGGTTCAAATGAAGCCGCTGACGGTCGAATCCGTGCCGCCGAAGCCGCGCACGTTCTAAGCCGAGTCAAAGGAATCCGAAATGGCAAAACGCATTTTTGAAGTCTACCGCTACGATCCGGACAAGGACGCGGCGCCGCGCATGCAGACGTACGAGCTCGAGATCCAGCATGAGCGCATGCTGCTCGACGCACTGGTCAAGCTGAAGGCACTGGACGAGACGCTGTCGTTCCGCCGTTCGTGCCGTGAAGGCGTGTGCGGTTCGGACGCGATGAACATCAACGGCAAGAACGGTCTCGCGTGCCTGACGAACCTGAACGAGCTGCCGCAGAAGATCGTGCTGCGCCCGCTGCCGGGCCTGCCCGTCGTGCGCGACCTGATCGTCGACATGACGCACTTCTTCAACCAGTATCACTCGATCAAGCCGTACCTGATCAACGACGCGCCGCCGCCGGAGAAGGAACGCCTCCAGTCGCCGGAAGAACGCGACGAGCTCGACGGCGTGTACGAGTGCATTCTGTGCGCGAGCTGCTCGACGTCGTGCCCGAGTTTCTGGTGGAACCCGGACAAGTTCGTCGGCCCGGCCGGCCTGCTGCAGGCTTACCGCTTCATCGCGGATAGTCGCGACACCGCCACCGGCGAGCGTCTCGACAACCTGGAAGACCCGTACCGTCTGTTCCGCTGCCACACGATCATGAACTGCGTCGACGTTTGCCCGAAGGGCCTGAACCCGACGAAGGCGATCGGCAAGATCAAGGAACTGATGGTGCGCCGCGCGGTATAAAGCTTGATGAGCGACGATTCGCATCAATCCGACCCGCACCGCCGCGCGCGCCTCCGCTGGCGCGCGCGGCGGGGTCTGCTGGAAAACGACATCATCTTCGAGCGTTTCTTCAGCAGATACGAGCATGACCTCACCGATGCAGACGTAGGCGCGTTGTCGCGCCTGCTCGATCTGAGCGACAACGACCTGATGGACTTGCTCCTCGCGCGCAAGGAACCAGAGGGCGACCTAGACAGCCAGGACATTCACCGGCTGTTGGAGATGCTGCGCAACGTGTAACGCCAAGGTGTAGCGCGTTGTGCCCGTTATCGAATCCCGTTTCTTTATTTCGATTGAGGATGTGCCATGACTCCGTCTGATGTTAAAGCCACGCTATCGTTCAGCGACAACTCGCCGAGCGTCGAAATGCCGATCTACAAGGGCACGATGGGCCCGGACGTGATCGACATCCGCAAGCTGTACGGCCAGACCGGCAAGTTCACTTACGACCCGGGCTTCATGTCGACGGCAGCTTGTAATTCGGCGATCACGTACATCGACGGCGACAAGGGCGAACTGCTGTACCGCGGCTACCCGATCGACAACCTCGCGCAAAACGCCGACTTCCTCGAAAGCTGCTATCTGCTGCTGAAGGGCGAGCTGCCGAACGCCGCGCAGAAGAAGGAATTCGTCGACACCGTCACGAAGCACACGATGGTGCACGAGCAGATGCACTTCTTCTTCCGTGGTTTCCGTCGCGATGCACACCCGATGGCAGTGCTGGTGGCGGCTGTCGGCGCGCTGTCGGCGTTCTATCACGACTCGCTCGACATCAACGACCCGCGTCACCGCGAAGTGTCGGCGATCCGCATGATCGCGAAGCTGCCGACGCTCGTCGCGATGGCGTACAAGTTCAGCATCGGCCAGCCGTTCGTCTATCCGAAGAACGAACTGTCGTACAGCGCGAACTTCATGCACATGATGTTCTCGAACCCGTGCGAAGAGTACAAGGTCAACGACGTGCTCGTCCGCGCGCTCGACCGTATCCTGATCCTGCACGCCGATCACGAGCAGAACGCATCGACGTCGACGGTCCGCCTGGCCGGCTCGTCGGGCGCGAACCCGTTCGCGTGTATCGCAGCCGGTATCGCGTGTCTGTGGGGCCCGGCGCACGGTGGTGCGAACGAAGCCGCGCTGAACATGCTCGAGCAGATCGGTTCGCCGGACAACATCCCCGAATTCATCAAGCAGGTGAAGGACAAGAATTCGGGCGTGAAGCTGATGGGCTTCGGTCACCGCGTGTACAAGAACTACGATCCGCGTGCGAAGCTGATGCGCGAAACGTGCTACGAAGTGCTGAACGAGCTGGGCCTGCACGACGACCCGCTGTTCAAGCTCGCGATGCAGCTCGAGAAGATCGCGCTGGAAGACGAATACTTCGTGTCGCGCAAGCTGTACCCGAACGTCGACTTCTACTCGGGCATCGTCCAGCGCGCGCTGGGCATCCCGACGTCGATGTTCACGTGTATCTTCGCGATGGCACGTACGGTCGGCTGGATCGCACAGTGGAACGAAATGATTGCGGATCCGGAACAGAAGATCGGCCGTCCGCGTCAGCTGTTCATCGGCGACACGCCGCGCGAAGCGAAGCCGCTCAACGCACGTTAAGTCGTGCGCGGCGCGAACGGCCGCAAGGCCGCTCGCGTCCGGCAACGCAATGCTTCAGCACCCCGGTGGGATATCCCGCCGGGGTGTTTTCATTTGTGCGGCCGAAGTTTGTCCGATCCGGTGCGGCGTTCCAGCGACGGCGGCCGCGTATCGAGCGACGCCGGCGAGTCGGCATCGGGCGCATGGCCGTGCTGCGCGAAGAACTGCCGATATGCGCCGGGCGTCATCCCGCGCGCCGCGAGGAACTGGCGGTTGAAGTTCGCGGCGTTCGGAATGCCGCAGCGCGCGGCGACCGTCGCGATCGGCCAGTCGGTGCCGACCAGGTGACGGCACGCATGCGCGAGCCTCAGCCGCTGCACGTAGCGGCCGACGCTTTCGCCGAGGTGCCGCGCGAACAGCCGTTGCAGCGTGCGCTCGGACATGTGCGCGACGGCCGCGAGCGTGTCGATGCGCAGCGGCTCGTGAAACTGCCGGTCGATCGCGTCGAGCACGCGATCGAGGCGCTCGGCTTCGGGCGCGGCCGAGGCCGCGTCGGCGAGTGGCGCGGCTGGGTCGGGACGATCGTAGGCCTGCGCGGTGGCGAGCGGCTCGCCGCCGGCTTCCGCGAGCTCGGCGAGCGTGTCGAGTGCGGCCGCGAGGCGCACGCGCGGCGACGGATCGAGCAACTTCGGCAGCCGCGCGCGCATCGCGCGCGCCGTCTCGGCGTCGAAGCTGAGGCCCGGCGCCGCGCGGCGCAGCAGCGAGCGCAGCGGCGCGTATTCGGGGCAGCAGTCGGCCACGCGCCGCGCCCAGTCGCCGTCGAACCAGAGGACGAGCGCGACTTCCGGCGCGTCGCGGTCGATGCGCGCGTTCGACGACCACGTATGCGGCAGGTTCGGCGGCACGAGCACGAGATCGTCGTCCGCATAGCGGGCGACGTGATCGCCGATGAAGCGCTGGCCGCGGCTGTTCAGCGTCAGCGTCAGTTCGTATTCGGGATGGCGGTGCCATTCGAATGGAATGCGTGCGAGCTGGCGGTGGTACACGCGAATCGAACAGCCAGGGGCGAACGTCACGTGCTCGTACAGCGGTTTCATCGAGACCTCCGGACGAGGGCGGGCAGCGCGCGGTGGCACGATCGCGACCGATCCTCACGAGTAAAGCGCGGTTGTCCGGATTGTATCGATTGTTGGCTGGATAGTGTCGATGGTGGCCGTGCGTCGGCCGTACGCTGGATGCTCATCAAAACGATTCAGCGAGGAGACGGCGATGCATCTGACGATTGACGATCTGCCGGCCGCGATCCGCACGGCGAAACGCGCGCTGCGCGCCGACCTGCCCGGTTACGCGGCCACGTTCCGCGAACTTGAAGGCGACATCGCGCGGCAGGTGGACGCGATCCGCCGCGCACACGCACACGGCCGCGACGTGATTCCGGTGCTGCGATTCGCGGACATCGCGAACGGCACGGTGGATCCGCAGACGATTGCCGCGATCCGCACGCACGGCGCGGCGGTGATTCGCGGCGTGTTCGACGCGCGGCAGGCACGCGACTGGAACGACGAGATCGGCGCCTACCTCGATGCGAACCGTTTCGCCGAGCGGCTGGATGCGCGCGCCGAAGATCGCTACTTCGGCAATCTCGCGTCGGGCAAGCCGCAGATCTACGGCGTCTACTGGTCGAAGCCGCAGGTGGCCGCCCGGCAGTCGCCGGCACTCACGCAGGCACGCGTATTCCTGAACCGCCTGTGGCGCCACGCGGACGGCGCGCATACGCATTTCGATCCCGACCAGGTGCCGGCCTATGCCGATCGGATCCGCCGCCGGCCGCCGGGCTCGACGTCGCTCGGGCTGTCGCCGCATGTCGACGGCGGCTCGGTCGAGCGCTGGCTCGGCGCGAATTTCCGGCAGGTTTATCGCCACGTGCTGGCCGGCCGCTGGCGCGATTACGACCCGTTCGACGCCGCGTTCCGTCCCGACGTCGAGGAGATTCCGTCGCCGGCCGTGTGTTCGATGTTCCGCACGTTCCAGGGCTGGACCGCGCTGACGCCGCAAGGGCCCGGCGACGGCACGCTGCAATTGATTCCGGTCGCGAACGCGATGGCGTACGTCGTGCTGCGCGCGCTGCAGGACGACGTGGCCGATGACGACCTGTGCGGCGCGCGACCGGGCCGCGCGCTGTCGATCCAGCCCGAATGGCATGCGCTGCTGCTAGACGCGCTGGTGCCGATCCCGCACATGGAGCCGGGCGACGCGGTGTTCTGGCATGGCGACGTCGTGCATGCGGTCGAGGATGCGCATCGCGGCAGCGTCGACAGCAACGTGATGTACATCGCGGCCGCGCCCGGCTGCGCGAAGAACGACGCGTACCTGCAGCGCCAGCGGCTCGCGTTCGTGCGCGGCGACAGTCCGCCCGATTTCCCGGCCGATCATTTCGAGGTCGAGTTCGACGGACGGGGACGCGAGAGCGACCTCACGGCGCTTGGCCGTGCGCAAATGGGCTTCGAGCCGTTCGCCGGATGACGAATGCAGCGGGCGCATCGCGGCGGCGGCACGCGGCAGCCGCCGTTCGCGTCGCATCCACCACCGGTCTGCCGAATCCGCTGCGCGTTGCCTCCAATTCGACGTAATCGGCTGCGGGCGCGCCCGAAATCGACGCGAATTGCGCAATTTGGCTTCCGATAATGGTCCGGACACAACGCAGCTGCCCCGTGCGCCGCACGGAGGCAGCGTGACCATGGAGAAGCCGATGCAATTCACGCAAGCGATCGTTCGCCGCCCCGCGCCGTCCTGTGGCGCGGGTCTCACCACCGCCACGCTCGGCGCGCCCGACTACGACAAGACGCTCACGCAGTTTCACGCGTACTGCGACGCGCTGCGCGGCCTCGGCGTCGCGCTGACCGAACTGCCGCCGCTGGACGCGTTCCCCGATTCGCACTTCGTCGAGGACGTCGCCGTCGTCACGCCCGAATTCGCCGTGATCACGCGCCCGGGTGCGCCGGCGCGCCGCGGCGAGACGGCCCACATCGAAGCGGCGCTCGGCGCGCATCGCGACCTGCTGCCGATGCAGGCCGGCCGTCTCGACGGCGGCGACGTGATGCTCGTCGGCAAGCGCTTCTATATCGGCCTGACAGGCCGCACCGACGCCGAGGGCATCGCCGAGTTCGAGGCGCTGGTGTCGCGCTACGGTTATTCGGTCATCGCGGTGCCGGTCGGCGCGGGTCTGCACCTGAAGTCGGTCGTCAACGCGCTCGGCGACGACACGCTGCTCGTGACCGAGGCGCTGGCCGCGCATCCGGCATTCGCCGAGTACCGCCGGATCGCGATCTCGGCCGTCGACGAATACGCGGGCAACACGCTGCGCGTGAACGGCACGCTGATCACGCCGGCAGGCTATCCGCGCGTGCACGACGCGATTCAGTCGCTCGGGCTGCCGCTGCACGTGATCGACACGAGCGAGTTCCGCAAGATGGACGGCGGGCTGACCTGCCTGTCGCTGCGGTTCTAGCCGATTGGCGAGCGGCCGCTTCGGCCGGATAATGTGGCCCCCGCGCGGAACTGGAGGAGACCCTCCGCGCACCCGCCACACACCGACCGGAGCGAACGCGGATGACCGACAAGAAGATGCAGCTCGACAAGATCGATCTCCGGATCCTCGACATCCTGCGCACCGACGGCCGGATTTCATACCGGAAGCTGTCGGAGCTCGTGAACCTCACGCCGCGCCCGTGCCAGGCGCGCGTGGAGCGGCTCGAGGCGCTGGGCGTGATCGAAGGCTACCGCGCGGTGATCAAGGCGCCGCGCGCGACCAAGCCGATCGTCGTGATCGCGCAGATCGTGCTGGCCGATCACGGGCGTTCGCAGGTGCCGTTCGAGGATGAGATGCGGAACAACCCGGCGGTGCTCGATTGCTGGCTCGTCAGCGGCACGTTCGATTTTCTCGTGCGGCTTGCGTGCGAGGATCTCGACGAGTACCGGCGGATCGCGAACGTGTGGCTGGAAAGTCCGCGGTTCCGGATCGAGAAGATCGTGACGACGGCCGAGCTGCAGGCTATCAAGCGCAGCGTCGTCTGACGCGGCCCGGCAGGCAGGACCGGCTTCGACGTGAATAACCGGGTCGATCGATTGGGATTCCGAATCGATTCGATCGACCCGAATCCAATCAGGGTGAACACTATGGATGCTATGCAAGCGGTAGCGCGGACAACCGCGCCGTCCGGGACGGCGCTCAAGCGCCGGCTGCAGGGCCGCCACATCGCGATGATCGCGATCGGCGGCTCGATCGGCACGGGGCTGTTCGTCGCGTCGGGCGCGTCGGTCGCGCAGGCGGGGCCGGGCGGCGCGATCGCCGCGTATATCGCGATCGGGATGATGGTCTACTTCGTCGTCACCGGGCTCGGCGAGATGGCCGCGCTGATGCCGGTGTCCGGCTCGTTCGCGGTGTACGGCGAGAAATACGTCGACGAAGGCTTCGGCGTCGCCCTCGGCTGGACCTACTGGTACAGCTGGGCCGTGACCATCGCGATCGAGCTGGTCGCCGCGCAGATCGTGATGCGCTACTGGTTTCCAGCCATTCCGGGCGTGTGGTGGGGTGCCGGATTCCTGGTGCTGATCTTCCTGCTGAACACGCTGTCCGTGCGCGGCTTCGGCGAGTCCGAATACTGGTTCTCGCTGATCAAGGTCGTCACCGTGATCGCGTTCATCGCGGCGGGGCTGCTGATCGCGGCCGGCCTGCTGGGCAACGGCCATCCGGTCGGCTGGCGCAACTTCCGGACCGGCGATGCACCGTTCGTCGGCGGCGTGCACGCGATGATGAGCGTCGCGCTGATCGCGGGTTTCTCGTTCCTCGGTACCGAGTTGGTCGGCATTACCGCCGGCGAATCGGAACACCCGCGCAAGACGATCCCGCGCGCGGTGAAGCAGATCTTCTGGCGAATCATGCTGTTCTACGTGCTCGCGATCTTCGTGATCGGCCTGCTGGTGCCGTACACCGATCCGAACCTACTGAAGAGCGACGTGACCGACATCGGTGTGAGCCCGTTCACGCTCGTGTTCAGCCATGCGGGCTTTCCGCTTGCGGCCGGCGCGATGAATCTCGTGATCCTGACGGCCGTGCTGTCGGCCGGCAACTCGGGCACGTATGCGGCCACGCGGATGCTGTACAACCTCGCGGCGGAAGGCCGTGCGCCCGCGATGTTCGCGACGTTGTCGCCCGGCGGCGTGCCGCGCAATGCGCTGTACGCGACGATGGCGGTGGGCGGGCTGTGCTTCCTCACGTCGCTGACCAACAACCAGAGCATCTACCTGTGGCTGCTCAACACGGTCGGCATCACCGGCTTCATCGCGTGGCTCGGCATCGCGGTTTGCCACTACCGGTTCCGCAAGGGCTTCCTGAAGCAGGGCTACCGGCTCGAGCAGTTGCCGTACCGCGCGAAGTGGTTTCCGTTCGGGCCGCTGTTCGCCATCGCGATCTGCATCGTGATCTCGCTCGGGCAGGATTACCAGGCGTTCTTCGCGGCCCGCATCGACTGGATGGAGGTGTTGTCGATCTACGTGTGGATTCCGCTGTTCGTCGCGATCTGGTGGGCGTATCGCCGCGTGCGCAAGAGCCGGCTCGTGCGCTACGAGGAGATGGAAATCGGGCCGTGGCTCACGCGCTCGGACGACGCCGTCGACGCGGCCGTCACGCACGGGAAACGCGACCCGTCGCGTTGAGCGCCGGGCGGCGCGCGCGGATGCCGCGCCGCCGCTACGCGTCCAGCTCCGGATAGTGCCGGAAGATCCCCATGTCGTTGAACGGGATGCGGCGCTCCGATTCGAGATAGCGCGCGACGGGCGGATGCTCCGCGACGCGATCGTGCAGGCCGACGAGTGCCGCGACCTTGCGCTCTGCGCGCTTCATCGCTTTCGGAAACGCATAGCGCAGGCCCTCGATCAACTGGAACATCGTCAGGTCTGCATAACTGAGCGCGCTGCCCGCGATATAACCGCGCTTGTGCGGATTCTGCGCGAGCACGCGATCGAAATACCCGAGGAACTTCGGCAGCCGATGCTGGAGGAAATCGGCCGCGCGCTCGGCTGCCTCCGCCTTCTGGTCCTCGTAATAGAGGCCGCTGCCGATCGGGTGATGCGTATCGTGGATCTCGGTGATGAAATCGGCGGCGGTCAGCTGCAGTTGATGCACCCACAAGCGTCCGGCTTCGTCGTCGGGTGCGAGCCCGAGCCGTGCGCCGAGAAACAGCAGGATGTTCGCGGTCTGCCCGACGACCACGTCGCCGGCCTTCAGGAACGGCGGGGCGAACGGCACGCATTCGGCCTTCGTGCTGTCCATCATGCGCATCATCGCGGATACGCCCATGCCGCGCCCCGATTCGCGCGCGACGTCGACATAATCGGCCTCGGCCGCTTCGAGCGCGAGCCGCACGTATTCTCCGCGGCCCTGGATTTCGGGCCAGTAATAGAGCTCATATCGCATGCTGTTCTCCTGTCCGGTCGATGCGTCGGGTGAGGCCCGCATCGTGATGGCGGGGAGGGCGGTCGTGCGCCGCCCGTGGCGAATAGACAGTCTAGGAGATCGTGCGCGATAAAACCGCATGAACGACATGGCTCACCGCCGGTGAAACGGAAGTCGCGCGCTCACCACCGATGAAACAAATTCGACCATCGGCGAAACGAAGTGATGATCGTCCGCATTCGTTCGACAACTTCACCGCAATTTAATAGACGGCCACTACGATTCCGTCTCGTCGATCGACGGATCGTCGCGTTGCGGTTCACGCTCCGGCTCTGCCGCCCATCGCCGAACCGCGCGACGCGCCCGATTGCCATTTCCGCTGACCCCGCGACTCGCAACACTGCGATTCGCATCGTTTCGTATCTCTTATGAATTCGAATCCATCGACTGCTACCCGCAGAAAATTCCTGGCTGCCGCACCGGCCGTTGCGGCGGCGCCGCTGTTGAGCGCATGCGGCGGCGACGACGTCGCGGCGGCACCGATCACCGATGCGGCACTTGCCGCGCAGATGTCCGCGAAACTGAACGCCCAGCTCGGCGATGCGGCGACGGTCGATGCGATCGTGCCGGCGATGACCGATGTCGGCTTCACGTGGGCGCTGCCGACCGTGCCGGCCGCACAGATCGGCGCGATCGTCGCGTACAGCTTCGGCAATCGCCCGAACGCGGCGAGCGGCAACACGTCGAGCACGGGCGGCAACCAGTCCGCGCTGCCCGATCCGGGGCCCGTCAACGAAGCGCTGGCGGACGCCGTGTACCGCATCCGCCAGTTGAAGCCCGTCAAGGTCTACGCGCAGTGGGAAATCGCGCGCTTCCTGGTATCGAAATACGGGATGGGCAGCGACGTGCTGTCGTCGATCGAGCCGGTGATCGCGAGCGACGGCTCGATCGTGTACCTGAGCACCGCGGGTGTCGCGGCCGTGGCCGTATCGCGCGCGGGTGGCGCATCGGCGATGGGCACCGTCGCGGTGGTCGGCCACCGCGACCATGCGAAGCGCTGCCTCCAGATTTCGCAGCAGGCAGGCATGAAGGCGGCTGCGGTCGCCGAGGTGCCGCTGCCGACGATGTACGACCCGCAGTCGGGCCAACCGTGGACGCGCAACCGCAGCCTCTATCTCGTGCACGACATGTATGCGCAGATGCTGACGCGCGCGATGACCGCGACGATGCGGGCGTTCCCGAAGGGCTGATGCCTTCCGTTGTTTCTCATTCGAATTCCGTGACCATGACGAACCGCCGCCATTTCCTGGCTTCCACTTCATTGCTCGCCGCATCGTGCGCCGCCGCTGCACCCGCTTTCGCGGGCGACGCGCCCGTTTCCGATGCCGAACTGCAGCGCCAGATGCTCGGCAAGCTGACCAACGAACTGAACGATCGCGCGACCGCCGCCGACGAAACCGGTCATCTGCTCGACACGTTTTTCTCCTGGACGCCGCCGACCGTCGACGCTGCCGCCATCAACACGATTGCCGCGTTCGGCTTCGGCAGTCGCGCCGGGGCATCGGCCGCCACGCCGGTGCCGGGCCCCGTGAACGAGGCGATCGCCGATGCCGTGTTCCAGCTTCGGCAGAAGATCGCGGTGCCGGTTTTCGCGCAGCAGGAAGTCGCGAGCGTGCTCGCGTCGAAGTACGGACTGACGGCCGGCGTGACGTCGATCGCGACGCCCGCTGCGGCGGCCGGCAGCCTGATACCGACGCCCGACGGCGTGGTCGCCGCGATCGTCAGGCAGGCCGGTTCGGCGGCGGCGCTCGGCAAGGTCGGCGTCGTCACGCACCGCGATCAGGCGTCGATCGCCGTGCGCGCGTCGAACGCGGCGGGGATGCAGGCGGCGGTGCCGGCCGGGCTGACGCTGCCGGGTACCTACGATGCATCGGCCCAGCAGCCGGCGATGCGGCGGCGCGATCTCTACCTGCTGAGCAACGCCGGCATGCAGCTCGCGATGCTGCGGCTCGACCTGATCAATCGCGAATATCCGAACGGCTAGGCGAGGGCGCGGGCGATCGCCGCGAGCCGGATCGTGCGTGCCCCGTTTGGCTGGTAATGCCGATACAGGTATTGGCACTACCAGCCAAACCACTGTTTTTAATGGGTTTTTTAGCGCCGAGCCTGCGCCGCAGCGCGTTCTGCGTGGCATAATCGATCGCACCAGTAAGGCTTGTAGTCACAACGACCCCGCATACCCATGGCACAGACTCTCTACGACAAACTGTGGAATACCCACGTCGTCCACTCCGAGGACGACGGCACGGCATTGCTCTACATCGACCGTCAGCTGCTGCACGAAGTCACGAGCCCGCAGGCGTTCGAAGGGCTGAACGTCGCGCATCGCCCGGTGTGGCGCATCAGCGCGAACCTGGCCGTGTCCGACCACAACGTCCCGACCACCGATCGCAGCCACGGCATCGCCGATCCCGTCTCGAAGCTGCAGGTCGACACGCTCGACGCGAACTGCGACGCGTTCGGCATCACGCAGTTCAAGATGAACGACGTGCGCCAGGGCATCGTGCACATCATCGGGCCGGAGCAGGGCGCGACGCTGCCGGGCATGACGATCGTCTGCGGCGATTCGCACACGTCGACGCACGGCGCGTTCGGCGCGCTCGCGCACGGCATCGGCACGTCGGAAGTCGAGCACGTGCTCGCGACGCAAACCTTGCTCCAGAAAAAGAGCAAGAACATGCTCGTGAAGGTCGAGGGCGCACTGCCGCGCGGCTGTACCGCGAAGGACATCGTGCTCGCGATCATCGGCAAGATCGGCACGGCCGGCGGCACGGGCTACGCGATCGAATTCGGCGGCTCGACGATCCGCGCGCTGACGATGGAAGGCCGCATGACCGTCTGCAACATGGCGATCGAAGCCGGCGCGCGCGCGGGCATGGTCGCCGTCGACGACACGACGATCGACTACCTGAAGGGCCGTCCGTTCGTGCCGACCGGCGCGGAATGGGACCAGGCCGTCGAATACTGGCGCGAGTTCAAGTCGGACGAAGGCGCGCAGTTCGACCGCGTCGTCGAGCTGAACGCGGCCGAGATCGTCCCGCAGGTCACGTGGGGCACGTCGCCGGAAATGGTCACGTCGATCGACGGTCGCGTGCCGGACCCCGAGCGCGAGAAGGATCCGGTCAAGCGCGACGCGATGGAGCGCGCGCTGGCCTACATGGCGCTCGAGCCGAACACGCCGATCGAGTCGATCAAGGTCGACAAGATCTTCATCGGTTCGTGCACGAACGCACGCATTGAAGACATCCGCGCGGCCGCGTACGTCGTGAAGAAGCTGAACCGCCGCATCGCGTCGAACGTTCGGCTCGCGATGGTGGTTCCGGGCTCGGGCCTCGTGAAGGCGCAGGCCGAGCGCGAAGGGCTCGACAAGGTGTTCACCGATGCCGGCTTCGAATGGCGCGAACCGGGCTGCTCGATGTGCCTCGCGATGAACGCCGACCGGCTCGATCCGGGCGAACGCTGCGCGTCGACGTCGAACCGCAACTTCGAAGGCCGGCAGGGCGCGGGCGGTCGCACGCACCTCGTGAGCCCCGCGATGGCGGCGGCGGCGGCGATCGAAGGCCACTTCGTCGACATTCGCCAGCTGGGGTAACGCGTGACGGCAACGAAACTCATCGCGCGGCTGGTTGCCGCGCTGGCGCTCGCGGGGCTGGGCTTCGGCCTTGCGGGCTGCAATACCGTCCGAGGCTTCGGCCAGGACGTCAACGCCGCCGGCAATGCGCTCCAGCGCGCCGCGGATTGATGGCCGCCGAGAATTTGTCGATGTGCGCCGGCTGACTGCCGGCCCTTCTACCGGATAGACGGATCATGGAAAAATTCACTGTACATACCGGCGTCGTGGCGCCGCTCGATCGCGAGAACGTCGACACCGACGCGATCATCCCGAAGCAGTTCCTGAAGTCGATCAAGCGCACGGGTTTCGGCCCGAACGCGTTCGACGAATGGCGTTACCTCGACCACGGCGAGCCGGGTCAGGACAACTCGAAGCGTCCGCTGAACCCGGACTTCGTGCTGAACCAACCGCGCTACCAGGGTGCCTCGGTGCTGCTCGCCCGCAAGAACTTCGGCTGCGGCAGCTCGCGCGAGCACGCGCCGTGGGCGCTGCAGCAGTACGGCTTCCGCGCGATCATCGCGCCGAGCTTCGCCGACATCTTCTTCAACAACTGCTACAAGAACGGGCTGCTGCCGATCGTGCTGACCGAGCAGCAGGTTGATCACCTGTTCAACGAGACGGTCGCATTCAACGGCTTTCAACTGACGATCGATCTCGACGCGCAGGTCGTGCGCACGGGCGACGGCCGCGAGTATGCGTTCGACATCACTGCGTTCCGCAAGTACTGCCTGCTGAACGGGTTCGACGACATCGGGCTCACGCTGCGTCACGCGGACAAGATCCGTCAGTTCGAAGCCGAGCGGCTCGCGAAGCAGCCGTGGCTCAACAACAAGCTGGTCGGCTGAGATTGCCTTCGGGCGGGCGCGCATGACGCGCGCTCGCCGACTTGCCACCCACACCTACCCAGTCAGGAATAACGCATGAAGATTGCAGTGCTGCCCGGCGACGGCATCGGTCCGGAAATCGTCAACGAAGCGGTCAAGGTGCTGAACGCCCTCGGCGAGAAGTTCGAACTCGAACAGGCGCCGGTCGGCGGCGCGGGCTACGAGGCGAGCGGTCATCCGCTGCCGGACGCGACGCTGAAACTCGCGAAGGAAGCGGACGCGATCCTGTTCGGCGCGGTCGGCGACTGGAAGTACGACTCGCTCGAGCGCGCGCTGCGCCCCGAGCAGGCGATCCTCGGGCTGCGCAAGCATCTCGAGCTGTTCGCGAACTTCCGCCCGGCGATCTGCTATCCGCAGCTCGTCGATGCATCGCCGCTGAAGCCGGAACTCGTCGCGGGCCTCGACATCCTGATCGTGCGCGAACTGAACGGCGACATCTACTTCGGCCAGCCGCGCGGCGTGCGCGCGGCGCCGGACGGCCCGTTCGCCGGCGAACGCGAAGGCTTCGACACGATGCGCTACTCGGAGCCGGAAGTGCGCCGCATCGCGCACGTCGCGTTCCAGGCCGCGCAAAAGCGCGCGAAGAAGCTGCTGTCGGTCGACAAGTCGAACGTGCTCGAGACGTCGCAGTTCTGGCGTGACATCATGATCGACGTGTCGAAGGAATACGCGGACGTCGAGCTGTCGCACATGTACGTCGACAACGCGGCGATGCAGCTCGCGAAGGCGCCGAAGCAGTTCGACGTGATCGTGACCGGCAACATGTTCGGCGACATCCTGTCGGATGAAGCGTCGATGCTGACGGGTTCGATCGGCATGCTGCCGTCGGCGTCGCTCGACAAGAACAACAAGGGCCTGTACGAGCCGTCGCACGGCTCGGCACCGGACATCGCGGGCAAGGGCATCGCTAACCCGCTCGCAACGATCCTGTCGGCCGCGATGCTGCTGCGCTACTCGCTGAATCGTGCGGAACAGGCCGATCGCATCGAGCGCGCGGTGAAAACGGTGCTCGAACAAGGCTATCGCACGGGCGACATCGCGACGCCGGGCTGCAAGCAGGTCGGCACGGTGGCGATGGGCGACGCGGTGGTCGCCGCGCTGTAACGCGCGGCAACGCAGTACGGCAGTTAGGCAGCAGTCAAGGCAGTTAATGTAGAAAGGGCGCGAACCGGCCGCGAAATCGGCCGGTTTCCGCACGGTTGGCCGTTGTGCGGGCAACCGGCTTTGTGTAGACTCGAACGATGGCGCTGATTTCCCTGATCTCCCCGGTCTTGAAACTCCACGGCAACACTGCCCGTGCGGGTGCGCGCGCCATCGTCATCACGAAAACCATTACCACGAAAACGATCATTAAACGCTGATCGCCGTCGTGCCCGCCTGTTTCCCCGCGCGGTCACGCCGGGGACGGAAATGGCGGGGAAGCTCCATTCAAAGGGTTAGTCATGAACGTAGGTCTCGTAGGTTGGCGCGGCATGGTCGGCAGCGTGCTGATGCAACGCATGCAGGAAGAAGGTGATTTCGACCTGATCGAACCGGTGTTTTTCAGCACCAGCAATACAGGCGGCAAGGCGCCGTCGTTCGCGAAAAACGAGACCACGCTCAAGGACGCGACCAACGTCGACGAGCTGAAGAAGTGCGACGTGATCATCACGTGCCAGGGCGGCGACTACACGAACGACGTGTTCCCGAAGCTGCGCGCGGCCGGCTGGAACGGCTACTGGATCGACGCGGCATCGTCGCTGCGGATGCAGGACGACGCGGTCATCATCCTCGATCCGGTCAACCTCGACGTGATCAAGGACGCGCTCGTCAAGGGCACGAAGAACTTCGTCGGCGGCAACTGCACGGTCAGCCTGATGCTGATGGCACTAGGCGGCCTGTTCCGCGAGAACCTCGTCGACTGGATGACGGCGATGACGTACCAGGCCGCATCGGGCGCGGGCGCGCAGAACATGCGTGAACTGCTGTCGCAGATGGGCGCGCTGCACGGTTCGGTGCAGGAACAGCTCGCCGATCCGGCTTCCGCGATTCTCGACATCGACCGCCGCGTGCTCGCGACGATGAACAGCGACGCGATGCCGACGAGCCAGTTCGGCGTGCCGCTCGCCGGTTCGCTGATTCCGTGGATCGACAAGGATCTCGGCAACGGGATGTCGAAGGAAGAGTGGAAGGGCGGCGCGGAAACCAACAAGATCCTCGGCAAGCCGGCCATGGGCGAGCCGGGCTCGATCCCGGTCGACGGCCTGTGCGTGCGGATCGGCGCGATGCGCTGCCACTCGCAGGCGCTGACGATCAAGCTGAAGAAGGACGTCCCGCTCGACGAAATCAACGGCATCCTCGCGTCGGCGAACGACTGGGTGAAGGTTGTCCCGAACGAGCGCGAAGCATCGATGCGCGACCTGTCGCCGGCGAAGATCACCGGTACGCTGACGGTGCCGGTCGGTCGCCTGCGCAAGCTCGCGATGGGCGGCGAATACCTGTCGGCATTCACGGTCGGCGATCAGCTGCTGTGGGGCGCGGCCGAACCGCTGCGCCGCATGCTGCGCATCCTGCTCGACAAGTAAGGATCGGACCGCGCAGCGCGCCATCGGCGCGCAACGCCTGCCAGCCCTTCGCGGGGCGGCAGGCGTTTTTTATTTGGCCGGCGCCCGGCGGTGTGCAGGCGGCGGCCGAGCCGCTGCACCGGCATGAGCGGCCGCAGCGACCGGCGACGAATTCGGCCGGAATCCGATCGCGTGAAGTAAACTATGCGGTTACGACGCGCAGAACCGCCGAAAGCGTCGCGTTCAGCGCGACGCTTTTGCATTTCTGCGGCGACTTTATTGACGCTTTCCTACGCGAATCCGAGCCGCGCCCGTGCGCGGCGATAGAGCCTACGATGTCCCGAATTTCCTTGTTTCCGCGTCTGTCCCGTCTGTCGTGCGCCGTGCGTGCCGCGCTGGCGATCCTGGCGCTGGGCGCGTCCGCGTCGGCCTGGGCCGCCGGCGCCGGTGATCTGCCGGCGTCCGCAGCAGGTGGACCCGCGCCGCTCAACGTGACCGTCCAGCCTGGCCAGTCGTTGAACGACCTCGCGAAAGCCGCGACCCAGTCGCACGATCCGGCCGTGCTTGCGCGCGCCGGCCGTGCGCTGTTCGACGCGAATCCGCAGGCGTTCATGAAGCGCGACCCGAGCCGCCTGAAAGTCGGCGCGACGCTGACGGTGCCCGCGCTCGACGCGACCGGTGCGGCGCTCGTGCCGGCCGGTGCGTCGGGTGTGTCGGGTGCGTCCGGAACAGCGGCAGCATCCGCGCCGGCCGCCGCGTCGGGCACGGCCGCCGCTTCTGTCGCGCAGCATGGTGCGACCGCGCCGCATCCGGGTTCGGCCGTGCAAGCCGCGCCGGCCGCGTCGGCTGCGCATCCGGCGCCGGTCAGCGGGGCGAGCGTCGCGACAGCGGCCGGGGCGTCGGCTTCGATCGGCGCGTCCGCTGCGCACGGTGCGTCGACGGTCGAACCCGTTCAGCCGGCAGCGTCGGCGGCCGGTGCAAGCGGCCCGCACGTATGGAGCGGCTCGATTCAGTCCGCGCCGTCGTCGGCAAGCGAAGCCGCTATCCAGTCGGTACCGGGCAATCCGGCGCAACGCATGCACGAACCGTCCGCGGCGGCCCCCGTCGCGGGCGCATCGCAGCCGCGGCCGTCGAGCCTGCAGCAACTGCTCGCGCTGAAGAACCGCGTGCTGATGGAGCTGCAGAAGCACGGAATCGGCAAGCCCGCCGCGACGAACAACGTTGCACCGGCGCCTGTACCGACACCCGCTGTGCCGCGTCCCGCTGCAAACGACGCGGGGGCATCCGCTGCCGCGTCGTCTGCGGCCGCGAGCGAAGCGGCGTCCGGTGTGGCCGCGAGTGCGGTACAGCCGGCATCGGCGCCCGTGCAGGCGGCCGTGCCGGCGCCGGCCGCCGCACCCGTACGCGGTTCGGAACAGATCGACTGGCGTCCGGCCGCGGCGGCCGGCGCGGCCGTGGTCGTGCTTGCGGCCGGGTTTGCCTGGCGCAAACGCCGCAAAGCGCGCTCGGCCGACGACATCACGCCGGCCTCCGGCGTCGCGGCTGCTGGCGATGCCGATGCATCGCCGTCGCCTGTCGCATCCGCCGAACCGTTGCCGCCGATCCTCCCCGAGACGCCACTGGCCCGCGACGCGGCCGGCGACCTGAGTCTGGTTACGGCGGCTGCCGCAGCGGCCGAGACGGTCGAGATGCACGAACCCGAGGTCGCGTCGTCGCCGGATACGGCAAAGCCGCACGACGAGCAAGTGGAAGCGCCTTCTGCGCCCGTCGCGCGCACCGAACCGTCGCCGCCGATCCTCCCCGAGACGCCGGTGGCCCGCGACGCGGCGGGCGACGTGAATCTGGTCACGGCGGCCGCCGCAGCGGCCGAGTCGGTCGAGACGCACAAACCCGAGGTCGCGTCGTCGCCGGAAGCGGCGAAGCCGCATGACGAGCAGGCGGAAGGGCCGTCTGCGCACGTCGCGCCCGACATCGACGCAGCGTCGGCCGCGCACGACGTGAAGCCCGTCGCGGAACCGGCGGCGGACGAGCCCGTCGCAGCACCCGCCGCAGCGACCAACGACGCGCAGCACGCGGCGCTGATGCAGAACGCGATCAGCGCGCTCAACAGCCTCGACATGCCGCTGCCGCCGCGTGCCGCGGACGAGCAGGCCGAGGAAGAGGGGCGAGCCGCAGGCGAGCATATCGCAACTAACGGTCAATCCGCCGCGCCTCCGCACGTCGGCGTGAACGGTCTGTCCCCGGAACATTCAGCCGACCAGGACGACGAGTTCGACTGGGATCCGGATGCATCCACGCCCGCACCTCACGCTGCGGGCGCATCCACGCCGTCGTCGCTGCCGCCGCTCGGGGGCGCGCAGTTCGGCGCGCTGAAGCTGGATTTCGACCTCGACCTGCCGTCCACGCCGGGCGCCGTGTTGCCGGCACTGACGCCGGAGGAGCTCGCGCGCATCGCCCGCAACAAGCTGGATCTCGCGTCCGAGTACGTCGAACTGGGCGACCTGTCCGGCGCGCGCACGCTGCTGCAGGAAGTGGTCGACGCGAACGACGCCGCGACGCGCGACGATGCACGCGCGCTGCTCGCGAAACTGGCGGACGAGGCGTGATGCGGATCGCGCTCGGGATTCAGTACGACGGCGCGGCGTTCTGCGGCTGGCAGGCGCAGCCGCACGGCAAGACCGTGCAGGATGCACTCGAGCGTGCGCTCGGCGAATTCGCGTGCGTGCCGCTGCACACGACGGTCGCGGGGCGGACCGACACGGGCGTGCACGGGCTCGGCCAGGTCGTGCATTTCGACACGGAACTCGACCGCACGGATTTCTCGTGGGTGCGCGGCACCAACGCGTTCCTGCCGTCGACAGTGTCGGTGCAGTGGGCGAAGCCGATGCCGGACACGTTCCACGCGCGTTTCTCGGCGTTCGAACGCACCTACTACTACGCGCTGTACGTGCATCCCGTGCGCTCGCCGATGCTGGCCGGCCGGTCGGGCTGGATCCACACGCCGCTCGACGACGACGCGATGCGCGCCGCCGCCGCGCACCTGATCGGCGAGCACGATTTCTCGTCGTTTCGTTCGTCGGAATGCCAGTCGAAGACGCCGGTCAAACACCTGTACCAGATCGACGTGCGACGCGCGGGCAACTTCATTCATTTCCGCTTCCGCGCGAACGCGTTCCTGCATCACATGGTGCGCAACCTGATGGGCTGCCTCGTCGCGGTCGGGCGCGGCCGCTATCCGGCGGACTGGCTCGCCGACGTACTGGCCGGCCGCGATCGCAATCTCGCCGCACCCACGTTCATGGCCGACGGGCTGTACCTGGCCCACGTCGGCTACCCGGCGGAATTCGCCGTCCCGCCCGCGCAGCTCGGCAGCGTGCCGTGGAGCAGCGTCTGGGCCGATCTGGACCCACCATCATGACGGATCACGCCGTGTCTTCTTCGACTTCCGCCGCGGCAGCGCTCGCGCCGCGCACGCGCATCAAGCTGTGCGGCCTGTCGCGCCCCGAGGACGTGCTGCACGCGGCTGCGCTCGGCGCCGACGCGATCGGCCTGGTGTTCTATCCGAAGAGCCCGCGCGCGGTGTCGATCGCGCAGGCGGCCGAGCTCGCGAGCCTCGCGCCGCCGTTCGTGTCGGTGGTCGGGCTGTTCGTGAACGCGACCGAAGCCGAGATCGAGGCCGTCGTGCGCGACGTGCCGCTGACGGTGCTGCAATTCCACGGCGACGAGACGCCCGAGCAGTGCGACGCCCTCGGTCGCGCGGCGCGCCTGCCGTGGTTGCGCGCAGTGCGCGTCGGCCCCTCGACGCAGCGCGCCGATTTGGTAGAATTAGCGCTTCATTATTCGAAAGCGCGCGGCCTCCTGTTCGACACCCTGGTGCCGGACTACGGCGGTAGCGGCAAGGTCTTCGATTGGTCTCTTATTCCCGCAGAGCTCGCGCATCGGGCCGTTTTGAGTGGTGGCTTGAGCGCGCAAAACGTCGGTGATGCGATCCGCCAGTTGCGTCCGTTTGCTGTCGATGTCTCGAGTGGCATCGAAGTAGAGGGCGCGAAGGGCGTGAAGGATCACGCCCGGATGGCGGCGTTCGTACGCGCGGTGCGCGAAGCGGACGCCGGGTGATGCAAGCCGGTGCGGCCCCAAAGGCGGGGCGCACCGACCGATCGAGAGAGACACCATGTACAACCTTCCTGATGATCGCGGCCACTTCGGCCCGTATGGCGGCGTGTTCGTCGCCGAAACGCTCATTCACGCGCTGGACGAACTGCGCACGGCGTATGAAAAATTCCGGAACGACCCCGATTTCATCGCCGAATACGAGCGTGAACTGAAGTATTTCGTCGGCCGTCCGTCGCCGATCTATCACGCGCAGCGCTGGAGCGAGATGCTCGGCGGCGCGCAGATCTACCTGAAGCGCGAGGACCTGAACCACACCGGCGCGCACAAGATCAACAACGTGATCGGCCAGGCGCTTCTCGCGAAGCGGATGGGCAAGAAGCGCGTGATCGCCGAGACGGGCGCCGGCCAGCACGGCGTCGCGACCGCGACGATCTGTGCGCGCTTCGGGATGGAGTGCATCGTCTACATGGGCGCCGAGGACGTGCGCCGCCAGGCCGCGAACGTCTACCGGATGAAGCTGCTTGGAGCTACGGTCGTGCCGGTCGAATCGGGTTCGCGCACGCTGAAGGACGCGCTGAACGAGGCGATGCGCGACTGGGTCACCAACATCGAAAGCACGTTCTACATCATCGGTACGGTCGCGGGCCCGCACCCGTATCCGGTGATGGTGCGCGACTTCCAGCGCGTGATCGGCGACGAGTGCAAGGTGCAGATGCCCGAGCTCGCCGGCCGCCAGCCGGATGCGGTGATCGCGTGCGTCGGCGGCGGTTCGAACGCGATGGGCATCTTCTATCCGTACATCGACGATACCTCGGTGCAGCTGATCGGCGTCGAAGCGGCCGGCGACGGTCTGGACACCGGCCGTCACGCGGCGTCGCTGATCGCCGGCAGCCCCGGCGTGCTGCACGGCAACCGCACGTACCTGCTGCAGGACGACAACGGCCAGATCATCGAGACCCATTCGGTGTCGGCCGGCCTCGACTACCCGGGCGTCGGCCCCGAGCACGCATGGCTGAAGGACAGCGGCCGCGCGCAGTACGTGCCGATCACCGACGACGAGGCGCTGAAGGCGTTCCACGACTGCTGCCGGATCGAGGGGATCATCCCCGCGCTCGAGTCGAGCCACGCGATCGCGTATGGCGTGAAGCTCGCGCCGACGTTGCCGAAGGACAAGATCCTGCTCGTCAACCTGTCGGGCCGCGGCGACAAGGACATGCACACGGTCGCCGAGCGATCGGGCCTCGTCCTCTGACCCCGCCCGATGCGTGACCTGATCGAACAACCGGCCGGCGGCGCCGCGAGCGAAGCGGAGGCGGGGCAGCCCGTCCTCGCCGTGCCGCGCGCACTGTCGGCCGGGATCGAGCTGCACAACCGCGATTTTCTGATCGAAGCCGCGCGCCTGCCGGATGCGTCGATCGACCTGATCGTCGCCGATCCGCCGTACGGGCTCGGCAAGGACTACGGCAACGACTCGGACAAGCGCTCGGGCGACGATTTCCTCGCGTGGACGCGCGAGTGGCTCGAGCTCGCGATTCCGAAGCTCAAGCCGAGCGGGTCGATGTACATCTTCTGCACGTGGCAGTACGCGCCGGAAATCTTCAGCTTCCTGAAGACGAGGCTCACGATGGTCAACGAGATCATCTGGGACCGGCGCGTGCCGAGCATGGGCGGCACGACGCGCCGTTTCACGTCGGTGCACGACAACATCGGCTTTTTCGCGGTTTCCAAAGCGTATTACTTCGATCTCGATCCGGTCCGCATCCCGTACGACGCCGACACGAAGAAGGCCCGCTCGCGCAAGCTGTTCGAAGGCAGCAAGTGGCTGGAGATGGGCTACAACCCGAAGGACGTCTGGTCGGTCTCGCGCCTGCATCGGCAGCACGCGGAGCGCGTCGATCATCCGACCCAGAAGCCGCTGGAAATCATCGAGCGGATGGTGCTCGCGAGCTGCCCGCCGGGCGGCCGCGTGCTCGATCCGTTCATGGGCAGCGGCACGACCGCGGTGGCCTGCGCGCGGCAGGGGCGCGACTTCGTCGGCTACGAGATCAACGAAAGTTATTGCGCGATCGCGCACGAGCGCGTGAGCGCGCTCGCCGCGCAGGCGTGCGCGTGAGTCGCGCCGCCGCCATGCCGATCGCATCAAGGAAAATTGCCATGTCCTCCCGTATCCAGCAGACCTTCGCCGCACTCGCCGAACAGGGCCGCAAGGGCCTGATCCCGTTCATCACGGCCGGCGACCCCGATCCCGCGAAGACCGTCGAATTCATGCACGCGCTCGCCGAAGGCGGCGCCGACGTGATCGAGCTCGGCGTGCCGTTCTCGGACCCGATGGCCGACGGCCCGGTGATCCAGCGCTCGTCGGAACGCGCGCTCGCGCGCGGCGTCACGCTGGCGAGCGTGCTCGCCGACGTGAAGCGCTTTCGCGAGACCGACCAGAAAACCCCCGTCGTGCTGATGGGCTATGCGAACCCGATCGAGCGCATGGGCGTCGACACGTTCGCGACCGAAGCGCAGGCGGCCGGTGTCGACGGCGTGCTCGTCGTCGACTATCCGCCCGAGGAAGCGGGCGTGTTCGCCGAGAAAATGCGCGGCGCGCAGATCGATCCGATCTTCCTGCTCGCGCCGACGTCGACCGACGAGCGCATCGCCGACGTGGGCAAGATCGCGAGCGGCTACGTGTATTACGTGTCGCTCAAGGGCGTGACCGGCGCCGGAAATCTGGATGTTTCGAGCATTGCGGGTAAAATCCCGGCCATCAAGTCGCGCGTGCCGGTTCCGGTGGGCGTCGGCTTCGGGATCCGCGACGCCGAGACGGCGCGCGCGGTGGCCGAAGTGTCGGACGCCGTCGTGATCGGCAGCCGCCTGGTGCAGCTGCTCGAGAGCGCCGCGCCGGAGGGCGCCGCCGCCGCGCTGAAGGCATTCATCGCCGAACTGCGCGCCGCCCTGGACGGCGCCGGCCAGGCAGCGCGATAAACACAACACAAGGAAGCGGGGCCGGGCCGCCCGGCCCGCCCCGCCACGGAACAGGGAAACATACACGATGAGCTGGCTCGACAAACTGTTGCCGCCGAAGATCAAGCAGACCGACCCGAAAAGCCGCAAGGGCATTCCGGAAGGCCTGTGGGTCAAATGCCCGTCCTGCGAGGCCGTGCTGTACCGCAACGACGTGGATGCGAACCTGCACGTGTGCCCGAAGTGCGATCACCACATGCGCATTGGCGCACGTGAGCGTCTCGACGGGTTGCTCGATCCGGAAGGCCGCTATGAAATCGGCCAGGAAATCGTGCCGGTCGACTCGCTGAAGTTCAAGGACAGCCGCAAGTATCCCGATCGTCTGAAGGAAGCGATGGACGAGACGGGCGAGACCGACGCAATGGTCGTGATGGGCGGCGCGATCCACACGCTGCCCGTCGTCGCGGCCTGTTTCGAGTTCTCGTTCATGGGCGGCTCGATGGGTTCGGTCGTCGGCGAGCGTTTCGCGCGCGGCGCGCAGAACGCACTGGAACAGCACGTGCCCTTCATCTGCTTCACGGCGTCGGGCGGCGCACGGATGCAGGAAAGCCTGCTGTCGCTGATGCAAATGGCCAAGACCACCGCGATGCTGACGAAGCTGGCCGAAGCCAAGCTGCCGTTCATCTCGGTGCTGACCGACCCGACGATGGGCGGCGTGTCGGCGAGCTTCGCGTTCCTCGGCGACGTCGTGATCGCCGAGCCGAAGGCGCTGATCGGCTTCGCCGGCCCGCGCGTGATCGAGCAGACGGTGCGCGAGAAGCTGCCGGAAGGCTTCCAGCGTGCGGAATTCCTGCTGAAGACGGGCGCGATCGACATGATCGTCGATCGCCGCAAGATGCGCGACGAGATCGCGCAGTTGCTCGCGCTGCTGCAGCGACAGCCGGCCGACGCGCTGGCCTGACCGGCGCAAGTGGTGAACTCTGCGCGTCGCCTGGCTCCAGCGTCAGGCGGCGCGCTTCGTTTTTTGGCGTAGTGGCGGTATCGATCCAGATTTGATCCGATGAGCACTTTTCCCACTCTCGACGCGTGGCTTTCGCATCTCGAACGCGCGCACCCGGTCGGCATCGACATGGGCCTGACCCGCATCGGGCAGGTCAAGGCGGCGCTGCAGCTCGAATTCGCTTGCCCCGTGATCACGGTCGGCGGCACGAACGGCAAGGGCTCGACCTGTGCGTTCCTCGAGGCGGTTCTCGTGAACGCGGGCTACAAGGTCGGCTGCCACACGTCGCCGCACCTGCTCGAATTCGCCGAGCGCGCGCGCGTGAACGGGCAGCAGGTCAGCGATGCCGAGCTGCTGCCGCACTTCGAGGCCGTCGAAGCGGCGCGCACGTCGCTGCCCGAGCCGGTGTCGCTCACGTACTTCGAATTCACGACGCTCGCGATCCTGCACCTGTTCGCATCGCGCGGGCTCGACGCGGTGATCCTCGAAGTCGGCCTCGGCGGCCGGCTCGATGCGGTCAATATCATCGATACCGATTGCGCGATCGTCACGAGCATCGACATCGACCACACCGAATACCTCGGCGACACGCGCGAGAAGATCGCGTTCGAGAAGGCGGGGATCTTCCGCGCGGGCAAGCCGGCGATCTGCGGCGATCCCGCGGTGCCGAACACGCTCGTCGAGCATGCGGCCGCGATCGGCGCCGACCTGTGGCTGGTCGGGCGCGATTTCCGCTATGAAGCGCAGCCGGGCGCGGAGCGCCAGCAATGGAGCTACCTCGGCCGCGACAAGCGCTATCCGGCCCTTGCGTATCCGGCGCTGCGCGGTGCGAACCAGCTGATCAATGCATCGGCCGCGCTGGCCGCGCTCGAGGCGCTGCGCCCGGTGCTGCCGGTGTCCGCGCAGGACATCCGGCTCGGGCTCGCGAACGTCGAGCTGCCGGGGCGCTTCCAGGTGCTGCCCGGCAAGCCGGCGATCGTGCTCGACGTCGCGCACAACCCGCATGCGGCGGCCGTGCTCGAGCAGAATCTCGGCAACATGGGCTTCTTCCCGTACACGTACGCGGTGTTCGGCGCGATGCACGACAAGGACATCGACGGCGTGCTGCGGCACCTGAAGGGCGAGATCGACCACTGGTGCGTGACCGACCTGCCGCTGCCGCGCGCGGCCAGCGCGGAGCAGCTCGAAGCCGCGCTGCGCAAGGCCGGCGTGGAGGAGGGGGCCGATTCGAGCGTGACGCGCTTCGCGTCGCCCGCCGACGCGTTTCGCGATGCACTAAAAAGAGCATCCGAGAATGATAGAATCGTGGTTTTCGGCAGTTTCCATACGGTGGCAGGTGTGATGGCCTACCGGAAATCGCAGCAACACTGACTGACGGGCAGTTTCGGACTCAGCCATTCATGGGAATTTTCTCGTTCGGCAAGAAAGACGACGACGCGCCCACCCGGCGCGGCGGTCGTACCGGGGCCTCCCGGAACGTGCGCACGGAGCGCACTGAACGCGTCGAGCGTCGCACGCGCCGCACCGAGCGTCCGGAATCGGACGCACTGCTCCTCGATCCGACCCTTCCTGAAAAGCAGCGCGCCCGCCGGCGCCTCGTCGGCGCGATCGCGCTCGTCGTCGCCGCGGTGATCGTGCTGCCGATGGTGCTCGATTCGCACCCGAAGCCGGTGACGGACGACATCGCGATCGACATCCCGAACCGGCCTGCGCATCAGGCGGTCGCGCCGCGTGACGACGACGTGTCCGACGTGCAGGCGGGCGTCGCCCACGACGAGCCGCCGGCCTCCGATGTCGCGGTGGCGGCCGTGCCCGCGCCCGCAGCGAAGGATGCGGCGAAGCCGGCCGCGAAACCCGATACGTCGACCGCGACGACCACGGCGAGCGTGACGCCGCCGAAGCCCGTCGCCAAGCCGGCCGCGGCCGCGCCGGCGGCGAAGCCGGCTGCGCCCAAGCCGGCCCCCGCGACGGTCGCGAATGCCGACGCGGCGGCCGACAGCGGCGACGCATCGTCACCCGCATCGCCGGCCGGTGCGCGCTTCGCGGTGCAGCTCGGCTCGTTCAAGGACGACACGACGGCCCGTTCGTGGGCCACCAAGTTGAAATCGGCGGGTGTGCCCGCATATGTCGAGCATCGCAAGCAGGCGGACGGCAGCACGGCTACACTGCTGCGTGCCGGCCCGTTTGCGGATCGCGCGGCGGCGTCCGCCGCGATCGCGAAGGTGCGCGAAGCCGGACTCACGCAGTAACGTGCGATGCTGACGGCTTTCGACTACGCTGTATTGGCGGTGATCGCGTTGTCTGCGCTGCGTGGCGCATGGCGCGGTTTCGTCTCGGAGATTTTCGGGCTGATCGGCTGGATCGCGGCAATTGTGATCGCGGCCCGCTATGTCGGTCTGGTGGTGCCGTATATTCCGGCGAACTGGCCGGGCGGCGCGTTGACCCAGTGGGTGCTCGCGTTCGCGCTGATCGTGATCGGCGTCGTGTTCGTCGCCGGTGTCGGCAACGCGCTGTT
The DNA here is from genome assembly GCF_003635165.1 of Burkholderia sp. Nafp2/4-1b. GTDB lineage: Bacteria > Pseudomonadota > Gammaproteobacteria > Burkholderiales > Burkholderiaceae > Burkholderia. Next base: position 54,436 of record NZ_ML058601.1, on the reverse strand, counting down.
GTCGCGGATCGCGCAGGCGACGGGCCTCGGCGGGGTCGATCGTTCGCTGGGCATGATGTTCGGGCTTGTGCGCGGCTGCGTGCTGGTGCTGCTGCTGGTCGCGGCGGCCGGGCTGACCGAATTGCCCAAACAGGATTTCTGGCGCAATGCGCTATTGCGTCCTATCGCCGAACAGGGCGTGCACGAGCTGAAGCAGCTCCTGCCCGACGGCATGGCCCAGTACGTACGCGTGTGACGACGCGGCCGGGCAGGACGGAACCGATTTTGTCATCTTGAAGGACATGCCATGTGCGGCATCGTAGGTGTTATCTCCCAATCCCCGGTCAATCAGCTGATCTATGACAGCCTGCTGCTGCTGCAGCATCGCGGTCAGGACGCAGCGGGCATCGCGACGGCGGACGGCAGCAATTTCCACATGTACAAGGCGAACGGCATGGTGCGCGACGTGTTCCGCACGCGCAACATGCGCAGCCTGCCCGGTACCTTCGGCATCGGCCAGGTGCGCTACCCGACGGCCGGTTCGGCGTCGAGCGAAGCCGAGGCGCAGCCGTTCTACGTGAACGCGCCGTTCGGGATCATCCTCGCGCACAACGGCAACCTGACGAACTGGGAACAGCTGAAGGACGAGATGTTCCGGATCGACCGCCGGCACATCAACACCAATTCCGACAGCGAAGTGCTGCTCAACGTGTTCGCGCACGAGCTGCAACTGTCGACCACGGGCCTCGAGCTCGATCCGGCGTCGGTGTTCAAGGCGGTCGCCGGCGTGCATCGCCGCCTGCAGGGTTCGTACGCGATCGTGTCGTTGATCGCCGGCTACGGCCTGCTCGCGTTCCGCGACCCGTTCGGCATCCGCCCGCTGTGCATCGGCAAGCTCGAGACCGAGCACGGCACCGAATGGATGGTTGCGTCGGAGTCGGTGGCGGTCGAAGGCATCGGTTTCGAATTCGTGCGTGACCTGGAGCCGGGCGAAGCGGTCTTCATCGACAAGGCCGGCAACTTCCACAGCCAGCAGTGCGCGGAGAACCCGACGCTGAACCCGTGCATGTTCGAATACGTGTATCTGGCCCGTCCGGATTCGTGCCTCGACGGCGTGCCGGTCTACAACGTGCGCTTGCGCATGGGCGACTACCTCGCGGCGAAGATCAAGCGCGAGCTGCCGAACGTGCCGATCGACGTCGTGATGCCGATTCCCGATTCGTCGCGTCCGGCTGCGATGCAGGTGGCCGCGAAGCTGGGCGTCGAGTATCGCGAAGGCTTCTTCAAGAACCGCTACGTCGGCCGCACCTTCATCATGCCGGGCCAGGCCGTGCGCAAGAAGTCGGTGCGCCAGAAGCTCAATGCGATGAGCATCGAGTTCAAGGACAAGCACGTGCTGATCGTCGACGACTCGATCGTGCGCGGCACGACCTCGCACGAGATCGTGCAGATGGCGCGCGATGCGGGCGCGAAGTCGGTGATCTTCGCGTCGGCGGCGCCGCCCGTGAAGTTCCCGAACGTGTACGGCATCGACATGCCGACGCGCGGCGAGCTGGTCGCACACGGCCGCACCGACGACGAAGTCGCGAAGATCATCGGCGCCGACTACCTGATCTATCAGGACGTCGACGATCTGCGCCGCGCGGTGCGCGACATCAACCCGAAGCTCGAGGGCTTCGAGGCGTCGTGCTTCGACGGCAACTACATCACCGGCGCCGTGACGCCCGAGTATCTCGATGCAATCGAGCGTGCCCGTCTCGCACCGGCTTCGCAGGCCGATCGCGACGCGGCCAGCGACACCGCGGTGTCGCAGATGAACCTGCAGCTGTCGGTAGAGTGATGCCGGCGCACGCTGCGAATGAAGCGTGATAGGATGTGGCCTTGCGTCGATTTGATTCAGCTTGCGGACGCGGGGCGACTTCCCAAAACAGCTAAAGCGAAGGCCGGCGGCAGCCGGCCCGAGTCGATCGCTGTCGTACCGCACCGAAGCCCGCTGATGCCGACGCATAGCGGGCTTTTTGTTTTGGCCTGACTTTGTGGCTGGATTCGCGCCCGATGCATGACGCGCGGCGCGACCCTCGAATACGGAAAACGGAACATGGACGACTCCCTCAACTTTGACACGCTCGCCGTGCGCGCGGGCACGCAGCGCAGCGACTACAACGAGCACTCGGAAGCGCTGTTCCTCACGTCGAGCTTCTGCTTCACGAGCGCGGCCGAGGCCGCGGAGCGCTTTGCGAATTCGGAAGACTACTTCACGTATTCGCGCTTCACGAACCCGACCGTCACCATGTTCCAGGATCGTCTCGCCGCGCTCGAAGGCGGCGAGGCCTGCATCGCGACGGCATCCGGCATGGCCGCGATCATGTCGGTCGTGATGTCGGCGCTGCAGGCGGGCGATCACCTCGTCAGCTCGCGCAGCCTGTTCGGCTCGACGCTCGGGATGTTCTCGCAGATCTTCAGCAAGTTCGGCATCACGACGACCTTCGTCGATCCGACCGACCTGAACGCATGGCAGGAAGCGGTGCGGCCCGAAACGAAGATGTTCTTCCTCGAAACGCCGTCGAACCCGCTGACCGAGCTCGCCGACATCGAGGCGATCGGCAAGATCGCGAAGGCTGCGAACGCGCTGTTCGTCGTCGACAACTGTTTCTGCAGCCCGGTGCTGCAGCAGCCGCTGAAGCTCGGCGCGGACGTCGTGATGCACTCGGCGACGAAGTTCCTCGACGGGCAGGGCCGCGTGCTCGGCGGCGCGCTGGTCGGCTCGAAAGAATTCATCATGGGCAAGGTGTTCCCGTTCGTGCGCAGCGCGGGCCCGACGCTGTCGGCGTTCAACGCGTGGGTGCTGCTGAAGGGGATGGAAACGCTGTCGCTGCGCGTCGAGAAGCAGTCGGCGAACGCGCTGGAAATCGCGCGCTGGCTCGATTCGCATCCGGCGGTTGCGCGCGTGTTCTATCCGGGGCTGCCATCGCATCCGCAGCATGAGCTGGCGAAGCGTCAGCAGAAGGCGGGCGGCGCGATCGTGTCGTTCGAGCTGAAGGGCGACACGCCGGAACAGCAGCGCGCGAACGCGTGGCGCGTGATCGACAGCACGAAGCTGATCTCGATCACCGGCAACCTCGGCGACACGCGCACGACGATCACGCATCCGGCGACGACGACGCATGCACGCGTCACGCCGGAAGCGCGTGCGGCCGCGGGGATCACCGAAGGGCTGATCCGCCTTGCGGTCGGCCTCGAAAATGCGGGTGACCTGCGCAACGATCTCGCGCGCGGCCTCGCGGGCTGAGCACGGCAGCACGGCTTTCAGCGCCGCCATGACGACGGGCCGCTCGACTTCGAGCGGCCCGTTTCTTTTGAGTGGCTGAGAACGTACGGCGTTGCGGGAATCAGTGGCCCTGCGCGTTGCGCATTGCGTCCATCATCCAGCGCAGCGTGTCGTCGAGCGGCGTCACGGGCAGCTCGCCCACAGTGCGCCGCAACTTGTCGCGCGAGCCGGAGAGGCTTTTGACTTCGTTGTGCCGCACGAAACGCGGATCGATCGTCACGTCGATCACGTAGCCGGCGATTCGCGACAGCATCGCCAGCACTTCCTTCAGCGAATACGCGCGCTCCGAGCAGACGTTGAACGTCTCGCCGGCCGGCGCGGCTTCGAGCAGCTTCAGATAGGCGGCCGTCACGTCGCGCACGTCGGAGAAATCGCGGCTCACGTCGAGATTGCCGAGCGAGATGCGCGGCGCGTTGCGCGCATAGTGCGACACGAGCTTCGGCAGCAGATACGCATCGGCCTGACCGACGCCCGTGTAGTTGAACGGCCGCGCGATCACGATCGGCAGGCGGTCGGCCCACAGCTTCGCCGCGTATTCCATCGCGAGCTTGCTGACCGCGTAGTCGTTCGCTGGCGCCGGCGTCACCGTTTCGTCGAGCACGCCGGCCGTCGAATTGCCGTAGATGTTCGCGCTGCTCGCGAGCAGTACCGCCGACGGACGGCGGTCGAGGCCCGCGAGCGCGGCCAGCAGGTTGCGCGTGCCGACGATGTTGACCGCGTAGGTTTGCGACGGCTCGTCCTGCGCGACGTGCGCCCGCGCGGCCAGATGCACGACCGCGTCGGGCCGTGCGTCGGCGACCGCCGCACGCATCGCGTTCGTGTCGAGCAGGTCGACCGGCAGCAGCGTGCAGTTCGCGAACGCCGGATCGTCCGGTCGCGCCGCGCCGGGCGCCACGGTTCCCCATACGTCGTAGCCCGCCGCCGCGAGGTGCTGCGCCATGTAGCGGCCGGTGAAGCCCGTCAGGCCCGTGACGAACGCACGGCGCGACGGGCGGCCGGCCTCAGTACGTGTCATGGTGACGATTCCGTGTCAGATCGGCTTCGACCATCATCTGGCAGAGCTGTTCGAGCGTCGTCTCCGGTGCCCAGCCGAGCTTGGATTTCGCCTTGTCCGCGCAGCCGATCAGCAGGTCCACTTCGGCCGGGCGGTAGAACTTCGGATTCACTTCGACGAGCACGTTGCCGTTCGATGCGTCGATGCCGCGCTCCTGCTCGCCCTTGCCGGTCCATTCGATCTGGTAGCCGGCGGCCGCGAACGCCATCCGCACGAAGTCGCGCACGGTCTCGGTGCGGTTGGTCGCGAGCACGTAGGTGTCGGGCTCGTCGACCTGCAGCATCCGCCACATCCCTTCGACGTATTCGAGTGCGAAGCCCCAGTCGCGCTTCGCGTCGAGGTTGCCGAGCTCGAGCTTGGTCGCCTTGCCGAGCTTGATCTTCGCGACGGTGTCGGTGATCTTGCGCGTGACGAACTCGCGGCCGCGCAGCGGCGATTCGTGGTTGAACAGGATGCCGCTGCAGCCGAACAGGTCGTAGGACTCGCGGTAGTTCACGGTCATCCAGTGCGCGTACAGCTTCGCGACGCCGTACGGGCTGCGCGGGTAGAACGCGGTGGTTTCCGTCTGCGGGATCGCCTGCACCTTGCCGAACATCTCGGACGTCGACGCCTGGTAGAAACGCGTCTTCGGGCTCACCACGCGGATCGCCTCGAGCAGGTTCAGCGGGCCGATGCCCGTGACTTCGGCGGTGGTCGCAGGCTGGTCGAACGACACGCCGACGAAGCTCTGCGCGGCGAGGTTGTACAGCTCGTCCGGCTGCGTGCGCTCGAGCAGCCGCAGGCTGGAGCCGGCATCCGTGAGGTCGTGCTCGACGAGCGACAGGTTCGGGTGCGTGTCGACGCCGAGTTCGGCGATGCGCCAGAAGTTGACCGAGCTGGTGCGGCGGTAGGTGCCCGTGACCTCGTAGCCCTTGTCGAGCAGCAGCTTGGTCAGGTAGGCGCCGTCTTGCCCCGTGATCCCCGTGATGATGGCCTTCTTGCGAGTTTGGCTCATGGCATTGTCCTGGTCGAAACGATGGATTGAGAAAGTCAGGCGGTCGTGCGCGCGGAGGCGGGCACCGGGCTGCGGGCGGGGCCGCGGGTCAGGCGCCGCTCGAAGCCGTACCAGCTCAGGGTGGCGTACGCGAGCGTGATCGCGAGCGCGAGCGCGGCCGTGACGAAACGGTTCAGGTGCAGCGGCCACAGCGCATACAGCACGCTCAGGTGAATCAGGTAGACGGTGTAGCTGACGGTGCCGACGTAGACGAGCAGCGGGTTCGTCAGCACGCGCTGCACGAGGCCGCGTCCGCGCAGCGCGATCACGACGATCGACGTGCACAGCAGCAGCGAGATGCTGTAGAGCGCGGCATTCGACAGCGGCGTGTTCGCCGCACGGAAACGCGGGAACGACAGGTGCAGCCAGCCGAGGATCGCGAGCGACACCAGCGCGCCGACGATCGCGAGCGGATAGAACGGCTCCAGCGCGCGCCGGTCGCGGCGCAGCACGATCGCGAGCAGGGCGCCCGCGGCGAGCAGGTCCATCCGGAACGGCGTCAGGTAGTAGATCGGCCAGAACGAATCGAACCACGGCGTCGCGATCGCGCGCAGCACCGGTGCGGCGACGATCAGCGCGGCGGCGATCCACAGCAGCGCGCGCTCCGAGCACCACAGCACGACGAACGGCCAGAAGATGTAGAACTGCTCCTCGACGGCGAGCGACCACAGCACGTTCAGGCTGTCGTGGCCGATGCTGCCGAGCGACAGCCCGATGTTGGTCGAGAAGAACGCGAACCACGGCCAGTGCGGCAGCCAGCTCGCGCCGAACAGCAGCGTCGACACGACGAGCAGCAGCACGTACGGCGGCAGGATCCGACGCACGCGGCGCGCGTAGAAGTGGCTGAAGTACGACTGCCCGCGCGCCTTGCGGTCGAGCAGGATGCCGGTGATCAGCAGGCCGCTCAGCACGAAGAACAGGTCGACGCCCATCCATAGCGGCGCCTTCAGCGCGTGTTGCAGGAACACGGCGCCGACCGCGATCGCGCGCAGCCCGTCGAGCTGCACGATGCGGCCGTGTTGCGGCGGGGCAAGGTCGGCGGTGCGCGAGAGGCCTGTCATCGCGCCGCTCCTTCGCGGCGCGCGGCCGATGCCGTGGCGCGCCGCGCATCCGATGCGTGAACGTAATGCATGCGTTTAAATGAAATATGGAATCGAAATCGATTCTAGGGAAAAGAAATCGGCAAAAAAACGCGTGTCATTTATCCGGCTGAAAACCTTCAAATGACGGCGAGTGCAATCGCGGCATGAAAGTTTTGCAGGCTGGGCGGCCCGTCCGGCGGCCCGGAGCGGCATTTTCTACACGTTTTTGCGTAACGGGCGGTCGTTATTTCCGCTTGGTCGGCGCTATTCCACATTGTTCGGGTTCGATATTTCACGCAGAAACATCCCCAAATATTTCCAAATTTCTTGTGATTATTTTTGCCGGTAACCTGCATCGCGACGTTTGAAACCCATTTATAGCGACAGGTCGTCCCGGCATGCAGTACGCCACCGCGCCGGTCGCTTCGCATCGAGTCTGGAGAGCGCATTGCGACGTCTGATTCTGGTTGGCGTGACGGTATGCGCGGCGCTGTCGGCGAGCGCCGCATCGGCTGAAACCGTGTTGCCCGCGACCACGTCGTGGATCGGCAACACGTTCGGCTATGGCGACGGCAGCTGGACGCAGATCGACATCCGCGCGATCGCGGTGACGCCCGACGGCAAGGTGTATACGAACGCGCCTTGGGACGAGAGCGGCGCCGAGGCGAGCGTCTACCAGGACGGCAAGATGCTCGGCTTCGCCGGCGGCACGCACGGCTGGGGCAACCTCGGCGGCAACGCGGTGGCGGTGAACAGCAAATATGCGTACGTCGCGATCGGCGTCGGCAACGAGCGCGGCCATCTGCAGGCGCCCGGCATCTGGCCGGACAAGGGCAAGCAGTGGTTCGGCATCTCGCGGCGCACGATCGGCGACATGAAGCAGCCCGCGCCGTTCCGCGCGGCGCCGCAGGTCGCGCCCGGCGGGCGCGCCGACGCCGGCCGCGCGCGGATGGCCGCCAGTTTCATGGTGATGAACGAGGTGCCCGCGCCGGCGCGCTCGGAAGTCGGCGAAGCGAAGGCGGAAGTCGGCGGCCTCGCGGCCGACGACAAGACGCTGTTCGCGACGAACCCGTCGCATGACGAAGTCGACGTGTTCGACGCCGAGACAATGCAGAAGAAGGGTACGTGGAGCGCGCACGAGCCGGGGCGCATCGCGCTCGCCGGCGACGGCACGCTGTGGCTGCTGACCGATACGATCAGCGGGCCCGCGCACCTCGTGCACGTGCGCGCGGACGGCCGCAAGCTCGACGACGCGCCCGCGCTGTCGGAAGGCACCGACTTGGTGGACGTGGCGGTCGACGCGAAAGGGCGCGTGCTGGTCGCGGACAACGGCCCGCGCCAGCAGGTGCTGATTTTCTCGAAGGGCGGCAAGGGCTATGCGCCGTCAGGCACGCTCGGCGAGCGCGGCGGGATCTTCGCGGGCCCGGTGCCGGGCCGCCCGGGGCCGCAGCGCTTCAACGGACTGACGGGCGTGGGCGTCGACCGCGCAGGCAACGTGTATGTGTCGATGAACGGCATCGGCCCGCGTCACGACACGATCGGGGCGGGGCTCGGCGCGGTGCTCGAGAGCTACACGCCGGACGGCAAGCTGCGCTGGCAGGTGCAGGGGCTGCTGTTCGTCGACGGCGCGTGGCTCGACCCCGCGCGGCCGAACAGCGTGTACACGGGCAACAAGCGCTTCGAGCTCGATTTGTCGAAGCCGCCCGGCCAGGACTGGAAATACGCCGGTTTCCTGTCGAACCGCTTCAAGTATCCGGACGATCCCGTGTTCCACACGGACCAGTACCCCGGCATGCCGTTCGCGCGGCGCATCGACGGCCGCACGTTCCTGTACCTGACCGACATGTACGCCGACCACCTGAAGATCTATCGCTTCGACGCGAAGCGCGACGGCGAGGTCGCGATTCCGTCGGGCCTGATCGCGGGCCGCGCGCGGCCGGTCGACAAGGTGCCGAACAAGCCGCCGGGCGGCGACTGGATCTGGCGCGACACGAACGGCAACGGCCGGCTCGACGAGGACGAATTCACGACCAACACGACCGGCAAGGCGAAGGCGGGCGGCTGGGGCTGGTGGGTGGACACGAAGGGCGACGTCTGGCGCACGAGCGATGTGCGCGGCATTCACCGCTTCGGCTATGGCGGCCTGGACAAGGCCGGCAACCCGATCTACTCGTACGACAAGGTCACGACCTATCCGATGCCGCAGCCGTTCACGCAGCTGCGCCGCGCGATCTACGAGCCGCAGACGGACTCGCTCTACGTGACGGGCTACACGGCCGACGCGCCGCCGCAGCCGGGCATCAACAAGGAAGTCGGCCGCGTGCTGGTGCGCTTCGACAAGTGGTCGAGCGGCTCGCCGGTGGTGCGCTACCAGGCCGCGCTGCCGTGGCAGCTCGATGCGAAACCGATCCTCGACCTGATCGGGATCACGGTCGAGGGCCGCTACATCTTCACGGTGGAGCCGGTCGGCAAGATCCACGTGTACGACAAGGAAACCGGCAAGGAAGTCGGCGTGATGAGCCCGGGCGCCGAGGTCGGCAAGGCGTCGGGCTGGGTCGACGTGCCGTTCGGCATCAGCGCGTTCCGGCGCGAGAACGGCGAATACCTGGTGTTCGTCGAGGAAGACGCGCGCGGCAAGGTGCTGATGTATCGCTGGAAACCGTGACGGGCGGCGCACCGTCGCCGCAGTCGTCGCCGTCACACAAGGCACAAGCATGGACAAAGGCATACTCAAGAACGTTTCGATCAACTTCATCGGGCTGATCCTGCCGACCTTCGTGTCGCTGGTGACGGTGCCCGCGTATATCCACGCGCTCGGCGTCGAACGCTACGGCGTCGTCAGCCTCGTGTGGACGCTGATCGGCTATTTCGGGATCCTCGATCTCGGCATGAGCATGGCCGCGCAGAACCACATCTCGAAGGCGCTCGCGAGCGGCAACGCGGACGAAAGCGCGCGCGTGTTCTGGAGCGCGTTCTGGCTGAACCTCGGCACCGGCATCGCCGGCGGCCTGCTGATCTATTTCGGCGCGTTTGTCTACACCGCGTACTTCACGAAGGTGTCGGCGGCGATGCAGCACGAGGTGTATCTCGCGCTGCCGTGGCTCGCGCTCGCGATTCCGCTTGCGAACGTGTCATGGGTGTTCGCCGGCGCGATCAACGGCGCGGAACGGTTCGGCGTGTTCAACACGAACCAGACGATCGGCACGTTCCTGTTCCAGCTGCTGCCGCTCGGCGCCGCGTGGTGGATCGCGCCGAACCTGCAGACGGTGCTGGCCGCGGCCGTCGTCGCGCGGCTGATCGCGGCGGTGATGCTCGGCCACGCGAGCATCAAGGTGCTCGGGATCCGGCGCATCGACCCGCCGCAGTGGGGCACCGCGAAGGGGCTGTTCAACTTCGGCGGCTGGATGCTGATCGCGAGCATGGCGAGCATGATCGCCGACACGCTCGATCGCGTGATGCTCGGCGCCGGCATGGGCGCGAAGTTCGTCACTTACTACACCGTGCCGCAGAACCTCGTCACGCGACTGAACATGCTGCCGAACGCGCTGGTGCGCACGCTGTTCCCGCGCCTGTCGGCGGTCGGCCGCGATCACGCCGACACGCTCGCGCGCCAGTCGCTCGAATTCCTGAACGGCGTGTTCACGCCGGTCGGCATCGTCGCGATCTTCGCGCTCGCGCCGTTCCTCACACTGTGGGTCGGCCCGGACCTCGCCGCGCATTCGGCGCCGGTCGGCCGCGTGCTGGTGATCAGCGTGTGGCTCGTCGGCCAGGCGAGCGTCACGCGGATCCTGATCCAGTCGCAGGTCAATCCGGCGCGCGCCGCGTTCGCCGGGCTCATCGAGATGCCGTTCTTCGTCGGCGGCCTGTGGTTCGGCATCCATCACTTCGGGCTGATCGGCGCGGCGGTGGTCGTCGCGACGCGCGCGCTGGTCGACTACGGCGTGCTGCTGTACCTGTCGGCGATCCGGATGCGCGCGATCGTGCTCGACATGCTCGCGCATCTCGCCTTCCTGCTCGCGAGCCTGTTTCTCGCGCAAGCGTGGTCGGGGCTCGGCGAGTCGATCGGGCTCTGCACGATCGTGCTGGTGCTGAACCTTGCGTGGTCGCTCACGATGACGCCGGGGCTCCGCGCGCTCGTGCGCGACCTCTTCGTCCGTCTCAATGCGAGGAAAACGATATGAATCGCGATCTGGCGGAACACGCCATCCTGAACGTCGCCACGGCCGATGCCGCCGCGGCCCATGCCGACGCCGCCGCCTCGTTGCGCCGGACCGAACGGGCCGGGCAGGCCGGTGCGCGCAATGCGTCGCGCCCGTTGCGCGTGGCGATCGTCCACGACTGGCTCGTCACTTACGCCGGCGCCGAGCGCGTGCTCGAACAGATCGTCGCGTGCTTTCCCGACGCGGACCTGTTCAGCCTCGTCGATTTTCTCGACGATCGCGCATTCGTGCGCGGCAAGCCGGTGACGACTTCCTTCATCCAGAAACTGCCGTTCGCGCGCACCAAGTACCGCAGCTACCTGCCGCTGATGCCGCTCGCGATCGAGCAACTCGACGTGTCGGACTACGACCTCGTGATTTCCAGCAGCCACGCCGTCGCGAAGGGCGTGCTGACGGGGCCGGACCAGATGCACATCAGCTACGTGCACTCGCCGATCCGCTATGCGTGGGATCTGCAGCACCAGTATCTGGAACAGTCGAACCTCACGCACGGGCCGAAGTCGCTGCTCGCGCGGATGATCCTGCATTACATCCGCAACTGGGACACGCGCACCGCGAACGCGGTGGACGGCTTCGTCGCGAACTCGGCGTTCATCGCGCGGCGCATCCGCAAGGTGTACCAGCGCGATGCGGCGGTGATCTTCCCGCCGGTCGACGTCGACGGCTTCTCGCTGAACGAGGTGAAGGACGACTTCTACCTGACCGCGTCGCGGATGGTGCCGTACAAGAAGATCGATCTGATCGTCGAAGCGTTCTCGCGCACGCCGGAGCGCAAGCTCGTCGTGATCGGCGACGGCCCGGAGATGCAGAAGATCCGCGCGAAGGCCGGCCCGAACGTCGAGATCATGGGCTATCAGCCGTTCGCGGTGCTGCACGACCGGATGCGGCGCGCGAAGGCGTTCGTGTTCGCGGCCGAGGAGGATTTCGGGATTTCCGTGGTCGAGGCGCAGGCGTGCGGCACGCCGGTGATCGCATACGGGAAGGGCGGCGCGCTCGAAACCGTGCTCGAACCGCGCGCGCATGCGAAGCCGACCGGGCTGTTCTTCGACGAACAGACGCCGCAGGCGATCGTCGCGGCGGTCGACGATTTCGAGCGGGCGCCTCAGCGCTTCACGCCGCACGCGTGCCGCGCGAACGCGGAGCGCTTCTCCGCCGACACGTTCCGGCGGCGCTTTCTCGACTACGTGGAAACGGCGCTGCCCGGCTCGACCGCGCAGCGCGGCACGGCCGTCGCGCCGATGCCGGCCGCGCGCGGGCCGGCGACGCTCGTGCTCGACCAGAGCGGCGTGCTCGGCGGCGCGGAGCTGTCGCTGCTGGAGATCATGAAGCACATGCGCACGAACGCCGACGTGGTGCTGTTCGACGACGGCCCGTTCCGCGCGGCGCTCGATGAAATCGGCGCGCGCGTCGACGTGCTCGACCAGGGTGCGCTTGCCGGCGTGCGCAAGCAGGGCGGCGTGTCGCTGGACGCGTTGAAGCGGCTCGCCGGCCTGGTGCGCGACGTCGCACGGCGGGCACGCCGCGCCGAAGTGATCTATGCGAACACGCAGCGCGCGATGGTCGTCGCGGCGCTGGCCGGGCGGCTCGCGCGCAAGCCGGTGGTCTGGCATCTGCGCGACATCGTCAGCAGCGACCATTTCGGCAACAAGCAGCTGATGGCGATCAAGTACTGCGCGCGCTTGGGCGTCACGCGCGTGATCGCGAACTCGGATGCGTCCGCGCAGGCGTTTCGTACGCTGACGGGCTTCACGCCGCAGCACGTCGACGTCGTGTTCAACGGCATTTCCGCCGAACCGTTCGACGCGCTGGCCGATGCGAGCCAGGCGGCGCTGCGCGCACGTTTCGGGCTGCCCGAGCATGCGTGGCTGGTCGGCTCGTTCAGCCGCCTCGCGCACTGGAAGGGGCAGCATCTGCTGCTGGAAGCCGCGGCGCGGCTTCCGGACCTGCACGTGGTGCTGGTCGGCGCGCCGCTGTTCGGCGAGGACGACTACGCGGCGCAATTGCATGAGATCGTCGCGCGTCACGGGATGGGCGATCGCGTGCATTTCCTCGGCTTCCAGCGCGACGTGGCCGCGTGCATGCTGGCGGTCGACGTGGTCGCGCACACGTCGATCACGCCCGAGCCGTTCGGGCGCGTGATCGTCGAAGGGATGCTCGCGCGGCGGCCGGTGGTCGCGGCTCGTGCGGGCGGCGTCGTCGAGATCATCGAGGATGGCGAGAACGGGCTGCTGTGCGAGCCGGGTGACGCGGGCGCGCTGGCCGATGCGCTCCGCAGGCTGGAGCAGGACGGCGCGCTGCGCGAGCGGCTCGTCGCGAGCGGGCGCGCGACCGCGGTGCGCCGGTTCGGCACCGAAACTTATGTCGAGCGGGTCGAGAAGATCCTCGCGGATACGGCGAAGGCCGCGAAGGCGAAGAAACGGTAGGCGGTTAGCCGGTAAGCGCCGGGCGGCGGCGGCACGCGACACGTGTCGTTCGCACCGGCGGGAAACCGGCCCTCATGCGGCGTCGTGCTGCATGAGGGTTTTGTGTTTTTGGGGCGGCGCAAGAGGATGTCGCGCGCCTGGCGCAGATAGCCGGGGCCAGTCGGGGCTGCATTTCCTGCCGCGTTCGCTGATGCGCAACGCCGGCGTTGCTTGGCACGCCGAACACCCCTGTCGGACGACCTGGATGCTTGCGTCGCCGATCCGCCGTCCGCCGTCCCCCGCCAACGGGATCGCCATGCGGGCGCCAGCAGCGGCTCGGTGCGGTTTTTCGGGAAATCCGGCGGGTAGGGCGCGGCGACGGCAGCGCAGCCGCTCAGGAAGGCCCTACGAAGGGCTGACAGGCGTCGAATCGGCGCGCCTGTCACATCTCCGCACGTGATCGAGTTTTCATGCGCCGCTCGGCGCATGAAAAGCCCCCGCGCAATCTAACGTCGCACGGGGGCCAGAAAACAACAGCGGGAACAGCCGGAACAGCCCGCTCAGGCCGCCCGTTCGGGCGTCGTCGCGACGACGCGGGCCGGGCGCGCCGGCTTCAGGCTCGCCGACCACATCATCGCCGGGCGTTCGAACAGCCGGTAGAACACGTAGGCGACCGGAATCGCGGCGGCCATGAACGCGATCGACGGCCAGATCGACAGCTGCAGTTCGGAATGGAACAGCACCGAGCCGAGGCAGACGAACAGCGGCAGGTGAACGAGGTACAGCGAGTAGCTGAAGTCGCCGAACCAGCCGAGCACGCGCGAGATCAGCGTCGGACGCGGCGGACACGCGAGCGCACGGTACAGGAAGCACGCAAAGCCGGCCGCCCAAAGCTGGAACGCGCCGTACTGGCCGAAATGGAACGCGCCGCAACCCGCGGCCAGCAGCACGGCGGCCGCGCCGTACCACGCGCGCGACGGCACGGCGGCCGGGTCGCGCGCGGGCTGCGCACGCACGTCGGCGATCCACGCGCCGATCGTCCAGGACAGCCAGTACGACGTGAAGAACTGCAGGTCATGCCGTTCGAGCAGCCACGCCGACGCGACGTTGACGAGCGCGACGACCGCCACGATCGCCGGCATCCCGATGCGCCGGCGCAGCGCGAACAGCAGCGGATAGATCGCGTAGAACTGCACTTCGAGCGACAGCGTCCACAGCGCGCCGTTCGACCCGTACGTGTAGCCGGCGACGCCCTGCAGCGAGAACAGGTTCACGAGGAACGCGGTCATGCCGACGTCGCGGATCTTGTGGCTGACCGGCGCGATCTGCAGGCTGACCGCATCCATCGCGAGCGTGAACAGCAGCGCGGCGAGCAGCACCGGATAGATGCGCGCGAAGCGGCGCGCCCAGAAGTTCGGCGCATCGAGCCGGTACGCCGGATTGGCCGCGAGCTTCAACGCCGCGTTGCGGTGGATGCAGTAGCCGCTGATCACGAAGAAGATCGGCACGCCGGCGGATCCCCACGCGAACGGGAAGGTCAGGTAGCCGGCGATCGCGCTCGGAGTCAGTGCATGACCGTAAGCCTGATGGAAGCTCTGCATGCCGACCCACACGACCTGGCGGCAGTGGAAATAGGCGACGAGCAGCGCCGCGAACCCGCGCATCGCGTCGATCACGTGTTCCTTGTGGTCGGCGACGGGCGGCGCGGTCAAAGACGATCCGCTGAAAGTTTGCATGCGATTCGATTCCTTGCGACGGATGAAGGGGATGGTCCAATCGTAATGCGCAAGAATTCGAGCGAATCAATAAAAAAATCACGCCGCGGAATAACGGTATTTCGGATAGTGGTTCGATATCTGTCCGAAAGCAGTTTCGTCGGCGCCACAATTATTTGCCGATTTTTTTCTGATAATTTGAAGCTCCAGTTGATTGATGCAAGGAGCGCAAGATGGACATGCATTGGATCGCGAGCGCAGCAGTCCTGCTGGTCATGGCCGTGCTGTCGGCGTACCGGGAGGCGCTGAACAACGAGCCGATTCGCCCTGGTCTCGAGCGGGGCGGCGTCCCGTATATCGAGGAATTCGAATCGTAAGAATTTGTATCCGGAAAATCGGTAATTTGTTTCTGCTTCGGCAATGGGTTCGGCAATATCGACCGGATTCGCGGATTATCCCTTTTCCGGAAACCTGGGCAATCGGTCCATATCGGAAATGAGCGGAGTGGAATTGGCCGTACCGTCGATTCTCGATATGCCGTTCGGAAAACAATCGCGCCGGGTCGCTGGGCGACGCGGCGCAGTCAACGCAATCAGGATGCGAACATGTTGAAAGTCACCAAGGCCGTGTTCCCGGTCGCCGGTCTCGGCACGCGATTCCTCCCGGCAACGAAGGCGAGCCCGAAGGAAATGCTGCCGGTCGTCGACAAGCCACTGATCCAGTACGCGGTCGAGGAAGCGATCAACGCCGGTATCACCGAGATGATCTTCGTGACCGGGCGCAGCAAGCGCGCGATCGAGGATCACTTCGACAAGTCGTACGAGATCGAGGCCGAACTCGAGGCGCGCGGCAAGGAAAAGCTGCTCGAGCTCGTGCGCGGCATCAAGCCGAGCCACGTGAACTGCTTCTACGTGCGCCAGCCCGAAGCGCTCGGTCTCGGCCATGCGGTGTTGTGCGCCGAAAAGCTCGTGCACGGCGAGCCGTTCGCGGTGATCCTCGCCGACGACCTGCTGCACGGCGAGCAGCCGGTGCTCAAGCAGCTCGTCGACGTGTTCGATCACTATCACAGCTCGGTGATCGGGGTCGAGACGATCCCGCGCGAAGACAGCCGCTCGTACGGCGTCGTCGAAGGCCGCGAGTGGGAAGAGGACATCATCAAGCTGTCCGGCATCATCGAGAAGCCGGCGCCGGAAGACGCGCCGTCGAACCTCGGCGTGGTCGGCCGCTACGTGTTCATGCCGACGATCTTCGATCACCTGCGCCGGCTCAAGCCGGGCGCAGGCGGCGAACTGCAGCTGACCGACGCCGTCCAGTCGCTGCTGGCGAACGAACAGGTGCTCGCGTATCGCTACTACGGCACGCGTTTCGATTGCGGCAGCAAGATCGGTTATCTCAAGGCGACCGTCGAACTCGCGCTCCAGCACCCGGAAGTGAGCCGCGAATTCGAGGCGTACCTGCGTACCTGCCTGCCCGCGCTGGCTGCTGTCGCATAAGCAGCTGCGCTGCTCCGCTGTTTCAGGTGGTGGTTGTTCCGTTGGCCCCGGCCGCTTCTGCGCCGGGGCTTTTTTGCGTGTGTGCGGGGCGGGCGGAAACCGGCGATGTTGCGCTGGGCGTGAGCATACCCGTGCGGCTGCGGCGATGCGGGTGTGCCGCCTGGCGGCGCGCCGGGTTCGAGCGGGTCGCGCGATGTTGCGCTGGCGGAAGCCTACCGGTACGACTCCGGCGACGCGGGTGTGCCGCGGGGCGGGGCTCCGCCTTCGAGCGCGGAGCGCGGTGCGGATGCGGTATGCAGGCGGATGGAAGTCGTGGCGATGAAACCGGTGCCGATGTGCCGGTTGCATGCAGTCTGACGAGCGACGGTTGCATTGCGTGCCGCGATAGCAGCGGTCGTTGCCGGATCAGCGCATCGGCTCGCAACGAACGTCGACGACGCGCCGCGCCGCCGATGCTTCAGGGAAGCTTTCACCCGCCGACGTCACGTGCGTTTTCAAAGGGGGCAGCGCGGGCGGCCGCATCGATTCGGTGCAGGGCGTCGCCGGCGCCCCGTCGCAGATTCCCCGGCTGCGGTGCGGCTGCGATCGGCTGCGATCCCGATGCCGCGCTCAGCGCGGCGACGTGCTCGGCGGCGCGACGAAGTAGCGCGCCAGCATCGCGGCGATCGGCTTCTTGAAGTCGAGCAGGCGCTTCTCCAGATAGCGCCACGACAGATGCGCGAGCAGCACGGCGAGCGCGAACTGCAGCACTTCGGGCAGCGCTTCCCGGACGACGCCCGGCACCGGCACGTGCGCGAACAGCGCGGGCATCTCGCCGAAACGTGCCGGAATCAGGTTGTGGAACAGGTAGAACCCGTAGCTGATCGTGCCGAGATAGACGAGCGGCGCCCAGTCGAGCAGCGTCACGGCCGGATGATCGGGCTCGGTGACGATCCACAGCATCAGCGCGCCGAGCGACGCGGACAGCCCGAGATCCGCGAGCCCCGTGACGATATCCGGCAGCGTCGTGAACGCGGGCAGCGCGAGGAAGAACACCACGCCGGCGGCGCCGAGCCAGCCGGGCGGAATGCGGCGGATGACGGCCGGCCCGCGATCGGCGAGCGCCATCGCGCCGACACCGCCGAGCGCGATCAGCGCGAAATTCCACGGGGAAAACGCGTAGATCAGCACCGGCGATGCGTCGAGCGCGTACAGCGCGAGATGCGCGAGCGCGCACAACACGACGGCCGCGACGCCGAGCGCGACGTGGCGCGCGGCCGGCACCGCGAGCAGCGTGAGCGGCGCGATCAGATAGAACTGCTGCTCGACCGCGAGGCTCCAGAAGTGCGACGTGGAGCCCGGCCAGCCGTCCTTGACGACACCGATCCAGTAATTCGACAGGAACGCGGCGTGCCACGCGAGCCCGAGATTGACGCCGCGCTGGTAGAACAGCGCATGCGCGATTGCCAGCGCGGCGAGCAGCAGGTAGTAGACGGGAAAGATCCGCAGCGCGCGCTTCGCGAGGAACAACGCGAGCGCATGGCGGCGCGTCATCGTGCTGCATTCGATCGCCTGACGGTTGCGATGCAGTTCGCCGACGATCAGGAATCCGCTGATGAAGAAAAACGTCCACACACCGAGCTTGCCCACGTCGACAGCGAGGACGTGGCCCTTGTGGGACAGGAAAACGAGGATGACGGCGATGGCTCGCAGGCCGTCGAGTCCTTTGACGTATCTGACTTCGCGCATGAAGGCATCCGGGGCACAGAGCGAGGTCAGTATAGGTGCGCAAATATCGAACGTAATTCGCGAGCGCACGCGTTTGGACGTATACGTAACGGCGTTTTTCGATGCTCGAGCGTCAGCGAAGTCGGTCGAGAGCAACAAAACCTGCGGGAAACCCCGCGAAAACGCATAAAAGTACTCCACGAAGCGTCACGGCGCTTGTAGAATCCGGCGTTGAAGCGCGCGCGTTGCACGCTTCGTGTATCCAACGACCACACCTGGTAGGAGAAACATGGCGACTTCCGCAAAAAAGGTGGCCAAGAAGGCTGCCGCACCGGCCACCAAGAAAGTGGCTGCCAAAAAGGCTGCGCCCGCGAAGAAAGTAGTGGCCAAGAAGGCTGTCGCGAAGGCAGCACCGGCTGCTCCGACGCCGCTGAAGGACAAGTTCACGAAGGCATCGCTCGCAACGCACATCGCTGAGCGCGCAGCTGTCGAAGTGAAGGCGGTCAAGGCAGTGCTCGCCGCACTCGAGAACGTCGTGCTGGGCTCGGTTCACAAGAAGGGCGCAGGCGAGTTCACGCTGCCGGGCCTGCTGAAGATCTCGGCGCAAGTCGTGCCGGCGAAGAAGAAGCGCTTCGGCAAGGATCCGTTCACGGGCGAAGAGCGCTGGTTCCCGGCGAAGCCGGCCAGCGTGCGCGTGAAGGCACGTGCGCTGAAGAAGCTGAAGGACGCGGCTGCGTAATGCCGCGTGACGGCTGCCGAATGCATGTCGGCGGCCGTTGCGAAGTCCGACGATCCCCGCACGCGAAAGCGTGCGGGGATTTTTATTTCGCCGCGCCGATCGCGCGGCGACGACGTCGTGCGGCGCGCACGCCGCGTGACGCGATGCGCATCCGTCGCTGCGGACTATTTGCCCGCGTGGCCGGATCGCCGCGTTCGTGCCGGCGCGACACCTTGCTTCGCGACGCGTTGCGCACTGCGTTGCGTCGGTCAACCGTGTCGCGCCCGGGTCGCGGAGATCGCGCGATTCGCGTTTCGCGGGTCGCGCGCGGGACGTGCACCGTTGCGCTGAACGGCAGCGTTGCCACGTGCGATTGCATCGTTCCGCGATGCAATCGCACGTGCCGCCCGTTCGTGCACCGGGTCGAACCACGCAGCCGCGCGCTACCTGACCCGGCGCGTCCCGCGACCTTGCCGACGCCCCCGCGAAGAGCGCACGGCGCCCGTGCTTTCGTCAGCCGGCCGTGCCCGCGTATGCGGCCTTCAGCGCGGCGACGTCGAACTTCGTCATCTGCATCATCGCCGCGGCCACGCGCGCGGCCTTGATCTCGTCGCGGTCGGCCATCATCGGGATCAGCGCGTCCGGCACGATCTGCCACGAGACGCCGAAGCGGTCGCGCAGCCAGCCGCAACCGTCGGCCGTGCCGCCGTTGTCGAGCAGCGCGCTCCAGTAGCGGTCGAGTTCCGCCTGGTCGGCGCAACTGATCATCAGCGAGATCGCATGGTTGAACGTTTCGGTGCGCGGGTGGCTCATCGCGATGAACGGCTGCCCGAACAGTTCGAATTCGACCATCCGCGTGCCGTCGGTGCCCGCGACCGCGGTGACGCGCACGATGCGCGAGTTCGGGAAAATGCCTGCATAGAAGGCCGCGGCTTCTTCGGCTTCCGTCGCGTACCAGAGGAACGGCGTGATCTTCTGAATCGTCATGGAGCGTCTCCTGTCGGGTGTCGGGGTATCGGTGACGGCGGTGCAATCGGGATGCCGCCATCGATACGACGGATGAAGGTTGTCGAAATCGACACGTCGAAGCATAGGTGTTTCGTATCGAAATGTCGGCGTATTGGTGCCGCGCTCGACGACGCGCGCGGCGTGTTGTCCGTCGCGACGTTGGGACGGCTCTCAGCGAGTGGGGCGTCAACGAGGGGCTTCAGCGAGGGGGCTACAACGAGGGGCTACAGCGGCCTGTTCGACGCGGGTTGGAGCGAGGGCTGCACGGGTGGCCGGGAGGCCTTCAAACGGGCTTCCTGCGTGCGACAGGCGTCCCGGGAGCCGTCTCCGACCGGTTACCGTACGCGGTCGTTGCCGACCACGGCCATCGCCGGCCGCAGCGCTGCCGGCAACGGACGAAAAAAAACCAGCCACGGCCGAAACCGATGACTGGTTTTGCAGTTCGGCGACATGGCGTCGGAGACGCCATGCACACCGGGAACGTACTTCTTAGAACTTGTGACGGATGCCGAGTGCGACCAGCTCTTGCGACTTCGTGCCGCCGTAGCCGTACGAGCCGATCGAGGCTTGCGCCGTTTGCGTCGTCGTGGCGTTGACGCGTTGCGTGCCGCTCGCGTGCTGGTAGCCGCCGATCAGGTAGACGTCCGTGCGCTTCGACAGCGAGTAGTCCGCGGCGACGCCAACTTGGTGGTACTTCGCGTCCGTATCGCCGTTCGCCTTCGTGTACGCGTAGCCAAGGCCCAGCAGCAGTGCCGGCGATGCCTGGTAGTTCACGAATGCGCGGCCGGTGTTGAACTTCTCGGTCGTGCCGAATGCCGACAGGCCGTCCGCCTTGTACTGCGAGTTGCTGTAGCCGAGGCCGAACGTCACCGGGCCGATCCCGTACTGGGCAGCGACCTGGGCGATGTTGATCGCCTTCGCCGTTGCGTATGCGCCGACGATCGGGTTGTTCGACACGTCGAGGCCGGTTGCCGTCGGGCTCGACCAGCCGCCCGTGCCGTTCGAAGCGATCGTGCGATCGCTGCCGTTCTGCACGCGCAAGTAGCTCGCGGCGACGCCGATCGGGCCGTTGTTGTAGGCTGCTGCCGCGCTCCACGTCTGGCCTTGGCCCGGATGGCCCGCCACGCCGCCCAGCGCGTACATGCCTTCGACCTGGAAGCCTGCGAAGACCGGCGACACATACTTGACTGCGTTGCTGACGCGGATGCTGTTGTCGTTGTTGTCGACGTCACCCGGCGTGGCCATGATGCTGCCGAAATAGTTGTCGCCCGTCACCGCCTGAACCAGGTCGACGGACGGATCGTACTGGCGACCCAACGTCAGCGTACCGTACTGAGCGTGGTCCAGGCCGACGTACGACTGACGACCGAACATGCGGCCGCCCTGGTTGAGCTTGCCCGTGCCGACGTCAAAACCGTTTTCCACCTGGAAGATTGCCTTCAGGCCGCCACCGAGGTCTTCCGAACCCTTCAAGCCCCAGCGCGGGCCTTGCAGGTTACCGGACAGCATTTGCCACGAGTTGATGGCTTGACCGTTGTTGCCATGGACAAAGGCGATCGACGTATCGAGCACGCCGTACAGCGTGACGCTCGACTGAGCGTGAGCAGCACCAGCGGCGCCCAGCAGGGCGAGCGAGAGGGTCGAGAGTGCGAGTTTCTTCATCGTTGAGTATCTCCGCGCAAATGATTCGGCATTCGTTATTTGTTGCGGATTGGAGAATAGCTCAGTGCCATACATGCAAGAAAGCGTAAAAAATAAAGTGTCTCGAAAAGGTAACAGCGGAAAAAAGTCCTTCTATATCAAGCACATCACGGACTGTTCCTCTTTTTGAAATAGTTGACAAGTGCTGCGCTGCGATTGTTGCAATGCTCGATGCACTCGGCAACAGTCGGGCCGTTTTCGCCGGTGGGCGTGCGGAAATCGAGGTGAGCAAACGTTTGCCGTTGCAAGCCGCCGCGCGCGCCGATGTTAGCAACGCATCAACACGCGCGAACGTGCGGGCGGCGGCGGGGTTGCGAAACGGAAAGCGGTCGCGTAGAGCGCGATCCGGCGGATGCGATGCGCGGCCGCGGGTGCGGATGCCGATGCCGATGCAGCCGCGCGCGCCGAATCAGTTGTCGCGCGTTCGATCGGCCGCGTGGCTCGTCGGCGCGGGCATCGCTGCAAGATTGCGGGCGCGGCGATGCGCATCGCCGCGCGCGGCCGCGAATTCCGCGCCGAGCAGCAGCACGGCCGCCGAGAAGTACAGCCACATCAGCAGCACCGCGAACGATCCGGCCGCGCCGAACGCGCTGGCGGTGCCCGCACGCGCGAGATACAGCGCGAACAGTTTCTTGCCGCCGGAGAACAGGATCGCGGACACGATCCCGCCGATCGCCGCGTCGTGCCACGCGACGTGCGCGTCGGGCAGGAACTTCATCAGCACGGCGAATGCACCGGCGAGCACCGCGATGCCGACGACGAACTGCAGCACGTTGGTGATCGCGACATACGGCGAATTGCCGAGCAGCCACGTGCCGATGAACGTGATCGCGGTATCGAGCACGAGCGACACGATCAGCAGGAACGCGACGCCGAGCACGAGCCCGAATGAAATCAGCCGCACGCGCACGAGCCCGAACATGCTCGACCAGCGGTTTTCCGTGCTCGGCCAGATCACGCTCAGTGCCGTGTTCAGCGATGCGAAGGTCGCCGATGCGCCGAGCGCGAGCGCGGCGAACGAGATCAACGTGGCGATGCCGCCGCTCTGGCCGGCGCGATGCGCGTTCTGCACGATCGTCTGGATGCTGGCCGCGGCGTCGTCACCGATCAACTGGTGGGCCTGCTCGAATAGCTGGCCGCGTGCGGCCTCGTCGCCGTAGAACCACCCGGCCACCGCGATCACCATCACGAGCATCGGCGCGAGCGAGAACGCCGAGAAGAACGCGATGCTCGCGGCCATCGCCGAGCAGCGGTCGGAAGCGAAGCGCTTGAATGCGTCGAGTGCCCAATTGGCCTGCTGTTGCGCGAGGCGCGTGGCCTCGGAAGTGATCGGTCGTTTCATGACGGTTCGATAACGTGCTGATCGCCGGACCTCGGGGAATCAGGCAAATCAGTATTGATCCGAAGATTTCATCATAGTTGCGACGGGTGTCTATAATTCTTTCAGTTGCACCCCACCCCATAATGCCGAGACCATCATGCTACAAATGTCCCGGCGCCAGTTCCTGAAGGTGACGGCCACGTCGCTTGCCGGATCGAGTCTTGCCCTGCTGGGCTTTTCTCCGACCGAAGCACTCGCCGAAGTCCGACAGTACAAGCTGGCGCGCACAGTCGAAACGCGCAACACCTGTCCATACTGTTCAGTCGGTTGCGGCATCCTGATGTATAGCCTCGGTGACGGCGCGAAGAACGCGAAACCGAGCATCATCCACATCGAGGGCGATCCCGACCACCCTGTCAATCGCGGCACGCTGTGCCCGAAGGGCGCGAGCCTGATCGACTTCATCCACAGCCCGAATCGTCTGACGCATCCCGAGTATCGTGCGCCGGGTTCGGACAAGTGGCAGAGCATTTCTTGGGCCGACGCGCTCGACCGGATCGCGAAGCTGATGAAGGCCGACCGCGACGCGAACTTCGTCGAGACGGCGGAAGACGGCGCGAAGGTCAACCGCTGGCTGACCACCGGCATGCTGGCCGCATCGGCCGGCAGCAATGAAGTCGGTTACCTGACGCACAAGGCTGTCCGCAGCCTCGGAATGCTCGCATTCGACAATCAGGCGCGTGTCTGACATGGCCCGACGGTGGCAGGTCTTGCCCCGACGTTTGGCCGTGGAGCGATGACGAACCATTGGGTCGACATCAAGAACGCGGACGTGATTCTCGTGATGGGCGGCAATGCAGCCGAGGCCCATCCGTGCGGTTTCAAGTGGGTAACGGAGGCGAAGGCGCACCGCAAGGCGCGGCTGATCGTCGTCGACCCGCGCTTCACGCGTACGGCCTCGGTGGCCGATTACTACGCGCCGATCCGCACCGGCACCGACATCGTCTTCCTGGGCGGCGTCATCAACTATCTGCTGACGAACGACAAGATCCAGCATGAGTACGTGAAGAACTACACGGACTTCTCGTTCATCGTGCGCGAGGATTTCGCGTTCAACGACGGCATCTATTCCGGCTACGACGCGGAGAAACACGCGTATCCGGACAAATCGAGCTGGGACTACGAGCTCGGCGACGACGGCTTCGCGAAGGTCGATCCGACGCTGCAGCATCCGCGCTGTGTCTACAACCTGATGAAGCAGCACTACGCGCGCTATACGCCGGACATGGTCCAGCAGACGTGCGGCACGCCGAAGGAGAAATTCCTGAAGGTGTGCGAGATGCTCGCGAGCACGGCCGTTCCCGGCCGCGCCGGCACGGTGTTGTACGCGCTCGGCTGGACCCATCATTCGATCGGCGCGCAGATGATCCGCACCGGCGCGATGGTGCAGTTGCTGCTGGGCAACATCGGCATCGCGGGCGGCGGGATGAACGCGCTGCGCGGCCACTCGAACATCCAGGGCTTGACCGACCTCGGGCTGATGTCGAACCTGCTGCCGGGCTACATGACGCTGCCGATGCAGGCCGAGCAGGACTTCGACGCCTATATCAAGAAGCGCGCGCAGCAGCCGCTGCGCCCGAACCAGCTGAGCTACTGGAAAAACTACAAGGCTTTCCACGTCAGCTTCATGAAGTCGTGGTGGGGCGATGCCGCGACCGCCGAGAACAACTGGGCGTACGACTACCTGCCGAAGCTGGACAAGCAGTACGACTTGTTGCAGACGATCGAACTGATGTATGCCGGCAAGATGAACGGCTACATTTGCCAGGGCTTCAACCCGCTCGCGGCGGCGCCGTCGAAGGTCAAGACGGCCGCGGCCCTCGCGAAGCTGAAGTGGCTCGTGATCATGGATCCGCTCGCGACCGAGACGTCCGAGTTCTGGAAGCCGCACGGCGATTTCAACGACGTCGATCCGTCGAAGATCCAGACCGAGGTGTTCCGCCTGCCGACCACGTGTTTCGCGGAGGAAAACGGCTCGCTCGTCAGCTCGAGCCGTGTGCTGCAGTGGCACTGGAAGGGCGCGGAGCCGCCGGGCGACGCGAAGAGCGATCTCGAGATCATGTCGGGGCTGTTCCTGCGCATGCGCAAGATGTACCAGACGGACGGCGGCAAGTATCCGGATCCGATCCTGAACCTGTCGTGGCCGTACGCGAACCCGGAAAGCCCGACGCCCGAAGAGCTCGCGATGGAGTTCAACGGGCGCGCCCTCGCCGATTTGCCCGATCCGAAGGATCCGACCAAGCCGCTCGTGAAGAAGGGCGAGCAGCTCGCCGCGTTCGCACAGTTGAAGGACGACGGCACGACCGCGAGCGGCTGCTGGATCTTCTGCGGTGCCTGGACGCAGGCCGGCAACCAGATGGGCCGGCGCGACAACTCCGACCCGACCGGCATCGGCCAGACGCTGAACTGGGCGTGGGCATGGCCGGCCAACCGGCGGATCCTGTACAACCGCGCGTCGTGCGACGTGAGCGGCAAGCCGTTCGACCCGACCCGCAAGCTGATCGGCTGGAACGGCAGCGCGTGGAAGGGCCCCGACATTCCGGACTTCAAGGCGGACGAGCCGCCCGAAAACGGGATGGGGCCGTTCATCATGAATCCGGAAGGCGTCGCGCGCTTCTTCGCCCGCGCGGGGATGAACGAAGGTCCGTTCCCCGAGCACTACGAGCCGTTCGAGACGCCGCTCGCGGCGAATCCGCTGCATCCGGACAACCCGCAGGCGCTGAACAATCCGGCGGCCCGCGTGTTCCCGGACGACCGCGCGTCGTTCGGCAAGGTGACGGAGTTCCCGCACGTCGCGACGACGTACCGGCTCACCGAGCACTTCCACTACTGGACCAAGCATGCGCGGCTGAACGCGATCATCCAGCCCGAGCAATTCGTCGAGATCGGCGAAGACCTCGCGAAGGAAGTCGGCGTCGCGCACGGCGATCGCGTGAAGGTGTCGTCCAAGCGCGGCTACATCGTCGCGGTCGCGCTCGTCACGAAGCGGATCAAGCCGCTGACGATCGAGGGCAAGAAGGTCCAGACGGTCGGCATCCCGTTGCACTGGGGCTTCAAGGGTGTCGCGAAGCCCGGCTATCTCGCCAATACCCTGACTCCGTCCGTTGGCGACGGCAACTCGTACACACCGGAATTCAAGTCGTTCCTGGTGAAGGTCGAAAAGGCGTAAGGGGGAAGAGATGGCATTGCAATCGCTGGATATCAAGCGCGTTTCGGCCACCACGACGCCGCCGCCCACGGCGCGCGAACCGGTGACCGGGAGCGTCGCGAAGCTGATCGACGTATCGAAGTGCATCGGCTGCAAGGCGTGCCAGACGGCATGCATGGAGTGGAACGACCTGCGCGACGAAGTCGGCACCAACGTCGGCGTGTACGACAACCCGGCCGACCTGTCGGAACATTCGTGGACGGTGATGCGGTTCTCCGAATACGAAAACCCGGCCGGCGACCTCGAGTGGCTGATCCGCAAGGACGGCTGCATGCATTGCGAGGATCCGGGTTGCCTGAAGGCGTGTCCGTCGCCGGGCGCGATCGTGCAGTACAACAACGGGATCGTCGATTTCCACGAGGAGAACTGCATCGGTTGCGGCTATTGCGTGACCGGTTGCCCGTTCAACGTGCCGCGGATCTCGAAGAAGGATCATCGCGCGTACAAGTGCACGCTCTGTTCCGACCGCGTCGCGGTCGGGCAGGAACCGGCCTGTGTGAAGACCTGCCCGACGGGCGCGATCGTGTTCGGCACCAAGGAGGACATGAAGCAGCACGCGGCCGAGCGGATCGAGGACCTGAAGGAGCGCGGCTTCGAGCATGCGGGGCTGTACGACCCGCAAGGTGTGGGCGGCACGCACGTGATGTACGTGCTGCACCACGCGGACCAACCGTCGCTGTATCACGGGCTGCCCGACAATCCGTCGATCAGCCCGATGGTGAAGCTGTGGAAGGGCATCGCGAAGCCGCTCGCGGTCGCCGGCCTCGCGCTGACCGCGCTGGCCGGGTTCTTCCACTACACGCGGGTCGGTCCGAACGAGGTCACCGACGACGAGGAAGCTGCCGCTCGCGACGAGGCGCGACGCATCAAGGAGGACGCGAAATGAACCACGACGACCCCAACCTGATCGTCCGCTACACGCCGAACGAGCGCACGAACCATTGGATTACCGCGATCACGTTCGTGCTGCTGGCGCTGTCCGGGCTCGCGCTGTTCCATCCGTCGATGTTCTGGCTCACCGCGCTGTTCGGCGGCGGCCAGTGGACGCGGATCCTGCATCCGTTCGTCGGCCTCGTGATGTTCGTGTCGTTCGCGATCCTCGTGGTGCGGTTCTGGCACCACAACGTGCTCGACGCGGACGACCGTCAATGGCTGAGGCAGATCGACGACGTAGTGGCCAACCGTGAAGACAGGCTGCCGCCGGTCGGGCGCTATAACGCCGGACAGAAGCTGCTATTCTTCACGCTGGTGGCGTGCCTGCTGCTGCTCCTGCTGTCGGGAATCGTGATCTGGCGACGCTACTTCTCGTTCTACTTCCCGATCGGGGTGATCCGCGCGGCCGCCGTCGTGCATGCCGTGGCGGCTTTCGTGCTGATCGCGAGCATCATCGTGCACATTTACGCGGCGTTGTGGGTGAAGGGCTCGATCGGCGCGATGGTGCGCGGCACCGTCACGCTGGGCTGGGCCCGCAAGCATCACCCGAAGTGGTTCCGTGAAAGCGTGAAGTAGCGCACTGGAGCAGGGCGGTACGCCGATTGCGGCGTATCGTTCTGCCACCGCCGGAATCGCCTGAAAGCGCCGATTCGTCGGCGCTTAGTTTTTTGGAAGACATATTCGTGACTCAACGCATTCTGGAGCCGACCGAAATCTCGGCGCTCGATCATTCGGCCATTCCGCGCTTTCGCCTGCCGGAGCGCGGCACCGCGTTCGCCGCGCGTGCCGCCCGGCTGCGCAAGCTCGCCGATCTGAACCCCATCAGCGGCTATCTGCGGCTGATGGCGACGGTTGCCGACGCGCAGCACGCGACGCTGCAGACGCTGGAGCTGCCGCTGCCGTCGAAGGAAGCGATCGCCCGCGCGCAGGAACATTCGATGCCGCTCGTGCCGGCGCTCGACGGCGAGCGCGATGCGCGCTGGCGCGCCGTGCTGTATGAACTGCTCGACCGCGTCGAAGGCGCCGGGCTCGTCAACCCGTCGCTCGCGAAGCTGCTCGACCGGCTGCGCCTGATGGCGCCCGCCGAGCTCGACGCGCAGGCCGACGCGATCCTCGCGCTGCGCTTCGCCGAAGTCGACCCGGCCACCGCGCCGTTCCTGATGGCCGCGCTGCAGGTCGTCTGGACCGATCTCGCGAGCCGCGTCGCCCCGGCCGACGTCCCGTATCTCGACCAGCCGGGGCTGTGCCCGGTGTGCGGCACGCATCCGGTCGCGAGCGTCGTGCGGGTCGGCGGCCAGTTCCAGGGCTATCGTTTCCTGCAGTGCGGGCTGTGCACGACCGAGTGGCACATGGTGCGCACGAAATGTTCGCACTGCGACTCGACCAAGGGCATTGCCTACCACGGGATCGAGGGCGGCAGCGAAGCCGTCAAGGCCGAGTCGTGCGAGGAGTGCAAGACCTATCGGAAGATCGGCTACCAGGACAAGGACTACGAGTTCGAGCCGCTGGCGGACGATCTCGCCAGCCTCACGCTCGACCTGCTGATGAACGAAGCCGGCTACCAGCGCAGTTCGCCGAACCCGCTGCTGTGGCCCGACATGTCGCGCGAAGCCGACGCGGAAGCGAATTGACGGCAGGCGGCCCGTGGCGGGCGCGCGAGTGCCCGCGCCGGCTGCCTGCCTCGCATGGAAACGGAGCCACCATTACGTGACCGAACCGGGTTTGAATGAACTGAATGCTGTCCTCGCGCGCGTGCCGTCGGTCGAGCGCGTGCTGTCGTCGGCGCCGCTGCAGCCGCTGCTCGCCGACTATGGCCGAACGCGCGTGCTGAACGCGGTGCGCGCCGAACTCGAGCGCTGGCGCACCGTCGCGCAGCAGGATCCGTCGGCGGCCGAGCCGCTCGACGAACCCCGCATTGCCGCCGCCGTCGCGCGCACGCTGGCCGCGCAGAGCGCAGGCGCCGTGCGCGCCGTGTTCAACCTGACGGGCACCGTGCTGCACACCAACCTCGGGCGCGCGCTGTTGCCCGACGACGCGGTGCGCGCGGTGGTCGACGCGCTCACGCAACCCGTCAACCTCGAATTCGATCTCGCAACCGGCCGCCGCGGCGACCGCGACGACCTGATCGACGATCTGCTGTGCGAACTGACGGGCGCGGAAGCCGCGACCGTCGTCAACAACAATGCGGCGGCCGTGTTGCTCGCGCTGTCGGCACTCGCACCGAAACGCGAAGTGATCGTGTCGCGCGGCGAACTGGTCGAGATCGGCGGCGCGTTCCGCATTCCCGACATCATGAGCCGCGCGGGGGCGAAGCTGCGCGAGGTCGGCACCACCAACCGTACCCATCTGCACGACTACGCGGCCGCGATCGGCCCGCGCACGGCGCTGTTGATGAAGGTGCACTGCAGCAATTACGCGATCAGCGGCTTCACGAAGGAAGTGACGCTGGCCGAACTCGCGCCGCTCGCGCGCGAGCACGGGTTGCCGGTCGCGGTCGATCTGGGCAGCGGCACGCTGGCCGATCTGTCGCAATGGGGCTTGCCGCGCGAGACGACCGTGCAGGAAACCGTCGCGGGCGGTGCGAACCTCGTCACGTTCAGCGGCGACAAGCTGCTCGGCGGCCCGCAGGCCGGGTTGATCGTCGGCGATCGCGCGCTGATTGCGAAGATCAAGAAGCATCCGCTCAAGCGCGCGCTGCGCGTCGGCAAGCTGACGCTCGCCGCGCTCGAACCCGTGCTGCGGCTCTACCAGGCACCGGAGTTCCTGCGCGAGCGGCTCACGACGCTGCGGCTGCTGACGCGCGCGCAGCGCGACATCGCCGACGCCGCCGAGCGCGTGCGGCCGGCGCTGCAGGCGGCGCTCGGCAGCGGCTTCGACGTGTGTGTCGAGCCGATGTTCAGCCAGATCGGCAGCGGCGCGCTGCCGGTCGATCAATTGCCGAGCGCCGGGCTCGTCGTGCGCACGCCGGACGGCAAGCGCGGCGGCCGTGCGCTCGCGCAGCTCGAGAAACGGCTGCGTGGCTGGCCGCGCCCGGTGATCGGCCGCATCGCCGACAATGCACTGCGGCTCGACCTGCGCTGCCTCGAAGCGGCCGACGAAGCGGCTTTCGTCGCGCAATGCGTGCAGAGCGCGGGGCCGGCTGCATGATCGTCGGTACCGCAGGGCATATCGACCACGGCAAGACGACGCTCGTGCGGGCGCTGACGGGCGTCGATACCGACCGGCTGAAGGAAGAGAAGGCACGCGGCATCTCGATCGAACTCGGTTATGCGTATACGCCGCTCGAGAACGGCGACGTGCTTGGCCTGATCGACGTGCCGGGCCACGAGAAGCTCATTCATACGATGGCGGCCGGCGCGAGCGGCATCGATTTCGCGCTGCTCGTGATCGCCGCCGACGACGGCGTGATGCCGCAGACCCGCGAGCATCTCGCGATCCTGCAGTTGCTCGGCGTCGCGCATGGCGCGATCGCGTTGACGAAGTGCGATCGCGTCGACGCCGCACGTCTGGCGGCGGTGCGCGGCGAGATTGCCGCCTGGCTGCACGGCACGACGCTCGACGGCGCGCCGATCTTCGAAACGCGTGCGACGGTTGCCGACGATCCGGGCGTCGCCGCGTTGAAGCAGCACCTGGCCGAGGCGGCGATCGCGTGGCGTGCGCGTCGCGACGACGGCCTGTTCCGGCTCGCGGTCGATCGCGTGTTCACGCTTGCCGGGCAGGGCACCGTTGTCACGGGCACCGCGCTCGCGGGCCGCGTGGCCACCGGCGATACGCTCGCGATCGTGCGGAGCGGCGGCGCGGCGCGCGTGCGCAGCATCCATGCGCAGAACCGGCCGGTCGACGCGGGCCGCGCGGGCGAGCGCTGCGCGCTGAACCTGGCCGGTGTCGACAAGGCGGACGTCGAGCGCGGCGATACCGTGGCGGATGCGCGGCTCGTCGCGACGTCGCCGCGTCTGGACGTCGATCTGACGCTGCTGGCCGATGCGGGGCTCACGCTGACGCACTGGGCGCCGCTGCACGTGCATCTCGGCACGCTGCATCGCGTCGCACACGTCGCGCTGCTCGACGGCGACACGCTGGCCGCCGGGCAGAAGATGCGCGTGCAACTGGTGTTCGACGAGCCGGTGTTCGCGCTGCCGGGCGATCGCTTCATCGTCCGCAATGCGCAAGCGACGCGCACGGTCGGCGGCGGCCGCGTGCTCGATCCGTTCGGTCCCGCGCGCAAGCGCCGCACGCCCGCGCGTCGCGCGTGGCTCGATGCGCTCGCGGCATGGCTCGACGAAGGGCGGGTCGATGCGCTGCTCGCGCAGGCGCCGCTCGGCATTGCGCGCGCGACGCTCACGCAACTGACGGGGTACGCGCCCGACGCGCTCGCGCTGCCGGCCGATGTACTGGCGATCGGCCAGCGCGAGCGCGGGTCGAACGACGGCACGGTGATGGCGCGCACGCACTGGCATGCGCTGCAGGCGCGGGCGATCGATACGCTGCGTGCGTATCACGAGCGCGTGCCGGACGATCAGGGGCTCGATGCGGCACGCCTGCGGCGGATGGCGGCGCCGCTCGTCGGCGATGCGCTGTGGCGCGCGCTGGTCGATGCGCTGGTGGAAGGCGGGGAAGTCGCGCGTAGCGGGCCCTGGCTGCACCTGCCGTCACATTCGGTGAGTTTCGATGCGCGCGAGGAAGCGCTCGCGCAGCAACTGCTGCCGCTGATTCATGCCGGGCGTTTCGATCCGCCGTGGGTTCGCGATCTGGCGCGCGACACGGGTGCGGCCGAGGAAGCGGTGCGTACGCTGTTGCGCAAGCTCGCGCGGCGCGGCGACGTGCATCAGGTCGTGCGCGACCTGTTCTATCACGCCGATGTCGTGCGCGAGCTGGCCGGGCTGGTCGCGCATCTCGCGCCGACGCGAGGCGGCGGGCTGGACGCGGCGACGTTCCGCGACGCGACCGGGCTCGGACGCAAGCGTGCGATCCAGATTCTCGAGTTCTTCGACCGGGTTGGGTATACTCGCTTCTACCGCGACCTTCACTTCCTGCGGCCTGACAGCGGTTGGGTGGGTATTCAGGCGTAGGCGCCCGTTGTTCTTCTCGCTCTTTCTCGCTCCATTGCGACTTTTTCCCACGGAAGGCATTCGTATCCGGTGGTACGGCTGGACTTCAAATCCGGTTGGGGGTGTCAGACACTCCCGGGTCAGTTCGACTCTGGCTGCCTTCCGCCACAAGGGTTTCAGACAATTTGAGCGGCTCCGATCAAGGGATTTTCGTGACGGGGGTGTGGGGTTTTTCTGCCCGTTTCGTGCAAGAAGGGTTACGCGCTGCCGATCTTTTTGACGGCGGCCGCCAACTTGTCGGTGACGAGGTGGGCATATCGTTTGGTTGATGTCGTCGTTTTGTGCCCAAGGACGCCGCCGACCGTGTACAGGTCAATGCCGGCGTTGATCATTTCTGAGGCCGCGCTGTGCCGTAGATCGTGAAATCGGAGATCGGGGTGTCCGGCTTTTCGACGTGCCTTAACCCATTCATCCTTCACCTTCCATGACGGGATCGTGAATTTCACTCGGCGCGCGATGACGGCGATCCGCGGATGGATGGGGACGAGGCGCGGTCGACCGTTTTTCGTCAGCCCCAGAGAGAATCCGTCCTTGGTCGGTGTGGCGCGCAAAACCTCGCTCAGGCGCATGCCGGAATAGAAAGCGACGCGAATCGCCGCTCGGACCTGGCGGTGCTGGCAGTGCTTTGCGATTTCCAGCATCTCTCGACGTCCTTTGTACACGTGACGTTCGTCGCTCGGCCTCGGGATGACCATTTTGGCGGTCTGGTCGTACTCCAATTTTCCGATCTTGTGCGCATACTTTATTGCGGCCCGAATGTAGCCCAGGGTATTGTGAATCGTTCCGTTGGACATCGGCTTCTTCGCCCGTCCTTGACGATCGGTGCCGGAGCGCATGAATTTCGCGAGCTCTATCGACCACTCATACAGGTCAAGGGCGTCCTGATCCTCGTACTCGAGCGCGTACTTCGTCAAGATTTGCAGACGGGTCTTCTTGTCCTTCCACTGAGCGCTTTTGTCGTTCACGTGGATCCGGACGCACTCTCCGATCGTGACGACGGTCTTTCTGGTGCCGGTCGCGCTTGCGTATACTTCCGCGTCCCACTTGCGGCCTAACTCGTCAGCTTCGCGCGCAGAAAGTCCTGCAGGGACGAGTTTGGTTTTGCGAAGGCGCGTACCTTCGATGACACGTTCGAACGTCCAACGGAAGCGCCGACGTCCATTTTTTTTGATGGTTTCGATTGGCATGATGCGAGATACTGGTAAAGCGATTCGAGATCGTAGACGTGCGTTCTGTGGCCCAATCGAAAGCGTTGGATGATCGTGCATCCACGGTCGATTCGGCTGATGCGGTGATAGGGGACGCCGAGGATTGCCGCAGCCTCCTTGGCGCTTACACGCTTGCCGTGCGTTAGATTCATGCTGCGATTCGTCTGCCTATGAAATGAGTTGAGCCAATGAAGAGCGCGTTCGGGAAGTGCGACTGCCCCGAAGATGCTCATCGGCATATCGGTTCGTTTCGCCTTGCGTGGGCTTGGGTTCGGGCGGCATCACGGTCGATTCGCTCGATCGCTGCGAGAATCAGCGCACCAGCCTTCACGAGATCGCGCCGCGGCGTTGTCGGTTTCCACCAGTCCGTGATCCACGGCCAGAAATCGAGCGTGACGGCGTTGCTCAAACCGCTGGCGCTGAGCGCGTAGGCCGCTGCGGCACGAGACAGCTCTGCGTCCTGATAGCCGTCGTCTCGTTCAAATGTCACACCTTCGAACTCGATTTGCCGGCGACGCTCCATGAGGACATCGTGTGCGGCGGCCGTCGGCACAGCGCGTGGGGAAGGGATCGCGTCCTCGCCGGGCGCCAACGGACGGCACCTTTCGCGCGCCCAGGTGCCGTCACGTCTACCGTTGCGCCAGGCTTCGGCCAGGGATCCCGATTCGGCAAACCGGTTCGCTAAGCTGCCGCCGGTGTAAGCCTCGGAATAACCGTCGCTGTACGCGGAGAGAATCGACTCGAGGTGGGCGGGTTCGAGCGGTGGCCACGTCGATTTTCGCTGATCCGGTTGGACGAACAGAATAGTGGCAGTCTGTTCGCGGACCAGCGCAAGACGACGCTCGAGCTCGGGGCGGCCGTCGACAGCTCGCTTAATCCATAGCCCGGCGATCAATTCGTGCACCTGGGACGCGTAATCCCGTTCCATCGACTTGCGCATAGTGAGCGCGGCCATCGTCGCTGTCCAGCCGGCAAGGGCATATTCGTAGGCCGCGTCATGATGATGCTCGCCGAGCTCGACGACAGTCTGGGCCGCGGCTGCTGCGGGTTCAGACGCGGTGCTGGTATAAGGCGCCTGTCCTCCGCCTTGTCCGTCACTGAACACGTTGGCTTTGTTGAATTCGGGCCAGCCCGGATGGACCTCGCGGAAATACCATTCCGGAGCATCGTCGATCGGCGCTACAGCGGGTTGCTCGACAAGAGATCCGGTGACGAGGGCGCGAAGCGCTTTGTATATCTTTCGGATTCGCGATCGTGCGCTGAGACCGATGAGCGAAAGTGTGGTCGTCACGAATCCCGGTTGCTTGGGCGTGAGCGCATGGGCGCGGTTCGTTTCGGTGTGAGTGATCATGGTGGTGGTTCCTCGGGGGGCCACGTGGGTGCGCGGCGACGGGATAAGGCCGGGAATGAGCCCGCGGTTGCGGCCGACGCTATTGGGAATGGGGTGCAGCTTGTGCACCCCACGATCCCGGTGCCAGCGACATCGTGCGGGCACCCAGGGACCGCAGGCGCTGTACCAGCCGCCTGTGCAGGTTGAGGGAAAGGTGATGCGGGGTTATTCGGGCGAGCCGAGCAGAATCTTCGTGCCCGTCTCAGACTCGATCTGTGTCCAGATTGCGCGGAAGGCCGCTTCGAGCACCTTGTGCGGGCGTACGAGCTCGTACCAGATCTTCAACGTGCCGTCCTTCACGCGGTATTTGATCCGGGCGTCCACCGGATAGGCCGCGCCGTTCTCGAAGACCGGGATGCTGAGCGTGATTTGCGACGGCATCGCGATCTTGTTGCCGGTCGCATTGACGTCCTCTTTCCAGACGAAGTTGGTGCTGCCGTCCTGCAGGCGCGTGGCCGACACGAAATTGCCTTCCTTGCTTGCTTCAAAGTTCAGGGCAATGCTCAGCATCGTCGAACCGTCCGGCGTCTGGATATCAGGCAGGTTGTCCTCGATGAGCTCCGCGAAGGCGAGTTGATTGAGCGCTTGGCGATCCTTCTCGGTCCACACTTTCCATTCGCGCGACGCGGGCACGGCGAACTCGATGCGATACGCGCGCCAGTTGGCCCCGTCGTGATCACGTGCGGTACCAGCTGCGCGGTGGTCGTCGATCACGGCGAGGATCTTGGCCGGATCGAGCGATGCATAGATGAGACTCTCGGCACGCTTTTGTCGATTGAAGTAGCGGACGAAGCTGTTCGAATCACGCAGTCTCACGGTGCCACTTGCACGCAGCGGATGTTCGAACGTGTCGACGACAGGGACGGCTTGATAGCCGTCCGGCACGATCACGAACGGCTTGCCATCGCTGAGCGGGCTCCTGCGAATGTCGCCAAGGGCTGCGCCAGCGGCGAGGGTGGCGGCAATGTTCTGTTCGCCGGAAATCGTATCGAGGTGGTTCATAGTGCCTCTGAAAAGTGATGGGATGGATGAAAGACGGCTCAGCCGTTGACTGCCGACCGGGTGTCGGCGAGGGAAATGCCGGGGAGCTCGGTTTGACGCTCGCTGTGACGCGAGAGGTTGTTTTCGACGGTCGGGAAGAACACTTCGGCGGTCTCCTTCTCGCGTGGCAGGGTGGCGACGATCTTGCCGGTGACCTCGAGCGCGTCCTGGACTTTGGGGAACGGCTTGACCTCGACGGTGAGGGTGATCTTGCCGCCCTTGCCGGTATCGCGAACCATGGCGACGAGCGTGTTCAGTTCATTGGTTGCTTCTTCCACGACGGCGCCGCCGCGCAGTTCCATCAGGGTTTGGGTAAAGGCTTTCTTCATCGATATCCTCAATATGAAAAGGACTACATAACAAATGAAACGGTGCTCGTGATGCAGAGAAGCTGCGGTTACGCGTGGGAATCTATGCCATGTCGGCTAATGTTAATCTCATCAGCGCATTGTGCGGAAGCTTCCCGAAATTCTTGCGTAGAGCAGTCGAGGACGAGCTGACCGTTCAGCCACGCATCGGCGTGGCGCAGGACGAACTTAATGTCGCCGAGCGGCATTCCATCGAACTGGGTCCGCAGGAGCTCAAGTGCTCGATAGTGGGCTTCTTCTTCAGTGATCGGTGTCAACTGAATTCTCCAAAGAAATTTGCGCGGCAAGCGACGATGAGGAACCAGGCGCAGCCGATCGCAACGCCGTACCCGAATGTGACGCCGCAAGCTCGCACAGCGCGACCGTGGATACGATCGCAGGATCGGAGGAGGGCGTTGTCGGAGACGGGGCGGTTCCAGACTCGACGTGTTCCACCGCCAAGGGTATGAATCGGATTCACCCCCTTTGATCCGACCGGAATCGAGTCCGCATCGTCGAAGTCGAAGGGACGTAGATTGCTGACAGAGGGGGCCTGCATGTGATCCTCCCAGAATGAAAGTCGTCGACGGCTCATCGCGAAGGGCGATAGGAAACCCGGACGGACAGACGAAGCGTCTGTCGCCCATTGATCGACTGTGTTTAGTGATGCGAACTAAAATTATCGCATGCGTCTGCGAAACGCTTCGCGCCTCGAGCTCGACGACGTTAATCGGACCGATGCAGGCGAGATGCGGCAGCCGTGATGATCTTGGGCAGGCGGCCGAGCGGGAAAAATTCTCGCGTTTCGATGAGGTTGGCCAAGTCACCAGGCGCAACGACGAGCGCGTTGTCCGGGACGGGGTTCAGGAGGATGTTGTGGCCCTGGAATGTCAGCAGCCAGCGGCCAGACTGAAGACGGGCGAGTACCTCAGCGGGGCTGGTTGGCGGTCTGTTGGTGACTTCGCGATCGAGAATGTCCAGTACCCAACGCCGGAACTCGGCAGCGGGTGGAGTTCGCGCGAACATGGCCAGCAGATGAGCGCCGCGAAGCGAGAAGATGCGAGTTTGCTGTGGACCTCCAGCTGTATCGACAGTCACAACTGCTGTCATGCTGGTTGAGAACTCGGTCGAATTTCTTTCGTAGAGTTTCTGAATATTCTGAGCGGGATTCTGGTATCCCAAGGCATATCCGATCTGGATACCCCTTAGCCACTGCTGTCGGTCGTAAGAAA
Source organism: Burkholderia sp. Nafp2/4-1b (assembly GCF_003635165.1). Taxonomy (GTDB): domain Bacteria; phylum Pseudomonadota; class Gammaproteobacteria; order Burkholderiales; family Burkholderiaceae; genus Burkholderia. The sequence goes on along the minus strand of NZ_ML058601.1, from coordinate 17,148 downwards.
CGACGTCGAACTCGATTTCGTGGAACTTGAGAGAATTGCGGTCCGGAGTCGATGGTACGGACTGAGTCATAGAACGCTCCTGCGTGAGGCGTTTCAATCACCTCACGGAAGCGCTCTTATCCGCGCCGCGAGGTGGCCAGGAGGTTAAGAGCCCGTACGCAGACGGGTGGACTTCTTTCCCTTGCGGGTCTTGTATCCGTCGCCCTCCCGGCCATTGACTGGAATCCGGGCGCAAAAAAACCACGTACTGACGGGCGTGGATGCCGCTGCGTATGGAGCTCTTACCCTCCGTTCGCAAATTATCGGGCAATCCCCGAAAGTTTGCAATCGTGCGGAGGCAATCGCGACGAGGGGCACTGGACCGCGGACTATGCCGCGCGCTTCACCCAGAGATCAGCCTGCGCGTCTTGCTCCATGCGGTCGACACTGATCCGAACGACATCGGGCAGGAGCGACGGCGGGACGCTGTACTGGATAAACCGGGCGACCTGCTGCGGATCCGATGGCGAGACGACGACTGCATCTGAGGGCCGGCGCAACGGCGTGGCTGTACCAGCATCGGCCTGACGACTCGCAGGCTTGTCGCGCAATGCTGCGGCCCACATTACTTGGTCGACCGCCATGTGGAACGCGTCGCCGATCCATGCGGCGTATGCAATCGTGATTTCCCGGCAGGCATAGCTGCCAAGGTGGGCGCCGGTGTTGATTGTTCTGACAAAAGCCGGCTGCGGCTTGCCGGAGGCTTTGAGCTCGCGGATCAGGTTCAAGATCCTCTTGCGACACAGGAAGTCGGCGGGCTGATGCTTGGCCTTGCCACCCGCGGCCCGATGCAGGTCGTTCAGGCAATACAGGCCATCGAATTCGCGGATGGCGTACATGCCGATGCTGAATGCGGTCACGGGCTCGTCGTGGGGATCGATGTCACGTGCCCGGCCCGGACCATGCATTCCGGCATCAAGGCCCACCTTTGATGCCACGGAACGGCGAATAACGCCGTGGGTGCGAGGGCGCGGGTAGGTCGCCACGCCGAACCTGCCTCTCTTTCCGGCACGTTTCGTCTTCATGCTCATTCTTCCGAAAACAGGGTTAAGCCAAAGGTCGTAAATCGACGCCTTAATGTGCTGCATCGGCTTACAACACTTTCAATTGACTCACATAATTCGATCGGTGTGAATACGTCATGCTGCTTTAGTTATTCCCGATATTTACAATCGCGTCAGAAATGAAAGGTTGGTGAAAAGGGCGTAAATCTCCCCACTCTCAATCGCCTCGAGGCCTTGATACGCAAGGATGCTCGCGAGTTGGGGACCGAATCGGAGGGCGGTGCAATTCACTACTAAAATGACTGTAGTGTTGAGATAAACATGCTTCAGAAACCAATATGATGGTTAACCGTAATGTTCCTCTATTTCACATTAAAACCGGTTCCATGATGCGACAATTGTGGTAGGTGGAAACCCTAATTTGAGGGCGGGATTAAATCGAGACCCCGATTTAATTTGAAATGGAGTGCTAATCATCAGACAAATAGAGGGTGCGTTATTTAAAAGAAATCGTGAGCCAATCTGAAATGAGTCATTTCAATGTCCGTATTCTTTCATTGATCAATGCCTTCTCGTAAAGGCGTATTGATCAATGAACCCACACGCCCGGCAACACCAGGCCAAGCCGGCTCCGGGACGCGTGGGGATGCTCCAAGTTACTTCGCCACTCAAAGCTGGGCGTCGCATGCGCGAAAGTCGGCTCGGGGCCACCCCGGTTCTCGGTTGTGCCGACTGAAGACAAACGACCGGCGCCACTGCGCAGACAAGGCGGCGAGCGGGTTCGGTGCGACAAGTTGTTAAGGAACGTACCGCACGTGGCGGGGGCGACAGCTAATGTCGCGATGGTATATATTAGGCAAATGGATGTAGAAATGTCAACGGGAACCGAGCCTATCGGATACGAGGGCGCAAAAAAAGCCCCGCGGTGCGGGGCTGGGTGGGCTGCCGGGGAGGGCGGAAGGTGGGGTTGAGGGCCGTTAGACCGCACCGCAAACGCCGACGACACGGGCGATGATCTCGATGTGCTCCATGTCGTCGGGGAAGACGACGGCGTCCGGATAGCGCATCTTGTCCTGGCTGTCGGAGCGCACGACGATGCCGCCGCCGATCTTCTTGAAGATGCGCTTCACGAACAATTCGTTCTGGTAGGACAGCACATAGACCTTGCCGTCGACGATTTCCGTGTTTCGGTGATCGACAAGCAGCGTGTCCCGATCGTTCAGTCGCGGCTCCATGCTGGGGCCGCGGTGGATGAGTGTGGCGGCATTGATGGGATTGACGCCGAGGCTCTGGCACCAGTCGCGATTGAAGGCCTGTTTTGGGCCTTTTTTGTCGATGTACCAGACGACCTTCTTGTCTCGAGGGGAGAGCTCCACGACCAGGCGGGGTAGCCACGCGTACTCGTCTTCGGATTCGTTCTCGCCCGGGGCGGTCTCGACGAGCGTGAGCGCGCCTGGCGCTGGCGGGTAGTCGCCAGCGGCGGTGTCGCGCTGCCGCGGGCCTTTGCCGGTTTCGAGCCAGTCGGGCGAGACGTTCACGGCACGAGCGAGCGCCGTGATGTGTCTGGAGCCCTGATTTTTATGGGATTCGATCTGACCGATCAGGCCTTGACTGACGCCGACGAGGCGGGCCAGCTGCCCCTGGGAGAGTTTGGCGGCCAGTCGGGCTTGCTTGAGGCGGGAGGCTAAAGTATCCATGCAGCCATGATATTAGATAAACCGGCCAAGGTGATGTTGACAATGCTTGGCAAGATTGATAATTTCCGGGTATGAACTGGCAGATACTAATTCGCGACCTCCTCGACGCCCGTTGGACGCAGCGATCCATCGCTGACGTGATCGGGGTGACCCAGGGCCGCGTCGCACAAGTCCTGCACGCCCGGCCCGATTATCCGATGGGCTTTCGTTACGAGACTGGGCGCAAGCTGGTGAACCTTCATCGCCGCGTTTGTCGGCGTCCGCCGCCCAAGCGCCGCGAGCCGCTCGACTGATCGGACGCCATTTATAACCGCACCCGGAATTCCCCATGCACCTTCCCCACCACCAAAAGATGCTTCAACGCGCCGTGCACAACGGCAACCTAGACGCAGTGATCGCGCAGATCGCCGCCGAGAACCCGAAGATCTTCCACATCGAACCCGGCACGCTCGGCGCTAAAGAAACGCTATCGAGCCGGATTTTCGTCAATCAACCGCTGCGCAACCTGCCGATGCACGGTTTCGTGAAGTACGTCGACTGGGTCGCTCTCAAGGAAGCTGCCGAGAAGCGAACGCAGGTCCGTCGCGGAGGCTGAAGCGATGAATGTTCGGTTGAATACTGTCATCGAAACCAAGAATGGGCTCGAGATCGGCCGCGTGCGCCTCACGAGTCTGCAAATCCATCATTGCCCGGACGGGGTGACGTCGATCGTCATGACCGACGGCGAGAATGTGCTGCGCATGTTCGCCACACCCGACCAGGTCGCACACGTGATCCGGTTGCTCGACCGAACGAGCGCGGTCGCATGAAACATCACAACCGCAAATGCAGGTGCGCTCGGCTCGGCTACCCGTGGTCGACGCGTGCCGTGCAGAAACGCAAAGCGGCGAGCGCCAGTCATCCGGTCGCGACGAGAGCGAGCCCCTACGTCGCAGATCGCATCAACCATGTCCGCCACGTCCGCAGAGAGCGCGCCAAGCGACGCTGCAACTAGCGCGTGTATTCGGTAGACGGCGACTTGCGCCGAGTTTTGTACCCGCACTTCGATTTCCGCGATTGCAAAAAATACACATGGGCCTCGCGATGCGACGGTCGGTGAATTGAGTGTGTTCGGTGCTTGCATAGGGGTGGTTCGCCTCCTGTCGTAACAGTTATGAAATTCGTTTCCGCGTTGCAGGACAGGACTTTAGTAGTCCTTATTGCAGTGCACAACGTTCAGGTGAAAATCAGATGAACATCACGGATGCCGCATACGCGGTGGTTCACGATTACCCGGGTGGCAGCGAATCGCTCGCGCCTCGGGTGGGGCTGTCGGGGGCAATGCTTCGCAACAAGGTGAACCCGAACAACGAGACACACAAGCTGACGCTCGTCGAAGCGGGGCGCCTGACGGAGGTGTCGAACGACGACCGGATTCTCGCGGCTTGGGCGCGCGAGCGCGGTTACGTGCTGGTCAAGATCCCGGCGCCGGAGAACTGCTCGGACGGCGAGATCGTCGAGCTGATGGCCAAGAGCTGGGAGACGAACGGCGAGATTGGTCGCGAGATCGTGCGCACGTTCGAGGATGGAAGCGTCGAGCGGCACGAGGTACTGCGGGTGAAGGACCGGACGTGGAAGCATTTCCAGGTGCTGCTGGGTCTGGTGAGTCGAATCGAAGGGATGGAGGAGGGCAAGTGATGAGTGCAATGCTGCAGGAAGTGATGTTGACCATGTCGAGTCGCGAGATTGCGGCGCTGGTTGAGAAGCGCCACGATAATGTAAAACGCACGATCGAATCGCTAGCAAATCAAGGCGTTATCGCATGCCCTCAAATTGAGGGCGTGCAAGAAACCGGCGGCAACCATCGCACCTACATCACGCAGCAATATGTGTTCGCCGGCGAGCTCGGTAAGCGCGACAGCATTGTCGTAGTCGCGCAGCTCTCGCCTGAGTTCACCGCGCGCCTGGTCGACCGTTGGCGAGTGCTCGAGCAACGTATTGTTCAACCGACGGTCACGTCGGCGAAGATCGCGGCAGAACTGGCAATTGTCGAAAGCTACACGCGTTTGCTGAGCCCGTCGCCATCATGCCGGATCGCGATGCTGACCCGCATCGCCGAAAGTAACGGTGTCAGTGCGGCTTTCCTGCCCGCATACGCGGTCGATGCCGCAGCAGACGTCGTTGGCGACAGCTCGATGCCGACCAAGCCGCTCACGGATCTGCTGCGCGATCACGGAATCGCCATGCGTCCGCATGTATACAACGGCCTGCTGGCCGAGGCTGGTTTTCTGGTCGAGCGTAAGCGCAAGAGCAGCTCGTCGCGCGCCGTGGACGGCATGAAGTCGTTCTGGGTAGTGACGGAGGAAGGGCAGCGTTACGGTAAGAACATTACCCACCCCGGTAACCCGCGCGAGACGCAGCCGCATTGGTATGTTGCACGCTTCGCTGAGCTCCACTCTGTTGTCTCGGCGTGCCTTGTCGGGGCAGTCGAATGAACATTGAACAGAATCAGCGCGCGCTCGGCAGCCAGGGGCCGCAGTTGAGTCCAGCGCTCGAGCAAGCGGAGCGCATTGTTCGCGATGTTGAATCTCACCCGAGGTTTCCCCGGGTCTGCGTCTCGTGCGGCGCGCGTGAAGCCCTGGATGGCTCCGTGCCGTGTGGCCATTGAGGCAGGCATGAACGTGATCAACTTTACCGTCGAGACGGTGGCGAACTGATATGGCGCTTGCGGAAGTCATTCACATGCCGGAAAGCCGCTCGCCGCAGTGCGAGCAGGGGTACACGCGGATCGCTAACGAACTGCTGGAGGCGATCACGCTCGCCCCCTTTACCCAGAACCAGTACAAGGTGATCCTGACGGTGTGGCGGATGACCTACGGGTTCAACAAACGCGCCGATCAGCTGTCGCTGAGCCAGATTGTGGCGCGCACGGGCCTGGAGAAGGCCCAGGCGTCACGGGCGGTCTCGCAGCTGATCGAGATGCACGTATTGCTGGCTGACGATGGCCGGCACGCCCGCATGCTGTCGCTCAACAAGGTCTATTCGCAGTGGGCGAGCGAGGTGCGGGTCACGTTGCCATCGTGGGGCTCGGAAAAGCCGCGCGACGACGTGACGGAACCCATGGCCGAGGGTTGTGAAAATCATAACTTCGGGGCGGTGCAAACCCTCTCGAAGGGTTGTGAAAATCACAACCTTGGGGTTGTGGAATTGACAACGAAGGGTTGTGAAAGTCACAACTCAAGGGTTGTGGAATTCACAACCACAAAAGACATACCCAAAAGACATAACCAAAAGACAACTCCAAAAGAAAATCTTTTGCGCACGCTTGGCGCGCGCTTTGAGATTTTCTGGACGGCGTATCCGAAGAAAAAATCGAAGGCGACCGCAGAGAAGGCGTTTGCCAAGCTGAACCCGGACGAGCAGCTCTTTGACGACCTGATGGCAGGTCTGGAGCGTGCCAAGACTTCGGCTCAGTGGCGCAACCCGCAGTTCATCCCGTACGCAGCGACGTGGCTCAGAGCCGGTGGCTGGATGGACGAAGTGCAGACCGAGTACAGCGATGCCGAACTGGCCATGATCCGCGCCTACAACGAGGCGCTTGGGGAGCAAGTCGGCACCATCGACGAATCGGTCTTCGTGGAGTCGCGTGCGGCTGCGATTCGCGATTTTGCTTCGCTGCGTCCGCACGACCCGGACTTCTGGCGGCGGTACTTCCCGTGGGTGGCCGCCAACGTCGATATCCCGCCCAAGGCGGGCTTCGATTGGCTGATCAGCCGGGAGGGCTTCACCAAGGTCAAGGGCGGCCAGCACACGCGCAGGACGGGGCAATGAGGGCCCAGCGACATGACGGGCGATTCAACGGCTCATCGGCGCGCGTTCTCGATCGCTGCGGCGGTCTGATCGCGGAGTTCGGCGAGCTGGTTCGCCAGGGACCGCGCCTCGCTTTCGGAGTCGAACATGCCGACCACGAGGTGATCGCCGACGGCTCCGGCATCGGCCAGCATGGCGCGATTGGCCTTGACCGTATCCCGACCGCGTTCGACCGACAGGGCGTAGATCGACGGGCTTTGGTAGTGGCTCACGACGACCACCCAGACTGAATCAAGGAGATTTGACATGCGAATGTTGACCGTGTTGGTTTTGCAGGATAGCGATTTTAAGCCCGAGGGCGAACGAGACCTGGGCAAGCCGTTTCAGGGCCAATTGCGCGAGGATGCGTACCACGCATCGTTGACGGCGCCGATCGTGATGTACCGCAATCGTGTGCTGAAAAACCGTCTCGGCACGGCCGGGGTAATTGCCGAGGTGCCCGCATGAGCGCGAACAAGTCGCCCCGTGGCGTGCCGTGCAGCATCGAGGCCGAACAATCGGTGATCGGCGCGCTGCTGATCGACAACGATGCGATCGACCGCATCGGCGATCTGCGTGCCGAGCATTTTTACCGCGGTGACCACCGAGCGCTGTTCGCGTTGATCGTCGAGATGATCGTCTCAGGGGCGGGAGCCGACGTGGTGACGGTGTACGAGCGGCTGCAGGCTCGAGGCAAGGTCGACGAGTTCGGCGGTATGCGGTACCTGAACGCGCTGGCGCAGCACACGCCGAGCTCGGCGAATATCGCCCTGTACGCGGGTGCGGTGCGGGACCGAGCACAGAAACGCGGGCTGCTGGCAGCGGCCAACGAAATCCGCGACTCGGTCGGCGCATCGGCAGACAGCGCCGCCGAGCTAATCGACCGGGCCGCCGCGAAGCTGGACGCGCTCGGGATGGCGTCGGTCAAGCGCGAGCCCAAGCTGGCTGCCCAGGGGCTGGCGGACCACATCCCGAAGCTGGAGGGCCGCTCGAGCGGCAAGGAACGGGTGATCTCCACGGGGCTGGACAACCTCGACCGCGCGCTCAATGGCGGTCTGCGTCCGGGCTGGTCGGTGATCCTGGCGGCTCGCCCTGGCATGGGCAAGACCTCGCTCGCGCTGAACATTGCGTCGCACGCGGCCGTCGACCACAGCGTGTTGTTCCTGTCGATGGAAATGCCTGAGAGCGAGCTCCACGACCGCAATCTCGCCTCGCTCGGACGTATTGCGCTGGACAAGGTGATGCAGGCGCCCGAGGCGGATACGGATTTCTGGAACCGCGTGACGGCCGCCGCGGTGAAGATCAAGGACCTGAACCTGTACATCGACGACCAGGCCGCGCTGCGACTGCTGGATGTGCGCGCGAAAGCCCGTCTCATCAAGCGCAAGGCGGGACTGGACGTGCTGATCGTCGACTACCTGCAACTGATGGTGGGCGACGGCGTGAACCGGAATGCGGAGATCGAGGCGATCTCGCGCGGGCTCAAGGCGCTGGCCAAGGAGCTGGATATCGCGATCATCGCGCTGGCGCAGTTGAACCGGCAGGTCGAGCAGCGGGCAAGCCGTATTCCGCAGCTCTCGGATCTGCGCGACTCGGGCTCGATCGAGCAGGATGCCGACGCGGTGCTGTTCATCCACCGCGAGGAAGCGGCGAACCCGGATGCCGGCGAGCAGTGGCGAGGGTTCGCCCAGGTCCGTATCGCGAAGTTCCGCAACGGCAAACCGGTGGACGTCGCGCTCAGGTACTGCGGCGAGCACACGCGCTTTGAGAATCACGCCGGTGCGTGGCCGAGCATGACGGAGAGCCGGAAGTCGCGCTCGCGGGAGTTCAATTGAGATTTCGCGTGATCAACGCGTCGATGCCGACGGCCGAGCGCAAGATCTTGGAGCTGACGGGCAATCGTCCCTCGGTCGATGCCGGGTTCGACGACATCAGCGACGGAATCGGGGCAACGCCCGTGCTGACGCCGGCCTATCGGGCGGTTGTCAAGCAGCTGACCGATCCACTTGACATAGAGGAAACCGATTTGAATCTGGAGCTTCATCCGCTCTGCACGCTGTTCCCCCGACTGACGGGGGCCGAGTTCGAGTCCTTGAAAGAGGACATCCGCGTGAACGGCCTGCGCGAACCGATCGTCGTGCACGAGGGCATGATCCTCGACGGCGGTAACCGCTATCGCGCGTGTGTCGAGCTCGGCATTGCACCGAAGACCGTCGCGTACGATGGCGGCAACCTCATCGCGTTCGTGCTGTCAGCGAACCTGCATCGTCGTCATCTGTCGGCGGGGCAACAGGCAGCGATTGTGGCGAGTGCGCAGGACTGGGCGAAGGCGCAGACGCTCGGGGGCAACGGCAGCAACCAGCACACGAAAAAGGAGCAAAAGTGCAACGTTGCACCTTTGCGCACGGTCGAGGATCGCGCGACGCAATCGGGCGCATCCGTCCGAACGCAGAAGATGGCGGATAAGGTGGCCAAGGTGGCGCCGGATTTGGCCAAACAGGTCGCGCACGGCGAGATCAGCTTGCCAGCCGCGGCGAAGAAGATCGCGAAGCCGGCCGCCAAGCCTATCGGCGCATCCAGGACCGCTCCGAAGATCGAGGTGATGCGCGAAGCACTTCGGCAGGCGCAGGAGAATCACGTCTCGATGCTGTGCACCTATGCGGACCTGACGCTGACGGCGATCCGGGCGCAAGACGACTTCACCGACGACGAGCTCAAACTGCTCAAGCAGATCGCCAGCGCGATTCATCAACTCGACCTGAACGGGGCTCATCCGTGAAGACATGGATTTTTGCATCGATACAACCATCAGTAGGACTAACCGGATCGATGCGACCAATCGAACGACGCAAGGGTACGAATCGGATTCGTCCCCTTCGCGCAGTCGGCATGGGACGGTAAGAGGTTGAACCAGATTCATACGAATCGGATTCGTACAAGAGGAGGGAAGTAGAGCAATGTTGGTATTGGGTCGAAAAATGAATCTCACGCAACGACGCATCTGTGAATGCCTGCAGGCGAATCCGGGACGGGTGTCGAGCGAGGTGGCTAAAACGCTGCGCATGACGGTGCAGGAGACCGAACGGAGCGTGCAGCAGCTCATCGAAGCCGGGTATCTCAAACACGGCCGTCGCCTGAAGAAGGGGAAAACCCTGCGACTGACGGGCAAAGCGTTTCCACCGTCGTACGAGTTGATTGCGCCGAAGCTGCGGCGAGAACAAGCCATTTCGGCGGGATTCAATGCGCTGATCCCGGCCATGCGGGCGATGGTCGATGTCAGGAGGGAGGGGGTTTGAAGCGGTCCACGGGATTGCGGCGCAGGACGCCGCTGCGCTCGACAGGCTTTTCCCGTAAAAGCTCACCATTCAGCAGTCTTGCATCGCGCTCGACGCTCAAGCGTCGGACAGCGATCAAATGCCGGATCAAGAGGGCGACAGCGGTAGAGGGCTCGAAGTATTTGCACGCCTGTCGTGGTGAGGAGTGCTACCTACGTGTACCAGGCGTGTGTTGCTCGGTCGACTGGGCGCACGAATCGGTGGTCGACTGCCATTCGAACCAGTCGAAGCATGGAAAGGGAATGGGCCTGAAGGCGACGCATCGGCACACGGTACCGGGCTGCGGGCCTTGTCATCACTGGCTCGACTTCGGGCCGGCGCCGCGGGAGGCGAAGGTCGCGACGTTTGATGCGGCGTATGAACGATGGGCACCTGTACGTGCCCGCAAGATGGGACTGGAGGAGGAAATGTGCGGCTTGTCGTAAAGATGTCTCTTGCCGCGGTGCGTCACTGGCGCTTCTATCGGGAGAGCTACCTAACATTCGAGTGCCGGGCGATACGATTGCGCGGACCGGTCCGTCGCGGTACGGCAGCGAAGCCGGCGACGGCGTGGATTTATGCGGACGTCATCGTTCCGGACCAGTACCGCGACCAGGCTGCTCCGCACGCATGGAACCCGGACGGAACGTATCCGGTTGAAGTGCCGGTGAACTGGAATTCAAAGACACTGGCTGCGTTCATCGCCAGCGGCGACCTGGAGTGGGATGTGAGGGATCGCTCGTGAGTGGGTTAGCTGAGATTTCAGCTTGAAGGGGAAATTTATTTCGGGGACCGACGTGAACAATATGTGCGAACTGACCAGAGACGAAAGCAATCAGATTGAAGAGCTACTCAAGCAATGGTACGCGTGGCAAGCGGACTATACCCCGGGACTCGGACACGGCCGCATTGATCCATCGTGTCGTGGGTTTGAGGAGCGCAGCCGCGATCTGAGCGCCGACGAGCGGGCAGAGGAAGCTGATCGGAAAGCAGCACGGCGTCGCGCTGAACAGGTCGATATGTGTGTCGACGGACTGCAGTGGCAGGAGCGCGCGGCGATTCAGCGACACATGAAGGCCCGGCGCGTCGGCGCAATGAACCGGGCGTGCGATGCAATGGTCTGGAGTTGCCCGCGGGGATTCGATCAGGCGGATGCGCATGCGCTGTACCAGCGCGCGAAGCGATCGCTGTTGCCTATGTTGAAACGGCGGGGGCTGATCGAGATGGGGGCGCAAGCTGCGTGAGCGGAGGGCGTGTCGAAAAAGCCAGGAATCCGGCTATTGGTGCGTGGAGTAACGTCTGGGCTGATGGCGTAGTTACAAAAAATCCTTGCCGTTTCCAATAATTGTAGCTACGATAATTCTATGTACATTACTTTCGACTTGGGCAAGAACGAAGCGAACATGGCCAAGCACGGCGTTTCGTTGCAGGCAGCGGAGCTTCTGGATTGGTCAGACGTGTTGTCGTACGTCGATTCCCGACACGATTACGGCGAGGTGCGCGAAGTCGGGTTCGGCGTGATCGAGGATCGCCTCTATTGCGTGGTGTTTACGCAGCGAGGTAACACGATGCACATCATCAGCATGCGCAAGGCGAACAAGCGGGAGGTCAGGAGCTATGTCGAACAAGCGTAAGGTCGTCATGCCGACAGACGAGGAAGATGCGGCAATCAATCGCGGCATCGCGGCGGACCCGGACACGTATGAGGTACCGGCGGAAGACTTCGCGAAGATGACTCGCAGAGGCAAGCGAGGTCGACCGCCACTTGAGGCGTGCAAGGTTCAACTGACGGTGCGTTATGACGTCGATATCGTGGACGCGTTCAAGGCGACCGGCGACGGCTGGCAGACGCGCATGAACGACGCGCTACGCGATTGGTTGCGTGAGCATCAAACTGCATAATTTCCGCAGAGGGTATTGCACAGCCATTCGCGCTTTGGTATATTGACGAGGTCGGGCGCGAGGTGCGCCCAAACGAAACCTCGCCGGTTCTGCCGAGCGGGGTTTTTGCGTTTGGAGGTCTCGTGAAGGAATCAAGTGGCGTCGAGGCTCGGACTGAACTGTTGGAATGGGTTGAAAGCGCCGCGATTGAAAACCTCAAGGGCCATCACCAATCGGCGGCTCAATTAGCGAAGGAGTCTGTCCAGACGCTTTCGGTGTTCGTGCTCATCATGGCGGGCAGTCTGGCGCTTGCCGCGAGATCCATTCAGGATGGTCGTCTGGATTGGTTTTCGGCGGGCGCGGCCGGTTTTGCCGGGTGGTTTTTCTTACTCAGCATTTGCCTGGTCGTGCGATGCATGATGAGGCGCAAGTTGCCGGCGATCTACAACGAACCGATGCACTTGTATCAGCCGAGGTATACGTTGACTGCTCTGAGAGAGGTTGAGCTCGAAAATTTGCAAGTCCGAATCGTTCGGGCACGTCATTCGAATGCAAGGATTGCGCGCGCGCTGGACTGGCTGCGGTTCGGGGCCGTCGCCAGCCCGATTATGTTTGTTGTGTTGTCGGTGGTGTGGTGGGTTGGTTCATCGGCGTGCGGAGCCCGTCCTTAACGGATGAGCGTCCCGCGGGCTTTTTTCATTTCTGGCGCCACGTTTGCCGACCCTCGGTAGCGTGGCGTTTTCATTTCCCACACCGAAACCCGCCTCGAGCGGGTTTTTTGTTTTGCGCCTCGGATAGGTCGACGGACCGAAGAAGCCGACTGCTCCCCGGCACTGCCGAGGCGCACCTCATTGGGTGAGCTCACGGAGCGCATGGATGACGATGAATTCGATATCGGACCTGACGGACTTCACGGTGGTCGACGGTGATCAAGTCAAGATCGACTCGCGAGCCGTGGCGCAGCACTTCAGCCGACGGCATGCGGATGTATTGCGGTCGATACGGCACCTCAAATGTTCCCGTCAGTTCTTCCAGCGCAACTTCGCGAAGCATTTCGCAATCTGCGAGGCAGCGAACGGAAGGCCGTTGAAGTACTACCTGATGACGCCCGAGGGCTTCGCGTTTCTCGTGATGGGATTCACCGGCAAGGCCGCAGCGGCGCGCAAAGAGCCATTCGTCGATGCGTGCCGCAGATTGCTTGGCGCCTGATTCCGGCAACTCGCCGATCCTTTTGTGTGTACGGACGTCCAGACATGCGAGGTAATGATCTATGACAGTGACGCTCTGCGCGGTCGACGCTGCGCTGTATCCCGCGTTCGTGGACGCGTTCGCGAACGAGACCGATGTCACGGTCGTGTATGACGACATTCTGAACCTGTCCGGCGACGCGATCGTCAGTCCCGCGAACAGCTTCGGCTGGATGGACGGCGGAATCGACTTGCTTTACCGCAATCGCTTTGGCGTGGCGATCGAACGACGCGCGATCGAGGCGGCTGCGAATCACGACGGCTGCGCGATTCCGGTTGGTTCGGCGACCACGGTCGCGACCGACGACACGTTCATCCCCTGGCTGATCCTCGCGCCGACGATGCGCTATCCGCAACCGGTGCCGGCGTCGGACCACGCGTATCTCGCGTTTCGTGCGGCGCTGACCGAAGCGTGTGCGCGCCAGTTCGAGCATGTGCTGTCACCCGGCATGTGCACGGGCGTCGGCCGCATGCACCCGGTACAGGCTGCAGCGCAGATGGCGCGGGCCTACCGCGAGTTCGCAAAGTCGGTGTCGGCCACGACGAGATGACCTTTTACCGTAAGCCAGGAGGTCGTCAAGATGATTGATGCACTTGAGCGCGCCGCAGGCGTGCGCCGGATTGTTTGGACGCTGGCGATTGCCGCGGCCGTGTCGATCGTGATTCATGCGGTCCGCTGGTGGTGACGATCGGACGAACGCGTTCGGATATGGGTCACGTTGACAAAGATGGCCTCCAGGAAGTGGAGGGCATCGGCGGCTTCGCTTGGACTCAGGGGGGGCTGGCGGGTACGGTGAAGTGGGGACGGAACGCCAGGGACCCTGTAGCCGCTTCCCATAGCGGTGCCGCCCACCCGCGCTTTCTCTCTACTGATCAAACACCCAGGGGGGGCATAAACATAAATGCCAACACAACAGCAGATCGCCGCGCACCTGGACCTTGATCAGTCGACCGTCTCGCGCCTGGTCGCGCGCCTCGCGCTCGATTACCGATCCGCATCGATGGACGACGTGCGGGTGGCCTACATCCGGCACTTGCGCGAGGTAGCGGCGAGCCACACCAGTGCGGATGGACTGGACCTGACCGCCGAGCGCGCCAAGACGGAAGTGGTCGATCGCGAGATCAAGCTGCTGACGCTGGCTGAGAAAAACGGTCAGCTCGTGAACGCGGCGCAACTCGAACAGGCGTACGGCCAGATGGTCGGCGCATTTCAGGCGGAACTGCTGGCCCTGCCCGATAAACTGGTGCAGGAGTTGCGCACGCTGTACGGCGTCGAGGTCGACGTTCAGTGGTTGAACGAGCATGTTTATGGATGTCTTGAGCAGCTATCTCGATACGACGCAGACGGTGCAGGCGGTCATTCGCCGGATTGCACAACAACTGCGCCCGCCCGAGCGGATCGGCACGACGGAGTGGGCCAGGCGTTACCGCAGGATGAGTGCGAAGGCCTCGGCGAGCCCGGGGCGCTATAACCCGAACATCACGCCGTGGGTGGTGGGCATGCACGCGGCGCTGGACGACCCGCGGGTGCAGAAGGTCGTGTGCATGAAGTCCGCGCAGGTCGCGTGGACCGACGGGGTGCTGCTGAACTACATCGGCCGGCGCATCGACGTGGATCCGTGCCCGATGATCGTGATGTTCGCCAAAGAGAAGTCGGCCAAGAAGTTCAACCTGGAGAAGTTCGAGCCGATGGTGGAGGTCACGCCGCGCCTGGCTGCCAAGGTGCCGGTGCACGCCGGTCGCGACAAACGCAACCTGTGGGACCACAAGACCTTCCAGCGCGGCTTTCTGAAATTCATCACGTCGAACGCGCCGGACGACGTGAAGTCGACGCCGGCGCCGGTTGTCGCAGTCGAGGAACCGGACGACGCGAACACCAACGTGCGCGACCAGGGCGATTCGATCACGCTGCTCGAGGAGCGCAACAAGAGCTATTCGGACAGCCGCCGCAAGGTGATTTTTGGCGGCACGCCCACGGTCGACGAGTTCTCGCGGATCCAGCAAGCATTCCAGGCATCGGACCAGCGGATTTACCTGGTGCCGTGCCCGGATTGTGGCGAAGAACACGAGCTCGCGTGGGAGAACGTGACGTGGACGGAAGACGCCGAGGTGCCGCACGAGGTGTTCGGCCGGGCGCAACCCGAGACCGCGCGTTATACCTGCCCCCATTGCGGGAGCCTCTGGGACGACGCGATGCGCATGCGTGCGGTGCGCGGCGGCCGGTGGATGGCCACCGCCGCGTTTCACGGCGTGGCCGGTTTCAGGCTGAACGAGCTGGTGTCGCCGTTTCCGGGCTCGCGCATGAGCGAGCTCGTCAAGAAGTGGCTGACCGCCGAGCGCGCGCTGCGCGCGGGCGACGACACCAAGATGCGCGCGTTCGTGAATAACTCGATGGGCCGGCCGTACAAATACAAGACGGACCTGCCCGAACTCGATGTGCTGGCCGAGCGGGCGCTGCCGTACACCGCGTTCACGATACCGGCCGGTGGGCTGCTGCTCACCCTGGGGGTGGACATCCAGCACAACCGGATCGCGATCGTGTTGCGCGCGTGGGGCCGGGGCGAGGAGAGCTGGCTCATCGCTTGGGACGAGCTGCACGGCAACGTGCTCGACCAGGGCGCCGATCCGCTCGCGCACGGCGTGTGGGGCGCCTTGACGATGCTGCTCACGCACGCCTACCGCCACGAAAGCGGCGGATTGCTGCGGGTGAGGGCGGCGTCGATCGACTCGTCGGACGGCTCGACCTCGGATGCGGTGTACCGCTATGTGCGCGCCGCGCAGCAGCGAGGGCTGCCGATCATGGCGATCAAGGGCAGTACCGACGCGGGCGCGGAGATCTTCAGTGTCCCGAAACCGTCGATCGACTCGACGCGCAACAACAGCAAGGCGGCGAAGTACGGCCTCAGGCCATACATGGTCGGTGTCAGCAAGGCCAAGGACCTGATCCTGGAGAACCGGCTGAAGCTGGAAGGCGATGGGCCGGGGCGACTGCACTGGTATCGCGAGGTGCGCTCCGATTACCTGGTGCAGCTGACCGCCGAGGTGAAGGTGCCGGGGCGTGTGAGCACGAAGCGGGTCTGGAAGAAGAAGGCGAGTGCGCGCAACGAGGCGCTCGACTGCGAAGTGTATGCGCTGCACGCGGCGCGCAGCGTCAAGACGCACCTGATGACCGAGCGGCACTGGCAGCTCGAGCAGCAGCGCCTGTCGCAGGTGTCGCTGTTCGACATGGTGCCGGTGCTCGAGGCGCTGCCGATGGCGCCGCCTGAACCACTGGCGCCGCTGGAGCCACCGGACGCACCGGATCCGCCCGACGAGAAGTCATCGGCTATTGCACAACCGACCGAAGCCCCGCCCCCGAGCGGGGCTTCGCGCATTCAGGGCCGGCGTGTTGGACGTTCCACCTACCTGACGCGACGATAGGAGAGCCATCGTGGCCTATACCAAGCAGGACCTCGAGCGGATCCAGTCCGCGATCGCCAAAGGCGAGCTCGAGGTGCAGTACGCGGATCGCAAGGTGCGTTACCGCTCGATCGCGGAGCTGCGCGACGCGCAAACCGAGATCATTCGGGCACTGGACGGCGCGACCGGCCGCTCGCGGCTGATCCGCCTGCGCCATGCCGGCAAGGGGATGCGATGAGTCGCACGTATCCAGTGCTCGCGCAGCGCGGCTTTGTGGTGCCCACGCGCCTGAAAGCCGCCGCGTACGAATCGGCGGGCACACGCGGCGCGCGCGCGAAGTCGTGGCACGCATCGAGCGCGGGGCCCAACGCGTCGGTGGTGCAGAACCTGCC
Source organism: Burkholderia sp. Nafp2/4-1b (assembly GCF_003635165.1). Taxonomy (GTDB): domain Bacteria; phylum Pseudomonadota; class Gammaproteobacteria; order Burkholderiales; family Burkholderiaceae; genus Burkholderia. The sequence continues at coordinate 347 of NZ_ML058601.1, read as the reverse complement.
GCTGATGCGCCACCGCGCGCGCGATGCGATCCGCAACGACGCATGGGCCAAGACGGCGATCGCGAGATTGGTGTCGAACACGATCGGCACCGGGGTCCAGCCGCACCCGCAGCATCCGGACGCGACGGTGCGTCGTGAACAGAAGCAACTGTGGGACGACAGCACGAGCGAGCTGGACGCGGACGGCGTGCACGACCTGTACGGTCTGCAGACGCTGGCCGCGCGCGCGTTCTTCAGCGACGGCGAGGTGCTGGTGCGGCGCCGGCTGCGCTCACCGCAGGCGGGCCTCGCGGTGCCGCTGCAGATCCAGCTGCTCGAGGGCGACTTGCTGCCGGTCACCAAGAACG
>NZ_ML058600.1 GCF_003635165.1 Burkholderia sp. Nafp2/4-1b | reverse complement strand
CGCAACAACCCTCTTTGCCTGATGACCATAGCGAGTCGGTCCCACCCCTTCCCATCCCGAACAGGACCGTGAAACGACTCTACGCCGATGATAGTGCGGATTCCCGTGTGAAAGTAGGTAATCGTCAGGCTCCCTAAGCCAAGAACCCCCGCCCGAAAGGCGGGGGTTTTTGCATTTGCGGCGCCGGAAAATTGTGCAGGCAATGACACGTTGGCGGGCGAGAGCGCCGGGCGGGAAATTCGTGCGAAACGACACGTTATTCGGCCCTTCCACGTAAAATTGCGCATCTCCACCCAGCCGCATCCACAACAATGAACGTCGCCGCTCAGATGGCCCGGGCCGTATGCCCGCACGATTGCCCGGACACCTGTGCCATGCGCGTGACGGTCGAAAACGGTCGCGCGATCAAGGTCACGGGCGATCCGGACCATCCGCCCACGCAAGGCGTGTTGTGTACGAAAGTCAGTCGATATGCGGATCGCGTTCATCATCCCGATCGTCTGACTGTCCCGCTCAAGCGCATTGGCGCGAAGGGGGAGGGGCGCTTCGCGCCAATCAGCTGGAGCGAGGCATTCGACGAGATCGGTCGTCGCCTCGGTGAAATCGCCGCGCGTGCGCCGGAGGCGATCCTGCCGTACAGCTATGCGGGCACGATGGGGCTCGTGCAGGGCGAAGGCATTGCGCAGCGGTTCTTCCACAAACTCGGCGCGTCCCGGCTCGAGCGGGCAATCTGCTCCGCGGCCGGTGCAGCCGGGCTGCGCTATACGTACGGCGGCAGCGTCGGCATGCATCTCGAGCATTTCGAGGAAAGCGAGCTGATCCTGATCTGGGGCGCCAATCCGATCGCGTCGAGCCTGCATTTCTGGACCCGGGCGCAGGAAGCCAAGCGCCGCGGCGCCCGCCTGGTCGCCATCGATCCGTATCGCTCGCTGACCGCCGAGAAATGCCACCAGCATATCGCGCTGAAACCGGGCACCGACGGCGCGTTCGCGCTCGGCATGATGCATGTGCTGATCACCGAAGATCTGCTCGATCACGACTACATCGCGCACCATACGCTCGGCTTCGACGCCCTCAAGGCACGGGCCCTGTCCTATCCGCCGGAGCGTGTCGCGCAGATCTGCGGCATCGAAGCGTCGGAACTCATCGAACTCGCGCGTCGTTACGGCGCGACCCGCAAGGCTGCGATCCGTCTGAATTACGGCATGCAGCGCGTACGCGGCGGCGGCAATGCCGTGCGCGCGATCGCGAGCCTGCCCGCGCTCACGGGCGCGTGGCGCGATCGGGCCGGCGGCTTGCTGCTGTCGTCGTCGGAAACGGCGCCGGTCAATCAGGCGGCGCTGCTGCGTCCCGATCTGATTCCCGGCTGGCCGCACAAGCTGCCGCGCATCATCAACATGAACGCGATCGGCGACACGTTGCTGCATCCCGGCGACGAGGTTTTCGGGCCGAAGGTGGAGGCGATCGTCGTCTACAACTCGAACCCGGTCGCAGTGGCGCCAGACTCGTCGAAGGTTGCCGCCGGGTTTGCGCGCGAAGATCTGTTCACGGTAGTTCTCGAGCACTTCAAGACAGATACCGCCGATTTCGCCGACATTGTGCTGCCCGCCACGACGCAGCTCGAGCATCTCGACGTTCACAAGTCGTATGGCCACACCTATGTGATGGCGAATCTGCCGGCGATCCCTCCGGTCGGCGACGCACGGCCGAACACGGAAATCTTCCGCGGCATCGCCCGCAGCATGGGGCTCGACGAGCCGTCGCTTTATCACAGCGACGAAGAGGTCGCGCAGGCCGCGCTCCGTTGGGACGACCCTGCGCTCGACAGCGACTGGGACACGTTGAAGCGCGCCGGCTGGCTGAAGCTCAAGGTGGCCGACGCACCGTTCGCAAATGGCGGCTTCCGGACGCCGTCCGGCAAATGCGAGTTCTACAGCGCACGACTCGAGCAGATGGGCATGGATCCGGTGCCCGACTACCTGCCGCCATTCGAATCGGCGGAGGCCGCACCCGAGCTTGCCGCTCGATATCCGCTCGCGATGATTTCGCCGCCGGCCAGGCACTTCCTGAACAGCACGTTTGTGAACGTGGACAGCCTGCGCAGCACCGAAGGGCAGCCGCACCTCGACATGCACCCGGCCGACGCCGCTGCGCGCGGCATCGACGACGGCGACGTCGTACGAATCTTCAACGACCGAGGGTCGATGCAGGCCGTCGCGAGGATCACCGATCGAGCGCGTGCGGGGCTCGTCGTCGGGCTGTCGATCTGGTGGAAAAAATTGTCGGCGGACGGACGGAACGCGAATGAAGTGACGAGCCAGGCGCTGACGGATCTCGGTAATTCGGCGACGTTTTACGACTGTCTCGTCGAAGTTGAGCGGACTTGACCGAAGTTCAGGATATGATCTGACGAATTTTTTCGAAAGTTCGAAGTGGGCATCTAACCCTGTTGTCTCGGGACGAGCGAGCCGCTACGATGCGTTTTAGCACGACCATTCGAAAATCAGTGAGGAGACGCGCGGCATGGACAAAATTTGGCTGAAATCGTACCCACCCGGCGTTCCGGCCGAAATTGACGCGTCTCCGTATCCTTCCATTCCCGATCTCCTCGACGAAAGCTTCAGGCAGTATCGCGACCGCACGGCGTTCGTCTGCATGGGCAAAAGCATCACGTATGGCGAACTCGATGCGCTGTCGCGCCAGTTCGGCGCGTGGCTGCAGTCGCGCGGCCTGAAGCGCGGCGCGCGCGTCGCACTCATGATGCCGAACGTGCTGCAGTACCCGGTGGCGATCGTCGCGGTGCTTCGCGCCGGCTACACCGTCGTCAACGTCAACCCGCTCTATACGCCGCGCGAACTCGAGCATCAGCTGAAGGACAGCGGGGCGGAAGCGATCGTCATCCTCGAGAACTTCGCGTCGACGCTGCAAGCCGTGATCGCGAATACCGCGGTCAAGCACGTGGTGGTCGCGTCGATGGGTGACCTGCTCGGCATCAAGGGCTGGCTCGTCAATTACGTCGTCCGCAACGTGAAGAAGATGGTGCCGGCTTGGCAACTGCCGTCGTTCACGCGTTTCAACGCGGCGTTGTCGGAAGGTGCGCGGCAGACGTTCAAGCCGCAGAAGCTCGGGCCCGACGACGTCGCGTTCCTTCAGTACACGGGCGGCACGACGGGCGTCGCGAAGGGTGCGACGCTGCTGCACAGGAACATCGTGTCGAACGTGCTGCAGGCCGGCGCATGGCACCATCCCGCGCACGAAAAGTATCCCGACGTGAAGCAGTTCGTGACGGTCGTCGCGCTGCCGCTCTATCACGTGTTTGCACTGACAGTCTGCGGCTTCCTGACGATGCGTACGGGCGGCATGGGGATCCTGATTCCGAATCCGCGCGACATCGGCGGAATGATCAAGGAACTGAAGGGTTACCAGATCTCGACGATTCCGGCCGTCAACACGCTGTACAACGCACTGCTGAACCATCCCGACTTCAACCAGCTCGACCTGTCGAAGCTCGCGATCGCCAACGGCGGCGGCATGGCGATCCAGGAAGGCGTCGCGAAGCGCTGGTACGAGAAGACCCACACGGCGATCGTCGAAGGCTATGGTCTGTCCGAAACGTCCCCGGTCGCGACCTGCAACCCCGTGACGGCGACCGAGTACAGCGGGACCATCGGCCTGCCGCTGCCGTCGACCGAGGTCGCCATTCGCGACGACGCGGGCAACGACGTCGCGCTCGGCGAGCCGGGCGAGATCTGCATCCGCGGGCCGCAGGTCATGGCCGGGTACTGGAATCGTCCGGACGAAACGGCGAAGGTGATGTGTCCGGACGGCTTCTTCAAGACCGGCGACGTCGGCGTGATGGACGCGCGCGGTTACGTGAAGATCGTCGACCGAAAGAAGGACATGATTCTGGTGTCCGGCTTCAACGTGTATCCGAACGAGGTCGAGGACGTGGTGGCGTCGCACCCGGGCGTGTTCGAGGTGGCCGCAGTCGGCGTGCCGGACGAGCACTCGGGCGAAGCCGTGAAGCTGTTCGTCGTGAAGAAGGATCCGGCGCTCACCGACAAGGACATCCTCGCTTACTGCAAGGAGCGCCTCACCGGCTACAAGCGACCCAAACTCGTCGAGTTCCGCACCGAGCTGCCGAAGACGAACGTCGGCAAGATCCTGCGGCGCGAGCTGCGCGACGGACGCGCGTAACACCGAAGGCGAACGAACGAGCCCCGCGCGAGCCGGGCTTGATGGGATGGTCGGCCAGATCCTCACTCAGTGGACTACGCTGGGTGGGGATTTTGTCCTTCTGGAACCGTACATCGGCAAGCGCGCGGACAAGGAACTGCGACGGCTGCCGGTGCAATGTGCGCGAACCATCATGCAGCGGATCGAGCGCAGCCAACCGCCACCCACCACCCGTAAAACGAAAAAGGCGCCCGAAGGCGCCTTCAATATGCTGCGGCTTGTCAGGCAAGCTGATTAGAACTTGTGACGGATGCCGACGCGCGCTGCGACCTGGTTGCTGGTGGACGACGGGTCGAGGCCGTTGATCGAAGCATGCGCCTGGACGACGTTGCCGGCCGCGTTGAGCGTGTTGCCCGAAGCATGCTGGTACACGCCGATCACGTAGACGTCCGTGCGCTTCGACAGGAAGTAGTCGACGCCCAGCGAGCCCTGGTGGTACTTGGCTGCCGAGTTGCCGTCGATCTTGCTGCCTTGCGTGTAGTCGTACGCGGCGCCGGCGATCAACGCCGGGGTCAGCTGATACTTGAAGTTGATTTCGCCGTTGTTGAACGTCGCGGTCTGGTTCACGAACGGACCGACCGAGAAGCCCTTGAACTTCGTGTTCGAATACGTCGCGCCGATCGTCGCCGCGCCGAACGTGTACGCACCGCCTGCACCGATGACCTGGTACGTGTTCGCGCTGTTCGCGTACGCGCCGTAGACCGGCGACGTCACGGCCGTCGCGGCCGCCGATGCGCCGGTGTTGAACATGCCGCCGAAGTTGGCCGGCGTGCGTGCGTTCAAGTAGCCGACACCCAACACCAGCGGGCCGTTGTTGTAACCGGCGCCGAGCGACCAGACCTGGTTCTTCGAGAACTGGCCGGCCTGACCGCCGAAGCTGTACAGACCGCCGAACGAGAAGCCGCCGTAGGTCGGGCTCGTGTACTTGATCGCGTTGTTTACACGGTACGCGTTGTTGAAGTTGTCGAGGTCGCCCGGGTGAGCGGCGATGTAGCCGCCCCACTGGTCGCCTGCCTCGAGCGGGCCGACGAAGTCGACGACGGAGTCGTACTGGCGACCCAGCGTGACCGTACCGGCCTGGCTCGACAGGCCGACGTAAGCCTGGCGGCCGAACATCAGGCCGCCCTGGCCGAGCTTGCCGGAGTTGACGTCGAAACCGTTCTCGAGCACGAAGATCGCCTTCAGGCCGCTGCCCAGATCTTCGGTGCCGCGCAGGCCGAAGCGGCTACCCTGCATCACGCCGCTTGCCAGACCGTACAGGTGGCCGCCCTTGGCGTTGTTGTTGAAGATGAGGCCTTCATCGATGATGCCGTAAAGCGTCACGCTGCTTTGCGCATGAGCTGCGCCAGCAAACGCGCCCAGCGCGACGAGCGCGAGAAGCGACTTTTTCATTAACGGATCTCCAAGAATCACTGAATTTTTTTGGCGGGGCGGATAGTTATGTTCTGTCGACGGGCCCCATCAACTTCGCAAGAAGTCGCACGTAATGTAGCAAAGCCGATTTTTCCTACAAAGCGAAATGCCGTGGCGCAAGGTCGCCATGTTTCCTTTATGCAACAATGGTTAAAATCACGGGTTAACCGCAATTTCCGCTGAATAATCAAGTCGGTTACCCAGCGGAGCACGTGTCCTTGCCGCCCGCGGCAGCACACGCAGCCAGGAGAACAGGATGGTGTTGGATGAACTGATCAGCGAATTCGATCGCGGCCTGCGATCGCTGACCGGCATTAGCCGGATGAGCCGCCCGGTGCCGGCGCCGGCGGCGGCGCCGGCCGGCGAGCTGACGCCCGCGGAGCGCACGCATGCCGCCGGGCTGATGCGCGTGAACCACGTCGGCGAGGTCTGTGCGCAGGCGCTGTATCAGGCGCAGAAGCTGACCGCGCGCTCGGCGTCGTCGAAGGCGATGTTCGAGGAAGCCGCACGCGAGGAGGAGGATCACCTCGCGTGGACCGCGCACCGGCTGAAGGAACTCGATTCTCGCCCGAGCCTGCTCAACCCGCTGTGGTACGCCGGCGCGCTCGCGATCGGCGTCGCGGCCGGCACGCTGGGCGACAAGGTGAGCCTCGGCTTCATGGCGGAGACGGAGCGCCAGGTCGAGAGCCATCTCGACGGGCACCTGTCCGACCTGCCGGCGACCGACACGGCGTCGCGCGCGATCGTCGAGCAGATGCGGCTCGACGAGGTGAAGCACGGCAAGGCCGCGACCGACGCCGGCGGGGTCGAACTGCCGCTGCCCGTGCGGATGCTGATGCGCGCCGCGTCGAAAGTCATGACGAGCACTGCGTACTATCTGTGACATTGCGGATCGGGGCGGCGTGGCACGCCGTCCCGGTCCGCCGCCCCCGATACCGCCCGTTTTTTCCGCGTTTTCCCGCCCCCGAAAGCCCCGTCCGCACGCCAGTCTGGCCCGCCTTTCTCACGTATCACCTTCACAAGTTGCACTAGCTCATTCATTTATAACGGTTTTTAGAATGAGGGCGCGCATGAGCATGTGCGCGTAAGTCCTTGTTCTAACTAACAAAATTAGTCAAAAAACCGGGCCGCTCCCTTGACCGTGCCAAACCCTTCCTCTAAAGTGGGAGACAGTGTGAGAAAGTGTATTTTTGTGTGATTTAGCAGGCTATTCCGGCTAAATTCTTGAGCGTTGAGCGGGTGCTTCGGTGCCCTGAACGGGAGAGCGGAACGTGTTCCAAGGGGCGTCGGCGCTGACGCTCGATGCGAAAGGGCGGATGTCGGTGCCGTCTCGCTATCGCGAAGCGCTGCAAGGACAGGCAGAAGGACGGGTGACTGTGACCAAGCACCCGGACGGCTGCCTGTTGCTGTTTCCGCGCCCTGAATGGGAAGTATTCCGCGCCAAGATCGCCGCGCTGCCGATGGACGCCCATTGGTGGCGCCGGATTTTCCTCGGCAACGCGATGGATGTCGATCTCGACAGCGCGGGCCGGATTCTCGTATCGCCCGAGCTGCGGATGGCGGCCGGACTCGAAAAGGAAGTCATGTTGTTGGGAATGGGTAGTCACTTCGAGCTGTGGGATTCGCAGACCTACATCGCGAAGGAGCAGGCAGCGATGGCGCAGGGCATGCCCGACGCGCTGAAGAATTTCACGTTCTGATTGCGGTGACGGAGACGCCCGCGATGGGAAACGAATTGCAGCATCGGACCGTACTGCTGGACGAAGCAGTCGAATCGCTCGTCACGCGGCCGGACGGCATGTATGTCGACGGCACGTTCGGACGCGGCGGCCATAGCCGCGCGGTACTCGCGCGGCTGGCGCCGGCCGGCCGGCTGATCGCGTTCGACAAGGATCCGCGGGCGATCGAGACGGCGCAGAGCATCGAGGATGCGCGCTTCTCGATCGTGCATGACAGCTTTGCATCGATGCGCGACGCGCTTGCGGCGCGCGGCGTCGAGAAGGTGTCGGGTGTGTTGCTGGACTTGGGCGTGTCCTCGCCGCAGGTGGACGATCCGGCGCGTGGCTTCAGCTTTCGCGCCGATGGTCCGCTGGACATGCGTATGGATCCGACGCGCGGCGAGTCGGCAGCCGAGTGGCTCGCGCGCGCATCGGTGCAGGAATTGACGGAGGTGATACGGGATTATGGGGAAGAACGGTTTGCTTTTCAGATTGCAAAGGCGCTTGTTGCTCGCCGGGCAGAGTCCGACCGTCTTGGGCCTCTCGACACCACGGGCGAGCTTGCCCAAATCGTGGGTCACGTCGTCAAAACCCGTGAGAAGGGCAAGGATCCGGCAACCCGCACCTTTCAGGCTATACGGATTCACGTCAATCAAGAGCTTGCGGACCTGCAAGTCGTACTAGACGCGGCATTGTCGTTGCTGGAGCAAGGGGGGCGGCTGGTGGTCATCAGCTTTCATTCACTCGAGGACCGGATCGTCAAGCGATTCATGCAGGCGCACGCGAGTGGGCCTGCCGTCGATCGTCGCCTGCCGATCCGTGCCGTCGATCTCCCGAGCCCGCCGCTCAAGATCATCGGCCGTCAGTTCCCGAGCGAAGCGGAAGTCGCCGCGAACCCGCGTGCCCGGTCGGCCGTGATGCGCATCGCGGAGCGCGTCACGCCATGAGCCGCTTCAATATCTTCCTGCTGATCATCGTGATGGGCTGCGCACTGTCGGTCGTCAACTCGACGAATCAGCAGCGCCAGATCTTCATTCAGCTGCAGCGCGCGCAGTCGCAGGAGCGTCAGCTCCAGCAGGACTACGCGCAGCTTCAATATCAGCAGAGCGCGCTGTCGAAGACGTCCCGCATCGAGCAACTCGCGAACGATTCGCTGAAGATGCAGTCGATCACGACCGGCCGCACGCAATACCTGACGCTGCCGCCGGGCGCCGTGAAGGCGATCGACGCGCCGATTCCCGCTTCGGCCGACGCGGCCGCGAAGGGTCACGGAGGCGCGCGATGAAACCGTCGCAAAAGCGCCAGGACGTGAAATTCTCGTCGAGCCCGGTGCTCGGCGTGCACTTGCCGATGTGGCGCTCGAAGCTCGTCGTGTTCCTGCTGTTCATGGCGTTCGTCGCGCTCACCGCGCGCGCGTTCTGGATCCAGGGGCCCGGCAACGCGTTCTATCAGAAGCAGGGCGAAAGCCGCTACCAGCGCACGCTCGAGCTGCCGGCCACGCGCGGCAAGATTCTCGACCGTAACGGGCTCGTGCTCGCGACGAGCTTGCCGGTGCGCGCGATCTGGGCGATTCCCGACGCGGTGCCGGACGATCTCGATGCCGACAAGATCAACCAGCTCGGCAAGCTCCTCGGCATGACGCAGAAGGAACTGCGCGTGAAGCTGTCGCAAGACAAGGGCTTCGTCTACGTGAAGCGCCAGGTGCCGATCGACGTCGCCGACAAGGTCGCCGCGCTCGACATTCCCGGCATCTATCAGCGCAACGAATACAAGCGCTTCTACCCGGAAGGCGAGATCACCGCTCACCTGATCGGCTTCACGAACGTCGAGGACGAGGGGCAGGAGGGCGTCGAACTGGGCGACCAGAAGATGCTGTCCGGCACGTCGGGCATGCGTCGCGTGATCAAGGACCGGATGGGGCACATCGTCGAGGATGTCGCCGAGCAGATCCCGCCGCACAACGGCACCGACGTCGACCTGTCGATCGACAGCAAGATCCAGTACATCGCATACGCGAACCTGAAGGCCGCCGTCGAGAAGTTCAAGGCGAAGGCCGGCGCGGCGATGGTCGTCGACGTGCGTACCGGCGAAGTGCTCGCGCTCGTCAACTACCCGACGTACAACCCGAATGACCGCTCGCGCATGACGGGCGAGCAGTTGCGCAACCGGATCATGACCGACGTGTTCGAGCCGGGCTCGATCATGAAGCCGTTTACGGTATCGCTCGCGCTCGACCTGCATCGCGTGACGCCGAACACGCTCGTCGAGACGGGCAACGGGCATTTCGTGCTCGACGGCGCGCCGATCACCGACGACGCGGGTTTCGGCACGCTGACGGTCGGCGGCGTGATCCAGAAGTCGAGCAACATCGGCGCGACGAAGATCGCGATGACGATGCGGCCCGAGGAAATGTGGAATATGTATACGAGCATCGGCCTCGGCCAGGCGCCGAAGGTCGGGTTCCCGGGCGCGGTGGCCGGCCGTCTGCGTCCGTGGAAGAGCTGGCGCCGCATCGAGCAGGCTACTATGTCGTACGGCTACGGCCTGTCGGTGTCGCTGTTCCAGCTCGCACGGGCGTACACGGCAATCGCGCACGACGGCGAGCTGATGCCCGTGACCATTTTCAAGACCGACCCCAATCAGCCGATCGCGGGCACGCAGGTGTTCAACCCGACCACCGCGCGCGAAGTACGCGCGATGCTCGAAACGGTGGTGGCGCCGGGCGGCACGTCGCCGGATGCGGCCGTGCCGGGCTATCGGGTCGGCGGCAAGAGCGGTACCGCGTACAAGCATGAAGGTCACGGCTACACGCGCAAGTACCGCGCGTCGTTCGTCGGGATGGCGCCGATGCCGAATCCGCGCGTCGTGATCGCGGTGTCGGTCGACGAGCCGACGGCCGGCAGCCACTTCGGCGGCCAGGTGTCCGGCCCCGTATTCTCGGCGATCGCCGGCGATACGATGCGGGCGCTGAACGTCCCGCCGAACATGCCGATCAAGCAGCTCGTCGTGTCCGACGATTCGCCGGAAGCGCCTGCCGCAAAGGGCCCGCAAAAGCTGGCCGCGGGTCGCGGCGCGAAGCATATGATCGTGTCCAGCACGACGCGTAATTCACCAGGAGTTGTTCGATGAGCGCCGCTCGCAGTTCCCATCCGGCGCATCAGCAGATCGCAGCCGCGCTCGCGTGGCTGCGTCAGCATGTGGCCCCCGCGGCGCACCTGCATGCCGACACGCGCAGCCTGCAGGCCGGCGACGTGTTTCTCGGCTATGCGGTCGACGGGGCAGACAATCGCGCTTTCATTTCCGATGCCGTCGCGCGCGGCGCGGCCGCCGTGCTGTTTCAGCCGGAAGGGCTCGCTGCCGCGCCCGCCGTGCCGGTCGCACTCGCGGTGCCCGCGCTCGACCAGCTGGCCGGCGAAATCGCCAGCGGCTGGTACGGCGACCCGAGCGACAGCCTGCTCGCGATCGGCGTGACCGGCACGAATGGCAAGACGTCGTGCACGCAGTGGATCGCCGCCGCGCTGACGGCACTGCACCAGCCGTGCGCGGTGATCGGCACGCTCGGCAGCGGCATGCCGGGCCAACTGGTGCCGACCGGCTTCACGACGCCGGACGCGCCGCAGCTGCAGCGCAGCCTCGCGCAACTGCAAGGCGCGGGCGCGAAGGCCGTCGCGATGGAGGTGTCGTCGCACGCGCTGCATCAGGGCCGCGTGAACGGCACGGCATTCGATATCGCGGTCTTCACGAACCTCACGCAGGATCACCTCGATTACCACGGCACCTTCGACGCATACGAAGCCGCGAAGGCGAAGCTGTTCGCGTGGCGCGGCCTGCGCGCGGCCGTCGTCAATCGCGACGACGCGGCCGGGCGTCGCCTGCTCGAGAAGCTGGCCGGCCGCGTGCGCACGATCGCCTACGGAATCGGCGACGCGCAGACGCCCGACGCTGATCGCGAACTGGTCGCGCTCGACGTGCATGCGACCCCGACGGGCACCGCATTCCGCCTGCGCTCGTCGTGGGGCGACGCCGACATCGAAGTCGGCACGCTCGGCACGTTCAACGTCAGCAACCTGCTGGCGGTGCTCGGCGCGCTGCTCGCGGCCGACGTGCCGTTCGACGCGGCAGTGGCCGAGATCGCGCGGCTCGAGCCCGTCAATGGCCGCATGCAGCGCCTGGGCGGCCGGCTCCAGAACGACGAACCGCTGGTCGTGATCGACTATGCGCACACGCCCGATGCGCTCGAAAAGACGCTCGACGCGCTGCGCCCGATCGCGGCTGCACGCGGCGGACGGCTCGTCTGCATGTTCGGCTGCGGCGGCGATCGCGACGCGACGAAGCGCCCGCTGATGGGCGCGATCGCCGAGCGGCTCGCCGACGACGTCGTCGTCACGAGCGACAACCCGCGCAGCGAAGATCCGCAGCGCATCATCGATCAAGTCATCGCGGGCATGACCGCGCCCGATCGCGCCCGCCGCATCGAGGATCGCGCGAGCGCGATCCTGCAGGCCGTGCGCGGCGCCGCCCGCGAGGATGTCGTCGTGCTGGCCGGCAAGGGCCACGAGGCGACGCAGGAAATCATGGGCAAGAAACGCACGTTCTCCGACCAGGATCACGCACGGCTCGCACTCGCGGCCCGCGCGACGCACGGCAAGGGAGGCGGCGAATGACGATGCTCGATCTCGGCGAAGCCGCTCGCCTGATTCCTGGCGCGACCGTCCACGGCGATCCGGCCACGACGTTCGCGCGCGTATCGACGGACAGCCGCACGGTCGGCCCGGGCGACCTGTTCGTCGCGCTGAAGGGCGAGCGCTTCGACGCGCACGACTTCCTCGGCGACGTGGCCGCGCGCGGCGCAGCCGCGGCGCTCGTCGCACACGTGCCGGCGGGTCTCGCGATGCCGGCGATCGAAGGCGGCGAAACGCGCGCCGCGCTCGGCGCGCTCGCGCACGGCTGGCGCAAGCGTTTCGCGGTGCCGCTCGTCGCGGTGACGGGCAGCAACGGCAAGACGACCGTCAAGGAAATGATCGCGTCGATCTTCGCTGCGGCGGTCGGCGTCGACGCGCGGCTCGCGACGGCCGGCAACCTGAACAACGATGTCGGCCTGCCGTTGACGCTGCTGCGTCTGTCGGCCGCGCATCGTCTCGCGGTGATCGAGATCGGCATGAATCACCCGGGCGAGACCGAAGTCCTCGCGCGCCTCACCGCGCCGACGGTCGCGCTCGTCAACAACGCGCAGCGCGAGCACCAGGAATTCATGGCGACGGTCGAAGCCGTCGCGCTCGAACACGCGGCCGTGATCCACGCACTGACGCCGGACGGCGTCGCGGTGTTTCCGGCCGACGATGCGTACGCGGGCATCTGGCGCGTCGCGGCGACCGGCAACCGGATTCTCGATTTCGCGCTGCACGACGCCGACCGGCAGGTCGACGCGCAGGTCACCGGCCGCCTGCACGGCGGCGAGCTTGCGATCGACACGCCGTCGGGCGCGGTGACGGTGCGGCTGCGCGCGCTCGGCGAGCACAACGCACGCAACGCACTGGCGGCCACGGCCGCGGCACTCGCGGCCGGCATCGAGCTGGCGGCGATCAAGCAGGGCCTCGAATCGTTCGAGCCGGTGAAGGGCCGTTTGCAGGTCAAGCAGGCGAGCGTCGGCAGCCTCGCGGGCGCGACGGTCGTCGACGACACCTACAACGCGAATCCCGACTCGATGCGCGCGGCCATCGACGTGCTGGCCGCGCAACCGGCGCCGCGCGTGCTGGTGATCGGCGACATGGGCGAAGTCGGCGACGAAGGCCCGGCATTCCATCGCGAGATCGGTGCGTATGCGCGCGAGCGCGGCATCGACGCGCTGTTCGCGCTCGGCGATGCGTCGCGCGATGCGTGCACGGCGTACGGCGCCACGGCCCGCCATTTCGACGAGGTCGGTGCGCTGGTCGCGGCGCTGCTCGCGGCGGGTTACGGCGCGCAGGCGACGGTGCTCGTGAAGGGCTCGCGGTACATGAAGATGGAGCGCGTCGTCGACGCGCTGACGAACCAATCCGCGGCGGGCACGGTGCCCGCCGCACACTGAGTAGAAGGAAGGAAGCATGCTGCTGGCGCTGGCGCAATGGCTGCAGGGAGACGCAAGCTTTTTGCGCTTGTTCACGTACCTGACGTTCCGAGCCGTGGGGGCAACCATCACCGCGCTCGGGATCGGGCTCGTGTGCGGACCGTGGGTGATCCGCAAGCTGACGCAAATGAAGGTCGGGCAGGCCGTGCGCAAGGACGGCCCGCAGAGTCATCTCGTCAAGTCGGGTACGCCGACGATGGGCGGCGTGCTGATCCTGATCGGCATCGCGGTCGCGACGCTGCTGTGGGGCGACCTGACGAACCGTTTCATCTGGATCGTGATGCTCGTCACGTTCGGTTTCGGCGTGATCGGCTGGGTGGATGACTACCGCAAGGTCGTCTACAAGGACCCGCGTGGGATGTCCTCGCGCGAAAAGTATTTCTGGCAGTCGGTGATCGGGCTGTTCGCGGCCGTCTATCTCGCATTCAGCGTGTCCGAGGCGAACAACGTGCGCGTGTTCGACCTGTTCATGGCATGGGTGCGCAGCGGCCTGTCGATGGGGCTGCCCGCGCGTGCCGACCTGATGCTGCCGTTCCTGAAGTCGATCAGCTATCCGCTCGGCGTGTGGGGCTTCATCGTGCTGACCTACTTCGTGATCGTCGGCGCGAGCAACGCGGTGAACCTGACCGACGGCCTCGACGGTCTGGTGATCATGCCGGTCGTGCTGGTCGGTGCGTCGCTCGGCGTGTTCGCGTACGTGATGGGCAGCTCGGTCTATTCGAAATACCTGTTGTTCCCGCACATCCCGGGTGCCGGCGAGCTGCTGATCTTCTGCTCCGCGATGGGTGGGGCAGGGCTCGCGTTCCTCTGGTACAACACGCACCCCGCGCAGGTGTTCATGGGCGACGTCGGCGCGCTGGCGCTCGGCGGCGCGCTCGGCACGGTCGCGGTGATCGTGCGCCAGGAAATCGTGCTGTTCATCATGGGCGGCATCTTCGTCGCGGAAACGCTGTCGGTGATGCTGCAGGTGTCGTGGTTCAAGTACACGAAGAAGCGTTACGGCGAAGGGCGCCGGCTGCTGAAGATGGCGCCGCTGCATCACCATTTCGAATTGTCCGGCTGGAAGGAAACGCAGGTGGTGGTGCGTTTCTGGATCATCACGCTGATGCTGTGCCTGTTCGGTCTGTCCACCCTCAAGCTGCGGTAAAGGAAAGGTAACAAGGATGTCTGGCGAGATGTTTGGAGATCGGCAGCGGCCGATGGTGCTCGTACTGGGGCTCGGGGAATCGGGTCTCGCGATCGCGCGATGGTGCGCGAGGCACGGGTGCCGGCTGCGTATTGCCGATACCCGCGAGGCGCCGCCGAACCTTGCCGCGCTGCAGGCCGAAGGCATCGATGCGGAATTCGTCGGGGGGCCGTTCACGCCCGCGCTGCTCGACGGCGGCGTCGAGATCGTCGGGCTCAGCCCTGGCCTGTCGCCGCTCGAACCGGCACTTGAAGCGCTGATCGCGGCCGCGCACGAGCGCGCGATCGCGGTGTGGGGCGAACTGGAATTCTTCGCGCAGGCGCTGCGCGCGCTCGGCACGAGCGGCTATCAGCCGAAGGTGCTCGCGATTACCGGCACCAACGGCAAGACCACGACGACGAGTCTCACGGGCCTGCTGTGCCAGCGTTCGGGCAAGAAGGTTGCCGTCGCCGGCAACATCAGCCCGGCGATGCTCGACCGGCTCGCGAGCGCGATCGACGAAACGGCGCTGCCCGACGTCTGGGTGCTCGAGCTGTCGAGCTTCCAGCTCGAGACCGCGCGCACGTTCGCGCCCGATGCGGCCGCGATTCTCAACATCACGCAGGATCACCTCGACTGGCACGGCAGCTTCGACGCGTATGCGGCGGCCAAGGGCCGGATCTTCGGCGCGACGACGACGCGCGTGCTCAATCGCGACGATGCGGCCGTGATGAAGTTCGCGCCGGCCGCGGGCGCCGCCGATGCGGCGCGCACGGTCACGTTCGGGCTGAATGAACCGGTGCAGGACGGCGACTATGGCCTGTCGCGCGACAACGGTATCGCGTGGCTGGTCGAAGCGGTCGACCGCGACGCACCGGACGAAACGACGACGAGCCGCCGGCGCAAGCGCGACGGCGCGCATACGCCCGACATCGCGCAGAAGCGCCTGATGCCGGCCGACGCGCTGCGCATCCGCGGGCTGCACAACGCGGCGAACGCGCTGGCCGCGTTCGCGCTCGCGCGGGCGATCGGCCTGCCGGCCGCACCGCTGCTGCATGCGCTGCGCGAATACCGCGGCGAAGCGCATCGCGTCGAAGTGATCGCGACGATCGACGATGTCGACTATGTGGACGACAGCAAGGGTACCAACGTCGGCGCGACGGTTGCCGCGCTCGACGGGCTCGCGCAGAAGATCGTGCTGATCGCGGGCGGCGACGGCAAGGGGCAGGATTTCGCGCCGCTCGTCGCGCCGGTCGCACGCTGGTGCCGCGCGGTGATGCTGATCGGCCGCGACGCGCCCGCGATTCGCGACACGCTCGCCGAAACCGGCGTGCCGCTTGCCGACCACGCGACGCTCGAAGCAGCGGTGCACGCGGCAGCCGAGCTCGCCGAGCCGGGCGACGCGGTGCTGCTGTCGCCTGCGTGCGCGAGCCTCGACATGTTCCGGAATTACGCCCATCGCGCGGAGGTATTCCGCGCGGCGGTGGATGAAGTCGCCATCGACAAAGGAGCGACGCCATGAGCTGGTCCGATCGCCTCGTCTCCCGTTTCAACGATCGCCGCGACACCGGCGGCAATGCGGCCGGCGGCCGCGTCGCGTCGGCCACGCGCGCCGCGACCGGCGGCCTCGCGAGCGTCGTCAACGGCGTGCGGCCGAGCCGCTCGCGGATGCTCGACTTCGACTACTCGCTGTTGTGGGTCGCGATCGCGCTGCTCGGGCTCGGCGTCGTGATGGTGTATTCGGCGTCGATCGCGATGCCCGATTCGCCGAAATACGCGTCGTATCGCGATTACGCGTTCCTGATGCGCCATTGCGTGTCGCTCGTCGTCGCGTTCATCGCGGCGGTGATCGCGTTCCGCGTGCCGGTGTCGACGTGGGACAAATACGCGCCGCATCTCTTCCTGATCGCGCTGGTCAGCCTCGTGATCGTGCTGATCCCGCACGTCGGCAAGGGCGTGAACGGCGCGCGCCGCTGGATTCCGCTCGGCATCACCAACATGCAGCCGTCGGAAATCATGAAGCTCGCGGTGACGATCTACGCGGCGAACTATACGGTGCGCAAGCAGGAGTACATGCAGAGCTTCGCGAAGGGCTTCCTGCCGATGGCGTTCGCGGTCGGTCTGGTCGGCGCGCTGCTGCTGCTCGAGCCGGACATGGGCGCGTTCATGGTGGTCGCCGCGATCGCGATGGGCGTGCTGTTCCTCGGCGGCGTGAACGGCAAGCTGTTCGGCGGCCTGGTCGCGACGGCGGTCGGCACCTTCACGATGCTCGTGTGGCTGTCGCCGTGGCGTCGCGAGCGGATCTTCGCGTATCTCGATCCGTGGGACGAACGCTACGCGCAGGGCAAGGCGTACCAGCTCACGCACTCGCTGATCGCGTTCGGTCGCGGCGAGTGGTTCGGTGTCGGCCTCGGCGGCAGCGTCGAGAAGCTGAATTACCTGCCCGAAGCGCATACCGACTTCATCCTCGCGGTGATCGGCGAGGAGCTCGGCTTCGTCGGCGTGCTGGTCGTGATCCTGCTCTTCTACTGGATCGTGCGCCGCGCGTTCGAGATCGGTCGCCAGGCGCTCGCGCTCGACCGCACGTTCGCGGGCCTGACGGCGAAGGGCATCGGCATCTGGTTTGGCGCGCAGACCTTCATCAACATGGGCGTGAACCTGGGCCTGCTGCCGACCAAGGGGCTGACGCTGCCGCTCGTGAGCTACGGCGGGTCGGGCATTTTGCTGAACTGCGTCGCACTCGCGGTGTTGCTGCGAGTCGACTACGAGAACCGGGTGCTGATGCGGGGAGGGAAGGTATGACCGCGTCGCGACGCACGCTGATGGTGATGGCAGGCGGCACCGGGGGCCACGTGTTCCCGGGGCTCGCAGTCGCGCACCGGATGGAAGCGGCGGGCTGGCGCGTCGTATGGCTCGGCAATCCGGCCGGGATGGAAGCGACGCTCGTGCCGAAGCACGGCATTCCGATGGAATACGTGCGCTTCGGCGGGCTGCGCGGCAAGGGCCTGAAGACCAAGCTGACGCTGCCGTTCAACCTGCTGCGCGCGTGCTGGCAGAGCCTTGGCGCGCTGCGCCGCGTGCGGCCGGACGTCGTGCTCGGGATGGGCGGCTACATCACGTTCCCGGCGGGCGTGATGACCGCGCTGTCGGGCCGTCCGCTCGTGCTGCACGAACAGAATTCGATCGCGGGCCTCGCGAACAAGGTGCTCGCGAAATTCGCGAAGCGCGTGCTTGTCGCGTTCCCCGGCGCATTGCCGCACGCGGAATGGACCGGCAACCCGATTCGCATGGAACTTGCGCGCACGGAAACGCCCAAAGCACGCTATGCATCGCGCACCGGCCCGCTGAACGTGCTGGTGGTCGGCGGCAGTCTGGGCGCAGCCGCGCTGAACGAAGTCGTGCCGCGCGCGCTGGCGCTGCTCGCGCCGGGCGAGCGTCCGCACATCGTTCACCAGGCCGGTGCGAAGCACATCGACGCGCTGAAGGCGAATTACGAAGCGGCCGGTTTTGCCGGTGGCGGCGACGTGCGGCTCGTGCCGTTCATCGACGACATGGCGAGCGCATACGCGGCGGCGGACCTCGTGATCTGCCGCTCCGGCGCGATGACGGTGTCGGAGATCGCGGCGGTGGGCGTCGCGGCGCTGTTCGTGCCGTTCCCGTACGCGGTCGACGATCACCAGACGACCAACGCCGCATTCCTCGCCGACGCGGGCGCCGCGGTGCTGGTGCAACAACGCGACCTGTCGGCCGAATTGCTGGCCGACTGGCTGCGCGGCCAGTCGCGGGCGTCGCTCGCGGACATGGCGGAGCGTTCGCGCTCGCTGGCAAAGCCCGAGGCCACCGATGAAGTCGCGCGTATCTGCGCGAAGGTGGCCGGCGCGAACCTGGAAACATTGCAATGAAACACATCGTCAAACACATTCATTTCGTCGGGATCGGCGGCGCGGGCATGAGCGGCATCGCCGAAGTGCTCGTCAATCTCGGCTACGAGGTCAGCGGCTCGGACCTGTCGCGCAACGCGGTGACCGATCGTCTCCAGGCGCTCGGCGCACGCATCGCGATCGGTCACGACGCGGCGAACATCGAGGGCGCGAACGCGGTCGTCGTGTCGACGGCCGTGCGCTCGGACAACCCGGAAGTGCTGGCCGCGCGCCACCAGGGCGTGCCGATCGTGCAGCGCGCGGTGATGCTGGCGGAGCTGATGCGCCTGAAGCAGGGCATCGCGATTGCCGGCACGCACGGCAAGACCACGACGACGAGCCTCGTCGCGAGCGTGCTCGCGGCGGGCGGGCTCGATCCGACCTTCGTGATCGGCGGCCGGCTGATCAGCGCCGGCGCGAACGCGCGGCTCGGCACGGGCGACTTCATCGTCGCCGAGGCCGACGAATCGGACGCGTCGTTCCTGAACCTGTATCCGGTGATCGAAGTCATCACGAACATCGACGCCGATCACATGGACACCTACGGCCACGATTTCGCGCGGCTCAAGCAGGCGTTCATCGAGTTCACGCAGCGCCTGCCGTTCTACGGCAGCGCGGTCGTGTGCGTCGACGATCCGAACGTGCGGCAGATCATCCCGTTCATCTCGAAGCCTGTCGTGCGCTACGGGCTGTCGCCGGACGCGCAGGTGCGCGCCGAAGACATCGACGCGCGCGACGGCCGCATGCATTTCAACGTGATCCGCGAAGGCCGTGCGCCGCTCGCGGTCGTGCTGAACATGCCGGGCCTGCACAACGTGCAGAACGCGCTCGCGGCGATCGCGATCGCGACCGATCTCGGCGTGTCGGACGACGCGATCCAGCTGGCGCTGGCGGAATTCAACGGCGTCGGCCGGCGCTTCCAGCGTTACGGCGAAGTGCCGAGCGCGGACGGCGGCCAGTACACGCTGATCGACGACTACGGCCACCACCCGGTCGAGATGGCCGCGACGATCGCGGCCGCGCGCGGCGCCTTCCCGGGCCGCCGCCTCGTGCTGGCGTTCCAGCCGCACCGCTACACGCGCACGCGCGACTGCTTCGACGACTTCGTCAACGTGCTGTCGACGGTCGACGCGCTGGTGCTGACGGAAGTCTACGCGGCCGGCGAGGCCGCAATCCCGACGGCCAGCGGCGACGCGCTGTCGCGCGCGCTGCGCGCGGTGGGGAAGGTCGACCCGGTGTTCGTCGCGACGGTCGACGACGTGCCGGACGCATTGGCGAAGGTCGCGCAGAACGGCGACGTGGTGATCACGATGGGCGCGGGTTCGATCGGCGGCGTGCCGGCGAAGGTCGTGCAGAACACGCAACAGAAGGGATGACATGAGCGGGATCGATCCGAAACGTTTCGGCAAGGTGGCGGTGTTGTTCGGCGGCGAATCCGCCGAGCGCGAGGTGTCGCTCACCTCGGGCCGCCTCGTGCTGCAGGGCCTGCGCGACGCAGGTGTCGATGCGCATCCGTTCGACCCGGCCGAGCGGCCGCTGTCGGCGCTGAAGGATGAAGGCTTCGTGCGCGCGTTCAACGCGCTGCACGGCGGCTACGGCGAGAACGGCCAGATCCAGGGCGCGCTCGATTTCTACGGGATCCGCTACACGGGCAGCGGCGTGCTCGGCTCGGCGCTCGGCCTCGACAAGTTCCGCACGAAGCTCGTGTGGCAGCAGACGGGCGTGCCGACGCCGCCGTTCGAGACGGTGATGCGCGGCGACGACTACGCGGCGCGCGCGACGGAGATCGTCGCGAAGCTCGGCCTGCCGCTGTTCGTGAAGCCGGCGAGCGAAGGCTCGAGCGTCGCGGTGCTGAAGGTGAAGACGGCCGACGCGTTGCCCGCCGCACTGTCGGAAGCCGCGACGCACGACAAGATCGTGATCGTCGAGAAGAGCATCGAAGGCGGCGGCGAATACACCGCGTGCATCGCCGGCGATCTCGACCTGCCGCTGATCAAGATCGTGCCGGCCGGCGAGTTCTACGACTACCACGCGAAGTACGTCGCCGACGATACGCAGTACCTGATTCCGTGCGGGCTGTCCGCCGAACAGGAAACGGAACTGAAGCGCATCGCACGCCGCGCGTTCGACGTGCTCGGCTGCACCGACTGGGGCCGCGCGGACTTCATGCTCGACGCCGCCGGCAATGCGTATTTCCTGGAAGTGAACACGGCCCCCGGGATGACCGACCACTCGCTGCCGCCGAAGGCCGCGCGCTCGATCGGCATCAGCTATTCGGAGCTGGTCGTGAAGGTGCTGTCGCTTACGCTCAACGACTGACGCAGGAACGGAACGACGTATGTGGAACAACGTTCGCCAACTCAACCTTGCCGCCAGCGCGCTGTACGCGCTGTTGCTGCTCGTGTTGGCGGCGGCCGGCTGCTACTGGCTGATCCAGCGTCCGACGTTCGCGCTGCGCGAAATCCGGATCGACGGCGACACCGAGCACATCAACACGCCGACGGTGCGCGCGGGCGTGGTCGGCCGGCTGAAGGGCAATTTCTTCACGGTCGATCTCGACACCGCGCGCGCCGCGTTCGAGCAGATGCCGTGGGTGCGCCACGCGAGCGTGCGGCGGGTGTGGCCGAATGCGCTGGCTGTCACGCTCGAGGAGTACAAACCGCTCGGGACCTGGGGCAGCGCGCAGCTCGTGAGCACCGACGGCGAGCTGTTCACCGCGAACCAGGGCGAACTCGATCGGGAGCTGCCGGCGTTCGACGGCCCGGAGGGCAGTGCGAAGGAAGTCGTCACGCGGTATCGCGACTTCACGAACTGGTTTGCGCCGCTGAAGGCGGCGCCGGAAGAAGTGACGCTGTCGGCGCGCTACGCGTGGACGGTGAAGCTGTCGAACGGCATGCAGGTCGAACTGGGCAAGGAGCGCACCAGCGAGACGCTGCATGACCGGAGCCAGCGCCTCGTCGCCGCATGGCCGGTCGTCACGGAGCGTTGGGGCAACGACATCGAGTACGCGGACCTGCGTTATCCGAACGGATTCGCGATTCGTGCGGCAGGCATGCGGTTCCTGACCGATACCGACAAGCGCAAGAAGTAACGAGAGATCACACGCAAGAGCACTTTATGAGCAAAGACTACAAGGATCTGCTGGTTTCCCTCGACATCGGCACGTCGAAGGTGGTGGCCATCGTCGCCGAGCTGAAGGGCGAGGGCCATTACGAGGTGATCGGCCTCGGCCAGAGCGAATCGAAAGGTCTGAAGAAGGGCGTGGTGGTCAACATCGAGGCCACCGTGCAGTCGATCCAGCGCGCGCTCGAGGAAGCCGAGCTGATGGCCGACTGCAAGATCACCAACGTGTTCACGGGGATTGCAGGCAGCCACATCCGCAGCTTCAACTCGAGCGGGATGGTCGCGATCAAGGACAAGGAAGTCACGCAGACCGACGTCGCGCGTGTGATCGAGACCGCGAAGGCGATCAACATCCCGACCGACCAGCAGGTGCTGCACATCCTCACGCAGGAATTCATCATCGACGGCCAGGAAGACGTGCGCGAGCCGATCGGGATGAGCGGCATCCGGCTGGAAGTGAAGGTGCACATCGTGACGGGCGCGGTGAGCGCCGCGCAGAACATCGTCAAGTGCGTGCGCCGCTGCGGGCTGGAAGTGAACGACCTGATCCTGCAGCCGCTTGCGTCCTCGCTGGCCGTGCTGACGGAGGACGAGAAGGATCTCGGCGTGGTGCTGGTCGACATCGGCGGCGGCACGACCGACATCGCGATCTTCGCCGAAGGCGCGATTCGCCACACCGCGGTGATTCCGATCGCCGGCGACCAGATCACGAGCGACATCGCGATGGCGCTGCGCACGCCGACGCCGGACGCGGAAGACATCAAGGTCGGCTACGGGATCGCGAAGCAGGCGCTCGCCGATCCGGACGAGATGGTCGAAGTGCCGGGCCTCGGCGAACGCGGTCCGCGCACGCTGTCGCGCCAGGCACTCGCCGCGGTGATCGAGCCGCGCGTCGAGGAGCTGTTCTCGCTCGTGCAGCAGGTCGTGCGCGAGTCGGGTTACGAAGAACTGCTGAGCTCGGGCGTGGTCATTACCGGCGGGGCATCGATGATGCCGGGCATGGTCGAGCTGGGCGAAGACATTTTCCTGAAACCGGTGCGCATCGGCGCGCCGGAGTACGCAGGCGGCCTCGCCGACGTGGTGCGCAATCCGCGCTACTCGACGGCGATGGGCCTGCTCGTCGAAGGCAGTGCTCAGCGCATGCGCGGCCGCAAGGTCGCCGTGCAGTCCGGCAACGCGGGGCAGATCTTCTCGCGGATGAAGGAATGGTTCCTGAGCAATTTTTGAGTACCCCCAGGGCTCGGCACGCCGAGCCTGCCCCCCGAGGGGGGCCAGGAAAACTTGGGACGGCCCGGCGTTTTCCTGGGACGAAGACAACGCATCGAAATTCGCGCTGGTGCCGGCGGCTGGCGCGCGACAGGGGGTTGCCCGATCTCCTGCCGAATAACGGCCGAGCAGTTTTATTTTCTTGACGGAGGCAACAATGGAATTCGAAATGCTGGAAACCGAAACCAACGGCACCATCATCAAGGTGGTGGGCGTTGGCGGCGCTGGCGGCAATGCCGTCCAGCACATGATCAACCGCGGCGTGCAGGGCGTCGACTTCATCGTGATGAATACCGACGCGCAGGCGCTGTCGCGTTCGCGTGCAACGTCGGTGATCCAGCTGGGCAACACGGGTCTGGGCGCCGGCGCGAAGCCGGAAATGGGCCGTGCGGCAGCGGAAGAGGCGCGTGAGCGCATCGCCGACGCACTGCGTGGCGCGCACATGGTGTTCATCACGGCCGGCATGGGCGGCGGCACGGGCACGGGCGCAGCGCCGGTGGTCGCGCAGATCGCGAAAGAGATGGGCATCCTGACGGTTGGCGTCGTCAGCAAGCCGTTCGAGTTCGAAGGCGGCAAGCGCATGCGCGTCGCGGAAGCGGGCTCGCAGCAACTGGAGGATCACGTCGACTCGCTGATCGTCGTCCTGAACGACAAGCTGTTCGACGTGATGGGCGATGACGCCGAGATGGACAAGTGCTTCCAGTGCGCGGACGACGTGTTGAACAACGCAGTCGCAGGCATCGCTGAAATCATCAATGTCGATGGCCTCGTGAACGTCGACTTCGAAGACGTGAAGACGGTGATGGGCGAGCAGGGCAAGGCGATGATGGGCACGGCGACGGTCGCCGGCGTCGATCGCGCACGCCTCGCGGCGGAACAGGCCGTGGCGAGCCCGCTGCTCGAAGGCGTCGATCTGTCGGGCGCGCGCGGCGTGCTGGTCAACATCACGTCGAGCCGTTCGCTGCGTCTGTCGGAAACGCGCGAAGTGATGAACACGATCAAGAGCTACGCGGCGGAAGATGCGACGGTGATCTTCGGTGCGGTGTACGACGACGCGATGGGCGATGCACTGCGCGTGACGGTCGTGGCGACGGGTCTGGGCCGTGCGGCGAAGAAGCAGCAATCGGCTCCGATGACGCTGCTGCGCACGGGCACCGACAACCAGCCGGTCAGCGCGGTCTCGCACGGCTATGCGCAGCCGCAGCACGTCAGCACGGCCGACTACGGCGCGCTCGACACGCCGGCGGTGTGGCGCAACTCGCGCGAAACCGCGGCATCGCACGTGCAGGCGCTGCAGGAGAAGGGGGTCGACACGTACGACATCCCGGCTTTCCTGCGCAAGCAGGCTGACTGACGACGCACACACAGGCGAAGCCGCGGCGCAATCGACGAGCGTGCCGCGGTAACGCCGGCGTGACGGATGCTACGGACCACGACAGGCCGCGTCGGATGCGACGCCGGGCCGGGAGACGTGCCCTCTTCGCGTGAGCGGAGCGGGATGGGACGTGCTGTCCGCAACACGCTGAGAAACCGAATCGCTATGAGGGACCAGCCATGATTCAAGTGGGCGACGCGCTGCCCGACGCGCAACTGTTCGAGTTCATCGACGACGCGCGCGAAGGCTGCACGCTGGGGCCGAATGCCTTCAGCGTGCGCGACCAGGCTGCGGGAAAGCGGGTGGTGATCTTCGGATTGCCGGGCGCTTTCACGCCGACCTGCTCGGCGCAGCATGTGCCGGGCTATGTCGAGCACGCCGAGCAACTGCGCTCGGCAGGCATCGACGAGCTCTGGTGCGTGTCCGTCAACGACGCATTCGTGATGGGCGCATGGGGACGTGATCTGCACACCGCGGGCAAGGTGCGCATGATGGCGGACGGCAGCGCTGCTTTCACTCATGCGCTGGGGCTGACGCAGGATTTGTCCGCGCGTGGCATGGGAATCCGTTCCCTGCGCTACGCGATGGTGGTCGACGACGGTGTGGTCAAGACGCTGGCTGTCGAAGCGCCGGGCAAGTTCGAAGTGAGCGATGCGGCGAGTGTGCTCGCGACGTTGACGCCCTGATCGTGCGGTGCGCCGTTGCCTGACGGCAACGCTGCTCACCCGCCTCAGGGCAGTTGTAACACGGGCCGACGACCGGAAACGCCTCCGTTCCGGGCGTTGGCCCGTCCCGTATCCGCACGGGTAAACAGCCGAAACAGATTGATACGCAGTTTCAAACAGCGTTGAATAGGGAATTACGCTATAATCTCACCTATCGAATATAACTCCTGATTGAGATTCTCAATCAAGTTGAAGAACACCATGCTGAAGCAGCGCACCATCAAATCGATCGTGAAGACCGTGGGCATCGGTCTCCACTCGGGCCGCAAGGTCGAACTGACGCTCCGCCCGGCCGCGCCGGGCACGGGGATCGTTTTCTCGCGCGTCGACCTGCCCACGCCTGTCGACATTCCGGCATCCGCGATGTCGATCGGCGACACGCGGCTCGCGTCGGTGCTGCAGAAGGATGGCGCGCGCGTGTCGACCGTCGAGCACCTGATGTCGGCGTGCGCGGGCCTCGGCATCGACAACCTGTATGTCGACGTCACGGCGGAGGAAATCCCGATCATGGACGGCAGCGCGTCGTCGTTCGTGTTCCTGATCCAGTCCGCGGGCATCGAGGAGCAGAACGCGCCGAAGCGCTTCATCAAGGTGAAGAAGCCGGTCGAAATCCGCGATGGCGACAAGTTCGCGCGTCTCGACCCGTATTTCGGCTTCAAGCTGAAGTTCACGATCGACTTCCGTCACCCGGCCGTCGACAAGACCGGCCAGGAACTCGAGGTCGACTTCGCGAACACGTCGTACGTGCGCGAGATCGCGCGTGCGCGCACGTTCGGTTTCGCCCATGAAGTCGAAATGATGCGCGAGCTGGGTCTCGCGCGCGGCGGCAGCATGGACAACGCGATCGTGCTCGACGAATACCGGATCCTGAACAACGACGGGCTGCGCTACGACGACGAGTTCGTGAAGCACAAGATGCTCGACGCGATCGGCGATCTCTACGTGGTCGGCCATCCGCTGCTGGCGTCGTACACGGCGTACAAGTCGGGTCACGGGCTGAACAACGCGCTGCTGCGCGAACTGCTCGCGCACGAAGACGCGTACGAGATCGTCACGTTCGACGATCCGCAGGCTGCGCCGAGCGGCTTCGCGTTCGACACGCAGACGGCCTTCGCCTGACCGGCGTCCGGTTCGGGCAAGAAAAAAGCGACCTTCGGGTCGCTTTTTTGTTGGGCGCTCGCCGCGGCCGGCGGTACGTTCAGCGCGACGACTTCGCGCCGTGTCGCGCGGCCATCCGCGCGAGTGCGGCTTGCAGCGGCGACGGCTCGAGATGGTCGGCGAGGTCGCGCAACGCGGTGGCGCCGACCGTCGTCATGCGCGCCTGCTTCACGTGCGGCGGCTCCGGCGCGTCCTTGGGCCGCACGCGCACGCGCAGCGCCGAGACCGGCCAGCCGCGCTTCTGGAGATCGGCTAGCAGCCGCGGCTCGACCTGCCGCAACCGGGCAGCGAGCGCATTGTGCGCGGCAAAGAGGGTCAGGGTGCCGTCTTTGATCGAGCCCGGTTCGACGTGATTCGCGAGGTAGTCGGGCAGGAGGGCGGTAAGGTCGCGCTGCAGCGACGCGACCTGCTCGACGCCGGCGCGCAGCGCCGCGAACGCGTCGGTGCGGTTGAGCACTTCGGACACGGGTTGCGGGCGATACGCGGAGAGCGGGCCGAAACGCTTGTTAAATCGGTTCATCGAGGCATTCTTCGGGCGCGCACGCGCGCGGACGTTGACGCCGATTGTACCCGCGCGGGCCCGCGCACGGGCGGCTTTCGGGCCGTGCGCCCGTTGCTGGCGCGGTTCGCGCGTACGGCGTGCGTCCAGCCGGGACACGGGCGCCTGCGTTCCCGCGTGCTAAAATTCCTCGTTTGATTCCACTAATTCGCTAAGCCGCCGAGCTCGGCGTCGGGGCGCGCAACACGCGCCGGGCGCCGGTGCTGCGACGCAGGATCCGATCCGATGACAACCGGTTTTCTCCAGAAAATTTTTGGCAGCCGCAACCAGCGGCTCGTCAAGCAATACCAAAAGACCGTCACGACGATCAATGCGCTCGAAACGCAGATCGAGAAGCTGACGGACGACCAGTTGCGCGGCAAGACGGATGAGTTCCGCCAGCGGATCGCGGGCGGCGAGTCGCTCGACAAGCTGCTGCCCGAGGCATTCGCGGTCTGCCGGGAGGCGAGCCGCCGCGTGCTGAAGATGCGCCACTTCGACGTGCAGCTGATCGGCGGCATGGTGCTCCACTACGGCAAGATCGCCGAAATGCGTACGGGCGAGGGCAAGACGCTCGTCGCGACGCTGCCCGTGTACCTGAATGCACTGGCCGGGCGCGGCGTGCACGTCGTGACGGTCAACGACTACCTCGCGCAGCGCGACGCCGAATGGATGGCGCGCCTCTACAACTTCCTCGGTCTGTCGGTCGGCATCAACCTGTCCGGCATGGAGCACGACCAGAAGCAGCAGGCCTACGCGTCGGACATCACCTACGGCACGAACAACGAGTTCGGCTTCGACTATCTGCGCGACAACATGGTCTACGAGACCGACGCGCGCGTGCAGCGGGCACTGAATTTTGCAGTCGTCGACGAAGTCGACTCGATCCTGATCGACGAAGCGCGTACGCCGCTGATCATCTCGGGCCAGGCGGAAGACCACACCGAGCTGTACGTGCGGATGAACGCGCTGCCGCCGCTGCTCGAGCGCCAGATCGGCGAGGAGAAGGCCGACGGCACGGGCGTCGAGAAGCCGGGCGACTACACGCTCGACGAGAAGTCGCGCCAGGTGTTCCTGACGGAATCGGGCCACGAGAAGGCCGAGCGCCTGCTCGCCGAGTGGGGCCTGATCGGCGAGGGCGAGAGCCTGTACGCGCCGCAGAACATCACGCTGATGCACCACGTGTATGCGGCGCTGCGCGCGCACACGCTGTTCCACAAGGACCAGCACTACGTCGTGCAGAACGGCGAAGTGGTGATCGTCGACGAATTCACGGGCCGCCTGATGGCGGGCCGCCGCTGGTCCGACGGCCTGCACCAGGCGGTCGAGGCGAAGGAGCACGTGAAGATCCAGAGCGAGAACCAGACGCTCGCGTCGATCACGTTCCAGAACTACTTCCGGATGTACGCGAAGCTCGCCGGCATGACGGGTACGGCGGACACCGAAGCATACGAATTCAACGAGATCTACGGCCTCGAGACGGTCGTGATCCCGACCAACCGTCCGCCGAAGCGGATCGACAAGCAGGACCAGATCTACAAGACGGCCAAGGAGCGCTACGACGCGGTGATCCGCGACATTCGCGAGTGCTACGAGCGCGGTCAGCCGGTGCTGGTCGGCACGACGTCGATCGAGAATTCCGAACTGCTGTCGCATCTGCTGCAGCAGGCGGGTCTCCCGCACGAAGTGCTGAACGCGAAGCAGCACGAGCGTGAAGCCGCGATCGTCGCGGAAGCCGGCCGTCCGAAGCGCATCACGATCGCGACCAACATGGCCGGTCGCGGTACCGACATCGTGCTCGGCGGCAACGCCGAGAAGCAGGCTGCGTTCATCGACGCCGACGAAGCGATCCCGGCCGACGAAAAGGCGCGCCGCATCAAGCAGCTGCACGACGAGTGGGAAACGCTGCACGAGCAGGTGAAGGCCGCGGGCGGCCTGCACATCATCGGCACCGAACGCCACGAATCGCGCCGGATCGACAACCAGCTGCGCGGCCGTGCGGGCCGCCAGGGCGACCCGGGTTCGTCGCGCTTCTACCTGTCGCTCGACGATCCGCTGCTGCGCATCTTCGCGGGCGACCGCGTGCGCTCGATCATGGATCGCCTGAAGATGCCGGAAGGCGAGGCGATCGAGGCCGGCATCGTCACGCGTTCGATCGAATCCGCGCAGCGCAAGGTCGAAGCGCGCAACTTCGACATCCGCAAGCAGCTGCTGGAATACGACGACGTGTCGAACGACCAGCGCAAGGTGATCTACCAGCAGCGCAACGAGCTGCTCGAAGCGCACGACATCACCGAGACGATCTCGGCGATGCGTCACGGCGTGATCACCGAAGTCGTCCGCCAGTTCGTGCCGGAAGGCAGCATCGAGGAACAGTGGGACGTGCCTGAACTCGAGGAAGCGCTGCGCAACGACTGGCAGCTCGACCTCGCGATTCAGGAAATGGTGAACGAGTCGTCGTCGATCACGGCCGAGGAGATCCTCGAAGCCGTGACGACGGCCGCCGACGAGCAGTACGAGGCGAAGGTCGCGTTGGTCGGCCGCGAGTCGTTCAGCGCGTTCGAGCGTTCGGTGATGCTGCAGACGGTCGACCGCCTGTGGCGCGAGCACCTCGCGGCGCTCGACCACCTGCGGCAGGGCATCCACCTGCGCGGCTATGCGCAGAAGAACCCGAAGCAGGAATACAAGCGCGAAGCGTTCGAACTGTTCGCCGCGATGCTCGACGCGATCAAGCAGGAAGTCACGCGCATCGTGATGAACGTGCAGATCCAGTCGCCGGAACAGCTCGAGGAAGCGGCCGAGCAGATCGAGGAGCGCAGCGGTCATCTCGAGAACGTCGAATATCAGCACGCCGACTACGCGGAATCGGGCGCACCGGTGGCGAACGTCGCGGTCGCGACGGCGGCCACTGCAACGGCCGACATGGTCGGCAGCGCGATGACCCACAGCGGCCCCGGCGGCGAAATGCCGAAGGTCGGCCGCAACGATCCGTGCCCGTGCGGCAGCGGCAAGAAGTACAAGCAATGTCACGGGAAGCTGTCATGATCGGCGGCGGCGCGTGTTCGCGTGCCGCGTCGTTCGCAGCTTCGAGTCAGTGATGTGAGTTGCGGCGGCCCGTTCTCGCGGCCGCCGGTTCTTCCAATCGATGCCGGCGCGTGCCGGCATTTTCCATCCGGCAGGTGTGCCCCATGGCTGTCAATTTTCCGTCGATCGATCCCGCCCAACTGCATCCCGTCGCCGGCGTCACGCTCGGCTGGGCGGAAGCGAACATCCGCAAGCCGAATCGCAAGGACGTGCTGGTCATCTCCGTCGACGAAGGCGCGACGGTCGCCGGCGTATTCACCGAGAACCGCTTCTGCGCGGCACCCGTGATCGTGTGCCGCGAGCACCTGGCCAAGGTGCGCGCCGGCGGCGCGGCCATCCGCGCGCTCGTCGTGAACACGGGCAATGCGAACGCGGGCACCGGCGAGCCGGGCCTCGCGAACACTCGCGAAACCTGCGCGGAACTCGCGCGCCTCGCGGGCCTCGACGCCGCGCAGGTGCTGCCGTTCTCGACCGGCGTGATTCTCGAGCCGCTGCCGATCGACCGCCTGAAGGCAGGGCTGCCGGCCGCGCTCGCGAACCGCAAGGCCGCGAACTGGTACGACGCCGCGCAGGCGATCATGACGACCGACACGCTGCCGAAGGCCACGTCGCGCCAGGTGACGATCGACGGCCACACGGTCACGCTGACGGGCATCAGCAAGGGCGCGGGCATGATCAAGCCGAACATGGCGACGATGCTCGGCTTCCTCGCGTTCGATGCGAACGTCGCGCAGCCGGTGCTCGACACGCTCGTGAAGGAAGTGGCCGACCGCTCGTTCAACTGCATCACGATCGACGGCGACACGTCGACGAACGACTCGTTCATCCTGATCGCGTCGGGCAAGAGCACGCTGCCCGCGATCACGTCGACCGACTCGCCGGCCTACGCGGCGCTGCGCGATGCGGTCACGCAGGTCGCGCAGCAGCTGTCGCAGCTGATCGTGCGCGACGGCGAAGGCGCGACGAAATTCATGACGGTGCAGGTCGAAGGCGGCAAGAGCGTCGCCGAGTGCCGCCAGATCGCATACGCGATCGGTCATTCGCCGCTGGTGAAGACGGCCTTCTACGCATCCGACCCCAACCTTGGCCGGATCCTCGCGGCCATCGGCTATGCGGGCGTCACGGATCTCGACGTCGGCAAGATCGATCTCTATCTCGACGACGTGCTCGTCGCGAAGGCCGGCGGCCGCAACCCGGCTTACCAGGAAGAGGACGGCCAGCGCGTGATGAAGCAGAGCGAAATCACGATCCGCGTGCTGCTCGGCCGCGGCGACGCGCAGGCGACCGTCTGGACGTGCGACCTGTCGCACGACTACGTGAGCATCAACGCGGATTACCGCTCCTGATCGGGAGCGCTCGAACGACATGGACAAGCTCGAACAGTTTCTGACGCGTGCCGAAGCACTGCTCGGCCGCCTCGAGGGGATGCTGCCGCCCGCAGCGGCGGCCGTCGACTGGAATGCCGCTACCGCATTTCGCTGGCGCAAGCGCCAGGGGCGCGGTTATCTGCAGCCGGTGCCGGCTGCGTCGACGATCACGCTCGACGATCTGCAGAACATCGATCGGCAGAAAGGGCTGATCGAGCAGAACACGCGGCAGTTCGTGCAGCGCAAGCCGGCCAACAACGTGCTGCTGACCGGCGCGCGCGGCACCGGCAAGTCGTCGCTGATCAAGGCGTGCCTGAATGCGTATGCGAAGGACGGGCTGCGCCTGATCGAAGTCGACAAGGACGACCTGCACGATCTCGGCGACATCGTCGAGCTGATCGCGCAGCGTCCGGAGCGGTTCATCGTGTTCTGCGACGATCTGTCGTTCGAGGACGGCGAATCGGGCTACAAGGCGCTGAAGGTCGCGCTCGACGGCTCGATCGCCGCGCAATCCGACAACGTGCTGATCTACGCGACGTCGAACCGCCGCCATCTGCTGCCCGAGTACATGAGCGACAACGAGTCGTACAAGCATCTGCCGGACGGCGAGATCCATCCCGGCGAAGTCGTCGAGGAAAAGATCTCGCTGTCGGAGCGCTTCGGCCTCTGGGTCAGCTTCTACCCGTTCAAGCAGGACGACTATCTCGACATCGTCGGGCACTGGCTGCGCCATTTCGGTTGCGCGGATGCAGAGATCGAGACGGCACGCGGCGACGCGCTCGTCTGGGCGCTTGAGCGCGGTTCGCGTTCGGGGCGCGTCGCGTGGCAGTTCGCGCGCGACTGGTCGGGCCGCAAGGAGCAGGCATGAGCGCGGATCAGGCACAGGGCGCCGTGCGGGCGCCGGACGGCCGCAAGGTGACGGAAGTCGCGGTCGGCGTGATGGTGCAACCGGATGGCCGGTATCTGCTCGCGCAGCGGCTGAAGGGCAAGCCGTACGAAGGCTACTGGGAGTTCCCGGGCGGCAAGCTCGAGGCCGGCGAGAGCGTCGAGGACGCGCTGGCGCGCGAGCTGCACGAGGAACTCGGCATCAACGTCACGGCCAGCCATCGCTGGCATACGCTCGAGCACGATTATCCGCATGCGTACGTGCGGCTCTATTTCTGCAAGGTGACGGGCTGGACGGGCGAGCCGCACAGCAAGGAAGGGCAGGCGTTCGTGTGGCAGCCATTGCCGGTCGAGGTCGCGCCGCTGTTGCCGGCGGCACTGCCCGTGCTGGAACTGCTCGAGAAGGAAGCGGCGTCGCAATGACGCCGTGGCGGCCCGCCTGAAACGCGGGCCATATCGGCGGGCGGGCAGGGCCGCGCCCCGTTCAGCTGTCGCGGCGGTCGTCGGTGCCGTCTTCTTCTGACGACGGGCCCTCGTCGGCGGCGCCACCGATCCGGTACTTTTCCGCGGCCCATGCGCCGAGGTCGAGCTGCTTGCAGCGGGCCGAACAGAACGGACGGAACTTGTTCTCGGGCGTCCAGCGCACTTCTGCGCCGCACGACGGACATTTCACAACGGTAGTCATACGAAAGCGTCGAACCGGCACACGGCCGTTACAGATTGCACAGGGTCAGATGGAATGGCACGTCGATGTCCACCGCGCGCGGCCGCACGTCGCCGTCCTGCATGGTGAACCGTACCCACAGCATGTATTTGTTGGCGCTCGCTTCGGGAATCACGCGCAGCTCCGGCGACACGCGCACCTGCATCAGCTGGTAGCTGCGCCCGGACAGCATCTGCTGATAGCTGCCCTGCATCGCCATCACCTTGGACGCCTGACCCGATTCTCGTGCGAGCCGCAGCACGATCGCGGCGGCGTCGCGCAGCGGCAGCAGCGGCATGATCCATTTCGCGATATCCTGGCGCCGCTGCTCGGCCGGCCATTGCTGCCACGCGTAGTACGACGGCAGGTCGAACTTGCAGGTGCCGCCCGGAATCACCGCGCGGCTGCGGATGCTCGCGAGCCACTCGTTGTCGACCAGATGCTGGCCGGTCTTGCCCTGCATCTGCGCAAGATTGGCGAGCGTCTGCTCGATTTCGCCGAGTACGGCTTCGAGCGCATTCTGTTCGATGCCCGGATTGCCTCGAAACGGAGCGAGCGTCTGGCGTTGACGTTCGAGCTCCTTCATCAGATCCGATTTCAGGTCCGCGCGGCCCGTGACCTCGGCGATTTCGAACAGCGTCGTCAGCGCGACGTGATGTTCACGCGGGTCCTCCTGAGCCAAAAAGAACGCGAAGCGCTCGAACAGGTCTTCGAGGCGCAACAGCGTGCGAATTCGCTCGTTGAACGGATACTCGTAAAGGATCAAGCGCGCTCGCCTCTGGTAGGGATTGAAACAATGCAGGACATTCTAATGCTCACTCTCTACCCTAGCAACGCGCCAATTTCGTGCACCATCACGATCGCGTGCGGCGATCAATGCGCGGAGGCCGCGAATTCGAGATAGCGTTGGTGCAGTGCATCGACTTGCGCGGCGAGCGCATCGGAGGTCGTCGCATCGTTGACGATCACGTCGTCGGCCGCGGTGAGCCGTGCTTCACGCGTCGCTTGCCTCGCGATGATCGCCTCGACCTGTTCGCGCGTGAAACCATTGCGCCGCATCACGCGCGCAATCTGCGTTTCGACCGGACAGTCGACGACCAGCACGCGATTGCTGCGAGCCTTCCAATTACCTGACTCCACGAGCAGCGGCACGACGAAGATCACGTAAGGACCGCGCGCTTCGCTGGCCTCGCGATCGGTCTCCGCGCGGATCAGCGGATGCGTGATCGCTTCGAGACGCCGGCGTGCGTCGTCGTCGCTGAAAATCAGTGCGCGCATCTTCGCGCGATCGAGCGAGCCGTCGGGCGCGACGAAGTCAGGCCCGAAAGCCTGTTCGATCGCCGGCATCGCGAGGCCGGCCGGCGCGGTGATGCGGTGCGCGATCAGATCGGTATCGACGAGCGAAGCGCCGCGTGCGGCGAACATGTCGGCGACGGTCGTCTTGCCGCTGCCGATGCCGCCGGTGAGTCCTATTGAAAACATGTGAGCCTCGGCCGGGCCGCGACGGGGAAACGACGCACGTCCCCGCGGCGCAGCGAACAAAGCGGACGCGGGCGGCACGTCATGTCAGCCGCCGAGCGCCGCATAGAAAGGGGTACCGAAAAAGAGCGTCGCGACGCCGCCTGCGGCGAGGAACGGGCCGAACGGAATCGGCTCCTCGAAGCGCATGCGGCCGCGCCAGGTCGCGGCGAGACCGACGAGCGCGCCAGTCACCGCGGCGAACAGCACGACCTGCGGCAGCGCGGCCCAGCCCATCCATGCGCCGAGCGCTGCGAGCAGTTTCAGGTCGCCGAAGCCGATGCCCTCGATGCCGCGCAGCCATTTGAACAGCCAGTAGATCGACCACAGGAACAGGTAGCCGGCCATCGCGCCGACCACGGCCGAACGCAGCGACGTGAAGGTGCCGCCGAGGTTCAGCGCGAGCCCCGCCCACAGCAGCGGCAGCGTCATCGAATCGGGCAGGTAGCCGGTCCGGATGTCGATCGCGCTCATCGCCAGCAGCGCGGCGCACAGCCCGAACGCGGCCAGTGCGGCGACGGTGGGGCCGAACGCGGCGAGCGACGCGGCGGCGAGCAGCGCACCGGCGAGCTCGACGAGCGGATAGCGCACGCCGATCGCATGGCCGCACTGACGGCAGCGGCCGCGCAATATCAGGTAGCTGACAAGCGGGATGTTTTCCCACGCGCGCAGCACGTGGCCGCAATGCGGGCATGCGCTGCGCGGGCGCCACAGATCGTAGTGCGGCGGATAGCCGTCGTCGGGCACCGCGTTTGCGCTGCCGGTCGCTTCGGCGATTTCGGCCTGCCATGCGCGCTGCATCATCACCGGGATCCGGTGCACGACGACGTTCACGAAGCTGCCCACGCACAGACCGAGCACGACGGCGAATGCGTACTGCACCGCGGACGGCAGCATCGCCAGCGCGAGCAGCGTGCTGTCGGGCGAATCGAAAACAGTGGTCGGGGGCACGGGCGTCATGGGGCTCGGGTTCGGGCTCGAAAAGGCGACAGAATCGGTTGCGATGCTACACCACGTTGCCCAGCTGAAGGATGGGCAGATACATCGCGATCACGAGGCCGCCGACCAGGGCGCCGAGCACGATCACGATCAGCGGCTCGCCGAGCGCGGCGAGTGCATCGAGGCGTGCGTCGAGCTGACGCTCGCAGAGCGCGGCGATGTCGGCGAGCATCGTGTCGAGGGCGCCGGTTTCCTCGGCGACGGCGATCGGCTGCACGACGTCGTCCGGGAAACAGCCGGCCGCTTGCATCGCATCGGCAAGACGCGCGCCGCGCAGCACTCGCGCCGCGATCTGCGCGGTGGCCTGCTCGAATACCGGATGTCCGGCCGTGCGCTCGAGCGTCGCGAATGCATCGGCGAGCGGCACGCCGGCACCGAGCAGCGTGGCAAGCGAGCGGCACCAGCGCGCAGTCGCGAACCGCGTGAGCGCGCTGCCGATCAACGGTGCACTCAGCATGCGCCGCGCGACCGTGTAGCGTAGCGACGGCGAACGTTGCAACGCGTAGCGCGCGGCGAACCCGGCCACAGCTGCGCCGGCGACGAACGGGCCGCCCCATGCGGATGTCGCGGAGGAAAGGGCGAGCAGTGCGCGGGTCGGCGCCGGCAGTGCTGCGCCGAAGCCGTCGAAGATCTGCCGGAACGTCGGCACGACCCACACCATCAACGCGGCCGAGATCGCGAGCGCGAACGCGATGACGGCGACCGGATAGGCGAGCGCGGCACGCAGCTTGCGCCATTGCGCGTCCGCGCGTTCGCGGTGCTCCGCGACGCGGGTGAGCACGGTGCCGAGCGCGCCCGATGCTTCGCCGACCTCGATCAACTGGCGATACAGCGTGCCGAACTGCGACGGATAGCGCGCGAGCGCGGCGGCGAAACGCTGTCCGCCGACGATCTCGCGGGCGAGCCCGGCGGCGATGCGTGGCAGCCCGTCGCGCGTGCGGGTGCGGGCAAGCATCTCGAGCGACGGTGCGAGCGGCAGCCCGGCCTGCAGGAGGCTCGCGAGCTGACGCGTGAAGCGCGTGATCTCGCGTGCGCCGGCCACTGGCGGCCGGGCCGCGTGGCGGGCGTCGAGCGACAGCACTGCGACGCCGTCGCGTGCGAGCGCTGCCCGCGCGGTGGCGGCGTCGAACGCGATGACGTTGCCGCGACACGGCGTGCCGTCGCGACGGCGGCCGCGCCACGCGAAGCGGGTTTCTTGCGGTGGGGCGGCCATCGCGATTACGCGTCCGGCGTCGCGGCCAGCGCTTCCGCGACGCTCGTCGTGCCGTCGCGGACGTGCGCGAGTGCCGCATCGCGCAGGCCGCGTACGCCTTCGGCTGCCGCGCATTGCGCGAGTGCCCCGACGCTTGCACGTGCGACGATGCGTTCGGCGAGTTCCGCTGAAACCGGCATCGTCTGATGCAGGCCGATCCGGCCGCGATAACCGATGCCGTGACAGGCGGCGCAGCCGCGGGCGACGAACGGCCGCCATCCGGATGCCAGCGCGGCTGGATCGCAGCCCGCATCGCGCAGCGCGCGCGCCGATGCGTCCGACGGTATGCGGCAGGCGACGCACAGGCGCCGAACCAGACGTTGCGCGGTGACGAGGCGCAGCGCGGCCGCCAGGTTGTACGGTGCGACGCCGATGTCGAGCAGCCGCGCGACGGCGGTCGGCGCGTCGTTCGTGTGCAGCGTTGACAGCACGAGGTGCCCGGTCTGTGCGGCCTTGATTGCGACGTCGGCCGTCTCCGCATCGCGAATCTCGCCGACCATGATGACGTCCGGGTCCTGCCGCAGCAGCGCGCGCAGTGCCGTGGCGAAGGTGAGCCCGGCTTTCTCGACCACCCCGACCTGGTTGATGCCGTCGAGCTGGATCTCGGCGGGATCCTCGACCGTGCAGACGTTGTGCGCATCGCGGTCGAGCATCTGCAGCGCGCAGTAGAGCGACAGCGTCTTGCCGCTGCCGGTCGGCCCGGTGACAAGTACGAGACCGTGCGGCGCGCGGATCGCGGTTTCCATCGCCGCGGCCTGCTGCGCGTCGAAGCCGAGGCGCGCGAGCGTCAGGTCGGGCGGCAGCGTTTCGAGACGGCGCAACACGAGTTTCTCGCCGAACAGCGTGGGCAGCGAGCTGACCCGGTAGTCGCCTCGCATGCTGCCGTCGACGGCGATACGCAGCCGGCCGTCCTGCGGAAGCCGGCGTTCGGCGATGTCCATCCGTGCGAGCACCTTGATTCGCGTCACGAGCGCGTCGCGCAGATGAGCGGGCGGCCGGGCGTGTTCATGCAGGACACCGTCGATGCGCAGGCGGATGCGCCAGCCTCCTTCGAACGGCTCGACGTGGATGTCGGATGCGTCGCGCACGCGGGCGGCGTGCAGCGTGTCGGTCAGCAACCGGACGGCGGGCGAGTCGTCGAGTTGCGTCGCATCGAGCGAGCGGGCTGCTTCAACGGGCGATGCGTCGGTGGAGGCGGGCGGTCGCTGAGTGTGGGGCGCCGCCCCGGAGGGTGGGAAGTGCATGTGAGCCGGCGCTCGGCCGCCTATTGATCGTGACGGGAAATGGTCGCGTATCGCGGGCGGCGCCGACAGTCGGCCGATCGGCTAGCGCGCGGCGGCGCGCGAGCGTGTGCCGCGCGGCTTGAAGAGCTTGACGGTGCGTACGGCCTGATCGTCGCTGCGCATCACTTCGAGCATCACGTCGCCGATTTTCATGCAGACGTCGCCTTCGGGAATTTCCTCGAGGATCTCCAGGATCAGCCCGTTCAGCGTCTTCGGCCCGTCGGTCGGCAGGTGCAGGTGCAGCCAGCGGTTCAGCTCGCGCAGCGGCATGCGGGCGGCGACGATGCATTCGCCGTTCTGGTCCCAGCCGCCCGCGCGTTCGCCGCGCGGCATCGACGTCGTGAATTCGCCGATCAGCTCTTCGATGATGTCCTCGGGCGTGACGAGCCCTTCGAGCTCGCCGTACTCGTTGACGACGAGCGCGGTGCGCTGCCGGCTTTCCTGGAAATACTGGAGCTGCTGGACGACCGGCGTGCCCGACGGCACGTAGTACGGCTCCGCGAGCAGCGTGCGCAACGTCTCGCGATCGAAATCCTGGTTGTGCAGCGCCGTGAGCGTCTTGCGGACGTGCAGCACGCCGAGCACCTTGTCGATGTCGCCTTCGTACACGACCAGGCGGTTGTGATAGCAGGTCTCGAGCTGATGCAGGATGTCGTCGAGCGGCGCGTAGAAGTTGAGCGACTCGATCTGGCGGCGCGGCACCATCACGTCGTCGACCGTGATGTTCTCGAGGTCGAACAGGTTGAGCAGGATGCTGCGGTGCTTGGTCGGCATGAAGCTGCTCGACTCGAGCACGATCGCGCGCAGCTCGTCGGCCGACATCCGCTGGTCGCGGCCCTTCTTCGTGTTGATGCGCAGCATCCAGAGCACGCCGTTCGCGAGCGCGTTGACGAACCAGACGACCGGCTTGAACACGCGCATCAGCGGCGCGATCACGAGGCTTGCGGGCAGCGCGATGCGCTCGGGGAAAGTGGCCCCGACGATCTTCGGCGCGATTTCCGCGAACACGATGATCAGGAACGCGACGATGCCCGTCGCGATCGACAGCGCGAGGTTGTTACGGCCGAACGTGTGCAGCGCGAGCGACGTCGTCAGGACCGGGATGATCGTGTTGAACAGGTTGTTGCCGATCAGGATCACGCTGAGCAGCAGGTCGGTGCGCGTGAGGAGGCCTTGCGTGGTTTTCGCGCCCATCACGCCCTGGCCGGCGAGATGCTTCAGCCGATGGCGGTTGAGCGCCATCATCGCGGTCTCGGAAATGGAAAAGAAGCTGGAGCAGAGAAGAAGCAGGAAGACGGCGCCGATTTGCGCCCATAAGGGAATTTGGTCCACGCGTCAGAAGGGCAGTGAAGGACAGGGATGGAGGGAATATAGCAGAGGCCGGCGGCCGGGAGGTGTCGCGCGAGGCACGTCGGCCCGTGCGAAGCGGCAAAAAGCCATCGGAAGATGTGCACGCGGTGCACGTTCCTTCAAATCCGGTCGGGATGGGGGCACGCGCACCGCGGTGTAGCGTCACGGTTTCCGGAGTCGCGTCCCGCGTACATAAGGGAAACCGGCGGTGCGGCCCCTTTTGGATGCGAAGCGCGGTTCGGAAGGCCGGATCGCTTGCCGGTCGAGCCGGAAGGCGGCCTTTGCTTCCGGACAGCGCGCATTCGCTGCCCGCATCTCCCGCGGTCCGAGGTCATGCGGTTCTTACGAAAAGTGCTCGATAAACGAATCCGTGATGGCCTTGACGACATGGTCGCCCACATGAAGGGCTGCATCGTCGT
This sequence comes from Burkholderia sp. Nafp2/4-1b, assembly GCF_003635165.1. Lineage (GTDB taxonomy): Bacteria > Pseudomonadota > Gammaproteobacteria > Burkholderiales > Burkholderiaceae > Burkholderia. The sequence continues at coordinate 282,804 of NZ_ML058600.1, read as the reverse complement.
CGTTGCCGTAATACGGTCCCACATGTCCGCCCAGCCAGCGCACGATCTCGAAGCTCGGCCAATAGATGACGTCGGGATGCTTGGTAACGAATTCGTGGGCGACGACCCGGAGCGTCGATTTGGAAATGCAATCGGCCTGTATTGCAGACTTGAACTCGAACGTCGTTTTCAACGGTACGGGGCTGACCGTGATCACGACCTTGACGCCCGGATTCAACGCCTTGATGTTCGCGATGATGTATTCGAGATTGGCCAGATTTTGCTGGACGGTGGTGGTTCGGAAGTCGTACATCTCCGCGAACGCACGCGAGCCCAGTGTGGAACTGGAAGGCATCACGAATTCGCCGGATTGTCGGTCGAAGAAGGCAGGAGCCACTCCGAGGGTGTAGACGAACACCTTGGCCGCGGCGAGACGGGCCCGGAGATTGTCCGGGGTGATATTGAGAGATGCAAAGAGCTCGTCGAGGCGCTCCCGGCTCTGGCCTGTGCATTGGCCTGACGCCCAGTCCACCATCTCGCGGTTTGCGAAGCTCGAATTGATGTGCTCGACGACTTCGAAGAAGTCGGCCTGATAGCCGCGTTCGATGAGGCGTACGGCAATCTCTCTTGCAAAGCATGAGCCGAGTGTAAAAAAACGGGTGTCCTTGTCGATGAAGCGCTGCTTCGGCAAGCCGTCCAGCAAGCTCGTCCGGATCACGGCCGCCAGGTCACCTCTCATTTCACGCGTGTTGGGATACTTGGCGCGCGCAACGCTCTTTCGCCGTGTGCCGTCCGAAAGCACTCTGCGGGAAAATTCAACATCGGTTTTGTTGACGACGGCGGGATTGAGTGATTGCGCGTGATCGATAAGCGCGACGGCTTCTTCAAGATCGTCGTCCGCGCGGAGTTGGGAAAGCTTCGCGAAGTGGTCGGCATTCGCCGGATCGATCTTGATAAGCCACCGATAGGCGAACTCTGCATCCTCCGGCGGCCCGACGTAGCTCGCTGCTGTCGCAAGGATCTCGAGACAGAGTTTCAGTTGAGGCCACGTCGTGGCCTCCGGCGTATTTTCGACGACGCGAAGTGCGCTTTTTGCGTGGTCTCGGCGAATCGCCCAGCTCTTGTGGAGACCGGGAAACCGCAACGCATCGAAGCAACCCAGAAAGAAGATCGCGTCTGGATTCCGCGGGTCTTGCTCGAGCGCTTGCCGAAGATGCTGGACCGCAAGGTTTAGCTGCCCCGTCTGGCCATACAGAATGCCGAGAAGGAGATTCGCTTCACAATCCGAGCTGTCGATCTGCGCGTTGGCTAGCTGCGCGATCACTTCGTGGGCACCGATGGTGCCAGCAAGCGCCTGTTTTGCCTGATTCTTCCAGCTACTGATGTCCACTCGACCTTCCCGTTGTGAGCGTTGCGCTCTTCAATCGACTATCCCGCTGGGCATCCGCTCGAACGGGAGCGGCGACGGAAAATCCGTCTGGCGCGCCAGGTTCGTTCAGTTGCTATGCCGACGAATATCGGCATGGTGCCGGCCAAACTTTATACCTGTCGCTGTGGGGACTGGATGGCAAGCGGGATGCTGATCGATGCGAGCACTAGCGCGGCGGCTTGCGCGTGGCGTCCGGCAATCGCTGCCGGTTGCATGGCCTGCGTCTCGTGTTCGGATGGATAGGTCAGGAGCAGCGTCGGGGCGTGTCGTTGATGGGCAGCACGGTCCGCTTGGCGGACGTTGCCCCAGAGGAAGGCGCCGTATTTGTCGGCATCGACACGATTGTGTTGGAGCAATGAAAAAAGCCTTGCGAACCGAAGAGATTCGCAAGGCTTCCAAATTCTGGTCGGGGTGAGAGGATTCGAACCTCCGGCCTCTACGTCCCGAACGTAGCGCTCTACCAGGCTAAGCTACACCCCGAATTTCTGCTGTTCCGACTTCGCTGTCTCGGTGAAGATCGCTGCGTCGTCACAAGCAAGAACGTAACTATAACGATGTTTTTTCTAAAAGGGAATACCTTGGTGAAGAAATTTTTCGAGACAAGGTATCGCCTCACGTTCGCGGCGCGGGTACGGCTGTTTACGACTGCCGCGACGTCGAGTACGAGCACAGCGCGAGCAGGCTTTCCTTATAGATCGAATCCGGAAACTCGGCGATCGCGGCGGCGGCGGCCTGTGCTTCCTGGCGTGCGCATTCGAGCGTATGGTCGAGCGCGCCGGAGCGCGTGATCGCGTCGAAGATCGTGTCGAAGCGATCGGTGCCGCCATGTTCGATGGCCTCGCGGGCGAGTGCCGACTGTTCGGGCGTGCCGCGTTCGATCAAATAGATGAGCGGCAGTGTCGGCTTGCCTTCGCGCAGGTCGTCGCCGGCATTCTTGCCCATCGCTTCGGCCGTGCCTGCGTAGTCGAGCCAGTCGTCCATGATCTGGAATGCGGTGCCGATTCGGCGGCCGTATTCCGCTGCCGCGGCTTCGGTCGGCGCATCGGCGCCGGAGAGGACCGCGCCCAGGCGGGCCGATGCTTCGAACAGCTTCGCCGTCTTGTAACGGATCACCTGCATGTAGCGTGTCTCGTCGACGTCCGCATCGTGCATGTTCAGAAGCTGCAGCACTTCGCCTTCGGAAATGATCGTGGTCGCTTCCGACAGGATTTCCATCACGCGCATCTTCCCGACGCCGACCATCATCTCGAACGAGCGCGAATAAAGGTAGTCGCCTACCAGCACGCTCGCCGCGTTGCCGAACAGCGCGTTGGCCGTCTGGCGGCCGCGCCGCAGTTCGGATTCGTCGACGACGTCGTCATGCAGCAGCGTGGCCGTGTGGATGAACTCGACGACGGCAGCCAGCACGTGGCGCTGGTGCGAGGTCTCGCCGAGCGCGCCGGCGACGAGCAACAGCAGGGCCGGACGCAGCCGCTTGCCGCCCGCGCCGATGATGTACTCGGCGATCTGGTTGATCAGCAGCACGTCGGACGCGAGGCTTTGCCGGATAACGCGATTCACCTGCTCCATGTCGCTGGCGATCGGAGCGAGCAGCTGGGCGGCGCTGAGGGTGGGGGAGGCGGTGGACGACGACATGATGATCGAAATGGGTGATGCGGCGGATTATAAGTCGAATCCGCGACATGCCGGTCTGTCGGACGTGCGTGCACGGCGATTTTGGCCGTCCGGCCAGGGCTTCGCGAGCGGCAATCCGAGGCAATCGTCGATCGGCTTTGACTTGGCTGCTAACCCCATGTATAATCACGTGTTTTCCGCGCGTGGTGTGCGGAAAAATTGGATCCAGAGTGAGGTTCTCAATGTACGCGGTCATAAAAACCGGCGGCAAGCAGTACAAGGTTGCCGTTGGCGAAAAACTCAAAGTAGAACAGATACCGGCTGACATTGACGCTGAAATCACGCTCGACCAGGTTCTCGCAGTGGGCGAAGGCGAATCGATTAAGTTCGGTACGCCGCTGGTCAGTGGGGCTTCCGTCAAGGCCACCGTTGTGTCGCACGGTCGTCATGCCAAGGTCACCATCTTCAAGATGCGTCGCCGGAAGCACTACCAAAAGCACGGCGGCCACCGCCAGAACTACACTGAGCTGCGCATCGACGCGATCAACGCGTAAGCGCCTCGGTAAAGGAGCAATCAGATGGCACACAAAAAGGCAGGCGGCTCTTCCCGGAACGGCCGCGACTCCGAGTCGAAACGTCTCGGCGTGAAAGTGTACGGCGGCCAGGCGATCAACGCTGGCGGCATCATCGTGCGTCAGCGCGGTACGCGCATGCACGCTGGCGAGAACGTCGGCATGGGCAAGGATCACACCCTGTTCGCGCTGGTCGACGGTCACGTCAAGTTCGCGACCAAGGGCGCGGACAAGAAGCATCTGGTCATCGTTGTCCCGGCGGCTGCCTAAGTTCAGGCACCCACGGGCTTCGTAGCCGAAAGGCCCCGCAGTCTTCGCGGGGCCTTTTTTTATTTGGCCGCCGGGCGCATGTGCGCGCCGGCGGCTGTCGCGAAACGGCGGGCAGTCGGCCGAACGGCAGATTGTTCAAGCGCGCCGGCGCGCGGCACAATAGCGGAAATACTGGTCGGAGTGACGAATGAAGTTCATTGACGAAGCACGAATCGAAGTCATCGCCGGCGACGGAGGCGATGGCAGCGCGTCGATGCGCCGCGAGAAATTCGTTCCGTTCGGCGGGCCGGACGGCGGCGATGGCGGCCGGGGCGGCAACGTCTACGCGGTCGCCGACCGCAACATCAACACGCTGATCGACTACCGTTACGCGAAGAAGCACCTGGCGCGCAACGGCGAGAACGGTCGCGGCTCGGATTGCTACGGCAAGGGCGGCGACGACGTCACGCTGCGCATGCCGGTCGGCACGGTGGTGACCGACATGGAGACGGGCGAGCTGATCGCCGACCTGACCGAGCACGACCAGCGGGTGATGCTCGCGCAGGGTGGCGCCGGCGGTCTCGGCAACCTGCACTTCAAGTCGAGCACGAACCGCGCGCCGCGTCAGAAGACGGACGGCAAGCCGGGCGAGCGGCGCATGCTGCGCCTCGAGCTGAAGGTGCTCGCCGACGTCGGCCTGCTCGGCATGCCGAACGCAGGCAAGTCGACCTTCATCTCGTCGGTGTCGAACGCGAAGCCGAAGATCGCCGACTATCCGTTCACGACGCTCGCGCCGAATCTCGGCGTCGTACGGGTCGGCCCGAGCAAGAGCTTCGTGATCGCCGATATCCCGGGGCTGATCGAGGGCGCCGCCGAAGGCGCGGGCCTCGGCCATCAGTTCCTGCGACACCTGCAGCGCACCGGGGTGCTGCTGCATCTCGTCGATTTGGCCCCGTTCGACGAAAGCGTCGATCCGGTCGCGGAAGCGACGGCGATCGTCGGCGAACTGCGCAAGTACGACGAGGCGCTGTACGAGAAGCCGCGCTGGCTTGTCCTCAACAAGCTCGACATGGTGCCGGAAGACGAGCGCGAAGCACGCGTCGCCGACTTCCTCGACCGGTTCGGCTGGGACGGCCCGGTGTTCGAGATTTCGGCGCTCACGGGCCAGGGCTGTGAGGCGCTGGTCTACGCGATCTACGATTACCTCGCCGAGCATTCGGACGCGCACCGTGCGGCGGAAGAGGAAGACCTGGCCGCGGATGTGCGCTTCCGCGATGCGCCGCCCACGGACGGCGGTGCGACGCCCGGCGACGACGCCTGAGCGGGCCTGAGACGCACCGGGCGCGGCGCCCGGTGCCGGAATTCAGTCGCGCCCGGCCGGGCAGGCATCAGATACAGGAGACGGCGCACGATGCGTTCGATCATCGCGGATTCGAAGCGATTGGTGGTGAAGGTGGGCTCGAGCCTCGTGACCAACGACGGCAAGGGGCTCGATCATGCTGCAATCGGCCGCTGGGCGGCCCAGATCGCCGCGCTGCGCGCGCAGGGCAAGGAAGTCGTGCTCGTCAGTTCGGGGGCGATTGCCGAAGGAATGCAGCGGCTCGGCTGGAGCAAGCGTCCGCGCGAGATCGACGAGTTGCAGGCTGCTGCCGCGGTCGGTCAGATGGGCCTCGCGCAAGTCTATGAAAGCCGCTTTACCGAGCACGACATCCGCACCGCGCAGATCCTGCTCACGCATGCCGACCTCGCGGATCGCGAACGCTACCTGAATGCGCGCTCGACGCTGCTCACGCTGCTGCGGCTCGGCGTCGTGCCGATCATCAACGAGAACGACACGGTCGTCACCGACGAAATCAAGTTCGGCGACAACGATACGCTGGGCGCGCTCGTCGCGAACCTGATCGAAGGCGATGCGCTGATCATCCTGACCGACCAGACGGGGCTGTTCACCGCCGATCCGCGCAAGGATCCGAACGCGACGCTCGTCGCGGAGGCCAGCGCGGGCGCGCCGGAGCTCGAGGCGATGGCCGGCGGCGCAGGCTCGAGCCTCGGCCGCGGCGGGATGCTGACGAAGATCCTCGCGGCGAAGCGCGCGGCGCACAGCGGCGCGAACACGGTAATCGCGAGCGGCCGCGAAGCCGACGTGCTGGTGCGGCTGGCGGCGGGCGAAGCGATCGGCACGCAGCTGATCGCGCGTACCGCGCGGATGGCGGCGCGCAAGCAATGGATGGCCGATCACCTGCAGGTGCGCGGGCACGTCGTGATCGACGCGGGTGCGGTCGAGAAGCTGACGGCCGGCGGCAAGAGCCTGCTGCCGATCGGCGTGATCGGCGTGCAGGGTGCATTCGCTCGCGGCGAAGTGATCGCATGCGTCGGCCCCGACGGGCGCGAAGTGGCGCGCGGTCTCACGAACTACAGCAGCGCGGAAACGAAGTTGATTCATCGCAAGCCGAGCGGCGAGATCGAGACGGTGCTCGGCTACATGCTGGAGCCGGAACTGATCCACCGCGACAACCTCGTGCTCGTGTAACCGCTCGTCGGCCACGATGCGTGGTGGCGCGAGACAATGAAAAAGCCCGCATGCGCGGGCTTTTTTGCTTCCACCAGGGCAGGCGCCCCGCGTTGCGGCGATCAGCGCAGTTGGCTCATCGCGGTGCGATGGAACTTGATGTTCTCGAGAATCTGGTGGGTCGTGCCCTGCGGCATCTTGTTCGAGCAGAAATAGTCCTGATACAGCGCCGCATGGTACGCATTCAGCTCGCCGTTCTCGATGCGACGCCAGTCGTTTTCGACCGTGCGGTCCCAGCCATCGTGATCGGAATTCAGGCCCGCGTACTGACGCCACTCGTAGGTGTCGCAGCGGATGCCTTCGTAGTTCACGTTGCGCGCGCCGGCCGGGCTCGTGATGACGACGGCATAGCGCACGACGCCGTCGGTGCCGACCGCGAGCGACTTCGCGTCGACGGCGAACTTGAGCGGCGTGTTCTGCGACACGGTGAACGGCAGCAGATCGCCGGCCTGCGGTAGCGGCGGGAGCGTGTCGACCGGGTTTTCCTTCCAGTTGCCCTGGCGGTCCAGCAGATACACGAACGCGCTGTCATCCTTGTTGGTCGGCGCCTTCGAGTTCGCGCAACCGGCCAGGGTGGCCGCCGCGATAACCGATGCGAGCGCGAGAGCAATCGCTTTCAATATGCATTCCTCGTAAAAAAAGGGCGCGACACCAAGGTCGCGCCCGGTCATGCAGTCCGACTCGTCTATTTGCCGATGATCACACTGGGCGGCATCTCGTCGAGCGTGCTCGCCTCCACTTCGATCTCCGAACAAACTACCGATGTGTCGACAATCGTCAGCGTCTGCTGGGCCTGCGCGCCGATGACGCGCGGATAGCGCGACGGACGCGGCCCACGCGGCTTTTCGGCTCGCTGCGCCGGGCGGCGCAGGAAGCGCGACAGTTCCGTCAGCGCCAACTGATAGACATCCCGCTTGAACTCGATTACCGCATCGAGGGGCACCCAATACTCGTTCCAGCGCCACGCATCGAACTCCGGGTGATCGGTCGCGCGCAAGCAAATGTCGCAATCGCGTCCGACCATCCGCAGCAGGAACCAGATCTGTTTCTGGCCGCGGTAATGGCCGCGTACTTCGCGTTTGATGAACTTGTCAGGCACCTCGTAACGCAACCAGTCGCGGGTGCGGCCGATTATCTTGACGTGTTCCGGGTGCAGGCCCGTCTCCTCGTGCAGTTCCCGGTACATCGCCTGCATGGGGGTCTCGCCGTACTTGATCCCACCTTGAGGAAACTGCCAGGAATGCTCGCGGAGCCGCTTGCCCCAAAACACCTCGTTGCGCGCGTTCAAGAGGATGATGCCGACGTTCGGGCGAAAGCCTTCACGATCCAGCATACAACCACCTTCGAATCCTTTAAAATTGCTTTGATTATAAACAGATAACGGGCGCTGCGCACCGTGGTGGAGCGAAACCGCGCGGGGTGCACCGGCTGAATTGTCCCTGATTTGTCTGCTACGTCGTCTGCGCCATCGTCGTCTATCGTTGTTCGTCGCGCGCAGCTTTTTCACCTTGAAACTTTTTCGGGCGCCCCGCCTGGGGCGCCGTATTTGGAACCGTCCGCATGAAAGCTTCCCGTTTCTTTATCGGCACCCTCAAAGAAGCACCGGCCGACGCAGAGATCGTCAGCCACAAGCTGATGGTGCGCGCCGGCATGATCCGTCGTGTCGCCGGCGGCATCTACAACTACCTGCCGGTCGGCTTGCGTTCGATTCGCAAGGTCGAGGCGATCGTGCGCGAGGAAATGAATCGGGCAGGCGCCATCGAGCTGCTGATGCCGGCCGTGCAGCCGGCTGAGCTGTGGCAGGAATCGGGCCGCTGGGAGCAGTACGGCCCTGAGCTGCTGCGCTTCAAGGACCGCAAGGACAACGACTTCGTGATCGGGCCGACGCACGAGGAAGTCGTCACCGACATCGCGCGCAACCAGATCAAGAGCTACCGGCAGATGCCGGTGAACTTCTACCAGATCCAGACGAAGTTCCGCGACGAGATCCGTCCGCGCTTCGGCGTGATGCGCGGCCGCGAGTTCATCATGAAGGACGCGTATTCGTTCGACAAGGACGCGGCCGGCCTCAACGAGTCGTATCGCAAGATGTATGACGCGTACGTGCGGATCTTCACGCGCCTCGGCCTCGAGTTCCGTGCGGTCGCGGCCGACAGCGGCTCGATCGGCGGCAACTTCTCGCACGAGTTCCACGTGATCGCCGATACCGGCGAGGACGCGATCGCATACTGCCCGACGTCCGACTTCGCGGCGAACGTCGAGGCAGCCGAAGCGCTGCCGCTGATTGCCGAGCGCGCTGCGCCGGCCGAAGCGATGGAGAAGGTCGCGACGCCCGGCAAGGCGAAGTGCGAAGCCGTCGCCGAACTGCTGGCGATCCCGCTCGAGCGCACGATCAAGTCGATCGTGCTCGCCACCGAGAATGAAGGCGCCGAGCCGACCATCTGGCTCGTGATGCTGCGCGGCGACCACGACCTGAACGAGATCAAGGTATCGAAGCTGCCGGGGCTGAAGAACCACCGCTTCGCGACCGAGCAGGAAATCGTCGAATGGTTCGGCACGCCGCCGGGCTATCTCGGCCCGGTCGGCACGAAGAAGCCGGTGAAGGTGATCGCCGATCGCACGGTTGCGAACATGAGCGACTTCGTGGTCGGTGCTAACGAGGTCGACTATCACATCGCCGGCGTGAACTGGGGCCGCGACTTGCCGGAGCCGGAAGTCGCCGACGTGCGCAACGTGAAGAAGGGCGATCCGTCGCCGGATGGCAAGGGTGAGATCGACATCTGCCGCGGCATCGAAGTCGGCCACGTGTTCCAGCTCGGCACCAAGTATTCGGAAGCGATGGGCGCGACGTTCCTCGACGAGTCGGGCAAGCCGCAACCGATGCTGATGGGCTGCTACGGCGTCGGCGTCACGCGTATTCTCGGCGCGGCGATCGAACAGAACTTCGACGACCGCGGCATCATCTGGCCCGAGTCGATCGCGCCGTTCGAGGTCGTGCTGTGCCCGATGGGCTACGACCGCAGTGACATGGTTCGCGAAGCCGCCGACAAGCTGTACGCGGAACTGAGTGCCGCCGGCATCGACGTGATCCTCGACGATCGCGGCGAGCGCCCGGGCGTGATGTTCGCCGACTGGGAACTGATCGGCGTGCCGCACCGTCTGGTGATCGGCGAGCGCGGCCTGAAGGAAGGCAAGATCGAGTACCAGGGCCGCCGCGACGCCGAAGCGACGCTGCTGCCGGCCGACACGGCCGCGGCGACGGTGACGGAGAAGATCCGCGCCGCGCTCGCGCGCTAAGCGCTTCGACCGGGGGACACGGTGGAATACACCTTCCTGTCGGCCACCGTGCTCCTCGTGCTGATCACGGATCCGCTCGGCAACATCCCGCTGTTCATCACGGCGATGCGCGACGTGCCGCGCGAGCGGCGCGTGAAGCTGATCCTGCGTGAAGTGGGGATCGCGTTCGTGATCCTGCTGTTCTTCATGGTGGTCGGCGACCGCTTCCTGCGGATGATGAGCCTCACCGACCTGTCGCTGCGGCTCGGCGGCGGGATCGTGCTGTTCCTGATCGCGCTGCGGATGATCTTCCCGCATCCGGACGGCGCGCTCGGCAGCGATCCGCGCGCGGGCGGTGAACCGTTCATCGTGCCGCTCGCGATTCCGGCGCTCGCCGGGCCGTCCGCGCTCGCGACGGTGATGCTGCTGACGTCGCAGGCGCCCGGCAAGATGTTCGAGTGGGTTGGCGCGCTGACGGTCACGATGATCGTCTGCGCGATCACGCTGGTGCTGGCCGAAAGAATCCAGGCGTGGCTCGGCGAACGGACCGTCGCCGCGTTCGAACGGCTGATGGGCCTCGTGCTCGTCGCGATCTCGGTCGAGATGCTGCTGGCGGGCATTCGCGCGTTCGTGCACCAGTTGCAGCCTTAGGCGCGTGCGGCACGTGCGGACGAAAAAAAGCGGCGCGCCGGGAAACCGGCGCGCCGCTTTTCCTTACAGGACGGGCAGGGCGATCAGACGTTCGCGGTCAGCGCGCGGATCGTCGGCAGGTTGCGCCAGTAGCCCTTGGCGTCCATCCCGCAGCCGAACACGTAGCGATCGGGCACCGCGAAGCCGCAGAAGTCGGGATGCAGCGGTTTCGCCTTCGCGAGCGTCTTCTCGCACAGCACGGCGGACATGAAGCGCGTTGCGCCCATGTCGAGGATGCGGTCGCGGATCGCGGCCATCGTCTCGCCTTCGTCGAGGATGTCGTCGAGCACGAGCACGATGCGGTCCTTCACCGATTCGCGCGGCGCGACGCGCCAGTGCATCTCCGGGCTGCCCTGCGTCGTGTTGCGGTAGCGGGTCAGGTGGATGTAGTCGAATTCCAGCGGGAAATCGAGATGCGGCAGCAGCATCCCGGTAAACACCGCGGCGCCGCCCATCACCGAGAGAACGAGCGGGAACGCGTCGCCGATCTCGGCGCGGATCGCGTCGGCCATCTTGGAGATCGACGCGTTGACGGCATCGGCCGAGACGATCTCTTCCGAGTGGTCGAAAATGTGGAGGGCTTCTTCGCGGTTCATGTGTTCTGGCGGGCAGTCGGTATACAAATAAGGATGAAGCAGAACGGGCGGCGCGCGCTACGGCAAAAACCCGCGCGCCGGCCGACGGGCGAAATCAGCGCATGCCGGGCATCATGCCCTTCAGGCCGCGCATCATCTTCTGCATGTTGCCGCCCTTCAGCTTCTTCATCATCGTACGCATCTGGTCGTACTGGTTCAGCATCCGGTTGACTTCCTGCACCGGCACGCCCGCGCCGGCTGCAATGCGGCGCTTGCGCGTCGCCTTGATGATTTCGGGTTTCGCGCGCTCGGCGGGCGTCATCGAGCTGATGATCCCTTCCATCCGGCGGATCGACTTCTCGGCCTGCCCCATGTCGGCGCCGGCCGCCGCCTGCTGGAACTGCGCGGGGAGTTTATCCATCAGCGACGACAGGCCGCCCATGTTCTTCATCTGCGAGATCTGCGCGCGGAAATCGTTCAGGTCGAAGTCGCCGCCTTTCTTGACCTTGTCGGCGAGCTTCTGCGCGGCCTGCACGTCGACGCCGCGCTGCGCTTCCTCGACGAGCGCGAGGATGTCGCCCATGCCGAGGATCCGGTTCGCCATCCGGTCCGGATGGAACACCTCGAGGCCGTCGAGCTTTTCGGCGACGCCGACGAACTTGATCGGCTTGCCCGTGATGTGACGCACCGACAGCGCGGCGCCGCCGCGCGAATCGCCGTCGAGCTTGGTCAGCACGACGCCGGTGAGCGGCAGCGTGTCGTTGAACGCCTTCGCGGTGTTGACCGCGTCCTGGCCGAGCATCGCGTCGACGACGAACAGCGTTTCGGCCGGCTTCAGCGTGCCGTGCAGCGCGGCGATTTCCTGCATCATCGCCTCGTCGATACCGAGGCGGCCGGCCGTGTCGACGATCAGCACGTCATGGTAATGGCGCTTCGCCCAGTCGACGGCCGCGACGGCGATGTCGACGGGCTTCTGCTCGGGCGTCGACGGGAAGAAGTCGGCGCCGACCTGTTCGCTCACCGTTTTGAGCTGCATGATCGCGGCCGGGCGATACACGTCGCACGACACGGTCAGCACCTTCTTCTTGTACTTCTCGCGCAGCAGCTTCGCGAGCTTGCCGACGGTCGTGGTCTTGCCGGCACCCTGCAGGCCGGCCATCAGGATCACGGCGGGCGGCGTGACCGCGAGGTTCAGCTCGGCGGCCTTGCCTTCGTAGTCGCCGCCGATCACGGCGGTCAGTTCCTTCTGGACCACGCCGACGAGCGCCTGGCCCGGCGACAGGCTACTGATCACTTCCTCGCCGAGCGCCTTTTCCTTGACCTTGGCGATGAATTCGCGGACGACGGGCAGCGCGACGTCGGCCTCCAGCAGCGCGAGACGCACCTCGCGGAGCATCTCCTGGGTGTTCGCCTCGGTAAGCCGGGCCTCGCCGCGCAGCGTCTTGACGACGCGCGCCATCCGTTGAGTGAGATTGTCGAGCATGGGGAGCGATGGACAGTGGGGCCCGAAGGCGCAACGGAACCTGACAAAAGGGAGCCGTCGCGGGAAGGGGGCCTAGTGTAAACTTCGAACATGGATATTGTACTGTATGCCCTCACCGCATTCCTGTACGGCGGCCTCGCCGTCGCAGGCTGGCGCACGCACCGCCAGGGCGCGACGCCGCTCGTCGCGAGCGTGCCGGCCGTGCCGGTTCCGGCGTCCGCCGCGTCGGGGATGAGCGGCGCAGGCCGCGCGCTGCTGTTCGCGGCGCTCGTCGCGCACGGCGTGCTGCTCCACATGACGATCTTTCCGCACGACGCGATGGTGTTCGGTTTCGCGTTCGCGCTGTCGGCGATGTTCTGGCTCGGCGCCGGCATCTACTGGATCGAGAGCTTCTTCTTCCCGCTCGACAGCCTGCGCCTGCTGGTGCTGCCGCTCGCATGCGGCGCGTCGCTGCTGCCGCTCGTGTTCGGCGGCGTGCGGGTGCTGCCTTATGCCGCAGCGCCGCTGTTCAAGATGCACTTCCTGATCGCGAACATCGCGTACGGCCTCTTTGCGATCGCCGCGCTGCACGCGGTCCTGATGCTGATGGTCGAGCGGCGCCTGCAATCGCTGAGGAGCGGCGGGCGCGACGGCTCGACCGGCTGGATCGCGAGCTGGCTCGAAACGCTGCCGCCGCTGCTCACGCTCGAGAAGCTGCTGTTCCGCCTGATCGGCGCCGGCTTCGTGCTGCTGACGCTCACGCTCGCATCGGGGATCCTGTTCAGCGAGCAGGTCGATGCGCGCCTGCTGCGGCTCGATCACAAGACCGTGTTCGCGGTGCTGTCGTGGCTGATGTTCGGCGGCCTGCTGGTCGCCCGCAAGACGTCGGGCTGGCGCGGGCGCGGCGCCGCGCGCTGGGTGCTCGTGTCGTTTGCCGCGCTGCTGCTCGCGTATGTCGGCAGCCGGTTCGTTTTCGAGGTGCTGCTGCACCGCTCCGTGGTTTGAACGCAGGTTTCCGATGCGACAGATTCTTCTCCTGATTCTTCTTTTCTTCGCGGGTTCGTGGCTCGCGCGCAAGGTGCGCCACGCGCAGGAGCACGCGCAGGCGCGCACCGGCCGCGCGGGCGGCTACGACGGCGCGCCCGGTCATGGCGGCGCCGGTGCGGGCGGCCCGAACGGCGATGCGCGCGCGCTGCCGGAACCGATGGTGCGCTGCGCCGAATGCGGCGTGCATGCGCCGAAGGGCGACGCGGTTGCCGCCGGCGGCGAATACTTCTGCAGCACCGAGCACGCGCAGCGTCACGGCGCACGCGCGAGCGGCCACGACGCACGATGAGCGACGCAGCGCTGCTGTCGGTCGACGCGCACGGCTGGGTGCGTGAAGCGCGCCACGCACCGTCGGCGAATTTCGAGGTGCGGCCGGCCGGCGCGGTGCCGACGCTCATCATCGTGCACAACATCAGCCTGCCACCCGGCGAGTTCGGCGGCGACGCGATCGAGGCGCTGTTCCTCAATCGCCTCGATTGCGATGCGCACCCCTATTACCAGAGTCATCTGCGCGGCGTGCGCGTGTCCGCGCACTTCCTGATCCGCCGCGACGGCGAGCTCGTGCAGTTCGTGTCGTGCGACGAGCGCGCATGGCATGCGGGCGCATCCGAGTTCTTCGGCCGGCCGCGCTGCAACGACTTCTCGATCGGCATCGAGCTCGAAGGCGCGGACGACGTGCCGTTCGACGCCGCGCAGTACGCGACGCTCGGCGTGCTCGCACGCACGCTCGCCGCGCGCTACCCGATCGACGCCGTGGCCGGACATTCCGACGTCGCGCCGGGCCGCAAGACCGACCCGGGGCCGCACTTCGATTGGCAACGCTTCGCAGGCGATGCCGGCTTTTCCGCCGAATACTTTCCTTTCCGTCAGCACTGAGCGCGGCGTTTTTGAGACCGCGAAATTTTTTTTTCCGACCAATGCCTTGTCACGTCTGCGCCTGCGCGGGGCGGGGGTGATGTCAATACCTTCAGCGCAAATTATCCGTTTTGACCTCGTCGGAATGTCCACTATACTTGGTGCCAGTTGAGCAGTTCTGTACTAGATATAGTGTGTGTCGCAGGGAAAACCCGAGCGGCACCGGCCGGCGGCCAACCGGCGGACAGGGTTCTCAGGGCGGCGCGCCAGGCCATGCGGTCTGGGTGTCGCGACCAAGCGCAGCGAACCTCGACGGGGTGGAGTACACATGACGAAGCACACGACCGGCTCGGTTGTCGCGCATCGGCCGAACCGGCTTCCCCGACGCATCGCTCGCCTCTTACCGCTCGCGCACCGCATTGCGCAGCGTTCGTTTTAATCCGCGGTTCTCTCCGCACCATCCAACACCAGGAGCTTTGCACATGCAAACCACCGACAACGCGACGTCCCAGTACGAGAGCGCCTCGAGCCGTCCGCTCGGCGGGACCGAACAGGGCGCACAGGCGCTCGCGCCGCAGGCCACGTTCGCCGACTACAAGGTGATCCGCCGCAACGGCAGCGTCGTGTCGTTCGAACCGTCGAAGATCGCGATTGCGGTGACCAAGGCTTTCCTGGCCGTCAATGGCGGGCAGGGCGCGGCATCGGCGCGCGTACGCGAGCTCGTCGAGCAGCTGACGCACAACGTCGTGCGCGCGCTCGTGCGCAGCCGTCCGAACGGCGGTACGTTCCATATCGAAGACATCCAGGATCAGGTCGAACTCGCGCTGATGCGCGGCGGCGAGCACAACGTCGCGCGTGCGTACGTGCTGTATCGCGAGAAGCGTCACCTCGAGCGCCAGCATGCGGGCGAGGAAGCAGCGGCAGCGGGCGGCGAATCGAGCGCAGGCATCAACGTCGTCGACAACGGCGTTTCGCGCCCGCTCGACCTGCAAGCACTGCGCGCGCTGATCGTGTCGGCATGCGAAGGTCTCGGCGCTGCGGTTAACCCTGACCCGATCGTCGCGGAGACGGTGAAGAACCTGTACGACGGCGTGCCGATGAGCCAGGTCTACGACTCGGCGATCCTTGCTGCGCGCACGATGATCGAAAAGGATCCGGCGTACAGCCAGGTCACGGCCCGCATCCTGCTGCACACGATCCGTCGCGAGATCCTCGGCGAGGAAGTGCTGCAGGCCGAGATGTCGACCCGCTACGCGGAATACTTCCCGCAGTTCCTGAAGCGCGGCGTCGACGCCGGCCTGCTCGACGACAAGCTGCTGCA
Source organism: Burkholderia sp. Nafp2/4-1b (assembly GCF_003635165.1). Classification (GTDB taxonomy): domain Bacteria; phylum Pseudomonadota; class Gammaproteobacteria; order Burkholderiales; family Burkholderiaceae; genus Burkholderia. The sequence goes on along the minus strand of NZ_ML058600.1, from coordinate 267,166 downwards.
GTTCGACCTGAAGCGTCTGGGCGAAGCGCTCGACGCGAACCGCGACCTGCAGTTCGGCTACCTCGGCCTGCAGACGCTGTACGACCGCTACTTCCTGCACGTCGAAGGCAGCCGCATCGAAATGCCGCAGGCATTCTTCATGCGCGTCGCGATGGGCCTGTCGCTGAACGAGATCGACCGCGAAACGCGCGCGATCGAGTTCTACAACGTGCTGTCGAGCTTCGACTTCATGAGCTCGACGCCGACGCTGTTCAACTCGGGCACGCACCGCTCGCAGCTGTCGTCGTGCTACCTGACGACGGTCGCGGACGATCTCGACGGCATCTATGAAGCGCTGAAGGAAAACGCGCTGCTGTCGAAGTTCGCCGGCGGTCTCGGCAACGACTGGACCCGCGTGCGCGCACTCGGCTCGCATATCAAGGGCACGAACGGCAAGTCGCAAGGCGTGGTCCCGTTCCTGAAGGTCGTCAACGACACGGCCGTCGCGGTCAACCAGGGCGGCAAGCGCAAGGGCGCGGTGTGCGCGTACCTCGAATCGTGGCACCTGGACATCGAGGAGTTCCTCGAGCTGCGCAAGAACACCGGCGACGATCGCCGCCGCACGCACGACATGAACACGGCGAACTGGATTCCCGACCTGTTCATGAAGCGCGTGATGGAAGGCGCCGACTGGACGCTGTTCTCGCCGTCGACCTGCCCGGACCTGCACGACAAGTTCGGCGCGGAATTCGAGGCGGCTTACACGGCTTACGAAGACAAGGTCGCGCGCGGCGAGATCAAGCTGTTCAAGAAGATCCCGGCGCAGCAGCTCTGGCGCAAGATGCTCGGCATGCTGTTCGAAACGGGCCACCCGTGGATCACGTTCAAGGATCCGTGCAACGTGCGCTCGCCGCAGCAGCACGTCGGCGTCGTCCACTCGTCGAACCTGTGCACGGAAATCACGCTGAACACGAGCGACACCGAGATCGCGGTGTGCAACCTGGGTTCGGTGAACCTGGTCGCCCACCTAGTGAAGCAGGCCGACGGCAGCTACGCGCTCGACCACGACAAGCTGAAGCGCACGATCAGCGTCGCGATGCGCATGCTCGACAACGTGATCGACATCAACTACTACGCGGTGCCGAAGGCGCGTAACTCGAACCTGAAGCACCGTCCGGTCGGCATGGGCATCATGGGCTTCCAGGACTGCCTGCACCTGCTGCGCACGCCGTACGCGTCGGAAGCGGCGGTCGAGTTCGCCGATCGTTCGATGGAAGCGGTCTGCTACTACGCGTACTACGCATCGACCGAGCTGGCCGAAGAGCGCGGCCGCTACTCGAGCTACCGCGGCTCGCTGTGGGATCGCGGCATCCTCCCGCAGGACACGCTGAAGCTGCTGACGGAAGCGCGCGGCGGCTACGTCGAGGTCGACACGTCGGAGTCGCTCGACTGGACGACGCTGCGTTCGCGGATCGCGGCACACGGCATGCGTAACTCGAACTGCGTCGCGATCGCGCCGACGGCGACGATCTCGAACATCATCGGCGTGTCGGCGTGTATCGAGCCGACCTTCCAGAACCTGTACGTGAAGTCGAACCTGTCGGGCGAATTCACGGTGGTCAACGAGTACCTCGTTCGCGACCTGAAGGAACGCGGCCTGTGGGACGAAGTGATGGTTGCCGACCTGAAGTACTTCGACGGCATGCTGTCGCGCATCGACCGCATCCCGGCCGACCTGCGCGCGATCTACGCGACCGCGTTCGAGGTCGATCCGACCTGGCTCGTCGAAGCGGCATCGCGTCGTCAGAAGTGGATCGACCAGGCGCAGTCGCTGAACATCTACATGGGCGGCGCGTCGGGCAAGAAGCTCGACGAGACCTACAAGCTCGCATGGCTGCGCGGCCTGAAGACGACCTACTACCTCCGCACGATGGCGGCGACGCACGTCGAGAAGTCGACGGTCGCACACGGCGCGCTGAACGCAGTGCCGACGGGCGGTGCGGGCGGCAGCGGCGGCGCGCAAGGCGCTGCGGGCGGCTTCGGTGCGGCCGGCGGCGGTGCGTCGTCGGGCGCGGTCAACGCGGCGCCGGCACTGGCGCCGGTCGAAGCAGACGGTCCGGTGTGCACGATGCGTCCGGGCGATCCCGGCTTCGACGAGTGCGAAGCGTGCCAGTAACGCAGTGCGCCTGAGCTGAGAAGCAGGCCCGAGCGGCGCACACGACAACCGATCGAGGTTGAAGTGTGCGCCGCTCTCAACTAAAAAAATGATAAGGAATCTGTAACGCGACACCTGCGTTGCAGGCAATGACAAACGATCGAAACATCCCCGACGACGTCGCGTTTCGATCAGCGTTCGATGCGTCGAGCGCACCTCGCGATACAAGCGCGACTCACATCGCGCGCTGCATGAACGACGATGCGTTGCTCAAAGTGTTGTATCGAGGTCGCAACGCGAATCGAAAAAAGGATTTTTCGTGAGCGAACCCTTTTATCGCTCAGGAAAAGATGGTACAAACCGTTCTAAATTGATGGTGAGAATTTATGCTCAACTGGGATGACGAGAAGACTGCCGTAACCCCCGCGAGCGGAGCGCAGCAAAACGCGATGCGCACCTCCGCCGGGATGGCTGTCGGAATGCAGGCTGCTGCGCCTGCCGCCCATCAGGTCCGTGACATTTTCGAAGGCGATCTTGCGGTGCCGCCGCAAGCATCGGCTGTTCCCGCCGGCGGTTCGGAAGCGCGGGTGAACGTTGCGGACAAGCGCATCATCAACGGCCAGACTGACGTCAATCAGCTGGTGCCGTTCAAGTACAAGTGGGCGTGGGAAAAGTATCTGGCCGGTTGCGCGAACCACTGGATGCCGCAGGAAATCAACATGTCCCGCGACATCGCACTGTGGAAGGACCCGAACGGTCTGACCGAGGACGAGCGCCGCATCGTCAAGCGTAACCTCGGCTTCTTCGTGACGGCCGACTCGCTCGCCGCGAACAACATCGTGCTCGGCACGTACCGCCACATCACGGCGCCCGAGTGCCGGCAGTTCCTGCTGCGCCAGGCGTTCGAAGAGGCGATCCACACGCACGCGTATCAATACATTGTCGAATCGCTCGGTCTCGACGAAGGCGAGATCTTCAACGCGTACCACGAGGTCACGTCGATCCGCGCGAAGGACGAATTCCTGATCCCGTTCATCCACACGCTGACGGATCCGGCCTTCAAGACCGGCACGCTCGAAGCGGATCAGAAGCTGCTGAAGTCGCTGATCGTGTTCGCCTGCATCATGGAAGGCCTGTTCTTCTATGTCGGCTTCACGCAGATCCTCGCGCTCGGCCGCCAGAACAAGATGACGGGTGCTGCAGAGCAATATCAGTACATCCTGCGCGACGAGTCGATGCACTGCAACTTCGGCATCGACCTGATCAACCAGATCAAGCTCGAGAACCCGCATCTCTGGACCGCGGAATTCCGCGCCGAGATTCGCGAGCTGTTCAAGCAGGCTGTCGAACTCGAATACCGCTACGCCGAGGACACGATGCCGCGCGGCGTGCTGGGCCTGAACGCGTCGATGTTCAAGAGCTATCTGCGCTTCATCAGCAACCGCCGTTGCCAGCAGATCGGCCTCGATCCGCTGTACCCGAACGAGGAAAACCCGTTCCCGTGGATGAGCGAGATGATCGACCTGAAGAAGGAACGCAACTTCTTCGAGACGCGAGTGATCGAGTATCAGACGGGCGGCGCGCTGTCCTGGGAATAACCCGCAGCAGCGAACCCGTCACATGATGGAGCAGCCGGCGGCCTCTCGGCCCCGGCCCAAGGTTTAGGAGCAAGAACGCCTGATGCAAAGCATGCCCGGTGCCTTAACGGCCCAACGACATGATCGGCACTTTGCGAACCCTTCAGTGGGATGGGCAAACTTCCCTCCGGAAAAAGCGGACAGCCGTGTGGCGATCCGCTTGATCAAGCGATTAGGGGTAGCGGCGCGGGGTGCGCCGGCTACCGACTTGATTTGGCGCGCGAGGCCATGGGGTCACGCGCGCCATACCGTATTCATTAGCGTAAGCGCGCGGTATCCGCGTACGCCGATGAATAGCCCGCTTCGAAGCGCACGTCCTGAACAGCGTCCGCGGGAAGCGGGTTTTGACGAAGGGTGTAGTTTGAACTGACTCTCATCTGAACCTGAAGGAGAACAACATGGCTACTGCCAAGAAGAAACCGGCTGCTAAGAAGGTTGCTGCCAAGAAGACCGTTGCGAAGAAGGCTGCTGCTCCGGCGAAGAAGGCCGCTGCAGTGAAGAAGGTTGCTGCGAAGAAGGTCGCGGCGAAGAAGGTTGCTGCGAAGAAGGCAGCGCCGGCGAAGAAGGCTGCTGCGAAGAAGGCTGCGCCCGCGAAGAAGGCTGCTGCACCGACGGCAGCTGCACCGAAGGCTGCTGCTCCGGCGAAGAAGGCCGCTGCACCGAAGAAGGCTGCTGCTCCGAAGAAGGCCGTCGTGAAGAAGGCTGCACCGGCAACCACCGCGTCGACCGCATCGGTTGCGCCGGCATCGGGCGTGAAGACCGCGCTCAACCCGGCAGCGGCATGGCCGTTCCCGACCGGCAGCCGTCCGTAATCGCGGCTGATCGGTATCACCCGGACACTCGCGTGGTGTCCGTGGGTTGAGTAGCGCTACTCAATCGGTCCCGCCATCTGGCTCAGATGGCGGGATTTTTTTCGTCCGCATCCAGCGGCCCGCCGGTGACCCGCATGGTGGCCGTCGGCCGTCGGCCGGGCGCGGACGAAAAAAAACGCATGTGCAGCGTCGCACATGCGTTCGACCGCGGCTTGCGCCGCGTGCTGAGGATGCTCTTTAGTGCGTGACGCGCGTGACACCGCCGCTCGACAGCAAGCGCACACGCTCGCCGGCGCGGAACATTTCGCCGCTCGCTGCCTGCGTGATCGAGCGCAGGTCGCCGTTATCGAGGCGCACGGTGATTTCGACACCGTTCGCCGTGCTGAGGTTTTGCCCGACCGCGTTACCCGCGACCGCGCCGACGAGGCCACCCGCGATGGCAGTCAGGATCGACCCCTTGCCGCCGCCGATCGCGCTGCCCGCGACTGCGCCGAGCGCACCGCCGCCGAGCGTGCCGACTGCACTGCCGCCGCCGTCGGACTGGATGCGCACTGCCCGAACGCTTTCGACCGTGCCCATGCGGACGGTCTGTTCGCGCTGCGCCTGGCCGACGCTATAGACATCCGCCGAGCCCGGCGCCGTGAAGCAGCCGGCGAGCGTCAGCGTGGCCGTCAGCATGGCCGCGAGCGTGAGGGTTTTTTGAGTCAACATCTTTGCTCTCCCACAATATTCATTTGAGACTGTACCCGAAGGCAGCCTCGAAGCGCGCGTCGATTTCGGCGCGCGTCAGTGCGTAAGTTTGAGGCCCCTGGTGGGCAATCTTGATCGAGCCCATCAGGCTCGCGAGGCGGCCCGTGGTTGCCCAGTCGAGGCCGTTCTCGATGCCGTACAGCAGGCCGCCCCGGAAGGCGTCGCCGCAGCCGGTCGGATCGACGACTCGCTCTGCTTGCACGACCGGAATCTGTTCTTCGCCGTTTTTGTGAAGAATGGTCGAGCCGTGCTCGCCGCGCGTGATGATCAACGCCTGAACCCGGCTGGCGATTTCCTGTTCGGACCAGCCCGTCTTGTCGCTGACGAGTTTGCCCTCGTAGTCGTTGACCGCGACGAAGGTCGCGAGTTCAATGATGCGGCGCAGCGTCGCACCGTCGAACAGCGGCAGGCCCTGGCCCGGATCGAAGATGAACGGGATGCCGGCCTTCGCGAACTGTTCGGCGTGCTGGACCATCCCGTCGAAGCCGTCGGGCGCGACGATGCCGAGCTTCACGCCCGGCACTTCGTCCGCGCGGTTCAGGTGCGACTGCATCATCGCGCCCGGGTGGAATGCGGTGATCTGGTTGTTGTCGAGATCGGTCGTGATCATCGCCTGCGCGGTGTGCGATTCGGGCAACACGCGCACGCTGTCCTTGGACAGGCCGAGACTGTCGAGACGCTCGAGATAGCGATCGGCGTCGTTCGCGCCGATCGTCGCCATGATGCGTGCGTCGCCGCCGAGCATGCGCAGCGCGTACGCGATGTTCCCCGCGCAACCGCCGAATTCGCGACGCATCGTCGGCACGAGGAAGCTCACGTTCAGAAGGTGAACCTGGTCGGGCAGGATGTGCTCGCGAAACCGGCCCTCGAAGGTCATGATGTTGTCGTAGGCGAGCGAGCCGCAAATCAGCGTAGTCAAGGCGTGCGTTCCTGTAGAGAGCAAAGGGAGGCGGCCGCCCGGACGGCGCGCGCAGGCCGTCGGGCCTCGCGCGGCAGGGCCGGGCGGCAGCGGATTACTTCAGTGCGGCGAGTGCGGCGTCGTAGTTCGGCTCGTCCTTGATCTCGCCGACGAGTTCCGCGTGGATCACGTTGTCCTGCGCGTCGAGCACGACGACCGCACGGGCCGTCAGGCCGTTCAGCGGGCCGCTCGTCACGTCGACGCCGTACGCGTTCGCGAATGCGCGGCCGCCGCGGAACGTCGAAGCCGTCACGACGTTCGCGAGGCCTTCGGTCGTGCAGAAGCGCGTGGCGGCAAACGGCAGGTCGCCGGACACGACGACCACGACCGTGTTGTCGAGCGACGACGCGGCTTCGTTGAACTTGCGGGTCGACGTCGCGCAGGTCGGCGTGTCGAGGCTCGGGACGATGTTCAGCACCTTGCGCTTGCCGGCGAAGCTCGCGAGCGACAGATCGGCGAGGTCCTTGCCGACCAGCTTGAAGTCGGGGGCTTGCGAGCCGACGGCCGGGAACGTGCCGGCGAGATCGATCGGGTTGCCACCCAGCGTAACTTTGCTCATGTTCGTGCTCCGAAATAGCGCGCCGCTGCGGCGCGCGGGTTGAGACGGCGCGCATGCGCGCGCCGCGGGGCGTCACGGATAGAAGATCTGGACGCGGAAATTCGAGGCCGGCGCGCCGTTGGTGTCGAGCCGGACGATCATCGTCTGCGTCGTGCCGGGCGGCAGCCCTGCGTCGATCGACATGCCCGGGCGCACGTAGTCGCGCGGCGCGAGCACGCGGCGCACGGTCACGTGATTCGTGTCGTCGAGCAGCGTCAGCTCGAGCGACGGGTACGCGAGCGGGACGCGGTAGCGGTTCGTCAGCGGCACCTTCAGCTCCAGCATGCGCGGGCCGTCAATCTGGCGCAGGTCGGTCGCCTCGAGCCGCAGCCCGTCGATCGCGCGCGGCGGCGTGACCTTGCAGCCGAGCGGTGCGCACGCCTGCCGGAACCAGCCCTGCGTGACGGGCCAGTAGATCATCACGGTTTCGCGCTGCCACCACGCGAGCTGCGCGACGAGCAGCACCGTGAGCGCGGCGGCGACGAGGCCGCCGAAAAAGCCGCCGAGCATCCCGCGTTGCTGCGGCGCGCGCGTCTCGCGCGTCACGGCGAAGGGCGGGCGGTCGTCGTCGGTCGGTGCGGCGGGGAAGGGGGCGGCCAGCGGGACGGCCGGTTGAGCCGCCGGTTCGACGTTCGATTGGAGGGCTGGCTCGGCCGGCTCGCTGGCCGCTGCGGCCGCGCGTTCGTCCGCGCGGGTGTCCGGGGCGGATGCGGATTCGGATTCGGCCTGCACCGGCCGGAATGCGAAGCGCGGCTCGCGCGGTGCGTGTTCGTCGTCGGGCACGGAGAAATGCAGGGTGCCGGCCGGTTCGGCGGGCCCGGCTGCGGCGGGTCCGGCCGACGGCTCGGGCGCGACGAAGCGCGGTTCGCGCGGGTCGGGTTCGGGCGGCCGTGTGAGCGATTCGTCGGCTTCACGCAGCGCCGCCGCATCCGCTGCTTCGGGTTCGGTGAATTGCCCGCCGGCAGCGTGCAGTTCGGCGGGGCCGGACGCGAACGGGGCGGGGGTGCCGGACAGGTGAACGACACCGGCGTCCGTGGACGGCAGCGCGAGCGGCACCAGCGGTTCGGTACGCACGGTCTGCCCGTTGTGCTGCAGGGACGGGTCGACGCCGGCATCGAGCCAGGGCGCCCACATGTCCCAGCCTTCGGGCTTGTAGTCGGCGCCGGAGGCCGGCCCGACCGGTGCGCCGGTGGCGAACAGCCGCGCGGGCGCGGCTTCGTGTTGCGGGTTGGCGGCGGCCGGCTCGGCCGGTACCGCTTCGGTCAGCGCGGGCTCCGGCTGCCGCGCCGGATCGGGCACGAGCGACTGCGATGCGTTGAAGACCTGCTCGCAGTGTCCGCAGCGCACGAGGCCGTCATGCAGCGACAGCTGTTCCTGCTGCAGCCGGAAGACGGTTTCGCAATGAGGGCAGCGCGTCGCAAGAAGCATGTCGAGCCGGGCGGCCTGCTGGCCAGAGTGAAGGACAGCGCTATTCTAATGGCTTTCGCGCCGGGTTCCGGCCAGGCATACCCAACCTTCGTGTTCCCGCCAGACCGAGATGTCGACGTAGCGCGCATAGACGGCCGCGACCTCGTCCGCCTGGCGTGCGAGCACGCCCGACAGCGCGATGCGCCCGCCCGGTTTCACCTTCGACGCCAGCATCGACGCCATCAGCTTCAGCGGGTTCGACAGGATGTTCGCGACGACGATGTCGAATTCGCCGGCCGGGCATGCATCGGGCAGTCCGTACGTGACTTCCGCACGGTTGCGTTCGCTGTTCTGCCGCGCCGATTCGACCGCCTGCGGATCGATGTCGATGCCGACCACGGGGTTCGCCCCGCATTTCTGCGCGAGGATCGCGAGAATGCCCGAGCCGCAGCCGTAGTCGAGGACCGACTGGCCGGGCTTCACCGACTGTTCGAGCCACTCCATGCAGAGACGCGTGGTGGGATGGCTGCCGGTGCCGAATGCGAGGCCCGGGTCGAGTTCGAGGATCAGCGCGTCGGGGTCGGGTGCGTCGTGCCAGGACGGCACGACCCAGATGCGCTCGCCGATCGGAATCGGCTCGAACTGCGACTGCGTGAGCCGTACCCAGTCCTGTTCCTCGACTTCGCGCACGTCGAACTTCGGCGGCTCGGCGACACCGATCTCGTTCAGGGCTGCCGTGAGCAACACGGCCGGCTCGTGATCGGGCGACAGCAGCGCGATCACGCGCGAGTGCTGCCACGCGGTGCGGTCGGGAACCAGGCCGGGCTCGCCGAAGAGCGGCTGTTCGTCGGGCGTGTCGGCGTCGGCGTCTTCGACGGACACCGACAGCGCGCCGAGATCGAGCAGCGCGTCGGACAGCGCCTCCGCATGCTCACGGGCCAGTTCGACGACGAGTTCGCGATAGCTCATGCTTACGCTTCTTCCGGTGCGACTTGCTGCTTCTGCGCGAGCCGGTTTTCGAGGTAATGGATGCTGGTGCCGCCTTCGACGAACTTCGAGTCGATCATCAGCTCGCGGTGCAGCGGGATGTTGGTCTGGATGCCTTCGACGACCATTTCCGACAGCGCGATGCGCATCCGGCGGATCGCCTGGTCGCGCGTCGCGCCGTAGGTGATCAGCTTGCCGATCATCGAATCATAGTTCGGCGGCACGAAATAGCCATTGTAGGCATGCGAGTCGACGCGCACGCCGGGGCCGCCCGGCGTATGCCACGACGTGATCCGGCCCGGCGACGGCGTGAACTTGAACGGATCTTCCGCGTTGATCCGGCATTCGATCGCATGTCCGCGGAACTGGATGTCGCGCTGGCGCAGCGCGAGCTTCTCGCCGGCCGCGATGCGGATCTGTTCCTGCACGATGTCGACGCCCGTGATCATCTCCGACACCGGGTGCTCGACCTGCACGCGCGTGTTCATCTCGATGAAGTAGAACTCGTTGTTCTCGTACAGGAATTCGAACGTGCCCGCGCCGAGGTAGCCCATCTTCTTGCACGCGTCCGCGCAGCGGTCGCCGATGCGCTCGATCAGGCGGCGCGGAATGCCGGGCGCCGGCGCTTCCTCGATCACCTTCTGGTGACGGCGCTGCATCGAGCAGTCGCGCTCGCCGAGCCAGATCGCGTTCTTGTGCGCATCGGACAGCACCTGGATTTCGATGTGGCGCGGGTTCTCGAGGAACTTCTCCATGTACACCTGCGGGTTGCCGAACGCACGGCCGGCTTCCTCGCGGGTCATGTTGACTGCGTTGACGAGCGCGGCTTCGGTGTGCACGACGCGCATCCCGCGCCCGCCGCCGCCGCCCGCCGCCTTGATGATGACCGGATAGCCGATCGAGCGCGCAATCTTGACGATTTCCTTCGGATCTTCCGGCAACGCGCCTTCCGAGCCCGGCACGCACGGCACGCCGGTCTTGATCATCGTCTGCTTCGCGGTGACCTTGTCACCCATCATGCGGATCGTTTCCGGGCGCGGGCCGATGAACGTGAAGCCCGACTGCTCGACGCGTTCCGCGAAATCGGCGTTCTCCGACAGGAAGCCGTAGCCGGGGTGGATCGCCTCGGCATCGGTGACTTCCGCGGCGCTGATCAGCGCCGGCATGTTCAGGTAGCTCAGGTTCGACGGGGCCGGGCCGATACAGACGGCTTCGTCCGCGAGGCGCACGTACTTGGCTTCCTTGTCGGCTTCCGAGTAGACGACCACCGTCTTGACGCCGAGTTCGCGGCACGCGCGCTGGATGCGCAGCGCGATTTCACCGCGGTTGGCAATGAGGATTTTTTCAAACATAGCGAGTATTCGTCTCTTCGAGGGGCGCGCGAACGGCGCCTGGCGAGCATCGGCGGCGCGCGGCCGTCGGGCCGCGCGGCGGACTTAGCCGATCACGAAAAGCGGCTGGCCGTATTCGACGGCCTGGCCGTTCTCGACGAGGATTTCCTTGATCACGCCGGCCTTGTCCGACTCGATCTCGTTGAGCAGCTTCATCGCTTCGATGATGCAGATGGTCTGGCCTTCCTTGACCGTGTCGCCGACCTGGACGAACGGGTCTGCACCCGGCGACGGCGCGCGATAGAACGTGCCGACCATCGGCGACGTCACGACGTGGCCTTGCGGGACCGCCGGGGCGGCCGCACCGCCCGCTGCCGGAGCAGCGGCGCCGTCGGTCGGCAGCGCGGCCGACGGAGCGGGCGCGCTGACTTGCGGGGCATACCCAGCCGTCGGCTGCACGTAGACCGGCGGCGCGTTCTTGACGATACGCACCTTGCCTTCGCCTTCCGTCACTTCCAGCTCGGAGATGCCGGATTCGGAAACGAGGTCGATCAGAGTTTTCAGCTTACGAAGATCCATCGGGAATTCCCCTTTCAATACGTGAAAGCGCCGGTGAGACCGGCGCTGAATCTAGATCGCGAAATCAGCCGCGCGACGCGCCTTGCAGCTTGTCCAGCGCGTACTCGAGCGCGTACAGATAACCTTTCCAGCCAAGCCCGCAGATGACGCCTTCGGCCTGGTCGGAAAAGTAGGAGTGATGCCTGAACGCTTCGCGGCGGTGCACGTTCGACAGATGAATCTCGACGAACGGGATGCCAACGCCGGCGATCGCGTCCCGGATCGCGACGCTCGTGTGCGTATACGCGGCGGGATTGATCAGGATGTAATCGGTCTGTTCCTGCCGCGCGGCCTGGATGCGGTCGACGAGTGCGCCTTCATGATTGCTCTGGAAGGACGACAGTTCGGCGCCGGCGTCCTGCGCCCGTGCGGCCAGCGCCTGATCGATCTGCGCGAGCGTGACGCGGCCGTACACCTCCGGTTCCCGGGTGCCGAGAAGGTTCAGGTTGGGGCCGTGCAGCACCAGCAATCGTGTCATGGTCGCTTCTATTTCTGCGGAATTGCGCGAACTTTAGCGCTATTTAGAGAAATTTGTCTAGTTTTGCCGAACGGCCGAGCGCGCGGGACCTGCAAGAATTACCGGCCCGACCGCAAAGTATCGGCGAATTGACGTGAAATTGCGGCGATCCACGCATAAATCGCCGCGAACGTGCGGGCGGCCGCTCCGCGCCTTCACAGCGCGTCGAGGGTCTTTTTCAGCTCGGCCGGCTGGATTTGTCCTAATTTTGTCTCGCGGATCTTGCCGGTTTCGTCGATCACGACCGTAAAAGGCAGCGCACCGGCCGTGTTTCCGAAATTACGGGCCAGATCGGCGCCCGCGTATCCGCTGACGAAAACCGGGTAGTCGACCTTCACCTTCTGCAGGAAGTTCTTCACGTTCTGGTCGGAATCGACGCCGATCCCGATGAAGCGGATCCCTTTCTGCTTGTATTGATGCGACAGCGCGACGAGCTCCGGCATCTCCTCCACGCACGGGCCGCACCACGACGCCCAGAAATTGACCACGACCTTCTGGCCCTTGAAGGAGGCGAGCGACGCCGGCTTGCCGTCGATGCCGGTCAGCGAGGCGGCCCACAACTGATCGACCGGATTGCCCTGCGCGGGTGCGGCGACGGCGATACCGTCGTCGGCGCTGCCGCCGCGGAACCAGTGGCCGGCGGCGAGCCCGCCAGCGACGGCGGCGGCCGCGACTACCGCGAGCACCAACATGCGTTTCATCATCATCGTTGAATCATTCCGGTTCGGAAGGAGCGTTGCCGGCCTCGAGCAGCGCGCGCAACGCGGCGGCATCCGCACGGGCCACGCGGCCGCGGGCGTCGGCCTTGACCGCGCCGCGCAGGTCGTCGCTCGCGTAGAGCGCGACGTGAATGCCGATCGCGTCGACGTCGCGGCGCGGGCGCCACAGGAAGCTGAGCGTCTCGACGTCGGCGCGACCGGCGAAATGCCGGGTCTCGGACACGTCGTACTGAACGTTCTGGTTCAGCAGGTAGATCGCGACGTCCTTCGGGTTGTCGGTGAACAGCTGCAAATGGATGTCCGAATGCTCGTTCGCGGTGCCGTGCAGCACCGCACCCGTCACATACGGATTGAACTCGGCGAGCCGGCGCATCCAGTCGAGTGCGATCTCGCGCAGGCGGCGCAGTTCGTCCGGTTGCGTGTCGCTCTGGAACAGCGCCAGGAACTCGCGCAGTTCTTCCTCGATCAGGTCGTTATCCGGCAGCCATTCGCCGGCAACGCGCGCATCGCCGAACAACTGGCGGGCGGCCTTGCGTTTCGCGCTGGCGTAATCGAGGCCGTCTTCCGCGATCAGGCGGGCGGCGGACTGGGCGATTTCCTCGCGGGCGCGCCGCGGGTCGACAAGGGGTTTGCGAGACATGATCCGGCAATCATACTCGATCGCCGCCACGGCCGAACCCGGTGCACCCGCGTGCCGCCCGATGCGCCGCGCGGCACGTCGATCCGTCGTTCGGGCCGCCGGGCACGGCGGGCCGTCAGTTACAATGACGGTCTTTGTGTCGCGGCGCAAGTCGTTGGCCGGGCGGCCCGTCCGGCGTGCCGCAGACCATCTTTCCGAATCGACGGCGCCCGGCGGCGCGAAAGCATTCATCTATGCACATCCACATTCTTGGCATCTGCGGCACCTTCATGGGCGGTCTCGCCGTGCTCGCGCGCGAGGCGGGCCACACGGTGACGGGTTGCGACGCGGGCGTCTATCCGCCGATGAGCACGCAGCTCGAGGCGCAGGGCATCACGCTGATCGAGGGCTACGGCGCCGAGCAGATCGACCTGAAGCCCGACCTGTTCGTGATCGGCAACGTCGTCACGCGCGGCAACCCGCTGATGGAGGCGATCCTCGATCGCGGCCTGCCGTACGTGTCCGGCCCGCAATGGCTCGGCGAGCACGTGCTCGCCGGCAAGTGGGTGCTGGCGGTGGCCGGCACGCACGGCAAGACGACCACGTCGTCGATGCTCGCGTGGCTGCTGGAAGATGCCGGCCTGAATCCGGGCTTCCTGATCGGCGGCGTGCCGCTGAACTTCGGCGTGTCGGCACGGCTGACCGATTCGAGCTTCTTCGTGATCGAGGCCGACGAATACGATACGGCGTTCTTCGACAAGCGCTCGAAGTTCGTCCACTACCGGCCGCGCACCGCGGTACTCAACAACCTCGAATTCGATCACGCCGACATCTTCCCGGATCTCGCCGCGATCGAAACGCAATTCCACCATCTCGTGCGCACCGTGCCGGGCATCGGCCGGATCGTCACGAACGGCCGTTCCGACGCGCTGGAGCGCGTGCTCGCGCGCGGCTGCTGGAGCGACGTCGAGCGCTTCGGCGTCGACGGCGGCTGGCAGGCGTTGCCGGCCGAGGACGGCGTGCCGGTCGACACGCGCTTCGCGGTGTATTCGCAGGCCGAGCGCGTCGGAGAAGTCGCGTGGCAGGTGCAGGGCGACCACAACCGGATGAACGCGCTCGCGGCGATCGCCGCCGCGCGCCACGTCGGCGTGCCGCCCGCGCAGGCCGCCGAATCGCTCGCATCGTTCCGCAACGTGAAGCGCCGGATGGAAGTGCGCGGCAGCGTGGACGGCGTGACCGTCTACGACGACTTCGCGCACCATCCGACCGCGATCGACACCACGATCGCCGGCCTTCGTGCGCGAATCGGCCGTCAAAATGCCCGCATTCTCGCGGTGCTCGAGCCGCGCTCGAACACGATGAAGCTCGGCGTGATGAAGGCGCAACTGCCGGCCAGCCTTGCCGACGCCGATCTCGTGTTCGGTTACGGCGCACCGACCGGGCGCGACGCGCTCGGCTGGAACCTCGGCGATGCGCTCGCGCCGCTCGGCGACAAGGCCCGCGCGTTCGACGATCTCCATCTGCTGGTGAAGGCAGTCGTCGCCGCCGCGCGCCCCGGCGATCACGTGCTCGTGATGAGCAACGGCGGGTTCGGCGGCGTGCACCAGAAGCTGCTCGATGCGCTCGGGAGCCGCGCGTGATCCTGTACCTGCACGGGTTCCGGTCGTCGCCGGAGTCGCAGAAGTCGCGGCTGCTCGCCGCGCGCATGGCCGAGCTCGGGCGCACGCACGAGTGGCGCTGCCCGTCGCTGTCGGTGTCGCCGCTGGAGGCGATCGCCGTCGCCGAGGCCGAAGTGGCCGGTGCGCGCGACGTGACGGTGATCGGCAGCTCGCTCGGCGGCTACTACGCGACCTGGCTCGCCGAGCAGCACGGCTGGAAGGCGGTGCTGCTGAATCCGGCGATCGTGCCGCAGCGCGATCTCGAACAGCATCTGGGCGAACAGCCGTTATGGCACGGCGGCGGGTCGATCGTCGTCGAACGCCGCTACCTGCAGGAGCTCGATGCGCTGCGCGTGCCGGCGATTTCGCGGCCCGAACGCTACTATCTGTTCGCGGCGACGGGCGACGAAGTGCTGGACTACCGCGAGATGCTCGCCCACTACCCGGGCGCGAAAACGCGCGTGATCGAAGGCAGCGATCACGGAATCAGCGAATTTGCCGACTATGTCGACGACGTTCTCGCTTTTTGCGACGACAGAACGTCATGAAACCGGCGTCATGCCGATCGAATTCCCATCATCATGCGGCGCCGTTCATCCGGCGCCCGGCAGTCTGAACGAGAGTACTGAGTGAACGTTTTCTTCGAGGAATCGGGCAGTTTCAAGGCGGGCAGCGTGCTGTCGCGCCAGGGCGACGCGTTTCAGGTCGAGTTGCCCGGCGGGCGGCGGGCGAAGGTGCGCGCGAAAGACGTGCTGATCGAATTCGACAAGCCGGCCGCGAGCGAGCTGATGCAGGAAGCCGACACGGCCGCGCAGCAGATCGACCTGGATTTCCTGTGGGAATGCGCGCCGGCCGAGGAGTTCGCCTATACGGCGCTGGCCTCGGAATACTTCGGCGCGACCTACGGCCCCGTCGAGCGCGCGGCACTGGTGCTGCGGCTGCACGGCTCGCCCGTCTACTTCCGCCGCAAGGGGCGCGGCCAGTACCAGCGCGCGCCGGAAGAGCAGCTCAAGATGGCGCTCGCATCGCTCGAGCGCAAGCGCCAGCAGGCGCTCGTGCAGGCGCAGTATGAAGAGGAACTGAAGGCCGGCAAGCTGCCGGAAGCGTTCGCGGGCAAGGTGCTCGGGCTGCTGACGCGGCCGGACAAGAACGCGATCGAATACAAGGCGATGGAAGCGGCGGCCGGCGCGCGCGGCGTGTCGCCGGCGCGGCTGATGCTCGACTGCGGCGGCATCGAGTCGCCGCGTGCGCTGCACGAGGCGCGCTTCCTCGCGGAATTCTTTCCGCATGGCACGGGCTTTCCGCCCGTCACGGTCGGCCCGCTGCCGGACGACCTGCCGCGCGCGAACGTCGAGGCGTTCTCGATCGACGACATCACGACGACCGAAATCGACGACGCGTTCTCGGTCGAACACCTGGCCGACGGTCGCGTGCGGATCGGCGTGCACATCGCGGCCCCGGCGCTCGGCATCGTGCGCGGCGATGCGGTCGACGCGATCGCGCGCACGCGCCTGTCGACCGTCTACATGCCGGGCGACAAGATCACGATGCTGCCGGACGACGTCGTCGACGTGTTCACGCTGAAAGAGGGCGACTACCGCCCGGCGCTGTCGCTGTACATCATCGTCAACCGCGAGACGCAGGACATCGTCGCGAACGAGACGCGCGCCGAACTCGTGTTCGTGAAGAACAACCTGCGCCACAACACGCTCGACGAGCTCGTCAACGAAGAGACGCTCGCGGCCGGCACCGGCGACTATCCGCACAAGGACGACATCGCCGTGCTGTGGCCGCTCGCGCAGGCACTGTTCGAGAAGCGCCAGGTCGCGCGCGCGGGCTACGGCCTGAAGCGCGAAGTGCAGCGCAATACCGACTACAACTTCTACGTCGAAGGCGAGCACGTGTCGATCACGCCGCGTCGCCGCGGATCGCCGCTCGACCTGATCGTGTCGGAACTCGCGATTCTCGCGAACTCGACGTGGGGCGCGTTCCTGCACGATCACACGGTGCCGGGCATCTACCGTTCGCAGCGCGGCTTCGGCGCGCCGGGCCCGAAGCGCACGCGGATGCAGACGACGGCCGCGCCGCACGAAGGCCTCGGCGTCGCGCAGTACGCGTGGAGCACGTCGCCGCTGCGCCGCTACGTCGACCTGGTCAACCAGTGGCAGCTGCTCGCGTGCGTGCAGCACGGCGTCACCGCGAAACTCGCCGCGCCGTTCAAGCCGAAGGACGCCGATCTCTACGCGGTCGTGCAGGGCTTCGACGACACCTATACCGCGTACGCCGACTACCAGCGCCGGATGGAATATTTCTGGTGCCTGCGCTGGCTCAAGCAGGAGCAGAAGAAACAGGTCGTCGCGAGCGTCGTGAAGGGCGATCTGGTGCGCCTCGAGGAAATTCCGCTGCTGCTGCACGTGCCGGGGCTCGGCGTGCATGCGCGCGGCACGCGCGTGCTGCTCGACGTGATGTCGCTCGACGAGCTGACGATCGAGGCGTCGGTGCGACTCTTGAACGTGCTCGACGCGCCGACCGTGACGAGCGGCGACGCGGCGGACGACGAAGACGATAACGAAGGCGACAACGAAGGCGGCGAGGACACGCTGGTCGATGCGGAGGACGCGTCGGCAGAGGCCGAAGCCGAAGCGCTGGCTGAAGCGGACGGCGCGTCGGCCGAAGGCGGCGAGGCCGCGAACGGCAACGGCCAGCAAGGCGCGGAAAGCGAAGAGGGGCGCGCATCATGAGCGCAGTCGCGTCGCTGAGCGGCGTCGACCGCTACGTGGTGTTCGGCAATCCGGTGGCGCACAGCAAGTCGCCGTTCATCCATGCGCAGTTCGCCGCGCAGACGGGCGAGGCGATCGACTACCAGCACCGGCTCGCGCCGGTCGACGGTTTCGAGGCCGCGGTGCGCGCGTTCGTCGCCGAAGGCGGCCGAGGTGCGAACGTGACGGTGCCGTTCAAGCTCGACGCGCATGCGCTCGCCAACACGCTGTCGCCGCGCGCGGCCGCGGCGGGCGCGGTGAACACGCTGCGCATCGAGGCCGACGGCAGCATCCACGGCGACAACACCGACGGCGTCGGCCTCGTGCGCGACATCGAACTGAATCTGGGCGTGTCGCTCGCGGGCGCGCGCATCCTGCTGCTCGGGGCGGGCGGCGCTGCGCGCGGCGTCGTGCTGCCGCTGCTCGACCGCGCGCCGCTGTCGGTCACGATCGTGAACCGCACCGCGAGCAAGGCCGAGGCGCTCGTCAGCCAGTTCATGCAGGCCGCGCACGATGCGGGCTGCATGCTGGCGGGCGGCGGGCCGGAGATCGTGCGAGCGGAGCCGTACGACGTGATCGTCAACGCGACGGCCGGCAGCCTCGATGCGGCGCTGCCCGAGTGCGACGCGGCCGCGTTCGGCGCCGGCACGCTCGCGTACGACATGATGTACGGCGCGCAGCCGACCGTGTTCATGCAGCATGCGGCCTCGCTCGGCGCGCGTACGGCCGACGGGCTCGGGATGCTGGTCGAGCAGGCGGCCGAATCGTTCTTCATCTGGCGCGGCGTGCGGCCGGACGGCGCACCGGTGCTGGCCGCGCTGCGCCAAGCGCTCGCGGCGGCCTGAGCGGAGCACGGCAGTGGCGGCGGTGAGCGGCACGCAGCGCACGCGCACGGTGGGGCTGACCCGCTGGCTCGTCTATGCGGGTTCGGTGTTCGCGGGCGCATGGCTCGCGACGCAGCTGTTCTATCTCGTGCAGATCGCGGCGTGGTCGTTCATCAATCCCGGTTCGACCGCGTTCATGCGCACCGACGCATGGTGGTTGTCGCGCGACACGCCGCCCGCGCGGATCCAGCATCAATGGGTGCCGTACGACCAGATCTCGCGCAACCTGAAGCGCGCGCTGATCGCTTCGGAGGATTCGACCTTCGCGACCAACAACGGCTACGACGTCGACGCGATCCTGCAGGCGTGGGAGAAGAACAAGGCGCGCGGCCGGATCGTCGCGGGCGGTTCGACGATCACGCAGCAACTCGCGCGCAACCTGTTCCTGTCGCGCGAGAAGAGCTACATCCGCAAGGGGCAGGAACTGATCATCACGTGGATGCTCGAGACGGTGCTCGACAAGGAGCGGATCTTCGAGATCTATCTGAATTCGGTCGAATGGGGCCGCGGCGTGTACGGCGCCGAAGCCGCCGCGCGCTATTACTACAAGATTCCCGCGAGCCGGCTCGGCGCATGGCAGTCGGCGCGCCTCGCGGTGATGCTGCCGAAGCCGCGCTGGTTCGACGCGCATCGCGGCTCGGCCTACCAGGCGCAGCGCGCGGCCGTCATCGCGCGCAGGATGGGCGCCGCCGAGCTGCCGCAATCGCAGTGAGCGGCGCGCTCCCGCCGTCGTATTTTCCGTTCCGTCGCCGGTGCGCCATTGGTGCACTGCAGCGCGAATGGGGCGCCCGCACGTCGTGCCACAATCATTAGACGAAATCGTCTATTTCGCTTTCCTGACCAATGCCTTCGGCGGCGTCCATTTGTTTGCCGATACGGCACGAAATCCGCTTGAATCAAGTGTCGCCTGGCAAACGCGAAAGCCGATGAAAGGCGGCTGAAAAACGATGGTTCGTCATTCGAAGCATTGTTGAAAGGTGTGCACCGCACCGAACGTGCATCCCTCCACGCTCGAATATTTCCAAATTTTTCAAAGCCCACCCGCTCGCGTATATTGGCCAGCGCCTCGGCTTATCGGCCGCAATCGAGGCGGGGGGCGGCTTATCCGGCTGCTCGACACACAAAAACATTCGAGAGAAGGAAAGCAACGATGCCAGCGAGCAAAGCGAAGCTGTTGTTGGGAGTTGTGTTCTCTTCGCTGATTCTGACGGCCTGCAACGACGACCTGACGTCGTCCGCCGCAGCAGGCACCGACAATTCAGCCGATCCCGCCGCGCAGGCGGACAGGCCGTACAACGATCCGAACAGTTATTCATCGAGTGCGAGCGCGTCGCTCGACGCGTCCGCCGCGGTCGAAAAGGCCGCCGTCACCCATCACCAGATCACGCTGAACGGCCAGACGATCCGTTACACGGCCACCGCCGGCCACCTCGTCGCGCGCAACCCGCAGACGGGCGCGCCCGAAGCATCGTTCTTCTACGTCGCGTACACCGCCGACAACCAGCCCGCGAGCAAGCGGCCCGTCACGTTCCTGTACAACGGCGGCCCCGGCTCCGCATCGGTGTGGCTGCATCTCGGCTCGTTCGGTCCGAAGCGGATCCAGACGGGCGACCCGAACGCGAACGCGTCGACATTCCCGTTCGTCGACAACGCGGAAAGCCTGCTCGACACGACCGATCTCGTGTTCGTCGATGCGATCGGCACCGGCTTCTCGGAGGCGATCGCGCCGAACACGAACCAGACCTTCTGGGGCGTCGACCAGGACGGCGGCGCGTTCCGTGACTTCGTCACGCGCTACATCGCCGTGAACCAGCGCGACGCGTCGCCAAAATACCTGTTCGGGGAGTCGTACGGCACACCGCGCACCGACGTGCTCGCGAACCTGCTCGAGACGGCCGGCGTGAAACTCGCCGGCATCGTGCTGCAGTCGTCGATCCTGAACTACAACGCGAACTGCGACATGGCGAGCGACTACATCGGCAACTCGAACAACGGTTCGAGCCCGGTGAGCTGCGCGGGCTTCGTGCCGTCGTACGGCACGGTCGGCGCGTACTACCAGCTCGACAATCCGAACCCGTCGAACCTGCCGCAGTACGCGGACCAGATGCGCCAGCTGACGGCCGGCAGCTACGCGCCCGCCGTGAACGCGTATCTCGCGAGCCACACGCCGCCGCCGCCGAGCCTCGTCACGACGATGTCGAACTCGACCGGCGTGAAGCAGGCGCTGTGGAATGCGGACTTCAACGTGGTGCCGACCTTCTTCGACAACAGCGTCCAGGTGTCGCTGATCCCGGGCACGCTGATCGGCCGCTACGACGCACGCGTGAACGTGCCGTCGTCGAGCCCGCTCGCGGCCGACGGCGATCCGTCGAGCACGTTCATCACGAAGCCGTTCACCGACACGATCGGCAGCTACCTGCCGAACGTGCTGAAGTACAGCGCGCAGTCCGCGTATTCGGTCAGCAGCAATGCGATCCAGACCTGGGACTGGTCGCACGACGGCCTCGCGATGCCCGACACGATCCCCGATCTCGCCGCCGCGCTGACGCTGAATCCGTCGCTGAAGGTGCTGTCGCTGAACGGGTATCACGACATCGCGACGCCGTTCTACCAGACCGAGCTCGACCTCGCGCGGCTCGGGTCGCAACCGAACCTGACGATCAAGGACTATCAGGGTGGGCACATGGTCTATCTCGACGACACGTCGCGTCCGCAGGAGAAAGCCGACCTCGTGGCGTTCTACAACGCGGCCGCGCACTGATGCGATGGGCTGGCCCGGCGATGCGCGCCCGTGGCGGCGCGGCTCGCCGGCCGTCGACGACCTCATTCCAGACTGGAGCCTGACATGAAGAAACGTTTCATCGTCGTTGCCGCCGCGCTTGCATGTGCCGGCGTTACATCCACATCGGTGTCCGCGTTCGCGCAGGCGAGCGACGCCGCCACGCCGCCGCGCGCGCGCCAGGCGCAGCTCGGCGATCCGTACGTGCCGCCGGCCGCGCGCAAGCCGACCGCCGGCACGCAGACGACCGGCGCGGCGCTGCACGCGCAGGTGGTGCGCAAGCTCGCGCAGCAGTTCGGCGCGGCCGATACGCAGAACACCGGTTCGATTACCGAGGCGCAGGCGCGCGCGGCCGGCCTCGGCTATGTCGCGAACCACTTCCGGCAGATCGATGCGAGCGGCAGCGGCCGCGTGTCGTTCTCCGACGTGCAGCGCTACATGCAGGCGCGCAGCACGAACCAGCAGTAGGCGCGGCCTGCGTGGATAACGGGGGCGGGACCTGCGGTACGCGGGGTTCCGCCCCCGTGCGCATCGCATGGCCGTTTCGATGACGCATGCCGCTGCCTCCGGCCACTTTTCTCATTATCTGGACAACGCACTCAAATATTGGAGACGGGTGCGTGCGCTCCTACAATCCGAAGCACATCGACAGCTTCGGACCCACGCACCGCGCGGCGCCCGAACACACGGAGACACCTTCCATGAAGTTCGCCGGGCGCTTTCCTCGGTGCATCGACCGCCGCGTTGCCGCGACGCCCGACCTGGTTCCGGCGTCGCGACAGCGGCTTGCCCGATTCCGTTGAAGAAGCCTGTTCCATGATCAAGATGCCCGACACCCTTGCTCTCGACGCCCGGCGCGCGACGCCGGACGATGCGCCGCTGACCGACAGCATCGGCGCGACCAGCACGCCGCTCGACCTCGCCGCGCAGCAGGCCGGCACGCAGACGCTGTTGCGCGGCCTCGCGATCCTCGAAGCGATCGCGAACGGCGCGCGCGACATGCGTGCGATCGGCGCCGCGCTCGGCACGACGCGCAGCACGACGCACCGTCTCGTCAGCAGCCTCGTGCAGGCGCGCTACCTGCGCCAGGTGCAGGGCGGCTACCTGCTCGGTCCGAAGCTGATCGAGCTCGGCACGATCGCACTCGAACAGATGCCGCTCACGGCGGTCGCGCGGCCGCACCTCGAGGCGCTCGCGGAAGCGACGCTCGACACGATTCACCTCGGCGTGCGCGACGGCGACGACGTGCTGTACATCGACAAGATTCCCGGCACGCGCGGCCTCGAGATGCGCTCGCGCGTCGGCCACCGGATGCCGCTCGCGTCGACCGGCATCGGCAAGGCGATGATGCTGGACCTCGATCCGGACCTGTGGCGCTCGCTGTTCGAAGCCGCGCGGCGCGCGCTGGCCGGCGTCAACTTCAAGCCGGACAACCGGCCGGAGACGAGCGCGTTCCTGCAGCGCATGGCGCATTACGCGGCCGGCGGCTACACGTTCGACCTCGAGGAGAACGAAGCATCGATCCGCTGCGTGGCCGCGCCGATCCGCGATGCGTCGGGCGCGATCGTCGCGGCCGTGTCGGTCGCGAGCACGATTCCGTACATGCCGCACGACCGGATGGACGAACTGATTCTGCTCGTGCAGCGCGAAGCGCGAGCCATTTCCGCGGAACTGGGCTGGAGCCCGCCGCAGGGTACCCGCAGGATCAAACGATGACCAAATCGACCCGGACCGCTCCGGACGCCAACTCCGCCAATCCGTCGCTGATCGCGCTCGACTGGGGCACGACGTCGCTGCGCGCGTATCTGTTCGACGCGCACGGCGCGCTCATCGACACGCGCAGCCGCGCGGCGGGCGTGATGCACGTGCCGGCCGGCGGCGCGCGCGCGTTCGACGTCGTGTTCGAGGAAGCGTGCGGCGACTGGCTCGACCGCACGCCCGGCGTGCCGGTGCTGGCCGCCGGGATGGTCGGCAGCGCGCAGGGCTGGCGCGAGGCGCCGTACGTCGCGGTGCCGGCCGGTGCGGACGCACTTGTCGCGGGCCTCGTCACGGTGACGACGGCGCGCGGCACGACCGTGTCGATCGTGCCGGGCGTGATCGCGACGGGCGAATTGCCCGACGTGATGCGCGGCGAAGAAACGCAGATATTCGGCGCGCTCGCGAACGAGCCCGCCCTTGATGCCGATCGTTCAGGGGTACTGATCGGACTGCCGGGCACGCATGCGAAGTGGGCGTGGGTGAAGGACGGGCTCATCGAGCGCTTCCAGACCTACATGACGGGCGAGCTGTTCGCTGCATTGCGCGATCACACGATTCTCGGCCGCACGATGCGCGCGAGCGCATCACCCGACCGCGACGCATTCGCGCGCGGCGTCGCGGTGGCGCGCGGCGCGCAGCGCGCCGGGCTGCTCGCGACGATCTTCAGTACGCGCACGCTCGGCCTGACCGACCGGCTCGCGCCCGATGCGCAGGCCGACTACCTGTCCGGCCTGCTGATCGGCCATGAGCTGAACGCGCTCGACGCGATGCTCGCGGAGCGCGGCGTCGCGCTCGCGAACCAGCCGCTGCTGCTGATCGGCGACGACGGATTGTGCGCACGCTATGTCGACGCGCTGAACGTGTTCGGCTGCACGCATGCACGCGTCGTCGCGCAGGCGACCGAACGCGGCCTGTGGTGGATCGCCTCGCGCGCCGGACTCGTGCGCGCGGATGGCGAAACCGTGTGCGCCGACCACTGAACCGATTGAAGAGGAAACGCCGATGTCGTCCGACCTTACGCTGCCCGCGCCGTACACGCCGAACGCCGCGCTGATGCGCGCCTTCGACGCGTGCCCGCTGATCGCGATCATGCGCGGGATCACGCCCGCCGAAGCGGCCGACCACGGCCTTGCGCTCCATGAAGCCGGCTTCCGGATCGTCGAGGTGCCGCTCAATTCGCCTGCTCCATTCGACAGCATCGCGGCGCTGCGCCGCGCATTGCCCGACGACATGATCGTCGGCGCGGGCACCGTGCTGCGCGCCGAATTCGTCGATCGCGTGCAGGACGCCGGCGGCACGCTGATCGTGATGCCGCACAGCGACGCGGCGGTGATCCGCCGTGCGCGCGAGCGCGGGCTCGCGAGCGCACCTGGTGTGGCGACGCCCACCGAGGCGTTCGCCGCGCTCGCGAACGGCGCCGACGTGCTGAAGATGTTTCCGTCCGAGCAGCTCGGCGTGACGGTCGTGAAGGCGTGGCGCGCGGTGATCGACCGCGCGGTGCCGCTGATTCCGGTCGGCGGCATTTCGCCGGACAACATGCAGCCGTTCCTCGACGCCGGCGCGAACGGCTTCGGGCTCGGCTCGGCGCTGTACCGGCCCGGCCAGTCGGCCGACGCGACCGCGGCGAACGCGCGCGCGTTCCAGGCCGGCCTGCGCGCGGCGCGCGGCGGAGCCGCATGATGGGGCGCCTCGCGGGCAAGGTCACGATGGTGACGGGCGCGGGCCGCGGGATCGGCGCCGCGATCGCGCAGGCATTCGCGCGCGAAGGCGCGGCCGTCGCGCTCGTCGACCTCGACTTCCCGCTCGCGCAGCGCACGGCGGCTGCGATCGCCGACGACATCCACGGCGCGCGCGTGTTGCCGCTGCATGCGGACGTCGCGCGGCAGGACTCGGTGCGCGACGCGCTCGCGCAGACCGAAGCCGCGTTCGGCCCGCTCGACGTGCTGGTGAACAACGCCGGCATCAACGTGTTCGCCGATCCGCTGACGATGACGGACGACGACTGGCGCCGCTGCTTCGCGGTCGACCTCGACGGCGTGTGGCACGGCTGTCGCGCGGCACTGGAGGGAATGGTCGAGCGCGGTCGCGGCAGCATCGTGAACATCGCGTCGACGCATGCGTTCCGGATCATCCCGGGCTGCTTTCCGTACCCGGTCGCGAAACACGGCGTGCTGGGCCTCACGCGTGCGCTCGGCATCGAATATGCATCGCGCAACGTGCGTGTGAACGCGATCGCGCCGGGTTACATCGAGACGCAGCTCACGCGCGACTGGTGGGATGCGCAGCCCGATCCGGCCGCGGCGCGGGCCGAGACGCTCGCGCTGCAGCCGATGAAGCGCATCGGCAAGCCGGAGGAAGTCGCGATGACGGCCGTGTTTCTCGCGTCCGACGAGGCGCCGTTCATCAATGCCGCGTGCATCACCGTCGACGGCGGGCGCGCGGCGCTGTACCACGACTGACACGATTGACGTAACGATTCGAAAGACCGCACGTGCGACGGCCGCGCGCACGCTGCGTCGAAACCAACAAGCGGCTGCATCCTGTTCGATGAAGACAAGGAGACACTGGAGATGAAACGCAGAACGTTCGTAACGCTGGCCGCCGCGGCCGCGGTGGTGATGGGGAGCCCGGTTGCGCACGCGGCCGACCCGGTCAAGATCGGCTTCCTCGTGAAGCAGCCGGAAGAACCGTGGTTCCAGGACGAATGGAAGTTCGCCGAAACGGCCGCGAAGGAAAAGGGCTTCACGCTCGTGAAGATCGGCGCGCCGTCGGGCGAGAAGGTGATGAGCGCGATCGACAACCTGTCCGCGCAGAAGGCGCAGGGCTTCATCATCTGCACGCCCGACGTGAAGCTCGGGCCGGGTATCGTCGCGAAGGCGAAGTCGCACAACCTGAAGATGATGACGGTCGACGACCGCCTCGTCGACGGTGCCGGCAAGCCGATCGAGTCGGTGCCGCACATGGGGATCTCCGCATACAACATCGGCAAGCAGGTCGGTGACGGCATCGCGGCCGAGATCAAGAAGCGCGGCTGGAACATGAAGGACGTCGGCGCGATCGACATCACGTACGAACAGCTGCCGACCGCGCACGACCGCACGAGCGGCGCGACCGACGCGCTGGTCGCGGCCGGCTTCCCGAAGGCGAACGTGATCGCGGCGCCGCAGGCGAAGACCGACACCGAGAACGCATTCAACGCGGCGAACATCGCGCTCACCAAGAACCCGCAGTTCAAGCACTGGGTCGCGTACGGCCTGAACGACGAGGCCGTGCTCGGCGCGGTGCGCGCGGCCGAAGGGCGCGGCTTCAAGGCGGACAACATGATCGGCATCGGCATCGGGGGTTCCGATTCCGCGCTGAACGAGTTCAAGAAGCCGCAGCCGACGGGCTTCTACGGCACCGTGATCATCAGCCCGAAGCGCCACGGCGAGGAAACCTCGGACCTGATGTACGCGTGGATCACGCAAGGCAAGGCACCGCCGGCGCTGACGCTGACGACCGGCATGCTCGCGACGCGCGACAACGTGTCGAAGGTGCGCGAGGAGATGGGGCTCGCGTCGAAGTAAGCGGCTCGCCGGCTGCCGCGGCGATGCGGCGGCCGGCGCTCGATGGATCTGCAAGTGGGGAGACGACGTGTCAGCGGCACTGCGTTTTGACAATATCGGCAAGGTATTTCCCGGCGTGCGCGCACTCGACGGCATCTCGTTCGACGTGCATGCGGGCGAGGTGCATGGCCTGATGGGCGAGAACGGCGCGGGCAAGTCGACGCTGCTGAAGATTCTCGGCGGCGAATACCAGCCCGATGCGGGCAGCGTGCTGGTGGACGGCCAGCCCGTGCATTTTTCCAGCGCGGCTGCGTCGATCGCGGCCGGCATTGCGGTGATTCACCAGGAACTGCAGTACGTGCCCGACCTGACGGTCGCGGAGAACCTGCTGCTCGGCCGCCTGCCGAATGCGCTCGGCTGGGTGAGGAAGGGCGAGGCGAAGCGCCACGTGCGCGAGCGGCTCGCAGCGATGGGCGTCGATCTCGATCCGGACGCGAAGCTCGGCCGGCTGTCGATCGCGCAGCGGCAGATGGTCGAGATCTGCAAGGCGCTGATGCGCAACGCGCGCGTGATCGCGCTCGACGAGCCGACGAGCTCGCTGTCGCATCGCGAGACCGAGGTGCTGTTCAAGCTCGTCGACGACCTGCGTGCGCAGGGCCGCGCGCTGATCTACATCTCGCACCGGATGGACGAGATCTATCGGCTCTGCGATGCATGCACGATCTTTCGCGACGGGCGCAAGATCGCGTCGCACGAATCGCTGGCCGACGTGCCGCGCGAGCGGCTGGTGGCCGAGATGGTCGGGCGCGAGATTTCGGACATCTACCACTACGCGCCGCGCGCGGTCGGCGACGTGCGGTTCTCGGCCGAAGGCGTCGACGGCCCGGCGCTGCGTGAACCGGCGAGCTTCTCGGTGCGCGCGGGCGAGATCGTCGGCTTCTTCGGGCTGGTCGGCGCGGGCCGCAGCGAACTGATGCGGCTCGTGTACGGCGCGGATCGGCGGCGCGCGGGCACGCTGACGCTCGACGGCAAGCGCATCGACGTGAAGCGCACGGGCGACGCGATCCGCCACGGCATCGTGCTGTGTCCGGAGGACCGCAAGGAGGAAGGGATCATCGCGATGGCGTCGGTCGCGGAGAACATCAACATCAGCTGCCGCCGGCATTCGCTGCGCGCGGGGCTCTTCATCGACCGCAAGGTCGAAACCGAGACGGCCGACCGCTTCATCCAGCGGCTGAAGATCAAGACGCCGAACCGGCGCCAGAAGATCCGCTTCCTGTCGGGCGGCAACCAGCAGAAGGCGATCCTGTCGCGCTGGCTCGCGGAGCCCGACCTGAAGGTCGTGATCCTCGACGAGCCGACGCGCGGGATCGACGTCGGCGCGAAGCACGAGATCTACGACGTGATCTACCGGCTCGCGGAGCGCGGCTGCGCGATCGTGATGGTGTCGTCGGAACTGCCGGAAGTGCTCGGCGTGTCCGATCGCATCGTCGTGATGCGCGAAGGGCGGATCGCGGGCGAGCTGCCGCGCGAGCGGGCGAACGAGCATGCGGTGCTGAGCCTCGCGCTGCCGCAGACGAGCGTCGTCGAGGCGGCTTGAAGCAGCTTGAAGCGGCCGGAAACGGCAGAAAACGGCCAGGAATTCGAATCGATCACGCGCGGCGCGGGCCGCGCGATGCAGGAGCAGGAGACACAATCATGCAAGTCAGGGAAAACCTCGCCAGCACAGCCGTGAAGCCGTCGGCCGACACGCTGGTTCCGCAGCAGAGCGACCGCCAGAAGTGGTGGCAGCACCTCACCGAATACAGCCTGATCGCGATCTTCGCGGTGATGTTCATCACGATGTCGCTGACGGTCGATCACTTCTTCTCGATCGACAACATGCTCGGCCTCGCGCTGTCGATCTCGCAGATCGGGATGGTCGCGTGCACGATGATGTTCTGTCTGGCATCGCGCGACTTCGACCTGTCGATCGGCTCGACCGTCGCGTTCTCCGGCGTGCTGTGCGCGATGGTGCTGAACGCGACCGACAACACGTTCGTCGCGATCATCGCGGCGGTCGCGGCCGGTGCGGCGATCGGCTTCGTGAACGGCGCGGTGATCGCGTACCTGCGCATCAACGCGCTGATCACGACGCTCGCGACGATGGAAATCGTGCGCGGGCTCGGCTTCATCGTGTCGAAGGGGCAGGCGGTCGGCGTATCGTCGGATACGTTCATCGCGCTCGGCGGATTGTCGCTCTTCGGCGTATCGCTGCCGATCTGGGTCACGCTGCTGTGCTTCGTCGTGTTCGGCGTGCTGCTGAACCAGACCGTCTATGGCCGCAACACGCTCGCGATCGGCGGCAATCCCGAGGCGTCACGCCTCGCGGGGATCAACGTCGAACGCACGCGCGTGTACATCTTCCTGATCCAGGGCGCGGTAACCGCGCTCGCCGGCGTGATCCTCGCGTCGCGCATCACGTCGGGCCAGCCGAACGCCGCGCAGGGGTTCGAGCTGAACGTGATCTCCGCCTGCGTGCTCGGCGGCGTGTCGCTGATGGGCGGCCGCGCGACGATCTCGGGCGTCGTGATCGGCGTGCTGATCATGGGCACCGTCGAGAACGTGATGAACCTGATGAACATCGACGCGTTCTACCAGTACCTGGTGCGCGGCGCGATCCTGCTCGCGGCCGTGCTGCTCGACCAGCTGAAGAACCGCGGCGTACGCGACTGACGATTCCCCGGAGACGATTCGCATGACCAACGAAACATCCGTGCAGCGCACGCACGCCCCGGCCAGCGATGCGCGCTATGCGCGCTACCCGAGCCTCGAGGATCGCGCGGTGCTGATCACGGGCGGCGCGACCGGCATCGGCGCGGCGTTCGTCGAGCACTTCGCGCGGCAGGGCGCGCGCGTCGCGTTCGTCGATCTCGACGCGCACGCGGGCCAGGCGCTCGCGCAAGCGCTCGAGCAGGCACCGGACGTCCGCCATGCGCCGCTGTTCCTGCCGTGCGACCTGACCGACGTCGACGCGCTGCGCCGCACGATCGATGCGATCCGCGCGCGGATCGGCGCGATCGCGGTGCTCGTGAACAACGCGGCGAACGACACGCGCCACGCGATCGCCGACGTGACGCCCGCATCGTTCGACGCGGGAATCGCGGTGAACCTGCGCCACCAGTTCTTCGCCGCGCAGGCCGTGATCGACGACATGAAGCAGCGCGGCGGCGGCGCGATCATCAACCTCGGCTCGATCAGCTGGATGCTGAAGAACGGCGGCTATCCCGTGTACGTGATCGCGAAGGCGGCCGTGCAGGGGCTCACGCGCGGGCTCGCGCGCGATCTCGGGCCGTTCGGGATCCGCGTGAATTCGCTGGTGCCCGGCTGGGTGATGACCGACAAGCAGCGCAGGCTGTGGCTCGACGACGCCGGTCGCGCGTCGATCAAGGCCGGCCAGTGCATCGACGCCGAGTTGCTTCCGGACGATCTCGCGCGGATGGCGCTGTTCCTCGCGGCCGACGACAGCCGGATGATCACCGCGCAGGAGGTGGTGGTCGACGGCGGCTGGGCCTGATTGCCGGAGTTCGTGCGCGCGCGGCCGCGCGCCATGACCCGTAACGTTTCATCGACGAAGGAAAGGAGTTCACCATGACCGCCACGTCCTCGCGCGCATCGTCGTCCACGAGCCAGTCGCGCCGCGCGCGCCTGGCTGCCGCCGCGCAGCCGGTCAGCGCCGGCCCGCAGACCGCCGCGTTCGCGCAGGGCGTCGGCGCCGCGCATGCGGCGGCCGTCACGCTGTCGAACGCGTCGCTGCGGCTCGACGTGCTGCCGCACCTGGGCGGCGGCATCGCGCGCTTCGACTGGCGCGGCGATCATGGCGCGCTGGTGCCGGTGTTCCGCCGCTGCGAGCATCCGGAAACGGCGACGGACCCGAACCAGCTCGCGTGCTATCCGCTGCTGCCGTACTCGAACCGGATCGGCAACGGCCGCTTCGAATGCGACGGGCGCAGCGTCGCGGTGCCGCGCAATCGCCGCGACGAGCCGCTGCCGATCCATGGCGACGGCTGGCTCGCGCCGTGGCAGGTGGACGACGCGACCGACACGACGCTGCAACTGTCGCTCGATCGCGCGAGCGGCGCACCGTATGCGTTTCGCGCGATCCAGTCGTTCGCGCTCGACGACACGACGCTGTCGATCGCGCTGACGATCGAAAACGCGGGGCGCGCACGGCTGCCGTTCGGGCTCGGCCTGCATCCGTTCCTGGTGCGCGACGATGCGACCGAGCTGGCCGCGGCGGCCGGCGGGTTGTGGCTGTCGGGCGCCGATTTCCTGCCGGTGCGGCACGTGAGCGTGCCGCCGGCGTGGCAGTTCGGCGTCGCGTATCCGCTGCCGGCGACGCTCGTCAATCATGCGTTCACCGGCTGGGGCGGCCACGCGGCGGTGAGCTGGCCGCGCCGCGCGCTGTCGCTGACGGTGGCGGCGGACGCCGATGCGTACGTGCTCTATACGCCGCCCGGCGAGCATTTTTTCTGCTTCGAGCCGGTCGATCATCCGATCAATGCGGTGAACCTGCCGGGCGGCGCGGCCGCGCACGGGATGACGCTGCTCGCGCCCGGCGAGCGGCTCACGCGGCGTTTCGCGTTCACCGTCGAGCGCACCGATGCACGCATCGATGCGACCGCGCGCGAGGGACGCCGGCGACGCGGGTAAAATACGCGGTCTACCAACGGTTTGCCGCGAGTATCCGCCATGTCTTCCCCGCTTACTTTCATCGAATCGCTGCGCGCCGCGTGGCAGCGCACGAATTCGCTGCTGTGCGTCGGCCTCGATCCCGAGCCGTCGCGCTTTCCCGTGCAGTTCAACGGCCAGCCCGACGCGATCTTCGAATTCTGCCGGCAGATCGTCGACGCGACCGCCGAGTATGCGAGCGCGTTCAAGCCGCAGATCGCGTACTTCGCCGCGCATCGCGCCGAAGATCAGCTCGAGCGCCTGATCGCGCACATCCACCTCCAGCATCCGGGCCTGCCCGTGATCCTCGATGCGAAGCGCGGCGACATCGGCAGCACGGCCGAACAGTACGCGCGCGAAGCATTCGAGCGCTATCGCGCGGACGCGGTCACCGTGAACCCGTACATGGGCTACGACTCGGTCGAGCCGTACTTCGAGCATGATGGCAAGGGCGTGATCGTGCTGTGCCGCACGTCGAACCCGGGCGGGTCCGATCTGCAGTTCCTCGAGACGAATGGGGCCGGCCATCCGGGCCGACCGCTGTACCAGGTCGTCGCCGATCTCGCGGCGAACAAGTGGAACGCGAAGAACGGCCAGCTCGGCCTCGTGGTCGGCGCGACGTTTCCGAAGGAAATCGAGGTCGTGCGCGGGATCGTCGGCGACATGCCGCTCCTGATCCCCGGCATCGGCGCGCAGGGCGGCGACGTGCAGGCGACCGTCAACGCCGGCCGCACCGAGGACGGCACCGGCATGATGATCAACTCGTCGCGCGCGATCCTGTACGCGAGCAACGGTGAGGATTTCGCGGAAGCCGCGGCGCTCGCCGCGCAGAAGACGCGCGACACGATCAACGCGCATCGCTGATCGAAGCGCACTGCCTCACATCGCATCACGCCGCCCAGCCGGGCGGTTGGCGCCGGCCCCGCGCAGCAGAAGCCGCTCGGCCTGCCGGTCACGGCAGACAAGAACTGGATCGTCGTGAAGCCCGACGCGATCCAGTAAGCGGGGCGGGGCGGGGCGCTGGTGACGCCGGCCGCGACCTACTCGGCCAATGCCGCGTTGAATCAGCGCTCGCGTTCGTCGAGCAGCTTCAGCAGCCCGCGCAGCGCGTGCGCGGCGGCTTGCGTGCGGATCTGCTCGCGGTCGCCCTTGAACACCAGCGTCTCGACATCGGTGTGCAGCCGGTTGCTCCACGCGAACGACACGGTGCCGACCGGCTTCTTCTCGCTGCCGCCCGCCGGGCCGGCGATGCCGGTGACGGACAGCGCGACCTGCGCGCGGCTGTTGCGCAGCGCACCTTCGGCCATCGCACGCGCGACCGGCTCGCTCACGGCGCCGTGCTTGTCGATCAATTCGGGCGGCACGCCGATCATCTCGCTCTTCGCCTGGTTCGAATAGGTGACGAAGCCGCGCTCGAACCACTGGCTGCTGCCGGAGATGTCGGTGATCGCGGCGGCGATCATGCCGCCCGTGCAGGATTCGGCGGTGGCGAGCGACAGGTGCTCGTCACGCAGCTTGTTGCCTGCGCGGATCGCAAGCTGATGGACGACGGAATCGGTTGGCATGCGCGTCGGGAAAACGGGAGTCGGAAAATCGGTCAGCCGACGACGGAGCGCCACAGCGCGATCACGAGCAGCGTCATGAACGCGGCGATCAGGTCGTCGACCATGATGCCGAGCCCGCCTTTCACGCGACGGTCGAAATAGCGGATCGGCGGCGGCTTGAGCATGTCGAAGCAGCGGAACACGACGAACGCCCACAGCTGGCCGATGAAGGTCGCCGGCGTGACGAACAGCATCACGAGCCAGATCGCGACGATTTCGTCCCAGACGACGGCGCCCGGATCGGCTGTGCCCATCCTGCGTGCGGTGAAGCCGGTGAGCCACGTGCCGGCGACGAACCCGACCGCGGTCAGCGCCCACCATTCGGGCACCGTCAGGTAGCGGTTGAGCACGACGAACGACAGCCAGCCGAACAGCGAGCCGAAGGTGCCGGGCATGAACGGCGCGAGCCCGCTGCCGAAGCCGAGCGACACGATGTGCGCCGGGTGCGACAGCATGAAGCGCGCGGTGGCGCGCTGCGGCGCGTTGCGGGCGGCGCCCGGCGCGGCCGCGGGTTGCGCGGTCGTCGGATCAGTCTGCATGGAAGTGGTCGAAACCGTGCAACGTGAGAGTCAGGGGCGCGCCGGCTGCGTCGTGCCACGCGATCGCGGGCTGCTCCGACGGCGAGGACAACGCGTGTATTGTACCGATTCGCGTGACCCGCACGCCGGCGCTTGCGCCCGCCGCGTCGATCGCCGCGCGCGCCGCGACCGGCGCGGTGAAGCACAGTTCGTAGTCGTCGCCGCCGGCCAGCGTGCAGCGCCGCTGCACGTCGGGCGGCAGTGTCGCGAGCGCGGCCGAGCGCGGCACCGCGTCGGCGTCGATTTCAGCGCTCACGTTCGAGCGCGTCAGGATATGCCGCAGGTCGCCGGCCAGGCCGTCCGAAATGTCGAGCGCCGCGTGCGCGACGCCGGCGAGCGCGAGTCCGAGCGCGATGCGCGGTTCGGGACGCTCGAGTGCCTGCCGGAACGCGACCGCTTCGGCCGCGCCGGCGGTCCATTCGCCGCGCGCGAGCCCGAGCCCCGCGCGGGCGTCGCCGAGCGTGCCGGACACCCACACGTCGTCGCCGTCGCGCGCGGCATCGCGCCGCAGCGCCGCATCCGGCGCGACTTCGCCGAACACGGTCACGCACAGGTTCAGCGGCCCGCTCGTCGTGTCGCCGCCGATCAGCTCGCAGCCGAAGCGCTCGGCGAGTGCGAACAGCCCGTTGCTGAATGCCTCCAGCCACGCGGCATCGGCGCGCGGCAGCGCGCACGCGAGCGTGAACGCGCGCGGTTCGGCGCCCATCGCCGCGAGATCCGACAGGTTGACCGCAAGCGTCTTGTGGCCGAGCGCATCGGGCGCGACATCGGGGAAGAAATGGCGGCCTTCGACGAGCATGTCCGTCGAAATGGCCAGCAATTTGCCGGATCGAGGCGCGATCAGTGCGCAATCGTCGCCGATGCCGAGCGTCGACGCGCGCGCTCCCCGGGCCGCGCGGCGCGCGAAGAAGCGATCGATCAGCGAGAACTCGGACAAGGCGGCTGGCACGGCGGACGGACCCGGAAGCGGTGAAAGGAACGGCATTGTACGCAGCGAAAGGCGCCGTTTCCGCACCGTTCGCCCCATTTTTGTCGCGGCTGTTGCACCTGAATCGCCGGTCTGGCGGCCTTCGATTGGCGCTACAATGCCGTCGAACAGTTATTCTAATCCGCCCGTCAAGAGACACATGTCGACCCAAGCCTCCTCCAAAGCCAAGCTCCGCGAAGCCGCTCTCGACTATCACGAATTCCCGACGCCCGGGAAGATCGCGATCGCTCCGACCAAGCAGATGATCAACCAGCGCGACCTCGCGCTCGCGTATTCGCCGGGTGTCGCGTATGCGTGCGAGGAGATCGTCGAGAACCCGCTGAATGCCGCGCGCTTCACCGCGCGCAGCAACCTGGTCGGCGTCGTCACGAACGGCACGGCGGTGCTCGGGCTCGGCAACATCGGCCCGCTCGCGTCGAAGCCGGTGATGGAAGGCAAGGCGGTGCTGTTCAAGAAGTTCGCCGGCATCGACGTGTTCGACATCGAGCTGAACGAGTCGGACCCGCACAAGCTGGTCGACGTGATCGCCGCGCTGGAGCCCACCTTCGGCGGGATCAACCTGGAAGACATCAAGGCGCCGGACTGCTTCATCGTCGAGCGCGAAGCGCGCAAGCGGATGAAGATCCCGGTGTTCCACGACGACCAGCACGGCACCGCGATCGTCGTGGCCGCGGCCGTCACGAACGGCCTGAAGGTCGTGAACAAGGACATCAAGAAGGTCAAGCTGGTCGCATCGGGCGCCGGCGCTGCCGCGCTCGCGTGTCTGGACCTGCTGGTCGACATCGGCCTGCCGATCGAGAACATCATCGTGACCGACCTGGCCGGCGTGGTCTACAAGGGCCGCACCGAGCTGATGGATCCGGACAAGGAGCGTTTCGCGCGCGAAACCGAAGCCCGCACGCTCGCCGAGGTGATCGACGGCGCGGACATCTTCCTCGGCCTGTCGGCCGCCGGCGTGCTGAAGCAGGAGATGGTGAAGGGCATGGCCGAGCGCCCGCTGATCCTCGCGCTCGCGAACCCGACGCCGGAAATCCTGCCGGAACTCGCGCTCGAAGTGCGCCCGGACGCGATTCTTGCGACCGGCCGCACCGACTACCCGAACCAGGTCAACAACGTCCTGTGTTTCCCGTTCATCTTCCGCGGCGCGCTCGACGTCGGCGCGACGACGATCACGCGTGAAATGGAGATCGCGGTCGTCAACGCGATCGCCGAACTCGCGCAGCACGAGCAGAGCGACATCGTCGCGACCGCATACGGGATTCAGGATCTGTCGTTCGGGCCCGAATACCTGATTCCGAAGCCGTTCGACCCGCGCCTGATCGTCAAGATCGCGCCGGCCGTCGCGCAGGCCGCGATGGACGGCGGCGTCGCGACGCGGCCGATCGAGGACATGGACGCGTACAAGCAGCACCTGCAGCAGTTCGTGTATCACAGCGGCACGACGATGAAGCCGATCTTCCAGATCGCGCGCGCCGCGCCGGCAGAGAAGAAGCGCGTGGTGTTCGCGGAAGGCGAGGAAGAGCGCGTGTTGCGCGCGGTCCAGATCATCGTCGACGAAAAGCTCGCGAAGCCGATCCTGATCGGCCGCCCGTCGGTGATCGAGCACCGTATCCAGCGCTACGGCCTGCGCCTCACGCCCGGCATCGATTTCACGGTGGTCAACACCGAGCACGACGAGCGCTATCGCGACTTCTGGCAGACGTACCACAAGATAATGGCGCGCAAGGGCATCAGCGAGCAGCTCGCGCGCGTGGAAATGCGCCGCCGCACGACGCTGATCGGCTCGATGCTGGTGAAGAAGGGCGAAGCGGACGGGATGATCTGCGGCACGATCAGCACCACGCACCGCCACCTGCACTTCATCGATCAGGTGATCGGCAAGCGCCCGGGCTGCAGCGTGTATGCCGCGATGAACGGCCTCGTGCTGCCGGGTCGCCAGATCTTCCTGGTCGACACGCACGTGAACGTCGATCCGACCCCGGAGCAGCTCGCCGAGATCACGATCATGGCCGCGGAAGAAGTGCGCCGCTTCGGCATCGAGCCGAAGGTCGCGCTGCTGTCGCACTCGAACTTCGGCACGAGCAACGCACCTTCGGCGCAGAAGATGCGCGATACGCTCGCGATCCTGCGGGAAACCGCGCCGGAGCTGAAGGTGGACGGCGAAATGCACGGCGACGTCGCGCTCGATGCGGCGCTGCGCAAGGAAATCCTGCCGGAATCGACGCTGGAAGGCGACGCGAACCTGCTGATCCTGCCGAACATCGACGCCGCGAACATCGCGTACAACCTGCTGAAGACGGCCGCCGGCAACAACATCGCGATCGGGCCGATCCTGCTCGGCGCGGCCGAGCCGGTGCACGTGCTGACCGAATCGGCGACCGTTCGCCGCATCGTCAACATGGCGGCGCTGCTGGTCGCCGACGTGAACGCCGCGCGCTAAGCCACATAAGCCAAAAACGAACGCCGCGCCGGTCGATCCGGGGCGGCGCGTCGGGCGAAATTGTAAACAAAAGCAAAAAGAGGCGTGCCCGCAATGGGCACGCCGTCGGGTAGGGCGCAACCGCGCTTCCCATAAGCAACAGCAGCATCTCCCCACTCCGGGTAGCGAGCGTGGCAAGGAGGCAGGGTCTTGCCATGACGGAGATGCCACGCGCATTTTATCCTATGTAAGATAAATGTAGTCTTATTTCGGTAAAAAATGCGCGATTCTGCGCGGCGCGCGGCTTTCGGTTCCCAAACGAACATTGATTCGCGCGGACAATAGCGCTACGCTAACGCCTTTGGTTGGTCGTCAACTACTTGATTTAACAGCGGGAACCCTGGTTCATGGCACGCAAGTGGCTCCGCAACGGCGCGCTCGCGTCCGTCTTCGCGATGTTCGCGATGGGTATCGTCGGCACGCCGACGGGTAGTCTGGTTTCCGCCGCTTACGCACGGCAGGCCGTTTCGGCCGACATGGCCGTCGGCGGGGTCGATACGATCCCGACCGCCCGTCTGCCGCGCGAGGCCGTGACCACGCTTGGCCTGATCGGCGCCGGTGGCCCCTATCCGTACGAGAAGGACGGCGTCGTGTTCGGCAACCGCGAGCGGATCCTGCCGAAGGCGAAGCGCGGCTACTACCACGAGTACACGGTGCCGACACCGCGCGCGCGCAATCGCGGCGCGCGCCGCATCGTCTGTGGCGGGCCGTTGCGCCGGATCGACAACTGTTATTACACGGACGACCACTACAACAGTTTTAAACGTATTGTTGAATGACTTCGGGACGAATGGCATGAGCGACTCCATCTACGCGCACGATACGGCGGCGGCGGATCTGTTCGCGGCCGGCGACGGTAATCTGTTTCAGCGTGTGATTCAGCTGCACGCGGCGGCGCAGGCCGGCGGCACGCCGGAGCAACAGGAAGCCGAAGCCGGGCTTTCATCGAACGAGGAGCCTATGAGCCTTTTCACGACCGTGCGACCCAACCTCGTGCAGTCGATCCGCGCGTTCCGCGTGCAGGATCTCGCCGACGAAGCCGGTCGGCTCGGCCAGCACTTCCTGTACGCGTATTGCGGCGCCGCGCAGTCGAAGCAGGAAGTGATGGAGACGATCGCGACGTCGTTCCTGTTTCCGAAGCATTTCGGGAAGAACTACGACGCGTTGTACGACTGCCTGACCGACCTCGTCGCGAAGGCCGGCGCGCAGCCGGGTTTCGTGATCGTCCTCGAAGGGCTGCCGATCGCGCAGAAGTTCGACAAGGAAGGGCGCGAGACGCTGCTCGACGTGTTCCGCGAAGCCGCCGAGTTCTGGGCCGAGCGCAAGGTCGCGTTCCGCGTGTTCTATTCGTTCGCGTAAAGCGCGCATATCGGCGGCCCGGTACGCAGCGTCATCGCAGCTTCCGGTCGCGCACGCCGCCGGCACCGGAATCAGGTCCGCAACTTCTTCAAAACCCGCCTTTGTGCGGGTTTTTTTGCGCTTGGCGACAAAGTCTGCAGGCACGCCGGGCACCCGCGGACCGTGCTTCACATCAGCGCAGCCATGCCAACGATAAGCACATCAAGGCAATAGGACAACGCAGATTTTGCCGGTCTGTCGCTTGCGTTTGACGAGGCGCCGAAATTCGCTCGAGCGGCGAAATACAATTTTCGCTGTTCACTCGTCCGATTAAAGTCATGAAACGAATTACAGGAATTCTTACGATTGCGATGGCTCTGACGCCGGCAACAGTGTTCGCGGAAGCGGCGCGCATTTGCTGGATTACCCAAGTCAGTCGTGTTGACGAAGGGGTAAAAGTCGATTTTCAGGGTGATTTGCACATCATTTCCCCGCGTCGACCCGACACGTTCGAGCTAGGCTCGGCCGTGTCCGGCACATCCCGACAGGGGCACTTGTCAGCCGGTCCCAAGCGAGAGCGCTCGCTCGTGATAGCAATGGGCGACACGGCGGTCGCCATGTACCTTCCGGAAGATTATTGCGAGTACAAGGCGGACGTACACGATGGACGGGTGGGCATCACGGCACGCTCGATAATGCGCTTGCACGGTTTGCCTCCAAACACGACAACGCAATTTATCGCCGCGGAATGAACACGAGGCGATCCACGCGTTGGGTAGAGCCGGATAGAATCGCTTCCGGCTGCCCATCACCACCCGCCCCAGCGTGCCGCGAGCGCCGCGAGCACGGCCGCGCCGGCCGTCTCGGTGCGCAGCACGCGCGGCCCGAGCGACAACGCGGTGAACCCGTGGGCGCGGGCCGCGTTCTCTTCGTCCGGCGACAGCCCCCCTTCCGGCCCGATCAGCAGCGTGACGGTTGCCGCGGGCGGTGCGTCGGGCAGCGACGCAAACGGGATGCTCGCGCGCGGCGACAGCAGCAGCCGCAGCTCGCCGTCGGCCGGTGCGGCAGGCAGCGTATCGAGCCACGCGCCGAAGCCGCGTACCGCCGCGACGTCGGGCACGCGGTTGCGGCCGCATTGTTCGCACGATGCGCGCACGACGCCGCGCCAGTGCGCGACGCGCTTGTCCGCGCGCTCGCCGGACAGTTTCACGACGCCGCGCGCGGTCGACAGCGGCACGACCGCCGCGACGCCGAGCTCGACGGCCTTCTCGATCACCCAGTCCATCTTGTCGCCGCCGGCGATCCCTTGCGCGAGCGTCACGCGATAGGGCGGCTCGGCTTCGGCCGGGTCGAACGCGTCGATCCGTGCGAGCGCGCTGCGCTTGTCGATCTCGACGATGCGCGCGCGGTACTGGCCGCCGCTGCCGTCGAACAGCGCGAGCGCATCGCCGGGCTGCAGCCGCAGCACCTGCGCATGGCGTGCGACGTCGGCCGGCAACGCGAGCGTCGCATCGGCGCGCAGCGCCGCTTCGACGAAAAAGCGCGGCACGGCCGCGGTGGTGGTGGCTTCACTCATGCTTGGTCCGGCTCCGTTCATGCGCGCAGGCGGCGCCCGAGCGCCCAGCGATAGCCGTCGAGATCCTCGATCTGCGCGAAGCGGTCGCCCCAGAACTGGTCCTGCGGCGCGGTCAGCGATTTCGCGCCCGCGTCGAGCGCGCGCTGCCAGGTGGCGTCGACGTCGTCGACATACAGATAGAACGACTGCGGCGCGGTTGCGTGCGCACTCTTCGGCGTAAGCGCGATCGAGCCGAACGCGCCTTCAGGCGCGAACATCACGATCAGCTGCCCGCGGTAGGTCATCTCGACGTGCATGATCGCGCCGTCCTCGTCGAGGACGTCGCGCAGCTCGAAGCCGAATGCGGCCTGGAAGAACTCGATGGCCGACTGCGCATTGCGCACGGCCAGATAAGGCGTCAACCAAGGCACGTTGGCCGGACGTGGATCGGTCATGAAAATCTCCTGTCGAACGGTGTTGGCGCTTCAGCAGCGACTCCGGTCCTGTGCCGTGCGGTCCAACGGAAAACGGCGCCCCGGGCGCCCGTCCGCGGCACGCAATGCATCTCGGCCAACGTGGCGGGCGGCCCCTGTCGTGCCGGGCCTGCTTGTCGCGGGTAGTTCGCGGGTCGTTCGCGGGAGAATCGCGACGAGCCCGCACAACGATGCGCTTGCCTGGAAGCTCAGCGGCGGACGCCCAGTGTATCGCGCAGCGCGCGCGGCAGGGCAAAGAGGGCCGCATGAAGTCGCGCATCGTAGTAGCGCAATCCCTGCACGCGGCGCGCGGCGAGCCGTTCGTCGACGTCGTGCGCGAACAGCGCGGCCGCATCGAGCGTGTCGCTCGCGATCGCCATCAGCCATTGCGAACCGTACAGCGGCACGTGCGCGGACAGCGGATCGACGAACGCGAAGCTCGCGCGCAGGTCGTCGAGCAGCGCGGCGATGCGCGCCGCGTGGAACACCGGCGAGCCGAGGTGCATCGAGACCGCGCCGCGCGGCGTCAGGATCCGCTTGAGCCGTGCGTAGAACTCGCGCGTGTAGAGGCCGGCGGCCGGCGAGTCGGGCGGCGTGAGGTCGAACACGACGAGATCGAAATGCTCGACGGTCGACGCGACGAAATGCGCGGCATCGCCGATCACGACCTCGACACGTGGGTCGTCGAGCGCGCCCTGGTGCACGTCGTCGAGATAGCGGCGCGCCATGCCGACCACTTCGTCGTCGAGCTCGGCGACGACGATCCGCTCGATGCACGCGTGCTTGAGCAGCTGGCGCGCGGCGCCGCCGTCGCCGCCGCCGAGCACGAGCGCCTTCCTCGGGCACGGATGCGCGAGCGCGGCCGGGTGCGTCATGCACTCGTGATACACGTATTCGTCGCCGACCGACGTCATCGGCCGCCCGTCCAGCGTGAACAGGCGGCCGAGCTGCGGGGTCTCCCAGACTTCGATCTGCTGGTGCGGCGACGCGACGTGCGCGAGCCGGCGGGCGTTCGGGAAGCCGTAAGCGACGTCGGGCGTGGGATGAAAGAGAAGGGTCGTGCTCAAGGGCGGGGGCCGCTCGGGGCGGGGAGTTCCGACGCCTGAATTATAGGAGGCGCGCGGTTGGATGGAAAACCGTGCCGGAACACTACGCGCCGACAAGGGAAATGTCAGCCCATCTGTTAAAATGACGAGCTTTGCAGCCCAGTCCGTAGGCTCCGTCCGCTTCGCGTCCGTCAGGCGCCGCACCGCGCGCCCGGAACGATTGACGCTCGAGCTTCCGGATGCCGCCGTGCCCCCGTTTCCTCGACTCGTTCTCCGGACTCGACATGACGACTTCGTCTCCCGCCTCCACCACTCTGATGGCCAACGCGATCCGTGCGCTCGCGATGGACGCCGTCCAGCAAGCGAACTCCGGCCACCCCGGCATGCCGATGGGCATGGCCGAAATCGGCGTCGCGCTCTGGTCGCGCCACCTGAAACACAACCCGACGAACCCGCACTGGGCGGACCGTGACCGCTTCGTGCTGTCGAACGGCCATGGCTCGATGCTGCTGTACTCGCTGCTGCACCTGACCGGCTACGACCTGCCGATGGAAGAGCTGAAGAACTTCCGCCAGCTGCACTCGAAGACGCCGGGCCACCCGGAATACGGCATCACGCCGGGCGTCGAGACGACCACCGGCCCGCTCGGCCAGGGTCTCGCGAACGCGGTCGGCATGGCGCTCGGCGAAGCGCTGATGGCGGACGAATTCAACCGTGACGGCGCGAAGATCGTCGATCACCACACGTATGTGTTCCTCGGCGACGGCTGCCTGATGGAAGGCATCTCGCACGAAGCCTGCTCGCTCGCGGGCACGCTGAAGCTGAACAAGCTGATCGCGCTGTACGACGACAACGGCATCTCGATCGACGGCGACGTCGTCAACTGGTTCCACGACGACACGCCGAAGCGCTTCGAAGCGTACGGCTGGAACGTGATCCCGAACGTGAACGGCCATGACGTCGACGCGGTCGACGCGGCCATCGCGAAGGCGAAGCTGTCGGACAAGCCGACGATCATCTGCTGCAAGACGGTGATCGGCCAGGGCGCGGCGACCAAGGCCGGCGGCCACGACGTGCACGGCGCGGCGCTCGGCGCGGAAGAAATCGCGAAGACGCGCGCGGCACTCGGCTGGACCTGGGAGCCGTTCGTGATTCCGCAGGAAGTCTACGCGGCATGGGACGCGAAGGAAGCCGGCAAGCGCGCCGAGTCCGAGTGGGACGCGACGTTCGCCGCCTATCGCGCGAAATTCCCGGCTGAAGCCGCCGAATTCGAGCGCCGGATGGCCAACAAGCTGCCGGCCGACTGGGCCGAAAAGGCTGCGGCGATCATCGCCGGCGCGAACGAGCGCGCCGAGACGGTCGCGACCCGCAAGGCGTCGCAGCAGGCGATCGAGGGGCTGGCTGCCGCACTGCCGGAACTGCTCGGCGGCTCGGCCGACCTGACCGGCTCGAACCTGACCAACTGGAAGGCGTCGAAGGCGGTGCGCGCGAATCCGGAAGGCGCGGGCGTGCTGCTCGGCAACCACATCAACTACGGCGTGCGCGAATTCGGCATGAGCGCCGCGATCAACGGCCTCGCGCTGCACGGCGGCCACAAGCCGTTCGGCGGCACGTTCCTGACGTTCTCCGACTACAGCCGCAACGCGCTGCGCGTCGCGTCGCTGATGAAGGTCCCGTCGATCTTCGTGTTCACGCACGACTCGATCGGCCTCGGCGAAGACGGCCCGACGCACCAGTCGGTCGAGCACGTGTCGAGCCTGCGCCTGATCCCGAACCACGACGTGTGGCGTCCGGCCGACACGGTCGAGACGGCCGTCGCCTGGACCCACGCGGTCGCTGCCGACCGTCCGTCGAGCCTGATCTTCAGCCGCCAGAACCTCGCATTCAACCCGCGTACCGATGCGCAGATCGCGAACATCGAGAAGGGCGGCTACGTGCTGAAGGACTGGGACGAAGAGATCGTCGCGCGCAAGATCATCCTGATCGCGACGGGCTCGGAAGTCGAACTCGCGATGAAGGCCGTCGAGCCGCTCGCGCAGCAGGGCATCGCGGCGCGCGTCGTGTCGATGCCGTCGACCAACGTGTTCGACCGCCAGGACGCCGAATACCGTGAACGCGTGCTGCCGCACGGCGTGCGCCGCGTCGCGATCGAAGCGGGCGTGACCTCGTTCTGGCACAAGTACGTCGGCCTCGAAGGCGGCGTCGTCGGGATCGACACGTTCGGCGAATCGGCTCCGGCCGGCGTGCTGTTCAAGTACTTCGGCTTCACCGTCGAGCACGTCGTCGAGACCGCGAAGGCCGTGCTGGCCTAAATGCATTCGCGACGCGCGCCGCCCCTCGCGCGCGTCGCACCGTGAAGCTGCACGAAACGAATTTTTTCAGCCATCAGGAGATAGACCATGACGATTCGCGTCGCAATCAACGGCTACGGCCGTATCGGCCGCAACACGCTGCGCGCGTTTTATGAAAACGGCAAGAAGCACGATCTCGAGATCGTCGCGATCAACGATCTGGGCGATGCGAAGACCAACGCGCACCTGACCCAGTACGACACCGCGCACGGCAAGTTCCCGGGGGAAGTGTCGGTCGACGGCGACTACCTCGTCGTGAACGGCGACAAGATCCGCGTGCTGGCGAACCGCAACCCGGCAGAACTGCCGTGGGGCGAGCTCGGCGTCGACGTCGTGATGGAATGCACGGGCTTCTTCACGACGAAGGAAAAGGCGAGCGCGCACCTGAAGGGCGGCGCGAAGAAGGTGATCATCTCGGCACCGGGCGGCAAGGATGTCGACGCGACGATCGTCTACGGCGTGAACCACAACGTGCTGAAGGCCGAGCACACCGTCATCTCGAACGCATCGTGCACGACGAACTGCCTCGCGCCGCTCGTCAAGCCGCTGAACGACAAGATCGGCCTCGAAACCGGCCTGATGACGACGATCCACGCGTACACGAACGACCAGGTGCTGACGGACGTCTATCACGAAGACCTGCGTCGCGCGCGTTCGGCGACCCACAGCCAGATCCCGACCAAGACGGGCGCTGCATCGGCCGTCGGCCTCGTGCTGCCGGAACTGAACGGCAAGCTCGACGGCTACGCGATCCGCGTCCCGACGATCAACGTGTCGGTCGTCGACCTGTCGTTCATCGCGAAGCGCGACACGACGGTCGAGGAAGTCAACGCGATCATGAAGGAAGCATCGGAAGGCGCGCTGAAGGGCATCCTCGGCTACAACGACGCACCGCTGGTGTCGATCGACTTCAACCACAACCCGGCTTCGTCGACGTTCGACGCAACGCTGACCAAGGTGTCGGGCCGCCTCGTCAAGGTGTCGAGCTGGTACGACAACGAGTGGGGTTTCTCGAACCGCATGCTGGATACGGCAGTCGCATTCGCGAACGCGAAGTAATCCCGCACGTCGCACGGCTGCCGCGAGGCGGCCGGTGTGGCGAACGAGCCCGGCCTGGAGTTTTCCGGCCGGGCTTTTTATTT
The DNA here is from genome assembly GCF_003635165.1 of Burkholderia sp. Nafp2/4-1b. Lineage (GTDB taxonomy): Bacteria > Pseudomonadota > Gammaproteobacteria > Burkholderiales > Burkholderiaceae > Burkholderia. The sequence goes on along the minus strand of NZ_ML058600.1, from coordinate 222,432 downwards.
TCCGGCGCTTGCCGTCACGTGTTCGAGCGCGTCGACGAACGCGCGCTTCAGCGGGCTGTCGAGGTCGGTCCACGCGAGGCCGATGCCGGTGCGATGGCCGGCCAGGTCGAGCGGTCGCGCGAGCACGTTCGGCGGCAGCGCGCTCGCGGCTTCCGCCGGGATCAGCCCGATTCCCATCCCGGCCGCGACGAGCGCGAGCATCGTCGTGAATTCACCGAATTCCTGTGCGATCTCGAGCGTCGTGCCCGCGCGGCTCAGCGCGAGCAGCATGTCGTCGTGAAAGCCGGGCGCGTAGCGGCGCGCGAGCACGAACGCGGGGTGGCCGCGCAACGCGGCCGGCGAAATCGTGTCGCATGCGGCGAGCGGATGGTCACGCGGCAGCGCGACGACGAAACCCTCCTCCAGCACCACGCGCGTGTCGATGCCCGCATAGGCGGCCGGCAGCCGGATCATCCCGAAATCGATGCGCCGCTCGCGCAGCGCGGCGATCTGGTCGGGCGTCGGCAAATCCTTCAGTTCGACCGTGATCAGCGGATAGCGCTCGCGCATCGTGCGCAGCACGGCCGGCAGCAGCGCCGGCAGCACCGACGACACGAACGCGATGCGCAGCGTGCCGATCTCGCCGCGGCTCGACAGCCGCGCCAACTGCTCCGCGCGCGCGGCCTGCTGCAGCGTCGCGCGCGCCTCGGGCAGGAACACGCGCCCCGTATCGCTGAGTTCGACCTTGTGGCGGTCGCGCTCGAACAGCCGCGCGCCGAGATCGTCCTCGAGCGCCTTGATCTGCATGCTCAGCGCCGATTGCACGATGAACAGGCGCTGCGCGGCGCGCCCGAAATGCAGCTCTTCCGCGAGCGTGACGAAGGCGCGCAATTGCTTGAGTTCCATGAGGGGGCGGGCGTTAGCGAACGGTGATCGGATTTGATGATAACCGGATCAAAAAAGACCATTGGCGCGACCGCAGCCGAGCGCCGAAGATGGCGTCAGTGCGAGATCGGCCGCGACCGGCGGCCGGCTCGATGACTCGACGGCACGAGGAGACATGCATGAGCAACGCGCTTGACCGGTTCCGCCTGGACGGCCGCCGCGCACTGATCACCGGTTCCGGACGCGGGATCGGGCTGACGCTCGCCCGCGGGCTGGCGGAAGCCGGCGCGGCGATCGTGATCAACGATCGGAATGAAGAGAAGGCCGCGACGCTCGCGCGCCATTTCCGCGACGAAGGGTTCGCGGCCGACCATGCGGTGTTCGACGTCGCCGAGCACGCGCAGGTGCGCACGGCGATCGACGCGTTCGAGGCGCGCGTCGGCGCGATCGACATCCTCGTGAACAACGCGGGCATCCAGCGCCGCGCGCCGCTCGATGCGTTCGACCCGGACGACTGGCACGCGCTGATGCGCGTGAATCTCGACGGGGTGTTCAACGTCGCGCAGGCGGTGGCGCGCCACATGATCGCGCGCGGCCGCGGCAAGATCATCAACATCTGCTCGGTGCAGAGCGAGCTCGCGCGGCCGACCATCGCGCCGTATGCGGCGACGAAGGGCGCGGTGCGGATGCTGACGAAAGGGATGTGCGCGGACTGGGCGCGCCACGGCATCCAGGCGAACGGCCTCGCGCCCGGCTATTTCGAGACCGAACTGAATCGCGCGCTGGTCGACGACGCGGCGTTCTCCGACTGGCTGTGCAAGCGCACGCCGGCCGGTCGCTGGGGGCAGGTCGACGAGCTGTGCGGCGCGGCGATCTTCCTCGCGTCGGCCGCGTCCGATTTCGTCAACGGCCAGACGCTGTTCGTCGACGGCGGCCTGACGAGCGCCGTCTAGGCAAGGAGAAACGTCATGCGTATGCGTTGCATGTGTGTCGTGATCCACGGGCCCAACGATCTGCGGCTCGAAGAGCAGGACGCGGGCGAGATCGGCCCGGGCCAGGTGCGTGTCGATGTCGCGATGGGCGGCATCGGCGGCTCCGATCTCCATTACTTCCGGCACGGCGGCTTCGGCGCGATCCGGCTGCAGCAGCCGATGGTGCTCGGCCATGAAGTGGCCGGCACGGTGGCGGCGGTCGCGCCGGACGTGACGTCGGTGCAGGTCGGCGATCGCGTCGCGGTGAATCCGAGCCGCCCGTGCGGCGCGTGCCGCTACTGCCTCGAAGGGCTGCCGAACCAGTGTCTCGACATGCGCTTCTACGGCAGCGCGATGCGCATGCCGCACGTGCAGGGCGCGTTTCGCAACGCGCTCGTGTGCGATGCCACGCAGTGCGTGAAGGTGGCCGATCACGTGCCGCTGTCGCTCGCGGCGCTCGCCGAGCCGTTCGCGGTCGGCCTGCATGCGGTGTCGCGCGCGGGCCCGCTGATCGGTCGGCGCGTGCTCGTGTCGGGCTGCGGGCCGATCGGCGTGCTGGCGGTTGCGGCCGCGCGCGTGCATGGCGCGGCGGAGATCGTCGCGACCGACGTCGTCGATGCGCCGCTCGAGGTCGCTCGTGCGCTCGGCGCGGATCACACGATCAACGCGGCGGCCGACACCGGGTGGGTCGCGCGCTACGGCGCCGACAAGGGCACGTTCGACGTGGTGATCGAGTGTTCGGGCAATGCGCGCGCGTTGCGCGACGGGCTCGACGTGATGCGGCCGCGCGGCGTCGTCGTGCAGCTCGGCCTGGGCGGCGACGTGAGCCTGCCGCAGAACGTCGTGGTCGCGAAGGAGCTGTCGATCTGCGGCTCGTTCCGCTTCCATGCGGAATTCGCGCTCGCGGTGCAGCTGATCAACGCGGGGCGCGTCGACCTGCGGCCGGCCGTGACGCGCGTATTCCCGATGCGCGACGCGAACCATGCGTTCGAACTGGCCGGCGACCGGCAGCGCGCGATGAAGGTGCTGATCGATTTCGCGGACGAACGCGCGTGATCGGGCGTCGCCGATTGCGCGACGCCGCCGAGGCAAAAAAGGCACGCCCGTGGTTCAGTTCACGGCGTGCCTTTTTCAATGGCCGGCGTGACCTGCCGCATGCCGACGTGCTGCGACGGGACCCACAGCGCGATCAGCGCACAGGACAGCGCGCTCTCGCGTATCGCGATCCTTCGGGGCGATGAAAACGACAGGGCCGGAGAGCGGTTGACGCGCCGGCCTCGACCACGGGCCGGGCTGCGTCAGGTGCCCGGCGTCGGGAAGAAGATGCCCGCGCGCTGCGCGGCGTTAGCGATGTGCGTCTCGATCGCGATGCCTGCGGCGGCGGCATCGCGCGCGATCAGCGCGTCGACGATCGCGCGGTGCTCGTGCCACGTCGACAGCAGCAGCTCGCGCCGGTAGAACGGCATGCGCTGGCTTTCCTTCATGATGTCCGCGCTGCTGCGCAGCACCGACTCGATCGCGGCGTTGCCGGCGAGATGGATGATCCGCATGTGGAAGTCGAAGTCGAGCCGCGACGCTTCGTCGAGCGCGCTGTCGGTCAGCGCGACGTGCAGGTCGGCGAGGTTCTCCTCGAACCATGCGATGTCGTGGTCGGTGACCACGTGCGCGGCCATCCGCGCGGCGAATCCTTCGAGCGCATAGCGCATCTGGTACGTATCGGGCGGCGACGACTGCTCGGCGAACTGCCACGGATGCGCGGCCGTCGCCTGCGCGCTTTCGACATACACGCCCTTGCCGGCGCGGATGCGCAGCATTCCGAGCGCCTCGAGCGTGGACAGCGCCTCGCGCAGCGACGCGCGGCTGATCTCCAGCTCCTCGGAGAGCTGGCGCTGGGCCGGCAGCAGGCTGCCGACGGGATACACGCCTGCCTCGATCCGGTCACGGATCGTCGCGATGGCGGCGTCGGTCACGGTGTGCGGAACGTTTTTCATGATGTGAACGATGGCCGGTCTGACCGGCATTGTAATCCGCACGCGCGCGGTCCACGACCGACCTACGGGAAAGCCACGATCAAACGCGCTCTGGTGCAGTGCCGCACGGCGCGGGAGGGCGGGAAATCCCTATTTTGTTCGTCCTTGACGCGACTATATCGGCTTCCTACTATCCACCATAACATCACTGGTCTTACCAGTATGAACAGACGAAACTGCAACCGTTGGATCGGGAGAGCGCCGTGTCGAAATTCCTCAATTCGCTGTTTGGCCGGGTAGTCGTCGCATTAATCCTCGGGGTCGCGCTGGGCGCGTTCTTCCCGCATTTCGCCGAGTCGCTGCGACCGCTCGGCGATGGTTTCCTGAAGCTCATCAAGATGGTCATCGGCCCGATCGTGTTCTGCGTCGTGGTCAGCGGGATGGCCAATGCGGGCGACCTGAAGAAGGTCGGCCGGGTCGGCCTGAAGGCGGTCATCTACTTCGAGGTGATGACGACGCTTGCGCTCGGCATCGGGCTCGTGCTCGCATGGCTCACGCGCCCGGGCGTCGGAATGAACATCGACCTGCACTCGCTCGACGCGGCGTCGCTGTCGACGTACGCGAAGAACGCCGAAAGCCTGAAGGACACGGCCGGCTACCTGATGAAGATCATCCCCGAGACCGCGATCGACGCGTTCGCGAAGGGCGACATCCTGCAGATCCTCGTGTTCGCGGTGCTGTTCGGCTCCGCGCTGTCGCTGCTCGGCGACAAGGCGCAGCGCGTGAACAGCCTGATCGAGGAGCTGTCGCACGTGTTCTTCAAGATCATCGGCTTCATCATCAAGCTCGCGCCGCTCGGCGTGCTCGGCGCGATCGCGTTCACGACCGGCAAGTACGGCGTTTCGTCGCTCAAGCAGCTCGGCTATCTGGTCGCGGTGTTCTACCTGAGCTGCATCGTGTTCGTCACGGTGGTGCTCGGCGCGGTGATGCGGCTGGCGGGCTTCTCGGTGTTCAAGCTGATCCGCTACCTGCGCGAGGAACTGTCGATCGTGCTCGGCACGGCATCGTCGGACGCGGTGCTGCCGCAGGTGATGAGCAAGCTCGAATACATGGGCATCAAGGATTCGACGGTCGGCCTCGTGATCCCGACCGGCTATTCGTTCAACCTCGACGGCTTCTCGATCTACCTGACGCTCGCCGTGCTGTTCATCGCGCAGGCCACCAACACGCCGCTGTCCACGCATGACCTGATCGTCGTGCTGCTCGTGTCGCTCGTCACGTCGAAGGGTGCGCACGGGATTCCCGGCTCGGCGATCGTGATCCTCGCGGCGACGCTGTCGGCGATCCCCGCGATCCCGGTGCTCGGCCTCGTGCTGATCCTGCCGGTCGACTGGTTCGTCGGCATCGCCCGCGCGCTGACCAACCTGATCGGCAACTGCGTCGCGACGGTGGTGGTCGCGGTGTGGGAGAACGACATCGACCGGGCCCGCGCGAAGCGCGTGCTGAACCGCGAGCTGCGCTACGTGGCCGACGCGCCGGGCAGCGCAGCACCGGTCGCGGGCGACCAGGCCCACGCGCTCTGAGCACACCCTCCGCGCGTGGCGCTTTTCCCGGCCGCTGCGCGCGAACGAATGTCCTGCGGCAGGCGCGACGATGCGCCGGTCCTTACCAAGATAATGGAGACGACATGGCAGCCCCCATCCTCGATCCGAATGCGCCGGCTTTCACGCGGCGCTACATGAACCTCGCCGACCCGCGCCTGGGCGCGCAGGCGCTCTTCGCCAGCGACGAATTCTTCGCGCCGAAGGAGCGGATGCTGAATCCGGAGCCGGCGGTCTTCATTCCCGGCAAGTACGACGATCACGGCAAGTGGATGGACGGCTGGGAAACGCGCCGCAAGCGCACGACCGGCCACGACTTCTGCGTGGTCCGGCTCGCGCGGCCGGGCGTGATTTATGGCGTCGATCTCGACACGAGCCACTTCACCGGCAACTTCCCGCCGGCCGCGTCGATCGAGGCCTGCGCGGCGGATGGCGACACGCCGCCGGACGACGCCGCATGGCGCACGATCGTCCCGGCGACGACGCTGCAGGGCAATTCGCATCACTACGTGAGCGTCGACGATGCGCAGCCGGTCACGCACCTGCGCGTGAACCTGTATCCGGACGGCGGGCTCGCGCGGTTGCGCGTGTACGGCCAGCCGCAGCGAGACTGGCGCCACGTGCCGGCGGGCGAGCTCGTCGATCTCGCGGCGATCGAGAACGGCGGCTACCTGGTGGCCGCGAACAACCAGCACTTCGGTCCGGCCTCGCAGATGCTGATGCCGGGGCGCGGCGCGAACATGGGCGACGGCTGGGAAACGCGCCGCCGCCGCGAGCCCGGCAACGACTGGGCGATCGTCGCGCTGGCGCGGCCGGGCATCATCCGGCGCGTCGAGGTCGACACGGCGTTCTTCAAGGGCAACTTCCCCGATCGTTGCTCGCTGCAGGCCGCGCACGTGACGGGCGGCACCGACGATTCGCTCGTCACGCAGGCGATGTTCTGGGCCGAACTGCTCGGCGAGCAGAAGCTGCAGATGGACCACGTGCACACGTTCGACCAGCTCGCGGCGCTTGGCCCCGTCACGCATGTGCGCTTCAACATCTTCCCGGACGGCGGCGTGTCGCGCCTGCGTCTGTGGGGCGAGCCGGCTTGAAGGAGGGCATCGGCATGAGCGGACCCCACATCCTGCGCGTCGAGCGCCTGACCCGCGAAGCGTTCACGCCGTTCGGCGACGTGATCGCGCTCGAAGGCGCGCGGCATTTCCCGATCAACGGCGGCACGACCGAGCGCTTCCACGATCTCGCGACGATCGACGTGTGCGCGGACGGCGGCCGGCCGCTCGTCAGCGTGTTCCGCGCGCAGCCGCGCGCGCTGCCGGTCGCGATCACGCTGATGGAGCGTCATCCGCACGGCAGCCAGGCGTTCATTCCGCTCGCGGCCGTGTCGCGCTACGCGATCGTCGTCGCGCCGGCCGGCGAGTTCAGGCCCGACGCGATGCGTGCGTTCCTGGCCGAGGGCTGGCAGGGCGTGAACTACGCGAAGGGCGTCTGGCACCACCCGCTGCTCGCGCTCGACGCGGTCAGCGACTTCGTGATCGTCGATCGCGGCGGCCCGCAGCCGAACTGCGACGAGATTCCGCTCGACGACGCGTGGGCGCTCGAGTTCGAGCCGGCGTGCGCCGGCGCGGCCTGATCCGCGGCGAAGGCGGCATCGGGCGTCAGGCTTCGCGCACGACGCATCGCGCGGATCGAGCGGATCGAGCGGATCGAGCGCCACGTAGCGACGATGCGGCACGGCTCGCCGCCGCCGCATGCTCGATCGAAAACGTTCCCGAACCGGCCCGCGCGCGACGTGCGGGCCGTTTTTCATTCCGGCCCGAAAACGACACGGCCCGGGCGGCGAGGTGCCGGCCGGGCCGTCGCGCATGCGCGCCGAATGCGGATCAGTGCTTGCGGTGCGGGCAGTTCTCGGTCGTGCAGGAACCGTACATCGCGAGTGAGTGTTCCTGGAGCCGGAAGCCGCGTTCCTTCGCGATCGCTTGCTGGCGGGATTCGATCTCGGCATCGAAGAACTCTTCGACGCGGCCGCAATCGAGGCAGACGAGGTGATCGTGGTGCGAACCTTCGTTCAGTTCGAACACGGCCTTGCCGGATTCGAAGTTGCTGCGTGAGAGCAGGCCAGCTTGCTCGAACTGCGTCAGCACGCGGTAAACGGTGGCGAGCCCGATGTCGAGCTGCTCGTTGAGCAGGTTGCGGTAGACGTCTTCGGCCGTCAGGTGACGCACCGGGCTTTGCTGGAAGATCTCGAGAATCTTGAGGCGCGGTAGGGTGGCCTTTAGCCCGATATTCTTGAGATCCGTCGGATTGGTCATGGCTAGGCATCCCTAGAGTACAATGCAGGGCTTCAATGTTACCGGCTTTTCGCCGTTCCAGAAACACGCGCGGCCCGCGACGCGGGCCAGCTCGGTGAAGGAAATGTTCCCCGAATCTCTTATGCACTTTCAGAGGAGTCGCATGCGGAGTGCCATCATCGCTGCCGCCGCCGTTGCCGCGCTGGCTGGTTGTTCGTCGTACGACAGCGTGACGCAGCGCATTGCGCAGAGCATCACGCCCTATCGGATCACCGTAGTGCAGGGCAACTTCGTGTCGCAGGAGAAGGCCGCGCAGCTGCAGGCCGGGATGACGCGCGAGCAAGTCCGCGCGTTGCTCGGTACGCCGCTGCTGGCGGACATGTTCCATGCCGACCGCTGGGATTACCTCTTTTACTTCAAGCGCGGCTCGACGTCCGTCGTCCAGCAGCGCGACCTCGTGCTGACGTTCGCGGGCGATCGCCTCGCCAGCTGGACGGGCGCCGACAACCTGCCGTCCGAGCTCGACCTGCTGGCCGATATCGATGGCGACCGCGGCGGCAAGAAGGCGAAGGCCGCGGCCGCGGCCAAGAAGGCGTCGGAAGCCGCCGCAGCCGCTGCGGCCGCGAGCGCGGCGCAGGCGACCGCTGCCGCGAGCCCGTCCGCCGAGCCGGCGTCCGCCGCGGTGCTCGACCAGGATGCGAACGCCCAGGCGGCGCGCGCGGCGAACCGCGCGACCAACCAGGTGTCCGGGCAGGGCTCGGCGTCCCGCCGCTTCACGCCGTCCGCGAAGGCTTCGGCCGGCGCGCCGGTGCCGGGCGGCCAGCCGCCGGGCGCCGCGCCGGCGATCCAGCCGCAGTTCCAGTTCCATCGCCCGCCGCAGCCGAACGCGACGAACGAAGCGGCGCCGCCCGTCGGCCCGCAAGGCTCCGACAACCTGCAGAACCAGCCGCTCACCGCGCCGGCCCAGTCGCAGTAAGCGGCCGGCGTGCGGAAACAGGGCGGCATGCGCCGCCCGCCTTTAGACCTGTCGTGTAGAAAGCCATGAAGATTGCGATTGCCGGTGCATCGGGCCGTATGGGCCGGATGCTGATCGAAGCCGTTCTCAACGATTCCGACGCGCAGCTCGTCGGCGCACTCGACCGCGCCGATTCGCCGTTCCTCGGCCAGGACGCGGGCGCGTTCCTCGGCAAGGAAACCGGGATCAAGCTGACCGACGATCTCGACGCCGTGTTCGCGCAGGCCGACTACCTGATCGACTTCACGCGGCCGGAAGGCACGATCGCGCACGTCGCGGCCGCGCTGCGCCACGACGTGAAGCTCGTGATCGGCACGACGGGCTTCACCGCCGAGCAGAAGGCCGAGCTGCAGGCCGCGGCCGGCAAGATCGGCATCGTGTTCGCGGCGAACATGAGCGTCGGCGTGAACGTCACGCTGAAGCTGCTCGAATTCGCGGCGAAGCATTTTTCGCACGGCTACGACATCGAGATCATCGAGGCGCACCACCGTCACAAGGTCGACGCGCCGTCGGGCACCGCGCTGATGATGGGCGAGGCCGTGGCCGGCGCGCTCGGGCGCTCGCTGGACGACTGCGCGGTGTACGGCCGCCAGGGCGTGACGGGCGAACGCGATCCGTCGTCGATCGGCTTCGCGGCCGTGCGCGGCGGCGACATCGTCGGCGACCACACGGTGCTGTTCGCCGGGATCGGCGAACGGATCGAGATCACGCACAAGTCGTCGAGCCGCGTGTCGTATGCGCAGGGCGCGCTGCGTGCGGTCCGCTTCCTGTCGGCGCATGGCGCCGGCCTGTTCGACATGCAGGACGTGCTCGGCCTGCGCTGACCCTCACGGGGAAACTCCGATGGCCATTCCCACCGGCGTTGTCCACTACCTCGAAAGCGGCGATGCGATCACGCATGCCGTCGCCTATGTGCTGCTGGCGATGTCCGTCGCCAGCTGGTGCTTCCTCCTGATGAAGGCCTGGCTCCTGGTCCGCGCGAAGCGGCAGGGGCCGCGCGCGCTCGCCGCGTTCTGGCGCGCCGCGTCGCTCGACGCGGGCATCGACGCGCTCGCCGGCGCCGATCGCGAACGTGTATTCGTGCCGCTCGCCGAAGCCGCGCGCGATGCGGCCGACGCACACGATCCGGCCGCGCTGGGCGCGCGCGTCGAGCGCAGCGAACGCGTGCTGCGGGCGCTGCGCCACGCGATGCTGCGCTCGCAGCGGCGCCTCGAGTTCGGTCAGGTGCTGCTCGCGTCGATCGGCAGCACCGCGCCGTTCGTCGGCCTGCTCGGCACCGTATGGGGCATCTACCACGCGCTCGGCAGCATTGCCGCGAGCGGGCAGGCGCAGATCGAGAACGTCGCGGGGCCGGTCGGCGAGGCGCTGATCATGACCGCGTTCGGGCTCGTCGTCGCGATTCCGGCGGTGCTCGCGTACAACATCCTCGGGCGGCTCGTCCGGCAGCTCGCCGAGGAGCTCGACGGCTTCGCGCGCGACCTGCACGTGTTCGTGTGCGCGCAGGGCGCCTGACGCGCCACCGGGGGAGGAACGATCATGGCATTCGGCGGACTGGAGCACCACAAGACGTCCGCGCCGATGGCGGAGATCAACATGACGCCGCTGATCGACGTGATGCTCGTGCTGCTCGTCATCTTCATCATCACCGCGCCGCTGATGACGCATGCGATCCGGCTCGACCTGCCGAAAGTCGCGGCGAGCGTCGCGCGCGATACGCCGCAGTCGGTCACGCTGTCGATCGACGATGCCGGCAAGCTGTACTGGGACGACACGCCCGTTGCACTCGACGCGCTGCCCGCGCGCTTCAAGGCCGCCGCGGCGGGCGCCGCGCCGCCCGAGCTGCGGCTGCGCGCGTCGCGCGCGACCCGCTACGACGTGATTGCGCAGGTGATGGGTGCCGCGCAGGCTGCCGGGCTCACGCGGATCGGCTTCGTCACCGATGTGCCGCCGGCGGGCGCCGCCGCGCCGGCCGCCTCGGGCGCGACTCGCTGACCGGCTGACTCGCGGGCTCGCTAACCCAGCTGATCGGCCGACCGGCTGACTCGCTGACTCACTGACTCACCGACTCACCGACCACCCGACCCGCCTCCCGCCCGCGTCATTCACGCCGCTCCCCCGGTCGACTGCCGGCAAGAATGCGCACCGGCCCGCAAGACCGGCCGTACCGCCCGCCACGAACGGTATAATCGTCGTTTCGCCCGGTCGGCAGGGTTTCGCCGGGTAACCTGGAGACCCTCCGGGTTACCCGGCGAATATCCGGAAACCATCAGGCAGGCCCGAGAACCGTGCGCCTGCTCCCGCCGCCGGGCTGCCCGATTTTCGTCCACTTCCGCGTGCCCGCCCCGTGGCGCGCCGCTTAAAGCCTAGTCCGAACCACACCATGCACGAGAGATACGTACCCGCCGACGTCGAAGCCGCCGCCCAGGGCGACTGGCGCGCAGCCGATGCCTACAAGACGAAGGAAGATTCGCAGAAGCCGAAGTTCTACTGCGTGTCGATGCTGCCGTACCCGTCCGGCAAGCTGCACATGGGTCACGTGCGCAACTACACGATCAACGACGTGATGTACCGTTATCTGCGGATGAACGGCTACAACACGCTGATGCCGATGGGTTGGGACGCGTTCGGGATGCCGGCCGAGAACGCCGCGATGGCGAACGGCGTGCCGCCCGCGAAGTGGACCTACGACAACATCGACTACATGAAGGGCCAGATGCAGTCGATGGGCCTCGCGATCGACTGGTCGCGCGAAATCGCGACGTGCAAGCCCGACTACTACAAGTGGAACCAGTGGCTGTTCCTGAAGATGCTCGAGAAGGGCATCGCGTACAAGAAGACGGGCACCGTGAACTGGGACCCGGTCGACCAGACCGTGCTCGCGAACGAGCAGGTGATCGACGGCCGCGGCTGGCGTTCGGGCGCGCTCGTCGAGAAGCGCGAGATCCCGATGTACTACCTGCGGATCACGCAGTACGCGGATGAGCTGCTGAACGATCTCGACGGCCTCGGCTGGCCCGAGCGCGTGAAGATCATGCAGCAGAACTGGATCGGCAAGAGCTTCGGCGTGAACTTCGGCTTCCCGTACGAACTCGACGGCGAGAAGGCGCTGCTGCGCGTGTTTACGACGCGTGCCGACACGATCATGGGCGTCACGTTCTGCGCGATCGCGGCCGAGCACCCGCTCGCCACGCGTCTCGCGCAGGGCAAGCCGGAACTGCAGGCGTTCATCGACGAATGCAAGCGCGGCGGCGTCGCCGAGGCCGACGTCGCGACGATGGAGAAGAAGGGCGTCCCGACGGGCTTCTCCGTCACGCACCCGTTGACCGGCGAGCCGGTCGAGGTGTGGATCGGCAACTACGTGCTGATGAGCTATGGCGAAGGCGCGGTGATGGGCGTGCCGGGCCACGACGAACGCGATTTCGCGTTCGCGAAGAAATACGACCTGCCGATCAAGCAGGTGATCGGCAGCGAAGGCCAGACCTACTCGCTCGACGCATGGCAGGAGTGGTACGGCGACAAGGAGACCGCGGTCTGCGTGAACAGCGGCAAGTACGACGGCCTGCGCTATGCGGAAGCGGTCGACGCGGTCGCGGCCGACCTGAAGGCCGGCGGCTTCGGCGACAAGCAGATCACGTGGCGCCTGCGCGACTGGGGCGTGTCGCGCCAGCGCTACTGGGGCACGCCGATCCCGATCATCCACTGCCCGTCGTGCGGCGACGTGCCGGTGCCGGAGCAGGACCTGCCGGTCGTGCTGCCGGAAGACCTCGTGCCGGACGGCTCGGGCAACCCGCTCGCGAAGTCCGAAGCGTTCCTGAACTGCACGTGCCCGAAGTGCGGCGCAGCCGCGAAGCGCGAAACCGACACGATGGACACCTTCGTCGATTCGTCGTGGTACTTCTCGCGCTACACGGCGCCGGACGCCGAGACCATGGTCGACGCGCGCACCGATTACTGGATGCCGATGGATCAATACATCGGCGGCATCGAGCATGCGATCCTGCACCTGCTGTATTCGCGCTTCTGGACCAAGGTGATGCGCGACCTCGGCCTCGTGAAGTTCGGCGAGCCGGCGAAGAACCTGCTCACGCAGGGGATGGTGCTGAACGAGACGTACTACCGCGAAGACGCAGCGGGCAAGAAGACCTGGTACAACCCGCTCGACGTGACGGTCACGCACGACGACAAGGGCCGCCCGGTCGGCGCGACGCTGAACGCGGACGGCCAGCCGGTCGTGCTCGGCGGCATCGAGAAGATGTCGAAGTCGAAGAACAACGGCGTCGATCCGCAACTGCTGATCGACCAGTACGGTGCCGACACCGCACGCCTGTTCACGATGTTCGCCGCGCCGCCCGAGCAGCAGCTCGAGTGGTCGGGCGCGGGCGTCGAAGGCGCGAGCCGCTTCCTGCGCCGCGTATGGAGCTTCGGCGCCGGCAATCGCGAGGCGCTCGCCGCCCGCGCCGGTTTCGACGCGGCGACGCTCGGCGATGCCGACAAGGCGTTGCGCCGCGAGATCTACAGCGTGCTGAAGCAGGCCGATTTCGACTACCAGCGTCTGCAGTACAACACGGTCGTGTCGGCCGCGATGAAGATGCTGAACGCGATCGACGGCGCGAAGGGCGCGACGCCGGCCGTGCTGCGCGAGACGTACGGCGTGCTGCTGCGCGTGCTGTACCCTGTCGTGCCGCACGTCACGTTCGAGCTGTGGAAGGCGCTCGGCTACGCGGACGAATTCGGCCCGCTGCTCGATGCACCGTGGCCGAAGGTCGACGAGGCCGCGCTCGAGCAGGCCGAGATCGAACTCGTGCTGCAGGTGAACGGCAAGGTGCGCGGCGCGCTGAAGGTCGCGAAGGACGCGAGCCGCGAGGCGATCGAAGCCGCGGCGGTGGCCGACGAAGCGTTCGCGAAGTTCAGCGACGGCAAGCCGGCGAAGAAGATCGTCGTCGTGCCCGGCCGCCTCGTGAACATCGTCGTCTGACGGCCGCGGGCCGTCGGGCGCACACAGAAGGAGCGAAGGTGATCCGCAGATCGTTTTTGATGCTCGCCGCCGGCAGCGCGCTCGCGCTGTCGGCATGCGGTTTCCAGCTGCGCGGCCAGCAGAACTACGCGTTCAAGCAACTGCTGATCGCGGGTGCGCCGGCGGTCGTCGAGGCGCGGCTCACGCGCCTCGTCGAGGCCGGCAGCGACACGAAGATCGTCAAGTCGGCGGACGACGCCGACGCCGTGCTGCGCATGTGGGAGTCGCGCGGGCAGAACACGCTGACGCTCAACAAGTACGGCTCCGCGCAGGAATATGCGCTGTTCTACACGTTGAACTACACGCTGACGAGCAAGGACGGCACCGTGCTGATCCCGCCGAGCGCGATCGCGCTGAACCGCGCGATGACGTACAGCGACCAGTACACCAACGCGAAGGCGCAGGAAGCCGACATCCTGTATGGCGACATGCAGAACGACGCGGTCGACCAGCTGATGCGGCGTCTCGCGATCGTCCATTCGCTGACGCCGGCGCCGGAGGACGTGGTGCCGGGCGTGTCGCCGGGCGCGCCGCTGCCGCCGCCGCCGCTCTGATCGCGGGCGCATTCAGCGATGCAATTGCGACTTGATGCGCTGGAGCCGCACCTCGCGAAGGGGATGGCCGGGCTCTACACCGTCTATGGCGACGAGCCGCTGCTCGCGCAGGAAGCGTGCGACCGCATTCGTGCGGCCGCGCGCGCGGCGGGCTTCACCGAGCGCTCGGTGCATACGGTCGAGCGCGGCTTCGACTGGAGCGTACTGCTCGGCGCGACGCAGGCGATGTCGCTGTTCGGCGAGCGCCAGCTGATCGAGCTGCGCATTCCGTCCGGCAAGCCCGGCAAGGAAGGCGCCGACGCGCTGAAGACGCTCGCGGCCACGCCCAATCCCGACGCGCTGATGCTCGTCACGTTGCCGCGCCTCGACGCGGCAACGCAGAAATCCGCGTGGTTCACCGCGCTGCAGAACGGCGGCGTCGCGCTGAAGATCGATCCGGTCGACCGCGCGCAGCTGCCGAACTGGATCGGCCAACGCCTGTCGATGCAGGGCCAGCGCGTCGCGCCCGGCGACGACGGCCGGCGCGCGCTGCAGTTCATCGCGGAGCGCGTCGAGGGCAACCTGCTCGCCGCGCACCAGGAAATCCAGAAGCTCGGGCTGCTCTATCCGCAGGGCGTGCTGACGTTCGAGCAGGTGCACGACGCGGTGCTGAACGTCGCGCGCTACGACGTGTTCAAGCTGAACGAGGCGATGCTCGCGGGCGACGCCGCGCGGCTCGCGCGGATGATCGACGGGCTGAAGGGCGAGGGCGAGGCGATCGTGCTCGTGATGTGGGCCGTCGTCGAGGAACTGCGCACGCTGCTGCGGATCAAGCGCGGCGCGAACGCCGGCAAGCCGCTCGCCACGCTGCTGCGCGAGAACCGCGTATGGGGGCCGCGTGAACGGCTGATCGGCCCCGCGCTGAACCGCGTATCGGAACCCATGCTCGAGAAGGCGCTCGCGTTTGCCGCGAAGCTCGACCGGCAGGTGAAGGGGCTGTCGGCCGTCACGCCGGGCCGCCGCACGCAGGACGAGCCGCCGCCCGATCCGTGGGACGGCCTGTTCCAGCTCGCGATGACGGTCGCAGGCGCGCGCGGCGAGCGACCGCCGACCGCGGGTCGCGTGCGGCGTTAAGCCCCGTCCGGGCGTTCAGCGCACGCATCGCAACCCGCTTACAATATTTCGCTGACGCGGCGCGGCCTTGCCGGCGCCGCGCGTCCCGCTTCCCCACGAATTCACGCCGCGCCTAGCGGCTCGCTTCTCGAGTCACACGATGGATATCGAC
Source organism: Burkholderia sp. Nafp2/4-1b (assembly GCF_003635165.1). GTDB lineage: Bacteria > Pseudomonadota > Gammaproteobacteria > Burkholderiales > Burkholderiaceae > Burkholderia. The sequence continues at coordinate 206,888 of NZ_ML058600.1, read as the reverse complement.
CAGTACATGACGGACCTGGGCCGCCGTGCCCGGCACGCTTCCCGCGCGATGGCGCGCGCCAGCACGGCCGCGAAGAACGCGGCGCTCGACGCCGTGGCCCGCGCGATCGAGCGCGACGCGCAGGCGCTGAAGGATGCGAATGCGCGCGACGTCGCCCGTGCCCGTGAAAAGGGGCTCGATGCGGCGTTCATCGACCGCCTGACGCTGTCCGACAAGGCGCTCGACACGATGGTCGAAGGGCTGCGCCAGGTCGCGTCGCTCGCCGATCCGATCGGCGAGATCGGCAACCTCAAGTACCGCCCGAGCGGGATCCAGGTTGGCCAGATGCGCGTGCCGCTCGGCGTGATCGGCATCATCTACGAGTCGCGTCCGAACGTGACGATCGACGCGGCCGCGCTGTGCCTGAAGTCGGGCAACGCGACGATCCTGCGCGGCGGCTCCGAGGCGCTCGAATCGAATGCGGCGCTCGCGAAGCTGATCGGTGAAGGGCTCGAGGCGGCCGGCCTGCCGCAGGATGCGGTGCAGGTCGTCGCGACCGCCGATCGCGCGGCGGTCGGCAAGCTGATCACGATGACCGAATACGTCGACGTGATCGTGCCGCGCGGCGGCAAGAGCCTGATCGAGCGCCTGATCAACGAGGCGCGCGTGCCGATGATCAAGCATCTCGACGGCATCTGCCACGTGTACGTCGACGATCGTGCCGATGTCGCGAAGGCGCTGACCGTGTGCGACAACGCGAAGACGCACCGCTACGGCACCTGCAACACGATGGAGACGCTGCTCGTGTCGAGCGGCATCGCGGCCGCGCTGCTGCCGTCGCTCGGCAAGCTGTATCGCGACAAGCAGGTCGAGCTGCGCGTCGACGAAGCCGCGCGCGCGGTGCTCGCCGAAGCCGGCGTCGGCCCGCTCGTCGACGCGACCGAGGAAGACTGGCACACCGAGTATCTCGCGCCGGTGCTCGCGATCAAGGTCGTCGATGGCCTCGACGCCGCGATCGAGCACATCAACCATTACGGCTCGCATCACACCGATGCGATCGTCACCGAGGATCACGACCGCGCGATGCGCTTCCTGCGCGAAGTCGATTCGGCGAGCGTGATGGTCAACGCGTCGACGCGCTTCGCGGACGGCTTCGAATTCGGTCTCGGCGCGGAAATCGGCATCTCGAACGACAAGCTGCACGCGCGCGGCCCCGTCGGCCTGGAAGGGCTGACGTCGCTGAAGTACGTGGTGCTCGGACACGGCGAAGGCCGTCAGTAACGCGAGGCGCACAATCGATGGCAATGCTCTGGGTCAAGACGTTCCACATCGTTCTGATCGCCGCGTGGTTCGCGGGGCTGTTCTACCTGCCGCGCATCTACGTGAACCTGGCCATGGAGACCGATCCGGCCGCGGTGCGCCGGCTGCTGCTGATGGCGCGCAAGCTGTTCCGCTTCATGACGCTGATCGCCGTGCCGGCGCTCGCATGCGGGCTGTGGCTGTGGCTCGTGATCGGCATCGGCCAGGGGCAGGGGTGGATTCACGCGAAGGTGACGGTGGTGCTGCTGCTGATCGTCTATCACGCGTATTGCGGGCACTTGCTGAAGGTGTTCGAGCGCGGCGAGAACCGCCGCTCCGACAAGTGGTATCGCGTGTTCAACGAGCTGCCGGTGCTCGGCATGCTTGCCGCGGTCGCGCTGGTCGTGATCAAGCCGTTCTGAATCGGCGGCACGGCACTGCTGCCGGCGACCCATGCGCAACGGCGCCCCTCGGGGCGCCGTTGTTCGTTTACGTGCATGCCAGGTAGCCGCTGATCCGCCGGATCGCGCGTGGGTCATGCGCCGGCGGCACGCCGTGCCCGGTCAATCCTTCGTGCCGTCGTCGATCCGGCGGCGCGTGATCGCTTCCTTAGCGCGGCCGACGCGCTCCATCAGCGCCGGCCCGCGCGACAGCGCGACGCCGACCGCGAGGATGTCGCCGATCGCGAGATGCGACATCCGCGACGTCATCGGCGAGAACACGTCGGTTTCCTCGGCGACGTTCGACGCGAGGCTCACCGTCGCGAGCTTCGCGAGCGGCGAATGGCTCTGCGTGATCGCGACGACCTTCGCGCCGCACGCGAGCGCCGAGCGCGCCGCGTCGACGATGTCGCGCGTGCGGCCGGTGTTCGAGATCGCGACGACGACATCATGCGGCCCGAGCAGCGCCGACGACATCGAGAACGTGTGCGGATCCGAATACGCGACGCTCGGCACGCCGAGCCGGAAGAACTTGTGCTGGATGTCCTGCGCGGCGATGCCCGAGCCGCCGGCGCCGTAGAACTCGATGCGCGACGCGTTCGACAGCAGCGCGATCGCGTCGGCGACGCTGCCGGCCGACAGGCTGTTGCGCACCTCGATCAGCGCGCCGATCGTGCGGTCGAACACCTTGCCGATGATGCCGGGCGCGGGCTCGTCGGGCTCGACGTCGCGATACACCGACGACACGCCCGGCGCGACGCTCTGCGCGAGCCGGATCTTGAATTCACGAAAGCCGCTGCAGCCGAGCGCCTGGCAAAAGCGTGCGATGGTCGGCTGGCTGACGCCCGCGCGGGTGGACAGCTCGGTCATCGCGAGGTCGAGCACCTCGCGCGGCGCGGCGAGGATGTAGTCGGCGAGCTTGCGCTCGGACGGGCGCAGGTCGGCGCGGATCGCTTCAATGCGAGGCAGCATGGGACGGCGGATGGAAATCGGGTTCGGATGAGCGAGTGTATCGCAATCGAATTGTAGAAAATCTACAAGAAAATGCTAGCACCATCGCCGGTAATTCATGAGGGTGGTAGTGGTGTGGATTAGGGTTTTCACTAGGTAAAGCCTTGCTGGTGGCGGGAACGAGGGTTGCGGGCACATTGATCCGCATTGCATGCTTGTAGTTTTTCTACTAGACTGGCTTCGTTCGTTCGACGCACTCGATCGTCCCCACGATTCCAACCGCCGGTGTCGTCCGGCATACAGGAGCGCCCAGCATGACGTCGCTGCACCCCACTCTGGCGAAAGTCACCGAACGCGTGATCGCCCGCAGCCTATCGACCCGTTCCGCCTATCTGCAGCGCATCGACGGCGCGCAAGGCAAGTTCCCGGCGCGCGGCGCGCTGTCGTGCGCCAATCTCGCGCACGGCTTTGCGGGTCTGGAAGGCAGCGACAAGTTCCAGATCAAGGCGATCCGCGAGCCGAACATCGGCATCGTGTCCTCGTACAACGAGATGCTGTCCGCGCACGCACCGTACAAGGATTTCCCCGACATCATCAAGGCCGCCGCGCGCGAGAACGGCGGTGTCGCTCAGTTTGCGGGCGGCGTGCCGGCGATGTGCGACGGCGTCACGCAGGGCAACCCGGGGATGGAGTTGTCGCTGTTCTCGCGCGAGGCGATCGCGATGGGTACGGCGATCGCGCTCACGCACAACATGTTCGACGCGGCGCTGTGCCTCGGCATCTGCGACAAGATCGTGCCGGGCCTCCTGATCGGCGCGCTGCAGTTCGGCCATCTGCCGACCATCTTCGTGCCGGCCGGCCCGATGACGAGCGGCCTGTCGAACGACGACAAGGCGAAGATCCGCCAGCAGTTCGCGACCGGCCAGGTCGGCCGCGACGCGCTGCTCGAAGCCGAATCGGCCGCGTATCACGGCCACGGCACCTGCACGTTCTACGGCACCGCGAACAGCAACCAGATGCTGATGGAGCTGATGGGCCTGCACCTGCCGGGCTCGGCATTCGTCCATCCGCATACGCCGCTGCGCGACGCGCTGACCGCGCAAGCCGCGCGCCGCGTGCTCGACTTGACCGTCGAGCGCGGCCAGTACACGCCGATCGGCCATGTGATCGACGAGAAGGCGATCGTCAACGGGATCGTCGCGCTGCTCGCGACGGGCGGCTCGACCAACCACACGCTGCACCTCGTCGCGATCGCGCGCGCGGCCGGCATCCTGATCGACTGGAACGATTTCGACGAACTGTCGGCCGTGGTGCCGCTGCTCGCGAAGATCTATCCGAACGGCAAGGCCGACGTGAACCATTTCCATGCTGCGGGCGGCGTCGCGTTCCTGGTGCGCAACCTGCTCGAAGGCGGGCTGCTGCACGAAGACGTGACGACGGTCGCGGGCAAGGGCCTGTCGCACTACACGAAGGAGCCGAAGCTGATCGACGGCAAGCTCACGTGGGTCGACGGCACGGCCGAGAGCCACGACACCAAGGTGCTGCGCGGCATCCGCGAGCCGTTCCAGCCCGACGGCGGCCTGCGCCTGATGCAGGGCCGGCTCGGCCGCGGCGTGATCAAGATCTCGGCGGTCGCGCCGGAACACCGCAAGGTAAAGGCGCCGGCGATCGTGTTCGATTCGCAGGAAGCCGTGCAGGCGGCATTCGATCGCGGCGAGCTGAAGCGCGATTTCGTCGCGGTCGTGCGCTTCCAGGGCGCGCGTGCGAACGGGATGCCTGAGCTCCACCGTTTGACGCCGCTGCTCGGCGTGCTGCAGGATCAGGGCTTCCACGTCGCGCTGGTCACCGACGGCCGCATGTCCGGCGCGTCGGGCAAGGTGCCGGCCGTGATCCACGTGTCGCCGGAAGCGCTGCTCGCCGGCCCGATCGGCAAGGTGAAGACGGGCGACACGCTCGTGATCGACGCGGAAGCCGGCGTCCTCGACATCGAGGTCGACGAAGCGGAATGGCAAGCGCGCCCGGTCGCGCAGCCGCTGCATCAGGCCGAGAACGAGGTCGGTTTCGGGCGCGAACTGTTCGGCGTGTTCCGCGCGGCGGCCGCGCCGGCCGAGCAGGGCGCATCGGTTTTCGGGACGCTGGTCGGCGAAGCGGCCGTCGGCGTCGCTGCATGAATTTCAAGGAGTGTGATCAATGAAGACGATTGCTGAAATCGTGAAGCTGGGCCCGGTGATTCCGGTGCTCGCATTCGACTCGGTCGAGCAGGGCGAAAACGTGTCGCGCGCGTTGCACGCGGGCGGCGTCAAGGTGCTCGAAATCACGCTGCGCACGCCGGCGGGCCTCGAGGCGATCCAGCGCGCGAGCCAGCTTGCGGACGACATCGTCGTCGGCGTCGGCACGATCACGAAGCCCGAGCACTGCGCGCAGGCGAAGCGCGCGGGCGCGACGTTCGGCGTGTCGCCGGGCCTGACGAAGGAACTGCACCTCGCTTCGCTCGACGCGGGCCTGCCGCTGCTGCCGGGCGTGATGACGCCGAGCGACATCATCCAGGCGCTCGAATTCGGCTACGACATCGTAAAGTTCTTCCCCGCGCAGCAGGCGGGCGGCGTGCCGATGCTGCAGGCGTTCCACGGCCCGTTCCCGGGGCTGAAGTTCTGCCCGACGGGCGGGATCACGGTCGACACCGCGCCGAATTTCCTGAAGCTGCCGAACGTCGTGTGCGTCGGCGGCTCGTGGCTCACGCCGAAGGCCGCGCTCGCCGCGCAGGACTGGGCCGAAGTCACGCGCCTCGCGCAAGCCGCGAGCCAGCTGCCCCGTTAAACCTTGCGTCAAAGGACGGTTTAGCCCTCGGAAATCAAGCGCTTAGTGCTTGTTTTACCGAGGGTTTTTGCTGATGGAACCGGTTCTATCCGTGGACCGTAAAGATAAGTAAAATTCAGCGTCCTCACGGGGTGGGTACCCCCCGTGGTTTCGGAGACCTGCATAGCCGGGCATACTCGCAACAACTCGCCCGGTTTCGAACTAATCCAAGGAGGAGTGCCACATGGGGGCTGTCCAAGGCAGCATGCTGCTCGTATTCACGCTGATCGCGATTGCCGCGCTGATCCTGATGATCGCGCGCTACAAGATCTACCCGTTCCTGGTGCTGATCATCGTTTCGCTGGGCCTGGGTCTCGTCGTCGGCATGCCGATGGACAAGATCGTCAAGTCGTTCGAAACGGGCACCGGCGGCACGCTCGGCCACATCGCGATCGTCGTCGGCCTCGGCACGATGCTCGGCAAGATGATGGCCGAATCGGGCGGCGCCGAACGGATCGCGACCACGCTGATCAACTGGTTCGGTGAAAAGAACATCCACTGGGCGATGATGTTCGTCGCGATCATCGTCGGCCTGCCGGTGTTCTTCGAAGTCGGCTTCGTGCTGCTGATCCCGATCGCGTTCAACGTCGCGAAGCGCACCGGCAAGTCGCTGCTTGTCGTCGGCCTGCCGATGGTGGCCGGCCTGTCGGTCGTGCACGGGCTGATCCCGCCGCATCCGGCCGCGCTGCTGGCCGTCCAGCAATACGGCGCCGATATCGGCAAGACGATCGCGTTCGGCCTGGTCGTCGGCGTGCCGACCGCGATCATCGCGGGCCCGCTGTTCGCGCTGATGATCTCGAAGTTCGTGAAGCTGCCGGAAAACAACCCGCTCGCGTCGCAGTTCGTCGATACGCGCACGGATGGCAGCACGCGCGAACTGCCGAGCTTCGGCATCACGCTGTTCACGATCCTGCTGCCCGTCGTGCTGATGCTCGTCGGCAGCTGGGCCGACCTGGTGTTCGCACCGAAGTCGCTGCCGAACAACCTGCTGCGCTTTGCCGGCAACTCGGACGTCGCGCTGCTGATCGCCGTGCTCGTGAGCTTCTTCACGTTCGGCAAGCTGCAGGGCTTCAATCGCGACCAGATCCAGAAGTTCTGCGGCGAGTGTCTGGCGCCGATCGCCGGCATCACGCTGATCGTCGGCGCGGGCGGCGGCTTCGGCGGCGTCCTGCGCGACAGCGGAATCTCGCAGCAGATCGTCGAGACCGCGAAGCACGCGCACCTGTCGCCGCTGCTGCTCGGCTGGTTCGTCGCGGCGCTGATGCGTCTTGCGACGGGTTCGGCAACCGTCGCGATGACGACGGCCTGCGGCATCGTCGCGCCGATCGCGGCGGCGTCGGGTGCGGCGGTTCGTCCGGAGCTGCTGGTGCTCGCGACCGGCTCGGGTTCGCTGATCTTCTCGCACGTGAACGACGGCGGCTTCTGGCTGATCAAGGAATACTTCGGGATGACGGTCGGTCAGACTTTCAAGACCTGGTCGCTGCTTGAAACCATCATCTCGGTGCTCGGTCTGAGCTTTACGCTGCTGCTGAGCCTGGTTTTGTAACAAGGGGTAGTCAATGATTCTGATCGCAATGGGCGTGTCGGGCGCCGGCAAGTCGCTGATCGGCGAACTGCTGGCGGAACGCCTGTCGTGCAGCTATACCGATGGCGACGCGTTTCACAGCGCGGCGAACAAGGAAAAGATGCACCACGGCATTCCGCTGACCGATGAAGACCGCTGGCCCTGGCTGCGCACGATCCGCGCGGCCATCGAGGAAAAGCAGCGGGCCGGCGAGACGGCCGTGTTCACGTGCTCGTCGCTGAAGCGCTCGTACCGCGACGTGCTGCGCGGCACCGACACCGACGTGCGGTTCGTGTATCTGAAGGGTTCGTTCGACGTATTGCACGAGCGCCTGAAGAGCCGCACCGGCCATTTCTTCGATCCGTCGCTGCTGAAGAGCCAGCTCGACACGCTCGAGGAGCCGGGCCCGGACGAAGCGATCGAGGTCAGCATCGAGCTGACGCCCGAGCAGATCGTCGATGAAGTGATGGTGAAGCTCGGCTTGGCGCAGCAGCACTGAGCGCGGCTCGCGGCAATCGTCAGGCAAAGGTGCCCTGCGGGGCACCTTTGTCGTTTCTGGCGCCGTGCGCGGCGAACAAAAAAAGCCCGATGCGAATTGCTTCGCATCGGGCTTCGTTTCGTCCGGCGACGGCGGCGCTTACGCGATCCGCTTCGCCAGTTCGACGGCCTTGCCGATGTACGACGCAGGCGTCATCGCGAGCAGGCGATCCTTCGCGTCCTGCGGAATCGCCAGCGTGCCGACGAATTCCTGCAGCGCTTCGCGCGTGATGCCCTTGCCGCGGGTCAGCTCCTTCAGCTGCTCGTACGGGTTCTCGATGCCGTAGCGGCGCATCACCGTCTGCACCGGCTCGGCGAGCACTTCCCAGCAGTTGTCGAGATCGTCGTTCAGGCGCTGCGGGTTCACTTCGAGCTTGTCGAGGCCGCGGATCAGCGAGTCGTACGCGAGCAGCGAGTAGCCGAGCGCGACGCCCATGTTGCGCAGCACCGTCGAGTCGGTCAGGTCACGCTGCCAGCGCGACACCGGCAGCTTGTCGGCGAGGTGGCGCAGCGTTGCGTTCGCGAGGCCGAGGTTGCCTTCCGAGTTCTCGAAGTCGATCGGGTTGACCTTGTGCGGCATCGTCGACGAGCCGATCTCGCCGGCCTTCGTCTTCTGCTTGAAGTAGCCGACCGAGATGTAGCCCCACACGTCGCGGTCGAGGTCGAGCAGGATCGTGTTCGCGCGGGCGACCGCGTCGAACAGCTCGGCCATGTAGTCGTGCGGCTCGATCTGGATCGTGTACGGGTTGAAGGTGAGCTTCAGGCGGTTCTCGATCACGTCGCGCGAGAACGCTTCCCAGTCGAATTCCGGATACGCGGACAAGTGCGCGTTGAAGTTGCCGACCGCGCCGTTCATCTTGCCGAGGATCTCGACCTTCTCGATGCGCGCGATTGCGCGGGCGAGCCGCGCGGCGACGTTCGCGAGTTCCTTGCCGAGCGTCGTCGGGCTGGCCGGCTGGCCGTGCGTGCGCGACAGCATCGGCTGCTCGGCGAGCGCGTGCGACAGCGCGACGAGGCGCTGGTGGACCGTGCGCAGCGCCGGCACGATCACGTGCTCGCGCGCGCCGGCGAGCATCATGCCGTGCGACGTGTTGTTGATGTCTTCGGACGTGCACGCGAAGTGGATGAATTCGCTGGCCTTCTCGAGTTCGGCCTGGCCCTTCACCGATTCCTTCAGCCAGTATTCGACGGCCTTCACGTCGTGGTTCGTCACGCGCTCGATTTCCTTGATGCGCGCGGCGTCGTGCGCGGTGAAGCGCTCGGCGAGCTGCAGCAGGAATTGTTCGGACGCGTCGGAGAAGCGCGGGACTTCCGCGAAGCCGGCACGCGACAGCGCGATCAGCCAATGCACCTCCACGGTGACGCGGTGGCGCATGAAGGCGGCTTCGGAGAGCCAGTCGCGCAGCGCTTCGGTCTTGCTGGCGTAGCGGCCATCGATGGGCGAGAGCGCGGTGAGGGCGAAAAGCGTATCGGGACGAGTGTCGGACATGATCGGGCAGGGCCTTGGGGGCCGGGGCGAACGAGGGGGAGAATCCCGCATTTTACCATTGGCGCGCGCCGATCCCGGCCGAACCGGTCCGGCCGCGGCTGCCGCGGGCCAGCGACGGCCGAATGGCGCCGGAATGGCGCGCGAGGCCGGCGCCGGCGGGTGCCCGCGCCCGCCCGCCGGGCCTTCCGCCACACCGGCGGCCGGGCCCGCCGGCCGGCCGGTAGAATGCAGGCTTCTACCCGACCGCCGCCCGCCGCGCCCGCCTGCATGGAACTGAAATGGCTCGAAGACTTCGTCTCGCTCGCGGAAACGCGCAGCTTTAGCCGGTCCGCCGAACTGCGGCACGTGTCGCAGCCGGCGTTCTCGCGGCGCATCCAGGCGCTCGAGGCGTGGCTCGCGACCGAACTGATCGATCGGTCGGTCTATCCGACGCGGCTCACGCAGGCCGGCCAGATCTTCTACGAGCAGGCGCTGACGATGCTGTCGCAGGCGCACGAGGCGCGCACGCTGCTGCGCGGCCACGTGGGCGCGCCGGTGCCGACCATCGAATTCGCCGTGCCGCACACGCTGTCGCTCACGTATTTTCCGCGCTGGCTGCAGCGGATCGAGGCGAAGATGGGGCAGGTCCACACGCGGCTGCGCGCGCTGAACGTGCACGACGCCGTGCTGTCGCTCGTCGAGGGCGGCTGCGATCTCGTGATGGGCTATCACCATCCCAGCCACCCGGTCGCACTCGACCCGGCCCGCTACGACATGCTGGTGCTCGGCAGCGAGCCGATCAGCGCGTTCTCGGCGCCGGGCCGCGCGGGGCGGCCGCGCTACACGCTGCCGGGCACGGCCGATGCGCGCGTGCCGTACCTGTCGTACACGCCGAACGCGTATCTCGGCCGGATGACCGAAGTCATCATTGCGAACGCACCGACGTCGCTGTTCCTCGATCGCGTGTACGAGACCGACATGGCCGAAGGGCTGAAGGCGATGGCGCTCGCGGGCCACGGCGTCGCGTTCCTGCCGCACAGCGCGGTCGAGGACGCGGTCGCCGGCGGCCGCCTGGTCCGGCTCGACCGTTCCACGCGCGGCGGCACGCATCCGTTCACGCTGACGATGGAAATCCGCCTGTATTGCGACAAGCTCGTGCTGCAGGGCGACGATCCGCACCAGAAGCTCGTGCGCGCGCTGTGGGAAGTCGTGCGCGACGAACTGCGCGAAACGACCGGTTAACCGCGGGCGGTTAACCCGCCTAACCAGCTTGACCGGACCAAGCGGGCTGGCCGGACGACCGACCGCGCGCGGCTGACGGCCCGCTTCCAACCCTGTCGGAAGCCTGTCCGGCGGGCGTCCCGCACCTTTCCCCACAATTTTTCACGCACGCGATGCACGGTCGATCGCGCGCGTTCTTGCGCAAATCGACCGCGGATTTGCGAAAAATCGCGATCATGCAAGAAACGCATAATCGAATAAGCAAACGGCATTGGATAAAAAAAAGGGGTTTTTCGACAATGTGCGCAATCCGTTGAACGTTGGAGCGTCCATGTCTTCGCAACTGCAGTCCATCCCGTCCTACCTTCACGCCGACGATCTCGGCCCGTGGGGCAACTACCTTCAGCAGGTCGATCGCGTCGCACCGTACCTCGGTTCGCTGTCGCGCTGGCTGGAAACGCTGAAGCGTCCGAAGCGCATCCTGATCGTCGACTGCCCGATCGAACTCGACAACGGCACCGTCGCCCACTTCGAAGGCTATCGCGTGCAGCACAACGTGTCGCGCGGTCCGGGCAAGGGCGGCGTGCGCTACCACCAGGACGTGACGCTGTCGGAAGTGATGGCACTGTCCGCATGGATGTCGGTGAAGAACGCGGCCGTGAACGTGCCGTACGGCGGTGCGAAGGGCGGCATCCGCGTCGACCCGCGCAAGCTGTCGCGTGGTGAGCTCGAGCGCGTGACGCGCCGCTACACCAGCGAAATCGGCATCATCATCGGGCCGAACACGGACATTCCGGCACCGGACGTCAACACCAACGAACAGGTGATGGCGTGGATGATGGACACGTACTCGATGAACCAGGGCCAGACGTCGACCGGCGTCGTGACCGGCAAGCCGATCTCGCTCGGCGGTTCGCTCGGCCGCAAGGAAGCAACGGGCCGCGGCGTGTTCGTCGTCGGCTCCGAAGCGGCGAAGAAGAAGGGCCTGGAAATCGAAGGGGCGCGCATCGCGGTGCAGGGCTTCGGCAACGTCGGCGGCATCGCGGCGAAGCTGTTCCAGGAAGCGGGTGCGAAGGTGATCGCGGTACAGGATCACACGGGCACGATCTACCAGCCGGCCGGCCTCGATTCGAACAAGCTGCTCGACCACGTGGCACGCACGGGCGGCGTCGCGGGCTTCGAAGGTGCTGAACCGATGCCGAACGACGAGTTCTGGACGGTCGAAACCGACATCCTGATCCCGGCGGCACTGGAAAACCAGATCACCGAGAAGAACGCATCGAAGATCCGCACGAAGATCATCGTCGAAGGCGCGAACGGCCCGACGACCACCGCGGCCGACGACATCCTGAGCGCGAACGGCGTGCTCGTGATCCCCGACGTGATCGCGAACGCAGGCGGCGTGACCGTGTCGTACTTCGAGTGGGTGCAGGATTTCTCGAGCTTCTTCTGGACGGAAGACGAGATCAACCACCGTCTCGAGCGCGTGATGCGCGAAGCGTTCGCCGGCGTGTGGGCGGTGTCGGAAGAGCACAAGGTGACGGTGCGTACGGCAGCGTTCATCGTTGCGTGCAAGCGCATCCTGATGGCGCGCGAAATGCGCGGCCTCTACCCCTGATCCATCATTGCCGATCGTCGATCGGTTGACTACGATCGAAGCATGACGCAATCCACCCGTTTGCGTGCATGAACCCTCGCGGGCGGTGCCGAATCCGGCATCGCCCGCGCGTGCATTCAGGTGTTGCGAGCGTCGCAACAGGCGTCGCAAGCGCGGTGCCCGGAGTCGAGAGGACGGCTTCGCACAGAGCGATTCGTAGTGCGGTTAACAACCAGTTCTTTCAAAAATATTACTTTGATACACTGGCGCGGGTTTTAGCCAAGGAGATGACCAAAATGAAATACCACAAGGCAGTCCTGATGGTCGCGGCGCTGTGCGCGTTCGCGAGCGGCGCGCATGCACAGGAGACCGGCACGCTGAAGAAGATCAAGGACTCGGGCGTGATCGCGCTGGGGCACCGCGAATCGTCGATCCCGTTCTCCTACTATGACCAGAGCCAGCAGGTCGTCGGCTATTCGCGCGAATTCCAGATGAAGATCGTGGACGCGGTGAAGAAAAAGCTGAACCTGCCGAACCTGCAGGTCAAGAACATCCCGGTCACGTCGCAGAACCGCATCCCGCTCGTGCAGAACGGCGCGGTCGATATCGAATGCGGCTCGACGACCAACAACACCGAGCGTCAGCAGCAAGCCGCGTTCTCCGACACGATCTTCGTGATCGGCACGCGCCTGATGACGAAGAAGGATTCCGGCATCAAGGACTTCGCCGACCTCAAGGGCAAGACGGTCGTGACCACCGCCGGCACGACGTCCGAGCGCCTGCTGCGCAAGATGAACAACGACAAGCAGCTGGGCATGAACATCATCAGCGCGAAGGACCACGGCGACTCGTTCAACACGCTCGAGTCGGGCCGCGCGGTCGCGTTCATGATGGACGACGCGCTGCTCGCGGGCGAGCGCGCGAAGGCGAAGCAGCCGGGCGAGTGGGTGATCGTCGGCACGCCGCAATCGGAAGAGGCGTACGGCTGCATGATGCGCAAGGGCGATGCGGACTTCAAGAAGGTCGTCGACGACGCGATCTCGCAAGTCGAGAAGTCGGGCGAAGCCGCGAAGATCTACGCGAAGTGGTTCGAGAACCCGATCCCGCCGAAGGGGCTGAACCTCAACTTCCCGCTGTCCGAGTCGATGAAGAAGCTGTACGCGAACCCGAACGACAAGGCGCTCGACTGACCACGCGGTTGTTGATGCAGAAATGATGCTACTGAAACGGAAGAGGCCACGCTTCTTCCGTTTCTTTTTGCTGGAGTCTTGCCCATGTCTTACCACTGGAACTGGGGCATCTTCCTGAGCCCCGTGTCGACCGGCGAGCCGACGACCTACTTCGGCTGGCTGCTGTCCGGCTTCCTGGTGACGATCGAGGTATCGCTCGTCGCCTGGGTCATCGCGCTGGTCGTCGGTTCGCTGTTCGGCGTGCTGCGCACGGTGCCGAACAAATGGCTGTCCGCGATCGGCACCGTGTACGTGTCGATCTTCCGGAACATCCCGCTGATCGTGCAGTTCTTCATCTGGTATCTCGTGATACCCGAACTGCTGCCTGCATCGATCGGCACCTGGATCAAGCAGTTGCCGCCCGGCACGCAGTTCTTCACCGCGTCGATCGTCTGTCTCGGCCTGTTCACCGGCGCGCGCGTGTGCGAACAGGTGCGCTCGGGGATCAACGCGCTGCCGAAGGGCCAGCGCGCGGCCGGCCTCGCGATGGGCTTCACGCAATGGCAGACGTACCGCTACGTGCTGCTGCCGGTTGCCTACCGGATCATCGTGCCGCCGCTCACGTCCGAGTTCCTGAACATCTTCAAGAATTCGGCGGTCGCGTCGACGATCGGTCTGCTCGACCTGTCCGCGCAGGCGCGCCAGCTGGTCGACTATACCGCGCAGACCTACGAGTCGTTCATCGCGGTCACGCTCGCGTACGCGCTCATCAACCTCGTCGTGATGGCGTTCATGCGCTGGATCGAAGGCCGCACGCGGCTGCCCGGCTACATCGGAGGCAAGTGATGCATCAGTTCGACTGGAGTAGTATTCCCGGCGCGGTACCGACCCTGTGGTCGGGGGCGATCATCACGTTCAAGATCACGCTGATCGCGATCGTCGTCGGCATCGTCTGGGGCACGCTGCTGGCGCTGATGCGGCTGTCCGGCGTGAAGCCGCTCGCGTGGTTCGCGAAGGGCTACGTGACGCTGTTCCGCTCGATCCCGCTCGTGATGGTGCTGCTGTGGTTCTTCCTGATCGTGCCGCAGGTGCTGCAGGGCGTGCTCGGGCTGTCGCCGACGATCGACATCCGACTTGCGTCGGCGATGGTCGCGTTCTCGCTGTTCGAAGCCGCGTATTATTCCGAGATCATCCGCGCCGGCATCCAGGCGGTGGCGCGCGGGCAGGTCAACGCCGCGTTCGCGCTCGGCATGAACTACGCACAGGCCATGCGCCTCGTGATCCTGCCGCAGGCGTTTCGCGCGATGGTGCCGCTGCTGCTCACCCAGGCGATCGTCCTGTTCCAGGATACGTCGCTCGTGTACGTGATCAGTCTCGCGGACTTCTTCCGCACCGCCGCCAACATCGGCGATCGCGACGGCACGACCGTCGAGATGGTCCTGTTCGCGGGTGCATGCTATTTCGTGATTTGCTCGGTGGCGTCTGCCCTCGTCAAAGGTCTCCAGAAAAAGGTCACAAGATGATTTCCATCAAGAACGTTTCGAAGTGGTACGGCCAGTTTCAGGTCCTCGCCGATTGCACGACCGAGGTCAAGAAAGGCGAAGTGGTCGTCGTGTGCGGTCCGTCGGGCTCGGGCAAGTCGACGCTGATCAAGACCGTGAACGGCCTCGAGCCGTTCCAGCAGGGCGAGATCCTCGTGAACGGCCAGTCGGTCGGCGACAAGAAGACGAACCTGTCGAAGCTGCGCTCGAAGGTCGGGATGGTGTTCCAGCATTTCGAGCTGTTTCCGCACCTGTCGATCACCGAGAACCTGACGCTCGCGCAGATCAAGGTGCTCGGCCGCGGCAAGGACGAAGCGGCCGACAAGGGCATGAAGCTGCTCGATCGCGTCGGGCTGAAGGCGCATGCGCACAAGTTTCCGGGCCAGCTGTCGGGCGGCCAGCAGCAGCGGGTCGCGATCGCGCGCGCGCTGTCGATGGACCCGATCGCGATGCTGTTCGACGAACCGACGTCGGCGCTCGATCCGGAGATGATCAACGAGGTGCTCGACGTGATGGTCGAACTCGCGCAGGAAGGGATGACGATGATGGTCGTCACGCACGAAATGGGCTTCGCGAAGAAGGTCGCCCATCGCGTGGTCTTCATGGACAAGGGCGCGATCGTCGAGGACGACCGCAAGGAAGAGTTCTTCGCGAACCCGAAGTCGGATCGCGCGAAGGACTTCCTCGCGAAAATCCTGCACTGAGCGTTCGTGCATCCGCGATGCGAAAACCGCCCGGCCGAAACGCCGGGCGGTTTTTTTTCGTCGGCGGGTTCCGACGAAACGGAAATACGGCTGCGGGCGGCTGAGCGGTGCGATTTTCCGCGCTCATGCGCAACGGTGCCGATCGCCGGCTACGCCAAACGGGCACGACCGACGATCGCGCCGTCGCATGGCGAGCGCCGGAAAGGGATAGGAAGCGGGGAAGGGTGCGAGCCGCGCGGCTCAGAAATCGATCGGATCGTCGCCGTCGTCCGCGCCGCTGGCCGCCAGCGCCGCGCGGCGCACGGCGGCACCGGCGCACGGCGAGGACGCCGACGCATCGAGCGCCGGATTGCGCAGCTTCTCGAGCACGCGCTCCGGCACCGGGATCTGCATCCGCGCGGCGACGTCGCCGCACTGGAACATGATCAGCTCGCCCGGTTCGAACGAGGTCCAGATTTCGTTGTCGGTCAGCGGCTGCGTGGCAATCACCGCCACGCGATCCTCGGGCGTCGTGTATTTCGCGAAGTCGATCGACAGGTCTTCGTCGACCAGGTGCGCGGTCGAGAACGGCCAGCGCCGCACGAGGTAGTGCAGCCGCGTCGAGCAGTGCGCGAAGAGCGCCTGGCCGTTCGACATCAGGAAGTTGAACACGCCGTGATCGGTGATGTCGCGCGTCAGCTCGCCGACGCGCTCGAACAGCTCCGGCAACGGCGGCTGCGCGCCGGGGAACGCTTCGCGCAGCCCCTGCATCAGCACGCAGAACGCCTTCTCGCTGTCGGTCGTGCCGACCGGGTGGTAGACGCTGCCGTCGAGATCGGGTTCGTAGTCCTGCAGATCGCCGTTATGCGCGAAGATCCAGTGGCGCCCCCACAGCTCGCGCATGAACGGATGGCTGTTCTCGAGCAGGATGTGGCCCTGCGTGGCCTTGCGGATGTGCGCGATCGTGTTCTTGGACTTGATCGGGTAGCGCTTCACCATTTCCGCGAGCGGCGACGTGGCCGACGCCTGCTGGTCGATGAAGAGGCGGCAGGCTTTATCTTCGAAGAACGCGATGCCCCAGCCGTCGGCATGGTGATCGGTGAGGCCGCCCCGAGCCGCGAAACCCGTGAAGGAGAATGTGACGTCCGTCGGCGCGGCGCAGTTCATTCCAAGGAGTTGGCACATTTTACTTGGGGGCGGGGGCGGAAGCAGGGTAACCAACCGGGTGAACCCCGGTACAATATGGCTTCTAGCATATCACCGAGCCTTGAGCGGTAAAAAGCGGATTCCGCCGGCCGAAGGCCGCGTGTTGCGGTTTGCCGTCAGTCGGCCCGCGCACGCGCGTTCCGGCCCCGCAGATGGCCAGCCCGTTTCGCCAGCCCGTTCCTCACGACGCCTCCTATGACTGCCTCGAACGCTTCCTCTCCGGCGACGCTCACGCTCGCCCGTCCCGACGACCTGCACCTGCACCTGCGCGACGGCGACATGCTGGCCGCGGTGCTGCCGCACACCGCCCGCCAGTTCGCCCGCGCGATCGTGATGCCGAACCTGAAGCCGCCCGTCACGACCACCGCGCATGCGCAGGCCTATCGCGAGCGGATCCTCGCCGCGCTGCCGGCGGGCATGACGTTCGAGCCGCTGATGACGCTGTACCTGACCGACAACACGGCGCCCGACGAGGTCCGCCGCGCGCGCGACAGCGGTTTCGTGCACGGCGTGAAGCTGTATCCGGCCGGTGCGACAACGAATTCCGACCACGGCGTCAGCGATCTCGCGAAGTGCGCGAAGACGCTCGAGGTGATGGAGGAAACCGGCATGCCGCTGCTCGTGCACGGCGAGGTGACTGATCCGGCGATCGACATGTTCGATCGCGAGAAGGTGTTCATCGACCGCGTGATGACGCCGCTGCGCCGCGATTTCCCGGGCCTGAAGGTGGTGTTCGAGCACATCACGACGAAGGATGCGGCCGACTACGTGCGCGACGCCGACGCGGCGCCGGGCCTGCTCGGCGCGACGATCACCCCGCAGCACATGCTGTACAGCCGCAACGCGCTGTTCGTCGGCGGGATCCGCCCGCACTATTACTGCCTGCCGGTGCTGAAGCGCGAGACGCATCGCGTCGCGCTCGTGGAAGCGGCGACCTCGGGCAACCCGCGCTTCTTCCTCGGCACCGACAGCGCGCCGCACGCACGCGACGCAAAGGAAACCGCGTGCGGCTGCGCGGGCTGCTACACGGCGCTGCACGCGCTCGAGCTGTATGCGGAAGCGTTCGACAAGGCCGGCGCGCTCGACAAGCTGGAGAATTTCGCGAGCCGCTTCGGCGCCGATTTCTACGGGCTGCCGCACAGCACCGACACGATCACGCTGCGTCGCGAGACCTGGGAACTGCCGCGCGAGGTCTTCGCGGGCGATACGCCGGTCGTGCCGCTGCGCGCCGGCGAAACGATCGGGTGGAAGTTCGCGTGACGGCCTCGCCGCCGCGCGTCGCCGGCCAGACGGCCGGCGCAGCGGCGGCGGCGTTCGCGCGGATCGACTGGTCCGCGCCGTGGCTCGCGTGTTACGCGCAGCCCGGTCGTACGCTGCAGGCGGCCGCGCTCGCGGGCGAGGTCGCGCTGCTCGACGCGCTGAACGGCGCGCTGCAAGGCGGCGCGCACGCGAGCGGTCGTGGCAAGCCGCTTCGTTTCGTGCCGCAGGCCGAACTGCCGCCCGGCATTGCGTACGAGACTCATATCGCCGACACGGGTCGCGTGCCGACCCGCCACAATCTTCACGACTTCTTCAATGCGCTCGTCTGGTTCGCGTATCCGCGTACCAAGGCCGCGCTGAATGCCCGCCAGGCCGCGGCGATCGATGCCGCGGGCGGCGTCGGGCCGGTGCGCGGCACGCTGCGCGATGCGCTGACGCTGTTCGACGAGAACGCCGCGCTGTTCGTGACGGCCGACCGCACGCTTGCCGATGCACTGCGCGGCTTCAGCTGGCAGCAATTGCTCGTGGCCGCGCGCGACGCGTGGGGCACGCGCTGCGAGGCGCGGCTCGTCGGCCATGCGCTGCTCGAGCAGCTCGTCGCGCCCTACAAGTCCTGCACCGCGCACGCGTGGATCATCGAAGTGAGCGACGACTATTTCTGTTGGTCCGACGCGCAGCGAGCCGCGCATCTGGACGCGCGGATCGCCGGCGAACTCGCGACGCGCGCGCTGACGAGCCGCGATTTCGCACCGTTGCCGGTGCTCGGCGTGCCGGGCTGGTGCGACGCGAATGCCGAGGCCGCGTTCTACGACGATCCGGCGGTGTTCCGCAGCGGCCGGCGCGCGCGTGCTGCCGACGGCGGCGCGCAGTGCTAGAATGCGCGTCGCAAAGCAGGCCAGGCAGTCGCGGCCTCGCCGCCTTCGGGCAGGCGGGGGCGAGGAAAGTCCGGACTCCGCAGGGCAGGGTGATGGCTAACGGCCATCCGTGGCGACACGCGGAACAGGGCAACAGAAAGCAAACCGCCGATGGCCCGGCGCAAGCCGGGATCAGGTAAGGGTGAAACGGTGCGGTAAGAGCGCACCGCGGCGACGGCGACGTTCGCCGGCACGGTAACCTCCACCCGGAGCAATTCCAAGTAGGCAGGCGCGCATTTTCGGATGCAGGACGGGGCCCCCGTCTCGTCTGCGGGTAGGAAGCTTGAGCGCGTCAGCAATGGCGCGCCTAGAGGAATGGCTGCCACGCGTTGTGCGCTTCGGTGCGCAGCGTGCACAGAATCCGGCTTATCGGCCTGCTTTGCCGTTCGAATGCGAAAGGGCCGGCGCTCCATCGGAGCGCCGGCCCTTTTTCTCATGCGCGGCCGCCGTGCGATCAGTCGGCGACGATGTCGAACGAATGCGTGAGTTCGGCCGTCTTCGCGATCATGATCGACGCGGAACAGTACTTGTCGTGCGACAGGTTGATCGCGCGCTCGACCGTGGCCGGGTTCAGGTTGCGGCCCGTGACGGTGAAGTGGAAGTGGACCTTCGTGAACACCTTCGGATCTTCGCTCGCGCGTTCGGCCTTCAGCGTGACCGAACAGCCGGTGACTTCCTGGCGGCTCTTCTTCAGGATCAGCACGACGTCGTACGCGGTGCAGCCGCCGGTGCCGACCAGCACCATTTCCATCGGGCGCGGTGCGAGGTTATGACCGCCGCCTTCCGGCGCGCCGTCCATCGCGACGAGATGCCCGCTTCCGGTCTGGGCCGAAAACGCCATGCCGTCCTGACCCATCCAGCTTACTTTGCATTCCATGCTTGCACTCCAGCGTTGCCTGATTCGGATTCGATCCGGCATTGTAGCCCGCGGCGCAATGGTCGGCTGATGCGCTGCACGACGCGAAATGCCGCGGTCGCGTCGATGCTGCCCAACGGGGCCCCGAACGCCGATTTCCCTGTCTGCTTTAGGGGTTTTGCTCTAGATGCGACAGTTCGTCGATCCCGCGGTTTTTGCCCAGACAATTGATTTCAAAGGGAAAAATGTGTCGGGCCCCTGCGAGCCTGATGCATCCCGCATTGTGGTTTTGGATTTCGCAATGCAAATTTTCTTGTGCAGTCGAAAACCCGTTCGTATAATGAGCCTCATTGGTTGTCGCGCTGCGGCAACCTCCGCATGTCTCCTCCACTCTCCTCCTGAGGTGGATTAAGCCCGAACCAGCCGTTCGGGCTTTTTTTCGTCCCATGCAAGTATCGACCCGCGGTTTGCACGTTCCGGCACCGCGGGTTGACGCCGGTCAGGCCGGCTGCCTTGCAGGCGGCTGCGACGCCGCGCCGGGCGGCGTGTCCGTCGAACGCGCGGCGGGCGCGGGCGCGTTGTCGGCCGACGCCTGGCCGTGACCGTGCGCGCAGAAGTGGCGTACGCGTGCGCGAACGGCGCGCAGGCGCGCGATGCGCTCTTCGGCATGGGTGCCGCGGGCGTCGGCGATCCGGGCATCGAGGGCGTCGAGCTTGGCTTCGCAGCCGGCCCGGGCGGCGATGGCAGGTGTCGCGGCGGCCAGCAACGCGGCCGCGAGAAAGGGCGTAAGTCGTTGTTTCATCATGCTTGTTTGTTGTTTTCCGTGTTCGACCGGTCTGGCGCGGCAGGGTTGCGTGCCGCGCGTCGATGGGTGCCTCCCCGGGCGCTCGGTTCGCCTGGTGTGTTGGGGCACGACCGGATTTTGGCCCATTTCGGGCGCCGCCGGCACGGGGCATGGATTCTCTTTGACCGTGCTGCGGTATTTCCTTTATAATTCAGGGCTTTTCCGCATTCATGCCCACGGAAAAAGAACAGGGAGAGCCTGCACCGCGCCTCGAAGCGCACACAGACAAGCAGGACGAACACATCGGG
The DNA here is from genome assembly GCF_003635165.1 of Burkholderia sp. Nafp2/4-1b. Classification (GTDB taxonomy): domain Bacteria; phylum Pseudomonadota; class Gammaproteobacteria; order Burkholderiales; family Burkholderiaceae; genus Burkholderia. Next base: position 186,255 of record NZ_ML058600.1, on the reverse strand, counting down.
CAAAGCATTTTTTTTGGATCGATCATGAAGACGTTTTCCGCAAAAGCCCATGAGGTGACGCGCGAATGGTACGTGATTGACGCGACGGATAAGGTTCTCGGCCGTGTTGCCAGCGAAGTGGCACGCCGTCTGCGCGGCAAGCACAAGCCTGAGTTCACCCCGCACGTCGACACCGGTGATTTCATCATCATCGTCAACGCAAGCAAGTTGAAGGTCACGGGCAACAAGACTCTGGACAAGAAGTACTACCGTCACTCGGGCTACCCGGGCGGTATCTATGAAACGACGTTCGGCAAGATGCAAGAACGCTTCCCGGGCCGTGCGCTCGAGAAGGCGGTCAAGGGCATGCTGCCGAAGGGCCCGCTCGGCTACGCGATGATCAAGAAGCTGAAGGTCTACGCAGAAGCGACGCATCCGCACTCGGCTCAACAGCCGAAGGCGCTCGAGATCTAAGGGGACCCACATGATCGGTAACTGGAACTACGGTACGGGCCGCCGCAAGAGCGCAGTCGCACGTGTCTTCATCAAGGCTGGCAAGGGCGACATCATCGTCAACGGCAAGCCCATCGCTGACTACTTCTCGCGTGAAACGTCGCTGATGATCGTGCGTCAACCGCTGGAACTCACGAACCACGGCCAGACGTTCGACATCAAGGTCAACGTCAACGGCGGCGGCGAAACGGGTCAGGCAGGCGCAGTGCGTCACGGCATCACCCGCGCGCTGATCGACTACGATGCAACGCTGAAGCCGTCGCTGTCGAACGCAGGCTTCGTCACGCGCGATGCACGTGAAGTCGAGCGTAAGAAGGTTGGTCTGCGCAAGGCACGTCGCGCAAAGCAGTTCTCGAAGCGTTAATTCCGCTTCATGGCCGCGCCGCTTTCGGGCGGTGTTCGCCGGAAAAACCGCCAGTTTTCGCGCTGGCGGTTTTTTTATGCCCGCTCGGTGGCCGTCCGCGTGCCGGGCCGCGCATTGAAATCAACAAGAACCTATTGATTTCATGGACATCAGCACGATCTTCTGATCGGCCCTACAATAGCGGCTAAAGCTTTTTGGAGAGTTCGCATGAACGCTGTTACCGAATCCGCAGCAACGACCACCGAAATGCCGGTTCCGTTCGTCTTCACCGACGCCGCGGCCGACAAGGTCAAGCAACTGATCGACGAAGAGGGCAATCCCGACCTGAAGCTGCGCGTGTTCGTGCAGGGCGGCGGCTGCTCGGGCTTCCAGTATGGCTTCACGTTCGACGAGGAAGTCAACGAGGACGACACCGTGATGAACAAGAACGGCGTCCAGCTCCTGATCGACTCGATGAGCTACCAGTACCTGGTCGGCGCCGAGATCGACTACAAGGACGACCTCAACGGCGCCCAGTTCGTGATCAAGAACCCGAACGCATCGACCACCTGCGGGTGCGGTTCGTCGTTCTCGGTCTGAGCGCACGACGGATCCTGTCCGGTTCGCCGGAATGAAAAACGGGGCTGATGCCCCGTTTTTTTATTCCTGTAAGCGGTGCGAACCGCGCCGGCTTGGTCGGGCCGTCAGCGCGGATACAGCGCGCCGAGCACGCGTTCGCCCGCGGCACCCGTCACGCTCGCGAGATTGCCCGGCTGGCGCGCGGTGAAGCGATAGGCGAGCCATGCGAACGCAAGCGCCTCGACCTGTTGCGGCGGTACGCCGAGCGCGGCCGTCGTATCGACCGTCGCCGGCACGCCGGCCTTCTGCAGCGCATTCCTGAGCGCATCGAGCAGCACCGGATTGCGGGCGCCGCCGCCGCAGACGAACACGGCCTTGCACGCCGGCGCGTGCTGCGCGATCTCGCGGGCCACGGAAACGGCGGTGAGCGCCGTCAACGTCGCCTGCACGTCCTCCGGTGCGACTTGCGCGAAAGCGGCGAGCTTCGCGTCGAGCCACGCGGGATTGAACAGGTCGCGACCGGTGCTTTTCGGCGGCGGCGCGGCGAAGTAGGGCTCGTCGAGCAGCGCGTCGAGCAGCGGCCCGTGCACGTTGCCGCGCGCCGCGAACTTGCCGCCGTCGTCGTACGGCTTGCCGAGGTGGCGCGTCGCCCATTCGTCGAGCAGCGCGTTCGCGGGCCCGCAATCGAAGCCGCGCACGTCGCCGCCTTCGCCGGGCAGGATCGTGATGTTGCTGATACCGCCAAGATTGCAGACGACCCGCGTGTTTCCCGGCGCGCCGAACACCGTCGCATGGAACGCCGGCGCGAGCGGCGCGCCGTGGCCGCCGGCCGCGACGTCGCGGCTGCGGAAATCGGCGATCACGTCGAGATGGGTGAGCTCGGCAAGGAGCGCCGGGTTGTTGAGCTGGCGCGTGTAGCCGCGCTCCGGACGGTGCCGGACCGTCTGGCCGTGCACGCCGATCGCGTGGATTTCATCGCGCGTCAGGCCGGCCGTGCGCTGCAGCTCGTGACAGCACACCGCATAGCGGGCGACGAGCGCGTTCGCCGCGACCGATTCGCGGTCGATCTCGTTGTCGCCGGGCTGCTGCAGCGCGAACAACGCGTCGCGCAGCGATTGCGCGAAGCCGACGAACGCTTCCGCGAGCACGACCGGTGCGCGGCCGGTCTCGAAACGCACGGCGACGCCGTCGACGCCGTCCATGCTGGTTCCCGACATCAGCCCGAAGTAGATGCCGTCGGCCGGATGGGCGGGTTGCGGATGTCGTTGCGGCACGTTGGGTTCTCCTCGATCGAGCGGCGCGGGCCGGTGCCGCGCGCCTTGCGCCCGATTATCCGCGCAACCTGACGCGTCGTTAAGCGATGCACGTGCAAGTTATGGGAAAATCCCTGTCTTTGCGACATTCTTCCCGGCCCCGATGAGCACCGAACCCAGTTCCAAGCCTGTTTTCCCGATCACCGACGAAGTCCGCCATGCGCTCGCCGTCACGAAGCGCGGCGTCGACGAACTGCTGATCGAGGAAGAGTTCGCGCAGAAGCTCGCGCGCAGCGCGGCCACCGGCACGCCGCTGCGCATCAAGCTCGGCCTCGACCCGACCGCGCCCGACATCCACATCGGCCACACGGTCGTGCTGAACAAGATGCGCCAGCTGCAGGATCTCGGCCACACCGTGATCTTCCTGATCGGCGATTTCACGTCGCTGATCGGCGATCCGTCGGGCCGCAACGCGACGCGTCCGCCGCTCACGCGCGAACAGATCGAATCGAACGCGAAAACCTACTTCGAACAGGCCGCGCTCGTGCTCGACCGCGACAAGACCGAGATCCGCTACAACAGCGAATGGTCGATGCCGCTCGGCGCGGACGGGATGATCAAGCTCGCGTCGCGCTACACGGTCGCGCGGATCCTCGAGCGCGAGGACTTCACGAAGCGCTTCCAGGGCGGCGTGCCGATCTCGATCCACGAATTCCTGTACCCGCTGATGCAGGGCTACGACTCGGTCGCGCTGAACGCCGACCTCGAGCTCGGCGGCACCGACCAGAAGTTCAACCTGCTGGTCGGCCGCGAACTGCAGAAGCAGTACGGCCAGGAACAGCAGTGCATCCTGACGATGCCGCTGCTCGAGGGGCTCGACGGCGTCGAGAAGATGTCGAAGTCGAAGGGCAACTATGTCGGCATCAGCGAAAAGCCGACCGACATGTTCGGCAAGCTGATGAGCATCTCGGACACGCTGATGTGGCGTTACTTCGAACTGCTGTCGTTCCGCAGCCTCGACGAAATCGCCGGCTTCAAGCGCGACGCCGAAGGCGGCCGCAACCCGCGCGACTTCAAGGTGCTGCTCGCGCAGGAAATCGTCGCGCGCTTTCACTCGCAGGCCGACGCCGAGCGCGCGCTCGAGGACTTCAACCACCGCGCGAAGGGCGGCGTGCCGGACGACATCCCGTCGGTCACGCTCGCGGGCGCACCGCTCGCGATCGGCCAGTTGCTGAAGCAGGCCGGCCTCGTGCCGTCGACGAGCGAAGCGCTGCGCAACATCGAGCAGGGCGGCGTGAAGATCGACGGCGCGACCGTGTCCGACAAGGGCCTGAAGGTGGAGGCCGGCGAATTCGTGGTCCAGGTCGGCAAGCGCCGCTTCGCGCGCGTCACGCTGACCGCATGATCGCGCTGATCCAGCGCGTGAAGCGCGCCGACGTGCGCGTCGGCGATCGCACGACGGGCGAGATCGGCGCGGGGCTGCTCGCGCTCGTCTGCGCGGAGCGCGGGGACACCGAGGCCGCGGCCGACAAGCTGCTCGCGAAGCTGCTCGGCTATCGCGTGTTCAGCGACGCGGCCGGCAAGATGAACCTGCCGGTGTCGAACATCGACGGCGCGGGTGGTGCCGGCGGCCTGCTGCTCGTGTCGCAGTTCACGCTCGCGGCCGACACCAACAGCGGGTTGCGGCCGAGCTTCACGCCGGCCGCGCCGCCCGACGAAGGCGAGCGCCTGTTCGACTATTTCGTCGCGGCCGCACGCGCGCGCCATCCGGTCGTCGAGACGGGCGAGTTCGGCGCCGACATGCAGGTGTCGCTCGTCAACGACGGCCCCGTCACGTTCTGGCTGCAAGTGCGGCCCTGATTCTTTCCCGGAGACGTGCCGCGATGGCCACCACGCAGATTCTGTTCATTCGTCACGGCGAGACGGCCTGGAACCGCATCAAGCGCATCCAGGGCCATATCGACATTCCGCTGGCCGACTCGGGGCTCGCGCAGGCGCAGCGGCTGGCCGTGCGGCTCGCGCGGGAAGCGCGCGAAGGGCAGCGGATCGATGCCGTCTATTCGAGCGACCTGATGCGCGCGCAGCAGACCGCGCAACCTTTCGCCGATGCGCTCGGGTTGCCGCTGCAACTGCGCGAAGGGCTGCGCGAACGGTCGTATGGCGTGTTCCAGGGCCATGACAGCACCGAAATCGAAACGCTGTTCCCCGACGCGTACGCCGCATGGCAGACCCGCGACCCGGGCTTCGCGCCCGACGGCGGCGAGTCGCAGCGCGCGTTCTATCACCGCGTGCTGCATGCGCTCGAGCCGATCGTCGCCGCGCATCCGGGCGGCCGGATCGCGTGCGTCGCGCACGGCGGCGTGCTCGACTGCGTGTACCGCTTCGCAAACGGTCTCGAGCTGTCGGCGCCGCGCAGCTATCAGCTGCTCAACACGAGCATCAACGTCGTCGATTACGTCGACGGCCGTGCGCAGGTCGTGCAATGGGCCGACGTGTCGCATCTCGAAGACGCGAGCGACGACGACGACGGGTATCGCAAGGTACTCTGATCCGATCGCGCGGGCCTGCGCCTCGCGAATAGCCAGCGGGCGCAATGCTGCGCGGGTACAAGTGCGCCAGCCTGTTACCAGTAAATGATCGGAAGAGCCGTCAGGCGGGCGGGGTGCCGTCGGGCGGTGTCGCGGCCGCGCGGCGGCGTGCGCGTTTCGACGCGCCATTGACGAGCGCCCAACGCAGCACGGGCGCGACGGCGCGCACGCCGGGCCGGACCACCGCACGTCGCAGCGGCGCGAACGTCGACACGCCGAGCATGCGCTGCGCCCACGGCGGCAGCAGGTCGATGCCCGCATGCATCATCAGCGACGCGGCCGGCCGTAGCGCCGGCGAGGCGACCGGCACATTCAGCAGGATATCCATCACTTCGAAGGTGTGCGGCCCGGCGGCGAGCTCGGGCTGCATGCGCGCGAGATAGGCCGCCACTTCGGCACGTGAGCGCGGAACATCCTGCGCACCGAGTAGCTCGGCGATCAACGCCGTTTCAGCGTAGTAGCGGTCCTGAAGCTCGCCGGCGAGCGCGGGATTCACATAGCGCACATGCGCGGCGAGAAAGCTCGACACTTCCGCGACATGCACCCAGGTCAGCAACGCCGGATCGTCGGCACGGTACGGCCGGCCGTCGGGCGCGGTGCCCGAGATGCGTGCGTGGATCGTTTTCACGCGCTCGATCAGCGCGAGTGCGTCCGCGCGGCTGCCGAACGTCGTGCCCGTGATGAACGTGGCGGTGCGGCGCAAGCGGCCGAGGATGTCGGTGCGAAACGACGAGTGGTCCCAGACGCCCGCGAGCGCGAGCGGATGGAGCGCCTGCAGCAGCAGCGCGGCGATGCCGCCCGTCATCATCGACGTGAAATCGGCATGCACGCGCCAGCAGATCGCGTCGGGGCCGAAGAGCCCCGGGTCGCCGGGCGGCGACGACAGATCGATCGACGGTCCGCCGCCGCCTGCCGTCAGGTGCGTGATGCCGGCCACCAGCCGCTTGCGGATCGGCTCGGCCCAGCGCGGGCGCGATGCGGGCGCGGCGGGGTGAGGGCTGGGCGGCGTGGTCATGGCGAGCTTGGCGACGGGTCTGGCGCAGGCGGCGCGCTACTTTCCGTCGGTGGTATCCCACGTGCCGCGTTCGGCGTTGCCGGCATCGGGCGCGGAGAGCCCGAAGTGGCGGTACGTGAGCAGTGTCGCGATGCGCCCGCGCGGCGTGCGCTGCAGGAAGCCCTGCTGGATCAGGTACGGCTCGAGCACGTCCTCGATCGTGTCGCGCTCCTCGCCGATCGCGGCCGCGAGGTTGTCGATGCCGACCGGGCCGCCGTCGAACTTGTGCAGGATCGCCTCGAGCAGCTTGCGGTCCATCAGGTCGAAGCCGACCGGATCGACGTCGAGCATCGCGAGCGCGGCGTCGGCGACGGCCGCGGTGATCTGGCCGTCGGCCTTCACTTCCGCGTAGTCGCGCACGCGGCGCAGCAGCCGGTTCGCGATCCGTGGCGTGCCGCGCGAGCGCTTCGCGATCTCCAGCGCACCGTGCGGATCGATCTGCGCGTTCAAGAGCGACGCCGAGCGCCGCACGATGCGCGACAGCTGCTCGGCGTCGTAGAACTCGAGGCGCGCGACGATCCCGAAGCGATCGCGCAGCGGGTTGGTCAGCATCCCCGCGCGCGTGGTCGCGCCGACCAGCGTGAACGGCTGCAGGTCGAGCTTCACGCTGCGCGCGGCCGGCCCTTCGCCGATCATGATGTCGATCTGGTAATCCTCGAGCGCCGGATACAGGATTTCCTCGACGACCGGCGACAGCCGGTGGATTTCGTCGATGAACAGCACGTCGTTCGCTTCGAGGTTGGTCAGCAGCGCGGCGAGATCACCCGCGCGCTCGAGCACGGGGCCCGACGTCTGGCGCAGGTTCACGCCCATCTCGCGCGCGATGATGTGCGCGAGCGTGGTCTTGCCGAGGCCCGGCGGCCCGAACAGCAGCACGTGGTCGAGCGGCTCGGAGCGGCGCTTCGCGGCCTCGATGAAGATCTCGAGCTGGCCGCGCACCTTTTCCTGGCCGACATAGTCGTCGAGCTGGCGCGGCCGCAGCGCGCGTTCGAACACCTCCTCGTGAGAAGAGGCGGGCGTGGCGGCGATGATCCGCTCGGCGGCGAGTTTGTCGGTTTCAATCATGCGGCCATTGTACCGCGCACCGTCACGCGGCCGAACTGGCCGAACGGCCGACTGGCGCGCGCCGCACGGCGGCGCGACACTGGCTCCGACAGCCGGTTCAGGCGCCTGCCCGGGCCGCCGTTACGCCTTCGACAATGCCTTGAGCGCGAGCTTGATGCCGTCGGACACGCCGGTGCCGGCCGGCACGTTCTTGATCGCGGCGAGGCCTTCCTTCTCGGAATAGCCGAGCGCGAGCAGCGCGTTGAGGATGTCGGTCGCGTGGTCGGACGGCGACGCGGCGCCGGCGAGTGCGCCGAGGTCCGCGCCGAGCTTGCCCTTCAGCTCGAGCAACAGGCGCTCGGCGGTCTTTTTGCCGATGCCGGGCAGGCGCGTGAGGCGCGCGGCGTCCTGCATCGTGACGGCCTGCGCGAGCTCCTGCACGCTCATGCCCGACAGCACGGCAAGCGCCACGCGCGCGCCGATGCCGGTGATCTTCAGCAGTTCGCGGAAGGTCGTGCGCTCCTGCGGCGTCAGGAAGCCGTACAACAGGTGCGCGTCCTCGCGCACGATCTGCTGCGTGAGCAGCACGACGCGCTCGCCGGTTTGCGGCAGGTTGTAGAAGGTACTCATCGGCACGTCGATTTCGTAGCCGACGCCGTTGCAGTCGACGAGCAGGTGAGGCGGGTTCTTTTCGAGCAGGATGCCGGCGATGCGACCGATCATGGATGGCGGGATGCGAGGAAGAAAGCGCGAGTGTAGCGCAGGTGCGGCGCGATGCCGATGGGTTGGCCGTCCGGTCGAGGCGATGGGCGATGGATGCGCGTCGGGGAGGATTACCCGGGCAGGGCGCCCGGACGTGAAATGCGCGCGACGCTTGCGGCCGTGTGCGGCCGTGCGTGGCCGTGCGCCGCGCTCGGCGCTTGCGTGCCGCTGCGTCAGCCGACGAGCCGTCCGCGCCGCACGCGCAGCCCCTTTTTCGCGAGAGCCGGTGCGAGGCCGCTGATCGTGCCGAGCGTATTGCCGCTGTGAGCATGGCAGATCGCCATCCCGAGTGCGTCGGCCGCGTCGCTGCCGGGCTGGCCGGTCAGGTTGAGCAGCCGCGTGACCATTTCCTGCATCTGCGACTTGGTCGCACGGCCGTACCCGACGACGGCCTGCTTCAGTTGCAGCGCGGTGTACTCGGCGACCGGCAGTCCGCCGGACACGAGCCCGCAGATCGCGGCGCCGCGCGCCTGGCCGAGCAGCAGCGTCGACTGCGGGTTCACGTTGACGAACACCTGTTCGATCGCAGCCTGGTCGGGCGCGTGCTCGCGCACGAGGGTCGAGACGCCCTGGAAGATCGTGCCGAGCCGGGTGGCCAGGTCGGCCGTGGGCGTGCGGATCACGCCGCTCGCGACATACGCGAGCCGATGGCCGCTGACGTCTATGACGCCGAAGCCGGTGACGCGCAGGCCAGGGTCGATGCCGAGAATTCGCATGAGTGAGGAGAAAAAGCTGATGCAGCGATACTACAACGAATGGTGCACGGCACCGGCCGCATGCTCGCGTGCGCCGGCGCCGCGCAATAAAAAACCCGGCGGGTGCGACGCCGCCGGGTTTGCGTGCAGCGGCCGCGCGGGCCGCGTGCGATCAGTGACGGAAGTGACGCACGCCCGTCAGGATCATCGCGATGCCGTGCTCGTCGGCTGCCGCGATCACTTCGTCGTCGCGCATCGAGCCGCCCGGCTGGATCACGCAGGTCGCGCCGGCTGCCACGACGACGTCGAGGCCGTCGCGGAACGGGAAGAACGCATCCGACGCGACGGCCGAGCCGGCCAGCGTGAGGCCGGCGTTCTGCGCCTTGATGCTCGCGATGCGCGCCGAATCGACGCGGCTCATCTGGCCTGCGCCGACGCCGAGCGTCATGCCGTTGCCGCAGAACACGATCGCGTTCGACTTCACGTACTTCGCGACGCGCCATGCGAACAGCAGGTCGTCCATTTCCTTCGCGGTCGGCTGGCGCTTCGTGACGACGCGCAGCTCGCTCGGCTGCACGTTCTTCGAATCGAGCGATTGCACGAGCAGGCCGCCGCCGACGCGCTTCAGGTCGAATGCGTTATGGCCTTCGCCGAGTGCGATCTCGAGCAGGCGCACGTTCTGCTTCGCGGCGAACACCTGCTTCGCGGCGTCCGAGAACGACGGCGCGATCAGCACTTCGACGAACTGCTTCGCCACGGCTTGCGCGGCCGCTTCGTCGACTTCGCGGTTGAACGCGATGATGCCGCCGAACGCGGAGGTCGGGTCGGTCTGGAATGCCTTCGCGTACGCGTCGGCCGAGTCGTTGCCGACCGCGACGCCGCACGGGTTCGCGTGCTTGATGATCACGCAGGCCGGCGCGTCGAACGTCTTCACGCATTCCCACGCCGCGTCCGAATCCGCGATGTTGTTGTACGACAGTTCCTTGCCCTGCAGCTGGCGGTAGTTGGCCAGTGCGCCGGCCGGCGCGGCGAGGTCGCGGTAGAACGCGGCGCTCTGGTGCGGGTTCTCGCCGTAGCGCAGGTCCTGCACCTTGTCGAACGCCAGGTTCAGCGTCGCCGGGTACGTGTTGCGCGATGCGTGCTGCAGCTCGTCGGTCAGGCTCGTCAGGTAGTTCGTGATCGCGCCGTCGTATTGCGCGGTGTGCGCGAACACCTTCGTCGCGAGGCGGAAGTTGGTCGCGTAGCCGATCGCGTTGCCGTTCGCCTTCATTTCGTCGAGCACGACCGCGTAGTCGGCCGGATCGACGACGACCGTCACGTCGCGGTGGTTCTTCGCAGCCGAGCGCAGCATCGTCGGGCCGCCGATGTCGATGTTCTCGATCGCGTCGGCGAGCGTGCAGTCGTCCTTCGCGATCGTCGCGACGAACGGATACAGGTTCACGACCAGCAGGTCGATCGTCGGGATGCCGTGCTGCTCCAGTGCCTGCATGTGCTCGGGCAGGTCGCGGCGCGCGAGGATGCCGCCGTGCACCTTCGGGTGGAGCGTCTTCACGCGCCCATCGAGCATTTCCGGAAAGCCCGTGTAGTCAGCCACTTCGGTTACGGGCAGGCCCGCGTCGGCGAGGAGTTTCGCGGTGCCGCCGGTCGACAGCAGCTTGACGCCGAGGTCGGACAGCGACTTCGCGAAGTCGACGATGCCGGTCTTGTCGGAAACGGAAATGAGCGCTTGCTTGATCATGATGGAACCACCAATAGCCAGGGAAACGGGGACGGGACGGCTGCCTACAGCAGGCCGTGCTGCTGCAGCTTCTTGCGCAGCGTATTGCGATTGATGCCGAGGTACTCCGCGGCGAGCGACTGGTTGCCGCCGGCCTGTACGAGCACGACCTCGAGCATCGGCTTTTCGACGCAGGACATCACCATTTCATAGACGTCGTGCGGATTGGAGCCGTCTAGATCCCGGAAATACACGTCCAGGCTCTCGCGGACACATTGTTCGATGTTGTGCTTGCTCATGCTGCTAACTGGTTATGGTCGTCCGACTCGCCCTGGCCGTTTTCCTCTTCGTCATCGACGTAGACGAGGTGGTCCGACAGCGCCTTTTGCGCCTCGAAGAATGCATTGACGGCGGCGAGCTGCTCGCGGGTGGAATCGAGCGTGTTCATCCTGTGCCGGAACCCGTTGGCACCGGAAAGGCCGCGAGTGTACCAGCCGATGTGCTTGCGCGCAGTACGGACTCCCGTGAATTCGCCGTAGAACGCGTAGTGGTCTTCCAGGTGTTCGTTCATCACGTGCTGGATCTCGTCGATCCGCGGCGGGGGCAGCAGTTCGCCGGTTTGCAGGAAATGATCGATTTCACGGAACAGCCACGGCCGACCTTGCGCGGCGCGACCGATCATCAGTGCGTCGGCGCCGGTGGCGTCGAGCACGGCCTTCGCTTTCGCCGGCGACGTGATGTCGCCGTTCGCGACGACCGGGATGCGCACGGCCGCCTTCACGGCCGCGATGGTGTCGTACTCCGCGTCGCCGCGATAGAGGTCGGCGCGCGTGCGGCCGTGCACGGTCAGCATCGAGATGCCGGCCGCTTCGGCGAGGCGCGCGATCGTGATCGCGTTCTTGTGCTCGCGATCCCAGCCGGTGCGGATCTTCAGCGTGACGGGCACGGCATCGGGCCCCGTGCCGACCGCCGCGACGACGGCCTCGACGATCCGCTGCACGAGCGGCTCGTTCTGCAGCAGCGCGGAGCCGGCCGCGACGTTGCACACCTTCTTCGCCGGGCAGCCCATGTTGATGTCGATGATCTGCGCGCCGTTGTCGACGTTGTAGCGGGCCGCTTCGGCCATCATCGCCGGATCGGCGCCGGCGATCTGCACCGCGATCGGCTCGACTTCGCCTTCGTGGTTGGCCCGCCGCATCGTCTTCGCGCTTTTCCACAGCTGCGCATTGGACGCGACCATCTCGGACACGGCGTATCCGGCCCCCAGCCGCTTGCACAGCTGGCGGAACGGGCGATCCGTCACGCCGGCCATCGGCGCGACGAACAGGTTGTTACGCAAAACGTGAGAGCCGATAACGGGCATCGCAATGGCACCGCCCGCGAGCGCGGGGCGTCGCGGGCCAAAAAGGGCGGAGGGAAAACGCGTATTTTAGCGTATTCCCATGCCCCGCCGATTTGACCCGGTTTGCGTGGTCGGGTTGCGCGCGATCAACGCGCGGGGCGTTGCGTGTCAGTTGCGCTGGCCGAACATCATCTGGCGTGCGATCGCCTTCTTGAGCGGCGGCACGAATTCGAGCGCGGTGAGTGCCGCGCCGCGCAGCAGCGGCAGCGGCCCGCCATCGATCGTGAAGAGGCGCGCGAGCGTGTCGGTCGCGCCGATCGTGAAGCGGCGGTCGAGCGCGCGCCGCGCATTGAAGGTCGCGAGCGCGGTCGCTTCGAAGCCCTGCGTGGACAGCGTGTCGACGAGCGTGTGCGCATCGCGCAGCCCGAGGTTGAGCCCCTGGCCCGCGACCGGGTGCAGCGTCTGCGCGGCGTTGCCCACGATCGCGATGCGTCCGTTGACGAGCGTTTGCGCCGCGTTCAGCCCGAGCGGGAACGACGCGCGCCCCGCGATCGCGACGAACCGGCCCATCCGCTCGCCGAAGGCTGCGCCGAGTTCGCGCAGGAACGCGTCGTCGGGCAGCGCCGCGCGCCGGGCCGCCTCATCGGGCGCGCAGCACCACACGAGCGAATACTCGGCCTGGCGCGGACCGCCAAGCGGCAGCAATGCAAGCGGGCCTTCGTGCGTGAAGCGTTCCCACGCGACGTTCGGGCGCGGTGCCGACACCGTGACCGTGCCGACGATCGCGGTCTGGCCGTAGTCGCGGCGATGCTTGCCGGCGTCGGCCTGCTGTTCGTGGAACAGCCCGCCTTCGGCATTGATGACGATGCGCGCGCGCAGCATGCGTTCGCCCTGCGGGCCGTCGAGCGTCAGCGTGACACCGTCGGCGTCCTGGTGCGGCGCGCGTGCGGTGGTCGACGTGAGCCAGTCGACCCGCGTGCCGCGTACCGCCTGCGCGAGCGCCTGCACGATCGAGCCGTAGCGCACGACGTAGCCGAGCGCGGCGAGATCGTGTTCGTCGCGATCGATCAGCGTGCGGCCGAAATGGCCGCGCTGCGATACGTGGATGTGTTCGATCGGCGTCGCGTCGCCGGGCCAGCCGAGCGTGTCGAGCAGCACGCGGCTGCCGTGCGACACGGCGATCGCGCGTGGGTCGTTGGCGCTCGCGGACGGTTCGCGTGCGTCGATCAGCGCGATCGACGCGTGCTGCGTCGCGCTGCGTCGTGCGAGCCAGCCGGCGAGCGCGAGCCCGACGGGGCCCGCGCCGACGATGGCGAGGTCGTAGTCCGGCGTGGCCGGGGAGGAAGCGGTCGTCATCAGTGTTCGTGAAACGGGGTAACGGTCAACGGCGGGTCAACGGCGGCTCAACGGCAAGTCAACGGCGAACGACAACGGACAGGCAGACGGGCGATGGACGCCGGCGCCTTCCGAAGGCCGAGAGTCCACGGCAGCCTGCGGCACGCTCATGCGCCGGCCGCGCCCGCGCGCATCAGCGCCTCGATCTCGGCGGCGGCCACCGGCACGTCGCGCGTGATCAGCTCGCAACCGTGCTCGCGCACGATCGCGTCGTCCTCGATGCGGATGCCGATGTTCCAGTATTCGGCCGGCACGTCGTCCGCGGCCCGCACGTACAGGCCCGGCTCGACGGTGAGCGTCATGCCCGGTTTCAGCGTGCGCCACGGCAGCGCGCCGTTCGCGTCGCGCGCCGCGAGACGCTCGCGATAATCGCCGCAATCGTGCACGTCCATGCCCAGCCAGTGGCCGGTGCGATGCATGTAGAAGCGCGCGTACGCGCGCTCGGCGATCACGTCGTCGACGCTCGAGAAGCGCGTCTTCGGAATGATGCCGGTATCGAGCAGCCCTTGCGCGAGCACGCGCACGGCCGCGTCGTGCGGCGCCTCGAACGGCACGCCCGCACGCGTCGCGTCGATCGCTGCCTGCTGCGCGGCGAGCACGATGTCGTACAGCGTGCGCTGCGCGGGCGAGAAGCGCCCGTTGGCCGGGAACGTGCGCGTGATGTCCGACGCGTAGCCGTCGAGTTCGCATGCGGCATCGATCAGGATCAGGTCGCCGTCCTGCGCGGCTGCGTTGCCGGCCGGGTAGTGCAGCACGCACGCATTCGCGCCGGCCGCGACGATCGAGCCGTACGCGGGCGCCTGCGCGCCGTGCTTGCGGAACATATACAGCAGCTCGGCCTCGAGTTCGTATTCGCGGATCCCCGGGCGGCACACCTGCATCGCGCGGCGATGCGCGAGCGCGGAGATGTGCGCGGCGCGCATCATGATCGCGAGTTCGTGTTCGTCCTTCACGAGCCGCATGTCGTCGAGCAGCGGCGTGAGGTCGAGCAGCGCGTCCGGCGCGGCCACGCCCGTGCGTGCCTGCGCGCGCACCGCGTCGATCCAGCCGGCAAGCTGGCGCTCGAACTCGGCCGACGCGCCGAACCGGTAGTGCACCGTGCCCGCATCGGCGAGCAGGCGCGTCATTTCGGTGTCGATCACGTCGACCGCGTAGGCCGCGTCGAAGCCGAACGCGTCGCGCGCGGCTTCCGGTCCGTAATGAAAACCTTCCCAGATCTCGCGGTCGGCATTCTTCGCGCGGCAGAACAGGATGGATTCCGGCGCGCCGTGCGACCCGGCCGCGTTCAGCACGAGCACGGCATCCGGCTCGGTGAAGCCCGTCAGGTAGTGGAAGTAGCTGTCATGCCGGTACGGAAAGGCCGTATCGCGGTTGCGCAGCAGTTCCGGCGCGGTGGGGACGATGGCGACGCCGCCGCCCGCGGCGCGCAGTGCGGCAAGCACGCGTTCACGGCGCTGGCGGTAGACGTCGACGGCGATGGCGGTATCGAGGGGCGCATTCATCGTGCGATTGTAGCGCCGCCGGACGCGGCGCGTGAGAGGGGCGGCTGCAAGCCACGCCGGACGGGGCTCCGGGACGGCTGTTGCAAACCATCCACAGGCCGAACGGGCGATTTTCTACCCGGCCGCGCCGGCCGGTTATGATCGACGACAACGTATACTCCCGGCGGTTCCCATAAAAAGGCAGATGATGAAATTAATCGGTTCGCTCAGCAGCCCGTACGTCCGAAAGGCGCGGATCGTGCTTGCTGAAAAGAAGATCGACTACAAGCTGGAGCTCGAGAACGTGTGGGCGCCGGAGACGAACATTCACGCATCGAATCCGCTCGGCAAGGTCCCGTGTCTCGTGATGGAGGATGGTGCCGCGGTGTTCGATTCCCGCGTGATCTGCGAATACGTCGACACGCTGTCGCCGGTCGGCAAGCTGATTCCGCCGTCGGGGCGCGAACGCGTCGAAGTGCGTTGCTGGGAAGCGCTGGGCGACGGCGTGCTCGACGCGTCCATCGCGATTCGTCTCGAACATACGCAGCGCGACGAAGCGCAGCGCAGCGCGAGCTGGATCGCGCGCCAGCAGCGCAAGATCGACGACGGTCTGGTCGCGATGTCGCAGGGCCTCGGCGGCAAGACGTGGTGCGTCGGTAACCATTACACGCTCGCCGACATCGCACTCGGCTGCGCGCTCGGCTACCTCGACTTCCGGATGCCCGAGCTCAACTGGCGCGACCGCCATCCGAACCTCGACAAGTATTTCGGGAAGTTGTCGCAGCGTCAGACGTTCATCGATACGCTGCCGCAAGGCTGACCGGCCGCCGGCTGCGCATCGAGCATTGAGCAGACGAAAGAAAAGCGCCCCGCGGGGCGCTTTTCTTTTGGGCGGATCACAACCTCGCGGGGCGATCGCACGGTCCGGACATGACGTTCCGCGTGTTATTCGATCGATGCGTAAACGCTTTCGCCGAGCACGAACGAATCGCTGCGCGCGATCGGCCACCACTTGTCGTACAGCGTAAAGCCGCACGTCTGGCCGTCGAGCAGCGCGCCGGGCTTCAGGTACTTCAGCAGCTGCGACATCAGCCGCACTTCGTGCGGCGCGACGCGCTGCACGATGTGATGCGCGCGCAGCTCGGACGGATGGCCGAGGCCGGCGGCCTGCACGAGTTCCTGCAACGCATGCAGCGTATTGCGGTGGAAGTTGTACACGCGCTCGGCCTTGTCCGGCACGACGATCGCGCGCTGGCGCACCGGATCCTGCGTCGCGACGCCGGTCGGGCAGCGGTCGGTGTGGCAGTGCTGCGCCTGGATGCAGCCGACCGCGAACATGAAGCCGCGCGCCGAGTTCACCCAGTCCGCGCCGATCGCGAGCGTGCGCGCGATGTCGAACGCGCTGATGATCTTGCCGCTCGCGCCGATCTTCACGCGGTCGCGCACGCCGATCCCGACGAGCGTGTTGTGCACCAGCAGCAGGCCTTCCTGCAGCGGCACGCCGACGTGGTCGGTGAATTCGAGCGGGGCCGCACCGGTGCCGCCTTCCGCACCGTCGACGACGATGAAGTCGGGCACGATGCCCGTCTCGACCATCGCCTTCGCGATCCCGAAGAATTCCCACGGATGACCGATGCACAGCTTGAAGCCGGTCGGCTTGCCGCCCGACAGCGTGCGCAGCCGCTCGACGAATTCGAGCAGCCCGCGCGGCGTCGAGAATTCCGAGTGCGTGGCCGGCGAGATGCAGTCCTTGCCCATCGGCACGCCGCGCGTCTCCGCGATCTCGGGGGTGATCTTCGCGGCCGGCAGCACGCCGCCGTGGCCCGGCTTCGCACCTTGCGACAGCTTGACCTCGATCATCCTGACCTGCGGATCGGCGGCCTGCTTCGCGAACTTGTCCGGGTTGAACGTGCCGTCGTCGTTGCGGCAGCCGAAGTAGCCGGACGCGATTTCCCAGATGATGTCGCCGCCGTTCTCGCGGTGGTACTTCGACAGCGAGCCTTCGCCGGTGTCGTGTGCGAACCCGCCTTTCTTCGCGCCGAGGTTCAGCGAGCGGATCGCGTTCGCGGACAGCGAGCCGAAGCTCATCGCCGAGATGTTGAAGATCGAGATGTCGTACGGCTGCGCGCGGTTCGCGCCGACCCGGATCCGGAAGTCGTGGCTCGGCAGCTTCGTCGGCGCGAGCGAATGGCTGATCCATTCGTGCGCGACGGCCTTCACGTTCAGCTCGGTGCCGTACGGGCGGTTGTCGGCGACGTTCTTCGCGCGCTGGTAGACGAGGCTGCGTTGCGCGCGCGAGAACGGTTTTTCGTCGGTGTCGTCCTCGACGAAATACTGGCGGATTTCCGGGCGGATGAACTCGAACAGGAAACGGAAGTGGCCCCACAGCGGGTAATTGCGCAGGATCGCGTGGCGATCCTGGTTCAGGTCGTACAGGCCGACGGCGACGAGGGCGACGGGGATGATGATCCACAGCCAGGAAATCGCGTGGATCGACGCGAGTGCGGCCGCGGCGATGAGCAGCAGGACGGCACACCACATCGCGAGGTAGCGTCTGGAAAGCATGGGGACTCCTAGGGTCTATTCATGTATGGAACGCGCATGCGAATGCCCGAAATCGCCCGCAGGGCAAGAAGTGAGGAGCGCCGTTTGGCCGAGCCAAACAAGTGACGAACGACGCCGCCATGTGGGCGATTTCGGGCATTCCCGTGACATGATTTTTTTAATTTGGGGTTGCCACGAGAACGGCCGCTCGCCGCGTTGCGCTCCTTGCGAATACGTCAGTATTCGCGGCGTCGCGCGCCTCGCGAGCGGCCGTTCTCGTGGCAACGCATGTGCGTTCCATACATGAATAGACCCTGCATCTTGAGATGCCGCCATGCGTACGCTGCGCGGCGGCGCGCCGGCCGCGACGGAATCGTGTTCCGCCGGGCGCGGCGTGCCGCAAGTCTAAACCGAATGGATGTCAGCGTGCGTCGACGAGTGCGCGTGCGTCGCTGCCGCGGCAGCCGGCGCGCTCTGATCGGGCCGGCCGGTGGCCGCGAACTCGATGATGCCGCCGCCGAGGCAGATCTCGCCGTCGTACAGCACGGCCGACTGGCCGGGCGTGACCGCCCATTGCGCGTCGTCGAAGGCGAGCGAGAAGCGGCCGTCGTCGGCCCGACCGAACGCGCACGCCGCGTCGGCCTGGCGATAGCGTGTCTTCGCGCCGCACGAAAAGCCGTCGGCGGGCGGTTCGCCCGCGACCCAGCTCACGTTGCCGGCGACGAGTTCGCGCGACAGCAGCCACGGATGATCGTGGCCCTGCACGACATACAGCGTGTTCGACGCGATGTCCTTCGCGGCGACGAACCACGGGTCGCCGTTGCCGTCCTTGCTGCCGCCGAGACCGATGCCCTTGCGCTGCCCGAACGTATAGAACGCGAGGCCGATGTGCTCGCCGACCACCTTGCCGTCCGGCGTCTTCATCGGGCCGGGTTTCGTCGGAAGATAGCGGTTCAGGAAGTCGCGGAACGGCCGTTCGCCGATGAAGCAGATGCCGGTCGAGTCCTTCTTCTTCGCGTTCGGCAGCCCGATCTGCGCGGCGATCTCGCGCACCTTCGTCTTCGGGATCTCGCCGAGCGGGAACATCGTCTTCGACAGTTGCGCCTGATTCAGCCGGTGCAGGAAGTACGACTGGTCTTTCGTATGATCGAAAGCCTTCAGCAGTTCGAAGCGACCGTCGCGCTCGCGCACGCGCGCATAGTGGCCGGTGGCGATCATTTCCGCGTCGAGCGACATCGCGTGGTCGAGGAACGCCTTGAACTTGATCTCGGCGTTGCACAGCACGTCCGGGTTCGGCGTGCGGCCGGCCGAGTATTCGCGCAGGAATTCGGCGAATACGCGATCCTTGTATTCGGCCGCGAAGTTCACGGCTTCCACGTCGATGCCGATCAGGTCGGCCACCGACACCACGTCGATCCAGTCCTGGCGCGTCGAGCAGTATTCGCCGTCGTCGTCGTCTTCCCAGTTCTTCATGAACAGGCCGACCACGTCGTATCCCTGTTCCTTCAGCAGCCACGCGGTCACCGACGAATCGACGCCGCCCGACATGCCCACTACTACACGGCGCTTGCTCATTTGCTTACCGCCTGACGGTCGAATGCTTCCGGGCGCGGCGCGACCGAATGCGTATGCACGAAATCGAGCGGAATGCGCCGCCCGGCGAGATAGTCGTCGACGCAGCGCATTACTGCCGGCGAGCGGTGACGCTCGCTGCACGCGCGCAGTTCGTCGGCGCTCATCCACAGCGTGCGCACGATGCCGTCGTCGAGCGCGTGGTTCGGCAGCGGCTCACCGGCCGTGCCGCAGAACGTGAAGCGCAGGTAGGTCGCGCCGGCGCTGCCGGGGCGGTCGTAGTGCGCGAGATAGACGCCGACGAGCGCGGCGGGGACGAACGGATGCGCGGTTTCCTCGAGCGTCTCGCGAATCACGGCGTCGGCGAGCGTCTCGCCGGCCTCGAGATGGCCGGCCGGCTGGTTGATGCGCAGGCCCGTCGAGGTTTCTTCCTCGATCACGAGAAAGCGGCCGGCGCGCTCGACGAGCGCCGCGACGGTCACATGCGGGGTCCAGATTTCGGGTTTCATGGTTCGGCATTTTACCGGTTGCGCCCGGACGCTGCCGGCCGTCTCATTAGACGAATCCGACCCCGGTCGTCCCACACGCCCCGCTGCCGGGCGCGGCGTTCGCCGCGATACGCTCGGGCGGCGCGGCCTGTGTCACGCGGCTGACGCCGAAGGTCGAGGCCGGCTCGCGGTGGGGCGGCCGTTCGGACAACGCCGGCTGGGGGCGCAAGCGGCTGCGGCAACAGGGGCCAGAGCGCCGAGAGGGCCGCCGTTCATGGCGGCGATGACCAGCACGATCCATACGGGGGCGTGGCGCGTGTCGCGCGGCCGGCACAACGGACCGGAACGCTTTGCGCCGGTTCAAGCGCCGCATTTTCACGGTACGACGATCCGCGCGACACAGCTGGCGATCGTGTCCCGCACGCGCACGATCGCCGGATCGCGCTGCGTGCTCGTGCGCCAGCCGATCTCCACCGGATAGCGCGGCAACTCGACCGGACACGCGAGCGCCCGCAGCGACGTCGCCTGCGCGATCGCGCGGGCCGCGTGAGCCGGAATCGTCGCTACCGCATCGGAACCGGTCAGCAGGTACGGCAGCGCCGCGAAGTGCGTGGTCGACGCCGCGACACGCCGCTTGTGGCCGAGCGCGGCCAGCGCCTCGTCGACGATCCCGATCACGCCGCCCGACGACACGAGCAGGTGGTCGCGCTCGAGGAAATCGGCGAGCGCGAGCGCGCGCGGTGGCCGCGCACGGCCGGCCGGATCGATCAGGCACGCGTAGCCGCCCGTCGCGACCGCGCGCCGGCTGAGCCCGTTTGCCGAAAACCCGCCCGACGCGATCGCGAGATCGACGCCGTGCCGCAGCAGCGCGTCGCCGGCAATGCCGCTGTGGGTCTGCCGGAAGATCAGCCGGATGCCCGTGGCGTCCCGCGCGACCGCGTCGATCAGCGCGCGGCCGAGCGCGATCTCGAAGTCGTCCGACAGCCCGATCGAGATCGTGCGGCCGACCCGCTCGCCGCCGTCGGCCGCGATCGCGAGGCTCTCGCGGCAGCGGTCGAGCGCATCGGACAGGATCGGCTTCAGTTCGTCCGCGCGCGGCGTCGGCGCGAGCCCGCGGCCGGTGCGCACGAACAGCGGATCGGCGTAGATCACGCGCAGCCGCGCGAGCGCCGCGCTCACCGCCGACTGCGTCAGGCCGAGCCGAAGCGCCGCGCGGCTCGCGCCGCCTTCCTCGTGCAGCGCCTCGAACACCTTCAAGAGGTTCAGGTCGAGCCCGGCGATATCATCCGCATTCATGTCAGTTATCGTTGTATCGATTTGATCGATGCAATGATATCGATAAAGATGGCGTCACCCTTCATCGTATTCAACGGAGACGCCTTCATGCCCACTTCAGTCATCGCCGCGCTGCAGATCGGCGCATCGCCCGCCGGCACGCGCGCCACGCTCGACACGATCCTCGGCTACGAAACCGCGATCCGCGACAGCGGCGCGTCGCTCGTCGTGCTGCCGGAGGCCGTGCTCGGCGGTTATCCGAAAGGCGAGATGTTCGGCACGCGGCTCGGCTACCGGCTGCCCGAAGGCCGCGATGCGTATGCGCGCTACGCCGCGCAGGCGATCGACGTGCCGGGGCCGGAAACCGACGAGCTCGCCGCGCTGTCGCAGCGCACCGGTGCAAGCCTCGTGGTCGGCGTGATCGAGCGCGGCGGCAGCACGCTGTACTGCACGGCGCTGTTCTTCGATCCGCGCGACGGGCTCGTCGCGAAGCACCGCAAGCTGATGCCGACCGGCACCGAGCGGCTGATCTGGGGGCAGGGAGACGGCTCGACGCTGCCGGTGGTCGACACGGCCGCAGGTCGCGCGGGGGCGGCGATCTGCTGGGAGAACCACATGCCGCTGCTGCGCTGCGCGATGTATGCGAAAGGTGTGCAGATCTGGTGTGCGCCGACGGTCGACGAGCGCGACCTATGGCAAAGCTCGATGCGCCACATCGCGCACGAGGGCCGCTGCTTCGTCGTCAGCGCGTGCCAGGTGCAGCCGTCGCCGCGCGCACTCGGCATCGACGTGCCGGGCTGGGATCCCGAGCGGCCGCTGATTCGCGGCGGCAGCGTGATCGTCGGGCCGCTCGGCGACCCGCTGACGGAGCCGCTCGTCGGCGAGGCCGGGCTCGTGACCGCACGCATCGATACCGACGAACTGGTGCGCGCGCGTTACGACTTCGACGTGGTCGGCCACTATGCGCGCCCGGACGTGTTCGCGCTGCACGTGGACGAGCGACCGAAGCGGCCGGTCGTGTTCGAGGCGTGACGGGGGCGGCCGGGGCGCGAGCCGCCGCCGCACGCGTCAGCGCATCGGCGCTTCCGCGATCCGCATGTAGTCGGCGATCCGCCGGCCTTCCATGTCCGGAAACTGCTCGTGCACGGTGATGTCGCCCATTCGCGCGATGTCGAACGTGCGGAAGTCGCCGCGCAATTCGCACCACGCGCCGATCGTCCAGCGGCCGCCCCAGTAGACGAGCCCGAGCGGCCACACGCGGCGCCGCGTGTGCGCGCCGAGCCGGTCGCGGTAGTCGAAGCTGACGATGTGGTGCGTATCGACTGCCTGGTGGATCGCGTCGACCTTCGCGCAGAACGTCTCGTCGATGTGGAACGACGGCGCGTACACCGGCAGGCGATCGAGCGCCGTGCGCTTGTCGGCCGGCATCGCCGACGCGATCTTCGCGAGCGCCGAACGTGCGCCGCCCGCGAAGCGCGCACCGCCCCAGGTTTCGAGCATCCGCGCGCCGACCGCGAGCGCCGCGAGCTCCTCGGCCGTGAACGTGAGCGGCGGCAGGCTCGCGTTGCGGTTCAGCCGGTAGCCGATGCCGGCTTCGCCTTCGATCGGCACCCCTGACAGCTGCAGGTCGCGCACGTCGCGATAGACGGTGCGCGGCGACACCGACAGCCAGTCGGCGAGTTGCTGCGCGGTCGTCAGACGCCTGCCGCGCAACAGCTCGGCGATCTGGAACAGACGGTCGGCACGGCGCGTCATGGCTGCACCTCGACTCCAACGGCTACGGGAACTTCGCGATGATAGCGCCGCGCCGGCCGGATCATCGGTGCGCTCAATGGCATTTCGGCGCGTGCAAGCCGACGCGGTTACCTTCGGTATCGATCAGGTAGCCGATGTAGCCGTAGTTGTTCGGCAGCTCGACGACCGGGCCCTGCACGACGCCGCCCGCGCGCTTCGCGCGCTCGAGCGCGGCGACGACCGACTCGCCGGCGTTCAGGTACACCAGCACGCCGTTCGCGCTCGGCTTCATCTGCTGCGGATCGAACACGATGCTGCCGCCGGTGCTCGACGCCTCGTGATCGAACATGGCCATCGGCACGCCGCCGACGACTTCACGCTGCAGCGTGGTTTGCAGCACGGTTTCGTAGAAACGGATCGCCCGGTCGAAATCGAGGGACGGGATGTCGAACCACGCGATCGCGCGTTCGAGGGTTGCGGTTGCAGTTGCGGACGTCATGACGAGCTCCTTGTTGTTCGGATTCTTGGTGGAAACCAGCCTTGCATTGCGCCGGGATTGCAGTGTGATGGGGGGCTGCTGACAGCGTGCTGTCAGTAGTGATGGCGGTGCTGACAGAAGGCCGCTACGGTGGCGGTCGGCAGGCGGACGGCAGGCGGCGCGCAGGCGGGCGGCGCGAAGGGCGTGAGCGCGGCGCCGCATGCATCGATGCCGCACCAAGCAAAACGCCCGGCGGGGGCCGGGCGTCGTCAGGATGTCAGCACGCGGCCGCAGCGGCCGGTGCGAGAAGGCGATGCGTCAGGCGTCGCCTTCCGCCGCGGCCGGGCGCGCCTTCACGCTGCCGGCGATCAGGTCGAAGCGGAACAGCCGGCATTCGAGCGCGCCGTTGAACAGCGGCGTCTTCGCCGATTCGCGCAGGCGCAGCTGGCCCGGCAGCGAACGATCCGACGTCAGCAGGAACGCCTGCCAGCCGGTGAAACGCTGCTTGAGCGCATCGCCGAGCGCATTGAAGAACTCGCTGTCCGGTGCATCGGTGTGCGTGCGGCGGAACGCGTCGTCGTTGCCGCGGTTGCGGCCCGTCTCGCGCACCTCGCCGCGCGCGCTGCGGCCGCGCACTTCGATCCGCTCGCCGTACGGCGGGTTCGCGAGGATGATGCCGGGGCCGTCGCACGGCGGCGTCATCCCGCGCGCGTCGACCTGCTTGAGCCACACCGACGGCACGCCCGCGCGCTCGAGGTTCGCGCGCGCCTTCTCGAGCATGTCGCCCGAGATGTCGCTGCCGTACACGCCGAGCGAATCGCGCTTGCCGCGCGCGGCGCGCTTCGCGTCGAGCGCCGGAACCTTCAGGCCCTGCCATGCGGTGATGTCGTACTGCTTGAGCTTTTCGAAGCCGAAGCGGCGCTCGACGCCCGGCGCGACGCCGAGCGCGATCTGCGCGGCTTCCGCGAGGAACGTGCCGCTGCCGCACATCGGGTCGTACAGCGCGGTGCCGGGCGTCCAGCCCGTCAGGCGCAGGATGCCGGCCGCGAGGTTCTCGCGCAGCGGCGCCGCGCCCTTGTCGAGGCGCCAGCCGCGCTTGAACAGCGGCTCGCCCGACGTATCGAGGTACAGCGTGCACTCGGTGGCCGTCAGGAACGCGAACACGCGCACGTCCGGCGCACCGGTGTCGATGCTCGGCCGCGAGCCGGTCTTGTCGCGCATCCGGTCGCAGATCGCATCCTTCACGCGCAGCGTCGTGAACTCGAGGCTCTTCAGCGGCGACTTGATCGCGGTGATGTCGATGCGCAGCGTCTGCGTCGACGCGAACCAGCGTTCCCACGGCTGCTCGAGCGCGAGCGCGTAGACGTCCTGTTCGTTGCGGTACGGGCCGTGCGCGATCTTCAGGAGGATGCGGCTCGCAATGCGCGAATGGAGGTTCGCGGCCATGCCGGCGGCCCAGCCGCCGCGGAAATGCACACCGCCCGGCACCTGCGCGCCCGCGGTGAACGGCGCACCGTCCAGATGGCGGCCGGCGATTTCGGCCAGCTCGGCGGCAAGCGCCGCTTCGAGGCCGCGCGGGCAGGGAGCGAAGAATTCGTACAGGGTGGGCGAGGACATAAGGCGGGTAAGAACGTGCAAAAGTCCACCATTGTACGCGGCGCGGGCGGCCGGGGCCGGCGTTGTGTCGGATTCGGCGCGCTGGCGCCCCGATGTGCCGCCCGCCCGGACGCGCTGCCCTGGCTCGTGCGGCGGCTCGTGCGGTGGTTCGTGCGGCGGTTCGTGCGGCGGTTCGTGCGGCGGTTCGTGCGGCGGCGCCCGCCCGGGCGGCGCGCCGCCGCCAAAGGGTCAGTGCGAGTCCGGCTGGCGGGCCCGCGCGACCGGTGCGCCGGCCGGCCAGAACAGCGCGGACGGCTTCGCCAGCACGGTGCGCACGATCGCGCCGACCAGCGCGCGCACCTTGGTGCGGCGCAGGCTGCGCGAGCGCACGGCCATCGTGAACGCGAGCGCGAAGCTCACGAGCACGTTGAGGATCGCCATGCTCAGCACGCCCGCGCACGCCCACCACAGCTCGGGCGAACCGAGCGCATCCTTGCCCAGCACGCCGAGCGCGATCCCGATCGAGCCGGCCGACAGCGTCACGTGCCGCACCTCGAACGGGAACAGGAACACGGTGACGATCGCCGGGATCAGGCCGAGCATCAGCCCGAGGCCGACGTTGGCGACCACGCCCGCGACGTTCGAGCGGCAGAAATGCGCGAGCTTCGCGGCGCCGGCCGCGCCGAGCGTGATCCGCAGCCGGCGGTTGTACGTGAGCGCGTCGCCGACCCGGTGCAGCACGAACCAGTTGTCGGCCCAGCCGGCGAGCAGGCTCGACGCCCACAGCAGCACGCCCGTGAGCGCCGCGTAGAACGGCGTCGGGCCCAGCAGCGAGAACGAATGCAGCGTCGTGTGCGCCTTCTCCGGCGAAATCAGGTTCGCATGCAGCAGGTTGCTGGCGAAGAGCTGGACGAGCAGGCACACCGGGAGCACGACGAGCACGTTGCCGGAGATCGCCGCGGCCTGCGTGCGGATCAGCGCGATCACCGACGCGACGAACGTCTTCACGCCTTCATCGTGACCCGTGTCGTCGAGCTCGCGCGCAAGCGTCGGCGCGGTCATCGCCGGCTGCTTGGTCGCGAGCGTGAAGTGCAGGAAGTGCATCAGCATGAAGCTCGCCGCGTAGTTGACGCCCGCGAGCAGCCCTTCGAGCATTGACTGCAGGTGCGCACCCGTGATCGCGAACTTCACGCACACGGTCGCGACGGTGACGAGGCCGCCGCCCGCGGCCATCCGCAGCATCTTCAGGTACTCGGCGCGGCCGCGCGAGATGTAGTGCTCGCCGGTGTCCGCGTTGGTCTCGACGAGCTTGCGCGCGAACAGCGAGAAGTTGCTGCGCACGAGGTGCGCGACGCTCTGGCTGTTCTGGTTCGCGTCGACGAGCTCGGCCGTCAGGCGCGCCATCCCGTGCAGGTCGTCGCGTGCCATCCACGCATTGAGCAGCATTTCCGCGCGCACGATGCGCATGCGCATCCGCTCGACCTGGAACACGATGTCGACCGACACGCCGTTGCGGTACAGGTGCGCGAACACGTCGTCGACCGCGATCCGGCATTCGTCGAGCAGCATGCGCAGGTAGTTCACCTCGTGCAGCAGCTTGCTTGGCTCGCCGCCGTCCTCGACGGCCGCCTGCGCGGTCTCGACCGCGAGCATCGCGCGCGTGAGGCGGTAGAACGGCTGCGTTTCGAGCGGCTTGCGCGCGTCGTCGTCGGACAGCCGGCTGCGCACCGTCTGCGACAGCCCGGTCGAGCTGATCTGGCAGGTCAGGTTGTGCAGCGCGGCCAGCAGGTCGCGCGAGAACGAGCCGGGTTCGTGGCGTTCCTCGTCGGTGACGTCGTACGCGATCAGCTCGGCGAGGCGCGCGAGCAGGTCGTCGGGCAGCGCGTCGATCCATTGTGGGTCTTCCGGCGTCGGGAACATCAGCGTGAACAGCGCGGTCAGTTCGCGGCGGTTCGGCGCGGGCGGGATCAGCGACGAGTCGATCCGCTCGAACAGCGCGCCGAAGAAACCCGAATGCACGGGCATGCCCGCGTCGCACAGCAGCGAGATGCCGTCGCATTCGCGCAGGATCCCGCGCAGGATGCGCGCCGCGTGCGATTTCCACGCGGGATTGCGATCGAGCACGTGGAACAGGTAGCGCAGCCGGGCGTGCGCCGGATACGCGCGCGCGGTGGCGTCGCGTTCGGCCGGTGCATCCTGCGCGGCCTGCATCGTGCCGTTGCGGCGCAGCCAGTGCGCGAGCTCGATCAGCCACTCGCTGCGCTCGGCGTACGAGGCATCGGCGTCGGCATGCGCGAGCAGCGCATCGAGCTGATGGCCCGCATTGCGCGACGCGCGCCACTTCTTGATCAGGGTCGTCAGGGAACGAAACATAAACGGGATAGCGAAAGCCCTGGACGGGCGGGTTCGGGATGCCGGCCGGCAACACGGCGCGGCGCCGGGGAGAACGGTGAGGCTGTCGGGTGGCCGGACGATGCGCGGCGACCCGCGATGCGGCTGCCCCGATGCGGTGCGCGCGGACACGCGTGCGGGCCCCGGCAGAGGCGGCGACCGGACCGGACACGCCGGGCGGAGCGCCAGCCGGCTGGCGCGCACGACGCGCGGCGCGAGCCGGAAAGTGCGTAGGATCGTCAATCGGGCGCGAAAACGCAAGCCGACCGCGTTGCGTGGCGCCGGTTCCGGCGGATTTTGACAAACAATGCAAATGGCCGTTCGGCCGATTGCGACCGCGCCGTGCGGGCCGTCGCGGAGGGGGCGGCGGGTTCGCGTGCACGGCGGTGCGCGCACGTGAATCGTTGCCGATGTCGTTTGCCGATGCCGATGCTGATGCCGACGGCCGACGCCGATTACCGACGCCGACGCCGATGCCGATGCCGATCCCGACTATCGCGCCGCGGCGGCGATCGAATGCCGTCGCAGGTGCGAATGCGTGCGACGCCGGCCCGCGCGCCGCTCGCTTACGCGCCGGACTTGCCGGTCGCGCCCGCGTCGCCGCCAGGCGCCGGATTGGCCGGGCAGGGCACGCCCGGCACAGCCGGCACCGCGGCCGTCTTGTTGCCGGCGGCGCTCGTCGGCGCCGTCGCACCACGCCGCGCGGCCATCGCGCGCACGCCGGCCGCGGCCTGCGATGCAATCACGTCGAGCGCGCGCCGGTGGCCGGCGACGAGCGCGTCGTAGCCGTCGGCGACCGGTTCCGCGACGCTCGTGCGGCACGTCATCACCGCTTGCGTGCCGAGCACGCGCACGCTCCACACGGCATCGATCGCGGCCCGCTTGGCCGGCCACGACTCGAAGCGCTGCACGTTCACGCTGATCCGGTAGACGGGCACGCCTGCCGGATACGCGGAATTCGCGACGTCGATCGTGCCGAGCTGCGCGGCGAGATCGTCCGACAGCGCGCGGCGAATCTCGTCGGCGGGCGGCGCGGCCCAGCGATCCTGTTCGAGCACGTCGACCTGCGCGGCGTTCTTCTGCACGACGAGCTGGTTCTTCGCGACCTGTTCGGGCACGCTGACCGACGGCACCTCGATCAGGAACGCCGGGTTGGCGGGCGCGGTGCGCACGGGCGTCGCGGCGTCGGCCGGGCTCAGCGTATAGAACCGTGCGGGCGGCGAGCTGCACGCGGCGAGCGCGAGCGCGGCGAAGACTGCCGCCGCGCCGCCCGCGAAACCGTTCACGCGTGTCGTCGTCATTGTTGATCTCCTGGCTTGCCCTTGAGCAGCGATTCGGGATGACGCTCGAGATAATCGGCGAGCGCGTTCAGCGATTGCAGCGTGCGCGTGAGCTCCTTCAGCGCGCCGCGCACGTCCGACTGCAGCGGCGAATCCTGCTGCAGCGTCGCCTCGGCGGTCGAGAAGGTCTGCTTCGCGGCCGACAGCGTGTCGCGCGCTTCCGGTGCGACCTGCGTGTCGAGCTGCTTGAACAGCTTGTCGGCGTTCGACAGCGCGCTGTTCAGGTTCGCGCCGATCTGGTCGAACGGCACCTTGTCGAGCTTCTTCGCGATGTCGGCGACCTGCAGCTGCAGTTCGTCGAGCGTGTTCGGCACGGTCGGCAGCTCGAGCGGCTGGCGCGTCGCGTCGATCGTCGCCGGCGGCGCCTTCGGGAAGAAGTCGAGCGCGACGTACAGCTGGCTCGTCAGCAGGTTGCCAGTGCGCAGCTGGCCGCGTAGCCCGTGCTTGACGAGGCGCTCGACGATCTCGCGGCGGGCCGGTTCGCCCTGGCTCTCGATCGTTTCGCGGAAGCGCCGGCCGAGCCGCTCCGGATACACGTTCATCGTGACCGGCATCAGGAAGTTCTTGGTTTTCGGATCGTAGTCGATGCCGATGTTCGTCACTTCGCCGAGCACGATGCCGCGGAAGTCGACCGGCGCACCGACGGCGAGCCCGCGCAGCGACTGGTTGAAGTTCATCACGACCTGCAGCGGCTGGCCGTCCGGGTCGCGCATCGCGTCGCCCTCGTCGGAGCCGAGGCGGAACGTCGTGTTGTTCGGCGCGGTCGCGCCGCTGCCCTGGTTCGGCGGCGTCTGGAACGCAATGCCGCCGAGGATCACCGTCGCGAGCGACTGCGTGTTCAGCTTCAGGCCGCTCGAATCGAGCCGCAGGTCGACGCCGCTCGCCTGCCACCAGCGCGAGTTCAGGCCGACGTACTGGTCGTACGGCGCATTGACGAACACGTTGAACGTGACGCCCGTGCCGTCCTTGTCGAGCGAGAAGCCGACCACCTGGCCGACCGGCACGCGGCGGTAGTAGACCGGCGAGCCGATGTCGACGGAGCCGAGCGAATCGCCGCGCAGCACGTACTGGGTGCCCTTCTGGTCGCCGGTCACGGCCGGCGGCGTCTCGAGGCCGGTGAAGTCGGTCTGCGTGTCCTGCCCGTGGCCGGCATCGACGCCGATGTATGCGCCCGACAGCAGCGTGCCGAGCCCCGACACGCCGGTCGCGCCTACGCGCGGTCGCACGATCCAGAAGCGCGAGCCCTTGACCGCGAAGTCCTCGGCTTCCTTCTTCAGCTGCACCTGGACGAGCACGCGCGACAGGTCCTTCGACAGCTTGATCGTCTTGACCGTGCCGATCTCGACGTCCTTGTACTTGACCTGCGTCTTGCCCGGCTCGAGCCCTTCCGCGCTGTGGAAGCTGATCGAGATTTCCGGGCCGCGTTCGTGCACCGACTTGAGCACGAGGCCGATGCCGATCAGCGCGGCGATCAGCGGCACGAGCCAGACGAGCGACGGCAGCCAGCCGCTTTTCGTCGAGATCGTCGGATCGGGCGGCCGGGACGCGTCGTCGTGCTGCGGGCCTTGCGGACTATTCATGGTGTTTCCCTGAGGTTTCGACTGGATCCCAGATCAGGCGGGGATCGAACTGCATCGACGCGAGCATCGTCAGGATCACGACCGAGCCGAACGCGAGCGCGCCGGGGCCGGCCGTGATGACGGCGAGCGAACGGAAATGGACGAGCGCGACGGTGAGCGTCACGACGAAGATGTCGAGCATCGACCAGCGGCCGATCCGCTCGACGATCCGGTACAGGCGCGTGCGCTGCAGCGGCCGCCATGCGCCGCGGCGCTGCGCGCTGGTCGCGAGGATCGTCAGCACGCAGAGCTTGAGCATCGGCACGAGAATGCTGGCGACGAACACGACGACCGCGAGGGGCCAGTCTCCGGAGGTCCAGAAATAGATGACGCCGCTCATGATCGTGTCTTCCTGCGAGCCCACGATCGACGACGTGTGCAGGATCGGCAGCAGGTTCGCGGGGATATAGAGGATCGCGGCCGCGAGCAACAGCGCCCAGGTGCGCATGATGCTGTTCGGCGTACGGAAATGCAGCGTGGCGCCGCAGCGCGCGCAATGCGCGTGCGGATGGTCGATCGTCTGCACGAGCCCGCAGGCGTGGCAACTGGCGTAGCCCTCGCGGGCGGCGGTCGGCATGGTCATCGGCGCGGGGTGTCCTGCAGCGGTGCGGCGGGCTCGGGCCGAACGGGCGAGCGCCCGGCGCGCAGGTCGTCGGCGATGTCCCACAGCGTGCGCGGATCGAACATCAGCACGACGGCCGTCATCAGCGTGAGCGCGCCGAACGCGAACAGCGCGGCGTCGGGCACGACCCGCGCGAGGCTCACCATCTTGACGATCGTGACCACGATGCCGAGCATGAACACCTCGATCATCCCCCACGGGCGCACGAGCTGGATCGTGCGCAGCACCAGGTTGAGGCCTGGCGGCACGACGCCGCGGCGGATCGGCAGCAGCACGTAGAGCAGCGCGGACATCTCGACCAGAGGGAACAGGATGGTCGAGCAGAACACCATCACACCGACGATCGCCATGTCCTGGTGCCACAGCGTTTCGACCGCGCCGATCAGCGTCGTCTGCACGCGGGTGCCGTTCAGGTCCATTTCGAGGATCGGGAAGGCCTGCGCGATGATGAACGTCACCAGCGCCGCGACCGCGAGCGCGCTGATGCGTTCGATCTGGGTGGTGCTGTCGCGGTAGAGCAGCGCGTCGCAACGCGGGCAGCGTGCGATTTCGCGGCGGCCGAGGCGCGGTTTATGCAACAGTGCGTCGCATTCGTGACAGGCAATCAGGTCGTGTCGTTGCATGGAAAAAGCGGTTGTACGACGGGCGGGGGACACGCCGACGGGGCCGGAACCCGCGCCAATCTTACCAAAACGGCTTTTTCGGCGTGTCAACGTGCGGTTGCCGGGTGACCGGTCGGTAACATGGCGTAGACATGGCAGCCGGCTGACATGCCTGTCCTCAGAGTCCGCGTCCGTCAAAAGGTTGCGGTAGCATGGCGGCCGTGACATGCGTCGGTCGAATTTGCCGGCGCAGCCGTTCGCTCAACTGAGGATCCCACGATGGCATCGAATTCGCTGCCGGCCATGCCGGCACGTTACACGCAGACCGCGATCGCGCTGCACTGGCTGATCGCGCTGCTGATCGTCTGCGGCTTCGCGCTCGGCTGGGTGATGACCGACATCCCCGGCTTCACGCCGACCAAGCTGAAGTACTTCTCGTGGCACAAGTGGATCGGCGTGACGGCGTTCGCGCTGGCCGTCGTGCGCGTGCTGTGGCGCGCGACGCACGCGTCGCCGGCGCTGCCCGGCAACACGCCGGCATGGCAGCGTGCGGCGTCGCACGGCGTGCACATCCTGCTGTACGTGCTGATGCTCGCGATCCCGCTCACCGGCTACCTGTACAGCTCGGCGTCGAACATCCCGGTCGTCTACCTCGGCATCGTGCCGCTGCCGCGCCTGATCGATCCCGATCCGGTGCTGAAGGAAACCTTCAAGACGCTGCACGTTTCTTTGAATTACATTCTGCTTGCGCTCGTGTCGCTGCACGTGCTCGCGGCGCTCAAGCATCAGGTGTTGGACCGCGACGGCCTGCTGTCGCGAATGCTTCCCTTTGCCAAATGAAGGATCCCATGAAAGTGTCTTTCTCCCGCTCCATGCTGACCGCGGTCGCCGCGGTGTCGCTTGTCGCGTCGGCCGCGGCGCACGCCGACGTCGATTTCGCGAAGAGCAAGGTGTCCGCCGTGTCGAAGCAGATGAACGTGCCGACCGAAGGCGCATTCAAGAAGTTCTCCGCACAGGTGAAGTTCGACCCGGCGAAGGCCGGGCAGGGCAGCGCGCAAATGACGATCGACGTCGCGAGCTTCGATCTCGGCGACAAGATGTACAACGACCAGGTCGCCGGCAAGGACTGGTTCGACGCGAAAGCGTATCCGCAGGCGACCTTCGCGTCGTCGGCGATCGCGCCGGCGGGCGGCAACAAGTACAACGTGACCGGCAAGCTGACGATCAAGGGCAAGTCCGAGACCATCACGGTGCCCGTCACGGTCACCCAGAGCGGCGCGACGCAGACCTTCGACGGCGTGCTGCCGATCAAGCGTTCGGCGTTCAACATCGGCACCGGCGAGTGGAAGGACACGTCGATCGTCGCCGACGAAGTGCAGATCAAGTTCCATCTCGTCGCCAGCAAGTAAGCGACGGGCTGTCGCATCACCCGATCGCCGCGCGAGGGCGCGGCGCCGTTCCAAGGAGAAAGAGTTGAAAAAGCATCTGATCATCGCCGCGGGCGCGCTGGCCGCTTCGCTGTCGTTCTCGGCTTTCGCCGACAGCGCGACGTACCAGTTCGATCCGAGCCACACGTACCCGAGCTTCGAGGCCGACCACTTCGGCGGCCTGTCGGTCTGGCGCGGCAAGTTCGACAAGTCGAGCGGCAGCGTGACGCTCGACCGCGCGGCGAAGACCGGTACGGTCGACGTGACGACCGACATCGCGTCGATCCACACGGGCAGCGAGAAGCTCGACGAGCACCTGCAGACGGCCGAGTTCTTCGACGCGGCCAAGTTCCCGCAGGCGAACTACAAGGGCACGATCAAGTTCGACGGCGACAAGCCGGTGTCGGTGGTCGGCAACCTGACGCTGCATGGCGTCACGAAGCCGGTGACGCTGAAGATCGATTCGCTCAAGTGCATGCCGCATCCGATGCTCAAGCGTGAAGTGTGCGGCGTCGACGCCGTCGGCGAATTCAGCCGCGACGATTTCGGCCTCGACTACGGCAAGCAGTACGGCTTCAAGATGAAGACGAAGCTGCTGATCACGGCCGAAGCCGTCAAGCAGCAGTAACGCGCCCGGCCGGGGTCGTGCCGGCCCCGCGCGTGCGAACCGCCGCGCTCCCGCTTTCGGGGGCGCGGCGTTTCTTTTTGCGCGCCTATAATCGTCGGCGCAGCTCGCGGCGCGAGAACGGACGCGTCGGACAGAACGTATAACGACAAGGAGATCGCCGATGCATGCCGTCACGCAGTCCAGCTCCATTGCCCCGTCGCCGCGCGTGTGGCGCGCGGTGGTCGCCGCGTCGATCGGCAACGCGCTCGAGTGGTTCGACCTGGTCGTCTACGGGTTCTTCGCGGTGACGATCTCGAAGCTGTTCTTTCCGGCCGGCAACGACACCGTGTCGCTGCTGCTCACGCTCGGCACGTTCGGCGTGTCGTTCTTCATGCGCCCGCTCGGCGCGATCGTGCTCGGCGCGTATGCCGACCGCGCGGGCCGCAAGGCTGCGCTCACGCTGTCGATCCTGTTGATGATGGTCGGCACGCTGATCATCGCGGTGCTGCCGACCTACCAGACGATCGGCGTCGCCGCGCCGCTGATTCTCGTCGCCGCACGGCTGATGCAGGGCTTCTCGGCCGGCGGCGAATTCGGCAGCGCGACCGCGTTCCTCGCCGAGCACGTGCCGGGCCGGCGCGGCTTCTTCGCGAGCTGGCAGGTCGCGAGCCAGGGGCTCACGACGCTGCTCGCGGCCGGCTTCGGCACCGTGCTGAACGCGCAGCTCACGGCCGACCAGATGGCCGCGTGGGGCTGGCGCATCCCGTTCTTCTTCGGGTTGCTGCTCGGGCCGGTTGCGTACTACATCCGTTCGAAGGTCGACGAGACGCCCGAATTCCTCGCCGCCGAAAGCACCGCGAGCCCGTTGCGCGACACGTTCGCGTCGCACAAGGCGCGGCTCGTGGCCGCGATGGGCGTGGTGGTGCTCGGCACCGTCGCGACCTATCTCGTGCTGTTCATGCCGACCTACGGCGTGAAGCAGCTCGGCCTCGCGCCGTCGGCCGCGTTCGCGGCGATCCTCGTCGTCGGCGTGATCCAGATGGCGTTCGCGCCGCTCGTCGGCCACTGGTCGGATCGCTACGGCCGCGTGCGCGTGATGATCGCGCCGGCCATCGGCATTCTCGTGCTGATCTATCCGGCGTTCGCGTACCTGGTCGCGCATCCGGGCTTCGGCACGCTGATCGCGCTGCAGGTGCTGCTCGCGTTCCTGATGACCGGCTATTTCGCCGCGCTGCCCGGGCTGCTGTCCGAAGTGTTTCCGGTGCAGACGCGCACGACCGGCATGTCGCTCGCCTATAACGTCGCGGTGACGATCTTCGGCGGCTTCGGGCCGTTCATCATCGCGTGGCTGATCCGCGCGACCGGGCTGAAGACCGCGCCGAGCTTCTACCTGATGTTCGCGGCCGTGCTGAGCCTCGCGGCGCTGGTCGTGCTGCGGCGGCGGTTCGGGTTTCGGTGATCGGAGCGGGCGCCGCGGCGCGTCGGTGTGCGCCGCGCCCGCGCCGTCGCGCCGGGGGGAGGAGGGCGGTGCCCCGCTCATGAAAAAAGGCCGGCCCCCACGGGGGACCGGCCTTCGGAGCGGATATCCGCCGAAACGGCGCGGCGCTTAAACCTGCGCGCCTGCGTTCGGATCGTCCGGATCGTGCGCGCCCTTCTTTTCCTTGATCAGGTCTTCGCGCTTGATGCCGAGCCACATCGCGAGCGAACCCGCGACGAACACCGACGAGTAGATGCCGAACATGATGCCGACCGTCAGCGCGAGCGCGAAGTAGTGCAGCGTCGGGCCGCCGAAGAAGAACATCGACAGCACCATCATTTCCGTCGACGTGTGCGTGATGATCGTGCGCGACATCGTGGTCGTGATCGCGTGGTTGATCACCTCAGGCACGCTCATCCGGCGTTCGCGGCGGAACGTTTCGCGGATCCGGTCGAAGATGACGACAGACTCGTTGACCGAGTAGCCGAGCACCGCGAGGATCGCCGCGAGCACCGCCAGCGAGAACTCCCACTGGAAGAACGCGAAGAAGCCGAGAATGATCACGACGTCGTGCAGGTTCGCGATGATGCCGGCGACCGCGTACTTCCATTCGAAGCGGATCGACAGGTAGATCACGATGCCGATCACCACGCACGCGAGCGCGAGCAGGCCGTCGGTCGCGAGCTCGCGGCCCACCTGCGGGCCGACGAACTCGACGCGCTGCAGCGACACGTCGGGGCTTTGCGCCTTCAGCGCGGTCATCACCTGGTCGCTCTGCTGCGCGGACGTGAGGCCTTCCTTCAGCTGCAGGCGGATCAGCACGTTGCGCGACGTGCCGAAGTTCTGCACCTGCGCATCGGCGTAGCCGAGCTTGCCGAGCGTCGCGCGCACGGGTTCGAGCTGCGCGGCCTGCTGGTACTGGACCTCGATCACCGTACCGCCGGTGAATTCGACGGACAGGTGCAGCCCGCGGTGGAACAGGAAGAACACGGCGGCGAGGAACGTGACCAGCGAGATCACGTTGAACACCAGCGCGTGCCGCATGAACGGAATGTCTTTACGGATGCGGAAAAATTCCATGGCTTCGTCTCCGGGGCCTTATTGGGTCGAGCCCGGTTTCTTCGGCGACACGCCTTGCTGCGCGCGGTTGCGCAGTTGCGGCTTGCCGGCGCGCGGTGCGTTGCTCTTCGCGGGTGCGGCGAGCTTCGCGTCGCGCGCGGTGTCGGTCGATTCGTCGGCCGCGGCGAACGCCGCGCCGGCTGCGGCGCCTTCCGGCTTCCACACCTGGCCGATCGCGAGCGACTTCAGCTTCTTGCGGCCGCCGTACCAGAGGTTGACGAGCCCGCGCGAGAAGAACACGGCGGAGAACATCGACGTCAGGATGCCGAGGCAGTGCACGATCGCGAATGCGCGAACCGGGCCCGAGCCGAACGCGAGCAGCGCGAGGCCGGCGATCAGCGTCGTGACGTTCGAGTCGAGAATCGTCGCCCACGCATGCGCGTAGCCCGACTGGATCGCGAGCTGCGGCGGCTGGCCGGCGCGCAGTTCTTCACGCACGCGCTCGTTGATCAGCACGTTCGAGTCGATCGCCATGCCGAGCGCGAGCGCGATTGCCGCGATACCCGGCAGCGTGAGCGTTGCCTGCATCAGCGACAGCACCGCGACGAGCAGCAGCAGGTTCACCGACAGGCCGATCACCGAGATCACGCCGAACAGCATGTAGTACGCGATCATGAACACGGCGATCGCGCAGAAGCCCCAGATCACCGAGTGGACGCCCATCTTGATGTTGTCCGCGCCGAGGCTCGGGCCGATCGTGCGTTCCTCGATGATGTCCATGGGAGCTGCGAGCGAACCGGCGCGCAGCAGCAGCGCGAGGTCGGCCGCGGCCTGCGGCGTCGGCTGGCCCGTGATCTGGAAGCGGTCGCCGAGTTCGGACTGGATCGTCGCGACCGTCAGCACCTCGCCCTTGCCCTTCTCGAACAGCACCATCGCCATCGGCTTGCCGATGTTCTCGCGCGATACCGCGCGCACCGAGCGGCCACCCGCCGAGTCGAGGCGGATGTTGACCGACGGACGCTGGTGTTCGTCGAAGCCGGCCGATGCATCGATGATGCGGTCGCCGGTGAAGATCACTTCCTTCTTCAGCAGCACGGGCGCCTGGTTGCCCTGCGTGAACAGCTCCTCGCCCGGCGGGACGGGGTCGTTCGGGTTCGGGTGCGTGTTCAGCGGATCGGCGAGGCGCGCCTCGAGCGTCGCGGTACGGCCGATGATGTCCTTCGCCTTCGCGGTGTCCTGCACGCCCGGCAGTTCGACGACGATACGGTCGCTGCCTTGCTGCTGCAGGATCGGCTCGGACACGCCGAGTTCGTTCACGCGGTTGTGGAGGGTGGTCAGGTTCTGCTTGAGCGCGGCGTCCTCGACGGCCTTCTGCACGGCCGGCGTGAACGTGCCGACGACTTGCGTGCCGCCGCCGCCGGGCTGGGTCGCCCATTGCAGTTCGGTGACCGACGCGGCGAGCACCTTGCGCGCGTCTTCGGCCGTTTGCGCGTCGCTGAAGTTGACGACGACGGACTGATCGACGCGGCTCACGCCACCGTCGCGGATGTTCTTGTCACGCAGCAGCGAGCGCGCGTCGGAAGCGTCGGAGTCGAGCTTCTTCGTGAGCGCGCCCGTCATGTCGACCTGGAGCAGGAAGTGGACACCGCCGCGCAGGTCGAGGCCGAGATACATCGGCAGCGCGTGTAGTGCGGTCAGCCAGCGCGGCGACGCGCTCTGCAGGTTCAGTGCAACGACGTATTGCGGATCGTTCGGGTCGGCGTTCAGCGATTTCTGCAGCAGGTCCTTGACGCGCAGTTGCGTATCGGTGTCCTTCAGGCGCACGCGGATGTTCGCGTTGGACGCCGTGTTCTCGAAGGTGACGTCGTCCGGCTTGATCTGCGCGGACGCGAGCGCGGATTCGACCTGGGTCAGCGTGGTCGAGTCGAGCTTGACCGTGGCCTTGCCGCTCGACACCTGCACCGCCGGCGCTTCGCCGAAGAAGTTGGGCAATGTGTACAGAAAGCCGATGGCGAGCGCCACGACCATCACGACATATTTCCAGATTGGATAACGATTCATGAGGGGGCCGAACGGGTGGTTGGCGTGAAAGCGTCGCGTCCGGCGCCGCGGCGGCCCGCTCTCTCAGGCGGGCACGGCGCGGGAAGCCGGACGCTCGGTAAAAGCCTTACAGCGACTTGATCGTGCCCTTCGGCAGAATGGTCGTGACGGCGGCCTTCTGCACGGTGATTTCGGTGCCTTCGGCGATTTCGACGCCGATGTAGCCTTCGGTGACCTTCGTCACCTTGCCGACGAGGCCGCCGCTCGTGACGACTTCGTCGCCCTTCGCCATGGCCGCGAGCATGTTGCGGTGTTCCTTCTGGCGCTTCATCTGCGGACGAATCATGATGAAGTACAGCACCGCGAACATCAGGATGAGCGGCAGGAAGCTCATCAGGCTCGATTCGGCGCCACCGGCACCTTGCGCGAAGGCATTGGAAATGAACGGCACGTTGGTCTCTCCGTAGGGGAAGATCGAAAAATAAGCCGGTTATTCTACCACCGGCCCCATGCGCAAACGGCGCGGCAAATGCGCTTGCGGATCAAGCTGTTAAAGCGTGAACCGGCATCGTTGTAATGCGCGTGGAAAGGTGATTGTAATGTTTGGCGGCCACGACCGGTGTCGAGACCGCCAAATTTAGTACGCGTCCTATTCGACGCCCGCAGTGCGCGGGCGGGGCGGGCAGCGGCCCCGTCAGTCGACCCCTCTTGCCCGATCCTCCGCGAAGCGCTGGCGGAAGGCCTCGAACGTATGGGTCTCGATCGCGTCGCGGATCTCGCTCATCAGCTGCAGGTAGTAGTGCAGGTTGTGGATCGTGTTGAGCTGCGCGCCGAGGATTTCGCCGACGCGGTGCAGGTGGTGCAGGTAGCCGCGCGAGAAGTTCCGGCACGTGTAGCACGCGCAGCTCGCATCGAGCGGCTTCAGCGAGTTCTTGTGCGTCGCGTTGCGGATCTTCACGTCGCCGAAGCGCGTGAACAGCCAGCCGTTGCGCGCGTTGCGGGTCGGCATCACGCAGTCGAACATGTCGATGCCGTTCGAGACGCCCTCGACCAGGTCCTCCGGCGTGCCGACGCCCATCAGGTAGTGCGGCTTGTTGGCCGGCAGCTTCGGGCCGACGTGCCGCAGCACGCGCATCATGTCTTCCTTCGGTTCGCCGACCGACAGCCCGCCGATCGCGAGGCCGTGGAAGCCGAGCTCCGACAGGCCCGCGAGCGATTCGTCGCGCAGGTCCTCGAACATCCCGCCCTGGACGATCCCGAACAGCGCGTTCGGGTTGCCGAGCCGGTCGAACTCGTCGAGCGAACGCTTCGCCCAGCGCAGCGACATGCGCATCGAATCGGCCGCTTCCTTGTGCGTCGTCGGCACGCCGTTGGTCGCGTACGGCGTGCATTCGTCGAACTGCATCACGATGTCCGAGTTCAGCACCTTCTGAATCTGCATCGACACTTCCGGCGACAGGAACAGCTTGTCGCCGTTGATCGGCGACGCGAACGTGACGCCGTCCTCGGTGATCTTGCGCAGGTCGCCGAGCGAGAACACCTGGAAGCCGCCCGAATCGGTCAGGATCGGCTTGTTCCAGCCCATGAAGCCGTGCAGGCCGCCGTGCGCGTCGATCGTGTCGAGGCCCGGGCGCAGCCACAGGTGGAACGTGTTGCCGAGGATGATCTGGGCCTTGATCTCGTGCAGGTCGCGCGGCTGCATCGCCTTCACGGTGCCGTACGTGCCGACCGGCATGAAGATCGGCGTCTCGACCACGCCGTGGTTGAGCTTCACGCGGCCCCGGCGGGCGTGGCCGTCGGTCGTCAGCAGTTCGAATTCGAGCCCGTTCGCGGGGCGGTCCTGCACGGGGGCGTGCGTATCGGCGTGCGTATCGTGGGATGAACCTTCGGTCATCGCGTCATTCTCCTTGCCACCGGAAAACAGTCCGGCGCAGTTTTGAAACGCCGCCGGCAACCCGGCGGCGGTGAAAAGCAGTGCGCGCGAGCGTAGCGCGCGCAACGTGAAAGCGGGGCGCGGCGGCCGTGCAGTACGGCAGCCGTCGTCCGTGTAGCGCCAGCGGTGCTCGCCGCGCTTACGCGCGCGGCGCCTCCGGCGTGTCGCGCCGCGTGAGCAGCATCGCGTCGCCGTAGCTGAAGAAGCGGTAGCGTTCTTCGATCGCGTGCCGGTACGCGGCGCGGATCGTCTCGACGCCCGCGAACGCGGACACCAGCATCAGCAGCGTCGACTTCGGCAGGTGGAAGTTCGTGACGAGCCGGTCGACGACCCGGAAAGCGTAGCCGGGCGTGATGAAGATGTCGGTCTCGGCCTGCGTCGCGGCGAGCGGGCGGCCCGCTTCGTCGGCGCTGCGCGCCGCGGCTTCGAGCGCGCGCATCGACGTCGTGCCGACCGCGATCACGTTGCCGCCGCGTGCGCGGGTCGCGGCGATCTTGTCGACGAGCGACTGCGGCAGGTCGTACCACTCGCTGTGCATCTTGTGCTCGGCGATGTTCTCGACGCGCACCGGCTGGAACGTGCCGGCACCGACGTGCAGCGTCAGCGTCGCGCGCTCGACGCCCATCGCGTCGAGCTTCTCGAGCAGCGGCTGGTCGAAGTGCAGCCCGGCCGTGGGCGCGGCGACCGCGCCCGGATTGCTCGCATAGACCGTCTGGTAGCGCGTCTCGTCGTTCGCGTCGGCGTCGTGCTCGATGTATGGCGGCAGCGGCAGGCGGCCGTGCTGCTCGATCAGCGTGAGGCACGGCGCGGGGAAGTGCAGCGTGAAGAACGGCTCGACGCGCTCGCCGACCGTCACGTCGAATGCGTCGGCCAGGCGCAGCGTCGTGCCGGCGCCCGGCGACTTGCTCGCGCGGATCTGCGCGAGCGCCGTGTGCGTGCCGGTCACGCGCTCGATCAGCACCTCGATCTTGCCGCCGCTGGCCTTCTGGCCGAAGAACCGTGCCTTGAGCACCTTGGTATCGTTGAATACGAGCAGGTCGCCGGGGGCGATGCACGACGGCAGCTCGGCGAAACGGCGGTCGACGAGGCGCGCGGGTTCGACGGTGCGGTCGACCTCGAGCAGGCGGCTCGCGGTGCGGTCGGGCAGCGCCGTTTGAGCAATCAGCTCGGGCGGCAGATTGAAATCGAAATCGGAAAGCGTGAACATGCGGGCTGGTTCGAAACGGCCGGCGGGCGCCGCCGACACGGCGGAAACGCATGAATGGGGCGCGCGAGCCGCTATGATGGCGGGATGCGCGGCCTGGCCGGCGTCGTTCGTTCGGACGACGTGAAAGCCGCTATTGTACTTGCCTTGCGAAGAAGCACCCAGACGATCCAATGCCTGTGTCACCACGCCGTTCCTCCGCCGCCGTTGCCGATTCCGCCGATCCGTTCGACGCGGACGCCGCCGCATCGCCCGTGCCAGCCGAGCCGCCGCGCGGTGCGGCAGCGCGGCGCGCGGGCCCGAAGCGCGGCGCCGACGGGCGGCTCGCGCAACCGGCCGCCGCCGCGCCCGACGCCGCCGTGGCCGCGGGCGGCGACGAAGAGGGCGCAGCCGGGGCATCAGGTGCGCCGGGTGCATCGGCCGCGAAGCGCAACAAGAAGCCGGCCGCCGACAAACCGGTGAAGACGGCCGACAAGCTCGCGAAGCTCGGCCTCACGCGCTCGATCGATCTCGTGCTGCATCTGCCGATGCGCTACGAGGACGAAACCACGCTCACGCCGATCGGCGAACTGCTGCCCGGCGGCATCGCGCAGACCGAAGGCGTCGTGTTCGACAACGAGGTCGCGTACCGGCCGCGACGCCAGCTCGTCGTGAAGATCCAGGACGACGACGGCGAGCAGCTCGTGCTGCGCTTCCTCAATTTCTACGGGTCGCAGGTCAAGCAGATGGCCGTGGGCCAGCGGCTGCGCGTGCGCGGCGACGTGCGCGGCGGGTTCTTCGGGATGGAGATGGTGCATCCGGCCGTGCGCGTCGTCGAAGCCGATGCGCCGCTGCCGCAGGTACTCACGCCCGTCTACCCGAGCACGGCCGGCGTGTCGCAGGCATACCTGCGCAAGGCGATCGAGAACGCGGTCGAGCGCACGCCGCTGCCCGAGCTGCTGCCGCCTGAAATCGAGCGCGACTACCTGAAGCCGCTCAGCGTGCCGACGCTCGCGCAGGCCGTGCGGATCCTGCACCACCCGAGCGTCGATTCCGATGAAGCCGCGCTGATGGACGGCTCGCATCCGGCATGGACGCGCATCAAGTTCGAGGAACTGCTCGCGCAGCAGCTGTCGCTCAAGCGTGCGCACGAGGAGCGCCGCACGCGTGCGGCGCCCGCGATGCCGCGCCGCACCGCCGCCGATGCCGACGCGCTCACCACGCGCCTCTACGCGGCGCTGCCGTTCACGCTGACCGGCGCGCAGTCGCGCGTGGTCGACGAGATCGCGCACGACCTCACGCTCGCGCACCCGATGCAGCGGCTGCTGCAGGGCGACGTCGGCAGCGGCAAGACGGTCGTCGCCGCGCTGGCCGCGACGCAGGCGATCGACGCCGGCTACCAGGCCGCGCTGATGGCGCCGACCGAAATCCTCGCGGAGCAGCACGCGCGCAAGCTGCGCGCGTGGCTCGAACCGCTCGGCGTGTCGGTCGCGTGGCTCGCGGGCAGCCTGAAGGCGAAGGACAAGCGCGCGGCGATCGAGGCCGCGGCGCTCGGCACCGCGCAGCTCGTGATCGGCACGCACGCGATCATCCAGGACACGGTCGAATTCGCGCGGCTCGGCCTCGTGATCGTCGACGAGCAGCACCGCTTCGGCGTCGAGCAGCGGCTTGCGCTGCGTGCGAAGGCCGCGAACGCGGCCAACGGTGCGCGCGATTTCCAGCCGCACCAGCTGATGATGTCGGCCACGCCGATTCCGCGCACGCTCGCGATGACGTACTACGCGGATCTCGAGGTGTCGACGATCGACGAGCTGCCGCCCGGCCGCACGCCGGTGCTTACGCGCCTCGTCGGCGATGCGCGACGCGACGAGGTGATCGCGCGCGTGCGCGAGGCCGCGCTGACCGGCCGCCAGGTGTACTGGGTGTGCCCGCTGATCGAGGAGAGCGAGACGCTGCAGCTGCAGACGGCCGTCGAGACCTACGAGACGCTGGCCGCGGCGCTGCCCGAGCTGAAGGTCGGGCTCGTGCACGGGCGGCTGTCGCCGGCCGACAAGGCGGCCGTGATGGAAGCGTTCACGCGCAACGACGTGCAGCTGCTCGTCGCGACGACCGTGATCGAGGTCGGCGTGGACGTGCCGAACGCGTCGCTGATGGTGATCGAGCACGCGGAGCGCTTCGGCCTCGCGCAGCTGCACCAGTTGCGCGGCCGGGTCGGGCGCGGCACCGCCGCGTCGGTGTGCGTGCTGCTGTACACGGGCCCGTTGTCGCTCACCGGCCGGGAGCGGCTGAAGACGATGCGCGAGACCACCGACGGCTTCGAGATCGCGCGGCGCGACCTCGAGATCCGCGGCCCCGGCGAATTCCTCGGCGCGCGCCAGTCGGGCGCGGCGATGCTGCGCTTCGCGAACCTCGAGACCGACGGCTGGCTGATCGACCCGGCCCGCGACGCCGCGGCGCGACTGATCGACGCGTATCCCGACGTGGTCACACAGCATCTCGCGCGCTGGCTCGGGGCGCGGGAGCAGTATCTGAAGGCGTGATTCGTGCGCTCGGGGCCGGATTTAAAACGCCCGTTTCGGCGTTTATCCGCCTGGCCCCATGCAGAGAAACTTGGCGAACCGGTGCCAGTGGGTGTATAAATTAAACCTATCGCCTGTATATACCTGATTGACCCACAATGACCCTGACTGAATTGAAATACATCGTCGCGGTCGCGCGCGAACGGCACTTCGGTCGCGCGGCCGAAGCCTGCTTCGTGAGCCAGCCGACGCTGTCGGTGGCGATCAAGAAGCTGGAAGACGAGCTCAACGTGCAGATTTTCGAGCGCGGCGCGAGCGAAGTGAGCGTGACCCCGATCGGCGACCAGATCGTCACGCAGGCGCAGCGCGTGCTCGAGCAGACCTTCGCGATCAAGGAGATCGCGAAGCAGGGCAAGGATCCGCTCGTCGGCCCGTTCCGTCTCGGCGTGATCTATACGATCGGGCCGTACCTGCTGCCGACGCTCGTCAAGCAGATGATCCAGCGCGTGCCGCAGATGCCGCTGATGCTGCAGGAGAACTACACGCTCAAGCTGCTCGAACTGCTGAAGCAGGGCGAGATCGACGCCGCGATCATGGCGCTGCCGTTCCCCGAAACCGGTCTGATGGTGCGGCCGTTGTACGACGAGCCGTTCGTCGTCGCGCTGCCGGCCGGCCACCCGTGGGAGAAGCGCGAAGAGATCGACGCCGAAGACCTGAAGCAGGAAACCATGCTGCTGCTCGGCAACGGCCATTGTTTCCGCGATCACGTGCTTGGCGTGTGCCCGGAGCTGATGCGCTTCTCGCAGACGGCCGACGGCATCCAGAAGACTTTCGAGGGCTCGTCGCTCGAAACGATCCGCCATATGGTCGCGAGCGGCGTCGGCATCACGGTGCTGCCGCGGATGTCGGTCGCCGAGGTCGGCCCGCGCGCGAACGGGCCGGATGCCGAGCTGCTGTCGTACGTGCCGTTCAACGAACCGGTGCCCGACCGCCGC
This sequence comes from Burkholderia sp. Nafp2/4-1b, assembly GCF_003635165.1. Lineage (GTDB taxonomy): Bacteria > Pseudomonadota > Gammaproteobacteria > Burkholderiales > Burkholderiaceae > Burkholderia. Next base: position 142,009 of record NZ_ML058600.1, on the reverse strand, counting down.
GTCGTGCTGGTGTGGCGCAAGAGCTTCACGCGGATGCCGGCGATCGACGCGATCAGCGAGGCGATCGCCGCGTGCGACCTGCCGGGCGTCGCGAAGCTCGACATGCCGGCGACGATGAACTGAGCCGCTTGCCGCGCGCGTGAAGAGGACCAGTAAACGGGGTCTTGCGACCCCGTTTATTTTTCCCTATTGAATAGATGAAATTTATCAAATTCAAATATTCGATAGATTTGCATAGAATCCTCTGCATGGATCGGCGCCTTCGGGAAAGTCCGATCTGCACGTTGAATGCAAGCGTCAAAGGAGGATGTCATGATGCGGTCGGTATTGCAGCACGCGCAGCGGAACATTCCGTCGCGCGATGAAGTCGTCAATCGTGCCAGGGCCGCGGCGCGCAGCCTGCGCCCGATTGCGTTCGCGTACCTGGCCGATCGTGTGTATGGCGGATGAGCGCCGCCGCACGCCGGTTCGGCGTTCCCCCGATTCACCCGCCGTCCAGCCGTGAGGGAGCAGCGCATGTCCGACATCCCGAAGCCCCCATCCAAAGCGGCGCCTGACACCGCATAGCACGACAGGATCACCCTGTTCCGTTTCATCCCCCCGCAATGCTCCACGAACCGCGCCCGGCAAGTGGGGGCCTACGAGCAACAAAGGAGAAAAAAGCATGTCGACCGAATCGAAATGTCCGTTCAACCATACGGCGGCCGGCGGCACGTCGAACAGGGACTGGTGGCCGAACCAGCTGAACCTGAACATCCTGCACCGGCACTCGGCGCTGTCCGATCCGATGGACAAGGATTTCGACTACGCGGAAGCATTCAACCAGCTCGACCTCGCGGCGGTGAAGCGCGACCTGCAGGCGCTGATGACGACGTCGCAGGACTGGTGGCCGGCCGACTTCGGTCACTACGGCAGCCTGTTCGTCCGGATGGCCTGGCACAGCGCCGGCACGTACCGGATCGCCGACGGCCGCGGCGGCGCGGGCGGCGGGCAGCAGCGCTTCGCACCGCTGAACAGCTGGCCCGACAACGGGAACCTCGACAAGGCGCGCCGGCTGCTGTGGCCGATCAAGCAGAAGTACGGCCGCAACATCTCGTGGGCCGACCTGATGATCCTGACCGGCAACGTCGCGCTCGAGTCGATGGGTTTCAAGACCTTCGGTTACGCGGGCGGCCGCGTCGACACGTGGGAACCGGACGACGTGTACTGGGGCTCGGAAAAGATCTGGCTGGAACTGAGCGGCGGCCCGAACAGCCGCTACTCGGGCGACCGTGATCTCGAGAACCCGCTCGCGGCCGTGCAGATGGGCCTCATCTACGTGAACCCGGAAGGCCCGGACGGCAACCCCGACCCGGTCGCGGCGGCACGCGACATCCGCGAGACGTTCGCCCGGATGGCGATGAACGACGAAGAGACGGTCGCGCTGATCGCCGGCGGTCACACCTTCGGCAAGACGCACGGCGCGGGCCCCGCAACGAGCGTCGGCCCGGAGCCGGAAGCGGCGGGCATCGAGCAGCAGGGTCTCGGCTGGAAGAGCACGTACGCATCGGGCAAGGGCCACGACGCGATCACGAGCGGCCTCGAAGTCACGTGGACGTCGACGCCGACGAAGTGGAGCAACGACTTCTTCAAGCACCTGTTCAGCTACGAATGGGAACTGACGAAGAGCCCGGCCGGCGCGCACCAGTGGGTCGCGAAGGATGCCGATGAAGTGATTCCGGATGCATTCGATGCTTCGAAGAAGCATCGCCCGACGATGCTGACGACCGACCTGTCGCTGCGTTTCGATCCGGCCTACGAGAAGATCTCGCGCCGTTTCTACGAGAACCCGGCCGAGTTCGCCGACGCGTTCGCCCGAGCGTGGTTCAAGCTCACGCACCGCGACATGGGGCCGCGGGCCCGGTATCTCGGCCCCGAAGTACCGGCCGAGCACCTGCTGTGGCAGGACCCGATCCCGGCCGTCGATCACCCGCTGATCGATGACGCGGACGTCGCCGCGCTGAAGGCGAAGATCCTCGCGACGGGGCTGAACGTGTCGCAGCTCGTGTCGACCGCATGGGCATCGGCGTCGACGTTCCGCGGCTCGGACAAGCGCGGCGGTGCGAACGGCGCGCGCGTTCGCCTGGCACCGCAGAAGGACTGGGAAGTGAACCAGCCGGCGGCGCTCGCGGCGGTGCTCGAGACGCTCGAAGGTGTGCAGAAGGCGTTCAACGACGCGCAAGCGAACGGCAAGAAGGTGTCGCTCGCCGACCTGATCGTGCTGGCCGGTGCGGCCGGTGTCGAGCAGGCCGCGAAGAGCGCGGGTGTCGCGGTGACGGTGCCGTTCGCACCGGGCCGGATGGATGCGTCGCAGGAGCAGACCGACGTCGACGCGATGGCCGTGCTCGAGCCGGTTGCGGACGGTTTCCGCAACTACCTGAAGCATGCGTACAAGACGCCGGCCGAGGCGCTGCTGGTCGACAAGGCCCAGCTGCTGACGCTGAACGGGCCGGAGCTGACGGTGCTCGTCGGTGGCCTGCGCGTGCTGGGTGCGAACGTCGGCGATTCGAAGCATGGCGTGTTCACCGAGCGTCCGGGCGTGCTGACCAACGACTTCTTCGTGAACCTGCTCGACATGGGCACGGAATGGAAGCCGGCGTCGGCCGCGAACGACGTGTTCGAAGGACGCGATCGTGCGACGGGCCAGGTCAAGTGGACCGGCACGCGCGTCGACCTGATCTTCGGTTCGCACTCGCAGCTGCGTGCGTTGGCCGAGGTGTACGGCAGCGCGGACGCGAACGAGAAGTTCGTGCGCGATTTCGTCGCGGCCTGGAACAAGGTGATGAACCTCGACCGCTTCGATCTCGCGTGAATGGCGTGAATCGCGTGCATGACGTGATGCGCTAGCGCGTCACGTTGCAACCTGAAACGGCCGGTCGCGCGACCGGCCGTTCGTTCTTCCGATCCAGGGTTTTGTCGAAGGAGTGACGACCATGACGCAAATGATGCTGAACATGCGCGCCGCATTCTCGGCGCCAGCGATGCGCTCGCCGGCCGAACTGGCACGGCGCATCGTCGGTTTCGCGATCGTCATCGGCGGGGCGGCCGAGCTCGCCGCGCAGACGCTGCACGCGCTCGCGCCGCTCGTGTCGGGCGCCGGCGGTTGAGCGCAGCAAAACGCTCGCCGCGCTAGACTGGCACGTCGCGAACGAATGCCGCGCGATGCGGCATGCGGATTGCTCGCGCATTTTCGCCGGTTCAACATTCCGAATGAGGAGTCTCGAAGATGGCCAAGAAAGGCAACGCCACGCAGATCAACATCGGCATCAGCGACAAGGACCGCAAGAAGATTGCGGACGGCCTGTCGCGCCTGCTCGCCGATACGTTTTCGCTGTATCTGAAGACCCACAACTTCCACTGGAACGTCACGGGTCCGATGTTCAACACGCTGCACCTGATGTTCGAAGAGCAGTACAACGAACTGTGGCTCGCGGTCGACTCGGTCGCCGAGCGCATTCGCACGCTGGGCGTCGTCGCGCCGGGCACGTTCGCGGATTTCGCGAAACTGTCGTCGGTACCGGAAGCGGACGGCGTGCCGGCGGCCGAAGAGATGATCCGCCAACTCGTCGAGGGGCACGAGACGGTCGTGCGCACCGCGCGCGAAATCTTCCCGATCGCCGATGCGGCGAGCGACGAGCCGACCGCCGACCTGCTCACGCAGCGTCTGCAGACGCATGAAAAGACCGCGTGGATGCTGCGGTCGCTGCTCGCGTAAAAGGCGCGGTCCAGCCGGTCGTGCGTCGTGCGGCCGGTATCAACCGGTATCAAGCGGAGATCGGCCGGGCGCTCGACCGGTGTTCGACTTCGAACGGGGTCCAGGTCGCCCGCGGCCGGATCGCATCGGCATTGCATCCGCATGAATCGCCGGCCGACGCGGGCCGCGCACCGCTCATGCATCTGTCCCCCGATCGACCCGCATCGGCCGTCCGCCCGCCTGCAGCGGGTCCGGCCGGCCGCCGTGCAGGCCACCGCACGCGGACCCGGGCCCTCCCGACATGACGGGAACCGCCGCTCGGCTCTAAAATGCCGGGATTCTGTTCCCGGTGCCACGCCATGCTTGCCCGCTTCCCCCTGTATCTGCGGCTCGTCCGGATGGACAAGCCGATCGGCAGCCTGCTGCTGCTCTGGCCGACGCTCAACGCACTGTGGATCGCGTCGGACGGTCATCCGCGCTGGCCGCTGCTCGTCATCTTCGTGCTCGGCACGCTGCTGATGCGCTCGGCCGGTTGCGCGATGAACGACTACGCGGACCGCGATTTCGACCGCCACGTGAAGCGCACGGCCGACCGGCCGTTGACGTCGGGCAAGATCCGCGCATGGGAAGCCGTGGCGATCGCGGTGGTGCTGTCGTTCATCGCGTTCCTGCTGATCCTGCCGCTCAATACGCTGACGAAAGAGCTGTCGGTCGTCGCGCTGTTCGTCGCCGGCTCGTATCCGTTCATGAAGCGTTTCTTCGCGATTCCGCAGGCGTACCTCGGCATCGCGTTCGGCTTCGGGATCCCGATGGCGTTCGCGGCCGTGCAGGACACGGTGCCGATGCTGGCTTGGGTGATGCTGATCGCGAACATCTTCTGGTCGGTTGCCTACGACACCGAATACGCGATGGTCGACCGCGACGACGACATCAAGATCGGCATTCGCACGTCCGCGCTGACGTTCGGCCGCTTCGACGTCGCGGCCGTGATGGCGTGCTATGCGGTGACGCTCGGCATCTACGTGTGGATCGGCGTGACGCTCGGCTTCGGGCTCGTGTACTGGGCCGGCTGGGCTGCAGCGGTCGGCTGCGCGCTGTATCACTACACGCTGATCAAGGATCGCGAGCGGATGCCGTGCTTCGCGGCGTTCCGGCACAACAACTGGCTCGGCGGCGCGCTGTTCGCGGGGATTGCCGCGCATTACCTGCTGGCCGGGTCCGCGGCCTACTGACTGTGCGCGAGCGCGTCGCCCCGACGCGCAATGCCAACAAAAAAGCGGCCTCGGCCGCTTTTTTGTTACCGATGCCGGGAGAGCCCCGGCCTGGGTCGCCACGCTTATGCCACGCTTATGCGCGGCCGAGCTCGTCGCCCATTTCCTTTGCGCGTGCCTCTGCCGCGAGCGCGCCGCGCACGATCGCCTCCTTCACGCCTTGCGCGTCGAACGACGCGAGCGCGGCGGCCGTCGTGCCGCCCTTCGACGTCACGCGCTCGCGCAGCACGCTCGCCGGTTCGCCCGATTGCGCGGCGAGCTGCGCGGCACCCGCGAACGTCGCGACCGCGAGCGCGCGGCCCTGTTCGTCGTTCATGCCGAGACGGCGCGCGGCTTCCTGCAGCGCTTCGATGAAATAGAACACGTACGCCGGGCCGCTGCCCGAAATCGCCGTGACCGCGTCGAGCTGCGCTTCGTCGTCGAACCAGACGATCTCGCCGACCGCGCCGAGCACGTTCGATGCGAGCTCGCGACCGGCAGCGTCGACGCCCGGCAGCGCGGCAAGGCCCGTCACGCCCATGCCGACCAGCGCCGGCGTGTTCGGCATCGTGCGCACGACGCGCGCGTAGTTGCCGAGCCAGCGCGCGAGATCGGTGCCGCGGATGCCGGCCGCGATGCTGATCACGAGCTGCGATTGCAGATGCGGGGCGAGCGCCTGCGCGACGTCCTTCAGCACTTGCGGCTTCACCGCGAGCACGATCGCGTCGTAGTCGGCGAGCGTCGCGTCGACGGCCGCGCCGGTGCGGATGCCGAATTGCTGCGCGGTGCGCGCGCGGGCGTCCTCGTTGACGTCGATGGCATACAGGCCGTCAGCGGCGACGCCGCGCTTGATCAGGCCGCCGATCAGTGCCGCGGCCATGTTGCCGCCGCCGATGAATGCGATTTTCATGATGTCCGATTGAGCAGGTAGGTGAACGGAAATGCGGAAAACGGGCGGCGCTCAGTGCGCATAGTCGCGCGCGCCGAAGATCGCGGTGCCGACGCGCACGATCGTCGCGCCTTCGAGCACCGCCGCTTCGAGATCGGCGGACATGCCCATCGACAGCGTGTCGAGCGGCAGGCCCTCGGCGCGCAATGCGTCGAACAGCGCGTGCAGCGCACGATGCGGCGCGCGTTGCGCGTCGGTATCGCCGGCCGGTTCGGGAATCGCCATCAGCCCGCGCAGGCGCAGCGTCGGCAGCGCGGCGACCGCGCGCGCGACGTCGGCCACGTCGGCCGGCGCGACGCCGCTCTTCGACGCCTCGCCGCTGATGTTCACCTGCACGCACACATTGAGCGGCGGCAGGTGCGCGGGGCGCTGTTCGGCGAGACGCTGCGCGATCTTCAGCCGGTCGACCGAATGGACCCAGTCGAAGCGTTCGGCGACCGCGCGCGTCTTGTTCGATTGCAGCGGGCCGATGAAATGCCATTCGAGCTCGGCGCGCAGATCGGCGAGCGCATCGATCTTGTCGATCGATTCCTGCACGTAGTTTTCGCCGAACGCGCGCTGTCCGGCCGCATGCGCGGCGCGCACGTCGTCGGCGGGAAACGTCTTCGACACGGCGAGCAGCGAGACGGTGGCGGGATCGCGGCCGGCCGCACGGGCGGCGTCGGCGATGCGGCGGTGGACGGAGTCGAGACGGGCGGCGAAATCGGACATGACGGGCACGGGAGCAGGCACGGAAGCGGGTACGGCGGCAAGTACGGTGAACGAATGGGGCGCCGGATGCGGGGCACCGGATGCGGCACGGCACGCGCCGCATCGATTCGCCCATTATACGGACGGGGCGCCGGCCAGGCCGCCCGTGCGCGTCAGCCGTACAGCAGATGCTCGACGAGCTGGATCCAGTGCGCGACCGGAATCTGCGTGCCGCTCTGCAGATGCGCGATGCAGCCGACGTTGCCCGACACGATCATCTGCGGCTCGAGCGCCTGCAGCTTCAGCAGCTTCTGCTTGCGCAGCCGGTACGACAGCGACGGCTGCGTCAGCGAATACGTGCCGGCCGACCCGCAGCACAGGTGGCTGTCGGCCGGCAGGCGCACGTCGATGCCGAGCGTCTCCAGCAGGCGCTCGACCTTGCCGCGCGACTGCTGGCCGTGCTGCAGCGTGCACGGCGGGTGGTACGCGACGGTATGGATGGCGCGGCGGCGCGCAAGAGTCGCGATCTCGGCCTCGAACGCGAGCAGCACGTCGGAGATGTCGCGCGTGAGCGCCACGATGCGCTGGGCCTTCTCCGCATAGGCCGGATCGTCGCGCAGCAGGTGCGCGTATTCGAGCACCGTCGCGCCGCAGCCCGATGCGTTCATCACGATCGCCTCGGCGCCTTGCTCGACATACGGCCACCACGCGTCGATGTTGCGGCGCGCGTCGGCGAGCGCTTCGTCGTGATAGTTCAGGTGCAGGCGGATCGCGCCGCAGCAGCCGGCGTCGGGTGCGACGACCGTCTCGATGCCGAGCGCATCGAGCACGCGCGCGGTCGCGATGTTGATGTTCGGGAGCATCGACGGCTGCACGCAGCCGCCGAGCATCAGCATCTTGCGCGGATGCGTGCGCTGCGGCCATTCGAGCAGCCGCGTGCGCGGCGGCACCTTGTCGCGCAGCCGTTTCGGCAGCAGCGGCCGCACGTGCTGGCCGAGCCGCATGACGGGCGAGAACAGCGCCGCGTTCGGCACGACGCTCGCGAGCACGCGGCGCATGAGCCGCTGCTGCGCGGGGCGTTCGACCTGCGCCTCGACGTGCTTGCGGCCGATCTCGACGAGCCGGCCGTACTGGACCCCCGACGGGCACGTCGTCTCGCAGCTGCGGCAGGTGAGGCAGCGGTCCAGGTGCTGCTGCGTGCTGCGCGTGACGGGCGCGCCTTCGACCATCTGCTTGATCAGGTAGATACGGCCGCGCGGGCCGTCGAGTTCGTCGCCGAGGAGCTGGTAGGTCGGGCACGTCGCGGTGCAGAAGCCGCAATGCACGCACTTGCGCAGGATCGCGTCGGCCTCGTCGCCGTCGGGCGTGTTGCGGATGAAATCGGCGAGATTCGTTTGCATCAGCTTAGGGTCTGTTTACATATGGAACGCGCATGCGTTGCCACGAGAACGGCCGCTCGCGAGGCGCGGGACGCCGCGAATACTGACGTATTCGCAAGGAGCGCAACGCGGCGAGCGGCCGTTCTCGTGGCAACCCCAAATTTAAAAAAACATGTCACGGGAATGCCCGAAATCGCCCGTATGGCGGCGTCGCTCGTCGCTTGTTTGGCTCGGCCAAACGGCGCTCCTTACTTCTTGCCCTACGAGCGATTTCGGGCATTCGCATGTGCGTTCCATATGTAAACAGACCCTAAAGATCGGGGTAAAGCCGGCCGCGATTGAAGATGCGTGCGGGATCGAACGCACTCTTCAGCCCACGGTGAATCTTCATCAGCGGTGCGGGCAGCGGCGTGAACACGCCCGCGCTGCGGTCGTAGGTGTCACCCGCGCGGAACAGCGTCGCATGGCCGCCGGCCTGCTTCGCGCTCATGCGCACCGTCTGCGCATCGGCGTCGGTGATCCACCAGCGCTGCGCGCCGCCCCATTCCATCAGTTGCGTGCCGGGCAGGTGCATCGGTTCGGTGATCGACGGCAGCGACAGGCGCCACAGCGCATAGCCGGGCGGGATGCCGTTGAAGAACGGGTCGGTATGCTCGCGCAGGCCGGCCCAGAAGCGCTCGGCCTCGACCGCGTCGACGACTTCGCCGCCGAGCAGTGTCTTCGCCGATTTCACGGCGGCCTCGGCGCCCGACAGCCGCAGCACGAGCGTGCCGTTGCGCCAGCCGCTCGCGCTGACAGGCAGCGGATGGCCGCCCCATTCGTTGAGCTTGCGCACCGCGTCGGTCGCGGTCATCTCGAACTTCAGCGTGACTTCGGCGACCGGCACCGGCAGCACCTTGATCGACAGGTCGAGCATCAGCCCGAGCGTGCCGAGCGCGCCGGCCATCAGCCGTGCCACGTCGTAGCCGGCGACGTTCTTCACGACCTGGCCGCCGAAGCGCAGCATTTCGCCGCGCCCGTTCATCAGCGTGACGCCGAGCACGAAATCGCGCGGCGCGCCGCAGGTCGCGCGGCGCGGGCCCGCGAGGCCGGCCGCGACGCAGCCGCCGACGGTGGCCGCGCGGCCGAAGTGGGGCGGCTCGAACGGCAGCATCTGGCCGCACTCGGCGAGCACGGCTTCAAGCTGTGCGAGCGGCGTGCCGGCGCGCACCGTGACGACGAGTTCGGCCGGGTCGTACGACACGACGCCCTGAAACGCGCGCGTGTCGAGTATTTCGCCGTCCAGCGCCTGGCCGTACCAGTCCTTGGTGCCGCCGCCGCGAATCCGCAGCGGCCGGCCGTCGGCACTGGCGGCGCGGACGCGTTCGGCCCATCCGGCGACGATGTCGTCCTCTTCCATGTTCTGTTGCTGCCTCGTTGTTGTCCGGTCGATTGTACCGGGGTGGCACGAATCCACATCGCGACTATCCCTAAGCCCCGTATCGCGAACGCATGCAGGCGCCACCGCGCGCGCGGCCGGCGCGGCCAGGACGGAGCGCCGCGGCCCGCGCGGCGGCACGGCCCGCGCGCCGCGCGCCGCTCAGAAGCGCGGCAGGTCGGGGTGCGGCAGCAGCCCCCCGCGCACGTGCTGGCGGCCGTATTCCGCGCAGCGCGCGCGGGTCGGGATGCCCTTGTCGGGATTGAGCAGCCCGGCCGGATCGAATGCGCGCTTGACCGCGAAGAACGCGTCGCGCTCCTGCGGCGAGAACTGTACGCACATCGAATTGAGCTTTTCGATGCCGACGCCGTGCTCGCCCGTCACGCTGCCGCCGAATTCCACGCAGCATTCGAGGATTTCCGCGCCGAACTGCTCGGCGCGGTGCAGCTCGTCCGGATCGTTCGCGTTGTAGAGGATCAACGGATGCATGTTGCCGTCACCGGCATGGAACACATTGATGCAGCGCAACCCGTAGCGCGTCTCGAGCTGCTCGATGCGCGCGAGCAGCGGGCCGATCGCGCGGCGCGGCACGGTGCCGTCCATGCAGTAGTAGTCGGCGGAAATGCGCCCGGCGGCCGGAAACGCATTCTTGCGGCCCGACCAGAAGCGCAGCCGCTCGCTTTCGTTGCGCGACACCTGGATGCGCGTCGCGCCGTGCTCGCGCAGCACGGCCGTCATCCGGACGATTTCTTCCGCGACTTCTTCCGGCGTGCCGTCCGATTCGCACAGCAGGATCGCCTTCGCATCGAGGTCGTAGCCAGCGTGCGTGAACGCCTCGACGGCCTGCGTGGCCGGCTTGTCCATCATCTCGAGTCCGGCCGGGATGATGCCCGACGCGATGATCGCGGCCACCGCCTCGCCGCCCTTCACGACGTCGTCGAAGCTCGCCATCACGAGCTGCGCGGTCTGCGGTTTCGGGATCAGCCTGACCGTCACCTCGGTGACGATCGCGAACATCCCTTCGCTGCCGATCATCACCGCGAGCAGGTCGAGGCCTGGCGTGTCGAGGCCGAGCGAGCCGAACTCGACGATTTCGCCGTCGATCGTGACGGCGCGCACGCGCATCACGTTGTGCACGGTCAGCCCGTATTTCAGGCAGTGGACGCCGCCGGAATTTTCCGCGACGTTGCCGCCGATCGTGCACGCGATCTGCGACGACGGATCGGGTGCGTAGTAGAGCCCGTAAGGCGCGGCGGCTTCCGAGATCGCGAGGTTGCGCACGCCGGGCTGCACGGTGGCCGTGCGGGCGTACGAATCGACCTCGACGATGCGCGTGAAGCGCGCGAGCGACAGCACGACGCCGTTCGTGATCGGCAGCGCGCCGCCGGACAGGCTCGTGCCGGCGCCGCGCGGCACGATCGGCACTTCCATGCGGCGGCAGATCTGCACGACCCGCTGCACCTGCGATTCGGTTTCGGGCAGCGCGACCGCGAGCGGCAGCCGGCGGTACGCGGACAGGCCGTCGCATTCGTACGGCGCGGTGTCTTCGTCGCGGAACAGCAGGCAATGGGTCGGCAGCACGGCCATCAGCGCCTGCACGACTTCGCGCTGGCGCTGAGCGCGCGTCGCGCTCGACAGTTCGACGGAAGCGTTCATTCGGTCTCCTGCGTGCGGCGCGTCATCGCGCCGCCGGGTCAGCACGTGAAGATCTTGCCGGGATTCATCAGGTTGCGCGGATCGAGCGCGAGCTTGATCGCGCGCATCGCGTCGATCGCATTGTCGCCGTGCTCTTTCGGCAGGAAGCGCATCTTGTGCAGCCCGACGCCATGTTCGCCGGTGCAGGTGCCGCCCAGGCGCAGCGCGCGCTCGACGATCCGGTCGTTGATGCGCTCGGCTTCGTCGAGTTCCTCGGGCTTGTCGGGATCGATCAGGATCGCGACGTGGAAATTGCCGTCGCCGACGTGGCCGACGATCGGGCAGGGCAGCGACGACGCGCGCAGGTCGACTTCGGTCTCCTCGACGCACGCGGCGAGCTGCGAGATCGGCACGCATACGTCGGTCGTCACCGCGCGGCAGCCGGGCTTCAGCTGCAGCATCGCGAAATACGCGTTGTGGCGCGCGGCCCAGAGCCGCGTGCGATCCTCAGGGCGGGTCGCCCATTCGAAACCCTGGCCGTTGTTCTGGCCCGCGAGCGTCTGTACGAGCTCGGCCTGTTCCTTCACGCCGGCTTCGGTGCCGTGGAATTCGAAGAACAGCGTCGGCGCCTCGGCGAGCGTCAGGTTCGAGTGGCGGTTGATCGAGCGCACGGCGAGGGCGTCGACGAATTCGACCCGCGCGATCGGCACGCCGATCTGGATCGTCTCGATCACGGTGCGCACCGCGTCGCCCATCGACGGGAACGTGCAGATCGCGGCCGACACCGCTTCGGGCAGTGGATGCAGCCGCAGCGTGATCTCGGTGATCACGCCGAGCGTGCCTTCGGAGCCGACGAACAGGCGCGTCAGGTCGTAGCCGGCCGACGACTTGCGCGCACGCGAGCCGGTTTTCACGACGCGGCCGTCGGCGAGCACGGCCGTCAGGCCGAGCACGTTCTCGCGCATCGTGCCGTAGCGCACGGCGTTGGTGCCCGACGCGCGGGTCGCGGTCATCCCGCCGATGCTCGCGTCGGCGCCCGGATCGATCGGGAAGAACAGGCCGGTGTCGCGCAGCGCTTCGTTGAGCGCCTTGCGGGTGATGCCCGGTTCGACCGTGACGGTCAGGTCTTCCGCGTTGATCGACAGCACGCGGTTCATTTCCGACAGGTCGAGCGACACGCCGCCGCGCACCGCGAGCAGGTGGCCTTCGAGCGACGAGCCGGCGCCATACGGGATCAGCGGTACGCTGTAGAGCGCGCACAGCGACACGACTTCGCGGATTTCGTCGGCATTGTGCGCGAACACGACCACGTCGGGCAGCTGCGGATCGAACGGCGATTCGTCGCGGCCGTGATGGGCGCGGACGGCGTCGGCCGTCGACACGCGCTCGCCGAAGGCGGCGCGCAGCGCATCGAGCATGGCCGGGGGGAGGGGGCGGCGCGTGGCGGCCGGCGTGTCGGGGTGATTCACGAATGTCTCCTGACGGCTGCTTGTCGATCTGTCGGCTCATTCTACGCTGCAACGCCTGCTGCGGCGCCCGCCGCGGGCTGCGATAATCGCGTTCCAACGCAACCGGGTCGCATCGCGGCCGCGCACGAGAGGACATTCGCATGGGCAACCGCTTGAGCAAGATCGCCACGCGCACCGGCGACGACGGCACCACCGGCCTCGGCGACGGCCGGCGCGTCGGCAAGGACGACGCGCGGATCGCCGCGATCGGCGACGTCGACGAACTGAACTCGACCCTCGGCGTGCTGCTCGCCGAGCCGCTGCCGGACGACGTGCGCACCGCGCTCGTCACGATCCAGCACGACCTGTTCGATCTGGGCGGCGAGCTGTGCATTCCCGGCCATACGGTGATCGACGACACGCACCTCGCGCGCCTCGACCAGTGGCTCGCCGATTACAACGCAACGCTGCCGCCGCTGAAGGAGTTCATCCTGCCGGCTGGCTCGCGCGCGGCGTCGCTCGCGCACGTGTGCCGCACGGTGTGCCGCCGCGCGGAGCGCGCGATCGTCGCGCTGGGCCGCACCGACACGCTCAATGATGCGCCGCGGCGTTACGTGAACCGGCTGTCGGATCTGCTGTTCGTGCTGGCGCGCGTGCTGAACCGCGCGGATGGCGGCGCGGACGTGCTGTGGGAGCGCGGGCGCGTTCGCTGACGCCGGTCTCGCTTTTCCGCGCTGCGACAATTTGCCTGGGGGGCGCTTGAATTTTAAAGATGTATCGTATGCGCATGTTTAACGGAGAACGAACATGACCCACATCACCGCTGACCAGATGGCCCGTGTGAAGGCCACCGCCCCCGTCCTCGCCGAGCACGGCGCGACGATCACGAAGCACTTCTACCAGCGGATGTTCGCGCGTCATCCGGAACTGAAGAACCTGTTCAACCAGACGCACCAGAAGACCGGCAGCCAGCCCGAAACGCTCGCGAAGGCCGTCTACGCGTACGCGGCGAACATCGACAACCTCGGCGCGCTCGGCGGCGCGGTGTCGCGCATCTCGCACAAGCACGCGAGCCTCAACATCCGTCCGGAGCATTACCCGATCGTCGGCGAGAACCTGCTCGCGTCGATCGTCGAGGTGCTCGGCGACGCGGTCGATGCCGAAACGCTCGAAGCGTGGCGTGTCGCCTATGGCCAGCTCGCGCAGATCATGATCGGCGCCGAGGCCGACCTGTACGCGAATGCGGCATGGAGCGGCTTCCGCCCGTTCAAGGTCGCCCGCAAGGTGCGTGAAAGCGACGAGATCACGTCGTTCTACCTGACCCCCGCCGATGGCGGCGACGCGCCGAAGTTCGAACCGGGCCAGTACATCTCGGTGAAGCGTTTCGTTGGCGACCTGGGCGTCGACCAGCCGCGCCAGTACAGCCTGTCGGACGCTCCGCACGGCAAGTGGCTGCGCATCTCGGTGAAGCGCGAAGCCGGCAAGGCCGAAGCGATCCCGGCCGGCAAGGTGTCGACGCTGATGCACGACGGCGTGGAAGAGGGCGCGATCGTCGAGGTCACGGCGCCGATGGGCGACTTTTCGCTGAAGCGCGCTGCCGATACGCCGGTCGTGCTGATCTCGGGCGGCGTCGGCATCACGCCGATGATGTCGATGGCATCGACGTTGATCGCCGAAGGCAGCAAGCGCGAAGTGCGCTTCGTCCACGCATGCCGTTCGGGGGCGGTGCACGCGTTCCGCGACTGGCTGAACGACGCGGCGCGCGAGCACGCGAACGTGAAGCGCACGGTGCTGTACGAAGTGGTCGGCCCGAACGACCGTGCCGGTGTCGATCACGACCTCGAAGGCCGCCTGAGCCCGGAGCGCGTGAAGCAATACGCGCTGGTGCCGGATGCCGACTACTACATCTGCGGCCCCGTCGCGTTCATGAAGGCGCAACGCGATGCGCTGGTCGCCCTCGGCGTCGCGCCGGAGCGCGTGAACACCGAGATCTTCGGTTCGGGCGCGCTCGAGTGAGGATCTGGCGGCCGGTTTCGGCCAACGCAACGATGCAATGACGAAGCCCGGCGCGAGCCGGGCTTTTTACTTGCAGTGCCGTGCGGGCGACTTCAGGCGCGCAACATCAGCGTTGCGTGGTAGCGCCACACCTTCGGATCGGCACTGACGAGCGGCATGCCTTCATGCAGCGCTTGCGCGACCATCACGCGGTCGAATGGATCGGCATGATCGGGGAAATCCGGCAGCGCAGCGACTGCCTCGGCGTGATCGCTGCTGATCGGCAACTCCGCGAAACCCGCGAGCCGGAACGCCGAGCGCGCATCGCGCGGATGAACGGGGAGATTGCCCTTGCGATACTTGATCGCGATTTCCCAAATCGACGCGGCGCTGACGTACAGCGTGTTTTCCGGATGTTCGATCAACGCGGCCGCGATTGCCGAAAGTTGCGGCGCGCCTTCAGCCGCCCAGAGCGCGATGTGCGTATCGAGCAGCAGCTTCACGGTGCAAGCCCTTGGTCCGAGCTGGCATCGAAGTCCGCGGCGATCGATTCATCGCCGGCATTGAATGCCTCGACGCTTATGGGGATGTTCAATCCGGCAAGCAACTGACGGGCTGCGCCGATCCGCTTCGGCGCGGCGTAAGGAACGATCCGCGCGACCGGATGACCATTGCGGGCGATCACGACTTCGGATTCCCGCCCCAATTCAAGCGCTTCGACGAGGCTTGAAAGCCGCGACTTGGCATCGTGCATATTGACGGTCGGCATGGTCGATCCTCTGGTTAGCTAGATGATGTTAGCTAGTCTAGCAGAGCGACACGCCGGCCGCAGGCTGGCCGCATGGCCAATGCGCCGCCAAGCGGGGCCATACGGTCCGCGTGTTGACGTCCTTCAGTTCCCGCTGCCGCGCGCGACGCGGCGTGCCTTCACCGATTCCGCGAGGCCTTCGAGCACCTTCACGCTGTCGTCCCACGCGATGCACGCGTCGGTGATGCTCTGGCCGTAGGTCAGCGGGCAGCCGTCCTTCAGGTCCTGGCGCCCCTCGACGAGGTGCGACTCGATCATCACGCCCACGATGCGCTCGTCGCCGGCCGCGACCTGGCGGCCGATGTCCGCGCACACCGGGATCTGGTTCTCGTGCTTCTTCGAGCTGTTCGCGTGGCTCGCGTCGATCATCAGGCGCGCGGCGAGGCCGGCCTTGCCGATGTCCGCGCACGCGGCGTTCACGCTGTCCGCGTCGTAGTTCGGCGCCTTGCCGCCGCGCAGGATCACGTGGCAGTCCTCGTTGCCGGCCGTCGACACGATCGCCGAGTGGCCGCCCTTGGTCACCGACAGGAAATGGTGCGGCTGCGATGCGGCCTTGATTGCGTCGACCGCGATCTTCACGTTGCCGTCGGTGCCGTTCTTGAAGCCGACCGGGCACGACAGCCCCGACGCCAGTTCGCGGTGCACCTGCGACTCGGTCGTGCGCGCGCCGATCGCGCCCCACGAGATCAGGTCGGCGATGTACTGCGGGCTGATCATGTCGAGGTATTCGGTCGCGGCCGGCAGCCCCATTTCGTTGATCTGCAGCAGCAGTTCGCGCGCGGTGCGCAGCCCTTCGTTGATCTTGAAGCTGTTGTCCAGGTGCGGATCGTTGATGAGCCCCTTCCAGCCGACCGTCGTGCGCGGCTTCTCGAAATACACGCGCATCACGACTTCCAGCTCGCCCTTGAAGCGCTCGCGCTCCTTCACGAGCCGGCCCGCGTACTCGATCGCCGCCTTCGTATCGTGGATCGAGCACGGCCCGATCACGACGATCAGCCGGTCGTCCATCCCGTGCAGGATGCGGTGCATCGACTGGCGCGAGTTGTAGATCAGCTCGGACGCGGCTTCGGAGCACGCGAATTCGCGGATCAGGTGGGCGGGCGGCGTCAGTTCCTTGAGTTCGCGAATGCGGACGTCGTCGGTATTGTGCGGGGGCATGCTGTTTCTCCTAATTTTCCGGGGCGCCGTTCGGTCAGTGCGCGTGCGGCAGATTCATCAATTCAAGCGATTCGGTGGTGTCGGTCGGGGCCGCGGAACCCGCTGCGGCGGCGACCGGGTGGCGAAGGGCGAAAAAAAACCGCCGGGTTCGCCGGCGGTTTTTTCGGGAATTTCGGTTGCGCTTCACGCGCCATCAACCCTCTCGATCCGCCAGCGGTCTGAGATGCCAAAAAAAGTAAAAATAAAACTTGGCGGACATGACGGAGATTCGGTTCGTCAAAAAAGTTGATTCGGAATTTATACCCCGTCCCCGCGCGGCTGGCAACCGGGGACGTTCAAAAATGCGGACAATCCGCGCGTTTTCAGCAAAAAGCGCGGATTGTCTGCGCGCGGATGCGGTTATGCCGTACCACCGACCGTCATCTTGTCGATCCGCAGGGTCGGCTGGCCGACGCCGACCGGCACGCTCTGGCCTTCCTTCCCGCATACGCCGACGCCCGAGTCGAGCGACATGTCGTTGCCGATCATGCTCACGTACTTCAGCGATTCCGGGCCGCTGCCGATCAGCGTGGCGCCCTTCACCGGGTAGGTGATCTTGCCGTTCTCGATCATGTACGCCTCGGACGCCGAGAACACGAACTTGCCGTTGGTGATGTCGACCTGGCCGCCGCCGAAGTTCACCGCGTACAGGCCGTTCTTCACCGACGCGATGATTTCCTGCGGATCCTTGTCGCCGTTGAGCATGTAGGTGTTGGTCATGCGCGGCATCGGCAGCGCCGCGTACGATTCGCGCCGCGCGTTGCCGGTAACGGGCATCTTCATCAGGCGCGCGTTCAGCGTGTCCTGGATGTAGCCCTTCAGGATGCCGTCCTCGATCAGCGTCGTGCACTGCGTCGGGTTGCCTTCGTCGTCGATGTTCAGCGAACCGCGGCGATTCGGCAGCGTGCCGTCGTCGACCACCGTCACGCCCTTCGCGGCGACCTGCTCGCCGATCCGGCCGGCGAACGCCGACGAACCCTTGCGGTTGAAGTCGCCCTCGAGGCCGTGGCCGATCGCCTCGTGCAGCAGCACGCCCGGCCAGCCGGGCCCGAGCACGACCGTCATCGCGCCGGCCGGCGCGGGGCGTGCGTCGAGGTTGACCAGCGCCGCGTGCACCGCGTCGTCGACGTAGCGCGACAGGATTTCGTCGGTGAAATAGCCGTAGTCGAAGCGGCCGCCGCCGCCGCCGGAGCCGATTTCGCGGCGGCCGTTCTGTTCGGCGATCACCGTGACCGACACGCGCACGAGCGGGCGGATGTCGGCCGCGAGCGCGCCGTCGCTGCGCGCGACCAGCACGACGTCATATTCGCCGGCGAGGCCGGCCATCACCTGCGTGACGCGCGGGTCGCGGCCGCGTGCCATCTGCTCGATGCGCTCGAGCAGCTTGACCTTGGCGGTTGCGTCGAGCGACGCGAGTGGATCGGACGGCAGGTACAGGTCGCGGCCCGAGATGCCCGTCAGCGACTTCGCGGCCTTGATCTTCTGGCGGCCGCCGCCGGCAGCTGCAATCGCCTTCGTGGCGGCCGCCGCCTGCGCGATCGCTTCCGGCGACAGGTCGTCCGAGTACGCGAACGCGGTGCGGTCGCCCGCGACCGCGCGCACGCCGACGCCCTGGTCGATGCTGAAGCTGCCCGACTTCACGATGCCTTCCTCGAGGCTCCACGCTTCGCTGCGGGTCGCCTGGAAGTACAGGTCCGCGTAGTCGACGCGATGCGTGAAGATGTCGGCGATCGTGCGCGTGAGCAGGCTCTCGTCGAGGCCGTACGGCGTGAGGAGGATGTCCTTCGCCAGCGCAAGATTGCGGATGCCGGGTTCGATGATGTTCATGCGGGTATCGAGGGTTCTCAAAAAGTTGTCGGGTGCGTTCTGGGCAGATGGATTGGCCGGACGGCGTTTCAAGCGCCGCGGCGGCTCGGCGGTTCAGGTCAGTACGCGATGCCGCCACGCGGGCAGGCTCTGGCGCACGTCGGCGATGCGCTGCGGATCGAGTGCGCCGGTCACGACGCTCGCGCCTTCGTCGCGGACCGCGACGATCTCGCCCCACGGGTCGACCAGCATGCTGTGGCCCCACGTGCGCCGGCCGTTCTCGTGCTTGCCGCCCTGCGCGGCCGCGAGCACGTAGCACTGGTTCTCCACGGCGCGCGCGCGAACCAGCATTTCCCAGTGCGCGCGGCCCGTCGTGTACGTAAACGCCGACGGCACGACGATCAGCGCGCAGTCGCCCATCCTGCGGTACAGCTCCGGGAAGCGCAGATCGTAACAGACCGACAGGCCGACCCGCCCGAACGGCGCGTCGAACGTGACGACCGTGTCGCCCGCGCGGATCGTGCGCGCCTCGTCGAACGATTCGTCGCCTTTCTCGAAGTTGAACAGGTGGATCTTGTCGTAGCGGGCCGCCTCATTGCCGTTCGGGTCGAACACGAGCGTCGTGTTCAGCACGCGATCGGGTTCCGGCGCCTTCAGCGGCAGCGTGCCGCCGATCACCCAGACGCCGTGACGCCGCGCGGCTTCCGCGAGAAAGCGCTGGATCGGACCGTCGCGATAGGGTTCGGCGAGCGCGAGCTTGTCGGTGTCGCGCTGGCCCATGAAGCAGAAATACTCGGGCAGCAGCACCAGCTGGGCGCCGTCGCCGGCCGCTTCCGCAATCAGGCGGCCGGCTTCGGCGAGATTGCGCGCGACGTCCGGCGTGCTCACCATCTGCAGCGCGGCGACCCGAAAGGGCGTGGCGGAACGGGTGTGATCGGTCATCGCAGAATCGGTTGCGTCATAAGTGGGGTGCGGCCCGGCACGTTGCGCATCAATGGCTCGCCGCGTCGGCCGGAGCGTGATTCATCTTACCCTGATCGCCCCGCACCCGCTCGATGTGCGGGTGCGCCCACGAGCCGGTGATCGTGTAGTCGAGCGCGAACGCGTGCGATAGCGTTTCCGACAGCGCGTAGTTCGCGGCCAGCACGCCGACGCCGAGCAGCGGATTGATGATCGCGGCCGCGATCGCCGCGGTGCCGGCGCCGATCTTCGGCGCGACGTGCGCGTGCAGGTCCTGCGTCTCGGCGCCGAGGTCGACCGCGCCGCGCACCGTCACGTTTGCGGGTGCGGTCTTCATCGAGAAGTCGTCGGTGCGCGCGATCCCGTTCGAGATCCGGCTGGTGCCGGTGATCTTGTCGAACGGCAGCCCCTTGCCGACCACGTCGCGGAAATTCAGCGTCAGGAAGCGCGCGAGGCTCTGCAGGCTCAGCACGCCGAGCAGTTTCGCGGCGCCCGGATCGACCTTCAGGATCTGGCCGTGCTCCAGATCGAGCGCGACCTGGCCGCCGAGCGACGGGAGATCGACCGCGGTCGGGCCGCCGCGCCAGCCGACCTTGCCGGTCACGGTGCCGTGGCCGCCCGCGAGCGTGCGCGGCAGGCCGACGCGGTCGAGCAGCGCGCCCGCGTTGCCGATGTCGAGCGTGAAGTCGAACACGCTGCGGCGCGGCGCGTCGTTCTCGTCGACACCGCGGGCCAGTGCGCGGCGCGACGTGCGCCAGTTGCCGGTCGCCGTCAGCTTCGCGGCCGGGTTCGCGAGCTCGAGCTTGTCGAGCTGCCACACCGGCGCGCCGTCTTCCTCGATGTTGCGCGCATTGACGACGAGGCGGCCGATGTCGTGATCGCGCGCGACGACCTGGTCGACGATCAGGTCGACCGACGGCATCGGCCGATCGGTCGGCGTCGGCAGGTTCATCGCGCGGCCGACGAGGTCGTGCTGCGCGCTTTGCGGAATCACGAGCTTCGCGAGCCGCGCGTTCAGCACGCCCGCGCCGTTGTGGCCGCCGCCCGGCGCCCACGACAGGTAGCCCGACACCTGATTCGACGCGATGTTCGCCTGCCACAGCTCGTCGACGTGCGACGCGCCGATGATCACGTTTTCCCAGTTGCGCTTAAGCAGCTTCAGCGTGCCGAAGTGGAGCGCGAAGCGCTTCGGCGTGAAGCTCCCGACGTCGACGCGCGGCGCGGCCGGCGCTTCCGCTGCGCGCGGCGTGTCGTGCTGCAGCGTGCGGGCCAGCGCGAGCCATGCATCGGCGTCCAGTTCGTCGACGTCGACCGCCGCGCTCACGCCGTCCTGCGGCAGGTCGGGCATCCGGTGGATGCCCATCGCGCCGCGCACCGCGCGCAGCGGCTGGCCGCGCGTCGCATCGAGCAGGTAGGTCGCCGATACGGGGCCGAGCGTCAGGTCGGCATGTTCGAGCCGCTTGCCGTCGGTCTGCGCGGCCGGCTGCAGCGTGAAGCGGAACGGCATCGGCGTGCCGGCCGGTTTCGCGAACGGTGCCGGGAAGTTCAGCGCGACGCCCGTCAGGTCGGACTGCGCAGTGACTTCCGGCAGCCGGCCCGGCGCGCCGCGCACCGCGAGCCGGTACGGCGCGTCGCCGACCACGTGCTCGAGCAGCGCCGCGGCCGTGCCGCGCAGGTTCAGGCCGCGTGCGGCGTCGAGCGCGAGCTTGCCGTCGACGTCCACCGCGTACGGGCCGTGCGACTGGAAATTGCCGTTCGCGCGCACCGGGCCGCCGAGGAAGCGTCCCGACAGCTCGTGCAGCGACGCGCCGGCCTCGGTGAAGCGCACGCTGCCGCGCAGCGCGGACAGCGGCGGCACGCCGTCGGTCGACAGCGTGTTGCCGCCGAACGCGAGCGCGCCTTCGACGTGCGTATGCGGGTGCGGCACGTGCTGCGGAATCGTGATCTTGAGCGCGAGCGCCGCCGGCCCCTGCGCATCGATCCGCTGGCCGATGTGCCCGCTCATCGTGCCGAGCGAGCTGTTGTCCGCGTAGTCGATCAGGTCGGCGAGCGGGCCTTGCGCATGGCCGTCGATGATCAGCGGCGAATTCGACGGGTTGCCGAGATCGTCGATCCGGCCCGTGACCTTCGTCAGCGCGACGCGCTTGTAGTGCGCGCGCGCGATGTCGAAGTGCAGCTTGTTCTGCGCGAGCTCGAACACGCCGTCGATCCCGTCGAGCGCCGGCCACACGCTCGGCGTGCCGTTCGCGAGTTTGCGCGGCGGGTACGGCGTCGGCTCGAAGCGCCCGCCGGTGAACGGCGCGACGATATGGAACACGCCGGCGTCCGGCTCGTGTTCGAACGGGAATTTCTCGAGCGGGCCGCGCGCGACGATCGACGCGCCCTTGGTCACCTGGCCGTCCTGCAGCGCGTGGCCGAGATAGTCGCGCAGGTGCTCGGACATCCCGGTCGGCAGGTAGCGCGGAATGCGCGCCACCGACGCGCGCGCGAAATCCGCGCGCAGGTCGAGCGAGCCGCGGCCGTGGCCCGGATTCGAGTACGAGCCCGATACCGCGATCTCGGCATCGGGGTTCGCGACGAACAGGTCGGGCAACGTCACGTCGACGCGCGCGTGCTTGTCGCCCGGCGCCGGCGTGATCACCCATTTCGCGTTGCCGCGCAGCCGGTCGAAGGTCAGGCGCGGCTCGTCGAATTCGCCCGGCACCGTGACGGCCGCATTGACCGTGTCGAAGTGCGCGCTGCCGCCGGTTTCGTTCGCGTCGATGCGGCCCCACAAATTCTCGACGCCCGGCCAGCCGGCGCGCGGATGACCGCGCGGCGACAGCCCCGGCGGCGGTTCCTGCGCGGCGACGCTGATGCCTTGCAGATCGCCGGTGAAGCGGTAACGGACGATCGGCGCGGCGCCCATGCGGCGCTCTTCGTCGGCGAGGTCGGGCCGCGCCGGCTTCGCGCGTTCGACCTCGATGTGGTAGTTCGACACCATCCCGCGCGGATCGAGCTTGATCAGTTCGTTGCGCAGCCGCGCCGGCAGCGGCAGCCCACGGATGAACTCGCTGAGGATGCCGAGATCGACGCGGTCGCCGACCACGCTCACCAATTGACCCTGGTCGGCGGCCGGCACGCGGTAGCGGGCGGTGAGCGTCGACAGCGCGAGCGAGCGGGCGAGCGGTGTGCCGTCCGGCAGCGGCGGCTGGCCGAGCTCCGCGTTGAAGCGCGTCAGGTGCAGCGTGTAGTCGCGGCCGGTGTTCAGCGCCATGTCCCAGCCGAAGCCGACCGTCGGCACGTCGAGGCGCGGCTGGGTCGGCCGCACCCGCAGCACGACGTCGGCACCCTGCAGGTCGCCGCCGGCGGAGCGCAGGTGGCCATCCTGGAAGGTCGCCCAGATCGCGTTGTCGATCCGGCCCGCATGGACCGTGAGCGGCAGGTCGAGATAGCGGCCGAGCGTCTGCAGGTCGACCGGGCCGGTCGACAGGTACGCGTCGCCGGTCCAGTTGGTCGGCTTGCCGATCGGCGCGAGCGCCTTGTGTTTGAAGCGTGCACGGAAATCGAGCGGGCCGAGCAGCAGCGTGCCGTTCGCGGGCGCCTGCAGCGCGGCCTTGTGCTCGTGGCCGTGGTTGAGCACCGCGAGGCGGATGCCCGACAGCGCGAGTTCCGGCGCGTCGTGCTGCGCATCGCGCCAGCGCAGCGTGCCGTTGCGCAGCACGATCGCTTCCTGTTTCAGCAGCCAGGTGCTGAACGTGTCGTTGCCGCCGTGCGTGGTCGCGACGCCGACGCCCGCGACGCTCAGCGAGCCGTCGGCCGCGCGCGCGACGACGAGGTCGGGGCGGTCGACGATCAGGCTCGACAGCGCGGGCGACAGCCGCAGCAGCGACATCCACGACAGCGCGGCCGTCGCGTGCGGGACCGACAGCGCGATCCGGCCGTCACGGCCGCGAATGGTGAGGTTGGCGACTTCGACGCCCGGCTGCATGCCGGACCAGTGGGGAGACAGCTTGCCGATCGAAAGCTGCGCGTGGAGCTTGTCGGACACCGCGCGCTCGATGCGCGGGCGGTATTCGTCGATGCGCGGCAACAGCACGTAGCGCATCCCGAGGAACACGCCGGACGCGACGAAGTACGTGCCGATCCCGACTGCCAGCGTCACCCTGAACACGCGACGCAGGACCGGATGATCGTGCTTCGGAGGTCCCGCTTCGGGCTCAGCTACGGCGGATTCCTGACGGTCGGACATGCGGCGGAAGGGCGGCGATATGGTAGTTTTGCAGACTGACGTTGAAATGTATCACACGGGTTCGTGCCGGCGGCCGTTGCGGCGTGCTCGGCACGGGCTTTCCGGCGCGCGGTTGTCGCGGCGGCGCACCTGCGTCGCGCGTTGCCGCGCCGAGTCCAAGGGGCCTGTCGGCAGCGGGGCGCGCCAAGCGTTGTCCCGCGCCGGCGGGCCTTACCGCCAGGCCCGCTTTTCGATGACCGACGCTTCCGCCCTGCTCAGCCTGTCCTACTCCCGCTACCTCGCCCGCGCGGCCGCCGCGCGTCCCGCGCTGTCCGACCAGATCGCCGCGTGGGCCGCCGCGCCGCTGTCCCGCGCACAGCTCGACGCGCGCCTCACCGAACTGCTCGCGCCGCGGGCCGGCACGGCTCTGGCGGGCGACGAGCAGCTCAAGCGCGCGCTGCGGCAACTGCGGGTCGAGGTGTTCGGCGCGGTGGCCGAGCGCGACTTGCGCGGCGTCGCAGGCGTCGCCGAGGTGACGGGCGCGATGACCGATCTCGCCGAAGTGGCCGTGCAGCGCTCGCTTGCGCTGCTGTCGGCCGAGCTCGAGGCGATGTATGGCGAGCCGCGCGGCGCCGACGGCCAGCGCGTCGTGCTCGGCGTGGTCGGGATGGGCAAGCTCGGCGGCCGCGAGCTGAACGTGTCGTCCGACATCGACCTGATCTTCGTCTATGAGGACGACGGCGAGACGGCCGGCGGCACGCGCTCGCCGCTGTCCACCCAAGAATACTTCACGCGGCTCGGCCGGCGCCTGATCGGCGTGCTGTCCGAGGTCACGGCGGACGGCTACGTGTTCCGCGTCGACATGCGGCTGCGCCCGAACGGCGATTCGGGGCCGCTCGTCTGCAGCCTCGGGATGCTCGAGGAATATTTCTACGTACAGGGCCGCGAGTGGGAGCGCTATGCGTGGATCAAGGGGCGGCTCGTGTCCGAAGGCGACAGCGACGCCGCGCGGCGGCTCGCATCGCAGCTCGAAGCGATCGTGAAGCCGTTCGTATACCGCCGCTATCTCGACTTCGGCGTGATCGGCGCGATTCGTTCGCTGCACCAGCAGATTCGCCAGGAAGCCGCACGCCGCGCGTCGATGCGGCCCGACAAGGCCGACGACATCAAGCTCGGGCGCGGCGGGATCCGCGAGATCGAATTCAGCGCGCAGGTGTTCCAGCTGATCCGCGGCGGCCAGGATGCGGAATTCCGCGTGCGGCCGACGCTCGCGGTGCTGCGCCATGCGCAGGCGCGCGGGCTGATCGGCGAGGACGTGCGCGAGCGGCTGACCGACGCGTACAACTTCCTGCGCACGCTCGAGCACCGGCTGCAGTACCGCGACGACGCGCAGACGCACGCGATGCCGGTCGATCCTGGCGAACGCGCGGCACTGGCCGCGTCGCTCGGCTTCGCTGATTACGCGGCGCTGATGACGGTGCTCGATGGCTATCGCACGTTCGTCGAGGCGCAGTTCGACCAGATTTTTGCCGACAAGGTGAACGGCGGCCCGTGCGCGGCGGGCGAAGACCCGGCCGCCGCGTGGATCTGGAGCGGCGCGCTCGCCGACGACGGCGAAGACGACGCGCTGCTCGCGCGCCTCGACGGCCTCGGTTTCGCCGATCCGGCGGCCGTGCTCGCGCGGCTGCGCGCGATCTGGCAGTCGTCGCGCTACGCGGGCCTGCCGGAAAAAAGCCGGCAGCGTTTCGACAGCGTCGCGCAGCGCGCGCTCGAGGCCGCGCCGCGCATCGATGCCGCGCGCCGCGACGACACGATCGTGCGCCTGTTCGACTTGCTCGAGACGGTCAGCCGGCGCGGCGTCTATCTGGCGCTGCTGACCGAGTACCCGGCCGCGCTCGATCGCGTGCTGTCGGTGCTCGGCGCGACGCGCTGGGGCGGCGGCTACCTGATCCGCCATCCGCAGCTGCTCGACGAGCTGCTCGACGACGAAGCGATCGCGAGCCCGTTCGACTGGCCCGCGTTCAAGGGTGCGCTGCGTGCGCGCCTCGCGGCCGCCGACGGCCCCGAGCAGCAGATGGACCTGCTGCGGCATGCGCAGCACGCGGAGGTGTTCCGGATCCTGCTGATCGACCTTGCGGGCCAGCTGTCGGTCGAGCATGTGAGCGACCGCCTGTCCGAGCTCGCCGACGCGGTGCTCGACGTGACGATCGAAGTCGTCTGGTCGCAACTCGCGAAGCGTCACCGCGACGTGCCGAAGTTCGCGGTGATCGCGTACGGCAAGCTCGGCGGCAAGGAGCTCGGCTACGCATCGGATCTCGACCTGATCTTCCTGTACGACGACCCCGACGAGCGCTCGGCGGACGTCTACACCACGTTCACGCGCCGGCTGATCACGTGGCTCACGACCGCGACGGGCGCGGGCGCACTGTTCGACATCGACCTGCGGCTGCGTCCGAACGGCGAGGCCGGGCTGCTCGTGACCGATCTCGACGCGTTCCGCCGCTACCAGCTGCGCGAGGGCGACGCGGCGAACACCGCGTGGGTGTGGGAGCACCAGGCGCTCACGCGCGCCCGCTACAGCGCGGGCGACACGCAGATCGGCGCGGACTTCGAGGCGATCCGTCAGCAGGTGCTGACGACCCCGCGCGACGGCGCGGTGCTCGCGAAGGAAATCGTCGACATGCGCGGCAAGGTATTCGCCGGCCATCCGAACCACACCGAGCTGTTCGACCTCAAGCACGATCGCGGCGGGATGGTCGACATCGAGTTCATCGTCCAGTACTGGGTGCTGCTGCATGCGTCGAGCGACGCCGAGCTGATCCGCAATACCGGCAACATCGCGCTGCTGCGCGAGGTCGCGCGCTTCGGGCTGATGGGCGAGGACGAAGCCGAGCGCGTCGGCGCCGCGTACCGAAAGTACCGGAAGCTCCAGCACAAGCTGCGGCTCGACGGGATGGAAAAGGCGCGGGTCGATCCCGCGCTGGTAGCCGATGAGCGGGCGGCCGTGACGGCGCTGTGGGAGCGCGTGTTCGGGACGGACGAAACGGTCGTTTGAGCCGGGTGTTTGAGTCGGGTGTTTGAGTCGGGTGTTCGAAGTGGGCGTTCGAATCGGGCGTTTGAATCGGGCGTTTGAATCGGCGGAGAAGGGCGGGCGCGATCGGGCGGCTGCGGTCGTCCGAAAAAAACCGGCGCATGCGCCGGTTTTTTACATTCGACATTCGGCCAACGCGGTACGCGCGTCAGGCCGCCAGCATTTCCTTCGCGTGCTTGCGCGTCGTCGCCGTGATCTCGAGCCCGCCGAGCATTCGCGCGACCTCCTCGACGCGGCTCGCCTTGTCGAGCGGGACGACCGACGACACGGTGCCGCCGCGGTCGTCGGCGCCTTTCGCTACCTGGAAGTGATGGTCGCCGCGCGCGGCGACCTGCGGCAGGTGCGTCACGCACAGCACCTGGCGGTCGCGGCCCAGCTGATGCAGCAGGCGGCCGACCACTTCGGCGACGCCGCCGCCGATCCCCGTGTCGACTTCGTCGAAAATCAGTGTCGGCGTCGGGCTGGCCGCACTCGCGATCACCGCGAGCGCGAGGCTGATCCGCGCGAGTTCGCCGCCCGATGCGACTTTCGCGAGCGGCCGCAGCGGCACGCCGGGGTGGCCGGCGACGCGGAATTCGACCTGCTCGAGCCCGTGCGGGCCGCCATCGGCGAGCGGCACGAGCGCGACTTCGAAGCTGCCGCCCGCCATCGACAGTTCCTGCATGCCGGCGGTCACGGCCGTGCCGAGCGCCTTCGCGGCCTGCGCGCGTGCCTTCGACAGGTGTTTCGCGTCGCCGAGATAGGCTTCCCATGCTTTCGCCTGCGCGGCTTCGAGCGCGCCGAGATCGGCGGCCGCGTCGAGCGCGGCGAGCTGCGCGCGGCGTGCCGCATGTTCCTCGTGCAGCGTGTCGGGCGGCAGCCGGAACTTGCGGGCGGTCGAATGCAGCGCGTCGAGACGCGCTTCGACCTGCGCGAGCCGCGCCGGGTCGAGATCGAGGCGCTGCGCGTAGTGCGACAGCGAATAGACGGCCTCCTGCAGCTGGATCTCGGCCGGTTCGAGCGACGCGAGTGCATCGCCGAGCCCCGTGTCGTAGTCGGCCAGGCTGCGCAGCTTCGACACGATCGCGCCGAGTTGCGGCAGCATCGCGTCGTCGGCCTCGGACAGCGCATTGAGCGCGCCCTGCACGCCGGCGATCAGGTTTGCCGAATGCGACAGGCGCTTGTGCTCGCTGCCGACTTCATCCCATTCGCCCGGTTGCGGCGCGAGCTTGTCGAGCTCGGCCAGCTGCCACGCGAGTTTTTCGCGTTCGAGCTGGAGCTCGCGCTCGTGGGCCTTCGCGGCGTCGATCGCCTGCGTCGCGTCGCGCCACACGCGCCAGGCGCGCGCGACGTTCGCGGCGTCGGCGACGAGCCCTGCATGCGTGTCGAACAGCTCGCGCTGCGCGTCGGGCCGCATCAGCAGCTGGTGCGCGTGCTGGCCGTGGATGTCGACCAGCATTTCGCCGAGCTCGCGCAGTTGCGCGAGCGTCGCGCTGGTGCCGTTGATGAACGCGCGCGAGCGGCCGTTCGCGTCGATCACGCGGCGCAGCATCACGGTGTCCTCGGCGTCGAACGCGTGTTCGTCCAGCCAGCGCGCGACGCGGTCGTGCGGCGTGAATTCGGCGGTGATGTCGGCGCGGCCGCAGCCGGCGCGCACGACGCTTGCGTCGGCGCGTTCGCCGAGCGCGAGCGCGAGCGCGTCGATCAGGATCGATTTGCCGGCGCCGGTTTCCCCGGAAAAGACGGTAAAGCCGCTGTCGAATTCGAGATCGAGCGCGGCGACGATCACGAAGTCGCGAATCGAGAGGTGGCGGAGCATGGTGTCGGGCGGTGGTGCGTCAGGACGCCTTGTCGTCTTCGTTCGATGCGTGTTCGTTCCAGTGCAGCTTCTTGCGCAGCGTCGCGTAGTAGCTGTAGCCGACCGGGTGCAGGAACGGCACCGTGTGCTTCGAGCGGCGCACCTCGATCGTGTCGTTCAGCTCGAGCGCGGTGAACGACTGCATGTCGAAGTTCACGTTGACGTCGCGCCCGGCGACGATCTGGATCGCGATCTTCGAATCGTCGGGCAGCACGATCGGCCGGTTCGACAGCGCATGCGGCGCGATCGGCACGAGCACGATGCCCTGCAGCTGCGGGTGCAGGATCGGGCCGGCCGACGACAGCGCATACGCGGTCGAGCCGGTCGGCGTCGCGACGATCAGGCCGTCCGAACGCTGGTTGTACATGTACCGGCCGTCCACCGACGCGCGCAGCTCGACCATCCCGGAGACGCCGCTGCGGTTCACGACGACGTCGTTGAACGCGAGCGCATGGTAGATCGGTTCGCCGTCGCGCATGATCCGGGCCTCGAGCAGCGAGCGCTCCTCGCGCTCGAACTTCCCCGACAGGATCACCGGGACGCGCGCCTGCATGTCGGCCGCCGCGATGTCGGTGATGAAGCCGAGCCGCCCGTGGTTGATCCCGATCAACGGGGTCTTGTAAGGCGCAAGCTGGCGGCCGATGCCGAGCATCGTGCCGTCGCCGCCGAGCACGACCGCGACGTCCGCCCGCGCGCCGATTTCCGCCGGCGTGAGCGCCGGATAGCCGGAGATGCCGATCTCGCGCGCGGTTTCGGCTTCGAACACGACCTCGAAGCCGAGCTTGGCGACGCAGCCAGCCAGCGTGGCGAGCGGCTCGGCGATGCCGGGCGTGTTGCTCCGGCCGACGAGCGCGACAGTGTTGAACTGATTACCGGTTTTCATGCCGGCATTACACCATAGCTCGTTGACGAAAAGAACCGGCTGTGCAAAGACGGGGCCGGATCGGCGGGCCCGCGCAACAGTGGCTGCGCCCACTCGCCGTGCTCGCGCGGTTGCGCTAAAATTTTCCACCATGCTAGATCCTCGCGCACGAACCCTCCTGAAAACCCTGATCGAACGGTATATCGCCGACGGTCAGCCGGTCGGCTCGCGCACGTTGTCCCGTTACTCCGGGCTCGAGCTGAGCCCGGCAACGATCCGCAACGTGATGTCCGACCTGGAGGAGCTCGGGCTCGTGTCGAGCCCGCACACGTCGGCCGGCCGCGTGCCGACGCCGCGCGGCTATCGCCTGTTCGTCGACACGATGCTGACGGTGGAGGCGCCGATCGACGCCGAGGCCGTCGCACGGCAGGTGCAGAACACGCTGCAGACCGGCGAGCCGCAGCAGCGGGTGGTGGCGGCCGCGGCGAGCGTGCTGTCGAACCTGTCGCAGTTCGCCGGTGTGGTGCTGACGCCGCGCCGCAGCCACGTGTTCAAGCAGATCGAATTCATGCGCCTGTCGGACAAGCGCATCCTGCTGATCATCGTCACGCCCGAGGGCGACGTGCAGAACCGGATGCTCGCGACGCCGCGCGACTATTCGCCGTCGCAGCTCACCGAGGCGTCCAACTACATCAACGCACACTTCGCCGGGCTGTCGTTCGACGAGGTGCGCCGCCGCTTGCGCGACGAAATCGACCAGCTGCGCGGCGACATGACGACGCTGATGCATGCGGCCGTGACGGCCAGCACCGAGGTGCCCGACACTGAAGATACGGTGCTGATTTCCGGCGAGCGCAACCTGCTCGAAGTGGCGGACCTGTCGTCCGACATGGCGCGGCTGCGCAAGCTGTTCGACGTATTCGACCAAAAGACGGGCCTCCTGCAATTGCTCGACGTGTCGAGCCACGCCCAGGGCGTGCAGATATTCATCGGCGGCGAATCGACGCTCGTGCCGATCGAGGAAATGAGCGTCGTGACCGCGCCGTACGAGGTGAACGGCCAGATCGTCGGCACGCTCGGCGTGATCGGTCCGACCCGCATGGCGTACAACCGCGTGATTCCGATCGTCGACATCACCGCGCGGCTGCTGTCGCTCACGCTGAGCCAGCAGTAACGGCCGCAACCGGGCCGACACCGTTTCGCCATCGTGCCGCGGCGCCCCGTGCGCCGCCAGTCGGCCGAACGGCCAGCCGACCGGAGCGAGGCGGCCCGCTATAATTGAGGGCCGTCCGACTGCGTGCCCCGAGCACGTTCCTGCCCATGCGTTTCGATCTTGAGCCGCCTTCGAGCGTCGCTGCAGCCCATCGCATCGGCGTGCTGCTGATCAATCTCGGCACGCCCGACGCCCCGACCCCGCGCGCGGTGCGGCGCTATCTGGCCGAGTTTCTGTCGGATCCGCGCGTCGTCGAAATTCCGCAGGTCGTCTGGCAAGTGCTGCTGCGCACGCTGATCCTGCCGCTGCGCGGCCGCGCATCCGCGAAGAAATACGCGGCCGTGTGGATGCCCGAAGGCTCGCCGCTGCGCGTGTACACCGAGCGCCAGACCGACGGCGTGCGCCATTTGCTCGCATCGAACGACTACCAGGTGACGGTCGACTACGCGATGCGCTACGGCAGCCCGAACATCGCGCAGGTGCTCGCGCAGTTCAAGCGCGCGGGCGTCGAGCGCGTGCTGCTGATGCCCATGTACCCGCAATACTCGGCGTCGACCACCGCGACGGCATTCGACGCCGCGTTCGCCGCGCTCGCGCGGATGCGCAACCAGCCGGAAGTGCGCACGGTGCGGCACTACGCTGACCATCCGGCCTATATCCACGCGCTTGCCGAGCAGGTGCGCCAGTACTGGGCGCAGCACGGCCGGCCCGACTTCGCGGCCGGCGACAAACTGGTGCTGAGCTTTCACGGCGTGCCGAAACGCACGCTCGACCTCGGCGACCCGTATCACGACCAGTGCCAGCAAACGGGTGCGCTGCTGATGGCCGCGCTCGGGCTGTCGACGCTCGAATGCCGCGTGACGTTCCAGTCACGCTTCGGCAAGGCCGAGTGGCTGCAGCCGTACACCGCGCCGACGCTGCGCGAGCTCGGCGAGGCCGGCGTGCGGCGCGCCGACGTGTTCTGTCCCGGCTTCACGGCCGACTGCCTCGAGACGATCGAGGAGATCGGGATGGAGGTGCGCGACGAGTTCATCGCGGGCGGCGGCAAAGCGTTCCACCGGATTCCGTGCCTGAACGGCGCGCCGGCATGGATCGGCGCGCTCGGCGAGATCGTCGCCGAGAATCTGCAGGGCTGGCCGGTGAAGGCCGCGCAGCCTGAAACAGTGAACTGAACTGAAATGAAGCTACGACCCGCGCGGCCGGTGTGCCGCGGCGGGGCGGCCCGGCGGAGGCTGGCATGAACTACAGGATTTCGACGGAACCCGGCGCGAAGCTGCGCATCGACAAATGGCTGTGGGCCGCCCGGTTCTTCAAGACGCGTTCGCTCGCATCCGACGCGGTCGACAAGGGCCATGTGAAGATCGGCGGCACGGCGGTGAAGCCGGCGAAGGACGTGCGCGTCGGCGACGAGGTCGAGATTGCGATCGATGGTGTCGTCTGGCACATTGCCGTGCTGGGCATTTGCGACGTGCGCGGGCCCGCGAGCATCGCGCAGACGCTTTACGCGGAAACGGAAGCAGGGCGCGCCGCGCGGCTCGCCGAACTGGAGCGGCGCCGCACGTATCGCGAGCCGGCGGCCGAACTGCACGGCCGGCCGACCAAGCGCGACCGGCGCATCATCGACAGATTTTCTGGTGGGAGCTGAACATCTGATCGAACGTCGCCCGCGCGCTGCCGTACTCGGTCGTGCGGTCGGTGACGGCTCCGGACAGGCAGATGGTGGTGGTGCCGGCGATCAGTACCAGCGCGACCACCGATATGGCAAAGGTCAGTTTCACGGTACTCGCCTCGAAGACGGTGAATGCGGCGCCAGGTGGATGTCAGGCGGCGGTCAGCTACGGGTAAACACGCTTTTCCGACGCTTGAGCTGGAGTGTAGTGCAGGCGTCGGGGCCGAGCTAGTACTTGCCTGGTAAGCGTTGTTACCGGTCGTTTCGCCCGGGTTGGCGGCAAATGCACGCAATCGGGCGGCGTGCGGCGCGGTTGTTTCGCGGCATTGGCGAATGTCGGCGAATAACCCTCTTGAAATCGCGATTTTCGCCCTTATTTGCACCAACAATGAGCGGTGCCGCCGGTCATACGGCCTGCGGTTGCCGATTTGGCTTCAACCTCTAATCGACTTTCAGCGACATGGAAAACACGCAAGAGAACCCGGCTACCCAATCGGCCGAAGACATCGGCAGCGAGAAGCAGGCAGCGCAAGGCGCTGCTCCCGCCGCCGAAGCCGCCGACGCGGCGCTCGCGGAGGCTCAAGCCAAGGTCGCCGAGCTGCAGGAGAGCTATCTCCGGGCGAAGGCCGAGACCGAGAACGTCCGCCGCCGCGCGCAGGACGACGTATCGAAGGCGCACAAGTTTGCGATCGAAAGCTTCGCCGAGCACCTGCTGCCCGTGCTGGACAGCCTCGAGGCAGCCGTGAGCGACACGTCCGGCGACATCGCGAAGGTGCGCGAAGGCGTCGAGCTGACGCTGCGCCAGCTGACGAGCGCGCTCGAGAAGGGCCGCGTCGTCGCGATCAACCCGGTCGGCGAGAAGTTCGATCCGCACCAGCACCAGGCCATTTCGATGGTGCCGGCCGAGCAGGAAGCGAACACCGTCGTCACCGTGCTGCAAAAGGGCTACATGATCGCCGATCGCGTGCTGCGTCCGGCGCTCGTGACCGTCGCGCAGCCGAAGTAAGGCAACCGGAATGGGTCCCGCCGGCGTCGATCCGGCCGCGTTCGATACGTTCGACATGCAGGCGCTGGCCGCCGACACGTTCGACGCGGCGCTTGCCGGCGCCGGCGATGCGCTCGCCGTGGTGTTCTTCTGGGGCGTCGACTGCTTCAATTGCGAGATCGCGAAGAAGGCGATGCTCGCGCAGCCCGATGCGATTTGCGCGCTGGGCCTGAAGTGGTTCCATTGCAACGTGTACGAACACCATGAGCTGGGGCGCAGGTTCGGCCTGCACGGCGTGCCGACGTGGTTCTTCTTCCACCGCGGCAAGCGCCTTGGCCGCGCGACCGGCTGGCATGGCCTCGCGCAGTTCCAGGCGGCGGTGTCGGCGGCGCGCGCGAAGATCGCCGCGGCGCCCGGCGTGCCGCCGGACGGCGGTCAGGGTCCGCACGATCCAGCTACCGGCGGCGATTGAAAAAATTTAATATCCGCATCGCTTGGCGGGTCTTGAAAACGGGCCGGCCGGACGCATTTCGGGAACAGAGTTGAATTCTGGCGCGCGAAACCGCCGAAAAACGCGGGTTTTCGCGCAGCAAACAAGCATTTCTGGAGATTAGGAAAAAATGGGAAAGATCATCGGTATTGACCTCGGCACCACGAACTCGTGCGTCGCCATCATGGAAGGCAACCAGGTCAAGGTCATCGAGAACTCGGAAGGCACGCGCACGACGCCGTCGATCATCGCCTATATGGACGATAACGAAGTGCTCGTCGGCGCGCCGGCCAAGCGTCAGTCCGTGACCAACCCGAAGAACACGCTGTTCGCCGTGAAGCGCCTGATCGGCCGCCGCTTCGAAGAGAAGGAAGTCCAGAAGGACATCGGCCTGATGCCGTACGCGATCATCAAGGCCGACAACGGCGACGCATGGGTTGAAGCGCACGGCGAGAAGCTCGCGCCGCCGCAGGTTTCGGCTGAAGTGCTGCGCAAGATGAAGAAGACGGCCGAAGACTACCTCGGCGAGCCGGTCACGGAAGCCGTGATCACGGTGCCGGCGTACTTCAACGACAGCCAGCGTCAAGCGACCAAGGACGCAGGCCGCATCGCGGGCCTCGAAGTCAAGCGGATCATCAACGAGCCGACCGCGGCTGCGCTCGCATTCGGCCTCGACAAGGCCGAGAAGGGCGACCGCAAGATCGCCGTGTATGACCTCGGCGGCGGCACGTTCGACGTGTCGATCATCGAGATTGCGGACGTCGACGGCGAAATGCAGTTCGAAGTGCTGTCGACCAACGGCGACACGTTCCTCGGCGGCGAAGACTTCGACCAGCGCATCATCGATTACATCATCGGCGAGTTCAAGAAGGAGCAGGGCGTCGACCTGTCGAAGGACGTGCTCGCGCTGCAGCGCCTGAAGGAAGCCGCCGAAAAGGCGAAGATCGAGCTGTCGTCGAGCCAGCAGACCGAAATCAACCTGCCGTACATCACGGCCGACGCATCGGGTCCGAAGCACTTGAACCTGAAGATCACCCGCGCCAAGCTGGAAGCGCTGGTCGAAGATCTGGTCGAGCGCACGATCGAACCGTGCCGCATCGCGATCAAGGACGCCGGCGTCAAGGTGTCGGATATCGACGACGTGATCCTGGTCGGCGGCCAGACCCGCATGCCGAAGGTGCAAGAGAAGGTGAAGGAGTTCTTCGGCAAGGATCCGCGCCGTGACGTGAACCCGGACGAAGCCGTCGCAGTCGGCGCGGCGATCCAGGGCCAGGTGCTGTCGGGCGACCGCAAGGACGTGCTGCTGCTCGACGTGACCCCGCTGTCGCTCGGCATCGAGACGCTCGGCGGCGTGATGACGAAGATGATCAACAAGAACACGACGATCCCGACGAAGCACGCTCAGGTGTATTCGACGGCGGACGACAACCAGTCGGCCGTGACGATCAAGGTGTTCCAGGGCGAACGCGAGATGGCGGCGGGCAACAAGCTGCTGGGCGAGTTCAACCTCGAAGGCATCCCGCCGTCGCCGCGCGGCGTGCCGCAGATCGAAGTGACCTTCGACATCGACGCGAACGGCATCCTGCACGTCGGCGCGAAGGACAAGGCGACCGGCAAGGAAAACAAGATCACGATCAAGGCGAACTCGGGCCTGTCCGACGCTGAAATCGACCAGATGATCAAGGACGCGGAAGCGAACGCAGCGGAAGACCACAAGCTGCGCGAGCTGGCTGATTCGCGCAACCAGGGCGACGCGCTGGTCCACAGCACGAAGAAGGCGCTCACCGAGTACGGCGACAAGCTGGACGCGGGCGAGAAGGAAAAGATCGAAGCGGCGCTGAAGTCGCTCGAGGACGCCCTGAAGGACACGTCGGCCGACAAGGCGGCGATCGACGCGAAGGTCGAGGAACTCGGTCAGGCTTCGCAGAAGCTCGGCGAAAAGATGTACGCCGACATGCAGGCGCAGCAGGCCGGTGCGGCTGGCGCGGCCGGTGCAGCGGAAGGTGCTGCCCACGCGGGCGGTGCGCAGCAGGCTGCCGACGACGTCGTCGACGCCGAGTTCAAGGAAGTGAAGAAGGACTAAGCCGGGTTGCCAAGGCACCGCAAGCCGCGCGCGACATGCGCGCGGCGCGGCTGAACAGCGGTCTGTCTTTCCTTCCGGATGGCCGGATCGACTCCACGCCTGGCGGGCTTCGCGGCCCTCCGGGCACATTTGTTTTTTGGCGGGTGCTGCGCGAGCCGTCCGCGGACGGTGCAGCGCCAGACGAGTCGAGAGACTTTACTGCGGGCGAAAGGAGCCGCCGCGTGTGTGATGCGCGACGGCACAGTGAATCGATATGGCGAAACGGGATTACTACGAGGTTCTGGGCGTCGCGAAGAATGCGAGCGACGACGAAATCAAGAAGGCGTATCGCAAGCTTGCGATGAAGTACCACCCTGACCGCAATCCGGACAGCAAGGATGCGGAAGAGCATTTCAAGGAGGCGAAGGAAGCCTATGAAATGCTGTCGGACGGCCAGAAGCGGGCAGCGTACGACCAGTACGGCCACGCGGGCGTCGATCCGAACATGGGCGGTGCGGGCGGCCAGGGTTTCGGCGGTTTCGCGGATGCCTTCGGCGACATCTTCGGCGACATCTTCGGCCAGGCCGCGGGCGGTGCCGCGCGCGGCGGCCGCGGCGGCCCGCAGGTGTATCGCGGCGCCGACCTGCGCTACAGCATGGAAATCACGCTCGAGCAGGCTGCGCACGGCTACGACACGCAGATCCGCGTGCCGAGCTGGGTATCGTGCGAAGTCTGTCACGGGTCCGGCGCGAAGCCCGGCACGAAGCCGGAAACCTGCCCGACCTGTCACGGCCAGGGCACGGTGCGCATGTCGCAGGGTTTCTTCAGCATCCAGCAGACCTGCCCGAAGTGTCACGGCACCGGCACCTACATCCCGGAACCGTGCGTGCACTGCCACGGGTCGGGCAAGGTGAAGGAAACCAAGACGCTCGAAGTGAAGATCCCGGCCGGTATCGACGACGGGATGCGGATCCGCTCGGCCGGCAACGGCGAGCCGGGCATCAACGGCGGGCCGCCGGGCGACCTGTACGTCGAGATCCACATCAAGCCGCACTCGGTGTTCGAGCGCGACGGCGACGATCTCCACTGCCAGATGCCGATCCCGTTCACGACTGCCGCGCTCGGCGGCGAGATCGAGGTGCCGACGCTGGCCGGCCGGGCATCGTTCCCGGTGCCGGAAGGCACGCAGTCGGGCAAGACGTTCCGTCTGCGCGGCAAGGGGATCAAGGGTCTGCGTTCGAGCATCGCGGGCGATCTGTACGTTCACGTGCAGGTCGAGACGCCCGTGAAGCTGACCGACCAGCAGCGCGACCTGCTCAAGCAGTTCGAGAAGTCGCTGGCCGAGGGCGGTGCGCGTCACAGCCCGCAGAGCAAGAGCTGGTTCGACCGGGTGAAGAGCTTCTTCGAGTAACGGCATGACTGAAGGCAACGAGAGCGCGTCATTCGCGCTCTTGGACGATTGCGACTCGACCGCGTCCGCGCGGTCGAGTCGTTTGTATTCCGGTTTCGTGCGCGAACGCGTGTGCACGGATCCGGCGCGGCTCGATGAAGTCGATGCGGCGGTGGCGCAGGATCTGCGCGACGGGCTGCATGCGGTGGTCGTCGGCGATTACGAATTCGGACGCAATCTGGACAGAGCGCAGCCGGGCGATGCCCCGCTGCGCTTTTTGCTGTATGCGCGCTGTGAGCGCCTGTCATGCGACGAAGTCGACGCGTGGCTCGCGCAGCAGGACGGCGGCGGTCTGCCGTCGATAGCCGGCGTCGCGCATGTCGCGAAGAGCGTGTCGCGCGATGCGTTCGACGCGGCGATTGCCGCGGTGCACGACGCACTGCGCGCCGGCGATTCGTACCAGATCAACTACACGTACCGGCTGAACTTCGACATGTTCGGCACACCGCTGGCGCTGTACCGGCGGCTGCGCGCACGCCAGCCGGTGCGTTACGGCGCGCTGCTTGCGCTGCCCGATGGCGCGTGGGTCGTGTCGTGCTCGCCGGAGCTGTTCGTCGAGAGGCACGGCGACGTGCTGCGCGCACGGCCGATGAAGGGCACCGCGCCGCGCTCGGCCGATCCGCGCGACGATGCGGCGGCCGCCGCGTTCCTCGCGAACGATCCGAAGAACCGCGCGGAAAACGTGATGATCGTCGACCTGCTGCGCAACGACGTATCGCGGATTGCGCGCACGGGCACGGTCCGGGTGCCGGCGCTGTTCTCGGTCGAGCCGTATGCGTCGGTGTGGCAGATGACGTCGACGGTCGAGGCCGGCTGGCGCGACGGTACGACGTTCGCGCAGATGCTGCGCGCGCTGTTTCCGTGCGGATCGATCACCGGTGCGCCGAAGCACAAGACGATGGAGCTGATCGACGCGATCGAGTCGACGCCGCGCGGGCTTTATACCGGCGCGATCGGCTGGCTCGATGCGCCGAAGCCGACGGAAGCCGCGTCGGCAGGCGATGCATTGCGCGGCGCCGAGGCCGGCTGCGGCGATTTCTGCCTGTCGGTTGCGATCCGGACGCTGACGCTCGATGCGATCGCCGTCGATGCCCGCGCAACGATCGCCACGGATGACGCGGCAACGGCGGCGACCGGCCGGCGGCGCGGCACGATGGGCGTCGGCGCGGGCATCGTGCTCGACAGCGTCGCCGCCGACGAATATGCGGAGTGCGAATTGAAAGCGCGATTCCTGACCGACGCCGATCCCGGCTTCCAGTTGTTCGAAACCACCGCCGCGACGCGTGCGGACGGCGTCCGGCATCTCGAGCGCCATCTCGCACGGCTGCAACGCAGCGCGGAGGCGTTCGGCTTTCGCTTCGACGCCGATGGGTTGCGCCGCGCGATCGACGCGCGCTGCGCGGCACTCGACGGCGACGGCCCGTACCGGATGAAGCTCGCGCTCGCAAAGGACGGCACGCTCGACATCGCCGCCGCGACGCTGAAGCCGCTGCCCGCGGGGCCGGTCGGCGTGATGCTCGCGTCCGCACACGGCTTCGCGCCGACCCGCACGGACGACGCGCTGCTGTTGCACAAGACGACGCGCCGCGCCGAATACGACCGTGCATGGCAGGCGGCGGAGGCGCTCGGCGGCTTCGACATGCTGTTCGTGAACGAGCGCGGCGAGGTGACGGAAGGCGGGCGCTCGAACCTGTTCGTGAAGCTCGACGGCCAGTGGGTGACGCCGCCGCTCGCGAGCGGCGTGCTGCCGGGCGTGATGCGCGGCGTGCTGCTCGACGACCGCGCGTTCGGCGCGGTGGAGCGCGTCGTCACGCTCGACGATCTGGCGCGCGCGCAAGCGCTGCTGCTGACCAATGCGTTGCGCGGCGCGCTCGATGCGGTGCTGAAATGACGCGATGACGGGTCGGGCCGCGTGCCCCAAGAAGCGCGACGTTAAATGCAAAAGCGCGGCGCCCCGCAAAGGGCGCCGCGCTTTTTTATCGACGGGGCAGGCCGCTGGCGAACGCGCCGCCGGCCGTGCGTCAGAACGAGTGTTCCGGGCCGGGGAACGTGCCGTCCTTCACCGCGCTCACATACGCTTCGACGGCTGCCTGGATGTTCGGCTGCCCGTGCATGAAATCCTTCACGAAACGCGGACGCTTGCCGGGGAAGATGCCGAGCATGTCGTGCAGCACCAGCACCTGGCCCGAGCAATCGAGGCCCGCACCGATGCCGATCGTCGGGATTTTCAGCATGTGCGTGACTTCGGACGCGACGAGCGTCGGCACCGCTTCGAGCACCACGAGCTGCGCGCCGGCGTCCTCGATCGCGCGCGCATCGCGCAGCAGCTGCGCGGCGCCGGCTTCCGTGCGGCCCTGCACCTTGAAGCCGCCGAACGCGTGTACCGACTGCGGCGTGAGGCCGAGGTGCGCGCACACCGGCACCGAGCGTTCGACCAGGAAGCGGATCGTGTCGGCGAGCCATTCGCCGCCTTCGAGCTTGACCATCTGCGCGCCGGCGCGCATCAGCGCGACCGCGTTCGCGAACGCCTCGGCCGGCGTGCCGTACGTGCCGAACGGCAGATCGGCGACCACCAGCGCGCGCGGCTGCACACGTGCGACGCACGCGGTGTGGTACGCGATGTCGTCGAGCGACACGGGCAGCGTGGTCGTGTGGCCCTGCAGCACGTTGCCGAGCGAGTCGCCGATCAGCAGCACGTCGGTGCCGGCGCGATCGAGCAACGCGGCAAAGCTCGCGTCGTAGCAGGTGAGCATTGCGATCTTCTCGCCGGCGTCGCGCATTGCCTGCAGCTTGGGCACCGTCACGGCAGGCCGGCTCGATTCCTGGAGATAGGTCATGGGAAATCCGGTTCGAGGGTGAAAACGACGGGCGAGGACGCGTCAGCGCGTCGTCTCGCCCTTGACGAAGAATTCCTTGCGGCCGCGCATCGTGTCGATGCGCTCGATCAGCAGGGCAAGGTCTTCGGGGGAATCCAGCGGGTTCAGGTGTTCGGCAGCGACCGTCAGTACCGGCGTGCGGTCGTAGTGATAGAAGAATTCGTTGTACGCGTCGACGAGCGAGCGCAGGTAGGCATCGCTGATCTGCAGCTCCATCGGCAGCCCGCGCTTCTGGATCCGCGAGAACAGCACTTCGGGGCTCGCCTGCAGGTAGACGACGAGATCGGGCGCGGGCGCCTGCGGCACGTCGACGTGCGTCGCGATCGACCGGTACAGCTGCCATTCGTCTTCCGGCAGGTTCAGCCGCGCGAAGATGTCGTTCTTCTGCGGCATGAAATCGGCGACGACGGGCCGGCCCGTCTCGAGCGCGCCGATCAGTTCGCGCGCCTGCTGCGCGCGCTGCAGCGCGAACGACAGCTGCGCGGGCAGCGCGTAGCGCGCGGTGTCGCGATAGAAGCGCTCGAGAAAGGGGTTGTCCTGCGGGCGTTCGAACAGCGTCTGCATCGACCAGCGTTCGGCGAGCAGGTGCGCAAGCGTCGTCTTGCCGACGCCGATCGGGCCTTCGATCACCAGGTAGCGGTGCGGGGCGCGCAGGTCGGGCGCGGTGACGGTCAACGGGGTGGGATTCATCGGCAGCGGTTCTTGTCGGCGTCAGCGCCGGCGGCGAGTGCCTTCTGCATCAGGCATTGACAGTTCTGGACCTTCTCGACGCGCTGGTCTGCCACGGCCGCGAGGAACGCAGCGGCGCGGCCGCGCGCGGGAATGTCGAGCGCCGGCTCGATTTCGACGAGCGGCACGAGCGCGAATGCGCGATCGGTGAGGCGCGGATGCGGGACGATCAGGTCGGGTTCGTCGATCGAATCGGTGCCGAACAGCAGGATGTCGAGGTCGAGCGTGCGCGGCGCGTTGCGATACGGGCGCTCGCGCCCGAAGTGATGTTCGATCTTCTGGCAGAGCGCGAGCAGCTCCCGGGCCGACAGCGTCGTGTCCAGCTTGACGACGCAGTTGTAGTAATCGTCGCCGCCCGCTTCGAAGGGCGCCGTGCGATACAGGCTCGATTTGCCGAGGATCGAGATGGTGCGCTGCTGCGCGAGGCACACCACCGCGTCCTTCAGTGTCTGGCGCGCATCGCCGAGATTCGCTCCCAGTCCGATATATGCAACCGTCATGGCATCACTTCCTACGTCGTTCGCCGGCGAGCGCGTCAGTCGTCGGAACCGGTCGCGGTATCGCCTGCGGTGTCCGGCGCCTGCTCGGCCGCGCCTTCGCCTTGCTGGCGGTTTCGCGCGCCGCCGCGGCGGCGCCGCTTGCGGGGCGATTTTTCCTTCGAGCCGCCCTGCGTGAGAAGT
The DNA here is from genome assembly GCF_003635165.1 of Burkholderia sp. Nafp2/4-1b. Taxonomy (GTDB): domain Bacteria; phylum Pseudomonadota; class Gammaproteobacteria; order Burkholderiales; family Burkholderiaceae; genus Burkholderia. The sequence goes on along the minus strand of NZ_ML058600.1, from coordinate 100,588 downwards.
GCCTCACGAGCGGCTGCGTCGCCTTCGATGAAATCCGTCCACCACTGGCCGACAGCTGCTTCGAGCTCGCCGGATTCGCAGCGTAACAGGAGGAAATCATACCCCGCTCTAAATCTTTGGTGTTCCAGCAGCCGCATCGCGCTGCGGCCCGAGCGTTTCTCGAGGCGCAGCTGCAGGCCCCAGATCTCGCGCATGTCGGCCGAGTAACGCTTGTGGATCGCGAGCTTTTCGGTCTGCATGTCGAGCACGTCGTCCATCGCGCGATGCAGCGCCGGCACCGGGAATTCGCCGTCGGCCGTGTATTGCTCGAAGCGCTGGCGCATGTCGTGCCACAGCAGCGTCGCGAACAGGAAGCCCGGCGACACCGGCTTGCCGGCGCGCACGCGCGCGTCGGTGTTGTTCAGCGCGAGCGTGATGAACTTCTCGCCCTGCGGCTGTTCGAGCACGACGTCGAGGAGCGGCAGCAGCCCGTGGTGCAGGCCTTCTTTGCGCAGCCGCTTCAGGCATGCGAGCGCTTGGCCCGACAGCAGCAGCTTCAGCATTTCGTCGAACAGGCGCGCGGCCGGCACGTTGTTGATCAGGTCGGCCAGCGCGTTGATCGGCTCGCGCGTGTGCGGCTCGATCTCGAAGTCGAGCTTCGCCGCGAAACGCACGACGCGCAGCATCCGCACCGGATCCTCGCGGAAGCGGGTGGCCGGGTCGCCGATCATGCGCAGCAGACGGGCGCGCATGTCGGCCATCCCGTCGTGGTAATCGAGCACCGTCTGCGTCGACGGGTCGTAGTACATCGCGTTGATCGTGAAGTCGCGGCGCGCGGCGTCTTCGTGCTGTTCGCCCCAGACGTTGTCGCGCAACACGCGGCCGCTCGCGTCCACCGCATGCGTGCGGCGGTCGAGTTCGTCACGCTTCAGGCGCCTCGGCGGCTCGGCCGTAGCGGCTTCGGGCGGTGCGTCGACCAGCGCGCGGAACGTCGACACCTCGATCAGCTCCTGGCCGAACTGCACGTGGACGATCTGGAAGCGGCGGCCGATCAGGCGCGCGCGGCGGAACAGGCGCTGCACCTCGGTCGGCGTCGCGTCGGTCGCGACGTCGAAGTCCTTCGGCGCGATGCCGAGCAGCAGGTCGCGCACGGCGCCGCCGACGATGAACGCGCGGAAGCCCGCCTGTTGCAGCGTGTCGGTCACGCGCACCGCGTTCCGCGAGATCAGCGACGGATCGATCTGGTGCACGCTGGCCGGCACGACGGTCGGCTCGTGATTGCTGCGCGGCTTCTTTGCTGCGCTGCTGCGATTGCCCTTCGCGGGGCGCTGGGCGGTGGCCGTTTCGGCGGCGGGCGCCTCGACGGGTGACGTATGTTCGGCGCCGTCCTGGCCGAGCAGCTTGCGAATGAATTTTTTGATCACGACGTTCAGAAGAGATCGAGGATGCGCCAGCCGCGGTCGCTTGCATGCGCGCGCAGCGTGTCGTCGGGGTTGGTCGCGATCGGGTCGGTGACTTTCTCGAGCAACGGGATGTCGTTGTGCGAGTCGCTGTAGAAATAGCTGTGTTCGAAGTCGTCCCAGTGCTTGCCGAGCGATGCGAGCCACGCTTCGGTGCGCACGATCTTGCCTTCGCGGTAGCTCGGCGTGCCGGTCGGCCGGCCCGTGTACGGCGAGTCGGGATGGCCGTCGGTCGTTTCGACCTCGCACGCGATCAGCGTGTCGACGCCGAACGCCGTCGCGATCGGGCGCGTGATGAATTCGTTGGTGGCCGTCACCACGCAGCACAGGTCGCCGGCGTCGACGTGCTTGCGCACGAGTTCGAGCGCGGCCGGCGTCATCGCGGGGCGGATCACCTCGTGCATGTACTGCTCGTGCCATGCGGCCAGCTGCGCGCGCGAATACTTCGCGAGCGGCGTGAGCATCGCGCACAGGTACGCATGGATGTCGAGCTTGCCGGCCTTGTAGTCGGCGAAGAACTGATCGTTCTGACGCGAGAAGCTTTCCGCGTCGACGATGCCGAGCTTCACCATGAAGCGGCCCCATTCGTGGTCGCTATCGGTCGGGATCAGCGTGTGATCGAGGTCAAAGAGTGCCAGATTAGTCATGGAAGCGCATTTTACTCGAAGCGGTTCGGGCCTGTGGCCGGTGGTGCGATGTCGTCGCCGGGGCGGGCCAGCATCCGGCGCAGCAGCGGCAGCGTGACGGCGCGTTTCTGCTCGAGCGAGAAGCGGTCGAGCGCGTCGAGCAGCGCCATCAGGCTCGGCATGTCGCGCCGGAAGTGGGTGAGCAGGTAAGCGGCGATGTCGTCGGTGAGCGCGATGCCGCGCTCCTTCGCCGCGAGCTTCAGCACGGCGATCTTGCCGGCATCGGAAGGCGGCGACAGATGGAACACGAGCCCCCAGCCGAGGCGCGTGCGCAGATCCTCGCGCACGTCGAGCGCGAGCGGCGCCGCTGGGCCCGCCGCGACGAACGCGCTCGACGGGTGCGCGCGGACTTCGTTGAACAGGTTGAACAGCGCGACCTGCTGGGCATCGCTCATCTTGTCGCAGTCGTCGATCGCGTAGATGCCGATGCGCGGGTCGAACGTGAACGCGCCGAGCGGGCTTTGCGGCGTCAGGTAGCGCGCGTAGCCGTACGACGCATCGCTCACGAGCGCCTGCAACAGGTGGGTGCGGCCGCTGCCGGGCTCGCCCCAGATATAGAACGACCGGTCCGGCACGGGCCCCGCCGCGAGCGCGAGGTCGAGCTTCTGGAGCCGCGAGATGAGCTCGTCGTTCTCTTCATTCATGATGAAGTTGTCGAACGTGGCGGGCGGCGGCGTGCCGAGATCGAGCGTCAGTTGACGGGACACAACAGTCACAATGCAGGTCGGTTGATGAAACACGTGCCGTACGCCGGGCACGCGCGGGGGGCTGCTCCGGTGGCTGAACACGCGGCCGCACGCACCGCGGCGCGCGGATTGCGGCGCGGCTCGCGTGGCGAGGAAAACGGGGACGTGTTGACCAAGATGCAATCCCTGACGATTCGGTGCTGGGAATTCCGGCCAACGGGCCGGCTTCGGGTAAAATCGCATTTTACCGACCTTCTCGCATTCCCCCATGAATCCTCCGAAATCCGCTCCTGACGCTCAGGGTCTGTCCTACCGCGACGCAGGCGTCGACATCGACGCGGGCGACGCACTCATCGACAAGATCAAGCCTTTTGCGAAGAAAACCCTGCGCGACGGCGTGCTCGGCGGCATCGGCGGGTTCGGCGCGCTGTTCGAAGTGCCGAAGAAGTACACGGAGCCCGTGCTCGTGTCGGGCACCGATGGCGTCGGCACCAAGCTCAAGCTGGCCTTTCATCTGAACAAACACGACACCGTCGGCCAGGACCTGGTTGCGATGAGCGTGAACGACATCCTCGTGCAGGGTGCCGAGCCGCTGTTCTTCCTCGACTACTTCGCATGCGGCAAGCTCGACGTCGACACGGCTGCCACCGTCGTCAAGGGCATCGCGCACGGCTGCGAACTGTCGGGCTGCGCGCTGATCGGCGGTGAAACGGCCGAAATGCCGGGCATGTACCCGGACGGCGAATACGACCTGGCCGGTTTCGCGGTCGGCGCGGTCGAGAAGAGCAAGATCATCGACGGCAGCACCATCGCCGAAGGCGACGTGGTGCTCGGCCTCGCATCGAGCGGCATCCACTCGAACGGCTTCTCGCTCGTGCGCAAGATCATCGAGCGCGCGAACCCCGACCTGTCGGCCGATTTCCACGGCCGCTCGCTGGCGGACACGCTGATGGCGCCCACGCGGATCTATGTGAAGCCGCTGCTCGCGCTGATGCAGAAGCTGTCGGTGAAGGGCATGGCCCACATCACCGGTGGCGGCCTCGTCGAGAACATTCCGCGCGTGCTGCGCGAAGGCCTCACCGCCGAGCTCGACCAGAACGCATGGCCGCTGCCGCCGCTGTTCAAGTGGCTGCAGGAGCACGGCGGTGTCGCCGACGCCGAAATGCACCGCGTGTTCAACTGCGGGATCGGGATGGCCGTGATCGTTTCGGCGGCCGATGCCGATGCCGCGATCGCCGACCTGACGGCCGCCGGCGAGCAGGTGTGGAAGATCGGCACCGTGCGCGCGAGCCGTGAAGGCGAGGCGCAGACGGTCGTGGTCTGACGCGCTACAAGCAGGATGCAGCAACGAAAACCGCCCGGAGTCGATCCGGGCGGTTTTTTTCGGGCGCGGGCTTTTGGCGGCGTGGCGCGCCACTGAAGAGGAACGACGGCGCCGTGCGCCACTCGGGTCATACATACGCCGACGATCTTCCATAAGGCCAACGGCCGATGGCAGCTCCCGCGCGATGCGAATCTCGACGTGACGCTCGCGCAGTGACAGACACGCGGCGCCGGCATCACGCGCGCGAGCACGGGAATGCCTGCAGATCGGGACCCGTTAATGGTCGCCGATATCGCCGTCCAGCACGCGTTCCAGCGTATCGAGTGCGCGCGCCGTCGAATCCGGCGCGACACAGTCGACGACGGTCCGCTCCGGCATCGCCCGCAACCACGTGATCTGTCGCTTGCACAGCTGGCGCGTCGCGAAGATCCCCTTGTCGCGCATCGTCCGGTAGTCGGTATCGCCGTCGAGATATTCCCACGCCTGGCGATAGCCGACGCAGCGCATCGACGGCAGGCCGAGATGCAGGTCCGCGCGGCGGCGCAGCCGTTCGACCTCGTCGATGAAGCCTGCGTCGAGCATCGCGTCGAAGCGTTGCGCGATGCGTGCGTGCAGCACCGCGCGGTCCGACGGTTCGAGCGCGACCGGCACGAAGCGGTATGCGGCGGCTTCGTCGTCCGCGCGCCGCGGCGCGGCGAGCAGCACCGACATCGGCTGGCCGCTCAGCAGGAACACTTCGAGCGCACGCTGGATTCGCTGTGAATCGTTCGGCGCGAGCCGCGCGGCCGTTGCCGGATCCACTTGAGCGAGCCGCGCATGCAGCGCGGGCCAGCCGTCGCGCGCGGCGTCGGCGTCGAGCTCTGCACGCACGGTTGGATCGGCAGTCGGCAGGTCGTTGAGGCCCTGCGTGAGCGCCTTGTAGTACAGCATCGTGCCGCCCGCGAGCAGCGGCGTGCGGCCGCGCGCGATGATCTCGCCGATCAGGCGCAGTGCATCGGCGCGAAATTCGGCCGCCGAATACGCATCGGCCGGGTCGATGATGTCGATCAGATGGTGCGGCACGCTCGCGCGCTCGTCGCGCGTCGGTTTCGCGGTGCCGATATCCATGTCGCGATAGACGAGCGCCGAATCGACGCTGACGATCTCGATCGGACGGTGCGCGGCCAGCGCCAGCGCGGCGGCCGTCTTGCCGGAGGCGGTGGGGCCGAGCAGGCAGGCGATCGTCGTTGCCGGGGACTGCGGTGAAGCGTTCATTGGCCGCGCATGAAGAGGCGGTCGAGATCGTTCAGCGTGAGGTGATACCACGTCGGCCGGCCGTGATTGCACTGGTCCGCGCGTTCGGTCGCTTCCATCTGGCGCAGCAGCCCGTTCATCTCGTCGAGTGTCAGGCGCCGGTTCGCGCGCACCGCGTGGTGGCACGCGAGCGTGCCGAGCAGCTCGTGCTGGCGTTCGGTGAGCACGCGCGAACCGCCGAATGCGTGCAGGTCGGCAAGCACTGCGCGTGCGAGCGACTGCAGGTCCGCGTCCTTCAGCAGCGCGGGCACCGCGCGGATCGCGAGCGTCGTCGGCGACAGCACCGCGAGGTCGAAGCCGAGCGATTCGAGCGTGTCGCGTTCTTCCTCGACCGTGCCGATCTCCACCGGCGTCGCCGTCATCGAGATCGGCAGCAGCAGCGACTGCACGGCGACCGTGCGGTCGGCGAGTGCGTTCTTGAACTGTTCGTACAGGATCCGTTCGTGTGCCGCGTGCATGTCGACGATCACGAGACCGTACGCGTTCTGCGCGAGCACGTAGATCCCGTGAATCTGGCCGAGCGCGAAGCCGAGCGGTTGTTCGTCGTGCGCGCTGGCAGCGAGCGGCGACGCGACGAAGCCCGACAACGGTGCGATCGGCGCATCGGCGGAATTCGCCGAGTCGCGCGCGATGGTCGTCGTGCCGTCCGGCGTGCCCGCGCCCGTGTCCTTGCGGCCGAAGAGCGCATCGTAGAGCGCGAGCGGCTGCGCGACGGGCAGCGTGCCTTGCGTCATGCGCGCCTGACGCATCCACGTGTTGCCCGACGATGATGACGAGGAGGACGACGCCGGCGAGAAACCGGTGCCACCCGTGCCGGTGGCTGCGCTCTGGCCGAGCGGCGTATTCAGGAACGAGGCGGGGCCGCCCGGTGCCGGCGAGAGCTGCGCGGCATGGCCGCCCGCAGTCGTTTCCGGCGACGCGCCCGCATGGCGCGCGAGCGCGCGCTGCACCGCGTGGAATACATACTGATGGATCGAGCGCGAATCGCGGAACCGCACTTCGATCTTCGACGGGTGCACGTTCACGTCGACTGCCTCGGGCGGCAGGTCGAGGAACAGCACGTACGACGGGTAGCGGTCGCCGTGCAGCACGTCTTCATACGCCGCGCGCACCGCGTGCGTGAGCAGCTTGTCGCGCACGAAGCGGCCGTTCACGAAGAAGTACTGCTGGTCGGCGCGCCCGCGGCTCGCGGTCGGCAGGCCCGCGCAGCCGTAGACCGCGAGCGGCCCGGCCTGCTCGTCGAGCGGCAGGTGCGCGGTCGCGAAGCTGTCGCCGAGGATTTTCGCGACGCGCTGCGCAGGCTCGGTTGCGTTCCAGTGCTCGACCGCCTTGCCGTTGTGCAGCACCGAGATCGCGACGTCCGGTCGTGCGAGCGCCGCGCGGCGGATCATTTCGAGGCAGTGGCCGAACTCGGTCTGCTCGCTTTTCAGGAACTTGCGGCGCGCTGGCGTGTTGAAGTACAGCTCGCGCACCTCGATCGTCGTGCCCACCGCGCCGGCGGCCGGCGACAGCGCGCCCGTGGTCGCATCGATCTTCGTCGCATGCGCGACGTCCGCCGTGCGGCTCGTGATCGACATCTCGGCGACCGATGCGATCGACGCGAGCGCTTCGCCGCGGAAACCCAGCGTCGCGACCGCCTCCAGTTCCTCGAGCGAGCGGATCTTGCTCGTCGCATGGCGCATCAGCGCGAGCGGCAACTCGTCGGGCGGAATCCCGCAGCCGTCGTCGGTGATCGAGATGCGCTTGACGCCGCCTTCCTCGAGCACGATGCGCAGCGTCGTCGCGCCGGCGTCCATCGCATTCTCCAGCAGCTCCTTGACGACCGACGCAGGGCGTTCGACCACCTCGCCGGCGGCGATCTGGCTGATCAGCTGGTCGGGCAGCGGCTGGATCGCGCGCAGCGGGCGGGGAGCGGGGGCGGGTGCGGCGCCCGCGGCCGTTTCGGTGATTTCGGACATGGCCGAATTATAGCGAGGCGCCGCGGGCGTGCCGGCGGCGTGATCGGTTACGTTTTTTCACGGAGCCTTAAGGTAGTTTCGGTATGATGACTGCGTTTCGCGCGCCGCCTTGTCCGGCGGGCGCTTCCGCCTTCTCCGGTCATTCCGGCCCTTTCGCCTTCGAGGAATCGCATTTGGATACGCTGCTTCATTTCGTCAACCTGGTCCTGCATATCGACGCGTTCCTCGGCGACTTCATCCGGCAGTACGGCGCATGGGTGTATCTGGTGTTGTTCCTGATCGTGTTCTGCGAGACGGGGCTCGTCGTGTTGCCGTTCCTGCCCGGCGATTCGCTGCTGTTCATCGGCGGCGCGTTCGCGGCGACCGGCGACATGAACGTCGGCGCGCTCATCGCGTTGTTGCTCGTCGCGGCGATTGCCGGCAACACCGTGAACTACCTGATCGGCCGCTGGGTCGGGCCGAAGGTCTTCAATACCCATATCCCGGTGCTCGAGCGCTTCCTCGATCGCGCGGCGCTGGAGAAGACCCACTCGTTCTACGACAAGCACGGCGGCAAGACCATCGTGCTCGCGCGCTTCATCCCCGTCGTGCGCACGTTTGCGCCGTTCGTGGCCGGTGCGTCGTCGATGAGCATCGGGCGTTTCCAGCTGTTCAACGTGATCGGCGCGCTGCTCTGGGTGCTGCTGCTGGTGTTGCTCGGCTACTTCTTCGGCAATATCCCGTTCATTCGCCAGTACCTGAACGTGATCGTGCTGGTGGGGATCGGCGCGGCGATCGTGCCGGTCGCGCTCGGCGCGTTGTGGAAGCTGGTGCGCGGGCGGCATTCCGATAATACGCAGAACACGAGCGGGCGCTGAGCCGGCGGTTTTCCTTCTGCTCGACGAGAAAGCGTGGTGGCCCTGGGCTACCACGCTTTTTTTTCGTCCGTGCGGGTCGGGCGAAGGCTCAGGTATTGCGATGCGAGATCGGCGTTTCGGGCGTCGGGTATCCGGCCTCGCGGAACGTCTCGAGGATCACGCGATTGGTATCGCAGTACACCTGCCAGTAGTTCTCCGGTTGCGTCGACGGGCGCACGAACAGCAGCGGGCCTTCCGGCGTGAACTGCAGCACGCCGACGTCCGGTGCCGGCACTTTCATCACGTTCGGGATCAGCTGGATCTGCGTTTTCAGGCGGTTGATCGCATCGGCCGCGTCGACGCTGTTCGCGATCTTCGCGGTCAGATCGACGCGGCGATGCGGCGTCGCGCTGTAGTTCGCGATGTTGTCCGAGAAGATCTTGTTGTTGCCGACGATGGTCACGACGTTGTCGGCGGTGATGATCGTCGTGCCGAACAGGCCGAGTTCCTTCACCGTGCCCGTCACGCCGCCGGCGGTGATCACGTCGCCGATCTTGAACGGACGCAGCACTTGCATGAATACGCCGGCGGCGAAGTGGGCGAGCAGCCCGCCCCAGGCGGTGCCGATCGCGAGGCCGAGGCCGGCGAGCAGTGCGGCGAACGACGTGGTCTGTACGCCGAAGAACTGCAGGATCGCGAGGATCAGCAGGATCGTCAGTAGTACGCCGACCACCGAGGTCAGGTAGTCGGTGAGCGTCGGGTCGACCTTGCCGCTGCGGCGTACGACCTTGCCGAGCAGGCCGGTGGCGATGCGGATCGCCCAGCGGCCGACGAACCACAACACGATTGCAGCGAGGAGGTTCAGGCCGAAGTCGAGGCCGCGGGTCATCAGGAATTGTTGGGCGGTGGCGAGGTTCAGCATTGGGGCTCCGCGGTGAGATAAATTAGGTGATTTAAAGCCGAAGTTTGTCTGATTATTACCGGATTTTACAATATGTCGGGGTGATAGCCTGCGGGCCTGCACTGGGCGACAATGGAAAGGTGTTTTTTGCCGCCGTAGGCAGATACGTCACGTGAATCGAAAGCATGTATAGAAGCGTTAACAGCTTTAACGGTAAGGAAGTTTTCTTACATGTAAGCTGGTACAATGCGGCGCCTCGGTAGTTTGAGGTGATTTAAAAATTCGGGAGCGCGGGGCACAGTCCACCGCGCACGGGGCGCAAACGATAAAAGTGGGACCGGGGTTGGGTATGGCAGAACCGCCAAACGGAGATTCCAGGCTGGGCGAAGCATTTGCGATTCAGCGAAGAGTCGTTTATGCCTTGTTTTTGCGCGAACTGAAGACTCGGTTCGGCAAGCATCGGCTCGGGTATCTGTGGGTGTTTCTCGAGCCGATCGTTCATATGCTGGTGTTGTTCGCGATCCTGGGCTTGATTGCGAAACATACGATGCCCGGTATTTCGTTTCCCGTATTTCTTATCTGCGGCTTGGTGCCGTACTTCATGTTCATCAACATCGCGCTACGATCGTTGAACGCGCTGGAGGCGAATCTCGGGCTGCTGAGTTATCGTCCAGTGCACCCGCTGGACACATTGATTGCGCGTGCGTGCCTCGAATGCGTTATAAGTGCAGTTGTCTTGGTTGTATTGCTGGTTATTCTCGGGCTTGGCGGGCAGCCGGTTCAATTGGGCGATATTCCGGAACTTGCCGGCATTTGGGCGGTACTTGTACTTCTCGGGCTGGGTATTGGCATGATCTTCATGGTTATCGGTCATGAAGTCCCGGTCAGCGAGAAGGTCATTCCGCTGTTCATGCGTCCCCTTTATTTCACCAGTGCGGTGATGTATCCACTGACAACCATTCCAGCGGAATACCGCGGTTGGGTGTTGTGGAATCCTCTCGTTCACATTCTCGAGCTATTGCGGCATACGATCGTGCCTGCATACGCGGTCGAAAATGTCGGTCTAGCATATCCGGCGTTCTGCGCGCTTGTCGTTCTGTTTGCCGGTATGGCCCTGTACAAGGCGCGTGAACCATCCCTGCTGAGATCATGATTCGACTCGAGAATCTCACAAAATCGTATAAGACGCCCTCCGGCCGACATTACGTATTCAAGGACGTCAATGTCGAAGTGCCATCAGGGAAAAGTATTGGCCTGATCGGGCGTAACGGGGCAGGCAAGAGCACGCTGCTCAGCATCATTGGTGGCATCGATCGACCCGATCGTGGTCGCGTTGTGACGAACCGGCGCATTTCCTGGCCGGTTGGGCTCGCGAACGGGTTTCAAAGCAGCATGACGGGACGCGAGAACGTCAAGTTCGTCGCGCGCCTGTACGCGAGCAAGAGCGAACTGGCGGAGAAGGTGCAATTCGTCGCGGATTTTTGCGAGCTCGGCAAGTTTTTCGACATGCCGATCCGCAGTTACTCCACTGGCATGCGAGCCCGCTTGGGTTTTGGGTTGTCGATGGCGTTCGACTTCGACTACTACGTGATAGACGAGGTGACTGCGGTCGGCGATGCCGTCTTCAGAAAAAAAAGCGAGGCGTTGATGATGGCCAGGCGTGCCGTCAGCCAGTTCATTTTTGTGTCGCATGGCCTCGACGAGGTAAGTCGAGTCTGCGATGTCGGATTGCTGATCGGCAACGGGAAGGTCACGTACTACCCCGACGTGAATGAGGCAATCGAAGTTTACAAGCACGAAAACAATGTCTGATTGGTTGGGGAAGCTACGGGGGCATCGGCTGCAGGTGGCGCTTGTTGCGGTACCGCTGGTCGTTTGCGGGTTGTATCTGGGGTTGGTTTCCCGAGATCGCTACGTGAGTGAATCGCAAGTGCTCGTCAAGGACTCCGGGCGTTCTGTCGGGACGGGGCTGAATATCCAGGCGTTGCTTGGAGGAGGAGGCGACGCTTCGGCGCGGGACGACGCGGTCGTGCTCAAGCAATACATCGAATCGCCGGACATGCTGGCGAAAGCGGATGCGCGGTTGAAGCTGAAGGAGGCGTTCGGCCATGTCGGACTCGACTTATTCAACAGGCTTTCACCGAACGCTACGCGAGAGGAAATGCTGAAGTACTACCTGCGGCGCGTCAGCGTCGACGTGGACGAGAAGACGGGGTTGTTGACGATTCGGACACAAGGTTTGTCGCCGACCTTCGCGCAGACGTTCAATCGAACGTTGCTGAGCGAAAGCGAAACCTTCCTGAACGAGTTGTCGCACCGCATTTCGCGCAACGACATGCTTTTCGCGCGTGAGGAAATCGACCGCTCGTATGACGAAGTCAAGACGGCGCGCGATGCGGTGATTGCATTCGAAAACAAGACCGGCATGCTGGACCCGACGGCGAGCGCCGAGGCGGGCGGCCGCATGGTGGTCGAAATGCAGTCGAAGCAGGCGGAACTCGAGGCGGAATTGCGCAACCTGCAGACGTACATGAACGACGACGCGCCGCCGGTCGTCGCGAAGCGTAACGCGCTGTCGGCGCTTGTCGCGCAGATTGGCGTCGAGAGAGCGAAGCTCAGTGCTCCGGGTGACGGCAAGATGAACCGGACGGCCGCGCAGTACGCGGAACTCAAGTCTCGTCTCCAGTTTGCGACCGATCTGTACAAGGTCTCGCTGTCGACTTTCGAAAAGGCTCGGATCGAATCCGGGCACAAGGCAAAGAGCTTGTCCGTAATCGTGACGCCCAATTTGCCGGAGGAGGCCGAGTATCCACGCAGGCTTCACATCATGATGTCCCTCGTTGTCGGATTGCTGTTGTTGTTCGGCGTCATGAGGCTGGCGCAAGCGATTATCGAAGACCACCGGACGTAACACAGACGACTGCTGCCCGGGTTTCATGGGGGTGGCAGTTCGCACGAACTTGCATGGCTGGTACAGCGTCGTTGCCGGTGACGGGGTGACGAGTGCAAGCAGGCATCGACGAAAGTAAAAATTGAGATGATCAATCTATCAAGAGGCCGCAAGGCATTGATTGCCCTGATGCTTGGCGCCGCGAGCACCGCGAGTTGGGCCGGGATCAGCGATACGCTGTTCGGGCTTTCGGGAACCGACAGCGATCGTGGCTCGGCGTCGTCCAACGCTGCTCGTGACGGCGGGCCGCGCGGTGCTGCTTCGACGGGGTTCGGGTACAACCCCGACGACGCGGGGGCAGGTTCGATGACGCTTCAAGGCGGGAAGATATCGCGTCAGCAAGGCGGACCCGGAGGAGCGGCTCCGAGCCCGATCGACGTGAGTGTCGCCCCGCAGGCACCAAACAGCATGTTCGGCTCGCAATTGTTTGGCGGAACATTTCACAACAGCCGGGGGACCGGATTCAACCCGGGTTATCAAGTCGGCATTGGAGACACCGTCACGTTACGGATGTGGGGTGCTTTCGCGTTCGACGGGCAGTTGACCGTCGATCCGCAAGGAAATGTCTTCGTGCCGAATGTCGGACCGGTCACGGTCGCCGGCGTTCGCAATGCCGATTTGAACGGGCGTGTGCTGAATGAGGTGCGCAAGGTCTACAAGGCAAACGTGAACGTTTATGCCAGCCTTGACGTTGCGCAGCCGGTGAAGGTGTTCGTCACGGGGTATGTCAAGCAACCCGGCATGTATGGCGGTATCGCGTCAGAAAGCATCCTTTCCTACCTCGACAAGGCTGGTGGCGTTGACGTCGATCGCGGCAGCTATGTCGATGTGACGGTCAAGCGCGGCGGAGTGGTACGCAAGCGCTTCAACCTGTATGACTTCTTGCTGAATGGCGAGATAGACCAGTTGCAGCTTGCCGACGGCGACGTGATCGTTGTCGGACCGCGCGAGCACGTCTTTACTGTGCGAGGCGAAGTCTACAACGCATACGACTTTGAATTCGCCACGCCGGTCATTACGCTTCAGCAGGCGCTTGCGGTCGCGCGTCCGAAACCTGGCGCAACGCATGTCAGCATCGTGCGCCGACAGGGCACTGAACGGACCACCGAGTACTACGCGATTTCGAACGCTTCGAATGTCAGGCTCAACGACGGTGATCAGCTCACGGTTACCTCGGATCGCTACGCAGGCACGATCCAGGTGCGTGTCGAGGGCGCCCATTCAGGAGAGCACGCATTGGTGCTCCCGTATGGTTCGACGATGGCGCAGGTACTGAGCCAGGTCCGCACCAATCCGCTTTCGCGCGTGGACGAAGCGCAGTTGTTCCGCAAATCGGTTGCGGACAGGCAAAAGGAAATGCTCGGTGTCGAGCTGCAGAAGCTTCAGGAGGCGGCATTGTCCGCACCGTCCGCTACGAGCGAGGAGGCCAATCTGCGGTCGAAGGAAGCGGAGAACATCACGAAGTTTGCGGCGCTCGCGAGCAAGACCGAGTTCAAGGGGCAGGTCGTGCTCAACGAGCAGACGATGGGGAACGTGATTCTTGAGGACGGCGACGTCATCAACATCCCGGAAAGAACCAGTGTCGTCATGGTGCATGGAGAGGTGCTCTTCCCGAATGCGGTCGAATGGCAATCGGGCATGACGGCAAGTGACTACGTCGCCCACGTCGGTGGTTATACGCAGAAGGCCGACAACAGCAAGATCATCGCGATTCACCAGAACGGCAAGGCCGAACTGGCCGACAGTGGTACGAAGGTCGAGGCCGGCGATGAGCTCATGGTGTTACCGAAGGTGAAGTCGAAGAGTATCGAGATCACGCGCGGGATTACGCAGATCCTGTATCAGATGGCGGTGGCCGCGAAGCTGATCTTCTGGTGATAGTTGCAGCACGTCACATGGCGCGTACAGGGTGCGTCATGTGACACCGAGAGGGCCGCGGGCAGTTCGTTGGCACGAGCGCACCGGCAAATTGCTCCTTCGGGGGCCCATAAAATAATAGCAACATAATTATCATGAAAATTCTGACCGTGTTTGGCACGCGGCCGGAGGCGATCAAGATGGCGCCGCTGGTACACGCGCTTAGGGGGATGCCGGGTGTGGACTGTCGTGTATGCGTTACCGCACAACACCGGCAAATGCTGGATCAGGTACTCGATCTTTTCGAGATACGGCCGGATTACGATCTGAACCTGATGAAGGCGGGGCAAACGCTTCAGTCGATCACGTGCGACATCGTGAACGAGATCACGCCTGTTCTCGCATCGTATCGGCCGGACTACATGCTCGTTCACGGCGATACGACGACCACGTTCGCGAGCGCTTTGGCGGCGTTCTATCTGAAGGTCAAGGTGGGGCACGTGGAAGCCGGGTTGCGTAGCGGCGACATGTACTCGCCTTGGCCCGAAGAGGGCAATCGCAAGCTGACGGGTCAGCTCGCCGACATTCATTTCGCGCCGACCGAGGCGTCGCGCGTGAATCTCATCGCAGAACGTGTTCGTGACGACGACATCATCGTGACCGGCAATACCGTTATCGATGCACTGCTGACGGTTACTCGCAGGCTCGAGCACGATAAGGTTCTGCAACGTCAGATGCGCGATGCATTTCCGACGCTTGAAGATGGGCGCCGCATGGTGCTCGTTACGGCTCATCGCCGAGAGAATTTCGGGGAGGGGATTCGGAATATCTGTCAGGCGATCCGTCAACTGGCCGCGCACTACACGGACGTCGATTTCGTCTATCCGGTTCACCTGAATCCGCAGGTCAAGCTCCCGGCCGAAGAAATACTGTCGGGCCTGCCCAACGTCCATCTGCTGAGTCCGCAGGACTATTTGCCTTTCGTCTATCTGATGTCGCGTTCCACGCTGATCCTGACCGATTCCGGCGGAATTCAGGAGGAGGCGCCGTCACTCGGTAAACCCGTGCTGGTCATGCGTGACACGACGGAGCGTCCCGAAGCCGTTGCCGCCGGCACGGTTCGACTGGTGGGTTCCGACAGCGGGCGAATCGTTGCAGCCTGTCGCGAACTGCTCGATGACGCCGAGCGCTATGGGGAAATGGCGCGCGCTCACAACCCGTACGGCGATGGCCGTGCATGCGAGCGCATCGTTCGCCACCTTGTCGGCGAAAGAGACCGCGCCGATCCACAGTCGTTTTCTTCGACCATGGACGCGGTTCGAGCGTGCGCCGGTTAATGCCGCGTGCGGCGATTGTGATCGATCAGCGCTGATTAGCGCGGCATCCGACCAGGCGCCGCGCCTCCATACACTATCAAGGACGTTCCGTGAAAAATTCCATCCAATCGATATCCGTCATCGGGCTCGGGTACATCGGCCTTCCGACCGCAGCCGTGCTCGCGTCGCGCAAAATCAAGGTTGTCGGTGTCGACATTGATCAGCACGCCGTCGACACGATCAATCGCGGCGAGATTCATATCGTCGAGCCGGAACTGGATATCGTCGTGCACGCGGCAGTGAACGAAGGATGGCTGCGCGCGACGACCCGGCCTGAAGCTGCAGACGCCTTCATGATCGCGGTGCCGACACCGTTTCACGGCGATTTCGAGCCAGACCTGTCATATGTCAAGGCAGCCAGCGAATCGATAGCACCGGTTCTCAAAAAGGGCGACATCGTCATTCTCGAGTCGACTTCGCCGGTCGGCACAACCGAGCAGATGGTGGAATGGTTGGCGCGTTCCCGGCCGGACCTTGTATTTCCGGAAAAGGGCAGGGACGAGTGCGACGTCTACGTTGCCTACTGTCCGGAGCGGGTGCTTCCTGGGCAGGTTATTCGCGAACTGATCGAAAACGACCGCGTTATTGGCGGTGTCAATCCGCTTTCCGCAATCCGGGCTCAAGAAGTTTACCGCACGTTCGTCAGTGGTCAATTGCTCGTCACGGACGCTCGCACGGCGGAGATGTCGAAGCTGACCGAGAACGCATTTCGCGATGTCAATATCGCATTCGCCAATGAACTTTCGCTGATTTGCGACAAGCTCAGTATCAATGTGTGGGAGTTGATCGGTATCGCGAATCATCATCCGCGCGTCAATATCCTGCAGCCCGGGCCGGGCGTGGGCGGTCACTGCATCGCCGTCGACCCATGGTTCATCGTCAACAAAACGCCGGATCAAGCGAAGTTGATTCGGCAGGCTCGCGAAGTGAACGATTCGAAGCCCCACTGGGTGATCGACAAGGTGCGCGCCGCGGTCGATTCGTTGTGCGAATCCGGGAAGGCGCGACGAGACATTCGAATTGCCTGCTTCGGCCTCGCGTTCAAGCCGAATATTGATGATTTGCGAGAAAGCCCGTCGGTCGATATCGCGCACAAACTCTCTGAGGCGTATCCGGAGCAGGTCCTCGTTGTCGAGCCGCATATCGATGCGATTCCGCAGAAACTCGAGTCCGGCGGCGCACGATTGTTGAATCTCGACGGCGCGCTGGCACGCGCGGACATCCTTGTCATGCTGGTCGACCATGCCCAATTCAAGGCGATGAAACCGACTCTGCGCGAATCGCAGCGACTCGTCGACACGAAGGGTATCTGGAGATGAATGGCTCCTGTCGGCGCGCCGCGCGCGACGCGGAATAGCAAAGACGAATCTGAATAGGCAGGGAAGGCGGGGTGAGCATGAATGTCGATGTCGGTGTGGGTGAGGGGCGAGATGAAGTCGCGGTTTTGCGACGGGAGCGAGATCGATATGCTGCGCTATGCGCGGCACTGCGGGCTGAACGGACTGCGCAGGACGAACTCGTGTCGCGGCTCGAAGCCGAAGCCGCGCGGTTGCGCGAGCCTCGAGGGGCCGCGACGAGTATCGACACCGGCCCGGTATCCCTGCGCGTCGACGGCGGCTCGGAGGTCGCCACGTATCGGCAGACGATCTCCGATCTCACTAGCCGATTCGATCGATTGAAAGCACTGCGTGAGCGGGAGGAGGAGACGTTCAGACAGTACCGTGCGGACACTGGGGTCACGATCGAAGCGCTCGCTGCGGAGCTTTCACGTCACGGTGAGACGATTGGCAGCCTCACGAAGGAGGTTGATGCTGCAAGGCGCGTTGCCCTGCAGCAGGAGCAACTGCGTGCGACGGGTTTTGCGACGCTCGAACAGAAAATTGCGTCATTGGAGGCGGAGCTCAACGCTCGCGCGATCGAACGGCAGGAAGTGGGTTCGATGCTGTCGGTGCTGCGTTCGGAAAGTAAGTCATCGTCAGCCAACCTCGAGAAAATCAAGCTCGATGCGGTTCGTACCAGGATGGCACTGACTGAAGCGAACGCGCAGATCGAACGTTTGCGCCAGCAACTGATCGCTGCAAATCAGCAAGTACTTCGGACAAAGAACACTCTATCGTTTCAGCTTGGGCATGCGTTGATATTCAGCACCAAGTCGTGGAGCGGATTCTGCGCGCTGCCGGGCAAACTGCTGGCAATTCACCGCTTGTCGAAGCAACGCAGCAATGACAAGCAAGCCAAAGGATTGAAGAGCGCCAGCGTTCGTCCCATACTGCAAGGCGTGCCGGCGCCGTCGGGCTCGAACGCTGTCGAGCACGTCGAGGTGGCTGCGCGTGCGCGACTGAAAGGCTTGCACGACGATGATGGTCAGCAGCTTGCTCACCGGATGAAGCAACTCAAGGTCGCGGCCATCATGGACGAGTTCACGTTCGGCTCGTACGACCCAGAATGCAACCTGTTGCAATTGACGCCCGCTCACTGGCAGACCGAACTCAACGCGTTCAATCCGGACATGCTGTTCATCGAATCCGCGTGGCGCGGCAAGGATGATCTCTGGGGAAGCAAAGTCGGCCACTTGAGTCAGGAGGTCATCGGCATCGTTCAATGGTGCCGCGATCACAAGATTCCGACGATCTTCTGGAACAAGGAAGATCCGGTTCATTTCGAGACTTTTCTGACGACGGCGAAGTTGTTTGATTTCGTCTTCACGACGGATATCGACTGCATTCACCGCTACAAGGCCGCCCTCGGCCACGATCGCGTCTATCTGCTGCCGTTCGCCGCTCAACCACTTGTCAACAACCCCATCGAGAAGTATGAGCGCAAGGATGCGTTCTGCTTTGCCGGAGCCTATTACGTACGATATCCGGAGCGAACGAGGGATCTGGGAAACTTCATCGTCAACCTGCCCGAGTTCCGACCGCTGGAAATCTACGACAGAAACTACGGGAAAAACGACGCCAACTACCAGTTCCCGGACGAATATCAGCCGTTCGTCATCGGTAATTTGCCGTACGCGGAGATCGACAAGGCATACAAAGGCTATCGATACGCGATCAACCTCAACTCGATCAAGCAATCGCAATCGATGTTCGCGCGTCGCGTCTATGAGTTGCTGGCATCGAATACGATCACCATCAGCAACTTCTCGCGCGGCGTCCAACTGATGTTCGGCGATCTTGTCGTTACGAGCGATAGCGGCGCCGAGATCCGACGGCGTCTCGAGGCATTGGGCCGCGACGAATCGGGTGCACGGAAGCTCCGCCTTGCCGCCCTTCGCAAGGTGATGCTTGAGCATACCTATCAGGATCGGCTGGCCTACGTGATTTCGAAGGTCAGCGAGGAGACTTTGCCGTCGCTGCTTCCGCAGATCGTCGTGATCGCCCACGCCAAGGATCAGGCCCAAGCTGACTGCCTGCTGCACTCCTTCGAACGGCAGCAATATCAGGCCAAGACGCTGGTGCTGGTGGTGCCCGACCAATTCCAACCTGCCGGCGTGCCGGAAGGAGACGCGGTACGCGTATTGTCGTCGCTTGAGTCGGAAACGGTAATGTTGCAGGCGCTCGCGTCGCCAGCTGCCTGGCTTTCCGTGATGGTCGCGGACGATTATTACGGCGCATACTATCTGACGGATCTCGCACTCGCGACGCGCTACTCGCAGGTGCTCGCGATCGGGAAGGTTGCCCAGTACGTATGGTCGGGCAGCAAAGGCTTGTCCCTGCTTCGCGAGAACGCAGCATATACGCACGTTGCCCAGGTTGATGCGCGATCGGGAATCGCGCGTTTCGATACATTGCCGGCGGTGTCGTTGCGCGAATGGACGAGGGAACTGTATACCGCACGATTTGAGCACGGATCGTGTTTCGCTGTCGACGAATTCAACTACTGCCGAAGCGGTGTTGCACTAGACGAGGCTGGCCGCGCGGCTGTCGACGACGTAGTTCTCTCCGATCATGGACTGACCCTCGACGAAATGCAGCGGAGGGCGGAAGCGATCGCTGCGGAGCGACTCGACAGCAATGCTCTTCCGCAATTGCGCGGTAGCGACTTGGCATCGCTGCTCACGAAAGCGCCGGCGAACAGCCGCGTATCGATGGTCGAACGGGGCGGTTGCCTGCAGGTCGATTCGGCGTTACCGGACGGCTCACACGAGTACTGGTACGCCGATCGCGATTTTTCGCCATCGGATCTGTCCGTCGAAAACGGGAAGCTGCGTTTCCATCTCGAAGTTTCCCCGGGTCTGAACATCCAGATTGTCTTGTTGTTCCTCGACGGTGCAAAGGCGCGGATCGGCCATGTCGTGAAGGCTTCGAATCGTAATCACGATGTCGAATTGCCGGCGGGCACGGCGTTCTTGCGGATCGGCTTGCGGATATACGCAGGTGGATCCGCCCGCGTGCAATCGCTGCTGCTCGGCCATCGATCGCTTCTGCCTGCCGATGTGTTTTCTCAGGGCCAACATCTCGTACTGACGAACCACTACCCGTCCTATGACGATCTGTACCGCAATGCATTCGTGCACAGCCGGGTGCGCGCCTATCGCGAAAACGGCGTGCAATGCGACGTTTTCCGCTTCCGTGACGAACAAACGGTGGAGTACCAGGAGTTCGAGAGCGTCGATGTGATGACGGGGGGCGCGGAGGTACTGGAGAGGTTGTTGCAGACGGGGCGATATCGCTCGGTCCTGGTCCACTTCCTCGATGATGCGATGTGGCACGCGCTGAAGCCTTACGCCGACAGACTGAAGATCGTCGTCTGGGTTCACGGCGCAGATATCCAGCGCTTCGAGCGTCGTGCATTCCTGTATGACGATGTGGAACAACGGTCTGCCGCTGCCCTGAAGAGCGAACGACGTTCGGAATTCTGGCGGAGGTTGCTGACGGACCGGCCGCGATTGATGCACTTCGTCTTCGTCTCGAAGTATCTGGCGACCACCGCAATGGAAGACCTCGCGGTGATGCTCCCGGATGACGCGTACAGCGTGATCCATAATCCGATCGATACCACGCGATTCGACTATATCGAGAAGGATGCGGAATTGCGCTGGAAGGTGCTGTCGATTCGGCCGTATGCGTCGAAGGTCTATGCCAATGACCTGAGCGTCGCCGCGATTCTTGCACTGTCATCCAAACCGGATTTCGATCGCATGCAATTCCACCTGATCGGCGACGGCGCGCTATTTGATGAAACCGTGGCACCGCTGCGACGTTTCCCGAACGTCCGGATCGAGCGGCGTTTCCTGACGCAACGCGAAATCGCCGTCCTGCACAAGGAGTACGGCGTGTTTCTGTGCCCGTCGAGAATGGATACGCAAGGCGTTTCACGCGACGAAGCGATGGCGTCGGGCCTCGTCCCGGTTACGAACGCGGTTGCGGCCATCCCGGAGTTCGTCGATGAAACGTGTGGCGTGCTGGCCCCGGCAGAGGACGCGAACGCACTCGCTGAAGGACTGCTGGCGCTCATTCGGGACCAGCGGCTGTATGCAGAATTGAGCGCCGGCGCGGCGCGGCGTGTGAGACGGCAAAGTGCCCGCGATGCGGTAATTCAAAGCGAGTTGGCGTGCTTTGTCGCGGGTCCCGAGACGGCAAAGCCACGAGGGACATCGGTGGCGCAATGATTCTCCACGCAGCATCGGGAATTATGCGTGCCCAAGATGGGTAGGCCTGAACAGGATAGGGTGCGGGTCGTTGACACTGGAATTGCACCGTCGACAAGAACTGCTGCGGGGAAAAATGGCTGACCACTACATGGATCGCGTCGTGTTGAGCGAGCGAAACTCGATGATCTACTGCGCCGCGCGCGTCGTCGAGAGGACGTCGATCGAGCTCGGAGCGACGATCGTCGGCGGATTACCGGATGGCACGAACCTGATTCTCCTTGTCAACGGTGATGCCTTGACGGAGCAACACGCGACAGAAATCGGATTCGTACCGACAAAGGGCGGCTATTACCAGTACCTGAAGTCGTCGCTGAAGGACGAACGACTGTGCCATGCATTCGATATCCTGCCGGAAGTCACTTCGGTCAGTATCCGGCTGTGGGGCATCGGCGTACCGCCTGTAGTGCTCGACGACCTTCGCATGACGGGTGCGGAAGAAGGCGGCGTTCGATTTCTGTCCGCTCGTCCGCGTCGCATCATCAAGCGGTGGGAGTCGCTTGGTGGGCAGCAGCCCCGACCGGTTGCCGCGAATTTGTTGCTCGCGAAGCATGCATGCGGTCCGGCATGTGTAGTGCATTGCAATAAATGGTTCGACTCGATGGACGGTTATGAGCAGCGGACGAAGCGCGTCGACTTCGGCCGCGACGACGTTTACGTTGAACGAAACACTGGAGAACTGATTCCGGCAAGCATTCAACGGGCACAGCCGGCAATGCTCGAGATTCCCAAATCGATCGACTTGTATCGGTCCGCAATCGGCGACAAGTCGCGCAATATGGTGCGAAAGGCCAGGCGGCTCGGTTACGCATACCGGGAAATCGACCCTGACGAACATGGGCAGGACATTTACGAGATTCGGACATCGGATCCGATGCGCCAAGGCCGTCCGATTCCCGAGTACTACTACAAGAATCCGCCCGAGCACGTATTGAAGCCAAGCGCGGTGGGCTGCCGGCTACATACCGAGCGATTCTATGGCGTGTTCAAGGATGATCGACTGGTCGCTTACATCACGCTATTTCTCTTTGGCGAGCTTGCGCAGGTCAATCACTTGCTATGCCATCGAGACCACGCGAGCAGTGGTGCGATGAATCTGAACGTGTTTCACGTCATCGATGAACTCATCAGGCATCAGCCTGAGGTGCGCTTCCTGAACTATCTCTATATCGGCCAATCCCAGGGTGGGATCAATCATTTCAAGGAGAGTGTCGGCTTCCGCGATACCGCCTTCATGACGTACGACAGCGTGATCGATCTTTACGCTCGGCATGAGCAAAGTCGATTACCGGCCGTCGTTTCGACGGCGGCATCGTTGGCTTCAGAGCCATCGTTCAAGCCGAAGATCAAAGACGCCAACTGGACGTTTCTGCGCGAGCAGGCGAGCGGTGACGTGATGCAGGCGATCGAACGCCGTATCGGCCGGCGTGTTGCGCGTCTGCCGATGCCTGCCTATCACGAATTCGAGCGCTATCTGTCACACGGATTGAGCGAGACGGTGATCGACTGGATGGAGGGAAGCTGCTTCGCGGTGCCGTTCCCCGACCGGCTTCCCGATGCGGACGACCGGCTCAGCGATTACATGCGACGTCGTTTCAAGCAGAGCCCGATATCGAACGACGATTTCGAAACCGCGTTCAAGGGTAGCGATTTCCGCGCGCTGGGCTATTTCCTGGTTAGCGATGACGATGCGTTGTTCTTCCGGGGCCTCTTGGTCATCGAGAAATTGACGCCGGTAGGAAAGAGCAATGTTCGCGGTCTGACCGAGGCGTTCCAGAAGTTCGGAAAAGGCGGGTTGCGGTCAAATTCGATCGTGCACAACAAGCCCCAGCGAACGTTCCAGACGCGAGATGAGTTCATGGCGGCTGTTCCGGCGGGCGTCTCGTCCCTCGACCGTGTCTGCCTTGCCGACGAGTATCAGCCGTTGGCAGATGGCTGGCGCCTCGGAAACATCGCGAAGATGTCATTTCCGTATTCGACGGCGATCGTCGATATCGACCTGAACAAGAAATTCGCGTGGAACTCGGAGCTGCCGAACAATTCAGTACGCATGTGGTACTACTCGTTGATATACATCGGCCGACTGCTTGCGACATATCAGCAGTCGAACGATGCCGCGTCCCTCGATCTGGCGTTGTCGTTGACGTCCGATTATCTGGACTACGTCGCCATTGCCGAGCAACGTGCCGGCGTCAACGGGATCGCATCCGCAGATCACGCGACGGCCGAACGGTTGAAAGTGATGCTGACGCTGCACCAGATCATCAGGAACTCGACGGATCCTCGATGCGTTGCCCTGCTGCCGCGAATGCTTGCGGAAATGCATTACTGCGCGGAGTGGTTGACGGAGGAGGCCAACCTTGGTGTCGGCAACCATCAGCTCATGGGTTGCATGTCCCTGATGTTTACGTATTCGCTGCTGTCGAACGAAGCCGGCGCGGTTTATCTCGAAACCGCGCTGCGCCGTGTACGCTCGCTGCTGGAGGAGTCGTTCGACAAAGACGGCCTATGTAACGAGAATACGATCGGCTATCACAACTTCAATCTGTCGTTGTACACAAAGATTCATGACGCGCTGGGGAAACTCGGAATCGCAGCAGCGATGCGCGCCGACATCGAGCCCGTGCTTGACAATGCAATGCGTGCGCTACGCCTGGCCATTTTCCCGAACGGCATGATCCCGCCCATTGGCGACTCGCCGCGATACGACTCGCGGGTCACTTCCATCAATGAATCGTTCTGCTTCTTCGAGTCCGGGTTCGCGGTCGTCAAGCGCGACGACTTCTATATGTCGTTGATCTGCGGCGGCAGGACGAACTGGCACAAGCACATGGACGACACGGCGATCTATCTGCAGTACAGGGGGGAAGACGTGTTCATCGATGGCGGGAGCTACTCGTACGATCAACGGAATCCGCATACTCGTTGTATTAGCTCGTCGGCCGGCCATAGCGGCGTATTTCTTTCCCAGTTCGACGGCCTGCCGCGATACGAACTGATAGCCAAGTACGGACCGGTGTCGGGCAGCATCAAACGGTTTGAGGAAAGTGATGATGGCGTACGCATCGAGTGCGCCTACTCTGTTCCCGGGTGCTGGACGAGTTTCCGCAGATTCGTATTCGTCCACTGGATCGGCGAGGTTGTCGTTGTGGACATGGTCAAGTCGCCGAATCCCTCTGCTGCCGTGCAACGCTTTCTTCTTGCGCCCCACGTCTCGGCGCACGCAGAGCAGGGCATCATCCGCCTTCAGGGCGAAACGTTTGAAGGAACAATCATCCACTCCTCGCGGCATGTGGATTTCTATCGCGGCGAGCAGGATGGAAAAGTGCGAGGGTGGAGTACGTATGACTTCGGCGAAATCTCGCCGACCACCGGTATCGATCTGAGTGGAGGACCGGTTGCCGGGGAATTCTCGTCGATCGTTGTGTTGAACGGCACTGATCCGGAAGGTTGTTCCGACAGGGCGCTTGCATTTTCGAACAAGTCCGATCCGTTTTTCACGAATTGATCGGCTGTTACCGGCGGACGCGCTGCTTTCCCAGATTTACGGTCTCGGCTTATGAACGATATTTCAAACTGCTATCACTCGACTGATGGCATTCAGCTGTCCGACGCAGGCGTTCAATTTTCGCTCGACATCACGGGCGTGCACCGGTTTTCGATCTGCATGGACCTGATCTGTGGACCACAAGTTACGACCAATTGTGCATTGGTTCAGGTCGAGTTCAGCGAACTGCCGAGCGAGCCTGAACGACTGGGGCTCGTATATTCGCACCATGGCTGGTGGTATCGATACGTGCCAACTCGCGCGGGACGCGTGTCGCTCGACTGGGAGTTTTCGCAAGCCGTTCCGTTTGCCGGTACCGTCTGCTTCAAGATTGTGACGTGGGGGGCGAATGACTTCGTACGTCTTCACTCCTTCGTCGCTCTGACGAGCCCTTCGGCCGAGCGGCTGGCGGCGCGGTATACGACGGCCCGCGATGCCGCGCGATATCCGCCCAAGGTGTGGGCGAGCATAAGCGAGTTCCTGTCTGCGACCGCGCTGCCGAACTGCGCACATATCATTCCGGTCAATGATCTGTTAATCGAATTCCTGCTCGTCGATCGCGGCAGCCCGGCACTGTTTTGTTTTCTTCACGGCAATGCGCCGCGATCTGATGTGTTCAAGCTGCCCGTATTCAGCGGCGTGTCGATGATGAACGATGTAAATAGTTCCGTTCTCATTTTCTCCGATCCTGCGTTGCTGCTGGATACTGAATTGACGCTTGCGTGGCATGTCGGCACGTCGACCACGCCGCTGCAGTATCTGTATGAACTGATCACGGAGAAAGTCCGTTCGGCTCTTGCTCCCGAGAGGCTGGTCTTCTGGGGCGGGTCGGGAGGGGGATTCGCATCGCTGTATCTGTCGACGAGGTTTGCCGATTCGACCGCCTTCGTATGGAATCCGCAGACCTCGATTCTGGCGTTCGAGGAGACGGCGGTACGGAAATTCGGTCGCGTTTGCTTTGGTACGGAGGATCTCGGGACGCTTCGCGAAAGGCTCGAAAAGGTTGCCGTGGCCGACCTGTGGCAAGTCTATCCGAGCGCGGCGAACCGCGTGGTCTATTTGCAAAACTACACAGACTGGCACACCGATTACCACTTGAAACCATTCCTGTCGAATTCGAGTTTTCGCGATGTGCGCGGAAGCGAGTTCTGGGGCTGGCTTGAAGATCGGTTCTTCCTGCACCTCGGCAGTCTCGCCCAAGGACACGAACCGCCACCGAAAGAGGCCATCAATGCGTTTCTCGTCAGGCTCGCGCAATCCGGTCCCGACGCAATCGAATCGGTAAGTGTACTTCCGGGCCGCACGGCGGCTCATGTCGGCGTGTCGCGTGACGCGCATGTGAATCAAGACGGGCCGCGGGCCTGAGAACAATGAGCAAGGTGTGGTGCCGCTATGAATGAAGCATGGATCGATCGAGTTGTACTGAACCGCGGGCGTGGAGTCCTGAGCGGGATGTTCACCGTTGAGCGGAAGAGTTCAGTTCGTCTTTCCGCAGCGGTCGGATGGACGCTGCCCGAAAAGGGCAACATGCTTTTTGTGATCATGGGCGAGCATCTCACCGAAGCAAAGGCGGCGGAAATCGGCTTCATCAAGACGTCTTCCGGTTTTTATCGATATCTGCTGCCATCGATAAAAGATGGAAAGCTCACGTTCGACTTTGATGTGATTCCGGAGGTCACCGGATTCCAGATCCGACCTTGGAACATGACGACGCCCGTTGTACTCGAGGACGTCGTTCTGTCGAGCGAAAATGCGGTTCCTGCGTTTCCCGGTCCGTTGAGGAAGGTCGTGAAGCGGTGGCATCCGCTGACGGCGGACGGCAGTCGGCCGTTGTCGGCCAATTTTCTGATTCGCAAGACGAACTGCGGGTTCCATTGCGTTGCACACTGCAATCGTTGGTTCGAGTCGATGGACGAGTTCGCGGTTAGGGTCGGTAGCGACGCGTTTGGCCGCGACGATGTATATGTTGAGACGTATACGGGGGAGCTGGTCCCGGCTTCGCTGCAGCGCGCACAACCCGCTTTTCTCGAGATCCCGACGTCGCTCGACGCATATTTGAAAGCGATTGGCGATAAATCGCGAAACATGATCCGGAAAGCCCGGAAGCTGGGCTACGAGTTCAGGAATATCGCACCCGAGACGCTGGGTCAGGACATCTACGAGATCAGGACCTCCGATCCGGTGCGCCAGGGGCGCCCGATTCCTGAGTATTTCCATACGAACCCACCGCAATACGTGATCGCACCGAGTCCGGCGGGTTGCGATATCCATACCGAAAAATTCGTCGGAATTTTTCTCGGTGACCGGCTGGTGTCGTACATCACCGTATTTCTCTTCGGCGAACTGGCGCAGGTCAATCATATCCTTTGCCACAAAGCGCACGCCACGAACGGCGTGATGAATCTCAACGTCCTGCACATGGTCGATGAATTGATCACGCATCACCGCCATGTGAAGGCGGTGAACTATATGTATATCGCCGGGCGCGATAGCGGTATCGACACATTTCGGCGCAGCGTAGGGTTTGCTCCGCGCAGCTTTCTGACGTACGACGGCGCGCCGACGACATTTGTCGATATCCACGCGCCGTCAGTGTCCGAGGATGCAGGCGACTTGCGGAGCGCACGGCAAGCGAGTAAAGGAAAGGAAAAGCTCCGGTTGTCTCAATGGGCGTTCGTTCGCGAATCGATCCCGGCAGAGAGAGCGCTCGCACATGTCGCTGACCGAATCGGGCGCGCCGTGGTCGAGTTGCCACAGCCGACCCCGGACCAATTTGTCGAGTACATCGGTAAGGGGTTGATGGGAACTGTCGCGGTTCAGCCGGCGCATACGATCATCGCCGTTCCGTTCCCCGGTCGGGCCGATATCGACACTGGCCACGGGGTTGCCGACTATCTCAGACGACGTTTCAAAGGGAACCCGGTCGGAGACGACGGCTTTCAGGCCGGCTTCAAGGGGGGCGAGTTGCGCGCGCTCGCATTTTTTGAAATCACCGACTGGGCGGAACAGTTCTGTAACGGCATCCTAGTGCTCGAGAAGGTGACCGACGCACCTGGCACCTCGCCGGAGACCGTCGAGACGACGGACGTTCAGGTCAAGGCGGAAGCCGATTTTCTCGCAGCGACGGCAGCCCGCCCGTCAAAACTGGAGCAGGTGCGTCTGGTGGACGACTATCAGCCGCTTGTCGAGGATTGGCTGACGGCCGGCACGGCTCAAATGTCGTTCATGACCGGGGCTACGCGCATCGCCGTCAAAATCGGTACGCGATTTCCGTGGAATCACACGTTTGCGTTGAACGCCGACCGGATGTGGTATTACTCGCTCGCCTATGTTGGGCGTCTATTGGCGACCTGGGCACAGCGCAAGGATGCCGATGCACGCAAGCTGGCAATTGACCTGATCTCGAGCTTCATGGATTTCACGGCGATTGCCGAGAATCGGCACGCAATTGGTCGTATTCCGTCCGCCGACCATTCGGCCAGCGAACGGCTGAAGGTGTTGCTGACCTGCCACCAGGTTCTCGAAGAAATTGGAGGGGCGACGGGGCTGCGAGTGCGTCTCCTGCGGGAAATCCACCGCTGGGCAGAGTGGCTCGCCGACAACCGGAATCTTGGTGTCGGAAACCACAAGCTGATGGGTGCGACATCGCTGATCTATGTGTATGCGTTACTGGCCGATGATGAGGGCCGCGGTTATCTGGACATTGCGACGGATCGAATTCTGTCGCTTGCCGCGCAATCGTTCGACAAGGACGGTCTGTGCAACGAGAATACGATCGGCTATCACAATTTCAACTTGTCGCTGTACCGCAAGCTTCGCTCAATACTCGCGAATCTTCGGATCGCCGGTGATCTGCGGGATGGAATCGATGTATTGATTGAAAGGGCATCCCATGCACTCGAACTATGCGTGCTTCCCGACGGTAAGATTCCGCCGATAGGGGATTCGCCGCGCTACGATCTTGGGCTGCCGTCGCGCAATGGAGCGTTCTGCTTTTCCGATTCAGGGTTTGCCGTGGTGAAGCGTGATGGCTTCTACTTTTCGCTGGTGTGCGGCGGCCGAACCGAATGGCACAAGCAAATGGACGATTCGTCGATCTACTTGCAGTACAACGGGGTTGACGTTGTCGTCGACGCCGGCAGCTATTCCTACGATCAGACCGATCCTTATTCACGCTGCATTACGTCGACCACGGGGCATAGTGCTATTGTTCCGGCGGCACTGGATGGCTTGCCGCGACACGAGGTCCAGTCGAAGTTCGGGCCGGTCTCGGGGCGTATCGAGCGGTTTGAAGAGGCAGATGACGGTGTCCGGATCGCTTGCGGCTATGCGGTGCCAGGATGCGACGCGATGCTCACTCGCAGTGTGTTTGTGGGGCGGTCGGATGAAGTCGTCGTCGTGGATACATTCGAAGCCCCCGATTCCGCCGATGTGGTGCAACGCTTCCTCCTCGGCCCGGAGATCGAAGCGGCGAGTGACGAAGAATGCATTCATCTGACTGCACAAAAGTTCGTTGGCACCCTCATCCATCGGGGTGCAAATGCCGATATATATAGGGGCCAGGGCGACGACAAGATTCGCGGCTGGACCGCCTTCGAGTTCGGTAAGGTGGTGCCGACCACCGGCGTTGACCTGCGCTCGCGAGGCGGGGAAAGGGCATATTCGACGATTATTCGCCTCGGTGGCGACGAATTGACCGAATGCTCGCTGGCCGCGGAGAATTTCGCAGCGCGCACGGACCCGTTCTTCCAGAGGGGGACGGCGCGAGTGCATGACGACAACTAAAAGCAAGTACGAGGAAAAATGGATGGCGCGCAGTAAACCGAAGCTTCTGATTCATGGAAGTTGCGTGAGCCGAGACGCGTTTACCGATCGATTTCCGCTATCGGAGCGGTACGAGCTCGCGGGCTATCTCGCGCGCAGTTCGCTAGCGACTGCATTTTCGTCGGGCGTGGTGGAGAATGTCGATTTTGACGCGATTACGTCGCCGTTTCAGCGCAGGATGGTGCAATCGGACGTCGAGCACGGCTTGGTGGCCGTACTGGCCGCTGGCGAATTTGATTTCGTACTGATGGACCTGATCGACGAACGATTCGGCGTGTTCGTTGACGACCGTGGCGCGTGCTGTACCGTGTCGGGTGAACTGCTGTCATCCGGATTCGATGCCGGGACGCGACGCGGAGCGGTAATCAAGCCTTTTACGGATGCGTTCTTCGACCGCTGGGAGGCCGGATGGCGCCACCTCGTCGCAACGCTGAGCGCGCAAGGGCGCCTCAACGGGCTGATCGTGAATGAGGTGTACTGGAGCTCGGCCTGCTCCGATGGCACTGATTTCTCGCCGGCATATTCGCACGACGACGTTGCACGAGCGAACGCCTTCCTGTCGCGGCAATATGCGCGGATGCGCCAGGATCTCGCTGACGAACAATTCCTGCATTTCGATTCGACATTGCTCGTCGGCGGAATCGACCATCAATGGGGAAAGAGCCCGTTTCACTTTGTGACCGGGTATTACACGCATTTGCTCGAACGTCTCGATCGGTATGTGGAGCGAATCGGGGCAGCTGCCGCGGGAACTTCTGACAAGCAAGGGAGTAGCGTGGGTTTCGTAAGCTATGTCCGTGACAAGCTGCGGCTGGCCGGAAGCCGGTTTCGCCATGAAGACTCAACGCCGGCGACTGCTTGGCACAGCGACCGTGTGACGTTGCAGAAGGCGATGCAGGGTCTCGAGGTGTCGGTTCGCGCGACAGCGGCAACGCGTATTCGACTGAGCGCGATCATCAACGGCGATTTGTCGGGCAACCGCAACTTGTTGCTTGTCGTCACTGGCGAGAACCTCGTCGATGCCGACATGCATGCGATGGGGTACATGAAGTCGTGGGTCGGCTACTTTCGGTATCTCAAGAGCGAAATGCGTGACGAGCGACTGACGACGGAGATCGCGGTCGACGGTCGGATCACGTCGCTCAAGATGTTGACCTGGAACTTCGATGGCCCCGTTGTCCTCTCGGATGTCAATTTCGAATCCGGCGGCGCGGTGCTCGATAGTCCGGCACTGAGCGCGAAACGCAAGGATGGCAGCCAGTCGGTCAACATCACGCGCGAGCCGGCGATACGCGCGAATCTGCTGCTCAAACGGCATCGCTGCGGCCCGGAATGTATCGTCCATTGCGATAAATGGTTCACGTCGATGGACGCTTTCGCATCACGGCATGATGTCAATCGTTTCGGTCGGGAACCTGTGTTCGTCGAGGCTGACGGTGGGGAATTGATGCCCGCCAGCCTTCAGAAGGCGAGGCCTGCATTTCTGACGATTCCGCATACGGTCGAAGCATACCTGCGGTCGATCGGTGACAAGTCCCGGAACATGATTCAAAAGGCTAATCGCCTTGGATACCGGTTCCACGAAGGTGGCCCCGAAGGTTTCGACCAGGACATCTATGAGATTCGCACGTCGGATCCCATGCGACAGGGGCGGCCGATTCCCGAGTACTACTATTCGAACCCGCCGGTTTATGTGCTGAACCCCAGCGCCACCGGGTGCGAATATCACACCGAGCGATTCTTTGGCGTCGTGCACGAAGGTCGTCTGGTTTCGTACATCACACTCTTTATGTTCGGTGAACTCGCACAGATCAATCACATTCTGTGTCACAAGGAGCACGTGAAGAACGGGGTGATGAACCTGAATGTATTTCACGTCGTGAAGGCGTTGATCGAAAAGTACTCGTGGGTCAAATCGATCAATTACCTGTACGTCGTGGATGACGGGATGGGGATCAACCTTTTCAAGCGTAGCGTCGGCTTTCGTTCGCAGCGTTTCATCGCGTACGACAGTACGCTGGATGCGATTTCGTATAGCGAGGCCGAACAAGAGGACGAACTGCGCTCTGACTCGACTCCGGCCGTCCCGCGCGAGAGCCAGAAGCCGCGTGTCAAGCTCAACAAGTGGGATTTCGTGCGGGAAGCGGTACAGCGGGAATCGTTGGCCGAAAGGCTCAATTCGCTGCTGGGCAGGCCATGGATCGACTTGAAGTATCCCGTCGACGGCGACTTCGCGCGGTTCTGCTCTGTCGGATTGGCCGAAAACACTGGCGCCCATCCGGTGGGCGCGTGTTTCCTGGTTCCTTTTCCGAGCCGTGCCGACGAAGACAGCCATCCGGAGGTTGCACAATATTTAGGCAAACGTTTCAAAGGTAATCCGATCCCCGATGACGGATTCTCGGTGGGATTCCGTGGCGGCAGTTTGCGCGCACTCGCCTATTTGAGTATCGAGGAGAACGCGGCCGATCTACTTGACGGGGTGCTCGTGCTGGAGAAGGTAGCGTGATGCGGAATCGAACCGCCTCGGCGGCGCGCGGTGCTTCGCCATGCGTCCGCCGTTGGGAGTGGACTTGAGCATTCGAAAGCATCCCACTATCGCTCTGGTTGCAGACAGCTTGACATCGTCGAGCCTCGTTTTCGATAGTCGCGTCATTCCGTTGGGGCCCCGGGGATTTCGCTGGCGCCTAGCGTTTTCGCGCCCTGACTATTTACTGGTCGAGTCGGCATGGTCAGGGGTTCGCGATCGCTGGAAGTACAAGATCGCCGCATACCCGGAACACCCTGAGCGGACAAATCACGCATTGATCCGCCTAGTCGAAGCCGCCAGGGAGCGTGGTATTCCGACGGTGTTCTGGAACAAGGAGGATTCGGTTCACTTCGATCGTTTCGTGGATAGCGCGAAGCTGTTCGATCACGTGTTTACGGTGGATGCCAATGCCGTGCCGCGCTACAAGGCGGTGATGGGCGAGCATGCATCGGTCCACACCTTGATGTTTGCGATCCAGCCGAGGACGCACGGCTTTACCGGTTTCGACTTCAAGCTCCGTCGTGCGAACTTTGTCGGCAGCTACAGCAGCGAGAACCACGCACGTCGCCGTGCGTGGCAGGACGCGCTGTTCGGTGCGGCCTGCGGTAGTGGTCTGGGCCTGACCGTCATCGACCGCAATTCGGGCCGCAAGGCCTCCCACTATCGCTTTCCGGCGCTTGCCGGCCTGGACGTACAGCACGCCCTCCGACATGAACAAACGGCTCAGATGTACCGCGACTATGTCGTGTCCCTGAACGTGAATACGGTCGAGGACTCGCCCACAATGTTCTCACGGCGGCTCGTCGAGATTTTGGGTTGCGGTGGAATTGCCGTAACGACTCCGGCGCGGTCCGTCGATGCGATGTTCTCGGACTTCTGTCATGTCGTACGCACCGGCGACGAGGCGCGCGAGCTGTTCGCGCGTCTGCGCGGCGGCCCGTCGAACCATGATCTCGAGCGCGCACGTGCCGGTGCGGAGTACGTGGCGAAGCACCATACGTGGCAGCATCGGCTGCGCCAGATTGCCGAGGTGGTGGGGCAGTGAGCGCAATCATGCAATGCCTGCGTGACCGTGTGCTGTTGCCAGTGTGGCGACGATGTGCGGCGCGCGTCTGCGACCGACCGCTGCAGCGCGTGCTCGTCCTTGGGGATTCGCACGTCCGCGTGTTCGAGCACATCTCGTTCGCATTGCGATTGCCGAACGTGCAATTCGACATCGAATACGTTCCGGGCGCAACGGCAATCGGCATCGACAACCGTCATTCGACGACGTCCGCATTATTACGCTTCACGAACCGGCTTCAGTCTTCGGGACATGATTGGGTGCTGCTCAACCTGGGCGAAGTCGATACCGCTTATTCGCTGTGGAAACTCGTTGAATTCCGATCGTCCTCGATACTTGTGTTGCTTGACGAGGCGGTTCGCAACTATTGCGAGTTCATTGCCGAGGTAGCCGCGGCCCACCGCGTTGCCATACTCAGCGCGCCTTTGCCGACGCTGGCGGACCAGGCTGCGCCGCGCGACGAGACGGCCGCGGTACGTCAACAGGTATCGGCAACGCAGCACGAGCGGACCGAACTGGCGCAGGTGTTCAATGCCCGTATCGAGGAATTTTGCCGTACGCACGGCATCCCGTTCCTCGATTCGACTCCGCATGCGCTTGGAGCGGATGGCTTGGTCAAGCGATCCTGGCACCATCCCCGCCGGTTCGACCATCACTACGCGCGCCGCCCGTATGCGCGTTGTCTCGTACAACAGTTGAAGAGGCTGTTTGCGATGCCGCTTGCGCGTGCCGAACGTTCCGTCGGGCACGACGGAATGCGCGGCGGGGCGGAATCATGACCCGTCCGCCCCGCTGGGTTGTTCCGATTCAGAGCGTTGGCCTGTGGGCGTGGTGCGGCAGCACCCCTTGGCTCGACGGTATTGTTTCGTGCGGTTTTCCATGGCAGCGATCGGGCATTGCCGGCATTCTCGGCTGGGGCCTGCGTGAAAGCGGTCGGCGCGCCCAGGCATGGGGCCTGCGCGCCGGCGTGGACGTGCTTCGTATCGAAGACGGCTTCCTCCGCTCCGTCTCCCTCGGCGTGCTCGGCGATGCCGCGTTGTCGATCGTCATCGACGATCTCGGCATCTACTACGACGCGAGCCGGCCGTCCCGTCTCGAGATGCTCGTGAAGGACGCCGCCGCAATGGAGGGCGATCACGCCGATGCTTCGCGAGTCGAGGCAGGTCGCGCGATGTCCCTGATCGTCCGCCACGGCTTGTCCAAATACAACCACGCACCGGACTTCGCCCCCCCCGACGACTGGCGCGACGACGCGATCCTGGTCGTCGACCAGACCCGCGGCGACGTCGCAGTGCGCCTCGGCGGGGCCGACGAATCGTCGTTTCAAGCGATGCTGGCCGCCGCGCTCGCCGAAAACCCCGGCAAGGCGGTCTGGATCAAGACGCATCCCGACGTGACGTGCGGCAAGAAGTCCGGCTATCTCGTCGATGCGGCATTCAGCGATCCGCGCGTGCGCTTGCTGCCGGCCGACGTCAGTCCGCCGTCGCTGCTGAAGCGGGTCGGCAAGGTCTACGCCGTTTCATCGCAGATGGGCTTCGAGGCACTGCTGTGC
Organism: Burkholderia sp. Nafp2/4-1b; assembly: GCF_003635165.1. Classification (GTDB taxonomy): domain Bacteria; phylum Pseudomonadota; class Gammaproteobacteria; order Burkholderiales; family Burkholderiaceae; genus Burkholderia. The sequence goes on along the minus strand of NZ_ML058600.1, from coordinate 66,116 downwards.
GGCAGGCCGGTCGTGACGTTCGGCTTGCCGTGGTACGCCGGTTGGGGGCTCACCGACGATCGTCACGCGGATGCTCCGGTCGTTGCCGATCGTCGCGGTAGCGCGACGCTGCACCAGCTGTTCGACGCGGCGTACCTGCGCTATTGCCGCTATCTCGATCCCGAAACCGGCGCCCGCGGCACGATCTTCGACGTGATCGCCCATCTCGCCAAGCAACGCCGGCTGAACGAAGTGACGAGGGGCGAACTCGTGTGCGTCGGGTTGAGCCTGTGGAAGCGCAGCGTGGTCGCGCCGTTTCTGCGGCACGGCGGCGCGCGCGTGCGTTTCGTCGCTTCGCCGGCGGCGCTGCGGCGTCTGCCGCCTGACGCGTCGCGGCGGGTCGTGCTGTGGGGCGCCCGCCGTCCCGATGTCGCTGCCGTCGCGCAGGAGCTGGGCTTGCCGGTGCTTCGCATGGAAGACGGGTTCATCCGGTCCGTCGGGCTCGGCTCGAACCTGATCGCGCCGCTTTCGCTTGTTATCGACGATCTCGGTATCTATTTCGATCCACGCACGCCGTCCCGCCTGGAGTCGATCCTCGAGCAAGGCGGCTTCGACGATGCGGAGCTCGTCGAGGCGCGCGCCGTGCGCGCGGCGCTGGTCGACGCACGCATCGGCAAGTACAACGTCGGCAAAGGCGGCATCGTGCTGCCGTCGCCCCGACCCGCGAAGGTGATCTTGGTGCCGGGGCAGGTCGAGGACGATGCATCGATCCGCACCGGCTCACCGTGGGTCTCCACGAATCTCGGGTTGCTGTCGAGCGTGCGGGCGGCTCATCCGGATGCGTTTATCGTCTTCAAGCCGCATCCCGATGTCGTCAGCGGCAATCGTGCGGGGGCGATTCCGCTGCACGAAGCGCGCCGGCTCGCGGATGCCGTGGTACCTGAGTCCGACGTGATCGCGTGCGTCGAGCAGGCCGACGAAGTGCATACGATGACTTCGCTGACCGGCTTCGAGGCGCTGCTGCGCGGCAAGCGGGTCGTCTGCTACGGCGCGCCGTTCTACGCGGGCTGGGGGCTGACGCAAGACGTATTCGCGAACGCATCGCCAGGCGCCGAGCCCATGCCGGTCGCAGGCGATCCGCCGGATACCCATCCCGTTTGGTCGCGTCGCAATCGCCGGCTTACGCTTGACGAGCTGATTGCCGGGACGCTGCTGCGCTATCCGCGCTATGTTCATCCGGTATCGCGCGCCGTGATCGACGCGCAACGCGCCATTACATTGCTGCACGCGCAGCGACAGTCGACGGGACACGCGAAACTGAAGCGAAATCGACTCAAGCAGCAATCCGGAAAAGTCAAGATGTGGGCGCTGACGACTTATTCGGAATATCGGATTGCAGCGCGCAAGAAGCTCTACATGTCGCTGCAGCGCTGGCTCGCCAAGCTTTAGTCGGCGGCCGTCGGAGAAGGGGGCTGACGGCGTCCGGTAAAGCAATTCTGCTATGGTGTTTTTCGGACAACCGAGGTTGTATCGTTATCTCGTAAAACGATACAATCGTTCACCTATAAATCCGGGGCCAAAAATCGGGGTAGGGGTGGTGGTTTAACTGCCGGCGCATTCGGCGTTCATTTCGTGTGTGCGTAAAAATATTGAAAAATGATAAATCATATTAAAAATGCGACGCTCTTTTCTGGTTCTGCAGGGCACGGCATCGCCGTTCTTTAGCCGATTGGCCGATGCGTTGCGGAGTCGCGGCCATCGCATTCGCAGAATTAATTTCTGCGGAGGAGACCTGGTCTATTCCGGAAATGGCGCTGCAAGCGATTACACTGCCCAGCCGGACGAGCTTGCCGGGTGGTATGCGACGACACTGCGAACCGGCGACGTGACGGACGTGATCCTGTTCGGCGACTGCCGGGCCATTCACAGGCCCGTGCATCCCGTCGCCCGCGATCACGGCGTCGCCGTGCATGTATTCGAGGAGGGGTACGTGCGTCCGCATTGGCTGACGCTCGAGCGCCATGGCGTCAATGGACGTTCATTGCTGCCGCGCGATCCGGCGTGGTATCTCGATCAGCGCAGCGTAACGCCGCCGCGCGATCTCGGGCATGCCACCGGATATCGACTGGCCGTCCGTGCGTATCACGACATGCGCTATCGTGCGGCCAATACGCTCTATCAGTCCCATTTCCCGAATTATCGCAGCCATCGTCCGCGCAACGGCTTTGCCGAGTATGCAGGGCTGGCGGCGCGCGCGCTGAAACAACCGATATTCGATCGTGAATCCGAGCGGGTGACGCAGCGGATGCTTGCCGGCCGGCCCTATTATCTGTTTCCGCTCCAGGTCAATGCGGACGCGCAAATCGTCCATCATTCGCCGTTCGGCAGCGTACGCGCATCGATCGACCTCGTGCTGCAATCCTTCGCGCAGCACGCGCCGGCCGGACATGAACTGCTGGTCAAGAACCATCCGCTCGACACGGGCGCCTTCGATTATCGCGGGCACGTCCGCCAACTCGCGCGCGAGTTCGGGATTGCCGAGCGCGTGTCGTTCATCGACGCCGGTCATTTGCCGACGCTCCTCGATCACACGCGCGGCGTAGTGCTGGTCAACAGTACGACCGGCATGTCCGCGCTTTACCACCATTGCCCGCTGATCGCGCTGGGCGTGGCGATCTACGACATGCCGGGGCTGACGTGGCAAGGCGGACTTGACAGCTTCTGGGAGCATGCGGAACGGCCCGACGAAGGCCTGTTCCACGCGTTTCTGGACTATGTGGTCCATCACACGCAGATCAACGGTGACTTCTATACGGATACCGGCATCGACATGGCTGTGGAAGGGGCCGTGCGACGACTGGAAGCAACCAAGGTGGAGCTCAGTCATGCGTTCGCATGAACCGTCGCATGTGGTGATTACCGGCGCGACGGCCGGACTCGGGCGCGCGCTGGCGCTGGCCTATGCGGCGCCTGGCGTCGTGCTCGGGCTGATCGGCCGCGACGCCGCGCGCCTCGATGACGTGGCGTTGGCCTGCCGGGCACGTGGCGCGACGGTCGAGTGCGGCCGTGTCGACGTGTGCGATGCCGAAGCGCTGCGTACGTGGCTGGACGCATTCGACGATGCGCATCCGATCGCTCTGCTGATCGCGAACGCGGGTGTCGCGAGTACGTTGGCACATGCCGACGACTGGGAGGAACTCGAGCGCACGAGCGTGGTGGTCGACACGAACCTGTACGGCGCACTGCATGCAGTGTTGCCGGTGATTGCGCGCATGCGCGGACGCCATCGCGGCCACGTTGCGATGGTCAGTTCGATCGCGGCGCTGCGCGGGATGGCGATTTCGCCGGCCTATTGCGCGAGCAAGGCGGCGATCAAGGCGTACGGTGATTCGGTGCGGCCCGTGCTCGCGCGCGATGGCATCCGGATGTCGGTGATCCTGCCGGGCTTCGTGAAGACCGCGATGAGCGACGTGTTCCCGGGCGACAAGCGGCTCATGTGGTCGGCGGATCGCGCCGCGCGCCATATCCGGCGCAAGCTCGATGCGGGACGCGCGGAAATCGCCTTTCCGGGCATGCTCGTGCTCGGGATGCGCTTGCTGACGCTGCTCCCCGCCGCGCTGGCCGACGCCATTCTCGGCAAGCTGTCGTACCTGCCGCGCGAGGGCCGCTAGCATGTCCGGCACGCTGGTACTCGTATTCGCGATGGCATTGGCCGCGTCGTTCGGCCTCGATGCCGTTGCAGTACCGCGTGCGCCGTTACGCAGGCCGTGGCGTGCCGTGTTTCTGCATGTGTCTGCCGTTTCGTTCGTCGGAGCGTGCGTGCTGCTCGCCACGTCGCGGCCGATGTTTTCGGCCGGCATCGCGGCGGCGCTGGTGGCGCTGCTGGCGGCCATCAGCAACGCGAAATTCGAATCGTTGCGCGAACCTTTCGTCTTCACCGACCTCAGCCTGTTCAGCCAGCTGTTTGCCCATCCGCGCCTCTATCTACCGTTCCTGAGTATCGGCAAGTCCGTCGCGATCGCGGCTGGCGTCGTGCTGCTCGTCGCAGGCTGCCTGCTCGACCATGCGGATGCGCCGCCGCGCGTGGGCGCCGCCGCCGTCGCACTCATCTGTCTGCTGATCGCCGCGCGTATTGCAGCGCGCTTGCCGTTGACGCTCGATGCGACGGTGGACCAGCAGCGACATGGCTTCTTCGCAGTGTTCGCCGCGTATTTGCTTAACGGTCTGAGGCCTGCGACGCAGAAGACGTTCGACGCGGCGGCCGGCAAGAGCCCGTTCGCGACCGGCTCGCCGTCGCGCAGGCCTGACGTCATCGTGATTCAGAGCGAGTCGTTTTTCGATGTCCGGCGCGCGACGTCCGCGGTCGCGCCGTCCCTGCTGTCGGCGTTCGATCGGGCACGCCGCGAGGCAATCGCGCACGGCACGCTGACGGTTCCGGCATGGGGCGCGAATACGATGCGCACCGAGTTCGCCGTCCTCACGGGAATACCGGCCGAGCGACTCGGATATGCGCGCTTCTATCCCTACGCGTTTCTACGCAACGCGTGCCCATCGGTTGCCGGATGGTTCAGGCGCGGCGGCTACAGTACGATCGCGGTGCACCCGTATCACGTGGATTTCTTCGGGCGGGATCGCGTATTTCCGCTGATGCACTTCGATGCATTCATGGACATCAGCAGCTTCGACGGCCGCCCGCGCGCCGGGCAGTACGTTGCGGACGCCGCGGTCGCCGATGCGATCATCGATCTGCTGGACGCGCCGCGCGAGCAACCCGCGTTCATCTTCGCGATGACGATGGAGAACCACGGGCCGCTGCATCTCGAGGCGGTGGCCGCCGGCGAAGCTGCCCGCTACCACTCGCTCGGCGAAGACGCCGCATGGCACGACCTGACTGCCTATTTGCGTCACCTGGATAACGCGAACCGGATGATCGAGCGACTGCTCGATCATCTGCGGCAAAGCGACCGCGAGACGATCGTCTGCTTCTACGGCGATCACGTGCCGGCGTTGCGGCGCGTATTTGAAAAACTCGGTGCGGTGCCGGAGCGCAGCGATTATTTCGTCTGGAAGAACGACGCGAACGCCGATACCGGCGCACAGGATATCCGTGCAGAAGAACTGGGCCGAATGCTGATGTCGGCCGTCACCTATTCGAACGAGCCGCGCGCGTGTGATCGCGATGTGCTGGCCAAAGCAGAAAGAGCATGAACAAGCAAATAGCGATCATCGGGATGGCGTGCCGGTTCCCCGGTGGCGTCGAGAGTCCCGACGACTTCTGGCAACTGCTCCGCGACCAGCGCGATGCCGTAACCGCCATTCCGCCGGACCGCTTCGGTACGGCGTTCTACCAGCACCCGTCGAAACGGGAGCCGGGAAAGAGCTACACGTTCGCAGCGGGCGTCGTCGATGACGTCGCGGGCTTCGATGCCGAATTCTTCGGCATCTCGCCGCGCGAGGCGGCGCAAATGGATCCGCAGCAGCGGCTGATGCTGGAACTCGCGTGGGAGACGTTTGAAGACGCCGGCGTGCGTCCTGCCGCGATGCGCGGGCGCGACTGCGGCGTGTTCGTCGGCGTGGCGGGAATGGACTACGGCAACCGCAATATGGACGACATGAACACGATCGATCCGTATTCGGCAACCGGCAACACGCTCAGCATTGCATCGAACCGCGTGTCCTACCTGTTCGACCTGCGCGGCCCGAGCATGTCGGTGGATACCGCATGCTCGTCGTCGCTCGTCGCGCTGCATCAGGCGGTCCGCGCGCTGGAGTCCGGCGAGACCGCGATGGCGCTTGCCGGCGGGGTCAACCTGCTGTTGCATCCGTTCGGGTTCGTCAGTTTCTCGAAGGCGTCGATGTTGTCGCCGCGCGGCCGCTGCCGCGCCTTCGACGCGACGGGCGACGGCTACGTGCGTGCCGAAGGCGGCGCGTTCGTGCTGCTCAAGCCGCTCGACCAGGCACTGGCCGACGGCGACACGATCCACGCGGTCATCGCCGGATCGGGTGTGAATTCGGATGGCCATTCGCACGGCGGGATCAACGTGCCGGCGGCAGCGACACAGGCGAACCTGCTGCGTACGGTGTATCGGCGCGCCGGCATCGACCCGCGCACGCTCGCGTATCTCGAGGCACACGGCACGGGCACCGCAGTCGGCGATCCGATCGAGGCACGTGCGTTGATCGACGCGTTGTCGGGCGACCGGCCCGCGTCCGATCCGCTGCTGATCGGCTCGGTCAAGACCAACATCGGGCACCTTGAAACGGCATCGGGCATGGCGGGCCTGCTGAAGGCGGTGCTGTGCCTGAAGCACCGTGCGGTACCGCGCTCGCTGCATTTCGACACGCCGAACCCGGGGATCGATTTCGAGGGCGGCCGCTTGCGCGTGGTCGATCGGCTCACGCCGCTCGAGCGCGGCGACGGGCCGCTGACGATCGGCATCAATTCATTCGGCTTTGGCGGCACGAACGCACACGTCGTCATCACCGAAGCGGTAGCACCTTCGTCGGCCGAGCAGTCGACGCCGACAAGCGATGTACCGCTGCCGCCGCTCGTTCTCACCGCACGGTCGCCCGCGGCGCTGGCGGCTGTCGCGGCGCGTTATCTGGCCCGCTTGCAACACGGCGCCGACTGGGCCGCACTCGCGGCGGCCGTCGCACGGCGGCGCCAGTGGCTCGAGCATCGCGCGGTCGTCGCGCCGGCCGACCGGGCCGAAGGGCTTGCGGCGCTCGCCGCACTTGCCGAGCCGTCCGGGCAGGGCTTGCCGGCGTGTGTCGTGCAGGGGCAGGCTGCCGAAGGCGACGCGCCGGTCGCGTTCGTTTATGCGGGCAACGGCTGCCAATGGGCCGGGATGGGCAAGCGGCTCTACGCCGAAGATGCCGTGTTTCGCGCGGCACTCGACGAAGTCGATGCGCTCTGGCGTGCAGACGGCAACGCATCGCTCGTCGATGTCATGTGCGAAGGCGTCGATACCGAATGGCTCGCCGCGACCGAGAACGCGCAGCCGCTGTTGTTCGCGATGCAGGTCGGCATCACGCGTGTGCTGAGCGCGCGCGGCATCCGCTTCGATGCGGCGGTGGGTCACAGTGTCGGCGAGATTGCTGCGGCCTGGGCGTCCGGCGCGCTTACGCTCGCCGAAGCCGTGCGCGTAATCCGGATTCGCAGCGCTGCACAGGGCCTCACGCGTGGCGCGGGCAGGATGGCGGCGGCCGGCATCGGCGAAGCTGCGGCGCGCGACTGGATCGCGCGTCTGGGGCTCGGCGCTGCCATTGAAATCGCGGGCATCAATAGCCCCGACTCGGTGACGCTCGCGGGGTCGCGGGATGCGCTCGAAGCGATCGGCGGGGCACTCGCGGACGCCGGCCACTTCTACCAGATACTCGACCTCGATTACGCGTTCCACAGCAGTCGCATGGATGCGATCGAACCGGTAGTGCGCGACGGTCTGGCCGATCTCGCCCCGCGCGACACGCATACGCGATTCGTGTCGACGGTGACGGGCGACGCGCTGTCGGGCACCGCGCTCGATGCGGGTTACTGGTGGCGCAACATTCGCGAGCCGGTTCGTTTCGGTGACGCGATTGCCCGCCTGGCCGACGATCGCGTACGCGTGTTCATCGAGATCGCACCGCATTCGATCCTGCGCATTTACGTGAAGCAGACGCTCGACGCGCGGAACGCGCCGGGAGTCGTCGTGCCGACACTCAAGCGTCAGCACGATAGTGCGGAGATGCTCTTTCATTCGATCCTGTCGGCCGTCGCGCAGGGCGCGCGTGTCGATCTCGACCGCTTCGTTCCCGATGCGCCGCATGTCGCGCTGCCGACCTATCCGTGGCAGCGCGAGCGTTACTGGCTGGTGCCGACCGTCGAAGGCTACGGGCTCGTGAACCGTCGGGTCGATCATCCGCTGCTTGGCTATCGCCTGCACGAACACGCGTTCGCGTGGGAGAACCAACTCGATCCGCAGCGCGTGCCGATGCTGACGGATCACGTTGTCGACGGTGGCGTCGCGTTCCCGGGCGCCGGTTATGTCGAAATGGCGCTTGCGGCGGCACGCACGTTCTTCGGCACACCGGACGTGGCCATCGAGAACGTCGAGATCCGCATGCCGGTCGTGTTCCAGCCGCAGCACGCGAAGCTGTTCCGGTTCGCGATCGACGTGCGTACCGCGTCGTTTACGATCGAGACGCGCGACCGGATGACGGATGGCACGTGGAATCTGAACGTGACGGGGCGCCTGCTCGAAAGCGGTAGCACGCTGGACATCGACAGCACGCCGGATGCGGCCGTCCTTACCCGTCTGCAGTCGGGTCCGGCACTATCCGGCAACGCACTGTATGCGGGCACGCAGGCAATCGGTTTGAGCTACGGACCGGCATTCCGTTGGGTGCAGTCGTTGTGCGTGTCGGGCGACGCCGCGCTGGCCGAGCTCGACGTGCCGTCGGTTCTGGCCGATGCGCGCGCGCAGTCGGACTATTTGCTGCATCCCGCGCTGATGGACAGCGGTTTCCATCCGCTGTTCGCGGTGCTCGCGCAGGCCGGTGCTGCGCCGGACGACGCGCACGCCGCGTTTGTTCCGGTCCAGATCGGCCGTGTCGATTTCCTGAGCGGCGAAGCGATTCGCCGCGTGCTGGCACGCATTCACCGTCGCAGCCCGCATTCGATCGTCGCGTCGTTCGAATTCATCGATGTGCACGGCCGGATCGTCGCGCGACTTTCCGCGTGCCGCTTCCGCCGCGTCGATCTCGCGGGGCGCCGTCACGGCGCGCCGGCGCGCTTTGCCTACGTGCTCGAAGCGCGGCCGCAGCCGGCCGGCTACACGGCCGCCGCATTGCCGTCGCCGAGCGTGCTCGTCGAGCGTGCGAATGTGCATGTCGCCGCGCGTGAGGACCTCGCGCGCCGTACGCAGCATCTGACAGAAATGCTGCCGCTGCTGGACGTGCTTGCCGGCCTGCATGCGCTCGATGCACTGGATGCACTCGGCGCATTCGACCGGCCGGCACTGTTGACGGATACGCACCCGCGGCAGATCGCGCGACTCGCGGAAATCGTCGTCGAGGACGGGTTGGCCCGCTTCGAAGGCGATCGCCTGGTTCGCGATGACGAAGCCTGCGCGGCGATGCCCGCGCCCGCCGCGCTGTGGCGCGACGTGCTGGCCGCATCGCCGGCCCATGTTGCCGAACTGACGTTGCTCTCGCACGTCGGCGCGGCACTGTCGCGCGTGCTGCGGGAAGCGTCGCCTGCAGGCGCGCTGCTGTCGTCCACCGGGCGCAGCCTGCTCGAACAGTTCTTCGATGCGTCGCCGACGTGGGCGCATGCACGTGCGTTGCTCGCTGCCTGCGTGACGCAGGCTGTCGCGACGTGGACGGATGCTCGCCGCATGCGTGTGCTGGAGATCGGCACCGCGAACGGCGACGTGCTGCAGCCGCTCGACATGAGCCTGCCCGCGGGTCGTTGCGAGTACGTGCTGGCAGGGACGCAGCAGCAGCTCGCCGGATTCGACGCGGAAGCGCATGCGCACGGGCAGACGCTGACGTTTGCAACCGACGCGCCGCTGTTCGCGCAATGGCGCGATACGGCGCCGTTCGACATCGTGATCGTCAACCGGATGCTGGGCGATCACCCGGATCCGTCGTCCGCACTGACGGCGATCGTCGAGCGGCTTGCGCCGGGCGGCCTCGTCATCATCACTGACGCACGACGCAGCCGGTTCTCGGACATCGTGTTCGGCACGGCCGGCGGCGAAGTCGCAGCCAGCGCGTACGGCGCGCTTGCGCCCGCCGCGATCGAGTCGATGTGCGAACGCGCCGGACTGGTCGACATCGTGCGCGATACCGAGCAAGGCCTCGATCTCGAAGGCGCGCCGACATTCATCATCGCGCGCAAGCCGACTGCCGCCAGTGAACAGACGGCAATCGCATCGCACGACGAGGATCGCGCGCGCCGCATGGCTGCGAGCGACGCTGCACACTGGCTGATCGCGCAGGACGATGACGACGCGTTCGGCATCGCGCTGGCAGGCGAACTCGAGCGACGGGGTTGCCGCGTCGAGTCGGCACCGGTGCGTGACGCTGCGGCGTGGTCGGTGCGCCAGCCGGCTGAACATCCGGCCCATGTCGTATTCGTTGCGCCGATTGCAGCGCTCGAGACAGCCGATGGCGCGGCATTGATGTGCGCGCAGCGAGGCGGCGCGCTCGCGCTGGCCTCGCTCGCGCGCGATCTCGATGCGGCGGGTGCGACGGAACGCGGTCAGCTATGCGTCGTGACGCGCGGCGGTGCGCCGTTCGCGACCGGCGCGTCGTCGCATCCCGAGCAGGCAACGTTGTGGGGTCTTGGCCGCGTGATGGCGAACGAGTATCCGACGCTGCCGATCCGGTTGATCGACGTCGATCCGGCCGTCGAGCGGGCGGCGTCGCAGCTCGCAATGGCGCTGCTCGGTGACGATGGCGAAGAAGAAGTGCTGCTTGCGCCGCAGGGCCGCTACGTCCCGCGCATGCTGCCGGCTGCGCAGGCCGCCGAGCGTGAGAACGGGTCGTGGGCCATGTCCGGCCAACCCGGCGCGCGCCTCGCCTTCGACATGCCGGGCTCGTTGCGCAACCTCGAATGGTTCGCGATACCGGAACGCGATCTCGCCGCCGGCGAGGTCGAGATCGAGCCGATGGCGACGGGGCTCAATTTCCGTGACGTGATGTACGCGATGGGACTGCTGTCCGACGAGGCAGTCGAGACAGGCTTCGCCGGCGCGACGATCGGCATGGAAATGTCGGGGCGCGTGGTCAGGGTAGGCCCGGACGTCGACGGTTTCGCGCCGGGGGATGCCGTGCTCGGTTTCGCGCCGGCATCGTTCGCGACGCGCGTGGTCACGCGCGCAACGGCGGTCGCACGCAAGCCCGACACGATGTCGTTCGAAGAGGCTGCCACGATCCCGACGACGTTCTTTACCGCGTACTACGCGCTGTGCGAACTGGCGCGGCTGCGCCGCGGCGAGCGCGTGCTTGTGCACGGCGGTGCGGGTGGAGTCGGCATCGCGGCAATCCAGATCGCACGGCATCTCGGCGCGGAGGTCTTTGCCACCGCCGGCAGCGACGAGAAGCGCGAGTTCATTCGCCTGCTCGGCGTCGACCGCGTGTTCGATTCCCGCAGCCTCGCGTTCGCGGACGAGATTCGCGCGTGCACGCACGGCGAGGGCGTCGACATCGTGCTCAATTCGCTCGCTGGCGAAGCGATGGTGCGCAGCATCGATACGCTGCGCCCGTTCGGGCGCTTCCTCGAACTCGGCAAGCGCGATTTCTACGAGAACAGCCAGATCGGCCTGCGGCCGTTCCGCAACAACATCAGCTATTTCGGCATCGACGCCGATCAGCTGATGGGTGTGCTGCCGTCGCTGACGACGCGGCTGTTCGAGGAAGTGATGGGGTTGTTCTCGAGCGGCGTGCTGCATCCGTTGCCGTACCGTGCGTTCCCGGCCACGCGCGCGGAGGAGGCGTTCCGCTACATGCAGCAGGCGCGCCAGATCGGCAAGGTGCTCGTCACCTATCCTTCCGGCACGCCGGTTCCGACGCGCGGCATCGCAGTGCCGACGTTGCGGCTGGATCCACAGGCGGCGTACCTGATCGTCGGTGGCACCGGCGGACTGGGATTCGCGACCGCGCGCTGGATGATCGAGCGTGGCGCGCGGCACTTGACACTCGCGAGTCGCGGCGGCGTACTGGATGAAGCGATGCAGGCGGAAGCCGATCGCTGGCGCGATGTGTGCGGCGCGCACGTGTCGGTCGTGCGATGCGACGTGACCGACCGCGCAGCGCTGGACGGCCTCGTCGACGAGATCGAGCGTCGCGGGACGCCGCTCAAGGGTGTGCTGCATTCGGCGATGAGGATCGACGACGGGCTGCTGCGCAACATCGACGACGCGCGCTTCGCAGCCGTGCTCGAACCGAAGGTCGCGGGTGCATGGAACCTGCATCGCGCGACGCAGCGTTGCGCGCTCGATTTCTTCGTCATGTATTCGTCGGCGACGACGTATCTCGGCAACCCGGGGCAGGCCGCGTATGTTGCAGCGAACGGCTTCCTCGAGGCACTGGTCGCGCATCGTCGCGCGGCGGGGCAGCCGGCCATGTTCATGGCGTGGGGGCCGATCGAGGACGTCGGTTTCCTCGCGCGCAACGCCGGCACGCGCGAGGCGTTGCAGTCGCGCATCGGCGGTGCGTCGATCACGTCGGACGAGGCGATGGCCGCGCTTGAGCGTGCGCTTGCGCAAGGGGGCGCCGGCGAAGCCGTCGTGCGTCTCGACTGGGACGCCGTTGCGCGCGGCATGCCGGCCGCGCACGCGCGGCGGTACTCCGCATTGCGGACGGGTGGGGCGGCGGAGACGTCGAGCGAGGATCGCGTGTTGCTGGAGCAATTGCGGGCGCTCCCTGCGGTCGAGGCCGTCGCGCTCGTCGAGACGGCATTGCGCGGCCAGATCGCTCGGATCCTGCACATGTCGCCGGAGCGCATCGATGCGGGCCGGTCGGTGCTCGATCTCGGGATGGACTCGCTGATGGGCATGGAACTCGGCATGGCCGTCGAGGAGACCTTCGGCGTCAAGCTGTCGATCATGGCGATCGCGGAAGGTGCGACGGTGCATACGCTCGCCGAGCGCATCGTCGAGCTGCTCGATGCACAGGCCGGCGACGAGAACATCGTGTCGGCAGATGAACTGGCGGAGGTGCTGGTCGCGCGGCATGCGCTGGGCGACGAAGCGCGGGCCGAGCTCGAGCGAGGTTCGAATTGAACGAGCGAGGAAGCGCGAGCGTGTCGGGCGACGCAGGGATTGTTCGGGCTTCGTTGCCACCGGGATGGCAGCCGAATGAGGGCACGCTGGCGCGGCCGCTCGTGTTGTCCGGACATGGGTTGCATACCGGGCGGCACGTGCGGGTACGGATCGAGCCGGTCAAGCCGGCGGGCGGCCGTCACGGGATCGTGTTCCGAAGGATGCGCAACGGACGCGAGCTCGGCTTGCTCGAAGTCGATCCCGCCCTGCGCCGCGCACAGCCGCTTTGCACGATGCTGCGCAACGCCGATGGTGTCGCCGTTCGCACGATCGAGCATCTCCTCGCATCGCTGCTGGCGTGCGAAATCGATCACGCGATCGTCGAACTCGATGCCGAGGAAGTGCCGATTCTCGACGGCAGCGCCGCACCGTGGGTCGACGCGATCCGTGCATGCGGCCGCACCGCGCTCGACGCACCGAAGCGGTTCATCCGTGTGCTGCGGCCCGTCGTGGTCGCAGACGGCGCAGGCGATCAGCGACGCGAAATGCGGATCGAGCCGGCAGCGCGCTACGAACTGAGCGTGCGCAACGACCTGCGCGGCTTCGGCGACATGCAATGGGATGGCGCACTGACACCGGACACGTTTACGACCGAAATCGCGCCGTCGCGCTCGTACGGACGGGTGAAATGGGCCGTGCCGGCGATCATCGCCGGCTATGTGCGCGGGGTGCCGGTCCTGCGCGGCGCACGGCCGTCATGCACCGCGTCGATCGTCGGCAATCGTGTACTGGGCGGGATGCGGCTGCCGCACGAATTCGTCCGGCATCGCGTGCTCGACCTGATCGGCGATCTCGCGCTGGCCGGTGCGCCGCTGCTCGCGCGCGTGAGTGCGCTGCGCCCGAGCCACGAGATGAACTTCCGGCTGGTCGATGCGCTGCTGGCCGACCGGGACGCCTGGCAGTGGGTCGAGTTCGCGGAAACCTGAATCGGCGCCTTTTGAAAAGACAAGCGGTACCTCATACCTCATAACGGATTCGCGACATACCGCGAACGAAGCGATGGCACTCCGAGAAAACCTTCGTCAGCAACTGGCGGCGAAAGCGCTGAAACGGCAACTGGAGCGGGCGACCGAAGCGGCCGCGGCTCCCGGCATGCCCGCTACGCCGGCGGCACAGGCCGCATCGGCGCGCAGCCGCTTCGAATCGATGCCGCAGTATCAGCAGGTCAGAATCATGCGCGAGATGGGCGAGAAGCTGCGTGTCGACTCGCCGTTCTTCCGCGTGCACGATGGCGTTGCCGGCGCGACCACGCGCATCGGCGGCCGCGAATACGTGAACTTCGCGAACTACAACTACCTCGGCCTCGCCGGCCATCCGGTCGTATCCGAGCGTGCGAAGGCGGCGATCGACCGCTACGGCACGTCGGCGTCCGCGAGCCGGATGGTCGCGGGCGAGCGCCCGGTGCAACGCGATCTCGAGCGTGCGCTCGCCGCGTTCTACGAGACCGACGATTGCGTCGCGTTCGTGAGCGGCCACGCGACCAACGTGACCGTGATCGGCGCGCTGTTCGGCCCCGGCGACCTGATCGTCCACGATGCGCTCGCGCACAACAGCATCGTGCAGGGCGCGCAGTTGAGCGGCGCGAAACGGCTGAGCTTCGCGCACAACGACTGGCAGGCGCTCGACGAATTGCTGTCGCGCGTGCGGCGCGAATACCGGCACGTGCTGATCGCGATCGAAGGGCTGTACAGCATGGATGGCGACTTCCCGGACCTGCAGCGCTTCGTCGACGTGAAGACGCGTCACGGCGCGTTCCTGCTGGTCGACGAAGCGCATTCGCTTGGCGTGCTCGGTGCGACGGGCAAGGGCATCCGCGAACATTGCGCGGTCGCACCCGACGAGGTCGACATGTGGATGGGCACGATGAGCAAGACGTTGGCCGGTTGCGGCGGTTTCATCGCAGGCTGCCAGCCGCTCGTGGACATGCTGCGTCATCTGGCGCCGGGCTTTCTCTATAGCGTCGGACTTGCGCCGACGCTCGCCGAAGCGTCGCTGGCCGCGCTCGAGCGCCTGGAAGCCGAACCGGAGCGGGTTGCGCAACTGCAGGCGCGCGGGCGGCAATTTCTGACCGAGGCGCGTGCCGCGGGACTGAACACCGGCACGAGCGCCGGGTATGCGGTCGTGCCGGTGATCACCGGCAGTTCGCTGAAGGCCGCGCAGTGGGCGAACGCGATGTTCGAAGAAGGGATCAACGTGCAGCCGATCTTTTATCCGGCCGTCGAGGAGAAGGCTGCACGCCTGCGGTTCTTCATCTGTTCGACGCACGAGCCGGAGCAGATCAGCCGGACGGTTGGCGTGCTGGCGCGTCTGGCTGGGCGAGCGGCATGACGTCCGCAGCGGCGCATGTGTCGTCGGTTGACGCTCCGCTGCGCGGCCCATTGACGACGTTTCGCGCCGCCTTCGCGGACGATGCGGCGGCATGCGCGCCGCTCGTCTTCGCATCCGGCGTCGGTGAATTCGGTTTCTTCCTGGGTGAAAGCGATGCGCGTTGCATCGCGTTTCTGCAGCAGGCGTTCCGGTCGCGTCACGGCCGGTTCTCGTGGCGTCGGCATCGGGTCGCGGTCGGTGTCGACGGCACCGTGCTTGCGGTGATGGCGATCCATGACGGGTGCCGGACGATGTTCGACGACGTTCACATCGTGTGGGCGTTGGCGCGCTTTTTCGGCGTGCGCCGCACGATTGGGCAACTGCTGCGCGGGCTGGTGCTCGAAACGGAGATTCCGGCGCCGAAGCGTTCTCAGATCCTCATCGCACACTGCGCGACGGACGAACGCCAGCGCGGCAAGGGCATCTTCACGGCGTTGTTTCGCGATGCGTTCGATGCAGGCGTGCTGCCGGGCGACGATAGCCGCGACATCGTGCTCGACGTGCTGACCCGGAACGCGCGGGCCCGGGCGCTGTACGAGCGGCTGGGCTTCACGGCGCTCACGCGGCGTCGCCCGCGCTTGCCCCGGCTACCCGCCGAACTCGATTCCGTCCGCATGCGGCTCACGCGCGGCGACTGAGCACGTGCATGCCTTCGCGGCCTACTTGTGCCGCGGACTAAACCCCCGCTGCTGCACCTCCGCCCCATGCGCGACGATCGCCGTGTTTTCCGGCACCTCTTCCCATGCGCCGCGCAGGTCCACGAGCGGCTCCGACACGACCATGAACGCATCGTCGCCCGCTTCGGCGATGCGCGGATTGTGCGGATAGAGTTCGTGCAGGTGCTTGAACGACGTGCTGTGAAACAGGGACCGCGATTGCCGTTCGCTCGAGTAGCGCACCGCGATGATCTGGTCGCCGTCCGTCGCGCAGATCGTCATGTTGAGCGGCTCCGCGACGCGATACCGTGCGCCGGCTTCCTCGATCACACCGACCATTCGCTCGAGCGCCGGCAGCGGCGTCTGCTCGAGGCCGTGGGTCAGCGCGAGACGGAACATCAGCTCGGAATCGGTCGAGCCTTCGAGCGTCGGGAACAGCGCCGGGTCGACCTTCATCGTCAAGTCGCGGCGCAGCTTGTGGAAATCGCGGATCAGCCCGTTGTGCGCGAACAGCCAGCGACCGTGGCGGAACGGGTGGCAGTTGGTTTCCTGAACGGGCGTGTCGGTGGCCGCGCGGATATGCGCGATGAACATCCGCGAGCGGATCGCGCGCGCAGCCTCGCGCAGGTTGCGGTCGTTCCACGCCGGGTGCACGGAACGGTAGCGGAACGGCAGTTCGTCGGGGTGGCCGTACCAGCCGATGCCGAACCCGTCGCCGTTGGTGGTGGTCGCGCCGAGCTCGGAATGCAGGCTCTGGTCGATCAGCGAATGCTTCGCGCGAAACAGTACGGTCTCGAGATGGATCGGATTACCGGTGTAGGCGAGCCAGCGGCACATGAAGCGCTCCTTCGCGATGAATCTTCGCGCATGGTAGCCGACTTCATCGCGCAGCCGCAGGCGATCCGCGGCGGCCGGCCGATTGGACGAGGCCGCCGTGATCGCCTTGCAACGCTCTGCAACAGTTGCAGCGAGCGCGCGCGTCAGTCGCCGAGCGCATCCATCACGCGGGCCGAGTAGACCAGCGCCGCACCCGCGTTCAGCGCGATCGCGACGCCGAGCGCTTCGGCCACTTCCTCCTTGGTCGCGCCATGCTTCGCGGCTTCGGCCGTGTGCACGGCGATACAGCCGTCGCAGCGCGTCGTGACGGCCACCGCGAGCGCGATCAGCTCGCGCGTCTTCGCATCGAGATGGCCCGTCTTGGCGCCCGCGCCTGCCAGCGCCTGATAGCCGGCCAGCGTGTCGGGCGACAGCTTCGCGATGTCGCCGATGCGGGTCGAGAGTTCCTTTCGGTATTCGTTCCAGTTCAGCATGATGCGTCCTTTCGAGAAGAGAAGGGGCGGGCGGCGGATGCCGCGATCCCGGGCGATGCAGGACTCATTCTGATCGTTCGCGCTGAGGGTTTCGATACGATTGAGTGTCAATTTTTAGCGCAAACGTCTCACGAGCGCGCAGCCGGGTGCGCGTGCGATCGTGAACGCACTGGGCAGGCACTGCTCGCGATGATGCCGAACGCGACACGGCGGAAGCAGACGCAAAAAAGCCTCCACTTGGGAGGCTTTAATTGCACTATCGAAGATAGTTGGTAGGGTGGGAGGGACTCGAACCCTCGACTCTCTGATTAAAAGTCAGATACTCTAACCAACTGAGTTACCACCCCACGTTCTTGAAACCTGTCGGGCCGTTGCGTTAATTCGTTCAGCGACCCGAAGAGCAAAAAATTATAGCGACGGATTGCAGGTCTGTCAACAACCTGTCGCGACAATTATTTGATGCTCTCGATCTTGCCCTGCGCGGTCTGCGCAGCGTTCGATCCGGCGTACTGCGACACGACCTGCTCGAACGTTTTCTTCGCGGCCGCCTTCTGGCCTTGCTCGAGCTGGTTCGTGCCGATCGCGACGAGCGAGTCGGCCGCGCGCGGATGCTGCGGATACTTGCTCACGATCGCTTGCCACGTCGCAGTCGAGCCACGGTAGTCGCGCAGCGCGTATTGCGCATTGCCGAGCCAGTACTGCGCGGTCGGCTGGTACGGGCTCTGCGGATACTTCGCGATGAAACTGCGGAACGAAGCCGCAGCCGCCTTGAAGTTGCCGTTGCGGAACTGCTGCTGTGCCGCGCTGAGCGCCTCCGTTTCACCCGGCTGCACGGTGCCTTCGACACCATCGATCGTCGCCTGTTGCGGCTCGAACTTCTTGAGTCGCGTGTCGAGATCCTGGTAGTACTCCTTCTGCTGCCGTTCGAGCGTCGTCAGCCGGTTCGTCAGGTCCTCGTTCTCGCCGCGCAGCGTCGCGACCTGCTGGTTCAGCTGGTCGATACGGCCGGATTGATCGAGGATCGTACGCTGGGCGGCCGACAACTGGTTCGACAGGTTGTCGCTCTTGCTGCGCAGATCGAGCACGGCGCGGCGCGCCTCATTGTCGTCGAACATGCCGGCGTGCGCCGGCGCGGCCGACCACGCCGCGCCGACGACGCAGAATGCTGCGGCCACGCGCAGCCAGGTTACACGGTGCGTCATACGGCAACTCTTCCGTTACTTACTGTTGGTAGACGAGGTCGGCGCGACGGTTCTGCGCCCACGATGCTTCGTCGTGACCCGATGCTTGCGGCTTTTCCTTGCCGAGGCTCACGGCTTCCATCTGCGAGTCGTTCACGCCGAGCAGTGCCATCGCACGGCGAACCGCTTCCGCACGCTTCTGGCCCAGCGCGAGGTTGTACTCGCTCGTGCCGCGTTCGTCGGTGTTGCCCTGGATCAGCACGTGGCGCTGCGGGTGGCTCTTCAGATACTGAGCGTGTTGCTGCATCAGCGGCTGGTACTCGTCCTTCACCGAATAGCTGTCGAAATCGAAGTAGATGCTGCGCTTCGCGAGCGGGCTGTTCGGATCGTTCAGCGGATCGACGTTCACTTGTGCGACGTTGTCGGCGCTCGGCTGCGTGCTGACCGCACCTGCGTTGGCCTTGTCGTCGAGCTTCACGCCCGACTTACACGCTGCGAGCGCGCTGATCATCATCACGGCCAGGGCCAGACGAGCTTTGTTCGACATCATGGTTAATCTCCTTGTGGTCATTGCATGAAGGGCCCCCACGACGGCTCACGAACGGAGCCGCCCTGGACGGACAGGATCTGCGGCGGCGCGCTGCCGTCGGAGGGCACTGCTGCCAGCACGTTACGACCACCCGACTGGGTCGCGTAGAGAAGGTACTGGCCGTTTGCCGCGAAGCTCGGCGATTCGTCGCGATTGGTGTTCGTGATGGCGTTCGCCGCGCCGGTCTGCAGATCCTGAACGTACAGCTTGAACCCCCCACCCGTGCGGGAGATGTAGGCCAGCAGCTTGCCGTCCGGGCTGATGCGCGGGCTGGTGTTGTAGCTGCCGGTGAAGGTCACGCGTTGTGCCGCGCCGGCGCTTTCGCCTTGCGCGGGCATCCGGTAGATCTGCGGCGCGCCGCCGCGATCGCTCGTGAAATAGATCCAGCGGCCGTCCGGCGAGTAGAACGGCTCGGTGTCGATCGAGCTGCTCTGCGTGAGCCGGCGCAGACCGCCGCCGTTCGCATTGACCGTATAGATTTGCGTATTGCCCGTCAGCGACAGCGCGACGGCCAGCGTGTCGCTGTCCGGCGACCACGCCGGCGCGCTGTTGTTGCCCTTCTGGTCGGAGACCATGTAGCGGCGGCCGGTCGGCAGGTCGTGGATGTAGACGATCGGCTTCTTGCGCTCGAACGATACGTACGCGACCTTGGTCCCGCTCGGCGACCACGCCGGCGAGATGATCGGCTCGGTGCTCGACAGCGCGATGCGCGCGTTCTGGCCGTCCGAATCGGAGATCTGCAGCTGGTAGCGGTTGCCGGTCTTGATCACGTACGACAGCCGCGTGGCGAACACGCCGCGCACGCCGAGCAGCTTCTGGTAGATGTAGTCGGCGATCTTGTGGCCGGCCGTGCGCAGCGTGGTGTCGTTCGCCGTCAGCGACAGGCCGCCGAGGCTTTGCTGTTTCACGGTGTCGTACAGGATGAAGTTCACCTTGTACTGGCCATTCGCTTCGCGGTTCACGCTGCCGGCGACGAACGCATTCGCACCCTTGGCCTTCCATGCGCCGAGATCGACCGAAGCGGTCTCGGGCACGGGCGTGCTGCCCGCGTCGATATTGGTGAATTTGCCGCTGCGCGCGAGGTCCGCGCGGACGATCGACGTGACCTGCTGCGGCAAGCCCGCCTCGTTTGCGAAGTTCGCGGTAGCGATGGGGAACTGGGTCGAACCGACACCGGTGATCACCACGTTGACCTGCGCGTTAGCGGCGCCGCCCGCCGCAATCAGACACGAGGCCACGAGTGCCCTGAAACCTAGTTTCGTCATCAAACTCATGCTTCTGCTTCCCATGTGACTTGGATCGCTGCGCAACCGCAGAGACAGTAAAAATACCCGATTCGTTCCCGTCCGCCAGCGACGCACGGAGTGTAAGCGCATTTCCGCTCACTCCGCCGCCTTGAAGGTAATCGTAATACTGGACGGGGTATGACCGTCAGTATCGGGCGGTAACGGAACCGACGCCTGGATCGCATTGACGACCGCCTGATCCCACCCCGAATTGCCGCTCGGCCGCGAGACCGAGACGCTCAACAGGTCGCCCGAAGGCGTACAGCGGATCTTCACGATCGTCGTGAGCCCCGCGCGTTCGCCGCCCCACACGATGTTCGGCTTCACGCGCCGGCGCACCTTGTCGGCGTAGCCGGGCGACGCGGCGTTGCCGCCGGAACCCGTGCCGGTGCCGTTTTTCGCGAGCCCCTGACCGCCGCCTTCGCCGGCGCCTGCGAGGCCTTGCATCTGCGCGAGCCGCGCATTTCGTTCCTGGTCGAGCTTCGCCTTCGCCGCGGCATCCGCCTTCGCACGCGCAGCCGCTTCGGCCTTCGCCTTGGCCTGCGCTTCGGCCTTCGCCTTCGCGGCGGCATCCGCCTTGGCCTTCGCCGCCTGCTGTGCTTCCTGCTGCGCCTGCTTCTGTTGCTGCTGTTTCTGCTGCTGGAGCTTTTGCTGTTCGAGCTTCTGCTGCTCGGCGAGCTGCTGTTGCTTCAGTTTCGCTACCTGCTTCTGCTTGTCACGTTCGGCGGCCTTTTCCGCGGCGAGCGCGGCGGCCTGCTGGGCCGCGAGCTGCGCGCGGCGGGCTTCCTCTTCCTGCTGCTTCAGTTGTTGTGCGCGGCGCTGCTGCTCGAGCAGCGCTTCTCGTGCTGCCGCTTCCTGCTGCCGCTTCTTCTGCTGCAGCGCGATGTCCGCCTGCTCGTCCCGGACCGGGGGAGGGGGCGGCGCGAGTTTCGCGGGCGGCGTGGGCGTGACGACGGGCCGCGGCGCAGGGACATCCGGCACCTCGGTCCACAGCTCGGCTTCGGCGCCCGCCGGCGTGCTGTTCTGCCACTGCACGCCGTGGTAGAGAAACAGCGCGAGCAGCACGTGCATCAGCGCGGCCAGCGCGAACGCGCGCCACGTACCGCGCTCGCGCGGGGGCTGAGACGGGTAGCCGTTGCTGCGCGTGGATTGCTGCCGGTTCATTGCGATTTGACGAGGAGGCCGACGCGCTTGACGCCGCGCGCCTTCAGATCCGACATCACGGTCATGACCGCATCGTACTGCACGGTCTTGTCGGCCGCGATGACGACCGGCTGGTCGGGATGATCGGCCTGCCGGGCCATGATGAAGCTGTCGAGCTCGGCCTTGCTCATCGTGCCTTCCTGCGTCGCGCCGGAGTCGCCCTTGTACTTGACGCTCATCGTGCGGTCGGCCTTGATGTTGACGACGACAGGCGGCGTCTGTTCCTGCGGTGCCGCGTTGCCGACGGTCGGCAGATTGATGATCGACGGGGCGACGAGCGGTGCCGTGACCATGAAGATCACGAGCAGCACCAGCATCACGTCGATGTACGGCACGACGTTGATGTCGGCCATCGCGCGGCGCGAACGGCCGCCGCGCATGCTGGATCGAATGGGACTTCCTGCCATGGCGTGCTCCTTACTGGGCCTGACGCTGCAGGATGTTCGAGAACTCTTCGATGAAGGTCTCGAAGCGGATCGCGAGGCGGTCGATGTCGTGCGCGTAGCGGTTGTACGCGACCACCGCGGGAATCGCGGCGAACAGGCCGATCGCGGTGGCGACGAGCGCCTCGGCGATGCCGGGCGCGACGTTCGCGAGCGTCGCCTGCTGCACGTTCGCGAGCCCGCGGAACGAATTCATGATCCCCCAGACGGTGCCGAACAGACCGATGTACGGGCTGACCGAGCCGACCGACGCGAGGAACGCGAGGTTCGCCTCCAGCACATCCATTTCGCGCTGGAACGACGCGCGCATCGCGCGTCGTGCGCCATCGAGCACGAGGCCCGGGTCGCTGATGCGCTTTTCCTTCGCCTTCAGGAATTCACGCATCCCCGATTCGAAGATCCGCTCGAGCGCGCCGATCGTGTGACGGTTGTTGGCCGCGCTCTGATACAGCGCCTGCAGGTCGCCGCCCGACCAGAAATCCCTTTCGAAGCGTTCGGTTTGCGCGCGGGCGCGGCGGATCGCGAACCACTTGCGGAAGATGAAGGTCCACGACATCAGCGACAGCAGCAACAGCAGCCCCATCACGGCCTGGGCCAGCACGCTCGCGTTGAGGACGAGGGAAATGATCGACAGGTCTTGAGAAGTGTTCATAGAGGTTTGAGTAACGTCCCTTCGGGGATGCCCGGCGAGGGCGCACGGTGTGCGTGCGGCGCGGCGCGCCGGCCATGCCTGGCGCCGAACCTTGCTTAGTATCGATTCAGGAAGGCAAGTTCATAGGCTTTGTCTAAACGGCGCTCATCCGAGCTTCGTTGACAATACAGTCTGCCCGGCGTCGATGACGGGCCCGCGTTGCAGCACGTCGAGTACGGCCGGCGGGATCGCCGCGGGCCGGATACCGGTTCGGTCGACGCAGCCGAGGCGGATGTGTCCGGCGACGAGCAGCGTGTCGCCACGCCATGCTTCCTGCGTGAATTCCACTGATGCGCGGCCGATGCGTCCGGGCCGGCTCGTGATCGTCAGTGCGTCGTCGAGTCGCGCCGGCGCGCGGTAGTCGAGCGACGTGCTGCGCACGATGAAGATCGCGCCCGTGTCGTCGGCAAGCCGACGCTGGTCGATCCCGCACGCGCGCAGCCATTCGGTGCGGGCGCGCTCGAAGAATTTCAGGTAGTTGGCATAGAAGACGATGCCGCCTGCATCGGTATCCTCGTAGTACACGCGTACCGGCCAGGTAAAGCCGGAGGGCGCGTCCGGGGAGCGGGTAGGCTGAGTCATGGCGCGCATTCTACCGGAAGGCCGCAGCCGGATTCGTAACCGTTTCGTAACGGAATGTAGTACGCCGTAGCACGCCGCAGGCCGCCGGAGGCGGGCCTGCGGGTGCTGCGACGGGTCAGCCGCGATGGATCGCGAGGCCTGCCGGGGCCTGAGCAACCGGCATCATCTCGATCGTGTTGATGTTGACGTGCGCGGGCCGCGTCGCGATCCAGTAGATGGTGTCGGCGATGTCCTCGGCCGTGAGCGGCTGGACGTTCTGGTAGACGTTCGCAGCCTTCGCGTCGTCGCCGCGGAAGCGGACGTTCGAGAATTCCGTACCGCCGCACAGGCCCGGCTCGATGTCGGTCACGCGCAACGGCGTGCCGATCAGGTCGGCGCGCAGGTTCAGGCTGAATTGTCGGACGAAAGCCTTGGTCGCACCGTATACGTTCCCGCCCGGATACGGATAGGTGCCGGCCACCGAACCCAGGTTGAAGATGTGCCCGCGGCCACGCGCGATCATGCCGGGCAGCAGCGCATGCGTGACGGTCACGAGGCCCGAGCAGTTCGTGTCGATCATGGTCTGCCACTCGTCCAGGCTGGCCTTCTGGGCCGGCTCCACGCCGAGCGCGAGACCGGCGTTGTTGACGAGCACGTCGAGCTCGGCGAACTCTGCGGGGAGGGCCGCCGGCACGGCTTCGACGGCGGCGCGGTCGCGCACGTCGAGCTCGTACGGCAGGAGCGCGTCGCCGAGTTCGGACGCGAGCGCATCGAGGCGATCCTTGCGACGCGCGGTGGCGACGACGCGATGGCCGCCCTTGACGAACGCTCGGGCGATGGCGGCGCCGAAACCGGCGGACGCCCCTGTGACGAACACAATCATTGCTGCTCCTGGTCGGTAACAAAGTAGCGGATAGTATCCCGCAAGCCTACTGAGAATGCCGCACCGCGGCAAGGCGGCGAAGCGCGTCGGCACGGGAGCATAAAATCTGACCCTTATTGTTTCCGCGTCACGGCCGTGCGGTTGCCTATTCATGACGCATCCAATAAACTAACGCGCTCATCACCCCTGCGTGACTGGCGATAGAACCCTTCGGGTTCAAGGTGGAGCATCCCACCGTGAAGCGCGGGGCGCCGTTTTTGCCGTTCGCCTGGGCAGCCGTTGTGTGCCGTTGCGTGCATCGCCGGTGGCTGTCCTGTCTCGCGTCATACGGATTCTTCCGCCACGTCGAGCTGGTTCCGCCAGCAGCGCAATGTACTCGGCCGCACCGGTCAACCTGTACACACTTAACGGAAACCGTATGTTTGACAGAGCCCAAAGCACCATCGCGAACGTCGATCCCGAACTCTTTGCAGCGATCGAGCAGGAAAACCGCCGCCAGGAAGATCACATCGAGCTGATCGCGTCGGAAAACTACACGAGCCCGGCCGTGATGGCCGCGCAGGGCTCGCAGCTCACGAACAAGTACGCCGAAGGGTATCCGGGCAAGCGTTACTACGGCGGCTGCGAGTACGTCGACGTGGTCGAGCAACTGGCGATCGACCGTGTGAAGCAGCTGTTCGGCGCGGAAGCCGCGAACGTGCAGCCGAACTCGGGTTCGCAGGCGAACCAGGGCGTGTTCTTCGCGATGCTCAAGCCGGGCGACACGATCATGGGCATGAGCCTCGCGCACGGCGGTCACCTGACGCACGGCTCGCCGGTGAACATGTCGGGCAAGTGGTTCAACGTCGTCAGCTACGGGCTGAACGAGAACGAAGACATCGACTACGACGCGGCCGAGAAGCTGGCCAACGAACACAAGCCGAAGCTGATCGTCGCGGGCGCATCGGCGTTCGCACTGAAGATCGATTTCGAGCGTCTGGCGAAGATCGCGAAGTCGGTCGGCGCGTACCTGATGGTCGACATGGCGCACTACGCCGGCCTGATCGCAGCGGGCGTGTATCCGAACCCGGTGCCGCACGCGGACTTCGTGACGACGACGACGCACAAGAGCCTGCGCGGCCCGCGCGGCGGCGTGATCCTGATGAAGTCGGAATACGAGAAGCCGATCAACTCGGCGATCTTCCCGGGCATCCAGGGCGGCCCGCTGATGCACGTGATCGCGGCGAAGGCGGTGGCGTTCAAGGAAGCACTGTCGCCGGAGTTCAAGGAATATCAGCAGAAGGTGGTCGAGAACGCACGCGTGCTGGCTGAAACGCTGGTCAAGCGCGGCCTGCGGATCGTGTCGGGCCGTACGGAAAGCCACGTGATGCTGGTGGACCTGCGCGCGAAGCACATCACGGGCAAGGCAGCGGAAGCGGCGCTCGGCGCGGCGCACATCACGGTGAACAAGAACGCGATCCCGAACGATCCGGAAAAGCCGTTCGTGACGAGCGGCATTCGCCTCGGTTCGCCGGCAATGACGACGCGCGGCTTCGGCCCGGCGGAAGCGGAGACGGTCGGTAATCTGATCGCCGACGTGCTCGAGAACCCGGAAGATGCAGCGACGATCGAGCGCGTGCGCGCGCAAGTGGCCGAGCTGACCAAGCGTTTCCCGGTCTATCGCTGATCCGGCATGCGCTGCCCGTTCTGCCGGCATGAGGACACGCAGGTCGTCGACTCGCGCGTGTCCGAAGATGGCGCCGCGATTCGTCGGCGCCGACGCTGCTCGGCTTGCGACAAGCGCTTCACGACGTACGAGCGGGTCGAGCTGAACCTGCCGGCCGTCGTG
Organism: Burkholderia sp. Nafp2/4-1b; assembly: GCF_003635165.1. Taxonomy (GTDB): domain Bacteria; phylum Pseudomonadota; class Gammaproteobacteria; order Burkholderiales; family Burkholderiaceae; genus Burkholderia. The sequence continues at coordinate 40,330 of NZ_ML058600.1, read as the reverse complement.
AAGAAAGACGGCAGCCGCACGGAATTCGACCGTCGCAAGATCGTCGCCAGCATGCAACTCGCGCTGCGCAAGCGGCCGGTTGCGGCTGACGCGATCGACGCGGCGGTCGCTCGTATCGAATATCAGCTGCTCGCGACCGGCGAGCGTGAAGTGCGTAGCGAGAAGCTCGGCGAACTCGTGATGAACGAGCTGCGCGGCCTCGATACGATTGCCTATGTCCGTTTCGCATCGGTTTACCGCCGGTTCGAGGACGTTTCCGAATTTGCCGACGTGATCGAAGAGTTCCGTCGCGCGTCCCCCTCCAAGCCTCCACGTAAGCGCTGACGCGCTGCGTTCGTTCATCGTCTTTCTCCGTGGGTTCAGTTCGCGCCGATTGTGTCGGCTGCGAGCGCATGTCGCCAGTCGGCCGTTCGGCCAATGGCGCGTGTTGGCACGCGCGGCTACAGTCGTCCCATCATGTCGAGGAGGGCGATGGCGATGGGGGTGCACCGGCAGGCCGTTGAACAACGTAGTCGACGCGACGGCGGTTTCACGCTCGTCGAGCTGATGGTCGCGATCGCGCTCGCGGTCGGGATCGGACTCTACGCGGCGCCCGCTTTCGATCAGTGGCGCATGCATGAACGCGTGGATGCCCGCTCGCGTGCACTGCTCGGCGCGCTGTCGTTCGCGCGCACCGAGGCGACGCGTCTGGGTGCGCGCGTCACGCTGTGCAGGGCCGGGCGTGATGGCGACTGCGTGCGTTCGGGCGAGCGGTGCGATCCGGCGGAATGGTCGTGCGGCTGGATCGTCAGCGGCCAGATCGACGGACAGTCGCGTGTGCTGCGGCGCTATCCGCACGATGCCGACATCGTCGTCACGGGCGCCGCGCACGATCTGGCGTTTGCGCCGCCGGCCGGCCAGGTGATCGGCGGGATCCGGCGTTTCGAATTGCGTCCGCAGCGCGAGTTGCCCGGCGACGATGCACGCGTGTCGCGTTGCATCCGGATCGCGGCAGGCGGCCGGGCGCGCGTCGTCTCGGGCCGGTGTGACGCGGCATGATGCGCGCGCGCGAATCGATGCGCGACTCGATGCGGGGCACGTCTCTGCTCGAAGCCGTACTGGCCATCGCGCTGCTCGCCGTCGTGATGCTGGCCGTGGCCGGCAGCCAGCTCGCGATGACGCGTGCGCAGCGGACGACGATCTGGCGCGAACGCGCGCTGTGGCTTGCCGACGCACGCGTCGAGCGCCGGCATGCAGCGGCAGCCGCCGACGACGGCCTCGCGGCGCTCGCGGCCGCCTCATTGCCGGGCGGCTCGATGTCGCTCGACGATGGGCCGGCCGGTGTCCGCTACGTGGTTGTCGGCTGGCGGAGCGCCGCCGCAGCAGCGTCGACACGATGCGAAGGCGCGGGCGCAGCGGTCGAGCCGCCGTCGTGCGTCCGGATTCCGTTTCGGGAGGTCGAGCCCAATGCCGCTGAACGTTGATCGCCGCAGCCGCGCACATACGCTGCTCGAAGTGCTGATCGCGATGACCGTCGGTCTGCTCGTGCTTGTCGCTGCCGGAGCGCTGTACCACACCCAGCGCGTCGCGCAGCGGCGGGCTGAAGACGGCTTCCGGATGCGCGATGCGGCTGCGACCGCGTTGATGCTGATCGGCCAGCAGATCCAGATGGCCGGGTTTCGGCCGCTCGATGTCGAAGGGGCGTCGTCGTTCCCGCCGGTGTTCGGCTGTTCCGCGGGGCGTGTGCGAGGCGACGGCGCGCAGGTGCGTTGCGAAGCCGTGCGGGCAGCGTCGGATGCGGTGCTGATCCGGTATGTCGGCGATACCGTGTCGACGTGGGCGACGAACGGCGCGCAAGTGTCGGATTGTCTGGGGCAGGGTGTGGGCGCGCCCGGTGAACGGCCGCTCGTGGAAAACCGTTTCGACGCGCATGTCAGTCCGTCGACGGGTGAGCCCGAGCTGTACTGCGAGGGAAGCGGCCGTCCGGGTACGCCGCAACCCGTCGTGTCCGGCATCGATCAACTGCGCGTGCGTTACCTGCGTCGCGAAGGCGCGCAGTTCGTCGACGCGAATGCGATGGGCGCCGGCGACTGGCGCGATGTCGTCGCCGTGCATTTGTGCGTGCGCGCGCGTGGCGAACCGATGCACGAGCCCGCGCGTCATGCCGATTGCGACGGTCGCACCGTCGTGTCGCAGGAGGGGCGCGCGCATCTGGTGCTGCATCGAATCGTCGCGCTACGGAATACTTCGGCTGCATTCATCGATTCCGCCCGCGACGCAGTGCAGGACCACGAGGCGTTGTGATGACCCGCGCAAATGGATTCATCGACGCGCATGCGATGCGAAGCGCGGCAGGGCGAGCAGAAAGGAGGCGCGCGGCGGTGTCCTGCGACAAGCAGCGTGGGGCTGCGGAGGCACCGATGATGTTGAACCGCCGAGCAACGGGCCCGTGCGCCCAGTTGCCCACTCGCGGCTGGCGTCGCGACGCGGGCCTCGCATTGCCTGCCGTGATCGCCGTCGGTGCGGCGGTCGCCGCGCTGACCGGCACATGGTTCGAATCGGCACTGACGGAATCGCGCCGCACGCGCGCATTGTCCGACCGGCTGATTGCCTTCCACGCGGCCGATGCGGCACTGGCAGCCTGTACCGGGCGCTTGCTTCGCGGCGCCGCGCCGTATCTGGATGAACCCACATCGAACGGCGAGCCGGACGCATGGCGACGCATGCCCGCGCTCGCCGCTCCCGAAGCGTTCGCCCCATTCGCTTCGTGGCCGATGAGCGCCCAGCCGCCGCGTTGCCTGATCGAAGTCTGGCGAGGCGTCGGTCCGCCAGATAGCCGTGCTTATCTCGTCACCGCGCGTGGCGTCGGCGGCCATGCGTCGAGCGTCGTCTGGCTGCAGAGTCAGGTTGCGCTGCGCGATGGACGCATTGCTGCGCAACGCTGGCGCCGCGTCGCGGCGGTGCATTGATGAGCGGGCCTGCGCCAATATGCCGGCCTGCATCGATGAGCCGGCCTCCGCCGATGCGCCGCGCGGCGGCATTCACGTTGATCGAACTGATGATCGTGCTCGCGATCGTCGCCGTGCTGGCCGGGTGGGCAATCCCGTCGTATCGCGAGCATGTCGCGCGCATGCATCGCGCGTCCGCGGTCGCCGCGCTGTACCGCGCGGCGCACTACGTCGAAACGCTCGACGGCCCACCGCCGCAGACGCTGCCCGATGCCTACGCGCAAGCGCCGCCGGACGGTCAGGCGATCTATCGCGTGGGGTTGAGGCGATCGGCCGGCGACGACGCGCGGGTCGTGTATGAACTGGTTGCGAGTCCGCTCGATGCAGGCCCGATGCGCGACGACGCATGCGGCTCGTTTACGCTGCGATCGGATGGCACGAAAGGCAATACGGGATCGAACGATGGAGGAGGCGAGGCACAGGGGCGGGCATGCTGGGGCGTACGGTGATCAAGCAATCACACGATCACGCACGTAAAGCGCGCATCGCCGCGTGGCCGTGCGCGCATCGTCGCGTATCAGTCGTCGTTCGCGGCAGGTCCGCGCTCGTCGCGCGACTGTTTCCAGATCCGATAGACCTCCCACGCGGCGAAGCCGACGGTGCCCCACTTGAGCGCGGGGCCCGCGCTCGCGCGCAGCAGCGAGCGAACGGGTTTCGTCAACACGAGCGACGCGAGCGAACTCAGCATCGGATACTGGTTGACGAGCTGGCCGAGGCTCGCGTTCAGGTTCTTGGCGGACTGGCTGAACTTGCCGGTCGACAGGCCGGGGATGAACACCTTGAGCCAGCTGAAGCGCGTGACCGCGTGACGCATCTCGGCGGCGGCTTCGGCAAGCTCGAGCCGCTCGACCTCGGATCGCAGGATCAGCAATTCTTTGCGGAGCGCGCGGTGCTGCGATGCGCTCCACTTCGATCGCGACGAATGGGGGCGGGGTGAATGGCCCGTGACGTTCTGGCTCATGGCGCGTCGGCGAAGTAGGTGAGAGGGGCGAACGCGGCTGCGTTCACAGCTTGCCGCGGAAAATTTCGCGGTCTTTTTCGAGCTCGGCGAGCGTCGCCTCGAACACGGTCGGCGCCTCGCGCAGGCCCGAGCGCGCCTTCAGCGCACACGCGATGCCGGCGATCGCGTACAGCGCGGTGATGACCGCGAGCGACTGCCAGCGATAGGTGTCCCAGAACGCGATCGCGATGAGCACGGTCAGGGTGATGAGCGTCATCGTCGCGAGCATCATGGCCGCGAGCCCGAGGAACAGCACGCCCATCAGGCGCTCCTTCTCCTCGGCGAGCTCGATGCCGACCAGTTCGAGACGCGTTTGCAGGAGACCGATCGCCGAGCCGACGAAGCGGCGCAGCGGCCCCTGGCCGGACGGCTGCGGGTGAGTGTCTGTCGTCATGGATCAAGCGCTTGCGCGCGCAGTGAGCGGCTAGGTCGAAGCCCGGCCGGCGGCGAGCCGCCGGCCGGCTTCTGCGCCCACGCGCCGCATCGGGCGGCACGTGGGGCGGAACGGCGCTGACCGCGTTACTTGCGGTTGATCAGCAGACCGACCAGCACGCCGAGACCGGCTGCGATGCTGATCGACGTCCACGGATGCTCGTGCACGTAATCGTCGGTTGCGCGTGCGGCCTTCTTGCCTTTCTCGACCACCACGACCTGGACGTCGGCTGCCTTTTCCTTGGCCTGCTTCAGGCGCGACATGGCTTTCTCGCGCAGCTCGGCCGCACGGTCGCCCGTGGTGCTCGCTGCCTGCTTGAGCAGATCCTCGGCGTCCGCCAGAACGGTTTTGATATCCGACATCAGTTTCTCCTTGTTGATTTCCGACATTGCAACTCCCTTCATGCTGTCATGCTGCAGGTTCACATCGTAGCGAAACGCTTGCCTGCTGGCGAGCCGGGAACACATACGGCGGCAGTGCAAGACTGCATGGTAAACGACTCGCAATCATCAACTGAGCCGCAAACGGTCCGAAAAGTTTCCTTCGCGGCCATCCGTGCTGTTTCGCCATCGGGCAAAAATGACAAAAAAATATGAATATCAAACGGAATAATCGTTCGCACGGCCCATTGCTTCCCGTAAGCTGATGGACTGTCCCGCGCCGACAGCGCGCGGTTTCCACCAGCATCGTTCGAGGAGGGAGCATCATGGGTCTGCGTCTTGGTGACATCGCACCGGATTTCGAGCAGGAATCGAGCCTGGGCACGATCAAGTTTCACGAGTGGCTCGGCAACAGCTGGGGCGTCCTGTTCTCCCATCCGGCCGACTACACGCCGGTATGCACGACGGAGCTCGGTCTGACCTCGAAGCTGAAAGGCGAATTCGAGAAACGCAACGTGAAGGTGATCGCGCTGTCGGTCGACCCGGTCGAATCGCACAAAGGCTGGATCAACGACATCAACGAAACGCAGTCGACGGTCGTCGGTTTCCCCATCATCGCCGATGCGGACCGCAAGGTCTCGCAACTGTACGACATGATCCACCCGAACGCGAACGAAACGCTGACGGTGCGTTCGCTGTTCGTGATCGATCCGAACAAGAAAGTGCGTCTCATCATCACGTATCCGGCGAGCACCGGCCGTAACTTCGACGAAGTGCTGCGCGTGATCGACTCGCTGCAACTGACTGACAATTACAAAGTCGCGACGCCCGGCAACTGGAAGGACGGCGACGACGTCGTGATCGTGCCGTCGCTGCAAGATCCGGAAGAACTGAAGAAGCGCTTCCCGAAGGGCTTCAATGCGGTGCGTCCGTACCTGCGTATCACGCCGCAGCCGAACAAGTAAGTAACTGCCGCAGCGGCGGCGCGTGACGAACGCGGCGCCCGATGAAAACGGCCCGCCCGGCAGCGATGCCCGGCGGGCCGTGTCTTTTTTTCAGGGCGTGCGTCGCAATGGCATGCAGACGCGCACCGCACGCGCGAATGATCAGAAGAATGCCTGGATGCCCGTCTGCGCGCGACCGAGGATCAGCGCGTGGATGTCGTGCGTGCCTTCATACGTGTTGACCACTTCGAGGTTCACCAGGTGGCGGGCGACGCCGAATTCGTCCGAGATGCCGTTGCCGCCAAGCATGTCGCGCGCGAGCCGTGCGATGTCGAGCGACTTGCCGCACGAGTTGCGCTTCATGATCGACGTGATCTCGACGGCCGCCGTGCCTTCGTCCTTCATCCGGCCGAGACGCAGCACGCCCTGCAGGCCGAGCGTGATTTCGGTCTGCATGTCGGCAAGCTTCTTCTGGATCAGCTGGTTCGCGGCGAGCGGCCGGCCGAACTGCTTGCGGTCGAGCACGTACTGGCGTGCGATGTGCCAGCAGGACTCGGCCGCGCCGAGCGCGCCCCATGCGATCCCGTAGCGCGCCGAATTCAGGCAGGTGAACGGGCCGCGCAGGCCGCGCACGTTCGGCATCAGGTTCTCTTCCGGCACGAACACTTCGTCGAGGACGATTTCGCCGGTGATCGACGCGCGGAGCCCGACCTTGCCGTGGATCACAGGCGCGGACAGGCCCTTCCAGCCTTTCTCGAGGATGAAGCCGCGGATCGCGTCCGTGCCGTTTTCCTCGAGCTTCGCCCATACGACGAACACGTCGGCGATCGGCGAGTTGGTGATCCACATCTTCGCGCCGGACAGCGAGTAGCCGCCCGGTACCTTCTTCGCGCGCGTGACCATGCTGCCCGGGTCGGAGCCGTGGTTCGGCTCGGTCAGCCCGAAGCAGCCGATCCATTCGCCGCTCGCGAGCTTCGGCAGGTATTTCTGTTTTTGCGCGTCCGAGCCGAATTCGTGGATCGGCACCATCACGAGCGACGACTGCACGGACATCATCGAGCGGTAGCCCGAATCGACGCGCTCGACTTCGCGCGCGATCAGCCCGTAGCTCACGTAATTGAGGCCTGGGCCGCCGTATTCCTCCGGAATCGTCGGGCCGAGCAGGCCGAGCTCGCCCATCTCGCGGAAGATCCCGGCGTCGGTGCGCTCATGGCGGAACGCCTCGGTGACGCGCGGCGCGAGCTTGTCCTGCGCGTACGCGCGCGCGGCATCGCGCACCATCCGCTCTTCTTCGGTCAGTTGCTGGTCGAGCAGCAGCGGGTCGTCCCAATGAAAACTTGCAGCAGTCATCGTGTCATCTCCTGTCGACCGGAGTCGGCGCTTCAGCGCTTGCTCTGGTCCCATGCTTCGCGGTCGGCCACAGCCAGTGCTTCAGCGCTGGCTCCGATTCCATCCTTTTCGGTCGGTCCCGGGCGCGCGTTTCAGCGCCGTGTCCCGTTCTCTGAATGTTTGCTTGACGAAAGTTCCGCTGTGCGGAACAATGTTTTGCAAATCGACCCCAGTGTAGCATCAGATGACGCTTTCAACCATCGACGAAACCACGATCGACGAGCGCAAGTTCGTCGTTGCCCTCGCGCGCGGCCTCGACCTGCTGCGTGCGTTCAGGCCCGGCGAGACGATGCTCGGCAACCGCGACTTCGCGGAGCGCACCGGGCTGCCGAAGGCGACCGTGAACCGGCTCGCCTATACGCTGACCGTGCTCGGCTACCTGCGCTACGACGAGACGCTCGGAAAGTATGCGCTCGACGCCGGCGTGCTGTCGCTCGGCTACGCGCTGCTGTCCGGCTCGGGCACGCTCGACCTCGCGCGGCCGCACATGCAGGCGCTCGCGCGCGAAATCGGGGCGGCCGTATCGCTCGGTTGCCGCGACGGGCTCGACATGATCTATCTGGAAACGATTCGCAGCGAGACCGCGCTGACGCTGGGGCTCGCGCCCGGCTCGCGGCTGTCGATGCTGACGAGCTCGATGGGGCGCGCATACCTGGCCGTGCAGCCGGAGGACGTGCGCCGTGCGCTCTTTGCGGAGCTGCACCGGGCGGCCGGCGGCGCGGCGGACGCGGATGCGCTCGTCGCGGCGGCGCAGCAGGCGGTGGCCGAGTTTTCCGAGGGCGGATGCTGCTATTCGTTTCGCGCGTGGCACATGGACGTGAACGCGGCGGCAGTGCCGTTTCGCGAGCCGCGCGAGGGCCGCTGGCTGATCCTGAGTTGCAGCGGACCCGCATCGTCGATGGACGAGGACGTGTTCCGCACGCAGGTCGGCCCGAAGCTGAAGGCGCTCGCCCAGCGGCTCGGGCAGACGGTCTGAGGGGGCACACGGCGCGCTTCCGCGCGTCGCGGAATTGTGGAAGAGAGTAGGCGGTGCAGCGGCGTCGATGCACCGGTGTCGAACGCGCGAGCGAATGCGCGCGATCTGTCGGCATGAGCGGAACTCAGGAGCGGGCCGGTATCACAGCGGCGCTGCGTGCTGGAACCCGATCCCCGATTTCCAACGTCCGCGGACGCGACATCCGGCATCCACGTTCCAGCGCGCCACACCGCGCGCAGCCGTCAGCAGGCCGCTCAAACCACTCAGGCCGTGACAACCTTCGCGAACACCGGCCCCTGCATGAACCGCACGTCGTGCTGGCGCAGCAGCTCGCACTGCGTCTCGTCGACGACGCCGTCGAAAATCAGCGGAATCCGCACGCGCTGCGCATACGCGACCAGCGCCTTCACCATCCCGTCGCGCAGCGCGATCCCTGCATCCATCTTGATGTAGTCGGGCCGCGCCATCTCCGATTCGACCGCGAGGATCCGGCCGGGATCGGGCAGCTTGTCCGCGACCTTGAAGCCATGATGCTGGTAACTGCGCGTCAGGTAGCCAAGGAAGGTCTTGTGCGCGACCGCGACCGCCGGCAGCTCGATCACGATCCGCTCGGTCGGTAGCCCGAAGCGCTGCAGCACCGTCGAGAAATGCTTGCCGTGGTCGTACTTCACGCTTTTCAGCAGCCGTTCGTGCACGCGCAGGAACAGCAGCCCGTGACGCTGCGCACCGAAGAAGTTGATCGCGTGCAGCGCGCGCGACAGCCGGTCGATCGCGACGAGCGTCTGGTCGTCGACGGCCGAGTCGAGCGGGTCGTGCTCGGCGCCCGTGACCAAAGTGACGGCCTGGAAGCCGAGTTCGTCGCCGTAGCGCTCGATCGCATCGGCGAACGACGTGGACTGCGGCGCGCCGGGCATCGTCACGTCGTAAATCGGTTCGTACGCGCTCGTGAGCGTTCGCTCGGGCAGATTCGCGCACGCGGTGCCGCCGTCGGCAAGCGCGAGGTGTTCCCGCAGATAAGGCAGTTGCCCGGCGCGGGCGACCAGCTCGGGAATGTTGGGCGGAATCATGGCGTAGGAAGGAAAAAGGGCGGCCGATAGGGCCGCCTCACGCCTTGATATTAGCAGTGCGCGCCCGGCTCGGCTTGGCGTTTCGTTCATATGGTTATCCCGTTCCCGAGCCGATGGCTAGGGTTTACGTTGATTTCACTATTCGTAATTGGTTTTACTATTCGTAAATCCAAGATTTTGTTGCCGATCAAGAAAAGCGGCAGTCGGGCGCCCCTCGATCGGCGCCGGTTCCGAATCGAATCAACAGGAAGCAAGGAGCGAGACGTGGCGGGTGACAGGAAGCGGGCGGAGCAGCACGGGCCGCGGCAGCGGCGGCAGGAAACGGGCATCAGCGGCACGCATGGCACGAGCGGCACGCTGCGTTGCGCGGCGGCGCACGCACGGCAGGGCTGAGGAGCGGATGGCGACCATGAGCATCGATTACCAGACGCTGAAATTCGACTACCGGCCGCGCGCGGCGCGGGCCGCCGGAGATGACGCGGCCGTTCACCCGGTGATCGTCGTCGGTGCGGGCCCGGTCGGCCTGTCGGCCGCGATCGACCTCGCGCAGCACGGCGTGCCGGTCGTGCTGCTCGATGACGACGACACGCTGTCGACCGGCTCGCGCGCGATCTGCTTCGCGAAGCGCACGCTCGAGATCTTCGACCGGCTCGGCTGCGGCGAGCGCTTCGTCGACAAGGGCGTGAGCTGGCACGTCGGCAAGGTGTTCCTGCAGGACGAACAGCTGTACGCATTCGACCTGCTGCCGGAGGAAGGGCACGCGCGTCCCGCGTTCATCAACCTGCAGCAGTACTACGTCGAAGGCTACCTGGCCGAGCGCGCGGCCGAGCTGCCGAACCTCGAGATCCGCTGGAAGCACAAGGTGACGGGCGTCGCGCAGTCGTCGGACCACGCGGCGCTGACCGTCGAGACGCCGGAAGGCATCGAGACGCTGCGCGCGCAATACGTGATCGCGGCCGACGGCTCGCGCAGCCCGATGCGCGCGGCGATGGGGCTCGAGAGCCGCGGCCGCACGTTCAAGGACCGCTTCCTGATCGCCGACGTGAAGATGAAGGCGGAATTCCCGACCGAGCGCTGGTTCTGGTTCGATCCGCCGTTCCATCGCAACCAGTCGGTGCTGCTGCATCGGCAGCCCGACAACGTGTGGCGCATCGACTTCCAGCTCGGCTGGGATGCCGATCCGGTCGCCGAGAAGCAGCCGGAGCGTGTGATCCCGCGCGTGCGTGCGCTGCTCGGCGCGGACGTCGAGTTCGAGCTCGAATGGGTGAGCGTCTATACGTTCCGCTGCCAGCGGATGGATACGTTCCGTCATGGCCGCGTGCTGTTCGCGGGCGATTCGGCGCACGGCGTGTCGCCGTTCGGCGCGCGCGGCGCTAACAGCGGCGTGCAGGACGCGGACAACCTCGCGTGGAAGCTGAAGCTCGTGCTCGACGGCCACTCGGACGACCACCTGCTCGACACCTACGCGAGCGAGCGCGAATTCGCGGCCGACGAGAACATCCGTAATTCGACGCGCTCGACCGACTTCATCACGCCGAAGAGCGCGGTGTCGCGCGTGTTCCGCGACGCGACGCTGAAGCTCGCGCGCGACTGCGAGTTCGCGCGCAAGCTCGTGAACAGCGGCCGCCTGTCGGTGCCGGCCGTACTGGCCGATTCGCCGCTGAACACGCCGGACCGCAACGGCGACACGTTTGCGGGCCCGATGTGCCCGGGCGCGGCGGCGGCCGATGCGCCGGTGCGCGTGCAAGGCGCTGCCGACTGGCTGCTGAAGCATCTGGGCGACGGTTTCGCCGGCGTGCTGTTCGGGCTGCCGGGCGACGCCGCCGCGCTCGCGCAGGCGCTCGACGGCCTCGCGCTGCCGGTGCGGCCGGTGCTGGTCGTGCCGGCCGGACATGCGCAGCCGGTGGCTGGCGTCGACGTCGTGGAAGACGTCGACGGTTTCGCCGCGCAACGCTACGACGCGAAGCCCGGCACGTTCTACCTGCTGCGCCCCGACCAGCACGTGTGCGCCCGGATGCGCACGCTCGAGCGCGCGGCGATCGCCGACGCGCTGACGCGCGCGACCTGCGCGCGCTGAAACCATAACGATACCGGAGACACCCGTCATGCCCCGACTCGACACTAGCCCGCGCCTCGCTGACCCGGACGCGTTCTACGAAGCGCTGATCGACATGCATCGCGACCTGTCGGACGCCGACAGCCAGCTCGTCAACGCGAAGCTGATCCTGCTGCTCGCGAACCAGATCGGCGACGCCGACGTGCTGCGCGAAGCGATGGCGCTCGCACGCCAGGGCGTGACGCCGCCCGTGCATCCGGCCGCCGAGGTGACGCAATGAGCGCGGCGCCGGCCGACGCGCGCGTGCTCGAAGTCGAGCGCGTGATCGACGAGACCCATCGTCCGGGCTTTCACTGGATGCTGCTGATCCTGTGCGGGCTGTGCCTGGTGATCGACGGCTTCGATGCGCAGGCGATGGGCTACGTCGCGCCGAGCGTGATCGCCGAATGGGGCGTGCCGAAGCAGGCGCTCGGGCCCGTGTTCAGTGCGAGCCTGTTCGGGATGCTGCTCGGTGCGCTCGGGCTGTCGGTGCTGGCCGACCGGATCGGGCGGCGCCCGGTGCTGATCGGCTCGACGCTGTTCTTCGCGGTGACGATGCTCGCGACGCCGTTCGCGGGCTCGATCCCGGTGCTGATGGCGCTGCGCTTCGTCACGGGCCTCGGCCTCGGCTGCATCATGCCGAACGCGATGGCGCTGGTCGGCGAATTCAGCCCGGCCGCGCATCGCGTGAAGCGGATGATGATCGTGTCGTGCGGCTTCACGCTCGGCGCGGCGATCGGCGGCTTCATCAGCGCCGCGCTGATTCCGGCGCTCGGCTGGCGCTCGGTGTTCTTCGTCGGCGGCGCGGTGCCGCTGGTGCTGACGATCGCGATGCTCGCGCGGCTGCCCGAGTCGCTGCAGTTCCTGGTGCTGAAAGGGCGCGACGCACACGCGCGCGACTGGCTCGCCCGCTTCGCGCCGCAGGCCGGCATCGATGCGCACACGCGCCTCGTCGTGCGCGAGCGCGCGGCAAGCGGCGCGCCGGTCGCCGAACTGTTCCGCCACGGCCGTCTGCCGGTCACGCTGCTGCTGTGGGCGATCAGCTTCATGAACCTGATCGACCTGTACTTCCTGTCGAACTGGCTGCCGACCGTGATGCGCGAGGCCGGCTATTCGCCGGGCACGGCGGTGATCGTCGGCACGGTGCTGCAGACGGGCGGCGTGATCGGCACGCTGTCGCTCGGCTGGTTCATCGAACGCCACGGCTTCGTGCGCGTGCTGTTCGCGTGCTTTGCGTGCGCCGCCGTGTCGGTCGGGTTGATCGGCTCGGTCGCGCATGCGCTGCCGTGGCTGCTGCTCGTCGTGTTCGCGGGCGGCTTCTGCGTGGTCGGCGGCCAGCCGGCCGTGAACGCGCTCGCGGGCCAGTATTACCCGACGTCGCTGCGTTCGACCGGCATCGGCTGGAGCCTCGGCATCGGCCGGATCGGCTCTATGCTCGGGCCGCTCGTCGGCGGACAACTGATTGCGCTGAACTGGACCAACGGCGCGCTGTTCCACGCGGCCGCGGTGCCGGTGCTGTGCTCGGCGCTGTTCGTGCTGGGCCTCGCCGGCGTCACGCGGCGCGGCGACGCGCAGGCGCCCAACGCCGCCTTGAATTGATGGAGAAAGGAAACGATGACGCTTGACCTGTCGAAACCGGCAACCGCCGGCTACCTGAGCGGATTCGCGAACGAATTCGCGACCGAGGCGCTGCCCGGCGCGCTGCCGCACGGCCGCAACTCGCCGCAGCGCGCGCCGTACGGGCTGTACGCGGAGCAGTTGTCGGGTACCGCGTTCACCGCGCCGCGCAGCCACAACCGCCGCTCGTGGCTGTACCGGATCCGCCCGGCGGCCGTGCACCGGCCGTTCGAGCCGTTCACCGGCACGCAGCGGCTCGTGTCGGAATTCGGCGACTCGGCCGACGTGCCGCCGACGCCGCCGAACCAGCTGCGCTGGGATCCGCTGCCGATGCCGGTCGAGCCGACCGATTTCGTCGAGGGGCTGGTCACGATGGCCGGCAACGGCTCGGCGGCCACGATGAACGGCTGTGCGATTCATCTGTATGCGGCGAACCGCTCGATGCAGGACCGCTTCTTCTACAGCGCCGACGGCGAACTGCTGATCGTGCCGCAGCAGGGGCGCCTGTTCATCGCGACCGAGTTCGGCCGGCTCGACGTCGAGCCGTTCGAGATCGCGGTGATCCCGCGCGGCGTGCGTTTTTCGGTCGCGCTGCCGGACGGCGACGCGCGCGGCTACATCTGCGAGAACTTCGGCGTGCTGCTGCGCCTGCCGGACCTCGGCCCGATCGGCTCGAACGGGCTCGCGAACCCGCGCGATTTCCTGACGCCGCAGGCCGCATACGAGGATCGCGAAGGCGCGTTCGAACTGGTCGCGAAGCTGAACGGGCGCCTGTGGCGCGCGGACATCGGCCATTCGCCGTTCGACGTCGTCGCGTGGCACGGCAACTACGCACCGTACAAATACGACCTGCGCCTGTTCAACACGATCGGCTCGATCAGCTTCGACCATCCCGATCCGTCGATCTTCCTCGTGCTGCAGTCGCCGAGCGACACGCCGGGCGTCGACACGATCGACTTCGTGATCTTCCCGCCGCGCTGGCTCGCGGCCGAGGATACGTTCCGGCCGCCGTGGTTCCACCGCAACGTCGCGAGCGAGTTCATGGGGCTCGTGCACGGCGCGTACGACGCGAAGGCCGAGGGCTTCGTGCCGGGCGGCGCGAGCCTGCACAACTGCATGTCGGGCCACGGGCCGGACGCGGACACGTTCGAGAAGGCGTCCGCGAGCGACACGACGAAGCCGCACAAGGTCGACGCGACGATGGCATTCATGTTCGAAACCCGCACGCTGATCCGGCCGACGCGCTATGCGCTCGACACCGCGCAGCTGCAGGCCGATTACTTCGAATGCTGGCAAGGCATCAAGAAACACTTCAATCCGGAGCAAAAGTGAGCGATACCCAAGACTGGCGCGCGACGCTCGACCCGGCTCGCAAGAGCTGGGTCGACACGGCGAACGATCCCGCGTGCGATTTCCCGATCCAGAACCTGCCGTTCGGGATCTTCAGCGATGCGAAGCAACCGGCGCGCCGCGCGGGCGTCGCGCTCGGCGACCAGATCGTCGACCTCGCCGCGCTCGCGCGTGCGGGCCTCGTGACGCTGCCGGCCGGCGCCGACGTGTTCGCCGCATCGACGCTCAATCCGTTCATCGCGCTTGGCCGCGACGCATGGCGCAGCGTGCGCGTGCAGCTGTCGAACCTGTTCTCGCGCGACGATGTGCGGTTGCGCGACGAGGCTGCGTTGCGCGCGCAAGTGCTCGTCGCGCAGCGCGACGCGACGCTGCACCTGCCGGTCGACATTCCCGGCTATACCGATTTCTATTCGTCGAAGGAGCATGCGACCAACGTCGGCTCGATGTTCCGCGATCCGAAGAATGCGCTGCTGCCGAACTGGTCGGAGATGCCGATCGGCTACAACGGCCGTGCGTCGTCGGTGGTGGTGAGCGGCACGCCGGTGCGGCGCCCGAGCGGGCAACTGAAGCTGCCCGACCAGGAGCGTCCGGTGTTCGGCGCGTGCCGCAAGCTCGACATCGAACTGGAGACGGGCTTCATCGTCGGAAAGGGCAACGCGCTCGGCGAGCCGATCGCGTGCGAGGATGCCGAAGCGCATATCTTCGGGATGGTGCTGCTGAACGACTGGAGCGCGCGCGACATCCAGCAGTGGGAATACGTGCCGCTCGGCCCGTTCAATTCGAAGGGCTTCGCGACGACCATTTCGCCGTGGATCGTCACGCTGGACGCGCTCGAACCGTTCCGCGTCGCGCAGCCCGAACAGTCCCCGCAACCGCTCGCGTATCTGCAGCATGCGGGCAAGCATGCGTTCGACATCGCGCTCGAAGTGACGCTGCGGGCCGAGGGCGCCGCCGACGCGACGTCGATCTGCCGTACCAACTTCAAGCACATGTACTGGACGATGGCGCAGCAGCTCGCGCATCACACGGTGGCCGGCTGCAACACGCGCGTTGGTGATCTGATGGGCTCGGGCACGATCAGCGGACCGACGAAGGATTCGTTCGGCAGCCTGCTCGAACTGACGTGGAACGGCAAGGAACCGCTCGCGCTGAACGGCGGCGGCAGCCGCACGTTCGTCGAGGATGGCGACGAGCTCACGCTCGCGGGCTGGTGCCAGGGCGACGGCTATCGCGTCGGCTTCGGCGCGTGTGCGGGCAAGATCCTGCCCGCGCGGAATGCGTGACGGGTTGCGGCGCGAAACGTAGCGCGTAGTCAGACAGGACAGGGCGGCCCGCATTGCGCGGGTCGTCTTCGTTTTTTACCTGCGGATCGGCGCGTGCGAGCCGATCCGCACGGTTGCATCATGCTGCCCGCCGACGCCGACGCCGACGCCGACGCCGACGCCGACGCCGACGCCGACGCCGACGCCGACGCCGACGCCGACGCCGACGCCGACTCAGATCTGCATCAGACTGCGCGCTGCACGGCGCCGCGTCGTTCCCACAGCGCGGCCGCGACGAACGCGGCGACGCAGACGACCAGCACGCCGATCAGCGCGTTGCTGCCGAGTTGCTCCATCAACGCGCCGGCAACCAGCGGGCCGCCGAAGCTCGCGGCGCTCCACGAGGCCGACACGAGCGAGCTCGCGGTGACGAGCGCCGCACCGCGGAAACGTTCGCCGCATGCGACGAGCGACAGCGTGTAGATGCTGCCGGCGGCCGCGCCGAGCACGAACAGCAGCGGCCAGCACAGCCACGGATTCGCGATCACGAACGGCAGCAGCGGCAGGCCCGCGAGCACGATCCAGCCGGCGCCGAGGTGCACGCGTTCCCGGCCGAGCTTGTCGGCGAGCCAGCCGATCGGGAACTGCATCGCGGTATCGCCGAACAGCATGATCGACGCGAGCAGCACGGCGGTCGCGCTCGCGACGCCGTGATCCATCGCGTAGAGCGGCAGCAGCGACAGCGCAAGCGTGTCGAACAGCGCGAAGAAGCCGGTGCCGATGATCAGCGCGGGCATGCGCGGCAGCACGGCGAGCCAGCTGTCGTGCGCGGCGTGATGCGCGTCGTCGCCGGCGAGCGGTGCGCGCCGGATCGTCGCGAGCGTCGGCAGCGCGAGCAGGAACAGCGCGCCGCACAGCGCGAAGCGGATGCCGGTCGCGCCGGCGATCTGGCTGACGAGCACGGGGCCGGCCATCTGGAACAGCGTGAAGTTGGTCGCGTAGATCGCGACCACGCGGCCGCGCGTCGAATCGTCGGCGAGCTGGTTGACCCACGCTTCGCCGATCGTGAACAGCAGCATCAGCGCCGCGCCGCACAGTACACGCAGCACGCCCCACAGGATCAGGTTCGACGTGAACTGCATCAGCGCGGTGGCCGCGGCCAGCAGCACGACCGACGCGACGATCGCGCGGCGCGCGCCGATGTGCCGCGCGAGCGCGGTGACGAACGGGACGATCGCGAGGCCGCCCAGCGCCTGTGCGGCGGTCAGCATGCCGACGACGTTGGTGCCGTGTCCGGCTTCGGTCAGCGCGAGCGCGGTGAGCGGCAGCGTCGCGCCGGTGCCGAGACCGACCACCGCGACGCTCAGGATCAGCGCGAGGAAATCACGATTGAGAATGGCTTTCATCGGCCGCGATGCTACACCGCGGACATTGAAAGGTCCATGAAGGCAATCATGATCGAAGGGAGTTGCGTGCGCAACGAACGACGCGGCACGGCGCGCGGCCATGCGCGCCGCGCGTCATACGAATTCGGTCGGCACGCTCACCGGACGGCGTTCGAGCGACGCCGACCACAGCGTGAGCGCGAGCGCCGCGACGGCCATCGCGACGCCGACCCACGGCAGGCTCACGAGCGACACGCCGGAACCGATTGCCATGCCGCCGAGCCACGCGCCTGTTGCGTTGCCGAGGTTGAACGCGCCCTGGTTCAGCGTCGACGCGAGGTTGGGCGCATCGCTCGCGCGATCGACGATCAGGATCTGCAGCGGCGGCACGATCGCGAACGCGAGGATGCCCCACACGAAGATCGTCGCGAGCGTCGCGAACGGCACGTGCATCGTGCCGGCGAACAGCGCGAGGACGATGCCGATCAGCGCGAGGGTCGCGATCAGCGACGGCATCCGGCGCCAGTCGGCGAGCTTGCCGCCGAGCGTGCCGCCGACGGTCAGCCCGAGGCCGAACAGCAGCAGTACATAGGTGACCTGGTGTGGCGAGAAGCCCGTCACGTCCTCGAGGATCGGCGTGATGTACGTGAACACGCTGAACAGGCTCGCGGACGCGAGCACGCTGATGCCGAGCACCATCAGCACCTGCGGATGCTTCAGCACGCTGAATTCGCGCGTGATGCTGGTGTCGGGCATGGCAAGGTTTTTCGGCAGGCACACCGCGAGCGCGGCAGCCGCGGCGATGCCGATGCCGGTGACGGCCCAGAACGTCGCGCGCCAGCCGTATGCCTGGCCGAGCGCGGTGCCGAGCGGCACGCCGAGCACGTTCGCAAGCGTGAGGCCGGTGAACATCAGCGCGATGGCCTGCGCGCGGCGGTTCGGCGCGACGAGGTTGCTCGCGACCACCGAGCCGATCCCGAAGAACGCGCCGTGGCAGAACGCGGTGACGACCCGCGCGGCCATCAGCACCGCATAGCCGGGCGCGATCGCGCAGAACAGGTTGCCCGCGATGAATAGCCCGATCAGGCCCATCAGCGCGCGCTTGCGCGGCATCTTCGCGGTGACGACCGCGAGGATCGGCGCGCCGATCGTCACGCCGAGCGCGTAGCCCGACACGAGCATGCCGGCGGCGGGAATCGACACGCCGAGATCGCGGGCGACATTGGGCAGCAGCCCCATGATCACGAACTCGGTGGTACCGATTCCAAATGCGGCGACGGCAAGGGCGAAAAGAGGCAAGGGCATCGCGGTGGGCTGGGAAAAGGTGCGGCCCGAGGCCGGCGCGGGATGCGCGCGGGACGGGCGGGCGGGGGAGTGTCAGCTGCGATTCTACTTCAGTGAAAACCCGCATGCTCGGGGCCAGAATGGATGTTGCCGGCGTGCGACGCAGCAGTCGGCCGAGTACGCGACAGCGGGGATTTCCCTGCGTCTGACGGCACGGTGCGTGGAGGAATATCGGGCCGGAACGCAGACGCTGAACCGGCGTTTCGCAGGGCCTCTCGTCCGGTCAGCGCCCGGGAAGCGCTTCGATCGGTGCGGAGGCGGCGCCAGCGTCAAGGCGCAGCGATCGCCGGTGAGGGTGACAAGTCGGCGGCAGGCGTCCGGTCAGCGCCCGGGAGCCGTTTCCACCGGCGCGCGATCGGGGCCATCGTCCGGCGCAGCAATTGCCGGCGAGGGGGACGAGTCGCCGGCGGCACCAAGGCAGGCCGCGGCGCAATCTGCGTCAGCGATCGCCGGCGCATCCCAGCCGTTTTCGAACAGACACGCTTCGATCGGCATCCGTGCCGCCCAGCGCTCCTCCTCGAGCATCGGCTTCGCATAGAACGCGTCGACATGTCCGACGCACAGCACGGCGATCGGCTTCGCGCCGGCCGGCATGCCGAGCAGCGTGCGCAGCGCGTCGACGTCGAACAGCGACACCCAGCCCATCCCGAGTCCTTCGGCGCGCGCGGCGAGCCACATGTTCTGGATCGCGCACGCGGCGGACGCGAGATCCATCTCCGGCAGCGTGCGGCGGCCGAACACGTGGCGCTCGCGGTCGTCGGTCAGCGCGACGACCAGCAGTTCGCCGCATTCGCGCACGCCTTCGACCTTCAGCCGCATGAATTCGTCTTGCCGCTCGCCGAGTGCGTCGGCGGTCGCCCGGCGCTCTGCCTCGACCAGCGCATGGATCGCGGTGCGCAGCGCGGGATCGGTGATGCGGATGAAGCGCCACGGCTGCATGAAGCCGACGCTCGGCGCATGGTGCGCGGCGCGCAGCAGGCGCGCGAGCGTGGCCGGATCGACGGGTGCCGGCGTGAAATGGCGCATGTCGCGCCGTTCGAAGATGGCGCGGTAGACCGCGGCAATGGCGGAGTCGTCGAAACGCATGAGCGGCAGAAGCGAGGGGAGGTCGGCGCAACGATAGCAGACCCCGCACGTGCGCCGTTACATCAGTCGAAACAAAATGATGAATCGTTGATGGATTTCTCGCGGAACGCCGTACCAGCGCCGCGGCTCAGCGCGCGGCCGTCACGACGTTGGTTGGCGTGCCGGCGTGCCACGCCTCGATGTTGAGCAGCGTCGTGTGCGCGATTTCGGCCAGCGCCTCGCGCGTGAAGAACGCCTGGTGCGACGTGACGATCACGTTCGGGAAGGTCAGCAGGCGCGCGAGCACGTCGTCCTGCAGCGGCAGGTCGGAGTGATCCTCGAAGAACAGGCCGCTTTCCTCTTCGTACACGTCGAGCCCCAGATGGCCGAGCTGGCCGCTCTTGAGCGCGTCGACCAGCGCCTGCGCGTCGACGAGGCCGCCGCGGCCGGTATTGATCAGCATCGCGCCGTGCTTCATCCGCGCGAGCGTCTGCGCATTGATGAGATGGTGCGTGGACGGCAGCAGCGGGCAATGCAGGCTGACGACGTCGGCGTGGCGCAGCAGTTCGTCGAGCTCGACGTAGCGCGCGCCGAACGCGATCAGCTCGTCGTCGTACGGCGGCTGCGAGTGCGCGAGCACGTGCATCCCGAAGCCCATCATGATCTTCGCGAACACGCGGCCGATCAGCCCGGTGCCGATGACGCCGACCGTCTTGTCATGCAGGTCGAAGCCGAGCAGGCCGTTCAGCGAGAAGTCGCCTTCGCGCGTGCGTGCGACCGCGCGCGGCAGCCGGCGGTTGAGCGCGAGGATCAGCGCGACCGCGTGTTCGGCAACCGCGTGCGGCGAATACGCGGGCACGCGCACGACCGCGATGCCAAGCCGCTCGGCGGCCGCCAGGTCGACATGGTTGAAGCCGGCCGAACGCAGCGCGATCAGGCGCGTGCCGCCGTCGGCGAGCCGCTGGAGCACCGCCGCGTCGACGGTATCGTTGACGAACGGACAGACGACGTCATAGCCGTGCGCGAGGATCGCTGTTTCCACGTCGAGGTGCGACGGCTGGAAGTGCAGCCGATAGCCGAACTGCCGATTCGCGGCGCTAAACGATTCGTCGTCGTACTGCCGGCTGCTGAACAGGATCACGCGCACGCTGCACCTCCGATGGCTGTCGCGTGCAGTTTACTGCAGGCCCGTCTGCAGGCCGGAGCCGCGATCGATGCGATCGGGCGCGCGCAGGAAGCCGTAGCCGGCCCCCTCGCGGTCCGCCTGCACGCCGAAATGCTCGAGCGCGTGCTCGACGAAGCTGCGCGTGCGGGCCGGCACATACTGGCGGTTCGGGTAGACGAGCGACAGCTGCGCGTCCGGGTCGTCGATCCGGTAGGCGGGCAGCAGCCGCACGAGCGTGCCGGTGGCGAGCGCGTCGGCGACGCACGGCTCGGGCAGCACCGCGATGCCGGACCCGGCGACGGCCGCCGCCTGCACGAGCGCGAGCTGGTTGACCGTGCAGCTCGGGCGCACGGTGATCGAATGCGTGACGCCGTCGTGGCCGACCAGCCGCCACGCGGGCGCATGCTGGTGCGGCGCGAGTGCGACCCAGTCGTGGCCCGGCAGGTCGTCGGGCGCGCGCGGCTCGCCGCGCCGCTCGAGATAGGCGGGCGCCGCGCAGGCGACGAACGGATTCGGCGCGAGCGCGTGCGCAATCAGCGTCGGATTGCCGTCGAGCCCGTTGCCGGTGACGATACCGACGTCGTAGCCCGAATCCAGCACATCGAGCGGGCCTTCGGCGACCGTCAGCTGTACGCGCAGTTCCGGGTAGCGGTGCCGGAAGCCGGTGACGAGCGGCGTGAGCGCGAGCGGCGACAACAGCCCCGACGCGACGACCCGCAGCGTGCCGGCCGGTTCGCGCACCGCATGCGCGACGGAGGCCTCGAGATGATCGAATTCCTCGAGCAGCGCGCGGCAGCCGTCGAGGTAGCGCAGGCCGGCCTCGGTCAGCGACAGGTTGCGCGTGGTGCGGTGGATCAACCGCGTGTTCAGGTGGGACTCGAGCATCGCGATCGAACGCGTGACGAGCGCATTGGATACGCCTAGATGGTGCGCCGCGCGCCGGAAGCTCTGCTGCTCGGCGACGCAGACGAACACACGCATGGTCTGAATCTGGTTCATGGCTCGCGGATTTCTGGCCCGGTTGAATGATTATGGTTGTGATTTTTCGTGGCACGACCGGGAAAACCGTGGCGCGACATCCGGTTCTCGTTCGTATCGAAAAATCGGTTTTCGATTCTGCAGACGATTGTTCATTACGAAAGCGTTATCCGTCAACCTGAGAAAAGGGGCGGGTTGCGTAAAATCGAAATCGCGGGTATCGGTTTAACGCGGCGATGTCGTGCGTCCGTGTCGGAGATGACTGATTGTGGCCACGCGTGACTGCCTCGTATTTGAATAATTGTTATAAAAATCAAGGTATTGAGATCGATCGGTTGCGTTGATGGGCAGTAACGGATGAAATCTGTCACCAATAGATGCCGCGATAATGGATGTTTTTACGCAGGTGCGGCTTTCGTGGGTCGATTTCCAAGTGCGCGATATTTTTCGTGGCGGCCGGTATTCCGGACGGTGCATACACGGTGCTGAACGCACGCGTTCGCCACACGTCGCAATATTGTGGGAGAAAATCGCGGGCGGCGAACCGCATATGGCACCGTTTCGCATACGGCGGCCAATGCCGACGCAATACCGAACCCGATCGTTCGACGGGTGCGCGGCCGGCTGGCCCGGTCCGTTGACCGGGCCAGCCGCACGCTGTCCGGCCGTGCGTGCCTCTTGCGCGCGGGCGCGGAACGCGGAATGATCGACAGTTCGCCATGCCGTGCGGCGGACGACGTCCGTGCGTTTTCTTCCTTCCTCTTTTGCCTGCCATGTCCATCGATTACTCGCCGATCCCCTGTCCCGTCGTCGTGCCGCTCGACGCGATCCTGCCCGAAGAACCGCTGCTGATGATGGGGGCCGGCCCGGTCCCGATCCCGGCCGCCGTCGCGAAGGCGAACACGATCGTGATCAACCACCTCGGCGCGACGATGGCGAAGATCATCGAGCAGGTGAAGGAGATGGCGCGCTACGTGTTCCAGACCCGCACGAAGTGGGTGCTCGGCGTCGCCGGCCCCGGCTCGGCCGCGATGGAAATGGCGATCTCGAACCTCGCATGGCGCGGCACCCGCGTGCTGTCGATCCGCAACGGCTTCTTCAGCGCGCGGATGGCCGAGATGGCCACCCGCGTCGGCGCCGACGTCGCGACGCTCGAAGTGGCCGACCGCGCGGTCGCGAGCCTCGACGAGATCGCCGACGCGATCGCGCGCGAGCGGCCCGAGATCGTCACGATCGTGCAGGGCGAAACGTCGAATACCGTATGGAACCGCGACTTGCGCGAGATCGCGGCGCTCGCGAAGGCGGCCGGCGCGCTGGTCGTCGTCGATGCGGTGTGCACGCTGTCGACGATGCCGCTCGAGATGGATGCGTGGGGCATCGACGCGGTGATCACGGGCGGCCAGAAGGGGCTGTCATCGATCCCGGGCGTGTCGCTGATCGCGTTCTCCGACGCCGCGTGGAATCGCATGAAGCAGCGTCCGGAACCGAACGCGCACTGGTGCCTCGACATGGCGCTCGCCGAGAACTTCTGGCACAACGCCGGCTATCACTACACGGCGCCGGTGTCGGGCGTGCTCGCGCTGCACGAGGCGCTGCGCCTCGTGTGCGCGGAGACGCTGGAAAGCCGCTTCGCGCGGCACCTGCGCTGCTCGCTCGCGCTGCAGGCGGGCGTCGAGGCGATGGGGCTCGCGCTCTATGCGCCGAAGGACTGCCGGCTCAATTCGGTGGTCGGCATCGAGACGCCCGAAGGGCTCACGCCCGGGATGGTGTGCGGCCATATCTCGAAGCAGTACCAGGTCGAGATCTCCGGCTCGTTCGGGTTGCCGATCGTGCGGATCGGGCAGATGGGCGAGCAGTGTCGCGAACACAACCTGTTCCGCACGCTGCATGCGTTCGGCCGCACGATGGTCGACCTGAAGGTGCCGGTCGACCTGCCGGCCGGCGTGGCCGCGCTCGAGCAGGAACTGTCGCAGCGGGGCACGTAAGCGGGGAGGCGCGTAAGCGCGGAGGCGGGTAGGCCGGTGCTGCAGGCCGTCGAACGACGCCGCGCTCAGCCGCCCTGCATCGCGCGCCGGTACGCGTTCGGCGTCGTGCCGTGCGCGTCGCGAAAGCGATGGCTGAAGTGACCGGCGTTCGCGTAGCCGCAATCGGCCGCGACCTGCGCGAGCGGCAGCGCCGTCGTGCGCAGCAACAGGCGCGCGCGCGCGAGCCGCTGCTCGGCCACCCATGCGTGCGGCGCGCGGCCGAACGACAGGCGGAACATCCGCGAGAAGTGGTATTCGGACAGCGCGGCGACGTTCGCCAGTTCGCCGAGCGTCAGCGGCTGCGACAGGTAGCTGTCGATGTAGTCGCGCACGCGGCGGCGCACGGCCGGCGCGAGGCCGCCGCGGAACGCCGTGTCGGTGCGCGTCGTGCTCTGGCCGCGCAGCAGGAGGCTCAGCACGTCGTGCGCGACCTCGTTGGTGCGCAGCCGTCCGTCGGCATCATCCCAGCGCTCGAGCGCGAGCGAACGCAACTGCGCGGCGACGCGCGCATCCTCGAAATAGGTGCGGTCGGCGAGCTTCAGCTCGCGCGGCTCGCGGTCGAGTTCGCGAATCGCGCGCTGCGTGAAGTGCTCGGGCAGGAAGTACAGGTGGATGAAGTGCATCTCGCCGCGCACCCACCAGCGCGATTCATGGTCGCCCGGCAGCGCGCACAGCAGGCTCGGCGCGCCGTAGCGCGGCACGCGTTCGCGCTCGGTCCGGTAGCCGCCGTCGAGATAGCACGACAGCGTATGGTGGCCGGGCTGTTCGTAGATCGTCTCGCTTTCGTCGGTGATGCGCGTCCATTCTGCGATCGCGAGATGGTCGCCGAGCCACGTGAAGCGCTCGAGCGTTGCGTTTGCCTCGGCGAGCGTGCGGCACACCGACTGCAGGCCGAACGGCATCGCGCCGCCGGCAAGGGCGGCTGCGTGGTCGACGGGCGGGGCGTACAGGGGCGAACTCATGATGGGCCGAGTATAAGCGCGCACGCGGCGCGCCGTGCGGCGGCCCGAAAAAGACCGCAATTCCGGACAATCGGTGCGGGCGGGGCGGCGGCATAGTCAGGGTCCGTTTCACTCGCTTCGCTTCATTGCCGCCATGAACCTGTCGCTTTATTTCGTCACCGTGCTGATCTGGGGTACCACCTGGATCGCGATCAAGTGGCAGCTCGGCGCCGTGCCGCCGCCCGTGTCGATCGCGTGGCGCTTCTGGCTCGCGGCCGCCGTGCTGTTCGCGCTGCTGCGCGTGATGCGCCGGCCGGTTTGGCCGCCGCGCAAAGCATGGCGCTATCTCGTGGCGCAGGGCTTCGCGCTGTTCTGCCTGAATTTCCTGTGCTTCTACTACTCGGAGCAGGTCGTGCCGAGCGGCCTCGTCGCGGTGATCTTCTCGACCGCGCCGCTGCTGAATTCGATCAATGGCCGGCTGTTCATGGGCCGCCCGCTGCGGCCGTCCGCGATCGCCGGCGCGCTGCTCGGGCTGACCGGCATCGCATGCCTGTTCTGGCAGCAGATGGCCGGCCACCTCGACGATCACGCGACCTGGACGGGCCTCGCGATCGCGTTCGCGGGCACGATGTGCTTCTCGGCCGGCAACCTGCTGTCGAGCCGGATGCAGTCGATGGGCCTGCACCCGCTCGCAACCAACGGCTGGGCGATGCTGATCGGCGCGGCGATCCTGACCGTCGGCAGCGCGGTGGCCGGGCTGCCGTTCACGATCGATCCGAGCCCGCGTTATCTCGGTGCGCTCATCTATCTGGCGGTGCCGGGCTCGGTGATCGGCTTCACCGCGTATCTGACGCTCGTCGGGAGGATCGGGCCGGAGCGCGCCGCGTACTGCACGGTGCTGTTCCCGATCGTTGCGCTGGCGGTGTCGACGGTCTTCGAAGGCTACGAGTGGTCGCCGCTCGCGGTGATCGGGCTGCTGCTCGTGCTGGCCGGGAATCTGGTGGCGTTCGATTTGACGCGCCGGTTGTTTCTGCGGGCGGCTTGAGCCGGGGGTCACGCGGGTCGCTACAGGGTATGGCCCGCGATCATTCGGAATGGTTGACGTGGTTGACTTGGTTTCGAATCGGGGCTAGGCTGATTCCTCCGGTTGGGTCAGGAGGGCAGGATGGTCACGCACGCTCATGCGCTTGAAGGCGCGGATGCAATTCTCGATGTCGAGACCGAGGAGGCGCTGCGCAGTGCCGTCGGCGCCGCAACCATGCTCGGCCCCGATCGCGCCCGTGCGCTGCTGAGGCTGTCGGACGAGCAACTGGGCCACCTGTTCAAGGTCGGCATCGCGCAGGTCATCGATCTGGCCGGCACGATCACGTTCGGCATTGCGGCTGCCGCGACGCGCGACAGGAAGCCGTCCAGCGGGAAGAAGCGCGGGGCGGCCGCGCCGGCAGACGTCGCCATCGCTGATCTGGAGCGCCACGCGCAGACGGAGCGGCGCGTGCTGGTCGCGCAGGGCAAGCTGCTGCCCGCGGCACAGATCTGGGCCGGCCTCGGCATGACGCGACAGGCACTCAGCAAGGCGGTGGCGTCCGGCCGGATCTTCGCGGTCGATGTCGGCACCGCACAGTACTATCCGGCCTTCTATCTGGCGGGAGACATCGATCGCAAGACGTTGGGCAGGGTGACGCAATGTCTCGGCAGTTTGCCGGGATGGAGCAAATGGCAGTTCTTCACGACGCGGAAGGCATCGCTGGGCAACGTTACGCCGCTCGTCGCGCTGTCACGCGGAAAGCTCGATGAAGTCGAGCGCGCCGCCATGGCGTTCGCCGAACGCTAGGGGGCGCATTTGCTTGCAGCGCCAGGGGAACATTTCGCGAGCGCGACGCTGGTGACTCGCGAAGTTGCGCCGGCCGCGCTCGTGCGCATCTCGCGATTCGCGACAGGCGAGCCGTATTTCGGCAAGTCGGGCGGCAATCGCTTCGACGATTCGCGCAAGCGGCGACGGTACGGCACCAGCTATTTCGGTTTCGATCTGCATTGCGCGTTCGCCGAAACCGTGCTGCATGATGAAGTCGCCGATCTCGCGCTGGGCGGCTTTCCGCTCGTGACGACCGAACTCGATCGCTATGTCCTGTCGTTTGATGGCGCGCCGCTGAACGTGGCCGTCCTGCATGGGTTGCCGTTAAAAAACCTGGGCGGCGACGGCGCGTTGTCGACCACCGTGCCGTACGACG
This sequence comes from Burkholderia sp. Nafp2/4-1b, assembly GCF_003635165.1. Taxonomy (GTDB): domain Bacteria; phylum Pseudomonadota; class Gammaproteobacteria; order Burkholderiales; family Burkholderiaceae; genus Burkholderia. The sequence continues at coordinate 13,700 of NZ_ML058600.1, read as the reverse complement.
TTCCGCAGCAGTGGTCGCTTGCCATCCACCGGCATCATCGCCGGGTCGACGGCTTTCTATACATGTCCCGGCATCTCAACACGTCGGAGGCACTCGTGCTCTTCGATCGTGCCGCACCCAAACTCTCAAGGATGCCGTTCCGTTTCGGCGTCATCCGCACGCGGTTCACGTATTGCGGGACTTCAACGTGTTGCTGCGCTGAGCCGCGTTGAACCGCATCCCGCACGACACGCTCACGCCGCCGCGCCGCTCCCCGCGACCCGCGCCTGCCGCTGGTACAGCAGCATCGACAGCGCGACGCCGCCAGCCGCGGCCACCGCCGCGAACAGGAACACCTGCGGATAGCCGAACGCACCGGCCACATAGCCGGCGAGCGGGCCGGTGATGCCGAGCGACAGGTCGAGAAACACCGAATACGCGGACAGCGCCGCGCCGCGGCTGGCCGGCGGCACCAGCGCGACGGCCTCGACGCCGAGCGCCGGGAAGATCAGCGCGAAGCCGAAGCCGGTCAGCGCGGCGCCGACGAGCGCGACGTGCGGCACGGGCGCGAGCCACAGCAGCACGAGGCCCGAGCACTCGAACGCGAACGACACGATCGCGACGCGGAAGCCGCCGTAGGTCTTGATCGTGTTCGCGAACAGCAGGCGCGCGCCGATGAACAGCGTGCCGAACACGGTCAGCGACAGCGCGGCGTTCGGCCAGTGGCGCGCCGCGTAGTACAGCGTGACGAAGGTCGCGATCGAGCCGAAGCCGGCCGAGCCGAGCGCGAGGCCGAGGCCGTGCGGCAGCACGCGCGTGAACACGCTCGCATACGACATCCGCTCGCCGTGCACGAGCGGCACCGGATCGATCAGGCGGGCGAGGTAGAAGCCGAGCGCGGCGAGCGCGATCACGATCACGCCGATCAGCGCCGGATTCAGCGTATGCGCGATCGCAACGCCGACCGGCGCGCCGAGCGCGAGCGCGCCGTAGGTCGCGATGCCGTTCCACGAGATCACCTTCGCGTTGTGCGCGACGCCGACCCGGCCGATGCCCCAGAGGATCGCGCCGGTGCCGCACAGGCTTTCGCCGACGCCGAGCACGAGCCGGCTCGCGACCAGCAGCACGAGGCTCGCGACCGGCCAATGAGCAAGCAGCAGCGCGACGAGCAGCAGCACCCCCGACACGCCGCAGCCGATCAGCCCGCGCAGCACCGTCTGCTTCGGCCCGAGCGTATCGGCGAGGCGCCCGGCGAGCGGGCGCGACGCGAGCGTCGCGAAATACTGGACGCTGATCGCACCACCCGCGACGATCGCCGAAAAGCCGAGTTCGTCGTGAACGAAGCCTGGCAGCACCGCGAGCGGCAGGCCGATGGTCAGGTAGCAGATGAACGTGAAGCAGACGACGGACACGATTTGCAGCGTGACGGCAACGCCGCTGCGCGGCGGTGTGGCGGAATCGGTTGACATGGGGTCGGAACGAATGAGCGAAACGGAACGGAAATTGGCGGAAAACGGAATCGGGATTTTCCCATGGAACCGGTTTTCCCGCAGGGACCGTTTAGTTAATCGCGCCCCGTTTTATCCGTGACGGCGCGCGGACGGATCGGCTCGCGCACGCGCCGAACCCAAGCCAGCCAACGCTTCGGAAGACTGCCGCACGACCCTGACGCGCATATCGCGGCAGTTATATGGGCCCCATGCGTGATGAACTATGGGTTGGGGAATTTGATGGTGATAGCGTGCAAACTGTCAGAGAAACGACGGTCGAGCGCCCCGGGCGCAGGCCGCCTTGCCCCCCTTGAAGAATGATAGAGACATGAGTGAGCCGATCCGCTTCTACCATCGTCACGCGGTCCGCGAAGTCAGCGGCGCGGACGTCACCCGCACCGTGCTGCAGTATCTGCGCGAGGATGCGCACTGCACCGGCACCAAGGAAGGCTGCGCGGAAGGCGACTGCGGCGCGTGCACGGTCGTCGTCGGCGAGCTGACCGACACGGGCGCGGTCGAGTTCAAGGCCGTCAATGCGTGCATCCAGTTCCTGCCGACGCTCGACGGCAAGGCGCTGCTGACGGTCGAAGACCTGCGCCAGCCGGACGGTTCGCTGCACCCGGTGCAGCAGGCGATGGTCGATTGCCACGGCTCGCAATGCGGGTTCTGCACGCCCGGCTTCGTGATGTCGATGTGGGCGCTGTACGAGAAGCACGGTCACGAAGGCTGCGGCAGCGCGTGCGCGAAGGCGAAGCACGTGCCGACGCGCACCGAGATCGCCGATGCGCTGACCGGCAACCTGTGCCGCTGCACCGGTTACCGGCCGATCGTCGACGCGGCGGTACGGATGTTCGATGCGGCCGGCGAAGGCGCGGCCGGCCAAGGTGCGGCCGGCCAAGGTGCGACCGGCGAAGGCGCACCGCAGCCCGTGGCGCCGGTCGACACGGCGGCACTCGCCCGCACGCTCGCATCGCTCAAGCGTGACGACACGTTCGCGTACACGACCCCCGGCGGCGCGCAGTTCGCGGCGCCGCGCACGCTGGACGCGCTGGCCGCACTGAAGGCGCAGCGCCCGGACGCGCGAATCCTCGCCGGCAGCACCGACATCGGCCTGTGGGTCACCAAGCAGATGCGCCGCCTCGACGACCTGATCTACGTCGGCCAGATCGCCGAACTGCAGCAGGTCGTGCACGGCGACGACTGGATCGAGATCGGCGCGGGCGTGACGGTCGAAAAGGGCTATGCGGCACTGGCCGGCACGTATCCGGAACTCACCGAAATGTGGAAGCGCTTCGCGTCGGTGCCGATCCGCAACGCGGGGACGATCGGCGGCAACGTCGCGAACGGCTCGCCGATCGGCGACTCGATGCCGGGCCTGATCGCGCTCGGCGCACGCGTCGTGCTGCGCGGCGGCGACACGGTGCGCGAGCTGCCGCTCGAGGCGCTCTACACCGGCTATCAGCAAAAGGACATGGCGCCGCATGAATTCGTCGTCGGCGTGAAGGTGCCGAACCGCACCGGCGCGCGCGCGAAGCTGCAATTCCGCACGTACAAGCTGTCGAAGCGGTTCGACTCCGACATCTCGGCGGTGTGCGCGGCCTTCGCGTTCATCGCGGACGGCGAGCTGATCCGCGAGCCGCGCATCGCGTTCGGCGGGATGGCCGCGACGCCGAAGCGCGCGACCCAGACGGAAGCCGTGCTCGATGGCGCGCAGTGGCACGAAGCCACCGCGCAGGCCGCGATGCAGGCGCTCGAGCGCGACTACCAGCCGCTGTCCGACATGCGTGCGACGAGCGCGTATCGCCTCGATACCGCGAAGAACCTGATGTATCGCTTCTGGCTGGAGACGCGCCCGCACGACCCGCTGCCGCCGCAAGCGCTGAACGTGCGCGAAGTGGCCGCCGAAGCAGGCGCCGAAGTTGCCAACGACGCGGCGCGCGTCTGACGACGGAGAACACCGAACATGAACCAGCAAGCAGAACCGTTCCTGAGCACCCTCGACGCGCAGGCCGACGCCGCGCAGGTGCACGTGTCGCGCGCGCACGAATCCGCCCATCTGCACGTGAGCGGCCGCGCGACCTACACCGACGACATCCCGCTCGTCGCCGGCACGCTGCACGCGGCGCTCGGGTTGTCGGCGAAGCCGCACGCGAAGATCGTGTCGATGAACTTCGACGCGGTGCGTGCGACGCCTGGCGTCGTCGCCGTGTTCACGGCCGACGATATTCCCGGCGTCAACGATTGCGGCCCGATCATCCACGATGATCCGGTCCTGGCCAAAGGCATCGTGCAGTTCGTCGGCCAGCCGATGTTCATCGTCGTCGCGACGTCGCACGACATCGCGCGGCTCGCCGCGCGTCGCGCGCAGGTCGAGTATGAAGAGCTGCCCGCCATCCTCACCGCACAGGAAGCACGCAAGGCCGAAACCTACGTGATCCCGCCGCTGAAGCTCGCACGTGGCGATGCGGCCGCGCGGCTGGCCGCCGCGCCGCACCGCGAGTCGGGCGAGATGCTGCTCGGCGGCCAGGAGCAGTTCTACCTGGAAGGACAGATCGCGTACGCGGTGCCGAAGGACGACGACGGGATGCACGTGTACTGCTCGACGCAGCACCCGAGCGAGATGCAGCACCTCGTCGCGCACGTGCTCGGCGTGGCGTCGCACAACGTACTGGTCGAATGCCGCCGGATGGGTGGCGGGTTCGGCGGCAAGGAATCGCAGTCGGGCCTGTTCGCGTGCTGCGCGGCGCTCGCCGCGTGGAAGCTGCTGTGCCCGGTGAAGCTGCGTCCGGACCGCGACGACGACATGATGATCACCGGCAAGCGGCACGACTTCCATTACCGCTTCGACGTCGGCTACGACGACGACGGCCGCATCGACGGCGTCGCGCTCGACATGACGTCGCGCTGCGGCTTCTCGGCCGACCTGTCGGGCCCGGTGATGACGCGCGCGGTGTGCCACTTCGACAACGCGTACTGGCTCGGCGACGTCGACATCGCCGGCTACTGCGGCAAGACCAACACGCAGTCGAACACCGCGTTCCGCGGCTTCGGCGGCCCGCAGGGCGCGTTCGCGATCGAGTACATCCTCGACGACATCGCGCGTTCGCTCGGCCGCGATCCGCTCGACGTGCGCTACGCGAACCTGTACGGCAAGACCGAACGCAACGTGACGCCTTACGGGCAGACCGTCGAGGACAACGTGCTGCAGGAGTTGCTCGGCGAACTCGAGACGACCAGCGACTACCGCGCACGGCGTGCGGGCGTGCGCGAATTCAACGCGCGCAACACGGTGCTGAAGAAGGGCATTGCGCTCACGCCGGTGAAGTTCGGCATCGCGTTCAACGTCACGCACTTCAACCAGGCCGGCGCGCTGGTGCACATCTATACCGACGGCTCGGTGCTCGTGAACCACGGCGGCACGGAGATGGGGCAGGGGCTCAACACGAAGGTCGCGCAGGTCGTCGCGCACGAGCTCGGCATCCGTTTCGGCCGGATCCGCGTGACGGCGACCGATACCAGCAAGGTCGCGAACACGTCCGCGACCGCTGCGTCGACCGGCTCCGACCTGAACGGCAAGGCCGCGCAGGATGCGGCGCGGCAGCTGCGCGAGCGGCTCGCGGCGTTCGCGGCGAAGCAGTTCGGCGACGGCAAGGTCGATGCGGCCGACGTGAAGTTCGGCAACGACTTCGTGTGGGTCGGCGGCGCGAGCGTGCCGTTCGGCGAAGTGATCGCGAAGGCGTATCTCGCGCGCGTGCAGTTGTGGTCCGACGGTTTCTATGCGACGCCGAAGCTGCATTGGGACCAGTCGAAGCTGCAAGGCCGGCCGTTCTACTACTACTCGTACGGCGCGGCCGTGTCGGAAGTCGTGATCGATACGCTGACGGGCGAGATGCGCACGCTGCGCGTCGATGCGCTGCACGACGTCGGCGCGTCGCTGAACCCGGCGATCGACATCGGCCAGGTCGAAGGCGCGTTCATCCAGGGGATGGGCTGGCTCACGACCGAGGAGCTGTGGTGGAACGCGGGCGGCAAGCTGATGACGCACGCGCCGTCCACGTACAAGATCCCGACCGTCAACGACACGCCGCCCGAGTTCAACGTGCGGCTGTTCCAGAACCGCAACGTCGAGGACAGCATCCATCGCTCGAAGGCCGTCGGCGAGCCGCCGCTGCTGCTGCCGTTCTCGGTGTTCTTCGCGGTGCGCGATGCGGTGGCCGCGGTCGGCGACTACCAGGTGAATCCGCCGCTCGACGGGCCGGCTACCGGCGAGTCGATCCTGCGCGCGGTGAATGCGGTACGTGCGGCGCGCACCGCGCGGGCAGGCTGAGATGAACGGCCACTCTACGCTCGCTTGGTGCGCGGACCCCGACGGGGCGGTCAGCCTCGTCGGGACGGCGCGGCGGAGGCCGGCATGAACGGCCCCGCTCGTTCGCCGCGCGCCGCGTCGCAGGCGCGCGCCGCCGGATGCAACGGCGCGTGCGGCAGCGCGCCGTCGCAGCTTCAGCCGTTCGCGCCGGGCACCGGCCAGCGCAACCGCGCGAGCGCCACGCCGCCGCCGATGCACATCGTGCTGTTCGGCGCGGGGCACGTCGGCCACGCGCTCGTCACGCTGCTCGGCGCATTGCCGTGCGTCGTGCAGTGGGTCGACACACGCGACGAGCTGTTCCCGGACGAATGTCCGCCGAACGTGCAGCCGGAGCCGACCGACATACCGGAAGCGATTGTCGATGCGGCGCCGCCCGGCGCGTACTTCCTCGTGATGACGCACAACCATGCGCTCGACTTCTCGCTCGCCGCGCAGATCATGCGGCGGCGCGACTTCGCGTACTTCGGGATGATCGGTTCGCGCACGAAGCGCGTGAAGTTCGAGCGCCGGCTCGCCGCGCGCGGCGTCGATCCGGCGCGGCTCGTGGAGATGGTGTGTCCGATCGGCGTCGCCGGCATCGTCGACAAGGTGCCCGGCGCGATCGCGGTGGCCGTCTGCGCGGAATTGCTGCAGGCGCGCTCGGGGATGCCGGTTGCCGATGCGAAGGCCGCGGCGGCCGGGCGCGTGCGCGACGACGTGAGCTGCGCGCGCTAGCAACCCGCAACCGTTGCGCGCGACGCGCGCCGGTGCGTTTTTGCCTACACTGCACGGAGCGCGCGGCATCGGGCCGCGCGTATTTCATGCACGCGCCATGTCCGATCATGAGGTCTATCTCGACGCGCTCGATGCGAGCGTCGTCGCCATCGAACGCTGGCTCGCCGGCGCCGATACCGCACCCGCGGCGCTCGCTGCGCTGCTCGCGCCTTTTTCCGCCGAATTCACGATGATCATGACCGACGGTCGCGTGCTCGACCGCGACGGCACGCACGCGCTGTTCGCGACGCTCTGCGGTGCGAAGCCGGGGCTGCGCATCGCGCTGTCGGATATCCGCGTGCTCGCGGCCGGCGCGTCGCATGCGGTGCTCACCTATCTCGAAGCGCAGCACGCGGCGTCGGGCGAATTGCCCGCGCGTCGCGCGACGGCCGTGTTCGCGCGCGACGCGGCAGGCGTCGTGCGCTGGACCCATCTTCAGGAAACGTTCTGCACAGCCTGAGCGGCGGGACGACGTGAACGCGCGCGGGCCGTCGTGCGAAGGGTCGGCGCGGCGTCAGTGCCGCTTCAGTGTCGCCTCTCAGTGCCGCTTTACCGCCTGCGCCCGCGTGCGGCCGTCAGCTCGTCGGACACGTTCTGCATCAGCGCGCACAGCCACGCGATGTCGGTCGGGCGATCGGGCTGCGGGTGCGTGAGCAGGTAGCTCTTGATGCGCGGAAACGGCACCGGCGGCGTGACGACGACGAGCGGCAGCAGCTGCGCATAGTGCGTCGCGAAGCGGCGCGTCGTCGTGAAGATCAGGTCCGACTGCAGCAGCACCTGCGGCACGATGCCGAAGTACGGCAGCGTCGTCACGATCCGTCGCGTGAGGCGCGCGCGGGCGAGGCCGATCTCGATCGCGTTGCGCTTGTCGCCGGTGTACGGCGTCGGCGCGACATGCGCGGCCGCTGCGTACGCTTCGCGCGTCAGCGGTTCGCGTGCGAGCGGATGCGCGTCGCGCATCAGGCAGACGATCGTGTCGGAGAACAGGTCCTGGCGCGCGAACCGCGGGTCGGGCTTCGGCCAGTTGCCGATCACGAGGTCGAGCGCGCCCGATTCGAGCGCTTCCGCATGATCGAGCGCGGGATTCAGCGAATCGATTTCCAGATGCGCATGCGGCGCCGCGTCGCGAAAGCGCTCGATCAGCGTCGGCATGAAGAAATCGTTCAGGTAGTCGGGCGCGGCGACGCGGAACGTGCGTCGCGCGGACGACGGATCGAAGTCGCCGTGCGGCGTCGCGATGAAGTCGACCTCGCGCAGCGCGCGCGACGCGGCGCCGAGCAGCGATGTGCCGTATTCGGTCGGCACCATCCCGGATTTGCCGCGCACGAGTATCGGGTCGTTCAGCGTCTCGCGCAGCTTGCGCAGCGCGGTGCTGATCGCGGGCTGGGTCTGGTTCAGCCGCAGCGCGGTTTGCGTGACGCTGCGCTCGAGCAGCAGCGTGCGCAACACGCGCACGAGCCAGATGTCGAGCGAGGCGGTACGGTCGTCGTCTTCCATCGGAAATGGGTGATTCGGGGGACGCGTAACCTTACCGCAGCCGCGCGTTCGCGTGCGTGATACCGGCCATCACGCGCGCCCTTTGGCGAGCGCGCTGATCCGCTTGACCTCGCGCGACTCGAGCCAGTTCGGCGTGCGCGCACAGTACAGCACCATCGGCAGCGCGTCCTCGCCCCAGAACAGTTGCTGGTTCATCCAGAAGGTCGGCACGCCGAACACGCCGAGCGCGATCGCATCGTCGGTGTTGCGGCGCAACTGCGCGCTCGTTTCCTCGAATTCGATCAGCTCGTTGCCGTGGTTCACGCCCACGCGTTTGCACAGGGCGGCGAAGCCGTCGGGCGTCGATGGATCGTTGCCGTCGTGCCAGATGAAGCGGAACATTTCCAACACCGTCGCGATGTCGGCGCGCAGCGCGATCGCGAGGCGCAGCACCTTGTCGGAGTCGAACGGATGCGCGGGTGGCATCTTGAAGCGGATGCCGAGCTGTTCGGCGCGAAACAGCGCGTGGCGGTACGTGAACACGCGCTTGGCCGGCACGTCGGCGCTCGAACGTTGCCCCCAGTGGCGCTGCAGGTCGGGCAGCGATACCGCGACGGGTTCGAACGGCATGTCCGGCCACTTGTCGTGCTGCTCCAGCAGCAGGTAGGAGAACGGCGACACGAAGTCGTAGAACCAGGCGGGTTGGGCGGTGTCGAGGCCGGTTGTCATGGCGATCTCCAGAGGGTGGGGCGTGCGCGCCTGGCGGCGGCCTTCATGTTACGCGGTGGCGCGCGGATGCAGCAATGATCGCGGATTGGCCGCTCACGCGGAACCGGGAGTCGCCCGAGGGGGCTCGCCGTTTGGTTGCGGTGCAACGTCGGTGTGCGCCGCGGCGCCGGCGCCCGGCGTGACCGCCGTTGCCGCGGCGACGTCGTGGTCGTGCGCGGTCAGCCGCTCGCGCACGAAGCCGATGTGCTCGCGCAGCACGTAGAACTGCCCGGCGTACGCGAGCGGCATCTTCATCCGGTTCACGGCTTCCTCGATGTCGTCGAGCTCGTTGAGCAGCTGGATGCGTTCGTCGGCCGTGTGCTCGCCGAGCGCACGGCGCTCGAGGGCGATCAGCGCGCCGTACCAGCGATAGATGCGCGAGCGCACGCGCCAGCCGTACAGCGACGGCACGAGGCGCAGCCCGGGGATCAGCACGACGATCAGCGGCACCACCACGACGAGCAGCCGGTCGACGAGGCTCGCGACCCAGAACGGCAGCCGCCGGTACAGGAAGGTCTTGCCGGACTTGTAATAGCGCGCCGCGTCGTCCGACAGCGGGAAGCCGCGCGTGACGGGCGACGGGAATTCGCCCGCGTGCTGCAGGATCGTCGCGTGGCCGTGCACTTCGCGCGCGGCTTCGATCAGCAGGTCGGACAGCGCGGGGTGCAGCGAGTCGCGGGCGACCAGCTCGATGGTCGGCGCGACCGTATGGATGTCGGCGGGCGGCAGGTTGCGGCCGAGATCGTAGACGCCCATCGGCAGCGTGATCGCGGTCAGGTACGGAAAGCGCCGCGCGTACGCGTCGGCCTGCGTGAACGAGTACACGTGCACGCCGGGCGCGCGGAACAGCTTCGCCATCACCGGAATCTGGGTCGAGTCGCCGGACAGGAACGCGGCATCGATCTTGCCGTCGAGCAGTGCGGTCGCGGCGTCCTCGCCGGCGGTCGGCAGCAGTTCCGTCGAGCCGCCCGGCAGGATGCCGTTCATCTTCAGCAGCGCGAGGCTCAACTCGCGGGCGCCGCTGCCTTCCGCGCCGAGCGCGAGGCGCTTGCCCTTGAAGTCGGACAGGCGCGCGACGACGGGGCCGCGGTACATGATCGCGAGCGGCACGTAGCCGATGCTGCCGAGCGACATCAGGTGTTCGTCGCGCTCCTTCGGGCCGATGCCGCTCTGCACGAAGCCGACGTCCACCGGCGCCTTCGGATTCGACAGCCGCGCGAGGTTCTGCGCGGACCCTTCGGACGACTCGACGTCGAGCGTGACGCCGTTCTTCGCGAGGATCGTCTTGTATTTCTGCGCGGCGTTCCAGTACGTGCTGCCGGGCGGGCCGGCCGAAATCGCAAGGGTGGACGGCGGCGCCGGCTGGATCAGCTTGACCGCGAGCCAGACCGCGCCGGCCGCGAGCAGCACGGTCGGGCCGATCGACAGCGCGAGGTCGCGCCACGACACCGCGACGAAGCGGGCGAGGATGCGGCGCGGCGGGCGGGGGCTGGCTGGCTTCATGAAGTCGGCGGATGACACGGGCGTGACGCATCGATGACGGCGCGCTAGGACGCTGCACGCGATGCATGTTCTGGCGGCGATGGTACCCGGTTTCCCGCGGCGTGCGCGAGTCGGCGGCCGGCTCGCGCGGGGTTGCCCGGGTGGCCGCGACGGCCGGCGGCGGGGGAGGGGCGAGGGCCCGCGCGTCAAAAGCTTTGCGCTTCGGCGGGCGCTGGATTACATTGTGCGACGCAGCCGCGCCCGATTCGCGCGCGACCCGGCACGCAATGAGACCGGGCGCGTCCGGCCGGCGGCTGTCCGGCCCGGCCGGCCCGCATTCGCGCGCGCCGGCCGCCGGCCCGTGTCGCCTCTCTCGCATCGCCGTGGAAATCATCGGCCGTCCCGCCCGTTCGCGCGCGGGCCGGCTGCCTTTGGGGGTGTCCGGCCGTACTGTGCACGGCCGTTCCGAAGTTACAAGGAGATAGCATGAAGTCGATCGTGTTGAGAGCGTTGGGTGTTGCGGCCGTGGCGGCCTGTCTGACGGGCAGCGTGTACGCGCAGTCCAGCGATGCGGCGGCCACCGAAGCGCCGGCCGCGGCAGCGAGCTCGCCGAAGGCGGCGGCCAAGACCGCGAAGAAGGCGAACCGCCAGCTCGGCTACGCGGTGCGCAAGGCAATCACGAAGGCAGGCGGCATCGACGTGTCGAGCCTCGTCGTGCGCTCGAAGGGCGGCGCGATCACGCTGGAGGGCACGGTGCCCGACCAGGCTCAGATCGACAAGGCGGAAGAGGCGGCGAAGGGCGTGAAGGGCGTGACGTCGGTCTCGAACAAGCTGACGGTTCAGCAGCAATAACGCCGGGCGAGCGGCGCACCAGCGTCGCCCGCGCCCGCTTTCAGGCGGGCCTCGGCATGCCGGGGCCCGTTTGCACCACAGCGTGCCCGCGGGGCAGGTTGACCGACAGGGCATGCCTCGAACGGCACTTCCTTCGGAAGGAATACGCGGGGCGACCCGGCGTTTTCCCGATGGCCGCGAGCCGCGCCCGACGCGGCGGCGGACCGATCACGATATCGATATCGAGAGGTCGGCTATGACGACGCACGGGTGGGGCAGTCGGATTCTGGTCGGCGCGGCACTGGCCGCCGTCACGTTGCTCGGCGCCTGCAACGGCGACGAATCGAGCGAGCGCAACCGGCTACCCGGTTTCGTGTCCGGCAGCGTGCGCACGACCGCCTATGACGGCACGAGCGACGACCTGCTGACGGCCGGCCTCGGCAAGACCGGCCTGGCCACCGCGACCGCACCCGCGTTCGCGAATCCATCCCGGCCGACCAGCGCCGAATTGCGCCGCGTCGCCATCTGGTCGAACTACCGCGCGCTCGTCGACATGAGCGCGAACGGCGGCTACGGCCGTTTCTGGGGGCCGAACGTCGATCTCGACGGCAACGACACGCTCGGCGAAGGCAAGATCCCCGGCACCGAATATCTCGCGTATTCCGACGACGGCAGCGGCCGCAAGAACGTGACGCTGCTCGTGCAGGTGCCCGCGAGCTTCGATCCCGCGCAGCCGTGCATCGTCACCGCGACGTCGTCGGGCTCGCGCGGCGTGTACGGCGCGATCTCGGCGGCCGGCGAATGGGGCCTGAAGCGCGGTTGCGCGGTCGCGTACAACGACAAGGGCGGCGGCAACGGCGCGCACGAGCTCGGCTCCGACACGATCACGCTGATCGACGGCACGCTCGCCGACGCGGTGCTGGCCGGCAGTGCCAGCCTCTTCACCGCCAACGTGACGAGCGGCGACCTGGCCGCGTTCAACAGCCGCTTCCCGAACCGCTACGCGTTCAAGCACGCGCATTCGCAGCAGAATCCCGAGCAGGACTGGGGTCACGCGACGCTGCAGGCGGTCGAATTCGCGTACTGGGCGCTCAACGAACAGTTCGGCCCGCTGCTCGACGGCTCGCAGCACGGCGTGCGCTACCGCGCGGGCGACATCACGACGATCGCGGCATCCGTCAGCAACGGCGGCGGCGCCGCGCTCGCGGCGGCCGAGCAGGACACGCGCCGCTGGATCACCGCGGTCGTGGTCGGCGAGCCGCAGGTGAACGTGCGGCTCGCGGCGAACGCGGTCGTGCGCGAGGGCGGTCAGCCGGTGCCGTCGTTCGGCCGGCCGCTGGCCGACTACGCGACGCTCGCGAACCTGCTGCAGCCGTGCGCGGCCGCGGCCGCGTCGCTCGCCGGCGAGCCGTACCTGAGCGGGCTGCCGCTCGCCACCACGCAGTCGATCCGCACGCAGCGCTGCGCGACGCTCGCCGCGGCGGGCCTCGTGTCGGGCGCCGACACGCAAAGCCAGGCCGCCGACGCGCTCGCGCAGCTGCATGCAGCCGGCTATCTCGCCGATTCCGACCTGCTGCAGGCGTCGATGTGGGATTCGCAGGCGATTCCGGCGATCGCCGTGACCTACGCGAATGCGTACACGCGCTCGCGCGTGACCGACAACCTGTGCAATTTCAGCTTCGCGACCACCGCCGCGGGGACGGGCGCGGTCGCGGCGCCTGCCACGTCGCCGATGCCGGCCGTGTTCGGGCTTGGCAACGGCGTGCCGCCGACGGCCGGCATCAACCTCGTGTTCAACACCGGCGCGGGCGTCGATCACCGGCTCGCGACGCCCGACGCGAGCTTCGCCGGCGCGCTGTGCCTGCGCCAGCTGTGGACCAACGGGATGCTCGACATGCCGGCGAACGTCGACGCCGTGCGCGTGAACGCTAACCTGCAGGGCAAGCCCGCGATCATCGTGCAGGGCCGCAGCGATGCGCTCGTGCCGGTGAACCACGCGTCGCGCGCGTACATGGCGCAGAACAGCATCAGCGAAGGCGGCCGCAGCCAGCTCGTGTTCTACGAGGTGACGAACGGCCAGCACTTCGACGCGTTCCTGCCCGTGGCGGGCTTCGACACGCGCTTCGTGCCGGTCCACTACTACAACGTGCAGGCGCTGAACCTGATGTGGCGGCACCTGAAGAACGGCGCCGCGTTGCCGCCGTCGCAAGTGATCCGCACGGTGCCGCGCGGCGGTACGCCGGGCGCCGCACCGGCACTGACGAGCGCGAACCTGCCGCCGATCGCGACGGCGCCCGGTGCCAATGCGATCACGGCCAGCGCCGGCGCGATCGACGTGCCGCTTTGACGACCTCCGCCGCGCCGCGTTTCCGAAGCCGGACTTGTCGTCCGGCTTTTTATTTGTGCGTCTGGAATCGGTCCCGCACTGGCGTTTCTCGGAATGGCGAGTGCCGTAACAAATTATTACTTTGCGGCAGAAAACCCGGAACCTATTATGCGCCGGTATTTTCACTTAATTTAATAAATTCCCATCAAGACGATATTCCTTTCCATAT
>NZ_ML058599.1 GCF_003635165.1 Burkholderia sp. Nafp2/4-1b | reverse complement strand
CGGTACTTCCGGTACTTCCGGCACCTCCGGCACTTCCGGCACCTCCGGCACCTCCGGCACCTCCGGCACCTCCGGCACCAGCGTCACCCCCCTCGGCAACGTCGTCCAGCAAACCGGCACGCTCGTCACCAACCTCGGCACGACGCTGGTGAACGGTGGTGCGCAAGCGGGTGGCGTGCAGATTCCCGGCACGAACCCGACGACGGCCAGCAGCATCGGCAACGCGGTCGCGAGCCTCGGCAACGGCGTGCAATCGCTCGGCAACGGCGTCGCGGCCGGCCTCGGCTCGATCGGCGTGTCGCCGAACCCGCTCGGCCCGACGCTCACGTCGACCACCGGCCTGCTGACCGGCGCCGGCGGCGCGGTCAACAACCTCGGCAATGCCGTGACGAGCCTCGGCACCGGCCCGTTGTCGCCGCTCGCACCGGCCACAACCCTGGTCGGCAGCCTCGTCAACACGGTCGGCACCGCGGTCAACTCGACCGCGTCGGCGCTGAACACGGCGCTGAACAGCGCACCCGTGCAGCAACTCGAGACGCAGCTCGGCAGCGTGATCAACCCGATCACCAACACGCTGACCGGCGGCGTCACGACGCCGGGCGCCACGCAAACGCTCGGCAACGCGACCCTGCTCGGCGCCCCGCTCAGCGGCCTGCTGGGCACGCTCGGCAGCGGCCTCGGCCTCGCCGGTTCGCAGATCGGCAGCGCGACCGGCAACCCGGTCGGCACGAGCGCCGGCAACGGCGTGTCGCAGCTCGGCAACACGGTGGCGTCGACCGGCGGCCTGCTGTCCAGCGGCAGCTCCAGCAGCGGCACCAACCCGCTCGCGCCGATTACCGGTCTGCTCGGCACGCTGACGGGCGGACTCGGCGGCGGAAGCAGCTCGAGCGGTTCCGGCGGCACCAGCGGGACGAGCGGGACGAGCGGCACCAGCGGCGGCCCGCTTGCGCCGATCACCGGTCTGCTTGGCACGGTGACGGGCGCACTCGGCGGCCTCGGCACGAGCGGCACGAGCGGCACGAGCGGTACCAGCGGCACCAGCGGCTCGGGCGTCGGCGGCCTGCTGGCGCCGGTCACCGGCCTCGTCAATTCGCTGACGCCGCTCGGCGCGAGCCTCACCGGCACGGTCACGACGCCGGGCGGCAACCTCACGGGCACCCTCGGCGGTGCGCTGACGAGCGGTCCGGTCGGCACGCTGACGGGTTCGCTGACTTCGGCAGCCGGCGCGCTGGGCGCGGTCGGCACGGCCAGCCCGGGCGGCGCGGCCGGCACGGTCACGACGCCGTCCGGCAGCGGCACCGTCGCGGCAGGCCTGACCGGCAGTTCGACCGGCGCCGCGGGCAGCACGACCAACCTGCTCGCGCCGGTGACGAACCTGCTCGGCGGTCTGCTCGGCGGCACCACCCCCAAGAAGTAACGCTTCACGTTTCACGTATCAGAACCACAGGCCAATGGCCGGGCACATATCAAATCAAAGCCCGGTCGACGGCCGGCGCCATCCGCCAAGCGGGGGCGCCGGCCCTCACCCCGACGAGGATCCGATCATGAATTCCACCATCGACGGCATCGCCGCGGTCCAGGACCGCCCGCCCCGTTCCGCCACCCCATTGCGCGCCGGCCTGCTCGGCATCGCGGCCGGCCTGTTCGCGCTGTGGATCACGCGCGACCAGCCGGGCCTCGACGCGGCCACGCGTGCGGTCATCGCCAGCCTCGCGATCATCGGCACGATCGCGCTGCACGAAATCCTCATCTCGCGCGTGTACCTGCGCCCGAGCGCGGGCCTGTCGCGACAGGCCGTGCGGCCGCTCGGGCTCGCGCGCGTCGCGACGCGGCTCGGCGCACTGACGTCGATCTACGCCGGCATCGGCATGATCTACTGGCTGCTGCCCGAATATCACGGCGCGTTCTACGTGCCGTTCTGGTCGCTGCTGCGCTCGCTCGCGCCGTACGTGATCGTCGCGGCGCCGTTCTACTTCGCGTGGATGGACCGCCACCAGCGCGAGACCGACGACGCATACCTGCTGTGGGGCCGCTACCTGTTCCGCCGCGAGAACCCCGCGAGCTGGCAGCCCGTGCGCGAGATGCTCGCCGGCTGGGGCGTGAAGGCGTTTTTCCTGCCGCTGATGACCGTCTACCTGTCGAAGGACGCCGATCACCTGAGCGCGTCGCTCGCCAACGCGCTGCACGCGCCGATGACGCTCGCGACCTTCGTCTTCCTGTACGACCTGTCGTTCACGATGGACCTGATGTTCGGCACCGTCGGTTACCTGTGCACGTTTCGCATTCTCGACAGCCACGTGCGCACCGTCGAGCCGACGACGCTCGGCTGGGTCGCCGCGCTGATGTGCTACCAGCCGTTCTGGTCGCTGATCTCGAACAACTACATCCGCTACGAAGGCTCGCTGTTCTGGGACAACTGGCTGTTGTCCGCGCCGACGCTGCGCGTGATCTGGGGCGCGGTGATCATCCTGCTGCTGATGACCTACGCGCTGTCGACGATCTCGTTCGGGCTGCGTTTCTCGAACCTGACGAACCGCGGAATCATCACGTCGGGCCCGTATCGCTTCACGAAGCATCCGGCGTACATCACGAAGAACCTGTCGTACTGGATGGTGTCGGTGCCGTTCGTCGAGCCGCTCGGCTGGCAGGTCGGGCTGATGCACTGCGCGGGGCTCGTCGCGGTCAACCTGATCTATTACACGCGGGCGAAGACGGAGGAGCGGCATTTGATGCGCGATCCGGACTATCGCGCGTATGCCGAGTGGATCGCGCAGCACGGCGTGTTTGCGCGGATCAAGCAGGCGTTCGGTGGGCGGCAGGTGGTGTGAGGCAGAAGCAGAAGGCCGGCCGGTCACGCGCGATATGCGCAACGCCGGCCCGGCGCAACGGGCGCGCATTCCACCGAGCGATCACGCAATATCCGTCCAAGGATTGCCGACAGCCACGTCGTCGCTGAACGATACGTGCAGACCTAGCCCTTCGCATCGCCCTCTTGCGACCAATTGTCGCGAAACACCCCGATTCCCCGCGTTTCATCGCTTTTCTCCCCCGGTTCGATTGCTCGCCCGCAGCGCGTCGCGTATGGTGCTGACCGTCCGCGCGCACCTGTCGCCCGGACCTCCGACCGTCGTCGCGCACGACGGCAGCGCGGGCCGTGCCCGCCATCACCGTCTCCGCGGCACCGCTTTCGGCGCCGCGCGTTCTTGAGGAGAGAGGCGTGATCCACAAAGTCCTGATCCTGTTCGCACTCTGCATCGCGGGCCTCGCCGCGATCGCCGCCGGTTTCCAGCACATCCCCAGCTGATTCGCGGCCCCGGCTCGCTCGCCGAGCCCGGGGGCCGCTGCCATTTCCCGTTTCCTTTTCCCGTTGCGATGAACCCCTTTCTCGACGCGCCCGGGACGGGCGCCCTTTGCCATGCGTATCGACGTACAGCATTCCCAGCACGACATCGACGATGAACTCGACACGCTCTACGCGCGTCTGCACCAGCCCCGCCATCGGCTGCACGGCCTGCCGGCCGTCGCGCTCGGCGACTCGGGCCTGATCGTCCGCCACCGCGAGGCGGACGGCGAATACTTCCTGTACGTCGAGGATCCTGCGGCCCGGCAGCTCGCCGGCTACACGATCTTCAACCGGTTGCCCGAACTCCCGCGCCGCGCCGACCGCTACCTGCGCGCGCCGCATACGCGGCTGCGCGGGTCCGCGCAACGCAAGGGGCTCGCGACGACGCTGTATCGATGGGGGCTCGACGCGGGCCTGTGCCTGATCAGCGGCGCGCGGCAGTCGATTGGCGCGGCACGCCTGTGGACCGCGCTCGCGCATGACTACCGACACGGCTTCGTCGACGTCGAGGGCCGCGCGCTACGCTACCTCGGCGAAGGCGTTGCGGATCATGTGTACGGCGCGCTGCATACGCGGCGGCTGTTGCTCGGCAAAGGATGGACGCTCGATGAACTGGCGCAAGCAACCGCGATGACCGGCATCGATACTGTCAGGTATCCGAACGTGAATGGGTGGCGTAGCGAACGCGAATGGCATCCCGTGCGCGGCGCCGGCCACGCGCGTCCCGTCGATAACGTCGCTCACGTCGCCCACGTCCCTCACGCACCGATGCGATAATTCGCCGGATCCGCGCGCCGCCGCCGCGCGCGAGCCCCCCACCGACACGTTCCGCTATGGCCAACGAAACCCGCAACGATTCCGAACGCCGCATCGACATCGTCGCGCTGTGCGGCAGCCTGCGCGCTCAGTCGTACAACGCGGCGCTGCTGGATGCAGCGGCACGCGTCGCGCCGCGCGGGATGTGCATCACGCGCTTCGATCGCCTCGGCGAGTTTCCGCTGTTCAATCCCGATGCCGAATTTCCGTCGCCGGCCGCGGTGCGCGACCTGATCGAGCGCCTGAACGCAGCGGACGGCGTGCTGATCGCGAGCCCCGAATACGCGCACGGCGTGACGGGCGTGATGAAGAATGCGCTGGACTGGATCGTCGGATGCGAAGCCGTCGTGTACAAGCCGGTCGCGGTATTGAACGCGTCGCCGCGCGCGACGCATGCGGACGCGGCGCTGCGGGAAACGCTGTCGGTGATGTCGGCGCACATCGTCGCACGCGCGTCGATCGCGCTGCCGATCCTCGGCAGTCAGCTCGATGCGGCGGGCATCGCCGCACATCCGCCGTTCGCGTCGGTGCTGAGCGACGCATTGCACGCGCTGCGTGCCGCGATCGATGCGCAGCGCGGCTGAAAAGGCGTGCGTTATCGCGCCTTGGCGCGGGTGGTCTTCTTCGCCGGCTTCACCGTCTTCGTCACGGTCTTCGAGGCTTTCGCGCGCGGCGCATCCTTCTCCGGCTGCGCGGCGCCGCCGGCGAGATCCTCGAGCCATGCCAGCGCATCGATGTACGACAGGAATTGCTGCAGGTATTCCGGCGACAGCTCGCGCATCGTCGCGAGCGACCGATGCACGAGGCTGTTCGAATTGAGCGGCCCCGCATTGCGCGGCACCTGGTCGAGCGACTGGCGATACTGCTGTTCGGTGCGGACCTTCGACCACGTCGCGCGGAAGTAGTCGATCAGCTCGGGATCGATCCCGCGCCGGTCGGCCTCGGCATCACGTGCAAGCTGCTCGACGAGCGCGCGGAGCAGGCGTCGCACGGGCGCCTCTGCAGTTGCTTCTACGGCCTTCCCGCTTGCATCGGCTGCTTCACCGGCTCGCGCGACGATCGCCGCAAAACCGTCCAGCAGCGTCGCGAGCCGCGCATCGAGCAACGCGCGTGCGTCGCCGTCGAGCGCGGCCGCACGCTTCTCGAGCGCGTCGAGCCGATGAAAGCGCACCGGATCGAGCCGGTCGGCACCTTGCTCGCGCCACGCGTCGAGCGTCGCGCGCACGGGCGTCGCGTCGTCCGTCACTTCGCCTTCCCTCCGCTCGACGCGGTCTTGCGCGGCACCGGCGCGATTTCCACGCGGCGGTTCTTCGCGCGGCCTTCATCGTCCGCATTCGAGCTGACCGGCTGCTCGGAGCCGAACGCGGCCGCGAACACCGACGGCGCCGGCACGCCGGCATCGATCAGCGCACGCGTGACCGTCAGCGCACGCTTGGCCGACAGTTCCCAGTTGTCCGCGAACTGGCGATTGCCGGCGCGCACCTGCTGGTCGTCGGCGAAGCCGCTGATCATCAGGATCTCGTCGCGCGTCTTCAGGTACGTCGCGAGCGGCCCGGCGAGCGTCTTCAGCAGATCGCGGCCCTCGGGCTGCAGCTGGTCGGAGTTGAGCGCGAACAACACGTTGCCGCTGATGCCGATGCGGCCGTTCACGAGCGTCACGCGGCCGGCCGCGAGCGGCCCGGCGAGCGCCTCTTCGAGCGACTTGCGTTGTTGCGCTTCCTGCTGGCGCGCACGCACGGCTTCCTCGAGCTTCGACGTGAGCTGCAACTGCATGCCGATCACGCCGACGAGGATCAGCACGAATGCGCCGAGCAGCACCGACATCAGGTCGGCGAACGCGGGCCAGACCGGCGCGGCCGGCGCGCCGTCGTCGATTTCGTCATGCATGCGTCACGCTCCGACCGATGCGCGCCGACCGGCGATCTGCTGCAGGTCCTCGACGATCTGCTTCTGCGACATCATGCTCAGGTCGATCACCTCGCGCGCCTGCGCGACGTAGTACTCGAGCTGCTCGTCGCTGCGCGCCAGCGACTTCTCGAGCGCGGCTTCGATGCGCTGCAGGTGATTCAACAGCTTGTCGTTCGATTCGCCGAATACCTGCACCGCCGCCCCGAACGCATCGCCGAGGCTCGCGACCTCGACGGCGCCCGCCGTGACCTGCGCGGCCACCGAATCGAGCTTGCGCGTTTCGGCATCGACGGTGTCGTTGAAGCGTGCGCCGACGCGCTCGAGCAGATCGGCCGACGTGCTGACGAGCGCGTCGATCGCGGTGCGCTGTTCGGTCGACGCGTGGTTGACCGCGCCGAGCAGCGTTTCGAGCGTCGCAAGCAGGCGGCTGCGCTCGTCGAGCATCGCGGTATCGCGCACCATGCTGTCGGACAGGCGCTGGCGCAGTTCGGCGACGACGTCGGCCGCGGCCTTCGGCGCTTCGGACGCAGCCTGCACGAGGCGCGAGATTTCGTTGATCGTGTCGCTTGCGTGCACCTGCGCCTGCGCGGTGATCTCGTTCGCGGTGCGGGTCAGCGTGTCGCAGATGTCCTGCTGGCGCGTCGCGGCCTGTGCGCTCGTCTGCGCCCATTCGTCGCGCAGCGCGGCGGCCATCGCGGCCAGCGAGTCGTTCCATGCCGACAGGCGTTCTTCATCGCGTGCAGCAAGCTGCGTTTGCAGACCCGCATGCGACTCGCGGATCGTCGACAGCAGATCGGTCGAGCGCTGTTCGAACGTTGCGGCTTGCGCGGTGAGATCGCGCGTCGTTTGCGCCAATGCGTCGCAGATTTCCTGCTGACGGCCCGCGCTGTGCACGCCTGCGCGCTGCCATTCGTCGCCGAGCTTCGTTGCCATCGCGGCGAGCGAAGCGTTCCATGCGGACAGACGTTCTTCATCACGCGCGGCAAGCTGCGTTTGCAAGCCTGCGTGCGATTCGCGGATCGTCGACAGCAGATCGGTCGAGCGCTGTTCGAACGTCGCGGCTTGTGCGGTGAGGTCGCGCGTCGTTTGCGCCAACGCGTCGCAGATTTCCTGCTGACGATCGGCGCTGTGCGCACCCGCGCGCTGCCATTCGTCGCCAAGGTTCGCCGCCATTTCAGCAAGCGACGCATTCCACGCCGCCAGTCGCGCCTCGTCGCGCGCGGCCAGTTGCGTCTGCAGCCCCGCATGCGACTCGCGCATCGCGGCGAGCGCCGCCCCCGAATGCCGCTCGAACGTCGCGGCGGCTTCGCTCAGCGCCTGCGCATGCTGGCCGGCCAGCGTCTCGCCGACCTGCTCCTGGCGCGCGAGCGCATCGCGCCACGCGTCCGACAGGCGGCTCTCGGTCGATTCGAGGCGCGTCGCGACGCCATCGAGCAGGTCGGTCGAGCGCTGCGCGAAGGTGTCGGTGAACTGGCCGAGCGTCGTCTGCAACTGCTGCGCGACGGCGTCGCCCGCACGGCGCTGCTCGTCGAGCGCGCGGTTCCAGACGGCCGTCACGTTGCCGGTGGTCTTCTCGAAGCCGTCGGTCAGCCCGTCGAGCTGACGCTGCACGGCGCCCGTCACGGTGTCGCGCAGCGCGGCCATCTCCTGCGCGAGCCCCGTCATCGTCGCGGCGACGACCGGCTGCAGCGCGGCACCGGCCACGCGTGCGCTTTCGGCGGCGCTTTCCTTCAGCGCAGCGCCGACGTTCGACGCCAGGCCCGCGTACGCGCGCTCGGTGCGCTCGAAGAACGCCTGCTGGCTTTCGAGCTGGCGATCGTGCAGCGCGACGCTGCGCGCCTCGAGCGTCGTCATCATCGTCTGCAGCCGGTCGACCAGCGCCGGCATCACGTCGGCCTGGCGCTGCAGCAGCCGGAACGATTCGTCGCGCTGGTGCGCGGACGAATGCACGCGCAGCGTGGTCGCGATCTTCGCGTCGAGCTGCTGGCCCGCGTCGATCCGTTCGCGGCGCACGAGCGCGGACATGAGGCCGAGCATCGCCGACGTCGCGACACCCGCGATCGACGTGCCGAACGCAAAGCCGAGGCCCTTCACCGGCGCGATCAGCGACGCGCGGATCGCATCGAGATCGGTCGCGCTTTCGAGCGCGGCGCCCGTGCCCTTCAGCGTCACGACCATCCCGAGCAGCGTGCCGAGCATGCCGAGCAGCACGAGCAGGCCGACGAGATACGGCGTCAGCGACGGACCCGGCAGCGCGACGCGCGCGCCTTCGACACGCGAGCGCACGGCGCCGCGCAGGCCCGGATGCAGCGTATCGAGCCACGTATCGAGTTTCGCGGGCGGTTCGGTCAGGCCGGCCACCGCGCGCGACAGCGTGGCGGTCGCCTGCCGGTAGCGCTGCAGTTCCCACGCACCGGCGACGTAGCACGCGCCGATCAGCAGCGTGACGGCCGCCGCAAGCGGGTTCGACGCGGCATAGCCGACGCCGATCCAGCACACCGCGAGCAAGCCGGCGAAGAAGACAACGAGATCGAGACGAATTCTGGACATAGCGTATTGATTAGCAGGTACGAAGGGCCGCGAGCAGCCCGTCTACCGTTTGAAACCGGACTTCGAGTTCGGCGAGCAGGATGCTTTGCATCTCGTCGCGGAACGTGTCGAGCCACGTGCCGGGCACGATCGGCGCAACTGGCGGGGCCGCGCCGTCGCCATTGCCATCGGCTGCCGCTTGCGCGTCGGCCAGCGCCTGCCGCTCCGCGTCGCGCAGCTGCTCGAAGCGCGTGCCGAGCAGCGCGGGCACGGCGGACAGCAGGCTGCGTTCGCGCGCGCCAAGCACGCGCTCCATGATCGCGTCGAGCGTCGCGAGCCGTGCCATCCCCGACGAGCGCGCGGCGATCGCGACCCGCAAGCGGCCGCGCAACTGGCCGATCGCGGTCTCCATCTCCTGCTGCAGGGACAGACAGCTCTGGCGGAAGTCCGCGAAGTCGGCCGTGTCGGCGGGCGGCGGCGGCATCTCGCCGGGGCGCCGCCGCGTGCGCGGGCGGTTGGCGGTCGTGATCGCCTGCGCGAGGTCGTGGCGCACGCGCGCGCAGTCGCGCTCGGCGTCGTAACCGCGCACGCCGGCCGCGACGCCCGGCGGGCTCGCGGTCAGCGCGGACGACAGCGTGATCGCGTCGGTCCAGCCGAGCCACTGGCTCAGGCGGTCGGACAGCGTCTGCCGGGACTCCGCGACGTCGGCATCGGTCAGGCGCGCGAGCAGCCGGACGAGCGTCGGGCCGCTCAGTGCCGGGCGCGGGGGTGCTTGCACCATGCTGCAAACCGTCAAAAAAGGCAGCAGTTTACACGTCGTCGGGCGGTCGACCGGCAGAATCGGGCGAGCAGCCCGGCCCGGCCACCCGCGCGACCGGCGCGAATGCCCGCCGCACAAGGCTCGCCGGCCGATCGTCGGGGTTTTCGCCAGCGCCGGCGCGGCCCGGGCGGCACGTCCGGCCGCCGGCCGCAGCCGCGGCGGCGGGCGCGGGTCGCACGCCGGCAGCCCGGCAATATTGAACCGGGTTCGATTTCATCATCGACGTGCGGTACCATCGCGACACCCGCCATGCGATTCGCGTCCTGGACGGGCCCGCACCGCCCGCAGCCGGCGCGCGGGCCGCCGGTCGCGGCGCAGGATGGACATCCGGCCGATGTCCGCGGGCTGCAAGCGGCGCTTCGGGAAACGGGTCGCGCCGCCCACGAGAACGAGAGAATCAATAACCGACGGGCTCGCCCGACCGCAAACGATGCTTTCCGACTTCGTCGCGCGCCTGCGCGAGCGCTTCAGCAAACCGCCGACCCGGCAGGACTTCGCCGAACGCCTGATCGCCGAGCTGCGTGCGACCGGCGACACGCGCGAGTGGCTTCACGACGACGACAGGGGCCGTCTCGTGCAGGCGGACGTCCCGTCGAACATCATCAACCTGCACAACCTGTTCCGCGACTATGCGGGCGCGATGCCCGCCGAGCGCGAAGCGACGCTCAAGCGCCAGGCGAGCGCGATGATGCAGCAGGAGATTCCGTCGAACTTCGCCGAAGTCCGTGCACGACTGCTCCCGGTGATCCGCAGCGCGACCGAGCGCGGCGTGGTTGCGCTGCAGCTCGCCGGCCAGCCCAGCGCGTCGGAGGTCGCGTTCCGGCCGCTCTGCGAGAACCTGGAAGTCGGCATCGCGTACGACGGCGAGTTCAGCGTCGCGCGGCTGACGACGGCGCGGCTGGCCGCATGGGGCGTCAGCTTCGACCAGGCATGCAGCATAGCGATCGACAACCTGCGCGGCGTATCGTCCGCCCCGTGGGCGGCGGTGGGCGACGGTGTGTTCCTGTCGCAGTTCGGCGACTACTACGACGCGGCGCGGCTGCTGCTCACCGACCTGCTGCACCGCCAGCCGATCTCCGGCGCGCCGGTGGTGATGGCGCCGAACCGGGCCGTGCTGCTGCTCACCGGCGACCGCAACGCGGCCGGGCTCGCCACGATGGTCGAACTCGCCGAACAGGCGCGCGCGCAGCCGCGCCCGCTGCCCGCGCTGATGCTGCGCTGGGACGGCACCGCGTGGCGGAATTTCATCCCGGCGGCACTGGAGGCGAAGCTGCACGCGCTGCGCGTCGACGAGCTTGCCGGCGACTACCAGGATCAACGGACGCTACTGGACGATCTGCACAAGCGCAACGGCATCGACATCTTCGTCGCGAGCTACACCGTGTACCGGCGGCAGAACGGCGAGCTGTTCAGCGTCGGCGTATGGAGCGACGGGGTGCCGACGCTGCTGCCCGACGCCGACATCGTCGTGCTGTACCGGGAAGCGACGCGGGAGTCGGCCCACGTGCCGATGGCCGTGCTGCGGGAAACCTGCGGCGACCTGATGACGGCCACCGCGCACCGGCCGGTGCGGTATGAAGTGACGGCGTTTCCGGACGACGCGCGGTTCGCGACGTTGCGCGCGCGGTTTCCGACGAGGTGACGCGCGCTGGCGCGGGATGAAACAGCCGGGTCGCGCATGCCGCAGCCGGCTGGAATGAACGGCCGCGACAGCATGCCGGCGAGGAATGAAACGACGGTGCGCAGCGGCACGCCAGCCGGCACCTTGTTGCAGTGCGGCGCCAGTGGCCCCGCCGCGCGCCACTCGCCTCCCCCCGCGAACCGGTCTACCATGAGCGCTCGTCGCCGTTCGGACGCGCGCCGGCACGGCATGCGGCTTGCGCGTCCATCGTTCCCACGTTGAACCAGCGCAGGAGGACGTCATGACGCAACACTTCGACGCGATCGTCATCGGCACCGGGCAAGCCGGGCCGCCGCTTGCCGCGCGGCTCGCCGGCGCCGGCATGAAAGTCGCGATCGTCGAGCGCGGCCGCTTCGGCGGCACCTGCGTGAACACCGGCTGCATCCCCACCAAGACGCTGATCGCGAGCGCGTACGCCGCGCAACTCGCGCGGCGCGCGGAAGAATACGGCGTGTCGGTCGGGCCCGTGAGCGTCGACATGAAAGCCGTGAAGGCGCGCAAGGACCGGATCTCCGGCCGCTCGAACCACGGCGTCGAGCAATGGGTGCGCGGGCTGGACCACACGACCGTGTTTCAGGGTCATGCCCGATTCGAGCGCCCCAATGCCGTGCGGGTCGGCGACGAACTGCTCGAGGGCGAACGCGTGTTCATCAACGTGGGCGGACGCGCGCAGATCCCGCAGATGCCGGGCCTCGACTCGGTGTCGTACCTGACCAACTCGACGATGATGGACGTCGACTTCCTGCCCGAGCATCTCGTGATCGTCGGCGGCAGCTACGTCGGGCTGGAATTCGGCCAGATGTATCGCCGCTTCGGCTCGAAGGTCACGATCGTCGAGAAAGGCCCGCGCCTGATCCATCGCGAGGACGAGGACGTCTCGCAGGCCGTGCGCGAGATTCTCGAGAACGAAGGCATCGACGTGCAGCTCGATGCGAACTGCCTGAACGCGCGGCGCGACGGCGACGGCGTCGTGGTCGGCCTCGACTGCACCGGCGGGCGCCGCGAGGTCGCGGGCTCGCACCTGCTGCTCGCGGTCGGCCGCGTGCCGAACACCGACGATCTCGGGCTCGAACTGGCCGGCGTCGCGACCGACTCGCGCGGCTACATCACGGTCGACGACGAGCTGCGCACCAACGTGCCCGGCATCTGGGCGCTCGGCGACTGCAACGGGCGCGGCGCGTTCACGCACACCGCGTACAACGACTACGAGATCGTCGCGGCCAACCTGCTCGACAACGATTCGCGCAAGGTGTCCGACCGCATCACCGCGTATGCGATGTACATCGACCCGCCGCTCGGCCGCGTCGGCATGACGCTTGCCGAAGCGAAGCAGACCGGCCGCCGGCTGCTGCTCGGCACGCGACCGATGACGCGCGTCGGCCGCGCGGTCGAAAAAGGCGAGAGCCAGGGTTTCATGAAGGTGATCGTCGACGCGGACAGCCATGCGATTCTCGGCGCGTCGATCCTCGGCGTGACGGGCGACGAAGTCGTGCACGGGATGCTCGACGTGATGGCCGCCGGCGCGCCGTACACGACGATCAGCCGCGGCATGCACATCCACCCGACCGTGTCGGAACTCGTGCCGACGATGCTGCAGGATCTGCATCCGGTCGAATGAAGGACCGCGAGCGGGCGGGCGAGCCGCACGCGCCGGCGACCTGACCGCGCGTCGAATCCCCACCGCGGCCGCCCCGCCGGCCGCCCCCATCCGGCCCCGTCGCGCGGCGTCGCGCCATCGCATTCCACACTGATAGCCAGTCGAATATTTAATTTTCCCCTGGGCTGGCGCGCCTTTACCCTTTCGGCATCGCATCACAGGGCCACCGGCCCCTCAGGAGCATTCCGATGGCCGACCCCGGCACCGCGCAAGCCGTTCCCCGTCCGCACGCGGCGTCCGTATCCTATGGCGCGCTTGCGCTGCTGGTGCTGGCCGGCCTCAACCTGCGTCCGTTCCTGACCGCGTTCGGGCCGGTGCTCGATCTCGTGCGCGCCGACACCGGCCTCGGTTTTCGCGCGGCCGCGTTGCTGACCACGCTGCCGTTCGTGCTGATGGGCGTCGTCGCCGGCATCGGCATCGGGCTCGCGCGGCGCGTCGGCGAGCAGCGTGCGCTGACCACCGCGCTCGCGCTGATCGCCGCGGGCTGTCTCGCGCGCCTGTGGGCCGGCGGCAGCACCGGGCTGGCCGTCACCTCGATCGTCGCGGGCGCGGGCGTCGCCGTGGTCCAGTCGCTCGCGCCCGGCCTCGCGAAGCGCTGGTTCGTCGACCGGCTGCCGCTCGCGATGGGTCTCTACTCGGCCGCGCTGGTCGGCGGCGGAGCGTTCGGCGCGGTCGCAAGCCCGTGGCTCGCCGCGCACGGCGGGTGGCGTCTGTCGCTGTCGGTATGGGCCCTGCCCGCGCTCGTCACGCTCGCGCTGTGGCGCGCGAAGGCGCCGCGCGACGCGGTGCATGCCGCGGCGGGTGCGGCGCCCGTAGCCGCGTTCGCACGCATTCCGCGTGCATGGCAGCTCGCGCTGTACTTCGGCCTCAGCAACAGCGGCTACGCGAGCGTCGTCGCGTGGCTGCCCGCGTTCTATCGCGGCGTCGGCATGAGCCCGCAGGCAAGCGGCAATCTGCTCGCATGGATGGCGCTGTTCCAGGCGATCGGCGCGCTCGCGCTGCCGATGCTCGCGAAACGTTCGCACGATCGCCGCGCGGCGCTATGGCTCACGCTCGCATTGCAGGCGGCCGGCTTCGTCGGCTTCGCGGCGATGCCCGCGCTCGCGCCGTGGGTGTGGGTCGCGAGCGCCGGCCTCGGGCTCGGCGGCTTCTTCTCGATGAGCCTGATCGTCACGCTCGACCACCTGCCGGATGCGCGGCTCGCGGGCGCGCTCGCCGCATTCGTGCAGGGCGTCGGCTTCCTGATCGTCGCGTCGAGCCCGTGGCTGATCGGCTGGCTGCGCGACGCGGGCGGCAGCTTCGCGATCGCGTGGTGGCTGCATATCGGCGTGATCGCAGCGATGGCCATGTTGAACGCAACCTTCTCGCCCGCCGGCTACCGGCGCAGCATGGCGCGCATCACCGGCGCCGCGCGCTGACAGCGCACCCCCGGATTCCCTGATCCGGACGATCGCCGGCAGCTTCCGGCGATCGTCCTGCCGCCCGCGCATGGCCGGGCGCGGGCCGTCACGCCCATCGGCCGCCGCTTGCTTCACTTCGAACAACGTCTATCGGTATGGAGACAATCATGAAAAAGCTCGTCATCGCCGTCGCGCTCGCGCTGACGGCCGGCACCGCCGCCGCGAAAGACCCGGCCGTCCTGCGCCTCGGCGTCGACCCCAGCTATGCGCCGTTCGAATCGCTCGCGCCGGACGGCAAGCTCGTCGGCTTCGACATCGATCTCGGCAACGCGATCTGCGAACGCATGAAGGTGCATTGCGTGTGGGTCGAGAATGCGTTCGACGGAATGATCCCCGCGTTGAAGGCGCGCAAGTTCGACGGCGTGCTGTCGTCGATGAGCGTGACCGAGAAGCGCCTCACACAGATCGCGTTCACCGACAAGATCAACAACGTGCCGCCGCGCCTCGTCGCACGGCGCGGCGCGAACCTGCAGCCGACGGCCGAATCGCTGGCCGGCAAGACCGTCGGCATCGAGCAGGGGACGACGCAGGAAACCTATGCGCGCACCTACTGGGAACCGAAGGGCGTGATCGTGCGCACGTACCAGACACAGGACCTCGTCTATCAGGATCTGATTGCCGGCCGCCTCGACGCGTCGCTGCAGTCGTCGGTGCAGGCCGATCTCGGCTTCCTGAAGACCGCGAAGGGCGCGAACTTCGAGTTCGCCGGGCCCGCGCTGCACGATCCGAAGACGCTCGGCGTCGGGTCCGCGATCGGCGTGCGCAAGGAGGACGACGCGTTGCGCACGCAGATCAACCAGGCGCTCGCGAGCCTGATTCAGGACGGCACGTATCAGCGGATCGCGAAGAAGTACTTCACGTTCGATATCTACAACTGACGAACGCGAGCGGGAAACGCAAAGGGGCGTCGCGCATCGGTGTGCGACGCCCCTACTTCGTTGCGGTGGAATCGTGACGACGCCCTCGGGCCGCACATCAGTGCGGCCCGAGGGCGCGTGTTCATGCGCGCACGGACAGGATCAACAAGCGCGCTGGCTGCCGGGCAAGCGTGTCGCTTGAGCGCGGCACGGCCGCGCCAATCGATCGTATCGGTGCTTACGCCGCTTGCCGCAGCAAATCCGTCGCGAAAGACCTCGCATGCGCGACGGCCTCTTGGGCGTCCGGGAAGACGCCAAGCTCTTCCCAGTGCTCCTCGGCCGCGTACGTTCCTTTCACAGCGAGCGCACGCTGAACGCGCAACTGTGCGGCATAGGTGCCGTCCTCCAGTGGCCGCGCTGTCGCGACGACCTTGTGCGGCAGACCGGATCGCTCCGGCTGAACCAGCTCGACCGTACCATCGGCCGCGCCGATATTCTTCAACTCGTTCCTGGCATTGCAGTCCGGGCAGTAGAAGCACCAGCCCGCGTCCTCCTGGCGGGACCTGACCTGTCCTCGAGCCAGCACGGCACGGCATTCAACGTTTTCGCAGATGAACGGCATGGCAGTCTCCGGAGTTGTTTGACGGAAATCCTAGCACGGTCGCGGACGGTCAACCATCGGCATCGGCCGTGCGATATCGGCGGCCCGGGGAGACGACAGGTTACGCTCGCGCGGAAGTGCGAAGAAAGCGATCAATCGAGCGAGGTCGCGCCGCCGCCGGCACGTGCAATCGCGCCGGTAGCCGACGCCTTTTGACCAACGCCCCATGCGATTCGTGTAATCGCGCCGCGCATTCATCCGACGACAGCGTCGATCTCCACCGGGCGATGCGGTGCAGCGCATTGAGTGCGTGTGCCCGCAACGAATCTGCGAAATACGCGAAGGCCGCACCGCGTGCCGCGCGGCCGTGCAGGCCACCCGCGGGCGACCGCCGCGTTGCGCGACGCGCGTATTTCCCCTCCACTCGGGCACAAGGCTTGCGCCAAATGCCCGCTCGCATTTTTCCGCACGGCGAGCGCGCGTCGCTTCGCGGCGGCGATGCATGATCGGCTGGCCCGCGCCGCATCCAATAACGAAGGAGACGTTGTCATGGACGAGACGAATGCATCCCACCGCTACAATCGCCGCCGTTTTCTCGCCGGTGTTGCCGCGGTAGCCGGCAGTGTCGCACTGCCGGGTTGCGGCGGCGGGGACGACGAGGGGCCGTCCTCGAACGGCAATGCGCCCGCGCCGTCGGTCACCGATACGCCGTCGCCGAACGCCGGCGATCGCTACAACCTGCCGCGCCCGGCGTTGCCCGATCCGGCGAACTCCGGCATCGACCACATCGTGCTGGTCACGATGGAAAACCGTTCGTTCGATCATTACCTGAGCTGGGTGCCCGGCGCCGAAGGCATGCCCGCGAACCGGCAATACAAGGACGCATTCGGCGGAACCAACGCACCGTTTTCGCTATCGGCCAATCCCGCGTACGGCTATCAGGCATGCGCGTATCACGATCCGAACCACAGCTACGAGGGCGCGCGCACGCAGCTCGCGTCGGGCGCGATGAACGGCTGGTTGCTCACGCCGGGCACGAGCCTGACCCAGGGCGACCTGTTGCCCATCGGCTATTACACGGCGGCCGACCTGCCGTTCT
Source organism: Burkholderia sp. Nafp2/4-1b (assembly GCF_003635165.1). Lineage (GTDB taxonomy): Bacteria > Pseudomonadota > Gammaproteobacteria > Burkholderiales > Burkholderiaceae > Burkholderia. The sequence goes on along the minus strand of NZ_ML058599.1, from coordinate 302,926 downwards.
TCAATGCGGTGGCGAGCAACTACACCATCGGCGACTTCTATTTCACAGGTATCCTGACCAACACGTTTCCGAATCGCCTCTACCTGCACAGCGGTGCAACGGACCGCCTCGGCGACAGTCCCGACAACTCGTCGCTGCGCACGATCTGGGACAACCTGAGCGATGCCAAGGTGGGTTGCAACTACTACTATCACGACGTGCCGTTCACCGCGCTGTACGGCACGCGCTATCTCGGCATCTCGCGTTTGTTCTCGGAGTTCCTGTCGAGTGCCGCAGCAGGCACGCTGCCGCCGTTCTGCATGGTCGATCCGATGTTCGCGGGTGAGCGCGAAGGGACGTCCGCGGACGACCATCCGCATGCCGACATCCGCAGCGGCCAGGCGTTTCTCAACCAGGTGTATGACGCGCTGCGCACGAGCCCGAACTGGAGCCGCACGCTGATGATCATCGTGTACGACGAATGGGGCGGTTTTTTCGAGCACGTGGTGCCGCCGATCCGGCCGATCAGCAAGAACGAGCTCGCGATCGGCAACGACGGCAAGCTCGGCTTTCGCGTGCCGCTCGCGCTGCTCGGGCCGCGTGTTCGCGCGGGCACGGTCACGCGCTATCCGTTCGATCCGAGCTCGATTCATGCGCTGCTGCAATGGCGTTTCGGGTTGCAGCCGCTCGGCGTGCGCGGCAGTGATCCGGCGACCTTCAACCTCGCGTACGCACTCGATTTCAGCGCCGCGCCGCGCACGGATGCACCGGCGTTCACGGTCGCGCAAGGGCCGTTCGGCGGAGCGTGCGCGGGGACAACCGCACCACCGCCGTCGAGTTCGGTGTCGGGAATCGATCCGTCGCAAATGGCGGCCGCCACCAATCCGACGGCCGAGCGGTTCTCGGAACTGCGTGCGAAGGCCGCGGCGCTCGGGTTCCGGACCTGAGGCGAACGACCACGCGAGGACGGCGGTCGCGACCCAGCCCGCTGCGGGCGCACGCGGCCGCCCCTGTGCGCACACGCCGCCCCGGAGCGAGATCCGTTCGCGGTTGCCTGACGCCGGGCTGCGGGCCTGTCGTCGCCATTCAAATCCGCGTCGCATACAGATAAAACTTCGCCGCCGCGCGTGCCGTTATTCCGTCAGCAATCCCGGCGCCCCGCATTGCGACGCGGCGCCTGTCGTCGTTCGAAATCCGGAATCCACATCCGCCGTCGGTCGCCCTCCGGGCCGCCGGCAAGGGAACGTCATGCGAAAACTCACCATCCGCGGCGGGCTCGTCGCGACCATCGCCGGCTACACGGTGCTGCTCGTGCTGGTCGTCGGCGCGTGCATCGCCGCGCTGTACGCGGGCAACGGCTCGCTCGAGGCCATGTATCGCGACGATACCGCGTCGCTGCTGCACCTGAAAACCAGCTCGGAGCGCATGCTCGTGCTGCGCGAACGCGTGAGCGACGTCGCGCAGATCATCAGCGCCGGTAAGCCGGCCAAGGAAGAAATCGCGCAGCTCCACACGCTCCTCAAGGAGAGCGACGACGAACTGGACGCCTACACGCGCCTGCACGCGCGCGACGCCGACGAGCAAACGCTGTTCGACACGCTGCGCAACCGGCGTCGCACGCTGCTCGACCAGGTTTTCCTGAAGGCGATGTCGCAACTCGACCACGACAATTCGTTCGACTTCCTCGACACGCACCGCAATGCGCCGCCGGCGCTGTTCACCGCGTACCAGGAAGCGATCGACGCGCTCGAATCGTTCCAGGTCGCGCGCCAGAAGGCGCGCTACGACGCGGCCGGCGAGCGCTTCCACCGGATCGTATGGGCGATGGCGTCCGTCGCGCTGTTCGCGCTGATCGTCGGCGTCCTCGCGCAACGCGTGCTGGCGAAGGCGATCATCGCGCCGATCCATCTCGCGGTCGATCACTTCGACAGGATCTCGAAAGGCGACCTGACCGGCACGGTCGCGATTCCCGGCGAAAACGAAATGGCGTACCTGCTGAATGCGCTGAAGCGGATGCAGGCCGGTCTCGTCGAAACGGTGACCCAGGTACGCACCAGCACGGAGACGATCGTCGGCGACGCGCGCACGATCGCGAGCGGCAACGTCGACCTGTCGGCGCGCACGGAACAGCAGGCCGTCTCGCTGCAGCAGGCCGCGGCGAGCGTCGAGCAGCTGACGGCCACCGTGCGCCAGAACGCGGACAACGCACGCGATGCACGCACTTACGCAGAAGGCGCGGCCGGCATCGCGGCGCGAGGCGGCGACGCGATGCGGCGCGTCGTCGAAACGATGTCGGCGATTTCGCAAAGTTCCGCGCGGATCTCCGGCATCGTCGGCGTGATCGAGAGCATCGCGTTCCAGACCAACATCCTCGCGTTGAACGCCGCGGTCGAAGCGGCGCGTGCGGGCGAACAGGGGCGCGGTTTCGCGGTGGTCGCGACCGAGGTGCGCGGACTCGCGCAGCGCTGCGCGTCCGCCGCCAAGGAAATCCGCGAACTCATCGGCAATTCGACGCAGCGCGTCGAAGACGGCAGCGGTCTCGTCGCGCTCGCCGGCTCGGCGATGGCCGAGCTCGTCACCGCGGTCGAGCGCGTGAACGCGATCATGGGCGAAACGAGCATCGCCTTCGACGAGCAGACATCCGGCATCGAGCAGGTGAATACCGCGGTGATCCAGATGGAGCAGACGATGCAGCGCAACGCCGCGCTGGTCGAAGAGGCGGCCGCGGCGGCGCTGTCGCTCGAGGATCAGAGCGCGCGGCTGAGCGATGCCGTCGCGCAGTTCCGGCTGCGTGAAGCGGCAATGGCGTGATCCGCACCTTCTGCAATCGAACGAAAAAAAGCTGGCCCTCACCGCGCCAGCCTTCGACACACCGTCGGGCGTCAGTCCCCGACGCGCGGCTCAATAGTGACTGCGCCCCCACAGCGTCTTCGGCTCGTCGAGCAGACGACGTAACCCGCTGCGCTCGATCATCGTCTCCGCGACCGTCATCACGCGCTCCAGAATCTCGTTCTCGTCGACCGACAGCACGCGCCGGTCCTCCATCAGCACGCGTCCGCCGACCATCGTCATGCACACGTCGGCCGCATTCGCGAAGCACGTCACGCGATACACGGGCATGTTCATCGGCATCATGTGCGGGCGGAACAGGTCGACGAGGATGAGGTCGGCGAGCTTGCCGGCTTCGAGCGAACCGATCTCGTGATCGAGCGACAGCGCCTTCGCCGCATCGATCGTCACCATCTCCAGCACCTTGCCGTGCGGCAGCACGTCCGGGTCGCGGAAGTGGCGGCGATGGTAGTGCATGCACTGCCACATGTGACGGAACATGTCGTAGCCGCGGTCGGGCGCCGCGCCGTCCGACGCGATCGCGACCGTCACGCCCGCATCGATCAGCTCGGGCACCGGGCAGCGGCCGATGACCGACATGATGGCGCTCGGATTGTGGATGATCGCGGTGCCGGTCTCGACGCATGCGGCGATGTCGTCGTCGGTGAGGTCGATGCTGTGCGACATGAACGACGTCGGGCCGAGCAGCCCGAGTTCGCGATGCGCGAACGCGAGCGTGCCGGCGCGGTGGCCGTCCTGCGTGAAGGTCAGGCCGCGCTTGCGCGCGAGCGCGCCGTAACGTGCGGCTTGATCGCGGAAGTCCTGCTCGTACCGTGCGAGTTCAGGGTCATGCTCGGGCCCGTACACCGGCAGCGTGATTGCAATCCGGATTCGACCGTCGGCGTCGCCGTGGCATTCGTCGACGATGCGTTCGCACACGTCGTACATCGTATCGAAATCGATGTCGCGCGTGTCGCTGCCGTCCGGCGTGTGGCGCGTGTACGCGCGCGGCGCGGGCGGCCGCGACGGGCCGACCGCCAGGATCGAACGCGTGCCGGTGCGCACCACCGCATCGCAATGGCGCCGCGCATAGACGGGATCGTCGACGCGCATGATCGAGTTGCCGCCGCCGAGCAGCGACACGCCGGTCGTCACGCCGGCCTTCAGCCGTTCGAGTGCCGCGAGGTGCGATTCGGTTTCCCAGAACGCTTCGTCCGATGCGCGCGTGTAGATCGTCTCGGCCGCGGCCGACCATGCATCGCCGTCCGCGCCGCCGATCGTGCGCAGCATCGCGTGGCCCGCGTGCGCATGCGAATCGATCAGGCCCGGCAGCACGGCCTTGCGGCGCGCATCGATCGTGCGCGCGGCACGAAAGCGCGCCTGCAGCTCGGCGGTGTCACCGACCGCGACGATGCGATCGCCCTTTACGGCAACCGCGCCGTTCTCGATCACGCGCCGCTGCGGGTCCATCGTGATCACACAGCCGTTCGCGATCAGCGTGTCGATTGCTTCGCGTCCGTTGTCGGCTTTGCTCTCGGTCTTGTTCTCGGTAGTCATCGTACGGAGTCCTGTTTCAGTTCGAAATGATGCGCGTGCCGCCGAACGGAAAAACCGCCGGGCGGTTGCCCGGCGGCTCGGCGGCCCGGCGGCGGCTCGCCGCGTCGGTCGTCACGCGGAGCGCACCGGCGCGGCCACTCGCGCCTTCAGCTTGCGCTGCACCGCGCTGATCGCGATGAACACCACCGCGTTCGCGGCGAGCGCGACGAGCCCGGGGTTGATCGACGTCAGCGTGGTCGATGCGCCGGGGAACAGCGACGCGAGCGTCACGCCGTAGTAGTTCGTCATCGCGATCACGATCGCGCCGGCGGCGATCCCCGCGAACGCGCCTTCGCGCGTGCCGAACGGCCGCTTCAGGAAGCTCGACGCGAGCATCGGCACGAGCTGCGTGAGCAGGCTCGACGAGAAGATCGCGAGCGTGACGAAGGTCGCGCCGCCGCGCAGCACGAAGTACACGACCACCAGCGTGAAGATCGGCAGCGCGATCCGCGCGACGCGCGTCACCTCGCGGTCGGTCGCATTCGGCGCGAAGCCTTCGCGGTAGATGTTGCGTGCGATCGTCGTCGACGCATTCAGCATGATCAGCGAGCCCGGCACCAGCGCGGTCAGCAGGCCCGTGCCGCCGACGATGCCGACGAACCACGCAGGGAACGTCTGCTTGACCAGCCGCAGCAGCGCGAGGTCGGTCTGTGGGCCTTCGAGCCCGTGCACCGTCATCACGGCCGCGAAACCGACGAGAAACAGGAACGCGATCAGCACCTGGTACAGCGGCATCAGGATCACGTTGCGGCGCAGCGCGCGTTCGTCCTTCGCGACGTAGATCGCGGTGAAGCCGTGCGGGTACAGGTAATAGCCGAGCGACGTCAGCAGGATCGTCGAGTTGTACCAGCTGAGATTGAAGCCATGTTCGGGCATGCGCAGCAATTCGGGATGCGCGGCGTCGATCTTCGCGAACATCTCGACGAGTCCGCCGTAATAGTGCATCGGCAGATAGAGGCCGAGGAAGATCGCGATCGCGAGGATCAGCACGTCCTTGAAGATCGCGATGCTCGCCGACCCGTGGATGCCCGACACCACCATGTAGACGGCCATCAGCGTCGCGGCGATCCAGATCGCGGCCGCTTGCGGAATCAGCCCGTACGACATCTCCGACACGATCACGCCGAGGCCGCGCAGCTGGATCATCAGCAGCGACACCATCGCGAACACGGCCACCACCGACACCAGCACGCCGATCGCGCGGCTGTCGTACTTCGACGCGAAGTAGTCGGCGAACGACACGAGCCCGCGCGCCTTCGCATAGCGCCACACCGCGGGCAGCATCCAGTAGCCGATCACGAACGCGAGGCAGCCGTACGACAGGATGTAGAACGCGGGCACGCCCTTGCTGTAGGTCCAGCCGCTCGCGCCGAGGAACGAGAACGTCGAGAACGCCTCGCCGGCCATCAGCAGGAACGTGAGCAGCGAGCCGAAGCCGCGGCCGCCGACCGCCCACTGCTCGAGCGTGAGCTTGCGGCCGCGCCGCGCATTCACGCCGATCGCGAGCGCGAACACGGCGAACGCCGCGATGATGATGATCGACGCGTTCATCGCGCGTCTCCCGTGCGGCCTTCGCGGGCCACGTCGTGCTCGCCCCGTTCGTCGCGTTCGTCGAGATGGAACAGGATCGCGAGGATCGCGGCGGTGGCCGCCATCCAGATCAGGTTCCACACGAGCAGGAACGGCAGGCCGAACAGCAGCGGCCGCACCTCGGCGATCGAGCCGCCGGTATACATCCCGACGAACGGCAGCGCCGCCAGCAACAGTCTGAATTTCATCGTTGTCTCCTCCGGAAGACGCGCGAGCGCGTCAGGACATCAGAACTTCTGGCGGATGCCGACCACCACCGCCACCTGCGACGTGGTCGACGACGGGCCGTCGGTCCCGTCGATCCACGCATGGCCGACACCGGACGACGCCTTCTGGTAGAAGCCGTTCACGTACACGTCGGTGCGCTTCGACAGCAGGTACTGCACGCCGGCCGACACCTGCTGGTAGTGACCGTCGTCATTGCCGCGCGCGACCTTCGTATAGGTGTAGCCGGCCGCGGCCATCAGCGCCGGCGTGATCAGATAGCGCACGCTGCCTTCGTAGTTGTTGAAGCGCAGCGCGCCGCCCGTCGCCTGGCCGAAATTCGAGCCCGTGTACAACAGGCCGAGCGTCGCCGCACCGATCGCGTAGCTGCCGCCCGCGCCCCAGATCTGCTGGCGCACCGCGTTCGACAGGCCGGCGCCGAACACCGATGCGGAGCCCGGGTAGTAGTTGTCCGACGCGACGGCGCCCGTCGTGCTGACCGCCGGATGGTTCACGCGCGCATAAGCGGCGCCCGCGTTCAGCGGGCCATGCGTGTACGTGATGCCCGCGCTCCACGTGTTGTCGTTCGAGAAACCGGTCGAATTGGAGAACCCGTACATCAGGTTCGCCTGCAGGCCCGCGATCGTCGGCGACACGTACTTGACCGCGTTGTTGGTGCGGAACGTGTTGTTGATGTCGTCGTTGTCGAACGGATGCGTCGAGTACTGCGCGAGGAAGCTGCTCATCTGCAGCGAACCGAGGATGTCCTGCGTCGAGTTGTACTGGCGGCCGAGCGTCACCGCGCCCCAGTTCGCGCCGCTCAGGCCGACCCATGCGGAGCGGCCGAACATGCGGCCGCCCTGCCCGAGCGCGCCGTTCGCGACGTTGAAGCCGTTTTCGAGCCGGAAGTTCGCCTTCAGGCCGCCGCCGAGATCCTCGGTGCCGAGCAGGCCCCAGCGCGGGCCGGATTCGTTGCCGCCCGTGAACTGCCACAGCGCATGGCCCTTCGAATTGTTCGTGTAGGTCACGCCGGCGTCGACGATCCCGTACAGCGTCACCGACGACTGCGCGTGCGCGACGCCGGCGAACATCATCGCAATGGCCGCGCCCATGCACGCGACACCCGTCTTCCTGCCCATCATTCGCATCATCTCTGTCTCCGCTCCAAACCGTCTTGTCGATGTTGTGTTGTGTTTTGTCGATGCTGGCCATACGCGCCGGTCGGCTTGTATAGACAGTGGCTGGATGGTATCCAGCCGCAATCGCATCAAGAAATGAAATGTTCAACTGGGCGGCAGTTGGAAATCGAATGGAGACGAACGAAGCGGAGACAAGCGGGGAAAGTCCGCGCGTGCAAGCCAATGGAAAGCATCGAGGCCGGCCGGACGCGGCGGGTTTTGCTCAGAGGTGAAGGGCGCGCGTAAGCAAGCTGACGAAACGGCGACGGGCGAGGCGTCCAGACGCGTCTATACGGTTTTCCCGGATAGGCCGTGCATCGGCCGCCGCAGCGCGGCGTCGAACGGATTCGTGCGCGGGCCGATTGCGTCGGCCTGGCGCCGCAGCAGTTCGACGACCATCGGCATCCGGTCGTCGCCGAGCCGCGACGCCAGCGTGCCGACGCTCAGCGCGCCGACCGGATAGCCGGTGCGATCGAGGATCGGCACCGCGACGCCGGCCATCCCGTCGAGCACGCCGCTGTTGCGGCCCGCGTAGCCGAGTTGCCGCACGCGTTCGATCTCGGTGCGCAGGTACACCTCGTCGAGCACGCCGTAGCCGCGAATACGCGGCACGTTGAAGCGGATCACTTCCTCCCGCTCCGCTTCGGGCAGGAACGCGAGGATCGCGAGGCTGCCCTGCCCGACGCCGAGCGCGATACGCCCGCCGATGTCGCCGGTAAACGAGCGGATCGGGAACGGACCTTCGCACAGGTCGAGACACACCGCATCGAAACCGCTCTTCACGAGCAGGAAGATCGTCTCGCCGAGGCTCGCGCACAGTCGCAGCAGCGCGGGCCGGCACAACGTGCGCATGCTGCTCGGGTTGCCGGCCAGCGCCGCGAGCGCGAAGAAGTCGACGCTCAGCCGGTACAGCTTCGACTGCTCGTCCTGCTCGACCATCCCTTCGGCGATCAGCGACTGCAGGATCCGGTGCGCGGTGCCCTGCGTAAGGCCGACGGCCTTCGCGAGATGTGTGACGCGCACGCCGTCCTGCTGCATGCCGGCCAGCGCGCGCAGGATCGCAAACGCGCGCTGCAGCATGCCGGTGCCAGGTGCGTCGGGCGTGCCGGCCGCGTCGGCCACCTCGGCAGCCGCGTCCTCGTCCGGGTGCGGCATGCGTGCGGCAGGCGACGTTCCGCGCGAATGGGGATTCTGCATGCCGGCTCTCCTCGATGATTTCGTTCAATGGAATAGATGAGCCACCATTGTCGTCCCGCCGAAAAACGCCAGGCATCCGGGTGTGCACGGGATTGACGCGCGCTTTTCACTACCGGCCGCCCTTCGCTCAACGGAACGATTTTTCCGCGTCTCGCTCATCTATTCCGATCAATGGAATTTTTTTCAAATTCATCTCGTTGAGCAGAATTCGAAATTGACGCTCCGAAATATGGCTGGCTAGAGTCCGCGTCAATGACGCACCGGCCATCCGGTGTGCACACCCGGAGCTTCCCATGTCGTTTCTCACGCTTACGGATCTGACGAAATCGTTCGATGGACTCATCGCCGTCGCGGACGTCAACCTGTCGGTCGAACAGGGCGAATTCGTGTCGCTGCTCGGGCCGTCGGGCTGCGGCAAGACCACGACGCTGCAGATGATTGCCGGTTTCGTCGACGTCACGCGCGGCCGCATCGCGCTCGACGGTCAGGACATCACGCACATGAAGCCGAACCGCCGCGGGCTCGGCATCGTGTTCCAGAGCTATGCGCTGTTTCCGCACATGAGCGTCGCGGAGAACGTCGCCTTCGGCCTCGACATGCGCGGCGTCGACAAGGCCGAGCGCGCCGAGCGCATCCGCGCCGCGCTCGCGCTCGTGCGCCTCGACGCGCTCGCGCATCGTTTTCCGCGCGAACTGTCCGGCGGCCAGCGGCAGCGCGTAGCGATCGCGCGCGCGGTCGTGATCGAGCCGCCGGTGCTGCTGCTCGACGAGCCGATGTCGAACCTCGACGCGAAGCTGCGCGAGGAAATGCAGTTCGAACTGCGCGCGATCCAGCGCAAGATCGGCACGACGACGATCATGGTCACGCACGATCAATCGGAAGCGCTGTCGATCAGCGATCGCGTGGTCGTGATGGAAGCCGGCCGCATCACGCAGATCGATACGCCGTATCGCGCGTACGAGCGCCCGGAGAACCACTTCGTGTCGCAATTCATCGGCAAGGCGAACCTGCTGCCCGGCACGATCGTCGCGCACGACGGCGATGCGATCCGCATCGATCTCGGCCACGATCTCGCGGAAACGGGGCGTACCGCGTATCTGCCGGCGCGCGAGCGCGACGTGCGCGTCGGCGACGCCGTGTCGGTCTGCATCCGTCCCGAGAAGCTGCGGCTGTGCGCGCCCGGCGCGGGCCGCTTCGCCGCGACCGTCACGAGCCGTTTCTTCCTCGGCAGCCAGTGGCTGTACCGCGTCGACAGCGCGCTCGGCGAAGTGCTCGTGTGCTGCCAGAACGAAGGCGCGGAGCCGCTCGCCGAAGGCGCGCCGGTCGGCGTCGACTGGCACAGCGACGCGGTGCGCGTGATGCGCCGGGAGGCTTGAATGGGACAGCCTACCCGTCCGCTCCCGAGCGACGGTACGTCGGTCGGGCTCGCGCAAGCGGCTACGGCCACCACCGCCGCCGCGGCCGATACCGTGTTGCCCCGCGCCGCCCGTAGCACTGCGCTGCGCGCGAGCTGGCGTGCCCATGCGCCGCTGTGGCTGATGTGCGCGCCCGCGTTCGCGCTGTTCGCCGCGCTCGTGCTCGTGCCGCTCGCGATGACGTTCGCGCTCACGTTCTACCGCTACGATCCGGCCACCGGCCCGATCGCCGCGTTCCAGTTCGGCAACTACGCGGAAGTACTCGGCTCGTCGTATTTCCATACGATCTTCGCGCGCACGTTCGGCATCGCCGCGCTGACCACCGCGATCTGCGTCGCGATCGGCACGCCGGAAGCGTATGTGCTGTCGAAGATGCGCGACCCGTGGCGCTCGCTGTTCCTGCTCGTCATCCTCGCGCCGCTGCTCGTGTCGGTCGTCGTGCGCGCGTTCGGCTGGAGCATGCTTCTGAACACGAGCGGGCTCGTGAATCAGGCGCTCGGCCTCGTCGGCCTCGGCCCGTACAAACTCGAATACACGACGTTCGCGATCGTGATCGCCCTCGTGCACGTGATGCTGCCGTTCATGGTGATTCCAGTATGGACGGCATTGCAGCGGCTCGATCCGCAGACGGAACATGCAGCGCTGTCGCTCGGCGCGTCGCCGTTCACGACGCTGCGCCGCATCGTCGTGCCGCAGCTGATGCCCGGTGTGCTGTCCGGCAGCCTGATGGTGTTCGGGCTGTCGGCGAGCGCATTCGCGATTCCCGGCCTGCTCGGCGGACGGCGCCTGAAGGTCGCGGCAACCGCCGTCTACGACGAATTCCTCGGTTCGCTGAACTGGCCGCTCGGCGCGACGATCGCGGTGCTGCTGCTGATCGCGAACCTCGTCGTGATGCTCACTTACTACCGCGTGCTCGAACGCCGCTACGCGCGCAGCCTCGGAGGCGCTTCCCGATGAGAAAGAACGGCCCCTTCGCGCTCGCGTTCCATACGCTCGTGATCCTGTTCGTGCTCGCACCGCTCGCGATCGTCGTGCTGGTCGCGTTCACGCCCGACGAAACGCTGACGCTGCCCACGCACGGCCTGTCGCTGCGCTGGTTCCGCGCGATCCTCGACTATCCGGACTTCGTCACCGCGTTCGCGAACAGCATGAAGCTCGCGTTCGCATCGGCGACGCTGTCGCTCGCGATCGCCTTGCCGGCCGGGCTCGCGATCGGCCGCGCGACGTTTCCCGGCCGCGCATTCCTGAACGGCCTGCTGCTGTCGCCGCTCGTGATCCCCGGCCTCGTGCTCGGCATCGCGCTCCTGCGCTTCTTCGCGCTGATCGGCGCGACCGGCTCGTTCGGATGGCTCGTGGTCGCGCACATGATCGTCATCACGCCGTTCGTGATGCGGCTCGTGCTCGCGTCCGTCGCGGGTCTCGACCGCAGCGTCGAGCAGGCCGCGTGCTCGCTCGGCGCCGACCCGTGGACGACCTTCCGCCGCATCACGCTGCCGATGATCGTGCCCGGCATCACCGGCGGCTGGCTGCTCGCGTTCATCAACAGCTTCGACGAACTGACGATGTCGATCTTCGTCACGTCGCCGCAGACGGTCACGCTGCCGGTGCGCATGTACATGTACGCGACCGAATCGATCGATCCGATGATGGCGTCGGTGTCGGCGCTCGTCATCTTCATCACTGCCGGCGCGATGCTGCTGCTCGATCGCGTGTACGGCCTGAACCGCATCCTGATCGGCCAACATTGACGATGACTTCCGTTTCCCGTTCAACCGACACCGTGGACGACGGCGCGCAGTTCGTGCGCGTTGCCGAGCGCGAGCGCGATACCGTCGCGTTCACGCTCGACGGCCGCCCCGCGCATGCGCTTTCGGGCGATACCGTACTCACCGCGATTCTCGTCGCGCAGCGCCGCGTGCGCGTGAGCGAATTCAGCCGCCAGCCGCGCGCGGGCTTCTGCCTGATGGGCGCATGCCAGGACTGCTGGGTGCGCACCGAAGCCGGCGCGCGCGTGCGCGCGTGCTCGACGACGATCGCGGAAGGCATGCGGATTCTCACGGCCGCAAGGCCGGCCGTGACCGGAGACGCATCATGAGCGACGCACTGCGACCGGTGATCGTCGGCGCGGGGCCGGCCGGCGTGCGTGCGGCCGAGGCGCTCGTCGACGCGGGGCTGCGCCCCGTCGTGATCGACGAGAACGCGCGCTGGGGCGGGCAGATCTATCGCCAGCCGCCGGCCGGCGGCGCGTTCGCGCGCGGCAAGCGCGCGCTGTACGGCTTCGAGGCCGCGAAGGCCGACGCCGTGCACCGGACGATGGCCGCGCTGCTGCCGCACGTCGACTACAGGCCCAACACGCTCGCATGGGCGTGCGGCGCGGGCCGCGTCGACACGTTGCAGGACGGCCGCGAGACGACCGTGCCGTTCTCCCATCTGATCGTCGCGAGCGGCGCGACCGATCGCATGCTGCCGGTGCCGGGATGGACGCTCGCCGGCGTCTATACGCTCGGCGGCGCGCAGATCGCGCTGAAGGCGCAGGGCTGCGCAATCGGCAGCCGCATCGTGTTCGCCGGTACGGGGCCGCTGCTGTATCTCGTCGCGTATCAGTATGCGAAGGCCGGCGCGCACGTTGCGGCCGTGCTCGATACGAGTCCGTTGCGCCGGCAGGCCGCCGCCGCCCCGGCGCTGCTGCGGATGCCGTCGACCTTCGCGAAAGGGCTGTATTACATCGGCTGGCTGCGCGCGCATGGCGTCGCGATCGAAACCGGCGTCACGCTCGAGCGTGTGCTCGGCGAACGGCATGTCACCGGCCTTGCGTGGCGCGCGGCCGGGAGCGGCGCGCCGCCGCGGACGACCGACTGCGACGCGCTCGGCCTCGGCTTCGGACTGCGTTCCGAAACGCAACTCGCCGATCTCGCCGGGTGCCGGTTCCGTTTCGATCCGCTCAACGGCGCATGGCTGCCGGAACGCGATGCGGCCGGCCGCACGTCGGTGCGCGGCATCTACGTGGCGGGCGACGGCGCCGGCATCGCCGGGGCGGATGCGGCCGAGGCGTCCGGACGCCGCGCGGCGCTCGCGCTGCTCGACGATGCGGACATCGCGATGCCGTCGCCATCGCCGTCGCGGGCCGGCAAGCCCGACGCAGCCGCACTGGAGCGCACGCTCGCTCGGTTCCACGCATTCCGCCTCGGCCTCGAGGCGGCGTTCGCGCCGCCGGCCACGCTCGCCGCGCGCTGCCCGGACGACACGATCGTGTGCCGTTGCGAGGAAATCGACGCGGGCACGCTGCGGCGCTGCATCCGCGGCGGCGAAGCGACCGAACTGAACCGGCTGAAGGCCTTGACGCGCGCGGGCATGGGGCGCTGCCAGGGCCGCATGTGCGGCGACGCGACCGCGCTCGTGCTGGCAGCCGAAACCGGCCGCGCGCTCGCGGATGTCGGCCGGTTGCGCGCGCAACCGCCGGTGAAGCCGTTCCCGATCTCGGCCGCGCTCGCGGGCGACGACGTCGCGGCGATTCCCGACGAGGCGCGCGATGAGTGAGCGCCGTCACTACGATGTCGCAATCGTCGGCGGCGGGCTCGTCGGCGCGTCGGCCGCGCTCTCACTGACGCAACGCGGGTTGCGCGTCGCCCTGTTCGAGCGCCGCGATTGCGGCGCGCAGGCGAGCGGCGTGAACTACGGCGGCGTGCGCTGCCAGGGCCGTCCCGTCGAACAGCTGCCGCTCGCGCTGCGCGCGCGGCGGATCTGGGATCGCCTGCCCGAGCTGATCGGCATCGACGGCGAATTCGTCGTGTCGGGTCATTTGCGGCTCGCACGCAGCGACGCCGATCTCGATGCGCTCGACGCATATGCCGCGCTCGCCGGCGAGCACGGCTTGCCGCTGCAGGTGATGCGCGGCGAAACGTTCCGCCGCCGCTATCCGTGGCTCGGCCGCCCGGCGCTCGGCGGGTCGCTGTGCGCGACCGACGGACATGCGAACCCGCGCATCGTGTCGCCCGCATTCGCGCGGGCGGCCCGTGCGGCTGGTGCCGCCGTGTTCGAGCATACGCCCGTCGACGATGTCCGGCACGACGGCACGCGCTTCCATGTCGATGCAGGCGGCCGCGCGTACACCACGACGTGGCTGATCAATTCGGCCGGCGCCTGGGCGAACACCGTCGCGGAACGCTTCGGCGAAGCCGTGCCGATGGAGCCGATCTACCCGAACATGTGGGTGACCGAACCGCTGCCGCCGTTCATCACGCACAACCTCGGCGTCTATGGCGGCGGCGTATATGCGCGGCAGGTCGCGCGCGGCAACTGCGTGATCGGCGGCGGCCGCGGCTGCGGCGACGGCGAATTCGGCCAGCCGTCGGTCGATACGACACGCGCGGTGATGCGCGATGCGTGCGCGCTGTTGCCGGCGCTGCGAGACGCGCTGCTGATCCGCACCTGGAGCGGCGTCGAAGGCTGCACGCCCGACCACAACCCTGTCATCGGCGCGAGCCGTACCACGCCGAACCTGCTGCATGCGTTCGGTTTTTCCGGCGGCGGTTTCCTGCTCGCACCGGGCGTCGGCGACGTGCTCGCCGATCTCGTCACGACCGGCGAAACCGCCACGCCACTCGATGCATTCTCGATCGGCCGCTTCGCACCGCGAGCCGCGCCGACCGCCCCTTTCCGTCAAGAGGAGACCCACAAATGAAACTGCTCGGAACGATCGCGGCGGCTGCCGCCCTCTGCATCGCAGGCGCCGGCGCGCCCGCGTTCGCGCAAACGAAGACGATCTACGTCGGCATGAACGGCGGCCCGATGGAAAAGGCGTATACGAGTCAGGTGCTGCCCGACTTCGAGAAGGCGAACAACGTGAAGGTCGTCGTCGTGCCCGGCACGTCGTCGGACGTGCTCGCGAAGCTGCTCGCGAACCGCAACAAGCCGCAGATCCACGTCGCGTTCCTCGACGACGGCGTGATGGCGCGCGCGGTCAGCCTCGGCGTGTGCCAGAAGCTCGACGATTCACCGGTGCTGAAGGAGCTGTATCCGTTCGCGCGGATGAAAGACGACGTCGGCGCGGGCGTACAGCTCGGGATGACCGGCATCGCGTACAACAAGAAGCTGTTCGCGGACAAGGGCTGGGCGCCGCCGACGTCGTGGATGGATTTCGCCGATCCGAAATACAAGGGCAAGGTCGTGTTCCAGTCCGCGTCGAGCAGCACGTTCGGGCTGCACGGCTTTCTCGCGATCAACCGGCTGCTCGGCGGCAACGAACAGAACGTCGAGCCCGGCTTCAGCAAGTGGGCGAGCACGGTCGGGCCGAACGTCGTCGAATACATTCCGAACTCGGCGAAGATCTCCGAGATGGTGCAGACCGGCGAAGCCGGCCTGTTCCCGCTGACGCCGACCGGTGTCGGCGACCTGCAGGACAAGGGCATCCCGGTCGCGTATGCGAACCCGAAGGAAGGCCCGGTGCTGCTGCTCGTCGACCTGTGCGTGGTCGCGAACAATCCGGATCCGCAACTCGCGCAGAAGCTCGCGCAGTTCCTGCTGTCCGCGCCCGCGCAGACGAAGGCGGCCGAGGCCGGCAAGCAGATCCCGACCAACCGCCTCGCGAAGATGCCGACGGCGATGCAGCAAAGCGTCGGCAACGTCGACGATCTGGTGCGCAAGGTGACGGTGGTCGACTGGACGGCGATCAATGCACGCCGCGCGCAGTGGGATACGCGCTGGAACCGGCAAATCGAGCGGTAACCGGCGCCCGGCACGCGCGGGCACGGCCGCGCGCGCCGCGACGTCATTTGCGAGAGTGATGACACTCCCCTTTTTCTGCGGATTTGACCGGGGGCACGGTGCCGACAACACTAGCCCGCAGTGCCGCATGCGTTCCAGCGAGACGGCACGCGCCCGCCCCCCCTTCAGAGTCCGCCATGTACCCGACCGACACCGTGCAGTCCCCGAGCGCCGCCCGGCCGCTCGCCGACCGGCAGCTTCGCCGGATCGTCATTGCCTCCGTCGCCGGCAACGCGATGGAGTGGTACGACTTCTTCGTCTACGGCACGGCTGCCGCGCTGGTGTTCGGCCACGTGTTCTTTCCGCCCGGTGCGTCGCCGCTCGCGGGCAGTCTCGCGGCATTCGCCGCGTTCGCGCTCGGCTTCGTCGCGCGGCCGCTCGGCGGGATCGTGTTCGGGCACGTCGGCGACCGCTACGGGCGCAAGGCGTCGCTCGTGTGGACGCTGCTGATCATGGGCGCGTCGACGTTCGCGATCGGCCTGCTCCCGACCTACGCGCAGGTCGGCCTGTGGGCGCCGGCCGCGCTCGTCGCGCTGCGGCTGCTGCAAGGCGTCGCGTCCGGCGGCGAATGGGGCGGCGGCGTGCTGATGATCAGCGAGAACGCGCCGCCCGAGCAGCGCGGCTACTATGCCGCGTGGAGCCAGCTCGGCGTTGGCGGCGGCTTCGTGCTGTCGTCGGCCGCGTTCCTCGCCGCGCAGGCGCTGCCCGACGACGCGTTCCGCACGTGGGGCTGGCGGCTGCCGTTCCTCGCCAGCATCGCGATCTTCGCGATCGGCATCTACATCCGCCGTCACCTGCCGGAAAGCCGCGACTACGAGCAAGCCGGCAAGCGCGGCGCGCACACGCATCTGCCGATCGTCGAGTGCATCCGCCGCCATCCGAAGGAAATCCTGCTCGCGATGGGGCTGCGCGTCGCCGAAAACGGCGGTGCGTACATCTTCCTCGCGTTCTCGCTCGTCTACGGCAAATACGTCGGCATCCCGAACGGCGTGATGCTGACCGGCGTGATGATCGCGATGATCGTCGAGATGGGCGCGATGCTCGCGTGGGGCCGGCTGTCCGACCGGATCGGCCGCAAGCCCGTGTACCTGATCGGCGCGTTGAGCCTCGTCGCGTGCGCGTTTCCGTTCTTCTGGCTGCTCGACACCCGCGTGACGCCGCTCGTCTGGCTCGCGCTGACGGTCGGCACGGCGGTGAGCCACGGTGCGATGATCGGCACGCTGCCCGCGCTGGTCGGCGAACTGTTCAGCACCGAGGTGCGCTATTCGGGCGTCGCGCTCGGCCATGAAGTCGCGTCGATCTTCGCGGGCGGGATGTCGCCGCTGATCGCGACCGCGCTGCTCGCGCGCTATCACGCATCGTGGCCGGTGTCGCTGTTCCTCATCGCGCTCGGCCTCGTGACGGTCGGCACGCTGTGCGTGATGCGCGAGACCCGCACCACGCGTGCCGAATCCGCCGGCGCTGCCGCTGCCGCGGAGACGCGTGGCGACGCGGCATGACCGTGCTGCCGCGCGCCGTGCGACGTTCACGTGGCGCGCTCGCGCCGCGCGCCGTCGAATTCGGGCGCGAGCCCGAGATGGTCGAGCAGCCGCGCGAACTCGCCGAGCCGTTGGCGCATGCAGGCTGGCACATCGACCTGCGCATAGTCGTGGAACCCGGCACCGGTGCGCACCCCGTCGCGCCCGGCCTCCATGTTGCGCACGACACTGTCGGCCGGTGCGAAGCGCGGGCCGATCTCGCCCGCGAGGTAGGTCGACGCGTAGTACAGGATGTCGCACCCGCCCCAGTCGATGAACTCGAGCAACCCGAGCACCGCGAAGCGCGGGCCGAAGCCGGTGCGGACGGCCGTGTCGATGTCCTCCGCGCTCGCGACACCCTCCTCGACCATTCGCGCGGCCTCGTTCATCGCAAGCGCCTGGATCCGCGGCACGATGTAGCCGGGCGCGGGCCCGCAGATCACCGGCTTCTTGCCGACGCGCTCCAGCAACGCGGCCAGCGCCTCGACGACCCGCGGGTCGGTTGCGTCGCTGCGGCTGACCTCGACGAGCGGCATCAGCAGCGCGGGGTTCAACCAGTGCGCATTCAGCATCCGTTCGGGGTGCGCGACATGGCGCTGCAACTCGGTGACGACGAACGTGGACGTCGTCGACGAGATAGTTGCGTGCGCATCGACATGCGCGCCGAGCCAGCGCAGCGCGTCGGCCTTCGCGTCGAGCACTTCGGGCAATGCTTCGAAAACGATGCCGGCGTCACGCACGGCAGCCGCCGCGTCGTCGCGTGCAACCACCGCGATGCGTGCGACGACGGCTTCCGCCTGCGCGGCATCGATGCGGCCCAGCTCGACCTGCGCATGCAACGGCCGCACGAGTTCGTCACGCGTACGCTCTTCGAATGCGCGCCATCCTTGCGCGTCGCGCGGCTTGAAGTCGATCAGCGTCACGTCGAGGCCCGCGAATGCGAACACGAGCGCGATCCCCTGTCCCATGCGGCCCGCACCGAGCACGTGCACGCGTATCACGTCGGCGGCGGCCGTCATGCTCGGTACCCCGCATCGAGCAGCGTGCGCATCGCGTCGCGCGACAACGCGGCAAGGCCGAGCCCGTCGAGCGTGCGTCCTTCCGCATACAGGTCGCGGCCGGTCACCGCCGACGCTACGCTCAACAGCCCCTGCGCAACCGGCGTCGGCACGTTCGTCCAGCGTCCGCACGACACGATGAACGACAGCCCGAGCCGGGTGTCTTCGAGCATGTAGCGATGCGTGCGCAAATCGATCTTCTCGCGCCAGTCGCCGCTGTCGGTCAGCTTGCCGTGCGCGCCGCGCCCATACATCCATTCGTCGCCGTCGGTCGCGTAATGGTCCGCGAGCGGGAAATGCGGCGCGCGGTAGCCGAGCGCTTCGCGCACGGCGATGCGTTCGGCATCGAGCGCGTTGGTCACGCGGCGGATCGACGGTTGCGTGCCTTCGTTGTGGATGTCCCACGCGTCGAAGTGTTCGAGCGGCCCGGCGTTCATCAGGATCAGCGGCGGATGGATCACCGGGCCCGCGTTCATCAGTGCGCCGGACAATGCATCCTCGACCGGCTCGACCGACGGATACCCCGCACGCAGCACGTCGAATGCCCAGTCGGCCGCGTTCGCGGGAAACACACCGGTCGGCAGGCGCGTCGCGTATGCGCTGATCACGACGTCGTTGTCGCCGTGCTTGCGCACGAGGTACGGCAGCGTGCCGGTCTCGGCGTACGCGACGCGCGTATGGTTGCCCGCATCGGCCGCCGCGCGTGCGAACACGACGCTGCCGAACGTGCCGGGCGGCAGAAACACGACCTGGCCGTCTTCGAGCAGCGGCGCGACCTGCGCGGCGAGCGCGTCGTGCGAGACGGCCGGCAGCGGTACCACGACGAGCCGCGCGCCGCGCAAGGCGGCCGCGAGATCGTCGGTCATGCGGATCGCGCCGCGGGCGTCGCAGAGCGGCACCGCGCGCTTGCCGCGGTAGTCGGTCACGTGCAATGCCCCGAGCTCGCGCAGCCGCGCATGCGGTTCACGGTCGCGCCGCCACCACGTCACGTCGTGGCCCTTCTCGAACAGGTCGATCGCCGCCGCATGGCAGCCGTGGCCGCCGCCCAGTACACATACCTTCATCGTTGCCTCCCGTTGAGTGAGTGGTGTCGAGACTACGCGGCGGCACGCAACACGTCGCTTCAAAACGCGCAACGGCACGCCCGTTCGCGCAACGCAATCGCGGCGGCACGCACGGCGCCGCGCCCCATCAACGCATCCGACACGAGGCCACCGCATGGATATCGCCCTCTCCCGACATGCGCCGAACCGGCTCGGCACGCTGCATGCGCCCGACGAAGTCGAACGCGCGGTCGCGCATCGGCTCGGGCCGCACCGGATGGCCACGCACGGCCGCGCTCCGTTTCATGCGGAGCTATACGAAGTGCCGCTGCATCACGGCGCGCTGCTCGAGCTCTGCTACGGCCGTGAGACACGCATCGATTTCGGCGACGATGCCGGGCATTTCCTGTTCCGGCTGACGCTGGCGGGCGCCTGCGAGCTGCAGGCCGGCCAGACGGTGGCCCGCGCCGGGCCGGGCGAGCTGACCGTGTCGTCGCCGGCGCTCGCGAGCCGCCTGAGCACCAGCCCCGATTGCCGCAACCTGGTGCTGCGGCTCGAGCGCGGCGCACTGGAGCGCAAGCTGCAGGACATGCTGCACGCGACACTCACGCGGCCGCTGCAGTTCGAACTCGCGGCCGGTGGCAATGGCGCAGGCGCCGCGCTAATGCTGCCCACTTTCGAATACCTGTGCCGGCTCGGCGTGCAGCCGCGCATCGGCACGTCGGCGGCGACGTTCGGCGCCGATCTGACCGCGTGGCTGATGTCGCTGCTGCTCACGCATCTGCCGCATTCGTACAGCGACGCGCTCGCGCGCGGCACGCCGCCGCCGCTGCCCGCGCACGTACGCCGCGCCTGCCACCACGTCGACGCGCATCTCGGCGAACCGCTCGCGCTCGATGCGCTCGCAGCCGTTGCAGGCGTCGCGCCGCGCACGCTGCAGCATGCGTTCCGCGCGTTCCTGAACACCACGCCGGCCGCTTACGTGCGCGAACGCCGGCTGGCCGCGGTGCACGCGGCGCTGCAACGCGGCGATGCGCGCAGCGTGACGGACGTGCTGATCGCGCACGGCATCCACGGCTTCGGCCATTTCGCGAAGGCGTATGCGCGGCGTTACGGCCACCCGCCTTCCGTCACCGCGAGGCAAGCACCATGACACACGCCGCCCCCGGCCGAGCGCCGGCTCGCTCCGATCCCGCGCCGCATGATGCGGACGCGCCTGACGGCCTGCGCGTGCAGGACCTCGACCTGAACCTGTTGAAGACGTTTCGCGCGGTGTACGAAGAACGGCACGTCGGCCGTGCGGCGTTGCGGCTCGGCGTCACGCAGCCGTCCGTCAGCTATGCGCTCGGAAGGCTGCGGCTGATGTTTCGCGACGCGCTGTTCGTGCGCACGGGCACCGGCGTCGAGCCGACGCCGCGCGCGCAGCGGCTCGCGGGTTCGGTGGACAAGGCGCTCGCGATCCTGCAGCACGTGCTCGACGAAGGTTCGCGCTTCGCGCCGGACACCACGCAACGCGTGTTCCGGCTGCACATGAGCGATTTCGCGGCGAGCGCGTTCCTGCCGACGCTGCTGGCAGCATTCGACCGGCGCGCACCGGGCGCGGTGATCGAGACGCTGCACGTCGACGAATGCCAGCTCAACGTCGCACTCGAATCGGGGCGTATCGACTTCGCGCTCGGGCATTTCGCGGACGCGTCGAGTCATTTCCAGCGCACCGCGCTGCTGCACGAGCGCTGCGTGCTGCTGATGCCGCGTCGCACCGCGCAGCGCGTCGCGCTGCCCGACGATTTCGTGCTCGACGGCGACGCCCCGGACGCGCTGCGCTTCGTCGCCGTGACGTCGCATCCGCAGTCGATGCAGTTGCTGCAGCGGCACGGCCTGATGCCGCGCGTGCGGGCGGCGCTGCCCGACTTCATGGTGGTGCCGGCGCTGCTCGAACACGGCGATTACGCGCTGATCCTGCCGGAGACGATCGCGATCACGTTCGCCGCCCGTCAACCGTGCACGCTGTACGAGATCGCCGGTGCCGTCGAATGGGCCGTCAACGCGTACTGGCACCGGCGCTTCGATGCGGACCCCGGCCATCGCTGGCTGCGTGCGCTGCTGACGGAACTCTTCGATATCGGCCGACAAGCGCCGTTCGATGCATGGCTTGCGCCGCAGCCGCCCGCCTGCGCATGACGACGCAAGCGGGGGCGGACCGCCCTCGATCAGAACGCCGTGAGAATGCCCGCGACGATCGAGCTGGCGGTCGCGCCGGGCTTGGCAACGGCAACACCGCCGCCGGCCGCGCCATTGACGACGAAGCGCGCATGCGCACCGTTGCGCACCATCGCCGCACCCGTGTACAGCACCGTGCGCTTCGACAGCGGATAGTCGAAGCGGATGCCGTACGAATCGGCGTTGCCGTCGCTGTCGGCGACCTTCCGGTAATGGCCGACGCTCAGCAGCAGCGATGCCCGCCCGATCGGTACTGTCGCGCTGAGTTCCATCGTGTCGCTGTGCGGATATGCGCTCTGGCTGTCGATCGCGGCCGCGACGTCGGGGCCGCCGCGATGCCGCAGGTACAGCGCGGCGACCTTGAGGACGTTGAAGTCGTACGAGATCGCACCGAGCGTGTAGTTGCCGTTCGCCGCCGTGCTCGCGGCCCCGAGTGTCGATGCGGCTACCGGGCTGAACTTCTGCTGCATGTAGTCGACGTCGACCGACAACCCGCCGCGCACGTAGTTGAGCCCCGCGCCGTACGTGTCGCCGAGCGTCGCCGGCTGGCCGGCCGCGCCGTTGGTGCCGCGCGCGGCCATCGCGCGCAACATGAAACCCGCGTAGCGCGGCGACGTATAGCGCATCGAGTTGCGCACGCGCAGGAACGCGGGGCCGACGAAATTGTTCGTCGCGTTGCCCCACGCAAGACCCGCGCCGAGCCCGGGCAGGCTGTACGTGACGAGCGTCGTGTGCAGGATCGTGTAGAGCTCGCCGAACTGCACGCCGCCGAACGGCCCGGTGATGCCGACCCACGCTTCGCGACCGAACAGCGCAGTGCTGTTCGACAGCGCGCCGCTCGCCGCGTTGAAGCCGTCCTCGAGCTTGAAGATCGTCGCGTAACCGCCGCCGAGATCCTCGACGCCCTTCAAGCCCCACTGCGATGCCCACAGGTTGCCGCTGCCCATGCGCGTCACGTGGTTCGGCCCGGCGTTCGCGTATTCGATCGACGTGTCGATGCGGCCGTAGAGCGTCACGCTCGATTGCGCGAATGCCGGCAGCGCCGCGCTCGCCAGGAGCGCGGCCGCCAGCGTGGCAAGGGGTGCGGCAAGCCGGTCGGCTCGCCCGTTCGGATGGTTCATCTGCGTCGTCCCGTAGAAATTGCAGCGCCCGTCGGCATCGCGCCGCTTGATGTGAAACGTGATGTGAAGCGCGTTCGCCTTCGGTGGCGAACGCTGCCGATCAAAACCGGGCCGAGTCTAGGAACGACAATTTCGGACGTCGACGCAATCCGCTCTATAACGCTTATAGACGGGCTGCATGACGCGCGCGCGCCCCGCCGCACGTGCGCTGCGCGGCGGCTCGCGCGCACGGCCTCGGTGTTTTCTTTATCCGGGCCGGTAAAGGTCCGTGTGGCGCGGCTGTCACTCCGGCTATGGCGGCCGAATTTGGCCGACTACGCTGCGTCTCCGATCGTGTCACCCGCACGCTTTCGCGCCGGGCCGGCGCGCGGCCCGCAAGGCCGACGCCGACGCCCGGCTTCCCCACCGCCCGCTCCTGGAGAATCCGCATGTCCGCACCCATGGCCCGCGCTGCCGACGGCAAGCGCTATACGTACGAATGGTATGTCGTCGTCATCTGCATGCTCGCGTATGTCTTTTCGTTCGTCGATCGCCAGGTGCTCGTCCTGATGATCGAACCGATCAAGCGCGACCTGCACCTGACCGACACGCAGTTCAGCCTGCTCAACGGCTTCGCGTTCTCGCTGTTCTACGCGGTAATGGGGCTGCCCGTCGCATATCTCGCCGACCGCTACGCGCGCCCGCGCATCATCTCGATCGGCATCGCGCTGTGGAGCGTCGCGACCGCCGCATGCGGAATGAGCCAGCATTTCGTGCAGATGTTCATCGCGCGGATGGGCGTCGGCGTCGGCGAGGCCGCGCTGTCGCCCGGCGCGTATTCGATGCTCGCCGACTACTTCCCGAAGGAGAAGCTCGGTCGCGCGATCGCCGTGTATTCGCTCGGCTCGTTCATCGGCGGCGGCGTCGCGTTCCTGATCGGCGGCTACGTGATCGCACTGCTCAAGCATGCGAGCGCGTTCACGCTGCCGATCGTCGGCCAGGTTCATGCGTGGCAGGTCACGTTCCTGATCGTCGGCCTGCCGGGCCTCTTCGTCGCGCTGCTGTTCGCGGCGACCGTGCGCGACCCCGAGCGCAAGGGGCTCGCGCAGGATCGCTCGGGCGCCGTGCGGCGCGTGTCGATGCGCGATTCGCTGCGCTTCGTCGGCACGCATCGCGCGACCTTCGCGTGTCACTACCTCGGCTTCTCGTTCTACGCGATGACGCTGTACTGCCTGCTGAGCTGGACGCCCGCGTTCTATATCCGCCGCTTCGGGATGACGGCCGTCGAGGCCGGCTACACGCTCGGCATCGTGCTGCTCGTCGCGAATACCGCCGGCGTGTTCTGCGGCGGCTGGCTCAACGACTGGCTGCTGCGCCGCGGCCGCATCGACGCGCCGATGCGCGCCGGCGCGATCGGCGCCGCCTGCATGGTGATTCCCGCGACGCTGTTCACGCAGCTCGACAGCTTGCCCGCGTCGCTCGCGATGCTGGTCGTCGCGATGTTCTTCGCATCGTTCCCGATGCCGACATCGACCGCCGCGATGCAGACGCTCGCGCCGAACCAGATGCGCGCGCAGATCTCCGCGCTGTTCCTGCTCGTGTCGAATCTGATCGCGCTCGGGATCGGCACGACCGTCGTCGCGCTGTTCACCGATCGCGTGTTCGGTGCGCCGGCAGCGGTCGGTCATTCGATGTCGATCGTCAACGTCGCGGCGGCCACGCTCGCCGCGCTGCTGCTGACGCTCGGCTGCCGGCACTACCGCCGCAGTCTCGAACGCGAGCGCGGCCATGCGGCGGCGGCTTCGGCTTCGGCTTCGGCTGATGCGGCCGTCGCCGGCGGCGACGCCATTGCCGCTCGCTGAAGTCGCGCGGTTCACCGATCGCGTGTTCGGCGCACCGGCCGCGCGATCGTCGGCATCGCGGCGGCCACGCGGTCGCCGCACGTTGACCGGCGACAATCGGACCGCCGACGATTATCCATCCCACTGATTCCGGCATAACTTTTTTATCGATTTGATTTATGCGATGCCCGTCCCTATTCTCGGTTGCATGACGGCGCGGCATCAGCCGCGCCGGTTTTCCCCTACCCCACGGAACATTCCATGCAAGCGAACCGCCACCAGGTCCGGATCGACGCGCTGATCGACGCGGCGCTGGACATCCGCTGCTTCCGGGTCTCGCGCGTCGACGGCCAGCCGTTCGACGCGTATGAACCCGGTGCGCATATCGACGTCACCGCTCCGTCCGGCGTCACGCGGCAATACTCGCTGTGCGGCCGCCCCGACGAGCGCGGCAACTATCTGTTCGCGGTGAAGAAGGAAGCGCAGTCACGCGGCGGCTCCCGTTCGCTGCACGACGATGTGTGCGTTGGCGCCGAACTGTCGATCGGTGCGCCGCGCAACCTGTTTCGCCTGACGGATGACGCGAGCGAGCACGTTCTCATCGCAGCCGGGATCGGCATCACGCCGTTGCTGTCGATGGCGTACGCGCTCGTGCAACGCGGCGCGCGTTACCGATTGCACTACTTCGCACGCAGCCGCGAGCATGCGGCCTTCGTCGACGAGCTGTCGGCCGAGCCGTTCGCGTCGCACGTGACGTTTCATTACGGGATCGAACCGGCTGTACTCGCGGCCGAACTCGCGCGCTGCGTCGAATCGATCGACTCGAATGCGCATGTCTACACGTGCGGCCCTGGGCCGTTCATGGATGCAGTCGTCACCGCGGCGGCGACGCGGATTCCCGAGGATGCGATCCATCTGGAACGCTTCGCGGCCGGACCGGCCGCGGCGGACGCCGCTGCGAATTCCGCTTCGGCATCGGCTGAAGGCTTCGAAGTGCGGCTGCAACGCAGCGGCCAATCGGTGCGCGTCGCGCCCGACACGTCGATCGTCGACGCACTCGCCGGCATCGGCATCGAGGTCGATACGTCATGCGGCGAAGGCGTGTGCGGCACCTGCATGGTGACGGTGCTCGACGGCGAACCCGATCATCGCGACCACTGCCTCAGCAAGGCCGAGCGCGCGAGCAACGCCGTGATCTGCTGCTGCGTGTCGCGTGCGCGCTCGGCCGTGCTCGTGCTCGATCTGTGAGGTGCTGATGTGTTGTCGCGTTGGTGCGTTGGTGCGCTAATGCGCTAATGCGCTAGTGCTTTGCTGCTTTGCTGCGTTGCTGCCTTGCTGCGCTGATGCGGTGTTGTGGTGTTGCGCTGACGCGGTGTTTCGGTGTTGCGGTGTTGCGGTGTTGCGCTGATGGACCGATGCGCCGCGATGCTCGCGGCTCCCCCTCAGCCACGGCGACCCGCAGGAGCCGCCGCAGCGCACCGCCCCAGCCTTCATTCGTCGAAACGCTCGACGATCTCGGCGAGCAGCGCGCGCATCCACGCGATTCCCTCGTCCTCGTGAAAGTGCTCGTGCCAGTGCATCGTGACCGGCGCGGGCGGCAGCGTCACCGGCAGCTCGTACAAGCGAAACGCGTTGTCGCGGTTCAGGATCTGCGCGAGCCGCTTCGGCAGCGTCGCATAGAGATCGGTGACCGACAGCACGCTCGGCAGCGCGACGAAGTGCGGCACCTCCAGCGCGATGTTGCGACCGACGCCCTGCGCGCGCAACGCATCATCGAGCGCGTGGTGACTGTGCTCGACCGATTTCACATTGACGTGCGAGGCGCGCACGAACTGCTCGAGACTCAGCGCCGCACCTGTCGGCACGCCGCGCCGGCGGCCGGTCATGCACACGTAGGTTTCCTCGAACAGCACCTGATGACGCGTGCGCGGCATCAGCTCCGGCAGGTTGCCGATCGCGAAGTCGAGCCGGCTCACGCGCAGCGCCTCCTCGATCTCTTCCACCGGCAGCGGCTGCACGCTGAGCGTCACGCGCGGCGCACGCTCGCGCAGCGCCTGGCAGATCGCCGGCAGATACGCCATCTCGCCCGCGTCCGACAGCGACAGCCGGAACGTGCGCGTGCTCGTCGCCGGATCGAAACGCTCCGCATAGCGCAGCGCGACGCGCACCATGTCGAGCGCCTTGCCGACGATCCCCGCGAGTTCGAGCGCGACGGGCGTCGGCTGCATCCCGGCGCGCGTGCGCACGAACAACGGATCGTCGAACAGCGTGCGCAGCCGGCCGAGCGAATAGCTGACGGCCGGCTGCGACAGCGCGAGCCGCTCGCCCGCCTTGGTCAGGCTGCGCTCCTCGACGATCGCCTGGAACACCCGCAACAGGTTCAGATCGAGATGATCCACCGATGTCATCGTGACCTCCATCATTTGCCGTATTTATTTGACCATCAATTTTAGATCAATTTGACGGATATGTAGCAGAAGACGAGACTGGTCTCCCGACGCTGCACCCCACGCGCAGCCCGATTTCGCGACTCTTTCCCCACGACGACGATGAGCGACATTTCCTACCAGACGATCGACACCCGCGCGTTGCACGGTCTCGCGCAGCCCGATCGCATCGCGCCCGCGATGTATCACGACCCCGCGCTGTTCGAGGCCGAGCTCGACCGCATTTTCTACCGCACCTGGATCTGGGTCGCGCACGAGAGCGAGCTGCCGAAGCCGGGCGACTTCATCACGACGACGATCGGCCGTCAGCCGGTGATCGTCGTGCGCGACAAGACCGGCGAGATCAACGTGCTGCAGAACCGCTGCCGCCATCGCGGCGCGACCGTGTGCGAATCGCACAAGGGCAACGCGAAGGGCTTCACGTGCCCGTATCACAGCTGGTCGTACGCGCTCGACGGCACGCTGCGGGCGCTGCCGTACGGCGACGGCTACGAAGGCGTGTGCGAGAAAGGCGACCTGCCGCTCGTGAAGCTGCGCGTCGGCGTGTACCAGGGGCTGATCTTCGCGAGCTTCAACGACGCGATCGAACCGCTCGACGATTTCCTCGGCGGCGCGAAGCCGTGGATCGACCTGTTCATGAAACAGGGCGCCGGCTACCCGATCAAGGCGAACGGCGAGCACAAGTTCAAGTTCAAGGGCAACTGGAAGATCCAGCTCGAGAACACGACGGACCTCTATCACTTCCCGGTCGTACACAAGTCGTGGATGAAGTCGATCGACGACGAGACGGCCGCCGCGATCACGAGCTTCATGACGAGCGAGCACGCGTTCTGCCGCGCGCTCGGCAACGGCCACAGCCTCGCGGTGCTGATGCCCGAGCTGATCGATCTCGACGAAGACGACGGCGCGCCGCTGCCCGAACGCTTCGCGCCGCTGGCGGCAAAGCTCGCCGAGCGCCATGCGCCGGACGAAGTGCGCCGCATCGTGCGCTCGCTGATGGGTGTCGGCTTCAACCTGAACCTGTTCCCGAACCTCGCGCTGTCGATGGCGTTCTTCCGCGTGCTGCGGCCGATCTCCGCGAACGAGACCGAGATCCGCCACGTCGCGCTCGCGATGGACGGCGGCCCGGACGAAGCGAACCGCGAACGGCTGCGGATTCACGAGCATTTCCAGGGCCCGTTCGGCTTCGGCAGCCCCGACGATGCGGAAGCGTGGGAGCGCGTGCAGCGCGGCGCGCATGCGGGGCCCGACGTGCCGATCCTCGTGAACCGCGGGCTGAACCGCGAGACGACCGCCGCGAACGGCGAAAAGACCGCGCATGCGACCGACGAAACCGGGATGCGCGAGGCGTACCAGCAATGGCGCACGATGATGGAGCAACAGTGATGGACGACCGCAACGCCCTATTTTCCGAGCAGACCTTCGCCCGCGCAGTCGAATTCGTGTGGCGCGAAGCCGAGATGCTGGATCGCCGCGACTATCGCGCGTGGCTCGACCTGTGGGATCCCGCCGGTCATTACGTGGTGCCGATCGATCCCGACACGACCGACTTCGCCGCGACGCTGAACTACGTATTCGACGACCACGACATGCGCGAGAAGCGCGTGCAGCGGATGGTGTCCGGTTACTCGGCGTCGGCGACGGACGCGGCGCGCACGGTGCGCACCGTGTCGCGTTTCACGCTCGAAAGCAGCAGCGCCGGCATGGTCGAGCTGAAATCCGCGCAGGTCGTCGTCGCGTACAAGCGCGGCGCCGCGACGCTGTTCGCCGCCGACGTCACGCACAGGCTGCACGTCGATGCCGACGGCGAGATGCGGATCGCCGAGAAGGTCGTGCGACTGATCGATTCGACCGAAGCGCTCAGCGCGATCGGCTTCCTGCTGTAAGCGGCCGCCGGTTCACCGTTGCCAACGCAATGGTGAGCCGGGCACCTTCACCTTTGAGCGGCCACCCGTTCGCCATCGCCAATGCAACGGTGAGCGGCGACCTTCACCTGTGAGCGGACACTGGTTCACCATCGCCAGCGCAACGGTGAGCCGGGCACCTTCACCTTTCCGGACGACCATGCCCACACTCGAAGTTTTCCTCCCCGCCGGCCATGACGACGCGCGCAAGGCCGAGCTGATCGCGCGGCTCAGCGGTGCGACCGTCGACGCGATCGGCGCACCGCTCGAATCGGTGCGCGTGCTGCTCACCGAATTGCCCGCGACGCACATCGGCCTCGGCGGACGCACGGCCGCCGACGGCGCGCCGCCTTCACTGCCGGTGATCGTCGCGATCCTGATCGCCGGCCGCACCGATGAACAAAAGCGCGCGTTGATCGCCGCACTGTCGAACGCCGCCGCGAACGTGCTCGATGCACCGTTGCAGGCGACGCGCGTGATCATCAAGGACATCCCGAACACCGATTTCGGGATCGGCGGTCAAACCGCGCGGGCGCTGGGGCGCTGATCGTGTGCCGCGCGTCGGTGCCCGGCCGTGATGCGCTTGGCTCTCGTTACGCATGTGACAGCCGAGACGCACGCGACATCCGGGGTGACACATGTGACACCCGTGGCGTACGTGACGAAGCGCGGCGGTTACGCTTGCGCGTCGGCAAGCGGCAGCGTCACGCGGCAGTCGAGCCCGCCGCCTTCGACCGGGCTCGCGCCGATGCGCCCGCCATGACGCGTGACGATGCTCTTGCACAGCGACAACCCGATCCCGTTGCCGCCGACCTTCGAAGACGAGAAGCCGTCGAACAGCCGATCGTGCGCGCCTTCGGCGATACCGGGCCCGTTGTCGATCGCGCGCAGCTCCGCGTGTCCGCCGACGTTCGCGGTGCCGAGCGTGAGCAGGCACGGCGCACGCTCGCAACCAGCGAATGCCTCGATCGCGTTGAACGCAAGGTTCAGGATCACCTGCCCGATCAGCACGCGCTCGCAGCGAATCGGCAGCGGCGCCTCGCCCTGCACGATCTCGACCGTCACGCCCGCCTCCTTCGCGCGCAGCTCGATGAAATACGCGACGTCCGCGAGAATCTCGCGCAGGTCGGCGAGCGCGACGACCGGTTCGCGCTTCACGATGAACTCGCGCACGCTCTTGATGATCAGCGCCGCATGCTCGGCCTGGCGATCAGCGCTGCG
Organism: Burkholderia sp. Nafp2/4-1b; assembly: GCF_003635165.1. Taxonomy (GTDB): domain Bacteria; phylum Pseudomonadota; class Gammaproteobacteria; order Burkholderiales; family Burkholderiaceae; genus Burkholderia. The sequence continues at coordinate 272,824 of NZ_ML058599.1, read as the reverse complement.
CAGCCCCCAGATCGCGTCGTCGACGGCGCCGCGCGTGTTCAACCGCTGCACCGCGCCCTCGATGAAGTTGCGCACGGCCGCAAGCGGCTGGCTCAACTCGTGCGCGATCACGCTCGCCATCTCGCCCATCGCGTTGTAGCGGCCCGCGTATTCGAGCATGCGCGCCTCGGCGCGGCGCGCGTCCTCGATCGCGACTTCGTCACTGACGTCGCGGAACTGCACGAGCAGCCCGTCGAGATCGCCTTCGATCTCGACCTGTCGGCACAGGATGCGCAGCCAGCATGGCGAGCCGTCGCGCCGCACGATCCGGTAGCGCTGCGGCGCGGACGGATACGCCGACGGCGCGTCGCGCAGCTGCGCGACGAGCCGGTTGCGATCGGCCTCGCAGCAGTAGTCGAGCACCTCGCCGAGCGGTTCGTCGGGCGCGAGCTCGAGCACGCGGCGGCCCGACTCGCTGATGAACTGCACGCCGCCATCCGGCGTGACGACCGCGATGCCTTCGTCGAGATCCTGCATGAATTCGCGCAGCCGCGCCTCGTAGCGGCGCAGCTGCTGGCGGACCGCCTCTTCCGCGCTGATGTCGCGGAACTGCACCATCACGACATCGCGCCCGCGCAGCGGCACATAGGTCGCGGTGGCCTCCGACAACATGTCGACGCCCGTGCGCGATCGATAGCACCACTCGTACACCTGCGGCCCGTCGACGAGTGCGCGATCCCATGCGCTCACCGCGATCTCGCGCTGGTATTTCGGCTCGGGACGCGTCATGTCCGGCGCCTTCAGCGGCAGCAGCTCCTCGACGGAAAAGCCGAGCGCGATGCACGCGGCGCGGTTCGCCCACACGATTGCGCGGGTCCGCGCATCGTGCAGCAGCACGCAGGTCGTCAATGCATCGAGCAGCCGGTGGAAATCGTCTTCGTCGGGAAAACTCATGATCGGATTCGAATGAAGGCGCGCGGCGCCGCGCGGCCGGATGTCCAACATAGCACCGGCGTGCGCGGCCCGCATCTGAAGATTTCTTTAGTCCGGCCCGGAGCGACACCAGTCGCGCGGCCCTACGCACCAATTGCTGCGTGTTTTCGGCGTTTCTAGACTGGCTGCATCGTCTTGCCCCGCAATCGAACCCTATCCCCAGGAGACAGTCATGCCCAACGCCGCCCTCGCCATCGACGCCGCGTCCCCGTCGCTGCATGCGGTCCGCGAAGCGGCCGCGCGGATATCGCCGCTCGATGCGGTGATCGAGACCGTCGCCGCGCGCCGCGATGAATTCGACCGCCTGTCGCACGTGCCGCGCGACGTGATCGCGCTGTTCAAGGAGGCCGGCATCTATCGCGCTGGCACGCCCCGCCGCTTCGGCGGCGATGCGCTCGCGCCGACCGCGTTCCTCGACATGATCGAGCGGATCGCGACCGCGGACGGGTCGGCCGCGTGGGTCGCGAGCTTCGGCTCGGCCAACGTGTATCTCGCCGCGCTGCCGCTCGAAACGCAGGCTGAGCTGTACGCAAGCGGCCCCGACCAGGTGTTCGCCGGCGGGCTGTTTCCGGTGCAGCCGGCGCACGCGGCACCGGGCGGCTGGCGTGTGAACGGAACGTGGAAATTCGCGAGCGGCTGCAAGGGCGCGGACTGGCTCGGCGTCGGCATCGCGGTGCCCGGCGCGCAGGACGCCGCACCGAACAAGCCGCGCACGGCCGTGTTCCGCGCCGCCGACGTCGAGATCGTCGAGAACTGGAGCGTGGTCGGGATGCAGGGCACCGGCAGCCACGACCTGCGCGTCGCCGACCGCTTCGTGGCCGAAGCGTGGACCTTCGTGCGCGGCGGCGAGGCGACCGTCGACGAGCCGCTGTACCGCTACCCGACCGTCGCATACGCAGCGCAGGTGCTGGCCGTGGTCAACCTCGGGCTGGCGCGTGCGGCGCTCGACGTCGTGAACCGGATGTCGGGCGGCCGCCAGACGACGACCGGAGCACCGCGCCTCGCCGACCGTGCGTACTACCGCATCGAGCTCGCGAAGGCCGAGGCGCAGCTGCGCTCGGCGCGCGCGTTCTTCTACGACGCGACCGATTCGGTCTGGCAATCGATCCTCGCCGGGAATCCCGTGACCGCCGAACAGATCAGCCTGCTGAGACTCGCCGCGACGCATATCGCCCGCGAAGGCGCGAGCGTCGTCGAACGCGCGTACCGGCTCGGCGGCACGGCGGCGATCTATCGCACGCATCCGCTGCAACGGCTGCTGCGCGACGCGATGGTCGTCACGCAGCACGCGTTTCTCGGCGAAGGCAACTTCGACGGCGCGGGCGCGGTGTTCACCGGTGTCGCGCCGTTTCCCGGCTATCTGTAACCGGCATCGACCGAAGCTTTTGATGAACGCGCATGAAGCCGAACCCGACGCGCCGTCACCGGCCGGTTCGTGCGCCTGACGAATTCCTCTGGAGAACCTAATATGTCCGACTCGAATCCGCTGCCGCTGCGCGTGCTGTTCTGCTGCGGCGTGTCGCAAAACTTCTTCGACCTGCCGCGCGAGAAGATTGGTGAAGTGTGGCAGGCGTACGGTGCGATGCTCGCCGCCGTCGAGGCCATGCCCGGCGTGCGCGTGCTCGGCGTGATGGATGACGACCGCCTCGTCGTCGGCCAGGCCGACGGCGCGCCGTGGACGTTCTACATCATGGCCGACGTCGCCGACTTCGACACGACGGTCGCCGTGTGCAACCTGTACCGCACGACACCCGTCGGCGAATACAACCTGTGGCGCTACGGCAAGATCGAGGCGCGCGTCGGCCGTGCGCTGACCGTGCCGCCGGCCGCGAAGCCCGCCGCGTGAGGCTTGCGATGACCGGACCCGATTCGACGCGCGCGATCGAAGCACTCGAGGCACTCGCGCGGCGCGTGGCCGCGCTCGACGCCGAACGCGCGGTGCGCGCGACGATCACGCGCTACATGGCGCTGTGCGACGTGCCCGAGGATGCCGGCGACGGCGCGACGCTCGCAGCGCTGTTCACGCCCGATGCGGTATGGGAAGGCATCGGTCCGCAGTACGCGCACAAGTTCGGCCGTCTCGAAGGCACGGACGCGATCGTCGCGATGCTGCGCCGCTATCTGCCGCCCGCTCCGCATTTCGCGGCGAACCTGCACTTCCTGACGTCGGAGGCGATCGACGTCGACATCGATCGTGCGACCGCGCGCGGTCGCTGGATCATGCTGCAGGCATCGCGCTACGCGGATGGCACGGCCGAGCTGATCGCCGCGCGGCTGACGATCGATTTCGCCCCGGCCGACGACGGCCCGACCTGGCTGATCCGTCATTTCCGGACCGAGCGTGTGCTGAGCGGCCCGTGGCCGCTCGCCGCCGCACCTCGGTCCTGAACCCTTTTACCGTGCTCGCACGCCATCGCACCATGACAGGCTTCATCGACACCTTCACGCTGGGCGGCCCGGGCCCGACGATCGCGATCAAGGATACGATCGACATCGCCGGCCATCCGACCCGCGCGGCCAGCCGCGCGCTCGCCGACGCACCGCCCGCCGGGCAGCACGCGGACGTGGTCCGCCTGCTGCTCGACGCCGGCTGGCAAATCGCCGGCAAGGCGAACATGCACGAACTCGCGTTCGGCATGACCGGCATCAACGACACCACCGGCACGCCGGTCAATCCGCAGGATCCGACGCGCATTCCGGGCGGCTCGTCGAGCGGGTCCGCGTCGCTCGTTGGCCTCGGCACTGTCGATGCGGCGCTCGGCACCGATACCGGCGGCTCGATTCGCGGGCCGGCCGCGTGCTGCGGCGTGGTCGGCCTCAAGCCGACGTTCGGCCGCGTGTCGCGGCGCGGCGTGGCGCCGACGGACACCACGCTCGATTGCGTCGGGCCGTTCGCACGCGATGTCCGCACGCTCGCGGCCGTGATGGCGGCCATCGCGCCGGGCTTCGATCGAACGCGCGCGACAGCGGCGGCCGCCGGCTGCACGATCGCGCGCGTGATCGTCGACGCCGATCCGGCGATCGCCTCCGCGCTCGACGCGGCGATCCTTGCGTCGGGCCTGCGCGCGCACGATGTCGTGCTCGATGCGATGCCTGACGCGTTCGCGGCGGGGCTCGCCGTCATCAACGCGGAAACGTCGCGCGCATTCGGCCACCTCGTCGAAACCGGCAAGCTCGGCGCGGATCTCGATGCGCGGCTGCGCATGGCCGCGAAGACGACACCGGACGCGCTCGCGCAAGCCGAAACCGTGCGCGCGCGCTTCACCGCACAGGTCGACGCCGCGCTCGAACAGGCGGACGTGCTGGTACTGCCGACGCTGCCCGCGTTGCCGATCACGCTTGCGCAGGCACGCGACGGCGTGTCGGTCATCGCGATGTCGTCGCTGATCCGGCCGTTCAACCTGAGCGGCCATCCCGCCCTCAGCCTGCCGCTGCCGCTCGCGGGCACGCCGCTGAAGGCCGGACTGCAGATCGTCGGACGCAAGGGCGCGGACGAACAAGTGTGCGCGATCGCCGCGCACGTCGAGGCGGCGCTCGCCGCATGAACCACGATACGGGCGCCGCTTCAGCAGCGCGCCCGCGAACCAGGGAAGCACGCACCATGTCAGACCGAGTCGTCCTCGTCACCGGCGCCGCGCGCGGCCTTGGCGCCGTCATCGCCGAACGCTTTCATGCGGCCGGCTATCGCGTCGCGCTGGCCGACATCGCCGTCGATGCCATTCATGCCCATGCGCGCGACCTCGATCCGAGCGGCGAACGCGCGATCGCGCTGCCGCTCGACGTCACGTCGAAACGCGATTTCGAAGCGGCGCGCGACGCGCTCGTCGCGCGCTGGGGCGCGATCGACGTGCTCGTCAACAATGCGGGCGCATCGAAGGTCGTGCCGGCGATGGAGATCACCGCCGAGCAGTTCGACCAGGTGATCGACGTGAACCTGCGCAGCGTGCTGTTCGGCTGCCAGGTATTCGGCCAGTTCTTCGCGACGCGCGGCGCGGGCCGCATCGTCAACATCGCGTCGCTAGCCGGGCAGAACGGCGGCTCGGCGACAGGTGCGCACTACGCGGCCGCGAAAGGCGGCACGCTGACGCTGACCAAGGTGTTCGCGCGCGACCTTGCCGCGCAGGGTGTGACGGTCAACGCGATCTCGCCGGGGCCGCTCGATTTGCCGATCGTCTACGAAAGCGTCGCACCGGAAAAGCTGCGGCAGGTGCTCGCGAGCCTGCCGGGCGGCAAGCTCGGGTCGGCGAGCTTCGTCGCCGATGCGGCCGTGCTGCTCGCGTCGGGCGAGGCGCATTTCGCGAACGGTGCGTGTTGGGATATCAACGGCGGGTTGTACATGCGTTGAACGGCGGCACGCCTCTAGCGCGCGGTGCGTGTGCGTCGGCTGCGTCGCTTCGCTTGGCTTGTGCGCGCAAAACCGTCCGCGTCCACGCCGACCACTAGCGCGACGATTCCCCATCGTCGCCCCACACGACCATCACGTCGCGCACCAGCGCGGCGATCGACGTCGCGCCGAGCTTCTCCTTGATGCTCGCGCGATGCACGTCCACCGTCTTCACGCTGATCGACAGATCAGACGCGATCTGCTTGCTGCCCTTGCCGTCGACGACGCCGCGCAGCACTTCCTTCTCGCGCGCGGTCAGCGCATCGAGCCGCTGGCGCAGTTCGCGATGACGCTGATCGACCGCGTGCCGCTGCTGCGCGAGCCGCAGCGCGCGTTGCACGCGCTCGAGCATCTGCTGCGAGTTGTACGGCTTCTCGACGAAATCGATCGCGCCGTTCTGCAATGCGCGCACCGACATCGGAATGTCGCCGTGCCCGCTGACGAAGATCACCGGCAGCGTCGCGCCGCGCGCGTTCAGCTCGGCCTGCACGTCGAACCCGCTTTTCTCGGGCATCCGCACGTCGAGCACGAGGCACGCGGGCAGGTTGACGTCGAAGCGCGCGAGAAAATCGGCGGCATTCGCGAACCCTTCGGACGCGATGCCGACCGATTCGAGCAACCAGGCGAGCGACGTCCGCATGCCGCTGTCGTCGTCGACGATGTATACGATCGGTGCGGGTGACGTCATCGGGTGTCTCGCAAGATATCGGTATCGGTATCGCACGCGCCGCAGGTGAAGCCGGCGTCGTTCGTGGGGGGTGTGCGGCACATCATAACGAGCCGAAAATCCGCTGAATACCCCTTACGTACCGCACGAACGCGCAATCTTGCTTTTTTTCGCCCGCGGCGCCGGCGCATCTAGGTAGAACCTTTAGACACGTTGGCGCGAACGCCAGCTTCGACATCATTCGTGCGAATGGTCGGTCGCATTTTCGCGACGTACGCTTGGGTCATCGTCGACGATTCGCTGCCGCATCCATCGCATGCACGATCGCCGCCCTCATTCACCCTGGAGCGCCCATGTCCGCAACGACCGATACCCCGCAACCGGCGCGCGCCGAACCGACCGACGCGCAAAAGGCCTTCCGGCAAGCGATGGCCCACCTCGGTGCGGCCGTCAACGTGATCACCACCGCGGGGCCGCACGGGCGCTGCGGGATCACCGCGAGCGCCGTGTGTTCCGTCACCGACGCGCCGCCGACGCTGCTCGTGTGCCTGAACCGGTCGAGCGCGATGCATGCGATCTTCGAGGGCAATCGTCACGTGTGCATCAACGTGCTGCCGGCCGAGCACGAACTGCTCGCGCGGCATTTCGCAGGGCTCACCGAGCTGCCGATGGAGCGCCGCTTCGAACTGCCGGTGTGGGAGCGCGGCGAGCAGGAGGTGCCCGTGCTGCGCGATGCGCTCGCGAGCCTGCAGGGCACGATCGCCGAGATGAAGGAAGTCGGCTCGCATTCGGTGATGTTCATCGAGGCGACGTCGATCCGCGTGCGCAACGACGGCGACAGCCTGATCTACTTCAGCCGCGCGTTCCATCGTGTGGCGCGTACGGGCTGCGTGCGGTAACGGTCACGTACGTCGCCGCGTTCGCCTGACGCGAACCCATACCCGCACCTGCGCTACGCCGCCGCCCGCAACGCGCGCTGTCCGGCCGCGAGCGCCGCGCCGGCGAACAGCGTCAGCGCCGAATACACGAGCCCGCGCGCAAGCCCCGCGCTGTCGGACACCCAGCCGATCGCGACCGGCCCGGCGATCTGCCCGAACGCGAAGATCGTCGTGAACGCGCTGATGCCCTTCGCCCAGCCTTCCGGCGGCAGGTTGTGGCGCACGAACGCGGTCGTCGCCGCGACCGCCGACAGGAACGTCGCGCCGAACAGCACGCCCGACGCGAACGCGGCGGCCGGATGCACGAACAGCGCCGGCATCAGCGTCGCGACGCCGAGCAGCGCGTTCAGCACGGCAAGCGCGTGGCCGCCGCGCATCCGGTCGAGCAGCCCCGACCACAGCCGCGCCGACACGACGGTCGCGACGCCGAGCATCACGTAGAACGCGGACACGACCGTGCCGCTCATCCCGCGCCGCGCAGCAGCGCGACGATGAACGTCATGTAGCCGATATAGCCGACGCCGAAGAGGCCATAGCCGGCGAGCGCGAGTGCGAAGCGCGCGGGGCTCGCAGTCTCGGCCGGCGCCGCACCGTCGCGCCGTGCGGCGGGCGCCGCGTGCGCGTGCTCGATCCGCCGCGCCGCCGCGACGGCCACCGCCGAAAACAACACGCACGCGAACGCGAGCGCGAACCATGCGGGCTGCCAGCCGTGCGCGCGATGCACGAGCGTCGCGGGCACGAGCACCGACGACGCGACGATGCCCCACCCCGTCCCGCCGTAATAGAGGCCAAGCAGCAACCCCGCATCGCGCGGCGACGCGGACGCGAGCCGCGCGGCCAGCAAGCCGCCGCTGACGAAAATCAGCGCGCTGCCGACGCCCGTCGCGAGCCGCTCGACGAGCAGCGCGTTCATGCCGGACGTGAGCCCGCATGCGGCCATCAGCAACGCAGTCAGCGCGCAGCCGGCCGCGAACAGCGTGCCGGTGCGCCAGCGCCGCGACAGGAACGGGAACGTGAGCGCGCCGATCAGGTAGCCGGCCGCGTTGGCCGTGTTCAGTGCGCCGGCCTGCGCGAAGGTCCAGCCGAGATCGGCCTTCATCGGCGGCAGCAGCAGCGCATACGAGAAGCGCGCGAGGCCCAGCGCGATCGCGCTGCCGAGCGACAGGCAGATCGCGAGCCGCCACGCGGCCATGCGGTCGGGTTCAGTCACGCCGGCGTCCGGCCGTGCTCGGCCGGCGTGCTCCGGTTGCGGCGCTGCGCGCATTGCGGTGTCTCCATCGTGGTTCGAGGCCGACCCGGCCTCGGGCCCGCAACGTCGACGCCAATGTGGCGTCGTCGGTACGGCGTCCGTATTGTGGCGGCCGTCGATTTCGATTGCCGAAACCGCTGCGCCGATCGACCGATGATACTTGACCGACCGCGCGCCGAGCACGACAGGCGTCGCGCCGCGCACCGCCGCCCACGCGATCGCAAGCATCGGCCGGTCGCCGAACTCGCGGTCCGGCAAACGTCGACGCAAACCAAAATGATCGATGCAATTGAACTCAGATTTAAAAATATTAGGCGTCGATTAATTCGACATGGCCCCGATATTCGATAAAAAACACGGCCCCATCGCCGTAATTTATTGATTCTCATCGCTAAATCAGCCGAAGAATCCGTCTGTTTAGCATGCCCCGGCTAAAAACCTTGCAATGCATTGCATTCGCCAAATCGTCAGACTAATATCGACGCCACTCGTCCGGCATTCAAAAAATGCCGAATGAGCGGCGGTAAATCATTTACCGCGCTTTCATGTTGAATCACTCATGTTCACCACAGGAGAATTGACATGCAGGAAACCCAGCAGATCGAATTGCTTGACTGGATGCAGGAAGATACGCACCCCGAGGCCGTCGACATGATGGTCGAGGATGCCGTGGTGCCGTTCGGCACCGCGCTCTGGCCGGTCTGAGCGGCCAGCCCGTTCCCGCGGAAGGGCTGCGGCCCTTCCGCCGCTTCCGGAGACACGCATGCTGAACCTGCACCGCGCGCTGGGCCATCACCCCGCGCTGCGCGACAAGCTCGCACGCGGCGAGACGGGCAAGCTGCTGGTCGGCTACGACAGCCGCAACCGCGACACCGCGTTGCGCGCGTTTTCCGCCCTGCCCGACTCGCTCGACGCGACGACCCTCTGCCTCGAAAGCACCGCCCCCGCCGACATCGCCGCCGCGCTCGCGCAGGCCGATCTGTTCGTGCTGCTGTACGACTCGTCATGCCTGCCGACGCCGTCGCCGAGCGGGCCGCCGTTCCTCGCCGCGATCCGTCCGGCGATCGTCGAGCACTGGGGCAAGTCGGTACTCTTCAAGGATTACGGCCCGCATCTCGACGAGGCGTTCGCCGAATCGCTCGACGACATCGCCGCGCGCAACGCGCGGCTGATCGAAGCGGCCTCACGCGCATCGCAGGTCCGCTTCATCGACGAAGCCGGCAACACGCTCACCGGTTCGCTGTCGCCGGACCAGAAATGGACGAGTGTCGACGGGATGGGCAATCTCGACGTCGTGCCCGGCGAAATCGCGACGCACGTCACCGACCTGCGCGGCTCGATCGTGTTCAGCGGCACGTTTCTCGGCACCGTGCCGTTCGCGATCAAGTACCGCGTGGCCGAGCGGCTCGCGACGCTGCACGTCGAAGACAGCCTGATCGTCGATTTCGACAGCGACGACGCGGGCTTCCGGCGCGACTTCGGGGCGTATCTCGACCGGCACGACAATCATCGGCGCATCGAGGAATTCGGCATCGGCACGAACCTGGGCATTCGAGGCCTGTACGGCCGCAACGCCGGGTTCGAGGAACGCCATCCGGGCCTGCATCTCGGCCTCGGCGGCGGCGCGAACGGCAGCCACCATCTCGACCTGATCTTCGCGCGCGGCACGCTCGCGTTCGACGAGCGGATCGTGTTCGACGGCGCGTTCGCCGTCTGACGGGGGAATCAGGCTTCGGCGGCCGCCGCGTCGCCGAGCCACTTGAACATCACGAGGCAATCAACGAAGCCGAGCCGCGCATGACGGTACGCGCGCGGCAAGCGGCCGACGATCTCGAAGCCGAGCTTCTGCCACAGCGCGACCGCCACCTCGTTCGTCGCGACCACCGAGTTGAACTGCATCGCGAGGAAGCCGCGGTCGCGCGCGATCTGCTGCGAGTGCTCGCACATCAGCTTCGCGACACCCTTGCCGCGCGCGGCTTCGTCGACCATGTAGCCGCAATTGCACACGTGATTGCCGGGGCCGGCCGCGTTCGCCTTCAGGAAATACGAGCCGAGCAGCACGCCGTCCTCTTCCGCCACCCACGTACAGAGCGGCGCATCGAGCCAGATCGCACGTGCGGCTTCGCGCGTCGGCGCCGGATCGAATGCGTAGGTCTCCTGCGCGGCGACGATCGCCTGGTACGTGGGCCAGAAGCGGGGGAAGTCGTCTTCGGTCATCGGGCGAAGCGTGATCATGCGGGTCCTTTCAGGTGACGGATTGGAGCGGCGTCCTGTGCGCAGGCGTGTGCCCACGCGGCGCCTGTCTCGCGATGGTGCCAGAAACACGTGCGGATGGGTCGCGCGTTGCTTCGCTCGGTTCGACGGCGCCGCCCCGCCCTGCCCGGCCCCTCTTGCAACCATGCGACACCGTCTTGCCAAAACCTGCCGTTTATTTTTTTCCGGCACGCGCGGCCGGCATGATCTCCGCACGCCCGGCGCGATGCCGCGGTGACAACAAACCAACTGGCGGAGACACGCATGAAAAGAAGCCACACCCTCAACGCACTTGCGCTCTTCTGTTGCGTCGGCATCCAGTGCGCGACGTCGGCATTCGCCGACGAACCGAAGAAGGTCGCGTTCGTCGATACGGGCAATACCGGACGCAGCGTGATGGCCGAAGCGATCGCCGGACAACTGATCGCGCAACGGCACGCGCACATCGCGGTGATCTCGCGCGCCGTCGATGAAGATCCGTATGACGAGAAGCCCGAGGAAAACGGCGTGATCCTGATGAAGCGGCGCGGAATCGACACGTCCGCGCATCGCGCGGTGCAACTGAATGCGAACGACATCAAGCACTCCGACGTGGTCCTGACGATGACCGACAAGCACAAGGAGAAGGTGCTCGCACTCTATCCGTCGGCCGCGGGCAAGGTGTTCACGCTCGCCGAATACGCGACCGGCGCGCACAAGGACGTGCCCGATGCATGGGGCAAGCCGATCGACTTCTATGAATCGGTGACCGCGCAGCTCGACGCGTTCATCCCGGCCGCGCTCGACAAGGTCGCGACGGCCGCGCCCGCGAAGCAGTAACACGGTTGCAGCTGCCGGGTCGCCCGTCGCATCGTGCGAGGGCGACCGGCGGATCGACCGTTCGAGTAGCCCCCCCAAACGGCGCGTGTCCCGTACGCGCCAATGAGATCGGCCGTTCGGTCGAATCGCCATCGCCCGCGCCGAATGAAAGAATGATCGTCGTTCGGAAAGCCGGCCTCAATGCCCGAAACCCCCAAGCCACGACGGCGCCGGACACATTCCCGTGCAGCGCCTTCACGTTGCGCTTCGTCTCGATCCGGTAGTCGGCCGACGGGCATTTCGCTTCATCGGCTCATCCGACACATCCCCCGACCACGTCGATACCTCTACCCATCATGTAACTTATAAGCTACAATGCTCTCCAAGTTCGAATTGCTTCGCTACCAACGCGACGACGGTCGCGAGCCTTTCACGGAATGGCTGAACGCCGTGCGCGACAAAGTCGCCCAGGCGCGGATTCGGGAACGCCTCCGCCGCGTGCAGACCGGCAATTTCGGCGATTGCGAGCCCGTCGGCGACGGCGTCATCGAACTGCGCATCCACGTCGGTGCCGGCTATCGCGTGTACTTCGCGCGGTACGGCAGTGCACTAGTTCTGCTGTTGTCCGGCGGCGACAAGCGCAGTCAACCGGACGACATCAGGCGTGCAAGGGAACACTGGTTGAACTGGAAACGGAGGCAGATGTGAAGAAGCTCAAAGGCGCGGTATCTCACCACGATGCGGAAGTCGCCGAACTCGGCGCCGACCGCGAGCTCGCGGTGGCTTATTTGCGCGTCGCGATGGAGTCACTCGACGATCCCGACAACCGAGCGGCCGGGCTGCTCGCGCTGCGCACGGTCGCGGAAGCGTACGGCGGACTCGGCGCGGTCGCGGCCGAAGCCGGAATCAGCCGCGAATCGCTGTATCGCACGCTGTCGCCCAGCGGCAATCCCACGCTCAAAACCCTGCTCGCCGTACTCAAGACGGTCGGGCTGCGCCTGTCCGTCGTCCCCGCGCAACCGGCGCAACCCGCCTGACCGTCGCACGCATAACGCGGCGCGCGCGCTTCAAGGCTGCACCATCCACACGAGCAACATCGCCGGCGGCGCCGCGCTCGTTCCCGCCGGCGGCCGCTCGATCTTCGGCTCGACGTCGAGCGCCTGCGCGATCGTCGCCGCATCGTCAACCGTCGTCGTGCGCACGATCGTCATCAGTCGCGCGGGCCGATGCAGCGTCTCGCGATACAGCGCGCCATACCACAGCGGCCGCATGCCGAGCGCATCCTGCAGCACGTACGGATAGCGCCACAGCCGCAGCACGAGGCGGCTGTCCGGATGCGCCGGATCGACGCGCACGAACACGCGGCGCGTGCTTTCGCCGTGCGTGTAGCGCGGCAACACCGGCAGCGCATCGGCCGGCGCCTGCGGCAACAGCCAGCGCGACGCGGCGGCAAGCGACCACGGCGTCGCGCGCTGCCAGCCGGCCAGCGACAGATGACGATCGAGCGTGTCCGACGTCGCGCTCCATTGCAGCGGCAAGAATTCCTCACGATCGCCGCCGATCTCGGTGCGCCGCGTCGGCACGCGCTGCCAGCCGCCACGCATCCATTGGTCGACAGTCATTGCGACGACATCGCCCACATGCGGACGCGCCGCACGATCGAGCTGCCACTGCGCGGGCACCGTCCAGACGCCGGCCGTCGCGAGCACGACGAGCACCGCGACGAGCGCGCCGCGCGGCTGCACGTGCTCGCGCACCTGCCAGTACGCATAGGCGCCCGCCAGCACCGCGAACCACGCAAGCCCGAGGCTCCAGCCGCCGAGCAGGCCCGACAGCCACGTATCGCCCACATAGAGCCGCGCGAAGCCGCCGAGCACGATCCACAGCACGACGCCCGTCACCACCGGAATGCGCCACAGCGCCGGCCGGTCGCGCGCGAGCACCCAGCCGATGCCGCTGCTCGCGAGCATTGCGAACGCTGCATCAGCATCCGGCAGCGGCATGTGCAGCGCACCGGGCGGCAGGCTCGCGGGTGTCGTGCCGGGCGGCCCGGCGCCGAACGCCGGCACGAGCACGACCGCGATGCCGATCGTCCCGAGCCACCATGCGGACGTCACCCAGCAGCGATGAATCAGCAGCCACACGAGAAACGCGGCCGAGACGATCAGCCCCGTATCGTGTCCGTGCAGCACCGCGAGCGCGCGCATCGCGGCATCCACCGGCGGCGTGCGCAGGTTCTGCAGGAACGCATACAGCGTGCCGTCGGCGTGGATCAGCGGATCGTTCGCGACGATGTCCTGCACGATGCCGGCGAACAGCCACACGCAACCGACGAACAGCAGCGCGAACACGGGCACCGCGCCGGGCAGGCGGCGCACCTTCACGATCGCGTCGTGCAGCCACGCGCCGAAGCGCGGCCAGCGGCGCAGGCATGCATGGACGGCCGCGCCGGCCGCACGGCCCAGCAACGGCCAGCCGCGCCGCAGCGCCAGGCGCACGCCGTACCACACGAGCACGACCAGCGCGGCGACCACCAGCAGGATCGCGGCGACCCGCACGCTGATCGCCGCGGCCAGCGCCGCCGACGCGCCGAACAGGATGCCCGGCGCGACATGCACGGGCGCCCAGATCAGCGCCGACACGACGTTCACCGGATAGAACGACCGGCGCGGCAGCGTCGCGCAGCCGACCACGACCGGCACCACCGCCCGCACCGGCGCCAGGAAGCGCGCCAGCACGATGCTCTTCATTCCGTGGCGCAGCACGAACTGCTCGCCGCGCGCAAATGCCTCCGCGTAGCCGAGGCGCGTCCAGCCGTTGCGGATCGTGCCGCCGTAGTGGCGCCCGAGCTCGTAGCTGATCCCGTCGCCGACGATCGCGCCGGCGGCCGCGACGCCGATCGTGACCCACGGGTCGAGCGCGCCCGCACCGATCAGCGTGCCGGCCGCGAACATCACGGCGCCGGCGGGCACGAGCGTGCCGATCAGCGCGATCGCTTCAGCGCAGGCGGTGACAAACACAATCGCCAGCACCAGCGCCGGGTGCGCGCCGATCGCGCCCAGCCAGGCGTGGATCGTCTCGCTCATCGTGGGCCGCGCGGGGTGGCGGCTCGGCGGCCCGGCACCGTGCCGACGGCGGCGTTGGAGAGGTTCATGGGCGTGTGCGGGCGATCGCGCCGGCCGGCGGCGTCAGTCGAATTCGTGCTGCCGCGCGTCGGCTTCGAGCGGCGCGTCGTGGTAGCCGACGGTGGCGATCTCCTGCAGATAGCGCGCGAGAAACGCGCCGATCGACCCGGCTTGCTCGTACTGATGCACATGGCGGAATTCATGCGTAAGGAGGCGTCGCGTGTCGTGGCCGCGCAGCACGAACACCGCATGGCCGAGCGTGAGCCCGATCGTGCCGGGCGACAGCAACCCCGTGTCGCGCGCGATCGCGCCCAGCGTCGGCGTGTCGGGGAACGGCAGCCGGTCGGCCACCACGACGCGGATCCGCTCCGGTTGCGCGACGCCCACCGTACGCGCGTCGTCGGCCTGCGCGGGCGTCAGCGGCACGCCGTTTGCGAGCCCGTTCGCCGCTTGCGTGTCGGCCCAGGCAACGGCGTCGGGCAGCGCGGACGGCAGGATGTCGGCGAGATCGATCATCGGGGAGGCTCCTCGGGTCGGGACGGTGCATCAGGCACCAGTTTATCTCTGAATCAGTCCGCTCCGCGAGGCGCCGCGCCCGGCGAAATGCGCCGGTTCCTCGGGAATACCCGCCCCTTCTGGCCCTATCGCCTGTACCATCGCAATCCGATTATTTCGCTGCAAGACACATTCAGCACCCGGATGTCTCAAAAATGTTTCGAATGTGCACCGTTCGGGGCTTGGGCGGAATATATTGATCAGAAGAACGGCCGCGGCGACAACCAGCAGAACCGCTTGCGGCGTCATCCCGAAGAGGACGCTAGATGATCAGGGTAATCCTGGCTGACGATCACGCAGTCATGCGGGACGGACTGCGTCACATCCTGGAAGTGGCCGGCGGTTTCGACGTCGTCGGCGAAGCGAGCGATGGCGCGGCCACGCTCGCGCTGGCCGAGCTCGGCATCGCCGACGTGCTGCTGCTCGACCTGTCGATGCCTGCACCGACCGGCATCGACCTGATCCGGCTGGTCAAGGCGCGTGCGCCGTCGCTGCGCATGCTGGTGCTGACGATGCATGCAGAGACGCAGTACGCGGCGCGCGCGTTCAAGGCCGGCGCGACCGGCTACCTGACGAAGGACACCGCGACCGCCGAGCTCGTCGAGGCCGTCACCAAGGTCGCGGCGGGCGGCGTGTACGTGAGCCCGTCGGCGGCCGAGAGCCTCGCGCGCACGCTGCGCGCACCAGCCGACACACTGCCGCACGAACGGTTGTCCGCCCGCGAACTCGACGTGATGCGCCGCATCGTCGCGGGCCAGACGGTCACGCGAATCGCATCGGAACTCACGCTGAGCGCGAAGACGGTCAGCACCTACAAGACGCGCATCCTCGAGAAAATGGAGCTGCCGCACGAAGCCGCGCTGGTGCGTTACGCAGTGCGTCACGATCTCGACCTCGGCCTGGACGACGCATGATGTCCACCTTCAGCTTCCGCTCCGCTGCCGGCGAAGGCGACGACGACGCGTCCGATCCGTCACGCCTCTTCATGTCGTCGCTGCCGCCCGGCCGGCGCGAGCAGCGGCTCGCGATCGCGACGGTGATCGTGTCGGCCGCGATCTTCGTTGCGCTCGCACCGTTCGCGGGCACGCCGCTTGCGCGCGTGTGGGGCTTCATTCCCGTGTACCAGTCGGCGATCGTCATCAACGACATGGTGACGGCCGGCCTGCTGCTCGGCCAGTTCGCGATCCTGCGCGAGAAATCGCTGCTCGTGCTCGCGGGCGGCTATCTGTTCACGGCCTTCATGGCCGGCACGCACATGCTGACCTTTCCGGGGCTGTTCGCGCCGGCGGGGCTGCTCGGCGCGGGCGAACAGACCACCGCGTGGCTGTACCTGTTCTGGCACGGCGGCTTTCCGCTGGCGGTGGCCGCGTACGTAGTGCTGCGCAGGGCGCCGCGCGCGCGTCCGCCGTCGCTCGAACGGCGCCGCGCGGCGATTCCGATCGTGCTGTGCATCGTGCTGACGGCCGGCGCGACCGCCGCGCTCGCGCTGCTCGCCACCGCCGGCCACGACCTGCTGCCGCGGATCATGCAGGGCAACCGGATGACGCCGACGATGACCGATGCGATCGTCGTCGTATGGATGCTGAACCTCGGCGCGCTCGTGCTGATGTGGCGGCAGCGGGGCCGCCATTCGGTGCTCGACCTGTGGGTGATGATCGTGCTCGTCGCGTGGCTGTTCGATATTGCGCTGGCGTCGATGCTGAACCATGGGCGCTTCGACCTCGGCTTCTACGCCGGCCGCACCTACGGTCTCGTCGCATCGGGCATCGTGCTGTTCGCGCTGCTGTTCGAGAACGGCCGGCTGCATGCGCAGACGGTGCGTGCGCTCGCCGGTGCGCGCTATCAGCATCTGCTCGTCGTGCAGAAAAGCGCGCAGTTGAACGAAGCGAACGAGCGGCTCGAACAGCGCGTCGCGGCGCGCACCGCGCAGTTGAGCGCATCGAACCGCGACCTGCGCCGGGAAGTCGAGGAACGGGTACGCGCGGAGCGGGCGCTGCAGGCGTCGCGCGAAGAATTGCGCGAAATCGCGGCGATCAGCGCGACCGCCCGCGAGGCCGAGCAGCGCCGCATCGCGCGCGAACTGCACGACGAACTCGCGCAGACGCTTGCGACGCTGAAGAACGATCTCGAATGGCTGCTCGACCACGTGCCGCAGGACGACGCGGCGCTTGCGCGCAAGATCGCGGCGATGCATGCGCTCGCGCGCGGCGCGGTGACGGCCACGCGGCGCATCGCGTCGGACCTGCGTCCGCTGATGCTCGACGACCTCGGGTTCGCGGCCGCGATGCAGTGGCTCGTGGAGGATTTCCAGCGCCGTCACGGGATGGCGTGTGCGCTGCGCGTCGAGCCTGGCGAGCTGCACCTCGACGAGCCGTATGCGACGGCCGTGTTCCGCATCGCGCAGGAAGCGCTCGCGAACGTCGCGCGGCACGCGGCCGCGTCATGCGCGACGGTCGAACTCCTTTACCGCGACGAGACGATCGCGCTGACGATTCGCGACGACGGCGCGGGCTTCGATCCGGGCGCACCGCGCAAGTCGGGTTCGTTCGGGCTGGTGGGGCTGCGCGAGCGCGCGTATCTCGTCGGCGGCACGCTGCGGATCGATACGACGCTCGGCGAAGGGACGACGGTGGAAGTCGATATTCCGGTGGCGTCCGCGCATGTGGCGATCGCGCATGAAGGAACCGGGGCGGCGCGGACGAAGGGGTAACGCGGTCAAGGCAGCGGAAGCGAGGACTGCAGAAACCGCAGCCCCCGGCTTTCGCCATCCCTCACGCCCGCGCCGCCACCATCCCCCGCTCCGAACGCGTCCACGCGACCAGCGCGCCGATCCCGAGCAGCGCGAGGCACACGATCGGCACGATCATCGGCCCGAACGCGGTGCCCGTGACCTTGCCCGCGAACGGCATCAAATTCTGGCTGAAGAAGCCGCCGAGGTTGCCGATCGAGTTGATCGCCGCGACGCTCGCCGCCGCCCGCGCGCCGGTGAAGTAACGCGGCGGCATCGACCAGAAGCACGGATACAGCAGCGGAATGCACGCACCGCCGAGCACGAGCGCGATGAAGCGCAGCGGCGTCGACGGCAGCACCAGGCTCAGCAGGAAGCCGAGCGCACCGAGCGCCGCGACGATCGAGATCGTGCGCAGGATGCTCTTCGCGCGGCGCAGCTTCGACGGCAGCCACACCAGCAGCACCACCGCGAGCGCCCACGGCAGCATGCTCAGCAAACCATTCGTCGTGCTCGACACGCCGAACGATTTCACGATCGTCGGCAGCCAGTACGTGACGCCGTACAGCGATGTCGACATCAGCATGTAGGTTGCCGCGAACAGCATCACGCGCGGATCGAGCAGCGCCTTCCACGGCTGCCCATGCTCGGCCTGCGCCGGCTTCTCGCGCTCCAGCGCGGCCGCGACGATCTGCTTCTCGCGTTCGTCGAGGAACGGCGCTTCGCGGAACGACGCCGGCAGCACGCGGAACACGACGATCGCGACGAGCACCGCCGGAATCCCGGTCGCGATGAACACCCACTGCCAGCCCGCGAGCCCCCACACGCCGTTCAGGCTCAACAGCACGCCGCCGACCAGCGAGCCGAGCATGTTCGCGAGCGCGCTGCCGAGCGTGAAGATGCCGAGCACCTTCGCGCGGTAGCTCTGCGGGAACCACAGCGTCAGGTAATAGATCACGCCCGGATAGAAGCCGGCCTCGGCGATGCCGAGCAGGAAGCGCAGCGAACAGAACGCGGGCATCGACGTCGTGAAGCCCATCAGCACCGTGATGAGGCCCCACGTCAGCATGATCCGGGCGAGCCAAACGCGGGCGCCGTAGCGATGCAGCGCGAGCGTGCTCGGCACCTCGAACAGCAGGTAGCCGATGAAGAACAGCGACGACGCGAGACCGAACGCGGCCTCGGTCATCCCGAGGCTGTGCACCATCTGCAGTTTCGCGAAGCCGACGTTCTGCCGGTCGATGAACGCGATCAGGAACATCACGACGAGGATGGGCAGCAGGCGCCGCGCCATCTTCGACATGATGCGCTGCTCTTCGGCGGACGCGGGGTCCAGGGTTTCGGTGGCATTCACTGCGGGCTCCTCCGTGAAACGGTTGCTTGTCGGTTGAATCGGCGCCGCGCGCGATGCACGCGCGGGCGCGGTGGTGTTGGAGAAATCGGGAACATCGGGGTTCGGCGACGACGCATGGCCGCCGTCAGCCGGTCCGGTAGTCGTCGAGCATCGGCGCGAACATCTCGTGCCACGCACGCGGCTTCGCCTTGATCGTGCCGGCGAGATACAGGAATTCGACGTAGTCCATCAGCTGGTTCGGCCGCACCGAGAACCGCGTGTCTGGCGCGGCGAGCATCTGCATCACGTCGTCGTGCGACACGCCGACACCCGACGACGCCGCATACAGCGCCGCCGCCGCGCGCGGATCCTGCGCGATCAGGCGGTTCGCTTCGTCGAGTGCGCCGAGGAACGCCGCGGCCAGCGCGGGCTCCGTATCGACGAGCCGCTTCGGCGCGAACACGACGTCGAGCGTCAGCGGGCCGAGCACGTCGACCGAATTCACGACGCGATGAATGCCCGGCTGCCGCAATTCGAGCGTCGAGAACGGCGGCGACGTGAAATGCGCGGTGACGCCGTTCTCGCGGCGGATCAGCGCCTGCATCGCCTGTGGATGCGGCAGATTCACGGTGATCGAATCGAGCTGCGCGAAATGCGTCGCGCCGAGCTGCCGGCTCGCGACCATCTGCAGCACGACCGCGGACAGCGACGTGCGGATGCCCGGCACCGCGATCCGGTCGGACGGCGTGAAGTCGCGCAGCGAGGTCAGGCCCGCGCGATTCGCATTGAGCGACAGCGACGTCGTCGACAAGCCGCTGATGCCGATCACCTCGACGTTCGGAATTCCGCGCGCCCGCGCCCACAGCTCGATGAAGCCCGGCGCGCCGGCGCCGGCGAAATCGAGCGTGCCGGCCATCATCGCGTCGTTGACGGAATTGCCGCCGTCGAGCAGCACCCATTCGACCGCGACGTCGCGCAGCCCGTGCCGGGCCGCGTGCCGCTCGAACAGCCGCTGCTTCTCCATCACGAGCAGCGGCAGGTACAGCACGCCATATCCTTTCGAGATCCGCACCGTGCGCGGCTTCGCGCGCACCAGTGACGGCACGCCGAGCACGCCCAGTGTGCCGAGGCCGGCGGCGAGCAACGCGCGGCGGCGCAACGACGGGGTCATGGTCATGCGCGGGCCTCCGTGCAGCGCACGGCAAGCGGCAACGCAACGGCCGGCGTCGCGCCGTGCCGTGCACGCGACCGCACCTTCGTCGTGCCCGTGACCTGCTGCATGTTGCCGTCTCCTCTGGTATCTCTGGTATTAATGCCGTCGTCACTTCTCTCGGCTGAACACAGGTTATCGAGCGAGTCTGAGAAAATGCTGACATCCCGGCCCCGGGAAAACCCCTAACCCATCTACCTGCAAACGGCACCATGCGCATTCTCGTCGTGGAGGACGATGCCGAAATCGGCGCGGCGATCCGCAGTCGCCTCGCACGGCTCGGCCACGCCGTCGATCTCGAAACCGACGGCTCGACCGCGAACAGCCTGCTGCGCGTCGAGCGCTTCGATCTCGTCGTGCTCGATGCGAACCTGCCCGGCCTCGACGGCTTCGCGGTGCTGCGCAACCTGCGCGCGTCGGGCAGCACGACGCCGGTGTTGCTCGTCACCGCACGCTCGGCGATCGACGATCGCGTGAGCGGGCTCGGCCTCGGCGCCGACGACTATCTCGTGAAGCCGTTCGACTACCGTGAACTCGATGCGCGCGTGCAGGCGCTGCTGCGCCGCAACAGCGGCCATGCGAACGACGTGCTGACGCTCGGCGGGCTCGTGATCGATCGCAGCAGCCGTCTGGCGGAACTCGACGGCCAGCCGCTGTCGCTGTCGCGCCAGGAGTTCGCGCTGCTCGAGATTCTCGCGAGCCGCCCGCAGCGCATCTTCTCGAAGGACGAACTGCTGAACCAGCTGTTCAGCTTCGGCAACGAGCCGACCGCAAACGCGGTCGAGCAATACGTGACGCGCGTGCGCAAGAAGCTGCAGGGCAGCTCGGTCGAGATCCGCACCGCGCGCGGGATGGGGTATCAGATTGCCGCGCATTGACTGGTTCCCGAAGACGCTGTTCGGTCGCACGCTGCTGTTCATCGCGCTCGTCGTCGCGACCGGCGCGCTCGCGCTGGCCGCGATCGCGCGCTACTACGCGGGCGTCGCCGCCGAACGCGCGTACGACCAGCTGCTCGCCGGCGCGTCGATCCAGGTTGCGGAGAATCTTTACGTGCAGGGCGGCGTGCTGGCGCTGAACCCGCCGGTCGCCGCGCTATCGACGCTGTCGCGCTACGACCTCGTGTACTACAAGGTCGTCGATTCGCGCGGCGTCGTGGTGGCCGGCTACCACGATCTCGCGAGCCCCGCGACGCTTGCCGCCGCAAAACAGGGGCCGGCGTTCGCGGACGCGGTTTACCAAGGCCACCAGATTCGCACCGCGACCATCGCGCGCTACATGCCCGAGGAAAGCACGCCCGGCTGGGCGCTCGTGACGGTTGCGCAGACAACCAATGCGCGGCAGCAGCTGGCGAACGACATGAGCATCAAGGTGTGGACGCTGATCCTGCTGATGAGCGTGCTCGCGATCGGCGCGAGCGGCCTCGCGATCCGTCGCGGGCTGCGCCCGCTCGCGCAGATCGGCACGATCATCGCCGCGCGCGATCCGGCCGACCTGCGGCCGGTGGCCGTCGATACGCCGAGCGAGATCGACGCGATCATCGGTTCGATCAACGGGCTGATGCACCGCCTGGCCGAGAGAATCAACGCGATGCAGCGCTTCATCGCCGATGCCGCGCACCAGATGCGCACGCCGCTCGCGCGGCTCGATGCGCAGATCGAATTGCTCGACGGCGAGGACGATCCCGCGCGTCATGCGGCGCGGCTCGACGCGTTGCGTGCGACCTCCTCGGATGTCGGGCGTCTCACCGGGCAGTTGCTCAATCATGCGATGGTGATCCATCGCACCGAGGCCGTGCCGCCGCAACCGGTCGAACTCGTCGCGCTCGCGAAGGACGTGCTCGGCCGCACGATTCCGCTCGCCGGCGAGCGCGACGTGGCCGTCGCGTTCGCGAGCGATGCACCGCACGCATGGATCGACGGCGATGCGATCAGCTTGCAGGAAGCGTTGTCGAACGTGCTGCACAACGCGCTGCTGCACGGGCATGCGGACGATATCGTCGTGTCGGTCGCCTCCGCGGGGAATGCAGACGATGCCGTGACGCTGACCGTCACCGACAACGGCTGCGGGATCCCGCGCGAGCATTGGGACGCGGCCTTGCAGCCGTTCGTGCGGATCGCGCCGGACGGCAGCGAGCGCCGCACCGGGTCGGGCCTTGGGCTCGCGATCGTGCAGGAAGTGATGAAGGCGCACGGCGGGCGCGTCGGGTTCGCGTTCCCCGATGCGGGCGGGTTTGCGGTGGTGCTGACGTTCCCGCGGCCAATGACGATGCGCGCCCCCCGGGGATGAGGCGGTACGTGTCGCGTCGTTGCGCCGCCTACGCCGCCACTGCCTCCCCGCCGAGATACGCATCGCGCACGCGCTCGTCGTCGAGCAGCGTTTTCGCGGGCCCCTGAAGCACGACGCGCCCGGTCTGCAGCACGTAGCCGTAATGCGCGATCTCGAGCGCGAGGCTCGCGTTCTGCTCGACCATGAACACCGTCACGCCCTGCCGGTTGATCGTGTCGATCAGTTCCAGCACCTTGTCGACGTAGAGCGGCGACAGCCCCATCGTCGGCTCGTCCATGCAGATCAGTTTCGGCCGCGCCATCAGCGCGCGCGCCATCGCGAGCATCTGCTGCTCGCCGCCCGACAGCGTGCCCGCCCGCTGCGCGAGCCGCTCGCGCACGCGCGGAAACAACTCGAGCACGCGTTCATAGTCTTCGGTCACTGCGGCCCGATCGCCGCGCGTGTATGCGCCCATCAGTAGATTTTCGCGCACGCTCATGTCGCCGAACAACCGCCGCGCCTCGGGCACGGCAGCGATCCCGCGCCGCACGCGCTGCGGCGTCGCGAGCGCGGTCACGTCGTCGCCGTCGAAGCGCACGACGCCGCGACGCGGCCGCATCAGCCCGAGGATCAGCTTCATCGTCGTCGACTTGCCGCTCGCGTTGCCGCCGAGCAGGCTGACGATCTGCCCGCGGCCGACCTCGAAATTCACGTCGAAATGTACCTGCACCGGCCCGTAGAAGGTGTCGAGGTGTTCGAGTTTCAGCAGCGCGTCGGTCATGGTCGTGTCGGGTGCGGAATACTGTGTGCTCATGCGGCCGCCTGCACGGTGCGCTCGGCGGCCGTGGCGCCTGCATGGCGGCGGCCGAGATAGGCTTCGATCACGCGCGGATCGTGCCGCACGTCGCGCGGCGCGCCTTCGGCGATCTTCACGCCGTTGTCGAGCACCATCACGCGATCAGACACGCGCATCACGAGTTCGAGCTTGTGCTCGATCAGCAGGATCGTCAGCCCGCGCGTCTTCAGCGACTGGATCAGTTGCAGCATCTCGGCGGTCTCGGTCTCGTTCATCCCGGCCGTCGGTTCGTCGAGCAGCAGCAGGCGCGGATGCAGCGCGAGCGCGCGGCCGATTTCCACGCGCCGCCGGTTCGCATACGACAGGCTGTGCGCCGGATGATCGATGCGCGGCGTGAGCCGCTCGCCGAATCCGGCGATGATGTCGCGCGCCTCGTCGCGCAGCGCCGCTTCCTCGCGCCGCACCGATGCGGGCCGCAACAGCGCGCGCCACACCTCGGCCGCCGCGCCGAGCGCCGGCCAGCCGGGCCGCGCCGCGCGCAGCCGCGCATGCGCACCGAGCAGCACGTTGTCGAGCACGCTCAGGTTGCCGAACACGCGGCCATGCTGGAACGTGCGCGCGATGCCGAGCGCCGCGAGCCGCTCCGGCGCCGTACCGGTGATGTCGCGGCCGTCGAACCTCACGCGGCCGGCATCGGGCCGGTCGGCGCCCGCGATCAGGTTGAACAGCGTCGACTTGCCGGCGCCGTTGGGGCCGATCACGCTCAGCAGTTCGCCGTCGGCGAGCGTCAGGCTGGCGCCGTCGAGCGCGGTCACGCCGTCGAAGCGGCGTGTCAGGCCCTGCACGTCGAGCAGGGGTCTAACAGCGGTCATCTCATTCCTCCTTACACCGTGCCGAGCAGACCCTGCGGCCGGAACCGGACGAGCAACAGCAGCACGAGGCCGTAGATCAGCATCCGGTAATCGGCCGCCCAGCGAAACAGCTCCGGCAGCCCGATCAGCGCGATCGCGCCGACAACGCCGCCGAGCACGTTGCCGAGCCCGCCGAGGATCACCATCGTCAGCGCGAGGATCGACACCTGCGAATCGAAGGTCTGGTGATTGATGTAGCTGTACAGGTGCGCGGCGATGCCGCCGCTCACGCCGGCCGCGACGCCGCCGACCGCGAACGCGATCGCCTTGTAGCGGTTCGGCGCGATGCCGTGCGCACGGGCGGCGACGTCGTCCTCGCGCACCGCGCGCAGCGTGCGGCCGAGATGCGAGCGCAGCAGCCGCACCTGCACGAGCGCGAACACGATCAGCACGGCGAGCGTGAACCAGTACGCGGCGCGCGCGGTCGTCGCCCACGGCAGCGGCGCGATGCCGGTGACGCCGAGCGGGCCGCGCGTGAGGCCGTCCCAGTTCAGGATCACGAGGCTCACCACTTCGCCGATCCCGAGCGTCGCGATCGACACGTAGTGCCCGCGCAAACGGAATGCCGGATAGACGAGCAAGGTGCCGAGCACGGCGGTGATCGCACCGGCGCACGGAATCGTCACGGCCGGCGACCAGCCGAGATCCGACGACAGCAGCGCCGACGCATACGCGCCGATCACAAGCAGCGCCGCATGCCCGAGCGAGATCTGCCCGACCGTGCCGGCAACGAGCGTGAGGCTCAGCGCGAGCAGGCCGTACAACCACGCGTTGGTCAGCGTCTGCAGCACGTAAGGCGATGCGGCGAGCCACGGTAGTACGGCCGCCGCCACGATCAGCACGAAGAGCACCGGGCGCGGTATGCGCACCGCCTTCGCGGCCGCAAGGAAAGTTCCCGTCATCGGCTCCGGCGGCAACGCGCGATTCGCGCTGAACAGCCCGTTCGGCCGCCACACGAGGAATACGATCAGCAGGCCGAACGCGAACAGGTCGCGATAGCTCGTGCCGAACAGCGCGACGCCGTAGCTTTCGACGAGACCGAGCAGCAGGCTGCCCGCGATCGCGCCCGGCACGTTGCCGAGGCCGCCGATCAGCAGCGCGACCACGCCCTTCAGCGTCGCCTGGAAACCCATCGCCGGATCGATGCTGTTGTAGTACATGCCGACCAGCAGCCCGCTCACGCCGCCTAGCGCACATGCGATCGCGAACACCGTCTGGTTCACGCGATCGACGTCGACGCCCATCTGCAGCGCCGCGTCACGATCCTGCGCGGTCGCGCGCACGGCCCAGCCGAGCCGCGTGAAGCGCAGGAAACCGTACAGCAGCGCGGCCGCCGCGATGCCGATGCCGGCGATCAGCAGGTCGAGCGAACCGAGCGTGGCGCCGGCGATCCGCAGGTGCCAGTCGGGCAGCGGCGTCGGCACCGCGCGCGGGTCCGCGCCGAATGCGAGCTGCGCGAGCTGGTCGAGAATGAAGCTGATGCCGATCGTCGCGAGCAGCGGCGCGATGCGCGCCGCGTGGCGCAACGGCCGCAGCCCGATCCGCTCGATGGCGATGCCGAGCGCGCCGCAGCCGACGACGACCGCAGCGAGCGCAACCGGCAGCGGCAGCCCGAAGCGCGTCAGGCACAGCCAGCCGATGAACGCGCCGACCATGTAGACCGAGCCATGCGCGAAGTTGATCAGGTGCGACACGCCGAAGATCAGCGCGAGCCCGACCGCGAGCAGCGCGTAGATGTTGCCGACGATGAGGCCGTTGAGCGTGTAGTCGAGCCAGGAAGCCATCACGATCCGTCCGTGGTGTTCAGCGCGCCGCGAGCTGCGGCTTCGCGCCGTCCCACAGCGCCCACTGCCCCTGCTTCACGACGAGATACACGGTGCGTGCGCCCGCGACGCGGCGCGTCTGCGGATCGAAGCGCACCTTGCCGAAGATCACGCTCGGCACGTCGCTCACTTTCGCGAAGCCGTCATGCGCGGCCTGGCGCGTGGTCCCGTAGCGGCGCAGCACCTCGGCCGACAGGATCAGCGCGTCGTACGCACGCGCGACGAACGAATCGGGATCGGCGTGGAATTTCGCGCGATAGCGCTGCACGAACGCCTGTACCTCGGGGCGCGGTTCGGCCGGGAAGAAGTTCGATTCCGTATAGACGCCTTCGACCGCCGTGCCGCCGAGTTCGAGGAACTTCGGCGAATACACGGAGCCGACCGCCGCGATCGGCAGCGTGAGCCCCGACGTGCGGGCCTGACGCACGATCTGCGCGCCGTCCGCGTAGTAGGAAATCAGCACGATCGAATCGGGCTTCGATTCGCCGATCCGCACGAGCGTCGAGCGGAAATCCTTCTCCGTCGGCTGGTAGCCTTCGGCCGCGACGACCTGTGCGCCGAGCCCCGTCACCGCCTTCGCGAAGATGTCCTTGCTGGTGCGGCCCCAGTCGGTGTTCAGGTACAGCACCGCGATTCGCTTGAAGCCGAGTTCCTTCACCGCGTAGCGCGCGAGCAGCGGCTGCTCCTCGGCCTGGCTCAGCGCGGTGCTCCACAGGTAGTCGCCGCCCTTCGTGAAGTCAGGATGCGAGTTCGTGAAGCCGAACTGCAGCAGTTGCGCGCGCTGATAGATCGGCGACGCGGCCATCGACGTCGCGCTGGAGAAGTCGCCGAGTTCGATCACGACACGCGGGTCGGCCACGAACTTCTGCGCGATCGCCACCGCCTGGCGCGGGTCGCTGCGGCTGTCCTGGAAGTCGATCGCGAGCGGCCGGCCGTGGATGCCGCCGCTGCCGTTGATCTCGTCGAGCGCGAGATCGAAGCCGCGCTTCCACTGCTCGCCGTATTGCGCGTCCTGGCCGGTGAGCGGCCCGCTCACGCCGATTACCACCGGCTCGCCCGCTACGCCCGCCGCGAGCGCCGCGCCCGTCGACAATCCCCATGCGGCAGCGAGTGCCGCCACCGTGCCCAATACGCGCCGCCATGCGCCGCGTGCGTCGTTCCCCGAACCGTTCATGCGTCCCCCAGCTTCAGTCGATCGAAAAGAGTGAGGGCATGTAACCATCCGGCTTGGGGCGTTCCAACGAAGTTTTGCGCATATCGATATCGCGTGCGGCGCGAAGCGAAACGCACTGCTTGCCGTGTCCCGTGTATCGCGCGTCGCGCGACGCATCGGCACGCGGCGCAGCGCGTTGATTCGATTGACCTTTGACGTGCGGCACCGCTTGTTGCCGATGCGCATGCATGCAACGCTCGTCATCCCGGCACGCATGCCCTTCGCATTTTTCGCGCGGTCGATAGCAAAAATCATTATATGAATCGCGCATGCTCGCACTCCTACAATGCGCAAATCGCATCATCGGAACGCGTCATGGAGTCGCATCAACTCGAAGCCTTTTCCGCGGTCATGTCGGCCGGTAGCGTGACCGGCGCGGGCGAACTGCTCGGCCGCTCGCAGCCGGCCGTCACGCGGCAGATCCAGGAACTCGAAGCCGATCTCGGCTACGCGCTGTTCGACCGGCACGGCCCGCGCGTCACGCCGACGCGCCGTGCGTTCCTGCTGTGCGAGGAAGTCGAACGCTCGCTCGTCGGCCTGCGCGCGATCGAAGCGCGGGCGCGCGCACTCGGCGACGATACGGCCGAACCCGTGCGCATCGCGGCGACGCCGTCGCTCGCGGCCGCGCTCGTGCCGGCCGCGCTCGCCGCGCTGCCCGACGACGCGCACGCGCCGCACTACCAGCTGCGCAGCGAGTCGGCCGAACACGTCGTGCACGAAGTCCTGGCGGGGACGGCCGATATCGGCGTGGTCACGCTGCCGATGGCGCATGCGGGGCTCGACGTGCACTGGATCGCGCAGACACCCTGCGTCGCCGTGCTGCCGGCCGACGATCCGCTCGCCACGAAGCCGCGCATCGCGCTGCGCGATCTCGCGCGCCGCCGCATCGTGACGGTCGCGAACCGGCACCGGCTGCGCCAGCGGATCGATGCGGCATTCGCGGCCGCGCGTGTCGATGCGCACGTGTTCGTCGAAACCAATGCGTCGCTGAATGCGGTGATGGCCGCGCGTGCCGGCATCGGGATCGGCATCGTCGATCCGGCGATCGGCGTCGCACTGCCGGTGGACGGCGTCGTCGCACGGCCGCTCGACGTCGACATCCCGTTCGCGTTCGGTGTCGCGACGCCCGCCGGCAAAGCGCGCACGGCCGCCGTCGACGCACTGCTCGACGCGTTGCACCGCACGACGCGCACGCTGCTCGACGACGTGGTCTTTCACGACGCATCCGTGCATGACGCGCTGCTGCGCGGTGACCGGTTGCGCACCGAACGCTCGACCCGAGCGACGCGCACCGCGGGTCCCGCACGCACGCGCCGTACGCGCCCGGAGGCTGCATGACGACGCCCGCCACACTCGAAGCGCTCGAAGCACTCGAAGCACGCCTGGCGCAGGATCTTCGCTGGCTCGACCTGCCCGCACCGTCGTGGGTTCCGCCACGCGACATCGACGGCACGCGCGTGCTCGATGTCGCGATCGTCGGCGGCGGGATGGCCGGGCTCGCGGCGTCCGCGGAACTTCGGCTGCTCGGCATCGACAACCAGTGCGTGATCGATCGCGCGCCGGCCGGCTACGAAGGCCCGTGGGTCACGTTCGCGCGGATGGAGACGCTGCGCTCGCCGAAGCAGCTCACCGGCCCCGCGCTCGGCCTGCCCGCGCTGACGTTCCGCGCGTGGTTCGAAGCGCAACACGGTCGCGACGCGTGGGACGCGCTCTACAAGATTCCGCGCCCGCAATGGATGGACTACCTGCGCTGGTATCGCCGTGTGCTCGACCTGCCGGTGCGCAACGACACCGCGCTCGTCGCACTGCGGCCGCGCGAGGACGGCCTGCTTGCGCTGGATCTGCACGCAAACGGCGACGCGCACACCGTACTCGCGCGGCACGTCGTGCTGGCGACGGGCCGCGACGGACTCGGCGGCCCGTACGTGCCGCCCGTCGCGCAACGCACGCCGCGCACGCGCTGGGCCCATTCGTCGGAGCCGATCGATTTCGCGGCGCTCGCCGGCAAGCGCGTGGGCGTGGTCGGCGCGGGCGCGTCCGCGTTCGACAATGCGGGCACCGCGCTCGAAGCGGGCGCCGCGCGGGTGGACCTGTTCTTCCGTCGCGCGGACATTCCGCGCATCAACAAGCTGACGGGTATCGGCAGCCCGGGCCTCGTGCACGGCTACGCCGAGCTCGACGATGCAACGAAGTGGCGCTTCATGCACTACGCGCTTACGTCGCAGACGCCGCCGCCGCGCGACAGCGTGCTGCGCGTGTCACGGCACGCGCACGCGCATTTCCATGCGGCCAGCCCGGTCGAAACGCTGGCTGCTCACACGGATGGCCTCGACGTCGTCACGCCGCGCGGCCGCCATACGGTCGATTTCCTGATCTTCGCGACGGGCTTTCATTCGGACTGGACGACCCGCGCGGAATTCGCGTCGTTCGGGCCGCAGGTGCGGCGCTGGAAGGACCGCTATCAGCCCGAACCGGGCACGTGGCTCGACGAGCTCGCGGAGTCGCCCGATCTCGGCCCCGCGTTCGCGTTTCAGGAACGCGAGCGCGGCGCGTGCCCGGCCGTCACGCGCATCCATTGCTTCAACCATGCGGCGAGCCTGAGCCACGGCAAGCTGTCCGGCGACATTCCCGCGATCAGCGCGGGCGCCGAGCGGCTCGCGCGCGGCATCGCGAGCCGGCTGTTCGATGCCGATCGCGATCGCCACTACGACGCGCTCGTTGCATACGCGAATGCCGAACTGCAGGGCGACGAATGGCGCGATGCCGATGCGATCGACGACTCCCTCACGATGAACGGAAGCCACCACGATGACTGAACCCACCACGCCGGCCACCGTGCCGGACACGATCGACACGGTCGCCGGCCTGCGCGACGGCGATGCGGTCGCCGCACTGCGCCGCGCACGCGACAAGGTGCTGCGCCACACGCAGCTCAGCGAAGCCGCGCTGTTCGACCCTGCATTGCGCGATCTTTCGTTGATCGAACGACTGCATGCGGCGCGCTATGTGGCACAGCGGTCGAATGCACACGCGCTCGCCGCGACCTATCGCACAAGACTGATCGATGCGGGCGGTACGCCCGACGACATCGCCCGGGCGGACGCCGATTCATTCGACGCGTTGCCTGGACGCCTCGGCGCGCTGCTCGTGCATGCGCGGCGCCTGACGCTCTCGCCCGTCGACGCACGTCCGGCCGACCTCGATGCGCTGAAGGCAGCCGGATTCACGACACCCGCGATCGTCGCGCTGTCGCAGCTCGTCGCGTTCGTTGCGTATCAGTTGCGTGTCGCGGCAGCCGCACAGGCATTGCAGGCGCGCGCCGCACGGGAGGCCGCATGAGCGCGCCGACCACCCACGGCTTCACGTCCGACACGCTCGGCTGGCGCGCATGGCTCGATACCGTGTCGCTCGATGCCGCAACGGCCGACCAGCTCGCGGTGCTCGAAGCGAGCCATCCGCAGGCGAAGACGTCTGACTATTACCTGCTGCTCGTCCATCTGCCGGAGATCCTGCGGCAGCGCTCGGGCGTGTTCAACGCGATCATGTACGGCCCGGGCGCACTGTCGCGTGCGGAGCGCGAGCTGGCGAGCACGGCCGTGTCGCGCGTGAACGGCTGCGTGTATTGCGCATCGGTGCATGCGCAACGCTTCATGCAACTCGCGAAACGTACCGATGCGATCGATCAGGTGTTCGACGATCCGGCCACCGCCGGCACGACCGCGCGCGAACGCGCGATCATCCGCTATGCGATCGCGCTGACCGAACGGCCCGACGCGGTAGATGAGCGCGATATCGCGGCGCTCGAAGCGGAAGGGCTCACGCATGAGGACATTCTCGACCTGTCGCACGCCATCGCGATCTTCGCATGGGCGAACCGGTTGATGCTGACGCTGGGCGAGCCAGTGTTTCCCGAACCGCACGCGGGCGACTGACACGCTGACACGCCGATACGCCGACGCGCGGGCCGGCACGCAAGCCGCCGTGCGTCACGCCTTGTGCGTCGACAACAGGATGCTCGTCTCCGTGCTCGCGATCCCGTCGATCAACCGGATCGCGCCGAGCACGCGGTCGAAATGCTCGAGTGAATCGGCGTGCAGTTCGGCAACCAGATCCCAGCGCCCGTTCGTGCTGTGGATCGACGCGACGTTCGGATGCCCGCGCAGTACCTTCACCACTTCCGCGCCGCGATTGCCCTGCACGGCAATCGACATCAGCGCGCGGATCCGGTGCCGCTCGGCCGCCGGCTTGAGCCGCACCGTATAACCGACGATCACGCCGTTCTTCTCCAGCCGCGTCAGCCGGTTCTGCACGGTCGCGCGCGCGACGCGTAACGCTTTCGCGAGGGCGACGACGGGCAGCCGTGCGTTGTCGCGCAACAGCGCGATGAGCTGCCGGTCGACGTCGTCGAGCGTAATCATGAACGGACCTTCCTGTTGAGTACGAGAGCGTGAACCGGCCGCCAGCGTGCCGGACACCGCACATTTCGACCAGTGGGAACTGAGCATATTGCCGGATATGGCCAGCAATCTGCCAAGTCTATCGAGAAATCTGCCATTTTTGCCGTCTTTTTGTTGGCCCGACTCCCGGAAATAATGACTCATCGACCGGCCCGATACGCCGCGCCGCTGCCCGCACCCGCTGCCCGCACCGCTGCTTTTCATGGAGCCGGGGCCCGGGCCGACGCGCCCGCCCCGGTCGACCAGAACGCCAGGACACCCTTCCCGGTAACAAAATGGAGACAGACCGATGACTCGCTTCCTCGACGTTCCCGCCACCGCCCGACTGATCGCCAAAACCGGCGTCACGCCGTTCCTGCGTGAGCTCGTCGACACGCTGCGCGCCGATTACCTGCACTGGGCCGACTTCGACAAGTCGCCGCGCGTCGCGTGCCACTCGCGCGACGGCGTGATCGAACTGATGCCCGTCGCGAACGCGTCGCTGTTCGCGTTCAAGTACGTGAACGGCCACCCCGTCAACGCCGCGCGCGGGATGCACACGGTGATGGCGTTCGGCGCGCTCGCCGAAGTCGATACCGGCTATCCGCTGCTGCTCGCCGAACTGACGCTGACCACCGCGCTGCGCACGGCCGCGACGTCGGTGCTCGCCGCGCAGGCGCTCGCCCGCCCCGACTCGCGCACGATGGCGCTGATCGGCAACGGCGCGCAGAGCGAATTCCAGGCAATCGCGTTCCACACGCTGCTCGGCATCGAAGAGATCCGCTTGTTCGACGTCGATCCGCTCGCGACCGACAAGCTCGTGCGGAACCTCGCCGCGTACCCTGAACTGCGCGTCGTGCGTGCCGCGTCGACAGCCGATGCCGTGCGCGGCGCCGACATCGTGACGACCGTCACCGCCGACAAGGCGTACGCGACCATCGTCACGGCCGACATGATCGAGCCCGGCATGCACCTGAACGCGGTCGGCGGCGATTGCCCGGGCAAGACCGAGCTCGAGGCGGGCGTGCTGCATGCGGGCCGCGTGTTCGTCGAGTTCGAGCCGCAGTCGCGCATCGAGGGCGAGATCCAGCAGATGCCGGCCGACTTCCCGGTGACCGAACTGTGGCGCGTGCTGCAAGGCGAAACGACCGGCCGCGAACGCGCGGACGAAGTGACGGTGTTCGACTCGGTCGGCTTCGCGCTCGAGGATTACTCGGCGCTGCGCTACCTGTACGCGCTCGCGCAGCAGCACAACGCGGGCGTCGAGATCGCGCTGATTCCGCCGGCCGTCGATCCCAAGAACCTGTTCGCGCTGATCGACGATCCGGCCGCGATCGCGCAGGGTCACTCGGCGTTCGTGACCGAAGCCGTCGCCGCGTTCGCACGCTGATCGTCGTCCCGGGCGGCGTGCGCGCTGCCCGGCTCCCCGCCTCTCGCCTCTACCTTCATGAACCTCGTATCGATCCAGGCGCCGGCCGCCGTCGTGATGATCCGGCCGCACCGCTTCCTGCCGAACCCGCAGACCGCGGCCGACAACGCGTTCCAGCGCACGGCCGCAGGCGGCGTGCACGACCCGTCGTCGGTGTCGGCCGCCGCGCGCGACGAAGTCACGGCCGCCGCGCAGACGCTCACGGACGCCGGCGTGCGCGTGCACGTGTTCGACGACCACGGCGAGCGCGACACGCCCGACTCCGTGTTCCCGAACAACTGGTTCTCGACGCATCCGGGCGGGCACATCGCGCTGTTTCCGATGCATAGCCCGAATCGCCGCCGCGAGCGCCGGCACGATGTGATCGAGATGCTGAAGGCCGAGTACCGCGTGCAGGACGTGATCGACTACTCCGGGCTGGAATACGACGACGTGTTCCTGGAAGGCACCGGCGCGATGGTGCTCGATCATGTCGCGCGGATCGCATACACCGCGCGTTCGCGCCGTGCCGATCCGGTGGCGCTCGAACGCTTCTGCACGAACTTCAACTTCGAGCCGATCTGCTTCGACACGGCCGACGCGAACGGGAAGCCGATCTATCACACGAACGTGATGATGAGCGTCGCGACCGAGTTCGCGATGGTCGGTCTCGACCTGATCGCGGACCAGCGCCGCCGCGACGAAATCGCGCAACGCCTGGCCGAAACGGGGCGCACCGTGATCGCGCTCGATCACGCGCAGATCGCGAATTTCGCGGGCAATACGCTGGAGCTGTCAGGCAAGGACGGACGCGTGCTTGCGCTGTCGCGGCGGGCATTCGACTGCCTGACGAGTGACCAGCGCGCGACGATCGAACGCTCCGCGCGGCTGCTGCCGCTCGACGTGCCGACGATCGAACTCGCCGGCGGCTCGGTGCGCTGCATGCTCGCGGGGATTCATCTCGCGCGGCGCGCGGCGGCACATGACGTGAAGAAAATGGATTCGGTGGCGCGGCAACCCGAACCGCTGCCGCACGCGTGAGAGAACAAGCCCGGTGGCACAATCGGGCGATGCTTCGATCTGCGAACGCGATCGAAGCATCGCGCCTTTCGATCAACCGCCCAGCAGCTTCAACCCGGCCGGCAGCGTTTCGCCGAACACGCGCGCCGTGTCGGCTTCGTCGAACGCAATCGCTTCGCGCACCATGTCGATCCACGTCGCCGACGCATTCGCGGCCGACAGACGCTTGATTACCGCTTCACGCGTGTCGTCCGGCAAATCGCGCTCACGATCGCCCGTCATCCGCGCGATCTGCGCGACCGCGAAAGCGGCGGGTTCGACCTGCTTCCAGTCGAGTGCGAACAACGCGTCGAGCCAGCGGTTCGCGACGTCAGGCGGCACGACACTGTGCGCGCTGCCGTAGAACGGCCGGCGCGCACCGATCCGCCCGAGCGCCCATGCACACAGCGTGCGCTCGGCCGGCTTCTGCAATTGCACGATCAAGCGTTCGGCCAGTTCGATCTTGCGCTCGACGGGCAAGCGTTCGAGCGATGCCGACAAGCGCGTCATGTCGGCCGGGCCGACCTTGGCCGGATCGAACGGCAGCTTGCGGCGCTTGTCGTCGGACGGTTCGAGGAATGCAATCGCGTCGCGCACCTGCGTCTGCGCGTCGTCGTCGAGGCCGCCGGCCACGCGCCGCCACAGCGTCCACCACTCGGACCACACCTGCGCGTCGTTCACGTACTGGATCCCGTCGTCGAACAGCGGCCACAGCTGCTCCATCCGCCAGGCGTCGAGCGGATGGCCGAAGCCGGGGCGCAGGCAATAGCCGGCGAGGTTCAGCCACGCACGTTCATGATCGGCCGAGCGCCGCCGGCGTCGCGCACGTGCGAGCAACGCGTCGAACAGTTCGCGCGCGAGACCGACGTCCCACTCGTCGCGCGGGCCGAGCACCTGCTCAAGTTGCGCGCGCAACCGTTTCGTGTCCTTCGGCGTGACGTTCGCGGCCTTGCTGCCGAACGAGCGATCGATCAGTTCGAT
Source organism: Burkholderia sp. Nafp2/4-1b (assembly GCF_003635165.1). GTDB lineage: Bacteria > Pseudomonadota > Gammaproteobacteria > Burkholderiales > Burkholderiaceae > Burkholderia. Next base: position 237,720 of record NZ_ML058599.1, on the reverse strand, counting down.
CGCATGGTCGACACGCGGGTGACGTGCGAGCGCTGCATCGTCGCCTTGCGCGGGCGCATCGCCGCGCAACTGGAATTCGAGCCGCCAGCGTCGTGACGGATCGTCGGTCGCGATGCAGTGCATTTCGAGCGTGCCGACCTCGGTCAGCGACGCGGTGAGCTTCACCGGCGTTTCGCGCGCGTCGCTGCCCGCCTTCGCGTCGACGACCGTCGCGATCGGCGGCAGCCGCACGAAATCGCCGCCGTCCAGTTCGACGAGATCGCCGGGCTGGTACACGGTGTCGGCCACCGTCGACACGAGGTGGAAACGCACCGGCTGTCCGAGCTGCAGTGCGAACGTGCGCGCGTCGAGCCGGATCTCTCGGCCCTCTTCCGATCCGCGCGGCAGCAGGCAGACCCCGCGCGGCGCCGCGGCGCCTTCGCCATCGTCGAGCACGAGGAAATAGCTGCGCGCGGAGCCGCCGCCGATGCGCGGCGCATGTCCCGCACGCGCGAGCCCGTACGCCACCGCGCCGCGCGCGACGGCCACATCCGGATGCGCGTTGTGCAGCACGTCGAGCGGCGCGCCGCGCCATGCGCCGAGCGTCTGCGCGAGACGGCCGGCGAGCGCGCCGGCGCGGAACACGCCGCCGTTGAGCAGCAGCGTGTCGGGCAGCGGGCCTTCCGCATGACGCTTCAGGAACGCGGCGACGTGGCGCGTGACGGCCGCGTCGCTCGCATACGGCAAACCGAATTCGACGATCGCGGCCCGCGCACGGCGCGGCAGCTCGCCGGCGTCGACCTGCGGAAAGAACCCGTCGACGACGATCTGCTCGACTTCCTGCCGCGTCAGCTCGGCCGAACGCGCGCCGCCGACGAGCTTGCTGCCCGCGCCGAGCAGCGTCACGGTGACGGACGCGGGCGCGTCGTCGCCGAGCAGCCGCTCCTTCGCCGCGCGGCAGCGTTCGACGAGCTGCGACAGGCTCGCGGCGGACAGCCGCGTGCCGGGCTCGGTCAGCCGCGTCTCGACCAGGCGCGCGAGCGCGAGGTCCATGTTGTCGCCGCCGAGCATCAGGTGATTGCCGACGCCGACGCGCGAGAAAGTCGGCTCGCCGTCGTCGCCGGGTGCGACGTCGACGAGCGTGAGATCGGTCGTGCCACCGCCGACGTCGCAGATCAGCACACGGCGCGGCGCGGCGAACGTGTCGCGCAATGTCGCGCGCTGGCCGTACAACCAGTCGTAGAACGCGGCCTGCGGCTCTTCCAGCAAGCGCAGCGCCGGCAGTTTCGCGCGCTTGGCCGCCTCGACGGTCAACGCGCGTGCGCCGTCGTCGAACGACGCGGGCACCGTCAGGATCACGTCCTGCTTCGCAAGCGGCGCATCGGGAAAATGTGCGTCCCACGCGGCCCGCACATGCGCGAGATAGCTCGCGCTCGCGTCGACCGGCGACACCTTGTCGACGCCGTCGGCCGCGCCCCACGGCAGGATCGCCGCGAGCCGGTCGACCGACGCGTGCGACAACCAGCTCTTCGCGCTCGTCACGAGCCGGCCCGGCACCTGCGCGCCGAGCGTGCGCGCATAGCGGCCGATCACGGCCGGCAGTGCACCGGCCGCATTCGCGTTGGCTTTCGGATCAGCCTTCGCGTCGGCCTTCGAATCGGCCTTCGCATCGGCCTTCGCATCAGCCTTCGAACCAGCCTTCGCATCAGCCGCCCACGGCAACCGCAGCGCATCCGGCGGCAATTCGCCCGCCGCCGGGTGATAGCGCACCGACGGCAGCAGCGGCTGCGCGGCCACCGCACCGGGGCCGACCAACTGGTCGACGTCGAACACGCGGATCGTGTCGGAGCCGGCCTCGACGTATGCGACGACCGTGTTGCTCGTGCCGAGGTCGATGCCGACCGTATAGCGTTTCATCGCGCTCAGGCGGTGCCGCGCACGTCGAACTCGACCTTCCAGCGCTCGTCCGTGCCGCTCGGGATCGCCTCGAGCTCGAGCGTGCCGGCTTCGGTCACGCGCGCATGCAGCTTCACCGGCACGACCTCGCCGACCGTGCGCCCTTCCGCAGGCAGCGTCGCCTGGATTTCCTCGAGTTCCTGCAGTTCTTCCGGCGACCAGTAGTCGAGCAGCGTGCCGACCTGGTCCTGACGCCGCACCGACGAGCCGAAGAAACGGAACTGCACCGGTTCGCCGACCACGAGGCCGAACTCCTGCGGCGGCAGCGCCGCGTCGGTGCCTTCTTCCATCCCGAACGGCGCGACGCACAGCGCCTGCACCGGCGGCTCGAGTCCCGGCACCGCGGGCATCGCCGATTCGATCGCGACGTAGTACGCGCGCGCCGTGCCGCCGCGAATGCGCACGCCACGACCGCGCTTCACATAGCCGTAGTAAGCCGCGCCACGCGCGACCGCGAGATCGAGATCCGCGCCTTCGAGCAGGCGCGCGGCCGGCGCGCCTTCCGCGGCGAGCCAGCTGTTGAGCGTATCGAGCACGCGCTGCGTGAGCAGCGTCGACTTGAACACGCCGCCGTTGAACAGCACGGCGGTCGGATGCAGGAACGTCGCGCCTTGCGGCAGCGTGCGCTGCACGCCTTCGAGCGTGTCGAGCGCCGCGACCTGACGACCGAGGAACGCCGCGAGATGGCGCGTGATGCCCGCATCCTGCGCATACGGCAGGCCGAGCTGCGTCAGGCCGACACGCGCACGGCTCACCGGCCGCGCCGCCGCATCGACTTGCGGGAAGAAGCCTTCGAGGATCGTCTGCGTGAGTTCCGCGCGCGTGAGCTCCGTGCGGATCGAGCCGCCGATCAGCTTCGAGCCGCGGCTCGGCACGACGAGCGGCACCGCGTCGGTCGTCGGGTCGGACAGCAGCGTTTCCTTCGCCGAGCGGCACGCGTAGGTCAGCGCGCGCAGTTGCCACGGATCGGGCTGCGTGCCCTGCTGCGCGAGCTTGCGCGCGACCACGTGCGCGAGCGCGAGATCCATGTTGTCGCCGCCGAGCAGGATGTGCTCGCCGACCGCCACGCGATGCAGCTCGAGATTGCCTTCGCGCTCGACCACCGCGATCAGCGACAAATCGGTCGTGCCGCCGCCGACGTCCACGCACAGGATCAGGTCGCCGACCTGCACCTGCTTGCGCCAGCCGCCTTCGCTCTTCTGGATCCAGCTGTAGAGCGCCGCCTGCGGCTCCTCCAGCAGCGTCATCCGCGTGTAGCCGGCGGCACGCGCGGCTTCCGCCGTCAGTTCGCGCGCGGCCGGATCGAACGACGCGGGGATCGTGACCGTCACGTCCTGGTCGGCGAACGGCGCGTCGGGATGCGCGTGGTCCCACGCTTCGCGCAGGTGCGTGAGATAACGGATCGAGCTTTCCAGCGGCGACACGCGCTCGACTTCGGGCGGCGCATCGCTCGGCAGGATCGCCGCGCGGCGATCGACGCCCGGATGGCACAGCCAGCTCTTCGCGCTCGACACGAGGCGGATCGGCGTGCCGGCGCCGCGCGTGCGTGCCATCTCGCCGACCGCGAACGCGCGCGAGGCCGTCCAGGGCAGCGTCAGGTCGCCCTGCGTCAGTTCGCTTTCATGCGGCAGATAGAGGAACGACGGCAGCAGGTCGCGCGCCTCCAGCGCGCCGGGTGCGGTCAGCTGCGCGATCGGCAGCACCTGCTGGGTGATCTTTTCGCCGTCGCTCGCGGCGCTGTCGACGTACGACAGCGCGCAGTGGGTGGTACCGAGGTCGATACCGATCGAATAGCGCGGATCGCTCACAGTTCCACCTCCGCCGGTGCGACCACCGATGCGTCGTGGCTGCCCGTCAGCTTCGGCAGGCGCACGTCGGCCACCCGCCAGCCGCGATGGCTGACCGTGCCCGTGAACGGCGCGGAGCCCACCACGTTGCCCGTCACGCGAACCGCGGTCGCGTCGAAGCCGGCCGGCAGCGTCACGCGGCTTCCTTCGGCTTCGTCGCGCACCGGCACGATCGTGAAGTGCTCGCGCAGCGCGGCGCGGCAGCCGTCGTGCACCAGGCGCGCGGCGGCGCCGATGTCGGCATCCGCGTAGCCGGCGATGTCTTCCTCGACGAAATCGATGAAGCGCGCATCGCGCTGCAGCAGGCCAAGCAGTTGCAGCGCGGCTTGCGGGCTCGCTTCGCGCAGCTCGGGCGCCGGGGCCTTCACGGGCGTGGGAGCCGGGGCCGGCGCGGCGGCGGGGGCCGGCGCAACTGGGGCCGGCGCGACAGGCGCCGCGACGCCGTTGCGCAAGCGCAGCACATCGGCCGCGAACTCGCGGTTGCCGAGCACGGAGAAGAACGTGCCGACGGCCAGCGATAGCCGGCCGAAGAAGGACAGGTTGGATTCGGGCATGGATCTGGACTCCTGTGAGCTCGCGACACCGCGAGCAGCTTGCCTGGGCGCCCGGCGGCGGCGTGCGATTGCGCACTGCCGCCGCCCGGCGCGTGATTCGGACGCGCCCTCTCGGGTGCGGAAAACCCGTATTTTGCCCTGTGGCGGGCGAACCGGGCAGAAGTTGGGGGACAGAACGGGACGCCGCGCGGGTTTTGCGTCGTGCCGAGGGCCGCGCCGATTACGTCGGACTGCCGGCTATCGGGCGGGAATCGCGATGTTGCGGCGCGTCAGCGCGGCTGGCGGCCGCGCGCCGCGTTCGCTTCGAAAGCGCGCGACAGCCGCCGCACGTGAAGCCCATGACGCGCATGCAGCGCCGTGTTGCGTTGATGGATTCGACACCCGATGTGATGTCTAATTAACGCCCGGCAACGCCAGCATTAAAGGAAACGTAATGCTCGACTTCGACGATCTTCGACTCGTGCGCGCGATCGGCGCATCGCGCTCGCTCGCATCCGCCGCGCGGCTGCTCGATCTCACGCCGCCTGCGGTCACGATCCGCCTGCAGCGGATGGAGGCGCGCCTCGACGTCAGGCTCGCCGTGCGGCAGCCGAAAGGCATCGAGCTGACCGACGAAGGGCAGCGGCTCTATCAGGAAGCCGTCGAGATTCTCGCGCGTGTGGATGCGCTGCCGGGCAACATCGCGGGCGACGCCGGCGACGTGCAAGGTACGTTGCGCGTCGTCGCGCCGTTCGGCTTCGGGCGCAAGTACGTCGCGCGGATCGTGCGCGACGTGCAACGGGCGCACCCGAAGCTCGAAATCGTGCTGCATCTGTCGGAGAGTCCGTTGACGAGCGCGTCCGGAGCGGATGTCGTCGTCCACGTCGGCAGCCTGAAATCGTCGTCCTGGATCGGCTATCCGCTCGCGCCCAACGAGCGCTTCCTGTGCGCGAGCCCCGGCTACGCACGTCGCATCAAGGAATTGCACCATCCGTCCGACCTCGCGCAATACGACTGCCTGTGCCTGCGCGAGAACGACGAGGACGTGCCGCGCTGGCGCTTCTCGCACGCCGGCGACGGTCAGGGAGAATCCCGGCGATCGGCGGTGATCCGCGTCACGGGCGCGCTGTCGTCGAACGACGGCACCGTCATCACCGACTGGGCGCTGGCCGGGCTCGGCATCGTCGAGCGCTCGGAGTGGGACGTCGCGCCGCTGCTGGCGAACGGCAAGCTCGTCAGGTTGCTGCCCGACTGGCAGCTGCCGCCCGCACCCGTGACCGCGCTGCTGCCGTCGCGCACCGGCCGCTCCGCGCGGCAACGGGTCTTTCTCGAAGCCGCGAAGCAGTTTCTCGATCCGCCGCCGTGGCGCGGGAAGGCGTGAGCGCCGTTGCGGATTAAATGCCCCTTAATGATTCATTTGGCCAGCGTTAAACCTGCGGGAGACCCAACGCCCTACGATGTCTGCATCGGCCACCCCGGCCACCGTCGAGGCAACCCATCATGGGCATCCCACCCGTCAATACCCCCGCCGCGCTGATCGACGTCGATCGCATGCGCGGCAACATCGCACGCATGCAGGCGCATCTGGACGCGCTCGGCGTCAGGTTCCGGCCGCACGTGAAGACGACCAAGTGCCGGCAAGTCGTCGACGCGCAGATCGCGGCAGGCGCGCAAGGCATCACGGTATCGACGCTGAAGGAGGCCGAACAGTTCTTCGCGGGGGGCGTGCGCGACATCGTCTATGCAGTCGGGATGATTCCCGTGAAGCTCGGCCAGGCCCTCGCGCTGCGTCGGCAGGGTCGCGACCTGAAGATCGTCGCCGACAGCCTGCAGACCGCGCACGCGATCGCCGCATTCGGGCGCGAACACGGCGAGCGCTTCGAAGTCTGGATCGAGGTCGATGTCGACGGCCACCGCTCGGGGATCGCACCCGACGACGACCTGTTGATCGCCGTCGGGCATGCGCTGGCCGACGGCGGCATGATGCTCGGCGGCGTGCTCGCGCATGCCGGTTCCAGCTACGACTACGACACCCGCGACGCGCTCGTCGCGATCGCCGAGCAGGAGCGCAGCCGGACCGTGCGCGCCGCCGAGCGGCTCCGGGCCGCCGGGTTGCCGTGCCCCGTCGTGAGCATCGGCTCCACGCCGACCGCGCTGTCCGCGCAGAACCTCGACGGCGTGACGGAAGTCCGCGCGGGCGTGTACGTGCTGTTCGATCTCGTGATGCACAACATCGGCGTGTGTGCGCTGTCCGATATCGCGCTGTCGGTGCTGACCACCGTCATCGGGCATCAGGAAGAAAAAGGCTGGGCGATCGTCGACGCGGGCTGGATGGCGATGAGCCGCGATCGCGGCACGCAGCGGCAGGCGCGCGATTTCGGCTACGGGCAGGTCTGTACCGAGGACGGCGACGTGCTTGGCGAGTACGTGATGAGCGCGGCCAATCAGGAGCACGGGATCGTGTCTCGCGTCGGTACGACCGACACCGGCATCGCGCAGCGTTTTCCGATCGGTACCCGTTTGCGGCTCCTGCCGAACCACGCATGCGCGACCGGCGCGCAGCATCCGGAATACCACGCAGTGAGCAGCGACGGCACGCTCCAGACCTGGCCGCGCTTCTACGGGTGGTGAGGGCCGCAGGCAGGGGTGGCCGCGGGTTGATGCCCCGCTTTCCGGCGGCGTCACTGTCCACGACCACCCGCGCGCCAACCGATTTGACTATTTGTCTAAACCTGTACAAACTATAAAACCGCGCTTCGCGTTGCCCCTCTATAACCTCTACAGGCTCGCCCACCATGCCGACAGACGCCCAACTCCTTCTGCTCGACCGCGATGTCGTCGAGCCGGCCCTTCGAGCCGAGCAGGTGATGGCGGCCGTGCGCGAAGCCTTCGTGCTGCACAGCGAACGCGCCGGCCGCGTGTTCCCGGTCGTGCGCGAGAAGCTGCATACGGGCGGCGTGTTCGGCATCAAGTCGGGCGACGTCGGGAGCCAGGACCTGCTCGGTTTCAAGGCGGCCGGGTTCTGGCCCGGTAATCGGACTCGGGGCGGCGAGCCGCATCAGGCGACGATCGCGTTGTTCGACCCGGCCACCGGCCGCCCGCTCTGCATCATGGACGGCAACGCGATCACCACCGCCCGCACCGGCGCGGCCGGCGGCCTCGGGTTGCAGGCGCTCGCGCGCCACGACAGCACGCGCGTCTGCGTGTTCGGCACCGGCGTGCAGGCGCGCGTGCAGCTCGACTATGCGATCAGGCTGCTGCCGCAGCGATGCACTGTGCAGTACGTGAACGTCCGCGGCGAGCCGGATCCGGTATTCGAAGCGGCATTCCGCGACCGCTGCGACATTCGCGTCGCACGGGACAAGAACGATGCGGTGGCCCATAGCGACGTCGTCATCACGGCGACACCCGGCGGCGGCCCGCTGTTCGATGCGGACGCCGTTCAGCCGGGCACGCACCTGACCTGCGTCGGAGCCGACACGGCGGGCAAGCGCGAATTGCCCGAAGGCGTGCTGCAGCGTGCGCGCATCTTCGTCGACGACCACGAGCAGGCGCGCAGCATCGGCGAGTGCCAATGGGCGCCCGATCTGCCGCGCACCGAAATCGGCGACGTGCTCGCCGGCACCGTGGCGGTCGATCGCACGTCGAGCGAGATCACCGTGTTCGACATGACGGGCCTCGCGCTGCAGGACCTGACCGTTGCGCGTTTTCTGTATCGGCTGGCCGCCGATAACGGCACGGGGCGCTCGATCGCGTGGCCGTGGTGAACGGCAGCCGCGTGGTATCTTCCGTCGCCATGCCCCTGACCCACGTTTGCGCCATCTCGTTCGACCTCGACGACACGCTCTGGCCGTTCGGCCCTTCCGTCGCGCGCGCCGAGGCGTCGCTGCATGCGTGGCTGATCGCACACGCACCCAATACCGCGAGCGTGCTGCCCACGTCGCAAGCGCTCAGCGACTTGCGCGACGAATACGAACGCTCGCGGCCGGATCTCGCCAGCGACTATCGTGCGCTGCGCATCGGATCGATCCGGCTTGCACTGGAACGCGCGAACGAAGACGTCACGCTGACCGAGCGCGCCTATGACGCGTTCTACGCCGCGCGGAATCAGGTCGAGTTCTTCGACGATGCGCTGCCCGCGCTCGCATGGTTGAGCGCAAGGTTTCCGCTGATCGCGGTGACGAACGGCAACGCGGATCTTCGCTTGACCGGCGGCGGCGAGTTCTTCCGCGAGACGCTCAGTGCGCGGTCGTTCGGATTCGCGAAACCCGAGCCGGAAATCTTTCATGCGGCCGCCGCGACGCTTGGCGTGCGGGCGGCGGAACTGCTGCACGTCGGCGACGACTTCCACCTCGATGTCGTCGGTGCACTGAATGCGGGGCTGCAAGCCGCGTGGGTCGTGCGCCACGAACGGCCGGAAACCGAGCACGCTGCGCATCGTGCCCCGTCCCCGCATCTGACCGTGCGCGACTTGTCGATGCTGTGCCGTGCGCTCGGTGGGCCTGTCGAGGCGTCGTAGCCGCAAGCCGGCTAACACGCGCAATCGCGCGATCGACCGCCGACTCACGCCGCCTTGCGTGCGTCCGCGATCCGTTGCGGCGCCTTCGGCCGTGCATACAGCCGCTCGAGATACGCCTGCAATTGCGGGAACGCATCGAGCAGGTGGCACTCGCCGGCCCAGTCGACCAGATACGCGGTCACGCAATCGGCCACCGTCAGCGTGTCGCCGACGATGAATTCACGCCCTTCGAGATGCCGTTCGAGAATCACGGCCATCGCCTTGAAATCCTCGCGCGCGAGTTCGATATCGGCAGGCAGCCGCTTCTCCGGCGGATAGAGGAACGTATGCCGCGTGATGCGCCACAGCGGCTGCTCGAGCTCCGTCACCGCGAACATCACCCACCGGTACGCCTGCGCACGCAGCGCCAGGTCGACGGGCAGCAGCGCCTTCTCCGGATACTTGTCCGCGAGATACAGCACGATCGCGGCCGACTCCGGAATCACGAGATCGCCGTCCACCAGCACGGGCACCTTGCCGACCTGATTGATTTTCAGGAATTCGGGCCGCTTGTGCTCGCCCGCCAGCAGGTTGACCGACACGAACTCGAAATCCGCATCCAGTTCCTTGAGCCCCCACAGCGCGCGTTGCGAGCGCGTGCCGGCGAATCCGTAAAGTTTCATCGCAATGTCTCCAGCGAAGATGTCGGGGAACAGCGCCGCACGCAGGCGACGGCCGAGCAATCGCTTCGAATGCGGCGACTGCCTCGGCCATCCCGGCCGCTTCCGCCGCGCGCGCAACGCGTGTCGTCGTTCACATGCCGGGCACCGCGAGCACCGGCATCACGTCGATTGTCTCGCCCGGGAACAGCGTGAAATGCGGATGGCCTTCGAACAGCGCGGCGGCCGCGTCGTGCGATGCCGCGCGCACGACGGTAAAGCCGCTCATCGCATTGGCGGTGTCCGTCACGCCGCCCTTGCCGATCGTCTTGGTCTTGCCGAGCGGGCCGCCGAGTTCGACGATCGCGTCGCGATGGCGTTCGACCCACGCATGCCAAGCGGCGATCCCGTCGCGCTCCCGCGTGCGCCGCTCGTCCTCCGGCAGCGCCATCCATGCCTTCATGGCCGGGCTGTCCTTGCTGCCGAGGAATACCGCGAGATACAACTGCTGTTGAGCACTCATGCTTCCTCCGTCCGATGGCGGGAACGACGGGTGCCGTTCCCCGCCCTTGACACGATAGGTTGATATCAACACAATTGCAACATGGCACGCAAAGAAAAGCTCCCCTTCGAAACGACGCTGATGGTGCGCGATTGCTGCCTGTGCCTGCACATGCAGCGCGCGGCGCGCAATCTCGCGCGCATCTTCGACGATGTGCTGCGTCCGCTGGATCTCACCAACGGCCAGTTTTCGCTATTGATGTCGCTGAACCGGCCGCAGCCGGCCGCGATGAAATCGGTCGCGTCGCTGCTCGCGATGGACCGCACCACGCTCACCGCCGCGCTGAAGCCGCTCGAGCGGCGCGGGCTCGTCACCATCGCGCAGGATCCGGACGACAAGCGCAGCCGCCTGCTCGAACTCACGCCGGCCGGCCATCAGTTGCTCGCCGAAGCGTTTCCGCTGTGGCAGCAGACGCACGCCGAGATCGAACGGCCGTTCGCGGCGGGCGAAGTCGACGTGTTGCGCGGCCAGTTGCGCGCGCTGTCGGAAGATCCGGCTACGCGCCGGTGAAGCGGCTCGGCCCACGATTCACTTGCGGCCCTTCTTCGGCATCAGCAGTTGCGCGAACTCCTGCAGGAAGCGTGCGGGGCCGTGCGCGTGCAGCGCCTGCCCGCTGCTGAGCGCGCCGTCGATCACGGTCGCGAGCCGCAACGCATAGGTTTCCGGCTCGTCGATCCGCATCGCGGCGGCGAGCTCCGTGAGCCGGCGCCGCATCTCCTGCTTGTGCGCGACGGCGACCTTGCGGGCCGGATGATTGCCGTCCGCGTATTCGGCGGCGATGTTGATCTGCGGACAGCCGCGATAACCGGGGCGCTCGATGCGCTCGCCGATCCACTGCAACTGCGCGTCGAGTTCCTCGCGCGGCGTGCGCCGGTATTGCGCGGCCACCGCGTCCCAGTGCGCCCAGAAATCCGCATCCTCGCGCAACAGGAACGCCTCGATCAGGTCGTCCTTCGTCGCGAAGTGCCGGTACAGGCTCGTTTTTGCCACGCCTGCCTGCGCGACGATCAGATCCACGCCGACCGCCCGCGTACCCTCCCGATAGAACAGCGCGCTCGCCGTCTGCAGAATGCGTTCGCGCGTATCCAGCGCGCTCCCGTTCGTATCTGTTCCCTTTTTCATCGATGCCCGGCCATCGAGGGCCGCCTGTCCTGCAAAGTGGCTTCGATGATAGCACCGCGAGGTTGACGACGATACAGGTCTGTACTATAAAACAGACCGTTCTGTATCGGAGTGGATCATGGACGGTCAAATGACGGTTGCGGTGTATGGCGCCACGGGTCACACCGGGCGGTTTGTCCTGGCTGAGCTGGAACGGCGCGGCCTCGGCGCGATCCGCATCGGGCGTGATGCGGCCCGGCTTGCGCAAGGCGGCGACGACGCGGCGCGGTGGCACGTCGCATCGGTCGACGATCCGGCCGCGCTCGACGCCGCATTGCGCGGCGCGCACGCGGTGATCAACTGCGCGGGGCCGTACCTCGATACCACGCTGCCGCTCGCCGACGCGGCGGTGCGGGCCGGCATCCCGTATCTCGACCTGACGGCCGAGCAGCCGTCGGTCCAGGCGCTGACCGACCAGCGCGACGCCCGCGCGCGCGCCGCCGGCGTGACGCTCGTGCCGGCCGCCGCGTTCTACGGCGGGCTGGCCGACCTGCTCGTCACGGCCGTCGTCGACCCGCGCGAGCCGGTCGAACGCGTCGACGTCGCGACGGGCCTCGACAGCTGGCATCCGACCCGCGGCACGCGCGTGACCGGCGAGCGCAATCATGCGGTCCGGCTGATTCAGAAGGACGGCAAGCCGACCGCGGTGCCGTCGAGCGCACGCGAACGCACGTGGCCGTTCCCGGCGCCGCTCGGCAACGTCGACGTGACGCTGCTGCCGTTTTCCGAAGTGATGACGCTGACGCATCATCTGCGCATCGATACGATCGAGTCCTGGCTCGCGACGCTCGCGCTGCGCGAGTTACGCGATGCCGGCACGCCGCCGCCGCAACCGGTCGATGGGCTCGGCCGCTCGGCGCAGCAGTTCGCGATGGACGTCGTCGTCGCGCAGAACGGCGTCACGCATCGCGCGACCGCATCGGGGCGCGACATCTATGCGGTCAGCGCGCCGATCATCGTCGAGGCGACGGTGCGCCTGCTGAGCGGCAGGACGTTGACGTCAGGCGGCGTGCGCAGCCTCGGCGAACTGTTCGACGCGCGCGATTTCCTCGCGGCGCTCGACACGATCGACGTATCGTTCAGCAAGACTACCGATTCGAATTTCAACCGGAGGGACGAGCATGAGCAGCAATAACAAGGAAAAAGCCGCGTATTTCCGTTCGCTTCACCGTGCGGGACAGCCGCTCGCGCTGTTCAACGTGTGGGACGCAGGCAGCGCGCGCACGGTGGCGGATGCGGGCGGTGTCGCGCTGGCGACCGGCAGTTGGTCGGTCGCGGTCGCGAACGGTTTCGTCGACGGCGAGCAGATGCCGAAGGCGCTGGTGATGGAAGTGCTCGCGCGGATCGCGCAGGCGACCGACCTGCCCGTCACCGTCGATCTGGAAAGCGGCTATGGCGAGCGGCTGGAGGATGTCGCCGACACGATCGCGCGCAGCATCGAAGCCGGCGCGATCGGCTGCAACCTCGAGGACAGTTTTCCGGCGACGGGCGAATTGCGCGCGGTCGACGACGCGGCCGCGCGTCTCGCGGCGGCCCGGCAGGCGGCCGATCGCGCGGAAATCGGCTACTTCATCAACGCGCGCACCGACGTGTTCTTCAAGGCCGCGGCCGACACGCACGACGAGCGGCTGCTCGACGACGTGCTGACCCGCGCACGCGCTTACGCGGCGGCCGGCGCCGACGGCCTGTTCGTGCCCGGCCTGCGCTCGCCGGCGCTGATTCGCGCGCTGACGGCCGCGTCGCCGCTGCCCGTGAACATCATGCGCGTGTCGGAAACGCCGACGCTGGCCGAACTCGCCGACTACGGCGTGGCCCGCATCAGCCACGGACCGTACCCTTACCTGCAGGCAATGAAGGCGCTCGCGGCGGTGGTGAAGCACGGCGCCTGATCAACCGATGAAGGGCGCATGATGCAAAACGCGGGCACGCAGCATGAATGCAACGTGCCCGCGCCAAAACCCTCAGGAATCCACACCGCTGCCGGCTGCGCGGTGTATCGCATGGCAGGCCGAGGTATGTCGGCCGGCCCGCGCGCCGCGCCTCACTCGGCCAGCGCCGCCGCTCCGCCGACCCGCTTCGGCACGCCCGTCACGATCGTCGCGACCGCGACGGCCAGCACCGCAGCCGCACCCAGGAACACGCCGCCCGCGCCGTTCGCGTCGAACACGACGCCGCCCGCCGCCGCGCCCGTCGCGATGGCCAGTTGAATCGCCGCGACGATCAGCCCGCCCGCGCTTTCGGCTTCATCGGGCACGGTGCGCGTGACCCACGTCGACCACGCGACCGGCACGCCGCCGAACGCCATCCCCCACAACGCGACGAGCACTGCATCGAGCATCGGCGCGCGGCCCAGCACGACGAGCGCGATGCCGAGCACGACCATCAGCGCCGGCATCCCGATCAGCATCGGCCGCAGCCGGTGTTCGAGCACGCGGCCCGCGAGCGACGTGCCGACGAAGTTCGCGATCCCGTAGCCGAGCAGGATCGCCGACAGCCCGTTCACGCCGACGCCCGCGACCTGTTCGAGGAACGGCCGCAGATACGTGAAGAACGCGAAATGCCCGGTGAACACGAGGATCGTCGCGAACATCCCGGGGCCGACGGTCGGCCGGCGCAGCACGTCGACGAGCGTGCGCAGCCGCGTCGTGCCGCTCGGCGGCATCGACGGCAGCGTGATGACCTGCGACACGAACGCGATGCCGCCGAGTCCGGCCGCGATCAGGAACACGTTGCGCCAGCCGATCAGGTGCCCGAAGTAGCTGCCCATCGGCGCGGACGCGATCGTCGCGACCGCCACGCCGCTGAAGATGATCGACAGCGCGCGCGGCACCATCGCGGTCGGCACGAGCCGCATCGCGGTCGCCGTCGCCATCGTCCAGAAGCCGCCGAGCGCGACGCCCAGCACCACGCGGCCGATCAGCAGCAGCGCCAGGTTGGGCGCGAACGCGACGGCGAGATTCGATGCGACGAGCAGCACCGAGAACGCGAGCAGCACGCGGCGCCGGTCGATCGTGCGCGTGAGCGCCGAGATCAACAGGCTCGTGACGAGCGCGACCGTCGCGGTGGCCGTGACGGCCTGGCCGGCCACGCCTTCGGTCACGCCGAGGCTGTCGGCCATCGGCGTGAGCAGGCTTGCGGGCAGGAATTCAGCGGTGACGAGGCCGAACACGCCGAGCGTCATCGCGAAGACGGCGCCCCAGGCCGGTTCGCGGGGAGCCGCCGTGGTGGCGGCAGAGGAGATTCCGGGATTCATGCGTCGTTCCGAGTCGGATAGGGAAAATACTGATGACGGCCTATCGTAAGGACCGACAGCAGGACGGTCTATGACATACAATCCGCTCTTATTGATCGATCGTCCGAATCTCAATATGTCCGAACCCCTGCTTCCTCCCGTTCCCGACGTGCACGACCTCGTCAGCGAATTGCTGCTGGGCATGCGCCTGAGCGGCGTGCAGTACCGCCGGATCCAGGTGCCACGGCCGTTCGGGCTGAGTTTCGGCCATGCGCCGGGCCGCGCGCAGTTCCATTTCGTCGGGCGCGGGCCCGTGCTGCTGCGCGACGCGGACGGCACGACGGTCCGACTCGAGGCCGGCGACGCGATCCTGCTGCCGCACGGCCGCACGCACGCGCTGGTGTCCGATCCGGATGCGCCGTGCCGGGAGATCGGCGGGTTCGAGGTCGCGAAGATCTGCGATACGGTCGCGGCGGTCGGCGCGCCATCGTGCGCGGCGGCGGAGCCGGCCGCCGGCGACGCGCTGATCTTCAGCGCCTGCATGGAGCTCGATCTCGGCGGCATGCAGCCGCTCGTCGGCACGATGCCGGCGTTCATGCACGTCGGCACGCTGCTCGCGCGCTACCCGGAAATCCGCCCGATGCTCGACGCGATGGAGCGCGAATCGTGCTCGGAACGCGCGGGCTTCGCGGGCATCCTCGCGCGGCTCGCGGACGTGGTCGCCGCGTTCATCGTGCGCGGCTGGGTCGAGTGCGGGTGCGGCGACGCGACGGGCTGGGTGCAGGCGCTGCGCGAACCGAAGCTCGGCCGCGCGATCGTCGCGCTGCATCGCGAGCCGGGGCGCAACTGGAGCGTCGCGGAGCTCGCCGCGGAAGCGGGCGTGTCGCGCTCGGTGTTCGCGGAACGCTTTCTGGCAGCAACCGGGATGACCCCGGTGCGCTACCTGACCGAGCTGCGGATGCGGCTCGCCGCGCAGTGGATCGCGCGCGACCGCGAGACGATCGAAGCCGTCGCGTACCGGCTCGGCTACGGTTCGCTCGCCGCGTTCAGCCGTGCGTTCAAGCGCGTGGTCGGGCGGCCGCCGGGCGCAGTGCGCGCGGAAGGCGACACGCATGCCGAGGTTTGACGTGTAACGCTCGATGCCACACGCGACGCGAGGCGAGACACAAGGCGACGCGATGCGAACGCCGGTCGATCCCCGCTGGCGTCGCTCTCGCCGCTTCGCTCCCGCTGGCTTCGCTCCGCCGTCGTCCCGCGTCACGTTTCCGCTCAGTCGCTGCGATTCCGCTCAGTCGCTGCGCGCGTCGAGCCGGTCCACCAGCGCCGTCGCGCACTGCACGGCCAGCTCCGCGCACTGTTGCGCATCCACCGGCGCGCCGTTCATCATCGCGCCCTGCACGATCCGGCCCAGCAATTCCTTCGACAATTCCGCGATCTCGTGTTCCCGTTCAGTCATGTTCCTCTCCCGCGCGTCGGCCGAGTCGGCCCGCATTCGACCGTGCCGAGCACAGTTCATGCCGCGCTCCACGTTCAACGTCGCCGTGCCCGCACGACGATCTGTGCCTGCGTGTCGCGCTCGATGCGTTCGAGCGACGCGCGCAGCGCCGTGAACTCGTCCGGCGTGCAGACCTGCCGGCCGAACGCCGCCGTCATCCTGCGCGTAACCTGCACGACGTGCGCGTTCGGATCGAACACGTAATGCGACGTGAAGTCGACGAAGCGGTCGTGCACGGCCGTATCGGTCGGCAAGTCGGTTACCGCGGCATTGGCCGGCAGCGCGATCTGGCCGGTCTCGTCGAACGTGCCGCCGATGCACACCCACGGCTGCGTGCGCACGGGCTCGGCGAGCCAGCCTTCGACCTGCGTCGCGATTCCGCCCGTGAGGCTCGACAGCGCCGGCACCGCCGTCGTGCCGTCGGGCCACACGAAGTGATCGAGCGTGCCCGCATACGTGACGTCGAACGGCCCGTTCGTCGCCCGGCGCTCGCTCGTCGCGATCTGCGCGCGGCCGCGCAGCCCGCTTTGCCGCAGACGTTCGTTCGCGAGCTGCCGCACGCGCTCGGGCGGCGCACGCCGAAACAGCGTTCGTTCGAGCTCCGCGGTCCAGCCGTCGTCCTCGACGAGCGCCTGGACGCGCGCGGCGCCCGGCTGCGCGGCATCGATCGCCACGCGCGCGGTGCGGCGCTTCGGCTGCGTAACCGGTGTGCGCGACAGCACGCCGGTATCGACGAGTAGCGCCGGCCGGTCCATCACGATCGGCGGCAGGTAGCCGAACGCGATGCCGCTCGTGGTCGTGTCGGCGTAGAGGCCGAGATCGGGCAGCCACGTGATCGCGTGATTGATCGCACCGCCGCCGTAACCGGGCACCGACGGCAGCGTGTAGACGGAGCCGAGATTGATCAGCACCGGTTCGCTGCGGATCCCGATCGCCGCGAGCAACGCGCCGAAAAGCGCGACGTGGTCCTTGCAGTCGCCGTAGCGATTGCGCAGGATGTCCGTCACGCGATGCGGCGCGGCGGCCGTCTCGCCGAGAAAGAGCGCGACGTACCGCACGTTCGCCTGCACCCAGTCGTACAGGATGCGCGCCTTGTCATGCGGATCGGCGCTATCGGCCGTGAGCGCGCGCGCCAGTTGCACGACGGCCGGATCGTTGGCGCTCGGGTCCACGGCCGCGTTGCGGTAGCGCGCGGCGAACGCCGCATAGTCGGGCAACGTGGATACCACGAGGCGGTCGCCGTAGGTCGGATAACCGACCGCGCCGCTCTCGATGCGATCGTACGGGCCGTGCCGGTAATCGAACTCGTAGCGCGTGCGGCCGTTCGCGGTGACGGGCGGCAATGCGACGTAGCCGTGCGCATCGGCATGCAGCGGCAGGTCGGCCGGCACGTCGAAGATCAGCCGCTGGTTCTCCACCGGTTCGCGCGACGGTTCGACGGTGTAGCCGAAGTAACCGGCGTTGACCGGCCTCGTGCGCGACTTGTGGAACGCGATGCGCGTGCTGGACCCGGCCTCCACGCCAGGAAACACGACGGTGCGCAGCAGCCCGTCCTGGAAGGTCGGGGCGCCGGCCGAGCGCGGCTCCTGCACGTCGCGGATGCCTTCCGGGCCGACCGGATGCGCGACACCGTCGCGATCGATCGTCTCGGCGGCGACCAGCTCGACCTTCTCCAGGTTCTTGTCGAACCACACGTAGCGCTGCGCGATCGCATCGATCCCGTTCGCGTCGTTCGCGCGCACGGTCGAATCGTCGTGTTCATCGAGCGAACCGTCGTGCTGGAGCACGAATACGTGGACATCGCTGACGAGCGTGACGGGCGCGGCGTCGCCCGTGTCGGCGAGCGCGGGCCGTGCAAGCGCCAGCGCAACCGCGGCGGACACGCGGGCGAGTGCAGCGATGCGCGCCGGCACGCAGCCGGTCAATCGGAGGAACGGGAAACGCACCACGTCGAAGCTCTCCGCGCGTTCGTGTTCGGTCGGCCACGACGGACAGGCATCGACGCAAACCACACACGCACCCGCGCAGCCCTCGCCCGTCGCTCGGACCAGTGTGGGTGACGTGCCGGCGAGCGTCAAGCGACGCAGCAGCGGCCTGCGTCGAATGCGCGAGCGTACTTTCCCGCGCCGCGTCGTTCGTGATCGCCCGCTCGAGTCGCGCGATCGCGCCCGGCAATTCGTCGGTGGAAATCACACCGCGTACGTCGAGCGTCCGCAGGTCTCGTCCCGGCGCGTCGGGTGCGATCCGTCAAAGCTGGCCGACGCGCGGCCGCTGCACCCGTCCGCACAATCCATGCGACGCCGCCGACTGTGCGGCATCACTTTCAGCGCCTGGACGATCGGCCATCACGCAGTCCGATCGCCGTTGTCGCATACGCAAACGTTGGCGACCACGGATCCGGGCCACGCCTTTCCCGTCGCCGTCCTCCCGCCAGGCGATCACATCGATCGCGTCGTTCGCATGGCCCGCACGATTCGCGCCGCATGCGATGCGGACCGCGTCCCGGTCATGCGTTTTTCCCCGCAATTCGACATTAGTGTGCGCGCAACAATGGCGATGCCTCGCGGCCGGCGCCGTGCGGGGGCACGTTTTCCACGACGCCGGCCGCGATGCCTTTGGAAAACCACATCTCACGAGGACATACCATGCAACTCCAATCCCATCCGGCGTGCCGTCCGTTCTACGAAGCAGGAGAACTCTCGCAACTGACCGCGTTCTATGAGGAAGGGCGCAATGTCATGTGGATGATGCTGAGATCCGAGCCGCGGCCGTGCTTCAACCAGCAGCTCGTCACCGACATCATCCATCTCGCACGCGTCGCACGCGACTCGGGCCTGCGGTTCGACTTCTGGGTGACGGGCTCGCTCGTCCCCGAGCTGTTCAATGTCGGCGGCGACCTGAGCTTCTTCGTCGACGCGATCCGCAGCGGCCGCCGCGACCAGCTGATGGCCTACGCGCGTTCGTGCATCGACGGCGTCTACGAGATCTACACGGGCTTCGGCACCGGTGCGATCTCGATCGCGATGGTCGAGGGCAGCGCGCTGGGCGGCGGCTTCGAGGCTGCCCTAGCGCACCACTACATGCTCGCGCAGAAAGGCGTGAAGCTCGGCTTTCCCGAGATCGCGTTCAATCTGTTCCCGGGCATGGGCGGCTATTCGCTGGTCGCGCGCAAGGCGGACCGCGGGCTCGCGGAATCGCTGATCTCGACCGGCGAGCCGCATGCGGCAGAGTGGTACGAGGATCGCGGGCTCGTCGACGAGACGTTCGACGCGGGCGACGCGTATCTCGCGACACGCACCTTCATCGACGTGATGAAGCCGAAGCTGAACGGCATCCGCGCGATGCTGCGCGCACGCGAGCGCGTGTTCCAGCTCACGCGTTCCGAGCTGATGGACATCACCGAGGAATGGGTGCACGCGGCGTTCACGATCGAGCCGAAGGATCTCGCGTACATGGAACGTCTGGTGATGCTGCAGAACCGGCGCGTGTCGAAGCTGCGCACGGTGTGATGTGAACGGAGCGCGCCGCCGCTCGGCCGGCGGCGCGCTCCGTCATGCGGCGGCGCTCAGGCGATCAGCCTGAGCTTTCTCGTTTCCGCGAGCCAGGCCTCGAAGGCCTGCGCCGGCATCGGCCGCGCGAAGTAGTAGCCCTGCGCGTAATCGACGGCGATCTGCTTCAGGAATTCGGCTTCCGCGTGGGTCTCGACGCCTTCGGCGACCACCGAGAAACTCAGCGCCTTCGCGAGCGACACGACCGAGCGCACCAGCGCCTGCGAGCGCGGATTGCG
Source organism: Burkholderia sp. Nafp2/4-1b (assembly GCF_003635165.1). Taxonomy (GTDB): domain Bacteria; phylum Pseudomonadota; class Gammaproteobacteria; order Burkholderiales; family Burkholderiaceae; genus Burkholderia. Next base: position 218,011 of record NZ_ML058599.1, on the reverse strand, counting down.
GTCGATGCCCGTGATGAAGCTGCGATCGAGCTTGATCGAATCGAGCGGCAGGCGCGACAGCTGAGACAGCGACGAATAGCCGGTGCCGAAATCGTCGAGGTGAATCTCCGCGCCGAGCTGGCGGAACTCCTTCATCAACTCGTGCGCCGCTTCTTCGTCCTCGATGAAACTGCTTTCGGTGAGCTCGATATCGACGAGGCTCGGCTTCTGCCCCGCGCCGTCGAGAATCGACGCGAACTGCTGGACGATGTTCATGTCCTGCAATTGCCGTGCGGACACGTTCACCGCGATCCGCACGCCAAGCCCCTTCGCCTTCCACGCGGCGGCCTGCGCGGCGGCGGTGCGCATCACCCAGCGTCCGAGCGGCGCGATCAGCCCCGACTCTTCGGCGAACCGGATGAATTCGATCGGCGCGACGAGCCCGCGATCGGGGGACTGCCAGCGGATCAGCGCCTCGACGCTGTGCACGTCGCCGGTCGCGATGTCGACGACCGGCTGGTAGTGCAGCACGAACTGCTCTTCCTCGAGCGCCTTGCGCAGGTTCGTGTCGAGCCACATGTACTTCGCGACCTTCTGGTTCATCTCCTGCGAGAACACGCGGTACGTATGCTTGCCTTCTTCCTTCGCGACGTACATCGCGGTATCGGCGCTGCGGATCAGCGTCTCGAGCGAATCGCCGTGCTGCGGATACATCGCGATGCCGATCGAGCAGCTCGTGTAGATCTCCACCAGCCCGAGATGAATCGGCGTGCGCATCCGTTCGAGGATGATCTGCGCGGTCGCCTCCAGCAGTGGCCGCGTGCCGTGCTCGAACAGCACCAGGAACTCGTCGCCGCCGAGTCGCGCGAGCGTCGCGCCGGACGGCAGGCAGCCGCTGATGATCGCGGACACGTCCTTCAGCAGGCGGTCGCCGGTGATGTGCCCGTAGTGATCGTTGACGCGCTTGAAGTTGTCGAGATCGAGGAACAGGATGCCGACCTGGCCTCGCATGTCGGTACGGTCCGCGGCCAGCGCCGCGCCGATGCGCTCGCTGATCGCATGACGGTTCGGCAGGCCGGTCAGCACGTCGGTGTTCGCGAGCTCGGTGAGCCGCTGCTGCGCGTTGCGCTCCTCGGTGACGTCGACGCCCGAGCAGATCAGGTATTGCTCGTCGACGCCGCTGCCGCTCTGCACGAACTTGTTGCGGAACTGGAACAGGCGCGGCCCGTTAACTGTGTTGATGTAGCGCTCGACCGCGAACGAGTGGTTGCTCGCGAAAAAGCCGGTGATGTTGCTGCGCGACTGCGCGCCCTGCTCGGGGCTCATGAACAGCTCGAACGCGCTGCGGCCGATCACGTCGACTTCACGCTTGCCCGTCACTTCCTCGCACAGGCGGTTGAAGCGCTGCACCATGCCGTTGCGGTCGAGGATCACGACGAGCGAATTCACTTCGGACACGACCTGCTCGGCGAACGCGAGCCCATGCGCGAGGTCGCTCGCGACGGACGCGGTATCGGAATAGGCGGAGGCCGTGCCGGCCCAGTTCGACGTGTCGACCTTCCTGCCGACCAGATGGAGGCTGACCGGATCGCCGAACAGCGCGAGTTCGAGCACGAGATGAGACGTGACGCCGGTGAGCGCGCGGATCCGCGCGGCCTGCTCGCCGGTCAGGGCCACCGCGACATTGGTCAGGCCGCGAACGGCGGCCAGCTCCAGCGCGTTGCTGTCGCTGCCGAGACGCCAGCAGGGGCTGCGCGTACCGACGTGCGCTTCGAGCACCGCGCTATCGTTTTCGTCATCCATGGACACGCCCCGATCCAGAAAAAACGCACAGTGTAGACGGAGCCGAAGTGGCCGCCGACCGCCGGGCGCGCCACGCGCGTACCCGGCCGGATTGTCGTGATGGCCGTGATGGCCCCGACAACGAGCCTCGTTCCGTATTTGTTTGCAACTAATCCGACCCGGCGTTCGCGCTTCCCGTGCGCAGGTTTTCCAAACGAATGAATGGAAGCCATCTTATCAAATGAAGATGAGGATTGACACTCACATTCGGAACGGAGTGTCAAGGAACCGGAACTCAATTGGCAGCGGGGATTTTCCGTGGTTGCGGGCTGCGCGCTTGCGGCCCGGCAGCGGCCCGCGAGCGTCGGCGCAATACCGGCGCTCTGCCCCGCCGGACGGGCGTTTGCGCGGAATCGCAGGGGCGCGGCATCGATCGGCTGTGGGTGCCGTCAAGCCGGGGTCGGATCGCATCGGGACGGGCGCGAAATGGGGTTATTGCCATTTCGCCCTATGCGGGAATACGGGTCTTTATTCCTCCAATGCGTCGCAATATCGCATCGATCAATCGGAATGGATATATCGCGGCGTCGTGCTCGCCGTGACGCAATTCGAATGGAACCGGTACGAACGCGCCGCCCCGGCCGCGACTGCGCGCCAAAACCGGGCGTCGGGTGAACCTCCGCACGGTTTTCGCGCATTGCGCCGCATTGCGATGCGTTGCGGCGCGCTCCGTCGCGCCGGTCAGCCCGCCGCGCCGTACCCGCCGCCGCCCGGCGTTTCGACGACGAACACGTCGCCGGCCGCCATCTGCGCGCGGCCGATATGGTCGAGCATCTCGATCGTGCCGTCCGCCCGCTCGATCGTGTTGCGGCCGAGCGCGCCGGCCTCGCCGCCCGCCGCGCCGAACGGCGCGTGGATCCGGTTGTTCGACAGGATCGACGCGGTCATCGGCTCGAGGAAGCGGATCCGCCGCACCGCGCCGTCGCCGCCGCGCCAGCGCCCGCCGCCGCCCGACCCGGCGCGCAGCCGATGCGAGTCGAGCCGCACCGGGTAGCGCCATTCGAGCACCTCCGGATCGGTCAGCCGCGAGTTGGTCATGTGCGTCTGCACCGCGCCGACGCCCGCGAAGCCGTCGCCCGCGCCGCTGCCGCCGGCGATGGTCTCGTAGTACTGATAGCGATCGTTGCCGAATGTGAAGTTGTTCATCGTTCCCTGGCTCGACGCGACGCAGCCGAGCGCGCCGTACAGCGCGTTGGTGATCGCCGACGACGTCTCGACGTTGCCCGACACCACGGCCGCCGGATACTCGGGATTCAGCATCGAGCGCGCCGGCACGATCACCGTCAGCGGTTTCAGGCAGCCGGCGTTCAGCGGGATGTCGTCGCCGACCAGCGTACGGAACACGTACAGCACGGCGGCCATGCAGACGGCCTTCGGCGCGTTGAAGTTGTTGTCGAGCTGCGCGGACGTGCCGGTGAAATCGATCTCCGCGCGCCGCGCCGCGCGGTCGACGCGGATCGCGACCCGGATCTCCGCGCCGTTGTCGAGCGGATACCGGTATGCGCCGTCCTGCAGCGCGCCGATCACGCGCCGCACCGCTTCTTCCGCGTTGTCCTGCACGTGCCCCATGAACGCGAGCACGACGTCGCGGCCGAACAGCTCGACCATCCGCCGCAACTCGTCGACGCCCTTCTGGTTCGCGGCGATCTGCGCGCGCAGGTCGGCCATGTTCTGCTCGACGTTGCGCGCCGGGTAGCGGCCCGACGCGAGCAGCGCGCGCGTGTCCGCATCGCGCAGCACGCCGGCCGATACGAGCTGCCAGTTATCGATCAGCACGCCCTCTTCGTCGATGTGCGTCGAATCGGGCGGCATCGAGCCCGGCGTCGTGCCGCCGATGTCCGCATGGTGGCCGCGCGAGCCGACGTAGAACAGCGGCGTGTCCGAGCCGTCCGCGAACACCGGCGTGATCACGGTGACGTCCGGCAGGTGCGTGCCGCCGTGATACGGATCGTTCAGCATGAACACGTCGCCGTCGCGCATGCGGCCGCGGTTGCGCTCGATCACCGTGCGGATGCTCTCGCCCATCGAACCGAGGTGCACGGGCATGTGCGGCGCGTTCGCGATCAGGTTGCCGTCGCCGTCGAAGATCGCGCACGAGAAGTCGAGCCGCTCCTTGATGTTGACCGAGTACGCGGTGTTCTGCAGCCGCAGCCCCATCTGCTCGGCGATCGACATGAACAGGTTGTTGAAGATCTCGAGGCGCACCGGATCGGCGTCGGTGCCGAGCGAGCGGCGTGTCGGCAGCGGCGTGGTGCGGGTCAGCACGAGGTTGCCCTGCGCGGTCATCTGCGCGCGCCAGCCGGGCTCGACCACGGTCGTGCCGTTCTTCTCCGCGACGATCGCCGGGCCGTCGATCGTATCGCCGGCCAGCAGCGTGTCACGCACGTACAGCGCGGCGTCGTGCCATTGGCCGGCCGAGTAGAACCGCACCGCGCTGTGCGCGTGCGGCGCCGCGCCTGCGTCGCGCGGCACGAGCGGCGCGATTTCGACCGGCGCATCCGAGCGGCCGATCGCCTCGACCGACGCCAGTTCGGCGACGAGCGGCGTGCCCGGCATCAGGAATGCGTAGCGCTGCCGGTACGCGGTTTCGAACGCCTGCTGCATCGCCGCGACCGAGCCCGCCGGCACGTCGAGTGCGGAATCGGTGCCCTGGTAGCGCAGGTGCACGCGCCGCTCCGTCGCGATGCGCTCCGGCGGCACGCCCTGTTCGAGCAGCGCGCCGACCGCATCGTCGGTCAGCCGGTCGAGCGCCGCGTTCAGCGCCGGCAGCGATTCGTCGGACAACACGGCTTCCACCGCGCGCTCGCGCATCGCGGTCTGGTCGGCCAGGCCCATTCCGTACGCGGACAGCACGCCCGCGAGAGGATGCGCGAACACCTGCGTCATCCCGAGCGCGTCGGCCACGCCGCACGCATGCTGGCCGCCCGCGCCGCCGAACGTCGTCAGCACGTAGCGCGACACGTCGTGACCGCGCTGCACCGAGATCTTCTTGATCGCGTTCGCCATGCTGCCGATCGCGATTTCCAGGAACCCTTCGGCGAGCGCCTCGGGTGTGTCGCGCCGCCCGGTCGCCGCGTGGATCTCGTCGGCGAGCGCCTGGAACTTCGCGACCACGCCGTCGCGGTCGAGCGGTTCGTCCGCATGCGGGCCGAACACGCGCGGGAAATGATCGGGCTGGATCTTGCCGAGCATCACGTTGCAGTCGGTCACCGTCAGCGGGCCGCCGCGCCGGTAGGCGGCCGGCCCCGGGTTCGCGCCGGCCGATTCGGGCCCGACGCGCAGCCGCGCGCCGTCGAAGCCGAGCACCGAGCCGCCGCCGGCCGCGACCGTGTGGATGCTCATCATCGGCGCACGCATCCGCACGCCGGCCACCTGCGTCTCGAACACGCGCTCGAATTCGCCGTTGTAGTGCGACACGTCGGTCGACGTGCCGCCCATGTCGAAGCCGATCACGCGCTCGAAGCCGGCCGCGCGCGCGGCCCGCACCATCCCGACGATGCCACCGGCCGGTCCGGACAGGATCGCGTCCTTGCCCTGGAACGCGTCGGCACGCGTCAAGCCGCCGCTGCTCTGCATGAACTGCAGGTTCACGCCCGGCATCTCGTGCGCGACCTGCTCGACGTAGCGGCGCAGGATCGGTGACAGGTACGCGTCGACCACGGTCGTGTCGCCGCGCGACACCATCTTCATCAACGGCGACACTTCGTGCGACACCGATACCTGCGTGAAGCCGATCCGGCGCGCCAGCTCGGCCAGCGCGCGTTCGTGCGCGGTGTAGCGATAGCCGTGGATCAGCACGATCGCCAGTGCCTGCACGCCCGAGTCGAACACGCGGCGCAGCGCCGCTTCCGCGCCGCGCAGGTCGAGCGGCACGACGACGTCGCCGTGCGCGCCGATCCGTTCATCGACTTCGACGACGGTCTCGTACAGCGCATCGGGCAGCACGATGTCGAGATCGAACAGGCGCGGCCGGTTCTGGTACGCGATGCGCAGCACGTCGCGAAAGCCGCGCGTCGTCGCGAGCGCGGTGCGTTCGCCCTTGCGCTCGAGCAGCGCGTTGGTCGCGACCGTCGTGCCCATCTTCACCATGTCGACGCGTTCGGGCGTGATCGGCTCGCCGTCGGCGAGGCCGAGCAGGTGCCGAATTCCGGCGACGGCCGCATCGCGATACTGTTCGGGGTTCTCCGACAGCAGCTTGTGCGTGACGAGCGAACCGTCCGGCCGGCGCGCGACGATGTCGGTGAAGGTGCCGCCGCGGTCGATCCAGAATTGCCAGCGGGCGGCGTCGGAGGAAACGGGGAAGGTGTGTCGGTCAGTCATGGCGATGAACTCGATGCGTCGTTGATTCGAAGGACGAGCGCCGCCGCACGGCGCGCGTCGCGCGCCGCGTCAGGGGCTTCGATGAACAGGGAGAGGTAAGGCGGCGGCCGGTTTGACGCTCGCTTACGCGGCGTCGAGTTCGCGTCCGCGCGTTTCGGGCAGCGTCAGCGCGGCGACGATCAGCACGCCGTACGCGGCCACCGCGAAGATGCCGATGCTCGCGCCGAGCCCGTAGTGCTTCGACAGCGCGCCGATCAGGAACGGGAACAACGCACCGACCGCGCGGCCCACGTTGTAGCAGAAGCCCTGCCCCGAGCCGCGCACGCGCGTCGGGAACAGCTCGGTGAGGAACGCGCCCATCCCCGAGAAGATGCCCGATGCGAAGAAGCCGAGCGGGAAGCCGAGCCACAGCATCGAAGCGTTCGTGAGGTGCAGCACCGGTGACGTGTAGGCGAACGCGATCACCATCGAGCCGAGCGCGAACAGGATGAAGTTCGGCTTGCGGCCGAGGCGGTCGGTGAGATATGCGCTCGTCAGGTAGCCGATCCACGAGCCGATGATGATCGTCGCGAGATAGCCGCCGGTGCCCATCACGGTCAGATGCCGCTCGGTCTTCAGGAAGGTCGGCAGCCAGGTCGTGATCGCGTAGTAGCCGCCCTGCGCGCCGGTGGTCAGCAGCGCCGCGCGCAGCGTCGTCGACAGCAGCTTCGGCGCGAAGATTTCGGTGAAGCGCGGTGCGTCGGCGCCCTTCGCCTGCGTGGCCTTCTCCTTCTCGTAGACGTCCGGCTCCTTCACGTAGCGGCGGATCACGACCACCAGCAGCGCGGGCGCGAGGCCGATGAGGAACAGCGCGCGCCACGCCTGCTCGGCCGGCAGCACCGAGAACAGCAGCGCATAGAGCAGCGCCGACAGCCCCCAGCCGATCGCCCAGCCCGACTGCACGAGGCCGACCGCCTTGCCGCGATCGCGCGCGCGGATCACTTCGCCGATCAGCACCGCGCCGGCCGTCCATTCGCCGCCGAAGCCGAAGCCCATCAGCGCGCGCGCCGCGAGCAGCTGGTGATAGTTCTGCGCGAGCCCGCACAGCGCGGTGAACACCGCGAACCACAGCACCGTCAGCTGCAGCGTGCGCACACGACCGATCCGGTCCGACAGGATGCCCGCGAGCCAGCCGCCGAGCGCCGACGCGAGCAGCGTCATCGTGCCGATGAAGCCGGCGTCCGCGAGCGAGATGCCCCAGGTCGCGACGAGCGTCGGGATCACGAACGACAGCATCTGCGTGTCCATCCCGTCGAGCATGTAGCCGACCTTGCAGCTCCAGAACGCGCGGCGCTCGCGCGGCTGCGCGTCCGCATACCATCCGAACAGGCCGTTGCGCGCGGGATCCGCCGGGTCGGCGGCGGGTGCCGCGAGGGTCTTGCTTTCCATGGTGAAGCTCCTGTCGAAATGTGCGGTCGAGACCGGCACGTTCTGCGTGTGGTGTGTGTGCTTCGTATGTGTGCTGCGTACGTGTGCCGCTTGCGTCGCGCTTGCGAGCGTCAAGTCGCGGCGCAGCCCTCCAGCCGGGCGGATCGTCACCGGCCGCGGCGGGCTACCGCGACCGAGCCAAACCGGCGGCCGCGCGGGCCGCCGGCATTCGTCGGATCAGAACACGGCCAGCGACGCGTTCGTGATGTCGGTCATCAGCATGTAGCCCGGCGTATGCGCGATCGCGAGCGGCAGCTTCGCTTCCATCAGCGCGGTTTGCGGCGTCACGCCGCACGCCCAGAACACCGGCAGCTCGCCGTCGCGCACCGTCACCGCGTCGCCGAAATCGGGCGCGCCGAGATCGGCAATCCCCAGTTCCTCCGGATGGCCGATATGAACCGGCGCGCCGTGCACGCCGGGGAACCGGCTCGTGATCTGCACCGCGCGGATCGCGTCGGCGCCGCGCAACGGGCGCATCGACACGACCAGCTGGCCGCCGAAGATGCCCGCGCGGCGGTTCGGGATCGACGTGCGGTACATCGGCACGTTGCGCCCTTCGTCGATGTGGCGCAGCCGGATCCCTTCGCGCGCCAGCATGTCCTCGAACGAGAACGAGCAGCCGATCGCGAACACGACGAAATCGTCGCGCCACAGCGCTTCGAGCGAATCGACGCGCTCCGTCAGCACGCCATCCCTGTATACGTTGTAGCTCGGCACGTCGGTGCGGATATCGAGATCTTCGCCGAGCACGTCGAGCCGGAACGCACCCGCTTCGCCGACGCCCAGCAGCGGGCACGCCTTCGGATTCGCCTGACAGAAGCGCAGGAAATCGTGCGCATACGCGTTCGGCAGGATCGCGAGATTCGCTTGCGCGAACGGGCCGCACTGGCCGGCGGTCGGGTTGCGGAACGCGCCGCTGCGTACGGACTGGCGGAATTCGGAAGGCGTCATGATGTCGGGTAGCGGATCGATGTTGTCGGGCCGACGATGTCGTTGCGTCAGCGGATACGGCGAAGAATAGAAAAGAAAAAATTTTGTCGCCAACGAGTTTTTTTGCGCCCGCTGTATAGAATTCCTTAACGGATCTCCGGGTTTTCCCCGGTCCCGTTCATTTTTCTTCACGGGCAAGCTGCGCGTCCACCGTCCGCCCGATCGCCATGAACACGCGTTTTCTCGAAACCTTCGTCACGCTCGCGAAGCTGCGCAACTTCCGCACCACGGCCACCGCGCTGCACGCGACGCCGGCCGCGATCTCGCAGCGCCTGAAGGCACTCGAGGACGAACTGCACACCGTGCTCGTCGATCGCGACAGCCGCGAGTTCCGGCTCACGCCGAACGGCGAATACCTGCTCGGCTATGCGAAGGCCGTCGTCGAGGCGACGCACGAGCTGCAGGCCGCCGCGGCCGGCGAAAGCGCGCTGCGCGGCAAGCTGCGGCTCGGCGTGATCGAGACGGTCGTGCACAGCTGGCTGCCGCATTACCTGCGCCGCCTCGCCGCCGACTATCCGCAACTGGAGATCGACCTGACCGTCGACGTCAGCGTCGTGCTGCAGCGCCGGCTGATGGCCGGCGAGCTCGATCTGATCATTCGGGTGGAAGGCAGCGACGAGGCGTCGGTCGTCTGCGACGCGCTCGCGAACTATCCGGTGCGCTGGATCGCGCGCGCGGGGCTGCTGCCGAACACGCGCACGGGCCTCGCGCGGCAGGTGCTGCGCCAGCCGATCCTGACCTACGGACGCGGCACCGCACCGCATCGCGCGCTCGAGGATATTGTTCGCACGCTAGCGCATGCGCATGGCGTGCCGTTGTCGGAGACGCGGATTACCGGTTCACCGTCGATCTCGGTGATCGTGCAGCTGGTGCGCGACGGCTTCGGCGTGGCCGCGATTCCGGTGCTGTTCGTGGATGCGCTGATCGAGAGCGGCGAGGTCGTCGAGCTGCCGCTGCAGCCGTCGCCGCCGTCGATCGTCGTGTCGATGTCGCGGCGCGCCGATGCGCCGAAGTTCGTGCACGGCGCGTCGATCGCCGCGCGGGCGGCGTGTCACGAGTATTGCGAGAAGAGCAACCGGTTGCTGGTCGAGGCGCTTTGACGCGGGGTGAGGATAGCGAGCGGCAGTTCGCCGCGGCGTTCGCGCATCCGGCCGCTCGCGTCGGAGTCGGCGAGCAGCGCGAGCCCGAACGGTTTGCGCAAGGCCGAATGTCGGAGGCTCCGATGCGGCAATCCGCTCACGCCGACTGCCCCGCATGCGGCTGCGCAAGCTTGCCGTCGCCATACTCGCGCAACACCTGCGAGATCACCACGCGATAGCCGTCGAGCCAGCGCGCCTGCTTCACCTTCGCTTCCCGATGCGCGGGATGCTGGATCAGCTGCTGCAAAGCCGCCTCGGATTCCCAGTAGTAGACGTTCTGGATCAGCCCCGCGTCCGCGTTCTCCCAGGTCTCCTCACCGAGATAACCGGGCGTCGCGCGCGCCATGTCGGCGATCTGCCGGTCGAGCCGATGGAATTCGTCGTCGTACTGCCCGGCGCGAAAAATGAAGGTCGATGCGTACATGCGCGCTCCGTCGGAGACGATGGAAGGAGCGCCAAGTGTAAGGCACGCTGCGCGTGCCTTCGGTGTCACGCGATGGGCTGGACGGAAACGTGCCGATCGTCGAGCCACGCGTCGATGCGTAGGGCGTCGGCGCGCGTGTTCGGCGTGGCCACCGGTATGGCGGCGAGTGCGTGACGTGCGCGTTCGAGCGCCTCTGCAAAGCCGCGCAGTTCGCGTGTGGCCGGCCGGTCGTCGAGACGCCTGCGCGCGAGTGCCGCTTCGACATACGCATCGATCAACGTGCGCTGCGCGTCGATGAAGTCGATGCACAACGCGCGACAATGCGGGGAAACCGATGCGACGGCGAGCAGCACCGGCACGATCGACATCGTCAGGTAATCGCCGGGCGCAAGCCGCGACAGCGCCGCGCGTACCTGCGGTCCGCCGTCGATCAGCGATGTGAACACCGCATCACGCCACACCGCGCGCTCGAAAGAAAGCGCGTTGCGAAACGTGTCGAGCGCCGCGCGATCCGCAATCTGGCCTGCCTTCATCAGCGGGATCGTCAGCGACGCATCGACCGAAGCCGTTTCGAGTTCCGAATCGACGATGCAGTTCGAATCGAGCCACACCGTATCTTCGCGCCGCCCGGCGAGCACGCGCGACTGCAAGCGGTCCGGCAGCATCGGATCGAGCGGCACCGCACTGCAGATCGAAGGCTTGTCCACATGCACGCTGCAGCGGCCGTCGTCGGCCAGCGCCGGGCATCGGCCGAGCGACGGATAGTCGTAGCCTTGCAGCGTTAGTGCGATCCAATCGTCGCCCGCGCCGCTTGCACGATGGAACAACGTGCTCGCAAGCGCCTCCGTCGCGGCGACGTCGTCCGCGTCGAGCACGTACTCGTTGCGCCCGATGCGCGATCGTTCGCCGATCCGCCGCTTCGGCACGCGCCGAATCGTCAACGCCCCGACGAACCGATGACGATGCCGGAACAGCTCGCGCAACGACAACGTCGGCGCGCTGTTGCAGCAGCGTCCGCACGCATTGCAGGCGAGGCGGTAGTCGTCTACCACGGCCGCCGCACCGAATCCTGATAACGCGTGAGGATGAAATGCGCGACGTCGTCCGAGTGATACGCACCGACGAGTTGCGCGACCCACGGCTTCGTGCGATCGGCGTCGCGCACGGTCAGCACGTTCGCGTAAGGCGAACGCGCGTCCTCGAGATTGATGCTGTCGCGCGCCGGTTGCAGTCCCGCGCGTGCCGCATCGTCACTGTCGATCGCGACGAATGCGGCCGAGTCGAGCGCCGCATGCAGCCGATCGCGGCGCAGTGCGACGAATTTCAGCGCGAGCCGGTTGCCGGTCACGTCGCGCAGCGTCGCGTGCAGGCCAGCCTTTTCGCGCAGCGTCACCAGCGTGTCGTTCTGCAACAGCACGAGTGCACGCGCCATCCCGCGCGGGTCGGCGGGAATCGCGACCGTCGCGCCGGGCTGCAGTTCGTTCAAGCTCTTCAGCTTGCGCGAATAGAGCGCCATCGGCAGCGTGACGGTCGGGGCGACGGCGGTCAATGCGTAGCCTTTCGCCGCGCGTGTGGCAGCGAGGCGCTGTGCGTCCTCGAAACTCGCGGCGTCGATCCTGCCATCCGCGAGTGCGGTATCGATGCGCGATGCATCGTCGAATTCGATGACGTCGATACCGACTCCGCGCGCGGCGGCGACGCGCTTCACCTCGTCGAGAATGTCCGCATGCACGCCGCGCGTCACTCCGACGCGTATCGTCGGCGTCACCGCTTCCGCGGCAACGGCCGAACCCGAATGGGCGAAGCCGCACGCAACGACCAGCGACGCGGCAACGCAATGCATCATCATCCGCTTCATGACGCATCCCTCAGAATCGTGCGAAACCCGATATGCGACGCGCCGAGATCGGCTTCCTGCTGTTCGCGCGACGATGCACGGTAGCGCACGCAGTAATCTCGCGAGCACAGGAACGAGCCGCCCTTGATCACCATCGGCGTATCGTGCCGGCGCGTCGGCGGTGCGACGGCGGCAGTGTCGCCATTCGTGTGCGACTGATGCGGGCCCGTGTACGCGTCCTTCGTCCATTCCCATGCGTTGCCGATCATGTCGTACAACTGAAAGCCGTTCGCCGCGTAGCAGCCGACCGGCGCGAGGCCCGCATGACCATCCTCCGCGGTATCGAGCACCGGAAACGCGCCCTGCCAGTAGTTCGCGGCCGGCTTGCCCTGCGCGTCGCGCGGCGCCGCATCGAGCGACGCGTCGTCGCGGCCGGCCTTGCCCGCGTATTCCCATTCGGCCTCGGTCGGCAGATCGCGGCCGAGCCAGTGCGCATACGCGAGCGCGTCGCGCTGCGTGACGAGCGTCACCGGCAGGTTGCCGAGCCCGGCGACATTGCTGCCGGGGCCGCGCGGCTGCCGCCACGATGCGCCCTTCACCCACGTCCACCACGCAAGGTCGCGCGCATTCAGCTCGTCGCGCGTCGGCACATGAAACACCGCCGCGCCGCCCTGCTGCTCGGCTTCGGTCACGTAGCCGGTCGCGTTCACGAATGCCGCGAACTGCGCGATCGTCACGTCGGTCTGGTCGATCCAGAACCCGCCGACGCGCGTCTTGCCGTCGCCGACCGGACGCTCGTCCGCATAGCCGCGCGTGCTGCCGAACACAAACGCGCCGCCGCTCAGATGCACCATGCCGGCCTTCGGGTCGTCGCGCCACTTCGCGGGCAGCCCCGAATAGCGCTCGCACTGCCGCTCCGAACCGAGCGGCACGAGCGCGCGGCCGCGATTCGCGTCATCGAAGCCGCGCGCCGGCGACGCCGACGGGCTCGCATAACCGGCGGCGAACGCAGCAGCGAACAGCATGGCCGCGAGCGCGGCGCCGAGCGTCAGAAAGCGCAACCGCATCGTGCCGACCTCAGTAGTAGCCGCGCGGGCGCAGCGGCTCGACGCCGCCGACGTTGCTCATGTAGCTCTTCCATTGGTCGACCAGCGTGCTGATCACCGACGGATTCTGCGCGGACACGTCGGTCGTCTCGCCGCGGTCCGCCGCGAGGTCGTACAGCTGCCAGTGACCGTCGAGCGGCCCGAGCGGCGGCTCCGTCCACAACGCCTTCCAGCGGCCGTCGGCGCTGCGCAGGTACGCGCGGCCGTAGGCTTCGTCGCCGAACGGCGTCGTGTGCACTTCACCCGTCGCCGAGCCGGTCAGCGCCGGCAGCAGCGACTGGCCCGTCACCGGATACACGTAGCGGTTGTTGTAGACGACCTTGCCCTTGTTCTGGTCGACGCCCGTCAGCGTGTTCACGAGCGGCGGCGCCGGCTGCGACGGCGGCGTGACGCCCGCGATCGCGAGGAAGGTCGCCGTGTTGTCGGTCACATGCGTGAACGCGCGCAGCGTCGGCAACTGCTGCGTCTGGCCCGGCAGGCGCACGATCGTCGGCGTCGACACGCCGCCTTCGGCCGAATAACCCTTCGTGAGCCGGAACGGCGTCGCGCTCACTTCGGCCCAGCGCAGCCCGTATTGCAGCCGCTGCGCGTTCTGCTTGCCGTTGTCGGTGCCCAGCGCCGAATAGGTCGGCTCCTGCCCGTTCGCGGTGTCGGTCGCCGTCGGGTCCGCGCCCGAGTCGATCGGCCAGCCTTCCGCGCCGTTGTCCGACTGGAACATGATGAAGGTGTTGTCGTATTCGCCGATGTCCTTCAGGTGCTGGATCAGCAGGCCGATGTTGTAGTCGAGGTTCTCGACCATCCCCGCGTAGATCTCCATGTAGCGTGCCTGCGCACGGCGCTCCGCCGGGCTCAGGCTCGCCCACAGCTTGTCGACCTTGCCGGTGCCGTAATCGCTGTAGCCATCGACGGCCGAATGCACGGCGCTGATGTACTTCGCGTTCGCGGTGCCGTTGTTCGCCGTCGCGGGCGACGCCGACGTCGTTTCCGGCAGGCCGTCGAACGGCTTGAAGTCGGCCGGAATCAGGCCGAGCGCCTTCTGCCGCGCGATGCGTGCGTCGCGGATCGCGTCGTAGCCGGCGTCGTATACGCCTGCGTACTTGTGCAGCCACGGGTCCGGCACCTGCAGCGGCCAGTGCGGCGACGTGTACGCCGCGTACGCGAAGAACGGCTTGCCGTCCTGCTTGTTCGCATCGATGTACGAGATCAGCTTCTGCGTATAGAAGTTCGTCGAATAGAACACCGCCGGGCTACCGCCCGTGCCGCCCGGTTGCCCCGGCTGGCCAGGCTGCACGTAGCTGCCGTCTTCCGTGTAGTTCGACGAACCGGCCGGCTCGTGCGCGAAGTGGTTCGTCGCCGCGCCGCCGAGCAGCACGTAGCTGCGCTCGAAGCCCCACTGGTCCGGCGTCTGTCCGCTGCCTGTCGCGCTGCCGACGATTCCCGAGCCGATGTGCCACTTGCCCGCGATGTACGTGTGATAGCCGGCGTCCTTCAACAGTTGTGCGAACGACAGCGCACGATCGTTCAGGTAGCCCTCGTAGCCGGGCAGCCCGCGTCGCTCGTCGGTCGGCACGCCCATCGTGCCTTCGCCGACGAGATGGTGATCGGTGCCGGAAATCAGCATCGCGCGCGTGATCGCGCAGACGGTGCCGGTGTGATGATTCGACAGGATGCGACCCGACGCGACGAGCGCATCGAGATTCGGCGTGTTGATCTCGCCGCCGAACGCATGGATGTCGGAGTAGCCGAGATCGTCGGCCATGATGTACAGGATGTTCGGGCGCTTGGCCGCGGGCGTTGCATTGGCCTGCGGCGGCGGATTGCTGTCGACGCCGCCGCACGATGCGAGCGACAGCGCGCCGGCGATCGAGGCGCAGACCGCACGGAAACGGAAGGCAAGCAAGGGCGAAGCGGACTTTTTCATTGTTGTGGATCGCTCGATCTACGGGATCGGCGATCTTAGCGTTGGCCGTGAGCGGGCCAAAGTCGGATTCGTCACATGCTAACGGGGCGGGGGAATATGTGACCTGCCCGTGTTTTACGACTCGTGCGGCGGTGGTTGCGCTGCGTCAGGTTGCATCGCGTATACGAAGCCGCTCATCCATAGCGCATTCACGCAAATGCTTTGCCGAATCCGTTATTGGATCGCACCGCCGCGCGTTTTTATACTCGTCAGCACTCTCTGATGAAGAGTGCCAGCCAACTTCGACGCAACATAACAGGACGAAAAGATGAGCCTACGCCCCTTGCACGACCGGGTCATCGTGAAGCGACTCGACCAGGAAACCACCACCGCCTCGGGCATCGTGATCCCCGACAGCGCCGCCGAAAAGCCCGACCAGGGCGAAGTGATCGCCGTCGGCCCCGGCCGCAAGGACACGGACGGCCAGCGCATCGTGCCCGACCTGCAGGTCGGCGAGCGCGTGCTGTTCGGCAAGTACGCGGGCCAGGCCGTCAAGGTGAACGGCAACGAATTCCTCGTGCTGCGCGAGGAAGACATCGTCGCGGTCGTCAATCAATAACGGAGTGCAATCATGGCAGCGAAAGAAATCATTTTCAGCGACGTCGCACGTGCGAAGCTGACCGAAGGCGTCAACATTCTCGCGAACGCGGTGAAGGTCACGCTCGGGCCGAAGGGCCGCAACGTCGTGCTCGAACGCAGCTTCGGCGCGCCCGTCGTCACGAAGGACGGCGTGTCGGTCGCGAAGGAAATCGAATTCGCGGACAAGCTTCAGAACATCGGCGCGCAGCTCGTGAAGGAAGTCGCATCGCGCACCAGCGACGCAGCCGGCGACGGCACGACCACGGCCACCGTGCTCGCCCAGGCGATCGTGCGTGAAGGCCAGAAATACGTCGCGGCCGGGCTCAACCCGCTCGACCTGAAGCGCGGGATCGACAAGGCCGTGGCCGCGGCCGTCGACGAGCTGAAGAAGATCAGCAAGCCGACCACCACCAGCAAGGAAATCGCGCAGGTCGCGACGATCTCGGCGAACGGCGAGGAATCGATCGGCCAGCGCATCGCGGAAGCGATCGACCGCGTCGGCAAGGAAGGCGTGATCACCGTCGAGGACGGCAAGTCGCTCGCCGACGAGCTCGACGTGGTCGAAGGGCTGCAGTTCGATCGCGGCTACCTGTCGCCGTATTTCATCAACAATCCCGACAAGCAGATCGCCGAGCTCGAGAACCCGTACATCCTGCTGCACGACAAGAAAGTCTCGAACATCCGCGACCTGCTGCCGGTGCTCGAGCAGGTGGCGAAATCGGGCCGGCCGCTGCTGATCATCGCGGAAGACGTCGAAGGCGAAGCTCTCGCGACGCTCGTCGTGAACAACATTCGCGGGATCCTGAAGACGGTCGCGGTCAAGGCGCCGGGCTTCGGCGATCGCCGCAAGGCGCTGCTCGAAGACATCGCGATCCTCACCGGCGGGCAAGTCGTCGCGGAAGAAACCGGCCTGACGCTCGAGAAGGCAACGCTGGCAGAACTGGGCCAGGCGAAGCGCATCGAGGTCGGCAAGGAAAACACGACCGTGATCGACGGCGCGGGCGACGCGAAGAACATCGAGGCGCGCGTGAAGCAGATTCGCGTGCAGATCGAGGAAGCGACGTCCGACTACGACCGTGAAAAGCTGCAGGAACGCGTGGCGAAGCTCGCCGGCGGTGTCGCGGTGATCAAGGTCGGCGGCGCGACCGAGATCGAGGTGAAGGAGAAGAAGGACCGCGTCGACGACGCGCTGCACGCGACGCGCGCAGCCGTCGAGGAAGGCATCGTGCCGGGCGGCGGCGTCGCGCTGATCCGCGTGCGGCAGGCGATCCGCGAGCTCAACGGCGCGAACGCCGACCAGCATGCAGGCATCAAGATCGTGCTGCGTGCGCTCGAGGAACCGCTGCGCCAGATCGTCACGAATGCGGGCGAGGAAGCGAGCGTGGTCGTCGCGAAGGTCGCGGAAGGCACGGGCAACTTCGACTACAACGCGCAGACCGGTGAATACGGCGACCTCGTCGAATCCGGCGTGCTCGATCCGACCAAGGTCACGCGCACCGCGCTGCAGAACGCGGCGTCGGTCGCCGGGCTGCTGCTGACGACCGATGCGACCGTGTTCGAAGCGCCGAAGGATGCGGCGCCGTCCGCGGCGCCGGGCGGCCCGGGTGCCGGCGGGCCGGGGTTCGATTTCTGACGGCCTGACGATCTGACGGTCTCGGATGACCTGACGATGTACCGCGGCGTGCCGGTTCGCCGGCATTCGCGGTAATGGCGCAGTGCTTGCGCAGCAAGGCAACGCGTGGCGACGAAAGTCGTCGCGCGTTTTTTTATGCGTTCGATTCGATCGCGCGCAGGCCCGGCCCGGCGTCCGGCGTAAGATGAAGGCCCATTCCGCTTCGCCGCACTCCACAACCATGTCGACCACCGTCAACACCTTGCTGCCGCTCGCCGGCGTCCTGCTGCTGAGCGTCGCCAGCCCGGGCCCGAACTTCGTGATCGTCACGTCGACCGCGGTCGCGCAGCGACGTGCCGGCGTGATGACCGGGCTCGGGCTCGCCGCCGCATCCGGCACCTGGGCCGCGATCGCGATCGCCGGCCTCAGCGTGCTCGTGACGCATGTCGCGTGGGTGCACACCGCGCTGCGGCTGGCAGGCGCCGCGTACCTGATCTGGCTTGGCCTGAAGATGGTGCTGACCGCGCGCAACCCGCTGCCGGTGTCCGCGCCCGCGGTGTCCGCCGGCTGGCACGCCGCGAAGAAGGGCTATGTCGCCAGCATGACGAACCCGAAGGCCGTCGCGTTCTATGGCAGTATCTTCGCGTTGATGGTCCCGGCCCATGCGCCGGCATGGTTCAATTTCACGGTCGTTGCGCTGTCGATCGCGATTTCGGGTGCGTGGTACTGCACGATGGCGCTGCTCGCATCGCACCCGTCGGTGCGGCGGCTGCTGATTCGCCGCAAGGCCGTGCTCGATACGACGGCCGGGCTGCTGCTGATGGGGCTCGGCGGACGGATGCTGGCGGGGCGTTGAGCGGCATCGCGTTCTTTCACGCTTTCATGCATCGACAAAAAAGGCCGCTTGCGACACGTCACCGACGACGCGCGCAAGCGGCCCTGTAGCCAACGGTGCGACTCAGCGCCGCGTCGCCAGCCGCTTCACCACACTCACCAGCGCATCGACTTCATCGCACGTGTTGTAGAACGCCAGCGACGGCCGCACCGTCGCCTCGAGCCCGAAGCGCCGCAGGATCGGTTGCGCGCAGTGATGCCCGGAGCGCACCGCGATGCCCTCTTCGTTCAACGCACGCCCGACTTCCTCGGTCTCGTAGCCCTTCAGCACGAACGACAGCACGCTCGCCTTGTCGCGCGCGGTGCCGACGAGCCGCACGCCCGGCACCGGCGCGAGCACGCTCGTTGCGTACGCAAGCAAATCGTGCTCGTAGCGCGCGATGTTCTCGATGCCGACCCGGCTCACGTAGTCGAGCGCCGCACCGAGCCCCACCGCGTCCGCGATGTTGCCGGTGCCGGCCTCGAAGCGGTTCGGCGGCGGCTGGAACACGGTGCGCTCGAACGTCACGTCCGCGATCATGTTGCCGCCACCCTGCCACGGCGGCATGTCGTCGAGGATCGCGCGCTTGCCGTACACGACGCCGATCCCGGTCGGCCCGTAGATCTTGTGCCCGGAGAACACGAAGAAATCCGCATCGAGCGCCTGCACGTCGACGCGCATGTGCGAGATCGACTGCGCGCCGTCGACGAGCGCCTTCGCGCCCGCGCGATGTGCAAGGTCGACGATCTCCTTCACCGGCACCACCGTGCCGAGCGCGTTCGACACCTGCGTGACGGACACGATCTTCGTGCGGTCGTTGAGCAGCTTCCGGTATTCGTCGAGCAGCACCTGCCCCGAGTCGTCGACCGGAATCACGCGCAGCTTCGCGCCCTTTTGCGCCGCGAGCTGCTGCCACGGCACGATGTTCGCGTGATGCTCGAGATGCGACACGACGATCTCGTCGCCTTCGCCGACGTTCTGCACGCCCCACGTCTTCGCGATCAGGTTGATCGCCTCGGTGGTGCCGCGCACGAACACGATCTCGTCCGATGACGATGCGCCGATGAAACGCCGCACGGTGTCGCGCGCGTTTTCGTACGCATCCGTCGCGCGGCCCGCCAGCGCATGCGCGGCCCGGTGGATGTTCGAGTTCTCGTGCGCATAGAAATACGCGAGGCGGTCGATCACGGCCTGCGGCTTGTGCGTCGTCGCCGCGTTGTCGAACCAGACGAGCTGCTTGCCGTTCACGCGCTCCTGCAGGATCGGGAAATCGCGGCGGATCGCGTTCACGTCGAACGGCGGGTGTGCACCGCGATGCAGGTTGCCCTGCGGCTCTGCCGCATGCGCATCGTCGATGAAATAGCGCGGCACGTCCGCACCCGATGCACGCGCCGCCGGCACGTCGCGACGCACGGCGAGCAGGTCGCGCAGCGCGTCGTCGCCCGGCAGCCCGAACGCTTCCGGCGACGCCAGGCCGTTCGACGGCACGACGATGTCCTGAGGCGTCGCATGCCAGCCCTGCAGCGAGCCGTCGGTGAAGTAGTACGGCGACGCGGTGGGCGCAGTTTTCACCGCGCCTTCCGACACCGCCGCATTCGCCTGCGGCACGCCAAGCGCCGCGCCGCCGACACGCGGCTCGAACGCGGGCGCGATCGACACTGCGTTGTCGGGCAATCCGTTCTGCGCGGCCGCATGCGGCGCGAGCGCCGGCACGCGATTGCCGAGCGACAGCACGTGCGTCGGCGCGGACGGTGCGAGATTCGCGCCCGGCGCCTTGCCTTGCGGCAAACCGAAGCCCGGCACGCCGGTGCCCGTGCCGCCCGGCCCCGCGAGCGGCGAGCCGGCCGGCGCGGGATTGCTCACCGACGCGAGGATCGGTGCGGCAGCCGGCAACGCCGACGGCACGCCGCCGACCGCGCCGCTGCCCGCCGACAACCCGGGCGCGGTCGCCTGCCCGGGCGGCGTCGCGAAGAACTCGGACGCGAGCCGCGCGAGAGTAGCCGGGTCCGGCAAACCGGCCGGCAGCGACGCGTGCGGCAGCGCGAGCGCGTCGCGGCCGGTCGAGCCGGGATTAACGGTAGGTGTCGGGATAGTCATGGTACTTGCCGATTTCGACGTCATCGAGGACAGCCAGCGCATCCGGCGAATGGACCGCGAGCGAGCAGTACAGCGAGATCAGGTACGACGCGATCGCCTGATCGTTGATCCCCATGAAGCGCACCGACAGGCCCGGCCCCTGCTCGCCCGCGACGCCCGGCTGATAGAGGCCGACCACGCCCTGGCGCTTGTCGCCGACGCGCAGCAGCAGGATCTTGGTCTTGCCGTCCGCGATGGGCACCTTGTCCGACGGGATCAGCGGAATGCCGCGCCACGTCAGGAACTGCGAGCCGAACAGGCTGACGGTCGGCGGCGGCACGCCGCGTCGCGTGCATTCGCGGCCGAACGCGGCGATCGCGAGCGGATGCGCGAGGAAGAACGCCGGTTCCTTCCACACCTTGGTCAGCAGTTCGTCGAGATCGTCCGGCGTGGGCGCGCCGGTCAGCGGGAAGATCCGCTGTTCGTCGGTCACGTTCGCGAGCAGCCCGTAGTCGGGGTTGTTGATCAGCTGGCTTTCCTGCAGCTCCTTGATCGTCTCGATCGTCAGGCGCAGCTGTTCCTTGATCTGGTCATGAGGACTGCTGTAGAGATCGGAGATCCGCGTATGCACGTCGAGCACCGTGCTCACCGCGTTCAGGAAATACTCGCGCGGTTGTTCTTCGTACGGCACGAAGGTGCGCGGCAGCACGCTTTCGTCCTCGAGCTGCGTGCACGCGGCGCGCACGGCTTCCGGGTTCTTCACCTGGTTCAGGCGATAGATGCCAGCCTCGACCGGCACCCACTGCAGCAGATGGGTCAGCCAGCGCGGCGTAATCGTGGAAAGCTGCGGGACGGTCTTGGTAGCGTTCGCTAGTTGGCGGGCGGCGTGATCGCTCAGCGCGGCCGTGCCGCTTGCAACGGTCGACATGTGTGTGGCTCCGGGTTCTTAAGATGAAAAACGGGATTGCTTATGACGCTGGGTGATTATCGGAAGCACGCACCTGCCGGCTCAACATGCTATAGCCGTCATAGGGCACCACCGAACGGGAAAAGCAGCGATGCGTCAGGCGACGGACACGCCGGGCAGGAGTGTCGAGATCGACACGTCGAACGCGCGCGCGATCTTGTCGGCGGTGACGATCGACGCGATCGCCTCGCCGCGCTCGATCTCGCCGACGTACGAGCGGTTCAGCCCCGCGTGTTCGGCGAGCTGTTCCTGCGACCACGTGCGCGCTTCGCGCAGCCGGCGCACGTTGGCGCCGAAGTGCTGGATCAGGTCGCTCATGTCGTCACCTGCGCGGCGGGTACCGGCTCGGCAGGCTCGACCGGCTGGGCCGGTTCGGTGCGCGCGCGCGGCGCGGTGTTCGCTTCGCTGCGCAGCACCGCCTGCGTGACGTTCGCGCCGGCCGGCACGTCCTGCGTGAGCCACACGTTGCCGCCGATCACCGCACCGCGGCCGATCGTCACGCGGCCGAGGATCGTTGCGCCCGCATAGATCACGACGTCGTCCTCGACGATCGGATGGCGTGCGAGCCCTTTCTCCAGATGGCCCGCCGAATCGCGCGGGAAGCGCTTCGCGCCGAGCGTGACGGCCTGGTACACGCGCACGCGCTCGCCGATGATCGCGGTTTCGCCGATCACGACGCCCGTGCCGTGGTCGATGAAGAAGCCGCCGCCGATGCGCGCGCCCGGATGAATGTCGATGCCGGTTTCCGCGTGCGCCTGCTCGGCGATGATCCGCGCGAGCAGCGGCAGCCCGAGCCGGTACAGCTCGTGTGCGAGCCGGTGGTGGATCATCGCGAGGATGCCGGGATAGCAGAGCAGCACTTCGTCGACGCTGCCCGCCGCCGGATCGCCATGGAACGCCGCCAGCACGTCGCTGTCGAGCAGCCGGCGAATGTCGGGCAAGCGTGTCGCGAAGGCCTGCACGGCGGTGGACGCCACTTCATCGATCTGCGCGTCGGCGTTGCGTTGGCGCGCCGCGTAGCGCAGCTCGAGCGTCACCTGTGCGAGCAGCGCGTTCAGCGCCGCGTCGAGCGCGTGGGCGACGTAGAAGTTCTCGCTCTCCTGCCGCAGGTCGGGCGGCCCGAGTCGCATCGGGAACAGCACGCCTTTCAGCGCGCCGACGATCTGTGCGAGTGCCTCGCGCGCCGGCAGGTCGCGCCCGCCCGGTTCGAGCGAGCGCCGCTGCTTCTCGCGCCATGCGCGGCGCTCGGCCTGGAGCGACTGGACGATGTTGTCGATTTCGAATGCGGCCATGCTGACTTCTCCCCGTAACGGCCGTGATTCAGTCCTGCGCCCACGGCAGGCCGCGATGGCGCCAGCCGTTGCGGCCGCCGCGATGCTGCTGTTCGTCGAGGTCGCCCTCGAACCCTTCGAGCACGTTGAATACTTGCGTGAAGCCGGCCTTGGCCGCCGCTTCGGCCGCCTGAGCAGAGCGGTTGCCGCTGCGGCAGAGCAGCAGCACCACCGCGTCCTTGCCGGTTTTCGCTTCCAGCTCGCGCACGAAGCGCGGGTTGCGCGTCAGGCTCGTGCCGGTTGCCCACGGCACGTGCAGCGACTCCGGCACGTGGCCGACGAATTTCCGTTCTTCCGCGGTGCGCACGTCGACCAGCAATGCGTCGCCGGCGGAAAACAATGCCCACGCCGCTTCGGGCGCGACGCCGCCCGCGTAGGGCGTGCCTGCTGCAACTGCCGCCGCGCGGGCGTCTTCGAGCGCCTGCTGGGCGGCCGTTCGTTCTTCCAATGCAAACGTCATCACGCTTCCTTGTTCTCGCAGATTCGTATGATCAAAACCCTGGGAATGCGGCCGGTGCAGCTTGCGTGCTGTCGCGTGCTGTCTATAGCCGTCAGCCCCACTATGCGAGCGCGGTCGGGGAAGCAGAACCAATAAAATTTCATTTCCTAATCAGCAGCGCGCGAAATGCAATAGCAGACGCGCGCTATCGGGGCGGGTTCGGGCGGGAGAGATGAGCGATGGCCGTTCGATGTCACGCATCGAAGGTTTTTGAAAGGAACAGCGGTAGTAACGTGCGGTGCAGTACACGCGGCGCTGCACGTTGTCAGGGAATCCGAAATGGAAACGCGCGGCGGGCGGAATGGCGCGCTGCGATGGAACGATGAGTCGAAGCACGACAATCGGCGGGCGCGGTGCATCGTCGACGCACCGTGCCCGTCGTCACGTCAAACTTCGGGATCGACCGCCGCAATCGGCGCACCGCGCGCCTCGATATCGCGCCCGGCGAGCAGACACAGATCCTCGCGATGATGTGCGGCGACCACCTGCACGCCAACCGGCACGTTACCGACGAGCCCCGTCGTCACCGCGAGCCCCGGCAATCCCATCGCCGGCAGTGCACGCAGCGTGAGCTGCGCTTCCCATACGCGCTCGAACCCTTCCGGCCCTTGCCGATCGATATCGTCGGGGAACGGCAGTTCCGACGACACGGGCAGCAACAGCACCGCATAGTCGTCGAGGAACAGCCGCCACTGCCGCGTCAGTGTCGTGCGCCGCACGAGCGCGCGGCTGATCACGTCGGCCGGCAGATCGCGCACCTTGCCGCGCACGGCGGCGATCACCGCGGCCGCGCCCGGATCGCCGTCGCTGGCGACCGCGTTCGCCAACGCATCGAATCCGTCGCCAAGCCAGAGCTGCTCCTGTAACAGCGCGGCCTCGCGCATCGGCGGCGTGTCGTCGATCTCGTCGACGAGCCAGCCCGCGTCGACGAGCCGGCGCGCGGCATCGCGCAACGCAGCCTCGACTTCGGGCACGACCTGCAGGCCGCCCGGACGCACGCACAATGCCGCGCGCTTCGGCACGTCACGACCTTCGAGCGGCACAGGCACGTACCACGGGTCGCGCGGATCCGGCTTGGCGAATGCGCGCAGCGCGAGCGCGAGATCGTCGATCGTGCGCGCGATCGGCCCCGTCGTCGACATCAGTTGCGCACCGATCGCACGCTCGGGCGACGATGCATTGAACGCCGGCACGCGTCCAAGAGACGGGCGGATGCCATGTACGCCGCACGCATAGGCCGGATAGCGCACCGAACCGCCGATGTCGGTGCCGACCGCGATCGCGCCGATCCCGGCGGCTACCGCGGCCGCCGCGCCGCCGCTCGATCCGCCTGGCGTCAGCGACCGATTGCGCGGATTGTACGTATGGCCGTGCACGAGATTCGACGTGAACCAGCGCAGCGCGAAGGTCGGCGAATTGGTGCGGCCGAGCAGGACCGCACCGGCCTTTCGCAGGTTCGAGACCGACGGACTGTCGGCGTTCGCGATCAGGTGCGCCTGCAGCCGCGTGCCGTTGGTCGTCGCGAATTCCGCGACATCGACGTTGATCTTGACGGTCACCGGCACCCCGGCAAGCGGGCCGGGATCGTCGCCGCGCGCGATCGCGCGATCGACTTCGTCGGCCTGCCGCCGCACGTCATCGGGGCGATGCTCGACCACCGCGTTGATCGCCGGGTTCACCGCGTCGAGGCGGGCGAGCGCGGCATCCGCCACTTCCCGCGCGGATACTTCGCGTTGCCGCACCCGCTTCGCGATTTCGGTCGCCGACAGTTGCCAGAGTTGCTGCGTCATGACTTCCCCTCGTGAAAGGACATCACAATCACCCACGGCGTCGCGCCGCATTCACTCACTGCGCATCCTGCTTCGCACGTTCCGCGGCCGCGATGATCGCATCGGCCACCGCCTTCGGCTGGCTCAGCATCGCGACGTGGCTGCCGTTCACGTGCGTGACCGTCGCGCCGATCCGCTTCGCCATCGCGTCCTGCAGCTTCGGATCGATCATCTTGTCCTGCGTCGCGACGACGAACGACGACGGCTTCGCATGCCACGCGGCCTGCGTCACCTTCTCCGAAATGCAGCCACCGTACCACGGCCCTTGCGTCGCCGCGACGATGCGCTGCTGCACGGGCGGCAGGTCCGGCGCGAAATCCTGCGCGATCGCCTTGTCCGACAGCGTCGTGAAGCCGCCTGCGTCCTTGCGCAGCTCGCCTGCCCAAGCCGGTGCCGGCAGCCCTTGCGTGACGTCGGCGATCGACTGGCCGTTGTCGGGCGCGAACGCGGCGACGTAGACGAGCGACTTCACCTTGTCGTCGTTGCCCGCGTCGCTGATCACGACGCCGGCCCACGAATGGCCGACCAGCACGACCGGCCCCTTCTGCTCGTCGATTGCACGCTTCGTCGCGGCCGTGTCGTCGGCGAGCGAGCTCAGCGGGTTCTGCACCGCGACCACGTGCAGGCCGCGCGCTTCGAGCAGCGGAATCACGCGATTCCAGCTCGACCCGTCGGCGAATGCGCCGTGCACGAGCACGACGTTCGTGCCCTTCAGGTCTTCCTTCGGCGCGGCCTGTGCCGCGACCGCACCGAACAGTCCGCCGAGTACCGCCGCGGACACCAGAAACCGTTTCGTCAAACCGGCCATCGTCATGCTCCTTGCTGTCGTGTCGTTCATGTGAGGTGCTTGTGAAGCGGCCGCGCCGGCGTGCGCCGCGCGCGGCTGTCGATCACGAATGTGCGTACAGGTCGTCGGCATCCGAGCGTGCCTGGCGGGCGTGCGCTGCAGCGTGCGTATCGGCCGTGACGTAGCGCGCGGCCGGCGCAGACGTGGCGGCCACGTTGTCGCCCTGCGACTTCGACGGGCCGTTCTGGTCCGAGCGCGCAAGCTGCTGCGCGGCGGCAATGGCGTTTTCTGCGGCGGCGACGTCGTCCGGGTAATGCGCTTCGCTGCCGCCCGGGTTGTAGCCGGCCTTCTCGAGCCGGATGAGGTCGGCGCGCACGTCGGCACGCGTGAGACCGTGGCCGGTATCGGCGAACGACAACGCGGGGATTGCGGCGAGTACGGCAACTGCGAGGATTCGAGCGGCTTTCATGACATTTCTCCTTGGCGGAAGTTGGGGTATCGATCGGTCGTCATCCGATGCGAACCTTGTGGCACCGAACGTTTGCTGCATGTCGACAGTAGAACCCCGCTCACGTATCCGGCATGTTTCCGAAACCGGAGGTTATGCAAGCCGATGTTTCCGCAACGGTTGCGGATACAGTGCGATACACACCCGCCACGTAACGCACCGCTCGCCGCGCATTCCCCACCATGAAAAAAGGCGCGCCTCGCGCGGCACGCCCTGGTTCGTCGACCCTGCCTCATCCATCAAATCAAGGCGCCAGCCGCGTGAACACGTAGTCGTGATTCTTCACGCGCGCCTCGTGACACGCGAAGCATGTCTGGTGCTGCCCGATATCGGCCGGCACGCCATTGATGAAGCGCCCGAAGCCCCAGCCGCCCGTCGACGCATAGCGACGCGAATCCTTCACCATCACCTGCACGGTCGTCGCCTGCCCGGGCACCGTCGCCGGCGCGAACTCGTCGGACTGCTTGCGCTTGTACGCGAGCTTCACGAGGATCGTGCCGTCCGGAAACGGCAGCGTCGATTGTTCGAGCGCGCGGATCGCGACGGGGTTGCCGAGCACCACGCGCAATTCATCGAGCGGCGCCGCCTCCTCGGCCGGCGCGACCATTTCCCACTTGCGGTAGCCGGGCGGGATCGTCACGCCGTAGATCGGCGACGCGGCCGGTTTCGGCTGCTCCGCCAACGCGGCCGGCCCGTTCGCCGCCAGCGCGCCGGCCAGCAGCACGCCCGCGACGAGCGCACGTCGTGCGCCGCGATGCACGGCGCCAGCAGTACGTGCCCGCATCACAGATGCTCCACTTGCAGGATCGCATCGGCGAACGCCTGCGGGGCTTCCTGCGGCAGGTTGTGACCGATGCCGCCGGTGATCGTCCGGTGCTGGTACTTGCCCGTGAACTTCTTTGCATATGCAGCCGGTTGCGGATGCGGCGCGCCGTTCGCGTCGCCTTCCATCGTAATGGTCGGCACGGTGATCGCCGGGCCGGCCGCGAGCCGCCGCTCGATGTCGTCGTATTGCGCTTCGCCCTTCGCGAGCCCGAGGCGCCAGCGATAGTTGTGGATCACGACGGCCACGTGGTCGGGGTTCTGGAACGACGCGGCAGTGCGCGCGAATGTTTCGTCGGAGAACTGCCACTTCGGCGAAGCAAGCTGCCAGATCAGCTTGTTGAACGCATCGCGATTCTCCGCGTAGCCGAGCGCGCCGCGCTCCGTCGTGAAGTAGAACTGATACCACCACTGCAATTCGGCCTGCGGCGGCAGCGGCTTGGCGTTCGCCGCCTGGCTGCCGATCAGGTAGCCGCTGACGGACACCAGCGCCTTCACGCGTTGCGGCCACAGCGCCGCGATGACGTCCGCCGTGCGCGCGCCCCAGTCGTAACCGCCGAACACCGCGCGGTCGATCTTCAGCGCATCCATCAGCGCGACGATGTCGACGGCCGTCACCGCCTGCTGGCCGTTGCGCACCGTGTCGGCCGAGCGGAACGTCGTCGATCCGTAGCCGCGCAGGTACGGCACGATCACGCGATAGCCGGCCGCCGTGAGCAGCGGCGCGACTTCCGCGTAGCTGTAGATGTCGTACGGCCAGCCGTGCAGCAAAAATACGACGGGGCCGTTCTTCGGGCCGAGATCCGCGTACCCGACGTTCAGCACGCCCGCGTCGATCTGGTGGATCGTGCCGAGCGACGCGGCGGCGGTCGCGCCCTTCGACGTCGAGGCAGCGGGCGCCGACTGCGCATTCGCAAGCGCGCTGAAGCCGAGGTCGGCTAGGCTCAGGCTCGCGAGTGTCGTACCCAGGATCAGGCGGCGGCGGGTGTTCACGGTATCAGGCATGACTCGTTCTCCATTGTCGATCGCTAAGGAAGGGATTCCGGTATCGCCGTTCACGTCGGCGGCGCCGGGCTGCGCGCCGCCGCGTGAAACGCGTCACCGGTTTTATAGCCGAACCATCCGGATGCTTTGTATCTCAACGTATCTGTGTTCGAGTCCGACACACGGCGATTCAAAATCGTCCGTGAAACGGCCGGTTCGCGGCTGGTTTGCGGCTGGTTTGCGGCCGGCGCAGGTTCCCGTGCCGTCACCCGCGCCGGTTCGTCAAGCATCATTCGATCCTTTCGGGCTCACACGCGCCGCAGCGGCCGGAACCCCGCACGCACTTCGCGGGCAAACAGTTCCGGCTCCTCCCATGCCGCGAAATGCCCGCCCTTGTCGACTTCGTTGAAGTAGATCAGGTTGTGATAGCTGCGCTCGGCCCAGCTGCGCGGCGCCTGATAGATCTCGCCGGGGAACACCGTGATCGCCGCCGGCAGCGAGATGTCCACCGCGTTGAAGTTGTTCGAGTGGTCCTCCCAGTAGATCTGCGCGGCAGACGTCGCGGTGTCCGTCAGCCAGTACAACGAAATATCGTCGAGGATCTCGTCGCGCGGGATCGAGCGCTCGGGCACGCCGCCGCTGTAGGTCCACTGCGAGATCTTGTCGTACATCCACGCGGCCTGCCCCGACGGCGAATCGGCGAGCGCGTAGCCGACCGTCTGCGGGCGCGTGACCATCATCGCCGAGTATCCGCAGTTGTCGCGATAGAACGTCGCGAGCTTCTCGTACGCGGCCTTCTCCTTCGGCGACAGCGAGGCCGGCGCCGGCGCGTCGGTCTGCAGCAGCGTCGCGATGTCCGGCGGCACCGTCGCCGGCATGTTCACGTGAATCCCGGCCAGGCCCTGCACGCGCTGCATCGCCATCCGGTGCGAGATCACCGACCCGCAGTCACCGCCTTGCGACACGAAGCGCGTATAGCCGAGGCGCGCCATCAGCTCGCCCCACGCGCGCGCGATGTGGTCGGAGCCCCAACCCGTCTTCGTCGGACGGCCCGAGAAGCCGAAACCCGGCAGCGACGGCACGACGACGTGGAACGCATCGTCGGCACTCGCACCGTGCGCGGTCGGGTCGGTCAGCGGGCCGATCGCCTTCAGCAGCTCGAAGACCGAGCCGGGCCAGCCGTGCGTCATGATCATCGGCAGCGCGTTCGCGTGGCGCGAGCGCACGTGGATGAAGTGAATGTCGAGCCCGTCGATTTCGGTGATGAACATCGGGAAACCGTTCAGGCGCGCCTCGCCCTTGCGCCAGTCGTAGTCGGTGCCCCAGTAGCGCAGCAGCGCCTGCATGCGTGCGAGCCGCACGCCCTGCGATTCGTCGGCGACCGTCTCGCGGCCCGGCCAGCGCGTCGCGGCGATGCGGCGGCGCAGATCGGTCAGGGCTTCATCGGGTATGTGGGCGGTAAACGGACGTATGCCGCTGTCGCCGGTAGCCGCGTGCAGCGCGGTGGGCAGCATCGCGGATACCCCGGCAGCCACGGAAGTGGCCAGCAGGTGGCGACGCATCGGGGAAAACGGTGTGGTAGACATCGTTCGGCATCTCCTTTCGTGAAGTGGAAAGTGGACATGCCGCGCGCCGGAGCGCCTTCGCTTTCATCGGGCGCGCGCAGGTCACGCGGTGTCGCCCATTTGAAAGGTCTGATGTATCCCCGATGTGTCTGGTTTGTACGCGTTTGTAGCAGGCGGGCGGACGTCGCCGTCAGGGGGCGATCCAGCGGCCTTCGTAGCCATCGTCGTTCACGTCGAAGATCGCGCGGCGATGGCCGCTGCGGGCAAGTTCGAGCCAATCGATGCGCGTGACTTTTACGTGGAGCAGGCAGAAGTTCTGATAGCCGTCGTCGATGGGCGCTGTGCCCTGGGTTTGACTCGCCGTGACGTGTGCTTCTTCAGGCGACTCGATCGGTGTGCCTGGGCGCAACGGAGCGCGATACAGCAACAGCGTATGCGGGCGGCTCGATTGCCAGATCGCCCGACGTTGCGCTTCGTCGTCGCAAATCGACGCAACGCCTTCCGCGCGAATCTGCACGAGCGAATCGAGATCGTTCGCGACGATTGCGATGCGCGGATCGCGGCGCAGCTCCGCCACCTTCTCCGAACGTGCATCGGTATGGAACGACAGCAGGCTATCGGCGCGGCTTACCTGGCGCAACACGATCGTGCGCACCTTCGGCGCGCCGTCGAGCCCGAGCGTCGCGGCCTGCAGCATCGTGAACGGCGAGCGCTGCGTGCCGACACCGGATTCGAGGCAGGACCACAGACGGTCGTAGGTTTGCGTGAGCGATTCGGCGTTGATTCCGGACATGATGGCGCGGCCAGCCTGCGTGATTCGATTGCGCCAGCTTACCCGTTTCGGCGACGGATTTTCGTTGCGCACCCGCCGCCGCGCGGTTCAGTTGTAGCCGAGGACGACCGATGCGGCGTCGGTCGCCTCAGTCGCGTCGGTCGATTCGGCACCGAAACGGCCGAGCACGTCGGCGACATATTGCGGCCCGGCGCCGATCTGCGACGACTTGTGCTCGACGGGACGGATGTCGGCCATGCCCGGCGCTTCATCCATCCATGCGGTGTTGTCGATGACGATGTTCATGTGTGTCTCCTCACGCGGCCAGCGCCGCACCATACGCGCGCACGAGGCGCGCGACGCCTTCCCGGATCGCGTCGACGTCGGGCGCGGCGAACGACAGGCGCAGCGATGCGGCGTCGACGTTGTCCGCGAAGAATGCCTTGCCCGGTACGAACACGACCTTGTTTGCGATCGCCTGTTGCAGCAGCACGTCCGACGATACCGCGCCGATGCGCGCCCACACGAACATCCCGCCTTCAGGGCGATGGAACGCGATCGCATCGCCGAAGCCGTCGCGCAGTGCGTCGCACATCGCGTCGCATTTGCGCTGGTAGGCCGCCGTGATGCGCGGCAGGTGGCGCTCGAGTGCACCGTCGGCGAGGTATTCGGCGGCGGTGGCTTGCGTCCACGGCGTGCTGCACAGGTCGACCGTCTGTTTCGCGATCACGCAGCGGCGTGCGATTTCGGCCGGCGCGATCGTCCAGCCCACCCGCAGCCCCGGCGCGACGATTTTCGACAGGCTCGCGAAGTGCACGATCCAGTCGCGTGCGCCTTCGACTTCGCTCGCGAGCGCGAGCATCGACGGCACCGGTTCGCCCGCGAAACGCAGGTCGCCGTAGGGGTCGTCCTCGACGATCAGGAAACGGTATTGCACCGCGAGACGCAGCAGCTTCAGCCGGCGTTCGCGCGTGAGCGTCGCGCCGGTCGGGTTCGCGAAGGTCGGCACCGTATAGAGCAGCTTCGGCTGCACGATCGTGCCGGACGCGAGTTGCGATGCGAGGCGATCGACGTCGAGGCCTGCGCCGTCGACGGGAATCGTCACGATCCGCGCCTGCTGCAGACGCATGGCCGACAGCGTCGCTGGATACGCCGGTTGTTCGGTCAGCACGACGTCGCCTGGCGCGACCATCACGCGCAGCAGCAGGTCGAGGCCCTGTTGCGAGCCGGTCGTGACGAGTAGTTCAGCCGGCGTGCACGTCACGCTACGGCGCGCCATCAGTGCGATCAGCTGCTGCTTCAGTTCGGCGAGGCCGTCGGTCGGGCCGTATTGCAGGCAGCGCACCGGCTGCGCGTATGCGCGTTCGGCGGCCGTGTTCAGGCCGTCGACGTCGAACAGGTCGCTGGCCGGATAGCCGCCGGCGAAGGAAATCATCCCCGGTTCGGAGAGGTATTTGAACAGCTCGCGGATCGGCGAACCGGCGGGATTCTGGAATGAGGGCGTGAACGCGTACATGTCGTCGTGAGCTGGATGGCGCAGGCGGCCGGGATGGCCGACAGGTGCCGCCCGCCAAGGCGCTTCTGGCGCCAAGGGCGGGAATTCGAGCCACGATTGTCGATAGTCATTAACGCCGCCGCAAACGATATCTATGCACTAGGTCTTGCGGTTTGGTCATCAATTGGTGCGCGACGAGCGCCCGGAATAAATAGCGAGCTATTCATTCGGAGGCGATATTCCCTTCCGGACATAGCAGGCAATCGCCTCCAGTATGCCGAGATCGAGATCCTGCACGCGGTCGGCCCCGAAATGGGACAACCACCTGCGCGCAAGCTCGGCCTGCGTGGTCGTATGCCGGGTCGCGGCAAGCGCACTCAGGTCTTCCAGTGCTGAACGCTGGTCCATGTCTTCTCCGTGGTTGCTGATGACGCGAAGTTGTCGTCCATTGTCGGGACCGAGATGCCGTTAGACGGCTTCCAGCGCGAGGGCGATGCCCTGCCCACCGCCGATGCACAAAGTCACCATGCCGCGCTTGATGCCGTCACGGCGCATCGA
Organism: Burkholderia sp. Nafp2/4-1b; assembly: GCF_003635165.1. Taxonomy (GTDB): domain Bacteria; phylum Pseudomonadota; class Gammaproteobacteria; order Burkholderiales; family Burkholderiaceae; genus Burkholderia. The sequence goes on along the minus strand of NZ_ML058599.1, from coordinate 185,689 downwards.
ATGCGCGAGACGGGTCGTCAAAACAGCACCGGTCGCGCCTATCGCGTGACCGTGCGCGATCGCTCCGCCGTCGACATTGACCAACTCTTCAGCTATGCCGAGTTCTCGAAGGACCGCGATCGGCACGGCGGCAAAGGCCTCGTTGATCTCGAAACGCTCCACGTCCTTCACCGACCAGCCGGCACGGGCGAGCGCCATCCTTACCGCCGGCACGGGCCCGAGCCCGAACATGCCCGGCTCAACCGCCCCCACGCCGCAGGAAACAAGCGTGGCGATCGGCTCGATGCCACGCGTCTCGGCATATCGCCGCTCCGCCACGATCATCGCCGCCGCACCGCTGTTCAATCCGGGTGCATTGCCCGCGGTGATGGTGCCGTCGGATCGAAACGCGGGCTTCAATTTGGCAAGCGACTCGAGCGTCGTATCCGGACGCGGCTGCTCGTCGCGCTCGAATCTGACGGCCTGTTTCCGCCCCTCGATTTCGACCGCGACCAGCTCGGCGTCGAACGCGCCCCGTGCTTGTGCGTCCGCGAAGCGCCTTTGCGACCGTTCCGCCCAGCGGTCCTGCTGCTCGCGCGTTATTCCCATCGTTGAAACGAGATCTTCCGTGTGCCATCCGGAATGCCGGTTGGAGAACGCGTCGACGAGACCATCCCCAAGCATGCTGTCGACGATCTCGGCATTCCCCATCCGATGGCCCCATCGGCCGCTTTCCAGCAGATACGGGGCGCGGTCCATGCTCTCCATTCCGCCCGCCACCGCAACCTCACCGAACCCGAGCCAGATTTCCTGGGCCGCGTTCACGATGGCCTGAGCACCGGAGCCGCACACGCGATTCACGGTAAACGCCGGCACGGTCACGGGAATACCTCCCGCGACGGCTGCCTGACGCGCGGGATTCATCTTGTTTCCAGCCTGCACGACGTTGCCCATCACGACCGACGCCAGCTCGGCCGGATCGACCTTGCTGCGATGTACCGCTTCGCGCACCGCGACTGCACCCAGCGCCGTCGCCGCAACGTCCTTCAACGTGCCGCCAAACGCACCAATAGGGGTCCTTACGGGACTGCAGATCACTACTTGTCGAGCAACCATTTCAACACTCCATTCAAGGCCCGGTGCTTGCGGCGCGGATGCCGCCGCAACGTCACGAGCCGCTTGCGGGAAGAGGATCCTGCTTCGCATGCGACGCACGCTCGCAAAATCCTCTCTTATGCTTGCGGACGCAAGGATGGGGGGACGACGCGCGCCCCTCCATCGCGTCAGATCGAGACCATTTCGAAATCCTCCTTGCCGACGCCGCACTCCGGACACTTCCATTTGGGCGGAATGTCTTCCCAGCGCGTGCCCGGTGCAATGCCTTCTTCCGGCGCACCCTGTTGTTCCGAGTAAATCCAGCCGCACACCAGACACATCAATGTGCGCATCTCCACCGCTGTCGTGCTCATCTCGCCAACTCTCCAAAATTCGACGTCTGTCGCGTCACGAATTCGCGCACCTGCTCGCGTACCCTCGCATCCGACAGGATTCTCCCGTGGCCCGTGCCCGGCGCCGGCCACAGTGTCGCCTCCTGCAGGCCGGCCACGACGCGCTGCGCCTCGCAGTACGGCACCACCGCATCAGCCGGGTCGTGCACGACCAGTACCGGGACGTCGAGCGATGCGCCGCGCGCGAGAATGTCCCAGTGGCTGACCGGCACACCGTTGCGTAGCCGCAGCTCCGCATAGATGCGCTCGACCACCGGGCGCGGGAATGCCATGTCGCGGCTGGCCCAGCGCTCCAGCACCTCGGTCAACCCGCTCGTCGGGGCGATCAGCACGATGCAGCGCAACGATGCGCGGCGCGAGCGCTCCGCCAGCGCCGAGACTGCCGCGATCGAGCCGAGCGAATGCGCAATCACCACTTGCGCACCTTCGATCGCGTCCAGCACGGCGCCCGTCGCGCGGGTGAACTGGGTCATCGTCGTATGCTTGCCCGGTGAACGGCCGTGCGCCGGCGCGTCGAATGCCGCCACCGAGAAGCCCAGCGTCTGCATCGGCTTCACGAAGCCCAGCATGCTGCTGCTGTCGGTGCCCCAACCGTGCACGAGCAGCACCCGCGACGCGCCGCCCTCCCAGCAATAGGCCCGGTCGATGTCCGGATTGCCGTCGATGAACGCCTCCTTCGCACCAAGCGGCACCCGATCGCTGACAGGCAGCCCATAGCCGCGCGTGAAGCCGAACGCGTCGGCCGCCCGCCGCCCCGCCGCGTGCGGCGCGAAGGTATTCAGCACCCGGAACGCGCGGCGGCCGAGCCGAACCCGCAACGATGGCGCCTTCGCCCTGCGCCGCGTGATCGGCGAGACATCGGTATGGTTCGCTGACACCATCACCGCCCCTCCGTCGCCGCACGGGCGCCGACGGGCACGGCCTCCCGCGACAGGGTCCGGTAGTAACCGGACTCGACGTCGTAGAAGTGGCAGTGACGAATCACGTGCCACAGATCGCCGAACGAGAAGTCTTTCTCGCGGATCATTCCCGGAAATGCTTCCTTGAGCGCCGCCTGTGCCTTCGGCAGGTTGTAGAACGGCACGATCGGCGCAACGTGGTGCGCCGTATGCACCGAGATGTTGTGCGTCATGAAGTGTAGCCACTTCGGATACCGGTAGTCGGTCGTCACCAGCAGACGGCTGGCGTTCGGCGTCCAGTGCTGCGACGGCAGGAACGGGATCTCGTCCGACGTGTGGTGCATCAGCGTCGTGGCGCTGAACCACGCATGAATCATGAGCCACGGAACGACGAAGTACAGGAACAGGCCCGTGATGCCGGTGAAATAGATCAACGCCGGGAAATAGAGCGCGGACACGAACAGCACGAAGGCGATCGAGCGTTTCACGTCGCGCCGCATCTCGCGCTTCGGATAGAAACCCGGACGGAAGCCCGACTCCTTCCAGTAGCTCACCGTACCTGCCCAGAACAGCCACTTTCGGGTGCCGGCGTACTCGAGGCGCTTGAGAAGCGGCATGCGATCGTAAAGCGGCGCCGGAATCGGCCGCCAGTCGGTGTCGAGCTCAAGGTTGTTGGTATTCGCGTGGTGCAGGTTGTGCGTGTGGCGCCAAGCGTGAAACGGATACAGCAGCGGCAGAAGCGACAAGTGCCCGATTGTCAGGTTGAACCATCGAGAGCGGGAAAACGAGTTATGCCCGCAATCGTGCGCGATGCAATGCAGCCCCCAGCCGCCCATACCTGCAAGCAGCCACAGCGGAATGTAGAACAGCCAGTGCGGTGCGTACGCGATGCCGACAATCGCGCCGATGTACGCCGCATAGCTCACCACGAAGCCGAGAACGCCGCGCCACGCGCGAGGTTCGTATAGCGATTTCGGAATCGCATCGGTCAGCCGCACGCCCTCGAGCGACTTCGACTTCTGCAGGAATTCGTCGAAACGCGCCGGCGGCGCGCTCGGAACAGTGTAGGTGTTCGCCATGTCGATCTCCCGCTTACGCCGCTTGCAGACCGAGCTCGGTCGACAGGTGGCGCGCCAGGTCGTCGATGCTGTTGTGTTCGAACAGCAACGCCGGGGACAGCCGCTGCTCGACGACCTTTTCCAGATCGCCCGACACCTGCACGGCAACGATCGAATCGAGCCCGTACTCGTCAAAGCGTTTGGCGGGATCGATGGCAGCCCGGTCCACCTTCAGCTGCTTGGCGAGCCGATCGACCAGCCAGTTGCGGATCGAAGCTTCCGTCAGCGGGCCGACATCGGCAGCAACCGCTTTCTTGCGGCCGAACAGGCCGCCCAGGATTCCAGCTTGAGACATGATGAATAACCTTTCCTTACGAGGGAAATGAACGAAACTACGACGGCAACTTGCTTCAATACGGTTGCTTGGCGAGCTTGCGGATCGCCGCCGGGGTCGGCTGGCGCAGATCCCACACGACGCGCAGCTTGCCGAGCGTCCAGAGCACCCACGCGCTGAGATCCGGCTCGTACCACTTCACCGAGTGGCGGTATGACGCGGGGAACGCGTGGTGGTTGTTCTGCAGACCTTCGCCGAACGTGAGCACGGCGACCGTCCAGTTGTTCGCGCTGTTGTCGTCGGTCTTGAACGGCCTTCCGCCGAACATGTGGCAAACGGAACCCACGCACCAGGCGGCCTGATTGGCCAGGAAAATCCGCGCGAATCCGCCGAACAGCAGGCCGTTCCACGCGCCCTGCCAGGAGCCGGCAATGGCGCCGCCGATCACGGCGGGCAGCACGAGGCCGAACACGACCCACCACGCGTAGGTACGGTGATAGAAAAACAGGCGGCGGTCGCGCAACACATCGGGGGCGAAGAACGTCCAGCCCGATACGTCCGGGGCCAGCATCCACGGCATATGCGCATACCAGAGGCCGCGCAGTTTCGCGAACAGGCCCTTGCCGACCAGGTTCGGCGAATGCGGATCGCCTTGCTGGTCGCTGTACAGGTGATGACGGCGGTGCGTCGTCACCCAGAACATGATCGGTCCTTGCGCAGCCATCGACCCGCAGATCAGCAGCAGTCCTTCGAACCACTTCGAGGTCCGGAACGTCTTGTGCGCAAGGTACCGATGGAAGCCCATCGTGATTCCGCCCATGTGCAGAAAATAGAACACCGCGAACAGCACCAGATCAGTGACGGCGAAGTCACCCAGCACGAGCTGGCGTACCGCCAGCGCGAAGCCGGCAAGCGGCACCAGCATCACGGCCAGGGCGGTATAGCGTTTGACGCGCGCCCCACTGCCCTTTAGCGGCGAAACACCGGGGATCTGCCCGTCGGCGGCCGACAGCCCGCCGGCGGCAGTCACGCCGGGTGCAACCTGAATCGACGAATTCATAAGATTCTCCAAACGCTAATTAGGATTACGGCGAAGTTGACGGAGCCGCCGCGCCGCGCTTCGGGGCATAGCGCACCTCCGTGACGAGACCCAGCGCGTCGAGCAAGCGGATCAGCCAGGCGGACGGATCGAGTTGCCAGAACGCGTGATCGTTGTTGGCGAAGGCTGGCTGCGCGTGATGGTTGTTGTGCCACGCGCCGCCCACCGAAACGATCGCCAGCAGACCCAGATTGCGACTGTGGTCGCGCGTCGCGTGCGGACGGGTGCCGATGGTGTGGCACAGCGAATTGACGGCCCAGGTCGACTGATCGAGCAGGAAGATTCGTGCGAGCCCGCCCCACAGGAAACCGCCGACGGCCCCGAGCAACGCCTGTCCGACGGGCGCGAGCAACGCGCCCGCCAGCGCGGGAATCGCGAGGCCGAGCAGCACCCACCACCCGTAACGCAGATTGAGATTGACGACCAGGCGGTCGCGCAGCAGATCCGCGGCATACGCGCTCCAGTTCTCGCGGCGCACGGTGAACAGCCAGCCCACGTGGCCGTGCCAGAGGCCCGCGAGCCGGCTCGGCTTGCCGTGCCGGTTCGCGCGCGGGCGCGGCGAATGAGGATCGCCGTCCTGATCGGTGAACGCGTGATGCATCCGATGCGTGGCGGCCCAGAACAGGATCGGCCCCTGGGCGGCCATGCTGCCGAGCACGCCGAGCATCACGGTGACGATCGGCCGTCCCTTGAACGAGCGGTGCGAGAAATATCGGTGCATGCCGGTTTCGACGCCGATCGCGGTCGAGAAATACATCACCGCCAGCAGCACGAAGTCGGTGGTGCGCACCCCGTACATCGACGTGTATGCAATCGCAAGCGCGAATCCGAGCGCGGGGATGCCCACGGTCAGATAAGCGAGCCGGCGTGCGCGCAAGTCGGTGTCGGCTTCAGCCGCACGGGCGGCCGCGGGTGTTCGCGAAGACAAGGAATCTGCTTCAGCCATGACTGGCTCCGAGGAAAGACAGCGACAATGGAAATCGAAAACGAAGCGTGTGCGAACGACTTACGCGCGGGCTTCGAGCGTGCTCAAGCTGCCTTGCTGGAACGCCTGCTTGCACGCTTGCCGGCGCACCTTGCCGCTAGTCGTCAGCGGAATCGCACCCGTCGGCCCAAGGTGCACCACCGCCGGCGCAACCCCGTGATCGCGCGTGACCGCCAACGTGATCGCCGCTCGCACCTCGCGCATTTGCTCCGGACTCAGACGGCGCGAGCGCTTGAGTTCCGCAACGATGACGAGCGACTCCCCGGGACCGCCGTCGATCGAAAACGCCGCCACGCCGTTCGTTCGAATCGCGTCGTGCGCAGACTGCACCGATCCCTCGATGTCGGTCGGATAGAGGTTGCGACCGGCGACAATCACCACATCCTTGATCCGGCCCGTCACGAACAGCTCGCCGTGGTTCAGAAAGCCGAGGTCGCCCGTGCGGAGGTAACGAATCGAATCGTCCTCACCGTCTGCGTCGCTGATCTCCGCCGCGAAGACATCGTCGCTGTCCGCACGGCCGAGATAGCCTGCTGCGACGTTCGGACCACTGAACCAGATTTCTCCGATGGTCCCTTCCGGCAGCACGCGCTTCGTCGCAGGATCGACGATCAGCAGCCGATGGCCGACTGCCACCGGCCCGCAGCCGACCAGCGTGGTGCGCCCGCGCACATCGGATGCCGGGTCGTGCGGCTCGCACACGCCCCGAGCGAGCGCTTCCTTGTCGACGTCGATCAGCGTGATCGGCGAACGGCCCACCTTGCCGGATACATAGAGCGTCGCCTCGGCCATTCCGTAGCAGGGCACTACGGCGCGGCGCTCGAAGCCATGCCGGCCGAAGCGCGCGAAGAAACGTTCGAGCGTCGCATGGCTCACCGGCTCCGCGCCGCAGAATACGTGCTGCAGCGAGCCGAGATCGAGCGTGGCGGCTTCTTCGTCGTTGATGTGGTCGACGCACAGGTCGAACGCGAAATTCGGTGCGACGCTCGTGGTCACGCGGTAGTCAGTGATCGCCTTGAGCCAGCGATACGGACGCTGAACGAAATGCTGCGGCGACAGGATCACGAGCGGAAAGCCGCTGAACACGGCGAGCAGCAGTGCGCCCATCAGGCCCATGTCGTGATACGGCGGCAGCCACGTGCAGCCGACACGGTCCGGATCGGCGCCGAGCCGTTCGGCGATCACAGCGCAGTTGCTGACGAGATTCTCGTGCGTGACGACCACGCCCTTGGGGTCGCCCGTCGATCCCGACGTGTACTGGAGCAGCGCCGGCCGATCCAGATCGACACGCTGCGCCAGCACGCTGCGGACGTCATACGCCGATGCGTCGATATCGTCGAACGCATGTTCGTCGAACGTCAGCAACGCAGGCGCGGCGCGCCGGCCGTCGTGGAGCCCGTCGAGTTCCTGTTGCAGCGATCGGTGATGCTTGCCGGCGATGACCACATCAGGATGAGCGTCGCGGCAAATCGATGCGAAGCGTGCCACTGCGCGAGAGCCGGCCGGCGGAAACGAAGGCACCGCGGTGGCACCCGCCAGCAGGATGCCGAACAGCGCTGCAACGTAACCCAGGCCGGGTTCCAGCAGCAGCAATACGCGCCGTTCGTGCAACGCGTGCTGCAGCACCCTGTCGCGTACATGGACCGCAGCCGCGGCGAACTGGCCGTATGACCAGCTCACGACGTCGTCCTCGCCGTCGCGAAGAAAATGGAAGGCGATTCGCTCGGGTGTGTGCTCGGCACGCTCTCGAAGGATATCGAGCAGAGACGAGATCGTGCGCTCCGCCAGCAGAGCGGAGGGGGGAATACTACCGGCCATCATGAGACCCTCGGATTATCGGTTTTGTTTTGTTTTTGTTGAAAACGTCATGCCTGACTCCGTGTCGAACGACACGTGGCCATCAATGTGCCGCCGCGGACGCAAGTGCTCGAGGTCGCGTATCCACCGGTGCGCACAGGATCGCGGTGGCCAGGCCGAGCGCAATCTGCAGGTAACAGAGCGTGCGGAATTCGGCGAGGCGCACGATCGCATTGCCGGTGATGGCGACCGTCAGCGCCACGCCGAGCACCGATCCCATCTGGCGTATCGCCTGGTTCACGGCCGAGCCCACGCCGAACCTCGCCGGCGGCAGATGCGCAACGGCGGCAGCCGACAATGAAGGCATGACCATGCCCACCCCCAGTCCGGTCAGCAGCGCCCCCGGCAGCCATGCATGCAGATAGTCGGGCGTGACGCCGGGCACCAGCGCGAACCATATGCTTGCCGCCGTGGATACCAGGCTCCCGGTCACCAGCAGACGCCGGTGCCCCGCGCGCGCCGCGAACCGGCCGCACACGATCGCCGTCGGAACGACGAGCAGCGGCCCCGGGCTGCCGGCCAGTCCCGCACGCGTCAGCGAATACGACCAGACTCCGGTGGTGAACAGGAACGTCTGGAAAAACATCATCGCGAAGCCGATCGCAAAGCACAGCGAAGCCAGATTGATGTAGCGGTAGGTCCGATCCTGGAACAGCGAGAGATCGATCGCCGGCGCACGTGCCGTGCGCGCCCATGCAACGAACGCTGCCAGCATCGCCAGCCCGCCCGCGATCGCCAGCGTTACCTTCGGCGAAGTCCAGCCAACCGCCTCTGACTGCACCAGTCCGAACGCGATCGAGCCGACGCCGAGAATCAGCAGGACGACGCCCATCAGATCGAGCGGCGCGCCGCGCTCGGGATCACGCGACTCGTCGAGCAGGCGCCACCCTTGCCATAGCGCGATCGCACCGAGCGGCAGATTGAGAAAGAAGGCCCACGGCCAGCCGAAGCGATCGACCAGGAACGAGCCGAGGCTCGGCCCCAATGCACCTGCCACCCCGCTGACCGCGCCCCACAAGCTCACGACGATCGCCCGTTTGCTGACGGGGAACGCCGCCAGCAGAATCGACAGCGATGCCGGCAGCAACAGTGCCGCGCCCGCCCCCTGCACGGCGCGCATCGCCCAGAGCATCTCGACTCGCGCGGCGATCCCGCAGCCGAACGATCCGCCCAGGAACATTGCGAGTCCGAGCAGGAACGTACGCCTGCGCCCCCACAGGTCGGCCAGGCGGCCGGCCGGCACGAGCAACGCGGCGAAGACCAGCGTGTACGCGTTCAGCACCCACGACAGGCTGCCCGAATCCGCATCAGGAAACGCCCGTCGCAACGCGGGAAATGCCGCGTAGAGCACGGTGACGTCGATCGAAACGAGGAACACCGCCACGCTTGCGATACAGAAAATCGGCCACGGCGAAATCGAGTTCGAATTCGAGTTCGACTGCGCCTGCGAAGCGGGCACGCTGGGTCCGTTCATGGACTTATACCTCGCGAAACTGGGGCGGCGTCACGCCGTCGCGCGATTCGGATTCGGCGTCCGATTCGAAATAAGACGGGTCGAGAAACGACAGTGTCCGCGCCTGCATCCGCGCTTGAAACAGCGCAACGACCGGCCAGGGGCGCATCGCCATTGCCATGCCCTTGGCATTCCGGGCGTCTTCCCAGCAGATGACATTGGCCACTTCCAGCGGCAGCCCGCCGACCTCGCCTGTCCACAGGCTCAGTGTCGTGGCGCCTGCCGACAGACGCGGCCCGCTCGCGCGCCCGCCGTAGACCGCGATCGAATGACCGCAAACACGCTCGACATCGGCACGCCCGCGAATCGGCTTACAAGCCACCGGACTGGTCAAAAACATCTCGTCGGTGATGCCGAACGGCAACTTGGCGTCCAGCACTTCGTCGTCGGGTATCGGCGGCAATGCGGTGCTGATCCCCGCGGGCAATACCCACGCATCGGCGTCGACGAGATCCCGGCTCGCGTCATACAGGGCCCGGCGGACCGGCGCCGGAAACGAGCCGAGGAAGATGTCGACCTGGATGCACGTGCCGGACCTGCGCGCCACCGTCACGCCGCGAATCACGCGGTCCTGGAAGCGACCGTGCCATTCACGCCCGCCGATGTCCGCACCGCTCCACGCGTGTTGCGGCTCGATCTCGGCAAACACGCTCTCGGCGGCTGCCGCGAGGCGCTCGACTCGATCGCGACCGACGATTTCTCCAAACATCATGGGATGACGCAAGCTGACCTCGTCCTGCGCCGACATTCCGAGTTCGTGCAGCAACTCGCACACATAGAGCGCGCGTCCTTGCTCATTCATCGTCGTTTGTTCCGCTGCGCGCACCAGGCGCGCCGTCGTCGCGTTCGTCATACGGCCGCTCGAATGGATGCGTTCGCGCCCATTCGGTCCAAGATGCGCCGCGCGGCAAACGCGGGGCGATCGAGCTGGATGTCGATCATCGGCGCGGTGGGGTTCCAGTTCGCCTGCAGGCTCTCCGCGACGTCCTTGTCCTCCATCACGGTGGCGAACACTTCCTTCGCGGTGAACTCGGTAAACCGCGCGTTGTCGACGTCGAAATCGCGGTGCATGCCCACGAACACATGGGTCGTGGTGTCCGTGGCAGGCGTGAAGATCGTCGTCGTATAGACGTGGAACACCTGACCGCTGGCATCGTCGCAGGCATGGGCTCGTGTCTCGACCCGCGTGTTGCCGATGGGCCAGTAAAGCACCTCCTGGAAGCGGTCGATGTAGTCGAGCTTCAGGATATGGGTATAGAGCGGCGGTGTCTTCTCGCGGCGCAGGTAACGGCGCACGCGGACTTCGTCATCGTTGACCACGATTTCGGGCGGCGTCTCGACGATGTCGAGCGAGCCGAGCGTCTTCGCGTGCACGAAGGCCGCGTGCGAAATGTCGAGGATGTTGTCGATACCGAACAGGTAGCTGCAGGCGATCGTGCAATAGCTCATCGTTCCGGCAAGCTCGGGCGCCGAACAGACCCAATGGTTCGGAATCGCCGCCTCGTCGGCCTTGTCGGGCTCCCCGGTCCACAGCCAGATGAAGCCGTATTTCTCGACGGCGGGAAACGTCCGCACGCGCGCCCCCTTCGGAATCGTGTTCTGGCTCGGAATGCTGACGCATGCACCGGAGCAGTCGTACCGGAGGCCGTGGTACCAGCACTGGATTTCGTCGCCGACGATGCGTCCACGCGACAACGGAACCTGCCGGTGCGGGCATCGATCCTCGAGCGCGACGACCTGGTTCGCCGACGTGCGATACATGACGACCTTCTGGTTCAGGATCGTCCGGGCAAAGGGCTCCCGCTGGACTTCCGCGGAAAGTGCTGCTGCATACCACGCATTCTGGATAAACATTGATTCCTCACTTTGCTACATGGGCGGCGTTTCGGCACACCCGACGCGCTCGAGTCGGCGTGCGCCTTCCGGATCGTTTCTACTTGCGCATGACAGCGACCAGCGCGTCGCCGTCCGCAGCGTCCATCGCTGCCGCGTCCCGATCGAGACGCCCGTCGGCCATCCGCTCGAGGAAATCGTCGGTCGCGGACTGCAGGTTGACGCAGGGATACTGGAAACGTCCCGTCGTATAGCGAAGCGCACCAAGGAAGGACGGCTCGACCGGCGCGCCTGCCGCCGCGAGCAGCCCGTGCGACGCCAGGTACGCGTGGAGCGCGGGCAACCGGTAACACGGGACAGCCGGATACTGATGGTGTTCGAGATGGAAATTGCTGCCGAAGAACAGCGCGGTGTAGATCGGCGACGTATAGCTGCGGCTATCGCGATAACGCCCCGGCACGGTATCCGTGTGCTCGATGTACGCGCGGATGGTGCTGAACACGTATACGCCGATATATGGAATCAGCATGACCGTGAAACCGAGCCACAACGAGCGATGCCAGATGAACCCGTAAGCCGTCACCGCGCACAGGTTCAGTGCGATGTTGATCCGGGCGATCCAGCGCATTTCGCGCTGGCTGAACGGCAGCCGCGTGTTTTCCGGCCAGGGAAGACCGGCCGCCATGCGCACGGCGTTCTTCGTGTAGATCCGCACGCCCTTGGAGCGCGCGAGAAAGAAGCGCGACCAGAAGGTGCGGTACTGCGAATAGATCTGCACATCCGGGTCGATGTCCTGACCGGTGAAGCGATGGTGCTTCCAGTGGGTCATGCTGAAGCCCACGATCAGGAAGCCCGGCACCAGCGACGAGCAGATGAGCGCCAGCGCGGCGCTCACGTACTTGTTGCGATGCAGGTTCGTGTGCATCCCCTCATGCCCGACGAAGGTCAGCAGGTGCATGCCGTGCCCGGCGATCACGCCGAGGACGATCGCCATCGCAATGCGGGCCGGTGTCGACGCAGGGATATCGACGACGGCGAACGCCACTGCGGCCGGAATCAGGAAGAATGCGAGCGCGTGCGCCACATAGAGGATCGTCGCGACGGAACTGATCCGGTGGAAGTGTCGTGGCAGCTTGAGCCGCGAAAATGCGGCATTGCCGTCCAACGTTGCTGCGATGGTCATGGGCTTTCTCCTCGGTTTACTCGACGCTGGGCCGGCGACAGGCACTGGCGCCCCGCCACGGCGTGCAATCGCGTGATCGCAACGACCACGCGCCGGTGTTCCGCGCGCTCATAGCGGCGCCCTGACGCGAACGTCGCGAACGTCTCGATCACCGCCCGCGGTCACCGGCTGGATATCGTCCAGCTCGCACACCTGCGCCCGCCTGACATGCGCGTCCTCTGCCAGACGCTGGCGCAACGCCATCTCGGCGCGGATCGCCTCGCCTCGCCGGGACATGTCGAGCAGCGGCTGGATGACGTCCGTTTCGCCGCGAGCAACGGCCTCGTCTGCCCATTTCTTGATATCGCTGGGATCGAACACCGCAAACGGCGAACAACGGCGATTCTGCGAAGCGAGCAAGCGTGCCTGCAGCACCGGGTCGGCCGTCAGCTTGGCGTACAGGATCCGGCTGAGCGGATTGTTGTGGCCGAGCGCGCCGCGGCCGCGCGAGTATTCGAACAGGTCGATCGAGGTCGCGTCGCGCTGGCGCCAGTAGCACTCCAGCGCATGGTCGTCGTCCTCGACGATTGCCTGGCCGAGCGCGCGCGCATCGCGCAGTGCGTCGGTAATTCCGAATCCGGGGGAGGGGTCCATGAAGAGGCCCGCGTCGCCGACCAGGGCCCAGCCGCGCCCTGCCGCCTGACGGAAGAAAAAGTGCAGCTTCAATGCGCCGAGCACCTTGCTCGCGGGCTCACCGGTAATCAGCGGGGCCGTGTGAGGGTTGGCCTTCAGCGTTTCCGTGAGCTTCTCGAGCGGGCGGCCTTTCCACTCCGGCAACTGCGTTTTCGGGAATGCCACCCCGATCAGCAGCAGGTCTCGGTTGGTTGGAAAGACGAAGACGATGTCGTCGTCGAAGGTGCAGTTCATCGCCCCGCCTTGATAGCGCGGATCCGTGTCGTACCAGTCCGGACGCGGCCAGTACGCCCAGTACATCGCGCGGGGGCTGTCGTAGCCGTGGTACTCCTCGGCATCGACGAGCGCTGCCATCGTCGAGTGCGCACCGTCCGCTCCCACCACGACCCGCGCCCGGATCTCCTCGCGCGCGCCGTCATGTTCCACCACGGCGCCCGTCACCCGCTCGCCGTCACGCAACAGGCCGACCAATCTGGTCCGTGTCCGGACTTCAGCCCCCGACGCGCGTGCCTCCTCCAGCAACAGTGCATCGAGATCCATGCGACGCGGGCACGAGCAGCGTGCGCCGACGGGAAACTCGATGCGGCCCGTCACGTCGTCGTTGCCATACATCATGCTTGGCACCGGTGGCGCGAAACGGCGTACCTTGTCGCCAAGCTCGAGCTCGTCCAGCAACGCCATCCCGTAGGGCGAAATCCAGTGCGTGGACAACGGTTGATCGCTCGGCAGATTGTTTGCATCGATCGCCAGAACGCGCTTGCCGGCGCGCGCCAGATGAATCGCGAGCGTGGCGCCCGCACAGCGGGCACCGATGATGAGGGTGTCTAACACGGAAAATTCCCTTGGATAACGACCGGAATCCGGATTGCACGAGACGTGACCCGCCATCACCGGCACCATCGACTGGATGGCGAACCGGCGAACCGCGGTGCAGCGTCAAATACAAACGCTTTGATGTACTGATGGAATCAGGAATCGTGCACGAACGACGTGAGCGTCACTCAATGCGCCGCTGCGGCCCGATCCGGCGGATATCGCTTGAACAGTACCGACGCATTCACCCCGCCAAATCCGAACCCGTTGGACAGTGCGATCTCGACCGGCACGTGCCGTGCGGCAGGCCCGATCAGATCCAGTCCGTCGGCGGCCGCGTCAGGGTGCTCGAGATTCAGCGTTCCGGGCAGCACACCATCGCGGAGGGCAAGAATGGAGAACGCCGCTTCGATGGCGCCTGCCGCCCCGAGCAGATGCCCGGTGGCCGACTTGGTCGACGAAATCGCCGGGCCGGCACCCACGCCGAAGACAGTCTTCAGCGCCTCGATTTCTCCGGAGTCGCCGACGGGCGTCGATGTCGCGTGTGCGTTGACGTAGTCCACCTGCTCCGGGGCGATGTCGCCCATCGCGAGGGCCAGCTTCATCGCCCGCATCGCGCCCGATCCGTCGTCGGGTCCGGCGGTCATGTGATAGGCGTCCGCCGTGGTGCCGTACCCGATGACTTCCGCGATCGGCCGCGCGCCACGCGCAAGGGCATGGTCCAGCGACTCGACCACCAGCATTGCGGCCCCCTCGCCCATGACGAATCCGTCACGATCGCGATCGAACGGACGCGACGCGCGAACCGGCTGATCGCTAAAGCCGGTCGACAACGCTCGAGCCGCCGCGAAGCCGCCCAGGCTGACCTTGTCGAATGCCGCTTCGGCGCCGCCTGCCAGGACGACGTCGGCCTCGCCGGCCCTGATCATGCGCATCGCATCGCCGATTGCCTGCACGCTGGCCGCACAGGCCGTGACGGGGCAGCCGAGCGGCCCGCGAAACTGGTGCTTGATCGAAATCTGGCCGGCTGCCAGATTCGACAGAAAGAACGGAATGGTGAACGGCGACAACCGCCGCACGCCACGGGTCTCGCCGATCCGCACCGCCTCCGCCAGGCCGGGAAATCCGCCGATGCCGGATGCGACGACGGTAGCGGTCCGTTCGCGCTGACGTTCTGCTTCCGGAGCCCATCCGGCTTCAGCGAGCGCCTCGTCTGCGGCAACCATCGCCATCTGGATGAAGCGGTCCATCTTCCTCAGTTCCTTGTTCGGTACCGAGCGCTCCGGATCGAAACCGCCGTCGGGATCGTCGGCCGTCCCCAGGACGGTCCCGCCGACCTTGGCGGACAGTTCACCGGCAATATCGTCGCCGAGGCGGCGAAGCCCCGAGCATCCGCCGATCAGGCGCTGCCACGCCAATTCCTTGCCACAACCCAGTGGGGACACAATGCCGATACCGGTTACCACCACTCGAACCGTCATTTCACATTCCTCTCGCGGACCAGGACTCGCCGAGCCACATCGTTAAAGCCGTTCATCTTCAGGCACACCTCTTGAAATACCGCATTGCACGCACCGCTTCGGGCCGCGCCGCGGCCGCCCGACGCGCGGCGGAGCGCAAACGTTCACGACGCGCATCGCACACTCATGTCGCTCGCTCGAACGCGTGCGGCGCATCCAGGCTGCGCAACATGTCGAGCGGCACGCCGCCGCTGCATTCCACCCCGTCGAGGTTCAGCGCCGCGCGCGTCTGTTCATCGATCTCGATCCAGAACGGCAAGGTCGGCTTGCCTTCGATCATTTGAGGCGGCGCAGCGCGGTGCACATTGACGCCCATGCGCTTCAGGAGCCGTTCGTTGCCGAGCACGGAGAAAGCAATGAGGCGATTGGCACCATTTGCGTGCGCGACGCGAACGATTTCGGACATCATGGCGCGCGTGTTTTGCCACGACTCTTCAGCAGTCAACGACTCGCCGCGCGGCATGCTCATCGCGAAGCGGGACAGTTCCCAGACATTGCGCGCATGGGGAAGGGAAGCGTCGCCCATCAAATCCGCAAAAACCTCGCCAAGCAGATAAGGCTCGTCGGTCGGCAACAACCGGCCGCAGCCGACGACTTCGCCGTTGCGATCGCAAGCGACAACGTAAAGGGTGTCAGCGTGATCGAAATTGTCGAATTCGATGCCATTGTCGGTAGGCAATGACCATCCAAGTTCCTGTATGAAGACCTTATGCCGAAACTTCGCAAGTCGATACATCGTTTCGCGACTCAAATCAGCGCGCCTGCCGGACAATAGCGTCAGCATCTGAATGCCCTCTCTCTCTTCTCAGAATTGTTAGCGCGATTGAACCCGAAAATGCGAGGACGAAATAGCTGCCCGAATGGGCAGGTTCGGGCGTTGTGGACGCGACTCGTCGCGCCGAATGCGCCGAAGCACTGCGACAGAAAATCGGTTTCAGGATTTAACCGACCATGGCTCGCGAAGCGGTCGCACCGACCGCCCCCGAGCCCGCTGGGTCATCGGCGATTCGACGCAGGCATCTGGAGGTACGTCATCGCGGCATGGATGATTGCAGCCGCGATCGAATCATCGCCATGCCGATCAGGAAAATCGGCGGGAAAGTGCGCGTTGTACGCATGCGCGGCGCAGTCGCGAAAACCACGGCCTTTCGAAGAAATAGTCCTATGCATCGGACATAGATCAGTGATCGGCGACGACAGCCGATTCAAGCTCACGTTGACGCGCTCCCGAGCACAGCCAGTTCTGGATTAACGCTCGGCTGTATCGCGCGCCGTAATCGTCACCGTCCGTATCGAGGAGCATGACATTGCTGCTGACGTCACCTTGCCCCACTTTCACGTCAGACTGGCCCACTGCCACATACCATGCGCAGCCGACGCTCGCGGCCGGCTGCGTGTCGGTGCACACCAGCTCGTAGTAGCCGGCATTGACTGCGCTGATTCCCTCGCCCCACAGATCATGGAGCAGGTCCGGAGCTTGTTGACACATATGCTGACGGAAGCGCAGCGCGTAGAACGCCGGCAAAGTCATTCGTACGTATCCATCGTTCCATCTTTTTGGCATATCCGTTGTCCCGACGTGACACCTGTTAAAATCGCTTCCGAATAGTTCGGCAAGATTCGCGCTGATCGGCCACGCGAGGGCCATTGCAACGCTCGCAGCGCGCGCGTTGTGATTCTTCATAGCCGGCTCGATCGTGCACATGTGATTTACGATTATTACAGATCACCTGAAGAATGCCACCGCGTTATCGGCGTGTACAAAGGGCAAGCCTGCATGAAAAATCCACTACTCGATCTACCCATCGCGGGCGCAGAAAGCCCCGAAATTCGCTCACCAAGAAAAAAATCATCACGCGACACCGTGCCGGTCACTGGATACCGGGAAGTTTTAACCGTCCCCTTGAACGGCTTTTAAAAAGAATCGGTCAACGCATCAACCATACGATATAGCTCCCTTCATGGGTACGATTGACCGCAAAGGTAATGATATGCATGCCTGGAGAGAAAAGTATCTGAACGGATACGCAGCGGCAAAATCCGAGGCCGACGTGTTTCTGGAGTTTTCGGCGGACGTGCGAGCCCTTGGTTTCGAGCACTGTTCGTTCGGTCTGCGCGTGCCGTTGCCGATCAGCAAGCCGCAGTTCATGCTGCAGTCCAACTATCCGCAGACCTGGGTCGAACGCTATGTCAGCCAGAACTATTTCGCCGTGGACCCGACGGTCCGGCATGGGCTCAGTCAGATGGGCCCGTTGATCTGGCGCGCCGATAGCCAGACACAGTGCGTCGAGTTTTGGGAGGAAGCGGACCACCACGGCTTGCGCCACGGCTGGTGCATGCCGTCCGTCAGCCGCACCGGGGCGATCGGACTCGTGACCATGGTCCGCTCAGGCGAGCCGATCGACGAGCGCGAACTCGCGGAAAAGGGATACCAGATGTCATGGCTTGCGAACACAGCCAACTATGCGATGAGCATGCATCTGCTCCCGCGGTTCGTGCCCGAATATACCGTCGAGTTGACTGCCCGCGAGCGCGAGACGCTGCAATGGTCTGCCGCGGGAAAAACCTATGCCGAGATTGGCAAGATCATGAATGTCGACGAACGCACCGTCAAATTTCACCTCGTCAATGCGATGCGCAAGTTGAACGCGACCAACAAGACCGAAGCCGCGGTCAAGGCGACCATGCTCGGGCTTTTATTCTGAGGCGAGTCCGTTCATGGAGCATTGCCGGCTTTTGGCAAACCAGCGTCATGGTCACCAAATCGTGAAACAGTACAGGCAAGGATTCGTAACCCGCCCCCGATTACCTAGGTAATTGACACCTATCGACCTAGGTAATTGTCCTCCCTACCATGGTTTTCGCCGCAAACCCACGCGCCCACACGTAGAGAGGACACGACCATGACCACCCAGGACGTCGACACCAAAACACTCCGGCGCGTGATCGCCGCAGCGTCCATCGGCAATTTCGTCGAATGGTTCGATTTCGCCGCATACGGCTTTCTCGCCACCATCCTGACGCGTGAATTCTTCCCCAGCGGCGACCCGACGATCGGCCTCCTGAAGACCTTCGCCGTCTTCGCGGTGGCCTTCGCATTCCGTCCGCTGGGCGGCCTGATCTTCGGCGTCATCGGCGACCGGATCGGCCGCAAGCGCACGCTCGCATTGACGATCCTGATGATGGCCGGCTCGACGACGCTGATCGGCCTGCTCCCGACCTACGCGAGCATCGGCTACTGGGCGCCGTTGCTGCTCACGATCATTCGTTGCGTGCAAGGCTTCTCGGCCGGCGGCGAATACGCCGGCGCATGCGCATACGTGATGGAGCACGCGCCGCGCGGCCGCCGCGCGTTCTTCGGCAGCTTCGTGCCGGTGTCGACCTTCTCGTCGTTCGCCTGCGCGGCGGTGGTCGCCTATCTGCTCGAAGCGTCGCTGTCGTCGCAGGCAATGATCGACTGGGGCTGGCGCGTGCCGTTCCTGATCGCCGCGCCGGTCGGCCTCATCGGCGTCTACCTGCGTGTGAACCTGAACGAAACGCCCGCGTTCCAGGCGCTCGAAGGCAAGCACGACATCGCCCATGCGCCGCTGATGGAAACGCTGCATTCGCAGTCGTGGAATATCCTGAAGCTCGGGGCGTTCGTGTCCGTGACGGCACTGTCGTTCTACACGTTCACCACCTACTTCGCGACGTACCTGCAAGTGGCCGGCCACCTGTCGCGCGGCACGTCGCTGCTCGTGACGGTGCTCGCCCTGTTCTTCGCAGCAGCGTTGTGCCCGGTCGCCGGCTTCTTCTCCGACCTCGTCGGCCGTCGCGCGACGATCGCCACGACCGGCATCTTCATCATCGTGTCCGTGTATCCGGCGTTCTCGCTCGGCGGCTCGGGCGTGCTGTCGCATTCGTTGATCGGCGTCGCGCTGCTTGCGATCGGCGCAGTGTTTTCGGGCGTGGTGACGGCACCGCTGATGTCGGAAGTATTCGCGACGAAGACTCGCTACACGGCTTCCGCGATCACGTACAACCTCGCGTACACGATCTTCGGCGGTACCGCGCCGCTCGTCGCCACGTGGCTGATCTCGGCAACCGGCACCAACCTGTCGCCGGCGTACTACCTGATCGCCGTGGCGATCCTCGCGATGATCGGTGGCCTGGCACTGCCGGAAACGTCGAAGACGGCGCTCGAAGATGCAGGCCCGGCAACCGCGAGAACCGGCCAGTCCGCGAAGCGCGGCGTCGAAGGCGCGGTCTGAACCGCGCTTCGGCAATGAGCGCCCGCAATATCAACGCAGGGAGAGACGCCATGACGAGCCTTCACGATTCCCCATGTGGCCGTCAAGGGCCCGCGCACGCATTCGGCGGAAGTCCAGTGCGCGGGCGAAGGACACGACTGCTGTGTCTTTCGCGTCGAATGATCTGCTTGCCCGCGCTGCCGCTACAATCGGACGGGAGCCAACCCGCCCGATAGCGTTGGTCCGGACACGGTTCGGACCGTCGACAAGATGCCGAACATGACCGACACGATGCCCGCCCTCGACTACGAAGATCTCTTCAGGCACCTGCCTGTCGCGGCGATCGTGGCGAAGGAGCGGATCATGATCGATTGCAACGAGAAGGCGCTGCAGTTGTTCAGGGCGACGCGCGACGACATCATCGACCGGTCGTTCGCGACGCTCTATCCGCAGCAGAAGGACTTCGCGACGACGGGCCGGCGCCTCGCGCCGCTGCTCGCGAAACATGCCGGGTTCAGCGACGACCGCATCATGCGGCGCGTCGACGGCAGTCACTTCTGGGTCACGGTCAGCGGCTTCGGTTACAACCCGAAGCGGCCGTTCGAGCTGGCGATCTGGACGTTCACCGATCGGTCGGAGAACGTGAAGCTTCCCGACGTCACGAGTACGCTGACGGATCGGGAGCGCGACGTCGCGGCACTTCTCGTTCATGGCCTCACCAGCAAGGAAATCGGCAAGGAGCTGAGCATCAGCCCGCGGACTGTCGATATTCATCGTGCGAGTCTGTTGCGGAAGTATGAGGTGCGGACGACGCATGATTTGATCGCGTGTCTGCTGGCGTGAGGGGCGCGTGTGTCAACAGCATCTCGTGCATCCACGCGCCAATCGAAAGGTTGTTCGTGAATTTCCGCGGACGCCTCTCGCCGCTCCCAAGCCGCCCGTCGCCCCCCCACGACTTCAATGTCGCTTTTCGGCGTATCAAGCGCCAGCTGCGACTGTGCAACCTCCTCGGGGCGGAGCGGCCACGATGGAGATGGAGCGACGATCCTCGCTCACGAAACCGCAAAAGCGGAGTCGGGCGAGCTTCATGGATCCGGATTTTCGATTAGCGACGAGCTGAGGAGCCCCACGATGAACCCGATGAACCTGCACCGCCTCGATCTGGTCTCCCTGTCGCTTTTCAATCTGGTCGTGCGCGCCGGCAGCATCAGCAAGGGCGCGGCGCTGGCGAATCTTGCTGTCGGCGCCGCTAGCAAGCGCATCTCCGATCTGGAAGCAGCCGTTGGCTCCAGCCTGCTGGAGCGGCACTCGCGCGGTGTGACCCTGAGCGTTGCGGGACAGGCGCTGTATGACCACGCGCAACGCATCCTGCACGACATCGACCGCCTCGCCGCCGATCTGTCCGACTACGCGTCGGGGATGGTCGGCATCGTTCGGTTGTGGGCGAATACATCGGCGATCACGCAGTTCCTGCCGTCGGAGATCGCGGCGTTCACCGAAGCCAATCCTGGCATTCGGATCGAGCTGGAAGAGCAGAACAGCCGAGAAGTTGTGCTGGCCTTGCTGGATGGCCGCGCCGATCTCGGCATCCTCGCGGACCGCACGCCGGCTCTGGGCATCCACCTGACGGACTATCACGTAGACCGGCTGGTGCTCGTGATGCCCCGGACACACCCGCTCGCCACGCGACGTTCGGTCTGCTTCGAGGAAGCGCTCGAGTACGACTTCGTCAGCCTTTCGAAGGGCACGTCGCTCGCCGAGCGCATGCAGATGGAGGCCGAAACGCTCGGGCGCCACTTGAAGCTGCGGATTCGAGTTCGGAGCTTCGACGCGATGTGCCAGATGGTAGCCGCCGGCATGGGCGTGGCGGTGCTGCCATCGCTGGCCGTGCATGCGCTGGTCCGGTCGCTGAATCTGCGGCAGGTCGCGTTGAAGGACGCATGGGCCGAGCGTCGGCTCTTGCTCGGGGTGCGCGATCCGGCCGCAGTGCCACGCCATGCTCGGCTGCTCGTCGAGCATCTCTGCAACGGAAACTAGACGGTCGTTCATCTCAAAGGCCCGCACAGCTTTCGCCAAACGCGAAGGCTCGTTTCGCCTCTTTGCGCTTTTTTATTAACGAGCGCGCAATCAGTATGTCTCCACGCGCCGCAAGAAGCGCCCAAAACCTGAATGGCCGCCGGACCTTGTCGCTCTGCATCGACGGCAAAGGTAAGGTGCGAACCGGAGACAACCATGAACAAAGCCCTGTCCGCCAGCATCGACCTGGCGCCGCCCGACGAAGCCCGCACCGTCCGCAAGGTCGCGTGGCGAATCATGCCCCTCATCATGGTTTGCTACCTGTTTGCGTTCTTCGACCGCATCAACATCAGCTTCGCCAAGTTCGCGCTGCAGAGCGATCTCGCACTGACCGACACCGCCTATGGTCTCGGCGCTGGCCTGTTCGTGGTCGGCTACGTGCTCTTCGAAGTGCCCAGCAACCTGATGCTCTATAAGGTGGGCGCGCGCCGCTGGATCTGCCGCATCATGATCTCCTGGGGCGTCGCGACCGCACTGATGGCGCTCGTCCAGACCGAGTGGCAGTTCTACACGTTGCGCTTTCTCATCGGCGCGATGGAAGCCGGTTTCGCGCCCGGCGTGCTGTTCTACCTGACGCTATGGTTCCCAGTCGCCTATCGCGGCCGCATTACGTCGACGCTCTTTCTCGCTTCCGCGTTCGCGGGCATTCTCGGCGCGCCTGCCGCGGGCCTCGTGCTCTCGCAGATGGAAGGGCTCTTCGGCATGCGCGGCTGGCACTGGCTGTTTCTCGTGGGCGGCCTGCCCTGCGTCGCGCTCGGCTATCTGGTCTTCAAGGTGCTGAAAGACCGCATCGAAGATGCGCCGTGGCTCACGTCGGCCGAGCAGGCCTTGCTGTCGCGGCGTATCGCGGATCAGAACCGGCACATCGGCGGACACTCGCTGCTCGGCGCATTGAAAACGCCCGGCTTTCTCAAACTCGGCCTCATCTACTTCATGATCCAGGTGTGCTCCTACGGCCTGAATTTCTGGGCGCCGCACCTGATTCGCACGTCGGGCATCACGCATCCGACCACCATCGGCTTCCTGACCGCCGTGCCGTACTTCTGCGGCGCGGTCACGATGGTCGTGGTCGGCCGGGTGTCCGATGCGAGCGGGCATCGCAGCCGCTTTGTCGCCGGCCTCATGCTGCTCGCGGCCGCGGGCTTCCTGTGCGCGGGCATCTTCGACAAGCACACGACCCTTCTGATCGCCGCGCTCGCGGTGATGGGCGCAGGCATCATCGCTTCAATTCCGGCTTTCTGGGCCCTGCCGCCGAAGCTGATGACCGGGGCGGGTGCCGCCGGCGGCATCGCACTCATCAATACGCTCGGCCAGTTGGGTGGCATCGTCAGTCCGGTGATGGTCGGACGCATCAAGGACGTCACCGGCAGCACGACACCGGCGCTTTACGTGATCGGCGGGCTGGCCATCGCCTGCGCAGGGATTCTGATTTTCGCGCTGCCCGCAAAGCTGCGTGCAAGAGAGGAACATGCGGCCGGCGCTCACTGACGCAGCTCATCGCCGAATCAATACGGACTTTGGAATGAACGACACAACCGACGCACTGTCCCGCCTGCACGCGTCATTCGAAGGAGCACGATGATGAACCACGACATAGCCGCCGCCGCGCTGCAAGGGCTGCGCGTCGTCGAGATGGGGCAACTGATTGCGGGCCCGTTCGCCGGCAAGACGCTCGGTGAATTCGGCGCCGATGTGATCAAGATCGAAGCGCCCGGCAGCGGTGATCCGTTGCGCAACTGGCGTCTGCTCAAGGACGGCACATCTGTCTGGTGGCAGGTGCAGTCGCGCAACAAGCGGTCCATCGCGCTGGACTTGCGCAGCGTCGAGGGGCAGGACATCGCCCGCAAGCTGATCGCCGAGGCCGATGTGCTGATCGAGAATTTCCGCCCGGGCACGCTCGAAAGATGGGGCTTGGGGTGGGAGGAACTGTCCCGCGTCAATCCCGGACTCGTGATGCTGCGCATCTCCGGTTATGGGCAGACCGGGCCGTATCGCGATTTGCCGGGCTTCGGCGCCATCGGCGAGGCGATGGGCGGGCTGCGTCACGTGACCGGCGAACCGGGCCGCGTGCCGGTGCGTTGCGGAGTTTCCATCGGCGACACGCTCGCGGCACTGCACGGCACCATTGGAATTCTGACGGCGCTTTACCATCGCAAGGTGAACGGGGGGCTGGGGCAAGTCATCGATGTCGCGTTGAACGAGGCCGTGTTCAACGTGATGGAGAGCCTGATTCCCGAGTACAGCGCGTTCGGCGTAGCCCGCGAAGCCGCCGGAAGCGCGCTGCCGGGAATCGCGCCATCGAACGCCTATCGGTGTACGGATGGCTTCGTATTGATCGCCGGAAACGGCGATAGCATCTTCAAACGCCTGATGCAGACCATCGGACGCGACGATCTCGGCAATGCACCCGATCTCGCCGACAACGCGGGACGTGTCGCGCGGGCAGGCGAACTCGATCAGGCGATCGAGGCGTGGACGTTGATGCAATCCGTGCAGCAGGTGCTGGACGTCCTCGGCGCTGCGGGCGTGCCTGCGGGCAAGGTCTACACGGCAAAGGACATCGCCGAAGACCCTCATTATCGAGCGCGAAACATGATCCTCTCGCAGACCACGCGCGACGGTTACGAACTGGAGGTGCCCGGCGTGGTGCCTAAATTGATGGGCACGCCGGGCACGGTCCGCAATTCGGCTCCGGGTCTCGGCGACGACACCGACGAAGTGCTGCAGGAACTCGGCTATTCGACGCAAGACATCGCCGCCTTGCGCGGCCGAAAGGTGGTCGCATGACTCTCTGGAACGGCGCCGGACGGCGCATCCATATGCAGGAAGTGGGCACGCGCGACGGTCTCCAGGCGGAATCGGCCTTCGTCGCGACCGAGGACAAGATCGCGCTGGTCGACGCGTTGTCGGATTCCGGCATTGCCAAGATTGAAGTCACCGCCTTCGTCTCGCCCAAGGTAATCCCCGCTTTGAGCGACGCAGAAGCCGTGCTGCGCGGCATCGAACGCCGCGCCGGCGTCGTGTACAGCGCGCTGGTGCCGAACGTGCGCGGGGCCGAGCGTGCAATCGACGCGCGGGCGGACGAACTGAACCTCGTCATGTCCGCCAGCGAGACGCACAATCTCTCCAACCTGAGGATGACGCGCAAGCAATCGTTCAGTGCGCTCTCCGCGGTGGCCTCGATCGCTCATAACGCGGGCGTGCCCGTCAATATTTCACTATCCTGCACGTTCGGCTGTCCGATGGAAGGCGACGTATCCGAGAATGTGGTGATGGACCGGTGCAGCGCATTCGTCGACGATATCGGTGCGCGCGGCATCACGCTATGCGACACGACCGGCATGGCTTATCCGACGCAAGTCGCATCTCTGACGAAAGCCTTCCGCGAGCGATGGCCCAACACGGAACTGACGCTGCACTTTCACAACACGCGCGGTCTTGGGTTCGCGAACGTGATAGCCGCCATCGACGCCGGTGCCGATCGTTTTGATGCATCTCTCGGGGGCATCGGCGGTTGTCCTTACGCACCTGGCGCGACTGGCAACGTGTGCACCGAAGAGATCGTCCACGGCCTCGAACTCATGGGTTACGACACGGCAATTGATCTCGCCGGTCTCATCAATGCCGCGCGGCGCTTGCCGGCGCTCATCGGCCACGATATCCCGAGTCAGATCGTCAAAGCGGGCCGCCGTCTCGATCTGCATCGCTCGCCGGCAGACTTCGATGCCATCCGGCAACGCGCGTACAGCCGCTAATGTCGCGCGAGATATAGCGGGCTTCGTCCGTCTGGTTCCGAGCTATCGCCGACCTTCGAATGACAGCAGTTCAGAAAGTTAGCGGATACGCTACCCAAAAACCCGAGCCCATACCGCGCGAACGCGTCGCGCGCGGTCTTCGAGCAGATATGAAGCCGCGAGGGTCAAGAGACCTGAAATCGCCCCCGTCACGAAGTGTTCGACATAGGGGATACGGTAGTGACTCGTGTGTGAGTACGCGTCGCCCAACGTTGTCAGGACGCCGACGATCAACGCATTGCCGTATCGATGCGCGTAGAGTTTCGCCGCGGGCGTGAAAGTCAGAAGTACAGCCAGGAGTGCGGTGAGCAGCCCTGTCTGAAATGCAATGGTCCAGTGGGCAACGCTCATGATGTTTCCCCAGCTCCCCGGCATGCACGTCATGCATGCACTGGTCGGCTGCCAGAAACGCTGGACAAACAGTCTGACGCGGTGCTTCCACTGGGTTGACATGATGCATTCCCATCAATGCCGTCGTCACGGCCGGCGCCGCACGGATCCTTGAATCAGCGTCCAAACCGTCTAACGAACTGGCGGCCCTCGCGGATGGCTTGACTGTGCATCGTAGCGGCCGAGCAATGACTTGGACATCGGGGAATACTACTCCACGACCGGACGGCCACTGTTGTCCGAAGGCCGCCGACCCTCCCGCCCCCAACAAACAAAAAAAGCCCGGCAAAGCCGGGCCAACCAGATTGAGAACACAAGGAGAATCCCGCCCAGCGCACAACCGGGCGGTCACGCCGCGCTACACGACGTTCTTTTCGACGATCGGCCGGTTTTCCAGCACACGCTCCCAGCCGAGCGACGACAGGTCGAGCGATTCATACCGCCCGCCCAGAATCAGTTCACTCACTCCACGCCCGGTCGCGGGCCCTTGCTGCAGCCCGTGCCCGCTATACCCGTTCGCGAACACGACGTTGTCGAGCTCGGGGTGATATCCGATGATCGCGTTGTGATCGAACACGTTGTACTCGTAGTACCCGGACCAGCAGTTCTCCACGCGCAGCGCCTCGAACTCCGGCACGCGATTCGCGAGCGTCGGCCAGATCACTTCGTCGAACAGGTCGTGATCGACCTCGTCGAGCGGCAGGTCGTCGGGATCGCGATCGGGGCTCGGCGACGTCCCGCAGATATACGTGCGCCCTTCCGGCCGGAAATACACGCCGGTCGGATCGATCAGCAGCGGACAATCGGTAAGCTTCGCCGGCGACGACACGTTGAAGATGCTGCGGCGTCGCGCATACACGGGAATGTCGATGCCCATCATCGACGACAGCGTGCGCGTCCACGCACCTGCCGCATTGACGAGCGTGTCGCATGCGTAGCGCTCACCGTCGCTCGTCGCCACATGGGTGATTTTGCGACCGTCGCGCACGACGCCGGTCACGTCGGCCGGCACGTAGCGCGCGCCGAGCGCCTGCGCCTTCTTGCGCAATGCCTGCACGAGCCCGTAACCGTCGAACCACCCTTCGCCGCTCACGCCGTACGCGCCCGACACGAGATCGTCGACGTTCAGCCACGGAAACTTCGCGCGCAGCGCATCGCGATCCATCAAGCGAATATCGGCGCCGAGCTTGGTCTGCAGCGCATGGTTCTCGCGCAGCGTCGCATCGCCGGCCGGCGTCGCGAGGAACAGGTAACCGCCTTCATGCAGATCGATCGATGGCCGCGTGCCGTCGACTTCGAGCCGCTCGCCGATATTGCGCAGGAACTCGATCCCGAACAGCGACATCTCGATCGACAGCGGCGTCGAGAACTGCTGGCGAATCGATGCGGCCGACAGCGCCGACGACGACTTCGCATAGGTGGGATCGCGTTCGATGACGGTCACGGAAACCGTCGGATCGGTGGCACGCAGGAAATAGGCGATCGAGCTGCCGATCACACCACCGCCGACGATGACGACTTGAGAACTCACGACTGACTCCAGTTGCACGTGAAAGGCGCGGCCAGCCGGCCGTGCCCGAAGGTTGTTCGTGCCGCGTCGCGCGCGGCGCCGTGCGCGGCAGACCATCGCCAACCGGCGAAGCGCCCCGACGTGCGCCGCGATCGCATTCGATCGCTTCGGCTATTTCAGCACGTCCGGGCTCGCCGCGATAGTCCGCGCGCGTTCGGGTAATTCGGGTATTCAGTCCGCCGTTTGCGTGGTGACGGGCTGCCACGCGGCGTTCTTCACTTCATACAGCGTCGAGCTCGGGTTCTTCAGGTCGCCCGTGTTCGTGAACGCGATCGTGCCGGTGATGCCGTCGTAGCGCGTGCTCTTCAGCGCGCCGTTGAAATCGGCCGGCTTCGTCGAGTTTGCCTTCTGCATCGCGTTGATCGCGATCCACGTCGCGTCGTACGCGAACGGCGCATACGCGAGCATGTCGACGCCGTACTTCTGCTTGAATTTCGTCTCGAACTGCTTGCCCTTCGCGAGACGCGCGAGCGGCTGCCCGTATTCCCACACGGCCGCGCCTTCGGCGGCGCCGCCGGCGAGCCTGATGAAGTTCGCGTTCATCACGCCGCCGCCGGCCAGAAACTGCGCGCGGATGCCGAGCTGGCGCATGCGCTTGACGAGCATTGCAGACTGCGCGTCGAGGCCGCCGAAGAACACGAGGTCGGCGTTGGTGCTCTTGATCTTCGTGAGTTGCGCGCTGAAATCGACGGCCTTGTCGTTGGTGAATTCGCGCGCGACGATCGTGCCGCCGTTCGCCTTCGCGGCCTTCTCGAACTCGTCGGCTTCGCCCTGCCCGAACGCGGTGCGGTCGTCGATGATCGCGATGCGCTTCGCCTTGGTCACGCTCGCCGCATACGCACCGGCATTGCCGGCGTTCTGCGCGTCGGTCGCGATCACGCGGTACACGGTGCCGAGCCCGGCGCGCGTGATGTCCGGATTGGTCGCCGACGGCGTGATCATCGGAATGCCGGCCTTCGCGTAGATCTTCGATGCGGGCAGCGTCGTGCCCGAGTTGAAGTGGCCGACCACGACGGCCACCTGCGCGTCGGTCAGCTGCTGCGCGGCCTGCACGCCGATGCGCGGATCGCTCTGGTCGTCCTGCGACGCGACGACGAATTTCACCGGCTTGCCGCCGATCGTCGTGTGCGCGGCGTTCGCCTCGTCGACGGCCATGCGCACGCCGTTCTCGATGTCCTTGCCGTACGCGGCACCGCCGCCGGTGAGCGGCACGGCGACGCCGACCTTGACGACCGTCTCCTGCGCGTGAACCGCGCCCGTCTGGAACGCGAAGATCGCGGCGGTCAGCGCCATGCCGGAAAGCGAGCGAATGCGGAACGTCATCGGCCAATCCTTCTTCTGTGGGTCGGAATGCGACGCGCGACCATCGCGCGCCGGCGACCTCCCGCGTGCCGGTGGATTTTTCCATCGCCGGGGCATCGCGCATGCGCGACGCCTGCCGGTCGATCACCGCGGCTCCGTCTCCGGGGAACCTGTCAGCGCGAAAGAGGTGAACCGATTGTGGGTAGCCAATACGCGTGCAGCAAACGAAATATCGGAACTATGTAGTGAGGAATTGTCATCAAGTGCCGATACTGCGGAGGGGATCGGCCCGCGCGACGGCGGGCCGGAAGGGCGAAATCTCAGGCGCGATGCGGACGAGTGCCGGGGCCCCCGCCCTGGGCCCGGTAATGCCGATCGAGCATCATCGCCGTGCGATGCAGCGCATCGCGCGCGGGCAGTCAATCGCGGTCAATGACGGTCCCGGGGATCGATATGAGTGTCGGGCCCAGTATGGTGGCGCACTGCATCGGCCGCCTCGCCGGCCTTCTCCTGCAGCTTGCCGGCCTGCTGTTCCGCCACACCTTCCGCTTCCGTCGCACGGTCGCCCGTCACCTTGCCGAGTGCTTCCTTGACCGAACCTTTCACTTGTTTGAGCTTGCCTTCGATACGATTCCTGTCCATGGTCGTCTCCTGCGATGAGTTGGGGAGAGAGCCGACGGGACGGCAGCGTGCGCCGCACCGCCGAGGGGACAGGATCGCAGGCGCGCGCCGCGGGCGGCAGATGCGGATGCACCAGCCGGCATGGTGCATTCGCACCGATCGCCGGAATCCGGCGTCAGCGTCAGTCCTCGTCGTTCGCGCCGCCCGTGTCGGGGCCTTTGTCCGTGCCCTTCTCGCCGCGCGCGCCGCTCGCTTCGGCCGCGCCGACGATCCCGCGCTCGCGCGCCCACACGATCGCCTCGCCGCGGCTATGCACGTCGAGCTTCGCGTAGATCGTCGCGACGTGATTGCGGACCGTGTTCGGCGCGAGCCCGAGGCGCCCGGCGATCTCCTTGTCGGCGAGACCGTGGCACAGGAGGTCGAACACGTCGCGTTCGCGCGCGGTGAGATCCGACAGCTGCGCGCCCGCATCCGGCGCATTCGCACGCCGCACGTTCGCCAGCTTTTCGATCAGCGTGCGGCTGAACCATGACGCATCCTGCATCGCGGTCTCGATCGCGTAGACGAGTTCCATCTCGGTGCGCTTGCGGTCGCTGATGTCGAGCAGCGCTATCAGCAGGCAATCCTGCCCGTGGATCGCGACCGGCTCGGCCGACATCACGCAATCGCGCACGTCGCCGTCGTGCGTGCGGATCTGCACGTCCGCGTTGCGCACGTTGCCGTCGCGCGCGAGCTCGCTGTCGATGCGCTGGCGCGCGCCGCGCTCGGCCCACAAGCCGATCTCGTCCGCGGACTTGCCGAGCAGCGCGTCGCGCGGATGGCCGGCCATCGCGACGAACGCGTCGTTCACGTCGAGCAGTTCGAAACCGCCGGCAGTGACGATCGCGGTCGGGACCGGCGCCATCCGGAACGCCTTCGCGAAGCACTCCTCGCTCTGCCGCAGCGCGAGTTCCGCCTGCTTGCGCGGCTCGAGATCCATGAAGGTGAACAGCATGCACGCTTCGCCGTTCATGTCGATCGGCTGTCCGGCGACGACCACCGCGTTCGTGCCGCCGTCCGCGCGCTTGAGCACAGCCTCCATCTGCGGGATCGTCATGCCCTCGCCGAGCCGCTCGATCGCGAGTTCGCGCCGGTCGGCCTGTTCGAGCACGTCGATCTCATACACGGAGCGGCCGAGCACGCCGTCGCGCGCGTGGCCGGTCATGTCGAGGAAGCCTTGATTGACCTTCACGTAGCGCAGGTCGTCGAGCCGGCAGATCACGGCCGGCGCCGGGTTCGCGTTGAAGGTGCGCTCGAAGCGGTCCTCGGCGCTCGCCCATTCGGTCGCGTCGTGCAGCACGAGCGCGAGGCAGTCCGGCTCGCCGGCCGCGTTCGTCAGCACGAGGCTGCGGATCCGATGGACCCAGCTCACGTTCTCGTCGGCGGCCGATTCGACTTCGACCGTCACGTCGCTGAACTCTTCGCCGGCGATCACGCGGTCCATCGGATAGTGGCCGTCGCGCACCGGGCGGTTGTTCCGATAGCGCAGGCGGAAGCGCTCGCGATACTCGGTGACGTCCGCGCCGAGCGCCTCGAGCTCGGTCACGCCGTGCATCGCGAGCGCGGCCTCGTTCGCCCACACGATGCGCTGGTCGGGCTCGATCAGGATCACGCCCTCGGTGAGCCCCGCGATGATCTGATGCAGCTGGCGCCGGTCGGTATGCGACTTGAGCACCAGTTCGTTTACTCGTTCGTCCATTGAGTGGAGTCCACGTGGTCAACAGGGGGTTGCCGGGTTGGCCGTTTCGCGCCCGCGCTGCCAGCCTGTGTCGGCGGCTCCCGCCGCGATGATCGCGTGCCGTCGCTGCGCTCGACAGGCGCGAATTGCACTATGTGCACCATGCGCGATAGTACATTCGCGCGCCGCGCCCGCTGCGTGCGCTATCCCGCCGAGCGCCGCGCAGCGCGGCACGCGCGCCTGCCGTCGCGCGTTGCGCGGGTCCCGACGCATTTCCCGTTCCCGCTCTGTCGTTCCGTCCCCGTGCAAACGCACTAGGCAATCCGGTGAATTTGCGCGATGTCCGCGTGCGTTCGCGCCGGTACGCTGGTACTGCATCGGCGCTCACGCGCTGCCCTTCCATACCGCAGAGGAGGACCACCTGATGAAGCTCGATCAGACACCCGATCCGACGCGGCCCGAGCCGGCTCCGGACAATCCGCCCGAACCGGCGCCCGGCACCGATCCCCCCGTGCCGCTGCCGCCCGACGTACCCCGCCCCGACATGCCGCCGCGCGAGCCCGGCTACGACACGCCAATCGCACGTTGACGTGGCGGGAACGCGAACTGCTTCACATCCCAGGTTTCATCCATTCATCAAGCCAATCGAAGGAGAACATCAATGAACAAGATCTCGCACCTTTCGAAGCTGCTCGCCGTCAGCGCGACCTTCCTGCTCGCCGCCGCGCCGCTGACGAACGCACAGGCCCAGACACAATCGGCGTCGTCGAGCGAGAGCACGATGACGCACGGATCGGACCAACCCGTGACCGACACGTGGATCACGACCAAGGTGAAGAGCGAACTCGCGACGACCAAAGGCGTGAAGAGCACCGACATCGACGTGAAGACGGTCGACGGTGTCGTCACGCTGACGGGCGTACTGCCGTCGAGGGTCGCCGTGAAGAAGGCCGTCGCCGTGACGCGCTCGATCAAGGGCGTGAAGCACGTCGACTCATCCGGCCTGAAGGCGAAGGCCTGAGCCGCTACGCGGCCGAGCGCCGCACTTTTCTCACCCAAGGACAGGAGCATGCGATGAACGAGGACAAGATCAAGGGTCAATGGAAGCAGTTGACGGGCAAGCTGAAGACCAAGTGGGGCAAGCTCACCGACGACGATCTGGCAGTCGCCGAGGGCAACCGCGACTACCTGGTCGGCAGGATTCAGGAGCGCTACGGGATCGCGCGTGACGAGGCCGAGCGCCAACTGAAGGACTTCGATCGCGAGCTGTAACGTACCGGTCGTCTCACCCCGCCGCGACGCATCCCGCGTCGCGGGCCACGCGGAGGACAACGACATGGGCAAGTATCTGCTTGCATGGGTACTCGGCGTACCGATCGGCGTGCTGGTGTTGATCTATCTGATCATGCACGTGTTCTGACGATCGCGCCGACTACTCAGCGCAAACGGGCCGATGGCTGGTTTCAGCCATCGGCCCGTTTTTCTTCGTTGGTGCGCCGCGCGTTACTTCGCCGCGTTCGCCGTCATCTTGAAGATGCCCTGCGCGTTGCCCGCATCGAACCGCAGGTCCGTCACCCAGCGGCGTGTCGTCTGATCGAACGTGCGACGGCGCGTGATGAACTCGTAGAAGGAGCCCGGCACGTTGCGCTTCACCGTGCCGCCGTCGCGCGTGCGGAATTCGCGCTCGACGATGTCCGCGCGGTACGCGGTCTGGAACACGCGGCCCGAGCGCGAGCGCTCGACTTCCGGCTTCATCGGCCGGCCCTTCGCCTTTTCGTCGTCGGACAGCTTGAACACGTCAACCACGCGATCGGTCGCATGGTTGAACGCGTTGCCTTCGGTCGCGATCCACGCCATCTCGGCCGATTCGAGCAGCAGCGTCTCGTAGTCGAGCTCGGTCGGCACGTCGTGCTGGCGCGCGAATGCGCCAACGATCTCGGGCAGCAGCGCATGCGCGGCGTCGAGCGACAGCCAGCCTTCGCGCTCGATTTCCCACAGCAGCGCGACGGCCGCCGGCGACAGCGGATCGCGCGACGAGCTCACGACGTTCGTCACGGCCTGCTGGAATTCCTTCGAGAAGCGCTCCGGATGCAGTTCGCTGACGAAGAACTGCGCGATCTCGTCCGGTGCGTCTTCATGCGCATACGCGCGGCCGGTCATGCCGAGCTTGTCGAGCGGATAACGGCCGTTCAGGCGGAAGCCGAGCGGACGCAGGATCCGCGTGAACGCGGCCTCGCCCGGCGGCAGCGCGCCCGTGTGCGGCCAGCGCACCGTGCGCAGCGCGCCGTGGTCGAAGTACACCGACCCGCCGTTCTCGATCGCGTCGGCCGTGTACGCGCGGCCGTTCGCCGACCGTTCGAGCAGCCCTTCGAACAGCGCCATGTTCATCGCCTGCGCGATTTCCGCGCGCGTGACGACGTCGGTTTCCCATTCGTCGAGGATGGCCGGCATGTTCAGGGTCGCGAACAGGGCGTCGGTTTTCGCCTGTCCCAGCAGCTTCGTCAGCAAGCTCTCGATATTCGGATTGCGCATCAGGATTCTCGTGTCGGGGGCAGCGCCGGCAAACGTGCCGGCAATTCGATCGGCCGGCCGCCACAGCGGGCGCGCCTGGCCTTGCGTGGGATGCATTATTCAAAGGGTTGCAGCGGGGCGTAAAGCGAGATTAAATTGATACGTGATGAGTTTTTGGAATTATTCACGTTCACCGCACCCGCCCGCCGGCCCGCTTCGCGCGGGTGCGTTCGTCAGACGATACGAGCATCATGCGCAAATTCAAGATCCCCAACATGGGTGCGCTCGTGGCCTTCGAAGCCGCGGCGCGCCACGAGAGCTTCACGCACGCGGCCAAGGAGCTGTTCCTGACCGAAAGCGCGGTGTCGCGGCAGATCGCGACGCTGGAAGCGAGCCTCGGCGTGCGGCTGTTCGCGCGCGTGAAGCAGCGCGTCGTGCTGACGCGCGCCGGCAAGCTGTACGGCACACAGGTGCGGCGCGCGCTCGAGGCGCTCGACCGCGACACGCTGTCGATCATCGCGCATGGCAGCGGCGGCGGCTATCTGGAGCTGGCGGTGCTGCCGACCTTCGCGTCGCACTGGCTGATCCCGCGCATCAAGAGCTTCTACGACCGCACGCCGGACGTGCGCGTGAACATGGGCAGCCGCACCGACCTGTTCTCGTTCGAGGACACGCACTTCGAGGCCGCGATCCACTACGGCAAGCCGACCTGGCCCGGCACGTCGTCCGACTATCTGTTCGGCGAGGAAGTCGTGCCGATCTGCTCGCCTGCGCTGCTGAACGGGCCCGTCGAGCGCGTCGAGGATCTGCTCGCGTATCCGCTGCTGCACTCCACCACGCGGCCGGGCGCGTGGGCGCAATGGTTCGAGACGCACGGCGTCGAGGACATCCGCACGATGCAGGGCGTGCGCTACGAGCTGCACACGATGCTGATCAGCGCGGCCGCGGCCGGCCTCGGGATCGCGCTGGTGCCGAAGTTCTTCGTCGAGGAACAACTGCAGCAGCTCGGCCTTGTCGTGCCGTGCGACGCGGCGACGGTCGGCGATTCCGCGTACTACCTCGTGTATCCGACGGAGTTCAGCCACAGCAAGCCGCTGGAGTCGTTTCGTGCGTGGTTGCTGGAACAGGCGAGCGCGTATGCAGCGCCGGGGCAGGACAGGGAGGGCGATGACATCGATGCGGAGGATGACGAAGACGTCGAGTGAGCGCGCCGGCTCATGGAGAGTCCGGTGCGCGCCGGGCGGGCAACCCCGACCCGGCGCTCCGGGCAGCCGACCTCGCATCGGCAGCGCGGCGGACCTTCTTTCCGTTCTTCACGACGTATGTTCTCTCAGGTTCAGCGGTATTTTTAACTTCGCCGCGCCGAGCCATTATCCGCTCAAACCAGGCAAAGTGAAACGTTTGCGCAGCCCCTGACCGGCGTATTCCCGGCATTCGGACACAGTCTTTCTACTTTCTTACACGGAAGGCGATCACGTCCGGCAAATCTTGCAATCGGCGCGGCGTTCCTTTTTAATGGAACTGGTTCCATCCTGCATATCGGCCACCCGGTTGCGTGACGCTTCGCCGTCCGCGCGTCATGATGGCGATTCAGGATCGACGAACCTTCAGCTCAGGATTCCGCATCGCCCGTCCCTTCCCGGACACCTGTCAAACGAGACCGTCATGCCCGATTCCGCCTCCCTGCAGCAGCTGTTTCCCGCCTATCAAGACATCCCCGCCGAGTTCCGGCTCGCCGCGCCCATTCACCAGCGCGTGTCGCTGGTCGACGGCGAGTTGCGCCCGTGGGACGGCACGACCAAGACCGTGCTGTCGCCGGTGTGCGTGCGCCAGCCGGACGGCAGCGTCGCGCAGATGGAGATCGGCAGCTATCCGGTGATGGGCGAGACGGAAAGCGACGCGGCGCTCGACGCCGCGGTGCGCGCGTACGACTCGGGCCGCGGCGAGTGGCCGACGATGAAGGTCGAGCAGCGCATCGCGTGCATGCAGGACTTCATCAGGCGGATGGTCGCGCAGCGCGAGCTGGTCGTGAACCTGATCATGTGGGAGATCGGCAAGAGCCTCGCCGATTCGCAGAAGGAGTTCGACCGCACCGTCACGTACATGACGCAGACGATCGATGCGCTGAAGGAACTCGACAACGCGAACTCGCGCTTCGTGATCGCGGAAGGCACGATCGGCCAGATCCGCCGCACGCCGCTCGGCGTCGTGCTGTGCATGGGGCCGTACAACTATCCGCTGAACGAAACCTTCGCGACGCTGATCCCCGCGCTGCTGATGGGCAACACCGTGGTATTCAAACCGCCTCAGTACGGCACGCTGCTGTTCGAGCCGCTGCTCGAGGCGTTCCGCGACGCGTTCCCGAAGGGCGTGATCAACACGATCTATGCGCCGGGCGCGGTGGTCGTGCCGCACATGCTCGCATCGGGCAAGATCAACGTGCTCGCGCTGATCGGGTCGAGCAAGGTCGCCGATCACTTGAAGAAGCAGCATCCGAAATCGCACCGGCTGCGCGCGATCCTCGGCCTCGACGCGAAGAACGCGGCGATCGTGCTGCCCGACGCCGATCTCGACCTCACCGTGAAGGAGTGCCTGCTCGGTGCACTGTCGTTCAACGGCCAGCGCTGTACCGCGCTGAAGATGCTGCTCGTGCACCGCACGATCGTCGACGAGTTCCTCAAGCGCTTCACCGCCGCGCTCGAGCAGTTGAAGATCGGCATGCCGTGGGAAAAAGGCGTGAGCATCACGCCGCTTCCGGGCATGCATCGCACCGCCTACATGACCGACGCGATCGACGACGCGAAGGCGCGGGGCGCGCAGGTCGTCAACCATCAGGGCGGCGAGTTCAGCAAGACGCTGTTCTACCCGGCCGTCGTCTATCCGGTGTCCGAAGGGATGAAGCTGTATCGCGAGGAGCAGTTCGGGCCGATCATTCCGGTCGCGCCGTTCGACGACGTCGAAACCGCGCTCGACTACGTGACGACGTCCGACCACGGCCAGCAGGTCAGCATCTTCGGCTCGGATCCGGCGCAGATCGGCGCGCTCGTCGATCCGCTCGTGAACCAGGTGTGCCGCGTGAACATCAACTGCCAGTGCCAGCGCGGGCCGGACGTGTTCCCGTTCGCCGGGCGCAAGGATTCGGCGGAAGGCACGCTGTCGGTGACCGACGCGCTGCGCGCGTTCTCGATCCGGTCGATGGTCGCGGCGAAGCAGACCGACAGCAGCAAGCAACTGCTCGATACGATCGTGTCGGACCACCACTCGAAGTTCATCAACACGGGCTTCATTTTCTGAAGCACTGACGCGCAGCAGCAACGGCGCTGCGATGAACGATCCGCCGCGTGTTCGCGTGGCGGATCGCTTGTTCAGAGCAGCACGGGTGGCCCGTTCACACGTTCGACGCCAGCAACCGGATCCCCGCCACACCGAACACGATCGCGAGACACGCGTCCATCGCGCGCCGGCCGCGCACGTACAGCCGGCGCGCGCGATCCGTCGAGAACACCAGCGCATAGCCGCCGAACACCACGCAGCCGATCGCAAGGCAGCCCGGCACGACGGCGCCATGCGCCGCACTCGCGCCGTTCGACGACAGCGCGACGATCGACACCCACACCAGGATGGCTTTCGGATTCGTCAGGTGCAGCATCGCGCCGCGTGCATAGAAACGCGACAGCCGTTGCTCGGACGCCGTGTTCTGCGTAGCGGCCGGCTTCGCCGACCACGCGGTGCGGCCCGACTTGAACGCGAGCCACAGCAGATACGCGCCGCCGAACAGCTTGATCGCGACCAGCAGTTTCGACCACGCGAGCAACGCCGCCGACACGCCCAGCGCGGCCACCGTCGCCCAGAACATCGAGCCCGAGATCACGCCGAGCGCGAACACGAGCGCCGCCTTGCGGCCATGGTTCGCGGCAACGGACATGATCGCGAGATTGCTCGGGCCGGGGCTCGCCGTACCGACGAAGTAGGCCGTGTAGGCCAGCAGAAGGTTGGCCGAGAAGAAGGCGTGGACGCTCATGTCGAACCTCGCGGGAATGATGCGGAGATTGTTCGCAAACACGGCGCGGGTGCCCATGGACAATTGTCCCGGTATTCGCTGGGCCAGTTGGATCGCGCCCGTGGCATACGTTGCGCATGCATCGGAATCGCCGCGCACGAAACGTCTCGGATATGAAACATCCGGCGCATCGGGCAGGCCTTCGTGCGTGAGACAAATGTCGTCGCGGCGCACCTCATGCCACCGCCCGGAGGCCGACGGCACGCCGACACCGCTGCGCCGCGGCCTTCCGGCGCTGCGTCGATCGAAACACGCCGCCGCTTTTAATCCGGCGTTACGTTACATCGCTGAAGCATTTCATCCGTCGGGGGCCTGCGTGGCAGTTGAGCGCGACCGTGCGCGGCGTATGGACGCCGCCCTCGATTTTCCGTGCAAGCCAGTATCGGCGGGACCGGATGACCGCTGCCGTGCGCCGCGTCAATCTTGCTCGACGATCGGATCGCGACGCTGGTACGAAAACTGCATTCGCATTGCAGTGACAGCCGCGCCGCCGATCGGCGCGGACATGAACCCGGATCGGGCCCGTCCAACGGATACGCCCGGATGATCCGCGCAAGCAACGAGGCTCGTCATGAATGCGCTGCCCAACTCGTCCGATACGTCGTTCCAGAACTTCCTCGCGAAGCTGCTCGAACAGCCGCAGCCGGAATGGACGGAAAAACAGCAGATGGAGCTGGAGATGGCGCGCTCGCTGTCGACCCAGATGGTCCACTTCGCCGAAGGCATGCGCGGCGGCAACGCGGACCTCGCACGCTGTCTCGTGCTGCTGCGCTACGCGAAGGTCCTCGACTTCATGCTGACGTCGCTCGCCGCGCGCCGCGACATTCATCCGCAAACGCTGCGCACGCTGTTCCGGCTCGCGAACCTGAAGGTCGACGACGCGTATCCGGTCTGAGCCGGCAGCAGGCCGCGCCACGCGCGGCCTTCCCGACTAGCGCACCGCCCGCCCCGCCATCCACTTCCGGTAACGCCGCGTCTGGCACTGCGCGGCCATCTGCTGCGACACCAGCGCGCGCAACGGCGACACACCCGGATGCGTGCGCCGCCCGACGCTCAGGCGCGCGAGCTGAAACTTCACGACGGCCATGTTCGCGAGCGCGCCCAGCGTCTTGTTCTTCCACCGGATCGGCTGCAGTGCCGGCGCGCTGTCCTTGCCGGCCTGCCAGTCGCGCGGCAGATTCGGATCGATCGACAGCGCGGTCGCGATGCCGACCATCGCCACGCCGCTCGCGACCACCTGCTCGGCCACCGCGCGACGCCGGATCCCGCCGGTGACCATCAGCGGCATCGCGGCGACAGCCGTGATGTCCCGCGCGAATTCGAGGAAGTACGCTTCGCGCGCCAGCGTGCGTCCGTCGCGCGCCTCGCCCTGCATCGCCGGCACTTCGTAGCTGCCGCCCGACAATTCGACGAGATCGACGCCGAGCGGGTTCAGCAATTCGACGACACGCTTCGCATCGTCCGCGCTGAAGCCGCCGCGCTGGAAATCGGCCGAATTCAGCTTGACCGATACGACGAATGCGGGCGATACCGTCGCGCGCACGTCGCGCACGATGTCGAGCAGCAGCTTCGCGCGATGCTCGATGCTGCCGCCCCATGCGTCCTGCCGGCGGTTGGTCAGCGGCGACAGGAACTGGCTCAGCAAGTAACCGTGCGCCGCGTGGATCTGCACGCCGGTGAAGCCGCTCAGTTCGGCGAGCTGCGCGGCGCGCACGAAGCGCTGCCGCACGTCGGCGATGTCGGCTTCCGTCATCTCCTTCGGCACCGGGAACTGCTTCGACATCGCGCCGAGCGCGAGCGGCACGGCCGACGGCGCGAGCGTCGTCTGGCCGAGCGCCGCCTGCATCTGGCGCCCCGGATGGTTGATCTGCATCCACACGTGCGCGCCGCGCGCCCGCGCGACCTGCGCCCAGCGCCGGAAGCGTCCGAGATGGGCGTCGCCGTCGAGCACGACGCCGTTCGGCCCCGTCATCGCGCGACCGTCCACCATCACGTTGCCGGTCAGGATCAGGCCGACCCCGCCGTCGGCCCACGCCTGGTACAGGCGCAGCAACGCGTCGGACGGCGCGTGATCCGCATCGGCCATGTTCTCTTCCATCGCGGCCTTCGCAAGCCGGTTCGGGATCACCGCGCCATTGGGCAGTGGGAGGTGCGCAAACAGGTTCATGGTGGTGGACATCCTCGATTGACGATGCCCAACCATAACTTTAAAGTCAACTTCAAGGTCAAGCCCCTGAGGAGCTCAAAATGAAAATCGGCGAGTTGGCGCGCGCCAGCGGCATCGCGGCGTCGCGGATCCGGTTCTACGAAGCAAGCGGCCTGCTCGAACCGGCGCGCCGTCAGGCGAACGGTTATCGGGAATACGGGCCGGAAGCGCTGACGCGGCTCGCGATCATCGATCGCGCGCAATGCGCGGGCTTCGCGCTCGACGAGATCCGCGCGGTGCTGCCGCCCGATCTCGGCGCGTGGCCGCACGACGAACTGCTGGTCGCGCTGCGGCACAAGGTCGACGAAATCGCGCTGCTCGAACAGCGGCTCGCGCAGAACCGGCGACACCTGGAAGTGCTGATCGACGAGATTGCCAACAAGCCCGCCGGCGAGGATTGCGCTGGCGCCGCGCAACGCATGCTCGACAGGCTGTGCCAGGAAACGGGGGACGTGGTGCCGGCGCCTGCGCCGGTGCAAGTACCGCGGCCGCGGCCGCGGCCGATCCGCAAGCGCGCGTGAGCGTATTGCGGGTGCGGGTGCGGGTGCGGGTGCGGGTGCGGGTGCGGGTGCGGGTGCGGGTGCGGTGCACGTGCGGTGCACGTGCGCGTGCACGTAGGGGGCCGGGTCCGGGTCCGGTCCAGATGCAGGTACAGGTACAGGTCCGGTCCGCGTCCGCGCTCGCGCTCGCGCCCGCAACGCGCGGCATGGGCGCCTGCCATCGAGCCACCGCGCGCGGCCGGCATTGCGCACGGCCTCGTCAATCTGCTTACGTCACAGGTAATCGACGCGCGCCGCCCGCGCGCCGATCATGGCTTCACCGATCAACACATCGCGTCGACACCCTGGAGCCCACCATGACCGCCTACGCCATCGCCCACCTGCACGACGTCGAAATGTGCGACGACATCGTCGAATACCTCGAACGCATCGACGGCACGCTCGCACCGTTCGACGGCCATTTCATCATTCACGGCGCGCGGCCCGACGTGCGCGAAGGCGTGTGGCGCGGCGACCTGATCGCGATCGCGTTTCCCGATCTCGCGACGGCACGCGCGTGGTACGAATCGGATGCGTACCGGCAGATTCAGCCGCTGCGCGCGCGGCACGCGAGCGGCCCGTTGATCCTGCTCGACGGCGTGGACGAACGGCACAAGGCGACGGACATCCTGCGCTGATCGCCGATGCCTGCCGCGCGGGCCACGCTTGCGCTTACTTCGCGTTGCGCTCCAGCGGCTCGCCGACGACGAAACCGCCGCCCTGGTAGCGCTGCGTCGGATCGTCGTAGTCGGCGGTCGGCGCCGTCACCGGAAACAGCCCGGCGAACTGCTCGGAGCTGTCCTGCGGCCGGAAGCCGAGGAAGCCCGCCTTCGTGTTGTCCCACCACTTCACCGGATTGTCCGACGCGCCGTAGACGATCGCGTGCCCGACCCGGTTCGTCAGCAGCGAGCACCGCACGAGTTCGATGAAGTCGCGATAGCTGAGGTACGTGACCAGCATGCGTGGATTCTTCGGGACTTCGAACGACGAGCCGATCCGCAGGCACACCGTCTCGATCCCGAAGCGGTCGAAGTAGTAGCGCGACAGCGATTCGCCGAAACATTTCGTCACGCCGTACAGGCTGTCCGGACGCAGCGGCGCATCCGCATCGAGCACTTCCGTCACCGGATGGAAGCCGATCGCATGGTTCGAACTCGCGAACACGACCCGCTTCACGCCATGCTTGCGCGCGGCTTCGTACAGGTTGTACGTGCCGGTGATGTTCGCATCGACGAGATCGTCGAACGGCGCATCGACCGAAATGCCGCCGAGGTGGACGATCGCGTCGACGCCGTCGACGAGGTCCATCACCGCCGGCCGGTCGGCGAGATCGACGACGCGGGTTTCTTCGTGCGGGGCCGCGTCGTCCAGCGCGGCGATGTCGCTCACGCGCACGACATCGGCCCAGTTCGCCAGCGCGCCGCGCAGCTGGCGGCCGAGGTTGCCGGCCGCGCCGGTCAGCAGCAGGCGCCCGAACGGCTTGCGTGCACCGGTGGATGTGGCGTTCATCGGATAAATCTCCTTGCATCTGTCGTGGGGTTACCGAAAGATCCCGAAAATTGGAAAACGTTTTCCAACTATACGCGGGACAAAAGCCGCACGTCAATGGCCGTACCCCATTGCGGCCATCCGCACTTTCCCGATATGGCCCAGTGGCCGGATGCCGGCTTTTTCTGCCACAATCCGGCGTAAGCTAACGAAAACGTTACCCTTCCGATGAAAAAAGTTTCCCCGACGATCCGCGATGTTGCCGCGGAAGCCGGTGTGTCGGTCGCGACGGTGTCCAAGTACGTGAACGGCACGCAGCGCTTTTCGCCGGCCGTCGAAGCGCGGCTCAAGGAAGCGATCGAGCGGCTCGGCTATCGATCGAACCCGCTCGCGCGCTCGATGATCACCGGGCGCACACGCACGATCGGCCTCGTGATCCTCGACATCAGCAATCCGTACTTCACGAACATCGTCAAAGGCGCGAACCGCGTCGCGCTCCAGCACGACTACACGCTGCTGCTGGTCGATACCGAAGAGAGCCAGGCGCGCGAACGCTCGCTGATCGAGGCGCTCGCGCAGCGCGTCGACGGGCTGATCGTCAGCACGCGGATGCCCGCCGAGGAAGCCGGCTGGATGCTCGACCTGCACAAGCCGCTCGTGCTGCTGCGACGCAGCCCCGGCCTGCCGATTCCGAGCGTCGGCATCGACAACCGGCTCGCCACCTACATGCTCGCGCGTCACCTGCTCAACCTCGGCCATACGCGCATCGCGTATCTCGGCTTCGGGCCCGCGCGCGTGAACGACGAACGGATCCAGGGCGCGCGCGACTGCCTCGCCGAAGCCGGGCTCACGCTCGACGTGCATGACGCGCATGCGCCGACCGCCGAAGCCGGCGAACGCGCGTGCTCGCGCGTGATGCTCGGGCCGCAGCGCCCGCAGGCCGTGATCTGCTACAACGACCTGATCGCGCTCGGCTTCATGAAGGAAGCCGCGTCGCTCGGGTTCCGGCTACCGCAGGACGTGTCCGTCGCCGGCATCGACAACGTGCCGTACGGCGAATACGCGGCGCCCGCGCTGACCACCGTCGACATCCAGAGCGAAAACATGGGCGAGCTCGCGATGCAGAAGCTCATCGACGCGCTCGCCGGACGCGAAGATGCGAGCTATTCGACGTTCGAGCCGCGGCTGATCATGCGGGCGTCGACGGCCGCGGCGAGTTGAGCCGGGCGACGCGCGCGCCCATCGCCCACACCCGCCAACGAATCAGCACCGCTGCCCTGCGTTGCAAATAAAAAACGCGCCGCCTTCGTTCAGGCGGCGCGTTCGTTTGCCGGCAGCGCTTACGCGTCGAGTTTCGCCGGCTTCATCTTCGGCGTGAGCACGTGCATCACCGCCAGCGCGAGCAGGTACGCCAGTGCGCCGATCGCGAACAGCACCCAGTAGTGACCCGTGCGTTGCAGCACCTGGCCGACCACTTCCGAGAACAGCACGCCGCCGATCGAGCCGGCCATCCCGCCGATCCCGACCACCGACGCGACCGCGCGGCGCGGGAACAGGTCGGACGCCGTCGTGAACAGGTTTGCCGACCAGCCCTGGTGCGCGGCGGCGGCGAGGCCGACGATCAGCACCGCGATCCACAGGCTCTGCACCTGCGACACGAACGCGATCGGCAGCACGCAGCACGCGCAGATCAGCAT
Organism: Burkholderia sp. Nafp2/4-1b; assembly: GCF_003635165.1. Classification (GTDB taxonomy): domain Bacteria; phylum Pseudomonadota; class Gammaproteobacteria; order Burkholderiales; family Burkholderiaceae; genus Burkholderia. The sequence goes on along the minus strand of NZ_ML058599.1, from coordinate 142,236 downwards.
CGCCGTCTTGCGTGCGCCGTTCACGCTCCAGCCCGCGCGCAGCAGCGCCGACGACAGCCAGCCGCCGCCGATGCTGCCGACCGTCGTCAGCGCATAGATGCACACGAGCGGCAGGCCGATATGCTGCATGTCCATCCCGCGCGACTCGTTCAGCCACTTCGGCAGCCAGAACAGGTAGAACCACCACACCGGGTCCGTCAGGAACTTGCCGATCAGGAACGCCCACGTTTCGCGCTTGCGCATCAATTCGCCCCAGCGCGGCGCGCCGGCGTCCGCGTTCGCCGCGTCGAGCGCTTCGACCTCGTCGCGCGGCTCGTTGTATTCCGCGGCGAGTGCCCGCGTGTCGGCCGTGCGATACATCACCAGCCACACGACCAGCCACACGAGGCCGATCGCGCCGATGATCACGAACGCCGCGCGCCAGCCGTAGGCCACCGCGATCGCCGGGATGATCGCCGGCGCGAACACCGCGCCGATGTTCGCGCCCGAGTTGAAGATGCCCGTCGCGAGCGCGCGTTCGCGGCGCGGAAACCATTCGGCCGTCGTCTTGATCGCGGCCGGGAAGTTGCCGCCCTCGCCGATCCCGAGCAGCGCACGCACGGCCGCGAAGCCCATCACCGAGCCCACCGCCGCGTGCAGCATCGCGGCGATGCTCCACACCAGCATCGCGACCGCGTACGAGATGCGCGTGCCGAGCCAGTCGACGATGCGCCCGAAGCCGAGCAGGCCGATCGCATAGAACGCGGAAAACGCCATCACGATCCGTCCATACTGCACCTGGCTCCAGCCGATGTCGTGCTGGAGCATCGGCGCGAGCAGGCCGAGGATCTGTCGATCCATGTAGTTGATGACGGTCGCGAAGAACAGCAGCGCACAGACGGTCCAGCGGTAGCGACTGGCGGCGGCCCGCACCGCGCCGACGACGGCAGATTGCATGAATGTCTCCGAAGCGCGGTCGCGCCCGTCGCGCCGCTGAATGATGCGTGTCCGTGACCGGCGACGGGCGCCGGGGCGGGTCGTGGCCTGCCCTTGCGTGGCGCGGCCGGTTGCCCGTCGAGTTCTGGAAAACGTTTTTTCAAAGGATAGGGCGTGGCCCGGTGCCGTGTCAGTCGGGGATTTCGATGAGTCATCTCAAATTTGGCCGAGCAAAAAGAGATGACCGTTTCGCCAATTGGTATTAATCGTTTTTCCGGGATTTTTCTTCCGTAAAACGGGGCCACGACGCGAGGCTCAGGCCGCCGATTCACATGTCCGATTTCGGGCAGAATCGGTGACGCGGATCGATTACAGTCGGCGCATGCGCCTCGGTCATGTGCGGCGCTTTCATGGAGAACTTCGCGATGACTCTCGCTCATCTGATTGCGAGCCCGCTGGGCGACATCGCCATCCGCATCGAGGACGATGCGCTGACCGGCCTTTTCTTCGTCGGCCAGAAATACTATCCGGCGCTGGCGATCGCGCCGGACGCGAATGCGGACGCACGCAACGTATCGCCGCTCGCGAGCAAGGTCGCTGAAGAAGTCGCCGAGTATTTCATCGGCACGCGCGAGACCTTCTCGGTACCGATTCACCTGCGCGGCACCGCGTTTCAGCGCAGCGTGTGGAAGGAACTGCTCGCGATTCCGTTCGGCGAGCTCGTGTCGTATGGCGACATCACCGAACGCGTCGGGCTGCCGATGAGCGCCGCACGTGCCGTCGGCGGCGCGGTCGGCCGCAATCCCGTGTCGATCATGGTGCCGTGCCATCGCGTGATCGGCGCGTCGGGCAGCCTGACCGGATACGCGGGCGGGATTGAACGGAAACGCGCGTTGCTGTCGCTCGAAGGGGCCGGGTTCGTGCGTGGCGAACGTCACCCGATGCAGCAGTCGCTCGCGTTCTGATGTCGGCGACGCGTGCGCGTTCGGCGTGCGTCTTACGGCCTAACTGCCGCCCGCTTGCGCATCGCATGCGCAACCCGCGCGTTTGCCTCGAACTTCGCTCGATGCGTCGAGAAGAACGTCCGCACGTTGCGCACGTTCGACGCGCCGGTGAACAGGCGCCGCGCAAATTCGTCGTATTCGGCGACGTCGGCCAGATCGGCCACCACCACGAAATCCGGCCCCGGCGATACGCGATAGCACTGCGTGACCGCCGGCTCCGCGCACACGTAGGCTTCGAACGCGTCGTAGTCTTCGGCCGTCTGACGATCCAGGCTGATCTCGATCAACGCCGTGACGGCCGTGCCGATCGCGACCGGATCGAGCACCGCGACCTGGCGGCGGATCACGCCCGCCTCCGTCAGCCGACGCACGCGGCGCATGCAGGTCGGCGGCGACGACAGCGCGCGTTCCGCGAGTTGCAGGTTCGACACCGATGCGTCGTCCTGCAGGATCGCGAGAATGCGCAGGTCGAGATCGTCGAGGGTGATGCCGGCCATCGGCGGCTCCTTTCGGTCAAAGCGTGAAATTTAATTTCAGCATGATAACCGACCGCCTTGGTGTTTCATTTATTTCTCTATTTTGAAATTTAATTCCATTCACGCGCCTCTACCATCGCTGTCACGGGTCCGGACAGGACATTTACGGAGTGCGCTATGTGTGGAATTGTCGGGGCGGTTGCCCAGCGGGACATCCTCCCGAATCTCGTCGACGGGCTGAAGCGGCTCGAATACCGCGGCTACGACTCGTGCGGCGTCGTGGTCTATCGCGACCGTGCGCTGGCACGCGCGCGCAGCGTCGACCGCGTCGCGAACCTGCAGCGCGAGATCAGCGAGCATGCGTTGTCGGGCTATACCGGTATCGCGCATACGCGCTGGGCCACGCACGGCGCGCCCGTCACGCTCAACGCGCATCCGCACTTCTCGCCAAGCGACGACAACGCGCGCATCGCGCTGTCGCACAACGGGATCATCGAGAACTGCGATCAACTGCGCGCGGAACTGCAGGCGCACGGCTACGTGTTCGCGAGCCAGACCGACAGCGAGGCGATCGCGCATCTGATCGACCATCTGTACGACGGCGACCTGTTCGACGCGGTGCGGCGCGCGGTCGCGCGACTGCGCGGCAGCTACGCGATCGCGGTGATGTGCCGCGACGAGCCGCACCGGATCGTCGGCGCGCGCGACGGGATGCCGCTCGTCGTCGGGGTTGGGGAAGGTGAGAATTTTCTGGCGTCGGATGCGATCGCGCTGTCGGGCATCACCGATCGCATCGCCTACCTCGAGAACGGCGACGTCGCCGATATCCAGCTGCATCGCTACTGGATCGTCGATGCGGCCGGCCAGCGTGTCGAGCGCGCGGTGCAGCGCGTGGCCGCGCATAGCGGCGCGGCCGACCTCGGGTCGTATCGCTACTACATGCAGAAGGAAATCTTCGAGCAGCCGCAGGCGGTGGCCGACACGCTGCTCGATGTCGGGTCGATCATGCCGGAGCTGTTCGGCGACGGCGCGTGGCGCGCGTTCAACGACGTCGATTCGGTGTTGCTGCTCGCGTGCGGCGGCAGTTATCACGCGGCGCTTACCGCGAAGTACTGGATCGAAAGCATCGCGAAGCTGCCGGCGAGTGTCGAGATCGCGAGCGAGTTTCGCTATCGCGATAGTGTGGCGAATCCGCGTACGCTCGTCGTCGCGGTGTCGCAGAGTGGCGAGACTGCCGATGTGCTCGGGGCCGTGCACGTCGCGAAGCAGCGCGGGATGCTGCATACGCTCGCGATCTGCAACGTCGCGACGAGTGCGCTGATGCGCGAATGCGCGCTGCAGTTCGTCACGCGTGCGGGGATCGAGATCGGGGTGGCGTCGACGAAGGCTTTTACGACGCAGCTCGTTGCGTTGTTCTTGCTGACGTTGTCATTGGCGCAGGTGCGCGGGCGGTTGAGCGATGACGAGGAGAAGGAGCATTTGCGTGCGCTGCGGCATCTGCCCGACGCGATGTCGAAGGTGCTCGCGCTCGAGCCGCAGATCATGGGCTGGTCGGAGATGCTCGCGCGACGCGACAACATGCTGTTTCTAGGGCGCGGGATGCATTATCCGATCGCGCTCGAAGGCGCGCTGAAGATGAAGGAGATTTCTTATATTCATGCAGAGGCTTATCCCGCCGGGGAGTTAAAGCATGGGCCGCTGGCGTTGGTCAGCAATGAGATGCCTGTTATTGCGGTGGCGCCGAATGATGTGCTTCTGGAAAAGCTCAAGTCGAACATGCATGAAGTCAGTGCGCGAAACGGCAGGCTTTTCGTGTTCGCGGATGTGGACTGTGGGCTGGTGCCGGGTGACGGGATCGAGGTGATTCGGCTCAATGAGTACTACGGGCCGCTGTCGCCGATTCTGCATACGGTGCCGATGCAGTTGCTCGCTTATCACGCTGCGCTGGCACGGGGGACGGATATTGATAAGCCGAGGAATCTGGCTAAGTCGGTGACGGTGGAGTAGTAGGTGGCGATGTCGGGCCATCTTTTTGCAAATAAGAGGCCGGTCCCCGTCGCCCCCTCGGCGCCCATCACCTTACGAAGGCTCAGCTATCGAGTGAACTCAACCCGGGCAGAGGACGAGCAATTCTAGCGAAGAGAAGAAGTGGGATAGCGACTTCTTGCTACGTATCCACTGTGTTTCCGCACGGTGCGCTTCGCCAGGGGATACCCTTCGAATATTGCGAACCTCGTATTTGATGTGGTCTTAGGTAGTGGCTGCAGCACAGCATGTGGCTCTAGCTGTACGGTCGCTTATGCGGTAGCCGCATATGAACGACAGCCTAAATCTTCGTGTTGCGCAATCGCAGTGCGTTCGTGATGACCGAGGCTGAGCTTAGGCTCATCGCCAGCGCCGCAATCATCGGCGAGAGCAGCAATCCGGTGAACGGGTAAAGCACCCCGGCCGCCAACGGAACCCCGAGCGCGTTGTACACGAACGCGAAGCCGAGGTTCTGCTTCATGTTCCCGACCGTTGCCTCGGACAGCTCGCGCGCCCGTGCGATGCCACGCAAGTCGCCTTTGACGAGCGTTACTTGCGCGCTGCTCATCGCCACGTCCGTGCCTGTTCCCATGGCAACGCCGACATCGGCTTTCGCGAGCGCCGGGGCGTCGTTGATACCGTCGCCAGCCATCGCCACAACATGCTGGGCCTGCTGGAGCTTCGTCACCAAGTCGAGCTTGTCGGCCGGCTTGACCTCTCCGTGATATTCGTCGATGCCGAGTCTCTCGGCCACGGCCCTGGCAGTTACCACGCCATCGCCGGTCGCCATAACGACTCGGATGCCGTTCTCCTTCAACGTCGCGAGCGCCTCCGGCGTGGTGGTCTTGATGGGGTCAGCGACCGCAAGCAAACCAGCCAAACGGCCATCGACTGACAGGTACATGACACTCGCACCTTGCGCTCGCATACGGTCTGCTTCATTGGCGAGCGACTCGACGGACACCTGGTCAGTCTGCATGAGCGCGGTATTGCCAAGCGCCAGCTGTCGACCGGCGACCAGCCCGCGCACGCCGATGCCCGTCGCGGATTCGAATTTTTCCGCTCGGTCCAGCTGCAACCCTTTCTCGCGTGCCGCAGCGACGATTGCGGCCGCGAGCGGATGTTCGCTGCCTTGGTCCAGACTGGCGGCCAGGCGAAGCACTTCATCGGCCGAGTGTCCGTTCGTTCCGACGGCCCGCTCGAACGCAGGACGCCCTTCGGTCAGCGTCCCGGTCTTGTCCACAATCAGGACATCGACCTTTCGTAAATTCTCGATGGCAGCGGCGTCCCGAAAGAGAACCCCGGTGGTAGCGCCTTTGCCACTCGCCACCATGATGGACATCGGCGTCGCGAGGCCCAATGCGCATGGACACGCGATGATGAGCACAGCGACAGCGTTGATAAGGCCGAACACCCAGCTGGGCTCCGGCCCGAATATGCCCCACAGGAGGAATGTGAGAAAAGCGACGCTCACGACCCCGACGACGAATACGCCCGCCACCTTATCCGCCATTCGCTGCATGGGCGCGCGAGACCGCTGAGCCTGCGCGACCATCTGCACGATTTGCGACAGCACGGTCTGCGAGCCGACCTTCTCCGAGCGAATGACCAGACTGCCCGTTGCGTTCATCGTCGCGCCAATGACGTGGTCGCCGACACGCTTCGTGACCGGAATGGGCTCGCCTGTAATCATGGACTCGTCCAACGAACTCGTGCCATCGGTCACGACACCGTCAACAGGGACTTTTTCGCCCGGCCGACCCCGAAGCGACTCGCCTGCATGCACGTGGGACAACGGAATGTCTTCCTCTGAGCCGTCCGGATTGATGCGGCGCGCCGTCTTCGGGGCAAGGCCCAGAAGTGCCTTGATTGCCGCGGACGTCTGCGAGCGCGCCTTCAGCTCGAGCAATTGACCAAGCAGCGTGAGCGAGATGATGACCGCTGCGGCTTCGAAATACACGCTGACCCGACCGTGGGCGCGATACGTCTCAGGAAACACGCCAGGAAAGACTGTCGCGATGACGCTATATACGTACGCAGCTCCGGTCCCGAGCCCGATGAGCGTCCACATGTTCGGGCTGCGATGGATGAACGAACGTACACACCGCGCAAAGAACGGGAAGCCGGCCCATAGGATGACGGGCGACGCAAGGACGAATTCGACCCAACTCTCGGTCGACGACGGCATCAGCTGGAACTGATGGCCGAACATCGCCAGGACGAAGACGATGGCAGTCAGCGGCAGCGTCCACCAGAATCGATGGCGGAAATCGACGAGTTCGGGATTTTCACCTTCTTCAATCGTTGGAAGCACCGGCTCGAGCGTCATGCCGCACTTCGGGCATTGCCCCGGATGGTCTTGACGGATTTCCGGATGCATCGGGCACGTGTAGATCGTGCCGTCCGGCACGGTAGGCAACGACTCCGAAGTCGATGGTTCGACGTATTTCGACGGTGCGGCCTGAAACTTCGTCAGGCAGGCTTGGCTGCAAAAGAAGTACGGCTTGCCGTTGTGTTCGCTATGGAAGCGCGACGTCTTCGTGACCGGCATCCCGCAGACCGGGTCGCGCAACGGTGCTTCCGCACCACCGTTGCCGACGTGGCCGTCGCGGTGATGTGCATGCGCGTCATGCTCGTGCTCGACGGAATGGTGGTGCTGATTCGCGTCAGGAACATGATGCGCATCTGGCATCGAATGTTCGGAAACCGGCTGCTGTTGTGGCCCGTGGTCGGCATGCGGCCCTCTCATCTTGACGCTCCTTCGCTGTCGGTAACGACTCCCCCGACACGACAATTCGCTCGAATGTCACGTGTACGTCAACCGCAATCCGGATGGCTTCGTGCTCGTCGTAAATCGAGCGTAACCGGTCCACCCAATCACAGTGGCGCCATTTCCTTTGTGATTGGTCGTGCTTCCGCCCTCGGGCCCCGTAAGGCCAGAATCATTGGGACACGGCTTTAGGGCGCGGCTTATGTTCCAAGTCAACCGCACCGCGATTGACCAGCCAACTCCTCCAATATCGGGCAGTCGGGACGTGCGTCCCCCTTGCAGTGGTCAGCCAGGTATTGGAGCGTGTCCCTCATCTCGACGAGTTCCCGTATGCGCACATTGAGGTCGTCGACGTGCTGCATGACCATTTGCTTGACCTCGCTGCTGGGCCGTTCACGGTCTCCCCAAAGTGCCAACAAGGTAGAGATTTGCTTGGTTGAAAACCCAAGATGGCGTGCCCGCCGTACGAAGCGCAGGACCTCGACATCCTTTGCCGTATACACGCGGTAATTCGAATCCGTCCGTGTCGCCGGCCGGATAAGGCCCGACTCCTCATAGTGTCGAATCATCTTGGCCGACACGCCCGACGACTTTGCCACCTCACCGATATTCATGACATCCCCTGGTAGCCAGGTCCGAAACCCGATGAAGCCTATTTTTGACCTTCCCATCATGGGAAGGTCAAGGGATTGTGCACACTCGATTTCCCATAGTCATGACGGCAATGGCCATGGTGGCGCCAGTGAGAACCGGCTGGCGCCTCGTCAGCGGCAGCATCGAGCGGGTGCGCCAATGTGCAATGGCAACGTTGGTGTGCGCATCATCGACGAACAGGCGTCATGGTGCTGATTCGGCGACCCTCCGTACGCGCCAGAAGCGCTCACATCGCGCGACTCCGTTGAGCCGCATTCTGGAGAGTCGGCCCTGATAGAGCCGTGACATGAAGACGACCTTTTGGTCACGCCGCATTCATCATCGATTGCACCACGCAAGCACGCGAAGCGCGCTCAAAAAAGAGCCCGGCTGTTGGGCGGGGCTTGCAAGGGATGGCGCCGCTCGAGGATAGAGGGTTACAGGCCCGCCAATCGCACAAGCGTGAAGACGCTGGACGCGCGTCTCGAATTCAATGTACTTGAGCCGGGCGCTTACCAAACAGATTGGGCACGAATCGTGGCGTGTGCGCCGCATATTCGCGCCACGCGTTGCCGAATTGCTGCTCTGAGTCCCGCTCCTCCTGTATCGCCAGCCGCACGTACATGATGACCAGGACCGGAAACATTACCAAGGTAACGAGAGTGGGCCATTGAAGCAGAAAACCCAGCATGATGACGACGAACCCCACATACTGAGGATGTCGAATCCTGGAGTACGGCCCGGTGGTGGCCAGCTCTTTGCCGCGCTGAGCTTCGTACAAGACATGCCACGCCGTGGACAGGATGTAGAAGCCGCCCAAAATCAGAAAGAAGCTGAGGAGATGCGGAAGTCCCGCGTGCGGATCGCCGTGCCTTCCGGTGATGGTCCACCAGAGGTGCCCCGAATCATGTGCGAACAGGTTCGTCTGCGGGAAGCGCGTTTGCAGCCATCCTGACAGCAGGTAGATGGTGAGCGGAAAGCCATACATTTCGGCAAACAACGCTACGATAAAGGCCGAAAATCCGCCGAAAGTTCGCCAGTCGCGTTTCGTCGTCGGCTTGAAGAAGCTGAACGCAAAGATGATGAAAACCAGCGCATTGATGATGGCAAGGCTCCACAGCCCGTAGCCGTTATCGTGGTTGCTCATGGCCGTCTCCCGCGCCCGAGTGATCGGATTTCGTGTTCGATCGTCGGTGCCCATGTCCGTGGCCGTGGTGCATGAAAAGGTGCATCAGCGGGCACGACAGCAGCAACAGAAACGGCAGCACGCCAAGAAAATCGGCCCGGTGTTCTGAAAGCATGAGGAAGGCTGCAATTGCACCGAAAGCCAAGAGCCCGATGGCGGCTCGGGACCGCCAGAACGGGCGAGCAGCATGCGACTGGTCATCCATCGTCAGACTCCATGTGTGGCTGGGTTACTTGTCAGTAGGGTGGTCCTGAGCCGATTGTCGGTCCATCATGGCCTGCATCATCATTTGCATCATGTCCATCCGCCTCTCCATCTCGTCGTGTCGCGACGACATCGGCATGCGAGACGTGTCCTTTCCCATCATGTCCATCATGCTCATGCCTTTTTGCATGACCTTCATCTGCTCGTCCATGAGCGCCGCACGCTCCTGCGGGGTCTTGGCGCTCATCATTTTTTCGTGCATGTCGTGCATGCGTTGCACCTGTTCATCCATCTCCCGTGGCGACTTGCTCTTTGAGCTGGCGGTAGCCTTGTCAGCGTGATGCGAAGTGTGCGCAGCACTGTCCGCTGCCCCCTGCGTGCCGGCAACCGCCATGGCACCCGTAGTTGCCAGCGTCGTGCATGCGAGTGCGAGTAAAAGTCGTTTGAGAAGAAACATGCGGGCCTCCGCAAGCGAAGTACTCGGCCGTTCGTGAGGCCTCGCATACGACTCTATTGCTCGTACCCGGAGAGCTTTTGACGTGGCTCAACGGGTTTTAATGTTATTTCGTCATACATAAGCTGCGTCAGCCCATTTGGTCTTCACCCCGCGTGGATACGTGAGATGACCGGGGCGTGATGCACTTGACGTATATCAAGGGTGCGCGCTCGGCTGATACATACGATGGGACCATCGCTACAGTGCTTCCGGGACGCCCCCTGTCGCCGTCTAACCGGAAAGTACGCAGCAAAACGGATGGGGGCCTGTCAATGTCGGAAAACGCAACCATCGCTTCGCCGCGATACAGCTGGATTCGCGCAATCTGGGCGGCTGTTTTCACCTCAATCCTGCTGAACCTCGCAGGATGCGGCTATAACGTTATCCAGACAGAGGATGAGCAGGTCAAGGCGAGCTGGTCCGAGGTACTGAATCAATATCAGCGTAGAGCAGACCTCGTTCCGAACCTTGTCAATACGGTCAAGGGGTATGCGAATCAAGAGCGGGACGTGCTCACGAGTGTGACCCAGGCCCGCGCTCAGGTCGGCTCGGTTCGCGCGACCCCCGAACTCATCTCCGACCCGCAGGCATTTGCCAAGTTCGAAGCGGCGCAAGGGCAGCTTACCTCCACGCTTTCGCGACTGCTCGTGGTGACCGAGAACTACCCGCAGCTCAAATCCGACGCGAACTTCAGGGACTTGCAGGTCCAGTTGGAAGGCACCGAAAATCGCATCACTGTCGCGAGGAACAGATACATTCGCTCCGTCCAGGCATACAACACGACGGTGCGCTCGTTTCCAAACAACCTGACGGCAAAGGCCTTTGGCTACCAGGAGAGACCGAATTTCTCGGTGAGCAACGAAGCCGAGATTTCGAAGCCGCCGCAGGTTGATTTCGGCTCAGCACCGGCATCTGCCGGCAGGGTGACCAATTGAGCATTTTCAGATTGGCGATAGTAATCGTCGTCGCTTTTTTCGTCCTTGGCGGAGCGTGTGCTCGAGCGGATGTACGAGTTCCATCCTTGGAAGAGAGGATAACCGATGAAACCGGCACGCTGACTGGCGAGCAGAAGGCTGCACTCGAGCAGAGCCTCAAGGGGTTCGAGACTCAAAAAGGGACGCAGATTTCTGTTCTCATCGTTCCGACGACCGAGCCGGAATCCATCGAGCAATATTCAATGCGGGTCGTCGAACAATGGAAACTCGGGCGCAAGAACGTTGACGACGGCGTGCTGTTGATTGTCGCCAAAAATGACCATGCGCTACGCATTGAAGTGGGATACGGTCTCGAGGGCGTGCTGACCGACGCGACGAGCAATCGAATCATCAACGACGTGATAGTTCCTCGATTCAAAGCCGGCGACTTCTATGGTGGCATCTCGGCCGGCACTGACGCCATCATGCGGGTCGTCAATGGCGAACCATTACCCCTACCGCCGAAACAGCACCAAACATCGGACGGGGCCGGTCGGCTGCTACCCATCCTCTTTCTGGCGACGGTCATGGCTGGCCGCTTCCTGCGCGCCATATTCGGCAGACTACCCGGCGCATTGGTCACCGGCGGCATCATCGGGGCACTCGCATGGATGCTGTCCGGTGCTCTGTTTGTCGCCGCGGCAGCAGGTGCGATGGCGTTGTTATTCACGCTCCTGGGAAGTGGAATGGGGGCCGTCGGAGGCCGATTCATTGGCGGCAGAAATGGCGGAATCACCGGCGGTTCTGACCGGGACATCTTTCGTGGCGGCGGCGGTGGGTTCGGCGGCGGCGGTGCGTCGGGCAGGTGGTAGCCATGGACCTGAGACGACTTGTTCGGCATCTCTCCACGACGCACTGGCGCGTCAATGCCGCGTTCCCTCGCCGGTCCCTTCTGGCCATCGAACGGGCCGTTCATGCCAGTCATGATGCACACGTCGGTCAAGTCAGATTCGCCGTCGAGGGCGCGCTCCATACCGCTGCCCTGCTGAAGGGAACGTCCGCCCGAGCGCGCGCGATAGACGTGTTCTCTCAGCTCCGGGTCTGGGACACCGAACACAACAATGGTGTTCTCATCTACTTGTTGCTGGCGGACCGCGATGTCGAAATTGTCGCGGACCGCGGTATCCACGCCAAGGTCGATAGCAACGAGTGGGAAGCAATTTGCCGGACGATGGAAGCCGATTTCCGGCGCGGTGATTATCAATCCGGTGTTTTGCAGGGTATCGCGCGGGTGACCGAGCTGTTGAAGACGCATTTTCCAGCCAGCCGCCCGCCTGTCGACGAGTTTCCGAGCGCGCCGGTGGTGATGTGATGCGAGGGCGCAGCGTGGGATTTTCAGGGATTCCCGATTGAACGACGAGCAGGAATTCCACCAATCGCTGCGTCGGTCGCGTCAGGCCGCCTGTGCGGTGTACATCGACGCTGCTGACCCGCGCATGGCGTGCCGACCATCCTCGCGCCCCGCCTACTTCGACAACCGCAACTTCTTCGCCAACACAACCCCGCTCGACGGACTCACCAGCGAGATGTTCTCCAGATCCAAGTGCAACGTGGAGACCCTGGTCGTAATGTCCGTCGGCTCGTCGATGCTCGGATCGGCATGCTCGGTCTGTTCGGTCAAATAAGGCCGAAGCAGGCGCCCGCTAAACACCAATGCGAAATCGCCATTCGCTTGCGCGTACACGGCCGGCGAAATCCGCATGCTGCTACGAACCGTGGTCTTTTTCCCTAGCCCCGGCTCGAGCTCGATGATATCGACCTGCTGTATATACCCCTTCGCCTTCGCTTCGGGCGCAATCACGAGCCCTCGCCCTCGCGGTCCCGTTATGACCTTTCTCAGCACGATGCCTGTCCGGTCGTTGCGCTCTGCGTCGAACAGGTCGACATCGACGGTCAACAGCTGCCGCTTCGATTGGTACCTCACTCCGTACCGCACCGGCACCACGAACCTCACGTCACGATCCAGGCCGACGGCCGCCAGCTCGGGATTCGGGCCGTGCCGATCGGTAGCATCGGAGACCAGCCCGCGAACCCGGTCGCGCAACGACGGTGACGAGGCGGCGCTGATGTGCAGCTTCTTCAGCGCATCCCGAACGGCAGCCGGGTCGTCGCCGACAATCGGTCGTGCGGGTGACGTGTCGGAACCGACAGCGGGCGCGATGGCCTTCGTGCCGTCGACAGCCTCCGTCTCCGCATGCGCCACAACGGGCGCCAGCATCATCGTCAGCGCGATGGCGCGCACGAAGTTCGAACGACCCAACCTGGATATCCGTTGAAGCACGACGAGCTCCTGAGTTTCTTGCAGATCGGTTAACGACGAGCACTATAGGGCGGAATGATCGGCAATGCATCCCCCGTGCGACATGTCCCGATGGCCGCAGCGCCCCATCGCAGGTTCATCGTCGACGCGACAGCAGGTCAACCGCCACACCAATCCGTAACTTCACCCGCGCCCATCCTCCCGCCGATACTCCGCCGGCGCCTTCCCCACCAGCTTCCGGAAATCGCGCGTGAAGTGCGCCTGATCGAAGTACCCCAACGACTGAGCCAGTTCCGCGAGATCGACCGGCTCGCCGCCTGCGAGCTTGTCGGCGGCCTCGTGCAGGCGATAACGACAGATCACCCACTTCGGCGTCACACCCACATGGTTCGAAAAAAGCTGCTGCAACGTGCGCTCGCTCAAGCCCGCACGCTCGGCCAGGTCGCGCACCTGCGTGAGCCCGATATCCTGCTGCAGCATCTGCAAGATCGCATGAATGCGCTCGACCTGCGGATCGGGCGGCGGCAACACGCGCAACAACAGAGCCTCGGCTGCCGCGACCATCCCGGCGTCATCCTCGGCACCGAGCACAGCGTTTTCGGCTTCGGCATCGCCACAGTCGAGCAGCGTCGACACCGGCAGCACCTTGTCGGTCGACAAATGCACCGGCTTGCCGAAGAACGCCCGAAACGCCCCCGGTCGAAACCGCAATCCGATCGCGCGCCCGGCCCCGGCCAGCGTCGTCTCGAACGCCCCCGACACCACGCCGAAAATCCCCGTCTGCCGCCGGTCGAACACCAGATTCACGCACGGATACGGCAGCGTGCGCTGCACAAACGGCGGCTGGTCGCGCAGATCCCATTCGACGATCCAGTGATGATCCAGCACGCCGGCCAGCTCGGCACGCGGGTAATAGCGATTCAGGCGAAAGCGCTGATTGATGGCTTTCGGGCCGACGACGCCTTTGGGCGTGTCGGTCACGTTACGCAAGTCGGCCATGGTGACGAACCGTTGAGGTGACAGCGTGATGATGCACCGCCACAGCGGATTTTTCCAAGACGGCGCTCCGCAACCGTCCTACATTGGAATCCTTGTCCTGACCGAACAACGGAGCCCGCAATGCCGCAAGACCGTCACCTGACCCTGTTCCACTGCCCGCGCAGCCGCTCGGCCGGTGCCCGCATGCTGCTCGAGGAACTGGCCGCCGACTATGAACTCCACACGTTCGACCTCTCCACCGGCAAACACCACGAAGCCGAATACCTCGCCATCAACCCGATGGGCAAGGTTCCCGCACTGCGTCACGGCGACGTGATCGTCACGGAGCAGGCCGCCGTCTACATGTACGCGGCGGAGCTGTATTCCGAAGCCGGCCTGTCGCCGGCGCCGGGCGATGCGCTGCGCGGTCCGTATCTGCGCTGGATGGTGTTTTATGGCTCATGTTTCGAGCCGGCCATCGTCGACCGTTCGATGAATCGTCCGTCCGCGGCGTACTCGACGTCTCCCTACGGCGACTTCGATACGGTCGTCAACGCGATCGGTACGCAACTGGCCAAGGGCCCCTATCTGCTGGGCGAACGCTTCACGGCGGCGGACGTCCTGTGGGGCGCGGCACTGAACTGGATCACGATGTTCAAGCTGATGCCGGAGACGCCCGTCGTGCGCGCCTATATCGACCGCATTCTGGCTCGTCCGGCCATTCAGCGCGCGCAGGCGGCAGATGCAGCGCTGGCGGCGGAACAGGACAAGGCCAAAGAGGCAGCCGCAGCGGCAAGGCAATAATTCCAACGGTGGCAGGTCCAGATGCAAGGTCTGCCTGCCACCTCCCGGGCCCGGGCAACGCAGCGCGCCGCCGGGGAAACACCGTTCGAGCCGAACGACGACGCTGACTATTTCCGCGAAGCGAAGCGAAGCGAAGCGAAGCGAAGCGAAGCGAAGCAAAGCTAAGCGCAACGCTATGGCCCGTCAAAACATCGTATGCAACCCGATCCGGGCCACCGCCTGACTCGCTGAACTCGACGCACCGTTCGGATCGAGCACGCCGTTGATCTGCGCGTTCGCGCCGCTGTTCGCGCGTTGATAATCGCCGGAGACATACACCATCGTCCGCTTCGACAACAGGTACTGAAACGCGACGCTGACCTGATGCGCATGGTTGTCGTTCACGGCTTCGTTGCCCTTCATGTACATGTACTTCGCGCCGAGAAACACGTCCGGCCTGACGCGCCAGACGCCGCCGGCTTCGGCCATCCACACGCCGGCATCGTTGAACGAATTGTGTACGGTGGTCAGCAGCGCCTTCGCGGTCACCGCACCGAAGTCGTAGTGCATCCCGACGCCCCAGTTGCGCACGCTGGTCGACGGCGTACCGGGCGCCGGGCCGTACTTCTCGTTCGTATAGGCCGCGCCAATCCCGAACGCGCCGACGTCGTAGTTCAACCCGGCGCTCACGGTATTGTCCGCACCGACAGAACCGGCCACGCCGCCAAACGCATACATCACGCCCCCGGAAAACCCGGCAATTGTCGGCGAGCTGTATTTGACGGAATTCGCGACCCGCTTGCTGCCGGCCGTGCGGTCCCAGTCGAACGCGCCGGTCGGATTATTCGGCAGCGCGAGGCGCTGGAACGGGCCGTTCCTGAACCCGTACAACCCCGTCAGATCCATGGAGATCGCGTTTCCCTTCGCGAACAGCGAATCCACCATGAAGTCGTATTGATTCCCGAGCCTGATGCTGCCGAATCGATCGCTCTCGATACCGACGTACGCATTGCGCCCGAAGATCCCGGTCCCGATGATGCTGCCGTTCGCCATCGAGAACTGATTGACGAGCGCGAAGATCGCACGATATCCGCCGCCGAGGTCTTCCGTGCCGCGCAAGCCGAAGAGGTTCGGCGTAAAGATGCCGTCGTCGAACTTGACGTTCTTCCCGCCGCCTTCGTTGCTGACATACGAGATGCCGCTGTCGATCAGACCGAACAGGGTCACGCTGCTTTGCGCATACGCGCCCGGCGCGATAGCGAACATCGCGAATACGCCAAACCTGAGCTTCATTGTGTCTCCGTCCTTTTTTTAAATTCGAGCCGGTCACCCGCTACGTCGTGAACCCATCGCCCGATGCTTCTCGAAACAACACCTTCCCCTGCCTGAATCAGACATTCATTCAGGCATAAAAACCGTCTTTAGTTAGTGATACTGATTCAATGGAACGGATGAAGTACCGTGAGTTTCCGATTTCATCCAGGCCGATGCGACCGAGCCATCTATTGGAATTGAATCAAGCGCTTCGACAAACCACCCACGCCGCCGCATCCACCTCGACGGCCACGGCTTCGAGCGCCGCACCCGAACACGGTCCGTCGATACACACGCCATCGTCGAACCGGAACAGCGCACTGTGATGCGCACACATCAGCACCTGCGACCGATAACAGGAAACATTGCCCGGCACGAAATCGAGCGGCACCGAGAAATGCGGGCAGCGGTTCACATACGCCCACACCTGCTCCGCGCGCCGCACGACGATCACCGGCCGGCCGATGCACGCTTCATCGACGACGCGTGCGCCCCCGTCGGGCACTTCGGAGAAGCGGCAGAGTTGCGTGGCGCCCATGCTCACACTCTCCGCTCGGGGTTCCCCAGGCTCCAGTCCCACGGCCGCACCTCGACCCGCGAGAACAGCCCTTCCTTCACATACGGATCGTTGCCGACGAACCGCATCACCGCATCGATGTCGTCCGCCTCGATGACGAGCAGCGTGCCGTTCATCGCGTCGCCCTGCGGATCGAGCGTCGGCCCGCCGAGCCGCACGACGAGGCCGTGCTGCGCGGCGGAACGCAGGTAAGTCCGATGCGTGGGCCGCACGCGGTCGCGCACTTCACGCATCCCCGGCTGGTCCGTCGCGAACACTGCAAAGAATCGCGCCATGTCGGTCAGCTCCGGTCGAGCACGAAGTCGTACGTCGCTTCGCGGTACGCGCCGCTCAATCCGACCCGGCGCGCGAGTTCGTCACCCGCCGCACGCGGCCGATAGGCGACCATCAGCGACGGCTTCACGCCGAACACGGCATCCGACTTCAGATATTCGTCTTCCTCGTCGAACAGGTGCGTGACGAGCTTGCGATAGCCGGGCGCATCGATCATGAAGTGCAGATGCGCGGGCCGCCACGGGTGACGGCCGGTGGCATCGAGCATCTTGCCGACCGGGCCGTCGGTCGGAATCGGATAGCTGACCGGCAGAATCGACGTGATCGCATAGCGGCCTTCGGCGTCGGTCCGATAACGGCCGCGCAGGTTGCCGTGCGGCTGTTCCTTGTCCTGCCCGGAATACATGCCGTTGTCGGCGGTCTGCCACACGTCGAGCACGGCGTCCGCCACCGGCGTGCCGTCGGTGGCCAGCACGCGGCCATGCACGACGACCGGCGTGCCCGGCGTGAACGCCATGTTCTCGCCATACGCGCGCTCGGGCATGCCTTCGATGTAGAACGGGCCGAATACGGTCGTTTCCGTCGCGCCGGTCGCGAAGCGATGGTTGATCGCATCGACGAGCATCGACACGCCCAGCGTGTCCGACAACAGGATGAACTCCTGGCGCACGACGTCGTCGCACATCTGTCCGGTTTCGGTCAGGAAGCGGATCGCGGCCATCCACTCGGCCTCGGTCAGCTCCGTCTCGCGGACGAACGCATGCAGATGCCGCACGAGGCTCTGCATCAGCACGCGCAAGCGCGGGTTCGGCGTCCCGTCGAAGCTGGCGACGACCTGCTCGGTCAGCCGCGTGTCGCCGTCTTGATGATCATTCGTCACGTTCGTCTCCTTGAATGCAGCCGGCCGCTCAATGCGGCTCGCGGCCTTCCCACGCATGCTGAAGCAGTTCGCGAATCGGCGCGCGTTCGATCGGCCGCGGATTCGCATACGGATTCCGGCACGCGAGATCGGCAGCTTCGTCGAGGCCCGCCTCCGGCATCCCGATGTCGGCAAGCGCCGCGGCCAGGCCGAGCCGCCGGTTCAGCTCGAACAACAGCGGGCCGGCGTCGGCCGCGTCGGCACCGCCCAGGGCCCGCGCGACACGTCGCAGCGCGTCGGGCGCCGCCGCATGGTTGTAGTGCGCGGTATGCGGCAACATCGCGGCGTGCGTCTGCGCGTGCGGCAGGTTGAAGGTGCCGCCGAGCGTATGGCAGAGCTTGTGGTGCAGCGCCATGCCGACCGCGCCCAGGCACGTGCCGGCGAGCCATGCGCCGTACAGCGCGCGGCTGCGCGCTTCCCGGTCATCCGGCGCGCGCACGATCGAAGGCAACGCTTCGCCAAGCGCGCGAATCGATTCCTCCGCCATCAGGCTGATCACCGGGTTCGCATCGTCCGCATAGAGCGCTTCGACCGCATGCGCCATCGCATTGACGCCCGACGCCGCCGAAATCTCCGGCGGCAGCGACAAGGTCAGCGACGGGTCGTACAGCACCGTACGCGGCAGCACGCGGGCATCGCGCCCGGTACGCTTCAGCCGGCCTTCGGTGAGCCCGTAGATCGGCGTCATCTCCGAGCCCGCGTACGTGGTCGGCACGGCGAGAATCGGCAGCGATGACTCGAGCGCGATCGCCTTGCCGAGCCCGATCGTCGAGCCGCCGCCGATCGCGATGCAGCAGTCCGCGCCCAGCTCGGCGGCCATCTCGCGCGCGGCACGCGCGACTTCGACCGGCACGTGCATCACGGCCTGCGCGCACACGCCTGCCGCACGCTTGCCGAGCACGTCCCGGACCCGTTCCGCGAGCGGCTGCTGCTCGGGCGTCGACAGAATCAGCGCCCGCTGCGCGCCGAGCGCGGTCAGCTCGTCAGGCAAGCGTGCGAGCGCGCCCCATTCGAACACGACGCGCGACGGCGTCCCCTGATAGACGAAGCGCTCCATCGCAACCTCAACGCTTGAAGTGCGGCGGCACCTTGCCGTCGACGTTGACCCACACCGAGCGCGCTTCCGTGTAGTCGTGCATCGCCTCGAAACCCATCTCGCGGCCGTAGCCCGACTTGCCGATGCCGCCGAACGGGCTGCCCGGATTGACGCGCTTGTAGCAGTTGATCCAGCACATGCCCGCGTCGATCTGCGACGCCATCCTGTGCGCGCGGGACAGATCGTTCGTCCACAGGCCGCTGCCGAGCCCGTATTCGGTCGCGTTGGCGATCGACAGCGCTTCGTCGTCACTGCCGAAGCGCAGCACGGTGACGAACGGCCCGAACACTTCCTCCTGCGCGACGCGATCATCCGCACGCTTCGCTTCGATGACGGTCGGCCGCACGTAGTAGCCGTTCGCGAGTGCGGCATCCTGCGGCGCAATGCCGCCCGCGAGCACGCGGCCGCCCTGCTCGCGCGCGACGTCGACGAACGACAGCACGCGATCGAGGTGCTGCTTCGACGTCAGCGGGCCCATCTCGGTGTCCGGGTCCAGCGGATTGCCGACGCGGATCGACGACGCCAGCGACACGAAGCGCTCGAGGAACTCGTCGGCAATGCGCTCATGCAGCACGAGACGCGAGCCGGCGATGCACGCCTGCCCCTGGTTGTGGAAGATCGCCCATGCAGCGCCGTTGATGGCCGCGTCGAGGTTCGCATCGTCGAACACGATGTTCGCGCCCTTGCCGCCCAGTTCCAGCTGCACGCGCTTCAGGTTGCCCTGCGACGCATCGACGATCCGCCGGCCCGTCGCCGTCGAGCCGGTGAACGCGATCTTCCCGACGCCGGGATGCTCGGCGAGCCGCTGGCCGGCCGTATGACCGTAGCCGGGAACGATGTTGACGACACCGGCCGGGAACCCGACCTCGGCCATCAGCTCGACGATCCGCAGCGTCGACAGCGGCGTGATTTCCGACGGCTTGAGCACGACCGTATTGCCCGCGGCCAGCGCCGGGCCCATCTTCCAGCTCGTGAACATCAGCGGGAAATTCCACGGCACGATCTGGCCGACCACGCCGATCGGCGCGCGCTGCACGTAGTTCAGGAAGCCGGTTTCGACGGGAATCACCGAGCCCTGCAGCTTGTCGGCCATCCCGCCGAAGTAGCGGAAGCAAGCGGCCGTGCGCGGCACGTCGAGCGCGCGCGAATCACGGATTGGATGGCCGGTATCCAGCGACTCGAGCTGTGCGAGCTCCTCGGCGTTGGCTTCGATCGCATCGGCCAGGCGCAGCAGCAGTCGGCCACGTTCGGCCGCCGGCAGCGCCGACCACTTCGGAAACGCGCGGGTCGCGGCTTCGACGGCCAGGTCGACGTCCGCCGCGGTGGCGGCGGCGATCTTCGTGATCAGCGAGCCGTCGTGCGGATTGAGCACGTCGATGGTGCCGCGGTCGACGGCGTCAACGAAGCGCCCGTCGATGAAGAGTTGGGTTTGCATGAATCGTCCTCGATGGTGTGCGTGTGCGCGCAAGCGCGGCTCAGAATTCGATCGGGTACGGCGCGAGCTCGCCGCTCTCGTATCGCTGCGGCAAGTCCGGCGTCGCGTTTTCCCAGACCAGCAGCATCGAGCGCTTCGTCGAGTAACCCTGGTGCCGGATGTCGGCGGGCATCGCGCAGATATCGCCGGCGCGCATGGTGATGCGCGCACGCGGCGCGCCGGTGTTCTTGTCGCCGATGTCCCACACGATTTCGTCGGACAGTTGCAGGAACCATTCGACGCGGTCGTTGCCGTGGAACACCGGCAGGATGAATTCCTCGGTCGTCGGGCAGAACAGGCTGCGCCCGCACACGGAGGTGACCGACGGATTCCACGTCACGTCCGAGCGCGACAGGTACTTGAACAGGTTGAACGCGTGCAGTTCGCCTTCGAAGCCCGGCTTCACGTGCACTTCCGGCTCGTCCTGGGCGACGTCGACGAACGCGCGGTTGACCGGCAGTTCGTCGCGCAGCGGCGAGTCGCCTTCGAGGCCCGGCATGCGGCGCGTCGCGATGCGCGTGCGCTCGATCGCCGCGCCGTTCTCGCCGTGCTTGCGCCCGAATGCGGTGCCGGTTTCCTCCGGCGCGGCAAACGGATCGAAGCCTTCGTTGGTCCAGTCGTGCAGCATGGCCTTGAAGGTCGCCATGATGGTCGGCGTGTCGAACGTCTCGGTGTAGTCGACGCCGGCTTCCTTCAGGATGCCGTTGAAAGTTCCCGCATACATGTCGACCTTGCCGTAGTGATTGCGCGTGCCGAACACGTGATCGAAATTGACCCAGCCGTAGAAAAAGCCCCATGCGACGTCGCGCATCATCGCGCGCAGGAATGCGTCGGCGGGCATCGCATGCGTGCGCGTCTGGCCTTTGGCCGGCCAGCTGATCTTCACGAAATACTCGTCACGCTGGAATGCGAATTCACCGAGGTGGAAGCGGCGGTAACCGGTGACGGCATCGGCTTCCGTGGCCTGCACCAGATCGGCGGCGAAGCCTGCGGAAAGATCGAGGGTCTCGAGGGAGGCCATGAAGTGTCTCCAGGAATATTTGAATGGGGCGCTTGGATCGGTCAGTGCAGGCAGATATCGGCCCACTTCTCGACGGACAGCTCGCCGAGCACGGTCTGCACGAGCGCAACGCCCGGCTTGCTGGCGGCGAAGCGATACGCGCAGCCGGCCGGCAGCAATGCCTGGTGCCCCTTGCGCAGCACGACGTAACCCATCTCGCGGCCCGCCGGCTGCGTGCCGGCGCTGACGGTGCCGCGGCCGGTGGTCGGCGGGTTGTCGAGCTTGATGAATTCGATGCGGACTTCGCCATCCATCTGGATCGCGAACTCGTCGTGCGCGCACGCGAACCACGGCGACTGGCCGTCGGTGCGCAGCACTTCGATCACGTATTCGAGGTTCTTGCCGGCGACGACTTTCTCGTACGGGGCCGACTTCGATGCGATATCGAAGACGTTCGAGAACGCGTAGTGCTTCGCGCTGCCGCTGGTGATTTCGATCTCGCCCCGGGTGTAGCCGTCGAGCGAGCCAAAGACGGTGTGGAATGCCGTGTCGGTCATTGCTGTCTCCTGAGTTGAACCGCTTGTTGGATTCAACTTTAGGGGCGAGGGCGCCCGTCAACAAGGCAACGGACCGCGATTACGGCATTTGCGTTTCGCGAATAATCGCCGCGCTCAGCGGACCCAGCCGCGCTCCAGCAGCGGACGGTCCCACGGCGATTCATCGCCGATGTATTCGGCGAGGAATTCGACCAGCGCCTTCACCTTCAATGCCTGTCGCTGCGTTGCGGGATAAACGGCCGCGAAGCTCAGCGGCGCGATCTCGAACTCCGTAAGAATCGGCACCAGGCGGCCGGCGACGAGCGCATCGCTCGCGACCAGCGTGGGCAGGCACACGACGCCGCCGCCCGTTAGCGCGTACTCGCGCAGCAGGTGCACGGAGTTCGAGCGGATCATGCCGGGCAGCTCCATTTCGACGACTTCGTCGCCACGCGTCAGCGTCCAGCGATTGCGTGATGGATAACCCGAATAAAGCGCCGTGGTGTGCTGCAGCAATTCGCGCGGATGTTGTGGCGCACCATGCGCTTCGAGGTACGCGGGCGACGCGCAGAACAGGCGCCGCACCACGAACAGGCGCCGCTCGATCAGCGACTCGGAAATCGGCGGGAAGATCTGGAACGCGATGTCGAACCCTTCTTCGACAGGGTCGACGACGCGATCATTGACGATGATGTCGAGCTGGATGCCCGGGTAGCGGCGGTTGAATTCGGCGAGCGGCACGCCGAAGTGATCGAGCGCGAAGCCGGGCAGCATCTGGATGCGCAGCCGCCCGGTGGGCGTCGCGCGCAGCTCGCGCATCTGGTCGGTCAGCTCGTTGACGCGCCCGACCACTTCCGCGCATTCGCGGTAGAAGGTCTCGCCCACTTCGGACAGCCGAACGTGGCGCGTGCTGCGATGGAACAGCGGCGCGTTGACGAACTTCTCCAGCTGCTGGATGCGGTTCGTCACGACCGAACTGGTGACCCCAAGCTGCCGCGCCGCTTCCGCGAAACTGCTCGCTTCCGCTACCCTGACGAATGCCTCGATGCTCAGAAACCGGTCCATACCGCACCCTTCCTGAATGGGAAACCGGCAGTCTAACCGGAGCCGCCGGCCGGTTGGGTCATGCGAAAGCGGTCACTCTGTCACCGGACAGGTGTCAATCGCGCAGGCGGCCCGGCGCCGGGAACACCGGCCCGCACGTCACGGCTGCTTGCCGGCCGTCAGCTCCGGCTGCACACCTACGCGGCGCTGCAGCACGGCCGGCGCCGTTTCCCGCAGCAGCATGCTGACCACGATACCGAGCAGCACCGCGCACATCGGCAGCCACAGAATGTTCTGGATCCCGAAGTGCGCGGCAACGTAGCCGCCCAGCGCCGGCGCGATGCCGCCGCCGAAGATCTCGCCGCAGCCGACCACCACGCCGATGGACGTCGACACGAGACCGATTGGCGCGGCTTCGGTCGCGACCGGCCCCGATAGCAGCGATACGAGCCCGAGCGTGAAGAACGATGCGACGAACAGCACGACGAACAGCGTGACCGGCTGCGGGCCGAGGCCGCGGAAAATGTAGAGCATCACGGCCGTGCCCGCGAAGCCGACGATGCTCGCGAGGCGGCGGCCCACCAGGTCGGAGAGACCCGGCAGCCCGAACTGCCCGAGAAAACCGCCGAAGCCGATCGCCGACACGACGAGCCCCATCTTCTGCGTATCGAGCGCCAGGTAATCCGTCAGGTACAGCGGCAGCAGCGCGCCGAGCACAAACACGCCCGTCATCGCGCAGCACAATGCCGCCATCGCGACGAGGATGTTGCGGCTCTTGAGCACATGACCGAGCGACGCCGGCGCGTGTTCCGACACGATGTCTTTCGCGCGCTTCGGTTCGCGGATCACGAAGAACATGATCGCGCCGAGGATCAGCCCGGGAACGGCCACGAGCGCGAACACCCAGCGCCACGACACGTAGTTGAGCAACTGCGTCGCGATGATCGGCGACAGCGCGAGCCCGAACAGCGCGAAGCCGCTTTGCTGCAGCCCGAGGTTCAGGCCGCGCCGCCGCGGATGCGATGCGTCGGCGGTGGCCGCGAAGCTGGTCGGGCAGAACGAGCCTTCGGCGACGCCCATCAGCCCGCGGATCGCGATCAGGCCGAGCAACCCGCCCGCGAGGCCCGAGAAGCCGGACAGCAGCGAGAACAACACGATGGCGGGAATCAGCACCTTGCGACGGCCAATCTTGTCCGAGATGCCGCCCATCAGCGCCGCGAAGATGCCCCACGACAGGCCGAGCACGCCGATGCAGTTGCCCACGTCCTGCGCGGTCAGGTGCAGGTCCTTCATGATCGAAGGGAACAGCGGCGCGATGAGCCAGCGGTCAAGGCCGACCAGCCCGAAACCGAGCGCCAGCAGCGTCACCGCCTTCCACTCGTAGGCGGTATCCCACTCGTTTGCTTTCATGTCTGTCTCCGTGTCTCCGTGGACTGGTCTGCCTGCGCGCGCCGGAGCGTTCGTGGATCAGCCAGGTCCGTTGTGTTGGGGGTGCGACGCGACGTGAGTCGCGGGGAAGTGGCGGCCGCCGTTCCGGTTGCAGGCGTCGAATTCAATCAGCCGACGCCCGAACGATAGGTGCGCCGATGCGGATCGGGTATGGAACAACCGGCGAACGCGACATTCGCGAAATGCAAATAATCGGGGGCGGCAGGCGCGAGTATCGACAGAGAAGCGCTGTGCGGACGGGCGCAGCTTTGTAGTGGCGCTTATTCACGCGGTACGGGGGAATCCCTCATAGACATCGCGATTTCCGGTGCGTGGCGACACGCGCACAGCAACGACCCGGCCCTTTTTCTCGTGGGAGCTCGTCACGTGTCCGCCGTAGGTTCGCATCTTTTCCGAAAACGCAATGTGCCGCGATTCGCGTCGATATAAGACAGATCCTATTCAAAATAATCGTGACCTAGTTAAATTCGATGAAAACAACGCCACCACATCCCCACGTCCAGCAGAGTGAGCGCTTAATAGCTGCCACCAGCATTCGACATATAGGTTTTCAAAAATCAATCTGATTACCAACAAAGCAAAATACTGTTTCCAATAGCTCGCCACATCATCTCAAAATAAAAATTCATTTATCGAGACAGACAGACTTGATATTCTCGACCCGGGTTTTCGAGTCGACTGCCTTTGATTGCATCGACCTTCCATTTCGAACTAATCCAAATCCAATACAACAACAATGAGATTACGACGATGTCGATAGCACGAACATTCCGGGAATTTGCGTCTGGTCTGATAAGCGGAACCGCGCGGCCAGTCGATCTCCATTTCGGCCGGGCCCAACGCGAAGTCGGCCACCTGCTTGCGCTCCATCATGCCGATATCCGCGAAGGGCTGATATCGGGTATCGATGGGCAATTGACCTGCGTATCGACCTACGATCATCTGACGCCCACGCTGTTTCTCGGCCTGCCCGTTTCGCTCCGGCTGACGACCGATCGGGGCAGCATCCGGACGATCAATGCGATCGTGAGCGAAGTGCGGACCGGTCAATCCGATGGCGAACTGACCGTCTATCAATTGCACGTGTGCGACGCGCTGTCGTTGATGGACCGCCGCACGAACGCTCGCCTGTTCCGATCGCGCACCGTCGTGGAAATCCTGGCGACGCTGATGAACGAGTGGAAGTTGCGCAGCCACGCGCTCGTGCGCGCCTTCGACTTCGACCTGTCCGCATTGCAGACCGATCGCTATCCGGTGCGCGAACTCACGCGGCAGGTCAACGAGTCGGACGCCCGCTTCATCCGGCGCTTGCTGCGTCGGGAAGGCATGACGTTCTTCGCGAAGGTCGCGCCGACGAACTCGGCGCGCAGCATGCCCGACGAGTGGCCGATTCATACGCTCGTGTTTTGCGACGATCCGCATCGACTGGAGGAAGCACCGGCCGGCATCCTGCGTCTTCATCCGCGCGATGCCGGCGTCGAACTCCGCGACACGGTAACGCTTTTCGCGCACGCCCAGCGCCTGTCGTCCGGCAAGGTCCGCCGCCCGTCGTGGGATTACAAGTCGGCCCGTATGGACGATTCCACGGCAGTCACCGGCATCGAGCAGGGTGAATCCGGAAACGATCTTGCACGGTTGCTGACCGACGTCGCGATCGACATCCCGCATGTCGGCGATTCGTGGAACGACCACAACCGCATCACGCACGACCGGATACTGGCTCATCAGTTCGAAGCCGAACATTACGACGGGATCAGCAGCGTTCGTGATCTGCCGGTCGGCCACTGGTTCACGCTGACGGGCGACCCGGAGCTCGACATGAAGCCGGTCGATCATCGTCAGTTCGTCGTCACGTCGGTTCGACACGATATCTGGAACAACCTGCCGAAGCAGCTGGCGGGGCGCGTGCACGGGCTGTTAGCGGCGAGCCAGAACCTGACGCGAACCGTCGGACCAACACCTGCCGATCTATCGGAGCAAACCGACACGCGCTACGAGAATCGCTTCACCTGCGTGCGACGCGGCGTGCCGCTCAAGCCCGCCTACGATCCGAAGGTCGATGTGCCGCCGGTTCACCTGCTGACCGGCACGATCGTCGGCACACAGGGCGAGGAAGTATTTTGCGACGAAGCCGGCCGCGTACGCGTGCAAATTCACGGCTACGATCCGGCCGATCACGCGCACGCGCACGGCGTCGGAACGAATGGTCGAGCCGGCGACAGTGCGCCGATTCGCGTCGGGACAAGTCTCGCGGGCGGCAATTTCGGCGCGCTGTTCCTGCCGCGCGTCGGTATGGAAGTGCTGTTGGGATGCCTGTCAGGCGACCCTGACCGGCTGATCATCATCGGGGTATTGAGCAACGGGGCGAATCCGCCCGTGGCGTTCAGCCATACCGGCGCACTCCCCGGCAACCGCTTCCTGTCGGGCATCAAGACCAAGGAAATCAACGGTCGGCGTTATAACCAGCTTCGTCTCGACGATACTCCGTCGCAAATTTCGGTGCAGCTGGCTAGCGAACATGCGCATACCCAACTGAATCTCGGGCATCTGACGCATCCGCGGGAAAACGGACACGGGACGGATCGCGGTGAAGGCGCGGAATTGCGCACCGATGCCGCTGCGGCGTTGCGCGCTGCCCGGGGCATCCTGTTGTCCACCTATGCGCGCACACAGGCCAAGGGCGGTCAGCTCGATCGAGAAGAACTGATTCGGCTGCTCGATCAATGCACGGAGCTCTTCAAATCTCTCGGCGACTATGCCGGCCAGCACGGCGGGCAATCTGCCGATACCGCAGGTCAGGACAACGTTGCGGATGCCTTCCGGAACTGGACGCCGGGCGATACGCACCCCGGTTCGACCAACGCCGCGCCGGCATTGCTCGCGTTCGGCGCGCAGTCGGGATCGCTCAACGTCACGCCCAAGACGCACGTCATGTATGCGGGCGAGAACATCGATCAGATCGCGCAGCAGCACGTGCAGGTCACCAGCGGCGAGCGCATCAATCTGCATGCCGGTCGCGGCGTCGCGATGTTCGCGCACGGCGAAGGCGTGTCGGCAATTGCGAACCAGGGGATGGTCACGCTCCAGTCGCAAAACGACGACACGCGTATCGATTCGGCGAAGAACATTCAATTGACTGCGGCCGGTGGACGGCTGGTCGGTACGGCAAGCGATGAAGTCGTGCTCGTCACGTCCGGCGGCGCATATCTCAAGCTGAGCGGCGGCGATATCGAGCTCGGCTGCCCCGGCACATTCGCGGTGAAGTCGGCGGGGCATGCTTGGGATGGTCCCGCCAGCATGACCGCGGACATGCCGGCGTTTGGTCAGGGCACGCTTGGCCGAGTGCCTAAGCTGGTTCGGGCTTCGGATGGCAATGCAGCTGCGGGATTCGACGGGCGGATTCACAAGGCTTCCGGTGCGCTGTCGGACTTGATCGGAGACGCGGCCGGCGAACTACCGGCGGTCGATACAGACCAGTTCGAGAAACTGGCGGTGAAGTTCATCAAGAAGAATGTTTAACGCACATGCAGGTGTCTGGATGACCGATTCGATTCTCGAACCGCGACCGACGGCAGACTCGCTCGCGGGCGAATCCGCTGCGAACCCCGATACATCAAGGGCGGTTGCATCGCGCCGTGAGCCACCACCGATCGTCGTCGGTCGGGGCGAAGGCGTAACGATGTTTGCGAAGAACACGCCGCTCATCTGCATCAAGCAAATGCCCTTGCCCGGTATCGTGATCTTCGTGCATGGGGTGAACTCCGAAGGCGAATGGTTCGAGGCAGCGGAGGAAGGGCTGTGCAAAGGGCTTAATCGGCGCCTCGGGCGGCTGGACGATCAGATGATGTATCACGGTGTCGATGCCGGGCAGTTGACGCCCGCCAAGTACACGGAGAGCGTGACACCGGATGGGTTCTTGAATCCCGAATTGCTGGCTGACTATTACATCAAGCCCGATCCGTCGTTCTCACCCGTCATCCACTTCCGGTGGGGTTATCGCGCGACTGCAGCGGAGCTGAAGGAATACGGCGACAAGATCTTTCTGAACGAAAAGGACTATTGGGGAGGCGGCCCGTTCACGAATGGCTGCGCGAGCCTGCCTGATCTCTGGCATGGCGGTCTCGATGATCGGACGATGGGCTGGATGACTGTGCAAGGCATCAATCCGACCAATCGACCGCTTTACCGCGCGCCGCCCCGCGCGTACGGCGTGCTCGCTGCATTGCGCCTGGCAAGGCTGATCGAATCGATCCGGAGCATGCAGGCTGACGTACCGATTACCGTCGTGTGTCACAGCCAGGGCAACATCGTTGGCCTCACGGCCGCGTTCTTCGGTGATGCGTTTCCCGACGTCGACGATCTGTGGGGGCGCAAGGGCCACTGCGTGGCAGATGCCTACGTGCTGGCTAACGCGCCATATAGCCTGGCGAACGCAGACGGCCCGTACAAATCCGACACGTTCATGGATACGTGGTCGCAACGCGCGACGAGGGATGTCAGCGGTCGTCGTGGTCGGCAAACCTACGCAGCGCGCACTAAGACGTTCGGCAAATTCCTGTCGATTATCGGCGCTCGGAAAGCATGCGAACTGCCCGCCGACAGGGTCGATGAAGACATGGCCAACGAGCGCGTATCGCCGACGAGCAATCGATCATATGCGACACAAGAAGATCGTGCGCGTCATGGCTTGAATGGCTCGACGTATGGCCGCGTCACTGCGTATTGCTGTCCGCACGATCAGGTGATTTCGGCGGTGACCGTCCAAGGCATCGGCTGGCGCGGGATCAGCAAGCATGAACTGGGCGATATCGGCGCGGCGGGAATCTTGACGCAGCGCGTGTTTGCGTCCGGGTTCCCCGTTGGCATTCAGAAACCATATCGATATTGGGAAGACGACTGGCGGTACGGCAAGCAAGGAACGAAACCAGGCTTCTGGTATCCGCCATCGGCGCCGGCCAAATTCAATCTGGTTGGTGCGATCAAGGGAAACGAGTCTGTTCTCGGCGTCGCAGCGACGCTGGTGACTGCGCCGCTCATGTTCGTCGCGACCGGCATCAGTTCGGCGTTGAACATGCTTCGCGTGAACGCCGATCCGCCGAAGGGCTGGACGGTGGTCGCCGATGCGCCCGCGCTTGATGGACCGTTCCCACCGAAGGCGTTGCGATTCGGCAAGCCCGTTGAAACGAAGGACGGTGATGCGATAAGCGACTTCAACGAAGGCAACGATCCGCCGGCTGCGTGGCGCGACGCGAGCAAGACCGACGCGGACAAGCAAGCCGATGATCCGTACGACCAGTACCAGCCGAAGAACGAGGACAGCGCCGCTCAAGGCACAGCCGAAACCGAGGCCGGGCAACGCTACGAGGATCGCGCACTAATGCGAATGGAGGCACGTCGAACGCTGAACACGGAATGGCTCGACCGCGACGGTCACGTGATCGGCGAGGACGGAAAAAGTGCGATTCCCGACGGCTACAAGGAATGGCGCGACAGGCAGATCGTCGACTGGCTCGATCGTGGTGCGACCAACAGCCCGACGAACCATTCGACGACGATGACGAACCCCGAACACGCAGAAAAGGCGCTCGCGTACGACGTTGCCGTGGGCCTCTGCTACTTGTCGGAGAAGCAACTGAGTTCGCTGCGTATTGAAGCGGATTGGAGAATGGGAGACGGCATTCCCGATACCAGCCCGAACAAGAAGTACACCACATACTTTGAATACGGAGCGCTCGATCAAATGCCGATCCACGAATGGGTATATGCGAACGGCAGCGAAGGCAAGATTCCCGACGCGATAGCGGACGAACGTGAGGATGAGTTCTATCTCAAGGTCGGGGGTGTCGTATGAAGACGCTGATTGCTACCTGGCCCCGACGTGTCGCCATTGCTATTTCGGTATGGCTGATCGTCAGCGTGCTCATGGCCATGATGATGGCGCACGTAGAACAACCCGACCCGGGACATTTGGAAATTGGAGATTGGATGAAACGATTCTTTGTTGTACCAGGCCTCGCTGCACTCGTGGCGCTAGTCTTCACCACCGCCATGACGCGCCCGGCACAAGCAGCCCCAATTCGACAACCTGCCGCAAACGCAGCACCAGCAGCCGAAGAGCCGGCAAGGCCGTTCTTCGCGCAAGTTGTCGGCTTGATTTGGTTAAATCCGCTGCAACGCATGGACTACCCGACCGAATGGCAATTGCTGTGGACGCAAGGGCTTGTCGCACCGAACAGGAATGATGACATGGTGCGAACGAAGCCCGAAAAATTTTCGTCACTCCGCTCCATCGGAGCATTGGTCTACGGCAACGAAGGCGAAGAAACGTTCAAGGGCTTCTATCACAAGTACGTAAGAAAATTTCTCTTGTTGCCGCGCTCGCGATATTTTGCAAATGATAGATATTTCTACACCGTTAAGCCTGAAAACTCGAAGAACTGGCGCGAGCTTGCCGGAACACGCATCGAGTTCGCGTTACCTCCGAGGCTAGATCCGATCGAAGCGAAGACGTACTTGATCAAGGCGTTTGTCGAATGCTTCGAGATCGGGCCGCCATCCCCGAAGTCACTATGGAGCCGCGACACGCCCCCTGACGTGCAAATCACCCAAGGCGGCGCAAACGCCGGCTTCACGTCGTTGAACAACGCGCTGGACTACTTGCAGCAGAACCCCGACAAGACCGTCTGGGCAATGAACTGGGACGCACCGAACTTCCCGCCCACCGACGCGCAGATCAACGAAAACCTCGTCGTGCTGTTCCTCGCCGGCCCGAACTTCAACACCGAGCGTGAACCGCTCGCCTGGATCGGCAAAGCCGCCGCTGGCAACACACAAGCGTTTTCGCCGAAGGTCGGCACGACGCGCGCCGTGCAGGCATGGAAAGCCACGATCGATGAAGCGGCACGCTACGCCGGCGTCGCGGTCGCGGACCTCAATTACATCGTCCACGACGCAGGTGCACCGAGTGGCGCGTCGTCGTCGCGTCTTGTGTCGCTCGCGCAGACCTTGACCGAAACGCTCCCGGAATATGACCACCGCAAACAGACGTTCAACACCGCCGCAATGCTCGGCGACATGGGAACCGGTAGCGCATTGACCAACGTCGCACTTGCGATCGGCCGAATCAACCACTTCGGCGGCAATGCTTTGGTGGCCGGCACGACCGATCCGGAGCACCCCGTCGCCGTTGTCGTAAGGCCGCCGTCGAAGCTCACGGCGATCGATCCGGACAAGGACTGGTTCCGCGCCCGAGGCGGCAACAACGCGTACCTGCCGTGGTGGGGACGCCGACACGATACCGACTACGGCATGCAGGGTTACTCGTGGTAACGCAAACCCGCGCAACGGTACATTGCGAGCAAAACGCACACGCGGAAAGCAATCGGAGAGCAAGTCATATGCGAGGAATCATCAGGGTAGGCGACAGCCATACCCACGGCGGCCGGGTCGAGTCCGGAGCCGAAATCAGCAAGGTGATGGGGCGTGCGGTCGCCCGCTTCGGCGACACGTGTTCGTGTCCGATCCACGGGGCCTGCACGATCGCCGAAGGTGATCCTGCATTCAACGTCGAAGGCGAAGCGGCCGCGTTCGACGGTCACGAGACCTCATGCGGCGCGACATTGATTTCTTCACTTCCGAACTCGGGGCGTACCTGAATGCAGGAGACACGACGCATGACCATCGACCAGTTCCGCCTGTTGCGGCTTCACGATACCCGCATCAATCCGTTGAACCAGTGGGCGCTATACCAGATTTTCGTGAAGGGCCGCTCACCACACGAGTTGGCAGCGAAACTGCATTTGAACCGCTCTGCAATGACGCAGCTGGTTCGCAAGACGTGGCAGCGGTATCTGGAACTGCCAGGCAATGCCACCCGCCTCACCACGCTCACAATTACGATTCCGTCGAAATACGAGCAAGCGCTGCACGGATGGGTGCGGGACGCGCATCGCTTAGCGAATCAGGCGGATCAAAAAAAATGACCTGACCTACTGCACCCGAGGCATTCACACCTATTCGATTCATCACTTCCTTTATATCGCATGAAATTTTCGATTAATCCCGATTCGGCTCGGTACGCGACAATCGTGTCGCTCATCTCGGCCGGTATCTCGATCGTCTCGGCGTGGTTTGCTTACCAGGCGATGAAAAGTAACGAACTCGTGTATCGCCCCTACGTAGTGGCAACTCAGCACTTCGACGAATCCGAGAACAGGCACGGCCTTTATCTTTCGAATGCAGGGCTCGGACCGGCCATCATCAAGGACGTGACCGTGACGATCGAATCGCGAAAATATTCCGGCCTCGGTGCGAGCATCTGGCCACGCTTTCAATCCGATGCGGGCATCGACGGTATCGGATGCTTCAGGACCGGCTGGCCGCGCCCCGCCGATCCGCTGAGAGCGGGCGAAATCATTCCGCTTTTGGCCCTGTCCGACAAGGCACCGCCCCAGTGCCTGCCGATGTTGCTCAAATTGCTGGCCATGAACGACATCTCCATCGAGGTGCAATACGAGTCCATTCACGGAGCCGCGTTCTCGTCGACGCGCGACGTCGGCATTCATGATCCAGACGTTCAGCGAATCGCACACCAATATGACGGCGTGCAACGGCGTCTGGCGGAATTGACCAAGCGCATCGAGGCCGAGCGCGCGCGCAATGTGCCGGCCACACGGCCCTGAATGTCGAGCCGGCGTACCTGCCCCGCCGGTCATCCGGCCATTCGCATGACGATTACCACCAAAGCCGCTCGACTCGATAGAAATTTCATTCCCCAATATACGAACACAATAAAACTTTTTTCCACGCCGAGCGGAATTCCCAGCCAACTTTGGATCCTTTTTCCCCGCCCTCCCTCGTATCATTTCCCCCGTTACAAAGAGAAGAGCCAGAGAAGGACATGAGCGATACCACCCCGCTGCACTACCTCGACTACGCAGCCACGACCCCGGCCGATCCCCGCGTGATCGAAGCGATGACGGCCTGCCTCGGTACCGACGGCATCTTCGGCAATCCCGCGTCGAGTTCGCATGCCGCCGGCCGGCTCGCGAAGGAAAAAGTCGAGCACGCACGCGGGCAGGTCGCCGCGCTGATCGGCGCGGATGCCGACGAGATCGTCTGGACGTCGGGCGCCACCGAATCGAACAACCTCGCGCTGAAGGGCTACGCGGAAGCCGCGACCGACAAGCGCCATCTGATCACGAGCCGCATCGAACACAAGGCCATCCTCGACACGATGGCCAGCCTGTCGAAGCGCGGGATGACCACGACCTACCTGACACCCACCGCCGACGGCGAAATCACCGTCGACGCCGTGGCCGCCGCGATCGGCCCCGACACGGGCCTCGTGTCGCTGATGCTCGTCAACAACGAACTCGGCACGCTGACCGACATCGGCGCGATCTCGCGGATCGTGCACGCGGCCGGCGCGCTGCTGCACGTCGACGCCGCGCAGGCGCTTGGCAAGACGCCGATCGACGTGCGCGCGCTCGGCATCGACCTGCTGTCGATGTCCGCGCACAAGGTGTACGGTCCGAAAGGCATCGGCGCGCTGTTCGTCCGCCGCGAGATCGCCGAACGCATCGCGCCGCAGATTCACGGCGGCGGACACGAGCGCGGCCTGCGCTCGGGCACGCTCGCGACCCATCAGATCGTCGGGATGGGCACCGCATGCGAACTCGCCGCGGAAAAACTCGAGCGCGAAGCCGCGCGGATCGCGGCACTCAGCGCACGCCTGACGAACGCGCTGCTCGCGCTCGGCAACATCACGCAGAACGCGGCAGCCGCACGCCGCATCCCGCATACACTGAGCCTGACGGTCAACGCGCCGGGCTTCTTCCCGTTCATGCTCGGCGACTCGCTCGCCGTGTCGTCGACTTCCGCGTGCAATTCGACGAGCGGCGCGCCGTCCCACGTGCTGACCGCGATCGGCCTCGATGCTGAGGCCGCCGGCCGCACGGTGCGCATCAGCTTCGGCCGCTTCACGACCGAGCAGGACGTCGATTTCGCGATCGCGTGTTTCGAACGCGCGCTCGAGCAATGCCGTGCCGCGGCAGCGACCGGCTTCACCGCGTCGCGACAGATCACGCCGGCGGACCTGAAGGCGATTTGCAACGCAGGCTTTCGCGCGGTGATCTGCAACCGGCCGGACGGCGAAAGCGCCGATCAACCGTCGTTCGACGAGATCGCAGCCGCTGCACGCGAACTGGGCATCGATGCGCGCTATCTGCCGGTCGAACGCGACCGGATCGGCGACGCGGAAGTCGATGCGTTCGGCGCGCTGGTCGATGCGCTGCCGAAGCCGCTGCTCGCGTATTGCGGTAGCGGGAGCCGCGCCGGGATGCTGTGGAATCGGCTGACGGCACGCCGGACGGCGGTGGCGGCGACGGCCGCAACGACGACGGCCTGAGCGCCGCACACACGTAACGAAACGAAACCCCGCCCGCGGGTGCGCACCAGGCCGACGCTTGGCCGATAACGCCGGCACCCGCTACTTCGCGTACTCGAGTTGCAGCGCCACCCAGGCTGACGTCGCATCGCCATAGCGCGCCGCGACGTCCTCGAGCACCGCGGGAAGCACCGCTTCGCCACGCTGCCCGTCCGGAATCGTCACGCGTGCGTGTCGCGCATTGGCGGGCTGCGTCAGCAACCGCAGCCCGTGCTTCGATTCGATCACGCGTGCGTCCGCCGTTGCGACCACATCGCTGCGCCACGTCCGCGCCCACGTATCGGCGGCAAGCGCAACCGAGAGCTCGTCGAAGCCGTTCACGACCGGCAGATCGAAAGTCTGATGCCGCCAGAACGCGACGCGATTCGTCAGCGCGGTGGCCACGGCCCGCGCGGTCAACCCGAATCGGCTGCCGTCGTGAACATCGCTCCATTCATCCGCGCCAAACTTGCGCGCCGTTTCGCGCGCCGCCGCCGGCCCCGCCAGCACGTCGACCAACGCGAGCGATGCGGGAATCGACGCCGACACGCCGGTCGTCGTCATCACGTTGCCATCCATCACATAGCGGCGATCGTCGACCCATGACGTATCGACGAAACGCCGGCGCAGCCCGTCGCGCGAATACCAGTGCGCGGTCGCGATGCGATCCCGCAACAGCCCGGCGTTCGCGAGCACCTCTGCGCCATCGCAGATCGCGACCATCGTCGCGCCGTCGGCAGCCTGCTTGCGCAGCCATGCCAGCACGGCCGGCCGGTCGGCGCGATGCAGCGCGGGGACGATCACGATGTCCGCGCCCGAGGGCACGGCCGCGTCGAAGCGGTCGAACGTGGTATCGGCCAGCATCCGCAGTGCGGGCATCAGTTCGACCTCGCCAGCGTCGGCCGACACGGCCACGACATCGACCGCGCCGGAAGTTTTCAAAATCGCGTACGGGACGATGAAGTCGGTCGTCTCCGTTCCCGCGTTGTCCGCGACGATCGCGACGAGCGGTCGCGTGCGGCCCGCCTTCGGGGCGTTCACGGTCAGCGTTTGCGTAACCGTGCGCGCGCCGTCCGCGACCGCCGGCCCCGATCCCCTCGATTCACACGCGCCCAACACCGCGCACACGATCAGCACGATCGTCGCGCGCATCACGCCGTTTCTGTTCCGTTCCCGCATCGCTCACCCGCGTCAATCGATTGCACGTCCGGAAAATTACAAGGATCATGCTCGCGGTCACAAGGACAACTCCACCGCACTTTCCGCCATGTCCCAGTCAACCGGTTCGGCACGCGACGTCGTCGTCGTCGGCTTCGAAGGCGTCCAGTCACTCGACATCACGGGCCCGATGGAGGTGTTCGCGGTCGCGAACCGCCATCTTCCCGGCCATGTCGCGCCCTATCGGCTCACGCTCGCGTCGCAACACGGTCACGACATCGTCACGCACGCGGGCCTGCGTCTTGCCGGCTCGACCGCGCTGGCGGCCCTACCCGAGCGCATCGATACGATCATCGTCGCGGGCGGCAGCGAGGCAGCGCTGCGCCACGCGGCGTCGGACGCCGGCGTGCTGCCGTGGCTGCGCACGCGGATCGCCGACACGCGGCGCATCGCGAGCATCTGCACGGGCGCGTTCGTGCTCGCCGCGGGCGGATGGCTCGACGGCAAGCGCGCGACCACGCACTGGAACCAGTGCGCGACGCTCCAGGCGCTGTGCCCCGACGTGCGGGTCGAGCCGGATGCGATCTACGTGAGCGATCCCCCCTTCCATACGTCGGCCGGCGTGACGGCCGGCATCGATCTGTGTCTCGCGCTGGTCGAGGCCGATTGCGGCGCGCAAACCGCGCTCGCGGTCGCACGCGAGCTCGTGCTCTTCATGCACCGTCCCGGCGGACAGACGCAATTCAGCGTCGGCCTCGACCTTCACGCAAGCGCGACGCCGCGCATGCGCGCGCTGCTCACGGAAATCGCCGACGATCCGGCCGGCGACCTCGGCGTCGCCGCGCTGGCCGCGCGCCTGCACATGAGCGAGCGGACGTTTGCGCGCAATTTCCTGAAGGAAACGGGGCTGTCGCCCGCGCAATTCGTGCTGTCCGCCCGCGTCGAGCGTGCGAAGGCGCTGCTGGAGCGCGCCGACTGGCCGCTGGAACGGGTCGCGGAACGTTCGGGGTTCGGCAGCGTGGATGCGTTGCAGCGGGCGTTCGCGAAGCGGGTCGGCGTATCGCCGCGCGACTACCGGGCGCGTTTCGGGCAGCGACACGGCAAGCGTCGGACGGAGTAGGTTCTAGCCTCGATTCGCATGTCGGCAACGATGGGGCATCCCTGACACGTCGAGGATTACTTACAAATACCTGCACCGCGATGCGATGCAATGCCCCCGAACGGTGCACGCAGCGGATGTTTCGCCCGATTGCCGAAATCCGATAGCGCCTCGAGATTTGGCTTCATACCGTTTCCGCATCGGACCGGAAAGCGACCGTCGTCATCGCATGACGTCGCGTGCCACCGACGAATTCCAGGAGCTGGCCGCGTTGCCGGCCCCGGCCAGCGATGACGGTCCTGCCGCGCAGGACATTCGTGACGGAGCAAACAAACATGGATGCGAAACTCCAGCCTGATGCAGGCATCGACAGCGATGTAAGCCTTCTCCACAAGATGGGATACGCGCAGGAGCTGTCGAGACGCATGAGCGGCTTCTCGAACTTCGCCGTGTCGTTTTCGGTGATCTGCATCCTGTCGGGCGGCATCACGGCGTTCCAGCTCGCGTTTTCCGCGGCCGGCGGCGCATCGATCGGCCTCGGCTGGCCGCTCGGCGCGCTGTTCGCGCTGATCGTCGCGGTGTCGATGTCGCAGATCGCATCGGCCTTCCCGACCGCCGGCGGCCTCTATCACTGGGGCGCGATCCTCGGCGGCAAGAAGTGGGGGTGGATGACGGCGTGGCTGAACCTGATCGGCCTGATCTTCGTGATCGCGGCAATCAACTTCGGCACCTACGATCCGTTCTTCAAGACGCTGATCGCGCCGATGTTCGGCGTCAGCCCGGACAGCCTGACCTGGTGGCACCAGACCGCATTCATCGCGTTCATCACGCTGTCGCAGGCGATCCTGAACGCACGCGGAATCAAGATCGCGAGCAAGATCACCGACCTGTCCGGCTATCTGATCTTCGTCGTGACGATCGCGCTGGTCGTGTCGCTGCTGGTCTACTCGCCGGTCGCGTTCGACCTGCATCGGCTCGTCACCTTCACGAACTTCACCGGTGTCGACGGCGGCGCATGGCCGAAACAGACCACGCCGCTCGCGTTCCTGTCCGGCCTGCTGCTGGTGACCTACACGATCACCGGCTTCGACGCGTCCGCACACACGTCGGAAGAGACCCACGACGCGGCGAAGAACGTGCCGCGCGGGATCATCGGCTCGGTGTTCTGGTCCGCGGTGTTCGGCTACGTGATGGTGTGCACGTTCGTGCTGGTGATGCCGGACCTGACCGCCGCGATGAAACAGGGCACCGGCTTCTTCGAAGCCATCCTCGCGCCGATTCCGAAGACGCTGCGCATCGTTCTCGAACTCGCGATGTTCTTCATCAACTACGTGTGCGGGCTCGCTGCGATCATGTCGACGTCGCGGATGATGTATGCGTTCGCGCGCGACGGCGGGCTGCCGGCGTCGAAGCTGCTGCGCAGCGTGAACCACAACCATCGGACGCCGGGCCCGGCAATCTGGACGTGCGCGGTGCTCGCGATCGTCGTCACGCTGTACGGCGACGCATTCTCGGTGTTGAGCGCGGGCAGCGCCGTGTTCCTGTTCATCTCGTATGCAATGCCGATCGGCTCGGGAATGCTCGCCGAAGGGCGCACGTGGACCGAGAAAGGTCCGTTCCAGCTCGGCATCTGGTCGAAGCCGTGTGCGTTTCTCGCACTGGTCGGCGCCTGCGTGCTCGCATACGTCGGCATCCAGCCGCCGAACGAGAAGGTGCTCTATGTGCTCGTCGCGTTCGTGGTCGTGCTGATGGTGATCTGGTACGGCTTCGGCGTACGCAAGTCGTTCGCGGGGCCGCCGGTGCTCAAGGATGCGCGCAACGACGAGCGTATCCGCGAACTCGAGGCGAACGTCGATCCGACGGTGTAACGCAAACCCGACTCGCACACAGCACAAAAAATCTGGCTCGCATGATGCGAGCCAGATTTTTTTACATCCATCATTTCGGACTTCAGGAGGTTCAACCGCGTCGACGGTCGAACCCGCTTGAACCCGCTTGAACCCGATTACGGCGACTTAGCCGTAAACCGGGAAGCGCTTCGTCAGCTCGGCGACCAGGCCGCGCACGCGTTCGATCGTCGCTGCATCTTCCGGTGCTTCCAGCACGTCGGCGATCAGGTTGCCGACCGTCTCCGCTTCCGCCGCGCCGAAGCCGCGCGTCGTCATTGCCGGCGAACCGAGGCGGATGCCGCTCGTCACGAACGGCTTTTCCGGATCGTTCGGGATCGCGTTCTTGTTCACCGTGATGTGCGCCGCGCCGAGCGCCGCTTCCGCTGCCTTGCCCGTGATGTGCTTCGCGCGCAGGTCCACCAGCATCACGTGGCTTTCCGTGCGGCCCGACACGATCCGCAGCCCGCGCTTGACCAGCGTTTCAGCCAGCACGCGTGCGTTCTCGACCACCTTCTGCTGATATTCCTTGAACTCCGGCGACAGTGCTTCCTTGAACGCCACAGCCTTCGCCGCGATCACGTGCATCAGCGGGCCGCCCTGGATGCCCGGGAAGATCGCCGAGTTGATCGGCTTCTCGTATTCCGACTTCATCAGGATCACGCCGCCGCGCGGGCCGCGCAGGCTCTTGTGCGTCGTCGTCGTCACGAAGTCCGCGTGCGGCACCGGGTTCGGATACACGCCCGCTGCGATCAAGCCGGCGTAGTGCGCCATGTCGACCATCAGGTACGCGCCGACCGACTTCGCGATCTTCGCCAGACGCTCGAAATCGATCTTCAGTGCGAACGCCGATGCGCCCGCGACGATCAGCTTCGGCTTGTGTTCGTTGGCCAGCTTCTCGGCCGCGTCGTAGTCGATGTCTTCGTTCTCGTTCAGCCCGTAGCTGACGACGTTGAACCACTTGCCCGACATGTTGACCGGCGAGCCGTGCGTCAGGTGCCCGCCGTGCGCGAGGCTCATGCCCATGATCGTGTCGCCCGGCTTGAGCATCGCGAAGAACACGCCCTGGTTCGCCTGCGAACCCGAGTTCGGCTGCACGTTCGCGGCTTCCGCACCGAACAGCTGCTTCACACGGTCGATCGCCAGTTGCTCGACCACGTCGACGTATTCACAGCCGCCGTAGTAACGCTTGCCCGGATACCCTTCGGCGTACTTGTTCGTGAGCTGCGAACCCTGCGCGGCCATCACGGCCGGGCTCGTGTAGTTTTCCGACGCGATCAGCTCGATATGATCTTCCTGGCGGCGGTTCTCGTCCTGAATGGCAGTCCAGAGTTCCGGATCGACGTTGGCGACGGTGCTGGTAGAGCGATTGAACATGATGATTGATCAAAAGAGAGTGATGGATTGACCCTGGTAGGCCGGACTTGCCCCGGATCCGCGAAGCCGGGCGCCGCACCGGCGCCCGATGACGTCGACAACCATGCCGCCCCGCGATGCCGGCTGAACGGTTATTCGGCATTGCCATTCCAACAGACGCCAATCCGTTCAGATAGAAGGATTACGACATTCCGCTAGGACGCATCGCGCGGCGCGTGGGCAAAAAAAATCGAAGGTCCGCATCGCTGCGGAACCTTCGACAGAACCGGCCGTTCCTGGAGAGGCTGTCTCCGACCGGCGGCTTCTTGCGAATATGGGGCCTAAACGGCCGAAAAGCAGTTGTCGACGAACAGATGCGTGCCGTTGACGAAGCTCGATTCGTCTGACGCAAGAAACAGCGCGGCGGCGGCCACTTCCGACGGCTCGCACAGCCGGCCTTGTTGCGCCGCGATCGCCGCTTCGGTCGCATCGACGCCCATCGCCTGCAGGTCCTTCAGTTCGCGCATCCCGTGCGGCGTGCGGATGAACCCGGGCGCGAGCGCGTTGCAGCGGATGCCGCGGTCGCGATATTCGACGGCGATCGCCCGCGCGAACATGTGGCACGCGCCCTTGGTCGCGTCGTACAGCACTTCGCCGGGTGTCGCGAGGACTGCCGAAATCGACGACGTGCAGACGATGCTGCCGCGCCCTTTTTCGAGCATCTGCGGCAGCACGGCCTTCGTCATCAGGAACATGCTCTTCACGTTCACGCCCATCAGCCAGTCCCACTCCGACTCGTCGATGTCGAGGAACGGTTTGACGATCAGCGTACCCGCGTGATTGAACAGGATGTCCGCATTGCCGTACTGCTTGCGGGCCGCGTCGACCGCGTTCTGCACGTCCGCCTGCTTCGACACGTCGGCGCCGAGGCCGATCGCCTGCAGGCCCGCCTCGCGCAGTCGCGACGCGAGCGTTTCGGCCGCATCGCCGTCGCGATCGATGATCGCCACCTTCGCGCCCTGCGCGGCGAACAGCTCCGATGCAGCGCCGCCGCAGCCGCCCGCGCCGCCGCTCACGATGGCGACCTTGCCGGCCAGGCGGCCGTCGATCTTCACATTCATGTTTCGTTCTCCAGTCTGGTTCATTCGGACCGCTCACCGCTCAGCTGAACAGCGTCCGAAGATGATCGTTGAGAAAATAGCCTTCGGGGTCCACGCTGCGGCGCAGTTCGCGGAACGCTTCGGCCTTCGGGAACCAGCGGTCCACGTCGTCGCGGTTCGTGAAGTGCAGCTTGCCCCAGTGCGGACGCGAGCCGTAGTCGCGCAGGATGTCGTCGACGTCCTTCAGGAACGGCCAGTAGTCGACGCCGTTCGGGCCGCCCGAGCACGAAATCGTCACGCTGTCCTGATGGTTGAACGGGCTGATCCACGCCGGATCGCCCTTCGTGAAGCGGTACTCGACCGGGAAGATGCAGTCGCGATGCTTCGTGAGGATCAGGTCGCGCACGCGGCGCAGCGCTTCCTTGCCGTGTTCGGCGGGCACCGCGTATTCGAGCTCGTGGAAGTTCGCGACGTAGTGGATCGCATAGACCTCGGCGCTGTACGCGATCTTCTCGTGCTCGCCTTCGTGGAAGGTGCGCTCGTCGGTGAAGTCCATCACCTTGATCTCGCACACGTCGTAATCCTTCTTCGAGTTCGACACCTTCGTGGTATCGGGCAGGCAGTACAGGTGACGGCTCTCGGACGTCGGGCACCAGAAGAAACTGAAATGCCGGTGCTTCGCCGCAAGGTCGTCATACTGTTCCATCAGCGCTTCGAAGTCCTCGCGCCACACGCGGTCGTGCAGCCAGAACGCGTCGGTCACCTGCAGCGTCAGCTCCGACACCACGCCGAACAGGCCGAGGTTCACCTGCGTCGCGTGCAGCAAGTCGAGGTCGCGCTGGTCGCTCACTTCCATGATCGAGCCGTCGGGGCGGACGATCCGCATCCCGACCACCTGCGACGACAGGTTGCTCAAGGTCGTGCCCGTGCCGTGCGTGCCGGTGGCAAGCGCGCCGGCGATGGCTTGCGAATCGATATCGCCCTGGTTGACGAGCGAGAAACCGATTTCCTTCAGGTGGCGCGTCACCGCATTGATTCGCGTGCCGGCCTTCACCGTCACGCGTTTTTGCTGCTCGTCGACCGCAACGACACCCTGGTAGTCCTGCAGCGACAACAGCAGCCCGCTCGTCGCGACGACCGGTGTGAATGAATGGCCCGATCCCGAGCATCGGACGTTCTTGCCCTGGCGCGTCGCCGCGTGCACCAGTTCGGCGATCTCCGCCTCGCCGGTGGGCGACGCCATGTGCGCGGCGACGCACGACTGATTGCCGACCCAGTTCCGCCAGAATCCGCCACGTGGAAGCTCCATCGACGTCTCTCCAGAAGTGTGCCGGCCGTCGTGCGCCGGCAACGATGTTCGGTTCGGCCGGCAACGCCGCGGTATGCCCGGCGCCGGCGCGACAAGTTGCGTTGCGTTGATGCCAAAGGTATTCCGCCGGACAATTTTTCACTATCGGATTTCGGCAAGCGGGGGTTTTCTCCGGGAATCGGGCCGACGGGGTTTTTGACCGGCTCGAGCAGCGGCTACAATCAATCGATCCGGCCAGCCCCCTCCCCA
Source organism: Burkholderia sp. Nafp2/4-1b (assembly GCF_003635165.1). GTDB lineage: Bacteria > Pseudomonadota > Gammaproteobacteria > Burkholderiales > Burkholderiaceae > Burkholderia. Next base: position 99,267 of record NZ_ML058599.1, on the reverse strand, counting down.
CCCCGATGACGCCGTCCGCCAATCCGAGCGATTTTTCTGGCGCCCCGCCGTTCGCGCGAACGGTGGCGTTCTGCGCGTTCACCGACGTCGAGGAACAGGCACGGATCTTCGACGGCTGGAACCTCAACTACACGCAGATCTCGGGCGGCCTGTTTCATGGTTCGTCGTCGATCGTGTCGCTCGGCGGCATCCGGCTGCTGGTCGAGGATCTCGACAAGGTGATCCTGCAGCAGGGCGCGGTGCCGTCGGACCGCATCGCGGTGGCCGTGCCGCTGGAGCTCGAAGGCCATGCGCGCATGTGCGGCGAGAAGAGCAGCCGCGACAGCCTGCACGTGTTTTCGAGCCTGCCCGCGTTCGAGTTCTACTCGCCGGAGCGGCACGTGCTGGTGAACGTCGAGATCGAACCCGACAAGCTGTCGACGGAAGCGCTGCGCACGCTGGCCGCGTCGCTGCGCGCGCGCACCTTCGCTCCGCTGATCCCGATGACGAGCGAGGTCGCGGAGCGCCTGCGGGACCTGCTGCGCTACACGATGGCCGCGGCCGCGAAGAGCACGCCGATCGAGGATGTGACGACCCAGGACCGGATCGAACTGCTCGAACGAACCGTGCTGTATGCCATTTCCGAAGCGATGACCGTACCGCCGCAGGACGCGGACACCGCCGGCGCACGCGCGACCACGACCAAGTACTGGTCGCTCGTCAACGCGGTGCAGGAGCGGCTGCAGGATGCGTCGACGTGCCCGCTGTCGATCGCCGAACTGTGCGTGCAGCTCGGCATCAGCCGCCGTACCGCGCAATACGCGTTCAACGACACGCTCAACCTGAATCCGATCGCGTACCTGCGCGCCGTGCGGCTGAATCACGTGCGTCGCGAGCTGCGCCTCGGCGGGTCGGTCACGTCCGCCGCTACGAAGTGGGGCTTCTGGCACCTGAGCAGTTTCGCGCAGGACTATCGCGCGATGTTCGGCGAGTTGCCGTCGGCGACGGCGAGGCGCTACGCGCACCGGCGCGCGTAAGCGTCGCTCGTGCGATGGCGCGATGCATCGTGCGGCGTCGCGTTGATTAGCGTTGGCTAGCGGTGGTTCGCGTTGATGGCGGGCGTGCCGAACGTGCGCCGCGGCTTGCCGAATATAAGTCGCCACCGCGGTTGGACGGCCGGCCCACAATCGGCACCGGCCGCCCGCCCTCCCCTATACCCTCACTCCTGCTGCTCCTGTTCCTGCTGCGCCTGCACCTGCCGCTGCTGGATGAACTGCCGCACGTCGCTCATCGTCACGCGACCGGTGTGTTTCGCATCGATCTCGTCGAAGTGCTTCGAAACGAACCCCAGCCCGCTGCTCTGCGCCTGCGCTTTCGTCACCGCCGCGCCATTGCTCAGCACCGTGTTGCCGCCGAGCCGCGCATCGACGCGCTTCTGCGCCTGCTGCTGCAGCGTCGCGCCGGTCGACGGCAACACCGGCGCCACGCGAGTCGAGGGAAAGAACGGACCGTCGACGCCGTGCGCGCCGTGCGGCAGCTTCACCGGCGCCACCGCCTGCGGCGGTAGTGCGTAGGCGCTGCTCATCACGGCACCGACGACGATCAACGGAGACATACGCCGCATCAAATTGTTTAAGGACATGATCACTCGCATTCAATGGATGAATAGAGGGTTTCCTGTTCACAAGGAGTCCGTCGTTTGCGGTGCCGCCGCGAGCGTCGTCGCGGCCGTCGCGCCCGGCACGCTGCCGGTCGGCGTGCCGGCCGGGTTCTCGTCCGGCCACGGCGGCGGCAGCATGCGCAGCGTCAGCGCGGTCGGAATCCGCTTGCCCTGATAGAAGATCTTCAGGTCGCGCTTCATCTGCGGCCGAGCGACGTCATCCAGATACGTCATGTGACCGCCCTGGAAGAAGTTCACCTGCAGCTTCGGATTCAGGCCCTTCACCGTCTGCAGCCGCGCGAGCTGCTTCTCGGTGTTGAAGAACGGCGTCGCCAGGTCGTGCAGCCCGTTTTCCGCGAGCACGTGAAGCTTCGGATTGAGCTGCAACGCGCCGAGCAGATCGGGGATCGTGTCGGGCATCGGCTGGCCGTCATGCGAGAAGTCCCACACCTGGATGATGTTGTCGTTCAGCGGCAGGTAGGTCGCATTCGGCGCGGTGTAGCCGAGGTAGTCGGGCAGCTGCGTCGCGAGCGCGTTCGTGAACGGCTGCGAGATCAGGATGTCCGACGGATCGCCGTCCGTCTGCAGCCGCGGATCCGAGTTCGGCAACGACACGCGCCCGTCGTAGCGGCCGATCGTCGTGCCGGGCAGCAGGCTCGTACCGAACGGATTCGCGTTGAAGTACCCGCGCAACGCCTGCTGCGTCAGGCTGGACGGCACCGACCACAGCTTCAGCGTCGCATCGCTCGGGAACACCGGCGTGCCCAGCGCATCCGGAATGCCGAGCTGGCTCAGCACCCACGATTGCGAGTATTGCTGCAGCTGGTTGTAGATCAGCGTCGTGAACAGCTCGGTTTGCAGTGCGTACAGATACGGGTTGACCGGCGCCGGCGACACCTGGTTGAAGTACTCGGCGACCGCCGCGTAGCCAGGCAGGTAGCCGGCCACGGTATCGGTGTCGAGCAGCAGCCCTTCGGTCGACTGCGTGATCGCGACCGCTTCCACCGCATCCGCGAAGTAATTCACGATCGCCGACTGCAGCACGATGCCCGTCAGGTGCACGCCGGCCGATTCGAGCGCGAGCGCGAGCATATCGGTACGCGGCGTGCCGTACGACTCGCCGTACAGGTAGATCGGCGACGTGCCGCGGCCGTTGACGTTCAGGTAGCGCTGGATGAAGTCGCGCATGATGTTCACGTCCGCATCGGAGCCCCAGTACTTCTGGTTCGTGTTCGGCAGCACGGCTTCCGACAGCCCGGTGCCCGGCGGGTCGATGAACACGAGGTCGGTCGTGTCGATCAGGCTTTCGGCATTGTCGACGAGCGGATAGTTCGGCCAGTTGTTGCCGAACAGCGGGTCGGGCGTGGCGACGCGCGTCGGCGCGAACGAGCCGAGCCGCAGCCAGATCGACGACGAGCCGGGGCCGCCGTTATAGACGAACGTGACCGGGCGCGGCTTGCCGTTCGTGCTCGGCGCGGTGTACGCGACATACGACATCGACGCTTCCGCGTTGCCGTTCGCGTCCTGCGCGGTCAGGTGGCCGGTGGTCGTCGTGTAATCGACCGTCGTGCCGCCGGATTTCCACTGGTAGTGCATCACCGCCGCCTTCTCCGAGACCTGCGCGGGGGCGAGGCCGTCGGTCGCGTTCATCGAATAGGCGACGGTGTCGACGTAAGGCTGGTTCGCCGCCGGCGATTGATTCGCGGCTGCTTGCGCGCTGGCCTGCTGGCTCGCGGTGGTCTGCGCGAGACTCGACGCGCCCACTGACGACGAATCGTCGCCGCCGCAGCCCGCGAGCGTGAGTGCGAGCGTCGCGGCGGTCAATGCGCCTAGCCCGGCCAGCCGCCCGCGACGTTCGCGGCGGCTGCCGGTACTGCTCCTGTCTGGTTTCATGCCTCTGTCCTTGTGTTGGATCGGATATCGCTTCACACACAGGCCGTCATCGCCGGCGAAAAACGCGCAGGCATACCCGCCACTCGCGTTGCATGGTCGGCAGACGGCGATCGGGGATTGGACTACTTCGAGAGACTGAACGTGATACAGACACAGCAAACTGCGGGCGGAGAATGATGCGAGAACGCCGCCCCCTTGCAGCTTCAACGACTTTTGTATGACGAAAATTTACGACATGACAAAAATAGGCGGTGCTGCGCCGCGTTGTCAAAGATCATTCGGATATTAAAAAATCTCTTATGATGCGAACGACGATTAGTGTCTGGAATTTGAAAGAAAAACGATTGTTCGAATTGGGCGTGCGGCGGGAATGGTTTTTTCCACGAATATCATTGGTTTCGCGCGTGTCCCGCAGCGCTGAGCAGCTGGTGACAGCGCACGCGGGCGCCCTTCAAATCGACAGGATCTTTCTTTCATTTTAATTATCCCCAATCGATTAGCGCGAATCGTTGAATAAAGTCCGGCAGCATCCATAAAATACCGAATTCGGCGATTTATCGAATATTCGCCGGAATTATTTACGCGTTATCGGAACGGAATCGCAAGCCGCACGGACCGCGCTTTGATGCGTAATACGCGGGTATTCGCAATGAAGAAGCGATCATTCGTGCCGTAGATTGCGGACCGCATTGCCGCTATCGTGAATCGGGCACGTGATGCATTGGGGGGAGAGCGAGGCCGGCGAGCGGCAGCGCGTAATTCACGCACCACCGCGCCGACTCCCGCGCCGACGTGCGGCAGGTGCCGCACGCCGTACTTCAGATGCGCGATTCCGCGCTCAGCGCCCGCCGCCCGGCAGCGCGATATCGATCAGCACCGGGTCGTGATCCGACGAGCGATACGCATCCGGCGCGTAGTACGTCTTCTGCTGCTCGGCCGACTTGTACGCGAGCGTGTATTGCAGCGCGAGCGGCTCGTCCGCGTTGATGTGCCATTCGTGCACGGCCTTCACGTGCGACGCGAGCGGCAGCGACGCAAGCGCGTGATCGAGGTAGCCGGCTTCGCCGTTGTACACGTAGCTGTATGCGTTGGCGCCGATCCAGCGCGACACCAGGTTGCGGTAGCCGCGCGATTCGAGCAGGCGGATCGGGTCTTCATACGTGTAGCTGTTGAAGTCGCCGATCAGCAGCGTGCCCTGCCCCGCGACACCCGTCGGCGTGCCGGCGAGCCAGTCGGCCAGCTTCGCGGCCGCACGCGTGCGCGTGGGGTTCCAGCAGCCCTGGCCGTCGCCCTGGTCGAGGTCGTCGTTCGCCGCGTCCGGGCAGTTCTTCGACTTCAGGTGGTTGACCGCGATCGTGAGCGCCTGCTTGCCGCCGATGCGCCGGAACGACTGCGCGAGCGGCTGGCGATTCTTGTCGTCGATCGCGAGCGTCGACGCGCGGCCGACCGGCTCGACCGCGCGGCTGTCGTAGATCATCGCGACCGTAATCGCATCGCCGCCGAGACGCGACGAACCCGGATCGACGACGCGCCAGTGGCTACCCAGCTTCGCCGCGAGCTGATGCACCGCGCTCAGTTCGCCATAGCCGTTGTTCTGGATTTCCATCAGCCCGATCACGTCGGCATTCAGCGCCTTCAGCGCGCTGACGATCTTCGCTTCCTGACGCTGGAATTCCTGGTAGTTCTTCGCGCCACGGTTGTTCGGGTCGTCGAAACCGCCGCCCATTCCGTTGCCGTTGAAGTAGTTGAGCACGTTGAACGACGCGACGCGCAGGTTCGACTTCGGATCGCGCGCCGGTGCGTCAGTGCGCGGGTTCGCACGCGTGTCGAACGTCGGCGCGGCCGCGCCGGGCAGCGGCTGCACGCGCCATGCGCCGTAACGTACCTCGAGCACGCCTTCGACGTTGCGCACCGTGTAACCCGAGCGCAGCGTGTTCGTGGCCGACAGTTCCGGCGCGGGATACGGCACGGTGGCCGGGTTCTGCTTGTTCGAGCCATCGTCGAGGATCAGCTGATTGCGTGCGTTCGCATCGATCTGCGTGTGCGCCTGCGCCGGAGGCACCACGCTCGTCGGCGTGCGCAGGCGGCCGTTGCTCAACATCACGCTGCCGTAGCGGCCGAGTTCGTAGTTGTCGGTGACGTTCAGCGTCTGCGGCAGACGCACGAGCATCCCTTCATACGCGGCGAACGTGTTCAAATTGTCGACCGGCAGCGTGAGCGTGGCCGGCGTGACCGTCTGGCCGTTCGCGCACACCGCGATCGCGCCCGCCAGCGTGAGCTGCGTCTGCCCGTATTTTTCCTCGACCTTGCCCGTCACGTGCACAAGATCGCCGGCCTTCGCGCGCGCTTTCGGCGCATAGACGAACAGCCCTTCGGACACGCCCGGCTGGTTGCGGCGCTGGGCGTCCGCCTGCTGGACGAAGAAGCCGCCGAAGCCGTCGGTGCCGCCGAAATCGGCGGTGACGACCGCTTCGATCGACACGTTCTGCCCGGCGAGCGGCGACGGCGCGCCCGGGCCCTGGATGTCGGCGATCGGCGTCGTGCTGCCGCCGCAGTTCGGGCTGACGGGGGCCGCGGTGGCGGCGAGCACCGGTGCGGCGAGCGTGGGCAGCAGCAATAGCGGGGCAAACAGGCGGATTGTCGTGCGCATGACGGGGAATCCCGGTTGTGAGGGTGGCGAAAGCTTAGCGGCGCTCAATGACAGTTTTTGGTAATACGCGGATAGTTGGATGTAATGTGCGCGGCGATCCGCCCGACGCAGGCATGCATCTGGCTCACCGTGTGCCAGCGCGGCACGATGCGGGTTGCGGTGGTTGGACCATGCTCGCAAGCAGCCGCCGCGGACGCGCGAATGCGCCCGCGGTGCCGCCGGCGGTACGCGCCGCGGCGCGCGCATGCATGCTTGCCGAAAGCATTCGTCTCGGCTAGACTCCCCTTCGTCTTTGGGGAGTAGCCTGCTTTCCTGCCCCGGAAAGCGAACGCGTCAACACACTCGGCCTGCGGCCGTGGCGCGTTCGGCCGAATCGGTCTGGCGAGACCATGGACGCATCGCGTCGTTCCAGGTCGGACGTCGGCAGATGCGTCATGGCTCGTCCACGTCCGACCACGGAGTCCCCATGTTCCCTCCAGCTTTCCTCTCGCGTTTCGCTACTGCTCGCATGCCAGCCTGCGGAGGTGCCGCATGACGTTGATGCTCGTCGAACTGGCGTTCATGCTGATCGTCATCCTGATTGCCGCCGAACTCTTCACGAATGCGCTCGAACACCTCGGCGAACGCCTGAAGATTTCCGAAGGCGTCACGGGTTCGCTGTTCGCGGCCGTCGGCACCGCGCTGCCCGAAACGATGGTGCCGCTGCTCGCGCTCGCGGGCGGCACGTCGAACGCGGCCGTGAACGAGGAAATCGGCGTCGGCGCGATTCTCGGCGCGCCGCTGATGCTCGCGACGCTGACCACATTCCTGATGACGCTCGCCGTGATCCGCACACGCGGCCTGACCGGCACGATCGCGCCCGAACGAACCGGCTTCGTACGCGACCTCAACTACTTCCTCGCCGCGTTCGCGCTCGCCACCGTAGCGATGTTCGTCCCGCATCACGTGTGGGCGGTCCGCGCGCTGCTCGCCGCGATGCTGGTCGGCGTCTACGTGCTGTACGTCGTGATGACGTTCCGTGCGTCGACGCAGCTCGTCGATGCCGGGCACGGCACCGAAGCGCCGCATACGATGTTCCTGTCGCGCATCGGGCTGCCGACCAATCTCGCGACCATCGCGCTGCAGCTCGGGATCGGCGTCGCGCTGCTGGTCGGCGGGGCGAAGGGCTTCATTCACGGCGTCGAAGGCGTGTCGCACCTGCTCGGCATTTCCGCGCTGCTGCTGTCGCTGATCATCGTGCCGATCGCGACGGAGTTGCCGGAGAAGGTCAACAGCGTCCTGTGGATTCGCCGCAAGAAGGACACGCTCGCGTTCGGCAACATCACCGGTGCGATGGTGTTCCAGGGCACGCTGCTGCCGGCAATCGGCATCATGCTGACGCCGTGGGAGCCGCGCCCCGAAGTGCTGACCGGCGTAATCATCACGCTCGCGGCGGCGGCCTGGCTGCGCGTCAATGCGCGTAAGCGCGGGCTCGCGATCTGGGCGTTGCTGGCGAACGGCGCCGGGTATGTCGGTTATCTGGCCGTGACGCTGACGCGCTGAATCCGCCGAATCTTCCGAATACGCTGAAGCCGCCGTGCGCGTCCAGTACGATCTGGCCGCGGACGGCGGCCGGTTGCGGCCCCGTCGTCGTCCAGGTCATGCGTGAGTTCGAGTCGTGGCTGAAGGCGCGCGATGCGTACCGCGACGCGGAAGCAGAAACCGCGCTGCCCCGATAACCCACCTTCATACGCAGGAAAACATCATGGAACTACACGCCACCGTCGGCGCGGCCACATTCGATGGCGACGACGATGAAAGCTGCGCGAACATCTATTGCCACGACGCGGAGCAGAACTATTGCTTCTCGCTGCTGCGCTTTCCGGACGAAACGTCGATCGAAGTGATGGTGCTCGATCAGCTCACCGCGCACGTGAAGGATCTGACGGTGCGTCTCGCGGGCGACACGCTAGACGTCGAACTCGATGAACGTACCGCCGCGCGGCTCGACGGCAACACGCATTACGTGATCCATCTCGCGCCGGGCGAACACGATCCGGTCGTGCTGCGTGCCGCATTGAAGGAAATCTTCGACGGCAAGAACGGATATCGCGACGACAGCGCGAGCGTGTGATCGTCACACGGGCGGCGCGCGCTACGCAGCCAGCGCGACCGCCCTGATGTTGAACGCGCGCAGCAAGTCCTCGCGGAATGCATCGACGATCGGCTTGCCGCTCGCGTTGCGCTTCATCGCGAGATGCAGCGGCACGTCGAAGCTGAACGTCGCACGGCCGATGGCCTTCACGAGCCCGCGCTGCTCGAACGGCTCCGCGTAGTGCGCGGGCAAATAACCGAGATGGCCACCCGACAGGATCAGGATCGTCGCGGCCTCGATGCTGTCCGCACTTGCGGTCACGCGCCGCTCCGGCAGCGGGCACTGCTCCTCCGGCACCGGATACGTACGCCACACCCAGTCGTGCGCCTGCAGGTCGCTCACCGACACCGGCTGCGACGCATGGAACAGCGGATGACCGCGACCGCAGTAGATCACCTGTTCCTCGGTAAACAACGGCGTGTAGTCGAGCCCCGGCACGCGATGCCAGAAATACCCGATCGCGAAATCGAGCTGGTTGTTGACGAGGCCTTCCTCGAGTTCCTGCGGCGACGCGACCTTCATCGAGAACGTGACGGCCTGGTCGCGCTTGCGGAACGCGCCGATCGCGTCGGCGACGCGCGCATTCTCGACCAGCGGTGCCTGCCCGATCAGCCCGATCGACAGCGTGCCGACCAGCTTGCGGTCGATGTCGCGCACGCGCGCGACGAACTCCGACGTCGCCGCGACCAGCGTGCGCGCGGTGGCCGCGAAGCGTTCGCCCTTCGACGTCAGTCGAAAGCCGCCGCGACCGCGGTCGCACAGCTTGAAACCGACGCGCGCTTCGAGCGCGGAAAGCTGCGTGCTGATCGTCGACTGCCGCACGCCGAGCGATGCCTCGGCGGCCGTGATGCCGCGCGCATCGACGACAGCCAGGAAGACCCGGATGAGCCGGAGATCGAGATCGGTGGTATTCGAAAACATGCTTGAAGCCGTTGCGCGTTCGCCGATGGACCTGACCGGATGCGCGCCATCATCGGCAACGGCGCGCACCCTACCCGTCGTTCGTCAACGACCGTCACCTACATCGGGAAGCCCATCGCCTTGATCCCGTTGATCCATGCGCGCTTCCAGCCGCCTTCGTCATCGGCACCGTCGAACGCATGGAACGTGATCTTCGCGGCAACCCAGCGCATCGGCTCCGGCGGGATATAGCTCGGGCTCTGGTTCGCGATGTCGAGCTTGCGCTCCGGGCTGTCGCGATCGAACAGGATGTTCAGCCCCATGAACGCGCCGAACCGGCTCGCCGCGACGCCGAAGCCCGTGTAGCCCGCGACGAATACGGCCTTGTCGCCGAGATAGCGCTTCGCGAACACCGAGCCGCGCGAGCAGTAGTCGATCGGGCCGCCCCATGCGTGCGAGAAGCGCACGTCGCTCAGTTGCGGGAACGTGCGGTAGAACGCTTCCGCGAGCCGCGTGTAGGTTTCGCGCTCGCCGTCCTGATGCGGGTCGGGGTCGCCGTCGAAGTGATAGCTGACCAGCCCGCCGAAGATGATGTTGTTGTGCTTCGTCAGCCGGAAATAGTTGAGCTGCGTGCGCGTGTCGTACACGCCCTGGCGATTCTTCCAGCCGATGCGCGCGAGCTGCTCGTCGGTGAGCGGTTCGGTCGCGAGCACGTGATCGCGAACCTGCATCACGCGGCGGTTGATGTCGGGAATCCCGACCTTCGCGGTGCCGCTGCCGAACACGACGCGCGGCGCACGCACGCTGCCCTTCGGCGTCGTCACGAACACCGTGCTGCCTTCGTCGGTCACGGTCGTGAGCGGCGTGTGCTCGTACAGCTTCACGCCGAGCTGCAGCGCCGCGCGCTTGAGTCCCCACGCGAGCTTCGCCGGATGCACGATGCCGCTGCGGTTGCGCGACCACAGCGCGCCCGCGAACAGCGGCGAATTCAGTTGCTCGAGTGTTTCCTCGCGATCCAGCAGCACGACGTCGTGCCCGTATTCGCGATGCAGGTCGTAGTCGCCCTTCAGGTGCGCGATGTGCTCGGGGTCCACCGCGACGGTCATCTCGCCGTTCCACTCGATGTCGGCGTCGATGTCGTAGCGCTTCAGCGTGTCCTCGAAGCCGTCGAGATTGCGATGGCCGAATTCCTCGAGCTGCGCGATGTCGTTCGGAAACACCCGCACCGCGTTCGGCAGCCCGTGCATCACCGACGTCGAGATGATTCCGCCCGCGCGGCCGGATGCGCCGTGCGCGACCTTGCCGGCCTCGATCAGCACCACGTTCAGGTGCGGCATCTGTTCCTTCGCCTGTACGGCCGCCCACAGCCCGGTGAAGCCGCCGCCGACGATCAGCAGGTCGGCCGTCGCGTCGCCGACGAGTTCCGGCTCGGTGGCCGGCGCGGCCGGGTTGTCGAGCCAGTACGGGAACAGCTTCGTGTTCGCGAGCGCTTCGGTGGCGCTCAGCGCGACCGGTGCGCGACGCGCGGCGTGCGCGTTAGCCGGTGCGGGTTGCGTTGCGCCTTGTGTTGCACCTTGCGTTGCTTCGTTGACTTCCATTTCCATGATCCCAGCCATTCAACGTGATCGCGACCCGCGCAGGTGATGCGTGCACGGCGTGCCGAATTCGCCGATTTCCCCGATGTGCCCGCTTGCCGCGGTTTCGCCGATGGCGACGATCGGCGCGTGCACCGCAAGCCGCGATGCGTGCCGCCCGCGAAAACGCAACGGACGTCGACGTCGCTTGCGGTCGATCGAAACCGCCACCGCCGCCGGCCCTGCGTCAACCTGACGACGAACACGCCACGGCGGCGGTCGCTTACATCCTCACATCACGACTTCTCGAGCAGCACGTAGAACTTCTTCGCGTCCTCGATCGTCTCCCAGCGGCCCGCGAAACCGGCCGGCAGCAGGTAGCCCTGCCCCGGCGTGAATTCCTTGCGGTTGCCTTCGACGTCGGTCAGCGCGATCCGGCCCTCGACGAGCCACACGGCCTCGTCCGCCGCCGTTTCCGGGAACTCCACGGAGCCGGCCTTGCCTTCCCACCAGCCGATGAGGTAGTTGCCGCTCTTGCCTTCGGCCGCGCGCCAGTCGCTTTCGTCCATCCCGAAGTCGAGCTTCGTGAATTCGCCGATGCCTGCGCCGAGCGGCAGGATGTCCTTGATCAGTTTGGTCATCTGAATCTTTGTCTCTCGATTGAAAAAAGCAGAGACAAAGTTACTCATTTACACTGCCCCGGTATGCCCCCCTTCGGGGGGGACAAGCCGCGTTTTCCGGGTGTACGCGCGGCCCCAGGACTCCGTACGGTATTTCCCTTAATGACCTTTTCGGCGTTGAACGCTACAATCGCGCCCGCTTTTCACCCGGGGAACCGCATGCTGCTCAACGTGAACCCCTTCCACCGCGACACCGACCGTTTCAACGTGTCGTTCAAGGCGCTGGGCGAGCTGATCGAAACGGTCGGCACGCCGCACTTCGTGCCGCGCCTCACGCAACTGCTGAACGAGGTCGTACCGCTCGACGTCGCGCACGTCGAACGCTCGCGCGTCGATGGCTCGATGCCCACGGGCTATCGCTGCGAATGGATCGGCAGCAGCGGCATCGGCACCGAGGCCACCGAAATCTCCGACGTGATGACGCTCTATTACGAGCGCTTTCTCGACAGCGACCCGCTGTTTGCCGGGTTGCGCGGCAAGACCGGCACGATGCTCGTCGTGCGCGACATCGCGGCGATTCCGCCCGGCGAATTCCGCCAGCGGATATTCGACGACGTGCATATCGGCCACGAATGCGTGCTCGCGCGCGGCACCCGCTACGCGCAGCATTCGATCGCGCTGGAACGCGGCCGCGATCGCCCGCCGTTCACGCTCGCCGAGATGAACCGCTTTCGCAGCATCAGCGACGTGCTGTTCCCCTTGCTCGAACTGCACGCATCGACCACTGCCGCGCGGCGCGTCGCGCATCCGACGCCCGAAGTGCATCCGCTCGCGCAGTTCGATGCGCGGATCGCGGCCGACGGCGTGAAGCTGTCGAAGCGCGAATACGAAACCTGCAAGCACCTGATCTCCGGCAAGACCGTGCCGGAAACCGCCGACATCCTCGGCGTGCGCGTCGCGACGGCGGAGTCGTACGTGAAGCGCGCGTTCCAGAAGCTCGGCGTGCGCACGAAGCGCGAGCTCGCCGCATGGGGCGCGGCCACGCCGGCGTTTCCATCCGCCGGCACGCATGACGACGACGCCACCCCGCCTGCAATCGTCGGCTGAACGCTGACAGCCACGTCGCCGACGGTCGCGTCGCATCGATGCCGCGACACCGCTCGCATCGAGACCCGTCGATGTAAACGTTGCGACTTCAAAATCTTCTCACCCGCGTTCTCCTCTACCATCGGCCGATCGCTTTTCACCGGAAAGAGGAGACGGCCCCATGCACCACGAACTGAATCAACCGATGGGCGGCAACGAGATGCCGCGCTTTGGCGGCATCGCCACGATGATGCGCCTGCCGCAGGCGAGCACGACCGACGGCCTCGACGTGTGCTTCGTCGGCGTGCCGCTCGACCTCGGCACGTCGAACCGCTCGGGTTCGCGCTTCGGCCCGCGCCAGATCCGCACCGAATCCGTGCTGCTGCGCCCGTACAACATGGCCACGCGCGCCGCGCCGTTCGATTCGCTGCAGGTCGCCGACATCGGCGACGTCGCGACCAACCCTTACGACCTGAAGGATTCGGTGCGCCGCATCGAAGAGGCGTACGACGAGATCGTCGCGAACGGCTGCCGCCCGATCACGCTCGGCGGCGACCACACGATCGCGTGGCCGATCCTGCGCGCGCTGCACAGGAAGTACGGCCGGGTCGCCGTGGTGCACGTCGATGCGCACGCCGACGTCAACGATACGATGTTCGGCGAGAAGATCGCGCACGGCACGCCGTTCCGCCGCGCGGTGGAAGACGGCCTGCTGCAATGCGACAAGGTCACGCAGATCGGCCTGCGCGGTACCGGCTACCACGCGGACGATTTCGACTGGTGCCGTCAGCAGGGCTTCACCGTCGTGCAGGCGGAAGAATGCTGGAACAAGTCGCTCGCGCCGCTGATGGCGCAGGTGCGCGAGCGCATCGGCGACACGCCGGTGTATCTGAGCTTCGACATCGACGGCCTCGATCCGTCGTACGCACCCGGCACCGGCACGCCGGAAATCGGCGGGCTGTCGGTGCATCAGGGCCTCGAGATCATTCGCGGGATGAAGGGGCTGAACATCGTCGGCGCGGATCTCGTCGAAGTGTCGCCGCCGTACGATCCGACCGGCACCACCGCGCTCGTCGGCGCGAACCTCGCGTTCGAGATGCTCTGCGTGATGCCGGGCGTCGCGTACCGCTGATCCGCCCACCCGACCGACAGGAAAACCGTCATGTCCACCGCTGAGCTTTCCCCTTCCGCCGCAATGCTCGTGCTGCCCGCCGCCCGCATCGCCGGTGAGCCCGTACGCACGCATTCCGACGCAGCCGGCGCGCCGATCTTCAACGCATCGACCGGCGAGACGATCGGCTGGCAGGAATTCGCGACGACCGCGCACGTCGACGCCGCCGTCCGCGCCGCGCGCGACGCGTTCGCCGGCTGGCGCGACACGCAGCCCACCGAACGCGGCCGCCTGCTCGCGACGATCGCCGAGCGCGTCGAGGCCAACCGCGAGCGCCTGGCGGCGCTGCAGATGCAGGTGAGCGGCAAGCCGCCGTTCGAGGCCGATGCCGACGTCGGCGACGTCGTCGCGACCTTCGCGTACTACGCGCAACTATGCAACGACCCGGCACTGTTCGCGGCCGAGCCGGTCGCGCTGCCGAGCGACGCCGTCGCGGCCGAGCGCTTTTACGATGCGGTCGGCGTGGCCGCGCTGATCATGCCGTGGAACTTCCCGATGGTCACGACCGCGTGGAAGCTCGCGCCCGCGCTCGCGGCCGGCTGCACGGTCGTGCTGAAGCCGTCCGAACTGACGTCGCCGACCGAACACGCGCTGCTCGACCTGATCGCCGAAGCCGGCGTGCCGGCCGGCGTCGTCAACGTCGTGAACGGCGGCGTCGAAGTCGGCGCGGCGCTCACTGCCCATCCGCTGATCGACAAGATCTCGTTTACCGGCAGCACGGCGGCCGGCCGCAAGGTCATGCAGGCCGCCGCCGAGGACATGAAGCGCGTGACGCTCGAACTCGGCGGCAAGTCGTCGCTGATCGTGCGCGACGACGCCGATCTCGACGTCGCGGTGTCGCTCGCCGTCGCCGGCGCCTTCACGAACGCGGGCCAGATGTGCTCGGCCACCGCTCGCATCCTCGTGCACGACAGTCTCTACCGCAGCTTCATGGCCGCGTTCGAAACGGCCGTGCGCGCGCTCGTCGTCGCGCCGCCGGGCACCTGCCAGGTCGCGATGGGGCCGCTGATCTCGGCCGCGCAGCGCACGCGCGTCGAGGCGATGCTCGAACAAGGCATCGCGGCGGGTGCGCGTGTCGCGTTCACCGGCCGCGTCGCCGACGCGGGCGGCAACGGCTTCTTCATGGCGCCCGTCGTGGTCGCGGAACCGGCCGCCGACAACCTGCTGTGGACCGACGAGGTGTTCGGCCCGGTCGCGTGCGTCAAATCGTTCCGCACCGACGACGAGGCAATCGCGCTCGCGAACGACACGCGCTACGGGCTCGTCGCGACCGTCGTCACGCGCGACGGAGAAGCCGCGAAGCAGTTCCAGGCGCGCGTGCGCGCCGGGCTTGTGTGGATCAACGCGCCGCAACTCATCTATCCGCATGTGTGCTGGGGCGGCTTCGGGTTGAGCGGGATCGGCCGCGAACTCGGCGTGACGGGGCTGCGCAGCTATCAGGAATTGCGCCACGCGATGCGCGCGATCGATTGATCGGGGCAGCCGTGCAAGGCGCTGGTGGCGCGGTGCACGGTGCGTCGGCAGCGCTTTCTTTAGGGTGGCCGTTGCGGAATGGTGCGACGCACGGGAGAACCGGGTTGCATTCCGCACGGCGCTCACGCTGGCGCTCGCCGGCGACGCACCGCAGGTCCGAAGCCAGCGATGCGCTATCGATCGCGGCCAGCCACGGGATGCGATTCATGCTTCCGATGGTGACGATGTCCGCGCACGACAGCGGCGACTGGACGCGCTATCTTCCGAGGAATCCGGGCTTCAAGTGACATCGCTTCGCGCGACACCGTCACCGTCGATGAGCAGTCGCTTCGGCCTCGGTATCGTGATACTCGACGAACGCCGCGATCTTTCCGCCGTCGATCGTGAACAGATGCACCCAATCGTCCTCGTACGTACGCCCGGTCGAATGGACGCGCCAGCGCTGCGTGCCGAGCACCACGACGCGGTTGCCGCTGGCGATGAACTCGAGCGGCTCGAACCGTTCGGCGGTCTGCGTCGAGGCGAGCGCCGCGAAGAACGCCGCGACCGCCTGCGGCCCGTGTCGTCGGCCGACGAATGGAACGATGTCGGCCGGCCCCGGGATGAACCAGTCGATGCTGTCGGACAGCGTCTGCAGGATGCCGTCGATATCGGCCCTGCCGAACGCCGCATACGCCTGCTGCACCAGTTGCACGTTGGCTTGCTCGCTCATCGCGCCCTCCCGTCATCGCCGGTTCGCCGTATCGCGGCGCGGAGTCCGGGCCGCTGACAATTCAGCATAGGCGAACCGCCGCGCATCGCACCGGAGATTCGCGAGCAAGCCGGCCGAGCGGATTTGATGTGAGCAATCGACGCAGCGCTATCCCGCAGCCACGATCACGTGCGCCTGGATCTTGCCGGCCACCGGCCCGTCGCCGTGGCGCGCTGCAATGGCGTCCGTCGCGCGATCCATCGCGCTTTGAATCAGGCCGGCATCGCGCGAGACGATTTCGTCGTACAGCGGCGTGCCTCGACAATAAGCGACGGCCACGTCGCGTGCCGAGGCCGCATGACTCGTCTTCTCGCGCGTCGCGATGTCGACGTCGATAAAACCCGCGCGATGCAGCTCGTCGCGGATCAGCGCGACATCGTGATAGCCGTGCGGCGTTCGGGCGAGGAATCGCGGCGGGTCGTGCGGAAACAGCTCGGCGATCGCACTGGTGATTGCGTCGGCAAACGCGTTTTCCTCGATGCGGTCCCAGACGCTGAAGACGAAGTGCCCGTGCGGCGCCAGCACGCGCCGCGCCTCGGCGTAGCCGGCAACCCGGTCGGGAAAGAACATCGCGCCGAACTGACAGCAGACGACGTCGAACGACCCGTCGTCGAACGGCAGCGCGAGCGCGTCGGCCTGCCGCCATTCGATACGGCCGTCGGGCCCCTGCCGGGTGAGGGCGTAATCGAGCATCGGCTGGTTGAGGTCGGTCACCACATAGCGCGCATCGGCGCCGAGCCGCGGCGCAAGCGCCCGCGTGACCGCGCCGCTGCCGGCGGCCGTTTCGAGCACCGTGCGGGGCGAGAATCCGGCGACGAGCGCGGCCAGGTCTGCCGCATAGGCGTCGAAGATCAGCGGGACCATCAGCGTGTCGTAGAACGCCGGGATCGAGCCTGCAAACACCATGTCGCGATCGGTCATGACGGCCCCCTTCGTTCGCGCATTCGTTTCGGCACACGCCGGGCCATGCCGGCGCGAGACAAGCTTCATACATGATAGGTGCTGGAACGCTCGGATGTAGCGCGCGACGGAGGGATGCCAGCGCGTTCCTGTTGGCGACGATGACACTCGGCAATCGATGCGCTTCAGCGTTCGCGCCGATATCCCGCATAATCAGCCGTTGAACCGCCGCAACGGGGAAGCATTGTGAGAGCGCGGCAACTCGAAACACGAAGGACACCGACACATGGACCGAGCCGAGCACATCAGCATCGAACAGGCGGTCGATCTGCCCGCCGACGAACTGAACGGATGCGACTTCTCGTTCGAGATCGCGTGGGAGCTGAATGCGCCGTACCAGGATCTGCTCGATTTGCGCGCACTGCCCGTGCGGCGCAAGGACTACGGCTTCGACCCGGCCGGCTGGGCGCGCGAGGCGTGCGGCGGCACCGCGCTGTTCCGCGCGACTGCGAGCGGGCGCCTCGCGGGGTTCGTCGCGATCACCGAAAGCTGGAACGGGATGGCCGAGATCGCGGAACTCGCGGTCGAGCGCACCTGCCGGCGGCAAGGGATCGGCCAGTTCCTGCTGGCGGCCGCGGAAGCATGGGCGCGCAGCCGCGGCTTCGGCTTCATGCGGCTCGAAACGCAGGCGAACAATGTCGCGGCCTGCTGCACGTACGCACGCGCCGGCTTCGTCGTGGGCGGCCACGACCGCTTCCTGTACGCCGACGGCGCGAACGACGGGGAAGTTGCGCTGTTCTGGTACAAGGATCTGCGCGACGGGCAAACCGCGAAGAGCCGGACCGTCGATCCGGAATCGATGCGGCCGCTGTCCTGACGCGCGAACGCCTGCCTTACTTTTCCATTACTTTCGGGTCGCGACGATGAACAGGCGCGGGAACGGCAGCAGCACGGTGCCGTCGTCGAACACCGGATAGCCGCTCGGGCCGGCCAGTGCATCGCGATAGCGCGCGATGAATGCATCGCGCTCGCTGTCGTCGTCCAGCGCCGCGAGGAACGGCCGCAGTGCGCTGCCCTTGAACCATTCGACGACCGCATCGGCGCCGCCGCTCAGCGGATGGTAGTAAGTCGTGCGCCATACATCGACCCGCGCGCACAGCGGCGACAGCAGCGTGTAGTAGTACCGCGCGTCGAATCGCTCGGTGCGCGCCGCGTTCTTCAGCTTGTCCGCCCAGGGGCCGGCCGCCGCGACTTCGCGCATCAGCCGGTGCGCGGGCTCGTCGAGGTTGTCGGGCATCTGCACCGCCAGATGGCCGCCCGGCGCCAACCGGCCGGCGAGCGACGGAAACAGCGTGGCGTGCGCGGGCACCCATTGCAGCACCGCGTTCGACAGGATCAGGTCATAGCCGCCCGGATCATCCCAGGTGGACACATCCGCGACATCGAAACGCAGCGACGGCAGGCGCTTGCGCGCGGCGGCGATCATGTCCGCCGACGCATCGATTCCGCGGACCGTCGCGTCGGGTGCGCGCGCGATCAGCGCCTCGGTCGAGTTGCCGGGCCCGCAGCCGATATCGATCGCGGTACTGATGCGCGTGTCCGGCACCGCGGCCAGCAGGTCGCGCACGGGCCGCGTGCGTTCGTCTTCGAATCGCACGTACTGGTTCGCATATTGATCGAGTGGAATCGTCACGGTATGCCTCCTGATCGGGGGGACGGTGTCGGAAGGCTCGTCAGGCAACGTCGTTCATGAAGGGAAACGGCGGGATGCGCGGTCATGAATGGAAGGCGTGCGTGAATGGGCCGCCGGACGTGCTGCATCCGCAACGGGTTTCGCACGATATAGCGCGTCAGTTGTACCCGAGAATCGCCACGGCCGCGACCTCCGGCCGATCGATCGTGCTGCCGAAAAGCGACGTCATCGGCTCCTGCAGCGCGGCCTGATACGACGTCATGTACACCTCTTTCGGCGCGCCGCATTGGTCCCAGGCCGGCTCGTCGAATGCATCGAGGTCAGTGAAAAACTCAGATTGCGTTTGCATAACAGTCATCTCCACTCCTTTTGATATGTCGTCGATGTTCTAACCGGCCTGCTTCAATGCGGCAGCCTGCACGTTCGGCACGGGTGCGCCGTCATGCGCGGCCTCCGACCTGGCGAGCTGCGCGCGCGTGCGTCGCGTGATGTGAATCACCGCGAACACGACCGGCGCGATCAGCAGGCCTTCCGCCAGTTCGGGATCGACCGGCAGATTCATCACGTGCAGCGCCTTGAACGCCGCTGTGGCGAGCGACAGCACGTAGTACGAAATGGCTGCCACCGACAGCCCCTCGACCGCGTGCTGCAGATGAAGCTGGTTGCGCGCGGTGCGCTCCATGCCGGCCAGCAAGCGCGTCACATCCTTTTCCTGCGCGAGATTCACGCGCGTGCGCAGCAAGTCGACCGCCCGCGCGATCCGCGCGGCGATCTGCTCGTGGCGCGCCCATACGCTGCGGCAGGTTTCCATCGCCGGCGCGAAGCGGCGCTCCATGAATTCCGCGATCGTCGGCATCCCTTCGATACGCTCCTCGCGCAGTTCCTGGATGCGCGCGAGCACCAGCTTTTCGTACGCACGCGACGCGCTGAAACGGCCGCCGGACCCCGACAGCGCTTCGACCCGCACCGCGAGATGCGTGAGCTTCACGAGCAGCGCTGTGTCGTCGCCGTCGGCGCCGCTCGCGTCCATGCGCTGCATCAACGCATGCAACGCCGCGTGGATCTCGTCGAGTTCGCGGCTCATCCGGCGCGCGACCGGCAACGCGAGCAACGCCATCATCCGGTACGTCTCGATTTCATACAGACGCTGCAGCAGGCGGCCGCCCTGCTCCTCACGGAAATCCTCGTCGACGACCAGAAAGCGCATGAAGCCGTCGTCGCGCACATGCCAGTCGCAGAACACCTTGCCGCCGCCGAGCACGTTGCTGCCGACGAGCGCGGGCCCGTCGATCCAGCGGCGCAAGTCGCCGCACACGAGCCGCGCGGCATCGCCCGACAGCAACTCCATGCGCACCGCGACGAAGCGGATGCCCGCAAGCCGCGCGAACCATGCGGCCGGGATCCCTTCGATCGCAAGGTCGTCGAAATAACCGGTGTCGCGGCGCGGTGCAACGAACGTGAAGGTCGAGAACTCGGTGTGGCGTTCCCACTTCAGATGCCAGCCGGACGACGACTGCACCGCGTAGTGGGTCGCGCCTTCTTGCGGCGCGGCAATGCCGGTGTCGCGGCACAGCGCGTGCAGCAGCGTGTCGTGGATGTCGGGCTGGCCGTCGGTGTAGATCGCGTAATGCGTGAGCGACACGGCTTCGGCGAGCCGCAGGAACGGCCGGGCATGCAATTCCGCGGCCAGTGCGGCGCGCAACGGATGATCCATCATCGGTACACCACTCTTCCCTGTTCAACGCTGCGTGCCGGGCACGCCGGCGTGATGGCCGCGCCGCATCGCACGATGCAGCCGGCTCGATTCCACTATGGCAGACACATAGCGACAATAAAAACGCATAATGCTGATCGTTACGTTCAGTTTTCCTGATACCGATGAAGATGCTCGATCACGACGTGCTGGCCACTGTCGTCGCCGTCGCGGAAACCGGCAACATGACCCGCGCCGCCGAGGCGGTGAACCGCTCGCAGTCGGCCGTGAGCATGCAGATCAAAAGCCTCGAGGATGCAATCGGGCGGCCGCTGTTCGTGCGCAAGCCGCGCAGCATCGTGCTGACGCGCGAAGGCGAGGTGCTGCTGGGGTTCGCCCGACGCATGCTGGCGTTGCGCGACGAGGCGTGGGCGGCCGTGGTACGGCCGGAAGTGACCGGCAAGGTGGTGATCGGCGTGCCGGACGACTATGCGTCGTCGCTGCTTCCGTCGGTGCTGAAGAAGTTCTCGGCGACCTATCCGAAGGTCGAGATCCAGGTGATCGGGCTGCCGAGCAGCGCGCTCGCGCCGCTCCTGAAGGACGGCACCGTCGATCTCGTGTGCGGGACGCGCATCAAGGGGCTGTCCGGCGATTTCATCCGCCACGAGCCGATGGCATGGGCCGCGATGACGAACGGGCCGCGCGTGTGGGAGGAACGGCCGCTGCCGATCGCGGTGTTCATGCCGGGCAGCGTCGCGCGCGAGAATGCGATCCGCAGTCTCGAACTCGCCAAGCTGCCGTTCCGCACGTCGTACGAAAGCCCGAGTTTGCTGGGGCTGCTGAGCATGGTCGAGGCCGGCCTTGCGGTCGCACCGCTCGCGCGCTGCGCGATTCCCGCGCAACTGTCTATGCTTGGCCGCTCGCACGGGCTGCCCGATTTGCCGCCGCTCGAGCTGATCCTCGCGCGCAGCACGAAATCGAAGCGCCCGCCGTGCGACTTTCTCGCGGAACAACTGATGGAAGACCTGCAGCGGCAGACCGGCCAGAGCGGCGACGCCTGAACCACGTTCAGGCGCGCGCTGCGTGCGTCCTCACGAACCGCCGGGGCGCGGCTGGCCGGCCGCAAACAAGGCCGCGTTGACGATGCCCGCCACCGTGTCGACGAGCGCTTCGAGCGTATCGGCGTGCACGTGCCGTCCGGCGGGCGGAATGCATTCGTTGCGTCGGGCGCCCCACTGCGACCCGGCCGTCACCGACAGCGTCGCGCCGAACCGGTTGCCGTGCCGTCGGCCGAAGATGCCGACGCGCTGCTCGCCCATATACGCCTGCTCGGGAAGCGACAGCCGGATCTCGACCGTGACCTGATCGGGATCGCCGGCGCGCGCGTTCGCGTCGACCGACGGCTCGAATACCTTCGCGATGCGCAGCGTCACGTGCGAATCCCATGCGGCCAGCGGGCCGCCGGCCGCGTCGACGCGCTCGAGGTCGACCGACCACTGATGGCGGTCCGGCAGCCGGATCGCCTGGCGCAGCAGCACGTCCGCCGCGCGAACCGTCACCAGCAACTGCCGGGCGAGCTGCGGGCCCGACGGCAGCGTCACCACGCGCAGCCGACGGCTGACCTGGCGCGCGGTGTGTACTTCTTCCGTGAGATACATGGGTCCTCCTTGTCGAAGACCAGCGCCGCGTACGACGCAGCGCACAAACGACTACCGCAACCGGCCGACGGACAGCCCGGCGATCGGTAAAAAAACGGCAGCTAGTCGTAGGAGCAATCGGCGTGCCTCGACCGCCCGCCCGGTGTGTCGATGCGCATCCGCCGCGCGACGGGCCCGATCACCGCGTCGGCCTGCTGCGCGATCAGCATGTGCAGCGTGAAGTCGAGATCCTCCGGCGCGATGTCGAATTGCACATGGATCACGTCGCGCACGACGCGCGCGCTGCCCACATACACGCCGAGCGGCGAATGGAGGAGCGCCGCGAGCCTGGCGCGGGCGAGCGCGTCGGTGTCGGCCGTCAGCGTGACGGGCAACTGCAGGCGCGGGTGCTCCGGGGGAAACGGGATGCCTGGATGGCGGGCGCCGGCGCGCAGTTGGCGGCCGGCAACGTCGAATTGGGGGACGGGACGGATGAAAGTCATGGCACGGACGGCGAGCGCCCCGCTGTTGGAGACATTCGCAGCTTAGAAGGGGCCGGATAAAGACCGTGCAAAAAAACCGGAATGCGGTGCAAAAAACGCCATGCGGGAGGGTTCGCGCCACCGCGCGACGGGCGCACGGCCGCCCCGGCAACGGTGACAGAACATTCGCCCTTGCGCCACCGCTACGCCGTGTTCCGCCTCGATGCCCGGTGTCCGGCGTCCGGCGCCGCGCGCGTCGATGCACGGCGACGGCAAGCTCGTGTTCTCGTTGCGTATTGGCGTATCGGGTGTTGTCGGCCGGATCGAGCGCGGCCATCGCGCGCGACTGCGACTACGCAACGCCGCTCGACCGCTTCATCCGCCGGGTCGGGCCGCGGCCTGCGGCATGCGTGCCGAACGCGGCAACCTGAGCCGCGTCCGGCAGCATCTGCAGGGTCGATGAAAGGAAATGCAACGCCCCGCGACGATCACGCCGCCTGTTCGATGACGGCCCGGCACATGGTGACGATGCGCGCGGGCGGAATATTTGCCCACACGATCCGGCTCGCGTCGGCAACAAATGCGGGATCGCCGAGCGGATGACGATCGGGCGGTCGCAAATCGTAAGTGAACTGGATCATCACGCCGCCGAGCGCCAGCACGCGCTGGCACTGATCGACGATCGCCGTCACGGCCTCGCGCGGCAGCGTGCGCAGCGGCAGGCACGACACGATCGCGTCGACTCGCGCATCGGGCGGCAGCAGCCGCTCGAGCTGCCGCGCGTCGCCCGACACGATGGAAATACCGGGAAAGCGCCGTCGCAGATGCCGCACGAACGCCGGCGACCGCTCGACCACGACCAGCCGCCGCGGTGCGACGCCCCGCTCGAGCAACGCGGCGGTGATCGCGCCGGTGCCGCCGCCGAGCTCGACGACGAGCCCTTCACCGTCCGGCACGGCATCGGCCATCGAACGCGCGAGATGCCGCGAACTCGGGCACAACGCCCCCACCGCGGCCGGGCGGCCGACCCACTCGCGCACGAACAGTGCCGAGACACGCAATGCGTTCGGCCAGGTCATCGGCCGTCCTTGCGCGAGCGCGGGTTCGGCTTCGACGTGCCGATGACTTCAGGGAACCGGACTACGGCGACACGGGGTTCTATCACGTGCATCCTCCTGGGCAAATCGGTCTGCCGCGCAAGCGCGGCGATCAATCGATTCTAGGAAACGCAATCTTAAGGCGACGTGAAGATTGTCCCTGATTGCGTAGCCGCCGCCGATCTGGCGGCCCGGCAGCCCGTTCAACGGTCGACGCGCTGCTGAAGCTGCGCGGGATAGCGCTGACGATATTGCGGAAGTCGCTCGCATCGAAGGTCGTGTTCGCGTCGATCGCCCCCCGTCAGGAAGCCGTTGCCGAGCGAGCTGAACGGCACGAAGCCCGATGCCGAGCGCCTCAAACGTCGGCAGAATCCGCGCCTCGGATTCGCGCCACCACCGCCACCCGGCGGCCCCGGATCCCGCCCGCGCTACATGCGTACCGCCCGATGCGGCCGCGGGCCCATCGCCCACGCCGCCCGGCAACGTCACCGCAAGTTGGTCCTCGCCAGCTCGACGATCTCGTCGCCGCGCCCGCTCAGGATCGCGCGCAGCATGAACAGGCTGAAGCCCTTCGCATGCGCGATCTCGATCTTCGGCGGCATCGCGAGTTCGTACTTCGACGTGACGACGTCGACGACTGCCGGCCCGTCGTGCGCGAACGCGGTGCGCAGCGCATGCTCGACGTTCTCCGAATGCTCGACGCGCACGCTGAAAATCCCCGCGCCCTTCGCGATCGCCGCGAAGTCGGTCGGGCTCAGGTCGACGTTCGTGTCGAGATAGCCGGCCGCCTTCAGCTCCATCGACACGAAGCCGAGCAGGCTGTTGTTGTAGACGACGATCTTGATCGGCAGCTTCAGCTGGCGTGCGCTCAGCAGGTCGCCGAGCAGCATCGACAATCCGCCGTCGCCGGACAGCGATACCACCTGCCGCCCCGGATGCGCACCCTGCGCGCCGAGCGCCTGCGGCATCGCGTTCGCCATCGAGCCGTGGTTGAACGAGCCATGCAGCTGGCGCTTGCCGTTCATCGTCAGGTAGCGCGCGGCCCACAGCGTCGGCGTGCCGACGTCGGCGGTGAAGATCGCGTCCTCCGCCGCGACTTCGTCGACGATCTTCGTCAGGTATTGCGGATGGATCGCGCGGCCCGGCGGCTCGGCCACCGCGAGATCGTCGAGCCCCTTGCGCGCGGCCGCGTAGTGCTTCAGCGCGTTCTCGAGGAAGCGCCGCTGTGTCTTGCGCGTGAGGCGCGGCAGCAGCGCGGCGATCGTTTCCTTCACGGTGCCGACGAGCCCGAGCGCAAGCGGCGCGCGGTGCCCGAGCTGCGAGCCCTTCCAGTCGATCTGCGCGACCTTCGCATTGGTCGGATAAAACGGCCGGTACGGGAAATCCGTACCGAGCATCAGCAGCGTGTCGCACGATTCCATCGCGTGATAACCGGAGCTGAAGCCGATCAGCCCCGTCATCCCGACGTCGAACGGGTTGTCCCATTCGACGAACTGCTTGCCGCGCAACGCATGCACGACCGGCGCGCCGAGCGTGTCGGCCAGCGCGACCACCTCGTCGTGCGCGCCCTGCGTGCCGCTGCCGCACAGCAGCGTGACCGCGTCCGAGCCGTTGAGCAGCGCCGCGAGCCGGTCGAGATCGGCGTCCGCCGGCAGGATCGACGGCGGCGCCGATTCGCTCCACGCAGGCGCTTCTTCCGGGCCGTCGCCGAGCGCGATGTCGCCCGGCAGCACGATCACCGCGACGCCGCGTTCCTCGATCGCGGTACGCATCGCGCGCGCGAGCACGCGCGGGAACTGCGATGCGTTGGTCACGAGTTCCGCGAAATGACTGCACTCGCGGAACAGCTCCTGCGGATGGGTTTCCTGGAAGTAGCCGAGGCCGATCTCGGTCGACGGAATGTGCGCGGCGATCGCGAGCACCGGCTGGTGATTGCGGTGGCAGTCGTACAGCCCGTTGATCAGGTGCAGGTTGCCGGGGCCGCAGCTGCCGGCACACACCGCGAGCCGCCCGGTCGACGCGGCATCCGCGCCGGCCGCGAACGCGGCGCTTTCCTCGTGCCGCGTATGCATCCAGCGAATCGTGCCGAGCTGGCTCAGGCTGAACGACAGGCCGTTCAGGCTGTCGCCCGTCACGCCCCAGATGCGCTCGATGCCCGCTGCCGCCAGCGTCTTCGCCAGGTATTCCGCCATCGTCTGTCTTGCCATGATGCCCTCGCTCGTTGATCGGTCGTCACACGATTGATCCGGCTCCGGCAGCCGCCTTCGCCGCTGACGGGACGAGCATACGCGATCGTGTCGCGCGGTGTCGCGACGGTGCAAGGCGTGATGCGCGGCGGCCCCGGACGGGGTGCGGTCCGTCCGTTTGAGTGGAGCGAGGCAATTGGCGGCGCGTTGCGGTCGCGCTCGTCGTCTGGTGTCAGGCGTCTGAAGTCCGCCACCGGACGATACGCACGCCGGCGGTTCCGCCGTCAGCCCCAGTCGGACGCCGCTTCGTCCGGATCGACGAGCGTCAGCCCGGACGCCGGCAGCGGCAGCGCGGTCTTGTAGCGCACCTGCTTCAGCGCGAAGCTCGACCGGATGTTCGACACGCCGGGAATCGTCGTCAGCCGCTCGATGATGAAGCGCTCGAGCGTACGCATGTCGGGCATCACGACACGCAACAGATAGTCGGCGTCGCCCGACATCAGGTAGCACTCCATCACCTCCGGCCGCTGCGAGATCGCTTCCTCGAAACGCTGCAGCGCATCCTCGACCTGCTTTTCGAGGCTGACCTGGATGAACACGTTGATGCGCAGCCCGAGCGGCTCGGGATCGAGCAGCGTGACCTGCTGGCGGAACAGCCCGAGCTTTTCCAGCGCGCGCACGCGGTTGAAGCACGGCGTGGCCGACAGGTTCACCGCACGCGCGAGTTCCGCGTTGGTGATGCGCGCGTTCTGCTGCAGCTGGTTCAGGATGCCGATGTCGATGCGGTCGAGCCGCCGCGGGTTTGTGCTCATGGTCGAAATATTCCGGAAGAGTGGCCACGACCAGAATATTTACACTATCCACGCAGGAAATCCCAATGAATTCAGACGCATATTTTGCGGATCGACGGGTAGCATGACCTGACTGATTTCCAACCGATTGCGCGCCGCTCCGAATGGGTGCGCGGGAGACCTGCGATGACGGACCTGTCGAACGGAATCGACGCCACGCGGCGCGCGGGCGCAGCCCACACGGACGCCGACCCTGAAGAAACCGCCGAATGGCTGGAGGCGCTCGACGCCGTCGTCGCGCACGTCGGCAAGGATCGCGCGCAATACCTGCTCGGCCGGCTCGCCGCGCATGCGCACACCCGCGGCCTCGCGGCACCGCGTGGCCCCGTCACGCCGTACGTGAACACGATCGCCGCGCATGAACAGCCGCCGTATCCGGGCGACGCCGATCTCGAGGAACGGCTGTCCGCCGCGCTGCGCTGGAACGCGCTCGCGATGGTCGTGCGCGCGAATCGCGCGTACGGCGAACTCGGCGGCCACATCGCGAGCTACGCATCGGCGTCCGACCTGTTCGAAGTCGGTTTCAATCACTTCTTCCGCGCGGCGCCGGCCGATGCCGACAATGAAAGCGGCCCGGGCGGCGATCTCGTCTACTTCCAGCCGCATTCGTCACCGGGCGTCTATGCGCGCGCGTATCTCGAAGGCTTCCTCACCGAGGATCACCTGAAGCACTACCGCCGCGAGATCGCCGGGCCCGGGCTGTGTTCGTATCCGCATCCGTGGCTGATGCCGGACTTCTGGCAGTTCCCGACCGGCTCGATGGGCATCGGCCCGATCAATGCGATCTACCAGGCGCGCTTCATGCGCTACCTGCAGCATCGCGGGCTCGCGAACACCGCCGGGCGCACCGTGTGGGGCTTCTTCGGCGACGGCGAGATGGACGAACCCGAATCGCTCGGCGCACTGTCGCTCGCCGCGCGCGACGGGCTCGACAACCTCGTGTTCGTGATCAACTGCAACCTGCAGCGGCTCGACGGCCCGGTGCGCGGCAACGGCCGCGTAATCGACGAACTGGAGGCGCTGTTCACCGGCGCCGGCTGGAACACGATCAAGGTGCTGTGGGGCTCCGACTGGGATCCGCTGTTCGCACGCGATCACGCCGGCGCACTCGCGCGCGCGTTCGCCGATACCGTCGACGGCCAGTTCCAGACCTTCTCCGCGAACGACGGCGCGTACAACCGCGCGCGCTTCTTCAGCGGCGACCCCGCGCTCGAAGCGCTCGCCGCACAGCTCACCGACGCGGAGATCGACCGCCTGCGCCGCGGCGGCCACGACGCACGCAAGCTGCACGCCGCGTATGCACGTGCGCTCGCCCATCGCGGCCAGCCGACCGTGATCCTCGCGAAGACGATGAAGGGCTACGGAATGGGCGCGGCCGGCCAGGGCCGGATGACGACCCACCAGCAGAAGAAGCTCGACGTCGACGACCTTAAAGCGTTCCGCGATCGCTTCCGGCTGCCGCTGTCGGATCACGACGTCGAGCAGCTCACGTTCTACAAACCACCCGAAGACAGCCCCGAGATGCGTTACCTGCATGCTCGCCGGGCTGCCCTGGGCGGCTATCTGCCCAGAAGGCGGATGGCGGCGTCGCGAGGATTGACCGTCCCGCCGACGCCGGCCTGGGGTGCGTTCGCGCTGGAGGCGGCGGGCCGCGAGATGTCGACGACGATGGCGCTCGTGCGGATGCTCGCCGCGTTGCTGAAGGATCCCGAACTCGGCCCGCGCGTCGTGCCAATCGTCGCCGACGAGGCCCGCACGTTCGGGATGGCGAGCCTGTTCCGGCAGGTCGGCATCTACTCGCCGCTCGGACAGCGCTACGAGCCCGAGGATCTCGGCTCGATGCTGTACTACCGCGAGGACACGCGCGGCCAGATTCTCGAGGAAGGGATTTCCGAAGCCGGCGCGGTGTCGTCGTGGATCGCCGCGGCGACCGCCTACAGCGTGCACGACCTGCCGATGCTGCCGTTCTACATCTACTACTCGATGTTCGGCTTCCAGCGGATCGGCGACCTGATCTGGGCGGCCGCCGACCAGCGCTCGCGCGGCTTCCTCGTCGGCGCGACGTCGGGCCGCACGACGCTCGGCGGCGAAGGGCTGCAGCATCAGGACGGCAGCAGCCATCTCGCGGCGTCCGCGATTCCGAACTGCCGCGCGTACGATCCGGCGTTCGCGTACGAAGTCGCCACCATCGTCGATGCCGGCATGCGCGAGATGGTCGAGCAGCAGCGCGACGTGTTCTATTACGTGACCGTGATGAACGAGAACTACGCGCAGCCGTCGATGCCCGACGACGATCCGGCTGCACGGCGCGACGGCATCCTGAAGGGCATGCATCGGCTGCCGTCCGCATCGAACGCGACCGCGCGCGTGCAGCTGTTCGGCGCGGGCGCGATTCTCGGCGAAGCGCTCGCCGCGCAGCGGATGCTGAAGGACGACTGGGGTATCGACGCGGCCGTGTGGAGCATCACGAGCTTCAGCGAACTGCAGCGCGACGGGATGGAAGCGGAGCGTCGGTCGCGGCTCGGTGACGAATCGGCAGCGTCGTATGTCACGCGGATGCTCGACGGAACACACGGCCCGGTGGTTGCCGCGACCGACTATGTGCGCGCGGTGCCGGAGTTGATCCGTGCGTACGTGCCGCGCCGCTACGTGACGCTCGGCACCGACGGGTTCGGGCGCAGCGATACGCGCGACGCGCTGCGCGCATTCTTCGAGGTCGATCGTGCGAGCATCGTGCTCGCCGCGCTGAAGGCGCTCGCGGATGACGGCGAACTCGACGCGGCGGTCGTGCACGCGGCGCGCGAACGGCTCGGCAAGGCGGAGCGGCAGCCTGGCGCGGCGCCGTGGCAACGGTGAGCGTGGGCTAGTCGTTTTCAGCGCGGAGCGCGGCCCTTCGCGGCGGCGCGCTCCGCTTCCGCACCGCTTCTTTCGCGCTTCATTAGCGCTTCCCTCCCGCTCTTCCCCCCTTCATTGCCGTTGCCCGCATGCCGCCCACGCAGCATGCGCGGTCAACCGCGTCACCGTGCGCTACACCGGCAGCGCATGCGTCGACAGAATCTCCTTCAGCACCATGAACGAGCGCACCTGCCGCACACCGGGCAGGTACAGCAATTGTTCGGCATGCAGGCGATTGAAGCTCTCGTTGTCGCGCGTGCGGACCAGCATGAAGTAATCGAATTCGCCGGTCACCACGTGGCATTCCACGCATCCCGATACTTTCTGCGCGGCCTTCTCGAATTCGGCGAATCCCTCGGGGGTCGAACGATCGAGCACGAAGCCGATCACGACCAGCATCCCGGCACCGAGCGGCTTCGGGTCGAGCAACGCGACGATGCCGCGGATCAATCCCATTTCCTTAAGCCGCTCGACGCGCCGCAGACACGCCGGCGCACTCAGCTTCACCTTCGCGGCAAGGCTCACGTTCGAAATCGATGCGTCCTGCTGCAATTGCCGCAGGATCGCGCGATCGATGCGATCGAGCACCGGCGCGGCGTCGGCCGGCTGCGTGCTGCGGCGATCTAATTTCATTGCGCCTCCAATCACTTTTACGAATCGAAATTATTCAAAATCTCATCATCACATCGATAACGTAGGTCCCCGTTATTTATTTCGCAAGCTCATTTCGCGCGGTCATCCCTATCATTTTTACATCGGGACACGGCTCGACGGCCGCTCCCGAACGATTCGAATTCCCGTCCACCGTCATCCGGAGCCTGTCGATGAACCTGCAACGTTTCCCCCGTTATCCGCTCACGTTCGGCCCGACGCCGATCCAGCCGCTCAAGCGCCTGAGCGCGCATCTCGGCGGCAAGGTCGAGCTGTATGCGAAGCGCGAGGACTGCAACAGCGGCCTCGCATTCGGCGGCAACAAGACGCGCAAGCTCGAATACCTGATCCCCGATGCGCTCGCACAGGGCGCCGACACGCTCGTGTCGATCGGCGGCGTGCAGTCGAACCAGACCCGCCAGGTCGCCGCCGTCGCCGCGCATCTCGGAATGAAGTGCGTGCTCGTGCAGGAGCACTGGGTCAACTACGAGGATCCGGTGTACGACCGCGTCGGCAATATCCAGCTGTCGCGGA
This sequence comes from Burkholderia sp. Nafp2/4-1b, assembly GCF_003635165.1. Classification (GTDB taxonomy): domain Bacteria; phylum Pseudomonadota; class Gammaproteobacteria; order Burkholderiales; family Burkholderiaceae; genus Burkholderia. The sequence continues at coordinate 68,757 of NZ_ML058599.1, read as the reverse complement.
TGATGGGCGCCGACGTGCGGCTCGTTTCCGACGGCTTCGACATCGGCATTCGCCGCAGTTGGGAAGACGCGATGGAAAGCGTGCGCCAGGCGGGCGGCAAGCCGTATCCGATTCCGGCCGGCTGTTCCGAGCATCCGCTCGGCGGGCTCGGCTTCGTCGGCTTCGCGGAGGAAGTGCGCGAGCAGGAAGCGCAGCTCGGTTTCAAGTTCGATTACGTCGTGGTCTGCTCGGTGACGGGCAGCACGCAGGCGGGGATGGTCGTCGGCTTCGCGGCCGACGGACGCGCGGATCGCGTGATCGGCATCGACGCGTCGGCGACGCCCGAGCGCACGCACGAGCAGGTCACGCGGATCGCACGGCACACGGCCGAGCTGGTCGGCCTGGGGCGCGACATCGAAGAGAAGGACGTGGTGCTCGACACGCGCTATGCCGGGCCGGAGTACGGGCTGCCGAACGACGGCACGCTGGAGGCGATTCGTCTGTGTGCGCGGCTGGAAGGGATGCTGACCGATCCCGTCTATGAAGGGAAATCGATGCACGGGATGATCGACAAGGTGCGGCGCGGGGAATTCGAGCCGGGGTCGAAGGTGCTGTATGCGCATCTCGGCGGGGTGCCGGCGTTGAGCGCGTATAGCGGGATTTTCCGGGAAGGTTGATGCGGGATGGCAGGCGGCCGGCGACGCGTGCGTGAACGCGGCGTCGGCTCGCTGGCGAGCGGGCGGGCGGCTATCGCAATTCCTTCATCTCGATGTCGCCGTAATACATCGTCCGCTCGGCCGCATCGGACGCGCGCGTCTTCCACCACCATTTGTAGAGACCGAGCTTGAAATACGCGTGGCGATCATTTGGAAACGCGTTGGGTACACCCGCGGCATGCACCACACGTTCGTCGTTCCGAAACACTTCGGTCAACGCGTGAATGCCGCGATCGTCTGGCCGATACCGCAGCACCCACCGGACCGGTTTTCCGCGGTCCGCCGCCGGGTCGCCGAACGCGAACGACGGCTCGGCGCGCCCGGTGCACCACGCACGTCGACCTCATATTTCCCGTCGTTCAGCAGCAACGCGAATGGTGGCGACCCGTCGTTGCCGCCCTGATGCAACTGCGCGATGAGTTCCGGTTGTCGAGCATCAAACCGGTAGTCGGCGGGAATCACCGTCGACCAGCGCACTTCGTAGTCGCGTCCGTTGACGAAGCGAAACACGGGGAAGAAGCTGATCTCCGAACGCGGGGTTCCGCTCGCCACGCCGCCAAAGTTCTGCGAGCGCTGCATCGTCACCTTCAGCAGCGTGCCGGGAACACGCGGCAGTTCGCCGATCGTGATGTTCTGCGGCGCCGGTTCCTGCAGACGGAGCCGCGGGTCGATGCCGCTCGCCCAATCCGACCGATAGAAATGCGATGCCTCCGGCAAGCCACGTTGCGGGCCCGCGTGGCACCCGACAACGACGAGCACGCATGCCGCCAGCACGGCGTTACCGCGCATCGACCGCACCCTTGCGCCGCAACACGCGCGACACGTAAGCGCCCGTCAGCATCATCAGGAACCGGATGTTGGTCGACAGGTAGCGCTTCCACATCCGTCCCGGCTCCTGGATCACCCGGAACGCCCATTCCAGGCCGCTGCGCTGCATCCACAGCGGCGCCCGCTTCACCTTTCCGGCCACCACGTCGAACGTCCCGCCGACGCCCATCACGAAATCGACGCCCAACTGCGACTTCCATCGATTGATGAACTTTTCCTTGTGCGGCGACGTGATTGCGACGAACAGCAATCGCGCGCCCGAGCGGCGAATGTCGTCCACGACCGCCTGTTCGTCGTCCCAGAAATAGCCGTGGTGATATCCGGCGATCGGCAGCCGCGGATAGCGCTCCGCCGCCACCGCGGCAACCCGCTCGACCACTTCCTGTGTCGCGCCCAGCAGGTACACCGGCAGACCTTTCGTTTCGGCCAGTGCCAGCAGACGCTCGAACAGATCCACGCCGGCGACGCGCTCCGGAACCGGAATGCCGAGCAACCGCGCGCCCCACACCACCCCCATGCCGTCGACGTTGACGATGTCGCATTCGCGGATCGACGCGGCGAGCTGCGCATCGCGCTGAAGATTGACGATCTTCGCGACGTTGACGGCAGCATGTTGCGTGAACTGACGTTTATCGACTCTCGTGCCAATCCAGGCCACCGTATCGTTCATCGTCATCAGATGAATCGAGCACGAAAATAACTCGGTGCGGTTCATTACATTCCTTTATCTCATTATTGGTTATCCGAAGCATTCCGGACAAATCGAGATCGTCGGTGAATCGATGCATACAGCGCCATGAGTCGCGCCGACACATCGGAGGAGAAATACCCGAGCGACTCGAGCTTCTCGCGCCCGTTGGATCGCACGCCCGCGTTCAACACGTCGGCAAGCTCGTTCGTGAGGCGGCCGGTATCGTGGTCGAACACCACCATGCCCGGCGACACGCCGTCGAGCAGCTGGCGCACGTTGCCCACGTCGACCGACACGACCGGCAGGTCGAGCGCCATCGCCTCCTTGACCGATTGCGGCGATCCCTCCCGGGTCGACGTCATCAGCAGGCACGCGGCGCGTGCGAGCAGGTCACGCACTTCGTCGCGGTCGAGACCGTCGATATGCCGCTCCTGCACCTCGATGCCGTGCTGTTCCGAAAGCTGCCGCAATACCTGCGAAAACAGCGGATAGTTCTTCTCCGGACGCTTCGGCGACGATGGAAAGACGACGATCGGCACGGCGGCGGCCGGGCGTGCGTCGTCGCGACGCGCGACGAAGACCGCTTCGTCGACGCCGCACGGAATCGTCGCGACGCGACCGCACAGCCGAAACAGGTGCGACGAGATTTCCGCACTCACGCCGATACAGGCATGTGCGAAGCAGGCCATCGATTTCGACACCGCCCGCATCCATCTCGGGCCGAGAATGTCCGTTCCGTGGAACGTGATGACGACCCTGGCATTCGTGAACAATCGAACCAGCGGCGCCGAGCACGCGCTCAGGCCGAAGTGGTAATGCACGACGTCGTACCGGCCCGCTCGGGCCGCCTTCCACACCTGACCGATCGATCGCAGGTACTCCGCCTTGTCGCGATACCCTTCGATGACCAGCACGTCGACCGTGCAATTGCCGGAACGCCGCAGCGCGTCGACCTGCTCGGTCACGAATACGCCTTGCCACGGGTTCGCGCGGTTGCTGTCGAGATACATGTTGGTGACGACGAGAATTTTCATGAGCGTCCTTGCGCCGCGCCGCCGCGATCCGCGGAAGCGGCACCCGGCCGCCCCCACGAGAACGCATACATGACCAGCAGCGCGGAAAATACGTAAGACGGCGACACAAACGCCATCGAAAAGATGTTGTCGAAGCAGAACGCGCCGACGATGTACAGCCACACGGTCGGCTTGCGCCGCCCCTGCCCGTAAGCAAGCACGAACGCAAGCCAGGCGATCGCGCCGAACACGCCCATCTCGACGAACAGATGCGGGTAGAACGTGTCGGTGGTCTTCAACAGGCCGCCGAGCCCGTACCAGTCGAAGCGATAGAGCTGATACAGCGGCGAAGCGAATTTCACCGAAGCCGGTCCGCCGAAGCTGCCCAGGCCTTCGCCGAGCAGATTGCCGTTGCCGATCGACTCGAACATCACGCGATAGGACTCCGCGCGCGCCGAGTTGCCCGCGACGACGTAGAACAGGATCTTCGCCATGCCCACCTTCAGCAATGAATCGAGGACGCCCGTCGCCGCAAGTACCAGCATCCCGCCCGCGATGCCGGCGGCGGCCAGCCACGCGCGCACGTCCCGAACATTCCCGACGAACGGATACACGGCCAGTACCGCGAACAGCTTGAACGAGAATCCGAGCAAGCCGAAGAGCAGGAAGCCCCAGGACGCAAGCGCGGCGCGACGACTGGACCAGTACCGGCGGCACAGCAGGAACGCGCAGAAGTTGATGAAGCTGAATTCGGAAAAGAACCCCATCCAGCCCTGCGCGCGCAGGAACAATCCGGAGTCGATCCGCACCGGCATGAGCAGCGGCAACCCCGTCGCATACGACACGTAGAAATACAGCTGGAACAGATCGTTGCTCACGACCACGCCGATGAAAGTCTTGAGCAGTACGTCGAGCCGGTCGCGATACGGGAAGATCGCCACCGTGATCGCCACCGGAAAAAGGAAGCGGACGAGTTCCTCGATGCCTGCGTCCGCGTTGAACGACAGCAGCATCCCGATGCAGAGCGACACGGCGACGGGAAGCGCGACGCCGGCCAGCCGATGAAAACGCGGGCGCAGAAGGATCGCGGCGAACACCAGGCCGAACGCGCCCATCTTGACGGTCTGCGAGCGCGGGTCGTCGAGCGTGAGCAGCGTGTCGCTCACGCAGAAGACGACATACGCGAGCGCCAGCAGGCCGGCGCCCGCGTCCGCGACCCGTGAACGGACGCACGGCGCAATCGCCGGCGCTCGAATCGCCGCGCTCATGAGCGCGCTCCGGATGCTGCGGAACCCGCCGCCGGATCGACTGCATTCGCCGCCGCAAGCGATGCCGCATACGCCGCGCACACGCGCCTCGCCTGCATCACGACGATCCCGTTGCGGATCAGCGTGACGACGAGCGCGGACGCCAGCAAGCAGAAGAACCCGGCTTCACCGCCAATCGCGACGCTGCCGCCGAACAGCGCGACGAACAGCGTCGACGTGCCGATGTTGATGCGCGCCGTGACGGCACTCTTCTCGAACGCCATCATCACGTTGCTGCCGACGACACCGAGCACGCCGGCCCCGCACTGGATCGCCAGCAGCACGCCGCCCGCAAGCACCAAGTGTGCGCCGCCTTCGTGGCCGTAGCGGTAGGTCAGTCCCGCGACGACGACGAGGTTCGCAACGAGCACGACCAGATTCGACAGGCCGATGTCGCGGCGCATCGCGCTCAGCGTCGCATCGAGCCGGACCTTGTCCTTCTTCCGCCGCACGAGATCGGGCAGTTGCGCGATCGAAATGGCGCGCGGCAGCAGATTGCCGATCGCGATCACCGACGAGAACAGCGACAGCGTCCCCGCAAACGCCGCGCCGCACATCGCCTTCGCCGCCGGCACGGTCACGAGCGCGATGCCGCCGGACAGGAAATTGGTCAGCCCGAACTGCAGCCCCTTCACGTCGATGCGCATCGACAGCGCACGTCGCTCCGGCTTGCCGATCGCGACGAACATCGTGGCCGCCACCGCGATCAGCACGATGGCCAGGCACAGCGACGCGGAATAGCCTCGACGCGTGCCGATCCAGAGCAGCGCGCAGGAACCGGCGATCAGCACGCAGTCGAATGCGATCGTGATCCGGTAGCGGCGATACGACACGAAGAAGTGCCGCGCGAGCTGATATACGGTCCAGCCCCACATCAGCGCGACCACACCGCCGAGATCGAATGCGGCGAGACGGGTGGCGGACACCAGCACGCACGCCAGCGTGGCGACCACGGCAGTCCATCCCGCCATCGACACCAGCGAATAGAACTCGGCACACGCCGCGCGTTTCCCGTCGCTCGCCGGCACGCGCACCAGGATCAGCGTCGCCCAGCCGATGGCCGTAAAAAAGCCGATCATCTGCGCGATCGACAGGTTGGACGCCGCATGCCCGAGTTCGTCCAGCGAATAGAGCCGCTGAATGACCCAGAACGTCAGCACGCGATAAAGGCCCGGCGCCCCCGTGCAGACGAGCGCCTCGAGACGACCCAGCAGCTTCCTGACATCGACGTTCCGCATCATGGCTTTCGCGTATCGCACCCGTTACCCGTGCGCCAGCACGCCGCGCGTGTCGATCACGACCTTGGTCTGCAACCGCACGGCATCCATGCGCCGGAACGGCGTGTGATCGACGAGGATCACGATCACGTCCGCGTCGGCCAGCGCCGTGTTGAGCTCGCATAGCGTGGCCTTTCCTTCGAGTGACGCCGGCAGCGCATCGATATTCGGCTCGACGACCAGCAGCGTCGCGCCGGTGTTCTCTGCCAGCGCCTCGACGATCTCCATCGCCGGACTCTCGCGCAGATCGTCGATATCGGCCTTGAACGCCACACCCAGGCACGCGATCACCGGCTCGCAGCCCTTCGCACGCGCTCGTACACGAAGTGCGGCTTCTCGTCGTTCACGGTGCGCGCCGTGCGAATCAGGCGCGCGTGTTCCGGTGCCGAATCGACGATAAACCACGGATCGACCGCGATGCAATGCCCGCCCACACCCGGCCCCGGCTGGAGCACGCTGACCCGCGGATGGCGGTTTGCCAGCCGGATCAGTTCCCACACGTTGATGTCGAGCTGGTCGCAGATCACCGACAGTTCGTTCGCGAACGCGATGTTCACGTCGCGAAACGAGTTTTCGGTGAGCTTGCACATTTCGGCCGTGCGCGCGTCGGTCAGAATGCACTCGCCGCGCACGAATACCGCGTACAGCTCTTGCGCACGGGCGCCGCATTTGCGCGTCATGCCGCCGATCACGCGATCGTTTTCCACGAGTTCGCGCACCACGTGGCCCGGCAGCACGCGCTCCGGACAATGCGCGATACGGATGTCCGAGCGCTCGCCCGCGTGTTGCGGAAACGTGAGGTCCGGGCGCTGGGCCGCGAGCCACGCGGCCATCCTTTCGGTCGCACCGACCGGCGAAGTCGATTCCAGCACCACCAGATCGCCCTTCTTCAGCACCGGCGCAATCGACCGGCACGCGGCCTCGATGAAGCTCAGGTCCGGCTTGTTGCCGTCGGTAAACGGCGTCGGCACCGCGATCAGGAACGCATCCGCCGGTTCGGGCTTCGTCGCCGCACGCAGGTAGCCTTGCGCGACGGCCGCATGAACCAGCATGTCGAGTTCGGGCTCGACGATGTGGATCTGGCCGCGATTGATCGTGTCGACAGCGTGTTGCGACACATCGATGCCGATCACGCTTTTACGACGCGCGGCAAAGGCCGCCGCGGTGGGCAGGCCGATATAGCCCAGCCCGATGACGGAAACGGTTTCGAATGACATGAATGAAGTTCTCCAGACGTCGGGATTTCAGCAGAGGGAGCCGGGCAGGTACGCCGGCACCTGCGTAAGGATCGGCGGCGACACGAGCAGATCCGCGATCCGCTCGCTAGCGCGGCCGTCGCCATAAGGGTTGTGGGCGCGGCTCATCGCGCGATAGGCACCGCCGTCCTCCCACAGCTCGACCACCGCGCCGACGAGACGCTCGACCTCGGTACCGACCAGCCGGACCGTGCCGGCCGCGACGGCCTCCGGCCGCTCGGTCGTGTCGCGCATCACGAGCACCGGCTTGCCGAGCGACGGGGCCTCTTCCTGGATCCCGCCGGAGTCGGTCAGGATCAGCCACGCACGGCTCATCAGATACACGAACGGCAAATACTCCTGCGGTTCGATCAGCACCACGTTGCCGATGTCGCCGAGCAGTCGCGTGACGGGCTCGCGCACGTTCGGATTGAGGTGCATCGGATACACGATCCGGGATTCCGGATAGCGCTTCGCGACGGTCGCGATCGCCTCGCAGATCTGCTCGAATCCGCGGCCGAAGTTCTCCCGGCGATGGCCGGTGACGAGGATCATGCGCCGCTCGTCGTCGACGAACGGGAACCGCTCGCGCATCTGCCGCACCAGTGCGCTGTCGTGTTTCAGACGGTCGGTGACGGTCAGCAACGCGTCTATCACGGTATTGCCCGTCACGTGCACGCGTGAGGTCTCGACGCCTTCGGCCAGCAGGTTGGCCCGCGACGTTTCGGTCGGCGCGAAGTGATGCAGTGCGAGTGCGCCCGTCACCTTCCGGTTCGCCTCTTCCGGCCATGGCGAATAGAGATTGCCGGTGCGCAGGCCGGCTTCCACGTGACCGACCGGAATGCGCCGGTAATACGCCGCCAGTGTCGCGCCGAGCGTCGTGGTCGTATCGCCGTGCACGAGCACGAGGTCCGGCCGGAACGAATCGAACACCGGATCGAGCGCATTGAGGATGTGCGCGGTCAAACTGCCGAGCGTCTGCCCGGAGCGCATCAGGTCGAGATCGAAATCCGGCACGATGCCGAACAGGTCGAGCACCTGATCGAGCATCTGGCGATGCTGGGCCGTCACGCAGACGCCGCAGCGCACCCCTTCACGGGCCCGCAGCGCGTGAACGAGCGGCGCCATCTTGATGGCTTCCGGGCGGGTGCCGAAGGTAACGAGAATGTTTTCGTGGCGATGGGTCATCGGTTTCTCCGTCGGCGCATCACGCGCGCTGCGCCGCGGCCGTCGCGGCGGGGGTGGATCGGGCGTCGTCGTACGCGTATGCGCCGTAGTTGCCGTACTGGGCCGAGCGCAACCCCGGGCGGAAGCCGTTGAACACGACGTCGGTCGTGCGCGCGCCGACGCGGTCGATCCGCTTCGCCGATTCGAGCAGTTCGCCCGCGGTCGTCACGCCGGAACGCGCGACCAGCAGGATCGCGTCCGCATGTGCGGTCAGCACGATGGCGTCCGTCACGGGCAGCAGCGGCGGCGCATCGATCAACACGAAGTCGTAATCGCGCGATACGTGCGCCAGCAACGCCGCAAGCCGGTCCGACGACAGCAGTTCCACGGGCCGATCGGCGCGCGAGCCGGCGGACAGCAGGTCCACACCCGGCACGACCTCGCGAACGATCGCGTCGTCGGCGATCGCGCCGCCGCGAAGAACGGCAGACAGCCCGACATCCCCGCGCACCCCGACGCGCTTTGCCAGTTCGCCGCGACGCAGGTCGGCATCGATCAGCAGCACACGCTTGCCGGACTGGCCGAGCAATGCCGCCACGTTGGCCGACACGAACGATTTGCCGACGCCCGCGGACGGGCCGGTAACCAGCACGCGGTTGTGCTCGGGACGATCCATCAACTGGAACCGGAGTGCCGTGCACAGGCTGCGCAGCGCCTCGACCGCAGGCTCGTGGGGTTGCGCGAGCGACAGGAGCGAGGCCCCGCCGTCGACCGCCGCGCGCCGCACCAAGCGGCGTTGCGCGGGGCTTTGCGGAATCGTCGCGACCACGTCGAGGCGTGTATCGCGTTCGATCTCGGCCGGATCGGTAATACCGCCGACCAGCACGGCGCGGCCGACGACGGCGGACGTACCGAGCACGAACCCCACCAGCGCGGCAATCATCGTGATCAGCGCCGGTTTCGGTCGCACGGGCTCGTCCGGCACGATCGCGCGATCGATCACGCGCACATTGCCGATCTTGCTCGCGGTCGCGAGACGAAGCTGCTGGATGCTGTTCAGCAAGCCGACATAGATTTCGGTTTGCACCGTCACGTCGCGACGCAGACGCACGACGTTGCGCTGGGCGTCGGGCAAGCGCCGGATCGACTCGTCGACCGCGCCGATCTGCGCCCTGGCGGCGGCAATCTGCCGATCGAGCGCCACGCGTTCAGGGTGAGCTGGTGTAAGCGTCGATGCCAGCGCGAGTCGCTTTTGCTCGAGTTCGAACAGCGACGTCTGCACCGCTGTCGACTGCGTCAGCATTGCCTTCGCCTGCTCGGTCAGATCCACGATTTCATGGCGGGCCTGGTATGCGTTCAGACGGTCCTCGGCCGTACGCAACTGGTGCTCCACCGTCGGCACCCGGTCGCTCAGGAACGCCAGCGACTTCTCCGCAGTGGCCGCCTTGCGGTTCGCGTTCTGCTGCACGTAGTTGTCGGCGATCGCATTCAGCACGGCGGCCGCGCGCACCGGATCGCGGCTTTCGTACGACACGCCGATCACGCCCGACTGATCCTTGCCGCGATTCGCGATCGACAGTTTTTTCTGCAGCTCCGCGAGCACCGCGTGCTTCGAATCGGCCTGCACGACGAACTGCGCACCGGCCCGCGCGTCAATGCGCGCGACCTGCAGCATCACGTCACCGGCAGCCGTATTCACGCGCAGCGGTTCGCCGAGCACGCCGTCCACATCGGCATCGAGATCGGCGCCGGACAGCCGGTAGCGTCCGTCGCCCAGCGACGTGACGATGAACGTGTGCTGCTGAAATTCGCGCGGCACGTCGAACACCGGAATATCGATGTGTTCGCTGCCCCAGACGAAGCCGCCGATCCCGAACAGGCCGGGTGTCGACAGCCCGCGATTGAAGCGCGCGACCGCTGCGCCGACCACGGGCACGCGACGCGGTCGCGCGTCGATGTGCAGCCGCTGCATGTCGACGACCGGTTCGGTCACGAGCCGCGAGCGCAGGATCTCCATTTCGCCGTCGTCGGTCGACTTCACGTCGAACAACGCGCCGAGACCGCCGACGAGCCCGCCTTCCGCCATGCTGCGAAGATCGGATCCGCCGCTTTCCACCTGCACGGCAATGTCCGCCTTGTATACCGGCGCCGCGACCAGCGCATAGCCGGCACCGAGCGCCGCACATGTAGCGGTGATTGCGACGATGCGGCCTGCGTGCCCGATCAGCACGTCGAGAATGCCTCGCACGTCGATTTCGTCGGCGTCGCGTGAGAATGATCGGCTTGGGTTCGATGCGTTCATGTGAATCTCACTGCAAGGGTTCCGGTGCAGCCGCGCCGGTATCCGGATGTCGCGGCCATTTCTGATCGAGGCGGACGATTCGCGCGGCCCAATCGGCCACACCGTGCTCGATCAGCTTCATCGCGTGGTCGTAGACGTTGCGGCTTCGGCGATACGGATCCGGAACGTCGGCCTGGTACCGCTCGGCGAGGCGATACACGCGACCGCGCGTCGCCGGGTAGGCGCGCTGGATCAGGTCGCGCTGTGCGCTCTCCATGACGAGAATCAGGTCGGCCCAACGGCAGGTCCGGTCGTCGATGCGGCGAGCCCGATGCGCGGACGGATCGAAGCCGCGCCCGGTCAGCAACTCGCTCATTACCGGGTCGATCGCGGTCCCAACGATCGCCGCGATGCCGGCCGACTCGATCGTGCGACCCGGCAATTCGCGCGACATCAGCGCTTGCGCGGCCGGGCTGCGGCAGACGTTGCCGGTGCACACCACCAGGATCCGATTCATCATTTCGTGACGATCGCGGCGGTCAGGCCCGCGTTGATGGCCGGCAACAGTTGCGCAAGCACGCGGCCGAAGCGTGCAAGCTTCGTGCTGTCGACGTAGACGACGTCGTGCGGCTGCAGCTCGAACTGATTGGCAAGCACCATCGACACCGGCGAGCGGCCGTCCAGATGAAACACGTGCGCCTGCCGGTCCGCGCCGGCGCGGATCACGTAGGTTTGCCGTGCATCGGCCGTGCCCTGGTTCACGCTGCCCGCCTGCGACAGCGCGTCGGCCAGCGTCAGGCGGCCGTTGCGAAGCGGCAGCGCCGTCGTCGGCTTGTTGACTTCACCCATCACGTACACACCGAACTGATCGCGCGCGGCGACCTGAAGCAGATCGCCGTTGCGCAACACGATGCGCGACGGATCGGCCCGCTCGCGGATCAGCCCGGGCAGATCGATCGGATAGGCGGCGCCGGCGCGCACGAGCGTCATGCGGCTCTGGTCCGCATTGGCCGTGAAACCGCCCGCGCGCGTGACAGCCTCGAGCAGCGTCATCGGCGTGTCGTTGACCGGATGCGCGCCCGGCGTGCGAACTTCGCCGTCGATATAGACGCGATTCGCACGATACGAAGCGACGCGTACCGTCAACTGCGGCGCGATGAACCACTTCGCGAGCCGCGCGCGCAGCGCAGCCTGGATTTCGCTCGTGCTCATGCCCGCGACGTGCAGTTCGCCCACGTACGGAAACGTCAGATTGCCGGCCTGATCGACGATGAAGCCCGCCGGCGGGTCGGCCGGGCGCGCCTGCTGGTTGCCCGGATTGCCCAGTGCCGCGGCCAGCTCGGGGTGATCCCACACGGTGATCTGCAGCACATCGCCCGCATCGATCGCGTAAGGTTCCGGCACAGCAAAAAGTGCGGCGCGCGTGCGCTCAGACTGCGCGCGGACATCGCATCGCTGGGCCGCGATCAGCGCACCGTCGATCGTGTCGATCGGTACCGGCAGCGCTTCGCGCGACCCGGGCTCGCCGAGCGATGTCGCATCGATCCGATGCATCGACACACTCAGGCCGCCAGCGTCGGTTCGCGTCATGACATCGCCGGTCGGGCCGACATCCCGCGTGACGTTCATGTGCATCCCCGGCTCGACCGCGCACGCAGACAGCAGCACGACGGGCAAGACCGCCATAGCCGATTGCAAGCCCCGCGCCCATGAGCGCGACCATTTTTCAGTTTCCATTCCCGTTATCCCGACCGCGTGCGTCGACGCGTCATTCAATAAGCGTTGCGATGCGTGAATCCGCACAGAACCGTCGCCGCAACAATCCGCATATCCAGCGAGAACGACCAGTTGTTCAGGTAATAAAGGTCGTGCTCGACCCGCTTCTGCATCTTCTCGACGCGATCCGTCTCGCCGCGATGCCCGTTGACCTGGGCCCAGCCGGTGATGCCCGGCTTGATCCGGTAACGCTGGATGTAGCCGTCGACGAGATGCTGGTAGAAGCGGTCATGCTCCACCGCATGCGGACGCGGGCCGACCACCGACATGTCGCCTTTCAGCACGTTGAAGAACTGCGGCAGCTCGTCGAGGCTGGTCCGCCGCAGCAGCCGGCCGATGCGCGTGATGCGCGGGTCGCCGCGCGTCGCCTGACGCACGTCGCCCGATGCGCTCGCGTCGTGAATGCGCATCGTTCTGAACTTGTAGATCGTGAAGATGCGTCCATACGCACCGCGTCGTTGCTGGCGAAACAGCACCGGCCCCGGCGACGACAGCTTCACGGCGATCGCGATGAGCGCCATCAGTGGCGCGATCGCAATCAGCGCGAGACCGGCGAACACACGATCGAAAACCGCCTTGGCGGCCAGCGCGCGCACCGACAGCGGCGCGCCGACGAGATCGAGCGCGCGGCCGGGTGCCGTCCGGCGCGGCTGCAGCGGCGTCACACCCGTCAGATCCGGCATGAAGCGGATATCGACGAGATCGTTGTCGAACGCGCGAACGATCGCGCCGACGCGATCGGCTTCCGACAGCGGCAGCACGATCCAGATCTCCGCGACGCGCGCTCGCCGCACGCAGTCGACGAACCGGCCCAGATCGACATGCACTTCCAGCGTGCCCGCATCGATCGCCGGTGCATCGGACATGTCGAAGATCGCGGCCACCTGGAACGGCGGCGCCGCGGCGCGCGCATCGCGGCTCGCCAGCGCCAGGCATCGTTCGCGATGCCCGACGAGCGCGACCGGCTTGCGCCTGGCATCACGCGCCGCCATATGGACGCCGAGCCATTGCCGCAACGCGTGCGACACGACGAGCGCGACCGCCGACAACGCGAACCAGCCGATCACCCAGCCGGGGGCTGCTGCACTGGAATGCCATTCGAGCGCCGTGACGGCCATCACGCCGACGCACACGGCGACGGCAAGTCCGGCCGGCACCCGCCACATGCGACGCCACGGCGTGCGGTGCGCGAAATTGCCGTACACGCCGATCAACGGAAGCAGGACGAGCGCACATGCGATCGAAATGGCGATCAGCACCGCATCGCCGGCCGAATACGACGAACTGTCGAACCAGCGCTTTGCTGCCCATGCGGTCGCGACGAGCAGGCCGCAATCCGCCAGCCGGAACCAGGAAAACCTCCCGCTAACAACGGGCGCGTAGCGAACAGAGTCGAACGAATGCATATCTGAGCGATCACCCGTCGAAATCGAACGGCGTCAGGACGGCGGCATGCGTTTACGCGATGCGGCCGTGCCGACACGTGTCGATTGTCAGATCGACGAAGGGTCTTATCCTGTTATTTAGCAATACGGATTGTTATTTATGGCGAATGACCTGCAGAAACGTCATAAATATTTAAATATCGGATTTGCGCGATGCGATTTGGCGCGACAAGAGCAACAGACTCATCTCATGCGCTTCCATCACACCTCGTATCAAAGCGATGCGAGTCCGTATACTGCCATCGAGAAAACCGGTTTTTAATCGGACATGTCCTAAAGAAATTGGGATTAGTGCGCGTTATGTCCTATTCCACGATGAGGCCGCGCCCCTACTCAAAGAACCGATCGTGGTCAAGCGGCTGCAGGATCGGCCCATTGCCGTGCGTCGTCGTTGCATGATTGCGTTTCATCTCGATTCGACGGAGCCGCGCACAACGCCAGCGCGTCTCGTCCCAAAAATCGTGCAAGACAGAGCGATTTCGTCCATGCGCTCGTACTTGTTCAATATCCACGCCATCGCGCCTTTCGTAATATCCCCTGCATTCCAAACCAATCCTTGGCAATTCATAGGATTGGTCCGCAATTCATTCTCCAGGGCACGATATTCAATTGATCCGTCGTACGCAATCGCCGGCGGTTGCCGACTCGCCGGCAGCAGTCTTCAGCGTGGCGAGACAGCCGCCGACGTCGCATGCCGTCTGTTCCCGCAGTGCTGCCCTGCCGAGCGCAACGCAAGCCGTGCACGCGCTCGGCCGCCGCACGCGATGCATCGCTGCTGCGCTGCTGCTGCCCGGCGTCGGTGTCGCGCAGGCACAGGTGCCCAGCGCAGGGCAATCGATGCGCGACATCGAAGCGGTCCGTCCGTCGCTGCCGGCCGCCACGCGTCCGGACATCGACATCGCGCCCGCCGATTCCATGCCGGCCGCGGCAGACGACACCGGCCCGCGCGTCGCGGTCCGCGCGTTCGTCGTCGAAGGCAACACGACGATTCCGGCGGAACGGCTCGAAGCGTTGCTCGCCGATCTCCTCGGTCGCGATCTCGGCTTCGGCGAGCTCCAGCAGGCGGCGCACCGGATCACGGCCTACTATCGCGAGCACGGCTACGTCCTCGCCCGTGCGTATCTGCCGCGGCAGGACATCGACGACGGCGTCGTGCGCATCGCCGTCGTCGAGGGCCGCTACGGGAAAATCGAACTGCACAACCGCACCCGCGTGTTCGATCGCGCGCTGCGCCAGCCGCTTGCCGCGCTGCATCCCGGCGACATTGCTCATGGCGCGAGCCTCGAGCGCAGTCTGATGCTGCTCGACGACATGCCCGGTGTCGACGCGAAAGGCACGTTGCGGCCCGGCAGCGATCCGGGCACGACCGATCTCGTGATCGACGCGCAACGCAGCCCGTTCGCCACCGGTTCGATCGAATTCGACAACTTCGGCGATGCGTTGACGGGCCGCTACCGCGCAACGGGCAGCGTCGACGTCAACGCGCCGCTGCGCGTCGGCGACCGCTTCTCGCTGCGCGGGCTGACCAGCAATACGCACCAGCGCTATTACCGCGCCGCCTATCAGTTGCCGGTCGGTCCCGCGTCGACACGCATCGGCGTCGCCTATTCCGACATGAACTTCCGGGTCGGCGGCAGCCTGAAGGATCTCGACTATCACGGCAGCGCCGACGTCCGGTCGGCGTTCGTCACGCAACCGCTGATACGCAGCCGCCGCGCCAGCCTCAGTGCCCAACTCACGTACGACAACAAACACCTGCGCGACAGCTACGGCTATTTCGACGTCGACAACGACAAGCGCATCGACCTGTGGACGGTCGGCGTGAGCGGCAACAGCCAGGACAGCCTGGGCGGCGCCGGCCGGAACGGCTTCTCGGTCACGGTCGGCACCGGCCGCCTGGGCGGCAATGACCGACTCGACACGAATTCCATCACGCACACGCACGGCCGCTTCACGAAGCTGAACGTGAACGCGCTACGGCTGCAGGCGCTCGGCACCCGGTTTCAGCTCTATACGCAGTTCAGCGCGCAACTGTCGTCGCGCAATCTCGACGCATCCGAAAAATTCAGCCTCGGCGGCCCTTACGGCGTGCGTGCGTATGCGCTCGGTGCCGGCAACGGCGACCAGGGCTGGCAAGCCAGCATGGAGCTGCGCTATCTCGCCGCGCCCGGGTGGCAGTTCAGCACGTTCGCCGACACGGGGCGCGTCCAGCTCTCCCGGCAACCGTGGTCCCGCGAGCGCAACACGGTGCAGCTGTCGTCGCTCGGCATCGGTGCGAGCTGGTTCGGCACGCGCCATCAGATCAACCTGAGTGCCGCGCTGCCGCTGGGCCCGGCGTTTTCGGTCGCATCGGCGACACGCTCGCCGAGCGTCTGGTTGCAGGCTGCCACGTACTTCTGAGCGGCCTACAACGGACGATCCCGGTTCGCGCCGGATCGTCCGCATCATCGGAAGCGGAAACCCGTTCGCATCCGAATACGTGTCTTCCTAAGGTTTACTGATCATTTGGAAGACATCATCCTTAACCATAGAGAGCGATAACAAACGATGAACAAGACCTACGCACTGGTCTGGAATCAGACCCAGGGTTGCTGGAGCGCAGTTGGGGAAACCGCGCGCCGCCGCGGCAAATCGGCGGGCGGCAAGCGCGTTGTCGCCGCGGCCGCTGTCTCGCTGCTCGGCTTCGCGGCGCTGCCCGCATTCGCGCTGCCTACCGGCGAAAACATCATGCACGGCAGCGCCGACATCCTCCGCGACGCGGACGGCAAGTCGATGTCGATCAATCAGCATACCGACAAGCTCGTCACCAACTGGCAGGACTTCAGCGTCGCCGGCGGCGAACGCGTGTCGTTCCACCAGCCCGGCAGTCAATCCATCGCGCTGAACCGCGTGATCGGCAACAACGGCAGCCAAATCCACGGCAACATCGACGCGAACGGCAAGGTGTTCCTCGTGAACCCGAACGGCGTGCTGTTCGGCTCCGGCGCGCAAATCAACGTCGGCGGTCTCGTCGCGTCGACGCAGAACCTCAGCGACGCCGACTTCCTCGCCGGCAACTATCGCTTCGAGGGCAACTCGAACGCGTCGATCGTCAACGACGGCCGCATCAACGCAGCCGACGGCGGCAGCGTCGCGCTGCTCGGCGCGCGCGTGTCGAACAACGGCGTGATCCAGGCGAAGATGGGCCGCGTCGCGCTCGGCGCCGGCAACGCGTTCAAGGTCAACTTCGACGGCAGCGATCTGCTCAGCCTGCAGGTCGACGAGGGCGCAGTGGACGCACAGGCGACCAACGGCGGTCTGCTGAAGGCCGACGGCGGCGAGGTGCTGATGTCCGCGCGGGCGGCCGGCAACCTGCTCAATGCGGTGGTCAACAACACCGGCACGATCGAGGCGAAGGGGCTCTCGGGCCGCGGCGGCAAGATCACGCTCGACGGCGGCACCGTCAACGTCGCCGGCAAGCTGGATGCGAGCGGCGATGCAGCCGGCACGGTGCTCACGCGCGGCGAGCGCGTGAACGTCGCGGCCGACACGCAGGTCGACACGCGCGCAGGCAACACGGCCGGCACATGGACGATCGAGGCGGCCAACGCCGGCGTGAACGCCCAACACGGCGACCTTTCCATCGGCGCCGACACGTTGTCGCGCAGCCTCGATACCACCAACGTCGCGCTGACGAACACGCGTAGCAACCTGACCGTCGACGGTCCCGTCGCGTGGAACAGCGACCGCGCGCTGACGCTCACCGCGCAGCACGGTGACGTCGAACTGAAGCAGGCGCTGTCGGCTGCCGGCGATAACGCCAGTGTCGTCGTCAATGCCGCCGACAAGATCCGCGTGAACGATGCGATCAAGCTGACCGGCAACAACGCGCACCTCGAACTCAATTCGACGAACGGCCACACGTTCGCGGGCGATCAGGCCGCGGTCACGCTGTCCGGCGACAACGCGTCGTATCGCTCGAACGGCGAAGACTACAAGGTGCTGCATACGATTGACGACCTGCGCAATGTCGACGCGAACCTGAAGGGCCGCTACGTGGTCGGCAACACGATCGACGGCAAGCTTGCCGGGTTCCGCAGCATCGGCGGCAACGGCGCATTCTCGGGTGTGTTCGACGGCCTCGGCAATGCGATCAGCAACCTGAGCGTATCGAATCCCGGCTCGACCACGGTCGGCCTGTTCAGCCAGAATGCCGGCCGCATCGCGAACCTCGCGTTGCGCAACGTCGTGGCAAACGCAGTGGGGCAGCGCTACGGTAGCCCGGTTCTCGTCGGTGCACTCGCCGGCGTCAACACCGGCACGATCTCGAACGTGACGGCGCACGACGTAACCGTCTCGGCACAGGGGCGCACGATCATCGGGGGCCTCGTCGGCGGCAACTACGGCGGCACGATCGAGCACACGACGGTATCCGGCAGCGTGCGTGGCGATCGCGACGCACTGGCGATCGGCGGTCTCGCGGGCGAGAACATGACGCGGTTGAACCAGCCGCCGGTCTCGGCGATGATTCGCGACAGCCATGCCGACGTACAGGTCACCGCCGAGGCCGATGGTCCGGCAGGCGGCCTCGTCGGGCGCAACACCGGAACGATCGAGCGCTCGTCGAGCGCCGGCAGCCTGACCGCGTCGGGTGATGCCGCGATGGTCGGCGGCCTCGTCGGACTCAACCTCGAGCGCGGCATCATCACCCACTCGTCGTCTTCGGCATCCGCGACCGTCACCGCACGGCACAACGCGGTCGCCGGCGGTCTCGTGGGCACCAACCTCGGCGCCATCGAAGCGTCGCGCGCCACCGGGAAAGTATCGGCCGGCGACGGCTCGACCGCAGGCGGCCTCGTCGGCCTGAACTTCGGCTCGATCGAGTCGTCCGCGGCCGACGGCGACGTCGTGGCCGCGCAATCCGGCACGCTGGGCGGGCTCGTCGGCTCGAACCACGGCCGGATCCGCGATTCGCAGGCAAACGGTCACGTTTCGGCGGGCGATTCGACCTGGGCAGCCGGCGGGCTCGTGGGCGTCAACGCGGGTGAAATCGATGCATCGACCGCGACCGGTGACGTCGTCGTCGGCTCGAACAGCGCGGCCGGCGGCTTCGTCGGACGCAACGACGGCACCGGACGCATCCATGCGTCGAAGGCGACCGGCAACGTGACCGCGTTGAGCGATTCGAAGGTCGGTGGCTTCGCGGGCGTGAACGACGGTTTCGTCGAAACGTCCCGGGCGCTCGGCAGGGTCCAAGCCGGCGGCGCCAGCATCGCAGGCGGCTTCGTTGGCACCAATAGCACCGGCACGATCAAAGCCTCCAGCGCTTCCGGCGACGTGGTTGCCAGCGACGGCGGCACGGTTGGCGGCTTCGCGGGCTTCAACGCCGGCAACATCGCCTCGTCGACGGCCACCGGCAACGTCACCGCCCGCTATGCGAGCAACGCAGGCGGCTTCGCGGGCCAGAACACCGGTGTGATCTTCGAGGCCGAAGCAAGCGGCAACGTGTCGGCCGGCCATTCGAGCGCGGCAGGCGGCCTGGTCGGGCGCAATCGAGGGCGTGTCATCGCATCGCGAGCCAGCGGCTTCGTGAAGGCCGGCGATAATTCCATGGTCGGTGGCCTGGTCGGCGCCAACCAGGGCGGCTCCGTGTTGATGTCGAGCGCGTCGGGGAATGCCGAGGGCGGCACGAACTCCAACGTCGGCGGTCTCGTCGGCCAACTGACGGGCACCGTCGACCAGTCGAACGCGACGGGCTCGGCGAAGGGCGGCGACTTCAGCTTCGTCGGCGGCCTCGTCGGCAATAACGGTGGCGTGGTCACCGCGTCGTCGTCGGGCGGCACGGTTTCCGGCGGCCGGTTTGCGCGGCTCGGCGGTCTCGCCGGCGGGAACTTCGGTCGCTTCTTCGGTTCGTCGACCACCAGCCGGATCGACGTCACCGCTGGCTACAACCAGTTCCACGGTTCGCTGGTCGGTACGAACTACGGGCAAGTGAAGCCGTAAGCGTCACCGGCGTGGCGTCCGGCGTATTCGGTTCGTACCGATGGCCGGACGCCATCACGTGTCGCCAGCGGCATGACGCATAACCAGTGGCGTATGAGCCACCGGACAAAAGGCCGCCCGACCGGGGATACCGGGCGGGCGGCCTTTCGAATTTTCAGGGTTTAGCGATCCGCCAGCCTGCAGCGCATTGCCACGCGGTCGTATGCGACCGTTTTCCTCTGCTCCGGCAGCACGTAGTTGCCTTCGCACGAACCCTCGCTCCAGCGAATCGACATGCGGCCCTCATCCTTGACGCCAAACACGAGTACGCGCGACGCGTTGTCGACCATGCCGAGCACCTTGTCGTTCTCGTCATAAGCGGTCGCCCCGAACGGAACCTTGCCGCCCGTGCTCGTCGTCACGTCGAACTGAACGCGACGGCCCGTCTCCGCGGCGAAGCGTGCCTTGACGATCGCACCCCGCGTCGGCACCACCGACTTCGTGTTGTCGGTCAGGTCCGTGTCGAAGCCGAGGCTTTCCGTGTCGACGTTCAGCCAGTTGAAGCGATACGGTTGTGCATACGGCACGATCGCGAAGCCGCGGCGGTCGGTGCTGATGCTCGCCGACGAGAAGCGTGCACCGCGTACACCCGGCACTTCGACAATCGCGAAGGTTTCGCCCACCGTCTGACCCAACGTGATGCCACCGCTGTGCGCGACGATAGAACCCGCCGCACCGACGTCCACGTGCTTCCCGTGCCCCGACTGGTTGTAGTTCGACGTCAGTTTGGCCATCGGCGTATCCCAGCCAAGGCCCACGCCGCCCGAGCCGCCCGAATCCTTGCGGTAATCGCCTTGTACCGAATAGTTGACGGTGTTGGAATCGTTCATGAACCCGCTCACGCCCGCCTGCACGTTGACATCGCCGCCCGTCGAAGCCACCGTGTTCGCGAACGCGCGATGCGAACGCGCGCCGCCGCCGATCGGGATGCTGACCGATGCGGAAAACTGGGTGTCCGCTCGGCCGAATGCGCCGGTATCCCGCGTATGTGCAATCGAAACGCTGTAGCTGAGCTTCTTCAGCGCACCGCTGTAGCCGAACTGGATGTTGCGGCTCGAGCCGCCGCGGTTCCAGTAGCTCGTGTCGCCAACGCTCGCATACAGCGACCCGCTCGTGCCAAGCGACTGGTTGATGTTCAAGTCGATGCGGCTCTTCTGCCGACGATACCCGCTCCCCCACTGGCGATCGAGATCGTCGACGTGCTGGCTGAGCGTGCGATAGCCGTCGGTCGAGTAGCGATAGCCGACCATCGTGAAGGTCGTTTCGGTGGCCGACAGTGTTTTCGAATACAGGAAGCGGAGACTCTGCCCGCTCGCCTTGCGGCCCGACGCGTTCGACTGGCTGTGCGTGACGTCGAACGAAACCCCGCCGAACGGTGAGTTGTAGCCGACGCCCAGCGCAATCGCCGCGTAGCGTTCGGCGCCGATGAAGCCACCGTATCCGGTCAGGTTGTCGGATACCCCGTAGACCAGCGAGCCTTGTGCGAACTTGGGACGAGACTGGCCGAAGCCACGATATTGACCTGCCGAAAACGCGTAGCGCATCGTGCCGCGACGAATCATGACGGGCAGATACGAATACGATTGCCGGAAGGTACGCACGCTCCCGTCGGACTCGATGATCTTGATCTCGAGGTCGCCGTTCGAGCCGCTCGGGTAAATGTCGCGGAACTCGAATGCGCCGGGCGTTACCGACGCCGAGTAAATCACGTAGCCGTTCTGACGGACCTCGACCACCGCATTGCTTTGCGCGATGCCGCGCACGACCGGCGCATAGCCGACATCGTTGTCCGGCAGCATCCCGGTGTCGGAACTGACCTGCACGCCGAGGAAACGCACGCTGTCGAAGATCTCGCTGGACGAATACACCTCGCCCGCGGCAACTCGACCCTTGATGCCTTTCAGGTCGCGCTCGACATAGCTGCGGTTGGCACTGAATTCGGATGGCGAACCGCGCCGCCACGACAGCGACGACTCGTTGCGCAACCGCCAGGCACCGATGTTCACGCCGTTGCGCAGCCCGAGATACCCATAGTCGCTGCGATACCCGGAATCCGTATCGTGGCTGAAGTTCGCCTGATAGTTCGAATAGGCCGCAACGACGCCCTCGTCCCACAGCGACGGATCGACGACGCTGCGTGACTGCCCCGGCGCATAAATCTGCGGGACGCTGACATCGACGGTCAGCGTGCCGACGTCGAAACTCGACGACGCGCCCTCGACCAGCACGTCGAGATCGACGATCGCGTTGTCGTCGAGCGCCGCTTCCAGCTTGTGCTCGCGCTCGAGGCGCTTTACGTCCACGCCGAGCGACTTGAGCAAGCCATAGGTAATCACGGGCCGGACTTCGCCCGATGCATCCGCCTTGAACAAGATCGACTCGCGCTTCGCGCGCCGCTGGTTCAACGAGACGTCGACGTCGTACACGCCGGGTGCGACCGAACTGCCGCGCTCGAAATAAGTGAGTTCGACGGGCCCGTCCCCCTTCTTCAGGAACATCTCATTGAACTCTGCCGCATGACCGGCAACTGGTGCAATGACGGCGCCGAGCGCCATCAGACATGACGTGCGCTGGCAAGCTTCGGCCATTTTCTTGACGGTGGTGTTCATGTCCTTGAATGCGTGCCCCTCTCACTCGGTCGAGCTACCGGAAATGCGCGCCTCTCTCCTTCATTAGTAGAACGTATTGACGTATCTCGAATAACTCAGACCGCTCGCGCGCGCCCGGCGCGTTACTTCGACAAGTCGGCCTGCCTGTCGACGGTTGCGCCGAAGTCGTTGATCGAGCTGAATTCCACCGTGGCATTCGCCGGCAGCGCCTGCCCCGTGAGCTCCTTCACTGCAAGCCGTTTCACGGATTTGGGCGCAACCATTTCGGTCACGATCGGGTAGGTGTTCGTACCGGCCTTGACGCGTGCGTGACCGAGCGAAACGAAGTAAGGCGTGTCGTTGATGACATCCAGCGCAGGTTTGCCGCCGTCGCCGCTCCACCGCCACTTCAACTGGGCGGGTGCCTGGTCGGGCTCGCCGGGCAGATCGGCAGGCCGATAAAAAAGCTTGATACGTTGACGCACCGCGATCTGCAGCGAGTTGTCACCCT
The DNA here is from genome assembly GCF_003635165.1 of Burkholderia sp. Nafp2/4-1b. Classification (GTDB taxonomy): domain Bacteria; phylum Pseudomonadota; class Gammaproteobacteria; order Burkholderiales; family Burkholderiaceae; genus Burkholderia. Next base: position 45,922 of record NZ_ML058599.1, on the reverse strand, counting down.
TCGCGCGTTGCGGAATTTCCTGCACGCTCAACCAGAACACGGACTCACGATCGGCCGGGAGCCCTTCACCCGCGTAGAAAATCCGCAGGATCTGCTGCTTGTCGCCACCCAATCGACTCAACGACGGCGTGATCGCAAACGGCAGATCGCCCTTTTTTTCATCCGGCGATTCGAGCCACGACTGGATCATCACGTCGTCTTTCGCCTGATTCTTGACGACCACGGACACTTCCTTGCTCGTCGCGGGATAGACGACGCGCGTGCCGGACAAGGAAACGCCGGCATGCAATGGCGCCGACAAAAACAACATCGAGCTGGCCGCGACCAGCCCGGCAATGAGGGATTTCGTCATTTGGATTTGAACCTGCAGGCGGCGGCGAAGCGGCGTGCCCGCCATTTCGCCGCTCGATGGGGGATTTACTCGTACGTCAGCGTGAACGGCAGCGTGCCGTTCGCCGAACCGGCCACGACCTTTTCGCTGTTGGCGACATAGCCGGCACGCATGCTGATTGAAGCGGTGTAAATCGGTGCCCCGGCCGTGCCGCCCTTGACCAGCGGTGCATCGACCGTTTCGTTCGCCGCCAAGTTCACCAGCTGGTTGTTAGCGTCGTAGATGCCGATGCCGACGCCCTTCGCCGTACCCGAGATCTTCAGCAGGCGGTTGTTCGCGGCGTCGACGCCCGAGCCGCCCTTCGGGTCGAACTTCATCTTGACGAGCGTCAGGTCGGTTGCGGTGTTGCCGCAATTGAGGTTCAGGTTGATCGACGTGCCGCTCGCGACGCCACCACCGGCCGTGCCGCCGATCGAGTCCGCGCTGACCTTGCCGAGGTTGACGTCGATGGTCTGCTTGCCCTTTTCACCCGTCACACCCGTGCCGGCGCCACCCGTGATCGTGCACGATGCCGCGGTGATGGTGCCGGTGAAATTGATCGTGCCGTCCGCCGCCATGGCCGAACCTGCCGCGAACATGCCCGCGACTGCTGCGAAAGCGAGAATCTTGTTATTGAAAGTCGTCACTATCTTCTCCAGTTTTGATCAAAATTAAGAACACCTTATCGAGTAGCTGAGACCTCGCGAAAGGCGGGATGAATGATGACAACTTATCGAGATTCGGTATCTAGGTTTAGAACGATATTCACTCATCAATTGACCGTACTGGAACGAATAACCATCACCTCGGAATCGAGCAATTGATTCGCGAATGGGCTTTCCGGATCGGAATTTCACAAATTTATATAATTCAACCAATCATTGCTGGACGGATCCGCGAAAGCCGCGCATGGGCGAGCCGCGGGCCGTCACGACAAGCAATGTCGGTGGTTGGCGGCAATCACAGTCAGAGCATCGCGGCCCTGCTCGACCCGGATCGGATCATCATGTTGAGACACGGGCATGCCGCCGATATGGTCAGCCCGATTATTTTTCAGTAGTACCGGACTAAAACCATTGATAAAAATCATTTTTCGCAATAGATCAAATGAATTGATGCGACAACGCATAATTCAATTGTTATTTTCCAATCGATCCGCGAACCCATGCGACCGGTCCTAAATTAAAATCCGGCAACGCGCATCTCGTCGGGCCGATTCGTCCGGACGCCTACGTCAAGGATTGGAAGAACCGCAACTTCCGTGAGGTTCGATTTGCCGTGTCGACGGGCTGCGTCGCCATCGTCGCGTTGACTGGGTGAGCCCCGGTTCCTGCTAGGATTTCGACAGATCAATCTTCAGTGCGCGGGGAGGGGGACCCGAGGCGCGACAACGCGGACGTTACCCGATCAGGATCAGGACCCGCGCCGCCCGCGCCTGCCCGGTTCGCACCGGGAGCTGCTTAGCGATCGACGGCGCGTGCGATCTCGTCCCGGAACGCCGGCCAGCGATCCCTGAGCGCGTCGGTTCCGCCCTCATTGACGATTCCTTCCATCGCGGCACACGCGTCCCGCGCCGCCGTGTCGCCGGCCAGCGCGAAGCCGCCGCGCAACGAATGCAGCTCGATCCGGACCGGATCGATTGCATCGAGCGACAGCGCGTCGTCAATCACGGCCAGCGAGCGCTGCGTCGCCGTACGCAGCGCGTCGCGCATCTCGTCCGTCATGACGGGCGTGGCGCTCGCCATCGCCGGATCGGCTCCCGCCGCCAGCTCGCGTTGGCCGTGCCGGCGCAGCACCGCATCGAGTGCCGCGATCGACAGCGGCTTGAGCACCACCTCCGCAGCGCCCACCTCCGCGCACCGTCGCCGATCCTCATCGGTCGCATGCGCGGTCATCGCGATCACCGGCACCGTCGCGCCCTGCTCGCGCAGGAAATTTGCGAGCGCGAAGCCGTCGAGCTTCGGCATGCCGAGGTCGGTCAGCACCACGTCGAACGGCTGCGCGAAGTACGCGCGCATCGCCTCGATGCCGTTCGTCACGATCGTCGCATCGTAGTGCAACGCATCGAGCTGATCGCGCAGCAACGCGCGGCTTGCCGGGTGATCTTCCGCCACGAGCACGCGCAGCGGCGCGTCGTCGTCGGCCACCTGCACCGGCAGCGCGGCCGCCGGCGCGTCGTCGAACGCGGCGCGCCACCCCGACGGCGCCTCCGCCAGCGGCAGCGCCGCGACGAACGTCGTGCCCGCGCCGGGCCGGCTGTCGACCGTCAGCGCGCCGCCCATCAAGCGTGCGAGACGTCCGCAGAGCGGCAGCCCCAGCCCGGTTCCGCCGAAGCGCCGGTAGATCGACGGATCCGTCTGCACATAAACGTCGAACAGCGTCGGCAACGCTTCCGGCGGAATGCCGATCCCGGTGTCGCGCACCGAAATGTCGACGCCGTCGGCTGGGCCGGCGGGGGCCGGATGCGCGTCGATAGTCACGCTGCCGCGCTCGGTGAACTTGATCGCGTTGCTGACGAGGTTCGACACGATCTGGCGCAGGCGGGTCGGATCGCCGACATAACCGTCGGCCAGCTCCGGCGCGATCCGGCATTCGAATACGAGCTGCTTCGCGTCGGCGAGCGGACGAAAGATCGCCGCGACGTCGCGCAGCATCGCACGCAGGTCGAACGGAATGGCCTCGAGCACCATCTGGTTGGACTCGACCTTCGACAGATCGAGCACGTCGTTGATCATGCGCAGCAACGCGTCCGACGACGAGATCACCGTCGCCAGCCGTCGTCGCTCGTCGGCCGGCAACGGCGCGCGCTCCATCAGCTCGAGGTTGCCGACGATCGCGTTCAGCGGCGTGCGGATCTCGTGGCTCATCGTCGCGAGGAAGGTCGACTTCGCCTTGTTGGCATCGTCCGCGGCCTCTCGTGCCTCGCGCAGCTTGTCCTCGGCCAGCTTGCGCGCAGTGATGTCGGTGAGCGTGCAGAGCAGCACGTCGACGCCGCGAAAACGCGTACGGACGATCTGCGCGGCGAGATAGGTCGTGCCGCCGTCGGCGCGTTCGACCGGCAGTTCGTGCGTGACGACGCGCGGCGCCCTCCCGCCCGCGATACTGCCTTGATAGGCCTGCCAGATGCGCTTGCCGAGCGGCGGCGCCGTTCCGGTGTCGCCATAGGCCTGGGCGGCTTCATTGCGCACCATGGTTTCGCCGTTCGCGAGCGACAGCAGCATGAGTCCGGCCGGCGCCGTGCGGATCAGCGTGCGGTTCAGCGCCTCGCTTTCGATCAACCGGATGGCGCGACGGTTTGCGGGACGCAGCGCACGCCGATCGAACATGACCACACCCACCCACAGCAACGCGATGGCGGTCACTGCCAACCCCAACGCGGCGCTTGTGCCGGCAAGCGTGGCCTTCACGACGCTGCGCCATGAAAAGGTCGTCATCATCACCAGGCGCGACTCCGGCAAGCGGTCGCTTACGACGAAGTGCATGCCGACTCGCCGCACGACCACGTGCTCGCCGAACGGGGCGTGCGCATTGCTCAACCCCTGATCGATCATGGCCCGGTCGCGCAGACGCCCGAACACGATATTGTTGCGCGCATCGACCACCGCCGTGTCCTCGTCGCTCGATTGCGGTGCCATGATCTTGTCGACCTCGTACCCGGCATTGATGACGAGCCACCCTAACGGTCGACCGTTCGCGTCGTCCAGCCGCCGCGCGAACCGGATGATCGAGCGCCCGATCACCGGATCGAAGCGTCGGTCGATCGTGAAAACGCCGTTTGGCTTCCGGATCTGTGCGCCTGTCGGGATCAACGCGGAAATCAACGACGGCAGGCTGCCGCCGCTCCGCAGCCCGAGCGACTGCGCACGCGCGACGAGCCGCGCTCCAAGCACACCGAGAAAGTTGCCGTCCAGACCAATCAGATAGCCGCCGAGCGGTTCGTCGCCGGGTAGATCGGTCGGTGGCGTAATCGAATCACGTTGATCGATCAGCGCCGCCAGATAGCGCCCATACGACGCGGCCGGGCGCTCCGCGGTAATCTCGGCCAGGACGAGAAACTGCTCGACGCCACCGGTGTCGGACACGGTTAGCGTGCCGCGTCCGTCGTCGAGGTTCCTGAGAACGGCCGGCGCGACCTCGACGTCGCGTCTCCACGACTGTTCGACCCCGTTGCCATGGACCGACAGCATTTCGTCCACCTTCCGGAGACTTGCGTAAAATCGCGTCTCCCGCTGAAGAAACGCCGAACGCACCTGCGCCAGGTAATCGTGCACCTCGAGCCACGCGACAAGCACCGTGCAAACCAGAATGAACGCCGTGATGGCCGCGCCGCTGCCGTACAGCATCGTCTGCTGCTGGCGCCGCACGCGCCCCGGCTCGAACGGCTTGCGGCCCGCGGCGGCGGCATGCGCGATCAGCGTTTTCAGTTTGGTGGGCATACGTGTCGGCGAAATCGTCTCGGCGCCGGGACGGCGTCATGCGCCGCGCGGTTCACTGGGTACGCCCCGCCGCGTGCCCGCCTATGCATCGGCCGCAGGCAAGTCGGGCAACTGGCCCTCGCTCGCATAGCGGATCAGGTCCGCGTCGCGGACGACGCCGAGCTTCTTCATCGCACTCGACTTCTGCGAGCTGATCGTCTGCTTGCTGCGATGCAGCTGGACGGCGATCTCGCCGACCGTCAGGCCGGCACCGTAAAGCCGTACGACTTCGATCTCGCGGGCGGTCAGCGTGCGGGTGCCGGCCGACGGCTGGCAGTCTTCCAGCAGCTTCTTGACGAACGGAGACAGGTAGCTTGCACCGACGAAGGCCGCATGAACCGCGCCGACCAGGTGCGAGATCGCATCGGATTTGCTCAGGATGCACCCGACGCCCTGCTTCTGGATCGCAAGCAGCACGCTCGGGTTGTCGATCATCGTGATCGTCACGAGACGCAGCGCCGGATAGCGCCGCTGAAGGAACGACAGCAGCGACAGGCCGTCGCCGTACTTGCCGCCCGGCATCACGTAATCGACGACGAGCACGTCGCTTTGCTGCTCGTCGAGCAGCGCCACCAGATCGGTCGAATTCGAGACAGTCCCGAGCAGCTTGATCGTGCTGCTGCCCGCGAGTGCCTGCGACATCCCGAGCGCGGACGAAGGATGATCGTCCGCGACCATCACCCGCACAAAAAATTCATCCATCTCTATTCTTCTCCCGATACACGCGGCCCGACGTGCCATGTTGTGCGACGCGCCAGGATTCGAGGTGATCCCGCAACACGGTTACGTTGCGGTGTTCAGCGACCCAGGCGGTGCGCAGCGTAATTTTAAGATAATAGGCGGGTTCTGCGTCGCGGTGGTGCACTCCGGCATGGCTGCCTGCGCCCGCACCGATCCGATCCAATCGCATCCGCGCCGGGCGGCGCACCCGAGCGCGGTGTTGCCGCATGAACCTGCACTGATCCGACGCCCACGCGCGAGCGATCGGCGGCGCCCCCACGCCACCGATCGCTCGCGTCCCGCGGGACGGCCGGACTCGCCGCCTAACGTTTGACCACGGATTTTTCCGGGTCGCCCGACCCGTCATCCGCGGCGTGCTGCCACTCGGTGATGGCGCGCCGCTTCTGCGACGGCGACATCATCATGAATTCGTTCAGCTTCGTGAGGAAGTCGCGTCTCGACTTCTCAGGCAACATCGCGAATCCAAGCAGCAGCCCGAACACCTTTCCCATATAGCGCACGGCCTTACCCTTCCTTCTTCAGTCGAAATCACGCGGCACCGAACCGATGCGGCGTGTCTGCCTTCCCCGTTTGACCCCGGCGGTCTGCGCTGCCGTAACGTCGCGTTTTATCTTTATCGTCCCGGCCAGTGCGATGCTGGCACAACCACCGCCCTCGATGCCGCCCGCTCGCCCGTCGCACCGGCGGCGAAGTCGATCCCGCGCCGACGCGCAATGCGCGTGAGGCCGCGACGCAGATCGGCCAGCGTCACAGGTTTGGTCAATACGCATTCGACGCTCGATGCCGCATAACGCCGTGCATCGTCGGGCGCGAGGTGCGACGCCACGACAATCATGTCGCACGGCAGCGCGCGCGCATGGACGGCCTCCGCCAGTTCGCCGGCGCGCATGTCGGGCAGGTCGGCACCGAGCAACAGCACGTCCCATGCGCCGTTCGCGGCCGTGTCGAGCGCCGCGACGCCGGACGACACGCACCGCACCACGCAGCCGAGCACATCGAGCTGCTCGCGGAAGATCGATCCGTTGACGGACGCATCGTCGGCAACCAGCACCCGCAGCGCGCGCGGGCCGGAGGCGGGCACCGCCGGTTGGCCGGCATTCACATCGCCGCGCGGCCCATACGGCTCATACGGCTCAGCCAGCGCCTGCGGCGCGTCGGCAGTCGCGTCCCGCGCCTGCTCGATTGCTGTGCGCAGCCCGTTCAGCGAATAGCTCGACACGCGAATCGCGCGTCCGGCAACATCCGGCTGCAGCGGGCCGTCCGGCGTGGCCAGCACGACGGGCGTGCCGCCGCCGAGGCTGTCGAGCTCCTCGCGCCGCCATTGGTCGGAATCGCCGAAGAGCACGATCGCGTGAGCACGCGCGAGGCACCCGGCGGCAATGCCGATCGCACTCGGATGCATCGCGACATCGAAACCCCATGCACGCAGATGCGGAAACGCGAACGCGCGCCACGCGTCCTCCGGCGACACGACGATCAGCGTCCGGCCTGCGCCGGCACCGTCCGCGCATTTCGGCGCGATACCCATGCGCAGCGGCAGGCAAACGGTGAAGCGGCTGCCGACACCCGGCGCGCTATCGACGGCGATCGTCCCGCCCATCGCCGTGACCAGCCGATCGCACAGCGCGAGCCCGAGCCCCGTGCCGCCATACCGCCGCGTGATCGATGCGTCGACCTGCGAGAACGGCTTGAACAGCCTCGCCTGCTGCGCGACGTCGATCCCGATGCCCGTATCCTCGATGCTGATCGCCAGTTCAGGGGCGCCGCGCGCATTTCGCCCCACCGCCACGCGCGCGACGATGCGCCCCTCGCTCGTGAACTTGATCGCATTGCTCAACAGGTTGCCGACGACCTGCGCGAGCCGCGTCGGATCGCCGCGCATCCGCTGTGCGCCGCACGCGTCGATATCGGCGAACAGCGGCAGCCCTTTCGCCTTGGCGACCGGCGCGAAGGCCGCGAGCTCGCGCTCGATCACGGCGATCACGTCGAACTCGATCGACTCGACCGACATCGCGCCGGCTTCGATCTTCGAAAAATCGAGGATGTCGCTGACGATCGCGAGCAGGCCCTCGGCCGATGCGCGCAGCGTCTGCACGCGGCTCTGCTGCGATGCATCGAGCGCCGTGCGTTCGAGCAGCTCCAGATTGCCGAGGATCACGTTGAGCGGCGTGCGGATCTCATGACTCGTCGCGGCAAGAAACGACGACTTGGCCGCGTTCGCGGAATCCGCCGCGCGCACGGCTTCCTCGAGCTGATGCACGAGGCGGCGCTGCGCGCTGGTATCCGCGAACGCCGCGATCAGCACGTCCTCGCCCTGGTAGCGCGCGCTGTGCGCGATGACCTCCAGGTGCAGCGGCGACGCGCCGTGTTCGTCGAGCACCAGCTCGGTCATCATCGTGCGGCCGGCACCGCCGGTCGCGACGAACGCGTCGTACTTGTCGAGCACCCGTGCGGACAATGCATCGTGGTCGCCGCCGTGCGGCTGCAGCATCTGCGTGAGCGCGTCGCTCGCGAGCATCACGCGACGGTCGGACAGCGACACGAGTTCGATGCCGACCGGCGCCATCGCGATCACGCTGCGGCACAGCGCCTCGCTGTCGAACACGCGCGCCGAGCGCGCGTAGACCGGCACCAGCACGCGCCGGTGGAATCGCACGAGCAGCAGCCACATCACGGCGATCGCGACGAGCGTCGCCGCCGCGAGCACGCCGGCCTGCACGCCGATGCCGGCCGCCACGTCGGCCCACGACAGCGCATACGCGATCGTCCACCCGGTGGCCGCCAGCGGGCTGCGGAACACGATCGCACCGTCGCGAAAGAGCGGCTCGCCTGGCGCCTGGCCGCCGTTCGCGACGTCGAGCTTCAGCAGGCGTTCGGTCAGCGCGTTGGTGCGCTCGACGCCGGGATCGATCGCAATGAGGCGATTGTCCGCGGACGTGATGAAGAACGCGCCGGCCGGCGCGCGTTCGGGCAGCCACGACAGCAGGTATTCCGGCGCGTATTCGGTGACCAGCACGGCGAACGGCTGGCCGCCGGCACGCGCTTCGGCCGCGATCCGGATGCGCGCCTGCCCGGTCACGGGATTCACGTAGGGCGGCAGCCAGCGCACATGCGGACGGCCGTCGTTCGACGCCGGCGCCGGGCCGTCGAAATCGATATGCAGCGCCGCGAGCACGCGCGCGCGCGCGTCGGCGGACGCGAGCGCCGGATTGTCGCGCGACAGATGCGGCACGAAGCCGAACATCCCGGTGCGCGTGCTGTAGTGGTAGCCCTCCAGCGTGCGCCCGCGATTGATCGAGCTCGCCGCGCCGATGCGCGACAGCAGGAACGACAGCGCGAGATAGCGCGCGACCTCGTCGTGCTGCGCGGTTTGCCCCGGCACACCGACCACCAGCGACGGATACGGTTTGATCGCGAGCTGCTGGCCGTTGGCGAAGAACGCCTTCGTGACGTCCGGCGGCGCCGCGCCGATCTCGCGCCAGATGAGTTGCGTGTTAGAGACGCCGTTGCGGAACGACGCCTCCGCCACCTGCACCTCGTCGACGGTTTCCTCGACACCGTTCAGGAAGTTGCGCCGCTCGCCGTCCAGGTAGCCGTACACGATCGACGTGATCCCGAGCCCGCAGGCAATCAGGATCAGTATCGTCACGACGATGCCGCCCCCGAACATCGAGATGCTCTGGTAGCGGCGGATGGACTGGAGCGTGCTGTATGGCATGGCTTGGCGTGACGGCGCCCTGCGTGCGGATACGCGACAGATTCACTGCCGGGCCGGACGTCACGATGGAATCATTCGGGATAGTGGTATCCCGATCATGCCAAACGACATGGCAAAAATCAGTCGTGCATTATCCTTTTAGTACACGTCCGATTCGTTTGAGCGAGTGTTTTGAACTAGAACGAATTTTCGCGGCAACTTCGGGTGCAGGACCCTGTCCGGTCGGACAAGCCGCTTCGCGAGATCGCGGCACGCCGCGCAAGAGAAGAAACGCCGCCAGCACGCCGGCGGCAAACGATGCGCCGACGGATCACGTGGCGCACCGGAGGCACTCGATTCGATACGCGCGCGGCGTCCGGACAGGCACGATCAGCGCGATGCCGTTGCGCCGGTGGCGCCGCTCAGTTCTGCGTGAGCGGATTCAGCGTCGTGCACAGGAAGCCCGTGCAGTTTCCGGCTTTGAAATAGAATGACCCGATCTGCATCGCCGCCGTCGGCGGCACTGTGAACGCCAGTTCGCCGAGATGCGCATTGGCCTGCGCACCGAGATCGTTTGCCTGCTGGACGAAGCCCGCGCTGGTCATCTGATTCTCGACCGACTGGTACGCGAAGGTCGACGATTGCGTCTGGTCTTTCACGTAGACCCATGCCGCGCTCGTCCCGAACATCATCGCGCCCTTCGCGCGATAGCCCTTCGCGCCCTCGCCGTTGGCCTGCGCCACGAAGTCGTTGACGTTACCCGGCGGCGTCAGCGCGTCGTACGCATAGGTCGCGCCCGACGCGTTGTTCTTCATGTACAGGTTCGCCTGGCCGGAACCCGCCATCACCGGACCGACGAGCCAGAAACCCGCTTGGCCCTGGCCGTTCGCCTGCGTGACGAACGCAGCAGGATCGGCTGGCAGCGCCGCCGTCACATACGTGTACGTGGCGGACGTTCCACCATCCTTTCGATAGAGATCACCGTACGTGAGGGGCCCCTCGTAGCGGTATCCTGCGGCGCCTTGCGCATTCGCCTGATTCAGCAAGCCGGCCAGGTCGGCCTGAGCGGGCTGCAGCTGGTACGTGTAGGTCGGTGCGGCCCCGTCGCTCACGAAGATCGATCGCGTCGCCCGCTCATCGGCATAGTAGGTGTCGCTCAGGTAGCGGTAGCCCTTCGCGCCTTCACCGTTGACCAGCGTCAGGAAGCTTGCCGCATCCGACGCCGCCGGCAGCGCCTCGTAGCGCAGCGTGAGCGTACCGCCGCCCGAACCGCCGGTTCCACCGGTCCCGCCGTCGTTGCTCGCTCCGGATCCTGTGCCCGCAGACGGCGAGGCGCTGTCGTCCCCGCCGCAGGCGGTGAGGGCCATGCAAGCCAATACGATCGATACGACCGTCTTCATCGGATTCACCTCGAAGCAAAAAGACCAACGGCGCCGGCACGCACACACGATATCGCATGCACGAACCGGCGTGTGTCGGATTGACGGGCAGCGTGCCGCAGGTCGAGCTTCGTCGTGGTCGTCCGAATCGCCCTTTTTTATAGGAGACCTTATCTTTAGGGCGATCAGAACAGCCCGCGTCATCGCGGATCCGCACCGTACCGATCGTGACGGTCGGATTCCCGCGCACACGCGGCCAACACCAACCCCGGCGCGAGTAAACGGCGAACCATTTGCGCTCTCCCCGCTTTTCTATTTGCGCCGCCCTGCTTCGCGTTATCCCGTCTCTGCAAGCGCGTACCCGGCTTGCGCGCGGCGAGGCGAATACAATTCGCCAACGCCGACACGCAGTCCAAGGCTCTCTCAGGCTCTCTCTTTGATTGGTTCAGTCACGCGCCGCTGCGGCTTTTCGCTCGTCCGACTGTGGTCGAACCGGCCGTCAAACATGACGCAGCAAACAATAGTGACGTGGTGAGCAATAATAATCGAGAAATATGGCATGTCAAGGTCCTTCGCGATTTCATAGTTTGCGTATCGCGTCACTTTTGAATATGCTCTTCGTCGCTCAACGCCCAGGAGACCCTTTCGAGATGCCCAATAGCGAGCAAGCCAACGCCGATCTCATCACCGCCACCAAGGTGCGTGATCTGCTGACGCGCAACGGCATTCCGCCGCGCAGCCACAACACGACCATCGCGAACGTGCTGGGCCTCAGTTTCTCGGTCGTCACGCGCAAGATGAAAGGCCTGATCCCGTGGAACCTGTCGCAGTTGCAGGACATCGCGACGCACTTCGGCGTGCCGCCCGCGCTCCTGCTGGACGACAAGGGCACGCAGCCGGCCGCCGCCGAGATGATCGACGCGACGCTCGTGATCGAATCGCGCCGCTTTCGCTGCCGCGCGGCGATCTCGGCGAAGGCCAGCAGCCAGATCGACACGGATTTCGTCGCGCTGCAGTGGCAGGGCGAATGGATCGTCACCGAACGCCAGCACGCACGCGAAGGCCGCATCTATCCGGTCGACGTCATCGAGCTGCGCTCGAGCCAGCCGACCGTCTATGCGGCGCGGATCGCGGTGGTCGACGATTCGCAGGACGTCGCCGAAACGGTGTGCGAATACTTCATCGAAAAAGGCGTGAACGCGATCCCTTACTATGACGGCGCGTCGTTCCGCAAGGCGCTGGAAGTCGAGGATTTCGACGGCTACATCCTCGACTGGATGCTCGGCGACCAGACGGCCGCCGAACTCGTGCGCGGCATCCGGTCGAGCGAAAACGGCGCCGCGCCGATCTTCCTGCTGACCGGCAAGATCTCCACCGGCGAGGCAAGCGAGGACGAGATCGCGCACATCGTGTCGCACTACAACGCGCGCTGCGAGGAAAAGCCGGTGCGCCTGCCGATCCTGTTCGCCGAAGTCGCGCGCGAGCTGAAGATCACGCTGCCGGCCGTCGCGGCTGCCGTCGCCGGCTGAGTTCCCATCGCGGCCAAAACCGTCCATCACACGAATACGACGAAGGAAAAGACATGCGAATTTCGACGATCTGGATCAAGAGCCTGGTCACGGCCGGCCTGCTCGTCATGGCGGCCGCGAGCTGGGCTGCGTCATTTACGTTCACCGTCGACGGCAAGATCGGCCGCAGCAACCAGCCCGGCAAGACGACCTTCGTCTTCTCCGAACAGGCGCTGATGGCGCTGCCGCAGCACACGATCGTCACGTCGACGAGCTGGACGCCGAAGGCGACCTTCACCGGCCCGCGCCTGTCCGACGTGCTGAAGACGGTCGACGCGCACGGCACGCAGATCGAGTTCCGCTGCATCGACGAATACACGTTCACGATTCCCGTCTCGGATGCCGACAAGTACGGCGTGATCCTCGCGCGCACGATGAACGGCAAGGTGCTCGGCAACGACAACTATGGCCCGCTGTGGATCATGTATCCGCGCGACGATTATCCCGACGAGCTCAAGACGCCGCTCGGCGAAGCCAAGTTCGCATGGCAGATCATCGGCCTGACGGTCAAGTAAGCGCGCGACATGAAGCGCGGGCGGTGGAAAAACAGGAAAATCATCCTGATCCTGGGATCACTGTGGATCCTGGGATTTGCCGCGTGGGCCTTCCTGCTGTGGGATCTGCTCGCGACGTCGGTCAACGAGGGCGTGCTCGAAGGGCCGCGTGAAGGCGTGTTCTGGACCGCCGCGCAATACCGCAATGCCTACACGCGCTTCGATCGCCAGCTGATTCTCTACGCCACGCACGTGGACGACGACTTCGAGCACGTGCAGATGCAGCTCGACAGCCTGTCGGTGTCGTTCGGGTTCCTGCAGCGGCCGTCCGAAGTGTCCGAATACTGGCTGCGCATCCCGCGCGCGCGCGCCGAGATCGCGGCGCTCGGCGCATTCATGGCGCGCCTGAAGCATGACGTGCCGCTGCTGCGCACGGCACCGAACGATGCGCCGCGCATGATCGACGAGGTGAACACATACTGGCCGAAGGTAAACGGCCTCGCGAACTACTTCCGCGCGATCGAGATGGCGCAGCGCGATTTCACGTTCCATCAACTGAAGGAAAGGCAGCGGGCGATTCTCGCGCTCGGCATCATCCTCGGTGTGATCCTGTGCGCACTGTTCCTGCTGCTGTTCTACACGATGCGCACGCGCGACGACCTGCTCGAACGCCAGAACGCCGCGCTCGACGCGGAACGCAAGGCGTCCGATCGCGCATTCGAGATGATCGAGGCGAAGAACGCGTTCCTCGGGATGGTCAGTCACGAACTACGCACGCCGCTGCAGGCGATCTGCGGATCGATCGAGATCCTGCTCGCGCGGCCGCAGTCGGACGCGAACCTGAAGACGATCCGGCGGCTGCAGAATTCCGCATCGTCTCTCGAGGCGCTGGTCAAGGACCTGACCGACTACATCAAATTGCGCTCGACCAAGCGTCTTGCCGAAGCCGAAACCGTCGGCATGGCATCGCTGCTCGCCGAGGTGCTCGATCCGCTGCGCGACAAGATCGCGGCCAAGCGGATCGCGATCTCGCAGCAGGTCGAGCCGCGCGACCTCGCGATCCGCTCCGATCGCAAGCTGTTGCGGCAAGTGCTGTCGAACCTGATCGAGAATTCGGTGAAGTACACCGCCGGCGGCTCGATCGACGTGTCGATCCTGCTCGTCGACGCGCCGGCCGGCCGGCAGCTGACACTCGCCGTGCGCGACACGGGCGCCGGCATCGGGAAGCAGCATCTGTCGAAGATCTTCGAACCGTTCTACCGCGCGAACGACGCGGTCGGCCTGCATGTGGACGGCATCGGGATGGGGCTCGCCGTGGTGCGCGAGATCGTGACGACGCTGCGCGGTCACGTGGAGGTGCGCAGTACCGTGGGCGAAGGCAGCGAGTTCATCGTGACGCTGCCGGCCGAGGTGCCGGATGCCGGCGACACGACCGGCGACGCGCCCCCGTGGCCGGCCGCTGCCGCGCCTCGCAACCGCCGCGCGCTGGTGGTCGACGACAACGACAACGCGCGCGAAACACTCGGCGCGATGCTGTCGGCGCTCGGCCTCGACGCCGATCTGTGCGGCACCGGGCACGAAGGCGTCGCGCGTTTCGGCGACGCGCATTACGACCTCGTCGTGCTCGACCTCGAACTGCCGGACCTGAGCGGCCTGGATGTCGCGCAGCGCATCCGGATGGTCGCGCAGCCGGACGACGACGGCCGATTCCCGGCGATCCTCGGCGTCAGCGCGTACGAATCGGCCGCGCTGCGCGAGAACCAGCGCGTGTTCGACGAATTCCTGCCGAAGCCCGTTCACCTGCGCGAACTCGGCGCGCTCGTCGAGAAACTGCTCGGCTGAACGCCGTTACCCCGTGCGCCGCGGCGCCGGATCTCCGGCCCGCTCATTCGTGCTTCCTCGCTTCCGCGTTCACTCGCCTATTCGCCGATCAGATGCAGCACGATGTCGCGCCGATGCGCGGCGCGGCGATGCTCGAACAGATAGATGCCCTGCCACGTACCGAGCACCATGCGGCCATGCTCGACCGGAATCGACAGCTGCACTTGCGTGAGCGCCGTACGCAGATGCGCAGGCATGTCGTCGGGCCCTTCGGTGTCGTGCTCGTAGCGTGAGTCGTCCTCGGGTGCGAGCGTCGCGAAGTAGCGTTCGAGATCGCGCTGCACCGACGGATCGGCGTTCTCCTGGATCAGCAGCGACGCGGACGTGTGGCGGCAGAACACGGTCAGCAGCCCGGTGCGGATCGCCTGCTGTTCGACGAACGCACGCACCTGCGGCGTGAATTCGACGAGGCCGCTCCCGCGCGTTTCGACGCCGATGTGCGTGATGGCCTGTTGCATGACGAGAACCTCAGGCCAGTGCGGCGAAGCCGTCGGCTTCGATTTGCTTCGCGTTGGCGGGGCGCACGACACGCGCGACTTCGACCCCGTCGCGCAGGAAGACCAGCGTCGGCCACAGCTTCACGCCGAACGACCGGCCGAGCGGCCGGCCTGGGCCATCCTCGATCTTCAGGTGCCGCACGGCCGGATGCGCGGAAAACGACGCGACGATCGCAGGCTGCGCGCCCGCGCAGATCCCGCACCAGTTCGCGCCGAATTCGATGACGGTGGCACCGGCGAGTGCGTCGACTTCCGCGCGCGTCGGCGCGTTGGCGGTGTAGCGTTGCTCAATATCCATCGGGGCCCTCGTATGCAATTGCGGAACGGGGCCGTCACGTGCCGGCGTTGGCGGCACATGCGGCCGGGGGTGTTCTCCTACTGTAGCGGAAAAGCACGCGCGATGCCGTCGGTGCCCGCGTCGCGCGGACGGCCGTCCCGGACGCGCCGCGCCGCTCGAATGACACGACAAGATTCGGAGCGCCATGCGACGGCGACGCGCTCAGCATGGGAACCGAACCCGTCAACGAAGGAGCGACCATGAACACCCCGCATCGCGTCACCGAACCGAACATCCTTTATTTCGGCACGCCCGTCGTGCTGATCAGCACGCTGAATCCGGACGGCACGGCCAACCTTGCACCGATGTCGTCCGCGTTCTGGCTCGGCTGGCGCTGCATGCTCGGGCTTGCGGCCAGCTCGCAGACCACGCTCAACCTGCTGCGCACCGGCGAATGCGTGCTGAACCTGCCGTCGGCCGCGCAGGCGCACGCGGTCGACCGGATCGCGCGTACCACGGGCACCGATCCGGTGCCCGCGTCGAAACAGGCGCGCGGTTATGTGTACGACCCCGACAAGTTCGGCACGGCCGGGCTCACCGAAACGGCGTCGCAGACCGTCGCGCCGCCGCGTGCGCTCGAATGTCCGGTGCATCTCGAAGCGGTGGTCGCCGCCGCGCACGGCATCGGCGACGACGCGCCCGACCTGCGCGGCCACATCCGCGTGTTCGAAGTGCGCATACAACGCGTGCATGTGCATCCCGATCTGCTGATGGACGGCCGTCCGGACCGCATCGATCCGGACAAGTGGTCGCCGCTGATCATGAGCTTCCAGAAGTTCTACGGCCTCGCGCCGCGGCAAGTCCATCCGTCGCGGCTCGCCGACATTCCCGAGCGCGCGTATCGAAGCCCGGACATCGACCGCGCACGCGAAGCGGGCATGTCGATGGATGCCGACGAGCGATAGCGCATGGCGCGCGGCGCGCGGCCTGCGTGCGCGGGCCGGTGCGCCGCGGCCGGCCGGGTAGCGATCGGATAAGATACGGGCCGATTGGGGCCGCGTGGCCCATGACCGACCAACGGAGTGTTTCAGTGATTCAACCGACCCAAGTATTCAAGGACAACCTCGCGCAACTGCCGGCCATCGACGGCGTCGCGCGCATCGATCTCGTCGGCGCGAACGGCGACGTGGTCGCCAGCATCGAGAACCAGCCGGGCAAGCAGGGCTCGCTCGCGGTGTACAACTACCTGAAGCAGGCGTTCGGCACGCTCGACGCGAAGGCCGCCGAGCACGGCCTCGCCGTGTTCGCGGAGCACACCGCCGACGCACGCAACCGCCCGGGCGCGCACCCGAACGTCGATCGTCTGCTGGCGATCGTCGACGGCGGCGAAGCGCTGCGAATCGACGTGATCGCGAAGGGCTGAATGCCCCGCGACAGGCGTCTGCGCGCTCATTCCTCGGTGACTCCCGACGTGTTTCCTATCGCTGTCCGGCCGTTTGCCCGCCCGCTCGCCCGCCGCGTTGTATCGATCGCGGCACTCGCGTGCGTCGCGCTCGGCGGTATGGCGTCGGCCGAAACGCTGCGTACGGCTTCCGATATCGCCGGCGCGTCGCTGGTTCCGCTCGGCGTGTTGCCGCACTCGCCCGAGAACGGCTCGCTCGACGCGTTTTGCGCGCAATATCGCGCGAAGACGACCACCGCGGCTGGCCGCGACGTCGCGAAGCTCGGCTGGATCGTGACGTCGGAAGCACCGCTCGGCCGCTACACGGTCGTCACGTTCGCGAGCGGCTTCAAGCCGGGGACGAGCGCGATCTGCTTCGCACGCAACGCGAACATCGGCGTGTTCGACGGCACGGCCCTCGTCGCGCTCGGCTATACGACGCGCGCGGCCCGCTGGCAGTTGGGCACGGTCGACCAGCAGGAAAGCGGCACGCTGCTGGTCTGGGGCGGCGACGGTCCGTCGGCGCCGGTCGGCGAGTTGCGCGCGGAGCATGGCGGCTTGCGGCTGACCGCGGTCGCCGCGCAGCACACGTACTGTCACGGCCGTGCGGTCGTGCCCAACGTGTACGGCAAACCGCTCGACCAGGCGCGCACGATCCTGATCTCGCAGGGCTGGCAGCCGCTGCGTCCGAAAGAAAAACCGGATCCGATGGACGGCGCGGCGACGCTCGCAAAGCATGGGATCGTCGAAGCCGAAGCGTGCTCCGGCACCGGGATGGGGTACTGCGCGCTGCGATATCGGAGCGCGGCCGGCGTGCTCGGCGTGACGACGGTCGGCGGCGAGCCGGATACGCCGTCGGCGAATACCGTGATCGATTATCAGGTGGCTTGCCGGACGCGATCCTAAACTGACCTCCCTTTCACGCCGTTCCGGTACAAAGGGGCTTCCGTGATCGAGCTCCCCGGCGCAATCTCCGTGCGCCCACGCGTATCCATCACCACACGCAACGCACTGCTCTCGAACACGCTCGCCGGCGTCACCGTCCGGCGCTGCCACGGAATCCGGCCGAAATACCAGATCTTCCAGAATCCCAGCGGATGATCGGGATTGCGGCGCAGCAGCGCATCGAACGTCTCGACGTCGCCGAGCACGATCCGCGTCGCATCGCGCACCACTTCGCGCACGAAACGCGAGCAGAACTGCCGGCGCGACGCGAGATTGAAACCCGTGTCGTACACCACGCCGATCCGGCGCATCGCCGCGTCGACGAGGCGGCGGCGCTGCGCGGCGTCGAGCGGCTGCTTCAGCCGGGCGATCACGCATGCGCCGCGATTCGAGCGCGCGAGAAACCGCGACATCGTCTTCACGCGCGACAGCGGAAACGTGCTCTCCGCGATGAGCGGCTCGCCGCCGCGCTCGCCGACGACGATCCCCACGTGATTCGTCCACGAGCGCGTCGTGCTCGCCACTTCGAGAAACCGCCGCACCGTCACGCGGATGAACACGATGTCGCCGATCTCGAGTTCTGCCGGCAACAGCAAAGTGTCGGCAGCGGCCGTACCGACGGCGAACAAGCGCCTTCGGCGCACATCCGGGCAGCGCATCGTGAGCGGCCCGAAATCCCTAACGATCGACATGCGAACCTCGCGCGAATGGAGATGACCGCGAGCATGTCAGCCGCGGCCGCATCGCGCATCCGCTGCGTGCGGGAAGGGATCGATCCGTACCGCCAGGTAGCGAATTCCGATACCGGCGAGCGGCGCGCGTGCGGCGCCGTTAGCGATTTGCGCCAAGTGCGAAGCGCAGCCGTTCCATCAGCCGCGTGTAGTACGCCAGCACGTCGGCCTTGTCCGTGACGTTCGCGGTCGAGAAACGCTCGGCCCACGCCGCCTTCCATTCATAGGTGCCGTGCACGCTGCGATCGCCGTCCGGCGCGTGGATCAGCGAGCGGATCCGCGCATCGCGCCCCGGCCCCGTGTGCATCTCGAACAACGCATGAATGAAGGTGTGATACGCGTCGTACACGTCGTCGTCGAACAGGTAGCGGTAGATGTGAAACGTGCGGTCGAGCTCCCGCTTCGCGCGGATCACGTCGTCGGGCGAAATGTCCTTCCAGTAGCCGATCCACGTGTAGAAGCACAGCAGCGCATTGAGCTGCGGCGCGACCGTGTCGTACAGCGACAGCCGCTTCTCGATCAGCCGCTGATTGGTCCACTGCACGAGCTCGAGCCGCTTCAGCCGGCGCGCGACGAGCCACCCGAGACATGCGACCGACAACGGCGTCAGCACGCCGAGCACGAGCTTGACGATTTCCAGCGAATTCCACGGCGTGTTGAATGGCTGCATGAATGGCTCGACAAAAAAGACACACCGCCCGGCTGATCGCATCGCGCGCGGCGCGCGCGTTCGTCGATCGCTTCGCGGTTGACCGTTAGTTGCTTGCAACGCGCAATCGCACGGCATGCAGTCGGTGCGCGGCGATGCGGCTTGGCCCTTCAGTGTATCGGCCGATTGTCACCGACCGGTGACGATCGGCCTATTCGCCGATTCGCCGGATCGCCGGATCGCGGTCGCGTGCCGCGCCGTGCCGCGCCGTGCCGCGCCGCGCCGCGCCGCGCCGCGTTACGTCGGCAGCGCCGACGTGAGCTTGACCTTCTGCATCGGGATATCCGTCTTCACGCTCAACACACCCGGAATGCGCGTCAGGGTCTCCATCTGGAAGCGCCGGTAGTCGTCGATGTCGGCGGCCACCACGCGCAGCAGGAAATCGCAATCGCCGGCCATCAGGTGGCATTCGACCACTTCCGGCATCTGCTGGACCGCATCGGCGAAGCGGTTCACGGATTCCGCGTCCTGCCCCTTCAGCCAGACACGCGTGAAGATCGTCAGCCCCTTGCCGACCTTCGCCGGGTTCAGCACGGCCACGTACTTCTCGATCACGCCCGCTTCCTCGAGCAGCCGCACGCGCCGCAGGCACGGCGACGGCGACAGCCCGACCTCTTGCGCGAGCTCCACGTTCTGCATGCGGCCGTCGCGCTGCAGCGCGCTGAGGATCCGCCGGTCGATCGCATCCAGCTTCATTGGCATCGAATTCCAAAAAAATCGCAAATCACTCGTTCAATGCCAAATTCTCCAGAATCTTGGTCCGCAACGCAACCCGATTCGAGTCAAAAAAGCAGACAATCCTACTCCCCGAAGGAGGAGTAATGAGCAGTAGCGTTTCAACGTCGTCCGGGCTTCGCGACAAGCCCGCCTATGTCGCCGAGATGGGTCGCGGATTGCGCGCGGCGCTGCCCGTCATGCTGGGTTTCGTGCCGTTCGCGCTGGTACTCGGCGCGCAGGCCGCGCAAAAAGGTCTGAGCCTGTTCGAGGTCCCGATGATGACGGGCCTGAACTTCGGCGGCGGTTCGGAATTCGCGGCGATCCATCTGTGGACGTCGCCGCCGCACATCGCGCTGATCGTCGCGATGTCGTTCCTCGTGAATTCGCGCCACATCTTGATGGGTGCGGCGTTCGCGCCGTACATCCGGCGTCTGCCGCGCCGCCGCGCGTTCGCCGCGCTGTTCTTCATGTGTGACGAGAGCTGGGCGATGTCGCTCGCCGACGCGCGCTCGCGCGCGGCCACGCACATCAGCGTCCCGTATTACGCCGGCGTCTGTTCCGGGCTCTACCTGACGTGGATTTCGATGACGACCCTCGGCGCAGCAGTCGGCCCGACGATCGGCAACGTCGAGCAGTACGGCTTCGACATGGCGTTTACGGCCGTGTTTCTGGTGCTGCTGCGCGGCATGTGGAAAGGCATGCGCGCGAGCCGCCCGTGGTTCGTGAGCCTCGTCGTCGCGGCCGCCACGCACCTGGCCGTGCCCGGCGCATGGTATGTCGCGGCCGGCGCGTGCGCGGGGCTGATCGCTGCGCTGCTGTGGGAGCCGCGCGATGCTGCCTGATTTCGCGACGGTCGCGACCATCGTGTTGATGGCGTCGACGACCTACCTGTCGCGCGTGCTCGGCTACGTGCTGCTGCGCAACCGCACGCTGAGCCCGCGGATGGCATCGGTGATGGAGAACGTGCCCGGTTGCGTGCTGATCTCGGTGATCGCGCCGGCGTTCGTGTCGACGCGCCCCGCCGACCTGCTCGCGCTCGCCGTCACGCTGATCGCGGCGACGCGCCTGTCGATCCTGCCGACCGTCATCGTCGGCGTCGTGTCGGCCGGCTTGCTGCGGCATCTGCTCGGCTAACGCGGGCGACGCCGGGAACGCGGGCAACGCGGTTCCCACCCGCCGTATGGGCGGCTTTTCGAAGCCGGGAACGGGCGCACGATGCGCCCGTTTTCGCATCCGCGCGCCGCGCCGCGCGTCACGGCACGGCACGGCTGAGCTCAGCTCAGCTCGGCACAGCTCGACACGACACACGCCGCGACGGGATGCTAGCCTTGCGGGTGTACCCGCGATGCCTTTCCCCTCCCATCGCCACCCTGCGAGGATCGTCCCGATGCAAGAAACCCGCCCGCTGTTCGACCGCGTCCTGCTCACCAACGACGACGGCATCGACGCCCCCGGCCTTGAAGTGCTCGAACAGGTCGCCACGCAACTGGCGCGCGAAGTGTGGATCGTCGCGCCGGCGGAAGACCAGAGCGGCACGTCGCACTCGCTGAGCCTGCACGAACCGCTGCGCGTGCATCGCAAGGGCGAGCGCCGCTTCGCCGTGCGCGGCACGCCCGGCGATTGCGTCGCGATCGCGGTCAGCCATTTGATGAAGGGTGCGCGACCCGACTTCGTGCTGTCCGGCGTGAATCGCGGTGCGAACCTCGGCACCGAGACGGTGTTCTCCGGCACGGTTGGCGCCGCAATGACGAGCATGCTGGTCGGCGTGCCGGCCATCGCGCTGAGCCAGGCGTTCAGCGAACGTAACGCGGTGCCGTGGGATACGGCGCGCACGCACGCGCCGGACGTGATTCGGCGGCTCGTCGCAGCCGGCTGGGACAGCGACGCATGCCTCAACGTGAATTTCCCGGCGCGGCCGGCCGACGACGTGCGCGGCCTGAAGGTGACGAACCAGGGCGCCGGCACGCTGCAAGGCGTCGACATCGTGTCCGGGCGCGATCCGCGCGACATCGAATACCACTGGCTGAAGCTCACGCGCGCACCGCGCGATGACGACGCGGATTCGGAGACGGTCGCGCTCGGCGAAGGCTATATCGCGGTCACGCCGCTGAAGTTCGAACGCACGCATGACCAGGCGCTCGCGCGGCTGCGGTCGAACCTCGCTTGAATGCGGAATCCGCGAGCGGTGAGCGGCGAGCAGCGAAGCCGGCAGCCGGTTTCCCCGCCGGCGCATGACGCCCATGTGAGGCCGATACGAGGCCGTAGCGCGTTGCTGCCTCAACCGCACTGACGTCGCGGCCCCCGCAACCGTCCGGGTCAAGTCAGGTTCATTCCCCCGTCGAGCATCACGATCTCGCCGGTCACGTAATCGGACGCGACGAGCATCGCGACCGTCTGCGCGACGTCGTCCGGCGTGGCCGCCCGGCGCATCGGCGCGCGCTCGCGCCAGAGCTGCTGCGCTTCGGTCCAGTCCGCAGTGAGGGGCGTATCGACGAGCCCCGGCGCGACCGCGTTGACGCGAATCGCCGGCGCCAGCGTGCGCGCCAGCAAGCGCGTCGTGTGATTAAGCGCGGCCTTCGCCGCCGCATACGGAATCGACGCACCCTTCGGCCGCACGCCCGCATGCGAGCTGACGTTGATCACGCACCCGGCGCGCCCGCTCGACGCCGCTTCGAGCAGCGCGGGCTGCGCTTCGGCGACGAGCCGAAACGGTGCGATCACGTTGATCTCGTGCATCTCGCGCCACACGTCCGGCGTCGCGGCGGCGAGATCGTCATGCGGAATCACGCGGCTTGCGCCCGCATTGTTGATCAGCACGTCGAGTCGCCCGTGCACCGCGCGTGCGTCGCGGATCAGCCGCACGCGCTGCGCATCGTCCGCGAGATCGGCCTGCACGTAGGCCGCACCGAGCTCCCGCGCCATCGCGCGGCCGGTCTCGGCAGAGCTGCGCGAATGCAGGATCACCGCGTAGCCGTCCGCGGCCAGGCGCCGCGCAATGGCCGCGCCGATCCCCGACGTCGAGCCGGTGACGAGCGCAACCGGCCGCTGCACACGCGACGCGCGCGGCTCGGCGACGGTTTCGGTGTCGGGTTCCGTGTCGGCTTCCATCTCGGAAACCGGGGCATTCATCGGCGGATGCGGCGCGTCCATGGCGGGGATCCTGTCGGTGGTATTTCCGCATCATAAGCGCGACGACGGTCGATGCGGATACGTGCGGCCTACGGCTGTTTGGGTAGCTCGACGAAATCCTCGAGCGCTCCGGCGACATGAAGCCGCTTGCCGATGCGCGGGTATTCGCAAACATCGTGCTCGAGGCGCTGGCCCATGATCAGCAGTTCGAGCGGCGCATTGCCCGTATTCTCGAGCACGTGCGCTTCGCCGCCGCGCGCGAAGCCGAGAAAATCGCCCGGCCCGACGTCGTGGCGGCGCTCGCCGATCGTGACGGTGCCCGTGCCGGACAGCACGTACACGCATTCTTCCTCGTACAGGTGACGGTGATATTCGGACGATTCGTGACCGGGCAGCAGCGTGAGCAAATGAGCGCCGATTTGCGTGAGGCCGGTCAGGTCGCTGAGTTGTCGTTTGAGGCGAACGGCATTGGGATTCAGTGAATGCACCGCGCGCGTCGGTTCCATCTTCGCGATGTCGGCGGCTTTCAGCAGTTCCCGGGGAGGTGTCGTGGACATGGGGATCTCGTCAGCGTGAATGCAGCGGTTGAATGCGCCGCCCGCGCCGGCGCGGCGCGCATGCCGCGCCATTGTCCGACATTTTCGCGCGGACGAGAAAGGCGGCGCTGCACGCCGACGCACATCGACACGCCCCGCTACCGCGCGCAATCGGCCGGCAGGTGCGCCAGCGCCGACGCGCGTTGCGCGAGGCGCGCCGCATCGGCATCCTCGGCATCGTTGTGGCTCAGGGCCGCCCTGCACGGGACACGCGCGCGCCGCTGACGCGAGTCAGCCCACGTGCACGCCGCGCAGCTTCGTCAGCAACGCGACGAGACGATCGATGTGCTCGTCCTCGGTGCGCCACGACGACACGCTGATCCGGAACGCCGTCCGCCCCTGCCACACGGTCTGCCCGAACCATACCTCGCCTGAATCCTGCGCGGCCTGAAGGATCGCGAGCGTCTCGTCGTCGGTGCCGGCGCGCACCAGCACCTGGTTCAGCACGACACGGTTCAGCACGTCGTAGCCGGCCGCGCGCAGGCCGTCCGCGACGCGCTGCGCCTGCGCACAATGCCGCTCGACCATCGTCGCCACCCCGGCGCGGCCGAGCGCGCGCAGCGCGGCCCACACCGGAATGCCGCGCGCGCGCCGCGAGAATTCGAGATTGAGGTTCTTCTGCGCGTCGTGCGCGCCGCTCAGGTAGACGGCATCGCTGTTCATCGCGGTCGCGAGCGCGGCTGCGTCGCGGCAGATCACCATCGCGCCATCGTACGGCGTGTTGAGCCACTTGTGACCGTCGGTCGTCCAGCTGTCCGCGCCGTCGATGCCGTCGGTCAGCGCGCGCTTCGACGACGCGCGCGCCCACAGCCCGAACGCGCCGTCCACGTGCACCCACGCGCCGGCGGCCTGCGCGGGCGGAATCAGCGCCGCGAACGGATCGAATTCGCCGGTGTTCACTTCGCCGGCCTGCACGCACAGGATCGTCAGGTCGTCGAGCGACGGCAATTGCGCGGGATCGATCCGGCCGTGCGCATCGACCGGCGCGACGATCAGGCGCTTCATCCCGAAACCGAGCACGCGCAGCGCCTTCTTCACCGTGATGTGCGCGAGCTCGGAGAGCACGACCTTGACCTCGGGCGCGCCGATCAGCCCGTCTTCGTCGACATCCCAGCCCTTGCGCGCGAGCAGCGCACGCCGCGCGGCAACCAGCGCGACGAGCGTGCAGGCCGTCGCGCTCGTGCCGAAGCCGACCGCGCTGCCTTCGGGCAGGCCGAGCACGTCGACGACCCAGCGTGCGGCCTGCCGCTCGATCGTCGCGGCCACCGGCGAATTCGCGAACGACGACGCGCACTGGTCCCACGCGAGCATCAGCCGCTCGGCCGCTGCCGCCGCCGGCAGCGTCGCGCCGATCACGAAGCCGAAGTAGTTCGGGCCGTTCGATGCGACGGTCGCGGGCGTGCCGCGCGTGTCGAGCAGGCGCAGCACGTCGTCGGCCGGGTGGCCCGTGTCGGGCAGCGGCTCGTCGAATGCGGCGAGGCCGGCGAGCGCGGCTGCGTCCGGATACGCGCGGCGTTCGTTCACGGCGGCGAGATACGCGTGCGCGCGCCGGTCGGCGTCGGCCAGCAGGGCGAGTTCATCCATGTCGATTGCCTCTGTGAAGGTCAGAGTTGCAGGAGATCGCGGCCCAACTGATGCAGCGCATCGTCGATCCGCTTGTAGTACGTGAACTTGCCGACGCGCGTGGCCTGCACGAGCCCGGCATCCGCGAGGATGCGCATGTGGCGCGTGGTCGTGGCCGGCGCGATACCGAGCTTTTCGGTGATGTAGGTGCAGCACACGCCCAGTTCGTCGAAATCGCCGTGCGGCTGCGGCGGGAAATGCCGGCGCGGCTGCTTGAGCCAGCGCATCACGGCCAGGCGGCTTTCGTTGGCGAGTGCGCTGATGCGGGTGACGTCGTCCATGGGTTCGGCCTCGTTTAACGTTTCGAATATTAGCTAAATGACGAAACGTGGGCAACCGGATGGCCGGGCCATGCATGCGTTCGCGGCCGCGGTCGATGCGGCCGGGTTCGCGACTGCATCCCGTTCGACGTCATCGCGTCGGAGTGGACACGAACGAACCTCGGTGCGCGCCGCAATCGGCTTGCGCTCACTACACCGCCAGCGCCTGCGCCAACCGCTCGATCAGCGCCCGTACGCGCCGCGGTTGCACGGCACCGCCCGGATAGACGATCTGCAGGTCGACCTCGCCCGGCGAGAAGTCGCGCAGGATTTCGACCAGCGCGCCGGACGCCACATCCTGCTCGACGTCGAGCAGCGACTTCAGCGCGATCCCATGCCCCGCGATGCACCACGCACGCACGAGCGCGCCGTCGTTGGCCACGCGCCGGCCGCGCACCGTCACGCGCTTCGGCGCATCGTCGATGCGGAACGGCCATTCGGCATACCGCTCCTGGCCGAAGCGCATCACGATGCAGTCGTGCGCGGCGAGTTCGTCCGGATGCCGCGGCGTGCCATGCGCGGCCAGATACCGCGGCGCGGCGCACACCACCCGACGCGAGCGGCCAAGCGAGCGGCTGTGCAGCGCGCTGTCCGCGAGCGTGCCGCGCCGGATCGCGAAATCGAGCCCCTGCCCGACGAGATCGACGTAGCCGTCGCCGAGATGCAGGTCGACCGTGACGCCCGGATGCTCGGCCAGGAACGCGTCGACCACGGGCACGACGCGCGCCTGCCCGAGATCGGCCGGCGCACTCAGCCGCACGGGCCCCGACAGCGTCTGCGCGCCGAGCCGCACGCGGCTTT
This sequence comes from Burkholderia sp. Nafp2/4-1b, assembly GCF_003635165.1. Lineage (GTDB taxonomy): Bacteria > Pseudomonadota > Gammaproteobacteria > Burkholderiales > Burkholderiaceae > Burkholderia. Next base: position 19,531 of record NZ_ML058599.1, on the reverse strand, counting down.
CGAGCTCGTCGGCCTCGGCGAGCAGGCGCCGTGCGCCCTCGACCAGCGTGCGGCCTTCGTCGGTCAGGCTGATCGCGCGGGTCGTGCGCGTGAGCAGCGCCGCGCCGTAGTAGCGCTCGAGCGCCGCCAGCCGCTCGGACACCGTGGCCGGCGACAGCCCGACCTCGCGGCCGGCCGCCGCCAGTCCGCCTTTCTCGACGATGCGCAGGAACAGCGCGAGGTTATCGAGCAGCATTATTCGCCTTCTCCGAAGGATATTTTCGAAGTCTGCCCAATTATCCGGACGTACTGCAAGCGTTACAGTGAATCCAGATCGGGCACGTATCCCGCACGCGCCGCCCTCTCCATCACGAAAGGATCCGACATGGAATACCGCACGCTCGGCCGCTCCGGCCTCAAGGTTCCCGTGCTCAGCTTCGGCGCCGGCACGTTCGGAGGCACCGGCCCGCTGTTCGGCGCATGGGGCAACACGGGCGTCGACGAAGCGCGCCGCCTGGTCGACATCTGCCTCGAAGCCGGCGTGAACCTGTTCGACACGGCCGACGTGTATTCCGACGGCGCATCCGAGCGCGTGCTCGGCGCCGCGATCCACGGCCGGCGCGACCAGGTGCTGATCTCGACCAAGACGGCGCTGCCGACTGGCGACGGCCCGAACGACGCCGGCACGTCGCGCGCGCGGCTGATCCGCTCGGTCGACGCCGCGCTGCGCCGCCTCGATACCGACTACATCGACCTGTTGCAGCTTCATGCGTTCGACGCGGCCACGCCGGTCGAGGAAGTGATGTCGACGCTGGACGACCTGGTGCGCGCGGGCAAGCTGCGTTACATCGGCGTATCGAACTTCGCCGGCTGGCAGATCATGAAATCGCTCGCGGCGGCCGACCGGCACGGCTGGTCGCGCTACGTCGCGAACCAGGTCTACTACTCGCTCGTCGGCCGCGACTACGAGTGGGACCTGATGCCGCTCGGTGCGGATCAGGGCCTCGGCGCGCTGGTGTGGAGCCCGCTCGGCTGGGGCCGGCTCACCGGCAAGATTCGCCGCAACGCGCCGCTGCCCGAAGGCAGCCGCCTGCACGCCACGGCGAGCTTCGGGCCGCCGGTCGACGACGAACGGCTGTACGACGTGGTCGATGCACTCGACGCGATCGCCGAGGAAACCGGCAAGACCGTGCCGCAGATCGCGCTGAACTGGCTGCTGCAGCGCCCGACCGTGTCGTCTGTGATCATCGGCGCACGCAACGAGGAACAGTTGCGCCAGAATCTTGGCGCGGTCGGCTGGTCGCTGACCGATGCGCAGGTCGCGAAGCTCGACGCGGCGAGCGCGGTCGAAGCGCCGTATCCGTACTTCCCGTATCGCCGGCAGGACGCGTTCGCGCGGCTCAATCCGCCGATGCGCGGGTAAGCGGATCGCGCATCGGCGCATCGGCGGGCCGTCGCGCCCGGCCGCGACGCGACGGCCGTCACCGCGCGGCCAGCACGCGGTCGATCATCTCGCCGATCCGCCGTGCGAGCGCATCCATCCGCTCAGCCGGCACGCCGCCGTAGCCGAGCACGAGCCCGTTGTAACCGTGCGCGGTTCCCGGCAGGCAGAACGACGACAGCGGCCGCAGGACCAGCCCGTGCGCCTGCGCGACGCGGCTCAGTTCCGTGTCGGCGACCGGCACGTCGAGCCGCGCGGACAGATGCATGCCGCCCGCGCCGCCCGACACCGTCAACTGTGTGCTCAGACGCCGCGCCAGCGCGTCATGCAGTGCGTCGCGCCGCTCGGCATACACGCGGCGCATGCGCCGCAGATGCCGCGTGAAATGCCCGGCATCGATGAAATCCGCGAGCGCGCGCTGCTCGACCGCGCGGCCCTGCAGCATCAGCGCGCCGGCCGCATCGCGCAGCGGCTGCGCAAGCGCAGGCGGCACGACCATGAAGCCGAGCCGCAACGCGGGAAACATCACCTTGCTGAAGGTGCCGAGGTAGATCACCGGCGCGTCGTCGGCGAGCCCCTGCACGGCCGCGAGCGGCGTGCCGTGGTGACGGAACTCGCTGTCGTAGTCGTCCTCGACGATCCAGGCACCGGCCGCCCGCGCGTGTGCGATCAGCGCGAGCCGCCGCTCGAGGCTCATCACCGCGCCGAGCGGGTACTGGTGCGACGGCGTGATGTAGACGAGCTTCGGAGGACGTTCGCGCCAGTCGTCCGGATGCGGCGCGAGCCCCTGCGCATCGACGCCGATCGGCTCGACGCGCAGGTCGGCCGCGAGAAACGCGTTGCGCGCGCCGTGGTAGCCGGGGTTCTCGATCCACGCGACGTCGCCCGCATCGGCCAGCGCGCGGGCGCACAGATCGAGCGCGCCTTGCGTGCCGTCGGTGACGATCACCTGCGCGGCGTCGCAGCGCACGCCGCGCGATGCGCGCAGATAGCCGGCGATCGCGTCGCGCAGCACCGCATCGCCTTCCGCCGGCTGGTAGCCCAGCTGCGCCGGGCCGGCCGCGCGCCATGCGCGCTCGATGCAGCGCCGCCACTGCGCGAGCGGGAATTCGTCGACGGCCGGCGCGCCGGGCATGAACGGCAGCGATTCGTCGAGGCCGCTGGTCGCGCGCTCCGTCTGCACGATACGTCGCGACAGCACCGCCGTATCGTCGGCGGGCACCGCAGCCGTGATCGGCGAACCGCGCAGGCCCATCCTTGCGACCACCGTCCCTTGCCGCGTGCCGGCCACGAACCCTTCCGACGCAAGCCGCTCGTACGCGTACAGCACCGAGTTGCGCGCGATGCCGAGTTCGTCGGCGAGCGTGCGCGACGCGGCGAGCCGCGCACCTTCGGCGATCCGGCCGCGCAGGATCGCATCGCGCAGGCACGCATATAGCCGCTGCTGCTGCGACATGCGCGTAGTCGCGCGCAGCCCCGCTTCGCGCTCGAAGGTTGATAGCAGGACCGCATAGTCCATCGTGGCTCCAGAATGTGCAGGCGTCATGGGTCTACACATGGTGCCACGAACTTTCTATCGTAGCGGTCTGCACGCGTTACCGGCCGCGCCGGCAACGCTTCATTCCATCCATCCTCGAAAGGTTCGCGACCATGAACGCCACCGACACCAGCCTGACCGTGCGCCCCGTGCGCGAAGACGATTTCGACCACTGGCTGCCGCTATGGGACGGCTACAACCGTTTCTACGGCCGCTTCGGCGATACCGCGCTGCCGCGCGAGATCACCGAACTCACGTGGGCGCGGTTCTTCGACGGCTACGAGCCCGTGCACGCGCGTGTCGCGGAACGCGACGGCCGGCTCGTCGGGCTCGTGCATTTCCTGTATCACCGCAGCACGACGCTCGCCGGCCCGACCTGCTATCTGCAGGATCTATTCACGCTCGACAGCGAACGTGGCAAGGGCGTTGGCCGCGCGTTGATCGAAGCCGTGTACGACGCCGCGCGGCAGCATCGCGCCGAACGCGTGTACTGGCAGACGCACGAGACGAATCACACGGCGATGCGGCTCTACGATACCGTCGCCGAGAAAACGGGGTTCGTGATCTACCGGAAGGTGTTGCCGCGCTGATCGTATTTTGTAATGGCTTGGGTGTCGGACATGTTGGTTCCTGATCTGAGGGTGTCGTGCCGGCCAGGATGCGCACGGTAACGAACGAAGCGGCGAGCGGCCGCGTTGTGCGCCCTGTCGATGCCGCGATCGGTTTCCGTTTTCGGCGATGGCGTTCTACAGTTACGACAGACGACGTGCAGCGCAGCCGGTCGTTCGCATTCGGTTCGCAGCCGGTCCGCGTTTGCCGATACGCACCCGATTTCGAGGAAAGTCCATGCCGAGTATCGTCGCCGGTCCCGCCACGGTTCCACCGAGCCCTGTCGCCGCCGAAACGCGGATGGTGCACGACGTCGCCACGCTGCAGCCGTCCGACTACCGTTCCGCCGACGGTGCATCCTGGGTCATCGCCACCATCACGCCGGCTGCGGACAGCGGCGCGATCGTGACCGGCACAACCTACTTCGATACCGCGAAACAGCAAACCGTCGAGGTGCCCGATGCGCGCCGCCGCTATGCGAACCGCGGCACGTGGCAGGTTGTCGCGAGCTCGAGCCCGTCGGTGCCCGCCACCGGCCGCTACGACTGGCTGACGCTCGCGTGGCTGCCGCTCAACCGGCGGCCGCTGCCGCAAACGCCCGAGCATCTGTATTCGCCGTTCATTCACGGCGGCACGATCGTCTATCGGTGGAATCCGGCCGCGCAAGGCGGCGAGCAGTTCGGCAACGTGCGGATGATCTTTCCGGCGTGGCGGCAGCAGGTGGCCGACGTGCTGCGCGCCACCGCCGCCGACGACGCACAGGCAGCGGCCGCTGCGCCCGCCTCCGCACTTGATCGCGTGAAGCAGGACGGCAATCCGATGGCCGCCGTGCTCGATTTCGGCACCGCGCTACGCGAGGAACCGGCGGACCGGATCGCCGCGCGCCTGCCGGCGTTGCTGCGCGCGAGCGACCTGCACGAAGTGTCGGCGATCGTGTTCCAGTGCGTCGCCGAGTCGCGTGAAACAGATCGGCCGCGCTTCGTCGAAACGATCAGCGATTCGATCTTCTCGATCGACGACAGCGCGCGCCTGCTCGCAATCGCGTACGGCGCGTTCGCGGCCGGCAGGGTGAAGCCGCGTCCGTTCAGCGATGTCGCGCAGACCGCGCGCGTCAACGACGTGTTCACGGCCTTGAAGCAGCGGACGTCGGCCCTGCATGTGCCGGTCGCGGAAGGTTCGCCGTGGTACGAGTTCTTCACCGCGTATCGACTTGGTGCAGCGGTATCCGCCAACGCACGGTAACCGCACGTCAATCGCCGGCGCCGCGACAGAACGGCCAATCTCCAGCACCCGTCATCGCTCACCGCACTCGAGTTCGGGAAGAGCGGCCGTCAACGAGCGATCCCTGTACGGAATACCGGCGCGTCCACACCCGACCGGCGTATGTGTTCTTGACGACCGGCATCGCGCCGCCCTCAGCCCAGACCGACTCACCGGCCGTCCGCATCGAAACGGCGGTGTCCTGATTACCGCCCACCCATCCGCGCGACGGACATCCATCATATCGTCGGAGGTGAAACGCGCCGTTACCGCCGCCGCGGGAACCCCGCATCCGATGTCGGGTCGAAACGCCACCTGACCCACGACGGCCTCTCTTCACCGGTCGATTCTCCCTCCCCAGCCTCCCGTTCCCATGTTGAGCATCGGCCCCTTATCGATCCGCGTCGTCGCGGTAGCCGCCGCCGCGCTGCTGGCGTGGCTCGTTGCCCGCTTCGTCCAGCGCCGCCCGCCGGACGGACATCACAAGACCGCGTCGAGCCTGATCCTCGACGCGCTGCTGCTCGGGTTGATTGCCGCGCGCATCGGTTACGTCGCGCAATGGTGGCGGGACTATGCGGCCGCACCGCGCTCGATCGTCGCGCTCGGCGACGGCGGCTTCGACTGGCGCATCGGCATCGCGGCCGCGCTCGTGTTCGCGGTATGGCGGCTGCGTCGGCTGCCCGCGCTGCGCAAACCGGTAGCGGCCGGCATCGTCGCGGGCCTCGCCGCGTGGGGCATCGCCCAGGGCACGCTGGCGACGCTGCAGCGCACCGCGCCGCCGTTCGCCGCGATGCAGTTCGAAGCGCTCGATGCGTCGCCCGTGCTGCCGCAGCGCTTCGCCGGCAAGCCTGTCGTCGTGAACCTGTGGGCAACGTGGTGCGCGCCGTGCCGGCGCGAGATGCCGATTCTCGAACAGGCGCAGCGCGAACATCCCGGCATCGCGGTGCTGATGCTCAACCAGGGTGAGAACGCGCAGGCGGTGCGCGCGTTCCTCGAACAGCAGGGGCTGCGCTTCGACAACGTGCTGCTCGATCCGTCGCTGCGGGCGATGCACACGTACGGATCGCGCGGCCTGCCCACGACGCTGTTCTTCAATGCGAAGGGCGAACTCGTCGAATCGCATATGGGGGAGTTGACCGCCGCGCGGTTGAAGGACGCGGTGGCGCAGCACTTCGGACAGTGACGCGCCCGGTGGCCCGATCGCGGCGGTGGTCGATGGGCGCCGGCAACGCGCATTCTGCGCGCTATCGCTGCCACATTCGACTCAACCGATCGGCTCAACCGGCTCGGCCGATGCCATGCCGACACCTCGACGACCGCCCGCGATCCTTACGGCCTCGACAACACCATCACGCGCCCCGACACACGCTGCAGCTTGAGCCAGCCGGTGTCGGCGGTGAACCTGAGCTGTTGCAGCGGGAAATCGAATCCTGCCTTCTGCGCGGCGCTGACCACTGCATCGGCGATCCAGCGGATCAGCTCCTTGCCCTCGTCGGTCGTCTGATGGCCGTTCTGCACGCCGTAGAAATAGCGATTGCCGGCGTTCACCTCGTTCTGCAACTGCATCCAGTGCCCGGGCAAGCCGGGCAGCGTCTTGAACAGGTCGGCCACCCGCTGCGTTGTCAGTCCGCGCGCCCATAACGCGCCGTTCACGGCGGGCCGCGCCAGATTATGGCGATCGGCTTGCTGAGCCTGTTCCTTGATTTCGCCTTTCAGCGCATCGGGTTTCGTCATCACGCATTCCTCATGAGGGCCCCGCAACGGGCCGGTTCAGTGACCATGACCGCCGGAAAACGAGGCGCCCGCAACGGGCGATGGCCCGCCGGCACCCAAGACGGTCGCAAACGACAGGCCGGCGCCCCACGCCGGTACGACCGCGCGGGCGAACCGCGCGATCGCACACGCGCGGGGCACCCGGCTGCGCGGAGAGAACGATACGCGCATTGCGAGCGTTCATCGCCTGTCAGCTATGTCAGGCCCGAATCCCGCGGCATAACCGGCACCGGCATCCGCGCCGGCCGTATCGCGGCGCTTCGCCACCTTCACTCGATGCGCCGATATGCACAATACGCGGCAGTGCAGACAATATCGTTCTAGTCTGATAGGCGATGACGTGCGCTGCCGATATGCTTGTCGAGTGCGGTGCCGGCGAAAATCCTGTCTACATCGGGATGGTGTGCATCAACGATCTTCGTCGGTCACCGCACCCCTCTTCGTTGCGATCCCGCCATTTATCCGACGCGCCGCTCATTGTTTCTGAAGCTGCGACACACGTCGATATAGTTTTACGGATATATCGCCTGATTTCCCATTTAATTTAATCCAGTAGATCGTATCGTTTCGATTACCGATTTACTGAATACCTCCCATTCCAATCCGAATATTTTCTTATTTATTTTTCGCCATGCTGGTCGAACTGTGTTTGAAACGACAAACGTTTGCGTGACACGGTGAAGCAATTTATACATCCACCTTCAGGAGGCAAGCATGGCCGACTCTCAAACGTCCTCGAATCGCGCCGGCGAGTTTTCGATTCCGCCGAATACGAATTTCCGCGCGATCTTCTTCGCGAATGCCGCCGAGCAGCAACACATCAAGCTGTTCATCGGCGACAGCACGGAACCCGCCGCGTATCACAAGCTGACCACGCGCGACGGCCCACGCGAGGCCACGCTCAATTCGGGCGACGGCAAGCTGCGCTTCGAGGTGACGGTGAACGGTAAGACGTCGGCCACCGATGCGCGTCTGGCGCCGATCAACGGCAAGAAGTCAGACGGCTCGCCGTTCACGGTCAACTTCGGGATCGTCGTGTCGGAAGACGGTCACGACAGCGACTACAACGACGGCATCGTCGTGCTGCAGTGGCCGATTGGCTGACCAAACCGCCGATGCCGGCGCTCCGGGCCACGCACCACTGCCGATAGCGCGATGGCGACGGGGAAATGTAGTGCCGAACGATTGCGGTTCAACGCATTTCGCACACGCGACACGGTGAATCGCTTCACCTGCCGCAGATAGACGAACAATCCATCAGACGAGGACGACATGTCACAACCTTTTACCCATGACGATCTGTACGCATTGCTGCAACTCGCCGGCAACGATGCGACCGCCGTGCAGTCGAACGGCGACCAGGCGGTGCTCGACCGGATGCGTCAGTTCATGACCGCGCAGCTCGTGGAGAAGTTGCCGCAATACGACGTGTTCGTCGACATCGCGACGATCCCGTACAGCTTCGACGTCGGCAGCTGGCAGAACAAGGTGAAGGCCGATGCCGCCGGACAGGTGATCGCGTGCACGGTGACGTGGGCAGGCGCGCCCGGCGTGCTGCCCGGCGCGGCGGCGAAGTTCGGCGTCGGTGCGGTCGTCAACTACTTCTCGAAGGCGACGCCGCAGCCCACGCAGCCGGACCCGACGTCGAACGGCGGCGGCGAGCGCGACGGCATCTTCAACCTGCCGCCGAACATCAAGTTCGGCGTGACCGCACTCACCAATTCGTCCGCACAACAGACGATCGAGGTGTTCGTGGACGACAACCCGAAGCCGGCCGCGACGTTCCAGGGCGCCGGCACGCAGGACGCGAACCTGAACACCCAGATCGTGAACTCGGGCAACGGCAAGGTGCGTGTGGTCGTGACGGCGAACGGCAAGCCGTCGAAAATCGGCTCGCGTCAGGTCGATATCTTCAAGAAGACGTACTTTGGGCTCGTCGGGTCCGAAGATGGCACGGACGGCGACTACAACGACGGGATCGCGATCCTGAACTGGCCGCTGGGTTGATGGTTTAGCCGTCGCGAACGACGGAGTCGCCGGGTTTCGGCTACCCGGCGATTTCCGATCAGCCGTCGTGTGACGCACCACCGTTCGACATCGCGAGCGACGGCGTCAGCACGGCCGCAGCCAACTGTGTGCGCGCCGCATGCGCCACACGGTTGAACGCCACGCGCTGCGGCCCCTTCAGCACGTCCGCATTCGTCGCGTGCACGAGCGCGACCGGATCGATCACGCGATTGTGTCGCCGCACCTCGAAGTGCAGATGCGGCCCCGTCGCCGTCCCGGTGCTGCCGACCGCGCCGACCCGCTGCCCGCGCGCGATCCGCATGCCGGTGCGCAGCGTCGGCTCGAACGCCGACAGGTGTGCGTAGTACGACGCATAACCGCCGCCGTGGCGCACCACCACGTATTTGCCGTAGCCGCCAGGCTCGGTACCGATGAACGACACGACGCCGCGCTCCGACGAGTGCACCGCGCGACCTGCCGGCGCGGCGAGATCGACACCGGAATGCACATGGCGGGCGCCGGTCACCGGATGCACGCGCGCGCCGAAACGCGAACTGGTTCGCGTCGCGCTGACCGGCATCGCGAACCGTGTGCCGACAAGCGGCACACCCTTGAGGTCGTAGTACGCCCCCGGCGATCCGGGCGCGGCGGAGAACCACACCGCCGCGACGCGCTGCCCGCGAAGGCGGACATCGAGCGCCGTCACACGCTGGCGACCCGGGCGCGACGCGTCGCCGGCCGGCTCGAACGCCACGCGGAACGTATCGCCCGCGGCGCCGCGCTGTGTCACGTCGAGCCGACCGGCCAGTATCCGCGAGACCTGCGCGGCGACGCCGGCCGGCAAATCGGCACGCGCGAGCGATGCCCGCAGGCTGCCGATGATCGCGCCGGCGCGCGCGCCGCCTTCGGGTTGCGCGAGCATGAACGGTTCGGCGGAGGCCAGATTGGCATGACGCGGCGCGAATGCCGAGCGCGTGGCGCTCGCCGGCAACGGCGACGCGAAACCATAGTCGAAGCGCTCCGCGTAACCGCGCTCGATCGCGCCGCGCGCAGCATCGCAGAGCACGACATACGGCGCACACGCACCCGCGCGAACGACGAACATGCCGGGATAGACATCCGCATGCACGCGCGCCGCAGGCGATTCCAGCATGACGCCGGGCGCCGCCGGCGATGCCTGCAAGCCGCCCCAGATCGTCCGGGCGGAATTGAAAAAGGGCACGTCGACAAGATCGGCCGCTTGCGCCGTCACGGGCGCGACCGGCGTGGCATCGTAAGACGCCAGCGCTGCCGCACCTTGCGTGCCGGCAACCCAAGCCGCTGCCGCGACGCCGCACAACAGCGCGCGGCGAACCGGAAAGCGTTGCGCACCGCGTTGCACGGATCGACCTTGTTCGCGTGCGAGACTGAAACCCAGGTCGAACCGCATCGCGTCGTCACTCGCTATCAATGAAAAATCGGGAAAGAACCGGGCCTCGCGGAGGAACCATCATCGCGGTCCGGCAACAGGGAATCGAGTGTATCGACGTGACCGACATGGCTGAATAGGACCAATCCTATTTGCGTTTATACCGGCTTCGTACACGAACGAAATCGCGATTTCACCGCGGAAACGCACGGGAATCCGGCGCCGCGCACGCTCGCGACACCGCCCATGCCGTGTAAAGTCGAGAGCTGCGCGACGCGCGAGCGCCTGCCGGTCCGACGATCACGGAACGCGCCGCCCGTCGCGCCTTCTGTCTTCAACCCGGAATCCCGTCATGTTTCTCGATCATCTTCATCCGGAACGCTGGACGTTCCTGTGGAACGCGTTGTCCACACTGTCGATCCGGCTCTGTGCCGCCCTCGCGCTGCTCGTCGCCGGCTGGTGGCTGTCCAAACGCGTCGGCAACTGGCTGAGCCGGCTGCTCGCGAACAAGGAGCGCGTCGACGACACGCTGCGGCCGATCCTCTGCGACGTCGCCGTGTGGGGCATCCGCATCGTCGCGATCGTCGGCGCGCTGTCACGGCTCGGCATCGAGACCGCGAGCATCGTCGCGGTACTCGGCGCGGCCGGCCTCGCGATCGGGCTCGCGCTGCAGGGCACGATGCAGAACATCGCGGCCGGCATCATGCTGTTGCTGCTGCGGCCGTTCAAGGTGGGCGACTACATCGACGGCGGTTCCGGCGTTGCGGGAACGGTCGACGAGGTCGGGCTGTTCATGACGCGGCTGACCAAGCCGGACGGTATCTGCGAATACGTGCCGAACAGCGCGCTGTGGGGCAGCGCGATCCGCAACTACACGCGCAATCCGACGCGCCGTCTCGATCTCGAAGTGGAAGTGTCGGTGCACGACGACATTGACCGCGCGCTTGACGCGCTGCGCGCGCTGGCCGAAGCCGACCCCGACGTGCTGCACGAGCCCGCACCGGACGTGATGGTGATGCGCTTCGACGACAGCACCGCGATCGCGAACGTGCGCGTGTGGACGCACACCGAGAAGTTCTGGGCGATGCGGTGGCGCCTCGCGCGCCAGGTGCGCAAGACGCTCGCCGATGCCGACTGCGCGCTGCCGATCCGCACGCGCGAGCTGCACATCGTGCACGACGTCGAACAGCCGACGCGGCAAGCCGACCCACGCCGCGTTCAGGCGTCGTAACGGCAACTGGGCGTGCGACCGCACGACATTGCGCGTCGGCAGGCCCCCGCCTGCGTCACATCCTGACGATATCGAGCAGCGCCTTCCTGCCGCTCTTGTACGTGAACACCGAGATCGCGCCGTGCTTCAGGTCGCCCTGCGGCGTGAAGCTCGTTTCGCCGATCACGCCGCGATAGTCGGTTCCCGGCATCGCGGCCAGCACCTTCGCCGGGTTCGTCGAATTCGCGCGCTTCATCGCATCGACGATGATGTGCACCGCGTCGTACGAGAACGGCGCATACACCTGCATCGGCTGGTGGTAGCGCGCCTCGTAGCGCTCCACGAACGCCGCACCGCCCGGCATCTTCTCGAGCGCGATGCCGGCTTCCGAACACACGACATTGTCCGACGCCGGGCCCGCGAGCTTCGGCAGGTCGGTCGAGCACACGCCGTCGCCCGCGAGGATCTTCGCGCGCATGCCGAGCTGGCGCGCCTGCTTCGCGAGCGGGCCGCCGGTGGCGTCCATCCCGCCGTACATGATCGCGTCCGGGTTCGCGCCCTTGATCTTCGTGAGGATCGCGCGGAAATCGATCGCCTTGTCGTTGGTCGCATCGCGCGAGATCACCTTCATTCCCGCCGCTTTCGCCGCCTTCTCGAACTCGGTCGCAAGTCCCTGCCCGTACGCGGTCGAATCGTCAACCACGGCCACGGTCTTGATGCCCATGTGCTTCGCCGCGTACATCGCGAGTGCGGGCCCCTGCTGCGCATCGGTCGCGACCACGCGGTAGGTCGTCTTGAAGCCCTGCTGCGTGTACATCGGGTTGGTCGCGGCCTGCGAGATCTGCACGACGCCGCCGTCGCGATAGACGCGCGACGCCGGAATCGACGTGCCCGAGTTGTGATGGCCGACGACGCCGACCACCTTGTCGTCGACCAGCCGCTGCGCGACCTGGGTCGCGGTGCGCGGGTCGCCCGCGTCGTCCTGCGCGTCGAGTTGCAGCGTGACTTTCTTGCCGTCGATCACGAGCCCCTTCGCGTTGATTTCCTCCACCGCGAGCCGCGCGCCGTTCTCGCTGTCCTTGCCGAGGTGCGCGATCGCGCCGGTCAGCGGCGCGACGTGCCCGATGCGCACGACCTCATCCGCATGCGCGGGCAGCGCCGACAATGCGCACGCCAGCGCGGCCGCAATCGCGCATGCCGTGTTCTTCTGATGCCGATTCATGTTCGTCTCCTTTCTTGTCGCTGTTGGTTCGTGATCAGGACCGCCATTGATGCAGGCACAGCGATGCGGTCATGCGCGCCCTTCGAAGCCGAGCAGCACGTTCACCGCGTTGATACCGATTTCGTCGACCATGTAGCCGCCTTCCATCACGAACAGCGTCGGCAGGTTCAGGCGCGCGAGCGCTTCGCCGATCCGCAGGTAGTCGGGCGAGCGCAGCCGGAAATGGCTGATCGGGTCGTGCTCGAACGTGTCGACGCCGAGCGACACGACGAGCAGATCGGGCGCATGCGCGGCGATCGCGGCGGCCGCATGGTCGAGCGCCGCTGCGTAGGTGTCCCACTGCGTGCCCTTCGGCAGCGGCAGGTTCAGGTTGAAGCCCTCGCCCGCGCCGGCGCCGCGCTCGTTCGCATAACCGGAGAAGTACGGATACGACACCGCCGGCTCGCCGTGGAGCGACGCGAACAGCACGTCCGAGCGGTCGTAGAAGATGTCCTGCGTGCCGTTCCCGTGGTGGAAGTCGACGTCGAGCACCGCGACGCGCGCCGCGCCGCTCGCGATCCCGTGCTGCGCGGCGATCGCCGCGTTGTTCAGGTAGCAGTAGCCGCCCATGTACTCGCGGCCCGCATGGTGGCCGGGCGGCCGGCACAGTGCGAACGCCGCGCGCGCGCCGCCGTTCGACAGCAGGTCGGCGCCGGTGAGCGCCGAGTTCGCGCTCGCGCTCACCGCGTCCCACGTGCCGGCGTTGATCGGCGCGCCGGCGTCCATCGCGAAGAAGCCGAGCTTGCCGTCGATGAAGTCGGGCAGCGTCGCGGCCGACGGCATCGCGCGCACCGGCCACACGAGCGGCAGCGCCTGGCAGGTGCGGCCGGTGGCGGCCCATTCGTCCCATGCACCGGCGAGGAAGTCGACATAGCGCGCGCTGTGCGCGCCGGCGTAGCTCGCGCGGTCGAACGGGCGCGGCGCGATCACGTCGCCGAGGCCGGCCGCGCGGACCTGCGCGAGCACCGTCTCGGCGCGAAGCGGGTTCTCGAATGAATCGGTGATCGCGCCGTCCTTCAATTCGACGCCGCGATGCAGATGATGATCGCTGCTGTAGACCGTGAGCATGGTTGACCGTTGCAATAAGAGCCGTGAGGGATGGCAACAGTCTATTGACGCCGGACGGTAATAACTTTGCTTTTCGCTTCTTCGTTTCGTACACTTTTGAGAAAACCGCCTACGGAGACCCTGGAATGAGCAAAAATCGCGCTTCGGTGGAACTGGACGGCGTCGACCGCGCGATGCTCCGCCTGCTGCAGGAAGACGGGGCACTGTCGAACGCGACGCTCGGCGAACGGTTGTCGTTGAGCGTCACGCCGTGCTGGCGGCGGCGCAAGCGGCTCGAGGACGAAGGCGTGATCACCGGCTACCAGGCGAACCTCGACCGTCGCACGCTCGGGATGAACGTGTTCGCGTTCGTGCAGGTCACGTTCAACATGCATTCGGGCCAGGACTCGGATCACTTCGAGGATGTGATGCGGCGTCACGACGAAGTGACGTCGTGCCACAAGATCACCGGCGCGGCCGACTACATCCTGCAGGTCGTCGCCACCGATCTCGATGCGTATGCGGACTTCGTCGAGCGCGTGCTGCGCAAGCAGGCCGGCGTATCGTCGATCCAGTCGAGCCTCGCGCTGCGCGAGATCAAGTTCTCGTCGCGCGTGCCGGTGCCGGACGCGTGAACGCCCGTTCGCCCGTGCACGGGCATCCGCTGTCGATCGTCATCCCATGGAGTGCTACCCGATGAAATCCTTCACACCTTCGCTGTCGACTGCCGCGACGATCGCCGTCGCGTTCGCACTGGGCGCCTGCGCGACGCAAGCGCCTTCGCCTCTCCCGCCCGATGTCGCCGGGCGAGACACGCAGACCGCCCAGGCTACCGCGCCATTGGTCGGCGGCGATCGCGATGCGCATGGTTGCATCGGCTCGGCCGGCTACGCGTGGTGCGAACAGACGCAGCAATGCGAACGCCCGTGGGAACTCGCGAAGCAGAAGGGATTCCCGAATTCGGCGCAGGCATACGAGCAGTTCTGCCGCAACAATTTGGCGAAGTGACGGTTCGCGGCGCGATGCCGCGACGTCTCCGCTCCCCGTCCCCTTTCCCATTCCGCGCTCCCGCGTTTCCGGAAACCCGGACACGCAAAAAACCCCACGAAAACAAGGATATTTAGCGCGTGCGACACGGCAATCGAGTTCGGTTATATTACGCGCCCCTTGCCGTCCCGCCGCCGCTGACCGCATTGCGCGCAGCCCCTTTCGGCACTGCCTGAAGCACCGTCCGGCGAGCCCCGCCGCACGGGCCCGCATGCGCCGCGCACGACCGCGGTGAACGCGTCCGCATGATCGTACGGGGCCGATTCGAAGGTGTCCTTCGCAACGGCTTCGCGTGCGCAAATGCAACGGTAAACGCGGCTGATCCGGATTTCCGGATTCGCAGTCCGGATCTCCGGATACGGAAACCGGTCGCAATCCGACACGGCCGGGCGAGGTGGCAAACCGATGCATCCAAGTTGAAAAAGGGATCTGCTGTGATCAAAACGTTACGGGTAATACTGTCGGCGCTCGCGCTGTGCGTCGCCGCGTCGTCCGCGCACGCCGCCGATACGAAGAAGGTCGACGTCCTGCTGGTGGGCGGCGGCATCATGAGCTCGACGCTCGGCGTGTGGCTGCACGAGTTGCAGCCCGACTGGTCGATGACGATGGTCGAGCGCCTCGATGGCGTCGCGCTGGAGAGCTCGAACGGCTGGAACAACGCCGGCACCGGCCATTCGGCGCTCGCCGAGCTGAACTACACGCCGGAGAAACCGGACGGCAAGATCGACATCTCGAAGGCGATCGAGATCAACGAGTCGTTCCAGATCTCGCGCCAGTTCTGGGCGTGGCAGGTCCGCCAGGGCGTGCTGAAGAACCCGCATTCGTTCATCAACTCGACGCCGCACATGAGCTTCGTGTGGGGCGACGACAACGTCCGCTTCCTGAAGAAGCGCTACGACGCGCTGCAGGCGAGCCCGCTGTTCCGCGGGATGCAGTATTCGGAAGACCATGAGCAGATCAAGCAGTGGGTGCCGCTGATGATGGAAGGCCGCGACCGTTCGCAGAAGGTCGCCGCCACCTGGACGCCGATCGGCACCGACGTGAACTTCGGCGAGATCACGCGCCAGTTCGTCGGCTACCTGAAGACGCAGCCGAACTTCACGCTGTCGCTGTCGAGCGAAGTGCGCGAGATCTCGCGCAACGCGGACGGCACGTGGCACGTGTCTTGGGTCAAGCTGCATTCGGATGAACCGCCGCAGGCCGTCGACGCGAAGTTCGTGTTCATCGGCGCGGGCGGCGGTGCGCTGCACCTGCTGCAGGCGTCGGGCATCCCCGAGGCGAAGGACTACGGCGCGTTCCCGGTCGGCGGCTCGTTCCTCGTGACCGACAACCCCGAGGTCGTGAAGCGCCACCTCGCGAAGGCGTACGGCAAGGCGTCGGTCGGCTCTCCGCCGATGTCGGTGCCGCACCTCGACACGCGGCTCATCGACGGCAAGAAGATCATCCTGTTCGGGCCGTTCGCGACGTTCTCGACCAAGTTCCTGAAGAACGGCTCGTACTTCGACCTCGCGAAGAGCACCAACCTGCACAACGTCGCGCCGATGATGCGCGTGGGCGTCGACGAATTCCCGCTCGTCCAGTACCTGGCCGGCCAGCTGATGCTGTCCGACGACGATCGCTTCAACGCGCTTAAGGAGTATTTCCCGGACGCGAAGAAGGAAGACTGGCGCCTGTGGCAGGCTGGCCAGCGCGTGCAGATCATCAAGCGCGACCCGAAGAAGGGCGGCGTGCTGAAGCTCGGCACCGAGATCGTCAGCTCGCAGGACGGCAGCATCGCGGGTCTGCTCGGCGCATCGCCGGGCGCGTCGACGGCCGCGCCGATCATGCTGAGCCTGATGCAGAAGGTGTTCAAGGACAAGGTCGCGACGCCCGAATGGCAGCAGAAGATCCGCCAGATCGTGCCGAGCTACGGCACGAAGCTGAACGACAGCCCTGCGAAGGTCGTCGAGGAATGGACCTACACGAGCGACGTGCTGCAGCTGTCGCCGCCGCCGAAGATCGACATGGCGACGCCGGCGCAGGCCGCCGGCACGGCGCCCGCACGCCCGGCGAAAGCGGCGGCCGACATGGCGCTGTAACGCACCCGACGCCGCGCGGCAATCGCGCGGCACCGTTGCGCCGCCCGACACGGCCGCCCTCCAGGGCGGCCGTTTTTCGTGGCACACACCGGGCGGAGGCACCGGCTTCCGCTAGAATTGCGGCACGCGCGACCCCGTCGCCGCCCGATCCATTACCCGCATCGACACAACCCGAGCCACCGCCGGTGCGGCCCGCGCCCGAGCCGCGCGAGCGCCGCCCGCCATGGCCGCGCCCGCCCGGGCGCGCCATCAACCGAATTCAGCTGGAGAAAGACCGTGTTTACCTGCCGAAACCAGAGCTGCGGCACGCAGTGGGAGACGTCCGACGTCGTCATCAAGGACGAAGGCCAGGGGCTGCTGTTCCGCTGCCCGCTGTGCGGCGCCCGCAACTATCTCGAACGCTTCGAGGACGACGAAGGCAACGTCGTCTACGAGCAGATGGAAGGCCGCCCCTACCTCGGAGACCTGTCTTGACGCAATCGACCGCCACGCCGTTCAGCGCACTGCCGCTGACGCCCGCCGCACTCGCGAACCTCGCGCAGCTCGGCTATGTCGACATGACGCCGATCCAGGCCGCGAGCCTGCCGATCGCGCTGGCCGGCCATGACCTGATCGCGCAGGCGAAGACGGGCAGCGGCAAGACCGCCGCGTTCTCGCTCGCGCTGCTGTCGCGGCTCGATACGCGCCGCTTCGACGTGCAGGCGATGATCCTGTGCCCGACGCGCGAGCTCGCCGACCAGGTCGCGCAGGAAGTGCGCCGCCTCGCCCGCGCCGAGGAAAACGTGAAGGTGCTGACGCTGTGCGGCGGCACGCCGATGCGTCCGCAGGCGCAGAGCCTCGAGCACGGCGCGCATATCGTCGTCGGCACGCCGGGCCGCATCATGGATCACCTCGACCGCGGCAACCTGAAGCTCGACGCGCTCAACACGCTCGTACTCGACGAAGCCGACCGGATGCTCGACATGGGCTTCTTCGACGACATCGCGAAAGTCGCGCGGATGTGCCCGACCACGCGCCAGACGCTGCTGTTCTCGGCAACCTATCCCGACGGCATCGCGAAGCTGAGCCAGCAGTTCCTGCGCAATCCGAAGGAAGTTAAGCTGGAGGAGCGCCACGACAACAGCAAGATCCGCCAGCGCTTCTACGAAGTGACGGAGACCGAGCGCCTGCACGCGGTCGGCCAGTTGCTGAACCACTACCGGCCGGTCAGCACGATCGCGTTCTGCAACACCAAGCAGCAATGCCGCGACCTGCTCGACGTGCTGCACGCGCAAGGCTTCCACGCGCTCGCACTGCACGGCGAGCTCGACCAGCGCGAGCGCGATCAGGTGCTGATCCAGTTTGCGAACCGCAGCTGCTCGGTGCTGGTCGCGACCGACGTCGCCGCGCGCGGGCTCGACATCGCGCAGCTCGAGGCGGTGATCAACGTCGACGTGACGCCCGATCCCGAGGTGCACGTGCACCGCATCGGCCGCACTGGCCGCGCGGACCAGGAAGGCTGGGCGCTGAGCCTCGCCAGCATGGACGAGATGGGCCGTGTCGGCGCGATCGAGCAGGCGCAGAAGCGGGAGGTCGAATGGCATCCGCTCGCCGAGCTGAAGCCGGCCGGCAACGACACGCTGCTGCCGCCGATGGAAACGCTGCAGATCCTCGGCGGACGCAAGGACAAGATCCGCCCGGGCGACGTGCTCGGCGCGCTGACCGGCGATGCAGGGTTCGACGGCAAGCAGATCGGCAAGATCAACGTGACCGAGTTCTCGACCTACGTCGCGATCGAGCGCGGCGTCGCGCACGACGCGCTGCGCAAGCTCAATGCGGGGAAAATCAAGGGCAAGCGGGTCAAGGTCCGGTTGATGGACGAAGAGTAATCGCAAGCGGTGCGGCGGCTGTCACGGCAGCCGCGCCGCCGCGTTACGCCAGCGTGGCATATCCGTGAGCGGCCGCGTCGCTCGCGAACCGGGCAATCGTGTCGTATGCGCCCGGCGACAACCGTTCGAATCCTTTCAGCCGCAGCACCGCCGCCCGTTCCGGGTCGAACGCGACCGCGTGATCGAGCGCATCCTGCAACGCCTCCACCCACCTTCCTTCCAGCGCCTTCGAAGCAATCAACGGCAAGCCCGGCGCCGAAGCCGTCATGCCGATGATCCGGATCTCATTCAACAATTCTGGCATTGCGTCGCGCACATACGCGAACGTCACGCAGTCGATCGCGGCGCAATCGGCGGCGCCGTCAGCCAGTGCACGCAGCACGTTCAGGTGCGAGCCGAACGATACGACCGAACCGAAGAAACGTCCGTCGTGCGCATGCGGCGCGACTGCATGCCGGAACGCATTCATCCCGCTGTGCGAATCGCTGCCGTTGAACGCGGCCCGCAAACCGCGGCAGGCGGCCAGCGTCGTCGCGCCGCCCGCATGCGCGCGCGCCGACACGACCAGCACGCTGCTGTAGCACGCGCCATCGCAGCCGGGCGCATCGAAGGCCGGCGTCGCGATCAGATGCACGGTGTCGCGCAATCCGAGCATCCGGTACGGATAGCCGCACGTCTGCGACAGCAGCAGATCTTCGCGCCGCCACAGCGTGTGCAGATCTTCGAACGGTTCTTCGAGCAGCGCGACGCCGGCCGGCCCGCCGGCGCGCGCGAACGCATCGAGCGCATCGCTCAGCAACGCGCGCCACAGTGCGGCGTGGCGCGGCGTCACGTTGTACATCGGCAGGGCGGCGATCCAAGGGTTCATCCGGGCATTCTACGCATCGGTGGCGTCTTGGAGGAAGCGGGTTCTATCGGGCCTTGGCGCCTTCGCCTTGGCGGGTTGGCGGGTTGGCGGGTTGCGGGTTGCGGGTTGCGGGTTGCGGGTTGCGGGTTGCGGGTTGCC
>NZ_ML058598.1 GCF_003635165.1 Burkholderia sp. Nafp2/4-1b | reverse complement strand
TGATGGCCGGCCGTAACTGATGCATGAGGGGGAGTGCGTTGTGCTTGCCCCCAGTGTGTGCATCTATCCGGTCGCACAACACTTCATCGCCCGGTGCCGTGTCGGTGCCTGGTATCAACACTGAACAGGAGTAACAGCCATGATGCAAGACTGGAACGCTTACCGTGATGACCTGCTTGAGCGCGTGGGCGACTACGCCAAGCAAAGCCCCGACGTAATTCGCGGCCTGATGACGATCGACAACGCCGCGGCCAAGACCGGCCATCTCGAGCCGAAAATGCACGAGCTGATTGCTCTGGCGGTGGCCGTCACCACGCGCTGCGACGGCTGCATTTCCGTGCACACGAAGAAGGCCGTCGAGGCGGGTGCCTCGCTGGCGGAAATTTCCGAGGCACTGGGCGTGGCGATTGCGTTGAATGCGGGCGCGGCACTAACTTACTCGGCTCGTGTCCTCGAGGCGCACGCACAACTGCCCAATACGTAAGCCGATGCCGCCAGGCAGACCGTCAAATATGCGCCAAGGCGGCCGTATCTCTCTCATTGCATCAGTAAGCTGATTGACGTCGATTTCTCGCGCTGGGGCCATTTCGTTAGCTCGGTGACTGCGTGAGGTCATAACCAACGTGATTTGCGGGACGACTGATGGCGCCCATTTTGTGCGGCGCAGTCGTAGCTTCCGCCCACTGGAGAAAGTGAATGAAAGCAGTTCAAGTAACCAAGTTGGTTGCTGGTGCCCTGGTCGTTTTTGCGGCGATCAATGCTCAGGCACAGTCGAGCGATGTTGACGTGCCGGCACAACCCAGCAATAAGCAAGAGATCAAGGCGGCAAAGAACGCGGATCGTCTTCTCGCGAGACAGGTGCGCCGTGCGCTTTCGAAATCGAAGGACGTCAGTGTCTCGCACATTACGGTGCGTGCGAAGAACGGTGCAGTGATATTGCAAGGCTCGGTACCGGAGCAACAGCAAGTTGATAAGGCAACGCAGATTGCGCAGACGGTACCTGGCGCAACCGCAGTGACTAACGCGTTGTCGATTCGCCCCACCGGTCACTAATGCCCCAATGCGGGCCTTCCCAGATGAGCCTGGCTGGAAGGCCCGCATAACGAAAAGCTAAACTGTAATTCGGCAGGATGAAGTTTCGACGCACTGGGCCTGCGCGATCTCCCTGGCTGCAGAAGCGCTTATGACTCGAGACCGCAGGGCTGCCCTTGAGCGTCGTTGGCCCTTGGGGAGATCCGTCAGAATTCATTCGCATTTGTGCGCATGACGGGGATAGGGCGTCGCAGTAGGGGATCGTGCGAACCCGTGACGCGTCATTGAGCTCAGATATTGCCGGAGATGAACGGAACGAGGTTCCCCATCTGTGCCCACGGACATGAAGAGGGCAGCCGTCAACGCATCCCGTGGTCGCCGACCAATCGGATGGTAGCTGTCAGATTATGTTAGGATGTTCATCATGTGTATTTGGTGTGATTTCATCCTATGAGCGCACGAAGCGAATCGAACCAGATGGGTTCGAGGCCTAGCAAGGAACACGGCGTCAAATTCAAGCACTTCTCGGAGATATCGGAGCCCGCCGAGCGAGTGGTCGATGCGGCGGAAGATCTTGTCCAACGGTTCGGATATACGGGTTTTTCATATGACGATGTTGCACGACTGGTCGGCATCAAAAAACCTGGGATACACCATCACTTTCCCAGGAAAGAGGAGCTGGTAGTAGTCGTAGCTCAGCGTTACACGCATCGTTTTCGTGAGGAACTGCTGGCAATCGAGGGGCGCTATCAAAGTCCAGTTGATCGACTTCTCGCGTACACCGAGCTTTTTGAGCGAACTTATCGACAGGACCAAAAGCTATGCCTATGCGGGATGCTCGGCGCGGAAATGGCGTCCCTTCCTGACTCGGTGGCTGTGGAAGTCAATCGGTTTTTTTCTGTCAATCTCAGTTGGTTAGCGGAAGTCATCGAGCGGGGCCAGGCGGAGGGCAAGATTATTGACTCGCAAAATGCGAACGCACTTGCTGAGGCGTGCCTGAGCATTCTCGAAGGGGCCATGATTGTGGGGCGAGGGGTCGGCTCTGTCCCGGGGCCTGCTCAAGTCGGCGCGATTTTTATTTCCTCGATATCGACCTGAGGTCCGCATCTTCGCGGTCGCGTCGCTGACCGCGTTCGCATCGTTTCCGGATACGGGGCGGCGCCGGTGCGTTGTTGGCGACCATAGCCGTCACCGGGCCGATGAGGCAGGCGGGGATGCGGGCATCCGGAGGTAGCATGGCTCTTGTGTCGACCGGCCGCGCGCAGTAGAGAGTCGAGCTGGGCATCAAATCGACGCATTTGACTCGTACATAGAGTTCTCGGCGAAGACGCCAGCACAATTTGCTCGCCACGGATTTATCAAGCGCGCTGCGTCTACTGCGCGCAATACGGTTCTGGCAACGTCGGCTGCATGGAATGCAATCTTCTCGCTGTCATCGGTTCGAGCGCAATCGCGGAGGGCGATTACATATTGACGAATCCGGTGTTGCGCATACGCGAGCGGTGCTTGTCGCGACTAGCCACACGCTAAACCGAGGTTCAAGCTCGGCTTTTCGGGCCATCCAAACAGTGCGACGTACTCGTTACATTGGCTGGTCGACCACTTACTCTCAATAAGTCTCTCAGACCGGACGACACCTTCAGGAACAGATTGAATCCTATCGATAGTGGTATTGTGCGACCATGCTCAAATTCGACGGCTAATGTTGGAAAATCATGTATCGATTTTCCTTCAAGATGTTCGCGCCCTAAGCGAAAGTCAGACTCAATTTCTGGGCTATCGAGCGCAGCGGTAAAGTCCTTGAAGTCGATCGACAATCCATCGGTAATGAATTCGTAGGTCTCAATATGGCTTATGTTTTTCCCGAGCTGATAGTAAGCGCTTAAGATTCTTTCATGGATAATGAAATCCCACCCGGGCTTGATTCGTCGCATCGCCAGCATTGCCTTGGCTGGCACTGCGGATTCGATCTTCCACGGCTCTCTTTTCATTATCTTTATTTTGCTGAGATATGCGTTGCCAAAGCTCTCGCCGGTAACGGCAGTTATCCGACTATGAACCTCCATCGGGTCGCCGGCGCCGGAGAATAGGTCTGTTATCGGCGTCGGTTTTGACAGCATGTCGCCGACGATGATCTGAATATCTAGGTCATCGCCGAAGTGCTTGGCTATTTTTTGCACGACAGGCGAGAAGGCATAGCACCAGACACAATAAAAATCTGTGGCATAAATAAGCTTGGGTTTCGACATGGCAGATGATGTTCATTAACGGCCTACGCGGCCCGCTGTAAATCGTGCGACATACGATCCCCTCGCCATTATCAGTTGGGGCGCTTAAGTATTGTCAATGACGAGGCTCGAGATCATTCGAATCGGCGTCGCAAAGTTTGAAAAATTCGGGGATGTATTCACTACTACTTGGTGCAACTGCTCTATTTGCTCGCGCGACGCGTCGGACTTGATGCGGACCGTATAGCGCACTTCCTCGTATCCCGGTTTGATTGTCGGATCAAGCCCCAAAAAGCCGCGGAGATCCAATTGACCTTCCGTTTCTATTTCCAGTTTTTCTAGCTTGATGCCCATCGCGGCCGCATTCGCCGCGAAGCCGACCGACATACAGGCATTGAGGGCCGCCATCAAAAGCTCTTGCGGATTCGGCGCGCTATTATTGCCGAGGAGCTCGCGCGGTTCGTCTGCGGCGATCTCGAAATGACGAGAATATTTCTTGTCAAAGAGGGTGTACTCGGACACGGTGGCAACCGTATTGGTTTGGCCTTGCCATTCAGTCTTGACCCTAAATGCAGCGGTTGCTGAGCCGGGATTGCTCGCGACGCCTTCCACGATTGCGTTGAGAGCTGAAACATCAATTCCGTTTAGATTCATAGAAGCACCTAATTTGAATGCCTAAAAATTATCTCGAGGTGAAACAGTCTGAATTGAGGGACATTGCCCCAAAGCTCGATTGATCTGATTACTTCCTCGGACACTGATCGTACGAACGCAGTATACCAACTAGTTGGTCAGTTGCAAGTGAGCTCGATGAGGCGATCGTGCTGGTGGTCCGACAATGCTGCGTCAAGTCCTTGCCGAGCCGCCTTCTGTACAGTCCCGCAGCGCCGTTCCCGGCGCTGCCCGATGTTGCATGTAACGTCGTGACGACCACGGTGACCTTTTGATTTCGTAGGTCACGATGCAGACCGATTTCGCAGTGACGGTGCAGTGCTTTACTTCCTTGCGGAGCGTATGGCGGATTCGTTCCAGCCTGTGGCTGATGCCAGGTGGACTGCTTGTTCGATATCCTTACCCCGAAAGGCGGCACGTTCGATGATGCGTTTGAAGACGCCGGGCGCCCTGGCTACGACGGAATTTGCCTTCGGGATGACAATCATTTCTGCGCGTCTCTCGATTCCAGCCACGATGTCTTGCACGACGCGCTCGCGCGGGATCATTTTCCAGAGACCTCGATCATTGCCCCCCCACAATGCCCGGCCTGCTGGATCGGCGACGACATCGTCCATCATGGGAGTGGGGAAGAACGTCGGATGTGCGCTGCCGACACCTACGCCTAAATGGCGGAGTTCGAGGCGGATACTGTCGCACATCGCCCAGACCCCTGCTTTGCTGGCCGTATACGACGCCTGCAATGGCGAATGCACGAACGCGGCCATCGACGAAATTGCCAATAGGTACCCTCGCTGTTGCTGCACATGCGGCAGGCCGGCTCGAAACGTTCGCCACACGCCATTGAGGTTCACGTCGATCACGCGATCGAACGCCGCCGGTTCGATGGTGGCCATTGGAGCCATGGTATCGATGCCTGCATTTGCGATAACGACATCGACTTGACCGAAGTGGTCTGCGGCCTTGGTCATTGCCTCGGTGAGGCTATCGAAGCGTCGAACGTCGGCGGTCCAGCCAACAGCGACGGATGGGTGGCCGAAGCGGCGAATCTGTGCTGCAAGCTTGTCAGCCTCGAGATCGAAAAGTGCGAGGCGCGCCCCCCGCACGTGCAGGGCCTCCGCCAAGGCAGACCCCAAGCCACCGGTAGAGCCGGTAATGGCCACCACTTTGTTCGTCAATTTATAGTTCGACATGTGCACCCTCTTGCTTCGTTGGAATGTGGCGTCGCAGAAACTCGAGTTGATCGGAGACAACCTGCTCGAAGTCTTTTCCCACATAGATGTCAAAGTGGCCTGCCTGATATGAGCGTACCTCGCCCCGAGGGGCGAGCTTGGCGTATCGTTTCGTCGGTCCGGGTGGGGCGACCGAGTCGGTTTCGCAAACGCAAAACAGCACCGGGCACGAGATATTTCCCGCTTTGCGTCCGGGTCTGTGCCGAACGATGTTTAGGCCGATGCGCGCTGCGACTTGATTGCGAAATGGAGTGCCGGCGGGCACTAGGGCGAGATAGCCATCCAATGCGTCTCTGGCAGTCATCAGTGCGGCAGAACCCGGTGGGCCAGCTGTTGCCAGCATCACGGGTGACATGCCGAAGAGGGATCGCAGTACGTCCCATAGAGCGAGCCCCGATACCTTGACCGCGGTACGCCAGTTCAATGCGAACAGCGACGCGACACCGTCGGTGAACGGGCATTGCGCGATCGCGGCGGCGACAGCGCGGTCGCGGGCAGCGGAGAAAATCACATGGCCGCCTCCAAACGAGGTCCCCCACAGCACCACTTGGTCCTGACGGAACTTGCAATTTCCACGAACGAAAGCGATCGCGCTCGACCAGTCCTCCAGCTGCCTATTGATATCGAGCAATTGCCGAGGCCAGCCGTCACTATCACCGAAATGGCGATAGTCGAATACGAGGCATGCGTACCCACTCGCGCAAAAGCGTTGCGCAAAGGCATCCAGCCGCATCTCCTTGATTCCGCCGATGCCATGCGCCATCACGATGACCGGAAACGGTCCTTCTCCATGGGGCTCGTACAGCCACCCACGACACCGCTGTCCGCGGTCGCCGACTAGAAACTCCACGCTTGTCCGGCTCGCCATACGCGCCCTCGAGGGTGTGAGAGAATGGGTTTTCATCCAATGTTGGAGTCCATTCTAAGTTTGGAGTGGAATCTAGTTAATACGGGAAAGCCCCAGATGGAGTCGAGAACTCAGCGTCGGGCAGCCGCTACGCGGCTGGCCATCCTGCAAGGTGCCGAGGCGTTGCTTATGGAGGGCGGCCCGAACGCCGTCACACCGGAAGCAGTCGCGACTCGTGCGGATGTCGCGATGCAGACGGTCTACAACCGGGTGGGGGGGCGCTCCGCGCTGCTCATTGCCGTCGCGGAGCGCGCGCTGGACGAGAATCGCCAATATATGGATGCGGCGTATGCGGCCGATGGCGATGTGGAGGAGAAGCTACGCTGCGTTGCGGCCGCCTATGCGAGTTTTGCCAAGGAACGCCCGCATCAATTTCGCATTCTTGTTGAGCCACCTGACGAACCGGAAGCCCTAATCCGCATCGCTGCTTTGATTCGACAGCAGAACGCCAAGCTGGCTGCGTTGATCGACCGGGGCATCAAGGAGGGATGGGCGCATGCGGCTGTTGTACCGGACCAGGCGGCGACAGCGCTATGGGCAATGATGAATGGCGTTATCAGTCTAATGTGGCGCGCTGACAGTCTTCGCTTAGATATCGATCACATAGACGAACTGCTTGGGACCGCGATCTCATTACTTATCGACGGCATTAAGCGGCGAAACGTACGGTTAGCGAACCCGTCTTGATGAACGAGCCGGCCGGCAGGCCTTACCAGCCGCTGTTTTGGCTCGCCGCGCAACTCGAGGCGGCGCACCTTGGGCCGGGCGTTGCGGCTTCGGCTTCGCTCGATGAACAGAGAGCTTCTGATACTGCCGCGCCTTGTGCTTGCGGAGCTTCCCGAAGAATGCGTTGAGCCCGGTGTCATGGTCACTCAGTGAGCCGCATGCCCCTTCACCACTGCGTCGCGATACACTCGAGCAACGAGCGTCCCGGTCCTCTCGATGGGTCGACCAGCTGCCGCTTCCTCAAGGCAGTGCAACACATCGAGCGCACCTTCGCCGCAGACGTCGCCGTCTCGGCGTGCCAGCTCGAGTTCCTCCATCATTCCTTTCCTGGCCAGTTGAGCGGAAAGCCACTCGAACGCAGTGGCTCCGTCCGTCGGTCGCGTGTGGACCGGCAACGACCTCAGCATCTCGGCATTCGCTTCGTCGAACGCGTTGACGCGCACGTATTCCTCGATGTCTGCAAGCAGCCTTGTCGCGCCTCCTGAGGCATGACCGGCGCTATTGATGGCGGCGCGCCAATCGGGAACACACAGCGTGAGCGCCCGGACGAGGAATGCCACGTTGAAGTCCCGCCAGAAGCGCGGGTGGGGTTGATAGACGTATTCGAGCGCGAGCGAAACGGTCGCGGCCGTCAGGTCGGAGGCGCCGAACCGGCAGTCATACATGAAAGAAATCAGTGCGCCGACGGTTCCGGCGTGAGCTTCTCGAGTTGTTTTGGAGGGCATGGGCAACGCAGATGAGCGGGGGCTTGGCTCGTATAGCTGCGTTGCGTGGGCATGACGGCGCAAATATTCGCTTGTAGTCGCCCCCCCCCCGCCAAGTTGGTCCTCCACGGATTGCCACCCATATCTATAGGCCGTCGTAGCGCACCGCAGCATTATTTCGCACCCGCGACGTCACTTTGCTGGAGTCCTGGAGCAGCCTGATGTTATGGCCCGCCCGGGCGACGGGAAAATGACGTGCGCTATCTTGGCCCCTTCGCGGTGGAACGAAAGGGCGCCGGCAACGACGGCCTGGAGTGAGGCAGCTTGGCTGCTATATATCTTCTCCATGAAGGAGGTACTGGTCCGCGCAATCCAGTTTCGTCCCGCTTATTGGCGGTTGCTGAAGTCATCCATCGTCAGCACAACCCGTTCACCACCGTGCGAGAGCATCTTGCGCTCTGCCACGGCCACAATGCGTCCGCGCCCGTCGGCAAACGCTCGTAGAATCCGCGTCTCGGTGGCGCCGGATGGCACCCAGAAGTGCTGCTCCAACACCTCGCGCGTCACTTGGCAATCGATGTTCCGACCGCGGCTCGACAGCACGAAAGTGATGCTTTGGCCGTCCGGCGCGACACGGGGTTGAAGCTGCGCTGCATCCATGGTTATGGGCTACCTGCTGATTCAACTGTAACGCCTTGCATCGTACGGGCGAGACAACGATTTTCTCAACCCCTGGAAGCTCGGGGTAGTCGGACGGAGCGGATGTCGGCACCGTAGAGGCGGCGGATTTGCCCCACGCGCTGTGGGGCCAGGCTATCTCGGCGCGCCTTAACCACCACGGAGTTGCCGTAGCGTTGCGCTATCTGGTACGCATCCAAGCCGGTCAATGCCCGTCGGGCATGGGGGCAGAGGCCCTACACTGGGGGGCGGTGATTCGGTTGTGGTAACCGGCCGGGCAATCGGAGGCGCTGAGGGGCTCGGGGCGGTGGGCGCTTTCACTGCTGCGACCGAATGTCGATAATGGCGCTGCGGCGACGCTCCACGTTTACTGGGGCGCTGCGCGGTCTGCGTGGTTGCGGCGGGATGTAGGCGTGACCAGCACCACGGGCCGATAACACTAATCGCCAGCAGGGCCGCAACTGTCAGCTTGAAGCGCCGGCTCGGTTGGGGCTCCGGTCGTGCCTGAACAACCAGCGAAGCCGGTGCCTGCTGGAAAGATGGCGTTAGCTCGATCACGACCGGTTGAACGTCACGTGGGGCAGGCGAGTCCGGCAACGACTCGCCGACCGGGACCATGCCACGTTCGAGAGCCCACGCCCGTAAGAGTGCGAGGGGCCATCGGCGGGTTTCATTCCGCTCGATAAGCGGCCAAGCGAGCAAGTTCTCGAGATCGCTATCGTCAGCGATCGCGATGCGGTCCGTGCTACGCGGCACCTCTGAACCGGGCGGGATGCCGCCGTCGAACAGAACCGCGCAACGCGGATATCCAGGATCCTGACCGGCATAGCGGCGCAACGCGTCCTTCAGCGCATGCATCGTATGACGCACCTGAAGGCAAGGATTTTTCCAGCGCTCGCCAGTGCGTCGTGCAGTCCAGTGTGCGTCGGTCAGGCCGCCCGCCACGGGCTGCAGGTAGTGCTTCACTTCAATGACGAGCGTCGTAACCAATGTGCTGACCAGAATGTCGCATTCGCGCTCCTCACATCGAACGTTGAATAGCACGATGGCAGACTCTTCGCGCCGCTGCAGAATGTCGACAATCCTCGCAAGTACGCGCTGCTCGGCCGCGTTGGGCGGTGCCTCTGGGTCGCCGCAGTAAA
This sequence comes from Burkholderia sp. Nafp2/4-1b, assembly GCF_003635165.1. Lineage (GTDB taxonomy): Bacteria > Pseudomonadota > Gammaproteobacteria > Burkholderiales > Burkholderiaceae > Burkholderia. The sequence goes on along the minus strand of NZ_ML058598.1, from coordinate 107,182 downwards.
CCTCAATGGTCATGCGCGATAATTAGTCAGATGAAAGCGCAATTGCACCATGTTGGGCAAAATGCGGCAAGGCGATCTTCTACAGGCTTGGCCGACAGAAGCAATACGCCGGCCCACGCCCCCAAATGGACTTGATCGCGGCAGTAATCGGGCATCCAGACGTTCGATGCATCCCGTGCTCCTTTATCGCGACGTCGCGATATGCCTAGCAATGCTGCACAATGACGGCATCGCGGATGGTATTCAACCGTCCGACCGCGCGATGTTGCTGCGGCGCATTGATTAGCTCGTCACGACAGGCCACACGAAGCACACGCGATCGATGCGCAGTCGCTTACAGATTGACGCCGGCTTTCGTCAGTGCGAGTAGTGCCGACGTGAGGTACGGCGTGGCTTTTGCATCCCGAGACTGGCTATGCTTGAACACATCAACTAGATCGGGCTGCAACGATTTCAGTTCTACGACCTTACCTTCGGTGTACCGGATTTGAGACAACGTTTTTTGAAGCCAGTCGTCGAAGTCGGTCGTTTGAGCTAGTACTGCAACCAAACCCCGAAAGCGTTCAGCTTCCTGCTCGACCTTCTCCTTTCCGCTTCCCCGCGGCTTCACGCGACGCTCGATCTCGAGGATGTAGATAGTTTTCGCTTCGAAAGTCTTGGGAACAATGGTCTGTAGACGGAGCACCAATATCCCACGTGGCGGTTCGATTTTGATGTCTTTGGAGACCCATTGCCGGATGGCCGGTGCAACGTCTTCCATATCTGCGAACGGCTGTAATGCGATGAGCTCCGGCAGATCATCACCCACGAAGCCGCGTTTGGCGTCGAGCCACTCAACGCTAAGCAGGTTGCGAGGGTATTTGTCTTTGAGGCTTCGCAACGCATTCCACATTTCGAGCAGTGTTCCGTGCGCTACCACCACGCGGTGCATCTCTGGCTTGTCAGTAGCGTCGTCAGTCGTCGGGCGCACGCTGGGGTTGTCCACGGCGGCCGGTGGCACAATAATGCTCGACTGTCGTTCATAGACGGTTGTGATGTCGCGTTCCGAACCTAACGGGAACCAGGTAGTCGACGTCGTCCTTTTTTCGGGAGGACTTCCACCGAAATTGTGCTCGTCATCGAGCCTGCGCAATTTCAATCGAGATTCTGGCGACAACGTGAACCGCGGACTTCCCTCGTAGGCATCATTTGAGCTTCGCGCGTCTTCGTGGCGGCTCGTCTCATCTTTCAGGGCTCGCACCTCTGAGATGGGGTGGCCGGCCGGGTCCTTCGTCAACTTCATTCGGAGGGCGAGAAAGGTTTTGCCCGGCTGGATCCAGATGCCTTCGGCGGAGACGGGGGCAATTGTCGAGAACCAAGGGGTCACCTGCGGGAAAAATAGTTTCTCCCCCTGGCTTGCCTGTACGCATTGGTCAACGATCGACTTTGCGGCTTGACGACCTTCAGGCGAGTGAAGAATGTGGCCTAGAAAGGATCGGTCCGCTTTCACCATTCGGTCTGTCGGGCGGATGACCCATCTTCCCTCAGAGTTTGTTTCAGGAGTTGCGCTCGTGAGGAACATCTTGATGGCGTCCTCCCACGATTTACATGTGAGCGCTCGCGGAATAATTGCAGAGGCGCCGTAACAACGAAGCAAGAATTCCAGGCACGGAACGATAAGGGTTCGGCCATCGGGAATGCTGAACTCGAGGAACCAGCTGCGTTCCTTCCGCTCGTCTTTGAGCGTCGGCCGATATTTACCGTAGAAGGGCGCTGGGCGGCCAGCCTGTACTTCCTGGACGGGCGAGAAGATGCGCCACCTATCAGGCGAGAAGTCGACCACCGCGCGGAACCTGTCGTATCGAAGATCGCCGACATGGCGACGGTTCTGCCAGACGGAGCCTACCTGGAGATCGCGTAAGTGCGCAAAAGACACCTCCCTGTGAAACGGCGGCTCTCCATCGACATCTAGGCGCTGAAAAGAGACGGCGACCTTGCGCGTCTTTCCCTCTAGTTTTGAGTACATCCCCCCATACCCGAGGACTGCCAGTGGATAGCTTTCGCTCGGAATTCCCGGAACCTGGTCGGTGTGTACCGCATGCCTGATCCATCTGTAACTCATGAACTACGTCCTCATATTGCGGTGTTGAAGCCGGTTCAATACGACGAAAACGTTCTTTTGTTCATCAGCGCATGCCGGCCTGCACTCGTGAATCATGTGAGAGCGTACGAGATGTTTTGGTGCTGATGGCTTGTGAAAGAGTGTATCCGAGGCTGCCGAGCGCAACGCCGCCTTCGCAAACGTTTGGCTTACCGAAAACAGCATTTTCGGTAAAAACGCCACACTTTGAAGACCTGTCATTGACATCAATCAAGACTCGAAGATGCTTATAGGTTCGATAGTGTTGCACTAGATCTTGTGATAGATTGGATATCACATCAATATCTAGTCGATGTGTCGCGTTTCGAGCAGGTAGACGAATAAGGTAAAAATTACCGCCTCTTTTGAGGCGCAAATCCCCACACGCTTCCTAAGGACGGTCACTTCATGGCAACGCCTGAGATTACATTTTTCCCCGTAGGCAACGGGGATATGACGCTCATCAAGCTGTCGAACGGACAGACGATTCTTATCGACATCAATATCCGGCAGCCCGGAGACGGGGTGCGAGATGTGTTAAAGGATTTACGCGACAAACTGTCGGAAGATGAAGAGGGGCGGCCGTATGTTGACGTAATGGTGCTGAGCCATCCGGACCAGGACCATTGCCGCGGGCTGGTCGAGCATTTCCACCTTGGACCGTTGATGGACTATCCGGTAAAGGGGGAGGCGTCGAAGATTGTCATCCGTGAAATGTGGTCTTCGCCTCTGGTTTACCGTCGCGCCTCGACGCGCCACACTTTAAGTGACGACGCGAAGGCGTGGAACAAGGAGGCAAAGCGCCGTGTAGCAGTGTTCAAGGACGAAGGTGCATTTGACGACGGTGATCGCATCTTGATTATGGGCGAAGATACGGGCGGTAAGACCGATGATGTTCTGGACATTGTAATCAAGGCAGGGGAGCGCATTACTGCTGTCGCAGGGAAATCGTACGAAAATTTCAGCGCGCTGCTTCTTGCGCCGTTGAATGCTGAGAGCGAGGACGATTCCGAGGAACTGACGAAAAACGAATCGAGCGTCATCATCAATTACTCAATTGGCACCGGTGCGGTGCCTGACGCAGTGAAGTTCCTCTCTGCCGGTGATGCAGAAGTGTACATCTGGGACAAGAAGCTTTGGCCTCGCTATAAAAACGATAAAAAGGCACTTGAATACGACTTGTTGTCGACGCCGCACCATTGCTCGTGGCACACGCTTTCGTATCACAGTTGGAGTGAGAAGCGTGAGGAGGCGGAGGTTTGCGAGAACGCTCGAAGTGCCTTGTCGCAGGCGAGGCCCGGTGGATACATCGTGGCCAGCAGTAACAAGATCGTTGACGATAAGAATGACCCGCCGTGTATTCGTGCAAAACGTGAGTACGAAAGTATCGTGAAGGATGCGAGTGGAACATTCTTGAATACCGCAGTCCATCCGACCGAGAAAGATCCGGAGCCGATGACATTTGAAGTCATGTCGGGCGGCGTCAAACCGAAGTGGAAAGCTTCGGCTGCGAAGGCCGCTGCCGGTGCGGCAACTGTTTTGGGTTCGCAACCGCTGTCGCACGGAAAGGGCTGAACTACGATGAACGCTCTTCTGCAGGGAGCGATTCGTTCGCTCGAAGCGCATCCTGCGGTCGAATCGGTCACCATTGAGGAAGCAGCTGATGGTGATGCAACCGCTCGTGCAATTTTTCGGGTGAACCTTCCATCCCGATGGGCTGCCGCTGGCGGTAGTCCGAACGGCGTGCGATCGCGCGAAGAGGTGCTCTTCGAGTTCACTCCTAACTTCCCGGAAAGCGCGCCGCGGATTACGCTGCGGGAAGATTTTCCCGACACGCTACCGCATACCTATCTTCACAAGAAAGGGGAGCGCGTACCGCCATGCATCACCTTCGGTGACAAGCGGGATGTGATGCATTCCGACGGAATCATTCGCTTGGTCGATCAAATGTCGGATTGGCTTGACAAAGCAGCTCTGGATCAGCTTGCTGAAAACGAGCATGGCTGGGAGCCCAGTCGGCGTGACGTCGGGTTCAATTTTTTGGAAATGGATATACACAGGTTAAACGGTAGACCGCCGTTTGGTGGCTGGCGTATGTTCATGTGTACGGCAACATGGAGCAAGAATGGGTTGCTGTCATTGGCGCGTGACCCTCAAGCCGTGTCCCCGTTGAATGATCCAGGCTTCATGCGTGACTTGCCGACGACTCTGAAGGACGACGGAGTCATTTGCTCGGCGCGCGTCCCATTGGTGTTTTGCTGGCCGCAGGCCGACACCAATGGGCTGCCAGAGGTGAACGCGCAGTACAAGGCGGACAAAGTCACAACCTTTGCAGAGTTGGCCGAGCAGGCGACAGAATGGAGGTGTCGCGTTGCGCTCGACGACTTTGTAAGCAACTTCAATCGGCTCGTCGACGCTTCAAAATCGCGAGTCGAAATCATCCTGTATCTCGCATTTCCGATCCGACGACCGAAGCACGTTATCGGCACGCAGAGCGAGTTTGAGGTGATGGCATACCGAATGTCTTTCGTGTTGGGAGCGAAGCTGTCGGCGGCGGACATTACGCCCGTGACGCCAGTTGCGTTTATCTCACCTGTATCGGGAGCACTGTTGCAGCGCACGTCGGCGCTACGAGACGATGTCGGTGAATCGCAGTTAACTTTCGTTGGTTGCGGAAGCCTCGGATCGAAGCTTTTAATGCATGTTGCCCGAGCAGGTAGTGGAGCAGCATTGCTCGTTGACGAGAAGAGGCTCGTCGCGCACAACGTTGCACGCCATGTCCTTTTGCCAGAGGATGTGGGGCGGCTGCAGGGAAAGGCAGAGAGACTCGCGAATATCGTTACTAGCTTCGGGGCGACGCGACCGAAGGTGTTTGGCGACGACATCAGAGAGCTGGACTTCTTGAGCGCGAAATTTCGCGGATTCTTTGGCGGTGGCCGCTGCTTAGTCGTGAATACAACTGGGTCGCCCTCGGTGCGCGAGTTTCTCGCCAAAGCAACTTTCGAGGCGCGAGTCATGGAAAGCGCGCTCATGAATCATGGCACGGCGGCGCTCATGACCGTGGAGGGCCCCGGGAGGAACCCTTCGACGACGGATCTCATCTATCACGCATATGAGCGATTGCGCGGCGTGGGGGCCCTCAAGCAGCCCACCGATTCGAAGGAGTCGGTTTTAGAAATAGGAGTTGGTTGTCATTCCGTCACGATTCCGATGTCAGATGCTCGTGTATCCCTGGTAGCTGCGGGCGTTGGTCAGAAGCTTCTCGAGTTTGGCCAGGACGGATTGCCCGATGAAGGTGTGACTGCGGTTTCAACCGTCGGATCCGATGGCATGTCTATCACGTGGTCCGTCGACCATGTTGGACCGACACAAATTGCGCGCGTTTACGACGACGAAGGGTGGGCGGTACGCGTTCTTGATGCTGCACACGAAAAGATACTTAACGATGTTGATCAATACCCAGGCGTCGAAACTGGCGGGCTCATCGTCGGAAATATTTCACCACTTACTCGACAGATAGTCATTACTGACATCCTCCCAGCGGCGCCGGACAGTATACGCTCGGCGTCCCGTTTCGTGTTGGGAGTCCAGGGGACGGTCGATTCGATCCGTGAATATGAGTCGCTCGGTGGTCGCACTCTTTGGTGCCTTGGTACTTGGCACAGCCATCTGGCGGTGAGCGGCCCATCTCCAATGGATAGAGATACTGCGAGGTTGCTCGATGGAACATTGCGATACGCGGCGGTTTTACTCATCCGGCATCCAGAGGGATACGCTGCTTTGGTCCGAGACGGCACGCTAGGCTAGAAGCAGTCCTTGCAAACTAACAAATTCTTTCGGGGAACGGTCATGGATGCGCTGCAAGCGGTCGCTGCGACCGCAACAACTGGGAAATCGCTGAAGCGTCGGAACATGCTGTGGTTGGTCGCTGTCGGCATCGTGGACGTCATCGCGCTGCTCGTCTTGGTGTTTCATCGACCAGTAGCGGATTTCAGCGCTGACAAGATGGCGGTATTGCGCAGCAGCCTTACCGTGCTGCTGCCCGTGCCTATCCTCTTCCTTTCATACTCGCTCTCGCACACGCAGAAGGCGATCATCGTCTTCTGGCGATTTCGCAATCCGATGCCAGGCTCGCGCGCATTCTCCATCCACGCACCGGCTGACTCTCGGATCGACTTGGTAGCCCTCAAGACGAATGTCGGGGCATTTCCGGACGATGAGCGTGCTCAGAACGCGATGTGGTACCGACTTTACAAGCTGGTGGAAAACGACACCGCAGTATTGGAGAGCCACCAAAATTACCTGATGTTCCGTGATATTGCATCCATGTCGATATTGCTCTCGCCGCTGGTTCCTGCCGTCCTCTTTGTTCTTGGGGGTGCGATTGCGACGATGGTTTGGTCCGGAGTGTTCTTTATCGCACAGTACCTGATTGCAGCCATCGCGGCGAAGAACAATGGAATACGATTTGTTCAAAATGTCCTAGCGATTCATGCGACGAAAAAGGTGGCCTCGGCAAAGCGAGCTTCGCCGAGGAAGAAAACCGAGGGCGACGCGTGATGGAGTGACACGAGTGGCGCGGGAGCTGATGCGGCATCCGTTTCAGAGTGCTTGATCCGCCACCTTAATTTGGCGGCTTGTAGTGGTGCTTTCCCGGGGACAAGAAATGCCACCGATTTCTGTATGGGCGGTTTCCGCTTGGCTGATCATTGCGTTGATCGTCGAAACTGCCGGCCTTGCATTTGCATTTATTAAAGCGCCAGAATTTTTGCACGGCGAATATCTCAACGTCGCGGCGTGCATTTTGTTCGGGGGCATCGGCGGGCTTACATATTGCTTGCGGAGCGTCTACATCAACACCAGTCTCCATAAGCGATGGGATACCTGCTGGCTCCCGTGGTATGTGATTCGTCCTGTGGTGAGCCTTGTGCTTGGCGGAATTAGTATCTGTTTGTCAAGTCTGGTCTGCTGCTGCTTGGATCAGAGCAGTCGTCAGCAAGTACTCCGCTCGGAGTCTTGACGTTGTCATTCATCGCAGGTCTCAACGTCGATAGGTTCGTTACGAAGATCGAGGAGATCGGCTCTACAGCTTGGGGAGTTGAACCGTCGCGAACGTCAAAAAATTCCTCGCAGTCACAAACCACGCAAAACTAAATCGAGACTCCGAATGGCAAGGATTCATTTTTTGAATGTTGGTGAAGGCGACTGCTGCATTATCCAGCACAACAACGGAAACCGCGCGACGATGATCGACATCTGCGGCGGAAACAAGTCGGAAGATACTGTCGCCTATGACCGCATGTTAAAAATAGCTGGAGCTGCAACAGAATCAGATGGCGGAGGAAATTTCAACATGGCGGCATGGACCACCAAGCCGCAAACCTATCTCCGAGAAATCAATATAGAAAGAATTTGGCGGTTTGTGCTCTCGCATCCTGATATGGATCACATGGACGGGTTCAGTGCTTTAATGAGCGAATTCCCCATCGACAATTTCTGGCACATGGGTGCCGTGCGGGAGAAACCCGACTTCAGGAACTACGGCCGTTACAAAGAGGAGGACTGGGATCGTTACGCCAGCGTACGCGACGGTAAAGAGGCGGGAACAAGGACACTTAACGTCACGGCGGGTCAAAGGTTTAAGTTCGCGAATCTTGATAGCGAAGGTCGCAGTGGTGGCGATGGGATTACCATTCTCGCACCCACGAAGGAACTAGTTGAACTTGCACACAAGACCGGCGATTTCAATGATTGCTCGTATGTACTGCTTTATCGGACCGCTGATCACAAAATCATCTTTGGTGGTGATTCGCACGACGAGACTTGGGATCATATCCTCGCAAATGATCGTGAGTTGGTTGAGAATTGCGATGTGCTGATCGCGCCTCACCACGGAAGGAGCTCGGGACGATCGTGGAAATTCCTAGATGTGCTCAAGCCGAAGCTTACTCTTTTTGGTACGGCAAAATCCGAACATTTGGCATATGGGGCGTGGTACAACCGTAAGCTCGAATATATTACGAATAACCAGGCAGGGAATGTCGTTCTCGAAGTGGCCGACAATGGCGATCTCGATATCTACGTTGAAAATTCAGCTTTCGCCACTAAGCGGAATAGTTTTTTGAGCACCATAAAGAACGGCCAGGGCTATCGCATGGTGGCCTTCATAGAGTCTAAGACGACTGCAGCGGGCGCCTAAAATCCACGAAGAGGAAACGTGAGCGAGAGCGCCAATCGCCAAAAATCACCGCACCTTTCGCATACCGGTTTGCTCCCATTCGTCAGCAAGAAGTTGCTCGGCGCTCCGGCGGTCGGCCACCGATCCCTCCCAATCACGAACGGCGGCCGGGTAAATGGAAGCGGGAGTTTCCACGCCTTGGACAAATGACGGCAATGCTGTCGAACTGAGCCATTTGGTCGATGCGGACCGGCTAATTTTCGCGCTGCGAAAGCCTGATTTATCTGGCCAGTCCGTCGCTCGCAGGCAAATAGTGGTGGTCACGATCGATGCATGGCGCAGGTTATCGCGTACGGTCGTCAGTTCGGCTCCGCGAGCGAGAGCGCTTGTTTCATGGGTGTAGCGGGTCCGGTGTGAACTCGCGCGTCGCAACTTTTCGACGATCGCGGGATGGTCCGCTTCGATCACATGGGCAGCCAGCCGGAAAATCGCCGCATCACATGCCGCACGCGGGTCATGTCTCACACCACGCCGGGTCAGTTTGCAGCGGTCTTTATCAGATACTCCGCTTCTTTCTGCACGACCGGCCATCCCTCGCGCAGCATCCGCACGACTTCGTCAACCACGTGATAGCTCAGTCCGCAGCTCTCGATGTTAGACCAGGGTATAGCTCAGTGAAAGTGCTACGGAGCCGAAAGCGAAGGGCGGATAGAAAAGCCTACCACCGCATCGGATGCCTGACCAAAACGATTGAAAGGAATTTGTTGGACTTTAGGCGCATATGGGCAGATAAATAACATTATCGGTCCATTATCATTTTTGCTCTAAACTGGCAATCATGAAAACGCGCGAGGCTCTTCCCGTCGACGGCACGGGCCCTGAGTTCCCGAACGAAGCGGAGCTCGCCGCATTGCGTGGCTGGTACGCCGGCCTGGACGCACGGACTGCCGTTGCCCGCTACCTGGGCGACCGCCGGCAAGCCGGTGTGTCGTCGCGCGGTATCCTCGGCCGTATCCGCCGGCAACTCGTCGCGTTCGCCGTGCAACGTCACCGCGAGGACCTGGCTGCCGTCTTTATCGACCGCCCGTCGAAAGCGTCGGCCGACGGGGTAGTCCGTGCGATTGAAACGCTGCGCAATCTACTCGTGCCGACCCCGGTGATCACCGACACGCTCGAAGCCTGGTTCCCGCCGCGCATCGTCGCGGCGCTGCAGGCCCATGGCATCCGGACGCTGGTCGACCTGACGGTGCGGATTCTGCGGCGACGGCGCTGGTGGGCCGCCATCACCGGACTCGGCATTGCCGGCGCGCGCCGCATCGAGGCGTTCTTCGCCGCCCATCCGGCGCTGACCGAACGGGCGCGGGCGCTGATTGTCGGTGCGCCGGCCGGCAATATCGTGCCGTGGGAGCAACTGCGCGTGCCGCACGACGTTGACGGCTCGCAGGGGCAGTTCCGGGCACCGCAGGCCGCTTGCCTGTTGAACGCGTCGAACGACTACGAGGCGATCCAGTCCTGGCTAGCGCTGCATGAGTCGGTTGCCACGCAGCGTGCCTATCGCAAGGAGGCGGAGCGGCTGATTCTGTGGGCGATCGTCGAGCGCGGCAGCGCGCTATCGTCGCTCAATACCGACGACGCAATCGCGTACCGGGGCTTCTTGCGAAAGCCGACACCGCGCGAGCGTTGGGTCGGCCCGTCTCGGCAACGGCACAGTGTCGAATGGAAACCGTTCACCGGCCCGCTGTCGGCGCGCTCAGCGGCATACGCACTGAACGTCCTGTCGGCGCTTTTTCGCTGGCTGGTCGAACAGCGCTACGTGCTCGCGAATCCGTTCGCGGGCGTCAAGGTCAAGAGCCAAGCGCAGCGTGCGGGATTGGACGTGTCCCGCGGCTTCTCGGAAGGCGAGTGGCTGCTGATTCGCACGCTCGCCGACGGCCTCGAGTGGTCATACGGCTGGAGCGTACCGGCCGCGCAGCGCCTGCGGTTCCTGCTGGACTTCGGCTACGCCACAGGTCTACGCGCGAGCGAACTGGTTGGCGCAACGCTCGGGGACGTCCGTCGCGACGAGCACGGTGATCACTGGCTGCATGTGCTCGGCAAGGGCGGCAAGCTGGGCAAGGTGGCGTTACCGTCGCTCGCCCGGACCGCGCTCGACCAATACCTCGTCCAGCGCGGGCTGCCCGTCACACCGAGTCGCTGGAACCCGGTGATGCCGTTGGTTGCGAGCCTCGATGCGGACGGCGCTGGCATTGAAAGCACGAGGCTTTGGCGTGTGCTGCGCAGGTTCTTCGTGCTGGTCGCCGACGCGATCCACGACGAGCGGCCAGCGACGGCTGAGAAACTGCGCCGCGCGAGCCCCCATTGGATGCGCCACACGCATGCGTCACACGCGCTGGCGCGTGGGGCTGAGTTGCTCATGGTCCGCGACAACCTGCGACACGCGTCAATCTCGACGACGTCAACCTATCTGCATAGTGACGAGGTGCAGCGAGCCCGGCAGTTCGATGAGGCTTTCGCTATGGACAGACTCAGGCGGTAACCCTTCTGTAAATCTCGACCGAGGTTCGCCGGGGTCGGTAGAGAGTGCGGCCACGTCAACTTAGGTTGTGTGATGCCTGCGTTATAACCCGTCCCGTCTTCGATCACCGAGAGCGCTTGTGCACTCGCCCTCTCGAGTCTCTACGGCGAGACGCAGTTGCGGCGTGTCTTTTCAGTTGTTTATTAAAAAACATACTCAACGAGAATTATATTTTTTTGCATCGCGGAATTTTTTCCGTCCTGCAGCATACCCGTTTGTCGCGGAGATTTTTGATGGTTGTATTAAATATGGACTGCTAAGTTTATGAGTTTTAGTGTATTGAGAAAATTCTACTTGTGGCAAGTGTGAGGAAGGAGACTGCCCGGATGAATGGGCCGCCAACATGAAGTTTTTCGAATGAACCATCGATCGAAGTTAAGGTTGGGTGACATCTAAATATTGTCAGCGGTTGCGCAAAGTTAACGTCTCGATACGCGATGCCCAGCTTTGTGGGCAGGCTCAACGTCGACGACGGTATACCACTTAGACTAGAGGAAACTGCGAAATTTGTCATCCGACGAAGTTGACCTGCACTCGCTGACGTTAAAGAGAAACCGCGCTAGTTAACAAAGGCGGAAGGAGTCTCATCTGAAAAGAGCCGGGCAGCTTGGGTCCCCTTGTCGGCCCGATCTGATAGAGGAAATCGATCTGTTATATGCGTCAGACCCACTTTATCCTTGGGAGCATGTGCAACATTTTTCGATCTTGAAATGCGCGAAGTGGGACGTAGACTCGGTTCCGCGGAGAACGCAACCAATCCGCCACGAGTGGGCATAGTATCGCCAGCAGCTTGTAAGCATAGGGTTGAATCGGATGTGCGCAGGAGGGTCATCATGAGTTCCGGAACGCTGGCGATGCGAAAGGGTACGTTGGCTCGAAAGCTCGCGGAGCAGGCACGTGCGAACACGGTCGGTGAGTACCGGCGCTGGATTCACACGAGAGACATGCCTGGCTCAGGTGTCAAAACACGGCTGTTCTGTGAGAAGGCGCCAGCAGACGAAGTCCACCTCATGTCTGAGGCCGAGCATGCTGTCTTCCTGGAGGCCTGGTGGCGCTCCGATGTCGTTGCAATACTTGAGCAATACGCGCTCAATCGGGACAAGACGCAGCGGGCTGCTGCTGAGCTCAACATCGACCATCCAACATATCGACGGACGGGCGAGCCAGCCGTTCTGAGTACCGATCTAGTGCTTCTCGTCCAAAGTGGAAACTCGTACCACCGTGAGGTGCTTTCGGTTAAGGGGGTTTGGCCGCGGGGAATCCGTCCGTTGACACGCTTTCAGGAAATTGAACGAAGGACGTGGGAGAACGAGGGGGCGAGATACAAGGCGGTGGCCGTCTATGGCATGCACGCAGACAGGTCGAAGAACCTGGCGTGGATCTTCCGTGCGGCCAACGACATGCTGGGGCGCGATCTTAGCGAAGCAGAATCGACCGCGCAACGAGCCCTGTATCAGCTTGTTCGACGTCGCCCATCGATGTCGGTGATGGAGGCGTGTCGTGAAGTTGACCGCTCGCTTGCTATCCCTGCCGGGTCGGGAGTAAGGGCATTCCGGCAGCTAGCGGCAACGAAGCGTATTTGCTTCGACTTGGATACCGTAGACCCACTCGGAATTCGGCTTGCAGAGGTTCGAACGTCGACGATAGTGATGCCGCGCAGACGCTGAGTCCTCGTCATACGCAAGGATGTGGCCATGTCACCGAAAGCAACATTTCCTACCGAAATTGCGGTCGGGGACGTGCTCAAGGAGCGTAACGGCGAGCACATATATATTGTCTTGAAGACTGGCGCTGGGCAGCGATGGACCCACCTCATCGATACTGAGTATCAACAGGAGTCCGCTGCAAATCACCACGCTCAACCATTCCAACTTAAGACTGACGAGGTGCTGCTCAGATTGTCTCCAAACGTGGAGGCTGAGCTTGCGCTCGTGAAGCTAGCAGGATTGCCTGTCATCGTCTCCGAACGAAGACGTGAGCCCCCCTTTGTGAAGTCAAGGCGGTCTGAAAAGTATCGCGCGATAGTCGAGGATCCAACTCTCTCGAAGGGCTGGAAGCTGATTGAGGCGTTGCTCACGTTCGATCAACCACTTCGTGACGATGGCTCGCACGCGCCGTACTCCATCCACGGTGATGCTTTCGAAGAGCTGCTCCATCGCGAAACGCGCGCTAAGCGTATCTCACGCTGCGCAGAAGTCGTGCACGTCTCGCAGGACACGCTGTACCGAGTTGTCAGGCGTTATCTTCAGCGTGGAATGACACCGGCTGCGGCTTCAGACGACTACTACCTATGCGGAGGGCGGGGCAAGCCGCGCAACTGGAAGCGACGTCCGGGACATACTGCGACCAAACGGTTGCTTAGTGCCTCAGCCAGAAACGATGAGGTTCAGCGCTTGCTTCAACTGACGGCCGACTACTATTTGTCGTTTGAATATGCGAAGGGAAAGAGAGCTCAGAAAACGATGGAAGCGGCTCTGGACTGGATGCGCGCCACGTTTCTTTGTGACCGAGTCGTCTATAACGAGCGACGGGAGATGATCGAGCTGACGCTCAGTCGAAGGATCGTGCTTACGCGCCGACAGTTACAGTATTACATCCAGCAAAATTACCCATACGAAGTTCGGAGAGTTCGCCAGGTCGGGAAGAAGAGATATACGCTTCACGAGCGACCACTGACCGGTAAATTAAGAAATTCCCGGGGGCCTGGTGAGAAATTTCATATCGACGCGACGATCGTCGACCTGTATCTCGTCGGAAATACTCTTAGAACAACGGTTATCGGAAGGCCGACGCTCTACTTGGTTATTGACGACTACAGCGCGCTCGTTGTAGGGTTTTATGTGACCTTCGATCCACCGAGCTGGAACGGTGCGATGATGGCGCTCGTCAATGCTGTTTCACCGAAGGCGGAGTTCTGCCGATCGCTAGGTGTCGATATCACGGAGAATCAATGGCCTGCTCATCATCTATGCGAGGTATTGTATGCAGACCAAGGGGAGGTGAGCAGTGTCCATAAGGCATGTTCGCTGATCAAACACTTTCGAGTCGAGCTTGCGAACGCACCAGCATACCGCCCGGACTTGCGCAGCGTGATGGAGCGGCGGTTTGGCATCATTCCGGCGATTTGGAGTTCGTTGGTACCCGGGATTGTGGAGAAAGACTCCCTGGAGCGCGGGGTGGAACATCCTGCCTATCAGGCTGCGCTCAATATACGCGAGCTGCGGCGAGTCATTCTTCGTGCCGTATTGAGTTACAACCGGCATCCGATTCGCGGATATCCAACTCCTCCCGAAATGGTGGAGGCCGGGCACGCACCAAGTCCGTTGAATCTATGGACGTACGGTCTGGAAACGAACGGGTACGGGCGGCACATAGATGTTGCGGATTTCCGCGCAAAGGTCATGCAGTCCGTGAAAGTACCCATCGACGGATACGGCATTCATCACAAGGGGCTGCACTACACATGCTCAGATTTGTCGATTGTTGAACGGCAAGCGATGCATCGCGGTAGAAGCAAGGCCGATTCGACCGTTGAGATTTGCTTCGACTCCGCCGACGACAGCAGCATCGATCTGCTCGGGTTGGGCACGCCAATTTCACGTCCGTTGATAGAGGGCGAGCGAGACAAATTCGCGGGTCTTACGTATCGCGAGTTGGAGATCTACCGAGACTTGAACTCAAAAAATGTTGCCATGGCTCATGAGGCGGGAGAGCCTGACAGAGCCATGACAGCTTACAACATTGCGAAGATAGGCCGTGATGCAGTCGCACAGACGAAGGCCGCGTTGAAGGCTTCTGGGGTACGGCGCCCGGATATCTCGCATATGGAAGAAATGCGTCAGGCCGAACGTTCGATCGAGAGTCGAGCTGGGACAACCAAACCAAAGCAAGTGCAACCTCGGGCGTCTCGCAACGTGTCAAACGAGGTTTCGAAGGAAAATGATCTTGGTATGCCGTCAAGGACGATGCGAGGAGAGAGCTACGACAGTGAAGGCGACGTGAGCAAAGGGCAGAGCACTGATAGTACCTTGCATACGTGCGGAAACGCTCGGCAGCGCATCAAGGAATTGCGTGAGAAACGTGCCCGTGCGTTGCTGGATACGCTTGATGAGTAGGAGCGGAACATGAGTACCGAGGAGGTCACTGAGGAGACCGTTGTGAGGCGCAGCAGGGCCTCCATATATATGTCAGATGAGAAACACCCGAAAATCATCGAGGCGGAATACTACCAAGGGGATGATCTGCCTCCAGAGTATAGGAACAACCCACTCATCTCGGCGTTAGGGCCGTTGTGGAATAGTAAATCGATAATGCAGGCCCTCTCCGTACCAGTTATCTATTCTATTTCAGAGCGTTCGCGATCAGAGGAATATCGCTTACATGTCATTGGTCGACTATCAAGTTTAGTCGTTCCGGTACCTGCAAGTCTGGAGGTTTGCCACCTCGTGCAAATGATTGTTCGTCAAAATTATGTCGGGCAAAGTATATTCGTGGATGGCGCAGAAGGGGCCCATGATAGGTATCGGCGCATACGCGAAGGTAGGTTGGTTTCGATATATGATCACGCTCCAACGCACGCATATTGCGCCGGGATATTTGGCTTGTCAGGGGCTGGAAAATCAAACGCGATTGAGGATGCTCTCAGGCTTATGCCGAGAGCAATACACCATAGTAAATACGGAATGACTCAGGTTGTATCGATAAAGGTTGATTGTCCTACTAGTGCTAGCCTAAAGGATATAATCAAAAAAATAATAGGTGAATATGATCGGTTGCTTAATACGCATTACTCGGATCTTGTGTGGCGCGGAGCAACTGTGGAAGACCTTGCAAGTTTGCTGTATCGCATCGTTAAGCGACATCGGACTGGGCTGATCGTTATTGACGAAATACAAAATGCTCTTCGGGCCGTGGAGAGAAGTGACCCATTATTCGATTTTTTCGTTGGATTGACCAACGGGGGTGGCGTACCAATTATTGTAATTGGTACGCCAAAGTCTGAAAGACTGTTTAGGAAAACTCTCCGATCTGCGCGACGAATCAGTAGTCATGGTGTGATTCAGTGGTGTGGAATGCAAGATGATAGAGATTGGAGTAGATTTTGCGATAAATTAGAAAAATACCAGTGGCTCAAAAAAGCCGGCCCACTCTCTTCGGATATGCGAAAGGAATTTTATTTTCGGACGCAAGGGTTGCCAGGTATTGCGGTCCCTCTGTATCAACTTTCTCAATATGCCGCTATATATACGGGGATTGAGGAGATTACGAGAGACATTATCCGTGGTGTCGCTGAGGAAAGGATGGCGTCGCTGCCACCAATTTTAGAAGCGATTCGATCCAACAATAAAGTAAGAATGGCTCAATATGAGGATTTATTGGGAGATACTATGAGAGATATCGTCGCGACCATGGAGGGGGAGGCGAAGCGATATATGTACCTAGAGGATGCCATTCAGCACGATCGTGAAGAATCCGCGATTGATGCCGTTTCGAGGCTCTTGCTGTTCAATATGTCAGAGCAAGTTGCGTCACAGCTGGTTGGCGTCGTGCAAAAGGAGCTTCCTGCCGCGTCGACAGAAGAGCTGTGTGCCGAGGCTATGCGACGTTTCTACCTTCAGCAGCCGCAGCAAGATGCACTGAAGCGCGGTAGAAGAAAGGTCGCAGAAGCCGCCATGTAATGCCCCGTATGTCAACGATGCTGCTGATGCCGGCGGCGCAGCAGTGGTGCTTTTAATTGTCTCGAACTTAATATGATGGGGATGTGTTGCCTCATCTCCACAACGTATTGGTGGAGGGCATGATGGCGGTTTCGCTATTTCCACTTTGTGACGATGAATCCCTTGATAGTAATATCGGGCGGTATGCCAAATTTTTTGGTCTAAAAGACACCCGGTTGTTGAGGGGGCAGCTTTTTGGTTATGTGGGAAGGCCAGGAATAAAATTACCAAACTCCATATCTCGACTGGCCGAGCAAACGGAAGGCTATTGGGGTTTGAGTGCGGAGGAGATAGTTAAAAAACACACGGAATACTGTTACGCCACGAGGGTCGTCTCGTCCGCGATGCGAGATGAGATTTTGCGCAATATGTTGCAGCCACCTGAGCGAGGCTCGTCAGGTAGGCTGAGTGCTTACGGGATGGGGAGAGATCGCGTTACAGGGTTAAGATATTGTGAGGAATGCTTGGCGCAATGGCGGGATAACGGTGCTCAACCATATTGGAAAGTGAGTCATCAGTTGCCAGGGGTATATTTTTGCGAAGAGCACATGACAAGCTTGAAGGTGGTGGCTCAGAATATTGCGGAAAAAAGCCTTGACATAACTCTTGGGTGGAGTAGGGGGGCGCTTGATATTCCCATTATCCAATCAGTCTCTCAATCGGAGCGGGGCGCAGTCATGGACATCGCGAGGCTGAGTGCGGAGCGAACGGGGGCAGACGACGTTTCGCTGATGAAGAAGTTCTATGATTTATTGCGGCGCGGTGATTTTCTGAGGGAGAATTCAACTATCAATAGAAATTATCTCGTTTGTGAATGGTTGGCACACTATGGGCCGGAATACTGCTTTTTGTCTGGAATAAGTGCTCGGAGAATAATGCTGTGGTCGTTTAATATTGAATGGCACGCGCGTGGCGATCATTTTGTGTACCCGTTTATGTATGTGGCGGCGGAATCCTTTTTAAGGAATCGCATTTCATCGCATGGATCTTTTGTCCCGGCGCCTCGAAGGAAATTAATTCCAGTGAAAGGTGGCGAGTCAATTTTTCCATGTCTGGACTTGCCGCCGTGCGCTGGAGCTCTTCATGAGAATAATGACGTTTGCGCGGTGTCGGGTCATTTAATAAGATCGGGCGGTTGGAAGGTGGTGTGTTCGTGCGGGATATCCTATCGTGTGCTCGATACGCTTCCGGGTCTGGTGGCGGAAATGACTCCTTTTGCTTATGGGGCGAGATATCGGGAACGGTTTGATGAATTATTGGCAAGAGGATTTAGTCCTAAAAAAGCGGCGCGCGAACTACATATAAGTGACACAGCAGGAATTTCTTGGGCGCATCGAGGCAAGTCGCAAGGCCGCAATGCAATGTCAGTATCTGAGGTCAGAAATAAGCGTGCGGAATGGCGTCGTCTCGTTGGCGACGCTCCACCCGAGATGCGCATTACATCGGCTCAGCGAGAAAATCCGGAATTGTACGAGGCGTTACGGAAGAATGACAGCGCGTGGTTCGCAAAATTCAATAAACATCATCGATCGTGGCGTTCTGCGGCTCTATTTCATGTAAATGGGATAGATGTAGAGGGGGGAAGGGCTAGGAAAGCGTGGTCGGAAATAATGCAGATGGAACCCCCAGTTCGTGCCACCCGGATTGCTATTCTCGACAAGGCTGGCCTGCCTCTACACTTGGCGTCTGAGGCTAACGCTCGTTCTCCGCTTTGGGCTGAATTGGCAGAAACACGCGAAGCCCATCGTGAAAGAGTTATTTCATGGTTTGGTTCAATTGCAAAAAATTATCGTTTGCGAAAGGGCAATATTGCGATCAATGAAATCATCCGGGGAACTGGATTAAATATGCGAAGTTTTTCTGCTGAGCAGAAGGCTCGGATTCGCCGATTCGTATTGAGTAGTCAAGTCAACGTGCGTAAGTAATGGCGTTTGTGGTTTGCGTCGGCTGGATTTTGTATGGAAAATGCTGCGCTGCATGATTATTTTCGTCCAACTTGATATGTCACGGATTTTGGTTGCAGCGCTGGTAGCGGCAGGCGCACACTTTGTGGCTCTGAAAGGAGAGGGTTTAGTGGCCGGCTACGGTAGTCGGCAAACATTGCGCTCTTTGAGCCGATGCAATCTCTATTCACCGTAAGCGTTCCAACGAGCATTTACCGCAGACTTTGTTGTCCGCCGATACCGAGCACGGCGTCGGTCGACGGTGATGTGAATACTTCGCCGCACACGGCCGCGCTGAGCATCCCTTCGCCGACATAGCCGCCGTGTGCGGGCTCGTGGCCGCTGCCGCCGCCGGACAGGATCGCGACCGGGCGCAGCGACGGCTCGGGCAGCGGCCGGCGGACGAGCACGTGCTCGTCACCGAGGATCGCGAGATGCGGCGACTGCCGCGCGATGCCTTCGAGCATTTCACGCACGACATCGGACGGGCGGTTCACGAGTTTTTTCATGGCGACGGAATCCTGGCGGTGGGACGGAGCCGGGCGGCACGCGTTCGGTGCCGGCCGGGCGACGTACTGTGGATGGTAGGCGGCGCAGTCCGAAAACGGCGCGCCGCGCAGGCGGCGTTACGTAACATCGGAGCATTCGTAGCACGAATGTAACGAAAACAGCGCCGCCCATGAGCCTGAAAACATGACGCGCGCGATCGCCGGCCGAGGTGCGTACACGCGCGCAGGGCCGCCTGGCGGCCATGCTGCGGGTTTTCGCGTGCGAATGGCATGGAAAATGCTGATCGTTCCCCGGTCCTTAATCGAACATTCCATCGCCCGGACCGCGAGGAGACCATCATGTATCGAACCCGCATTTTCACGTCCGCGGCGGTGCTGGCCGCCGCCGGCGTGCTGACTGCCTGCGGCGGCAGCGATGTCGCCGCGCCGTCGAGCGCGGCCGCCAATACCAGCGGCGCGACCGTCACCACCAATAATCCCGGCCCGGATGGCGTGACCGACGGCGGCTATGGCACCAGCGGCACGCCCGGCACGCGCGGCGTGGTCAGCACGGCGGGCGCGCTCGCCATCACGACCGGCTCGATCGTCGGCGACATCACGCTGCCGGGCCTCGGCAACGGCGTGACGCGCAGCGCCGGCGACACGATCGCCAGCGTCAGCACGATCACGCGCTCGGCTGCCAATGCGCTCAGCGAAGGGCTCGGTCAGATCGGCTCGACCGCCAATCCGGTCGGCACGACGGTCGCCGGCCTCGGTGACGTCGTCAGCCAGACCGCGAATCCGGTAGCGGGCCTTGCGCAGACCGTGCGCGCACTCGGCTCGGGCCCGCTGGCGCCGCTCGCGCCGGTCACGACGCCCGTCGGCGCAGCACTCGATACCGTGGCCGGCGGCCTCGGCACGGCGGGCGGCACGCTGGGCTCGACGCTGTCGTCGGGCCCCGTGCAGCAGGTCACGCAACAGATCAGCTCGGCTGTCACGCCGCTCGTCATCACGGTCGGCCAGACCACGCAGCAGATCGGCGCGACGACGGGCCTCGGGCAACCGGTGGGCGGGCTGCTCGGGCAGGTCGGCGGCGCGTTGTCGACGGTGGGCTGGCGGCTAGGGGTCCCGACGCAGTCGGCCGTCGGCCCGGCGAACCAGCTCGCCGGCGCGGCAGGCGAAGTCGTCGGCGCGGTCGGCAACACCGTGACGAACGCGGGCGGCCTCGTGAATTACAACGGTCCGAACGGCGCGGCGCCGATTCCCGGCCTGATCGTGAGCCTCGCGGGCGCGTCGGTCGCGACCGTGAAGAATGGCCCGCCGCCGAGCGGCGCCGGGGCGTCGGGGCCGCTCGGCGGCGTGCTGTCGGGCCTCGGATCGACACCGCTTGGGTCGCTGACCGGCGCGTTGGGCGGTGCGGCCGGTGGCGGCGCGGCAAGCCCGCTCGCGCCGGTGACGAACCTCGTGTCGACGGTGACGGGCACGCTTGGCGGTGCGGCCGGGGCCGGTGGAGCGAGTCCGCTCGCGCCGGTGACATCGCTGCTGGGTGGTGTTGCAGGCGGTATCGGGAAGTAGTGGCACACGCGGCGGTGAGCGGCGGGGCGGCTTGCGGTTTGCCGCTCACCGCTTGCGGCTCGCTGTTCGCTATTGGTCGCCTGATGTGCGCTCCGGCAGGGCACGCGTCGTAGCGGCTGCGTCACGCGACGCCGCGAACCAATCGCGGTGAGCCGGCATGACCGCGATCCAACCATCGTCATCGCAGACGCGTGCTGCCGCCGCGCACACTGCTACTTGACCGCCCCGATCGCCTTCGCCCGAATCAGCCGTGCGCGCAGCACATTGCGGCTGATGCCGAGCAATCGCGCGGCCTGGATCTGATTGCGGTGACTGAAGTCGAACGCGACCCGCATCACGGTGTCCTCGATGCGTTCGAACAGATTGTCGGGGGCTTCGTCGAACAGCGCGCATAACGCCTCTTCCAGCGCTTCCTGCGCGGACGCACCGTGCCCCGCGTGCTGCCCTCCCGCAGCCGTAACCGCCACGCACGACGACGACAGGTTCAGGTCGGTGTCCTGCAGCGCATCGTGGCGGCTCACCAGCAGCGCGTGATGCATCACGTTCTCCAGCTCGCGGATATTGCCCGGCCACGAGTGTGCTTCGAGCCGGCGTGCCGCGCGCGGATCGATGCTGCGCGGCCCGTAACCGAGCCGGCTGCGATATAGATCGAAGAAGTGCCGCGCGAGCGGCAGGATGTCGGCGGGCCGTTCGCGCAATGTCGGCACGTCGAGCCGCACGACGTTGAGCCGGTAGAACAGGTCGCCGCGGAATCGCCCGGCCGCCACTGCCTGCTGCAGGTCGACGTTGGTCGCGGCCACCACGCGCACGTCGATCGGAATGCCCGTGCGCGCGCCGAGCCGCACGACCTCGCGCTCCTGCAATACGCGCAGCAGCTTCACCTGCATCGCCAGCGGCAGATCGCCGATCTCGTCGAGAAACAGCGTGCCGCCGTTCGCGGCCTCGAACCAGCCGGGCCTCGCGCCGACCGCCCCCGTGAATGCGCCTTTCTCGTGACCGAACAGTTCGCTGTCGACCAGCGTGTCGGACAGCGCACCGCAGTTCACGGCGACGAACGGACCGTCGCCGCGGTGGCTGAGGTCGTGCACGTGACGCGCGATCAGTTCCTTGCCGGTACCGGTTTCGCCGACGATCAGCACGTTCGCGTCGCTCGGCGCGACGCGCCGCACGCGTTCGAGCAGCGCGAGCGAACGCGGATCGACGAACACGTGCGCGCGAGCGCGCTGCGGTGCGGGATGTGCGGCAAGCGTGAGAACGGGCGCGCCGCGCGATGCGTCCGGCTGCGCGGAGACGACACGAAGATTGACCGGACGCGACGTGGCAAACGAGGAGGTCATGGCGATGAAGGCGTGAGTCGATCGAAGAACGGACCGACTCGCGGTCCGCTTGCTGTCTCGGTCAGCAGAGTGTTCCGTGTTTTGCGCGGCGCGAGAAGCATCGATTTCTGATAACGAAAGCGGGATTGCTGCGCAGCATGCAATGACGTGGGCATGCGCGGCCACGACGGCGGATTCGACGCCATCGCGCACGATGCGCCGGTGCCCGATCGTTGCGATCGAACCAACGGCGTGCCCGCAAACTGCTGCTCGAGCAGCAGCGCATCAGCAACGCTGTTCCCGTCGGTTCATCGTACCGGGGAATATCGATGTGACGTGATTTTCGGAACGCTTGCCACCACCTGTCATATGAGCGCGGAAGCCATGAGCGGCGGGCGATCGCACGAAACTTCGTGATGCAGATGATCGATGCGATCACTCATCTGTCTTCAATGGCACGCTCCTTGCAAACCCGACACGGTATCGGCGCGACAACGCGCAGCTCGACCACGGGAACGCATGGCATGAGCAACACCCTCAACGTCGTCGCCATTTCGGGCGCCCTGCAACGGCCGTCACGCACGCTGGCGCTGACGAACGTGATCGTCGCCGCGCTCGGCGACGCGGTGCCGATCCGCACGCAGTCGATCGAACTCGGCGAGATCGGCAACCGGCTGGCCGGCGCGCTGAAGCGCGCGCAGGTGCCGCCCGAACTCGACGCGCTGATCCGCAAGATCGAGACGGCCGATGCGCTCGTCGTCGCGAGCCCCGTGTATCGCGCGTCGTACACCGGGCTCTTCAAGCACCTGTTCGACCTCGTGCATCACGAGTCGCTGATCGATGTGCCGGTGCTGCTCGCGGCCACCGGCGGCAGCGAGCGCCATGCGCTCGTGATCGACCATCAGCTGCGGCCGCTGTTCAGCTTCTTCCAGGCGCGCACGCTGCCGATCGGCGTGTACGCAGCCGAAAGCGATTTCGATCGCTACGAGATCGCGAACCCCGCACTGCGCGAGCGCATCGCGCTCGCGGTCGACCGCGCGGTGCCGCAACTGCGGCCGCGCGCGCCGGCCGCCGCCGCCGCGTAGCGCGCCTTTCGTCTTCCCTTTCGATCAGGACCTTCCATGAGCATTCACGAACCTTCGGCCGACGGCGTCAAATTCGCGTACTGGGTGCCGAACGTCAGCGGCGGCCTCGTCGTCAGCACGATCGAGCAACGCACCGACTGGAGCCTCGAATACAACCAGAAGCTCGCGCGCACGGCCGAGGCGGCCGGCTTCGACTACGCGCTGAGCCAGATCCGCTTCACGGCCGGCTACGGCGCCGAATACCAGCACGAATCGGTGTCGTTCAGCCAGGCGCTGCTGCACGCGACGACGAAGCTCAAGGTGCTCGCCGCGATCCTGCCGGGACCGTGGCATCCGGCGGTGGTCGCGAAGCAGCTCGCGACGATCGACCATATTTCGAACGGCCGCATCGCGATCAACGTGGTCAGCGGCTGGTTCAAGGGCGAGTTCACCGCGATCGGCGAACCGTGGCTCGAGCACGACGAACGCTATCGGCGCTCGAAGGAATTCATCCAGGCGCTGAAGGGCATCTGGACGCAGGACAACTTCACGTTCAAGGGCGACTTCTACCGCTTCAACGACTACACGCTGAGCCCGAAGCCCGTGCAGAAGCCGCATCCGGAAATCTTCCAGGGCGGCAGTTCGCGCGCGGCGCGCGACAACGCGGCGAGCGTGTCGGACTGGTACTTCACGAACGGCAATACGCCGGAGAACCTGAAGGCGCAAATCGACGACATCCGCGCGAAGGCCGCCGCGAACAACCATCGCGTGCGGATCGGCGTCAACGCGTTCGTGATCGCGCGCGACACCGAGGAAGAGGCGAAAGCCGTGCTCGACGACATCATCCGGCACGCGCACGTCGAGGCCGTGCACGCGTTCGGCGATGCGGTGAAGCAGGCCGGCCGCGCGTCGCCCGAAGGCGAGGGCAACTGGGCGAAATCGACGTTCGAGGATCTCGTGCAGTACAACGACGGCTTCCGCACGAACCTGATTGGCACGCCGCAACAGATCGCCGAGCGGATCGTCGCGCTGAAGGCGATCGGCGTCGACCTCGTGCTCGCCGGGTTCCTGCATTTCATCGAGGAAGTCGAGTACTTCGGCAAGCGCGTGCTGCCGCTCGTGCGTGAGCTCGAAGCGCAGCGGCAGGCGGTGGCCGCGTGATGCGCGACACCGATGCGCGGGCGCGCTGACGCAAGCGGCGAGCAGGGCGGGTGAACGGCTGGCCCGCAACGGCCGTTGCGGACGAACCCGGTCGGATGATCCCGCATTCCAGAACAGACGACCGACGCAGGCCGGGGCGGCACTGTCGATCGATTCATGTCATTTGCCGGAAATTTCATGTCTACGGAAACCATCGAAGAAACCACGCAACCGCAAGCGGACGCAGTGCCCGTACCGGTCATCGGCTCGGATGCCGAAGCCATCGATGTCGCGCACCGCGTCGCGGTGCAACTGGCCGAGCATGCCGCGCTGCGTGATCGCGAACGGCGGCTGCCATTCGACGAGATCGAGCTGTTCTCGTCGAGCGGCCTGTGGGGCATCACCGTGCCGCATGAATACGGCGGCGCGGAAGTATCGAACGTCACGCTCGCGGAAGTGATCGCGATCGTTTCGCAGGCGGACCCGTCGATCGGCCAGATTCCGCAGAATCACTACTGCCTGATCGAAGACATCCGTCTCGAAGGCAGCGACGCGCAGAAGCGCTTCTTTTTCGATCTCGTGCTGAAGGGTGCGCGCTACGGCAATGCGTTTTCCGAAGCGGGCGGCAAGAACGTGCTCGACATCCGTACGCGCGTGCGCCGCGACGGCGACGGCTTCGTGCTGAACGGCCGCAAGTTCTATTCGACCGGCACGCTGTTCGCGCACTGGATTCCGGTGCTTGCGCTCGACGAGTCGGACCAGGCCGTGCTCGCATTCGTCAAGCAAGGCGCGCCGGGGCTCACCGTGGTGGACGACTGGAGCGGCTTCGGCCAGCGCACCACGGCAAGCGGCACCGTGATCGCCGAGAACGTGCGCGTGAGCCCGTTCGAGATCTTCCACACGCAACGCTCCTACGATCGTCCGACCTTCGCGGGGCCGTTCGCGCAGATCACGACGGCCGCGATCGATCTCGGCATCGCGCGCGCCGCGCTGCAGGACACGATCGACTTCGTGCAGCAGCACGCGCGTCCGTGGATCGACAGCGGCGTCGAGCGCGCGAGCGACGATCCGTTGACGATCGCGCAGATCGGCGACATCGCGTATCGCGTGCATGCGGCCGAAGCGCTGCTCGCGCGCTCGGGGCGCTTCGTCGACGCCGCGAAGCGCGAGCCGAACGAACAGACGGTCGCGCAGGCCGCGATCGCGGTCGGCGAGGCGAAGATCGCGACGACCGAAGTGTCGCTGCTCGCCGCAAGCAAGCTGTTCGAACTCGGCGGCAGCAAATCGACGCTGGCGAAATACAACTTCGATCGCCACTGGCGCAACGCGCGCGTGCATACGCTGCACGATCCCGTGCGCTGGAAATATCACGCGATCGGCAACTACTACCTCAACGGCGTGAAGCCCGCGCGCCATTCGTGGAACTGACCCGCACGCACGCGCCGCCGCTTCAATCATCACAAGGTGAATCGATGAATCATCCGGTTACATCCGCGCAAGCGCTACCCGCGCCGGACCTCGCGCCGCACGCAGGCGGCCTGCGGCGCAACTATCTGAGCCTGCCCGAGCTGATCGCGCAGTCGATCGGCCTCGTCGGCGTGTCGGGCGGGATCGGCGTGCTGATTCCTGCCGTATTCGCGACAGCGGGTAACGGCACATGGCTCGCCTACCTGTTCGCGATCGTCGCGCTGCTGTTCTCGTCGTGGAGCATTTCCGTGTTCGCGCGCGATTCGGCATCGCCGGGTGCGCTCTATGCATACGTGTCGGCCGGCATCGGGCCGACGTGGGGCGCCATCTGCGGCTGGTCGCTGCTGATCGCGTATGCACTTGCCGCGGCGGGCATCCTGCAGGGCACGGTCAACACGTTTCTCGTGTTCGGCCGCGAAACCGGCTTGCTCGGCGGCGCGACGCCCGTCGGCACGGTGCTCGGCCTGACGGTCATCACCGCGTTTGCCGCGTGGTACATCGCGTTTCGCGACATCCGGCTGTCCACGCGCTTCACGCTGTTCGTCGAGCTTGTGACGCTGCTGCTGATCGCCGCCATCGTGATCGGAGCGATCGCATTCGGCGGTCATCCGGTCGATCGCGCGCAACTGACGCTCGAAGGCGTGAAGCCGACGCAGCTGCAGCTCGGGATGGTGCTCGCGTTCTTCAGTTTCACCGGATTCGAGAGCGCGACCGTGCTCGGCGCGGAGGCGCGCGATCCGTTCCGCGCGATTCCGCGCGCGGTGCTGATCAGCGTGGTCGGGCCGGCGCTGCTGTTCGTGGTCGGCGCGTACGGGATGGTGAGCGCGTTCCACGGGCAGACGCCGCCGCTCGATCGCGTCGACGGGCCGCTCGCGGTGCTCGCGCATCGGCTCGGCGCCGGATGGATCGGCGTGCTGATCGACGCAGGGGTGGCGCTCAGTTTCTTCGCGGCATTCTTCTCGTCGATCAACGCGGCGGCGCGCATCGTCTATACGTTCGGGCGGCAGGGCGTGCTGCATGCGTCGACCGGGCGCGCGCACGACACGAATGCGACGCCGCACGTCGCCGTCGCGCTGATCGCGGTGCTGGCGCTGGCGACGGCGCTGGTGTTGACTGCACGCGGCACGGCGCTGCTCGATTCGTACGGCTACCTCAGCTCGATCGCCACCTATGGCTGGCTGCTCGCGTACGTGCTGGTCGCGATCGGGGCGCCGCTCTATCTGCGCCGGCAACGCAAGCTGCGCGCGCGGCACGTCGCGATCAGCGCCATCGCGGTCGTGCTGCTTGCGATTCCGCTCGCCGGCAGCGTGTATCCGGTGCCGGACGGCGTCTACGCATGGCTGCCTTACGTGTTCGTCGCGCTGCTGGCGGTCGGGGTCGCGTGGTTCGTGGTATTGCGCGCGCGGTTTCCGGAGCGGCTGCGCGAACTGGAAGCCGAACTGCTGACGAAGTGAGCCGGCGGGCGTCGTGACGTGCGTCGCCGCCGTTACGCCGCGCCCGCCATTCTCGCCGCCTCGACGAGCATCTCCACGCCGAGGCCGCCCAGCACCGCGCCCATCGCCCAGCGCTGCGCGAGCAGCAGCGCCGGGCGGTTGTGCAGGAACTTCGCGAGGCTGCTCGAGCCGATCGCGACGAGCCCGTTCGCCGACGCGAACGCCGCAATCAACAACGAACCGAGAAACAGCGACTGGCCGAACACGCTGCCCTGCCGGTAATCGATGAACTGCGGCAGCAGCGACACGAACAGCATCGCGAGCTTCGGGTTCAGCACGCTGGTCGTCGCACCCATCGCGAGCAGCCGCAGCGGCTGTTCGGTCGGCAGCGCCTTCACCTCGAACGGCGAACGGCCGCCGGGCCGGACCGCCTGCCATGCGAGGTAAAGCAGGTACGCTGCGCCCACGACACCGAGCACGGTGCCCGCGTACGGCACGCTCAGGAACAGCGTCGTGATCCCGAACGCGGCGCCGAACATGTAGAACAGGTAACCCACCATCACGCCCGCGAGCGAAATCAGCCCGGCGGTGCGCCCCTGCGCGATCGAGCGCGACATCACGTAGACCATGTTCGGCCCCGGCGTGACCGCGAGCATGCCGCCGATGACGAGAAACCCGTAGAGCGATCCGGATGTGTGCATGTTTTCCGCTTCCTGCATCGAGTGAGTGCTGACGGAGTTCATTGTCCGGCGATGGAAGCAGACAGTAAAACGGGATAAACTGAATCGATTGATCAGATTTTCTGAATCCCATGAAAAAGCTCGACCTCGATGTGCTGGCGATGGTGGTGGCCGTTGCGGAATCCGGATCGTTCGCGCAGGGCGCGCAGATCGTGCATCGGTCGCCGTCGGCGGTGAGCATGCAGATCAAGACGCTGGAGGAGGCGCTCGGCAAGCCGCTGTTCATCCGCGACACGCGCAACGTGACGGCCACCGACGACGGCAGGATGCTTGCCGATTACGGCCGCCGGATGCTCGCGATGCGCGACGAGGCGTGGGCGTCGGTCGTGCGTCCGGAGATCCGCGGCCGCGTGACGATCGGCGTGCCCGACGACTACATCTCGTCGCTGCTGCCGCAGGTGCTCGGCAAGTTCGCCGCGATGCACCCGCGCGTCGAAGTGCGCGTGATCGGCCAGCCGAGCAGCGCGCTCGTGCCGATGCTGAAGGACAACACGGTCGACCTTGCGTGCCTGACCCGCGTCAAGGGCGTGTCGGGCGAGCTCATCCGGCTCGAGCCGATCGTATGGACCGGATCGGTGAAACGGAACGTGTGGGAAGAGCGGCCGCTGCCGGTTGCGCTGTTCTCGCACGGCAGCATGGCGCGCGACCGTGCGATCAAGGCGCTGAACCGGCAGAAGATTCCGTTCCGGACGTCATATGAAAGCCCGAGTTTCCTCGGGCTGCTCAGCATGGTCGAGGCCGGCCTCGCCATCGCGCCGCTCGCGCGCTGCTGCGTGCCCGAACATCTGTTGCAGCTGTCGGAGAGCCACGGGCTGCCGTCGCTCGGCGAACTCGAGGTGGTGCTCGCGCGCAGCGCGCAGTCCGCGCGCCCGCCGTGCGACTACCTCGCCGAGCAGATTCTCGGCGAATGGCGCGCGTGAGCGCGTCGCGTTCGCTTGCGCCTGCGCCTGCGCGTCAGCACGATTTCAGCAGCCATTCCCGAAACGCGACGAGCGACGGCAGCGTGTCGTTTTCCGGCGGGTACACGAGGTAGTAGCTGCGCTGGCTGATGATCGCATCGCCGATCGTCACCAGCTCGTTGCGGCTCAGTTCGTCTTCCACGAGCACCTTCGGCACGAGGCCGATGCCCATCCCGGCCCGCACGGCCTGGATCAGGTGCGACGTCAGCTCGAAGCTCGGCCCGATCCGCATCTCGCGATGATCGAGCCCGAAATGCGCGAACCATTCGGCCCACGCGTGCTGATTGCTCGTCACGCCGAGCAGCGTCTGCCCTGCGGCCCATGCCGGCGCGCGCGCATCGGTCTTGCGGCGCCCAGCCGCGTCGGGGCTCGCGATCGCGATCAGGAATTCGTTGTACAGCCGGTGCGCGTGCAGGCCGGGCCAGTCGCCCGCGCCGACGGTGATGGCCGCGTCGAGATCGTCGGTATGGAAGTCGATGGCGCCGATCCGCGAATGCAGGTGCACGGTCACGCCCGGATGCGCGGCGTAGAAGCCGTGCAGGTGCGGCAGCAGCCATTTCGAGCCGAAGGTCGGCAAGGTCGCGAGCCGCAGCGTGCCGGCGCCGGCCTGGTGCGACATCGCCTGCAGCGTCGCGCCGCGGATGCGCCCGAGCGCGCCGCTCAGCTCGACGAAGTAGCGCCGCCCGACTTCGGTCAGCTTCACCGAGCGGCCCTCACGCCGGAACAGCGCCACGCCGAGCTGATCCTCGAGCGTCTGCACCTGCCGGCTGATCGCGCTCTGGCTCAGCGACAGCTCGTCGGCCGCGCGCGTGTAGCTTTCATGCCGTGCGGCCGCCTCGAATACGAGCAGCAGCGACATCGACGGGGTCAGGCGACGGTAATTCATGAGTTTTATGCAAGTTTTGCCGGGAGAGAATTCGTTTGTTTCTCGTGCTGATTCGCAAGATACTGGATTTCCGGGCTGCGGGGAATCTTGCTCAAAACTCATATTTCTGATCGAGGCCGCGCACCGGCTTCACCCACCTTGCACTTTCATCCCATGTCGATCGCTCCGTTGCTCCGTCCCGTCAGCCCGCCCGAGGGCCGTTACCGCGATTTTCTCGCCGCGCTCCGGGCTGCCGGGTTCGCCGGCGAAATCCGCACGGACCACGCGAACCGGACCGTGCAGGCGACCGACAACTCGATCTACCAGCGCCTGCCGCAGGCGGTGATCTGTCCCGCGCATGCGGACGACGTGCGGCTTGTCGCGCGGCTGCTTGCCGAACCCGCGCATCGCGACGTCGCGGTGACTGCGCGCGGCGGCGGCACCGGCACCAACGGGCAGTCGCTGACGGACGGCGTGGTGGTCGACCTGTCGCGCAACATGAACCGGATCCTCGAAATCAATGCCGACGAGCGCTGGGTGCGCGTGCAGGCCGGCGTCGTCAAGGACCAGCTCAACGCCGCGCTGAAGCCGCACGGCCTCTTTTTCGCGCCGGAGCTGTCGACGTCGAATCGCGCGACGGTCGGCGGGATGATCAACACCGACGCGAGCGGGCAGGGTAGTTGCACGTACGGCAAGACGCGCGACCACGTGCTCGCGCTCGACTTCGTGCTGATGGGCGGCGAGCCGCTGCACAGCGACGCGCTCGACGACGACGAGCTGGAACGCCGCTGCGCGCGGCAGGACCGGGTCGGCAAGGTGTATCGCACCGCGCGCCGCATCGCCGACGAGAAGGCCGCGCTGATCGACGCGAAGTTTCCGAAGCTCAACCGCTGCCTGACGGGCTACGATCTCGCGCACCTGCGCGAACCGGACGGCCGCTTCAACCTGAACAGCGTGCTGTGCGGCGCGGAAGGCTCGCTCGGCTTCGTCGTCGAGGCGAAGCTGAACGTGCTGCCGATTCCGAAATATTCGGTGCTGGTCAACGTGCGCTACGCCGGCTTCATGGACGCGCTGCGCGACGCACGCGCGCTGCTCGAACGCGAGCCGCTGTCGATCGAGACGGTCGATTCCAAGGTGCTGATGCTCGCGATGAAGGACTTCGTGTGGAGCAGCGTGGCCGAGTATTTCCCACAGGACGATGGGCGCCCGACGCGCGGCATCAACCTGATCGAATTCAGCGGCGACGATGCCGACGACGTCGATGCGCGCGTGCGCGCGTTCGTCGAGCACCTGCGCACCGACACGAGCGTCGAACGGCTGGGACACACGCTGGCGAACGGCGACGACGCGGTCAAGCGCGTGTATGCGATGCGCAAGCGCGCGGTCGGCCTGCTCGGCAACGTGCAGGGCGAGGCGCGTCCGCAACCGTTCGTCGAGGACACCGCGGTGCCGCCCGAGAACCTCGCCGCGTACATCGCCGAATTCCGCGCGCTGCTCGACGGCCACGGGTTGCAGTACGGGATGTTCGGCCACGTCGACGCGGGCGTGCTGCACGTGCGTCCGGCGCTCGACATGAAGGATCCGAAGCAGGCAGCGCTGGTGCGGCCGGTATCGGACGCGGTGGCCGAGCTCACGCAGCGCCATGGTGGCCTGTTATGGGGAGAGCACGGCAAGGGCGTGCGCTCGGAATACGCACCGGCGTTCTTCGGCGAGCTGTATCCGTCGCTGCAGCAACTGAAGGCCGCATTCGATCCGCACAACCAGTTCAACCCGGGCAAGATCGCGACGCCCCCGGACACCACGCTGCGGCTGCTGAAGATCGACGAGGTGCCGACGCGCGGCGACCACGACCGGCAGATCGACGAGCGCGTGTGGCAGAGCTACGGCACCGCGATGCACTGCAACGGCAACGGCGCGTGCTACAACTTCGATCCGGACGACGCGATGTGTCCGTCGTGGAAGGCGACACGCGAGCGTGTGCAGTCGCCGAAGGGGCGCGCGTCGCTGATGCGCGAATGGTTGCGTCTGCAAGGACAGGCAGGCATCGACGTCGTCGCGGCGGCGCGTGCGAAACAGCCGTTCGTGAGCGGGCTCATGACCCGCTGGCGCAACAGCCGCGCCGCGCGCAACGGCGAAGCCGACTTCTCGCACGAGGTGTACGACGCGATGGCCGGCTGCCTCGCGTGCAAGTCGTGCGCGGGCCAGTGCCCGGTCAAGGTCAACGTGCCCGAGTTCCGCTCGCGCTTTCTCGAGCTGTATCACCAGCGCTACCTGCGCCCGCTGCGCGACTATTTGATCGGCTCGCTCGAATTCACGATGCCGTGGATGGCGCGCGTGCCCGCGCTGTACAACGGATTGATGCGCGCCGGCTGGGTGCGCACGCTGCTCGAGCGGCACGTCGGCATGGTCGACAGCCCGCTGTTGAGCCGCTTCGATCTCGCGGCCGTGGTCCGGCAGTGGAACGTGCGGCCGGCCGAGCCGCACGCGCTCGCCGCGCTGAGCGACGCGCAGCGCGCGCGCAGCGTCGTCATCGTGCAGGACACGTTCACGCGCTATTTCGATACCGAGCAATTGGCCACGCTGATCGAGCTGGCCGCGCGCATCGGCTTCCAGGTGTGGTTGGCCCCGCTCGCGCCGAACGGCAAGGCGCTGCACGTGCAGGGCTTTCTGCGCGCGTTCGAACAGGCGGCGATCCGCAACGCGACGCAACTGGCGGCGCTCGCGCGCTCGGGCGTCGATCTCGTCGGGCTCGATCCGGCGATGACGCTCACGTATCGGCAGGAATACCTGAAGGTGACGGGGCTCGCCGACGTGCCGAAGGTCGCGCTGCCGCAGGAGTGGCTGCTGCACGCGCTGCCGGAAGCGGGCGCGGGCAGTGCGACGGCGTTGTACCGATTGCTCCCGCATTGCACGGAAAAGACCAACGCGCCGGACAGCGGCAAGCAATGGACGCAGGTGTTCGCGCGCCGCGGGCTGCGGCTGGCGGTTCGGGCGACCGGCTGTTGCGGGATGTCGGGTACTTATGGGCACGAGGCGCGCAACCTGCAGACGTCGCGCGCGATCTATGCGCAGTCGTGGGCCGCGCACGTCGATGGTCCGGCGGCCGAAGGCGAGGCGCTGGCGACCGGCTATTCGTGCCGCAGCCAGGTGAAGCGCATGTCCGCGCGGCAGGTGCGTCATCCGCTGCAGGCGCTGCTCGATCACGTGCGCATGGCGGCGTGACGAGGACCGCCGCGCCGGTCCGCACGCGTTCATCGGACGCCACACGTCATGTCACGTCACGTCACGAAAGTCTCCAGGGATTCACCCGCACGCGTAACGATCCGTACAGCCTCGAACTGTTCATTTCCGTCGTTCAGGAAGGTTCGATGCACGCGCCGTCGGCGCTCAGCCGGCGTCTCGCCGACCTCGAAGCGGCGATGGGGGTTCCGTTGCTGATCCGCTCGCCGTCGGGTGTCGAATTCACCGACGCCGCCGAGCGGGATCGCGAAGCAGCCGATCGGCCGCGGTAGTTCACGAATCGCCGTTGCGGCGCTTCGTGACACGCGGCCGCGGCTTGGCCGCCGCTGCCGCCGCCACCGCCGTCGTCGAAAATGCGCCGACGCCGCGCGGCCGTTTCGGTTCGATGGCCGTCTTGCCGATCACGTGCCGGAAATCGATCTCGTGCGCGGCGAGCGCGCCGATCAAGGTCGCGATGACCGCGAGGTGGGAAGGGACGGTGCCCTTGCTCGAATAGTTCGTGATCGAGCTTTCGTTCATCCGGATCAGGCGGGCGAACTCGCGCGCCGTCAACTGCGCCTTCTTCAACTCCTGTTGAAAATCCGCATACGCCATTGCACACATGTCGCTTCATCTCCGCAAAACCTGAATCGGCCCCGTGCAGCGCCGGCGCCGACGGGTGGCGTTCCCGTCGGGCCGGCGTCGCGGGGTGTTACATCTTCACCTGGTCGAGGAAGGTCTTCTTGCCGCTCTTGTAGCCGTAGATCGAGATGATCCCGTGCGTCAGGTCGCCCTTCGAATCGAACGTGGTCGTGCCGATCACGCCTTCATACTTCGTCGACGGCATCGCGGCGAGGATCTTCGCCGGGTCCGTCGAATTCGCGCGCTTCATCGCGTCGACCGCGATGTAGACCGCGTCGTACGCGAACGGCGCATCGAACTTGATGCCCTGGTTGAAACGCTTCTGGTACTTCGCGAGGAAGTCCGCGCCGCCCGGCATCTTCTCGAGCGCCGCGCCGGCCTGCGAGCACAGCACGTTGTCGGCCGCCGGGCCGGCCAGTTGCGCGAGCGAGTCGGTGCACACGCCGTCGCCGGACAGGATCTTCGCGCGCATGCCGAGCTGCTTCGCCTGCTTCGCGAGCGGGCCGCCGGTGGCGTCCATGCCGCCGTACATGATCGCGTCCGGGTTCTCGCCCTTGACCTTCGTCAGAATCGCGCGGAAGTCGACGGCCTTGTCGTTGGTCGCGTCGTGCGACAGCACCTTCAGGCCGAGCGCCTTCGCCTTCTTCTCGAACTCGTTCGCGAGGCCCTGGCCGTACGCGGTCGAATCGTCGATCACCGCGACGCTCTTCACGCCTTTCGACTGCGCGTAGCTCGCCAGTGCCGGGCCTTGTTGAGCGTCGGTCGCGACCACGCGATAGGTGGTCTTGAAGCCCTGCTGCGTGTAGGTCGGGTTCGTGGCCGACGGCGAGATCTGCACGATGCCCGCGTCGCTGTAGATCTTCGACGCCGGGATCGACGTGCCCGAGTTCAGGTGGCCGATGACGGCGACGACCTTGTCGTCGACCAGCTTCTGCGCGACCTGGGTGGCCTGGCGCGGGTCGGCCGCGTCATCCTGTGCGTCGAGCTGCAGCGTGACCTTCTTGCCGCCGATCGTCAGGCCCTTCGCATTGATTTCCTCGACCGCGAGGCGCGCACCGTTCTCGTTGTCCTTGCCCAGGTGCGAAATGCCACCCGTCGTCGGTTCGACGCTGCCGATCTTCACGACCTGGTCGGCCATCGCGCCCGACGCGGCCGCGAATGCGGCGGCGGCCAGCGCGACGGTGATCAGGGGTTTGCAGCGCATGCCGACAGTGCTTCGTTCCATCTGCCATCTCCGTTGATTGATAGTTCTGATGCCGTCCGGTCGATCGCGCGCCCTTGTGAGGCGTCGGTGTGCCGGACGAGTCTCCATGACCCATGACGGGTTCGGCTTGCATGTCGCCGGGCAGCGCCCGAGCGAGCGGGCGATTTCGTTTTCGTCTGACGACACGCAATTCGTATGAATATATCCGAATGCGTTTGCGGCTGCTTCCCCGAATTACGTAGGCTTGCGCAAATGTGATGCGGTTGGGCCGGGTGGCGCGGTGTGTCGAGCGGCTGTATGGCCTTGCCGTATCCCCATTGCTCCGATTATTCGGCCGCGCGGATGCCGCTGACCATGGACAGTGCGATGCAATCAGTCGAGAACTGTTCGGTCGATTTGTCTGCACAGTTGGAGAGCGGGAGACGCGGCCGTTGACGCGCATCAAGCGCGCGCCCGTGGCGGCGCGTACGCTGGGTTCCGCAAGGCCGATCGCCCGAACAGGAGAGCAGATGATGAAAACCGACAAGCAGTTGAAGCAGGACATTCAGGACGAACTGGAGTCCGACCCGTCGATCGATGCAACCCGCATCGGTGTCGAGGTCGCCGACCGGATCGTGACGCTTTCCGGTCACCCGCCGAGCTATGCGGAGAAGGTGGCGATCGAGCGCGCTGCAAACCGCGTCGCCGGCGTCAAGGCGCTCGTCGTCGACATGACGGTGCATCTGCCGGACGATGACGTGCGCACCGACGAGGACATCGCGAAAGCGGTGCGTTCGGTTCTGCACTGGACGGTCGGCCTGCACGATGACGCGATCAAGGTGCAGGTCGAACGCGGCTGGATCACGTTGTCCGGCAGGGTCGACTGGGCGTACCAGAGCCATCTCGCCGTGCGTTCGATCTCACAGATGCGCAGCGTGACGGGCGTGACCGACCACATCGCGGTACAGGCCACGGCCGGGGCGGACGACGTCGGCGGCAACATCAAGCGCGCGATCATGCGTCATGCGGAGCGCGAGGCGAAGCACATCGCGATCGACGTGCACGACGGTACGGTGCGGTTGTCCGGCAAGGTCGGCTCGTTTTCGGAGCGCAAGGCCGTGCGCGGAGCCGCTTGGTCCGCACGAGGGGTACGTGCCGTCGTCGACGACCTGGTGGTCGAATGACACCCGGCAGCGGCCGTGCGATGGGCGCTCCGGGAAGTGCCACGAGGCCCGCGCCGGCGGCGTCATGCCACTTCATCGTGTCGGCAACCGTCCGGTGCCCGTTGACGCACATCACGCGCCTGTAATCGGGCGGTGTGCGCGCGATGCACGGCGCCAGCCTTGGAAAGCGACGCGCGCGAAAGCAATCGCGCGGGGAGGCGAGCATGCTTGCGATGATGTTTGACGGCACGACACCGCATCTGCGCGAAGCGCGCGTGCCGGATCCGTCGCCCGCCGCGGGGCAGTTGCTGATCGACGTACACGCATGCGGCGTATGCCGGACCGATCTCCACGTCGTCGACGGCGAGCTTGCGCATCCGAAGCTGCCGCTGATTCCGGGGCACGAAATCGTCGGAACGGTGCGCGGAATGGGTGACGGCGTGACGGGCTTCGCCGTCGGCGACCGGGTCGGGATTCCGTGGCTGGGCTCGACGTGCGGGCATTGCGCATATTGCACGTCCGGCCGCGAAAACCTGTGCGACAGCCCGCGATTCACCGGCTATACGATCGATGGCGGCTATGCCGAGTGTGCGGTCGCCGACCATCGATATTGCGTGCATCTGCCGCGGCGTTATGCCGATCTGGAGGCCGCGCCGCTGCTGTGCGCCGGCCTGATCGGTTATCGAACCTTGCGCATGGCGGGTAACGCGCGCCGCATCGGCATCTACGGTTTTGGTGCCGCGGCTCATCTGGTCGCGCAGGTCGCGCATCGCGAGGGACGCAAGGTATTCGCGCTGACGAAACCGGGCGACGCGGTCGCGCAACGCCTGGCACGGTCGTTGGGCGCGGCATGGGCCGGCGGCAGCGACGAAGCGCCGCCGGAGCCGCTCGATGCCGCGCTCATTTTCGCGCCGGTGGGTGCGCTGGTGCCGGCCGCGCTGCGCGCGGTCGACAAAGGCGGGATCGTGGTGTGCGGCGGCATTCACATGAGCGACATCCCCGGCTTTCCGTACGCATGGCTGTGGGGCGAGCGCCGTATCGCGTCGGTGGCCAACCTGACGCGCGGGGATGCGGTCGAATTCATGCGGATCGCCGCTGCGACACCGTTGCGGGTCGACGTCGTGCGCTACGCGCTGACCGATGCGAACCGCGCACTCGACGACCTACGCGGCGGGCGGGTGTCGGGCGCCGCCGTGCTCGCGATGCGCGCGTGATCCGCCCGACCTTGCCGCGGCCCGCTCAGATGCGCCGGAGTCCTTCCGAATCGACGATCCGGATCTGCTTGCCTTGCGCGGCGACGAGCCCCTTCTGCTGGAACTTCGACAGCATGCGGCTGACCGTTTCGAGCTTCATCCCGAGATATTCGCCGATCTCGTCGCGCGTCATCCGCAGCACGAATTCGGCGGCCGAGTAGCCGCGCGCCCTGAAGCGCGTGGAAAGATTCAGCAGGAACGCGGCGACGCGCTGTTCGGCGGACATCGTGCCGAGCAGCAGCATCTGCGAGGATTCGCGCACGATCTCGCCGCCCATCATCTGATACACGTGATGCTGCATCGTCCGGACTTCGCGGCACATCTGCTCGAGCTGCCCGAACGGGATGATGCAGACCGTGCTGTCCTCGAGCGCGACGGCGTCGCCGTTGTGATGCCCGGTGTGCACGCCGTCGAGCCCAAGCGACTCGCCGACGATCTGGAAGCCGGTGATCTGCGCGTCGCCGTCGCGGTGCCTCACGATGGTCTTGAACGAGCCGGTTCGCACGGCGTAGATGCTGTGGAACGTGTCGCCTGCGCGAAACAGCGTTTCGCCGCGCCTGACCTGGCGCGTGGTGCAGATCATCGCGTCGACGCGCGCGAAATCGTCGGCGGAGAGCTCGGGCGGCATGCAGACGGTACGCAATGCGCACGTCGAGCAGCGGGACACGGCGCGCTTCGGCCGATCGACCGGCCCGACGGGATGCAGCGGGATGAAAGGGCGTGACGGCATGGTCGTCGAGACATCGGCATTGCTCTGCATGATCGGCTCCAGTTGGGGCAGCGACGGTCCGGCGTCGGGCGGAGTCGCGCTGGCTGTTGTACCGGCGGCACCGGTCTCTGCCGCCTTCCTGATGGAAACGCTGCGCGGGAACGGGCCGGGAGACCGATACGCGAGTCTCGACGGCGATGCTGCCGTTGCCCCGGGGCGCGGGTTGGATCGTCTTTCCTGCTGTGCAGTATGGACATTGCGCGGCGTCAAGAAAATCAGCCGGAATTGAAGATGCGGTAGGCGACGTGGAAGTGCTGTAGGACGTTTCCTACAGGCGTGCGGCGTCTTGTCGCGACGGCGAAGGCCGTCGGGCATGCGAACGGCAACCTGGCGGTGTCGATCGCGGATTTCGTTGATCCTGCTCAATACCAGCGGCGATGCCGGATGCTATTTAGCCCGCGAGCTCACGCGGTTGCGGGTGCCCCCGGCACGGTCGGAGCGGGGCCCGGTCGCGCATCGGCCGGCTGCCCGGTGGCCGTCAGAGTTCGTCCGGGTCCTCGAACAGCTTGTGGCGCATCGCGTAGCGCACGAGCGCCGTGTCGTTCGGCATCTGCATCTTCTCCAGGATCCGCGTCTTGTACGTGCTGATGGTCTTGACGCTGACGCAGAGCGCCTGTGCGATTTCGGAGATCGACTCGCCCGAAGTCACGCGCCGGAACACGTCGAATTCGCGGTCCGACAGGCGCTGATGCGGCAGCAGATCGGTCGGCTCGTTCAGGCTCTGCGCGAATTGCTCGGCCATCGTCAGGCTCACGTAGACGCCGCCGGCCGCGATCTTGGTCAGCGCGGCGACCAGTTCGGCGCTCGCACTTTCCTTGGTCATGTAGCCGGACGCGCCCGCACGGAACGCGCGAACCGCATACTGCTGTTCTGCATGCATCGTCAGCACGAGGATATGCAATGCCGGCTTCTCGTCCCTGATCTGCTTGATGAGTTCGATGCCGTTTCGGCCGGGCATCGACAGGTCGAGCACGAGCACGTTCGCGTCCGCGTTGCGCACCAGCGCGATCGTCGAAGTGCTGTCCTGCGCTTCGCCGACCACGTCGAAACCGCTTGCGCTCTGCAGGATGTGCCGCAGGCCGTCGCGAACGAGTGCGTGGTCGTCGGCGATGAGTACCCTGATCATGACGGCACGTCTCCTTGCTGGATGGCGTGCAGCGGCAACGCCACGGTGATCGTGAAGCCCGTTCCGGGCCGATGGTCGATCGTCACGGTGCCGTCGGGCATGTGCGCGCGCTCGCGGCTGACGATCAGGCCGAACGATGGACGGTCGCGGGCATCGCGGCCGGCCTCGGGCGCGACGCACCGGCAGCGGGGTGGGCCGGAACTGCGATATCGCGCTGAATTGTGCGCGTTTTACCGGCGCTCGCCAATCGGGACCGATGCGTACGGGCGCCGCCGCGCCTGCTTGACCCGCATCAACGGAAAGGCGGCCATCAGGCTCAGACTGGCTGGACGAACCGATCGAACTCGAATGGAGGGATGCGCGATGTACCACCGGATCTTCGCGGCAATCGACGGCAGCCGCAGTGCGCGGCTCGCGCTCGATGAGGCGATTTCGCTCGCCCGCGAGTCAGGCGGCCTGGTCATCGCCATGTGCGTGGTGTCGGATGCGCGTCGGCTGGCTGACGTCGATAGCGGCTATACCGATTCGCGCGATCCGGCCGGGCTGGACGCGGACCGGGCCGCGATTGCGGTCTCGGACGCGGAAACCGCGTTCCAGCTGTCCGGTGTGCGCGGCATCGCGCAGACGATCGACGCGCGCGGAATGGACATATCGGACGTGCTGGCGCGCGCCGCCGCCGGATGCTATGCGGACCTGATCGTGATGGGCACGCATGGCCGTCGCGGCGTGCGCCGTGCGGTGCTCGGCAGCGTCGCCGAGTCGCTGGTGCGCATCGCGGACCGGCCGGTGCTGGTGGTGCGGGAGGGTGCAGGCGCGAGCGCCGGCGTGCTGTGACGGTCCGACGCCAGCGGGGCAGCCGCAAGCGGCTGCCCGTTTTCGTTCGCTCAGTGGGACAGCAGGACCGGCACCGTCATCGTCTCGAGGATCGTGCGCGTCGCGCCGCCCAGCACGCGTTCGTGCATGCGGGCATGGCTGTACAGGCCCATCACGAGCAGGTCCGCATGCAGGTCGGTGACCCGGTTCAGCAGTGTCGCGCCCACGCTCACCGACCGTTCGCGCGGCGTCGTCGAGAACGACGCACGCACGCCGTGCCGTTCGAGATACGCGGCGACGTCGACCCCCGCCGGCGTCCCGTCCGGATCGGGATGCCGGCGGGCGACCGTCTCGACGTTGACGAAGCGCGCGCGGGCGAGAAGCGGCAGGGCGTCGGCCACTGCGCGGGCGGCCTCACGCCCGCCGTCCCAGCCGATCAGCACGTTTTCGCCAAGCGTTCGTACGTTGCCCGCGTAGGGCACGACGATCGCGGGACGTCCGCTGCTCATCACGACATCCTCGATGAAATGGCGCGCGACGTAGGTCATGCGATCGTCGGGGTCTTCCTGGCCGAGCACGAGCAGATCGGCGTGCCGCGCATGCAGGATCGCGGCCTCGGTTGCGTCGCCGGCCGGCGCCTGCCACTCCACGTTGTTGCGTCCGGCGCGCTCGGCGGCCGCGAGGAATCGCGACTCGGCTTCCTTGCGCCGCTGCTCGCACAGGCGTTCGTAGACGGCCAGCTTCAGCGGTTCGTCGGGCCGTCGCAACGGTTCGAAGAGATCCTGGCAGATCACGTAGAGGCCGATCAGATGCGCGTTCCAGCGGCCCGCGAGCTCGAGCGCGAGCTCCACCCGGGTTGCGCAGCGTTCGCTATCGTCGAGATGGACGAGCAGGGTCTTGTAGCTCATGACAGCTCCTTTTCGGTCGATGCAGCGGGAGTCTCGGCGGACGCCTTCGATACGCAGTTCGCCGGAATCATCAGGACCGGCCGCGTCGCATGCCGCAGCACACGCTCGGCCACGCTGCCGAGCATGAGACGGCGGAAACCGCGCCGGCCGTGCGTGCCCATCACGATCAGGTCGGCGCCGAGTTCCCCGGCGAGCCCGACGATCCGTTGCGCGACGTCTTCGCCCGCCGGCGCGACGCTGGAGATCTGCGGCGTGCCGGCCACGTCGCGCACTTTCATGCGTGTCGCGGCGTCGTCCGTCACGCGCAGCCCTTCTTCACGGAACGCGTCGACCAGGATCGACGGGTCGTATCCGAACGTGTCGTACGCCGGCACCATGAAATCGACGACGTAGACGGGGGTCAGCCGCGCACCCGTTTCCGCCGCGAGGTCCAGCGCGGCGTCGAGTGCGCGGGACGACGTATCGCTGCCGTCGAGCGCAACCAGAATGTTCGAGTACATGGCGTTTCCCTTGAACGGATGTCGATGGAACCATCATCGGCGCACGCACGGCGATCGCGCTGATCTGGATCAATCGTCGCCGTTGCCGCGCAGCACGCGCATCGCGGCGCGCGCCGCGTCGGGTTCCGCATCGAAGCGGATCGACATGCCGTTGCCGGTGGCGACCGCTTCGCCCTCGTGCAGCGGATACGCAAAGACCGCGAACTTCACGCTCGACGAACCGGCATTGACGACGAGCAGCGCGAGCGTACGCATCGGCCGGCTCAGTGCGACATCAGCACCGGCAGCGTCATCGACGCCAGCACCGTACGCGTCGCGCCGCCCAGTATCAGTTCGCGCCAGCGCGGATGGCCGTAGGCGCCCATCACGAGCAGGTCGGAACCCGTTTCATACGCGCGTGACAGCAACGTGTCGCCGATCGCCGAGCCGTCGCCGGCGTCGATGTCGAGCACGTTCACGTCGCGCGCATGGCGTGCCAGCATCAGCGCGGCATCGGCGGCCGGAATGCGCGTGGTTGCCGCTTCCGAATGGCGGTCGACGACGGCCGCGACCGTCGTGCGTTTTGCATGCTCGAGAAACGGAATCGCATCGTGCGCGGCGCGGGCCGCCTCGCGGCTCCCGTCCCACGCGACGAACACCCGCTCACCGACCGACGCGAATTCGCCGGCGTGCGGCACGAACAACACCGGGCGGCCGGCGGACAACACAAGGTTCTCCGGAAACTGGTCGTCGATATAGGTCTCGGGATCGCTCGGGTCGCTCTGGCCCGCGATCACGAGATCGGCAACGCGTGCGGCGCGCGGCACGGCCAGGTTCGCGGGCTCGTCGGCACGCACCCAGGCGGCCGGCACTTTCGCGCGCGCCGTCTCCGCATGAAACAGGCGTTCCAGCGCGGCAAGCCGGTCGTCGCGCTGGTCCCGGCGCTCGCGGAAGTATTCCGCGGATCCGGCCATTACGTA
Source organism: Burkholderia sp. Nafp2/4-1b (assembly GCF_003635165.1). Lineage (GTDB taxonomy): Bacteria > Pseudomonadota > Gammaproteobacteria > Burkholderiales > Burkholderiaceae > Burkholderia. The sequence goes on along the minus strand of NZ_ML058598.1, from coordinate 65,068 downwards.
GAACGAATGCGCTTCCGGCGTGTAGACCGCGGACAGGCCCGTCAGGTGCGCACCGAAGCGCCGCGCGACGCGCAACGCGAACTCGAGCCGCGCATGCGCACGGAGGCTCGTATCGAGGTGCACGACTATGCTCTTGTAGCTCATCGGAATCGCTCCATCGACGGGTGATCCGCCAGTGCAATCGAGTCTACGGAGCGGGGTTTTCTCGCGCTTGACTCAGATCAACGGCGGCCGCGCGCGATACCCGCACAGTGAAGCGGCCGCGATGCCGATCACGGGCAGACGGCACGAGGCGGGATGCCACCCCATTGACCGGATCGAAGGAGGGAGCAGATGAGCACGTACGCTTTGACGGCACCGAATGGCGCTTGGCGCGCGGGCTGCGATCTCGCGTTGCGGACGGTCGCGCTGAACCGCGACTGGCAGCACGAATGGCATGCACTGGCAGGGCGTCGCATCGAGCGGGACCGTACCGCGGTGCGCCGCCTGCAGCAGGCGCTTGCGGAAACACCGGAATGGACGGCCTTCGGCGACGCAACGCAGCAGGTGATGCGCGACTACGCTATCGCGAGCGTCGCGATCTGGCAGGATGCCACCGAGATTTGCATGCGCGCGCAATACGAGAGCGCCGGTGCATGGCGCAGCTGGTTGCGCGACTACGGCATGGGTGTGCTGTCGCGTTATCAGACCGACTGGCTGCCCGATTTGGGACGACTGGCCGTGGTCAACGAGGCCAGCATGCCGTGGGCCGAGTGGATGTCGGCCCTGGAACGCGGGATCGACGACGCGGCCGGCGCGAATGCCGAATCGCCGGTTTTCGCCGGGCACCCGAACGACATGACCGGCGCGCGGGAGAGTGTCCATGTGCGCTGAGCGGGTCGCGTTCGTCACGGGCGGCATGGGAGGGCTTGGCGCCGCGATCAGCCGCCGCCTGCACGATGCCGGCATGACGGTGGCGGTGTCGCACACGGAACGCAACGATCACGTCGCAACCTGGCTCACGCACGAACGCGACGCGGGCCGGACGTTCCATGCGTTCGAGGTCGACGTTGCCGACTACGATTCGTGCCAGCATTGCGCGGCACACGTGCTGGCCGAGTTCGGGCGTGTCGACGTGCTCGTCAACAACGCCGGCGTCACGCACGACGCCACCTTCGTGAAGCTGACCAAGGGCATGTGGGATGCGGTGTTGCGCACCAATCTCGATGGCGTCTTCAACATGACGAAGCCGTTCGTGCCGGGGATGATCGACGCCGGCTTCGGGCGGATCGTGAACATCGGCTCCGTGAACGGTTCGCGCGGCGCATACGGGCAGGCCAACTACGCGGCCGCGAAGGCGGGCATCCATGGCTTCACGAAGGCGCTCGCGCTCGAGCTCGCGCGCCACGGCGTGACGGTCAACACGGTTGCGCCGGGCTACCTGGCGACCGCGATGCTCGCGTCGGTGCCGAAGGAGGTGCTCGACACGAAGATCCTGCCGCAGATTCCGCTCGGCCGCCTCGGCGACCCTGACGAAATCGCCGCGCTCGTCGCGTTCCTGTGTTCCGACGCGGGCGCTTTCGCGACCGGCGCGGAATTCGACGTGAACGGCGGGATGCACATGAGATGAAAGCATCAGCGAGGCGCGCGCCGATGCGGCGCGAATCGACACGGCCAGCCTCGTCGCGCTTGCCGCGATCGCCGCGTCGCCGCTTGGCGCATCGATCGAGCCGCTGATCGTCGCGCCGCGCGCGACAAGGGAATCGATTCGCCGGTTGCCGGCCGTGCCGACATCCTGATCGTTCCCGCCTTTCGATGGAGGAACAGCGATGAAAGCACTCGTTTACCACGGCCCCGGGCGCAAGGCGCTCGAACAGCGGCCCAAACCGGAACTGCAGTCCCCGACCGATGCGATCGTCAGGGTGACGCGCACGACGATCTGCGGCACCGACCTGCACATCCTCAAGGGCGACGTGCCGACTTGCGAACCCGGCCGCATTCTCGGTCATGAAGGCGTGGGCATCGTCGAGCAGGTCGGTGCCGCGGTCGACTCGCTGAAGCCGGGCGATCACGTACTGATTTCGTGCATCTCGTCGTGCGGCCGCTGCGATTACTGCCGCCGCGGCCTGTATTCGCATTGCACGACCGGTGGCTGGATCCTCGGGCATCGGATCGACGGCACGCAAGCCGAGTACGTTCGCATCCCGCATGCGGCGACCAGCCTGTACCGGATTCCGCCGGATGCGGACGAGGACGCACTCGTGATGCTGTCCGACATCCTGCCGACCGGATTCGAATGCGGCGTGCTGAACGGCAAGGTGCAGCCGGGCTGCTCGGTCGCGATCGTCGGCGCAGGGCCGATCGGGCTGGCCGCGTTGCTGACTGCCCAGTTCTACTCGCCCGCGCGGATCATCATGATCGACCCGGACGACAACCGGCTCGAGATCGCGCGGCACTTCGGCGCGACCGACTGCGTCGACGGCCGCAGCGGCGATCCGGTGGCGGATGTGATGAAGCTGACCGACGGGGTCGGCGTGGATTGCGCGATCGAGGCGGTCGGCATTCCGGCGACGTTCGAGATGTGCACGTCGGTCGTCGCACCGGGCGGCGTGGTCGCGAACATCGGCGTACATGGCGTCAAGGCCGACCTGCACCTCGAGAAGCTGTGGGATCGCAACATCTCGATCACGACGCGCCTCGTCGATACGGTCAGCACGCCGATGCTGCTCAAGACCGTGCGCGCCGGCCGCCTCGATCCGAAGCGCCTGATCACGCACCGGTTCTCGCTCGACGACGCGGAGCGCGCGTACGACACGTTCGGGCGCGCCGCGCAAACCCGCGCGTTGAAGGTAATCATCGAAGTCGGCTGACTGCCGCGCGGCGCGTGACGGGAACGCGGCAAGCGTCTGCTCGCCGGCATCGCCGTCGGTCAGGACGAAAGCGCGGCGGGTTCTCGCGTGCCGCCTGCTCCGACCTCGTCCAGATCGACCCGCTGCCCGTAAGTCGGCACTTCGCACGGCCAATGCAGGGTCTCCGCAATACGCCGGCGCAATGCGTCCGCGGCGGCCGGTTCGCCATGCGTGACGAACGTCCGCGCGGGCGCACCCTGCATCGTGCCGAGCCACTGGAGAATTTCTTCGTAGTCCGCATGGGCCGACAGCGCGGTGATCGATTCCACCTGCGCCCGCACGCGGACGTATTCGCCGTGAATCTTCAGCGTCGGCTCGTGCGCGGCCAGCGCCGCACCGCGCGTACCGGCGGCCTGGTAGCCGACCAGTGCGATCGTGTTGCGGGCATCGGTCGCATAGCGGCTCAGGTGATGCAGCACGCGCCCGCCGGTCGCCATGCCGCTGCCGGCGATCACGACCATCGGGCCATGATGCTCGGCGATCGCCTTCGACTGGTCGACCGACCGGGTCATCGTCGCCGCGTGGCCGAGCGCGTTCGCTTCGGATGCGGTCAGCCGGTGCTCGAGGATATGGTGGCGATAGATCTCGGTGACGTCCGTCGCCATCGGGCTGTCGAGAAACACCGGCACGCGCGCCATGCGGCCCGACGCCTTCAGCCGCGCGATGTAGTGCAGGATTTCCTGTGCGCGGCCCACGGTGAAGCAGGGCATCACGACGACTCCGCCGCGCGCGAAGGTCTTGTCGAACAGCTCGGCCAGTTCGTTCTCGGGATCCGACGCGGGGTGCAGCCGGTCGCCGTACGTCGATTCGACGACCAGGACATCCGCATGTGCGGGCGGCCGCGGCGGCCGCATGATGGGGTCGTGGTAGCGGCCGAGGTCGCCGGAGAACGCCAGCACCTTGTGATCCCAGTGCATCACGACGCTCGCCGCGCCGAGGATGTGCCCTGCCGGCAGCAGGCGGAACGCGAGGCCGCCGCCCAGCGCCGTGCATTCGTCGAATGCGACGTGCTGCAGCAGACGCGTCGCCCGCTGCGCGTCATCGAACGTGTAAAGCGGTTGCGCCGGATGGTGCTTCGAGTAGCCGTGGCGGTTCGCGAAATCGGCCTCTTCCTCCTGCAGCCGCGCGCTGTCGCGCAGCATGATGTCGCAGAGTTCGGCCGTGGCGGCCGTGCAGTACACGGGCCCGCGATACCCGCCGCGCGCCAGTACCGGCAGATAGCCGGCGTGATCGATATGCGCGTGCGTGAGCACGACCGCATCCAGCGTGTCGGGCGCGAGCGGCAGCGGTTGCCAGTTGCGCAGCCGCAGGTTCTTCGTACCCTGGAACAGGCCGCAATCGACCAGGACGCGCCGGCCGCCGTGCTCCACCAGGTACTTCGAGCCTGTCACGGTTTCCGTCGCACCGAGAAAAGTCAGTTTCATGGAATCGCCTCAGCGGGAGTCGACAGGGCAGTAACTTGATTACATTCCGAACGCGCGCGCGCCGGTTGACCGAAATCAGAAATCGGCCAATCTTCATGCCCGCGGGGACGACGTCTGGCACGCTCGTCGCAGCGATCGAGGCGGCGGCGCTGTCTGCAGCGCGCCGGGCCGGACGGAAGCGCCGCGCCGACCCAGCGTCCCGGAGCGAGTGGGCGGAATGCCGGCGTACGTCGCGGGTCGAGCGGCGTGCATACCCTTCGGCAACCGGCGAGCCGTTACATTACGCAACTAACGGTCGAGTTCGACGGCCCCCGCCGAATGGGGCCGATACAAATCGGCCCAGCGCGCGTTCGGCTCGGCAGAGATACGGGTCCGGCTGGACGTGACGTTACCGGGCTCGCTCGAATCGGGGCTTGCTGAGGCTTGCCGTCCGCTGCGCCCCCGCGCCTACGTCCGTCCACGCAACGCGACGAATATCACGCCCGCGATCGCCAGCAGGCCGCCGCACACCGTCTCGACGCCCGGCCGCTCGCCCGTCAGCACGATCGACAGCACGGTTGCAACCGCTGGCGTCAGATACAGGAAATTGGCGGCGCGCGCCGCGCCGAAGTAGCCGAGTGCGAAGGTCCAGGTCGCGTACCCGAGCGCGGCGGGAAACACACCGAGCACCAGCACGGCGAGCGCCGTATCGTGCGAAGCGTCGCCGCCGAGCGACGCGATCGCGCCGGGCAGCCACGGTGTGAGCAGTACCGCACCGGCCAGCAGCGTATAAGCGGCGCACGGGAGCGCACCGTACACGGGAATCAGCCGCCGCTGCAGCACGAAATAGCTGGCCGAACACAGCGCCGCACCGAGGATCAGCGTGCTGCCGGAGCCGAGCACGAGGCCGCCCGGCTGCCCGTGCGCGATCACCGCGATGCCGGCCAGGCTGACCAGCGAACCGAGCCAGCCCCAGCGATTGAAGCGTTCGCGCAGGAACACCGCAGCGAGCACCGCCGTGAAGATCGGCAGCGTGTTGACGATGAAGCTCGCCGCGCCGGCCGACACGGTTTGCTCGCCGGTATTGAGCAGCGCGTTGTAGAGCGCGATGCCGAGAAAGCCGCAGACGAGAAAGCGCAGCGCATCGCGCGCGGACGGCCTTGGCGGCCGCCGCCACGCGAGCCATGCGAGCACCAGCACGGCCGCGGTCGCGAAGCGGGCGGCCGCGAGCTGCAGCGGCGCGAGCCCGTGCAGCCCGATCCGGATGAACGGGAACGCGGACGCCCACGACACGATCGTGAAGGCCACCGCACCGGCCGCGACGAGCGGCATTCGCGCGTTGCGCGACGGGGAGGAAAGGGTGTTCATGCGGCCATGGTGCGGCGGCGCGAGATGTTAAGCTAGCGCACAGATCAACATGCGGGTATGAATATGGCTCACAGCTCGGGGCAACGCCGGCCCGACGGTTCGGCGCGCGCGCAACGGCGGGTGACGGACGCGCTGTCGGCCATCGCGTCGGTATCTGGCCCGCGGCCGCCGCTCGCGAGCCTGGAGACCGTCTGCACGGTGGCGCGCGAGGGGTCGTTTCTGGCGGCGGCCGAGGTGTCCGGCGTCACGCACGGCGCGATCAGCCGGCGCGTGGCCGCGGTCGAGAACTGGCTGGGCATGGCATTATTCGAGCGTCATGCACGCGGCGTGCGCCTGACGCCGGACGGTCAGCGCTTCGTCGGCCGGATCGAGCAGGCGTTCGCGATCATCGACAGCGCGGCCGACCAGTGGCGCTCGCCGCGCACGCCGCGCCTCGTCAAAATGAGCGTGGTGCCGGCCTTCGCGCAGCTGTGGCTGTTCGACCGACAGAGCGCGCTCGAGAGCGAAGCGCCGGCGCTGCGCATCGAGCTCGGCATCGAACTGCGTAACGTGGATATCGCCGCCGGCGAAGCGGATCTGTCGATCCGCTACGGGCGCGGCAACTGGCGTCAGCTCGAAACCCGCGAGTTCATGCCGGAAACGCTTTATCCTGTCGCGCATCCGCGGCTCGCCGCGCAACTGGCCGCGCTGCGCCGTCGCGGCGGCGATGCCGCGCTGCTCGAGATGCCGCTGCTGCACGACTCCGACGTGACGGGCTGGCGCACCTGGTTCGACGCGCTCGGCATAGCGTTCAAGCCGCGTGCGCAGGATCGCCGCTTCGAGGACTACAACCTGGTGCTCGCGGCGGCTGAAGCGGGGCTCGGCGTGGCGCTCGCGCGCACGCCGCTTGCGGATGCCTATCTGAAGCGCAGCGCGCTCGTGCGCGTGAGCCGCCATGAGGTCGAGTCGCTGCTCCGGTATCACTTCGTGCATGCGAAGGGCGAGAATCGTCCGGAGGTGCTTGCTTTGATGGAGCGCATGCGGGCGGCGCTGGGGTAAACAACAACGGGTGTCGGGACGCGCGACGAGCAGCACATGGACGTCGCCGCGGCTCGACCTGGGATAACGGATCGTCGACAATGCGTCCGCGGAAAACCGCGAGATCCGCAGATGAGCGAAAATCGAACGTCAGAGCCGTTCGAATGCAAAGGAAATGAGGAATGAATAGACCAGACAAGTCGTCGAAAGCGCGTGCGGCGCTCGACCAGCTGTTTTCGGGCATGGCGCCCGCGGACGCGCAGCAGCGCGCGTCGCGTCCGGGCAACCCGTTCGAAGCGGCAGGCGACGCCACCGGCGCCGATGGCCGGGTCGAAGTCACGTTGTCGACGCGCATCCAGCTGCGCGGCTATCCGGGCGCGGATGCGTTCATGAAGCGCATGGCCGAGGCCTGGGGCCTCACGTGGGGCCCGTACGACGCGGTGCGCGCGAGCGCGACGCTGCCGCCCGGCTGGCGCGCGCGCCGGTTGCCGGAAGTCACGCAGATCGTCGACGAGCGTGACGTGCTGCGCGCGGAAAGCAGCCTGCAGGGTGGCGAGATGTCGTATCTGAAGGTGCATCCGCGTTACTACATCGATGCGCGCAAGGGCTTCGGCTGGCGCAAGTCGTCGAAGGCGTCCGACGATCCGGATCTCGACGGTCCCGACTGGAACTGCTACGTGATGGATCGCGAAAAGTCCGTCGAACTGCACGAGCTGACGACGTCGTCGTCGAAGGCCGATATGGACAACGCGCGGGCGACGTTGCTGAAGTGGCTCGACGAGCACTACCCCAAGCATCGCGATCCGTTCGCGTACTGGACGGACTGCGAACGTCCGTTGTAAGTCCGCACGGCGGGCTGTCATCGCGGAGGCGGGCACTTGAAGCCGACCGGTCCGGTTCCGATTCTCGGTGCAGCATTCGGCGCGGCGTTCGGCTCGACGATCATCGAACTGCTGCTCTGGCCGATCGCCGGCGATGACGCGTTTCACAATCTGCTGCGCGACGCACGCCTGACGGCCGCCATCGTGATGGGGCACGCGGTGCTCGGCGGCCCCGCGAGCTTCGATCCGACGATCCTGGGCGTGGCGACGCTCGTGCATGCCGCGCTTTCGCTCGCGTACACGGCCGTGCTGGCGATGCTGATCCGCAATCTGTCATGCGGCGCCGCGCTGCTCGCGGGCGGCGTGTTCGGGGTCGTTCTCTATGGCGTCAACCTGCACGCGTTCACCGCGCTCTTCCCGTGGTTCGTTCCGGTGCGCGGCGCGATCACGCTCGTTGCCCATCTCGTCTTCGGCATGACTGCCGCCGGCATCTACTGCATCGTCCGGCGCTCGCCGCGCGCGTGAGCGCCGGCGGTTCCTGCGTCGCGCTCGCGCATCCCGACCCCTGGAATAACCGGCCATGCACTATCGTTCAATGGTCGGGTGACCCTATACGAAGCGAAGCGGGCGTTGTCAACGGCGCGAAGGGTCGAGCGGTCGGGGGCAACCATGCAGGAGCCGATCATGTGCAACTTGTTTCGATTCGGAATCGGCGTCGTCTGTCTCGGGTCGTCCGTGGCCGCACTGGCGCAAATGTATGACGACTCGGTGGACGAAGGCGCACGTTGCCGGGCAGTCGTCGTGCAGGCGGAAATCGACGGGGCCGAGCAGCAGATGGTCGGGCGCGCGTGCCGTCAGAGCGACGGCTCCTGGCAGATGGAGCAAAGCACGGACGGCAGCATCGTGTGGTATTCGGACACCGGGTATCCGTACGCCGATCCGTGGTACTGGGGGCCGGCCGTATTCGTCGGCACGGGCGCGAGTTTCGTCTTCATCGACCGCTTCCATCACCGCCATCACTTCGACCACTTCGGGCATTTCGGTCACTTCGGTCACTTCGGTCACGGCGGTGGTGTCGTGCATGGCCGCATCGGCGTGCCGATGGGTGGGGGTTTTCACCATGGCCCCACCTTCGTCGGCGGGGAGCACGGCGTCGGCGGCGGGATGCGACGGCATTAGGCCGGCACGCACGGCACGCGTGGCACACCCGGCGGTGAAGGCCGACAGTGTGTCCAAGCTGCCCGACCACGTGCACCCGCCGCGCGCTCACGCAGCGTGTCGACGCGACGCATTCCTCAGCACGAGCGCTATCAGCTGCCGGCGCGAATCGACGCCGAGTTTCGCGAACGCACGCTTCGCGTAGGTATCGACGGTAGACGTCTTGAGCCCCATCGACTGCGCGATCGCCGTCGACGTCATGCCCTGGATGAACGACGCGCACACGTGCATCTCGCGCGCGGTCAGTCGCTCCTGCCACTCCGGAAGCCATTGCGCGACGAGGTCGAGATCGACTTCGTCGCGCGGCGCTTCGTCCGCGCAGGCCGCGCCGAGCAACCGCTTGTGCGCGGACGCCATCGGCAGCACCGCCTGCGACAAGTGTTTCAGGAGGCTCAGTTCCTTCAGCGAAAACGACGGCAACCGCCGCGAGCGCGCGACCGAGATCGAGTAGCGCGTACCGCCCGTCACCCCCGCAATCACGCATTCGTCGTGAATGTCGCCGGCATCGAAGAACAGGTGCCGCAACTCGCTCGCGACCCGCTGCGACGACACCTGCAGCAACTGCATGTCGCTGTCGCTCTCGATGGCCGCGTACGTGACGTCGTCGCTCGCATAGCTGCGGTAGTAGTGGCGCATCACCTGTGCGACGAGTTCGGGCTCACGCCCGAAGCTGCCGATCCAGCCGACGCTGCGCCGGCCCGACGTCACGCAGCGTTCGTAGTCGAGATGCACCGCGTCGAAGTCGACGTAGCGCACGAGCGTGTCGTACACGGCGCGCATGAACTGCGGCGTCCCGATTGCTTGCGCGATGTCACCGAGCGTATCGGTCACGAACGCGACGTGACTCAGCGGGAGGTCGGGGGTGGAAAGCGCAGCGCTCATGGCGTCGAGTATCGAAGAAATCAGGTGGCGCTACAGGTATCACGAATATTTTCGACTGCCTACGCGGGAATCTACCCAAGCGCCCCCGAGCGGCGATGACGTTTGTCCCGGTTTTCAGGACTGACGGTGCGCGCCGCGATCCCTACATTGACCCTTGTGCTGAACACCGCCGGACGGCGATGACGCGAGGCCGGACGCCCGACGCCGATCTCGCGGCACGGCCGATACCCATCACAAGGAGAATCCCCATGCGTGTCCGTTTCCGTCGTCGCGCGGCTTGCCGCGCCGCAATCGTCACGTCGGTGGCGCTGGCCGCCGCGGCCAGCCTGTCCGCCCGTGCGGGCGAGGACAACCTGAACGTGTACAACTGGTCGGCGTACGTCGCGAAGGACACCGTGCCCAATTTCGAGAAGCAGACGGGCATCAAGGTGCGCTACGACAGCTACGACAGCGACGACACGCTGCAGACCAAGCTGCTCGCGGGCAGCTCGGGCTACGACATCGTCGTGCCGACGTCGAACTATCTCGCCCAGCAGATCCAGGCCGGCGTGTACCAGAAGCTCGACAAGTCGAAGCTGCCAAACCTCGCGCATCTCGACCCGGTGCTGATGAAGATGATCGCGAAGGCCGATCCGGGCAATCAGTACGGCGTGCCGTGGGCGTGGGGCACGACGGGCATCGGCTACAACGTGGAGGCGGTGAAGAAGCGGCTCGGCGACAACGCGCCGACCGACAGCTGGGCGCTGCTGTTCGATCCGGCGAACGCGGCGAAGCTGAAGGGCTGCGGCATCTCGCTGCTCGATGCCCCGGACGCCGTATTCGCGGCCGCGCTGCAATACATGGGCAAGGATCCGGCGAGCCGGAACCCGGCCGACTACCAGGCCGCCTACGACGTGTTGAAGAAGATCCGCCCGTACGTGACGCAGTTCAGCTCGGCCGGCTATTCCGACGATCTCGCGAACAACGACGTGTGTGTCGTGCTCGGCTGGTCCGGCGACGTCAGCGTCGCGCGGCGGCGCACGCTCGACGCGAAGCGCTCGTACGAAATCCGCTACGTGAATCCGAAGGAAGGCGGGTTGCTGTGGTTCGACGTGATGGCGATCCCGAAGGATGCGCCGCACCCCGAAGCCGCGCTGAAGTGGATCAACTACATCGAGGAGCCGAAGACCAACGCGGCGATCACGAACGAGATCTTCTACCCGAGCGCGAACAAGGCCGCGAAGGCGTTCGTGACGCCGGCGATCGCGCAGGATTCGAGTATCTACCTGCCGGACGGCACGATCGCGAAGACGGCGCTCGCGATGCCGCGCAGCGCCGACATCGCGCGGATGCAGAACCGTCTGTGGCTGCAACTGAAGTCGGGCGGTTGAGGGCGACGATCATGAACCGCATCGCATCCGCCCCACTGGCCGCCGCGGCCTGCTCGAAAAACGACGCCTTCGTGCGCATCGAAAACGTCGTGAAGAAGTTCGGCGACAGCACCGCCGTCGACAACGTGAACCTGACGATCGCGAAGAACGAGCTGTTCGCGCTGCTCGGCAGCTCGGGCTGCGGCAAGTCGACGCTGCTGCGCATGCTCGCCGGGCTGGAGACGGCCACGTCCGGCAAGATCTTCGTCGACGGCGAAGACCTCGCGTCGCTGCCGCCGTACCGCCGGCCGGTGAACATGATGTTCCAGTCGTACGCGCTGTTTCCGCACATGTCGGTCGAATCGAACGTCGCGTTCGGGTTGAAACAGGAAGGCACGCCGAAGAACGAGATCAAGGAGCGCGTGGCCGACGCGCTCGCGCTCGTGCAGATGAGCAAGTACGCGAAGCGCAAGCCGCATCAGCTGTCGGGCGGCCAGCAGCAGCGCGTCGCGCTCGCGCGTTCGCTCGTCAAGCGCCCGAAGCTGCTGCTGCTCGACGAGCCGATGTCCGCGCTCGACAAGAAGATCCGCCAGAAGACCCAGCTCGAACTCGTGAACATCATCGAGAAGGTCGACGTGACCTGCGTGATGGTCACGCACGACCAGGAAGAGGCGATGACGATGGCGAGCCGCCTCGCGGTGATGAGCGAAGGCAAGATCGTGCAGATCGGCACGCCGGGCGAAGTGTACGAATACCCGAACAGCCGCTTCTCCGCCGAATTCATCGGTTCGACGAACCTGTTCGAAGGCCGCGTGGTCGAGGACGAGCCCGATCACATCTTCGTCGAGAGCGACGACCTCGAGGCGCGCATGTACGTGAGCCACGGCGTGACCGGCCCGCTCGGGATGCCGGTGGGCATCTCGGTACGCCCGGAGCGCGTGCACGTATCGCGCGACAAGCCTGGCTCGCATCACAACTGGGCGCGCGGCGTCGTGACCGACATCGCGTACATGGGCAGCTACTCGCTGTATCACGTGCGTCTGCCGAGCGGCAAGACGGTCGTGTCGAACCTGTCGAGCTCGCACCTGCTGCACGACGGTGCGCCGTCGTGGAACGACGACGTGTTCGTGTCGTGGTCGCCGGCAAGCGGCGTCGTGCTGACGCAGTGAGGGAGACATGATGAGAACCTCCGCCTCTACCCCGTCCGCGCCGGTTGCAGCCGGCGCAGCAAGCACCGACGCCGGCCACGCGCTCCGCGGCCGCTTCACCGCGCTGTCGCGCTTCCTGCCGTCGGGCCGCCGCATCGCGATCGGCGTGCCGTTCCTGTGGCTCGCGGTCTTCTTCGCGCTGCCGTTCGTGCTCGTGCTGAAGATCAGCTTCGCGGAACAGATGCTCGGCATCCCGCCGTACACAGCGCTCGCGCGGCTGGAAGCCGGCACGCTGCAGGTCGCGTTGTCGCTGAAGCATTACGCGTTGCTGCTGCAGGACGACCTGTACCTGAAAACCTACGTCAGTTCGCTGAAGATGGCCGCCGCGTCGACGCTGATGTGTTTGCTCGCCGGTTACCCGATCGCGTACTGCATTGCCCGCGCGACCCCGGCGCGCCGCAACCTGCTGATGATGGCCGTGATGCTGCCGTTCTGGACGTCGTTCCTGATTCGCGTCTATGCGTGGGTCGGGATCATGAAGGACGACGGCCTGCTCAATCGCGCGCTCGCCGCCATTGGTCTGATCGCGACGCCGCTGCGCCTTTATCACACCGATGCGGGCGTCTACATCGGCATGGTGTATTCGTACCTGCCGTTCATGGTGATGCCGCTCTACGCGCACCTCGTGAAGCTGGACCTCACGCTGCTCGAGGCGGCGCACGATCTTGGCGCGACGCCGTGGTCCGCGTTCTGGCGCATCACGCTGCCGCTGTCGCGCAACGGGATCGTTGCAGGCAGCCTGCTGGTGTTCATTCCGGCCGTGGGCGAATACGTGATTCCCGAACTGCTCGGCGGTGCGAACACGCTGATGCTCGGCCGCGTGATGTGGGACGAGTTCTTCAACAACATGGACTGGCCGATGGCGTCCGCGGTGACGGTGACGATGGTGGCGCTGCTGCTCGTGCCGATGGCGCTGCTCCATTACAGCCAGGCCGAAGCGGAGGGGCGCTCATGATCCGCGCGAATCGCCTGTTGTCGGTCTGCGTGCTCGGCACGGGCTTCCTGTTCCTGTACGTCCCGATCATCAGTCTCGTCGTCTATTCGTTCAACGCGTCGAAGCTCGTGACGGTGTGGTCCGGCTTCTCGTTTCGCTGGTACGGCGCGCTGCTGCACGACGGCGAACTGCTGGCGGCCGCATGGCTGTCGCTGAAGATCGCGCTGCTGACGGCGACCGCGTCCGTTGCGATCGGCACGTGGGCGGGCTTCGTGCTGGCCCGCATGGGGCGCTTTCGCGGCTTTACGCTCTATGCGGCGATGATCAACGCGCCGCTGGTGATTCCCGAAGTGATCCAGGGCATCTCGTTGCTGCTGCTGTTCGTCGCGATGCAGCAGACCTTCGGCTGGCCGGCCGGGCGCGGCTGGCTGACGATCTGGATCGGCCACGTGATGCTGTGCCTGTCGTTCGTCGCCGTGATCGTGCAGTCGCGCGTGAAGGAGCTCGACCGCTCCATCGAGGAAGCCGCGCTCGATCTCGGCGCGCGGCCGCTGAAAGTGTTCTTCGTGATCACGCTGCCGCTGATCGCCCAGGCGCTGGTGTCGGGCTGGTTGCTCGCGTTCACCGTGTCGATCGACGACGTGATTCTTTCCGCGTTCCTGTCGGGCCCCGGCTCGACGACGCTGCCGCTCGTCGTGTTCTCGCGCGTTCGGCTCGGACTCAACCCGGAGATGAACGCGCTCGCGACGGTATTCATCGCGATCGTGACGATCGGCGTATTCGTCGTGAACCGCGCGATGCTGGCCCGCGAGCGACGGCAGGTCCGCGACGCCCGGGCGTGGCACGCGGGCGCTGCGCCGGACGAGCCGGCTGCGTCGTCCGCGTCGCCCGCGTCGCCCCCCGTCCGTCCGTCGGCCGCACATAGTCGGCAAGACCCCGCACCGCATCCCGTGAAGTGAAGAACGACAAGGAGACATTGAATGAAAAAGAAGATGCTCGGCGTGCTGATCGCCGGTGCGTTGCCGGGGCTGGCCGTCGCGAGTTCGAGCGCCGACCAGATCCGGGCGCTGCAGCAGCAGCTCGCGGTGCTGCAGCGGCAAATGAGTGCGCTGCAATCGCAACTCGCCGCGAAACCGGCCGCCGCGCCCGCAGTTGCGTCGGTAGTTGCGCCGGCGGCGGCAAGTGCGGCCGTCGCTGACCCGTCCGCGCCCGGCTACGGGCAGGCCCCGGCCGTGCTGACCAACGACGACGTGACCGAAATCCGCCAGCAGGTCGCCAACCAGCAGCTGAAGGTCGACTCGTTGACCGACGCCGCGCGCACCGGCCCGATCGCGGGGCTGTCGGTGACCGGCTACCTCGATCCGACCTACGTGTACAACCGCGGCGCCGGCACGTCGTCGTTCCAGTTCGCGAACCACGAGAGCGCCTACACGTACTACAACAGCACGTTCGGCGACGTGTTCCTCGACATCAAGAAGACCTTCGGCGTCGGGCCGACCGCGCCGTCCGCCGAAATCACGCTGATGCCGAACCGCGGCGCCGGCTTGTCGATGATGACGGGCAGCGGCGCCAGCGGCCTCGACATCGTGAATACGGCGATCGTCACGGTGCCGCTGTCGGGCACGACCGCGTTCATCGGCGGCCTGGTGCTCGGGTTCGGCGGCTACGAGTACCAGCAGTCGAACCAGATGCTCGCGCTCACGCACAACCTGCTGTACGACTTCTCGGATCCCGGTTCGTCGATCGGCGCGGGCATCAACTACCTGAGCCCGAGCGGCCAGTGGGCATGGAAATTCTTCGTCGGCAACGAGCAGTTCCGCAGCGCGGGCGCGATCACGCGGACCGGCGTGAACGCGCTCGGCGATCCGATCACGACGAGCAACAAGGTGCCGACCTTCACCGCGCGCGTCGACTACCTGCGCGGCAGCGCGCTCGATATCGGCGGCTCGATCAACATCGGCCGCCAGACGCTGCCGAGCGCGATCGACCCGGCCACCGGCAACGTGCATTACGGCGTGGGCGGCAATGCACCGAGCGCATACGGTGCGTTCTTCTTTGCGGAAGCCGATGCGACCTACACGCTCGCCGATGCGCAGTACAACGCCGAGTTCGACTATGGCCAGCAGCAGCACGGCGCGTTCAACGGCGGCCTGGCGCAGTGGTTCGGGTTGTCGCTGCTCGCGCATCGCAAGTTCAACGTACCGGTGGTCGGCCGCATGGGCGCGACGCTGCGCTACGACCTGCTCGTGAACCGCAGGAACGGCGGCGGCGGATCGTCGATCGGGCTGAACGGCAACGGGATGGACCCGTACAACGGCTTCGGGATCGACGCGGACTGCCTTGCGACGTCGAAGGCGAACGGCGGGGTCGGCTTCGAGTGCAAGGGCGCCACGCGGCAGGCGGCCGCGTTCGACCTGCTGTTCTATCCGGCCCAGCTGGTGACGGTCAAGGTCGAGTACCGGCACGACTGGGCCAGCAACAAGGTCTTCCTGCGCCACGACGGGTCGTACGCGAAGTCGAACGACCTGCTCGCGACCCAGCTCATCTACGCGTTCTGACGCGACGACGATCGCGAATGTCACTCATGCTCAAGTTCGAAAATCAGCAACATGTTCAGTCGTACTACGCAGATACCGCCAACGACCGGACCCGTCATCCGTCGCTCGACGGCGCCGTGTCGGCCGACGTGTGCGTGATCGGCGGCGGGCTCACCGGCCTGTCCGCCGCGCTCGATCTCGCGGAGCGCGGCCATTCGGTCGTGCTCGTCGAGGCGTCGCGGATCGGCTGGGGCGCCAGCGGCCGCAACGGCGGCCAACTGATCGCCGGGTACTCGTGCGACATCGATACGTTCGCGGCCCATCTGCCGGAAGACGACGTGCGGCGGATCTGGGCGATGGGGCTCGAATCGGTCGATATCGTCAGGCAGCGCGTCGAGCGATACGGCATCGATTGCGACCTCACCCTCGGTTATTTGACGGCCGCGAACAAGCAGCGCCACATCGACGCGCTGCGCAAATGGCGCGACGCCGCCGCGAAACGCTTCGGCTATCGCGGCTATGAAATCGTCGAGCGTGCCGACATGCAGCGCTTCGTCGTATCGGATCGTTACGTCGGCGGCCTGCGTCACGAAGGCAGCGGCCACCTGCATCCGCTGAACTACACGCTCGGCCTCGCGCGCGCGGCGCGCGCGGCCGGCGTGACGATCCACGAGGACACGCCGGCGCTCGCGCTCGATCGTGCCGCGCCATACCACCGCGTCAGATGCGCGCGCGGGCACGTGGACGCACGTTACGTCGTGCTGGCCGGCAATGCATACCTTGGGCAGCTGGCGCCCGCGCTCGCACGCAAGATCATCCCGGTGGCGACCTACCTGATCGCGACAGAGCCGCTCGGCGACGCGCGCGCGGCCGCGACGATGCCGGCCAATGCGGCGATCAGCGACTGCAATTCGGCGCTCGACTATTTCCGGCTGACGCGCGACCGCCGGTTGCTGTGGGGCGGCAAGGCGAGCAGTTCGACGCACACGCCGCGCGATCTCGCGACGGCGATGCGGCGCGACATGCTGAAGACGTTCCCGCGGCTGGCCGACGTGAGGATCGACTACGCGTGGGGCGGCCTGATCGACGCGACGATGAATCGCGCGCCGCATTTCGGCCGGCTCGAGCCTACCGTGTATTTCGCGCAGGGCTTCTCCGGACACGGCGTAAACGTGACCGGCCTCGCCGGGCGGCTGATCGCCGAAGCGGTCGATGCACAGGCGGCGCGTTTCGACCTGTTCGGCCGCATTCGTCATCGCGATTTTCCCGGCGGCCGCGCGCTGCGCACGCCGCTGCTCGCGCTCGCGATGGCGTGGCACCGGACGATGGACCTGCTTTGACGCATGCGGCAACGCATCGTTTTGAACCCACTCACTCATCCGCTGGAGGCATTCATGACTCACGTCACCCATCTCGTCGACCTGATGCAGGCGCCGGCCCGGCTCACGCAAAGCCGTGTGCCGGCCGGGCTGCTGCTCGACGGCAATCCGATGCAGACACTGTCGCATCACTACATCAGCCCGTGCGGGCAATTCAGTTGCGGAATCTGGGAATGCACGCCTGGGCGCTGGACGATCGACTACGACGAATCCGAGTACTGCGAGATGTTGAGCGGCGTCGCGATCGTGCGCGATGCGGATGGCGGCGAGCGCGTGCTGCGCGCCGGCGACCGTTTCGTGATTCCGCCGGGCTTTCGCGGCACGTGGGAAGTCGTCGAGACGTGCCGGAAAATCTACGCGTCGCATGCGCCGCAGGCCGCGCCGTCATGTGCGTAGCGCGCGGCCGATCCTGCTCAATCCCATCATCAACGAGGAGCATTCCATGACCCAGGAACTGTGGCGTCTGAGCGCGGCCGAGATGGCCGCGTACGTCGTGACGCGCGACGTATCGTCGACCGAACTCGTACACAGCTGCCTGCAGCGGCTCGAACAGGTGAATCCCGTCATCAACGCGATCGTCGACGTGCTGGCCGACAGCGCGTTGCAGGCCGCGTCTGAAGCCGACGCCGCGATTGCGCGCGGCGCGAGCGTCGGCCCGCTGCACGGCGTGCCGGTGACCGTGAAAATCAATGTCGATACGGCAGGCCGCGCGACGACGAACGGCGTGCGCGCGTTCGCGGATCTGGTCGCGCACGCAGACAGCCCGGTGACCGCGAACCTGCGCCGCGCCGGTGCGATCGTGATCGGGCGCAGCAATGCGCCGGCGTTCTCGTATCGCTGGTTCACCGACAACGACCTGCACGGCCGCACGGCGAATCCGTGGAATCCGGCGCTGACGCCAGGCGGCTCCAGCGGCGGCGCGGCCGCGGCGGTTGCCGCCGGTATCGGCGCGATCGCGCACGGCAACGATCTCGGCGGCTCGATCCGCTACCCGGCTTACGCATGCGGCGTCGCGGGGCTGCGGCCGAGCACCGGCCGCGTGCCGGCCTACAACCCCACGCAATCGCGGGACCGTACGCTCGCCGTGCAGCTCGCGTCCGTGCAGGGCCCGCTGGCGCGCACGGTGGGCGACCTGCGCATCGCACTGGATGCAATGGCGGCCGGCGACGCACGCGACGCGTGGTGGATGCCGGTTGCGCCGGCCGGTCGCGACGCGGCGTTCCCGACACGCGTCGCCGTGTGTCCGGCGCTGCCCGGCGTGCCGTCCGACCCGGTGGTCGTCGATGCGGTCCGGCAGGCGGCGCGCTGGCTCGAAGAGGCCGGCTGCATCGTCGAGGAGGCGGAGCCGCCGCGGATCGCCGAAGCGTGCGCGCTGTGGCTGGACCTCGTGACCAACGAAGCAGGCAGCGGACTGGGCGACGTAATCATGCAGCACGGCGACGCGGCGATCCGGACCGCGTTCACGAGCCAGCGCAACCTCGCGGCGCCGCTCGACCTGGCCGGCTACGTGAACGGGCTCGCGCGGCGCACCGCGCTGTTGCGCGACTGGCAGCAGTTCTTCGTGCGTTACCCGCTGCTGCTGATGCCGGTGTCGTGCGCGCAGCCGTTCGCGATCGATGCCGATCAGCACGGCGACGACGCGATGCGCGACATCGTCGCCATGCAAGGGCCGCTGCTGGCGACCGCGCTGCTCGGGCTGCCGGGGCTGTCGGTGCCGACCGGCGTGCGCGACGGCGTGCCGACGGGCGTGCAGCTCGTCGCCGGACGCTTTCAGGAGGCGCTGTGCCTCGCCGCCGGCGAAGCGATCGAGGCGCGCGCCGGAACGTTCACGCCCATCGATCCGGTGCCCGGATCGTGATGGCCGACCTTTGACGAAAACGGAATTCCCATGAATCCATCCACTTTCGAAGACTGGCAGGCCCGTGCGGCCGTGCTGCGGATCGAAGCGCGCGCGTTCATCGATGGCGACGTGCGCGCCGCGCACAGCGGCGCTACTTTTGCATGCGTGAGTCCGATCGACGCTCGCGTGCTCGCGCAGGTGGCCGACTGCGGTGCCGACGACGTCGATGCGGCCGTCGCGGCCGCGCGTCGCGCATTCGACGCGCAGGCGTGGGCCGGCATGAATCCGCGTGCGCGCAAGGCCGTGCTGCAGCGCTGGGCGGCGCTGATGCGCGAGCATTGCGACGAACTCGCGCTGCTCGAGACGCTCGACACCGGCAAGCCGATCGCCGATACCACGGCCATCGACGTGCCGGCCGCCGCGCATTGCGTCGACTGGTATGCCGAGGCCATCGACAAGGTCGGCGGCGAGGTCGTGCCGGCCGACCGTCATCTGGTCGGGTTCGTCACGCGCGAGCCGATCGGCGTCGTCGCGGCGGTCGTGCCGTGGAATTTCCCTCTGCTGATGGCCGCGTGGAAATTCGCGCCGGCGCTCGCTGCCGGCAACAGCGTGGTGCTCAAGCCCTCCGAGAAATCGCCGCTGACCGCGATCCGCGTCGCGCAGCTCGCGTGCGACGCCGGCATGCCTCCCGGCGTGTTCAGCGTCGTGCCGGGCGGTGCCGAGCCGGGCCGGCTGCTCGCGCTGCATCGCGACGTCGACTGCATCGCGTTCACCGGTTCGGCGCGCACCGGGCAGCAGATCATGGCGTGCGCCGCGCAGTCGAACCTGAAGCGCGTGTGGCTCGAACTGGGCGGCAAGTCGCCGAACATCGTGCTGCCCGATTGCCCCGATCTCGATCGGGCCGCGCAGGCGGCCGCCGATGCGATCTTCTTCAACATGGGGGAAGTCTGCACGGCGGGTTCGCGCCTGCTCGTGCATCGCGATATCAAGGATGCGTTCGTCGACAAGCTGGTTGCCGCGTCGCGGCGTTTCGCGCCCGGACACCCGCTCGATCCGGCGGTGGCGATGGGCGCGATCGTCGATCGCGTGCAACTCGAGCGCGTGATGCGCTACATCGGCATCGGCCGGGACGAGGGGCGCCTCGTGACGGGCGGCGCGCGCGTGCGCGAGGAGACGGGCGGCTTCTACGTGGAGCCGACCGTGTTCGACGTCGACGCGCACGCGACGATTGCACGCGAGGAGATCTTCGGGCCGGTGTTGTCGGTGATCGCGTTCGACGACGTCGATTCGGCCGTGCGCATCGCCAACGACACCGAGTACGGGCTCGCGGCGGCCGTCTGGTCGGCCGATATGGCGACGGCGCACACGGTCGCGCGCCGGCTGCGCGCCGGTACCGTCTGGGTCAATTGCTATGGCGACGGCAGCGACGACATGAACTTCCCGTTCGGCGGCTACAAGCAGTCGGGCAACGGTCGCGACAAGTCGCTGCATGCGCTCGACAAATACACCGAGCTGAAATCGACGATCGTGCGGCTGTGATGTCAACGCGGCGGCAGGCTGACGGCGTTTGCTCGCGTGCCTGGCCGCCGCGCCCGCGTTACTGCTCGGCCCCTTCCGCGTCGGCCGTTTCGCCGAGGAAACCGCCGCTCTGGTGCGCCCACAGCGCCGCGTAGATGCCGCCGGCCTGAAGCAGCTGCTGGTGCGTGCCTTCCTCGACGATGCGGCCTTCGTCGAGCACGATCAGCCGGTCCATTGCCGCGATCGTCGACAGCCGGTGCGCGATCGCGATCACCGTCTTGCCGCTCATCAGGCTGTCGAGGCTGCGCTGGATCGCGACCTCGACTTCCGAGTCGAGCGCGCTCGTCGCTTCGTCGAGCACGAGGATCGGTGCGTCCTTGAGCATCACGCGCGCGATCGCGACGCGCTGCCGCTGGCCGCCCGACAGCTTCACGCCGCGCTCCCCGACCTCGACGTCGTAGCCGCTGCGCCCGTGCCGGTCGCGCAGCCGTTCGATGAAATCGGACGCTTCGGCCCGCACGGCCGCGTCCTGCATCTCGCGCTCGGTCGCATTGGGGCGGCCGTACAGCAGGTTCTCGCGCATCGTCCGGTGCAGCAGCGACGTATCCTGCGTGACCATCCCGATCGCCGCGCGCAGGCTGTCCTGCGTCACGTGCGCGATGTCCTGCCCGTCGATCCGGATCGTGCCGCCGTCGACGTCGTAGAAGCGCAGCAGCAGGTTCACGAGCGTCGACTTGCCGGCGCCCGAGCGGCCGATCAGGCCGATCCGTTCGCCCGGCCGGATCGTCAGGTTCAGCCCGTCGAACACCGGCGTGTCGTTGTCGTCGTGCGCGAAGCGCACGTCGTCGAACACGATGCCGCCGCGCTGCACGACCAGCGCCTTCGCATCGGGCGCGTCGACCACGCTGCGCACCTTCGTCAGCGTGTTGATACCGTCCTGGATCGTGCCGACGTTCTCGAACAGCTCCGTCATCTCCCACATGATCCAGTGCGAATAGCTCGACAGGCGCAGCGCCATCGCGATCACGGCCGCGACCACCCCCGCGCTCGCTTCGCCGTGCAGCCACAGATAGAGCGCGAGGCCGCTCGAGCCGACCAGCAGCAGCGTCGACAGCAGGTGGTTGACGACCTCGAACGCGCTGACGAGCCGCATCTGCGCGTCGCCGGTCGCCTTGAACGCCTCCATCGCGCGGCGCGCGTGGTCGGCTTCGCGGCGCGTGTGCGAGAACAGCTTCACCGTCGTGATGTTCGAATAGGCGTCGGTGATGCGGCCCGTCATCAACGCGCGCGCGTCCGCCTGCTGGCTGCCGACGCGCCCGAGGCGCGGCACGAAGTACGCACAGGCGGCGCCGTAGCCGAGCGCCCACAACACGAGCGGAATCATCAGCCGCCAGTCGAAGCTGGCCGCGAGCGCGAGAATGCCGATCAGGTACGCGGCGACGCCGATCACGACGTCGACCGACATGAACAGCGCGTCGCGCACCGCGAGCGCGGTCTGCATGATCTTGGTCGTCACGCGGCCCGCGAACTCGTTCGCGTAGAACGACAGGCTCTGATCGAGCATCAGCCGGTGAAACAGCCAGCGCAGCCGCATCGGGAAGTTGATCGCGAGCACCTGGTGCTTGACCATCGTATGCAGCGCGATCAGCAGCGTGCTGCCCGCGAGGATCGCAGCGAAGCCGGCGAGCGTGCCGAAATGGCGGCCGCCGAAGTCGGCCGGCGTCGCGGACGACAGCCAGTCGACCACGCGCCCCATCATCGCGAACAGCGCGGCCTCGTAGGCGGCGAGCGCGGCCGAGGTCAGCGCGATCAGCAGGATCCAGCCGCGCGCGCCTTTCGTGCACGCCCAGACGAACGAGAAGAACCCCTTCGGCGGCGTGGCGGGATCTTCGAGCGGGAATGTCGGCAGGCGCCGTTCAAACCACGAAAACATTGAAACCTCTCCTTGATGCCGCGCGGGCGGGCGGCCCGGCGGTCTGGCGTGTGCGGTGAACGGCGCGATATTGGCGGTTCGGCTGCGAGTGTCGCATCGATTCGATTCGGCTGCAGGCCGGTTGTAAGCAGGCAGCCGGTGTGCGGGACGGGGCCTGCTGTCGGGGCGGGGAATTCCCACCGCAGCGCGCATCGTCGTATTAAAAAAAATGCTTGACTGTCTATCTACGAGTAGATAAAGTTCGATCCATGGAAACGAAACCGACCGTCCGCGAACAGATTCTCGACCACGCGATCACGCTGATGATGCTGCGCGGTTACAACGGCTTCAGCTATCGAGACCTGTCCGATCTGGTGGGCGTGAAGACGTCGAGCATTCACTACTACTTCCCGTCGAAGGACGATCTCGTGCTGGAAGCGGTGGCGGACTATAGCGACGAAGTCCTCGCGGCCATGCGGGCGATCGATCCGGCGTTGCCGGCCGACGTGAAGTTGAGCCTGTACACGAAGCTGTTCGGCCGGACGCTTGGCGACGGCAACCAGATCTGTCTGTGCGGGATGCTGGCGGCCGATATCGAATCGCTGCCAGATAGCGTTCGGCAGGCGGTCCAGGCGTTCTTCAAGGCCAACGAGAGCTGGCTTGCCGCATTGCTGGCGCAGGGCGCGCAGGAAGGCACGCTGCAGTTCAGCGGCAAGCCCGAAACGGCCGCGCGCACGTTGTACGCGGCGTTCCAGGGCAGCGTGCTGGCCAGCCGGCTGTTTCACACCCGGGCGCGCCTCGAGGATGTCGAGGCAGTCTGGAAGGCCCGGTCCTGACCGACGGGGCAAGCAGTAAGGCGGTTCGCCGCCTTTTTATTGAATCTCATTATCTATCTGATGGTAGATAGGGAATTGGAGCAGGTGGATCCGCCACCTGCATTTTTTGGGGACGTTTATCTACCTATGAGTAGATAAATAAATGCGATTCGGACGATACCGACATCGCCTCGCAGTCCCGAGTTGCAACGCTGTTTCTCTCACTGTTGAAAAGGAGTCTGTGATGTCGATCGAAAAAGTGCTGTACCGCGCCCATGCAAAAGCCACCGGCGGCCGTGACGGCCGTGCCACGGTGCCCGAAAGCGGCCTTGACCTGAAGCTCACCACGCCGCGCGAACTCGGCGGCGCAGGCGGCGCCGGCGCGAACCCCGAACAACTTTTCGCGGCCGGCTACAGCGCGTGCTTCATCGGCGCGATGAAGTTCGTCGCGGCGCGCGACAAGATCGCGATCCCCGCGGACGCCGCGATCGAAGGCAGTGTCGGCATCGGTGCGATTCCGAACGGCTTCGGCATCGAAGTCGAGCTGAAGATTTCGCTGCCCGGCCTCGACCGCGAGATCGCGCAAACGCTGATCGAGCGCGCGCACGTCGTCTGCCCGTATTCGAACGCGACGCGCGGCAACATCGACGTCACGCTGACGCTCGTCTGATCCATCGGACTACGAACAACCGAACCTCATTCACCGATCAAATCCGGGAAATCCATCATGAAGATCATCAAGCCGCTGCTGGTTGCTGCCGCCGTTGCCGCCGCATTGTCCACCGCACCCGCCGCATTCGCTGCCGGCGCATCTGCTGCCCAGCCCGATGTGGCCACGCGCGGGCTCCTCGCCGCACTGAACGGCCAGAAGGGGCCGGGCCTCGAAACGCTGAGTCCCGCGAAGGCGCGCCAGGTGCTGGTCGATGCGCAGAACGGTGTGAAGGTCGACCTGTCCGGGATCGACGTGTCGAACCGCACGATCGAGCAGGACGGCCTGTCGGTGCCCGTCACGATCGTGCGCCCGCAAGGTGCGACGGGCACGCTGCCGGTGTTCATGTTTTTCCACGGCGGCGGCTGGATTCTCGGCGACTTCCCGACGCATGAGCGTCTCGTGCGCGATCTCGTCGTGCAAGCGGGCGCTGTCGCGGTGTTCGTGAACTACACGCCGTCGCCGGAAGCGCATTACCCGGTCGCGATCAACCAGGCGTATGCGGCAACGAAATGGGTGGCCGCGCACGGTGCGGAGATCGGCGTCGACGGCAGCCGCCTCGCGGTGGTCGGCAACAGCGTCGGCGGCAACATGGCGGCTGCCGTGGCGTTGATGGCGAAGGACAAGGGCGGCCCGGCGATCCGCTTCCAGGGCCTGCTGTGGCCCGTCACGGATCACGACTTCAACACCGGTTCGTACCACGCGTATCAGCAGGACCACTTCCTGACGCGACCGATGATGAAGTGGTTCTGGGACGCCTATACGAAGAATGAAGCGCAACGCAACGAGATCTACGCATCGCCGCTGCGCGCGAGCACTGCGCAGTTGAAGGGGCTGCCGCCCGCGCTGATCCAGGTCGCGGAGTTCGATGTGCTGCGCGACGAAGGCGAAGCGTACGGCCGCAAGCTGGATGCAGCGGGCGTCGAAGCGACGACGACCCGCTACGACGGCACGATCCATGACTTCGGCTTGCTGAACGCGCTGGCCACGGATGCGCCGACGAAAGCCGCGATGAAGGCGATGGCGAATGAAATCGCGACGCGGCTGAAGTAAGCGGCCGATTCGCACGTGCGCCGCGCTCGACGCGGCGCGCGTGCGAATGACGGGAAGAGGCGGGCCAGTTCGCTCCGTCCCGTCCCGAATCAACGGCGTGATTCATTTTCTCCACCTTGCTGTGTCGGCGCGTGGCGGCGTTTGCCTACGCGCATGCGCGAAGCCGCTGCTTCGTGACAGGCGCTCGTAGCGATGTCCGGTCGCGTGGAAGTTGGTACGATCGCGCGTATTGTCCACGCCGGCGTCGCACACAGCCGGCCTATCGGCTCGCGCGGCTGCACGATCGGCATGATCGGCACCAGCGCACGCGGCCACGTTCGGGAGAAGCGCTTCATGCTGCAGGCGTTCGCGGTCTTGCTGACCTTCCAGTGTCTCGGGGAAGGCGTGTCCTATCTGTTCGGGCTGCCGGTGCCGGGCCCCGTGATCGGCATGCTGCTGCTGTTCGGCTTCGTGATGCTGCGCCCGCAGCTGGCCGATGCGATCGAGCCGACCGCGCTCGAGCTGCTGCGCCACCTGTCGTTGCTGTTCGTGCCGGCCGGCGTCGGCATCATGGTGTCGGCCGATCGCGTGCGCGGCGATGCGCTCGCGGTCGTCGTCGCGCTGGCGGTGAGCACGTCGCTCGCGATCGCCGTGACGGCGCTCGTCACGCGCGCATTGCTGCGGCGCCAGCGGCGCGCCGGCGGCACGGCGGAGGGCACGCAATGACGGCCTTCCCGAAACTCGGTGCGATCTGGGTCTATCTCGCCGCGACCCCGCTGCTCGGCCTGACGATCACGCTGATCGCCTACCTGATCGCGCAGGCCGTCTATGCGCGGGCCCGTTTCAATCCGCTCGCGAACCCGGTGCTGATCGCGGTCGCGCTGATCGTCGTGTTGCTGACGATCACGCGCACGCCGTATCCGACGTATTTCGAGGGCGCGCAGTTCGTCCATTTCCTTCTTGGCCCGGCGACCGTCGCGCTGGCGCTGCCGCTGTACCGCCAGTGGTCGAAGCTGCGGCGCACCGCGGTGCCGCTGCTGGTCGGGCTGCTGGCGGGCTCGCTGACCGCGATCGTGTCGGCGGTCGGCATCGCCGCGCTGTTCGGCGCGTCGCACCAGACGATCGCGTCGCTCGCGCCGAAATCCGCGACCACGCCGATCGCGATGGCCGTCGCGCAGGCGATCGGCGGCATTCCGTCGCTGACGGCCGTGCTGGTGATTTCGACCGGGATCTTCGGCGCCGTGTGTGCGCGCGGAATCCTGAACGCGCTGCGCATCGACGAGCCGGCGGTGCGCGGCTTCGCGCTGGGCGTTGCGTCGCACGGCATCGGCACCGCGCGCGCGTTCCAGGTCAGCGAGGAGGCCGGCGCGTTCGCGGGACTCGGGATGGGGCTGAACGGCGTGCTGACCGCGTTCGTCGTGCCGATCCTGCTGCCGGTGCTGTCGCGCTGGATCTGAGCGGGGGCGGAAGCCGGGCACCGGCGGCGCGCGATGCTATCGGTTTCCCTGATGGCGTCCGTGACGTTCCGGCCGCGGCGCCGGCCGGTCAACGTGCGTGCCGCCGACGTATCGCTGCCGTTATCAGGAGAATTCAGGAACCCGCACGGACATTTGCGTGGCGATCGGCTAACGTTGCATCGGCGCCGTCCTCGTACGCCGGCGTTCGACCCACAATCAACAATCGACAAGGAGATCCGGCCATGAAGAAGTCTCGCGCAGTTTCGGTGGCAGTGGCAGTAACGGTGTCGGTCGGTCTGCTGTTGACCGCCGCGCCCGCAGCATATGCGCAGGATCCGGCGTCCGCGCCGACGCAGAACCCGGCATCCGCGCCGACGCAGAAGCAGCTCGACAAGGCGCAGAAGAAGGCGGCCCGCAAGGCCGCCCGCGCGCGTCACGCGAAGGACCTGAAGGCGATCGGCACGGGCAGCGGCTACCGGCTGACCAACGACCAGAGCAACTATCCGCAGAATGCGGTGGAAAAGGCGCCGGCGACGAAGGCGGCACCGGCTCCGGCCGCGCCGGCATCGGGCCAATGACGGGTCAATAGCGGGCCAGTCGCTACCGGCCGCTGACGACCGCTGACGACCGCAGGCGGCGAACACAGCGCTACGGTCCGCTCAATGGAAAACGGCGCCGGGTTCGACCGGCGCCGTTCGTTCGTGTGCGTGCCGCGCAGGCGCCACACGCCGCGGCCCCGGGCTTCCCGGGGCACGCGGCACGGGCTCGCGTTACGACGCGAGCTTCACCGCGAGTTCCGCGACGTGCTTGCCCTGGTAGCGCGCGATATCGAGTTCGTTCGCGCTCGGCTGACGGCTGCCGTCCGCGCCCGCGAGCGTGGTCGCGCCGTACGGCGTGCCGCCCGTGATTTCGTTCATGTTGACGAGCCCGCTGCATGCGTAGGGCACGCCCACGATCACCATCCCCTGGTGCAGCAGCGTGGTGTGGAACGACGTGATGGTCGTTTCCTGGCCGCCGTGCTGCGTGCCGGTCGACGCGAACACGCTGCCGATCTTGCCGACGAGCGCGCCTTTCATCCACAGGCCGCCGGTCTGGTCGAGGAACGTGCGCATCTGGCCGGCCATGTTGCCGAAGCGGGTCGGCGTGCCGAAGATGATCGCGTCGTAGTTCGCGAGTTCGTCGACGGTCGCGACGGGCGCGGCCTGGTCGACCTTGACGCCGATCGACTTCGCCGTGTCGACGGGGATGGTTTCCGGCACGCGCTTGAGCGTGACCTCGACGCCGGGCACCGATTTCGCGCCTTCCGCGACGTGCTGCGCCATCGTTTCGACGTGCCCGTAGGACGAGTAGTAAAGAACGAGTACCTTGGCCATGTTGCGAATCTCCGAGTAAGAAGGCCCCGCGTTCAGCGGGGCCCGAGGTTCCGAACGGGCGTCATGCCCACTCGGCCGTCACTTCGACCGGACGCAGGTCGAATACCAGCACTTCCGCATCCTTGCCGTCGGCGAACGTCAGCGCCTGTTCGCCGCGGATGCGCGCGCCGTCGCCTTCGCCGAGCGTCACGCCGTTGACCGTCACGCTGCCCCGTGCGACGTGCACGTAGGCGAAGCGGTCCGGTGCCAGTTCGAGCGTGGCGCGCTCGTCGCCGTCGAACAGCCCGGCGTAGATCCGCGTGTCCTGCCGGATCGCCAGCGAGCCGCCGTTACCATCGGGCGACACGATCGGCGCGAGCTTGCCGCGCTTGTCGGCTGCCGCGACATGGGTCTGCTGATAGCGCGGCTCGGCACCCTTCTCGGCCGGCCCGACCCAGATCTGCAGGAAGTGGACGGGCGCCTCGGGCGAGTGGTTGAACTCGCTGTGACGCACGCCCGTGCCGGCGCTCATCAGCTGGACGTCGCCCGGCACGATCACCGACCCGGTGCCCATCGAATCCTTGTGCTCCAGCGCACCGTCCAGCACGTACGACAGGATTTCCATGTCGCGGTGCGGGTGCGTGCCGAAGCCGCGGCCCGGGGCGACGCGGTCGTCGTTGATCACCAGCAGATCGGAAAAGCCGACTTGCTTCGGATCGTAGTAATTCGCGAAAGAAAACGTATGACGCGAGCTGAGCCAGCCATGCTCGGCACGGCCACGTTGGTTTGCTGCACGAGTCTCGATCATGATTTTGTCCTTGATGTCGCCGGTCCTCGGAAGTGGGGCCGGCCGTTCGTTGAGATGAATCTTAGGTCAATCTATTTGACAAATAAATGCCCGTGGAGATAATGACTGTCACTCTGGGGTGGACAATATGGAACTCAACGACCTGAAGATCTTCGTCGCGACCGTCGATGCCGGCAGTTTCACGGCGGCGGCCGACCAGTTGATGCTGTCCAAGCAGTTCGTGAGCCGGCGCACGATGGCGCTCGAGGCGTCGCTCGGCGTGCGGCTGCTGCATCGCAACACGCGCAATCTCGCGGTCACGGAATCGGGGCAGGAGTTCTATGCGCGTGCGCAGCGGATCCTCGCGGAGATCGCCGATGCCGAGCAGGCGATGTCGGTGCGCAGCACCGAACTGCACGGCTCGCTGAAGATCAGCGCACCGCTGTCGTTCGGCATCACGCACGTGTCGCCGCTGATCGCCGAATTCCTGTCCGCGCATCCGGCCGTGCGGCTGAACCTCGACCTGACCGACCGGCGCGTCGACCTGATCGGCGAGGGCTTCGACCTCGTGCTGCGGATCGGTGCGCTCGAGGATTCGACGCTGATCGCGCGCCCGCTCGGCGCGTGGAAGATGATCGCGTGCGCGAGCCCTGCCTACCTGAAGCGGCAGGGCACGCCCGACACGCCGGCCGATCTCGCCGGCCATACGTGCCTGATGTACGGACGCGAGCGGCGCGTCGGCTGGGAATTCCGGATCGACGGCGCGTCGCGCACGTTCGACGTGCAGGGGCCGCTCGTCGCGAACAACGGCGAAGTCGTGCGCGACGCGGCGATCGCCGGGCTCGGCATCGCGCTGCTGCCGCATTTCATCGTCGGCGCTGCGCTCGACAGCGGCGCGCTCGTGCCGCTGCTCGACGCGTATGCGCCGTCGCCGCTCACGCTGAACGCGGTGTTTCCGCAACATCGGGAAGGGTTCGTCACGCTGCGCACATTCATCGGGTTCCTGGCGGAACGGTTGGGGACGGCCGTGCCGCCGGCGGACGGCGGCGCGGGGCGCAGGCCGTAGCGGAGCGGGTGTGCGGCGAGCACGCGCGTAATCACCGCAGGATTTGCGGAGATGGTCGAGCGATGCGGTGAGTCGCCTGCCGGGCGGGATCGCGCGCGTGCTGGCGTGGCTCGCGCGACGCAGAGTGCCGCGCCGGCGCGGGCGTGACGTATTGGGGCAACTGCGCGACGGCGTTGCTGGCGCGGGCGATTCCGCCGGCGGATCTCGCGACGCTGAAGATGTGATCCGGCTGGCCGGCGCATCAAGCGGTGTGCCGGCCGTCCGCCGCGCATATGCCGCATTTGTTACGTGACAATTGTCCACCAAACCGAGACAGCCAATCTTGTTTCGACGGATTGATGATTTCCAGTGAGACAGTAGACTGCACCTGTGCTTCGCCAGAACCGCTCCGCAGCCCGCCACGATGGCGCGGCCGGACGGATTCCTCGGCAGCGGGCCGACCGGCCCGCGGTTCGAGCGTGCGAGGAGGGTTCGTTGCCGATTCGTGGGTTCGCCGTTGCGGCGGCCGTCGGCAGCGAATGCGTCAAACCGTCAAATCAAGGTGATTGTCATGCGTTACGTTTCGCTGGAGTCGAAGAAGGACGAGCTGCTGCTGGCCGCTCGCGTGCTGATGATGGTGCTGTTCGTTATGTTCGGCTGGCAGAAGCTGAACGGCTTTTCGGGCACGGTCGCGTACATGACGTCGACGGGCGCACCGTTGCCCGAGCTGTCGGCGGGGATCGCGGTGGCGGTCGAGCTGCTCGGCGGGGCGCTGATCGCGGCCGGCTTCTATACGCGTCCGCTCGCCCTCGTGTTCGCGGCCTACACGCTCGCGACAGCAGTGATCGGGCATCGCTACTGGGCGCTGCAGGGCATGGATCAGTTCGTCGCGATGATCAATTTCTACAAGAACATCAGCATCATCGGCGGGCTGCTGTTGCTCGCGTTCACCGGGCCGGGACGCTATTCGTTCGACCGGAAGTAAGCCAGCACGACAGGTTGCGTGCGGCACGACGGGCCCGGTGCGCTGGATGGCGCACCGGGCCTCGTTTCATCAAGCGCATGGCGCCGACGGGCGAGCTAAATCGACATCGGCTGTCGGTTCTCGGTTAGATTGGGGCCCCGTCATTCCTTTGCATCGTTGGCCATCGTGTCGCACCCGACCATCCTCCTCATCGGCGCGTCCGGCCTGCTCGGCCGTGCGGTCGCCGCGTCGCTGTCCCGCGAAGCGTCGCTGACGCTGGTCGCGACCATCCGGAACCCCGACACCGCCGGCGCACGGCAACTCGCACTGCCGCCCGACAACGTCGCCCGGCTCGATGTGCTCGATCAGCCGGCGCTCGAACGGCTCTTCGACACGCGCCGACCGGCTGCCGTGATCATCTGCGCGGCCGAGCGTCGCCCGGACGTCTGCGAACGCGACCCCGCGGCCGCGCGCGCGATCAATGTCGACGCGCCGGCCCGCATCGGCGCGCTCGCCGCACGCTACGGCGCGTGGACGCTCGGGATCTCCACCGACTACGTGTTCGACGGCAAGGCCGCGCCGTACCGCGAAGACGCGACGCCGAATCCGTTGAACATCTACGGCCGCACCAAGCTCGAAGGCGAGGCCGCGTTGCTCGTCGCGTCGCCGTTGGCCTGCGTGCTGCGTCTGCCGTTGCTCTACGGGCCGATCGTCGACTGGCGCGAGTCGGCCGTGACGACCCTCGTGCCGGCGGTCGTCGCATCCGCACGACCGGGCGCCGAGGCGGTCGGCATGGACGCGTGGGCGATCCGCTATCCGACCTACACGCCCGACGTCGCGGACGTCATCCGCGACCTGACGCTGCGCCAGCTCGCGGGTGCGTCCGTCACCGGTATCCGGCACTGGTCGGGCGAGGAACCGATGACGAAGTACGACATCGCGCGGCGGATCGCGACCGCGCTCGGCATCGACGCCGCGCTCGCACGGATCGACACGCCGGCCGATGCGACGCCGCGGCCCTACGATTGCCATCTGGATGCGCGACGCGTGCGCGCGCTCGGCATCGAGCATGCGACGCCGTTCGCGACCGGGCTGGAGGCTGTATTGCGCAGCGCGCCGCCGCTGCCGTAACGGCCGCGCGGGGTGCCGCGCCGCGGGCGGTCGCGGTCATCGTCCGTGCATCGCTTGGCGCTACACTCCGCAACATTCTGACTAACTGGAAGCGTCAGCGCCGCGGCGCGTCCGGTACGCCGATGCAGACGAACAAGATCGCGAGGGCGAAGCGGAACGTTACGTCGTACATATCGATGCCGACAGGTTGCATGCACGGTGGCTCGGCACGCGATCGCGTTCGCCGAGCTGTTCGCACGACGCGCCTGAGCATCGCGCGCGTGTCGCCGAAGGTTCGCCGATTGACACGCCGCGCGCGCGGCCCTTACAGTCGCGTCGCGGGGCGGTGGGTCAAGCACAACCCCCGGAACAGGCAGTCGATGTTCCAGGACCACGGGGCTACCCCGTGGATGAGCCCGACACCCCGATGCGTCGCCAGAGCGCAGGTTGCGCGTTGCGCAACGACTGCTCTCGCAGCACCTGTCACGTTGACTCATCGTCCCGCCCATTCTTCTCCATGCAGACGTCCCGGTTCGATACAGCCCGCCTGATTGCCGATGCGATGCTGGCCGGTCCGCCCGAGCGCGCCGGCGTGCTCGAGCGCATCGCGGCCGTAATCGGCGTCGCGCCTTCATGGGCGCACGAGCTCGTCGACCACGCGTTCGCACACTTCGGCACGCACTGGACCGACGTCGATACCGATCGGCTGGCAAGCGCGCTGGCCGATACATCGGCCTTCATGATCGCGTGGTACGGCGATCATCGGCCGACGGTCGTCCGCATCGTGCAGCGGCCGCCGGTGCAGCGCCCGTTGCCGCCGCGGCTTGCCGGCGTCGACGTACCGCAATGGCCGACCTGTGGCGACCTCGCGCGCTGGCTCGACGTGAGCACCTCCGAGCTCGACTGGCTGGCCGACCGCTGGCGCGTCGACGCGCGCGGCAGCGACGCGCCGCTGCATCACTACACCTACGCCGGCTACGACAAGCGGCGCGGCGGCTGCCGCCTGATCGAGATGCCGAAGGGCCGGCTGCGCGACGCGCAGCGCCGCATCCTGCACGGGCTGCTCGACCGGATTCCGCCGCACGACGCGGCGCACGGCTTTCGCAAGGGGCGCGGGATCGTGTCGTTCGCCGCGCCGCATGCGGATCGCGATGTCGTCGTCCGGTTCGATCTCGCGGACTTCTTCGTGTCGGTGCGCGCGGCGCGCGTCCATGCGCTGTTCACGACGCTCGGCTATCCCGCCGAGGTTGCACGCACGCTGACCGCGCTGTGCACCAATCGCGTGCCGTCGGCGCGGCTGTTGGCGCCCGACCTGCGCGACCGGTTCGACTGGACCGCGCGCCAGCGCTATCGCAACCGGCACCTGCCGCAGGGCGCGCCGACCTCGCCGGCGCTGGCAAACCTGTGTGCCTTCCGGCTCGACCTGCGGCTCGCCGCGCTCGCGCGTTCGCTCGGCGCGGCCTATACGCGCTACGCGGACGATCTCGCGTTCTCGGGCGGCGGCACGCTCGTGCGCGACGCGGGGCGGCTGCAGGCGAGGGTCGCGGCGATCGCGCTCGAGGAAGGCTTCGCGCTGCAGCTGCGCAAGACGCGCGTGATGCGGCGCGGCATGCGGCAGCAACTGGCCGGCGTCGTCGTCAATCGCCATCCGAATCTGGCGCGCGACGAGTTCGATGTCCTGAAGGCCATCCTGACCAATTGCATCCGCCACGGTCCGGTGTCGCAGAATCGCACCGCGCACGCGGATTTCCGCGCGCATCTGGCTGGACGCGTCGCCCATGCAAGCGCGCTGAACGCCGCGCGCGGCGCGAAACTGCATGCGCTGCTCGCGCGAATCGCGTGGGACGGGCGCAGCTGAGGCGCATGAACCGACGCGCCGGCATCGACATTCCGCGGCCGGTCGAGACAGGGCGGCGCTGCAACGCAAAACTCCTCGAACACGAGCGATGCGCACTGCTATCATTCGCGCCATGCCGTGCCCTTGAAAGGTGCGGCGCCCGGTGGCGAGGAGGTCTCCACCGACGCGGCCACGCGTGCGAACGCGGTGCGCCACGTGTTGCGGGCCGACGGCGTGCGGCTTTCGACGATCGCGTCGCTTTGCGACACACGTCGACAGCCTTGCTGATTCAGGCCAACGATTCACATCTCGCAACACAGATTGGCGGAACTTCGTGATAGGTTCTGCCATCGGAGGTTTTTTGAAAAAAACATGCCCAAAGAGGATGAATACATGACCCAGGCTCTGCAGGAACTCGAAGCACAACTTCGGGACCTGAACATCAAGTTGTCGGAAGCCAAGCAGAAGGAGAAGCAAGCCGCGCTCGCGGCATTCAAGGAGCAGGTCCAGCTGTTGGGCATCTCGCAGCAGGAAGTGCTGAGCGCCCTCGGCTACATCGTCCAGCGAAAACGCAAGGCGCCTGCCAAGTACTACGATCCGACGACCGGTCGTTCCTGGACGGGGCGCGGCCCGAGGCCCAAATGGCTCGAAGGCAAGGATCTCGACACGCTGCTCGTCGACCGCGAGGCCAAAACCTGGTGGCCCGGCGACGATCAGGGCTGATGCCGCACCGCACCGGTACCGCTGCGGTGCCGTTCGACCCGCGCCGGCGGCGACGCCGGCCACGCAACACCCGCTTCAATCCTTTCTTTCGGTGTCCCGTCTGATTGCGGGCCCCGGCTTCAACATCTTTCAATTTCATTACCCGCTGCTGCCTGCATCCGTTCCCGGACGCGGGCGGCGCGGCCCTTTCTGCGCGCATACGGGTGCCGGCCGGCCGCCGGCGGAAACAGGCTTTAGAATGTCGCCCGGACATTTCCGGCATTCCGGCAGGACACCATGGCAGCAAACATGAAATCTTCGGCGCTCGGCGATCCGGGGGCGCCGCGCGCGGAGCAGGTCGGCGCGTACGCGTGGAAGGCACTGGCCGGCTCGGCGATCGGCTACGCGATGGACGGCTTCGACCTGCTGATCCTCGGCTTCATGCTGCCGGCAATTACCGCGTCGTTGCAGCTCACGCCCGGGCAGGGCGGCGCGCTCGTCACGTGGACGCTGATCGGCGCCGTCGCGGGCGGCATTCTGTTCGGTGCCCTGAGCGATCGCTACGGCCGCGTGCGCGTGCTGACCTGGACGATCATGTTGTTCGCGGTGTTCACCGGCCTGTGCGCAGTCGCGCAGGGCTTCCGCGATCTGCTGGTGTACCGGACCATCGCGGGCATCGGCCTTGGCGGC
Source organism: Burkholderia sp. Nafp2/4-1b (assembly GCF_003635165.1). Lineage (GTDB taxonomy): Bacteria > Pseudomonadota > Gammaproteobacteria > Burkholderiales > Burkholderiaceae > Burkholderia. The sequence goes on along the minus strand of NZ_ML058598.1, from coordinate 30,294 downwards.
GAGTTCGGGATCGGCATGGCGCTCGCGGCCGAAGCGTGGCCGGCAAGCAAGCGGGCGCGCGTGTCGTGCTACGTTGCGCTCGGCTGGCAGGCCGGCGTGCTGCTGGCCGCGCTGCTGACGCCGCTGCTGTTGCTCCATATCGGCTGGCGCGGGATGTTCGTGGTCGGCGTGCTGCCGGCGCTGCTCGCGTGGGTGCTGCGCAACCGGCTCCATGAACCGGAAGTGTTCGTGCAGCGCGCGACGCAGCCGCGCGCCAACGCGTTCCGGATGCTCGTCGCCGATGCCCACACCGCGCGCACGAGTCTCGGCATCGTGATCCTGTGCTCGGTCCAGAACTTCGGCTACTACGGGATCATGATCTGGCTGCCCACCTTCCTGTCGAAGCAGATGAGCTTCTCGCTGACGAAGTCGGGGCTGTGGACGGCGGCTACCGTCGTCGGGATGATGATCGGCGTCTGGGTGTTCGGCCAGCTCGCCGATCGTATCGGCCGCAAGCCGACGTTCCTGCTGTACCAGTTCGGCGCGGTCGTGACGGTGCTCGCGTATGCGCGCCTGTCGGACCCGGCCGCGATGCTGTGGGCCGGCGCGCTGATGGGGATGTTCGTCAACGGGATGGTCGGCGGCTACGGCACGCTGATGTCCGAAGGCTATCCGACCGCCGCGCGCGCGACCGCGCAGAACGTGCTGTGGAATATCGGCCGCGCGGTCGGCGGCTTCGGGCCGGTGGCGGTCGGCGCACTGGCCGCGCACTACTCGTTCCAGACGGCGATCGCGCTGCTGGCCGGACTCTACGTGCTCGACATGGTCGCGACGCTGTTCCTGATTCCCGAGTTCAAGGGCGTCGAACTCGAATGACGGCGCGCGGCGGGTGACGGCAAATGGAAAGACCGGCGAACGGCATCACCGCTAGCGCGCAGTCTCACCTGTTCGACCTGTCGTAGTACTACGCATCGTTGAAGTGCACCGGGCTCTAAGAAAAACAAGGCGCAACTGCGCATCGCGATCGACAGCATCCGGAACCGGCCGACCGATCTGGACTGCGCCGAGCGCACGCGCTGGGTGATGGAGCGTCTGCACGACAGCGGTGTGGTCTCGATACGCGGCAACGGCCGCCGGGCGGCCGCCAAATCCGCGAAATGAGCGGCGCCGGGCGTTCCGACCTGTTCCTCTAGTCGGGATTCTTGACCTTGAAGTCAACTTGAATCTTAGAGTGCCTACCGACGGTAGTGAATCAGCAGGCCGAGAAGGTTGCCTGCCACGATCAATCTTCGACGAGAGACGACGCCCATGGACAGGCGCTTTACACAGGTCGAATTCGGGCCGCATACGGTCGACGTGCCCGCAGGCGGGTATTACGACCGGTTCCGGATGAATCCGGATCTCGACGCGGTCGCGCGCGATCCCGCCGCTGGGAACATCGATTTTTTCCGTCGGATTCCGAAACGTCAGGTGGCGTCGCGCGTGGGCCCGACCTGGGCGCCAAATTTCTACTATCGTTCGAGCAGCGTCCAGCTGCTGTTTCTTGCGCCGCTCGAGCGCCTGCGCACGATGCTGCCGGTGCCGCTCGAACCGCTGCGCGCGGTTCCCGGCTACGGGCTCGTCGCGCTGACGTTCTTTTCGTATTCGGTCTGCGACAACGATCCGTACGACGAGGTGTCCGTCGCCGTGGTGATTCGCCGGCCTGGCGCGCTCGGCTCGCATGCGCTCGAGCTGCTCGACGCGATGCGGCGCCGCAGCTTTTTCGCGCACGTGCTGGCGCTGCCCGTCACGACGGAAATCGCGCGGCTGCGCGGCGTGCACGGCTATCAGCTGCCCAAGTGGCTTGCCGATATCGACCTGAACATCGGCGCCCGGGTCAGCGCGCGGATCGCCGGGCCGGACGGTCGGCCAGACCTGACGCTGAACGCGCCGTCGCCGGCGCTGAGCGACGTGCCGTCGCAGTCGCGGATGGGCACGAATACCATGATCAATCTCGTCGACGGCGTGTGGCACCAGAGCTCGGTGCAGACCAATACGCTGTCGTTCGCGCAGCGCGTGTTGCCGCGCGGCGTCGAACTGGTGCGGCACGGCGGCCCGCTGAGCCAGTTGCTCGACGGGCTGGGCGTCACCACCATCGTGCGGTTCGACGTGGTCAAGGACGCGCAACTGGTGCTGAACCTGCCGACGCCGTTGCAGGCGTTCGACGGACCCATTCGTTCAAAGGAAGCATGAATGACCCAGCCGACCCGTGATCTCGACCTAGTCGTATTCGGTGCCACCAGCTTCGTCGGGCAGATCCTGACGCGCTACCTGGCCGAACATCTGGCGGGCAGCGGCGAAACGCTGCGCTGGGCGATCGCCGGCCGCTCCGACGCGAAGCTCCGGCAGGTGAGGGACACGCTCGGCGCCGCGTGGCAGACGCTGCCGATCATCGTCGCCGATGCGGCCGACGACGTGCGGTTGCAGGCGTTGTGTGCGCGCACGCGCGTCGTCGTGTCGACCGTCGGCCCGTACGCGCTGTATGGCGAGCCGCTGGTCCGCATCTGCGCGCAAACCGGTACGGACTACTGCGATCTGACCGGCGAGACGCAGTGGATCAAGCGGATGATCGAACGCTACGAGCCGGCGGCGCGGCAATCGGGCGCACGCATCGTGCATTGCTGCGGATTCGATTCGGTGCCGTCGGACATCGGCGTGCTGTTCCTGCAGCAGCACGCGCGGCGGCAGTGGGGCGCGCCGGCCACGCAGGTGACGATGCGCGTGAAGACGCTGAAGGGCGGCGCGTCGGGCGGAACGGTCGCGAGCGTGATCAACGTCGTGCGGGAAGCGGCGGCCGACCCCGCGTTGCGTCGCGAACTGCTCGACCCGTATGCGCTGTGTCCGAAGGATCACCGCTTCACGGTGCGCCAGCACGCGGTCCGGTCGGCGCAATTCGATCGCGACGCCGGCGCGTGGATCGCGCCGTTCGTGATGGCGGCCGTCAACGAGCGCGTCGTGCATCGCTCCAATGCGCTGGCGGACTACGCGTATGGCAGCAAGTTCGCCTATGACGAGGCGGTCATCACGGGCACCGGCCTGAAGGGCCGCGTCGCTGCGCTCGCGATGGTGGCCGGCCTCGGTGCGTTCATGGTCGGCGTTCTGATCGGGCCGGTGCGCGGCCTGATGGAGCGCTTCCTGCTACCGAAGCCCGGCGAGGGGCCGAGCGCTGCCGCGCAACTGGCCGGCCGCTACGATCTGCGCTTCTTCGGGCGCGCGGACGACGGGCGAACGCTGCGCGTGAAGGTCACCGGCGATCGCGATCCCGGTTACGGCTCGACCGGCAAGATGCTTGGCCAGGCGGCACTCAGCCTCGCGCTGGATTGCGCCCGCGACGGCGAGAAGACCGGGCGCGGCGGCGGCTTCTGGACGCCCGCGACGATGTTCGACGAGCGCTTCGTCGAGCGCCTCGAGCGTCACGCGGGGCTGCGTTTCGAACAGCTTTGAGTGCGCGGCGCGGCGCCGCGTCGCGTTACAGCAGCGCGACGATCTGTTCGGCCGTCGCCTTCGCCGACTGCGGATTCTGTCCAGTCACGACGCGCCCGTCGACGACGACGTTCGACGTAAACGGCAGAGGTCGACGCGGGCAAGTGCGTCACGAGTCCGCTGATCGTCGCGCCCCCCATCACGCGTCGTCGTCCGCGCCCGCCCGCGGCGTCTTGCCGGTCCAGCGCCGGTACGCGTGGCGGAAGCTGCGCGGTTCGCTGTAGCCCAGCCGTTCCGCGATCGCGGCCACGCTCAGCGTTGGCTCGTCGAGCAGCCGCACCGCTTCATGATGGCGGACATCATCCAGCAGCGACTGGAATGTGATGCCGTCCTTCTCCAGCCGCCTGCGCAACGTGCGCTCGGTCAGATGCAGCGCGCCTGCGAGTGACGTCATCGACTTGAAGCGCGCGAGGTCGCGCGCCATCAACTCCTTCGCGCGATCGGCGAAGCGCGTGCCGATCGATGCGGCCCACTGACGTTCGAGTACTTCGCACTGCCCATGGAGTGCATTGAAGCTGACTTCGTTCGCGAGCCGCGGCGCCTCCGTGCCGTTCACGCTCGTAAACACGAGCCGGTTCTCGCCCGCATTGAACGTGACCGGGCAGCCGAAGTGACGCGCGTAGTCGGCGGCGTTGCGCGGCGTGCGGCGCGCGAGATGCAGTTGCGCGGGCCACACCGGCTTGCCGACCAGATCGGACACGATCAGGCGCACGCTCGACAGGCACATGTCGGTCTGGAACACCTCGATATCGGGTTCGCCGTTGTAGCGTTCGATCGTCACGCTCATCGCGTCCGCATGCGCGTGCACGCGCACGTCGAAATACAGCCCCATGAACAGCGGAAACTGGCTCATGCAGCGGAACGCCTGCATCACGGAGCCGCTGATCAGCATCGCGTAGCCCGCGAGGCCGAGCGTCGATACATGGAGCCGCGCGCCGATCGCGAGCCCGATCGACGGCACGCCGCTGCAGCGCAGCAGATTGCGGAAGCAACGTTGCTCCTGTTCGCGATTCACGTGCAGGTTCGGTGACGCGACTTCGGCCGCGCCGAGGCCGGTACCTTCGAGCAGCGCGGCGCCGTCGATGTGCCGGACGCGGCACTCGTCGAGCGCGACCGCGATCGCATGCACGGTGGCGGGAATGTCCCGCTGGCGTCCGGCCGGACGCGCGAGACCGAGCGCTGAACGCAGGCTGCGTTCGGCACGGCTTTGATGTCGATGGGACTGGCTGTCCATGGGGCGGAGGGCGGCGACGGGTTCGCGTAGAACATAGCTGGAATGTTCGCGAAACGCCAGAGGGCCTGCACGGCCGGCGACAGGCCGGTTACCTCACGTCCGGAAATATCCCCCGATTACGTCCGCTTTTCTCATTCGTCGTGGATTTTTTGGCGCACGACACTCGTTTCCGAATCGCGCAATGCGTGCCATGCCCGCCATGCCCGTATTGCCGACGACACGAGTGTTGAAGTCATGAAAGACATCCACGCGAGGACAGCATGAAAGACACCAGGCCCGAGCAGCGCAGGTTCAAGATCGCCGCAGACGATGCGCGAGAGCGCGCGAATCCGCAAGCCGATGCGGAACCGCGCGGCACACATTCGCTGGGGCTCTTCACACTGGTGATCTTCGGCCTCGCGTACATGCTGCCGATGACGGTGTTCACGACCTACGGGATCGTCACGCGCGAGACCAACGGCCATCTGACGATCGCGTATGCGGTCACGCTGGTCGCGATGCTGCTGACCGCGCACAGCTACGGCCATATGGCGCGGCTGATGCCGAGCGCCGGCTCCGCCTATACGTTCGCGAGCCGCAACTTCGGCACGTCGGCCGGCTTCATGGTCGGCTGGGCGCTGTTGATGGACTACCTGTTCATCCCGATGATCAGCTACCTCGCGATCGGGATCTACATGAAACAACTGTTTCCCGGCGTGCCGGCGAGCGTGTGGATCATCGGCAGCATCGCGCTGATTACCGGGCTGAACATCGTCGGCATCCGGCTCGTCAATCGCGTGAACCTGATCCTGATCGCGAGCCAGCTGGTGTTCATCGCGGTGTTCGTCGCGGCGGCCGCGCACGTCGCGGCCGGCGAGGGGCTGACGCCGACGCTCGCGCTGCCGTCGTCGGGCGACGCACGTGCGATCTTCGCGGGCTCCGCGATCCTGTGCCTGTCGTTCCTCGGTTTCGACGCGGTGTCGACGCTGTCGGAGGAAACGCGCGAGCCGCGCCGCACGGTGCCGCGCGCGATTCTGCTTTGCACGCTCGCGAGCGGCGTGCTGTTCATGCTGATCGCGTATGCGGGGCAGGTCGTGTTTCCGGACTGGCACGCATTCAAGGATCTCGATTCCGCCAGCCTCGAACTGATGCGGCGCATCGGCGGCAGCACGCTGTCCGCGCTGTTCGTCGCGGTCTATGTGGCCGGCTGCTTCGCGAGTGCGATGGCCGGGCAGGCGAGCGTCACGCGCGTGTTGTTCGCGATGGGCCGCGACCAGGTACTGCCCGGGCGTGTGTTCGGTCATCTGCATGCGCGGCTGCGCACGCCGGTGCGCGCAACGCTCGCGGTCGGCGCGGTGTCGCTCTCCGCGCTGTTCATCACGCTCGATCTCGCGTCGACGATGATCAGCTTCGGTGCGCTCGTCGCGTTCGCGGTCGTGAACCTGTGCGTGATGCGCAGCTACCTCGGCCGCGCGGAGCATCGCGGCGTCGCGGGCTGGATGAAGTTCGGTGTGGTGCCGGCGCTCGGCTTCGCGATGAACGTGTGGCTGTGGTCGGGCCTGTCGCGCCAGACCTTCTACGTCGGCATCGGCTGGCTCGCGCTCGGCTTGTGCCAGCTGCTGTGGCTCACGCGCGGCTTCACGCGCCCGGCGCCGACGCTGTCGATGAACTGAATGACCGGCCGGCGGCTTTCGCTCGCCGGTGTCGAAACCCTGAAGGAGGAGTGACCCATGAACGGTATTGACGTCAATCTCGATGCGGACCTGCAGGCGCTCGGCAAGCGCCATCTGCTGATGCACTTCACGCACGCCGATGCGTATCGCGAGCAGGCGCTGACGGTGTTCGACCGCGGCGAAGGCTGCTGGCTCGTCGACCGCAACGGCAAGCGCTACTTCGACGGGCTCGCGGGGTTGTACTGCGTGCAGGTGGGCTATAGCCACGGCGCGGAGATCGGCGATGCGATCCGCGAGCAGATGGTGCGGCTGCCGTTCGCGACCAACTGGGGCTACGGCCACGAACCGGCGATCCGTCTCGCGCACAAGCTCGCGGCGCTCGCGCCGGGCGGCCTGAACCGCGTGTTCTTCACGTCGAGCGGTTCCGAGTCGAACGAATCCGCGATCAAGCTGGTGCGCCAGTATCACCAGGCGCGCGGCGAGCCGCAGCGGCGCAAGTTCATCGCGCGGCGCGTTGCGTACCACGGCACGTCGTTCGGCGCGCTCGCGCTGAACGGGATGACCAACTTCCGCAAGCATTTCGAGCCGTTGATGGCAGGCGTGCGGCACGTGAGCAACACGAAGCGCTACGGGCGGCCGGAAGGCGAGACCGAAGCGCAGTTCACGCGGCATCTGCTCGACGAGATCGAATCGCTGATCGTCCAGGAAGGGCCGGACACGGTCGCTGCGATCGTCGTCGAGCCGCTGCAGAATGCGGGCGGCAGCTTGACGCCGCCGGCCGGCTATGCGGAGGGATTGCGCGCATTGTGCGACCGGCACGGCGTGCTGCTCGTCGCCGACGAAGTGATCTGCGGGTTCGGCCGGCTCGGCGAATTTTTCGGGTCGACGCGCTACGGGCTGAAACCGGACCTCATCACGTTCGCGAAGGGCATCGCGTCGGGCTATGTGCCGCTCGGCGGCGTGATCGCGAGCGATACGGTCGTCGATACCGTGCTTGCCGGCCCGCAGCAGATGTTCCTGCACGGCGCGACCTACGGTGGCCATCCGGTCGCGTGCACGGCCGCGCTCGCGAACCTCGCGATCATGGAACGTGAAGGCGTGCTCACGAACGTGCGCGCCAACGAAGCGGTGTTCCGCGAGACGCTCGACGGGCTGCTGGAGCTGCCGTGCGTCGGCGACGTGCGCGGCGACGGCTACCACTACTCGCTCGAGCTCGTGACCGACAAGGCCGCGCGCCGTTGGGCGGCCGGCATCAGCGCGCAGACGTTCGTCTCGACGCTGCTCGCGCCCGCGATCTTCGACGCGGGGCTGCTGTGCCGCGCGGGCGTCGATCACGAAGGCACGCCGATCGTGCAGTTCTCGCCGCCGCTCGTGATGTCGCGCGACGAGATCGTGTGGTTCGTCGCGAAGATCCGCGACTTCCTCGCCGATACCTATGCGCGTGCGACGCGCTGAGCGCGGCACCGGTATTCGTCACCTTAGGAGCATTCGATGCGAACCTCACAACAGAGCTATATCGCCGGGCAGTGGCTCGACCCGGCCGATGCGCGCGCGATCGACGTGATCGATCCGGCTACCGCGAAGCCGTATGCGCGGCTTGCGATCGGCGGGCCGGCCGATGTCGACCGCGCGGTGGGTGCGGCGAAGCAGGCATTCGACGCCTACTCGCGCTGGACGGTCGACGCGCGTGTCGCGCTGCTGCAGCGCGTGCTGGAGATCTACCGGCGCCGCTACGACGAAGTCGCCCGCACGATCAGCCAGGAAATGGGCGCGCCGATCGCGTTCGCGCGCGCGATGCAGGCGGCCGTCGGCACTGCACATCTCGAACAGACGATCCGTGCGCTGCAGTCGTTCCGGTTCAGCACGCAGACCGATTCGCTGCTGGTGTCGCACGAGCCGATCGGCGTGTGTGCGCTGATCACGCCGTGGAACTGGCCGATCAACCAGATCGTGTGCAAGGTCGCGCCGGCACTCGCGGCCGGCTGCACGATGGTGCTCAAGCCGAGCGAGATCGCGCCGTTCAGCGCGATCCTGTTCGCGGAGATCCTGCACGAAGCCGGCGTGCCGCCGGGCGTGTTCAATCTCGTGCATGGCTACGGGCACGAGGTCGGCGATGCGCTGTCGCGGCATCCGGACGTCGACATGGTGTCGTTCACGGGCTCGACGCGCGCCGGTGTCGAGGTCGCGAAAGCCGCCGCCGATACCGTGAAGCGCGTGCATCAGGAGCTTGGCAGCAAGAGCCCGAACCTGATTCTGCCCGATGCCGATATCGAGGATGCGGTCACGCGTGGCGCGCGCAGTTGCTTCAGCAACAGCGGGCAGTCGTGCAACGCGCCGACGCGGATGTTCGTGCATGTCGACCAGTTGGCCGCGGCCGAGGCGGCGGCGCGCAACGAGGCGGCGCGTACGGTCGTCGGCGATCCGCGTTCGCCGGAAACGGGTATCGGGCCGGTCGTCAGCCGCACGCAGTTCGACCGCATCCAGCAGCTGATCCAGTGCGGCATCGACGAAGGTGCGAGGCTCGTCGCGGGCGGCCTCGGCCGGCCGGACGGGCTCGGCGACGGCTTCTACGTGAAGCCGACGGTGTTCTCGAACGTCACGCCGGGCATGACGATTGCACGCGAGGAGATCTTCGGACCGGTGCTGTCGATCCTGACCTACCGGACCGAGGACGAGGCCATCGCGCTCGCGAACGACTCGATCTACGGGCTCGCGGCGTACGTGCAGACGAAGGATCCCGAACGCGCACGCCGGGTCGCGGCGCGATTGCGGGTCGGCAACGTGCACATCAACTATCCCGCATGGAATCCGGCGGCGCCGTTCGGCGGCTACAAGCGTTCGGGCAATGGCCGCGAGTATGCGGAGTTCGGCCTCGTCGAATATCTGGAGACGAAGGGCACGACGGGGTACGCATGAGCGATGCAGCGCCGCTGCCCCGGTTCGCGGGCGCACGTGTGCCGATGGGCCGTGGCGCGATTCCGCACGCGGCGCGCGGCGCGTGCGGTGCCGTGGCGTTTAGTCGTTTGATCGTTGCATCGATGGAGAGGAATTCGACGATGCGTGTGAGGGGCACGACAGCCGGCCGATGCGACACGGCCGCGAACGCGGAGGGGGGCACACGATGAAGATTCTGATCGCGCGGATGAACCACGAGACGAATACGTTCTCGCCGGTGCCGACGCCGCTCGCCGCGTTCGGCCGCAACGGCCCCGACTGGGGCGACGACGCGTATCGCGCGAACCACGGAATGCGCACCGCGATGGCGGCGTTCATCGATGCGGCGGCACGCGAGGGCGCGGAGATCGTCACACCGGTGTCGGCGGCCGCGAACCCGAGCGGGCCGGTCGCGGCCGATGCGTATGCGGCGATCTGCGATGCAATCGTTGCGGCCGCACCCGGTTGCGACGCGGTGATGCTCGACCTGCACGGCGCGATGGTCGCCGAGCAGAGCGCGGACGGCGAGGGCGACCTGCTCGCGCGCGTGCGTGCGGCGTTGCCCGCCGCGCCGATCGCGGTCGCGCTCGACCTGCATGCGAACGTCACGCAGAAGATGATCGATCACGCGGACGTGATCGTCAGTTTCAAGACCTATCCGCACGTCGACATGTACGAGACGGGCGAGCACGCGGCGCGCGTGCTGTTCGACCGGCTGCGCGGCCGCGCGCGGCCCGTGCTCGCGTGGCGGCAGCCGCCGCTGATGACGTCGACGCTGCGCAGCGCGAGCGCCGAAGGCGCGATGCGGCGCGCCCTGGAGGCCGCCCGCGCGGCCGAGGCCGACGGGATGCTCGCGGTATCGGTGCTGCCGGGCTTCTCGCTCGCGGATATTCCGGCGCCGTGCATCAGCGTCGTGGTGGTCGGCGATGGCGAGCGCGCGGCGGCCGACGCGGTGGCCGAGCGCGTCGCGCGGCAGATCTGGGACGCGCGCGACGAGTTCGTGTATCGCAGCGCGCCGCTCGCGGAATCCGTCGCGCAGGCCGCGGCGCTGGCGCGCGGCGCGGACCGTCCGGTGCTGATGCTCGATCACGGCGACAACTGCATGTCGGGCGGCCCGTGCGACACGATGGACGTGCTCGACGCTGCACTCGCGCAGGGGCTCGACGGTATCGTCAGCGGGCCGTTGTGCGATCCCGACGCGGTCGCGGCGCTGATCGACGCGGGCGTCGTGCGTGCGATCACCGACGGCGAATACGTGATCACGGGGCCGACGTATACAGGCCAGCGCGCGTACATGGGCCGCGCGGCGGTGCTCGACATCGGCGCGGCGACACTGGTCGTCACCGAGCGCACGCAGGAACCGTGGGATCTCGGCGTATTCGAGAGCGTCGGCATCGATCCGCGTCGCGCGCGCTTCCTGCTGCTCAAGTCGCGCATGTATTGCCGGCCGGTGTTCGTGCCGATCGCGGCCGCGCTCGTCGAGTGCGACAGTCGCGGCGTGACCGGGTCGGACTACGGGCTGTTCCGTTACGAGCGGCTCGTGCGGCCCGTGTATCCGCTCGACGACGTCGAGTGTTGGGACAGCGCAGGCACGCGTATGGTCTGATCGGCGGACACGGGAACGAGACGCCGGTTTCGCCCGCGTTCATGCATCATGCGGTTGCATCGACCCGTCGATGCAGGGGCCGTGCGAGTCCTTGCGCCTGCAACCGTTTCGGAGAATCGACCAACAGCGACGCGGGCAGCACGAAGGTCACCGCGAACAACGTCGCGCTCGTGCCCGTGCGACGGCAAATCGATGAGCGGGCAGGCCGTCGCGCGGGGTCCGGTGCGAGCCGCGCGTGTCGTATCCGTGATGCGATGATTTCGCGTGGCGGGCAGCGGCGCCGCCATGCACGCGCCGTCGTTACGGACGCAGCAGGTCGAATCCGCCGAACACGACCACGCCGCTGAGCGCAATCATCGCGACCGAATGCTGGCCGAAATAGAGAATCGCGGCCGCGAGCCACGTGGTCAGGCAGAAGGCGCCGATGCGGGCCATCGTCAATTCCTCGAAATGCGTGATGAAGGGGAGTGCGCGCGAAAGCGGACACGTTGCCGCGTCGCGATGACGCTGCGGGCGCGGGGCTCGCGCCGCGGCGGCGTCGTGCGGCATCGCGTGCCGTGGCCGCCCGGGCGTGCGCAGTTGCGCAGGCGCGCGGCGTTGCCGGAAGCAGCCGGAACGCAGCCGGTGTGGTGCCGCGGCAGGCCAGCCGGAGATTTTACCAGCGTGGCACGCGAGTCATTCTGGCCCCTTCGCGATATTCGGCGGTGCCGTAGCCGGCAGGCCACATGCCGGCGCGTGTCCGGGTCGATACGGCGCGGACGCAGCGATTAAAGTTTTGTCGGACGAATACCGTAAACGGGTTGCAAGGTATTCCCCCGTTCAACCGACCCGAGTTGCCCATTCATTACGGACCGACACGATGCAGATCGAACCCACTTCCGCCGCGCAAACCCCGCTCGCCACCGCCGGCACCGCCGGCAACGCGACCGCCAGCCCGTCCGGCGTCGGCGCCACATCGACGGCCACGGCCGGCACATCGTCGCCGACGGGCACCGCACCGAAAACCTCGACGAGCGGCGCCGCGCCGGCCGGCGACGCGGGGCAGACGCCGGGCGCATCGGGATCCTCGGCCGAGGATCCCGCGGTCGCGCAGCTGAAACAGCTCATCGAGCGTCTGCAAAAGCAGCTCGCGCAGCTGCAGCAGCAAATGGCGGCCGCTGCCCAGCGCGCGAAGGACGACCCGGCCGCCGCGGTCGAGCAGCAGACGCTCAGTTCGGAAGCGAGCTCGATCTCCGCCGCGCTGTCGACGGCCGTCGCGCAACTCGCGCAGGCCCTGCAGAAGTCGGGCAGCTCGACGTCCGGCGGGTTGGTGTCGACGCAGGCCTGACGGCACGGCGGCGCACCGGCGCGCACCACCGCGCACCGGTACGCGCCCCTACGCACCGCCGCGTCGCGGTGCGCCACCCCGCGCATTACAATCGCAAGCTCGTCTCCCTCGACAGGACGGCACAACGATGAATGCGGAATTCGCCGACGACGACCTCGTCCGCTTCGACGCGCAGGGCGGCACGCCGCTGCCCGCGGCCGACAGCGAAGGATGGCTGGATCACGACGGCGCGCGCCTCTGGCACGCGACGTTCGGCGATGGCCCGCCGGTCGTGCTGCTGCACGGCGGCCTCGGTCATGGCGGCAACTGGGGCAACCAGGTGCCGGCGCTGCGCGCGGCCGGCTACCGCGCGATCGTGATCGACAGCCGCGGCCACGGCCGCAGCACGCGCGACGATCGCGCCTATTCGTACGAACGCATGGCGTCCGACGTGCTCGCGATACTCGATGCGCTGCGCATCGAGCGCGCACGCTTCGTCGGCTGGAGCGACGGCGCGTGCGTGTCGCTCGTGCTGGCGGCCCGCGCGCCGGAGCGCGCGGCGGGCGTGTTCTTCTTCGCGTGCAACATGGACCCGGGCGGCACGAAAGAGATGGCGCCAAGCACGCTGATCGATCGCTGCTTCGCGCGGCATCGCAAGGATTACGTACGGTTGTCGGCGACGCCCGACGCGTTCGATGCGTTCGTCGCGGCTGTGAGCGAAATGATGCGCACGCAACCGAACTACAGCGCGGCCGACCTCGCGACGATCGCGGTGCCGGTCGCGATCGTGCAGGGCGAGCACGACGAGTTCATCCGTCCCGAACATGCGGCGTATCTCGCGCACACGATTCCGGACGCGACGCTGACGATCCTGCCCGGCGTGAGCCACTTCGCGCCGCTGCAACGGCCGGCGCAGTTCAACGCCGCGATGCTGGCCTTTCTCGACCGGTTGCCGGCCTGATGTCCGGATGGCCGGTTTCCGCCCCACATAAGATTTTCTTTAGGCTCGCGCAACTTATCGTCGATTGTTGACGAGCGGCCGGCAGCGGATAGTCCTGCTTCGACAGGCCGGCTGCCGCAGCCGTCGCGCGGCGCGTCCGGACCTGTTGCTCACGCAACCAATAGAAAATCGAAGGAACCGCAATCATGCGCTTCAATGCGATCCGCATCGCCGCGACCCTGTTCGTCGCCGCGTGCGCCGCCGCCACGGCCGCCCGTGCAACCGCCGCCACGCCGGACGAGATCCACGACACCGTGACGCGCAACGTCGCGCCGCTGATGAAGCAGTTCGCCATTCCCGGCATGGCGATCGGCATCGTCGCCGACGGCAAGCCCTATGTGTTCGACTACGGCGTGATGTCGACGCAAACCGGCCAGCCGGTGACCGGCGACACGCTGTTCGAGATCGGCTCCGTCAGCAAGACGCTCACCGCGACGCTCGCATCCGACGCGCAGGAGAGCGGCGAGCTGTCGCTGTCGGACCCGGCCGGCAAGTACCTGCCCGCGCTGCAGGGCAAGCCGTTCGGCGGCGTGACGCTGCTCCAGCTAGGCACCCACACGCCGGGCGGGATGCCGCTGCAGGTGCCCGACGGCATCCGCGACGATGCGGGCCTGATGCGCTATCTCGACACGTGGCGGCCCGCGTATGCACCGGGCACGCGCCGCACGTATTCGAACGTCGCGATCGGGATGCTCGGGCAGCTCACCGCGAAGGCGCTGAACCGCGACTTCGCGACGCTGATGGAACAGCGATTGTTTCCCGCACTCGGGATGACGCACACGTACATCAACGTGCCTGCCGCGCGGCAGGCCGACTATGCGCAGGGCTATACGCAGGACGGCAAGCCGATCCGGATGAAAGGCGGCATGCTGTGGCAGCCGGCCTACGGTGTCAGGACGACCGCGGCCGACCTGTTGCGCTTCGTTCAGGCGAACATGGGGCTCGTCGACACGACGCCACGGCTGCGGCGCGCGCTCGAACGCACGCATACCGGCTATTTCCGTGCGGGCCCGCTCACGCAGGATCTGATCTGGGAACAGTATCCGTATCCGGTCGCGCTGACGACCCTGCTCGCGGGCAATGCGCCGCCGATGCTCTACGACGCGACGCCGGCGACCGCCATCGAGCCGCCGCTCGCGCCGCGCCCGGACACGTGGATCAACAAGACGGGCTCGACCAACGGGTTCAGCACCTATGTCGCTTTTGTCCCCGCGAAGCGCGTTGCCATCGTGATGCTCGCGAATCGCAGCTTCCCGATCGAGGATCGCGTGAAGACCGCGTACCGGATCGTCGAGTCGCTGGGCGGCAAGCAATAACCCCCGACGTGGCCGCCCGTGCGGAGTTGCTTAGGGATGGGTGGGCACGGTCGGTGAGCGATCCGCGCGTCACCCGTCTACACCCCCGATAAGACCTCGCGGGACTCAACTGTGTCGAATTCCGTCTTGGACAGACTTAACCCGTCTGCCTAGACTGAGCTCACTTTCCCTCACAGCTGGAGAAAATCATGAGTCTCAAAGGCAAGCTGCCCGCAGAAAAGATCCTCGGCTTCGGTACGGCGCCGCTCGGCAACATGTTCCGCAACATCCCCGACGCGGAAGCCGCGGCCACCGTCGAAGCCGCATGGCAGCAAGGCATCCGCTACTTCGATTCCGCGCCGTTCTACGGTGCCGGTCTGGCCGAAATGCGTCTGGGCGACGCGCTCGCGCACCATCCGCGCGACGAATACGTGCTGAGCACGAAGGTCGGCCGCGTGATCCTCGACGAAGTCGAAGACGTGTCGGCGCGCGATCTCGGCGAGAAGGGCGGCCTGTTCGAACACGGCCGGCCGAACCGCATCGTCAACGATTACACGGCCGAGGCGACGATGCGCTCGATCGAGGACAGCCTGAAGCGCCTGCGCACCGATCGCCTCGACATCGTCTGGGTGCACGACATCGCGCAGGACTTCTACGGCGACGAATGGCTCGCGCAATTCGAAATCGCGCGCAAGGGTGCATTCCGCGTGCTGAGCAAGCTGCGTGAAGAGGGCGTGATCAAGGCCTGGGGTCTCGGCGTGAACCGCGTCGAGCCGATCGAACTGGTGCTCGACCTCGCCGAACCGCAACCGGACGGCATGCTGCTGGCCGGCCGCTACACGCTGCTCGATCACGAGCGCGCACTGCAGCGCGTGATGCCGGCGGCAGCCGCGCAAGGCGTCGGGATCGTCGTCGGCGGCCCGTACAGCTCGGGCGTGCTGGCAGGCGGTACGCACTTCGAATACCAGAAGGCGTCGCCGGAAATTCTCGCGAAGGTCGACCGGATCAAGGCGATCGCGGCGCGCCACGACGTGCCGATCAAGGCCGCCGCGTTGCAGTTCTCGATGGCGCATCCGGCCACCGCCGCGGTGATTCCGGGCGCAAGCCGTCCGGAGCGGATCGCGGAAGACCAGGCCGCGCTGAACGTGACGATTCCGGCCGACTTCTGGCGCGACATGCGCGAACAAGGTCTCGTCGCAGCCAACGCACCGCTGCCGATCGATCGTTGATCGTCAAGCGTGATGCATCGAAGGTGATGACATGGCACAGGCAAATGCAAATGCAAGCATCGAGATCGCGGCTTCGGCCGACACGGTCTGGAAACTGATCGGCGGCTTCGGGTCGTTGCCCGACTGGCTGTCGTATATCCCGGCGAGCGAATTGAGCGAAGGCGGTCGCGTGCGCAGCCTCGCGAACCCGGACGGCGACGCGATCGTCGAGCGTCTGGTCGCGTTCGACGATGCGGCACGCAGCTATACGTACGCGATCCTCGCGGCGCCGTTTCCGGTCGTGAACTATCGCTCCACGCTGCGCGTGCGCGAGAACGGCGCGAATGCGTCGACGGTCGAGTGGTCGGGTTCGTTCACGCCGAACGGCGCGACCGACGATGAAGCGATCAAGCTCTTTCGCGGCATCTACGAAGACGGTCTCGCCGAACTGGCGAAGCGGTTCGGGGAGTGATGGTGTGATCGCGTGACGATGTCGCGCGCCGCGATCGGGTGCCGGTAGTTTTCGGCACCGGCCGGTTCCCTGTGTTCGTTGCGGGTTGCATGCGTGACGAGGCACGGAACCGGCGTCGCCGCGTGCGCGTCAATTGTCTGAGGAAGGCCTTGGAGCGTGCGCGCAGATGCTGTGACCGGCGCCGCAACTGCGTGAGGTGAAGGCGGGACAAGCCCGCCAGGCACGGCGGAGCCGGAGCGATAACGAGCGGTTATACCGGTATCACATCCTGTCAATTGTCGCGCGGCGCATGACTCTTTATGCTGGCCTATCGCGCGGGTTTTCCGGCGCCGCGCTCGAAGCGACTGCCCGCGAGTTTCGCGAATTCAACCCGGCCGTCACGGACAGAACGTGTTGCTCGACGGCGGCGCGTACCCCGCCACGTTCTGATCGACAAAGTCGGTGCAGCGGCTCTGTGGCACTGCACGCATTGCCAGGGTGGTGCGATGCGCGCCGGGCCCGACACACCACCATGCTCGGATTCGAGCCAGTCCGGCACACGCGCGACGACGCGACATGCATGCCGGCACGCCACACAACACAAACGCGAACCCGTCATCGGACGGCGTTCGCAATCGATCCATCTACAGAGGAAACAACGGAATGACACTCGCAGGCAACCTGCTGATCGGCCAGCGCGCGCGGCGCGGCACGAACGGCGAGCTATATGGGATCAACGCAGCCAGCGGCGAACGCATGGAGCCGGCATTCGGCGGCGCGAGCGTCGCCGATCTCGACGAAGCATGCGCACTCGCGTGGGCCGCATTCGACACATATCGCGAAACGCAACCCGAAGCACGCGCGACCTTCCTCGAAACGATCGCGACGAACATCCTCGCGCTCGGCGACGAACTGGTCGAGCGCTGCATCGCCGAAACCGGCCTGCCGCGTGCACGCATCGAAGGCGAACGCGGCCGCACGGTCGGCCAGCTGCGGATGTTCGCCGACGTCGTGCGCGCGGGCGACTACCTCGAAGCGCGCATCGATCCCGCGCAACCGGCGCGCCAGCCGGCACCGCGACCCGACCTGCGCCTGCGCCATATCGCCCTCGGGCCGGTCGCGGTGTTCGGCGCGAGCAATTTCCCGCTCGCGTTTTCGGTGGCGGGCGGCGATACGGCGTCCGCGCTCGCGGCCGGCTGCCCGGTGATCGTGAAGGCGCACCCGGCGCATCCGGGCACGTCGGAACTCGTCGGGCTGGCCGTGCAGCAGGCCGTGAAGACCTGCGGGATGCCGGAAGGCACGTTCTCGCTGCTGTTCGACAGCGGTATCGAGATCGGTCAGGGTCTCGTGCGCGAGCCTCGCATCAAGGCCGTCGGTTTCACCGGTTCGCGCCATGCGGGCACCGCGCTCGTCGCGATCGCAAGCGCGCGCGCCGAACCGATTCCCGTGTACGCGGAGATGAGCAGCATCAATCCGGTGCTGCTGTTCCCGAACGCGCTCGACGCGCGCGGCGAAGCGATCGCGCAGCAGTTCGTGCAGTCGCTGACGCTCGGCGCCGGGCAGTTCTGCACGAACCCCGGGTTGATCTTCGCGGTGGACGGGCCGGCGCTCGAGCGCTTTATCGCGGCGGCGGCGGAGCGGCTCGCGCAGGCGCCCGCGGCGACGATGCTCACGCCGGGCATTCATCGCGCGTTCGAGCGATCGGTGGACGCATTCGCGCAGCATCCGCAGGTGCGCACCGTCGCACGCACGCATGCGCCGACCGGCGCGAACCAGGGGCACGGCGGATTGTTCTCGACGAGCGCGGAAGCGTTCCGCGAATCGAAGGCGCTGCACGAGGAGGCGTTCGGTGCGGCGTCGCTGATCGTTCGATGTCCGGACCTGGACACGATGCTCGAACTGATCGAATCGCTGGAAGGGCAACTGACGGCGGCAATTCACATCGACGAGGCCGATTACGCCGCCGCGCGCACGCTCCTGCCGGCGCTGGAGCGGCGTGCGGGCCGCGTGCTCGTCAACGGTTTCGGCACCGGCGTGGAAGTCGCGCACGCGATGGTGCACGGCGGCCCGTATCCGTCCACTTCGGACGGGCGTTCGACGTCGGTCGGCAGTCTCGCGATCCGTCGTTTCCTGCGGCCGGTCTGCTATCAGGACCTGCCGGACGCGCTGCTGCCCGATGCGCTTAAGGCGTCGAATCCGCTGGGTATCAACCGGTTGCTCGACGGGAAGGTTGTGCTCGCGAAGTAGCGCGCGAGCGGGAAGCCGGCATCGTGTGACGCGTATGCGATGTAGTTGCGCGCGCATCGATGCCGGCCGGAGTCGCCGTCAATACATACGCCGCCCCCGATCTCACTTGACCGCCGCGACCACGTCCTCACCGGTCAGAATCTCGCGAAACACCCCCACCAGCGGACGTAGATTGACCTTGTGCCACGCGGCCCACAGCGGCGTGCGATAGCTGAACCACGGCAGCTCGCGCAGCACGACGCCTTCCGGCACCTGGTGACGCAGGCTCTGCTGGATCATCGTCACGCCGAGCCCGGCGGCGACGAGCCCGAGCGCCGCGAGCGGCTCGCTCGCCTCGACGGAAATATCCGGCGAGAATCCGGCCTTCGCGCACGCGGCGACGAACGCGCCGTGACGCGGCGCGCTTTCCTGTTGCGTGACGCCGATCCACGGCTGCGTCGCGAGATCGTCGGCGGCCAGCGTCTTCTTCTTCGCGAGCGGATGCCCTTCGGGCAACGCGAGCAGCATCGGATCGTTCAGCACGCGCATCGACTCGAGTTCGGGATCGTCGGGCGCGGGCGGCTCGGTAACGAGCGCGATGTCGAGGCTGCGCTCGCGCAGCCCTTCGAGCTGCGCAGCCGACGTGTAGTTGTACAGCGCGATATGCACCGCCGGACGATCCGCGCGCAGCGTCTTCAGCGCGCGCGGCAGCACGCCCGAGTGCGTGGCCGTTTCGAGGTAGCCGATGCAGAGCCCGCCTTCGTCGCCGCGGCCAAGTCGGCGCGCGAGCGATTCCAGCCGGTTCGCGTGACGCAGGAACGCCTGCGTCTCGCTGAGGAACGTGCGGCCGTCACGCGTCAGGCGAATGCGTTGCTGGCTGCGTTCGAACAACGTCAGCCCGAGCTTTTCCTCGAGCTGCGCGATCTGGCGGCTGAGCGGCGACTGGGAAATATGCAGGCGTTCGGCGGCGCGGCCGACGTGTTCCTCTTCCGCGACCGCGATGAAATATTGAAGCTGACGGATGTCGAGCATATAAGACCTTCGCAGACTCAAGTTGTAAGAATTATGTCTCTGGAAGACATAACTACGCAACCTAGACTGGGCTCACCTTCCGCAACCTGTGGAGAAATCCACGCGTGTCAAAGGCACGCTGCCGGGCGGCAATGCGCTCGGTTTCCGCGCTGCGCCGCTCGGCAACACGTTCCGCGATATCCCCGACAAAGCAGCCTCCGCGACTTTTGAAGCCGCGTCGGCGCGCGGGATCCGCTACGTCTGACCACTGCACGCAAGGTCGACGCGCTTACCGGCTGTGTCCGCCGCGTTCTCGCCGATCAGGCAAGCAGCGCACCCTGTAGCGTGTCGACGAGCAGGCGTGCGCCGGGTGTCAGGTGCGCGAACGCGCGGGCTACCACGCCGAACGGCTCGTCGAGCGCCGGAATCGCGACCGGCAGGCATGCGACGAGGCCGAAGCGCTCGCCGAATTCCGCCACTGCGCGCGGAATCACCGCGACGAGTTCCGGATTCGCCTGCAGCAGCGTCAGCGTCGCGAACGTAGACGCCGTTTCGATCGGATAGCGCGGCACCTCGATGCCGGCATCCGCGAGCGCGCGCTCGAGCGCGAGCCGCATCGGCGTGTTGACCGGATACGCGACCCATTCGGCGTCGACGAGATCGCGCAGCGTCAGCGCGTCACGTTCGGCCAGCGCATTCGTGCGCGCGGTCACGACGGAGAGCGGTTCGGATTGCAGCGGCACGTAGTCGTATGCCTCCGGGCGCCGATTGTTGCCGTTGCGGCAGATCGCGAGATCGATGCGGCCTTCGTCGATCAGCGCGAGCAGGCTCGCGCTGGTGCCTTCGACGATCTCGACCGACAGGTGCGGCTGGCGTCGGCGCAGGTCGGTGAGGGCGCGCGTGAGCAGCGGCACCGCGCCCATGACCACGCCGACGGCCAGATGGCCGCCATGCCCCTGCGTGATCGCGAGCACTTCGGTATGCAGGTGTTCGAGATCGCTGTAGATGAGGCGCGCATAGCGCGTGACGCAGCGGCCGAGGTCGTTCGCAACGAGACCTTTCGGTTGCCGCTCGAACAGCGGCATGCCGAGGATGTCCTCGATCTCGCGCAGCACCTTGGTGGCGCCGGGTTGCGAGATCGCGATTTCTTCGGCGGCCTTGTGCAGCGAACCGTGGTTTTCGAGCGCGATCAGCAGCTTGAGCTGCTTCAGACGAAGGCGCGACGCGATGTTCGCGAGAGAGGGAACGGCCAGCGGCTTCATGGCAACGACCAAACCGAAAGCGGCGATTATAGTCCGGTTCGCGAAGGACGCGATCCTGAGGACCGCTAATGCAGCACCGGCTCGCGCGCGTGCGGCGAACCGGCGCCGCACGCGTCGCAACGCGCGATGACCGACGTCAATTTCCGTACATGTCGAAATCGAAATACTTCGACTGGATCTTGTTGTACGTGCCGTCGCTGCGGATCTGCGCGATCGCACGGTTCAGCGCATCGCGCAGGTCGGTATCGGCCTTGCGCACGCCGGCCGCATCGCCGTTACCCATGATCTTCGGATCGAACACCACACCGCCCGCGAACGAGAAGCCCTTGCCGCGCGGGGTCGCGAGGAAGCCGAGCTGGCCCTGCACCGCATCCATCAGCACGCCGTCGACGCGCCCGGTTACCAGGTCCGCATACGCCTGGTCGTAGCTCGGATACGGCACGACCTCGACTTTCGCCGCCGCCCATTTTTCACGCGCATAGGTTTCCTGGATCGTGCCCTGTTCGACCGCGACGCGCTTGCCCGCGAGCTTCGCCGCTTCGGGCAGCAGCCCCGAGCCCGTGCGCGCGATCAGACGCGTCTGGTTGCGGTACAGGCGATCGGTGAAGTCGATCTGCTGGCGGCGCTGCTCGGTCGCGGCCATCGACGACAGGATCACGTCGAACTTGCGCGCCTGCAGCCCCGGAATCAATCCGTCGAAGCTGCTCGACACCCACACGCATTTCGCGTTGAGCTTCGCGCACAGCGCGTTGCCGAGATCGACGTCGAAGCCCTGCACGGTGCCGTCGGTCGCGGTCGATTCGAACGGCGGGTAGGTCGGGTCGACGCCGATGCGGATCGTCGTCCATTCCTTCGCCGACGCGAGCGTCGCGAAGGTCATCGCGGCGGCGGACAGCAGGATCGTGATGCGCGTCTTGTTCTTCATGGTCAGGCTCCGTTCGTGTGGGGAAGCGCGGGCATGCGCGGGCCGCGCTTCAGCTCGGGAATTCGCCGCGCCGGAAATCGTTCGACAGTTCGAGGGCGTCGGCCATCTCGCCGACGGTGACGGGCTTGATCGGCGCGCGGATCCGGTAGTGACCCACGTCGCCGACGTCACGCTGCTGCACGTCGGCGATCAGTTCGCCGACCGTCGTCCCGCACCAGCGTCCCTGGCACGGGCCCATCCCGCAGCGCGTGAACGCCTTCATCTGGTTGGGTCCCTGGCAGCCGAGCGCCGCGAGTTCGCGGATCTCGCCGGCCGTGATCTCCTCGCAGCGGCAGACGATCGTGTCGCCGTCGGGGCGACGCAGCGCGGCGGGCGGCGTGTACAGCGCATCGAGCAGCGGACGCACCGCGAGATGACGGCGCCACGCGCGCAGCAGCGGGCGTTCGCGTTCGATGTGCTTTTGACGGTCGAGCGCGCCGAGCGCGGCCGCGATGTCGAGCGCCGACAGCTCGCCTGCAAGCGCTGCGGCCTGTGCGCCGCCGATTCCCGCGCCGTCGCCGGCGATCCACACCTGCTGCACGCTGCTGCGGCCGCGTGTATCGCATTGCGGGCGCCAGCACGCCGCGCGTTCGTCCCATTCATGCGCACAGCCGAGCGAGCGTGCGAGCTGCGTCGACGGAATCACGCCTTGATGCAGCAGCACCAGCGATGTGTCGAGCGTTTGAGGAATGCCGTCCGCGTCGCGAAAGCGGATGCGTCGCGCGCGGCCGTCGCCGTCGATGCCGACGTCGGTCGCGCCGCGATAGACGGGAATGCCTGCGTGACGCACCGCGCGCAGCATGCGCCAGCCCTTGAGCAGATAGTCGGCGCCGCGCAGCGCCGGCAACGCATGCGGGAGTGCGTTGCGCCATGCGTCGCGCGGCGTCGTGTCGACCAGCGCGCGCACGCGCCGGCCCGCATTCAGCAACTGCGCGGCGAACAGCCACAGCAGCGGGCCGCTACCGGCGAGCACGGTGTCGGGCGACGGCGCGAGCCCTGACGATTTCAACAATGTTTGCGCGGCGCCGACGCCCATCACGCCCGGCAATGTCCAGCCGCGCACCGGCCACGGCCGCTCCTGCGAGCCGGTCGCGATCAGCACCGCGCGCGCGCCGATTTCGAGCGTGCCGCCGGACGGGCCGCTCTGCGTCAGCATCGCGACCGGCTCAGGTTCGAACGCGATCTGCCACACCGTGCTGCGCGGCAGGTACTGTGCGCCGCTTGCGAGCAGACCGTCGACGAGCGGGCGGCCGGCCACGTAATCCTTGCCAAGCCATTGTGCGAGCTGCGCGGGCGCGTCAGCGACATTGCGATAGATCTGGCCGCCGGGCGCGCGGCCCTCGTCGGCGACGACGACCGACAGGCCGGCCGCGCGTGCGGCAGTGGCCGCCGCCATCCCGGCCGGCCCCGCGCCGACGATCAGCAGGTCACACTGGCGGCGCGTCATGCGAGCCTCGCCTTGCCGTGCATCGCACGCACCTGCATGCCGTCGCGCACGGGCGTCATGCAGCCCTGCACGTTCGGCACGCCGTCGATTTCGACGAGACAGTCGAAGCACACGCCCATCATGCAGAACGGGCCGCGCGGCGCGCCGCTCACTGCACTCTCGCGGCGCGCGAGCGTGCCGGCGGCGAGCAGCGCGGCCGCGACGCTGTAATGCGCGGGCACGTCGTGCGGCGTGCCGTCGATATGGATGCGCACGCGCTTGTGCGTCGCGGCGGCGGGAACGATGGATTCAAACATGCCGGGCATCCGTGGGCGCGGCGAAGCGCGCGGTGTTGAAGGCGGACAGGTCGGCGGGCGCGGCGGCGCCCGCGATCCACGGCGCGACCAGATCGGCGTGCGCGGCCGCCAGCGTCACGCCGCTGTGGCAGATCGCGACGAACGCGCCGGGATGCGTGGTCGATGCTTCGTAGACGGGCAGCCCGTCCGGCGTCATGATGCGCAGCGCGCCCCATGCGCGCACGATGCGTGCATGCGCGAGTGCCGGAAACGCGCTTCGCGCGCGGCGCGCGATGTCGACCATCGCCGGGCGCGTCTGCCCGTCGTCGAAACCGACGTCTTCCGCCGAGTCGCCGAGCAGCACCGAGCCTTCCGGCGTTTGGCGGACGACCAGCGTCGGATAGTCGAGAAACGGTGCGAGGCGTTCGGTGACCATGATCTGCCCGCGCAGCGGCGAGATCGGCGCGACCATGTCGACCATCGGCGCAAGGCGCGCGTTATCGAGGCCGGCCGCGAGCACGACGCGCGCGGCTTCGAGACGGCCGTCGCGCGTATCGATCTCGAAGCGTCCGGCGCGCGGACGAATTTCGCTGACCTCGTTGCGCGGCAGATAGACGCCACCGCTTTGCACGAACGCCTGGAGCATCGCGCGCAGCGTGTAGAGCGGGTTCGCGTGTCCGTCGTTCGGCGACCACAGCGCGCCGGCCAGCGCCGGTGACGCAGCGGGAATCCGTTTGCGCAGCGCGGCCGGATCGAGCACTTCGTACGACAGCGCTGCGTCCTGGCGATGCAGCGATTCGAGCAGCGCGGTCGCGCTTTCCAGTTCGGCGCCATGTTCGAAGAGCTCGATGCCGCCCGGGCGTTCGAACCCGCAGTTCACGCCGGTCTCGCGCTGCAACTGCGCGGCGAATGCGCTCCAGCGCTCGGACGATTCACGCGACCAGCGCGCGTAGGGCAGGCAGCGCCCGCCCTTGCCCTGCACCCACACCAACCCGAAGTTGCCGCGCGCAGCGCGATACGCGATGTCGTCGCCGTCGCACACGGCGACGCGCTTGCCGACGCGCGCGATGCCCCACGCGAGCGCCATGCCGACGAGCCCGCCGCCGATCACGACGACGTCGAAGCTGCGCACGGTCATGTGCGGCTCCGGAACTGTCGGGTCGGTGTCTGCATGTTATGGGGCATGGCGGCGCGGTTCCTTGCGTATTTGACGTTGCTGAACCGATGTTCGGGCAGGCAAAATAGACTGTCCAATACAGGTTGATCAACGATCCATAACCCAGTGTTATGACCACACCTTCACTCAGGATCCGTCAGATCGAAGCGTTTCGCGCGGTGATGCAGCGTCATACCGTCACGCGCGCGGCGCGCGATCTGCATATCTCGCAGCCGGCCGTGAGCCGGCTGATCGCCGACCTCGAGGATCGTGTCGGCTTCGTGCTGTTCGAGCGCGAGCAGGGCCGCTTCACGCCCACCGCGCAAGCGCGCGTGCTGTACGAGGAAGTCGAGCGCGCGTTCGTCGGGCTCGATCGCGTCGCGCAGGCCGCCGAGCAGATCCGCGCGATGCGGCGCGGCACGCTGCGCGTGGCCGGCTCGCCCGCCGTCGCGCTCGATCTGCTGCCTGAACTCGTCACGCGCTTCTCGGCCGCGCATCCGGGCGTCGACATCACGCTGCTCGCGCACAGCGCGTCGACGGTCGTCGACAAGGTCGCGTCAGGCCAATGCGACGTTGGGCTGATCGCCGAGCCGGTGCCGCATCCGGCGGTGCGCGGCGAGCGGCTCGCGGAAAGCGCGATGTGCTGCATCGTGCCGCGCGGGCACCGGCTCGCACGCAAGCGCGTGGTGCAGCCGGCCGACCTGCGCGACGAATCGTTCATCTCGTTTCCACCGAGCTTCGAGGCGCGCAGCGCGATCGATCGCGTGTTCGTCGAGGCCGGCGTGTCGCGCGTGCTGTCGATCGAGGCGCAGCTGTCGCAGACGATCGTCGCGTTCGTCGCGAACGGCGCGGGCGTCGCGCTGATCGATCCGGTGACGGCCGCGTATGCGGCCAATCGCGTGGCCGTCAAGCCGTTCGAGCCGGCCGTGCCGGATCACTTCTATCTGGTGACGTCCGCGTCGCAGCCGCTGTCGATGATCGGGGATGCATTCTGCACGGATTTGCGCGACGCGTTCGCGCGGATGCGGGATCGGCGCGACGAATGAGCGGGGAGGGAAGGGAGCGAGATCGCGCCGGACGCCGTGATGCGTGCCGGCGCGTTGCCGCTTGAGTTTGAGCCGTGCGAGCGCGCGCTTGCACTCGTGCTCAGGCGAGCGCGGTGTCCGCAGTGTGCGAGGTCGTCGCGCCCGACCCGCTTGACGAAGGCATACCTGCCTGTTTCGCGCCGGCCAGGCGCCGATAACGCGCAAGCGCCCACAGCGGGAAGTACGCGGTATAGCCGTGATACTTCAGGTAGAAGATGCGCGGAAAGCCCGGCGCATTGTGCGAGCGGTGCCACCAGAACCCGTCGTCCTGCTGCACCGATTGCAGATACGCGATGCCGCGTTTCACCGAGTCGGATTCGCAGTCGCCGAACGCCATCTGCGCGAGCAGCGCCCACGCGGTGAAGTTCGATGTGCTTTCGCCCGCATTGGTGCCTGCGAGCGCCGGGTCGATGTAGCTGTCGTTCGTCTCGCCCCAGCCGCCGTCCGCGTGCTGCCGCGAGCGCAGCCAGTCGAGCGCGCGGGCGATGTACGGTTGCGACGGGTCCTCGCCCGCGAGCGCGAGCCCGGCCAGCACGCTCCACGTGCCGTAGATGTAGTTCGTTCCCCAGCGGCCCCACCAGCTGCCGTCCGGCTGCTGCGTGCGCTTCACATAGTCGATCGCGCGCGCGAGCGATGCGCGTTCGTCCGCACGCTTCGTGACGCCGAAGCACAGCAGCACGCGGCCCGACACGTCCTCGGTCGGCGGATCGAGCAGCGCACCGTGATCGGCGAACGGGATCGCGTTCAGGTACATGCGATCGCAATCGGCATCGAAGGCCGCGAAGCCGCCGTTGCGCGATTGCAGCCCGCGCATCCAGTCGAGCGCGCGGGCGACGCGCGCCGCATACGGATGCGAGCCGTCCGCGTTGCGATGCGTGCGGCCGCGGCGATCGAGCATCGCGGTGACCACCGCGGTGTCGTCGATGTCGGGGTAATACGGGTTCGCGTACTGGAATGCCCAGCCGCCCGGTTGCGTGTCGGCGGGCGCGTTCTCGATCCAGTCGCCGCGCAGGTCGTTCACCTGGCGCTCGGCGAGCCAGTCGTAGGCGCGGGCGATGCGGTCGTCGAGTTCGTGCAGCGCACCTGCGTCTTCGGGCTCGCCGGCTTCCGGCACGGCCACGCCGCGCGCCTGTTCGAGCGCCATCGTGCTCCACGCGGTGTCCCACACCGGCGACAGGCACGGCTGGCAGTACACGCTGCCGTCGGGCCGCGTCACCAGCAGCTTCTCCAGCGCGTTCTCGCAGTCGCGGCGCAGCGGATGATCGTCCGGGTAGCCGAGCACGTCCATCATCTGGTAGCTGTACACGATCGGCGGAAAGATTCCGCCGAGCCCGTCCTCGCCGTTCATGCGTTCCGCACACCACGCTTGCGCATGCCGGATCGCGCGTTGCCGCAGCCGTTTCGGCAGTAGCGGCTCGACGTGACGCACTACTCGGTCGAGCGCGAGGAACGCGCGGCGCATCCCGCGCGCCGGCGGGAAGTAGTGACGCTCCTGATCGGGCGGCGTGACGAACAGCTCGGGAATCGCGATGTTGCGCGGGTTGCGCGCCCGCGCCTTCAGCGAACACAGCACGAGCAGCGGCACCATCGTCGTGCGCGCCCAGTACGCGACCTTGTACATCGAGATCGGCACCCACTTCGGGAACAGCACGAATTCGATCGGCATGAACGGCGCCGCGCGCCACGGCACCTGGCCGAACGTCGCGAGCAGGATGCGCGTGAACACGTTCGCGCGCGCCGCGCCGCCGAGCTTCAGGATCGCATCGCGCGCACGGATCATGTGCGGTGCATCCTCGCGGTCGCCCGCGGCCTTCAGCGCGAAGTACGCCTTCACGCTGCACGACACGTCCGGATCGCCGTCGACGTACAGGTCCCACGCGCCGTGCGTGTCGAGCCGCTGGATCGCACGCAGGTAGCGCGCCATCTGCTCCTGGCGCGCGTCGTCGATCTTGTCCATGAAATGCATCATCAGGATGTATTCCGCGGTGATCGTCGCGTCGGATTCGAGTTCGAAACACCAGCTGCCGTCGGGCTGCTGAAGGCGCATCAACGCGTCGCGTCCACGGGCGATCGCGGTGTCGAGCGCGGACCAGGAGGAAGGGGCGGGTTTGTTCATGCGGCGGATCATACCATCCAGCCGGAATGTTTATACGGAGACCGCGGGTGCTAACATCGCCGTCATGAAAAAACGCCTCGAACCCGCTCCGCGCGACCTTTCCACGCCCGCCGACACGGCTGAACCGGCCGACGCGCGGGCCTCCGGCGCGGCAGAAGCGGCGCCCGCACCGGTCGCCGGTGTGCGCCGAAAAAAAGCGCCCGGGCAGGTGCGCGCGCAACTGCTGGAAGCGGCATCCGACATCGCGACCCACCAGGGCGTGGCCGCGTTGACACTGGACGCGGTCGCCGAGCGCGCGGGCGTGACGAAGGGCGCGCTGCAGTATCACTTCGCGAACAAACAGGGCTTGCTCGATGCGCTGTTCGGGCAGGCGACCGAGCGCTTCGCGACGCAGATGAACGCGCGCCGCGCGGCCGATCCGCACGGCGACGGCGCGGCGGCCCGCGCGTATCTGCATGCGGTGCTCGATACCGCACAGCCGGCGGCGAGCACCGACGTGCTGCGCGTGCTGGTCGCATCGATGATCACCGAGCAGGAGACGCGTGCGCGCTGGTCGGTGCCGATGCGCGAGTGGACGCGGCCTGACCCGGTGCCGCTCGAGCAGGCGGCGACGCTGATGATCTGCCGGCTCGCGGCCGACGGGCTGTGGATTTCGGAATTGCTCGACAGCGTGGAGATTTCGGCCGAGCTGCGCGCGGAGATCGTCCGGCAGCTGGACAGGATGACCGCGGGAGAGTGGCCGGGGGCGGACATCGGCAGGACCAAAACGAAAACGAAGATCAACGCGAAGTCCAACGCCAAGACCGACGCCAAGACCAAGCCCGCGCGCGGCCGGCGCAACTGAGCGGCTTCAATCGCCGAACAGCGCGACGAGATCGACGATCCGCGTTGCGCCCATCGTCGCGAAGATCGCCTTGATCTGACCGCGCACTGTGCTGATCCCCGCGCCGTTGCATGCCGCGTATTCGGCCGGCGTCAGGCCGCGGGCGACCCCGGTCGCGACGGCCATTTCCGCCCGCGTGAGCGCGAACGCACGCTGGTCTGCTTCCGGTCGCGCGATGCGCCGGAACGGACGGCGCAACAGCAGCATCGCGAGAGGCCGCATGTCGCTCGAGCTGCATCCCGCCCCACGAATAGCGCCGCCCTTCGCGCACCACCTTTATCTATTATCGAGATAGTCCATATTCCGGATATCGCGTTGCGGGATAGCACGCGTCGCCGCCACACTTGCGCAAAATCAATCCCACTAGGAGACATTCATGCGTACGCAAGTCGGCATCATCGGCGCTGGGCCCGCGGGCCTGCTGCTTTCCCATCTTCTTCATCTGCGCGGTATCGAGTCGGTCGTGCTCGAGTCGCGCAGCCGCGCACAGATCGAATCCACCATTCGTGCCGGCGTGCTCGAGCAGGGCACGATGGACGTGCTCGCGGAATCGGGTGTCGGCGACCGGATGAAAGCGGAAGGCGCGCTGCATCACGGTTTCGAACTGGCGTTCGAGGGCAAGCGCCGCCGTATCGATCTGACGGAGCTGACCGGCAAGGCGATTACCGTCTATGCGCAGCATGAGGTGCTGAAGGATCTCGTGGCCGCGCGCGTCGCAGCCGGCGGTGCGCTGTACTTCAACGTATCCGGCACGACTATTTCCGGCATTGACACCGATGCGCCGTCGATCCGCTTCACGCACGACGGCGTCGAACAGACGCTCGACTGCGACTTCGTGATCGGCTGCGACGGCTCGCAGGGCGTGTCGCGCACGATGATTCCCGCCGCGTTGCGGCAGGATTACGAGCGGGTGTTTCCGTTCGGCTGGTTCGGCATTCTCGTCGAAGCGCCGCCGTCGTCGGACGAATTGATCTATGCGCGTCACGAACGCGGCTTCGCGCTCGTCAGTACACGCTCGCCGAACGTGCAGCGGATGTATTTCCAGTGCGATCCGAAGGATTCGGTCGAGCAATGGTCCGACGATCGCATCTGGGCGGAGATGCATGCGCGCGTCGATTCGGCGGATGGCCAGCAAGTCGTGGAAGGCCGGATCTTCCAGAAGAACATCGTCGGCATGCGCAGCTTCGTGTCGACGACGATGCAGCACGGCCGGTTGTTCCTCGCCGGCGACGCCGCGCATATCGTGCCGCCGACCGGCGCGAAGGGGCTCAATCTCGCGGTGTCGGACGTGCGCATCCTGACGTCCGCGCTGCAGGCGTTCTACGACGAAGACCGCACGGATCTGCTCGACGCCTACAGCGAAACCGCGTTGCGCCGGATCTGGCGTGCCGAACACTTCTCGTACTGGATGACGCGCATGATGCATCGTCTCGACGACGCGTCGCCGTTCGAGCAGCGCTTGCAGGTCGCGGAGCTCGAGCACGTGACGACGTCGCGCCCGGCGGCGATGGCGATGGCCGAAAACTACGTCGGCGCGGTTGCGGTCTGACGCGCATTGACAAAGGCGGTCTTACCGGTCGCGGTATCGATGAGCCGCGACCGGCCACTTCGCACCGAACGGCCGACTCCGTTCACGAACGGCCCGGCATCAGATCGCGATGGGCTGAATGAAATGAACGCGT
>NZ_ML058597.1:1102915-1302675 GCF_003635165.1 Burkholderia sp. Nafp2/4-1b | reverse complement strand
ATGATTTTGCAGGGCCGACTAAATAATTTGATGTCGGGTTTGCATATATTGCCTACCGAATAAATTGTCGATTTCTTGCACTACCGGAAGATGCCAACGAAACTTGTTACCAACATCGCTTGGGAAATTTCCGCCGCAGTGTGCGGCGCTATCGCTTGCGCTTTCGTGCTATTGGCAATGGAACGTTGGCCAGGAACGAGTCAGGACGTTGCCCCTGTCGAGAGCCGAGTGACGCCGGCAGCATATAGCATCGGTGTGCGTGCGCAGTCTCCGCGATCGGCGTTAGCTGTCGTGCCATCGTCTCGGTCGGTGTCCCCGAGTGTTGGGGGCGGCGATGTGCTGACTATGCTGACGACCACAAAGGCGAAGGTTGTCCGCCGAGGACCCGACCAGAGCAACTCGCTTGCCATTGCGCTGAGCCGCGCTCTTCAATATCCGACCTTCGGGGCGCTCGCGCAACGACGCGATCCTGAGGGACAGTTCGAGGCTGCTGCATGGGCCATGGCATGCATACAGCATCACCTGAAGGACGATGCGCTTCGTTGCGGCGACGAACCATTGCGAGCCCCCGACTATGCGTTGAACCTGCTGCGCATAGCCGCGGGTGCTGGCCAGCCTGGCGCAGTGCTGGAGCTCGCTGTTCGACATCCCATGCAATGGAACACGATCGCGCTGCCTGACGGCACGATGTTGACGGATCACGTGTACGCAATGGCGGCCCACGGGGACATCGCAGCGCTTGAATTGATCAAGAATGGCTGTAAGGTGCCTGGCGCTTGTCGAGATCCAGTGTTCACACGCAACGTGCTTACGTCGCTTGAATACCAGTTCGCACGCGATGCGCTGCCGGCGACCTATGTCGGACAATTGGAGGGTTCGGAAGCTGACCGTCAGCGCGCCATCGAGCGGGCTACAGCCTTGCGCCGGTTCCTGCCCGGCCACTCATCGTGAGATCACGTCAGTGCCTCGTAAGAGGTGCCTTGCCCGCCATCACGCGGGCTTTTTCATAGACGGACTGCTCGCACGACGCAGCGGGCCGGGGTGACGCAAAAAGAGCGGTTCTTGAACGGATACGGGGGGCGACATGGAATGCAGATGCCTGTACGTCGACAACATCAAGATCAACTTCGTGTACCGCACGGTCGACATCGATGGAAAAACAGCCGGCATTACGTCGCGGGAATTCGACGTTCTCGAATGCCTGCTCGATAACATGAACAAGATTGTGTCGCGCTGGGCAATCCAGAGGGCTGTGTGGGGGCGCGAGTTCGAGGCATCGTCCCGTACACTCGAAACGCACATTTCACGCATTCGCTCAAAGTTGCGGCTGGACGAAGACAAGAACGTGAGAATTATCCCGGCCTATGCGATCGGATACCGGCTCGTGCTGTTTGGTGCGGCGATTGTAAACGTTGACCATGCCGATACAGCGTCCGCTATTCGTTTTGTGTCGCGACCCGTGACGGCTGAGCAACCCATTTGAATAAGCGAAGCTTCTCTTCTTTATGGCGGCGAGCGCTGGCTCGCCAACATCTGCCGCACGCTGTCCTCAGCGACCCAAGTCCCATCTTCTCACGTGCTCGTCGAGCAGCGCATCAGCGTCTCGCGCAGGCGCGGTCTGCGTGTGTTTGCCGTCGACGCGAGCGATCTGCGCGTGAGCGCATGCGATACCACGCGGCGCGTCATCCAGCACACCAAGGCCTTCGCACTGTACCTGCCCTGCGTCGAGATGATGCTGCGCGCGACGCTGTCGGGTACGGATACCGAACGGCCGCTCGGGATATGCAAGGGGGCCGCAAAACGCGGCCCCCCTTCAGGCAGACTGGGGAATGTAGGAAGTGCGATTTGGCCGGGGAGGGGTGTGGGTTTTTCTGCCTTCACATGGCGCATCACTGTACGCATCTACAGCATTGACGAGAGCGCAAACCCGCATGAAACCGTGGGTCCCAAGCCTGGCAACTGATTTTGCATACAGTGATATCGGACTTCAAATCCAGTTGGGGGTGTCAGACACTCCCGGGTCGGTTCGACTCCGGCTGCCTTCCGCCAGTCATGGTTTCCCGGGCATTCCGACCACTTCCGTAAACGCGCCGTCGATACGTATTGCCGTCTTCGCGTGCGACAGGCAGCAATTCATAGCTGCGCGCTTCCGCGTTGACCCCCTTCATATCAAACCGCAACCACCCACAACATGAAGGACCCCGCATGGATGCGTGGATCAACGCGTCCGTGCCATTTTCGAGCGACGCAGGCGAACACTATTTTCGATTCTTCAGGAACGTCTGTCCGGCTGCCGTAATCGAAACGCTTCCGCGACCGTTCGTTGGATAGCGCACGTATCCTGCGCCGATGAGCTCGCGGGTGATGGACCAGCCAAGCGCAGGCGTATCGCGACCGTAGCGAATATCGGCAAGGCGTTCCAGCGCCCAGATCGCCGATGCCGAGATCGTTGGAACGGTTGAGCTTTCGTTATCACTCATGGCTTCTCCATAAATTTGATCGTGATCAGGAACATGAGCTATCGCGAGCTCAAATGGCGAGGCACGTGCTCAAGCACGTCCAGTCGTAGCGGGCACCGAGCTCGATGCGTGCTGCGGTTTCGATGAGGTCGATGCCGTGGAGCCCGCGGTATCGATCCGCACGTTCGATGAGTGACTCGAGCGGCGGTAGAGGTGCGTCACTTTGCCTGGCGAATGCGATCACGTTGCCCGCAATATCGAGCGCTAGTGCATCCGGGACCGCACGCAGCATGGTGCTCTGCAGGCCACGACCGTCAAAGCACAATGAGACGAGGTGCTCGGTTTCCACGACGATCGGCTTGTCGACGAATTTGCCCGAGACAGCCGCGCGCAAGCCCAGGTACGGGAGATCGACAGGTGGCATGCGAGTCAGCTCTCTTGCAGCAAGGGGAGTAGTGCATGAAGCGCTGCCTCCTCGTCCGGACCACTTGCGAGGACTTGCGCGGACGTGCCGCGCCGTACCTGTAGCGACGAGACGGCCATGCCATCCTTTGCATTCCCGCGACGCCCATTCGCGATCAGCAGGATGTCGCTGTCGAAACGGCGCGCCGTGTCCACGAGCACATCGCGGACCGAGTTCACGCCGCTGCGGCTCCAAGCAGAGCCTATTTCGAAATAGACGACGGTTGCCATGTTCCTCGCGTTTGCCGTGAGATAGATGCTGCTACCCGGTATTTAGTGAGACGGGTCGATCTGGCAGGCCATCAGAAACGCCTGGAACTCGATCTCCCATGCTGCATTTCGCACATCGACGTCGAGCCCGGCGAGACGCTTCATTTCGCCGCTCAGATACACGGCTCTCAGCAATTGAGGGGGGACGCCCTGTGCGAAACAGTTCCCCTCCATATCAAGAAGCAGGCGCGGGTGGTGTCGGAACCGCGCACTGGCCACCGAGATCGGATCCATCACGTGCCGAGCCGATTCCCTTGGGTAGACGAAGACCAGGTGAATACCGGCTGCCGCGAGTCGTTCCCCCGCATCATGGAAGCGGTGGACCATCTGGAACCCGCGCTCGCCCCCGCGCCCGACCCCCACAACGATTGATCCCCGGCTTCCCGCCATCTCCAGCAGGGATGCCGGTCGCCGATCGGGCAACAGTAGCGTTACCTCCGGATCGAACATGTCGACTACCTCCGCAAATTCGCCCGCAATTTCGGCGAAACGCGGTCAGATGACATTATAATTCGAAGTTAAGGAAATGTGTCTTGCATTATAATGGTATGTGCGTTCACTCTCCGAACCCGGATCGTCGCGAGCCGATGGCACGGGACCACCCTCGGCGAGGAAAGTGCGCTCCCGTGTTTCCCCGTGCTTTCTCAAGAAGGTGTGACATCGCGCGCTCGCCCACGGCGAACCCGCTTGTCGTTGCGGGCCGCTGGGGCCGCCAACAACTTGCAGATCAGGATCTATCGAGCATGGAGCAGGACCGAACATCCTACGATGCGTTCATCGAATTCCTGTCGACCCCGCTGAACGACGGGCGACCGTATGTATTGGAGACTCGGCACGCGATCTCGCTGCACTTCGATCACCGGGCCACCCAAAGCTTCATGTCCCTGCACACGCCGGACAAACTTGCGTTTGGCTATACGCGAACCATGATGGGATGTCTGCTGCTGCTGCCGACCGCCAGACATATGTGCATGATCGGGCTCGGCGGCGGTTCCTTGGCAAAATTCTGTTATCGGCATCTGCCCGACGTGGCTATCGATGCGATCGAAATCAATCCTGAAGTGATCGCGTTACGCGATGTGTTCAGGATTCCCGCCGACGACGCCCGACTCAAGGTGATCTGCGCCGACGGCGCGGAGTATGTGACCCGGGAGGATGTCCACACGGATGTGATCCTGCTGGATGCCTTCGTCGCGGAAGGCATGCCGAGCCAGTGTGCGGATATCGCGTTCTTTGCTGCCTGTCGCGAGCGGTTGAGCGATTCGGGGGTGCTCGCGATCAATCTGGCGGACGACGACTTGTCGCTACCCAGTCACATCGAGCGGCTGAGCGCCGTGTTCGGCCCTTCGTACGCAGTTGTCCGATGCGACGACGACAGCAATTTCGTCGCTTTCGCCTGGAAAGGGCCGCTTCGTTTGCCGTCGAAGCGGGTTCTGTACGAACGCACGCTCTCGTTTGGGTTTGCCGGCGAGCTCAAACTGTCGTCGACCGCCCGGCGCTTGAAGGAGGGCGAGTGCCTCGACCTGAAGCGGTTGACTTGGCATGCGCAAGGACATGCGCATTGGGAAATTGACGTTTAGACCGTTTGCGAACTCAGCCCGCGCTTCACCTGACTCGTTTGCCGAGGGGGCTTTTTGTCTTGTAGCTCACGCCGTGTTGATCGAGGTACTCGCGAATCAACTGCCGCACGACTTGCGACGGTGTCAGGTCCTGTTCCGCGCAGAGCATGTCGAAAGCCGCTTTCTTGGCGGGATCGATCAGGATGGTCAAGCGTGCGGTTTTCGTTTCCATTGCAGGGCAGAGTCGGCAAATATGCTAATTTGATTATAATGCATTGGTCCTCATGTACAGCACCGGAAGGCATTCGGCACACGCGTGATGGGCCGGCTCGTCGACAGCGCCTCAAGCAGGATCCGCCGCCGACAAGACGTTGATCAACGCTTGAACGGCCTCGCTTGCGTCAGTGCCGATTGCCGTGACGTGAACCATGGCGCCAGATGGTGCGCACAAGGTCATCACGGACATCACGTCCTTGGCATTCGCTGTTCTGCCCTGCGAAGTGCAGGCGACCTCACTGGCGTAGCCTGACGCCGCTGCCGCCACGCGTGCAGAACGATATCCATTCAAATCCGGGCGTCCGCCCACAGAAACGTGCTCTTCGACCATGCATTCTCCGAAGTCGGGTTTCGTTTCGCCTTATGTCGGCTCATGACCGGCGGTCAAGCCGATAGAGATATTCGAGCACGTCGTCGACAACGGGCACGATCGCCAGCGTGACGAGCGCCGCGGCAAGCGGCACGGTCGACACGTAGCCGACATGCTTGCAGCCGATTGCACCAGCCAGCCCCCCGACGAAGAACGCCAGCATCGTCCCGTGAATCCTGAGCTTCGCGCGGTTGGCGATCACCGCATGCGTATGCACGTCGAGATTCGAGCGATTCCAGTAAAAGAGTTTGCCGAGTTCGATGCCGAGGTCGGTCACGATGCAGCCCGGAGCACCGCGATGAACCGCCGCGGTCGCCCGATCCACCCGGGGAATCATGAGGTTTTCATGATAACCGCATTATCATACCTTGTTATCCAGATTGGTCTTTCGGTGTCATAATGCGGACAGGAATACGTCGCGGGAGATGCGGCCATTCCAACTACCTCGCCCAATCCGAGCGTACTGGAGACAATCCGGATGGCACCCGTGCCGGTCGTCCATTTCGTCCTGCTGGCCGTGGCCGCGTGGTTCGCGGTCGGTACGCTGGGGCTCGGAGCGCTGCGTCGTACGCGGCTGGTGGCCCACGGCCTGTTTCCGCTCGGCGCGCTGGCCGGACTGGCCATCGGCGCGGCGGGCCTCGCCGGCATCTTTGCCGAACCGTCTGCTGCAGCGCTGCCGATCGGGCTTCCCGGCTTGCCCTTTCATCTGCGTCTCGACCGTTTGTCCGGCTATTTCCTGTTCGTGCTCGGCATCGTCAGCACCGGGATCGGCGCCTTTTCAGCCGGCTATTTCCGCAAGGGTGAAGGATCCCCGCCCGGGCTGATCTGCTTCGAATACCATGTCTGCGTTGCAAGCATCGCACTGGTGTTGATCGCGGATGACGCCTACGTGTTCATGGTCGCCTGGGAGACGCTGACGCTGTCCGCGACGTTTCTCGTGATGACCAACCACCGGATTGGCGAGATCCGCCGGGCCGGTTATCTGTATTTCCTGATCTCGCACGTCGGCGCGCTCGCGCTGCTGCTCTGCTTCGGTATTCTGCAGGCGCGCACTGGCGACTACACCTTTGCCAACCTGCGCGCGCAGTCGCTGGATACGTTCCCCGCGTCGTTCGCCTTCCTGTTCGCGCTCGTCGGGTTCGGCGCGAAAGCCGGCATCTTCCCGCTGCATGTGTGGCTGCCGGAGGCCCATCCCGCGGCGCCTTCGCCGGTCTCCGCGCTCCTTAGCGGATTCGTGCTGAAAGTCGGCCTGTACGGCCTGCTGCGCATCCTGTTCGACCTGCTGCACATGCAGATCGCGTGGTGGGGCGTGCTGCTGCTCGTGCTTGGCATCGGCACCGCGCTGCTCGGCGTGGTGTTCAGCACCATCCAGACCGACATGAAGCGCCTGCTTGCCTATTCGTCGATCGACAATGTCGGCCTGATGATCGTTGCGCTGGGTCTCGCGGTGCTGTTTCGCGCATACGGGATGACGAGCCTGTCCGCGCTCGCGCTGACCGCGATGCTCTACCAGATCGTTGCGCATGCGGCATTCAAGAGCTTGCTGTTCCTGGGCACGGGCGCCGTGCTCCACGCCACGGGCGAGCGCAATCTCGGCAAGCTCGGCGGGTTGATTCGCTTCATGCCGTGGACCGCGTGGGCGGTGCTCGCGGGCGTCGCGGCGAGCGCGGGCTTGCCGCCGCTCAGTGGTTTCGTGGCCGAGTGGCTGCTGCTGCAGGGTTTTCTGTTCGCGCCGCGATTGCCGGATTCGGTGCTCGCCATGACGGTGCCGATCGCCGCCGCGCTGATCGCCATGTCGGCCGCGCTGGCCGGCTACACGATGGTCAAGTTCTTCGGCATCGTGTTCCTTGGGCAACCGAGAGAGGCGAAGCTGAACCGTGCCCGCGACGCGAACGTGTGGGAACGGCTCGCGTTCTGCTGGTTCGCGGTCGCGAGCGTGCTGCTGGGGTTGATGCCCTCGCAGTTCGTCAAGCTGCTGGATCGCGTCACGCACGCGCTGGTGGGCGCCGGCGTAGGCGAGACCAATCATGGCTGGCTGCTCTTCGCGCCCGTGTCGGCCGCTCGCGCGAGCTACATGCCGGCGGCGTTCATGCTGTTCTTCGTCGCCTGCTGCGGGCTCGCGTGGGTGCTGGTACGGCGCTTTTATCACGGCCGGCTGCGGCGCGCGGCGCCGTGGGGCTGCGGCTTCCCGTTCCCGACCGCGCGCATGCAGGACACGGCGGAAGGATTCGGGCAGCCAATCCGCGAAATCTTCGCACCGCTGCTGCACATCGAACGACAGCTGCCGTCGCCATTCGACGCACAGCCGGCCTACCGGATGTCGGTAACCGATCGCACTTGGTCCGCGCTCTACGCTCGCATCGCGGCACTGACGCAACGCACCGCCGACTGGGCGGGTCGCCTGCAGACGGGCAAGATCGCGGTTTACCTGACGTACAGTTTCGTCGTACTGATCGTGCTTCTGATGTTGGTGCGACGATGGTAACCCTGTCCGGCGTCATCTCGCAGACTGTCGAA
This sequence comes from Burkholderia sp. Nafp2/4-1b, assembly GCF_003635165.1. Taxonomy (GTDB): domain Bacteria; phylum Pseudomonadota; class Gammaproteobacteria; order Burkholderiales; family Burkholderiaceae; genus Burkholderia. The sequence continues at coordinate 1,294,762 of NZ_ML058597.1, read as the reverse complement.
ATCGTGATAGCGATTGCGGCCGCGCCGTTGCTCACGGGCTGGGTCAATCAATGCCGCGCGTGGCTGCAGAACCGGCGTGCGCCGTCCATCTGGCAGCCATACCGGATGCTCCACAAGCTGTTCAACAAGGAATCGGTCGTCGCGCACGGCGCGAGCCCCGTGTTTCGCGGTGCACCCTATGTCGTGTGGGCCGCCATGACGCTCGCATGCGCGATCGTGCCGACACTGTCGACCGAGTTGCCGCTGTCGCCCGCCGCCGATGCGATCGCGCTCGTCGGCCTGTTTGCGCTCGCGCGCGTCACGCTGTCGCTGGCGGCGATGGACGTCGGCACGGCGTTCGGCACGTTCGGCGCCCGCCGCGAAATGCTGATCGGCTTCCTCGCGGAGCCGGCACTGCTGATGGTGCTGCTGTCGGCCTCGCTGATCACGCAATCGACGCTGCTGACGAGCATCGTCGCGACACTCGGCCGCGGCGAACTCACGATCTATCCGAGCCTGGCGTTCGCCGGCATCGCGTTCACGCTGGTCGCGCTGGCCGAAAATGCACGGCTGCCGGTCGACAATCCGACCACTCACCTTGAGCTCACGATGATCCACGAGGCGCTGATCCTCGAATATTCGGGACGGCACCTTGCGTTGATGGAGTGGGCGGCAAGCCTCAAGCTGTTCGCGTATTCGTGCATCGGTCTTGCGTTGTTCGTGCCGTGGGGCATCGCGAATGCCGGCGATCCGGTCGCGCTGCTGCTGGCGGTGCCGGTGCTCTTCATCAAGCTGACGGCAGGCGGTGTCGCACTCGCCGTGGTCGAAACGGCCAACGCGAAGATGCGCATCTTCCGGGTACCTGAATTCCTGGCGACCGCGTTCCTGCTGGCCGTGATCGGCATGCTCGTCCACCTGCTGCTGGGGGCATGAATGCACGCCTACGCGACACAACTGATCAATTTTCTCGCGGCCGTGCTGCTGATGCTGTCGTTCGCGATGCTGAGCCAGCGCCGGATCCTGTCCCTGATCCATCTCTATACGCTGCAGGGCGTCGCGCTCGTGTCGGCGAACCTGATCCTCGGCTTCGTCACGGACGACGTGCACCTGTACGTGTCCGCCGGGTTGACGCTCGTACTGAAGGTCGGCGTGATCCCGTGGTTCCTGTATCGGCTCGTGCGCCGGCTCGACGTCAAGACCGACGTCGAATCGCTCATCAATATTCCGACGACGCTGCTGATCGGCATCGTCCTCGTGATCGTCGCGTTCAATGTCGCCGCGCCGATCAGCCAGCTCGCGACATCGGTCGCGCGCGGCACGCTCGGCATTGCGCTCGCGTGCGTGCTGCTGTCCTTCATGGCGATGATCACGCGCGCCAAGGCCATTCCGCAGGTGATCGGCTTTCTGTCGATGGAAAACGGCTTGTTCTTCGCGGCGGCGGCCGCGACCAACGGCATGCCGATGATCGTCGAGCTCGGCATCGGGCTCGACGTGCTGATCGGCATCCTGATTCTGGGCGTCTTCATGTTCCAGATCCGCGAGCAGTTCGACAGCCTGGACATCCATCACCTCGAGAAACTCAAAGATGAATGACGCCGACGTCGTGCTCGTCGTGCTCGGCCTGCCGCTCGCGGGAGCCGCGTGCCTTGCCTGCGTGCGACCGAGCCGGGTCGCGCGCAACCTGAACGTCGGCTTCAGCTTCCTGACGTTCGCGGCAACTTTGGTGCTTGCCGCGCACACCGTCGAGCACGGCCCGTCGTTCGCATTCGGACGCGCGTTTTTCGTCGATCCGCTCAATGTTTATCTCGTTGCGCTCACGGCGTTCGTCGGCTGGACGACATCGCTGTTTTCCCGGCCCTACATGCAGATCGAGGAAGCCCGCGGCCGGATGACGGCTGCCCGGATGCGGCTCTATCACAGCATGTATCAGCTCTTCATGTTCGCGATGCTGCTCGCGCTGCTGACCGACAACGTCGGCGTGCTGTGGGTTGCCATGGAAGCCGCCACGCTCGCCACCGTGTTGCTCGTCAGCGTCTACCGTACCGCCGCGAGCCTCGAAGCCGCATGGAAGTACTTCATCCTGTGCGGCGTGGGCATCGCGCAGGCGCTGTTCGGCACGATCCTGCTGTACCTCGCCGCGAGCCGGCAACTGACCGACGGCGACGCGCTGCTGTGGACGAGCCTGGCCGCGGTCCGGACGCAGCTCGACCCGACGATCGTGTCGATCGCCTTCGTGTTTCTGCTGGTCGGCTATGGGACCAAGGTCGGCCTCGTGCCGATGCATAGCTGGCTGCCGGACGCGCATGCCGAAGGTCCGACGCCGATTTCGGCGGTGCTGTCCGGCCTGCTGCTGAACGTCGCACTGTATGCGGTATTGCGCTGCAAGGTGCTGGCCGACGGCGCGCTCGGCAATGGCTTGCCGGGGCGGTTGCTGGTCGGGTTCGGGCTTGCGTCGGTCCTGATCGCGTCGTTCTCGCTGTTCCGGCAGAAGGACGTGAAGCGCCTGTTCTCGTACTCGTCGATCGAGCATATGGGCTTGATGACGTTCGCGTTCGGGCTCGGCGGCCCGATTGCGACGTTCGCAGGGTTGCTGCACATGACGGTCCATTCCCTGGTCAAGTCGGCGATCTTCTTCGCGGTCGGCCATGCCGCGCAGAAGGCCGGCACGCAGGCGATCGACGGTATTCGCGGGTTGCTGCAGGTCAGCCCGACGGTCGGCTGGGCCATGATGCTCGGCACGCTTGCGATTCTCGGCCTGCCGCCGTTCGGCGTGTTCGCGAGCGAATTCCTGATCCTGACGACGGCCATGAACACGCTCCCGTGGACCGCACCCTTGCTGCTGCTCGGGCTCGCCGTCGCGTTCGCGGCGATCTTCGCGCGCGTGCAGCGGATGGTGTTCGGCGAAACGACGACGGCGACACCGCTCGAACATCGGCCGGCGCTGCTGCCGGTGTTCGTGCACCTGGGACTCGGCCTGATGCTGGGGCTGTACGTGCCGCCTTATCTGGCGATGTGGTACCGCCAGGCGGCCACGATGCTGGCAGGATAAACGATGCGACTTGACTCGATTCAGACGGACGGCGCGACTCGCCTTCGGCACGACGCAGGCCAGATTCCGGCTATCGTGGTCGAGGTCGACGAACCGCATTGGCTCGACATCGCGCATGCCGCGCGGATGGAGCGAAGCCGGCTCGTTGCGATGTGGGGCGGCGAAACGCCCGAGCGCGTATTTTCGGTCAACGCGGCGTACGAATGCGACGACGGCGTCCTGTGGGTACGCCTCGCGACAGGGCAGGAACCGCAGGCCAACGGAGACTATCCCGATCTCGCGGGCGTGTTTCCCGCCGCCGAGCGCATGCAGCGCGCCATTTTCGACCTGACCGGCCTGCGCGCGCGCGATGCGCGCGACACGCGCCCGTGGCTCGATCACGGCAACTGGCCCGGCGACTACTTTCCGCTGCAGAAGCAGGCAACCGGCATCGAGCGATTCGAATCGAGCGAAGCGGATTATCCGTTCGTGCAGGTTGCCGGCGACGGCGTGCACGAAATCGCGGTCGGGCCGATTCACGCCGGCATCATCGAGCCGGGTCATTTCCGATTCTCGGTCGTCGGCGAGAAGGTGCTGCGACTCGAGGAGCGGCTCGGCTATGTCCATCGCGGCGTGGAACGGCTGTTCGAACGGACGGCCGCGTCGAACGGCCATCGCGTTGCGGGCCGGATCGCCGGTGATTCGACCGTCGCGTTCTCGTGGGCCTATTGCATGGCGCTTGAGCAGGCGTGCGACGCGGCCGTGCCGGCGCGTGCACTGTGGCTGCGTGCACTGCTGCTCGAACGCGAGCGCGTCGCCAATCACCTCGGCGACCTCGGAGCGCTCGGCAACGATGCCGGATTCGCGTTCGGTCTCGCGCAGTTCTCGCGGCTCAAGGAGAACTGGATACGGACCAACGGCGGGATCTTCGGGCACCGATACCTGATGGACCGAATCGTACCGGGCGGGTTGGCCGTCGACATTGATCCGGAGGACGCGGCGGTCCTCACCGAACAGTGCGAACGCATCGCACGCGACGTGCACGTGATGCGCAAGATCTACGAGGACCAGTCCGGGCTGCAGGACCGGTTTCTCGGAACCGGCCGATTGAATGCCGACGTCGTCGCGCATTTCGGCGTGCGCGGCATGGCCGCCCGCGCCAGCGGCCAGACATTCGACGTGCGCGCGAACCTGCGGCCGGCCCCTTACCGCGACCTGGCCGTCGAGGTGGCAAGCGATGCGCGCGGCGACGTTGCCGCGCGGGTCGCCGTGCGGTTTGCGGAAATCGACGAGTCGCTGCGTCTGATAGGTGAACTGCTGGCGAATCTTCCGGAAGGGCCGATCGCCACCGACGTCACACCCGCAGCGGTGCGATCCAGAGGAGTCGGCTGGGTGGAGGGCTGGCGCGGCGACGTATTCGTCGCGCTCGAGATGGCAGCGGGCGATGCCGTCGCGCGCTGCCATTGCCACGATCCGTCCTGGCAGAACTGGCCGGCGCTCGAGCACGCGATCATCGGCAACATCGTTCCCGATTTCCCGCTGATCAATAAATCGTTCAACCTGAACTACGCGGGGCACGATCTCTGATGTGGCAACTCATCCGTCAATTCGCGCGCACTGAATTTCCCGACGAACCCGTGCCGACGACCGAAGCTGGCTGGCGGCACGAGGCGCAGCAGATTCGTCAGGACATTCTCGATCTGCTCGGCCGCGCATTGTGCATCCGGCAGATCGACGCGGGTTCGTGCAACGGTTGCGAACTGGAGATCCACGCGCTGAACAACCCGTACTACAACATCGAAGGGCTCGGGATCAAATTCGTCGCCAGCCCGCGCCATGCGGATCTGCTGCTCGTGACCGGTCCCGTCACGCTGAACATGAAGGCAGCCGTGCTGGCCGCGTACGACGCTACACCGGCGCCGAAACTGGTCGTCGCAGCCGGCGAGTGCGCGTGCACGGGCGGCATCTTTGCCGACAGCTATGCGGTGTGCGGTCCCGTTTCGTCGGTCCTGCCGGTCGATGTGACCATCCCCGGATGTCCGCCTTCTCCGATCGATTTGCTGCGCGGCATTTTGACCGCTTGCCGGTCACGCGGAGATTGAAGCGGATGCCCGTCGCAATCCTTCAGTGTGCGATACCTGTGCTACACCGCCATCCCGTTCACGGCCATCGTGGCCGTCGTGATCTGGGCCGCGATGCCGTTCCGATCGGGACTGAGTTGCAGTGGTCCGGTCATGCGCTAAAAGCCAGGAGGGGGCGGCAAGGGCAGGCCGGGCGGGGGCGGGGGTGGAGATGGCCGCTGCCGAGAATTGAGCCGGTCTCCACGTGCAAAGCGATACGGTCCGCCACAACGGCGTAGGGCGAAGAGAAACCTGCGGGGTTGCTCACGGTTAGTCCATCGAGTTCACCCACGCCGGTCAAGGGCGAGAATTCGACGCTACCCACGAGCACCTGCGTCTCGCTCGCAAGCGCGCCTTGCGTCTCGATGGCGGACTTGATGGAGGGTTCGAACCGGGCGAGCAGGATCCACAGCGCAACAGCGGCGACGGCGAGCAGGATTGCGATGGCAAGTCCGAGGGTTTTTTGCATGGTGTTGGGTGATCCATGAAAGGCGATGGCCTTTCCTGACGCACGGCCGTGTCAATCAGCAGTCGCCAATATCGACTACAGAAGTGGCTGGGAAATGGAAAAGCGGCAAAGCTGTCTGAAGGGGGCAGGACGTTGAGTGCGGACTGCTTTGCGCAAAGCCATATCGTTCACCCGATGGTTGGATGCAGTTTCTGGCACGTACTCCGCGCCAAGCGTTTCCCGCATCGCCAAAAATCGAGCTCAAGCTCATGCGATCGCCCCATTCGCATTGGCAAGCCAACCGGATTGCGATCGAAGGCTCAGGTAGCCTCGAAAAATTCCACGGTGTGTTCGATGAACGCCCGTACCTTCGCCGGCAGCAATGCCCGCCCGATGTAGGCCAACCTGATCTCTGCAACGGTATCGGTGATCTCGAACTGCTCCAGCAACCGGACGAGGCGCCCGGTCTTGATGTCTTGCTCGACAAGACTCATCGGCAGCAGAGCGACGCCAAAGCCTTCGAGTACGACATCGCGATTGAATACCGGATTGTTCGACGCGATTTCGTAGTTGATCGGGACGGCCACCGTTTCGTTTCCGACTCGAAAGTTCACGATCGGCTTGTGCATCGACGGCGGCACGGTCACGAACACATGCGCTGCGAGATCGGCTGGGCGTTGAGGCCGAGAGCGGCCCTGGAGGTAACGCTCGGTCGTGACGAGAACCAGCCGAAAACGCTGAAGAAGCCGTGTGACCGCGAGATCGGTCGTCAACATGAACGGCATGACGATACCGAGGTCGTAACCCTCTGCCGTCAGGTCTACCGGACGTTCCGTCAACGTGACGTCGAGCGCGATCTTCGGATGCTTGCGCTTGAACGACGAGGTCAGGGCCGGGAGCCATGTCATCGTCGCTGTGGTGTGTGCAACGAGGCGAAGTACGCCGGCAGGCACGCGCCCGTGGCCTGCCGTCTCCGCTTCGAGACGATCGAGATCATCGAGGATTCGGCAAGAACCGTCGTAAAAATGCTCGCCGACCTCGGTCAACGAAAGCTGACGCGTGGTGCGATGAAAGAGTCTCAAACCGAGACGCTCTTCCAGCGCCGCGATCGATCGCGAAACGACCGACGGCGAGAGGTCCATCATTTGCCCGGCACGACGGAAGTTCTTCGCTTCGACGATGGCGCGGAAGAGGCGCAAGGTATCGATATATTCCATAGATGAGGTCCAGCGCGCTCGGTGGCGCAGAGGGCCGGAACCCGACCGTTTCTTCAATTCTGATAGTATCATCACATATGCTCAGAAAGTCAACGGTGATCCTTGGAATGGAGGGCTTGCGAGCAACGAACCGCCTCAGTGCGTCCCCGGACCCTCGTGTTCGATCATGAGTTCGAGTTCCAGCAGCGCGTCGCCGAGCACGTCGATCGCGCCATTCAACGTGTCGGCGATCGCTGCGCTCTTGAGCGCGTGCTGCACGATCTTGTGCGCGGTCTGATGTTTGGCTTCGACGAGTCGGGCATTAAACGGAAGTTGCATAAGAGTCCTCTCCAATGGGTGAGCTGCAGCGGAGTATATCGGCAGCAACGCACCATTACGCGTCAGCAACAGTCAATTGCTGATGCGTCAACCTATCGGTGTGAGCAGCGATTGCCGCAACTCAAACCGTTGCTGGCGGCGGAAGTATTTGTTGTCGGCACGGTGCTTCCAAGCTGCCGGCAAATGGCTAAACTGCCGCTGAACGATCCGGCTTCAGTTTGCTGCTGTTCGACTGAACCGGTCATCACGTCGATTCACGTTCGCTATATCCGTTGTACTTGCTGCATCATTTCGATATGGATTTCTAATCATGGCAAAGCGAAAAACGTTCATCTCTCTTCCTGTCGTTGCCTCTGTGCTGACTACGCCCGCTATCGCGCTCGCTCACAATAACGATCGCGCTCCGTTGCCGCGTATGCAGGTGCGCACGAATGTAGCCCAACAGCGCCCGTGCTACCAAGACAGGATGAAGACTTGCGTCAGCAAGCAATATGCGTTCGACTTCCGGGCGGCACTCGCACGCGTGGCGTCTCAGCGGCAGATATTCGAAAACTATGGCGGTATGAGCAGTTCGTCCGTTACAGGGCGTGTCGCATCCAATGATCAGTTGGAGTATTCCTTTACACACAAGTCGGCGTGAGCGGCTTGTAAACTGTCGCGGCTCGCGGTTTACTCTTGCTCTTTGCGCGGCACGCGTGGCACGCGTGGCACGCGAATGGCACGAGCAACGGCGAGCTGGCCGGCAATGGAATTCAAGGGCATTGATCCGGGCGACAAGCGCCGGAACCGGCGGGCGATCCTGCTGGCCGAGCAACTGTCGGGCAATCCGACGGCGAGCATTCCGCCGGCATGCGGCGGCTGGGCTGAGACGGCGGCTTATCGGTCCTTCGCGCAGGACCAGCTGGAATGGATCGACGTCGTCGAGCCGCACTGGCAGAGCTCGACCGAGCGGATGCGGGCATGCGAGGTGGTGCTGTGCCTGGATGACACGACGAGCTGAACTTTAACGGGCAGGACATCGCTGGACCGGGGCCGTTGTTCGTTTACGCTTGGCTCGCAATTCCTAACGTTTTGGGATCCCGCGATCGAGCGTCATCGGCGTGCCGAGGTCAGTAACCCGGCGGAGGAGGCGTATCGTAAGCAGGGGGAGGCGGCGTATTGTAGGCCGCCTGCGATCGTGGCGCTTCATCGCGCGCCCGATACAAATCGGCGGCGCTACGCTGGACCGGGACACGCTCGCCATTTGCGTACATGCACTGAACATACGCCTGATCGTAGCGTTGTTGAACGCTGGCGGCGGAGCTTTGTGCGATGCCAGCGCCGATCACGCTGCCGCCGAGCAGACCCATGCCTGCGCCCACTGCCGCGCCACGATGGCCATTGAAGGCTGCACCGGCCGCCGCGCCGAGCGCAGCGCCGGCGGCCATACCGCCGAGGGCGCCGCTTGCCGCAGCCGATTGAGTGCTGACGCCAGCGGTCTGTTCCGAAGCGAATTGCCGGCACGTCGCGTCATCGGCGCGGAATTGATCGAACGACTTGCTCGTGCCGGGCAGCGCCATCACTGTGGGGCCCATCGGCACAGCAGCACAGCCGGCGAGCGCCATGATGCCGGCCAGGCTCATCGCCGCGGTTACCGCTAATACGCTGCGCTTCGCGCACGATACCGGCGAAACCAAATTGCGTGTGCTCATCTCACTTGGGTCCGGTTGGCTTCGCGGGCACTTCGACCCAGCCGCTCGAACACCCCTTCACGTACGGGTAATATTTCTTTGTGACCGGGCAATACCACCAAGTGCCCGCCGGGGGACTCGTCTGCGTTTTTTCGGCGTAGACGGTGGTCGGGGCTGGCTCGGCCGACGGCACGACAACCGGGACGGGCTCCGCGTAGAAGACCGGGGCGGGCGCGATCATGACCGGGGGCGGGACACCCACCAGGACCCCGACCCTGACATGCGCCCGCGCTGTGGTGCACAGGCATATGGCAGTCGTTGCGATCAGCGCAAGGACGGCTCTTTTCGATTTCACAAAATCTCTCCTTTGTCCGTGTCGACGCTGAGTCAACTTTCGATATGGATCGAGCCATAGGAGGCCAATTGAGCCGCAGTCGTTGCGCCGGAAACTGCCGAGCCGAAATTCGCGCCATCGTACCCGCTTAACGCCTGCTGTTGAGCCGCCACGCTCGCCAGTTCCGCGTAGATGTCCACCGGATAACGCGCGTTACCGTAGCTACGGTCATACCGCGCTTGCTGCAGTGGGACGACTTCTTCGTGCACCGGTTCGCGCGTCAGGGGACCATTTCCATTGGCAGGCGTGCCCGTGGGAAGAGCGATAACGGATACGACAGCGAGGACGGGCATGAGCGCTTTAGCCATGATGAAACTTTCAAGTATCGAGAGCCGGAAACACGGACACGGGATTAGTGAAACAACGCCCGGACGAGTCCGCGAGTCGTTCTGCATGTGGCGTTGAGGTGCGCCATCTTCCTATCGCAGACTTACAGCCGCCTTTCTGAAATTCATAGTTTCCGGGCGCGCAATAGCCCGCCGCTCGTGCGATGGCCATCTTCAGCTTGCCGGGCCCGACTTCGCACGCGATCACGATCCGCGCGAACGCCGTGACGTTCGACGATCCAAAATCGCGGGTGCCTCTCGAACGCATCCAGCTCGTCGCGCCGAGCCGCTCGCGTGGCGATGCTTTCGTAGAACGAAGCATGTTGGCGAAAGGCTTCTACAGATTCTCGAATGGAACGGGGATTGTCTCGCCTTGATACGGGATCTCCCAGCACGGTCCGACGGCGCGAAGGATGCGCTGCCTGTTCAGTTCGAAGGCCAGCCGAACCTGCTGTTCGCTCGTGTCCCGGGCGCCCGGGCGGGCGCAGACCGTCTCGCGCAATAACGAAAACGAACCTGTGGACGCTGCGGAGGGCGCGCTCAGGATCAGCGGCGTTTCCGCCTGCGGAATGTCGCGCTTGATGCCGCTGCCCGGGTAGGAAGGAACCGCGTAAGCGCGGAAACCACCGGCTTTCTCCGGCTCACTTGGCGGCGGCGCGGAACGCGACGCGGCGGCCTTCCAGAATCCTCCTTCGATACCGGCGGATACGCATGCGCCGCGACGGCCCACGTGCGGTTGAATGCATCAACTGCTCGCCACCGGCGCGCCCTTTTGCAGCAGCCTGCCAAATGCCGCCGGTTCAAGCGGATGACCGAGCAGGAACCCCTGCACCTCGTCGCACATCAGGACTTTGAGTTGTTCCAGCTGCGATGCGGTTTCAACGCCTTCCGCGACCACATCCATTTTCAGCGTGTGCGCCAATGCAATGATGGCGCGCACGATCGCGCTGCCCTCGGGGTTGGGCTTGTCGAGCTCATGGGTAAAGAACCGGTCGATCTTCAACTGCTTTGCACGAAACCGTTGCAGGTAGCCCAGGCTGGAATAGCCGGTGCCGAAGTCGTCGATCGCGACTTCAAAGCCATTGGCCTGGAATTCGTGGATCATCGCCGTCGTGTGCGCGGCGTCCTGCATGGCCACCGTCTCGGTAATCTCGAACATGAGCTGAGCGGGCTTCACGCCCTCGGCACTCAGGATCCCGAGAAAATTCGAAACCAGATCCGGCTCGGCTATCTGTCGCGGCGACAGATTGATGGCGACCTGGAGAGGCGGCAATCCGTCCGCTCGCCAGCGTTTCAAGTGGCGGCACGTTTCTCGTACGACCCAGTAGCCGATTTGCACGATCTGCCCCGTGCGTTCGGCGATGGGGATGAACTCCGCGGGCATCAACGTGCCGAGTTGCGGATGGTTCAGTCGCAACAGCGCTTCGGCGCCGCTAAGCGCGCCACTGCCGCCATGGTATTTCGGCTGGAAATGTAGCTGGAAGTAGCCGGTAGCCAGCGCTTCGTGCACCGCGCGCTGGACTTGCAGCTTGCGGTCAGCCGCGACGTTCATGTCACCCTGGAAGAATCGGTAGGTACTGCGCCCGGCACGCTTCGCCTCATACATTGCGACGTCGGCATGCTTGAGCAGCACTTCCACCGTGTCGCCGTCACGCGGGTAGAGCGCAATGCCGATACTCGGCGTGACTTGCAGCGGCTGGGCATCGTTCCAAAGGCCCTCGCGCATCCGGTTCAGCACGTTTTCCGCGACACGCTCGACGTCGTCGATGGACGAAACATTCTCCAGCAGAACCACGAATTCATCGCCGCCCAGGCGTGCCACGGTATCGCTGGCGCGCACGCATTGCTGCAAGCGCAGCGCGAATGCCTTCAGCACCTCGTCGCCCGCGGTGTGGCCAAGCGAATCGTTGATGGTCTTGAAACCATCAAGGTCCATGAACAGCACCGCAAACTTGGCTTGCGATGGATGGTCTGCATGGATCGCATACTCGATGCGTTCCATCAATGTGCGGCGGTTCGGGAGGTTGGTCAGTTCGTCGAATTGCGCCATGCGAACGATCTCACCGTTAAGCCGCGATACGACGCTCGCAAGAAATGACGTCCGTGCGCCCGACCGGCTGAGCACGAGCGTCACGACCAGGATCCCCAGGGTAGAGAGCGTCACCGCGGTGGCGAGCAATGGCGTCGCGATCTCGTGAGCCGCGCCGCAGATCGAGCCAGGCAGGAAGGTGGCGGCGGCATTCGCCGTGTAGTGCATGCCCGTTATCGCGATGCCCATCACGCACGCGCCTGCGACTCGCTTGATGTTCAACTGGCGTTGATTGGCGGCGCTGAGGGCGTGCGTGATCCATAGCGCGGCGCCGGACGCGGCAATCGCGATTGCGATCGATGCGGCAACCAGCACGGGATCGTACGTGATGGCCGGCTGCATTTTCATCGCGGCGTCGCCGGTGTAATGCATGCCGGCAATGCCGAATCCCATCAGGATGGCACTGGTGACGAGACGCCCGCGCGACAGCGACGCGCGCGACGCGATGTACAGCGCAAACCACGACACGACGACGGCAATCGCCAGCGAGGCACCCGTAATCGCGAAGTCGTAGCCGAGCGGAATGGGCAGCGCAAATGACAGAACGCCGATGAAGTGCATCGACCAGATGCCGATACCCATTGCCATCCCGCCGCCGGCGATCCACGCGTGACGCCGCCGCTCGTGGTCGAGCAGCGCAATACGGCTGGAGAGGTCGAGTGCCGTGTAGGCCGCAAGGGTCGCGACGACCAACGACAATGCAGCAAGCCAAGCGTTATAGGTACCGTGCACAATGAATATCCCCGTTTTCCGCTACCGATAACATGCGTGTCATTCGAGCCTGGACTTGGCTGTGGCGTGCATTATACGGATCGTTGGCTGACGTTTTCCTATCGAGACTGGCTCGTGTCGATTGATCGAGGGTGCGGGCTTTTGTCAGACTTCTTCGGGCAATCCTTCGAAGCGAGCCAATGCTTGAGGAGTGGGTGCATCGGCCAAGCGTCGCCGTGCACCGGTCGCGAAAGCGCAAACTTGATCGGGAAAAGCCCTGAATTCGCCGCGATTGTTTCCTCGCTATAGTCAAGGCAAGAACGATAGACACGGCATCTCGAGCCGGCATCGTTCGGGCAACGACTGTAGACGGGTGCTGTATGAAAAACGCAATCGAAAAGACCATCGGGCCAGCGTGGGGTGTGGCGGCTGGCTTGTTCCTCGCGGCTGCAGGGCTGAGCCTCGGCCTGTTCCCGAAGGCGCTGCACAGCGCGGGAACCGCAAACGACTTCATGGCATCCGGCATCGCGATGCTGGGTATCTTCCTCGTCGTCTATTCCACGCACGAACTGCGCAGAAAGCGCCTGCACTGAGCGCCGGCCTGCTGCCGATCCTCGAAAAGCCATTCCGGGCCCTGCGACGGCTCAGGAATGCGTTCGTCCGTCGGGCGGACCTGCATCGATCAGAAGATCGTCAACGATGATTTCGCCGGCCTTCAGGCCCGCCCGCAACGCGTGGCGGGTGTCGTCGAACAGGCGGCCGCCGTCGTCGGCGAGGCGGATCGGCGCGAGCAGACGCGGCGCACTGCCGGCCGCACGCACCTGCACGACCGCGACGAATCCGAACCGCAGCGTCTCGGGCGGCGGGGCGGGATCGCGCGGCGGGTCGAGCCGGAACTCGCAGCGGACATCGATGGTGTATCCGCGGTAGGTGCACACACTGTTCATCAGCAGCTCGCTCGGAAGGGAACGCGACGAAGGACCGTGGGCGCATCATATCGGCTCGTGCGAGCCGGTGGGGGTGGGGTGTCTACCTACTTCAGGATTTCGTGCCGGTAGACGAGCTCGACGATGCGCTTCGTCGGGATGCTCGCGCGCAGCGTATCGACGCTGTCGATCCGAAACCACTTGCACTTCTCGATCTCGTTGCTCGCTTGCGGCGTCTGGTCCGGGCCGACTTCGGCGAAGAACACGTGATGGACCTTCGCGAGCCCGGTGAACTGCATCGAGTAGACGAGGTCCTGGCCCACGATGCCGGTTTCTTCCTCGAGCTCCCGATGCGCGGCTTCGAACGGCGTCTCGCCACGCTTGATCGTGCCGCCAGGCAGTGCCCACCGCGACGACGCACGCGCAACGAGCAACACCTGTTGTTCGCGGTAGCAGACGACGGTCGCGCGTTCCCTGACGGGGACGCCGGGCGTTTCCTGCGAGTTCGGGGTGGTGGACGCTTGAGGCATGAAACCGATTCTAGCGAGTGTGGGGCGCGCGGCCAAGCCGGTATCGCCCGCAGCGACGGGCCCGTGGCGCGGGCGCCGTCGCACGGCATGCATAGCGTTACTTCTGTTCCGGCAGGAACCAGTTCATCACGAGCGCGCAGATGCCGCCCGTCGCGACGCCCGATTCCAGCACGTTCTTCAGCGCATGCGGCAGGCTGTTCAGAATGTCCGGCACTTGCGACACGCCGAGGCCGAGCGCGAGCGACACCGCGATGATCAGCAGCGCGCGGCGATCGAGGTGGATGCCGGACAGGATGTTGATGCCCGAGGCCGCCACCGCGCCGAACATCACCATTGCCGCACCGCCGAGCACGGGCTCCGGCACGGCCTGCAGTGCGCCCGCGACCACCGGGAACAGGCCCAGCACGACGAGCATGCCCGCGATCCAGATGCCGACGTAGCGGCTCGCGACGCCGGTGATCTGGATCACGCCGTTGTTCTGTGCGAACACGGAGCTCGGGAACGTGTTGAACACGCCGGCCAGCAGCGAGTTCGCGCCGTTCACGAGCACGCCGCCCTTGATCCGGCGCATCCACACCGGCCCTTCGACCGGCTCCTTCGAGATCTTGCTGGTGGCGGTGACGTCGCCGATCGCTTCGAGCGACGTGACGAGATAGATGATCAGCATCGGCACGAACAGCGACCACGAGAAGCCGATGCCGAAGTGCAGCGGCGTCGGCACCTGGAACAGCGCGGCCTGGTGCACGCCGGTGAAGTCGAGACGGCCGAGCACCGCGGCCGCGGCATAGCCGATGATCAGCGCGATCACGAGCGCGGTGCTGCGCACCCATACGATCGGCACGCGGTTCAGCAGGATGATGGTGCCGAGCACGAGGCACGACAGCGTCAGGTTCTGCGCGCTCGCGAACGTGCCGTTGGCCATCGCGCCGTAGCCGCCTCCCATGCTGATGAGGCCGACCTTGATCAGCGTGAGGCCGATCAGCAACACGACGATGCCGGTGACGAGCGGCGTGATCAGGCGCTTCACGAACGGCAGGATGCGCGACACGGCCATCTCGACGAACGACCCGGCGATCACGACGCCGAAGATCGCGGCCATCACGGTCTCCACCGGCGTGCCCTGCTTGACCATCACGCTGCCGCCTGCAATCAGCGGGCCGACGAAGTTGAAGCTGGTGCCTTGCACGATCAGCAGGCCGGCGCCGAGCGGGCCGAAGCGCTTGCACTGCACGAAGGTCGCGATGCCGGAAATCACCAGCGACATCGACACGATGAGGGTCGTATCGCGGCTCGACACGCCGAGCGCCTGGCAGATCAGCAAGCCGGGCGTGACGATCGGCACGATGATCGCCAGCAGGTGCTGCAGCGCGGCGACGAACGCGACCATCGGCGCGGGCCGGTCATTGGGGCCATAGACGAGGTCGTGCGACGGGTCGGTATCGGCCGCGCCGTGGGAGGCGGATCGGGCGGGGGAAGCGGGTTGCATGGCGAGCGGGCCGGACAGGGTGGAAAGTGCGGCATTTTAGCCGAACGATATGCGGCCGGCGTCGCCGTCGGCGCGCGCCGCGATAGCCGGAATTCGGAAAGCGGTGCCGGATCGGGGCCGCCGAACGCACGGCCGGTCGCCTGTTCGAGCCGTCCTGCGTCGGTGGTCGCTGCCGCTTCAGCCGGCGGTGCGCGGTTTCGTGCCGCGGGCGGCCGGCGCGCGTGGCGCACGGGTTTCCGGATACGCGCGCTTGCAAACGTCGATGACTGCATCGCGCAGCCGACGATGTGCAGGGTCGCCATGCATGCGCGGATGCCACAGCGCGGAGATCAGGATCTCCGGCAGCCGGACCGGTAGCGTGAAGCTGCGCAGCCCCAATGCGTCCAGGAGGCCAGGCGTGAATGCATTGCCGAGGCTCGAGCGCGGCACGAGCGCAATCAGGTCGGTGCCGGCCGCGACTCGCATCGCATCGGGATAGCCGGGCACGACGACGTGCACGATATGGGCAGGCACCGGCGAATCATCCGGATCGCCCGCCGGGCCGCCGAAATCGCCGAGCTGGGCGGCAATCACGTGACGGCAGGCCGCGTAGCGCGCCGGCGTGATTCGCGCCGCCGCGAACAGCGGATGCCCGGCGCGCGCCACCGCGACATGGACGTCGTGAAAAAGCTCGCGTGTGTGCAGCTCGGGCGCATCGTCGCCGCGCTTGCCGATTTCGAGGTCGACCGTGCCGTCGCGCAATGGCGCGGCATCGCGGTCGAGTTTCGGGACGAACCTCACGCGCACGCCGGGCGCGATGTCGCCGATCGCGGCGACCACCGGGCCGGCGAGCATGTCCATGAACGAGGCCGCCGCGCGGATCGTGAACGTGGACGCGAGCGTCGCCATGTCGAGGTCGGCCGTCACCGGCCGGAGCACGGCACGCGCATCGCTCGCGACGGCATGCACGCGATCGCGCAATGCCGTCGCGTGCGGCGTGGGCACGAGCTTGCGTCCGGCGCGCACGAGCAGTTGATCGCCGGTGGCCGTGCGCAGCCGCGTGAGCGTGCGGCTCATCGCGGATGTGCTCAGCCCGAGCCGGCGCGCGGCACCGGTCACGCTGCCTTCGGTCAGCAGCACGTCGAGCGCGGTGACGAGATTCAGGTCGATGTCTTCCATCCGGACAGCATACGACATCGCGCGTTATCACAAGGCGTTTGATGCAACTATCGATTGAGTGTGGTGCGTCTGGTGCATGGAAAGGGGCGCGCCTATAGTGGCCGGATGACGGACCTCGACCAAGGTGGCACCCATGCAATCGACTGAATCGAACTCCACGGCACCCTCGATCCTGCTCGTCGCGGCCTCGCGCGGCCTCGGGCTCGCGATGGCGGAGCAATTCCTGAACCGGGGCTGGCACGTGACCGGCACGGTTCGCGCGGGATCGGGACGCACGCAGTTGCACGAACTGGCCGAGCGTTTTGCCGGACGGCTCGAGATCGACACGCTCGACATTTGCGAGCCGGAGCAGCTGGCTGCGCTGCGCGCGCGTCTGTCGGGCCGGCGTTTCGACATGCTGTTCGTGAATGCCGGCACGACCAACGATCCGAACGAGACGATCGGCGAAGTCGCGACCGACGAGTTCGTGCGCGTAATGATCACGAATGCACTGGCGCCGATGCGCGTGATCGAAGCGTTGCAGGACCTCGTGACGGCGGACGGCCTGATCGGCGCGATGTCGTCGGGTCAGGGCAGTGTCGCGAACAACGTAAACGGCATGCGCGAGGTCTATCGCGGCAGCAAGGCCGCGCTGAACCAGTTCATGCGCAGTTTCGCGGCGCGGCAGGCCGCGACGCCGCGCGCGCTGGTGCTGATGGCGCCGGGCTGGGTCCGCACGGCACTCGGCGGCCCGGATGCGCGGTTGACGATCGACGAAAGCGTGCCGAGCCTCGTCGATGTGTTGATCGGGAAGCAGCGGCGCGCGGGGCTGGAGTACCTCGATTACCAGGGGCGTACGGTGCCGTGGTAACGGGCGCGCTGCGCCCGCGGCGCCGATTCAATACAATGCGACGTCGAGGCGTCGGCCCCGTGTCGGGCAGCCGATCGCCACGTTCGGCGAGCGGGAGCGACGCGCGACCGCGCATGGTGAATGACGACCCGTCGTGACGGGCCGCTGGCGAATACGGAGCGCAGCATGAACGAACCTTACCTGCAGGTCATCGCGCATTTCTTCGCGAAACCCGGCAACGGCGATCGCGTGATCGAGCTGCTGGCCGAACTCGCGCCGCTCACGCGTGCCGAGCCGCAGAACCTCGACTACGCGTACTTCCGGTCGCCGGTCGACCCTGACCACATCGTGATCCTCGAGCGTTACCGTGAAGCCGATGGCCTCGACGTGCATCGGGAAACGCCGCATTTCCAGCGGATCGGTGTCGGCGCGATCATTCCGTTGCTCGATCGCCGCGACGTGACCCGCTACATGGTGCAGCCGGACACCGGCACGGCGACGCCACCGGGAGGCAGCCGATGAGCCCGTTTCAATTCCGCACCGTTCCGACGCAGATCGTCGAATACGGCGCCGCGCGCCGGCTCGGCGCGCTGCTGCGCGAACGCTTTCCGGCGCTGGCGCGGCTGTGCGTCGTCACCGACGCGTTCCTGCATCGCAGCGGCGTGCTCGCACCTGCGCTCGAGAGCCTCGCCGCGCACGGCTGGCAGGTGACCGTGATCGACGACGTGATCGCCGATCCGCCCGAACACGTCGTGCTCGATGCAACCGCGCGGGCAGTGGCGGCCGATGCCGAGCTGATACTCGGTCTCGGCGGCGGGTCGTCGATGGACGTCGCGAAGCTGATCGCGGTGCTCGCACCGGGGCGGCAGCCGCTGGGCGACATGTACGGCGTCGACAAGGTGACGACATCGCGGCTGCCGCTCGTGCAGATGCCGACCACCGCAGGCACCGGCTCCGAAGTGACGGCCGTGTCGATCGTCACGGTGGGCGAGGCGCGCAAGATGGGCGTGGTGTCGCCGCACCTGTTCGCGGACGTCGCGATCCTCGACGCCGAGCTGACGCTCGGGCTGCCGCGCGCGGCAACGGCCGCGACGGGCATCGATGCGATGGTCCATGCGATCGAGGCCTATACGTCGTCGCGACTGAAGAATCCGGTGTCCGACATGCTGGCCGTCCAAGCGTTGACGCTGCTGTCGCGCAACCTGCTGAAGGCCTGCGACGACGGCAACGATCGCCACGCGCGCGAAGCGATGCTGGTCGGCGCGATGTTCGCCGGGCAGGCGTTCGCGAACGCGCCGGTCGCGGCCGTGCATGCGTTGGCCTATCCGGTCGGCGGGATTTTTCATGTGCCGCACGGATTGTCGAACGCGCTCGTGCTGCCGCACGTGTTGCGCTTCAACGCGCCGGCCGCCGCGCCGCTGTATGCGGAGCTTGCGGCGATCGTCGCGCCGACGGCGACGGGCAGCGACGACGCGCGCACGCAGGCGCTGATCGACGAGGTCGATCGCCTGATCGTCGCGACGGGCATTCCGCGCACGCTGCGCGAAGTCGGCATCGGCGAGGGCGACCTGCCGAGGATGGCGTCGGATGCGATGCTGCAAACGCGACTGCTCGTGAACAATCCGCGCGAGGTGACGGAAGCCGACGCGCTGGCGATCTATCGGCACGCGTGGTGATGCGGCGCGCGTGACGGTGCGACGGTCGGCGGTATGGTGCCGCCGGCCGTTGCCATTTCGGATCGCGATCCTGGCAGGTCGATTCGAGTTTGCTGTCGGCATGGCAGCGATCGGGAGCAGGCGAAGCGGACGAAGCGGCCAACATTCGACGCGCATCGATCGACAGGAGACGACATGACGCAACGGAACGAAGCGGCGCGCACGCGATGCGTCGCATGGCAAGTCGCGCAGACGTGGCAGGCGGCGGAATGGTGCCGCCTGGTCGAGACGGATGCCGGTGTCGATCTGTCGGGCTCGGTCGCGGGCGCGATCGACGGCACGCCGTTTCGCATCGACTACGCGATCGTGTGCGGCGCCGACTGGCTGACGCGCTCGGTCCGCGTGACGTACTCGCTCGGCGCGGCACCCTTGCAGTCACACGGGATCGAATGCGTCGCGGGACGCTGGACGGTCGATGGCGTCGACGCGCCGGCACTCGCCGGTGCGACCGACATCGATCTCGGCTTCAGTCCGTCGACCAATACGCTGCCGATCCGGCGGTTGGGGCTGGAAGTCGGCGCGTCGGCCGTCATCCACACCGCATGGCTGCGCTTTCCGGCGTTCGAGATCGTGCGTGGCGAACAGCGCTATACGCGCACGGCGGAGCACGTGTACCGCTACGAGAGCGGCACGTATGCAGCGGATATCGCGATCGACGATGCGGGTCTCGTCACCGATTACGACGAATGGCGGCGGGTCGGCGCGACAGATGCGACAGGGGCGACAGGCGCGCCGTAACGCGTTCGTCGTCACGCATGGCGGGCAACGACGGCATCAGCGCGCGTTGGCGACCGTCACCTTGCCGGGAATCAGTTTCAGCGTGCTGAATGCATCGGCGATGTTCTGCTGATACGAGAGCGTCGCGTCGGTGATCGGCTGCACGCCGTAGCCGGCGCGTTTGAGCGCGATTTCGAGTGTCGGCGCGTCGAGACCGACGAGCGGCGACAATTGCGCGGCCACTTCAGGAACATGATCGCGTCCCCAGCGATCGACCGCATCGACTTCCTCGAGCAGCGCGCGCAGCACCTGCGGCTGCGCGGCCGCATACTTGCGCGCGGCGAGGTAATACTGCGTGTTGCGCACGAGCCCGTCGCCGTTCGCGATCACGCGCGCGCCGAGCTGTCGTTCCGCCGCGGCCAGATACGGATCCCAGATCACCCACGCGTCGACGCTGCGCTGCACGAACGCCGCGCGCGCGTCGGCAGGCGTCAGGTAGATCGGCTGGATGTCGGCATACGTGAGGCCCGCGTGTTCGAGCGCCTTTACGAGCAGGTAGTGGACGTTCGAACCCTTGTTGAACGCGACCTTCTTGCCGCGCAGCTGCGCGACGTTGCGGACCGGCGAATCGGGCAGCACCACGATCGCCTCGCCGTGCGGCGCCGGCGGTTCGTTGCCGATGTAGACGAACTCGACGCCGGCCGCTTGCGCGAAGATCGGCGGCGTCTCGCCGACCGTGCCGACATCGATCGCGCCGGCGTTCAGCCCTTCGAGCAATTGCGGGCCGGCCGGGAATTCGAGCCATTGCACCGTCACGCCCTGGCTCGCGAGCCGCTTCTCGAGCGTGCCGCGCGCCTTGAGCACGACGAAGTTGCCGTATTTCTGGAAACCGATGCGCAGCAGCTTGTCGCTGCCCTGGGCCAGCGCGGGCAGCCCCGCGAGCGGGCCGAGCGCGAGCCCGGCCAGGCCGGCGGCCGCGCCGTGCAGCCACTGGCGGCGGCGCGGGTTCGCCGGGATCGTTTCAAGGTCTGCGTGCGGTGTGTCGTTCATCGGAGCGTCCTGCTGGCGGGTTCACGGGTCGCGCGGGGCTGGCGGCGCGATCGGCGCAGGACGGAACCGGGTGCGGGCGATGCGCGCGGCCGGCCCGCGCCGGATTCGAGACGATACGGCCGCGCGGGCCGCCGGCCAACCAATGAATCCGCATATGCAAATCAGCGGCCGGACGATACTGGCACCGTGACGGGGCAGAACGCCGCCGTGCTCACTCGGTGACGAGCACGCTTTCGTCGATCGAATCGACGCGGTCCGGATAGAACGCGAGGTGCCCGCGAATCGATTCGACGGCCGGGTTCGGATGCTCGTACGTCCACACCGCGTTGGTCGCGCGTTGGCCGCCGGCAGGAATCGAGTAGTACGCGCAATCGCCCTTGTACGGGCAGTACGTCGCATGGTCGGTGCGTTCGAGCAGCGACATGTCGGCGTCCTCGCGCGGAATGTACAGCACGGCCGGATAGCTGGCCTCGCGCAGCACCAGCGCATGGCGCGTATCGGCGACGGTCTTGCCGGCCACCTTCACGACGACGCGCGACGAATGCGGCTCGATCAGGATCGGGTGGTCGGGGCCCGGCGACTTCACGGGACGAGAGGGCGTATCGGGGTTGATCGACATCGTGGGTCCTCCAGGACGGGATAGCGCGCCCGCCGGGCGCACCGTGCCGGATCGGGCGTGCCGGGCGAATTCCCGCGCGCCGGTGCCGGCGTTGGCCAACCGATACGATGCGCCAATTCCGCAGAAGTTGCAGAGGGCCGGAAAGGGCCGAGCAACCGCGCGCGATCGGCGTTGCTGCGTGATGCGTGGAGCGGGGAGCGGCGTCGCAGCGGTGTGCATCGGCATGTCGCCGTCGCTCGCGTGGACATTTTCATGCAGCGGCAGCGGGATGCATCTGTCGCGATAAGCAACGCGAAATTAATTGGTAAGCGATCGGCGGGCGGCGCGCGAAGATCGGCGGTCGTCATCCGCATGACAACTCTTCCTCGATCGCCACCATGAAGATTTCCTCGATTTCATCCGCCGCGCATCGTGCGCGGCGCACGTCGGTCGCCGTCGTCGCGTTGCGCGGCCTCGCCGCGTCGCTGCTGCTTGCCGGCGCGGTGTCGCATGCGTTCGCCGCGCCGGCCGGCAAGACGCTCGTCTACTGCACCGAAGGCAGCCCGGCCGGCTTCGATCCGGGCCAGCATACGACCAGCACCGATTTCGACGCGAGCACGTACACGGTCTACAACGGCCTCGTGCAGTTCAAGCGCGGCACGCTCGATCTCGTGCCGTCGCTCGCGACGAGCTGGGACGTGTCGCCGGACCAGCGCGTCTACACGTTCCACCTGCGGCGCGGCGTGAAGTTCCAGACCACCGCATGGTTCAAGCCGACGCGGCCGTTCCAGGCGGACGACGTCGTGTTCACGTTCCACAGGATGCTCGATCCGGACGACCCGTTCCGCAAGGCCTATCCGGTCAGCTTCCCGTACTTCAGCGATCTCGGCTTCGATCGCAACATCGAGCGCATCGAAAAGGTCGACGACGACACCGTGCGCTTCGTGCTGAAAACGCCCGACGTCGTGTTCGTGCGCAATCTCGCGATGGCGTTCGCGTCGATCCTGTCGGCCGAATATGCGTCGCAGCTGACGGCACGCCATCGCGAAGCCGACATCAACCAGTTCCCGGTCGGCACGGGGCCGTTCCAGCTGCGCGCGTACCAGAAGGACGCGCTGATCCGCTACGACGCGAATCCCGACTACTGGAAACCGGAGGACGTGAAGCTCGCGCAGCTCGTGTTCGCGATCACGCCCGACCCGGCCGCGCGACTGCAGAAGCTGGTGGCCGGCGAATGCCAGGTGTCGGCGTTCCCGCGGCCGGCCGATCTCGAGACGGTGCGGCGCGATCCGAAGCTGACGCTGTTTTCGGGGACGGGCTTCAACGTCGGCTTCGTCGCGTATAACACGCAGCATGCGCCGCTCGATCGCGTCGACGTGCGGCGCGCGCTCGACATCGCGATCGACAAGCAGGCGATCATCAAGACCGTGTTCAACGGCGATGCGACGATCGCGACGAACCCGATGCCGCCCGCGCAATGGTCGTACAACCCGCGGCTGAAGGATGCGCCGCGCGATCCGGCGGCGGCGAAGGCGCTGCTCGCGCAAGCGGGATTCCCGAACGGCTTCGACCTGACGCTGTGGGCCATGCCGGTGCAGCGCCCGTACAACCCGAACGCGCAGCTGATGGCGCAACTGATCCAGCAGGACTGGGCGAAGATCGGCGTGCGCGCGAAGATCGTCAGCTACGAGTGGGGCGAGTACAACCGCCGCGCGAAACACGACGGGCAGCACGACGCGATCCTGTACGGCTGGTCGGGCGACAACGGCGATCCCGACAACTGGCTCGGCACGCTGCTCGGCTGCGACGCGGTGCACGGCAGCAACCTCGCGAAGTGGTGCAACGCGGATTTCGAGCGACTCGTCAGCGCGGCGCGCTCGAATGCCGACGTCGCGAAACGCACGTCGCTCTACGAGCAGGCGCAGGTGGTGTTCAAGGATCAGGTGCCGTTCACGCCGATCGCGACGTCGATCGTGTCGCTGCCGGTGTCGAAGCGCGTGCACGGGCTGACGTTCTCGCCGCTCGGCGGCCATCGGTTCGATGGCGTGTGGCTGGATTGATGCGGGGAAGCCGGCGCGTGTGCGCCGGCTGTCGAGGTGGCGGTGAAGCGGTGAAGAACCGATGAAGAAGCGGCGGTCAGTTCAGTGCGACGGCGGCCGCCGCTTCGACCGGCGAGCCTTCGAGCGCGACCGATGCGCGGCCGTCGGGGCCGACCGGCACGTCGCCCGCGAGCGTCGTGCGGTAGAGCTGGCGATCGAAGTCGAGATCGAAGATGTCGACGGGCGCGAGATGCGCGGTCGCGCGGTTGTCCCAGAACGCGATGCTGCGCGGTTCCCACTTGAAGCGGATCGTGAATTCCGGTCGCGTCACGTGTTCCCACAGCAGTTCGAGCAAGGCCTGGCTCTCGCGCGGCGTCAATCCGACGATCGATTTCAGGAAACTCGGGCTCACGTACAGCGCGCGTTCGCCGGTCTCCGGATGCACGCGCACCAGCGGATGCTCGGTCACGAGCGGGCGACGCTCGACCGCTGCGTCGAACGCGCCGGTCGCGCGCGCACCGGCCGGCGGCGTGAAGCGATGGATGCCGCGCAAGCCGTCGACGAAGCCGCGCAGCGGTGCCGACAGCGTTTCGTACGCCCGCACGAGGTTGGTCCAGTGCGTGTCGCCGCCGTACGGCGGGATCGTCACGCCGCGCAGGATCGACGCCCACGGCGGATTGACGGCGGCCGTCACGTCGGTGTGCCAGCCCGTCCACGGCCGGCGCACCGGCTCGCCTTCGAAACGCGTCGCCTTGCGATGCTTCGCGATCGAATAGACGGCCGGATGTCCGTCGACGTGGCCGAACACCGGATGACCGACGGTCGGTTCGCCGAACTGCGCGGAAAACGCGACATGCTGCTCGTGCGTGAGGAATTGCTCGCGGAAGAAGATCACGCGCCATTTCAGCAGCGCGGCGCGAATCGCGGCGATCTGCGGCGTGGTCAATGGCTGGCTGAGGTCGATGCCGCGGATTTCGGCGCCGATGTGGGCGGACAGCGGGATCACGTCGACCGGCTGGGCGACGGGTTCGAGTAGGGCGCTCATGCGACGCTCCTGGCGGAAGTGGACGGGGCGAACGGCCGGCGACATCGTTGCGCGTGCGCGCCTCGGGCCGGTGGCGGGAAGGTCATGGTCGGATCCTCCGGGCGGGAATGCGGGAATGCAGCAGTGCGATAGTGCGGTAGTGCGGGCATTCGTACGAGCGGGATTGGCGCCGGCACGGCGGCGGCTGGCGCCGCCCCCGTGCCGCGCACGTCATTGCAGCGTCACGCCCGGCCCCTTCAGCAGCACGCTGCGGCGGCCGTCGATGCCGACCGGCACGTCGCCGTGAACGGTCGCACGCCGCACGACGCGGCGCGCATCGCCGTAGTCGTTGATCGCATAGTGCTGCGTCGCGCGGTTGTCCCAGATCGCCACGTCGCCTTCCTGCCAGCTCCAGCGCACGGTGTTCTCGAGGCGCGTCACGTGTTCGTGCAGCACCTGCAGCAGGTGCGCGGAATCCTGCGACGACAGCCCCTTGATCTTCTGCACGAAATGCCCGAGCACCAGCGTGCGCTCGCCGGTTTCCGGATGCACGCGCACGACCGGGTGTTCGGTCTCGTAGACGGTCGACGTGAACACTTCGCGATAGCGCTTCAGTTGCTTGTCGTCGGCATGCACGTGCGTCGACGCGTAGTCGTACGCATTCGTATGCAACGCCCACAGCGTGTCGGCGAGCGCGCGCAGCGATTCGGGCAGGTGCGTGTACGCGGCCGCCGTGTTGGCCCACACCGTGTCGCCGCCGAACGGCGGAATCACGACCGCGCGCAGGATCGACACCTTCGGGTACGCGTCGACGAACGTCACGTCGGTGTGCCACGAGTTGGCGCGCGCGCCGTGCGCGGAATCGAGCTCGAGCAGCGCCGCGCTGCCGTCGACGGACGGCACGGTCGGGTGCGCGACGGTGTCGCCGAAGCGGCGTGCGAACGCTTCCTGCGCGGTGTCGTCGAGATGGCCCTGGTTGCGGAAGAACAGCACCTTGTGGCGCAGCAGCGCGGCGTGGATCGCGTCGAACGTCGCGTCGTCGAGCGTGCCCGACAGCCGGACGCCGGCGATCTCGGCGCCGATCCGGCCGGCGACCTGGCGAAGCTGAAGCGGGGCGGCGGCCGTGTGCGGCGCGGCGGCGGGCGAAGCATGCGATGACGGGTGAGCGGCGTGCTGGACTTCGG
Organism: Burkholderia sp. Nafp2/4-1b; assembly: GCF_003635165.1. Taxonomy (GTDB): domain Bacteria; phylum Pseudomonadota; class Gammaproteobacteria; order Burkholderiales; family Burkholderiaceae; genus Burkholderia. The sequence goes on along the minus strand of NZ_ML058597.1, from coordinate 1,269,206 downwards.
ACATCGGGAGTCTCCTGGGTCGGGAAGGTCGAGTCTCCATTCAAGCAGGTGCCGCGCGGAACGGGAACCGATGAATCGTCACAACCTTAGCGCGCGGCGCGATGATCGATATGTGTCGTCGTGCTGAGCGTTACGCGTGCGGCGGCCGGCCGCCTGTTCGCGGTGGCGTGTCACCACGCGAGCCGCCATTCGCCGATCCGGCGTGCATTCGGCGTGGTGATGTGTGTGCCGTTGCCGCTGTCGTTGCCATCTTCCGGCGGCTCCTGAGCGTCGAAATCTGCGAGTACCGTATCGCGCAGCCGCGCGAATTCGGGTGAATCGCGCCGGCGAGGCCGCGGCAGCGTGACGTCGACGATGCGCTCGATGCGCCCCGGGCGCGGCGCCATCGTGACGACGCGATCGCCGAGATACACGGCTTCGTCGACATCGTGCGTGACGAGCACCATCGTGATGCGTTCCTGTTCCCAGATCCTCAGCAGTTCGTTCTGCATCCGCGCGCGCGTCTGCGCATCGAGCGCGCCGAACGGTTCGTCGAGCAGCAGTACGCGCGGCCGATTCACGAGACCGCGCGCGATCGCGACGCGCTGCGCCATCCCGCCCGACAGCTGGTTCGGATACGCATGCTCGAAGCCGTTCAGCCCGACGAGCGCGATATGGTCGGCCACCGCGCGTCGTCTGGCTGCCGGGTCGAGCGGGGCGTTGCGCAGTGCGGCCTCGATGTTCTGCGCGACCGTCAGCCACGGAAACAGCCGGTGATCCTGAAACACGATCCCGCGCTGCAACGACGTGTCGCGCACCGGTTCGTCTCCGGCGCGGATTTCGCCCGCATAGTCGGTGTCGAGCCCGGCGATCAGCCGCAGCAACGTCGACTTGCCGCAGCCGCTCGCGCCGACGATCGTGACGAACTCGCCGGCACGCACGTGCAGCGACACGTCGTCGAGCACGGCGAGCGACGCGCCGCGTTGCGCGTAGCGCTTGCTCACGTGGAGGATATCGAGCGAATCGGAGGCGAGGGTCGTCATGGCGAAAAAAGGAAGAAGGACGCGGGAAGAGGGTGTTCAGCGGTGCAGGTCGCCGCGCCGGGCCAGCACCTTGCGTTCGATCGCGCGCGCGATCGCGTTCAGCGCCCAGCCCGTCACGCCGACGACGATGATCCCGAACAGCACGACGTCCATCCGGAACTGTTCGCTGCCGTCGATCAGCGTGTTGCCGATCCCGCTGCCCGCGACGAGCAGATACTCGGCGCCGAGCGTCGCGAGCCACGAGTAGATGAGGCCGAGATACAGCCCGGTGAAGATCGACGGCAGCGCGGCGGGCAGGAGCACGTAACGCACGAGCTGAAGCCGCGAATAACGCAGTGCGCGGGCGACGTCGACGTACGTGCGCGGCACCGCGTGAATGCCGTCGCACGTATGCGCGGCGACCGGCAGCAGCGCGGCGAGCGACAGGAACACGACCTTGGCGACGTCACCGAGGCCGAACCACACGGAAATCAGCGGGATCCACGCGAACAGCGAGATCTGCTTGAACGTGTCGAAGCTCGGGCCGACCACGCGCGCGGCGATGCGCGACAGCCCGAGCGCGGAGCCGAGCAGCAGGCCGCCGGTCGCGCCGATCGCGAAGCCGCACGCCTCGCGTGCGAGCGATGCCGACAGCGCGCGCGTCAGCGCGCCGCTGGTGGCCTGGGCCCATGCGGTATGCAGCACGTCGGCGGGGCCGACCAGCAGCCCGCTTTTGACGAGATGCGCGGCCGACACGGCCCACCAGAGCGCCAATGCGGCGAGCGGCAGCACGAAGCCGCGCCAGTCGGGCACGGGAAAGCGACGGGCGATCGCGACAGCGGGCGCTGCGGTATCGGCGGGCGATGGGGCGATGGGCGGCACGGCAAGGCTCCTTGAAGCGGGATCAGCCACGGAATGCCGACGGCACGCCGCGGCGCAGCCGTGCTTCGAGCGCGTCGAGCAGCCGGTTGATCGCGAAGCCGACCGCGCCGACGACGATCACCGAGGCCATCACGAGATCGAGTTGAAACAACTGGCGCCCGTACACGATCAGATAGCCGAGCCCTTCCGACGATGCGACGAGCTCGACGACGACGAGCGCGAGCCACGATTTCGTGAACGCGAGCCGTATGCCGGTCGCGAGCGTCGGGATCGCGGCCGGCAGCACGACGCGGACGATGCGCTGGCGCCGCGTATAGCCGAACACGCGCGCGACCTCATCGAGCGCGGGCGGCGTCTGGCGGAAACCCTGCAGCGTGCTCATCGTCACGGGGACGAGCGCCGCATGTGCGATCAGCAGGTACTTCAACGGCTCGCCGACGCCGACGAGCAGCAGCAGGAACGGCAGCCAGCCGAGCACGGGAATCTGCACGAGCGCGTTGAAGCTCGGCAGCACGTACGCTTCGAGCGTGCGCGACAGGCCGAGTGCGGCGCCGATCGCGAAACCGAGCAGCGTCCCCGCCGCGAAGCCGACCAGCACGCGTTGCAGGCTGATCAGCGTGTGGCGCGCGAGATCGCCGCTTGCCGCGAGTTCGGCGAGCGAGTCGGCGACCCGCGCGGGCGGCGGCAGGATCTGCGGTGCGATCCAGCCGCGCGCGCTGCCGACGGTCCACCACGCGAACAGCAATGCAGGCAGCGCCCACGGCGCGAGCCGCCACGCCACGCGCTTCACGATGGCCGCGCGGGACGGCGCGGCGAGCGCGTGCGGGGCGGACGACGGAATCGGGATCGCGGTGTCGCTCATCGGGCGGCCCTGGCTCAGGAGAGGGGCTTGCCGGCTGCGTCGTAACGCGGCCAGTAGTGTTCGAGGTGCTGCGTGCGCAGCGCGTTGTCGAGATACTTCGGCTCGAACCAGCCGTCGACGGTGACCGGCTGACGGATCAGTTTCAGCTTCAGTGCGTCTTCCGCAACGGCCTTGTAGCGCGCGATCACGAACGGGTCGATCAGCGGCGACAGGCGGTCCTTCAGGCGCTGGTTCGCATAGTCGGCCTGCCACGACGTGTAGGGCACGCCGCTTTTCGCCCACAGCTTGAACAGCGCGTCGCGGTTCGCTTCGTCGGACGACCATTGCGCGCCCTTCACGAACGCGTCGACGACGCGCTGCACGATGTCCGGATGCGCACGCTCGAAGTCGTCGAGCACGAGCAGGTGCGTCTGGCGCGTGAGTTGCGGGCCGTCGTTCTGCGATTCATAGATGATCTTCGCGAGGCCCGCGTCGCGCAGTTTGTACAACTGATAATCGCCGACCGACGCGTCGATGCCTTTCGATGCAAGCGCGGCGAGCGAACTCGCGGAGTCGAGGTTGATCACGCGCAGGTCGCGTTCGCTCAGGCTGTTCTTCGCCAGCGCGTTGTCGGCGACGAGCTGCAGGTTGGTGCCGCGGAAGATCGACACGCGGCGGCCTTTCAGGTCCGCGAGCGAGTGGACGTCGGAGTCCGGCGGCACCGCGATCTTCACGCCGGAGCGCACGCTCGCGGCGAGCAGCAGACGCGTCTTGATCCCGTTCGCGCGAGCGAGTACCGCCGGCAGGTCGCCCTGGTACGCGAAGTCGAGCGCCTTGTCGGCGATCGCCTCGTTGACGGCCGGGCCCGCGCCCTTGAAGAACAGCCACTGCACCTTGATCCCGTCGGCCGCGAATTCCTTTTCGACGAGTTGCTGGAGCTGTACGGTGGCCGCGCTCGATCCGCCGAAAGTCGGCGGGTCGCCGGTGCCTTGCTGGGCGACGCCGATGCGGATGGTGGTGGGCTTGTCGGCGTGCGCGGCAGCGGCGGGCAACGCAACGAGGGACGCGATCAGCAGCGATCGCAGCAGGCGCAGTGGAAGCATGAATCGATCGGTCAGGAGAACGTTGGAAAGGGCGGGCCGAAGCCCGGTGTGTCGACTCATTCTCGATGACGCATCCGGCGCCGGACAAGCAACGATTTGAACTATGCTTATCGCCGCCTGGCGGGTTGGCGGCCGCTCGACCGCCAACGCGGAAACGCGTTTTTCGTGCGTGCGGATTGCGCATTTCCCGTTGGCGCGGAATAGCCCGATGAAGAACGCGAGGCGCGCGCCGGGCGATATGACTAACCTCGGTAATATTTTCCGCGCTCGTTCGGCGCAGTCGAACAATTACTGAAAACCTTGCGTGAGCCGCAGTGTTGAATTGATTTCGCGAATCTCGTCGAATCTAAAGAGCCTAATAAAAATCAAAGATCAAGCTGAGAACGACACGGCGCGCCGACGAAATAACATTCTTACTGTGCGCCCCGCAGGGCCGCGCGCGACGGGGCGATAAACCGGCAAATGACGTACGCGTATTTCCTTGTCGAAGGGCCTTGACCATAAATGCATTCCGACGCTAAATTGTTTGAAATGGCCGAAAAAATTGTCTATACCCAACTCCAGTTAGCGTGATTCGCATCCTGCAGTGCGGCCATGCAACAAAACGCGCGATTGAACCGGCGATGCCGTTGCCGTACATTGCGCGTAGCAGCGATCGAATGGATTCCGGGGAATGCGCACGGCCCGATGCCTGGGCTGTCGCATGAGTCATGAATGCAATGGGCGAAACGCAGTGCACGCCACCGAAGCAACGCCGCGTCTTTACATTCAACGGTCGATCACCGACCCCGTCACACGGAGGTTGTCATGCTGCAATACGTCAAGTCCCTGCTGCGCGATGAACGTGGTGTCAGTTCGCTCGAATACGCCGTGCTGGCCGGTATCGTCGTGGTTGCACTCGCGGCGGTCGGGGTGATTCTGAGCAGCAACACCGGTGGCCTGCCGGCCGTGTTCACAACGCTGATCAACAAGGTCACCGCGCTGATCTGAACTCCCAGAACCCGCGCGTCGCCGACGAGCACACGGATCCGCAGCGGTACGACGTATCCAGCCGGGGCGCGCCGACGGACGGCTCTCCGATGCTCTATTTCGTACAGGCGGTGGCGACGCTCGTGCTGGTGTCGCTCGCGCTGCAGGACGTGCGCGCGCGACGCCTGTCCAATCGCACGGTGCTGGCGTTCGCGATGCTGTATTTCGTCGCGGCGGCGCTTGCACAACAAGGGCTCGCGCAACTTGCCGGTCACGTGGCGACCGCTGCAGCGACGTTTCTGCTGTTCGGTTGCCTGCGTCACGCGGGCTGGATCGGCGGCGGCGACGTCAAGCTGGCGGCGGCCGTCTTTCTGTGGGCCGGCCCCGCGCTCGCATTCCCGGTGTTGACGATCGTCGGGGCGGGCGGCGCCGTGTATGGCGTCGCCGCGCTCGCGATCGCGCGGCAGCGTCGCATGGAACCGGTACGCACACTTGAGACGCGCGGCGTCCCGTACGGCGTCGCGCTCGCGCTCGGCGGCACACTGGCCGTCTGGGCGCCGTTCCCTCACCCGATTTCGTTGACCTAGCGAGGGGGACGCACGCCGCCATGCCCAAACCCCTGAGAATGGTCGTGCTGATCATCGCTGCCGGCATCGGCGCGTTCATGCTGCGGCAGTTGTACGTCGCCGCGTCGACCCCGGCGGCGCCGAGCGTGGCGACGGAGGTGCGCGTGCGCGTCGCGGCGGCCGACCTGCCCGAAGGGCTGCTGCTGCGCGACAACGATCTCGCATGGAAGCCCGTGCCGCGCGCTCAGGTGCCGGCCGGCGCGTTCGTCGAGTCGCAGCCTGGCGCGGATCTCAAGGGCGCGCTGCTGCGCAACCGCGTCGACGCCGGTGCGCCGATCCGCGCAGACAACGTGATTCCGGCCGGCGCGCCGGATTTCCTCGCGGCCGCGCTGCAGCCGGGCATGCGCGCGATCTCGGTCCCGGTCGACGACGTGTCCGGCAACGCCGGGCTGATCCAGCCGGGCGACTTCGTCGACGTGGTGCTCACCCAGCAGATCGGCGGTTCCGCGACGACGCCCGGCACGTTCGAAGCGGAGACGGTCGTGCGGCGCGCGCGCGTGCTCGCGGTCGGCTCGGAATTCCAGCGTGCGAAGGCGCCGGCGAGCGCGCCGGACGCGCCGGTGCGCGCACGCACGGTCACGCTCGAGGTCGCGCCGCGCACCGCGCAGGTCGTGCTGGTCGCGACGCGCCTCGGTTCGCTGTCGCTGGCGTTGCGCAGCTTCGCGACGCGCGATCGGCGCGAGGCGGCCGGCGGCAACGAAGCGGAACCCGATACGCCGCCGGTATGGGCCGGCGAAGTGTCGCGCGCGTTCCGCGACGCGCCGCGCTCGCCGGCGGCGAGGTCGGAGGCCGGCACGCGGTCGGCGCCGCAGGGCAATGCGGTCGTGATCTACCGCGGTTCGTCGGTCGACGACGGATCGCACGGCGCGGGCAGCGGCGCCGGCATGCCGGGCGTGCCGCCGCTGCCTGCGGGTTGGCCGGGCACACCGGTTGCACCGGCTGCGCCGCGGGCGGCAATGCCGTCGCGGATGCGACGGCGCAGGTGCCGAGGGCAGCGGTGGCGCAGTGACGAAGTGACGATTCGGGGCTGGCCGCCCGGCGGCCGGCATTTGACGGGAACACGCATGGTGCGCATGGTTCGTTGGATCGCTTTCTGGTGGCTGGCCTGCATCGTCGCGCCGGGCTTCGCGTTCGCGCAGCGCGCGCCGGCGGCGGATGCCGGCACCGCGTTGTCGATCGCGACCGGCAAGGGCGAGATGCTGACGCTATCCGAGCCGGCGACCGCGATGTTCGTCGCGGATCCGAGCATCGCCGACATCCAGGTGCCGTCGTCGCGCACCGTGTTCGTGTTCGGCAAGAAGGCCGGCACCACCACGCTGATCGCGCTGGGCGCGAACCATCGGCCGATCCTGCGCCGCACGGTGATCGTGCAGGTCGACACTGCATCGCTGCAGGCGGTGCTCGACAGCCGCTTTCCGCAACTGAAGCTGTCGGTGTCGGGCGCGCCGGGCTCGCTGATGGTGTCGGGCAAGGTGCCGAGCGCCGCCGACGCGGACGCCGTGATGCAGTCGCTCGGCCCCTACCTGAACGACAAGGAGAAGATCGTCAATCGGCTCACGTTGTCGCGCCCGATCCAGGTGAACCTGCGCGTGCGCGTGACCGAGGTGAGCCGCAACGTCACGCAGCAGCTCGGCATCAACTGGAGTTCGCTCGGCGCGGCCGGCAATTTCATCGGCGGGCTGTTCAACGGACGCACGCTGTTCGATCCGACGAACAAGCTGTTCAACCTGTCGCCGACCGGTGCCTATTCGGTGGTCGGCGGCTTCCACACGGGGCGCTGGTCGATCGACGTCGTGCTCGACGCGCTCGATCAGGAAGGCCTGATCACGATGCTCGCGGAGCCGAACCTTACCGCGATGTCCGGGCAGACCGCGAGCTTCCTCGCGGGCGGCGAGATTCCGATTCCGGTCGCACAGGCCGGCAACACGACCGGCGCGATCACGGTCGAGTACAAGCCGTTCGGCGTGTCGCTCGACTTCACGCCGACCGTGCTCGCCGACAACCGGATCAGCCTGAAGGTGCGCCCGGAAGTGAGCGAGGTCGATCCGAGCAACAGCGTGACGACTGGCAGCATCACGGTGCCGGGGCTCTCCGTGCGGCGCGTGGAGACGACGGTCGAGCTGTCGAGCGGGCAGAGCTTCGCGATCGGCGGCCTGCTGCAGAGCCAGACCGCGGATACCGTGTCGCAGATCCCGGGGCTCGGCCGGCTGCCGATCATCGGCCGGCTGTTTTCATCGAAGAACTTCCAGGACCACAAGACCGAAGTCGTCGTGATCGTGACGCCGTACATCGTGCAGCCGACCGGCCCCGGCCAGCTCGAGCAGGCGCTCGATACCGTCGCGCGGCCGAGCAGCGATCTCGAGTTCGCGATCCAGCGCAATCTCGGGATCGACCTGCTGACCGGCGATACGCCGCGTCTCGTCGGGGCCGCAGGCTTCGTCTACTGACCGGAGGCGCGCGCATGCGAGTTCGAACCGTCTTCTCCGCTCTGTTGCCGCTGCCGCTGGTGCTCGCCGGCTGCCTGTCGGCGCCGCCGCCGATCAACCTGCCCGACGCACGCGCGATCGGCTTCGACGGCACGCACGCGGTGCCGCCCGACTGCGCGAAGCTGATGCAGCCGTCGCATCTCGCCGATGCGGGGTTCGGGCGGCCGGGCGTGCCGTTCGGCTGCGCGACCTACACGAACCTCGCGACGATGCTCGCGCGCCCGGAAGATCTCGTCGCGCCCGTGCCGTACGGCGGGGCCGATGCGCAGGTGGCCGCCGACGCGGTGCGCCGCTACGTCGAGGATCGCGTGAAGCAGACGGCGCCGGGCAAGACCTCGACGACGACCGGCTCGCCCGGCCGTTGACCCACCCCTATGCGATCGCGAAGCCGCCCATGAACGTCCTCGACCGCCAGAACGCCAAGCATGCCGCCACCGCCGGCGCCGCGGACCTCATCGCCGTCGTGTCCGATGCCGGCAGCGAGGATGTGATCCGGCGTGTCGCGCAGGACCTGTCGATCACGCGCGCGCATGTGCAGCCGGGCAGCTGCGACGACGCGATCCGGCTGCTGCAGCAGCACGAGCGCTCGCCGCGCCAGCTGATCGTCGACGTGTCGGATTCCGTGCTGCCGGTGTCGGACCTGGTGCGGGTCGCGGACGTGTGCGATCCGTCGGTGCGGGTCGTCGCGATCGGCACGCAGAACGACGTCGGCCTGTTCCGAAACCTGCTCGGCATCGGCGTGCAGGACTACATCGTGAAGCCGCTGACCGTCGAGCTGCTGCGGCGCTCGCTGACCGCGACGGAATCGGTCGTGCAGGCGCGCACCGGCAAGGTCGTCAGCTTCGTCGGCGCGCGCGGCGGGGTGGGCGCGACCACGATCGCGGTGAGTCTCGCGCGCTGCCTGGCGGGCGAGAAGCGCCGCCGCGTCGCGTACGTCGACCTGAACCTGCACGGCGGCGGCGCGAACTCGATGCTCGGGCTGTCGAGCAACAACGGGTTGATCGAGCTGCTGAACATGGAACTGCGCCCCGACGACGCGTTGTTCGACCGCATGTTCGTCACGAAGGGCGATCGCCTGCATGTGCTGTCGGCGGAACTCACCTATGGCGAAGAGGCGCCGCTGCGCGACGATGCGCTCGCGCAGCTCGTCGACATGCTGAAGGACCGCTTCCACTACGTGCTGTTCGACGTGGGCGTCCGTGCGGGCCAGCTGTTCGAGGATGCGCTGATGGCGTCCGATCTCGTCTACATCGTCGCCGATCGTTCGGTGCACGCCGCGTACGAAGCCGCGCGGCTTGCGCGCTTCGTCAAGGAAATGCCCGGCGAGCGGCTATTGTCGATGGTGCTGAACAATCCGCTCGAGCCGGTCAAGGGGCGCGTCGCGCAGACCGACTTCGAGGACGCATTCGGCGGCGTGAAGCTGCGCGAGCTGCCGCACGAACCGCAGCCGCTCGCGATCGCCGAGAACCTCGGCGAGCCGATCGAAGCCACGAAGCGGCGCGGCTTCCTCGACGAGATCCGGCTGCTCGCGAACGGCATCACCGGCGAATCGATGGCGGTGGCCGAGCCGTGGTACGCGCGCTTCATCAAATGGAGGAAAGGATCGTGACGTTCGGGACCCGCAAACGGCCGACGCCGGGCGCCGCCCCGGCCAGCCCGCCAGCGACGCCGCGCGACGAGACACCCGAGCCGGCGTCGGCCCCGGCCGCGGGCCATGCGCCGGCGCCTGCGCGCGGGTCTGCGGCGGCCGACACGCAGGAAGCGCTGATTCGTTCCGGCAAGTTCGATGCGATCCGCACCGCGGTGTTCACGTCGATGAACATGTCCGCCGCATTGATGAAGACACGCGACGAAGTGCGGGCGGGCATCGAACAGGTGGCCGCGCACACCGTCGAGCGCGAGCGACTGAAGATCACCGCGGGCGAGCAGGTGCTGATCGTCGACGCGATCCTGAACGACATGTTCGGCGTCGGGCCGATCGAGCCGCTGCTCGCCGACGACACCGTGTCCGACATCCTCGTGAACGGCCCCGACCAGGTGTACGTCGAGCGCGCGGGCCGGCTCGAGCTGACGTCGCTGAAGTTTCGCGACAACGCGCACGTGACGAGCGTCGCGCAGCGGATCGCGGCGGCGGTCGGACGGCGCGTCGACGAGAGCAGCCCGATGGTCGACGCGCGGCTCGCCGACGGCAGCCGCGTGAACGTGGTGCTGCCGCCGATCGCGATGCGCGGCGCGTCGATCTCGATCCGCAAGTTCGCGAAGCGCGACATCACGCTCGCGCGGATGGCGCATCAGGGCAACATCTCGCACGGGATGCTGCAGGTGCTGAAGATCGCCTGCGCGTGCCGGCTGAACATCGTGATCTCCGGCGGTACCGGGTCGGGCAAGACCACGCTGCTGAACGCACTGTCGCAGCATATCGACGAGCACGAGCGGATCGTGACGATCGAGGATGCGGCCGAGTTGCAACTGCTTCAGCCGCACGTTGTCAGCCTCGAGACGCGGCCGGAGAACACGGAAGGGCTCGGCGGGATCTCGCAGCGAGACCTCGTGCGCAACGCGCTGCGGATGCGGCCCGACCGCATCATCCTCGGCGAAATCCGCGGCGCGGAGGCATTCGACGTGCTGCAGGCGATGAACACCGGGCACGACGGCTCGATGACGACGATCCATGCGAACACGCCGCGCGACGCGATCAGCCGGCTCGAGAGCATGGTCATGATGGCGAACGCGAACCTGCAGCTGCTGTCGATCCGGCGCCAGATCGCGAGCGCCGTGCATCTGTTCGTGCAGGTCGAGCGGATGCGCGACGGCGTGCGCCGCGTGACCCGGATCACCGAGATCGTCGGGATGGAAGGCGAAGTGGTGATCACGCAGGACCTGTTCGCGTTCCGCCAGGAAGGCGACACGACGCGCGACGTGGTGAAGGGCGTGTTCGAGGCGTCGTCGCTGCGGCCCGCGTTCGCGCCGCGCGCCGCGTACTACGGCGTCGAGGACACGCTCGCCGAGGTATTCCGGCAATGAGCGCCGCGGACCTGTTCGCGCTCGGCGCATTCGTCGTGATCCTCGCGGTCGGGCTCGGGCTGTCCGCGATGCTCGACCGTGCGCGCCAGTCGCCGGAACAGCGCATTCGCGCGCGCATGCAGCACCTGGCGCCGTCGCTGGGCGGGCGCGACGCCGGGGCGGCCGCCGCGCCCGGCGTCGCGCTGTTCAACCTGCCGCGCCGGCAAAGCCGCGCGCGGGCGTGGCTGCAGCGCTACATGACGCGCGTGCGGGCGGTCGGCGGCGAAAGCGGGATGCGGATCGTCGTCGCCGCCACGATCGTCGGTGTGATCGCGGCGATCGCCGTGGTGAAGCTCGTCGCGCTGCCGGGCATCGTCCATCCGCTGATCTATGTCGGGCTGCCGCTGCTGGCGATGCGCGCGAGCTACCGCGCGCTGGTGGAGCGGTTCCGGCTGCGTTTTCTCGAAGCGTTCCCCGACGCGATCGACCTGATCGTGCGGGCGGTGCGCGCGGGCATTCCGGTCACGCAGGCGATCAGCACGGTAGGCGACAGCGCGGCCGAGCCGGTGCGCTCGACCTTTCGCACGATGGGCGACAGCCTGCGCGTCGGCGCGGATCTGAAGGACGTGCTGACGCTCGCGGCCGACCGGCTGATGATCGCGGACTTCTCGTTCTTCACCGTCTACCTGCTGCTGCAGCGCGAGACGGGCGGCAGCCTCGGCGAGACGCTCGACGAGTTGTCGAGCATCATCCGCACGCGCCGCGACATCCGGTTGAAGACGCGCGCGCTGACCGCCGAAGGCCGGATCACGACGAAGATCATTTCGGCGGTGCCGTTCGTGATGATCGGCGCGCTGTTCCTCGTCAACCGCGCGTACGTGATGCTGCTGTTCGATACGCACCCCGGACGCGTGATGCTGACCATTGCCGCCGCGCTGCTGACGATGGGACTGCTGATGATCCGCAAGATCTCGAAACTGGATACCGCGCGATGACGATGTCGATGCTGGCCGCCCGCGGCCTCGAACTGTTGCTGCTGCTCGCGTGCGTTGGGCTGGCGCTCCGGATGCCGGGCGGCGGCGCGCGCCAGCGCATTGCCGCGCGCGTTCAGCAGGCGGCCGGACAGCGGCCGCCGTCGCTGGCGGCGGGGCGCCTGCAGCCGGGCGAGGTGCGCCAGGATCTGACGCGGCGGCTCGCGCAACTCGGCGAGCGGCTGCCCGTGCTCGATCCGATGCAACGCGCGAAGCTCGGGCTGCAGCTGACGCGCGCGGGCTTTCGCGAGCGCCGGGCGGTGTCGTCGATGATCGGCATCAAGCTGAGCTGCGGTGTGCTGTTCGCGGGCCTCGCGATCGTGTTCAGCCCGTACATTCCGCGTCTCGGCGAATACTTCATCATCCGCGCGGTGGCGATGGTCGCCGCGTTCGTGGTCGGCGTGATCGTGCCCGAGTACGTGCTCGGCGCGATGATCCGGCGGCGCCGGCGGATCATCGCCGCGTGCTTTCCGGATGCGCTCGATTTGCTCGTGATCTGCACGATGGCAGGCAACAGCCTCGTGTCGGGCGTGCGGCGCGTCGCGCGCGAACTCGACCGCATCTGTCCGCCGCTCGCCGATGAGCTGATGGTTTGCGCGGACGAGCTGACGCTAAGCGGCAACGTGTCGGAAGCGCTGACGCATTTCGCGCTGCGGGTCGACTTTGCGTCGGCCCGCTCGCTTGCGACGACGCTCACGCAATCGCAGCGCTTCGGCACGCCGATCACGCAGGCGCTGCGGACGCTATCGCGCAGCGAGCGCACCGAGCAGATCGTCGCGCTCGAGGAACAGGCCGCGAAGCTCGCGCCGAAGATCACGCTGCCGATGATGCTGTTCATCCTGCCGACGGTCGGCCTGATCGCGGCGGGCCCGGCGGCCATCCGTCTGCTCGAGGTATTCAAATGAAAGGCTCCGCCATCCGGGTGTTCGCCTTCGCGGCCGCGCTGCCGATGCTCGCCGGCGGCTGCGCGCCGGGCATCCAGACGCGGCCGGTGACGTCGCACAAGAGCGACGATCCGCAGTCCGAACTGCGCATCGCCGACAGCGCGCTCGCCGGCGGCAACGTCGATCTCGCGTCGACGCTGTACCAGAAGGTGCTGGCGCGGCATCCCGATTCGCTCGCGGCGCGCCTGGGGCTCGGCGACGTGAGCTACCGCGCCGGCGACCTGGAACGCGCGCGGATTCTGTACGAGCAGGCGCGCCAGCAGGCACCGGCCGACCTCGGGCCGCAGGTCGCGCTCGCGCGCGTCGCGTTGCGGCAGCGCCGGCTCGACGAGGCCGCCCAGCGCTACCGCGACCTGCTGGCCGCGCAGCCGAACCTGCCGCTCGCGGCGGAAGGGCTCGGCACGGTGCTCGACCTGCAGGGCCGCCATGAAGACGCGCAGGCCGTGTACCGGGCCGCGCTGCAGGCGCATCCGGATGCGCAAGGGCTGCGGGTCGACCTCGGGCTGTCGCTCGTGCTGAGCAACCGGCCGCGCGAGGGCGTGAACGTGCTGCTCGACGTGGCCGGGCTGCCCGATGCGCCGTGGCAGGCGCGCCAGAACCTCGCGTTCGCGTACGGCGTGCTCGGCAACACCGATTCGGCGAAGAAGCTGCTGTCGGTGGATATGCCCGCATCGGCGGTGGCCGACAATCTGCGTGTCTACCAGGCGGTGCGCGCGCAGCTCGCGTCGCGCGCGGTCGCACCCGTCGCCGGGGATGCAAAATGACACGCGGGGTGACGGGCCCGCGCCACGCGCGCGGCGTCGTATCCCTCGAGTTCGTGCTGATGCTGCCGTTCCTGCTGATGGTGCTGATCGGCATCATCGACACGAGCCTGCTGCTGTGCGACAAGGCCGTCATCACGAACGCGAGCCGCGAGGCCGCGCGTGCCGGCGTCGTGCTGCGCGTGCCGATGCTGACCACGACCCAGATCGCCAACGTCGCTTTGAGCTATACGCAGAACGCGCTGATCACCGGCGGCGCCGCGACCACGCCGACCGTTACCGTGACGCAGGCGAACGGCACGACGTCGGGCACCGCGCTGACGGTCACGGTGACCTACACGTATTCCGGCATGGTGCTGGGCTCCGCGTTCAGCGCGCTGACCGGCCCGGTCACGGTCTCGGCCACTTCGGTGATGCTCTATGAATGACGCGGCGGACATGCGGGGCGACATACGCGTCGACATGCGCCGCAGCGGTCTCTCGCGCGAGCGCGGGTCGGTTGCGCTGTTCTTCCTGCTGTTCCTGATCCCGCTGCTGTCGTTCGGCGCGCTGGCGATCGACATCGCGTGGGTCGCCGCGGTGCGCAACCAGTTGCAGAATGCCGCCGACGCGGCCGCGCTCGCGGCGGCGGATGCGATGATGTCGCCCACCGGCGGCGCGCTGAACTGGTCGGCGGCCGCGCCGGCGGCGAACGGCGTGATCGCGCAAAATTCGGCGGCCGGTGCGCCGCTGGCGACCGGCACGGTGACGACCGGCTATTGGAACGTGACGCGCACGCCGCCGTCGATGCAGGCGACGACCATCACGCCCGGCTCCTACGACGTGCCGGCGGTGCAGGTCACCGTATCGCGCGCGCCCGGTGTGAACGGCGGCTCGATTCCGCTGCTGCTCGGCGGGCTGCTCGGCATTCCGGGCGCGTCCGGCAGTGCCACCGCCATTGCGGTGCTCGCGGCGCCGGGCGGCGTCGCGGCGGGCGCGCTCTTTCCGGTCGCGATCGACCAGTGCGTGTACAACCAGTACTGGAACGTGCAGACCAACCAGCCGCTGATCAATCCGGTGACCAACCTGCCGTATGAGTTCTCGATCACGAACGGCCAGACCTACGGCACGCTGTGCATGGGCGGCCAGTGGACGTCGTTCCAGTCCACCGCGACCGACACCACGACGATGGGCGGTTTGATGGTGACCGGCAACCCGACGACGCTCAATATCGGCGACAGCATCTATCTCGCGACCGGCGTGAAGGCGACGCTCTATACGTCGGTGCCGGTCGGCACGACGGTCGTGCTGCCGGTCGTCACGCAGACGTCGACCAGTACCTACGTGCCGATCGTCGCATTCGCGGCGTTCCACATCGACGTGTCGCTGGGCGGCACCTACAAGTACATCCAGGGCCACTTCGTCGCCGGCGTGAAGATGACCGGCGTCGCGACGGGCGTCGGCCCGTACTACGGGCTGTACGTGCCGCCGCGGCTCGCGTTGTGAGCATCGTGCCGCGCGCGGCGCAGCAGCACGAGCAACGCGAACAGCGTGACGGCCGGGCCGATCTGCGGCTGCTGCAGCCACGGGTTCAGGTATTCGGCGATCGGCAGCGCCCACATCAGCGCGATCGCGGCCTGCTCGCCGCGCCGCCAGCCGTCGCGCCAGCCGAGCGACAGCATGCAGGCCATGGTGATGACGAGCCACGGAAGTTCGTAGTGCCATACGTACGGATTGGCCACGAGCGTCGCGACTGCCAGCACGGCGGCGCGCACGCGGGTATCGCGCGACTGCATCCACGCGCTGCAGGCGGCGGCGATCGCGATCGCGGCGATACAGGCATGCGCGGCGTATGCCACGCCGAGCGGCACGCCGGCGAGGCGCAACGTCGCGAACGGCGTCGGCGACGCGAACCAGAACACGATGCCATGCTCGAGCACGATCGAGCGCGCGAGCCCGGTGCCGGCGACGAACAGGCGCAGCGACTCGATCCCGCAGGCGAGCACGCTCAGCGCGGCGAACGTAGCGGTCGCGAGCGCGGCCCACGCGATCGTGCGCCATGCGCGCACGGCGACCAGCACGAACGGGAACAGCAGCGCCATCTGCGGCTTGACCGACAGCAGTCCGATGCAAAGGCCGGCCCACATCGGCCGCCGCTCGGCCCAATAGACGGCCAGCGCCGCGCATGACGCGGTCAGGAACGCGTTCTGCCCGAGCGTCGCGGTGACGAACATGCACGGTGCGGCGGCCAGCGCGAGCGGCGCGACGCGTGCCGCGCCGGGAATCGCGCGCAGCCCGGAGACGCGCCACGCGGCGAGGCCGAGCACGACGACGCCGCAGCCGACGAACAGCGGATAGCCGAGCGCAAAGGGCAGCAGCGCGAGCGGCGTCACGAGCAGCAGGTAGGTGGGCGGGTACAGCCACGGCGCGAAGGTGTCGCGACCGAGGTTCGCGAACAGCGCGGCGGACAGCCGCGAGAAGGCGGAGAAGTCGTACGCGAGGGCCGGCGAACCGTGCAGCATCGCGTACGACGCGGACCAGAACACCGAGAAGTCGGCGCCCGGCCGCGCCGGCACGCTGCCGGGCGCGTGATGAACGACGGTCGTCCAGATCACGATGAACAGCGCGTCGATCACGAGCATCAGCGCGCTGTACAGCACGACGCGTCGCGGTGTGAGCCACGCGCCGGCCGGGCGCGCCGCCATGCGCATCGATTGCGGGGAAACGTCCAATTGCGGCGCCCCCGCCTTACTTGAACGACGCTTTGCGCGCGGTGGCGGCCGCGCCGGCCGGCATCGTCGTGCGGCGGCGCGCCGCGGATGTGCGCTTGAGCGGGAACTGCAGCAGCTTCGATGTCGGCTGCGCGGCGGCATCGCGCTCGGCCCGGTAGCGGCGCCGGACGAGATAGACGGGGCGCTGCTTCGACTCGTGATAGATCCGGCCGAGATACTCGCCGATCACGCCGATGCCGATCAGCTGGATGCCGCCCACGAACAGCACGACGGAAATCAGCGACGGGTAGCCGTGCACGGGGTTGCCGTACAGCAGCGTGCGCACCACGATGAAGGTGCCGTACACGAGCGACAGCATCGCGAACGTGAGGCCGACGTAGGTCCACACACGCAGCGGTACCGTGCTGAAGCTCGTGATGCCCTCGAGCGCGAAATTCCAGCGCCGCCATCCGGAGAATTTCGAGCGGCCGCCGCTGCGCGGCGCACGCGTGTATTCGACGATTTCGGTGCGAAAGCCGACCCACGCGAACAGGCCCTTCATGAAGCGCCGCCGCTCCGGCAGCGCGCGCAGCGCGTCGACGACCTCGCGATCCATCAGCCGGAAATCGCCGACGTTTTCCGGCATTTCCACCTCGGACAGCGCATTGTGGACGCGATAGTAGAGCGCCGCCGCCGCGCGTTGCAGGAACGGATCGCACAGCCGGTCGGTGCGTTTGGCCGCGACGACCTCGGCGCCGCCGCGCCAGCGTTCGATCATCGCGGGAATCAGTGCGGGCGGATCCTGCAGATCGGCGTCGATCAGGATCACCGCGGCGCCGGCCGCCTCGTCGAGGCCGGCGGTGAGCGCCGCCTCCTTGCCGAAGCGGCGCGTGAGATCGACGACGCGCACGCGCGGGTCGCCGGCGGCGATCGCGAGCAGCCGGTCGAGCGTGCGATCGCGGCTGCCGTCGTTGATGCAGACGAACTCGAAACGGATGCCGGCGACCGACTCGAGAACGGGCAGCGTTGCGGCAAAGAATGTGTCGATCGTTTCTTCTTCGTCGTGAAACGGCACGACGAGCGATATCAGCGGCTTCCTGGCTTGCGTTGACATGCTTGCGGCCCCCCGAAAGTCCGGCCTGCGCTGCACCGTGTGAATCCGGTTTGTCGTCTGCCGAACGGGCCCGGCCCCGGGTCGGCGCGAATTCGTTCCGGCCAGCTTGCCCACCGCGGACCGGACGACAATATTGCATTCATTGTACGCAGGAATCGCCGGTTCGTAACACGAATCGGCGACGTGTCGGCGGTGAGCACGGTGGACGACTGCGCGTGGCGCGCGGTGCTGCATCGGCCGGTGCCCGCGGCGGGCGAGCGTTGCACGTTCAACCAGTCGGGGCCGACGCTGCTGGTCGCCGCAATGCGCACGCGGGTCGCGTCGACGTTCGGCGACGACGTGCCGGATCTCGACATGTCGAAGCCGCGCTGAACGCGTGCGGCGCGGTTACGCGGCCGACAGGTTGCGCACCGCGATCGCGGCGACGTCGACGCGTTTCGGCAGGATCGCGTCCGCGGCCGCGCGATCGGCGACGCGTTGCAGCACGTCGATGTCCGCGCCGGTGACGCCGCGCTGCGCGAGGGCCGCGCGGCGCACGATATCTTCGGCCGCATCGCGCGGCAGGCGCGTGAGCGACGCATAGACGCTCGCGTAGTCCGCCGGGTGCGCCACCGCCCACTGTCCGGCGCGGGTGAGCCGCGCGAGCACGTCCGACAGCGCCGCGCGCTTCAGGCGATCGTCCAGCGTGTCGACCGGCGACGTGAGGAACGCGAGCCCCGAATTGATCCCGCTGCCGTCGCGCACGACGCGCGCGCCGCGCCGCACCGCGTTGCCGTAGTACGGATCGAACGTCGCCCAGATGCCGATCTGCTTCGCCTCGAACGCGGCGAACGCGTCGACCGGCAGCACGAAGCGCACGTCGACGTCGCCCGGCGCGAGGCCGTGTTCGCGCAGCGCGCCGTACAGCTGGTACTGCGAGATGCTGCCGCGCGCCGACGATACGACGACGGTGCGCCCCTTCAGGTCGGCGACGGTGCGCACCGGCGAATCGGGCTGGACGACGATGCCGAGCGACGCCGGCGAGCCGACGCGCGTTGCGACGATCCGCAACGCGGGGTCGCCGAGCGCGGCCGTCAGCACGGGCAGGTCGCCGGCCGGCGCGAGATCGATCGCGCCCGCGCGTTGCGCTTCGAACAGCGGCGCGGCGCCCTGGAAATTCGCCCAGCGAAACCGGTACGGCACGCCGTCGAGCACGCGCGCGGCTTCGGCCAGCGCGCGCAGGCCGCCGGCCTGGTCGCCGAGCACGAGCGTGACGTTCGACAGGTCGGGGCCGGCCGCGCGGGTCGGGGCGGGGAATGCGGCCGCGCCCGCAAGCGGTGCGGCAGCCAGCGCGGCCACGCGCAGCAGTGCGCGGCGGCGGGCCGGGGCAGGGGGCGAAGTCATCGTGAGGGGTCCTCGGTGATCCGCGCGAGAGGTCGCGCGGCTGCCGGGCAGATTACGGAATCGGTTTCGTGCGAGCAAACATCGAATCGCGAAATGCTTATTCGCTGGCTGGTTTGTTTGCGAGAGTTTGTGAGCGGAGGGATGGCGGCGGTAAGCAAGGCCGGCGAGCTTCAATGCGATTTCGTCGCGATGCGATGAACGCGTGCCGCGCGCGCGACCCGCGATCGCTGCGCTCCACCGCAATGCGTCGGCTGCCGGCAGCGCGTGCGTCGCATCGGCTCGGGCGCGTCGTTCGCGATCGGCGCGGTTGCTTGCGCGTCCGCGTCCCCGTCCGCATCCGCGCTCGCGGCAATCGCCGCGACCGCAGGCTGCGCGGCCTCCGCGTCGAGCCAACTGCGCGTCGCTTCGGCGATCAACCCGCGCAACCACCGCACGCCATCGACGCACGAGCCCGTTTCATTCCACGTCATCCGGTACACGATGTCGGGCGGGTCGACCGGTAGCGCGAGCGCGCCGAGCGGCAGCAGCTTCGCGTAGTGACGTGCGAGCCGGTACGTGGTGGTGAGGATCAGGTCGGAGCGCACGAGCGCATGCGCGGCGAGTTCGAAATGAGGCAGCGTGACGACGATCCGTCGCTGCAGGCCGACGCGCTCGAGCTGCCGGTCGATCGCGCCCGACGCTTCGAGCCACGACGGCGTCGGACACAGCTGCGCGGCCCGCGCGAAGTCGTCGGCCGTCATCGCGCCGCGCCGCGCGAGCGGATGCGTCGCGCGCATCAGGCACACGATGCGATCGTCGAACAGATCGTCCTGCCGGAAGCGCGACAGGCGGGCAGGGCGGTTGTCGATCACGACGTCGAGTTCGCCGTCGGCGAGCGCGCGCTCGTCGTCGAAGCCGTCGCCGAGCGGATGGAATACGAGCTGCGCGTTCGGCGCGCGTTCGCGGAACAGCGCGACGAGCTTCGGCACGAACAGCACGTTCAGGTAATCGGGGCAGCCGATCCGGTAGGTGCGCACCGACGTGCGCGCATCGAAGGTCGGCTGCTGGATCCGGATGAAGTCGATCACGCGCAGCGCATTGCGCAGCGGCTCGATCAGCCGCGCGCCGAACTCCGTCGGCACCATCCCGTAGCGGCTGCGCACCAGCAGCGGATCGCCGAGCAGCGTGCGCAGACGCTTGAGTGCGGCGCTCGTCGCCGGCTGCGACATGTTGAGCCGCACGGCCGCGCGCGACACGGTGCGCTCGGTGAGCAGCACGAGCAGGATGCGCATCAGCCGCGCATCGAGCATATCGAGCGCGCCCGTCGCGTCGGACGCGTCGATGCAACGGCCGTTCGGCTCCCGTGCGTCGCGCATGTCGCTACGCGTTCCCGCGGCCCGTCATTTGACGAAGGTGCCCGGCCAGCCGACGATCCGCTTCGGACGCGGCGGCGCATAGGTGCGAACCTTCGACGTCTTCAGCTTCAGGCGCACCAGCGATTCGGCGAGCGCGACCGCGGCCGACACGCCGTCGACGACGGGCACGCCGGTGCATTCCTCGATCTGCCGGTCGAGGCCGGCCATCCCGCCGCAGCCGAGGCAGATCACTTCCGCGTGATCGTCCTTCACCGCGCGCTCGGCCTGGCCGACGATCGCGTCGATCGCGCGCGCCGGATTCTCCTCGAGCTCGAGCACCGCGAGACCGCTCGCGCGCACCGATGCGCAGCGCGCGTCGAGCCCGGCGAGCTTCAGGCGATCCTCGATCAGCGGCACCGTGCGGTCGAGCGTGGTGACGACCGAGTAGCGATGGCCGAGCAGCATCGCGACGCTCGCGGCTGCTTCGGTGATGTCGACGACGGGCACCGTCAGCAGCTCCTGCAGCCCTTCGCGGCCGTGTTCGCCGTAGCCGGCCTGGATCACCGCGTCGTACGGCTCGTCGTAGCTCAGCACGCGGTCCATCACCGCGATCGCCGCGAGGTAACTCTCGAAGTTGCCTTCGACCGACTCCGCGCCGAAGCGTGGCGTGAGCCCGACGATCTCCGTGCCGGGCGACGCGGCGGCCCGCGCCTGCGCGGCGATGGCGTCGGTGATCGACTCGGTCGTGTTGACGTTGATTACCAGGATTCTCATGGGTGCGTTCCATATGCGGCGTTCAGTGTTGCGCGCAGGCGACCGCGATGTGTTCCTCCGAGCACGCAGCGCAGGCGTGGCCGTCGTGGACGTTATGTCCGGGATTTGTTCGCGAGTATGGGCGGCGGCCACGGCGATGGGAAATTAAATATTCGGCTGGGCGTCAGTTGAAAAATGAATGGGTCGCGATCGGCTGCGCGGCATGCGAATTGCGGGTTCAACGGTTCGATCCACATCCACATCAGCGGAGGTGTCATGCAGCGATATTCCATTCGTCAAGTATCTCGAGCCGTCTTCGCCGGCATCCTGATCGCCGGCCTGGCGGCCGGTGCGGGCTGCAAGAAGACCGCGAACGACACCGGCACCAGTGCGAGTTCGGACACGAGTGCCCCCAGCGCCATGTCGCCGGCGCCGTCCACCGCCCCGTCGGGCATGCCGAGCAGCGGCGCGGCCGGCAGCATGCCGGGCGCGGCATCCACGCCGGCCGGGGCGAGCGGCGGAGGCTGATCGTCGGTCGCGGGCGACACCGCGGGCCGGTTGCCCGGGTGCCGCTCTTGGCGTACCGGCACTGCGTGCGCATCGCGAGACGCGCGTGCAGGGGGCGGCACACGCGTGAAAGATTTGCAACGACCGTTGTAGCGATTCCCGGAGCGGTGCCGGCCTCATCACGCCGGCGCAATATCGTCCGGAACAGGAGGTTCAATGCAGAACGCGGAATCCAATCCCACCCCGCAACAGCAGCGGGAACAGATCGAGAAGAGTCCGGTGAAGACGCCGGCGGCCGGCGGTGCGATGCCCGATGCGGCAACCCAGGCCGCCGAGGCCGCGAAGCGGCCGCTGACGCCGGAGGCCGTCGCCGGCAAAATGCCGACGGGCCTGCCGCCGATCGACGTCGACGCGAATGCAGTGGACAGCGGCGACCCGGTGCGGCGTGCGGCCGGCCGGATCGTCACGCTGGACAACGCGAACATGGCGATGACGGACAACACGGTCGATGTCGATGGAAAGGGCATGGAAGCCCGCACCGGCGCGACCGAATGGCACGACAACGTGATCTATTCGAATGCGTCGCTCGACGAGGCCATCGACACGCCCGACGAAGGACTGGGCGGTATCGAGAGCCGGCCGGGCGGCAACCTGCCGCAGATCGCGACGCGGCCGGGCTGGCACGTGCGGTATGTCGGCGACGTCGATATCGAGCACGGCGACGGCACGCGGCCCGAGCACGTGATTCGGCTGGAGCGTGACGAATGATGGCTTGACGGTCCGGCGGTCCGCCGGCCGGCGCTTCTCACGCCGGGCGGGCAGCACGCCGGACCCTCGACGGCCGCCTGCTTACTGCGGGCCGAGTTCCTGCGCGGCCGTGTCCGCATCGTTGCCCTGCGCGACGAGCACGTGGATGTCGTTCGGCGTCACGTCGCCTACGCCGCCGGACGGTATCGTCACCAGCAACCAGTCCGCGTTGTTGCCGATGCTCACCGGCGCGGTCTTCAGGATCGGCGACTTGCTGCCGGCCGTCGTGACAATCACCTGGTAGGTGCCGCCGTTCAGGTAGACGGAGTCCTGCCCCGATGCCGGCGATGCGTTCTGATACGCGGCGCCTGACAGCGTCGGGCTCTGCGCGTTGATGTCGGTGCCGGGAGGCACGACGTACACGTCGACGTTCTGCGCGTTCGGCGACGCATTGAAGCTGCGCACGCGCGCTTTGTCCGACAGCAGTTTCTTGTCGAACGGATCATCGATCACCGAGATCGCCGACGTCGTGCTCGGCAGTGCGATTGTCGTGTAGTGGTGGCCGTTGGCTGCGCCGAAGGATTGCGACGCGACGGTCGCGGTCGTCCCCGAGATGTCGTAGCTGGCGGTCTGCGTGCCGGAGTCGATGTCGTGATAGCGGGTCACGCCCTTGTACGCGACACCCGACGCATCCACCTTCGCATTCAGGTAGTAGTCGAGGTTCGGGCCGGCCGGCACCGCGTTGATGAAGCGCGCCTGCGGCTTCGAGATGCCCAGTTCGGTGCCGACGTCGTTACCGTCTCCGCCACATGCCGCGAGTACGGAAATGACCGAGCACAGGGCCACTATCGTTCGTATGGATTTCATTGTCGTCCTCTCGTTCAAGGGAACCTGAGTGCGATGCGGGGTCGCCGCGCGAGGGTTCGCGCGGAGCGCAGCGCCGGTTAGGGGAAGGATTGCCGTGCGCCGGGGCGGCGGGCGCCTGAATGTCGCAAGCGATGTGCCTGCGTGGCGAGCAACGCGACAACGGTCGCGTGACGGCGTGTGCAGGCGTGTGCCGTGCGCGGATCGCGTCGCATGCCGCAAGCGAGCGTGCGGGTCGGGTGTCAGGCTTGTAAAAAGGCCACGCGGCAGCGTGCGTGACGCTATTCGCAGGAAAAGCGTTTCAAACGGAAACCGCGGTGGGCAGTGAAAGCCGGTCGCGCGGCGTACGCGTGCGACGACCCAACACCGCGCGAAGATGGTTGCGCGCGCATCGATATGCGCAGGCGCCGTGCGATGGTGCGCGTCGGTGTTGCATCGAACCGTGCGTGTGGAATGCTTCAGCAGCTTCAGCGGTCCCCGAGCGTCGAGCGGATCCGCTTGAGCGTGCATCCCCGACTGCATGCGCGACCGGTGGATCGCCCGGTTGCCGCGATGGCCGGAAAAAGCGACGGATCAACGATCGATAGGCGCCCACGGCCCGTAAATCTTGCCGGCTGCACCCCATCGTTTAACCATTCGAAACAATGTGTTCACACAAAAGGGCATGATCTCCGGCGATCGAGCAGGCATACTGTCGCCTATATTGCTGAAAGCCGTCGACACGACGTGCGCTTGCCCTACATGTCCATCCCCGTACCTTTTCGATCCCTGCGATGGTTGACCGTCGCGGCCGCCGTATGCTTGCTGGCCGCGTGTTCGACCGCCTCCGACGTGACCACGACGTCGAACCCGAACGTTTTCACCGTCAGTACGCGCACGGTCGGCGTGTCGACGACGTGGGCCGACGCCCATGAAAAAGCCGTCAGCGAAGCGACCAACTACTGCACGCAGCGCGGCATGCGCGCGAGCCTGAAGCAGGAGTCGGTGACCGCCGGCCGCCGTGTCGACGCGCGCTCCGAGCTCTCGTTCGAGTGCCACCCGACCTTCGAGACGGCGTCGAACCCGCGCGGGTAAGCGCCGCGCGCGCACTCCGTTCCCCCGAATGCGAATCGACCCGCGATGCCTTTGACGGGCATCGCGGGCCGGTGCGCATCCGTCGATCGCGTTACGCCGACGGCTGCGCCTCGTACAGCTTCACGCACGCGGAGAAGTCGAGCGTGCCGAGCCCCTGCTGGCTCATCGACTGGTAGAGCTGCTGCGCGAGCGCGCCCATCCACACCGGCTGCCGTGCGTGCCGCGCGGCTTCGGTCGCGAGCCCGAGATCCTTCAGCATCAGGTTCGCGGCGAAGCCGCCCGAGTAGCCGCGCGCGGCGGGCGCCGCGTCGTTGACGCCCGGGTACGGGTTATAGGTGTCCGAGCTCCAGCAGCGGCCGGTTGACGTGTTGATGATGCCGGCCAGCACGGCCGGATCGATGCCGAGCGCCGCGCCGAGCGCCATCGCTTCCGACACGCCCATCATCGAGATTCCGAGCAGCAGGTTGTTGCAGATCTTCGCGATCTGCCCGGTGCCCGTGCCGCCGCAGTGCACGACGTTCTTCCCCATGTCGAGCAGCACCGGACGGATGCGTTCGAACAGCGCGGCGGGCGCGCCGACCATGAAGGTCAGCGTGCCGGCTTGCGCACCGCCGGTGCCGCCCGACACCGGTGCGTCGGCGAGCGGGAAGTCGCGTTGCGCGGCGGCGTCGGCCACCGCGCGCACGGTGTCCGGATCGATCGTGCTGCAGTCGACGAACGTCGCGCCGGCGCGGGCGCCGGCCAGCACGCCGTCGTCGCCGAGATAGACCGCGCGCACGTGCTGCGCGGCCGGCAGCATCGTGACGACCAGCGCCGCGCGAGCGGCCGCGTCGCGCGGCGAAGCGGCGGCCGTCGCGCCGGCGCGCACCGCGGCGTCGACCGCGTGCGCGTCGAGGTCGAACACCGTCAGCGCGTGGCCGGCCTTGAGCAGGTTGGCGGCCATCGGGCCGCCCATGTTGCCGAGTCCGATGAAGGCGATTTCCATATGCGGGCTCCTTTCTCAGCGCAGTGCGATCGTCGTGTTCACGCCGCCGACGGTCGCGTCGTCGTCGAACCAGCGCGCGGTGACCGTCTTCGTCTGCGTGTAGAACTGGACGACCTGCTTGCCGTACGGGCCGAGATCGCCGAGCTTCGAGCCGCGCGAGCCGGTGAAGCTGAAGTAGGGGACCGGCACCGGGATCGGAATGTTGATGCCGACCTGGCCGACGTCGATCTCGCTCTGGAACTTGCGTGCGGCCGCGCCGCTCTGCGTGAACAGGCCGACGCCGTTGCCCATCGGGTTCGCGTTGACGAGCGCGATCGCGTCGTCGAGCGTGTCGGCTTCGAGCACGACCACCACCGGCCCGAAGATCTCTTCCCGATAGATCGACATGTCGGTCGTCACGCCCGAGAAGATCGTCGGGCCGACGAAATTGCCATGCTCGTAGCCGGGCACCTTCACGTCGCGGCCGTCGAGCAGCAGCGTCGCGCCTTCCTTCACGCCCGCGTCGATCAGCGACAGGATGCGTTCCCTGGCCGCCTTCGACACGACCGGCCCGACGTCCGTGCCGGCTTCGGCGCCCGCGTTGACCTTCAGCGCCTTCGCCTTCTCGACCAGATCGGGCAGCCAGTCGCGCGCCTTGCCGACCAGCACGACGACGGAGGTCGCCATGCAGCGCTGGCCGGCCGCGCCGAAGCCGGCGCCGACCAGCGCGTTGATCGCCTGCTCGCGGTGCGCGTCGGGCAGCACGACCGCGTGATTCTTCGCGCCCATCATCGACTGCACGCGCTTGCCGTGCTGGCTGCCGAGGTTGTACACGTGCGTGCCGACGCGCGTCGAGCCGACGAACGAGATCGCCTTGATGTCCGGATGCGTGCACAGCCGGTCGACCACCGTCTTGCCGCCGTGCACGACGTTCAGCACGCCCTGCGGCACGCCGGCTTCGATCGCGAGTTCGACGAGCTGCATCGTCGACAGCGGATCCTGCTCCGACGGCTTCAGCACGAACGTGTTGCCGCACACGATCGCCATCGGGAACATCCACAGCGGGATCATCGCGGGGAAGTTGAACGGCGTGATGCCCGCGCACACGCCGATCGGCTGGCGCAGCGTGTAGGTGTCGACGCCGCCCGCGACGTTCTCCGCGAACTCGCCTTGCTGCAGCGTGCCGACCGAGCATGCATGCTCGACCACTTCGAGGCCGCGGAAGATGTCGCCTTGCGCATCGGGCAGCGTCTTGCCTTGCTCGGCCGTCAGCGTGTGCGCGATCCGTTCGAGATTGCGGCGCACCAGGTCCTGGAACTTTAGCATGATGCGCAGCCGCGCGCCGATCGGCGTCGTCTTCCAGGTCTGGAACGCGCGCTGCGCGGACGCGATCGCGGCATCGACCTCGTCAAGTGTCGCGTACGGCACGCGGCCGATCACTTGCTGCGTCGCGGGGTTGACGATGTCGCCCCATTCGGCGCTTCGCGAATCGACGAACGCGCC
The DNA here is from genome assembly GCF_003635165.1 of Burkholderia sp. Nafp2/4-1b. Lineage (GTDB taxonomy): Bacteria > Pseudomonadota > Gammaproteobacteria > Burkholderiales > Burkholderiaceae > Burkholderia. The sequence goes on along the minus strand of NZ_ML058597.1, from coordinate 1,242,626 downwards.
GTCGATCAGCAGCTTGGCGGTGGGCAGGGCGAGGGTGGTCTGGGGAACTGCGGCGTTCATGGAACTCTCCGGGGAAACGGTGTGGTGCGAAGAAAAAGGTGGCTTGCGTTCGCCGCGCGTGCGGCCACGGCGAACGGCAGGTCGAACTGAAATCGGGTGAGGCGGGCCGCTGTGCTTACGTCCGCGCCGGACGCATCAGCGCGGTACAAGCCAGCGCGAACACGCCGAAGCCGACGAGGTACGCAATCACGTAGTGCGGCTGCCCGCCGCCGGCCTTGAGCAGCGACGTCGCGATCATCGGCGCGAAGCCGCCGCCGATCACGCCGGCGAGCTGCACCGACAGCGAGATGCCGCTGTAGCGGATTTCCGCCGGGAACTGCTGCGCGAACAGCAGCGACTCCGGCGCATACAGGATCGGGAACACGACGCCGAGGCCGAGCACGATCGCCCACCATGCGAACGACGTCTGCTGCGTGCCGAGCATCATGAAGAACGGCGCGGCGAACGCGCACATCAGCACGAGGCCGATCGCGAACATCCGGCGCTGGCCGATGCGGTCGCTCAGGTGCCCGCACAGCGGCATCGTGACGAGCGACAGCGCCGCGCCGGCCGTGATCGCGTGCAGCATGTCGGCCTTCGGCAGATGCAGCTGCTGCGTCGCATACGCGAGTGCGAACGTGACGACCATGTAGAACCACGTGTTCTCCGCGGCGCGCGCGCCGACGATCGTCAGCACCTCGCGCGGATGGCGGCGCAGCGCGGCCGTCACCGGCGACTTCTCGGCCTTGCCCTGGCGCTGCATCTTCTCGAAGTCGGGCGACTCGGGCACCTTCGCGCGGATGAACCAGCCGAGGCCGACCAGCGCGATGCTCGCGAGGAACGGCACGCGCCAGCCCCATGACAGCATGTCGGCGTCCGGCAGCGCGGCGACGGCGGCCATCGCGACCGACGACAGGATCAGCCCGAGGCCGACACCCGTCTGCGGCAGGCTGCCGAACAGCCCCTTGCGGCCCTTCGGCGCGTGCTCGACGGCCATCAGCACCGCGCCGCCCCATTCGCCGCCGACCGCCATCCCCTGCAGGAAGCGCATCGCGATCAGCAGCGCGGCCGCCCAGTAGCCGATCCGGTCGTACGACGGAATCAGCCCGATGATCATGCTCGGCACGCCCATCAGCAGCAGCGTGATCATCAGCATCGACTTGCGGCCGATGCGGTCGCCGAAGTGGCCGAACACGATGCCGCCCATCGGCCGGCCGATGAAGCCGACCGCGAACGTGCCGAACGCGGCGAGCGTACCGACGACGGGGTCGAGCGACGGGAAGAAGATGCGGTTGAATACGAGCGCGGCGGCGGTGCCGTACAGGAAGAAGTCGTACCACTCGATCGTGGTGCCGGCCATGCTGGCCCAGCCGGCCAGCAGGTAATGCTTCGCGGTGCGCGCGGGCGCCGGTGTCGCGATGGCCGCATGCTCATCGAGGGTGGATCGGGTCTGCATGGTGTCTCCGGTTTTTTTGTTGCCCGCGGCTCATGGTCCGCAGGTCACGGTCGAGTATAGTTATGCGAGGATCCATGATGTACCGACAAGAAAACCGGTTGGATATGCATTTATGCATATCGACGGCCGGCCCGGACACACCCGCCCTTTTTTCCCGCCGATGCGACACGCCACCGAGCCGGTTTCCGGCAACCTGAACTGGGACGACCTGCGCTTTTTCCTCGAAGTCGCCCGCACGCAGCGCGCGAGCGGCGCGGCGAAGCGGCTCGGCGTCGACTACACGACCGTCGCGCGGCGCATTCGCGTGCTCGAGGCCGCGATGGGCACGCTGCTGTTCGACAAGTCGCGCTCCGGCGGCTTCACGCTGACGGCCGAAGGGCAGCGGCTGGTCGCGTATGCGGACGCGATGGAGACGACCGTGCAGTCCGCGTGCGACCAGGTCGCGAATACCGGCGAGGCGCTGTCGGGCCACGTGCGGATCGGGTCGACCGAAGGGTTCGGCTGTTTTTTCCTCGCGCCGCAGCTCGCGCGGTTTCGCGTCGCGCATCCGCACGTGACGGTCGACCTGCTGCCGGTGCCGCATTTCGTCAACCTGCCCAAGCGCGAGGCCGACCTGGCCATCACGCTCGAGCGGCCGGAGCGCGGGCCTTACGTGGTCACGAAGCTGTGCGACTACCAGTTGCGGCTCTACGCGACGCGCGACTATCTGGCGAATCATCCGCCGATCACGTGCACCGACGATCTCGCGGGACATGCGTTCATCAGCTACGTCGACGATCTCGCGTTCAGCAGCGAGTTGCTGTACCTGGAGCGCGCGGTGCCGGGCGCGACGGCCGGCTTGCGCACGACGAGTGTGATCGCGCAGGTGTTCGCGGCGCTGCAGGGCGGCGCGCTCGCGATCCTGCCGTGCTTCATGGCGGCCACGCAGCCGGCGCTGGTGCCGGTGCTGCCGGATGACGTGATGGTCACGCGCTGCTTCTGGCTGACGTGCCGCGAGGATCTGCGCAAGCTGCGGCGCGTGACGGCCCTGTGGGATTACCTGCGCGCGGCGGCGGACGCGAATCGCGCGTTGTTGATGGGGGAATCGGACGCACTGCGATTCGTCGGGGATTGAGCGCAGCGCTGCGTCACGGTTGATCCGTCACGGGTGGTCGGTCCCGGGTCGATCGATGGATTTCGTGCCACCTGCCGGTTTGAGATAGTGGTTTCGCGGGGCGGGCGCGCATGTGGCGGCCCGGTGTCCCGCGTTCCCCATCATCCGGAGGTGTGCCATGAAAAAGAAGACAGCAATCCTGATCGTCCCGGCCAGCGCCGACCCCACGGGGCTCGCGGTGGGGCAAACCATCAGCGGAAGCGGCAGCATGGGCCGGGTCGGCATGAAGATCACGAGCGTGAAGCAACAGACTGCGTTTGCCGACCAACCCTACGTACTCGAAGTCGCGACGCTCCAGCCGACGTGGTTCGACGACGCCAATCCGATCACGACGATCAGCTACAACAACGAACGCAACCGGGCCGCGGTGACGACCTGCACGTTCACGTCGTGATCGCCATCCGGGCACGCGGTCGGCGTCAACGCGCACATTCGAGCCGATCCGCGAGTTCGTGCAGGTCCTTGACGTCGAAGTCCCACGCATCGTCGGCTTTCAGGTCGGTTGTCTGGTTCGGCCCGTGCTCGGTCGGTCGCAGCACGAACGCGGTCGCGAGCCCGAGCTGACGCGCGGCGGCGAGATCGCCGTTGTGCGCGGCAACCAGGCACAGCTCGGCCGGCTCGATGCCGAGAATCTCGACCGCGTCGGTATAGACCTTCGGCGACGGCTTGTACGCGTGCGCGACTTCGGCGCCAAGGATCGCGTCCTACGGCAGGCCGCCATGCTTCGCGACGTCGACCATCAGCCGGATGTTGCCGTTCGACAGCGGCGCGATCACGTAGCGGCGCTTCAGCCGCTGCAGCGCCGTGACGGCATCGGGCCACGGATCGAGCCGGTGCCACGCGAGGTTGAGTGCGTCGATTTCCGCGTCGGGCACGCCGTCGATCCCGTAGCGGTCGAGCGTGCGCACGAGGTTTTCGCGATGCAGCACGTCGAGCCGCACGTAGCGTCTGCGCCCGCTGCGGATTTCCTCCATCGACGGCGCATATTCGCGGCGCCACGTATCGGCGAATTCGAACGGATCGCGATCCGGCGCATGGCGCGCGAGGAACGTGGCGGCCTCGCGCGCGACGCCGTTTCTCCAGTCGACGATCGTTCCGAACACGTCGAAAACGAGCGCCTTGAGGTCGGCAGGGTTCGTCATGGGATTCCGTGAAGGTCGGTCGAGGGGGCGGCGATGCGCTGCGGGACGGCAACGCGCGACGCCGGTTCGAACGCCATTGAATCACGGATCCGCAAAGACGGCTGGCGGCGTCGCCGCGATGGCGGCGCGCGGTGCGGCAGCGAGCGGCGTGCGGCGGCCTGAGGGGGCGTGAGGGGAGGCAGAGCGGGGGGAGCCGGTGTCGCACCGCCGGTCACGGGCCTTCGGCCATGACCTTCGGCACATTCCGGCCCGCGTGCGCGACGCCTACGCTGGGCAGGTCGCCGGTGCGTGCCGGCGGCGTTCCCCAACCAACCGACAAGGACATGCCATGCCGACCATTTCAGTCTACGGGTTCAATCCGGACGGCGGCCCGAGCCAGCTCAGCGCGGAGGCCACGCGCGACAACCTCAACGAGGACCATCCGGCGTGGGCCGTCGCTCTGGCCTATACCGCCAGCACGACGACGGCCGTTTTCACGTCGGCCACGGCGTCCGACGCGGCGCTCAGGGCCGCGCTGGAGACGGCGTATCCGCCGGCAAGCTACCACGTGGTGTAGCTATCACGGGTGCCCGCCCGGACCGGCCGGCCCGGGCGGGGTAATTCATGTCGCGCGACACACGCTTGCGGCTGCGACGCGGGCCGGGCGCGCGGCAATCAGCTCTTATCGTACGAGAACTGGATGCCCGCGGTGCCGCCGGTTTCGATGAACAGGTTGATGAATGCCGGCACGGTCGCGCTGCGCGCCCAGTCGCGCTGCAATTCGCAGAACAGCTGCGCGACGCTGATCATCTGCCCGCCGGCCTGCTCGATGCGGCGCAGCGCGGCTTCGTGCGCGGCGACCGACGTGCCGCCGACCGCGTCGACCACCACATAGACCTCGTAGCCGGCCTTCAGCGCGTCGAGCGCCGGGAAGGTCAGGCACGCCTCGGTCCACAGCGCGGTCATGATCAGCTTCTTGCGGCCGGTGGCTTCGACCGCCTTGCGGAATTCGACGTCTTCCCACGAGTTGATGCTGGTGCGGTCGTAGGTCGGATAGCCTTCGAGCGCGGCGCGCAATTGCGGGATCGGCGGCTTGTTCAGGCCGGTCTTCACGTTGACGGTCGAGTGGACGATCGGCAGGTCGTACGCGACGGCGGCCTTCGATGCGCCGACGATATTGTTGATCAGCAGCTGGCGATCCATCGACGCGATGGAGTTCACCTGGACCGGCTGGTAATCGATGACGATGAACGCCGCGTTCCGCGGGGTGAGCAGGTGGTCGTTCGCGGGATCGCGAATCGGTTCGCTTGCCATGATTGCCTCCAGAGACAGAGCAGGAAGTGAAAGAAATCCCGAGGGTCGGGGTTGGGGCGGCCGCGGCGTCGGGATCGTCGTCGCGGCGTGGCGCCCGCGCTGTCGCACACGTCCGATGCAGGTGGGGCGGCGGGCGAATGCTCCAGGCTGGGTCGATCGACTCGGTGCGCGAGCGGCCCGTTCGGGAAAACCGCCGGTCGCGCCGATGAACTCGATCCACCGTGGAGAAAGATGCTATTCGCGCAACAACCGCGTTTCCAGTCCCTTAGAATGCCGTCAGTGTTCTATGAGTGGAACAATCATGGATGACCTGAACGACCTCTACTATTTCGTCAAAGTGGTCGAGCACGGCGGATTCACACAGGCGGGGCGCGCGCTCGATGTCCCGAAATCGACGCTGAGCCGGCGCATCGCCGCGCTCGAAGCGCAATACGACGTGCGGCTGCTGCAGCGGACGACGCGTCAATTCACGGTCACGGAAACCGGCCGCGAATTCTACGAGCGCTGCCAGGCGGTGCTGGTCGAAGCCGACGCCGCGCGCGAGGTGATCGAGCGCCGGCACGCGGAGCCGCGCGGGATCGTCCGCGTAAGCTGCCCGACCGCGCTGCTGGAATATCGCGTGAGCGAGCTCATCGCACGGTTCATGGCGATCCACCCGGAAGTGCACGTGCATCTCGAAGCGACGAACCGCCGTGTGGATCTGTTGAGCGAAGGCTTCGACCTGGCGCTGCGCGTGCGCTTCCCGCCGCTGCAGGACAGCGATCTCGTGATGCGGATTCTCGGCGACAGCCCGCAGCGGCTCGTGGCCGCGCCGCAGTGGCTCGCCGGGCGTACCGTACCGACCGATCCGGCCGAGCTGGCCGGCGAGCCGAGCCTCGACTGGGGGCCGGCGCGGCATCACGTGTGGCAGCTGGTCGGCCCGAACGGCGAGCAGGCGCAATTGCGCCATCACCCGCGCTACATCTCCGACGACATGCACGCGCTGCGCGACGCGGCGCTTCACGGCGTCGGCATCGTGCAGCTGCCGTGCATGGTCGTCGACGACGATCTGCGCAATGGCACGCTGATCGACGTGCTGCCGGGATGGGCGCCGAAGGGTGGCGTGGTCCACGCGGTGTTCCCGTCGCGGCGCGGGCTGCTGCCGCGCGTGCGGTTGCTGATCGACTTCCTGGCGGAACATATCCGCAGGGATTGACGGTGGCCGCACGCCGCAAACCCTCAGACGAATCGGTTCGCACGGATGCAACCGCGACCGCGCGTAAGCCCTGATGCACGCGGATATACGGGTCGAACGGATTGGTGTTAAATATACTTTGGTGTGCGTTGGGGCGCGCGCGCATGGGGACGCACCGGGGTCGCATCCACCCGGGGCGGAAAAGGCACGAAAGATCGCTAACGAATCGGGCGCATCAGAACCCGGTCGAACTGACGGCAGGATTCATCTTGAATACCGCACCGCAAAGTTCTCGCTACAGCCAGGGGCTCGCAGCGGAAGTCCTCGCGTCCGAGCAAAGTGTGCTGAGGCTGATCACACGCAACACACCGCTTCCGGATCTGCTCGTCGAAGTCTGCCGGCGCGCCGAGGCGCTGCTCGGCGATGGCGCGTCGTGCACGATCCTGCTGCTCGACGCGGACGGTGTGCACATCCGCGTCGGCGCGGCGCCGTCGCTGCCGGCGCAGTACAGCGCCGCAATCCAGGGCGCGTCGATCGGGCCCGCCGCGGGCTCGTGCGGCACGGCGATGTACGAGCGGCGGATGATCGCCGTCGAGGACATCGAAACCGATCCATTGTGGGCCGACTTTCGCGCGTTCGCGCTGCCGCTCGGCCTGCGCGCGTGCTGGTCGGTGCCGTTCCTGGACGATACGGGCGCCGTGCTCGGCGCGTTCGCCGTCTACCACCGTGCGCCGCGGCGGCCCACCGACATCGAAACCGACCTGCTGCGCGATATCGGCAACAGCGTCGGCCTCGCGGTTCATCAGGACTCGATCGCGCGGCAGCTTGCGCGCAGCGAGGAGCATCACCGCCTCGTCGTCAACAGCCTGAACGAAGGCATTCTCGTCGTGTCGCCCGACGGCATCGTGGTCGCCAGCAATCCGAGCGCGAACCGGATGATGCGCGTGCACGGCGATCTCGTCGGCCGCGCGCTATCGTCGGTGATCCTCTACAAGCTGCACGAAGACGGCACGCCGATCGCGCCGGAAGAATGGCCGACCCGCCGCGCGTTCGTGACGGCCACGCCGCTGCTCGACTACTCGGTCGGCTTCGGGCTCGCCGACGGCGACATCATCTGGGTACGCGGCAACGCGGTGCCGATCGTGAAGCCGGGCGAGACGCAACCCGAGTCGGTGCTCGTTTCATTCCACGACATCGGTCCCGTGCGCGAAGCGCAGCAGCAACTGCGCTACCTCGCGACACGCGATGCATTGACGGGGCTCTACAACCGGCGCTGGCTGTCCGAGCGGATGCGCGAGCTGTTCGGCGCGCGCGATGCGGTTGCGGGACCGGCGCGCGTCGCGATCCTGTTCATGGATCTCGTCGGCTTCAAGAAGGTCAACGACACGGCCGGCCACGACGCCGGCGATGCGCTGCTGCGCAGCGTCGCGGCGCGCCTTGCGGCCTGCGCGGGCGGGCGCCATTCGCTCACGCGCGTCGGCGGCGACGAGTTCGTGATCCTGGTCGACCACTGCGACGACCCGGAGGAGCTGGCCGCGCTCGCGCGCGAGGTGATCGACGCGATCGCGAAGCCGTTCGCGATCGCGAACAACGAGTACTGGCTCGGCGTGTCGATCGGCATCAGCGTCGCGCCGCGCGACGGCGACGATGCGGTCACGCTGATGCGCAACGCCGATTCCGCGATGTACGACGCGAAGCAGCGCGGCCGCAACCACTTCACGTTCTTCACCGCGCAACTGAACCTGCGCCTGCAGCGCCGCTTCGCGATCGAGCAGTCGCTGCGCCGCGCGATCGCGTCGGATGCGCTGCGGCTCGCGTACCAGCCGGTGGTCGACGCGCGCAGCGGCCGCACGGTCGGCGCCGAAGCGCTGCTGCGCTGGACCAGCCCCGAGCTCGGGCCGATGTCGCCGGCGGAGTTCATTCCGGTCGCGGAAGATACCGGGCTCATCGTTGCGATCGGCCAGTGGGTGCTCGAAACGGCCTGCCGGCAGGCCGCCGAATGGCGCCGCACGATCGCGCCCGACCTGATGCTGGCGGTCAACCTGTCGCCACGGCAGTTCCACGAGGGGCTCGTCGAGTCGGTCGACCGCTGCCTCGCGCAGACGCGGCTCGATCCGGGTGCGCTCGAACTGGAGATTACCGAAGGACTGCTGATGAACGACACGGACACCGTGCTGCCGATGCTCGAAGCGCTCACGGACATGAACGTGCGGATCTCGGTCGACGACTTCGGCACCGGCTATTCGTCGCTCGCGTACCTGAAGCGGTTTCCGCTGCACAACCTGAAGGTCGACCGGTCGTTCGTGTCGGGCGTGCCCGATCATCGCGACTCGGTCGCGATCACGCAGGCCGTCGTCGCGATGGCGCATTCGCTCGGGATGAAGGTGACCGCGGAAGGGGTCGAGACCGAGGCGCAGTCGTGGTTCCTGCAGCAGATCGGTTGCGACATGCAGCAGGGCTACCTGTTCGGCCGGCCGCTCGACCCGGCCGACTACGCGCGCCGGCTCGTCGCCGTATAGGCGTTCAGCGGAAACCGCCGCTGAACGACGAACCGGACGAACCGGGCGGAACGTTCGGAGCAGGCGGTGCCGGCGGCGCATCGATCTCGACGCGATTCTTGCCGTCGTGCTTCGCGCGATACAGCGCGCGATCGGCCGCCTCGATCAGCGACGTCGTCGGCAGGCCGGGGGACGGCACGATGCTCGCACCGCCGATGCTGATCGTCACGTAGCGGCCCGTCGACGAGTGCGTGTGCTCCAGCCGCAGCGCCTCGACCGCGACGCGCATCTTCTCGCCGAGCAGCCGCGCCGCGCCCGGCGACGTGGCCGGCATCACGACCGCGAACTCTTCACCGCCGAACCGTGCGGCGAGGTCGCCGGACTGCCCGCGACAGCGCTCGAGGGTCGTCGCGACCTGCTTGAGCACGCCGTCGCCCGACACGTGTCCGTACGTGTCGTTGTACAGCTTGAAGTTGTCGACGTCGATCATCAGGAGCGACAGCTCACTGCGCTCGCGCGCGCAGCGCCGCCATTCGGCGGCCAGGTACTCGTCGAGATAGCGGCGGTTCGACAGCCCGGTCAGGCCGTCCGAATGCGTGAGGCGCCGCAGCTCGAGATTGGCCTCGAGCAGTTGCTGCTGCGATTGCCGCAGCGCGCGATAGGCCTCGTCGCGCTGGAGCAGGTTCATGTACGAGCGCGAGTGATAGCGGATCCGCGCGACCAGCTCGATGCGGTCGGGCAGCTTCACGAGATAGTCGTTCGCGCCGGCCGCGAATGCAGCGCTCTTGATCGCCGGCTCTTCCTGAGTCGACAGCACGATGATCGGCACGTCGCGCGTCGCCGGATTCGCACGGTACGCCTTCACGAGGCTCAGCCCGTCGGTGCCGGGCATCACGAGATCCTGCAGGATCACGGTCGGCCGCGTCTCGAGCGCGGTGGCGAGCGCGTCGTCCGAGCGCGGGCAGTAATGGAAGTCGAGGCCGTCCTCGTCGACGAGCGCGCGCCGGATCGCTTCCGCGACGATCGTCTGGTCGTCGACCAGCAGGACCATCACGGGGGCGCCGGCGTACGGCGTGGGCGGCACGTGCGCGGCGTCGAACGCCGGATGCAGGCCGGCGGGCGGCTGGTTGAGGTCGCTGCTCATGATCGATGCCAGGTCGCGCCGTGGCTGGGATGGGTGTAATGGAGTTTCATCGGCTCAGATCCGCGCGAGTGCCACCAGTTCGCCCGCGATGCGCTCGAGCGGCAGGATCGCGCGTGCCGCGCCGAGCGTCGCGGCCGCTTTCGGCATCCCGTAGACCGCGCTGGTCGCCTCGTCCTGCGCGATCGTGTGATAGCCCTTCATCCGCAGCGCCTTCAGGCCGATCGCGCCGTCGCGGCCCATGCCCGTCAGCAGCACGCCGATCACGCGGCCCGGCCAGTGCTCGGTCAGGCTGTTGAAGAACACGTCGACCGACGGCCTGTACGGTGTCGCGGCGGGTTCGCGCGTGTATTCGAGCGTGCCGGCGCGGGTGATGCGCAGGTGGTCGTCGGTCGCCGCGAGCAGCGCGACGCCGGGCTGCGGGCGGTCGCCTTCGCACGCGACGCGCACGGTCAGCGGCGTCTGGCCGTCGAGCCATTGCGCCATGCCTTCTGCGAACGCGCGATCGACGTGCTGGACGATCACGATCGGCGCGCTGAAGTCGGGCGGCAGGCTGCCGAGGATCGACGCGAGCGCGCCGGGGCCGCCCGCGGACGCGCCGATCGCGATCAGCGGGCCGCCGCCCGCGCGGGTCGCGATGCCGGGCGCACGCACGCCGCCGGGCGCGTCGAGCAGCCGGCCGATCTGGTCGATCTTCGCGAGCAGCAACTGCGTCGTGTCGCCGGCCGCGCCGTCGCCGAGACGCGGCGTGTCGACCGCGTCGAGCGCGCCGGCGCCCATCGCCTCGAATACGCGCCACGCGTTCGCGCCGATGCAGCTCGTGACGATCAGGATCGCGCACGGGCGGCCCGAGCGCATGATCCGCCGCGTCGCCTCGATCCCGTCGAACTTCGGCATGATCAGGTCCATCAGCACGACGTCGGGCGGTTGCGCGGCGCACCGTTCGACGGCCTGCGCGCCGTCGGTCGCGACCCACAGCACGCGATGCTCGGGCCGGCGCGCGATCGCACGGCGCATCGCCTCGACGGCAAGCGGGAGGTCGTTGACGATGCCGATGTTCACAGGCGGGATACTCCGGTCGGTTCGTAGTGTTGGAGATGGGCCGGGTTCATGGAAGGCAGTGCCGGTCGGCGCCGCCGAACGGGATCGGCGGGCGGACGGCACGGAATTCTTTTCGATTGGCGACGCCCGCATGCTGTCATGCGGCGCGAGCGTCGGCAATCGAAAAAATTGCGCATTGCATCGATTTCGACCGTTTCCTCTCGGGTCGGGCGGATTCTTGCGCCGTCGGGCCGGTCGGACAGCCGCGCGCGGGATCATGCGGCGGTGCGCCAAGCGGTCGCGCGGGCGCGCATGCGGACGGCACCGGCGCTTGGCGCATGGGATGCATCAACGCAGGCACCGGCGCCTGCGAGCCGCCCGCGCGACGGCCGGCGCACCGCATCCGATGCGCATTCGGTCGTTCAATGGCTGCGCGCGTACCCCTGGATCAGCGCGCGCATCATTCCTTCGACGGTCGCATCGAGTAGATCGGCTTCCTGTTCCGATTCCTCGACGAGCGCCGCATAGGCGGTCGCGAGCGTCACGCGGTCGACTTCATGGCGTTGTTCCATCAGCGTCACCATCCCGTCCTTCGCCAGATGAGCGGAGAACGCACGGCTGCCGATGGTCTGGAATACGTCAATCATGGCGGCTCTCCCGAACGTTGCCGATGCCTTCCAGTTTAGTCGGCGGCCCTGCGCTCCGCCATGTGCGCCGGCGCGCGGGCCGGCTGCGCTTCGCGCGCACCAAGCGGGCACGCAGCGCACTGCCGGGCATGCGGAAGAAGCCCGCCGCAACGCCGCGGACAGGCAGCCGGCGCCAGGGTGGACCGGTTTCAACGTTTACCCGAACCACCAAATTGTCGACTTTTTATCGATAAAGTCTCGTGTTAGATTTTGCGGCCTGAACCCGGTCGAAACCGGGCGGGCGGCGCGTATTCACGGCGCCGCGCATCCAACACAAGGAGGAGCAATGCTCGTGCTGATTGGGGTGCCGATCGTCGTGATCGGTTTCGCGCTGCGCTTCAACGCGCTGCTGGTCGTCACGATCGCGGGGCTCGCCACGGGGCTCGCGGGCGGGATGAACCTCGTCGATATCGTCAGTGCCTTCGGCAAGGCGTTCACCGACAACCGCTACATGGGGCTCATCTGGCTGACGCTGCCGGTGATCGCGCTGCTCGAGCGCAACGGGCTCAAGGAACAGGCGAAGCGGATGATCTCGCGCGTGCACGCGGCGACCACCGGCCGCGTGCTGATGCTGTACTTCGTGCTGCGCCAGGTGACCGCCGCGCTCGGCCTCACGTCGCTCGGCGGACACGCGCAGATGGTGCGGCCGCTGATCGCGCCGATGGCCGAGGCCGCGGCCGTCAGCCGGCACGGCGACCTGCCGGAGGCGGTGCGCCAGCAGATCCGCGCGCAAGCATCGGCCGCCGACAACGTCGCCGTGTTCTTCGGCGAGGACATCTTCATCGCGATCCAGTCGATCCTGCTGATCAAGGGCTTTCTCGAACAGAACGGGATCGCGATCGAGCCGCTGCACCTGTCGGTGTGGGCGATCCCGACCGCGATCGCCGCGCTGCTGATCCACTGCACGCGGCTCGCGCTGCTCGATCGGCGGCTCGCGCGCGGCTTCGGGCTGCTGGGGCAGGAGGGCGCGCGATGATCGGCCTCGAACCGCTGTATACGCTCGCCGGCCTGATGTTCGCCGCATTCGCGTACTTCAACCTGACGGACCGCACGAACCCGCGCCGCGTCGTCAATTTCGCGTTCTGGGCGATCTACGCGCTCACGTTCCTGTTCGGCGCGTTGCTGCCGCATTTCGTGATGGGCTGCCTCGCGATCGCGCTTGCGCTGATCGCCGGCTCGGGCAAGCTCGGACGCGGCAAGTCGGACGAGGCCGGCGAAGCGGCGGCCGCGCGGCGCGACGCGAAGGCGCTGCGCTTCGGCAGCACGCTGTTCCTGCCCGCGCTGCTGATTCCGCTCGTCACGCTGATCGGCACGTTCGCGCTGAAGCTCGTGCCGTTCGTCGATCCGAAGAGCGTGACGCTGATCTCGCTCGTGCTCGGCACACTGGTCGCATTCGCCGTCGCGCTTGCGATGCTGCGCGATTCGCCGGTTCACGCGCTGAAGGAGGCGCGTCACACGATGGATGCGGTCGGCTGGGCCGCGATCCTGCCGCAGATGCTCGCGGCGCTCGGCGCGCTGTTCGCGGTCGCGGGTGTCGGCGGTGTGGTGTCGGGGCTCGTGAAGGACTGGGTGCCGATCGATTCGCCGTTCGCGGTGGTCGCCGCCTATACGGTCGGCATGGCGCTGTTCACGATGATCATGGGCAACGGGTTCGCCGCGTTTCCCGTGATGACGGCCGGCATCGGCCTGCCGCTGATCGTCCATCAGTTCCACGGCAACCCGGCGATCATGGGTGCGATCGGGATGCTGAGCGGCTTCTGCGGTACGCTGATGACGCCGATGGCCGCGAACTTCAACATCGTGCCCGCGGCGCTGCTCGAACTGAAGGACAAGAACGGCGTGATCAAGGCGCAGTGGCCGACCGCCGTGCTGCTGCTGGCCGTGAACACGCTGCTGATGTACGCGTTCGTATTCCGCTTCTGACGAGATCCTCATGACCGACCGACTGACCCCCGAACTCGCGTCGAAATTCGCGTCGCTCGCGCTCGCGCACCTGACCCGCGAATATCCGAACAAGCTCACGCATTCGCTCGAAGGCCCGCACGACGTCCAGGGGCCGCGCGCGCTCCACCCGATCTTCTACGGCAGTTACGACTGGCATTCGTGCGTGCACGGCTACTGGCTCGTGCTGCGCGTGCTGGAACGTTATCCGGCGCTGCCGGAGGCCGAGCGGATCATTGCCGTCGTCGACGCGCATTTCACCGACGCGAACGTCGCCGGCGAACGCGCGTATCTCGCGCTGCCGCACAACAGCGGCTTCGAGCGGCCGTACGGATGGGCGTGGCTGCTGGCGCTGTCCGCGCAGCTGGAGCGGCTCGCGCTGAAGGGCGTGGTGCCGCAGGCCGCGCGCTGGGCGAAGACGATGGCACTGCTCACCGAGCTGTTCGTGGCGCGCTTCGAGACGTTTCTGCCGAAGGCAACCTATCCGCTGCGCGTCGGCACGCATTTCAACACCGCGTTCGCGCTCGCGCTGACGCTCGACTTCGCGCGCGCGACGCAGCGCGACGGGCTCGCGACGCTGATCGTCGATACGGCGAAGCGCTGGCACCTGAACGATGTCGCGTGCCAGGCGTGGGAGCCGTCGGGCGACGAGTTCCTGTCGCCGGCGCTGATGGAAGCCGAGCTGATGCGGCGCGTGCTGCCGGCCGGCGAATTCGACGGCTGGTTCGCGCGCTTCTTGCCCGATCTGGCGCGCGGCGAGCCTGCGACGCTGTTCGTGCCGGCAACGGTCAGCGATCGCAGCGACGGCAAGATCGCGCATCTGGACGGGTTGAACCTGAGCCGCGCGTGGTGCCAGCGCGCGCTCGCCGGCGCGCTGCCGGAAGGCGATGCGCGGCGCACGAAGCTGCTCGATGCGGCCGACCGGCATCTGGCCAGTGCGCTCGCGCACGTGGCCGGCGATTACATGGGGGAGCACTGGCTCGCGACCTTCGCGCTGCTGGCGATCGAAGCGTAGGCGCGTCGTCGCGGAAGTGAGGCGGGCATGCGCGATGTGTCGCGCGTGCCCGCCGCGGTTGGTGTGGCTTACTTACTGATAGAAATTCAGCGTGACCATCGCCGAACGGCCCGGCGCCCACGTCGCGTAGATCGGGTACGCGCTCGCGTAGTACTTCTTGTCGAACAGGTTCTGCACGTTCAGCTGAACGTCCATCGTCTTGTTCACTCGCCACGTCGCGGCGGCGTCGAAGCGCGCGTAGCCGGGCGTCCATTTCTTCGTCGTCGCCGACACCGATGCGTAAGTCTGGCTCATCACCGTCGCGCCCGCGCCGAGCGTGAGCTTCGGCATCACGTCGTAGCTCGTCCACAGCGTGAAGTTGTGCTTCGGCACCATCACCATCGGCAGGCCCGATGCGCCGGGGCTGCCGGGGCCCGCGTCGACCGTGATCGCATTCAGGTACGAGTAGCCGCCGAATACGTGCCACTTCGGCGTCAGGTTGCCCGCAAAACCCAGTTCGACGCCTCGCACGCGTTGCTTGCCCGCGTTGACGGTGTGACCGAGGCCGTCGCTGACGCGCGCATTGGTCTTTTCGGTCTGGAACAGTGCGGACGTCAGCGACAGCTGATCCTGCAGCACGTCCCATTTAGCGCCGATCTCGATGTTGCGCGAGCGCTCGGGCGCGAGGTCCTGGTTCGTCGCGGTGATCTGGTCGGTGCCGCCGCCGAGGCCGGCGTTCGAGCCCGGCGGGTTCGACGACGTGCCGTACGACGCGTACAGGCTCACGTTCGTCACCGGCTTGAACACGAGGCCGAACTGGTAGCTGAACAGGTTCGACGTGTTCGACAGGTCGGCGACGCCGGCCTGCTTGCCGGTCGTGTCGTAGCGGTCGAAGCGCAGCCCGGTGTTGAACTGCCAGCGCTCGGACAGCCTGACCGTGTCGAAGATGTACGCGGACACCGTATCGGTGCGCGTGTTCGTCGTCGGGCCGGGGAAGGTCTTGTCGCCGTTCAGTACGATGTTGCCGGTCCACGGCATGTTCGGGTTCCAGCCGCCGGCGAGCGGCGTGCAGTTGCCGGCCACCGAGCACGGGCCGCCTGTGCGGATGTTGTTGCCAGCCGAATCCGACACGAGGTAGCCCTCGTAGCGCGATTGCTCGTGGCTGAACTCGACGCCGGCCGTCATCGTGTGCTTCATCCCGAACAGGCTCGCGCTGCCGGTCACTTCGGTCTGGTTCGAGAAGCTGTTGAGCGCGTACTTGCCGCTCTTCGCCTGCAAGCCGAGCATGTTCGGATTCGACGCGAGGATCTGCGGATTCGTCGCCACGAAGTCGAGCGTCGAGCGCCCGAACATCGTCGTGTTCCGCAGCTTCCAGCCGTCGCCGAGCTTGTGCTCGACGCGCACTTCGCCGGTGTCGGTCTGCCCGTAGCGGTAGTCGCGCGTGTTCAGCCCGAAGAACTGCCCGCGATCGGTCGGCACCGGCGTGCCGCCCGACGCGCGGAACGGCACGCTGAAGTCCGGCATGTCGTACGAGTTCATGTGGTAGTAGCTGACCGTGACCGTGGTCGGCGTGTTCAGCCCGAACACGACCGACGGCGCGACGCCCCAGCGCTTGTTGTACACGTCGTTGCGGCCGGCCTGGTTCGCGTCGTGGCCCATCACGTTCAGCCGCACGGCCGTCGTGTCGTTGATCTTGCGGTTCGCGTCGACCGTCGCACGCTTGTAGCCGTCGGTGCCGAAGCCGATGCTGCTGTTGATGAAGTTGTCGTTCTGCGGCGTCTTCGTGACGATGTCGATGCTGCCGCCCACCGAGCCGCGGCCCGCGTACACGGAGTCCGGGCCCTTGATCACGCTGATCTGCTCGACCGCGAACGTCTCGCGGTTCTGCACGCCCGAGTCGCGCATCCCGTCGACGAAGATCGAGTTGCGCGATTCGAAGCCGCGGATCACCGGACGGTCGGCCGACGGGTTCGCGGCCGCATCGCCGCCGAGGAATGTGATGCCCGGCACCGAGCGCAGCGCATCCGCGAACGACGTGACGTTCTTTTCCTTGATCAGTTGCTCGGGAATCACCGTGACCGAGCGCGGCGTGTCGAGCAGCGGCGCGGTGAACTTGAACGACGGCGAGCGTTTCACCTGCAGGTCCGCCGGCGCGGACGACTGGACCGTGATCGTCGGCAGCGTCGCCGACGGTTCGGCGGCCGGCTGCCCCGCGGCGGGCGTGGACGCGGCGGCAGGAGCGGTTTGGGCGGAGGCGAGCAGCGGCGTCAGGAACACTGAGCAGGTCAGCGCCGACACGAGGGCACGAGGCCTCGTCTTGAACTGGGCGGGCATGGCGACAGGCAGCGGAAGTATCGGTGATTGGATGCGTCGTCGCGATGCCGGCGGGCGGCCCCGTGACATCGGGCGACATTAATGCAAATGCGTATGATTCGCGTTAGCGGTCGCAATTCTACGAATTATTACGAGATATGTAAACGATCGAAGGGTTTTGGTACTGAACCGGCCAGGCTTTCGCGATTCCGGCGGCGGCTTTGCATCTGGCGCAATACCGCTTTCCATCGTCCTGGCGGCGCGGACCGCGCGACGAATCGATACACTGCCGTACCGGTTGCACGGGCCCCGGCACAATCAGGCCCGACGAAGGAGACAGCACAGATGGACACCCAACGCGCAGCGGTCGTCACGTACCGCGGTTATGCGATCGAGAACACGCACGTCGCCGATGTGGCGGTGGTGGATGCCGGCGGCAAGCTGCTGTTCCGGCTCGGCGATCCGTTCCGGATGACGCTCGCACGCTCGGCGGCGAAGCCGGCGCAGGCGCTGTCCGTGATCGAGACGGGCGCGCCCGACCGGTTCGGTTTCGACGAGGCCGACATCGCGCTGATGTGCGCGTCGCACAGCAGCGAGGAGCGGCACATCGCACGCACGCGGGCGATGCTCGCAAAAGTCGACGCGCAGGAGTCGGATCTGCGGTGCGGCGGCCATGCGCCGCTGTCGGACGCGGTGTACCGGTCGTGGATCAAGCGCGACTACACGCCGACCGGCGTCTGCAGCAACTGTTCGGGCAAGCATGTCGGCATGCTGGCCGGCGCGCGGGCGATCGGCGCCGCGATCGCCGACTACCATCTGCCGGAGCATCCGATGCAGGCGCGCGTGAAGCACGTGGTCGCCGACGCGTGCGGACTGCGCGACGACGAGGTCGACTGGGCGATTGACGGCTGCAACCTGCCGACGCCGGCGTTCCCGCTCGATCGCCTGGCGCGTCTTTACGCGTCGCTGGCCGACGGTGCGGACAAGGTCGAAGCCGGCGGCAGCGCGCCGTCCGACCGCGTGCGCGCGCTGGCGCGTATCCATCATGCGATGACGGCTCATCCGGAGCTGGTCGCCGGAGAGGGCCGCTACTGCACGGTGCTGATGGACGCCTTCGAAGGGCAGGTCGTCGGCAAGCTCGGCGCGGATGCGTGTTACGGGATCGGCGTGCGTGCGTCGGCGCACACACGCTCACTCGGCGCCGACGGCGCGCTCGGTATCTCGGTGAAGATCGAGGACGGCAATATCGACGTGCTGTACATGATGGTCAGCGAACTGCTCGAACGTCTGCAGATCGGCACGGACGCGCAGCGCGCGCGGCTCGCCGCGTTCCACCGGCCGCGGATGCTGAACACGCAGGGCGTCGAGATCGGGCACGCGACGTTCCCGTTCGAATTGCAGGCGGCCTGAGCGGCGTCGGGATCGCGCCGATGACGCGCGCTTCGTCGCGTGCGGCATCGCGCTTGCCCGGCGCGCTCGCCGGACAGTTTCACGACGCCGCGCGCCGGCGACAGCGGCACGACTGCCGCGACGTCGAGCTCGACGGCCTGCGGTGCGCGGCGGCTGACCGGCGCGACCGCGGCCGCTCGCGCCCGTGCGACCACTAAGCGCCCGCGTCGCGAATCTTCCCCAGCTCGACTTCCGACAGCTCGCCGATGTGCGCGAGATGTTCCGCGAGAAAGTCCTTCAGCACGCGCAGCTTCGCCGAGCTGCGCCGGTTCGCCAGATACGCGATGTAGATGTACTCGCCCGTCAGCTTGTTCTGCAGCCGGTAGCGCGGCAGCACGGGTTCCAGCCGGCCGCTCGCGAGCAGGTCGCGCACCAGCCAGATCTCGAACTCGGCGATGCCGAGGCCCGCGCAGGTTGCGTCGAGCAGCAGCTCCGAATGGTCGGTGACGAGATTGCCGGCCGGCAGCACGCTGTGCCGCGCGTCGCCGCGCACGAGTTCCCAGCGCGGATCGCCGTCGGGGTGCACGTAGCGCAGGCAGTTGTGCTGTTGCAGATCGTCGGGTGTCGCGGGGCGCCCGCAGCGGTCGAGATAGCCGGGCGTCGCGCACAGGATGCTGTCGTTGCGCGACAGCCGGTGGACGACCAGGTTGTCCAGATAGTTCTCGCCCTCGTGGATGTCGAGATCGAAACCGCCGGCGACGAGGTCGTTGTGGTTGTCGGTGAGCCGCACGTCGAGCTGGATCGTCGGGTAGCGCGCGAGAAACGGCGCGATCAGCGGCGCGAGATGACGGCGACCGAACGCGACCGGCGCGGTGAGCTTCAGCGGGCCGCTCGGCCGCGCATTGAGCTCGGCGACGACGCGCAGCGTGTCGTCGAGATCCGCGATCAGCGTGACCGCGCGTTCCAGGTAGATGTGGCCGGCTTCGGTGAGCGTCACGCTGTGCGTCGACCGATGCAGCAGCGCGACGCCGAGCGCGTCCTCGATCGCCGTGATCTTGCGCGCGACGGTCGACGTCGACACGTGCATCTCCTTCGCGACCGCGGAAAAACTCCCCATTTCGACGACCCGCACAAAGGCGCGCATCGCGCCCAGGTGATCGACGCCGGTGTCTCTCGTCGTTGTTTTCATTCGTCTCTCGCTATTGCGTCCCACGCAAAACCGCTTTCGATAATACAGAAGCGAGCTTCGTTATGCAAAGGCATAGAATGCGACCCGTCGTACCGCGAAGCGGCGCACGCGGCCGGTTTTCCGCGGCGGCACGAGACAATTCAGGAGGGACACCATGACGGCAGACGGCTTCCGCGTCGAAGCGGATCTTTTAGGGAAGCGAAGCATTCCGGACTCGGCGTACTACGGCGTCCATACGCTGCGCGCGAAAGAGAACTTCGACATTTCGGGGCGCACGATCGCGTCGCTGCCGTATCTCGTGATGGCGCTCGCGGCCGTGAAGGAAGCGGCGGCCGATGCGAACTGCGAGCTCGGGCTGCTGCCGGCCGCGTATCGCGATGCGATCGCCGCCGCCTGCGTCGAGATCCGCGAGGGCCGCCTGCACGACCAGTTCGTGGTCGACATCATCCAGGGCGGCGCCGGCACGTCGACCAACATGAACGCGAACGAGGTGATCTGCAACCGCGCGCTCGAAATCATGGGGCACGCGCGCGGCCAGTACGAATACCTGCATCCGAACGAGCACGTCAATCTCGCGCAGAGCACGAACGACGTCTATCCGACCGCCATCCGGATCGCGACCTGCTTCGCGGTCGAGCATCTGCTCGAGGCGATGGGGCGGCTGCGCGATGCGTTCGCGGAGAAGGCCGACGCGTTCTCCGGCCTGCTGAAGCTCGGCCGCACGCAATTGCAGGACGCGGTGCCGATGACGCTCGGCCAGGAGTTCTCGACTTACGCGGTGATGGTGACGGAAGACATCGCGCGCCTGCAGGAAGCCGGCTGGCTGATGCGCGAGATCAATCTCGGTGCGACCGCGATCGGCACCGGCATCACCGCGCATCCGCAGTATGCGGAGAAGGCGCTGGCCGCGCTGCGACGCATCACGGGCCTCGACCTGAGCACCGCACCGAACCTGATCGAAGCGACGCAGGACTGCGGCGCGTTCGTGCAGATCTCCGGCGTGCTGAAGCGGATCGCGGTCAAGCTGTCGAAAATCTGCAACGACCTGCGGCTGCTGTCGAGCGGCCCGCGCGCCGGCTTCGGCGAGATCAACCTGCCGCCGGTGCAGGCCGGCTCGTCGATCATGCCGGGCAAGGTGAACCCGGTGATTCCGGAAGTCGTGAACCAGGTCGCGTTCGAAGTGTTCGGCAACGACCTGACGGTGACGTTCGCCGCCGAAGCCGGGCAGTTGCAGCTCAACGCATTCGAGCCGGTGATCGCGAGCGCGCTGTTCCGCAGCTTCAGCCACCTGACGGCCGCGTGCACGACGCTCACCGGCCGCTGCGTGACCGGCATCACCGCGAACCCCGAGCGGCTGCGCGAAACGATGGAGCGTTCGGTCGCGCTCGCGACCGCGCTGAACCCGTACATCGGCTACAAGCGCGCGACCGCCGTGGCCGCCGAGGCGCACGAGAGCGGCAAGTCGATCCGCGAGGTCGTGCTGGATCACCAGCTGATGACCGCCGCGCAACTCGACGAAGCGTTGCAGCCCGAAGCGCTGATCCGTCCGCGCGCGTACTGATTCCGGCCGTGCGGCGCCGGCGCATGCCGCCGGCGGCCCGCGCGCGGCCGTTCCCGCAGCGCCCCGTCGATGGGCGCGACACGTCAACACACATCGACACACATCAAGAAACGGAGACATACCATGAAGCACGCCAGCGAGCGCCCGGTCGACACGGCCGGCGGCGCCGACACTCGTCATGCCGATCGCGACGCGATGTTCGCGTCGCACGAGTCCGGCTATGAGAAGCACCTGAAGCCGCGCCACGTGCAGATGATCGCGATGGGCGGGGCAATCGGCACGGGCCTCTTTCTCGGCGCGGGCGGCCGGCTGCAGAGCGCGGGGCCCGCGCTCGCGGTCGTGTATCTCGTGTGCGGCGCGTTCGCGTTCCTGATCATGCGCGCGCTCGGCGAGCTCGTGATGCACCGGCCGACCAGCGGCAGCTTCGTGTCGTATGCGCGGGAGTTCATGGGCGAGCGCGCGTCGTTCGTCGCGGGCTGGATGTACTACCTGAACTGGGCGACCACCGGCATCGTCGACATCACCGCGGTCGCGATCTACATGAAGTACTGGGCCGTGTTCACCGACGTGCCGCAATGGGTGTTCGCGCTCGGCGCGCTCGGCATCGTGTCGGTGATGAACATGATCGGCGTGAAGGTGTTCGGCGAGATGGAGTTCTGGTTCTCGATCGTCAAGGTCGGCACGCTGGCGTTGTTCCTCGCGGTCGGCGCCGTGTTCCTCGCGAGCGGCCATCCGGTCGACGGGCAGATGACGGGGCTGCATCTGATCGCGGACCACGGCGGGATCTTTCCGCACGGCATCCTGCCGGCGGTGCTGATCGTGCAGGGCGTCGTGTTCGCGTATGCGAGCATCGAGCTCGTCGGCGTCGCGGCGGGCGAGACCGCCGACGCGCGCAAGGTGCTGCCGAAGGCGATCAACAGCGTGATGTGGCGTATCGCGCTGTTCTACGTCGGCTCCGTCGTGCTGCTGACGATGCTGCTGCCGTGGACCGCATACAGCGCGCACGAAAGCCCGTTCGTGACGTTCTTCAGCAAGCTCGGCGTGCCGTACGTCGGCACGGTGATGAACGTCGTGGTGCTGACCGCCGCGCTGTCGAGCCTGAACTCCGGCCTCTATTCGACGGGGCGCGTGCTGCGCTCGCTCGCGATGGGCGGCTCGGCGCCGCGCTTCGTGTCGCGGATGAATGCGCGCGGCGTGCCGTACGGCGGGATCCTCGTCACGGTCGCGGTCAACGCGATCGGCGTGCCGCTGAACTACATCGTGCCGGCGCAGGCGTTCGAGATCGTGCTGAACATGGCGTCGCTCGGGATCATCACGACCTGGGGCTTCATCGTGATGTGCCAGATCCTGTTCCGCCGTGCCGTCAATCGCGGCGAACTGAGCCCGGTGTCGTTCCGGATGCCCGGCGCGCCGTTCACGTCGTGGCTCACGCTCGGCTTTCTCGTCAGCGTGCTGGTGATGATGGCATTCGATTATCCGGGCGGCACGTGGACCGTCGGGATGATTCCGTTCGTCGTGCTCGCGCTGGTGATCGGCTGGAAGCTTGCGAAGCGCGGTGCGGCGCGGGAGGCGGCTGTTAATGCTGCCGGCGCGGCCAACGCTTCCGGCGCGCCGCTCGGCGCCGATCCGGCGAGTAACGTCTGACGATACGCACGGGCGGCTCGGCCGCCCGCTGCGCCTAGTTCAGCCCGGTGCGTGCGGCGACCCAGCGGCTGAAGTCGCGGGCCATCTCCGCAGTGAGTTCGTGACCGGCGTCATACAGCCGCGTATCGTGCGCGACGCCGAGCGACGTCAGCTTTGCATCGGCCGTGTCGGCCCATGCGACCGGCAGCTTGTCGTCGAAGCGGCCGTGTATCACCAGTGCGTGCAACGCGCTCAATGCATCGTGCGACGCGATCAGCGGATCGATCTCCGGCAGGATGCGGCCGCACAGCACCGCGAATGCGGTGACGTCGGCCGGCGACGTGAGGCCGACGCTCGCGCTCATGATGCCGCCCTGGCTGAACCCGGCGATCACGGTGGGCAACGCGGGGGTGTTGTTTGCGGTGTCTTGCGCGCTCAGCGCATGCAGCAGCGTGATCAGCTGTACGCGGCTCGCATCCGCGCGGGCCGCATCGATTTCGGGGCCGTTCGCACCGAAGCGCACCGGAAACCACGCGTGCTGGTTCGGGCCGAACGTCAGCGGGCCGCGCACGAACGCGATTTCGATACGCGGGTCGATCGTGCCGGCCAGGTTCAGCAGGTTGGTTTCGTTGCCGCCGACGCCATGCAGCAGCAACAGGCGGCCGGCAGGGCGGCCGGCGGCCGGGCGCAGGCGGTACTGGAGGCCCGATTCGGAGTCGGTGGTCAGCGGCAGGACGTCGGTCATTGCGAGGGTCCGGTGGGGGAGTGATCCGACAGTCTAAAACGTGCGGACGGCGACGTGAATCGCCGGATCGCTATTGATTGTTTCGTGGCAGGAATGAATCAGGGTCGCCGCGCCGTTGAAAGGCGGTGCGCGCGGCGCGAAACGGGTGGCCGGACGCCGCCCGTGCCCTTTACCGCAACCGAATCACCGTCGACTTCAACTCCGTGTACTTCTCGAGCGCGTGCAGCGAGTTGTCGCGCCCGTTGCCCGACTCCTTGAAGCCGCCGAACGGGAAGTTCATGTCGTCGGTTTCCTCGTAGCCGTTCACCCACACCGTCCCCGCGCGCAACCGCCGCGCGGTTTCATGCGCGGTCGTCAGGTTGCTCGTCCACACCGACGCCGCGAGCCCGTAGCGCGTGTCGTTCGCGAGCGCGACGGCCGTATCCAGCTCGTCGAACGCGGTCACCGCCAGCACCGGCCCGAAAATCTCCTCGCGCACGATCCGTGCATCGGCCCGCGGACAGTCGAACACGGTCGGCTCGACGTACTGGCCGCCGCTCGCCGTACGCGCGCGCTGGCCGCCCGCGAGCAGCGTCGCCTCGTCGCGGCCGGCGTCGACGTAGCCGAGCACGCGCTCGACCTGCGCGGCATCGATCAGGCTGCCCATTCGCGTGTCGGGCGACAACGGATCGCCGGGCGCGTACTCGGGCGCGATCGCGAGCACGCGCGCGACCAGTTCGTCGCGGATCGCACGATGCACGAGCAGCCGCGAACCGGCGGTGCACATCTGCCCGGTGTTGTAGAACACCGCATGCGCGACGGTGCGCGCCGCGCGATCGAGATCGGGGCAGTCGGGCAGCACGATCTGCGGCGACTTGCCGCCGAGTTCGAGCCACACGCGCTTCAGGTTCGAATCGGCCGCGCAGCGCGCGACCTTGTGGCCGACTGCGGTCGAGCCGGTGAACGCGATGCAGTCGACGTCCGGATGCCGCGCGAGCGCTTCGCCCGCGTCGCCGAAGCCGGGCAGCACGTTCAGCACGCCGGCCGGCAGCCCGGCCTGCGCGGCCAGCGCGGCGAGCCGCAGCGCACTGAGCGGCGATTTCTCGGACGGCTTCAGCACGACGCTGTTGCCGGCCGCGAGCGCGGGCGCGCATTTCCACATCGCGATCATCGCGGGGAAATTCCACGGCACGACCGCGGCGACCACGCCGATCGGCTCGCGCGTGACGAGCCCGACGAGATGCGCATCGGCCGGCGCCACTTCGCCGCCGGTCTTGTCGATCGCCTCGGCGAACCACTCGGCGCAATACGCGGTGGACGGAATGTCGATCGTGGTCGTGTCGCCGATCGGCTTGCCGGTGTCGAGCGTTTCGAGCAGCGCGAGATCGTCAGCGTGTTCGCGGATCAGCGCGGCCCAGCGCAGCAGCACGCGCTTGCGTTCGCGCGGCGATGCGTCGCGCCACGCGCCGCTTTCGAACGCACGGCGCGCGGCCGCGACCGCGAGGTCGGCGTCGGCCTGACGGCAATGGGCGACCTGTGCGAGCACGCGGCCGTCGATCGGGCTCGTGCACGTGAAGGTGGTGCCGTCGTGCGCGTCGCGGAACGCGCCGTCGACGAACGCGCGGGAATCGATGTCGAGCTGGCCGGCGCGGCTGCGCCAGGCGTCGTGCGTCTGCATGGGAAAGCTCCTTCGTCGTGGTTCGGCGTGGTCAGCGGGCAGTGGAAGATGCGGAAGATGCGGAAGGTGCGGAAGCAGCAGCGGACGGGCGGCGGATCGCGATCGCACGACCCGCGTGCGGCTCGCGCGGCGCACGCGCATGTTCCGCGTGAATCGCGTCGAGATGCCGGCGGATCGCGGCCGGGAACGGTGCCGAGCGCTTCGCGTGCATGTCCACGTGCGTCAGCAACTGTTCGCCGGTCGCGAGCTGCGCGCCGGTCGTCGCGTGATGCATCGAATGGAACACGTGCAGCCGGCGGTCGTCCATGTCGAGCAGCCGCACCGTGAGCCGCAGCGGCTCGCCGAGCATTGCTTCACGCAGGTGGCGGATATGCGTTTCCGCCGAATAGATCGAGCAGCCGGCCTCGCGATAGTCGTCGTCGATGCCGAAGTAGCGGAACAACGCATCGCTGCTGTCGCCGAACACGAGCAGGTAGCACGATTCGCTCATGTGGCCGTTGTAGTCGACCCACTCGGGCCGGACGGTGCAGCGATGCAGTTCGAGCGGCGTCGCGATCGGCGCGGCCGGGTCGTACGGGCGCGACTTCTGTCCTTCGTAGGCCGAGCGCAGGCGCGGCTCGGCGGCGGGGCTGAGGGTGGTCGTCATCCAGTGCACTCCGAGGTTTCGGAACGGGCCCGCACGTCGTCCGCGGGCTGCCGACCGATGTTATGACGGGTTGAACGTTTTTTCAATAATGAAATCGCCGATGGGTGTAAACACCGGTGCGTTCCGGCTCTTCAATCGATTGAACATTCATTCAACGAAACCTATACTCGCCAGCGCCGCGGTGCCGAAACGAAGCAGGCCGGCGGCGTTCACGCACAACGAAAAATCGAGCCGCCGCGCGCGGCAACCGGAGACACCGAAATGAAGAAGCGCTTCCTGCTGGCCGGCATGATGTCGGTGATGGTCCACGGCTACGCCCATGCCCAGAGCAGCGTGTCGCTGTACGGGATCATCGACGGCGGCATCACCTACGTGAACAACACGGGCGGCGCGCATGCGTACCTGTTCGACGACGGCGTGTCGTACGGCAATCGCTTCGGCCTGATGGGCACCGAGGATCTCGGCGGCGGCAACAAGGCGGTGCTCAAGCTCGAGAGCGGCTTCCGGCTCGGCACCGGCAAGCTGAACCAGGGCGGCGCCATGTTCGGGCGGCAGGCGTATGTCGGGCTCGGCAACGACTGGGGCACGCTGACGTTCGGCAATCAGTACGACTTCGCATTCGACTTCACGGCCGCGTACAACGTGAGCGCGTTCGGCAGCGGCTACGGCGTGCACCTCGGCGACTTCGACCGGCAGAGCGGCGACCGGCTGCAGAACGCGGTGAAATTCGTCAGCAACAGCTTCCACGGGCTCGTGGTCGGCGGCATGTATTCGTTCAGCAACGATGCCGGCAGCTTCCACGACGGCAGCGCGTGGAGCGCCGGCGCGACCTATACGCACGGCGATTTCTCGGCGGGCGGCAACTATACGCGGCTCAACAAGCCTCGCCGGCTCGCGGCGCTCGACCCGTATGCGCAGATGGGCGTGCGCACGATGCTTGGCCAGACGGTCGCGACAGTCGATCCGGCGACGGGTGCCGTCACCGATCTGCACGATTCGACGCCGTTCGCGGTCGACTCGCAGTCGATCTTCGGCATCGGTGCGTCGTACACGCTCGGCAAGCTGACGCTGAACGCGGACTTCAGCAACACCACGTTCAAGGGCTACGGGCAATCGTCGACGATGCGCGTGTACGAGGCGGGCGGCCTGTACCAGGCGACCGTGCCGCTGTCGCTGGTCGCGGGCTACCAGTACACGACGTTCGAAGGCCATCACTGGCACGAAGTCGCGCTCGGCGCGCATTACGCGCTGTCGAAGCGCACCGACGTCTATGCGGCGGTCGACTGGATGCGCGCGTCGAACGGCGTCGATGCGGTGATCGGCTACAGCTTCACGCCGTCGACGAGCCGCACGCAGGCTGCCGCTCGCATCGGCATGCGGCATAACTTCTGATCCTTTCTCGTTCCCGGGCCGACAGTCAATCCGGCAACGGCCCGCTCGCGTATCGCGTGAGCGGGCCGTTGCGTTTCAGACGAGCATCACGCGTCGAGCCTCACCAGCGCATCGACGGCCACCGCGCCGCGTTCCATCACCAGCAGCGGATTGACGTCGAGCTCGACGAGCGTATCGGCGTGCGTCTGCGCGAAGCGCGCGATCGCCATCACGTTCGCGACGACCGCATCGAGATCGGCCTTCGGCCGCCCGCGATAGCCGGTCAGCAGCGGGCCGAGCTTCAGCCCGAGCAGCGCGTCGCGCACGTCGCTTTCGCGCACCGGAAGCAGCAGCGTCGCGGTGTCGCGGATCAGCTCGACCAGCACGCCGCCGGTGCCGAGCACCAGCGCCAGACCGAAATTCGGCTCGCGCTTCACGCCGACGATCAGTTCGAGCAGCGGCGCGTCGGCCATCTTCTCGACGAGGATCCGCTCGACACGCACGTCCGGCGCGTACCGCGCGACCTGTTCGGTCATCCGCTCGACGGCGGCGGCCACAGCGTCGGGCGAGCCCAGCTTCAACGCGACCGCGCCGGCCTCGGTCTTGTGCGGCAGGCGATCGCTGACCACCTTCACGCAGACCGGGAAGCCGAGCCGCTGCGCGGCAGCCGGCGCGTCGGCGGGCGCGACGCATTCGGCCGCCGGCACGTCGAGCCCGTGCGCGGCCAGCATCCGCTTGCTCGCCCATTCGTCGTGCAGCGTCGCGCTGCCGTTGCCGTTGCCGCTGCCGCTGCGGCCCGCGCGCAGCACCGGCAGCGCGTTCAGCGCATCGGCATCGAGCACGCGGCGGCGCGTGTCGCCATAGGTCATCGCCGCGCCGATCGCGTCGATCCCGTCGGCGAGCCCCTGCAGCGGCGCAATGCCGGCGGCGGCCATGCGGGCCGCGTGGTCGGGCGGCGTCAGGTCCGGAAACACCGAGATCACCGCGCCGACCACGCCGTGCTGGCGCGCGGACGCGGCGAACGCGTTCGCCGCGATATCGCACAGCGGCCGCTCGCCGGTCGCTTCCTGCGGATAGTCGAGGATCATCGCGGCGGCGCCCGGACGATCGGCGAGCAGCGCGTCGCAGCACGCGCGCATCTTGTCGGGATCGCCCCACGGCGTCGTCGTGAAATCGAGCGGGTTCGCGATCGTCGCGTAAGCGGGCAGCACGTTGCCGAGCGCAGTGCGGCCGGCGTCGCCCACCGGCGGGAATGCAATGCCGCGCGCTTCGCCGAGATCCGCGACGAGCCCCGCGTCGCCGCCGGACGTCGCCAGCGCGGCGAGCGTGCGGCACTCGGGCACACCGGCGATCGCGAGCAGCTTCAGCGTCTCGACGAGGCCGACCGGATCCTTCACGCGGATCACGCCGAGTCGCCTGAATAATGCGTCGTACAGTGCGTCCGAACCCGCGAGCGAGCTCGTGTGGCTCATCGCGAGCTGCGCGCCGAGCGTCGACGTGCCGCTCTTCAGCGCG
Source organism: Burkholderia sp. Nafp2/4-1b (assembly GCF_003635165.1). Lineage (GTDB taxonomy): Bacteria > Pseudomonadota > Gammaproteobacteria > Burkholderiales > Burkholderiaceae > Burkholderia. The sequence goes on along the minus strand of NZ_ML058597.1, from coordinate 1,214,059 downwards.
ACGATCGGCACGCCGCGTGCGAGCGCGCGCGCCGCGGCCTCGCTGAACGCGCGCACGTCCTTCAACCCTTCGAGATGCACGCCGATCGCGCGGATGCGCGGATCGTCGACGAACGCATCGACGAGGCGCGCGATGTCGACCGACGCCTGGTTGCCGACGCTCGCGAGATACGCGAACGGCACGGAGCGCGCGCTCATCGACAGGTTGTAGGCGAGGTTGCCGCTCTGCGTGATCACCGCGACACCCGACTCGACGCGCGGCGCACCGTGCGCGACCGGCCACAGCGCGCTGCCGTTCAGCCCGTTGATCAGCCCGTAGCAGTTCGGGCCGAGCATGGCCATGTCGCCGGCCGCGTCGATCAGCGCCTGCTGTAGCGCGGCGCCGTCGGCGCCCGTTTCGGAGAAGCCCGATGCGTAGACGATCGCGCCGCCCGCGCCGCGTTCGGCGAGCGCGCGCACGACATCGATCGCCTGGCGCGCGGGCACCGCGACGAACACGGCGTCCGGTGCGGCGGGCAGGTCGGCGATGCTCGCGTGGCAGCGCACGCCGTCGAGCTCCGCATGGTTCGGGTTGACGAGCCAGACGTCGCCGGCATAGCCGTAATCGCGACAGCGCTGCACGGCGCCCGCGATGCCGCGTCCGCCGACGAACGCGATGCTGGCCGGATCGAGCAGCCGGCGCAGATTGGCCGCGGCCGTCGCGCGGCGGTCCCTGACTTCGGGAGAGGAGGTCATGAAGTGTCCTTTTTGAACGCGCGCCGGACGCACCGGCGCGACGGTTCGCGTCAGCTGTAGCGTCGGAGGATTTCCTTGGACAGGATGTGGCGCTGAATCTCGGACGTGCCTTCCCAGATGCGCTCGATGCGCGCATCGCGCCAGAAGCGCTCGATCGGCAGCTCGTCCATCAACCCCATGCCGCCGTAGATCTGCACCGCGTGATCGGTCACGCGGCCGAGCGTCTCGGTGGCCAGCAGCTTCGCGAGCGCGGCGTCGCCGTCGGTCATCGTGCCCTGGTCGAGCTTCTGCGCGGTGTAGAGCGTGACGAGTTCCGCCGCGCGGATCTCGGTCTGCATGTCCGCGAGCTTGAACGACGTGCCCTGGAAATCGCCGATGCGCTTGCCGAACTGATGACGCGTCGCGGCCCATTCGGCGGCCATCTCGAACGCGCGCTGCGCGCGGCCGATGTTGTTCGCGGCGACCATCACGCGGCCGGCGGTGAGCCAGTCGTTCGCGAGTTCGAAGCCGCGATGTTCTTCGCCGAGGATCTGCGCGGCGCTCACGCGGCAGTCGCTCAGGAAGATTTCCGACTGGTGGTAGCCGCGCAGGCTCGTGCAGTGCGGGCCGCGCCGCACGGTCATGCCCGGCGTGTCCTTGTCGATCAGGAAGCAGGTCACGCGCTTGCGCTTCTGGCCGCGCACTTCCTCCTCGCCGGTGACGGCGAACAGGATCACGAAGTCGGCCGTATCCGCGTGACTGATGAAGTGCTTGCTGCCGTTGATCACGTAGTCGTCGCCGTCGCGCACCGCGCGCGTGCGGATGCCCATCGCATCGGAGCCGGCGCCCGGTTCGGTCAGCGCGAAGCAGTCGACGCGCTCGCCGCGCACGGCCGGTTTCAGGTAGCGCTCGATCTGGTCGCCCTTGCACGCCATCAGGATCTTGCTCGGCCGCGCGACGAACACGTGCAGCGCCCAGCTCGTGCGGCCGAGCTCGCGCTCGACGAGCGCCTGCGTCACGTAGTCGAGGCCGGGGCCGCCCGCGCTTTCCGGCATGTTGAACGCGTAGAAGCCGAGTTCAAGCGACTTGCGGCGAATCGAGTCGGCGAGTTCGGGCGGCACGTCGTCCGCGCGATCGACCGCGAATTCATGAGGCTGCAGTTCCTTCTCGACGAACTGGCGCAGCGACGAAACCAGCATTTCCTGCTCTTGGGTCAGCGAAAAATCCATCGATCATCTCCCGACAAAATGAGGTGCGCGGCCTTCGACCGACGCGCGAAGCGCTTCCTGGCCGTCCTCGCTGTGACCGCACGCGACGCCGGCCGCCAGCTCGCCGCGCAGTTGCTCCGCGAGCGTCTGCGTGAGCGATTGCGCGAGCAGTGCCTTGGTATGGCCGAACGCGACGCTCGGCCCCTGCGCGAGCCGTGCGGCGAACGCCGCGACGTGCTCGGCGAATGCATCGGCGTCGACGACTTCGGACACGAGCCCGGCCGCGAGCGCGTCCTGCGCGTTCCAGCGTTCGTTGAGGAAGATGAAGCGGCGTGCGACGTCGGGGCGCGCGATGCGCGGCAGGAACCAGCTTCCGCCCATGTCGGGGCTGTAGCCCATGCCCGTATACCCGCAGCGCAGCGTCGCCACCGTGCTCGCGATGCGGAAGTCGCACGCGAAACCGATGTCGGTGCCCGCGCCGACCGTCGAGCCGTTCAGCGCGGCAATCGTCGGGCGCGGAAACGCGGCCAGCACCTGCACGAAGCGGTGCGCACGCTCGGTCCAGCCGTAGGTGTCGAGTTCGCCGTTGCGCTCGGCCTCGGCCCATTCGTCGACGTCCGCGCCGGCACAGAACGCGCTGCCGCTGCCGGTCAGCACGACGCAGCGCACGGCCGAATCGTTCGCGAGTGCTTCGAGCGTCTCGCGAAGAAAGTCGAGATGCGGCCGCGCGAGCGAATTGCGTTTCGCCGGGCGGTTCAGGCGAAGGGTCACGACGCCGTCGTGCCGTTCGATTCGGATGTCGTCGATGCTCATGCTGATCACTGTCTCCTGGTTGTTGTGTGTCGGTGTGTGTCAGAGCCGGCAAGGGTCGCCGCTACTTGCGGACCGCATTTCGGCATAGTATAAGTTATGTTAAATGAACGTTCAACCCAATTGTGAGTCGACCAGGAGACACACGATGAGCGCGGTGATGGAGACGTCGGCAGGTGTGGAGGACGGCAGGACCGCAGCGCATGCGGCACGCGCGGCATCGGAGGGGCGCGTCGCGAGCGGCGCCGGCCTGCAGATCGATCGCGTGTCGAAGCGCTACGGCAGCGTGCACGCGCTGCGGGAAACGACGCTCGACGTTCCGCGCGGCGAATTCCTGACGATCCTCGGGCCGTCGGGTTCGGGCAAGACGACGCTGCTGACGATCGTCGCGGGCTTCGAGCATCCGAGCAGCGGCGACCTGCGCGTCGGCGGCCGCAGCATCGTCGCGTTGCCGCCGGAGAAGCGCAACTTCGGGATGGTGTTCCAGGGCTATGCGCTGTTTCCGCACATGACGGTCGAGCAGAACGTCGCGTATCCGCTGATGGTGCGCAAGCAGAAGGGCCCCGACGCGGTGAAGCGCGTGAAGGCCGCGCTCGATCTCGTGCGGCTCGGTCATCTCGCCGATCGCCTGCCGCGCCAGTTGTCGGGCGGCCAGCAGCAGCGCGTCGCGATTGCTCGCGCGCTGGTGTTCGATCCCGATCTCGTGCTGCTCGACGAACCGCTCGGCGCGCTCGACCGCAAGCTGCGCGGCGAGGTGCAGGTCGAGTTGAAGGCGCTGCACGAACGGCTCGGCGCGACCTTCCTGTTCGTCACGCACGACCAGGAGGAAGCGCTGTCGATGTCGGACCGGATCGCGATCATGCGCGACGGCCGGCTCGAGCAGATCGGCACGCCGGACGGGCTGTACGAACAGCCGGCCAACCGCTTCGTCGCGGACTTCCTCGGCAAGAGCAATTTCATCGAAGGCGTCGCGCTCGGCGGCGATGCGGCGGCCACGCACTATCGCGTCGGCGATGCGCGCTTCGTTGCACCCGCATGCGGTGTGCGTCCCGACGAACCGTTGCTGTTCGCGCTGCGCCCGGAGAAGGTCGCCGTGTCGGCGACGTCGTGCGATGGTGCGCACAACGAAGTGGCGGGACGCATTCGTCACTGGAGCTATTTCGGCTCGTCGTACCGCTTCGAGATCGACACGGCGGCGCTCGGCTGCATGACGGCCGACGTGCCCGCGTGGCGCGGGCTGGCGTCGCCGCGCACCGGCATGGACGTGTTCGTGCAGTGGGAGCGCGACGCGACCTGCCGGATCGCGGCCGACTGACGCGGCGAGCGTTGCATTGCATGCATTGCGCGCGGCGCGGCGCCCGCCGTCGTCGTCGCCGATTCCCCGACGCCCGAAAACGACGAGACGCGTGCGGGCGCTGACCAGCCTGGAGGAGACACCATGACGAACCGCTATCTGCAGGACCTGCTCGACCAAGCACGCGATCTTCAGCCCGCGACGTCGCGGCGCCGCCGCGATTTTCTGCGGCTGTGCGCGGCCGCCGGCATCGCGCCGACGCTGCTGTCGCTCGGCGCGACGGACGCGCGGGCGTCGAACCCGAAGGAAATCGTGCTCAGCGCGTGGGGCGGCGAAGCGCGCTCGGCGTTCCGCTCGGCCTACATGGACCCGTTCACGAAGGCGAGCGGGATCCGGATGGGCTACGACTCGTCGCCGGAGGACGGCAAGATCAAGGCGATGGTCGAGAACCGGAACGTGATCTGGGACGTGATGGACCTCGACGGCTTCGCGGCGATCAAGCTCGGCAAGCAGGGCTTCCTGCGGCCGATCGATTATTCGGTCGTGGGCCGCAATACGCTGCCGGGGCTCGCATCGGACTTCGGCGTGCCGTCGTATCTGCTGAGCTACGTGCTCGTCTACGACGCGCGCAAGTTCGGCGCGAATCCGCCGAAGAACTGGGCCGATTTCTGGAACGTCGGCAAGTTTCCGGGCAAGCGCGGGCTGTGGAAGTGGATGGGCGGCGCGCTCGAAGCCGCGCTGATGGCCGACGGAGTCGACAAGGACAAGGTCTATCCGATCGACGTGCCGCGCGCGCTGAAGAAACTGAAGGAACTGCGCTCGAACGTGCTGTTGTGGGATTCGGGCGCGGACAGCCTGCAACTGCTGCGCAACGGCGAAGTCAGCATGGCATGCATCTGGCACACGCGCGCGAACGTGATCCAGCGCGAGAGCAACGGCCGGTTCCGCTATACGTGGGAGCAAGGGCTCGCGTCGTGCGACGTGTGGGGCGTGCCGAAGAACAACCCGTCGGGCGATGCTGTGTGGCAGTTCATCAAGTTCGTGCAGGGTGTCGAGCCGCAGGTGCGCCTGTTGTCGCTGCTCGGTAACGGGCCGGTGACGCCGGCCGCGACCGCCGCGGTGCCGCAGGCGCTGCGCGCCGACAATCCGGGCACGCCCGAGAACTGGGCGAAGCAGTGCAAGGTGAATCCCGAGTGGTGGGCGCAGCACTACGAAGCGACGCTCGCGCAGTACACCGACCTGATGTCGTCCTGAGCCGCCGCTTCGTGAGCGTGACGCCATGAATACCTTGTCTACTCCCGTCGCGCGCGCCGTCCCGCTCGGCCGCGCGAAAGCCGATCGCTATTGGCTGCTCGTCGTGCCGCTGCTCGCGGTGCTGATCGTGCTGTACGTGTATCCGCTCGTGCGCGTGCTGTGGCTCGGCTTCACCGTGCCCGAGCCGGGCCTGCAGAACTACGCGCGGCTGCTCGACAACCACGGCGTGCACCGCGTGCTGTGGACCACGCTGCGCGTGTGCGCGGTCACGACCGTGTGCTCGGTCGCGCTCGGCTATGCGATTGCGTATGCGATGGCGCACGTCGGCGCGCGTCAGCGGATGGCGCTGCTGTTCGGCTTGCTCGTGCCGTTCTGGGCGTCGGTGCTGGTGCGTGCGTTCTCGTGGCTGTTCCTGCTCGGCGAACAGGGGCTCGTCAACACGCTGCTGCTGCGCATCGGGCTGATCGACGCGCCGCTGCCGCTGATGCGCAACGAGGTCGGCGTCGTGATCGGGATGATCCACTTCATGATTCCGTACGCGGTGTTGCCGCTGTACGCGAACATGAAGGGCATCGACCCGCAGCTCGCGCGCGCGTCGCAGGGGCTCGGCGCCGGTGCGTTCGTCACGTTCCGCAAGGTGTATTTCCCGCAGACACGGCCGGGCATCGTCGGCGCGGCGATCCTCGTGTTCATCTTCTCGCTCGGCTTCTACGTGACGCCGGTGATCCTCGGCGGCGGCCGCACGGTGATGATCGCCGAATACATCAGCACGCAGATCCTGCAGCTCGTGAACTGGGGCAGCGGCGCGGCGCTCGCGTCGCTGCTGCTGGCGTCGATCCTGGCCGCGCTCGCGCTGCTCGCGCGTTTCATCGACCTGCGCGAGCTGTTCGGCGCGCGCTGACCCGACCGGAGGACGTTCCGATGACAACCCGAATGACCGCAGGGCGTGCGCTGGTGGTGGGCATCGCGTGGGCCGCGATCCTGTTCCTGATGCTGCCGCTGCTCGTGTCGGTGCCGGTGTCGTTGACGCCGAGCGACTACCTGTCGATGCCGGACGGCGCGCTGTCGCTGCGGCACTACCGCGTGCTGTTCGACGACGACGGCTGGGTGGCGAGCTTCCTGCAGAGCGCGCTGATCGCGCTGGTGTCGTCGGCGATCTCGGTCACGCTCGGCACGCTGTGCGCGATCGGGCTGTGGAAGGTCGCGTCGCGGCGCGGCGAGTTCGTGCGCGGCGTGATCCTGTTCCCGCTGATCGTGCCGCCGATCGTGTCGGCGCTCGCGTTCTACCGGCTGTGGGGTGAACTCGGGATGCTCGACAGCTACCCGGCCGCGATCCTGTCGCACGTCGTGCTGTCGGTGCCTTACGTGGTGGTCGCGGTTTCCGCATCGCTCGCGACCGTCGGGCTGCGCATCGAGCAGGCATCGCGCAGCCTCGGCGCGAACGTCGCGCAAACGCTGCGCTACGTGATCCTGCCTTCGATCAAGCCGGGCGTGCTGTCGGCCGCGGTGTTCGCGTTCATCCTGTCGTGGGACGAACTCGTCGTCACGCTGTTCATCTCGAGCCGCAACGTATACACGCTGCCGCGCCGCATGTGGGACGGGATGCGCGAGAACGTCGATCCTGCGATCGCGTCGGTGTCCACGCTGCTGCTCGTCGCGACCTGCGTCGCGATCGGCCTGTCGCTGCTGCGCAAGCGCGCGGCCGGCGCCGTCTGAATTCAACCCTTCAACGTTACGTTGCGGAGAAAACGCGCACCATGAAAGTCCTGATCGTTCACGCCCATCCCGAACCGCAGTCGTTCACGACGTCGATGCTGCACCGCGCGGTGAGCACGCTCGAAGCGCAGGGCCACACCGTGACGGTGTCCGACCTGTACGCGATGCAGTGGAATCCGGTCGCGAGCGCGGCCGATTTCGGCGTGCGCAAGAACCCGGACTATCTCGTCTACGCGCTCGAGCAACGCGAGAACGTCGCCGCGCACGCGATCGCGCCGGACATCGCCGCGGAGCTCGACAAGCTCGCCGCGTGCGACTTGCTAATCCTCAGCTTCCCGCTGTTCTGGTGTTCGGTGCCGGCGATCATGAAAGGCTGGATCGACCGCGTGCTCGTGTCGGGCAAGGTGTACGGCGGCGTGCGTTTCTACGATCGTGGCGGGATGCGCGGCAAGCGCGCGTTGCTCGCCTACACGTGCGGCGGCCGCGACTACATGTTCGGTGCGGACGGCGTGCACGGCGAGATGGACCTGATGCTGCGCCACGTGCTGCGCGGGACGCTCGGTTACGCGGGCTTCGACGTGCTGCCGTCGTTCGTCGGCTATCACGTGCCGTACATCGGCGACGCGGAGCGCGCGGCCGTGCTCGAGCGCTACGACGACTATCTGACGCACCTCGACCGGCTCGAACCGATGGCGTTTCCGTCGCTCGACGATTTCGACGGCGACATGCGGCCGCGCGAGCGTGCGCCGCAGGAAGCCGCGCAGGACTGAGCGCGACACGGCCCGCGCTGCCGCCGCGCTTTTCCAACCCCGGACCGCATGTGAGTTCGAGCCATGACCCTGACGTCGAGCGACGTGCTGCTGTTCCTGACCGGCCTGCTGACGCTGTTCTGTCCGCCGGTCGCGATCCCGATGTATGCGGCCGTCACCGGGCATTTTCCCGACGTGACACAGCGGCAGATCGCGTTCAGGCTGTTCGCGTGGATCGCCGCGCTGATGGTCGGCGCGGTATGGGGCGGCCAGTTCCTGTTGCGCATGCTCGGCCTCACGCTCGGCGCGCTGACGCTGACGGGCGGCCTCGTGCTGTGCCTGTGGTCGATCCCGATGATGCGCGGCACGGCGAACGACGAACGCAGCGGCGGCGACACGCGGCTCGAGTATGCGCGATGGCGCAACTACATCGCGGTGCCGCTCATCTTCCCGCTGTCGATCGGCAGCGCGGTGATGTCGCTCGTGATCACGACCGCGACGCGCTTTCACACGCCGGCCGACCTGCTCGCGCTGAGCGCGGTCTGCGTGCTGCATGCGGGCGTGATCGGGTTCACGTATGCGTGCTCGGCGTCGTGGTGCCGCCGGCTCGGCGAGATCGGCAGGACGCTGGTCGAGCGGCTGTCGGGCATCGTGCTTACCGCGATCGCGTTCCAGATGCTCGCGCAGGGCGTGCGCGAATTGCTGCCGGGGCTTGCGCATTGACGGCCTCGCTGTCCGGCCCGTGATCCACCCAATTACCTAAGAATGGAAGCGACATGAAAACAGTAGGCATGTACCTGGTCGACCTGCTCGCGGCCTACGGCGTCGACACGGTGTTCGGCATTCCCGGCGTGCACACGATCGAGCTGTACCGTGGCCTCGCCGGCAGCACGCTGCGCCACGTGAGCGCGCGCCACGAGCAGGGCCTCGGCTTCATGGCGGACGGCTATGCGCGCGCAACCGGCAAGCCGGGCGTATGTTTCGTGATCACCGGCCCGGGGATGACGAACATCGCGACGTCGATGGCGCAGGCCTATGCGGATTCGATTCCGATGCTGGTGATTTCCAGCGTCAACGCGTCCGGCGACATCGGCTCGGGCAACGGCCATCTGCACGAATTGCCGGACCAGCACGCGTTCGCGGAGAACATCGCGGCGTTGAGCTACACGGTGCCGCGTGCGGACGCGCTGCCGCAGGCGATCGCGCGCGCGTTCGCGGTGTTCTCGGGCGGCCGGCCGCGTCCGGTGCACCTCCAGATCCCGCTCGACGTGCTCGCCGCGCCGGCCGACACGTTGCCGCCCGTGACGGCCGCACCGCCGCGCATCGCGCCTGGGCCCGCAGCGGCCGACGGCATCGCTGCGCTGCGTGCGAAGGCGGCGGCCGCGCGCGCGCCGCTGATCCTCGCCGGCGGCGGTGCGCTTCATGCGGCCGACGACGTGCGCTGGCTCGCGGAAACGCTCGACGCGCCGGTCGTGATGACGATCAACGGGCGCGGCGTGCTGCCGCCCGCGCACGCGCTCGGCGTGTCGTGGTCGGCGTCGTCCGACGCGGTGCGTGCGCTGATGCGCGACAGCGATCCGATCGTCGCGCTCGGCACCGAACTCGGGCCGACGGATTACGACCTGTATGCGACGCGCAGCTTCTCGATGCCCGCGTCGCTCGTGCGGATCGACATCGATCCGCAGCAGCTGTGCCGCAACGCGGTGCCCGCGCTGCCGCTGCTCGGCGACGTCGGCGAAACCCTGCGTGCGCTGCGGCGCGTATGGCCGGCCGATGCACCGGTGCGCAGCGACGGCGGCGGCGACGGCGCCGAGCGCGCGGCGATGTGCCGTGCGGCGGCGCGGCAGGAACTGAACGACGAGATGCTGCGCGATCTCGCGCTGCTCGACAGCGTGCGCGACGCGCTGCCCGACGCGGCGATCGTCGGCGACTCGACGCGCATCGTCTACGCGGGCAACGTCGGCTTCGCGGCAGCGCGCCCGCGCAGCTGGTTCAACGCGTCGGTCGGCTTCGGCTCGCTTGGCTACGGGTTGCCGGCCGCGGTCGGCGCGAGCCTCGGCGATGCGTCGCGGCCGGTGGTCTGCATCGCCGGCGACGGCGGCTTCCAGTACACGCTCGCCGAGCTCGGCACCGCGGTGCAGCACCGCGCGCGCGTGATCGTCGTGCTGCTGAACAACGGCGGTTACGGGGAAATCAAGCGCGCGATGGTCGACGGCGGCGTCGAGCCGGTCGGCGTGGACCTGCATACGCCCGATTTCGTCGCGATCGCGCGTGCGTATGGATGGGGCGCGCAGCGGGTCGAAGAGGGCGCATCGCTGGCCGGTGCACTCGGCGAAGCGGCCGCGCACGATGCGCCGTACCTGATCGAGATTCGGGCGGCCTGAAAACGAGAACGGCCTCGCGGTGCGAGGCCATGGCATCTGCCGCCGGACGTGCGCCGGCGGCCAGGTACATGATGCCCGTCAGGCGCGCTTGCGCGTGGTCTTCGTCGGTGGCAGGAACGAATCGACGACGCGCAGGCAGCTCGTCAGCGCGTCTTCCGCGGTGAACGACGTCGGGTCGCGCGCGAGTTCGAGCCAGAAGCCGTCGATCACGGCCGTGAGCGTCAGCGCCGCGAGATCGCTGTCGACGGTGCCCCCGCGCACCTCCGCGATCTGGTCGAACAGTTTCTTCAGCGCCTGCCGGTAGCCGGCATACAGCTCCTTGTGCGCCTTGCGGATCACCGGGTCGCTGTGCGCGACGCTCCAGAAGCCGAGCCACACCTTCACGTTCTTCGGCGCGAACACCGGCGCGGCGAAACACACCTTGATGATCGCGTCGAGCTTGTCCTCGGGGCCGGTCGCGTTCGCGGCGGCCGCGCGCGACACGTCGAGCAGGTCGGCCGCGAGCCGCTTGTAGGTCTGCGCCATCAGCTCGTCTTTCGACTGGAAGTGATGGTTGATCAGCCCGCGCGACACCTTCGCTTCCGCGCAGATGCGATCGATCGTGGTTTCCGAATAGCTGTAGCGCGCGATGCAGCGCATCGTTGCGTCGATGATCGATTGCTGCCGCACCGCGGGCGTTTCTCGGATGCCGCGGCTGCGGGTCTGGACCGGTGCGCTGCCAGGAGTTTTTTTCACGGAGTGGCCTTACGGAATCGTCATGGCACCGATTATAGGGGAGTGTCGGACGCTTGTTCAATTACAGCGCCGAAAGCCGCGCGGAACCCGCGAAAACCCTTGCTTCCGGAATATTGAAATCTGTTGAACCACTGTTCAACAGAGCCTATACTCGACTCCACATTAGGTTGGTCGGCCATTCAACAAGACGCCGCGATCCCACGCGGGACGGGCGTGAGAATTCGACACAGGAGACGGCATGCTGGCGCGGGTGGAGAGCGTGAAGACGGCGGTCGAGGAACGCGTGCAGGTGACGGACCTGCACAAGCGGTTCGGCGAGCTGGAGGTGTTGAAGGGCGTGTCGCTGAGCGCGCGCGAAGGCGAAGTGATCTCGCTGATCGGCGCGAGCGGCTCGGGCAAGAGCACGCTGCTTCGCTGCATCAACCTGCTGGAGACGCCGACCCGCGGGCGCATCGTCGTCGATGGCGAGGAGATCGGGCTGAAGCTCGACCGCAAGGGCCGCACCGTGCCGACCGATCCGCGCCAGGTCGAACGCGTGCGCACGCGGCTCGGCATGGTGTTCCAGAGCTTCAACCTGTGGGCGCACCGCACGGTGCTCGAAAACGTGATCGAGATGCCCGTGCACGTGCTGCGCGAGCCGCGCGCCGAAGCGATCGCGCGCGCCGAGCAGCTGCTCGAACGCGTCGGCCTCGCCGACAAGCGCAACGTCTATCCCGCATTCCTGTCCGGCGGCCAGCAGCAGCGCGTCGCGATTGCACGCGCACTCGCGATGCGGCCGAAGGTGATGCTGTTCGACGAGCCGACTTCCGCGCTCGATCCCGAGCGCGTCGGCGAAGTGCTGAAGGTGATCCGCGATCTCGCATGCGAAGGCCGCACGATGATCCTCGTCACGCACGAGATGGCGTTCGCGCGCGACGTGTCGAGCAAGGTGCTGTTCCTGCACGAGGGACGCGTCGAGGAGAGCGGCACGCCGGGCGAGATCTTCGATGCGCCGCAGAGCGATCGCTGCCGCCAGTTCGTCAACGCGCACCGGCAACGCCACTGAACCGCACGCGCGGCCCGCATGAGCCTGCGTGACAGGCCGCGCCGATCCCGTATCGATCCCGTTTCTTTCCAGCAAGGAGTCCGACCATGAAGCGCGTCGTTCGCAGTCTGCTGTGCCTGTTGAGTCTCGTTCTCGCGGCGCTTGCGCCGCTCGATTCCGCGCATGCGTCGTCGGGCGTGCTGCGCTTCGGCGTGGCCGCCGAGCCGTATCCGCCGTTCCTGATGAAGAGCCCGAGCGGACAGTGGAGCGGCTTCGAGGCCGACCTGATCCGCGCGGTGTGCGAGCAGATGAAGGCGAAGTGCGAGATCAAGGAAGTCGCGTGGGACGGCATCATCCCCGCGCTCCAGAGCGGCAAGATCGACGTGATCTTCAACTCGATGTCGATTACGCCGGAGCGCCAAAAGGTGATCGCGTTCTCGCGGCCGTACTACGAGACGCCGGGCACCTTCGTCGGCGCGAAGAACCAGAAGCTCGCGCTGACGCCGGACGGCCTCAAGGGCAAGGTGATCGGCGTGCAGGGTTCGACCGCGAACGCGGAGTTCATCAAGATGGCCTACGGCAAGACGGCGACGGTGCGCCTGTACAACACGCAGGACGACTGCAACTCGGACCTCGTCGCGGGCCGCATCGACACGATGTATCTCGACCAGCTCGGCATTCTCGATTTCCTGAAGTCGAAGGACGGGGCGGCATTCGAACTGAAGGGCCCCGGCAGCGTGAAGATGGATCCGGCGATCTTCGGCTACGGCGTGGGCGCGGGCATGCGCAAGGCCGATGCACCGCTCAAGCAGCAGATGGACCAGGCGCTCGAGCAGCTGCACGCATCGGGCAAGTACGCGCAGATCGCGAAGAAGTATTTCCCGATCGACCTCTGGCCGCACTGATCGCACGGCAAAGCGCACACGAGCGACACGCACGGACGAGGAGGCGGCATGGACGGTTGGGGATGGGTGAGGTACCTGGGCATGGACCCGGACGGCTGGGGTGTCGCGCTGTTGCAGGGCGCGGGCGTGACGCTCGAGATTTCGCTCGGCGCGTTCGTCGTCGGCATCGTGCTCGGGCTGCTCGGCGCGGCCGCGAAGCTGTCAGGCGTGCGCGCGTTCGAACGGCTCGCGCAGGGCTACACGACGCTGTGCCGCGCGGTGCCCGAACTGCTGCTGATCCTGCTGCTCTACTACGCGGGCACCGACGCGCTCAACCTGCTGATGACGGCGATCGGCGTCGGGCCGGTCGCGGTCAACGGCTTCGCGGCCGCGGTGATCGTGCTCGGCATCGTGCAGGGCGCGTATGCGGCCGAGATCATCCGCGGCGCGATCCTCGCGATCCCGTTCGGGCAGATCGAGGCCGCACGCGCGTTCGGTGCGCCGCCGGCGCTCGTATTCCGGCGCGTGACGCTGCCGGCGATGGCGCCGTATGCGCTGGCCGGCTTCACGAACCTGTGGCTGATCCTCGTGAAGGACAGCGCGCTGATCAGCGTGGTCGGCTACAGCGAGCTGCTCTATACCGCGAAGCAGGCGGCCGGCTCGACGCGCGAATACATGCACTACTACCTGATGGTGGCAGCCGTGTATTTCGCGATCACGTCGCTGTCCGGCATGCTGTTCCGCGAGATCGAGCGACGCTTCGGCCGCTGGATGCCGGCATCGTGAGCCGCCTCGTGCCTTTCCCCGCCTTTTCCGATCGAACCGGATCAACGTCATGGACCTGAGCGTACTGTCCTCCTATGGGTCGCTGCTGCTGCTCGGCGTGCTGACCACCGTCAAGCTGCTCGTCATCTCGGCCGTGTTCGGCTTCGGGCTCGCGATCGCCGTCGCGTTCGCGCGGCTGTCGGCCAATCCGCTCGTCGCGCGCGCGAGCAAGGCGTTCACCGAAGTGATCCGCGGCACGCCGCTGCTCGTGCAGATCTACCTGATCTACTATGGCGTCGGATCGCTGTTCGCCAGCTGGCCGGCGCTGCGCGACAGCGTGCTGTGGCCGTTCCTGCGCGACGGCTTCTGGTACGTCGCGTTCGCGCTCGTGATCAGCGTCGGCGCGTATGTCGGCGAGGTGCTGCGTGCGGGCCTGCGCGGCGTGCCGAAAGGCGAGATCGAGGCGGCACGCGCGATGGGGATGCGTCCGTCGATGATCGCGCGGCGCGTGTGGCTGCCGCGCGCGATCCAGATCCTGCTGCCGACGCTCGCGGGCGAGACGGTGATGCTGCTGAAATCGACCGCGCTCGCGTCGACGGTCGCGGTGATGGACGTGCTCGGCGCCGCGAACTACATCCGCGCGCAGACACTGCGAACCTACGAGCCGTTGCTGGCGATCGCGGCGATCTACGTCGCGCTCGCGTTCGTGATCGAACGCGCGTTCGGCCGGCTCGAGCGGCGTGTGCCGGTGCGCATGCCGCGTTGAACGAACCCTTGACGGCGCGGCGGCCGGGCGGGCGCCGCGCGACGGAGAACGCATGAACTATTCGAAGCTGGTCGATCGCCTGCAGGGCAAGCGCACGACCGCGTGGGACATTCATTACGCCGCGCAGGCCGCCGTCGCGGCGGGCGAGCCGGCGATCGTCCTGAGCGTCGGCGATCCGGACTTTTCGACCCCCGACGTGATCGTCGAACGCGCGGTGTCGGCGCTGCGCGGCGGCGACACGCACTACAGCGAAGTGCGCGGCCGAGCCGAACTGCGTGCGGCGATCGCGCGCGAGCATGCGAAGGCGTCCGGGCAGGCGGTCGGCGCGGAGCACGTGATCGTCACCGCAGGCGCGCAGAACGCGCTGTTCGCGATGGCAATGTGTCTGTGCGAGGCGGGCGACGAGGTGCTCGTGCCGGAGCCGATGTACCTCACGTACGAAGCGAGCGTGCGCGCGTCGGGCGCGACGCTCGTGCCGGTGCCGGTCGATGCGGCGCGCGGCTTTCATCTCGACGTCGACGCGCTCGAAGCGGCCGTGACGCCGCGCACGAAGGCGATTTTCTTCGCGACGCCGTGCAACCCGACCGGCGTCGTGATGCCGCGTGCCGATCTCGAACGGATGGCGCGGCTCGCGTGCGAGCGCGACCTGTGGGTCGTGTCCGACGAGGTCTATGCGGAACTGACGTTCGAGCGCGACATGGTCAGCATCGCGTCGCTGCCGGGGATGGCCGCGCGCACCGTGACGATCGGCAGCCTGTCGAAATCGCATGCGATGCCCGGCTGGCGGGTCGGCTGGGCGATCGGCCCGGCCGAACTGATCGAGCATGCGGAACGGCTCGCGCTGTGCATGCTGTACGGGCTGCCGGGCTTCATCCAGCAGGCGGCCGTCACCGCGCTCGACAACAAGGCCGCGATCGTCGCCGACATGCGCGAGCTGTACCGGCGCCGCCGCGACCTGGCCTACGCGCGGCTGCGCGACGTGCCGGGGCTGCGCTGCCTGCTGCCGGAAGCCGGGATGTTCATGATGGTCGACGTGCGCGGCACGGGGCTCGACGCGCACGCGTTCACGTGGGGGCTGTTCCGCGCAAAGCAGGTCGCGCTGCTCGATGCGAGCGCGTTCGGCGATACGGCGGCGGGTTTCGTGCGCTTCGGGTTCGTGGTCGACGATGCGAAGCTGGCCGACGCGTGCGAGCGCATCGCGGCCTTCGTCGCAAGCCTGGGCGCGGATGCGCGCACCGTGTCGTCGGCATCGTGATGCGCGCGCCGAACGGAAAGGAGCACGAAAGATGATCGAAACGCTGACATGGCAGGTGCCGGGCGACGGCGGACAGCCGCTCGCGATTCGCGCGTGGCGGCTGTCGGGCGGCGACGGCCCGCGCGTGCACCTGCAGGCCGGAGTGCATGCGGACGAAATCGCCGGCATGCTCGTGCTGCACCGGCTGCTGCCGCAGCTCTGCGCGGCCCATGATCGCGGCGTGCTGCGCGGCACGGTGACGGTCGTGCCGCAGGCGAACCCGCTCGGGCTCGCGCAGTTCCGGCAAGGGCGGCTGCTCGGCCGCTTCCACGATGCGACGCATCGCAACTTCAACCGGCACTTCCACGAATCGGCCGCCGCACGCCGGCCCGCGACGACGTTCGCCGCGTGGCAGCGCACGCTGTTCGACGCCGCGCGCGATGCCGATATCGTGCTCGACCTGCACACCGATTCCGACGCGCTGCCATACGTGTACCTGCATCGCGATCTGTGGCCGGCCGGCCGCGATCTCGCGGCGGCGCTCGGCGCGGACGTTGCCATCTTGTGGGACGAGGACGACGACGGCGCGTTCGAAGGCGCGATCGCCGCGCACTGGGCACGCAACGGCAGCCTGCGCGAGCGGCTCGTCGCGACCGTCGAGCTGCGCGGGCAGTCCGATGTGTCCGACGCGCTGGCCGAGCGCGATGCCGACGGCATGCTCGCGTTCCTGCGCGGCCGCGGCGTGATCGCGGAGCCGGCCGGTGCGCACGACTGGCATGGCGACGCCGTGCCGATCGCGCACATGGAGACGGTGCTCGCGCCGGTATCGGGCGTGCTCGTGTACGAACGCGAACTCGGCGCGACCGTCGACGCCGGCGAGCGCATCGCGCGGATCGTCGCGCATCCGGGCGTGCCGGGCAGCGAGCACGTGCTGGTCGCGCCGCAGGCCGGGCGCATCGTGACGCGCAACCGCGAGCGGCTGGTCGCGCAAGGCGACGTCGCGTTGAAGCTGACCGGGGCGCGGCCGTCGGCCGGATGGTCGGGCGGCGCGCTCGATCCGTGAGCGATGATGGCGCGGGCCGGAGACATGGCCCGCGCATGGTGTTCGCTTTCACGCTTGAATGGCTGTGTAAACGATTCAATTCATCACGATTCGAATCGCGGATAATGTGCAAACGTTTTACCGGTATTAGACCGGATTGAGCTGCCGGATAAGAAATGAAAAGAATGCATATCCGGATTCGTTTCCAGGAGGCCGTCCGGCGCCCGTGCCGAGCCTTGCGGGCCGACGGTTAACGGCCAATTCAAACGAAACTTTAGCGTTTCATCATCGCAATTGATCATTGCGATTTCCTCAATGACTGATTGATTTTCAGTCATCGGACCGTCATACACCATCCCCGATAATTCGGCGCTCATATTCTTTCAATATCAATAGGCCAAAAGGCGATCGAAGCCGGATCGCTGCGGGGAGCTGTACTCATGACCATCCGTCATCGCATTACGCTGCTAGTCGTCCTGACGTTTTTCGCGCTGTCCGCGATCGGCGTGTACGCCGTGTACCAGACGCGCAAGAGCGCGGCCGAGGTGCGTCAGGTTACCCAGGGAATCGTGCCGAGCGCGCTCGCGTCGGCGGATCTCGTCGCCGACGTGAAGAACATCCAGATCGCGACGATGACGCTGGTGTACGCGCCCGACGCGAACACCGCCGCGCAGGCGCGCGACGAGCTGAAGACGAAGCAGGCCGCGCTGCGCACGGCGCTCGACGCGCAGGCGAAATCGGCGGTCGGGCACGCGCAGCAAGGCCTCGTCGCTCAAGCGAAGGACAGCGCCGCGAATTACTTCGCGGCGATCGACGACACCGTGAAGATGAAGGCCGACGGCAAGCCCGAGATGGCGCAGGCGTACCTGTTCGCGAACGTCGCGCAGTATCGCGACGAGCTCGAGAGCATCGTCGACACGCTGCGGGTCGAGAAGAACCGCCAGAAGGACGACGCGATCCGCGCGCTGAACGGGATGCTGTCGACGACGGCCACCGCGATCGCGGGCGTCGCCGGCACGGTCGTCGTGTTGCTGACCGCGCTCGGCTTCGTGCTGTACCGCCAGATCACGCGTCCGCTGAGCCGGATGCAGACGATGATGAGCGAGATCGCGACGAGCCAGGACTTCACGCGCCGCGTGCCGGTGGGCCGGATGGACGAGATCGGTCATTCGATCGTCGCGTTCAACGGGATGATCGAGAAGATCCAGGAGAACGCCGCGCAGCTGAAGCAGAAGACGGCCGACATCCAGGCGATGCTGCAGAACATGCAGCAGGGCATTCTGACCGTCGTCGAAGGTGGCGTCGTGCATGCGGAATATTCGGCTTACCTCGAGACCATCTTCGAGACGGGCGACATCGCCGGGCGCGACCTGATGGCGCTCGTGTTCGACGATTCGAGCATCGGCTCGGACGCGCGCTCGCAGGTCGACGCGGCCGTGCATGCGTGCCTCGGCGAGGACAGCATGAACTTCGCATTCAACGAGCACCTGCTCGTCAACGAAGTCGCGAAGCGGATGCCGGACGGCCGCGAGAAATGGCTCGATCTGAGCTGGTCGGCGATCACCGACGAAGCCGACACGGTCGTGCGGCTGATGCTGTGCGTGCGCGACGTGACCGAGATTCGCGAGCTGACCGCGCAAGCCGGCGAGCAGCAGCGCCGCCTCGAGATGATCGGCGAGATCCTGTCGATCAGCCAGGACAAGTTCCACGACTTCGTGCACAGCGCGAAGGGCTTCCTCAGCGAGAACGAGCGGATGATCCGCCAGCACGAGCGCGCGGATCATTCGATCGTCGCCGCGCTGTTCCGCAACATGCACACGATCAAGGGCAATGCGCGCACGTACAGCTTGCAGCACCTGACCAACATCGTGCACGAAGCGGAGCAGGCGTACGAATCGCTGCGTCGCGCCGACGGCGGTCCCGAGTGGAACCGCGACGCGCTGATGGACGACCTGGCCCGCGTGCGCGAGGCGGTCGACCACTACGCGACGATCAACGCGGTCACGCTGGGCCGCAACGGTGAAGCGGTGCGGCAGGGCGGCACCGACTACCTGATGGTCGAGCGCGCGCATATCAGCGAGAGCCTGCGGATGCTCGACGGCGCCGATCCGGCGAACGCAGGCGACTGGCACGCGGCGCGCGATTCGGTGCGCCGCCTGCTGAGCCAGTTCGGCACGCAGGGCATCGGCGATGCGCTGGGCGCCGTGATCGAGTCGCTGCCGTCGCTCGCGGCCGAACTCGGCAAGCCGGCGCCCGTCGTGCATATCGACAGCCACGGCCATCGCGTGCGCAGCGAGATCGGCGCGACGCTCAAGAACGTGTTCATGCATCTGCTGCGCAACGCGGTCGACCACGGGATCGAAACGTCGGAAGAGCGTCGCGCGGCCGGCAAGGCGCCGGCCGGGAAGATCGACATCGCGGTCGACGTCGAGGACGACACGCTGCGCTTCGTGCTCGGCGACGACGGCCGCGGCCTCGCGCTCGACCGGATCCGCAGGATCGCGCGCGAGCGCGGCTGGATCGACGCCGGCAACGAAGCCGCGCTGACGGACGAAGCGGTGGCCGAACTGATCTTCCGCCCGGGCTTCTCGACCGCACGCGCGGTGACCGAAGTATCGGGCCGTGGCGTCGGGATGGACGCGGTGCGCAATTTCCTGAAGCGCGACGGCGGCGACATCGCGCTGCGCTTCACCGACGATCGTATCGGCTCGCCGTATCGCGCCTTCGAGACGATCGTGTCGCTGCCGGCGCATTTCGCGGCGGACGGCGGCGCGGTGCACGGAGTCGGGCAGGCGGCACGCGCCGGCACCGAGAACGCGGACGCAACGGAGTGATCGTGCAAGCGTGGATGATCCCGATCGGTGCCGCGCTGGCAGGCGGCCTGGTGGTCGCGGCGATCGCCGCGATCGTGTGCCGCATCGCGCGCGCGCGGCTCGCCGCCGCGATGACGCGCGAGGCGGATGCGTTGCGCGCGGCGCTCGGCGTGGCTGAAGCGCGTGCCGACGAAGCCGTCGCCGCGCACGCGGAAGCCGCGCAGGCATGGGCGCACCGCGAAGCCGAGCTCGAGGAAACACTGGCGCGCGAGGCGGCCGGCACCGGCGAGCAGCGCGACGCGCTGCAGGCGCTCGCGGCCGAGCGCGCGGCGCTGTCGCAGCATGCGACGAAACTCGCCGACGAAGCCGCGCGGCTGCGCGGGCTCGCCGGCACGTTCGAGCGCTGGCACGAGCAGATGATCTCGCTGACCACGCAGAACCAGGACATGCGCACGAAGAACCAGGAGCTGTCGGCAATCGTCGCGCACGTGTCGATCGTGTCGCTGAATGCGTCGATCGAGGCCGCGCGCGCCGGCAACGCGGGGCGCGGCTTCTCGATCGTCGCGAGCGAGGTGCGCGGGCTCGCCGCGCGCTCGCAGCAACTGTCGAACAGCTATCGCGACAGCCTGAACCGCAACGATCTCGTGACGGCCGCGACGTTCCAGGACATCCAGGCCGGCGGCAAGATGATCACGGCCGCGCTCGCGACGCTCGAGACGCTGGCCGGGCAACTGCACGCGCGGCTCGAAGGAGCGGCGGCGTGATCAGTGCGCAGGCTCGGGCCGGTTTCGAGCGGATCTTCTTCGACGCTGCGCGCACGCGGCTCGCCTCCGGCGGCGCATGCGAGATCCGGCCGGCCGCGGGCGATGCGCAAGACACGGCGCACGATCCGTCCCGTGCGAAGCCGCGCGCGACGCCGAAGGTCGCCGAGCACGTCGCGGTCCTGACGATCTCGGCGCTGCATTTCCGGCTGCTGCTCGCGCTGCGCTTTCGCGACGACGAACCGACGCGCCGCCATTTCGGCACGGCACCCGGCGCGAGCGCGCAGCGGCCGCTGCCCGAAGCGTTCATGGAAGTCGCGAACCTGTGCTGCGGCGCGATCAACCAGGCGCTGATCGCACCGTTCCCCGATCTCGGGATGTCGACGCCTTACCTGCTGAGCGGCGCGAGCATCGACTACCTGCCGGCGCTGAACCCCGCTCACGTGGCAGCGTACGAGGTGACGCTCGACGGCGACGTGCGGATCGGCGCGACGCTGTGCGTCTGCGCGAACGCGCCGGTCGATTTCCACGCGCCGGAAACGGCGAGCGTGGACACCGGCGGCGAGCTCGAACTGTTTTGACCGATTGCGAGGAATGCCCGAGATGACCGTAGACCAACCCGTCAGCAAGGTGCTCGTGCTCGACGACAGCCGTGCGCATGCGGCGACGATCAAGCGCTTCTGCGACGAGCACAATCTCGTCGGCCTGACCGTGCGGCGCAACCGGCTGCTGAAGGTGCTGCGCTCGAACATCGATCTCGGTGCGATCCTGCTGGCCGAGGACTACGGCGGCTCGCCCGCCGAGAGCGCGATCATCGCGACGCAGATCGATGCGCTGCGGCCCGAGTTGCCGATCATCCTGCGCCGCGTGTCGAATGAAGGGCACGCGTCGCGCGACGGACTGCCCGATGCGCTCGCGCGGGTCGCATGCGCGGCCTATGTCGCCGACGATCTGACGCCGCTCAAGCGCGCGATCGACGAATACCTGTTCGGCCGCGACTACCCGAACGCGCTCGTGCGCGGCATCGCCGAGATCACCGAGGCACGGCTCGACAGCCTGTTCCCCGGCATGACGATCGAGCACGACACGCCGTGCATCGTGCGCGACCAGATCATCTTCGGCGAGGTGTTCAGCCTGATCGCGCTGGAAAGCGCGTGGTGCCGCGGCTACATGCTGCTGCAGACGAGCGAGCAGCCGCTGCTCGACATGATCGGCGGCACGCGCGACGACGGCCGCGCGGCCGATTTCCGCGACGTGAACAGCGTGCTCGGCGAATTGACCAACCTGGTCTGGGGCGCGTTCAAGAACCGCTATCTCGGCGACGCGGAGGCGCTCGCGCGGCATCCGGTGCAGGTGCCGCTCGTCGTCAACCACAAGCAGAAGTTCATTTCGTTCGGCGGCGACTGTCCGCAGCTCTGCTTCAAGTACCGGATGACCGACCCGGCGTCGGGGCGGTCGGTGCAGCTCGATCAGCGTTTCGTGTTCAGCCTGAGCTGGTCGCCGGAGGATTTCCGCGAATTGGTTCATGACGTCGGGCCGATGGTCGAATCGGGCGAACTCGAACTGTTTTGAATGGAATATCGACTGTTGAAGTCGGCAATGACGAAAGAGGAAGAAGGCATGGCAAAGATTCTGGTGGTCGACGATTCGGGCACGGTGCGCGACGAAGTCGCGGGTTTTCTGCGCAATCACGGGCTCGACGTCGCGACGGCGGTGGATGGCAAGGACGGGCTCGCGAAGCTCAAGGCAACGCCCGGCGTGCGCCTCGTGATCAGCGACGTCAACATGCCGAACATGGACGGCCTGACGATGGTCGAGAAGATCCGCGGCGAGCTCGCGAATACGTCGGTCAACGTCGTGATGCTGACGACCGAAAGCAGCCCGGCGATGAAGGAGCGCGGCAAGGCGGCCGGCGTGAAGGGCTGGATCGTGAAGCCGTTCAAGGGCGACGCGGTGCTCGACGCGCTGAAGAAGCTCGCGGGCTGACGGCGGACGCGGCCGGGCGTCGCGCCGGGATTTCCCCGTGCACGGGCTTCCATCGCATGCCGTCCGATCGGCCCCCGCTGGACGTCACACCCAATGTGGAGGACGATTCGTGATCATGTCGATCGCGAATCCGGCCGCATGTCGCCCGTGCCGCCTGTTCGCGCCCGATCGAACCCCGTCGAGCGGAGCATCATGGAATCCAGTCACGAGACACCCGAACCAATCCTGTTGCGCGAAGACCGCGACGGCGTCGTCACGCTGCGGCTGAACCGGCCGCAACAGTTCAATGCACTGTCCGAGGCGATGCTGGCGAGCCTGCAGGACGCATTCGAATCGCTGGCCGCCGATCCGCACGTGCGCTGCGTCGTGCTGGCCGCGCAAGGCAAGGCGTTCTGCGCGGGCCACGACCTGCGGCAGATGCGCGGCAAGCCCGAACTCGATTACTACCGCGCGCTGTTCGCGCATTGCAGTCGCGTGATGCTCGCCATGCGTGCGTTGCCGGTGCCGGTGATCGCGCGGGTGCAGGGAATCGCGACCGCGGCCGGCTGCCAGCTCGTCGCCGCGTGCGACCTGGCGATCGCGGCCGACACCGCGCGCTTCGCGGTTTCCGGTATCAACGTCGGGCTGTTCTGCTCGACACCTGCTGTTGCTTTGAGCCGCAACGTATCGGCGAAGCGCGCGTTCGACATGCTCGTCACCGGGCGTTTCGTCGATGCGGCGACGGCGGCTGCGTGGGGCCTCGTCAACGAAGCGGTGCCCGAGGATGCGCTCGATGCGGCCGTCGCGCGCAAGGTCGCGGAGATCGTCGCGAAGAGCCCCGCGGCGGTGCGCTACGGCAAGCAGATGTTCTACCGGCAGCGCGAGTTGCCGCTAGACGACGCCTACGCGTTCGCGAGCGACGTGATGGCGCGCAACATGATGGAAGAGGATGCCGGCGAGGGGATCGACGCGTTCCTGGAGAAACGCAAGCCGACGTGGCGTTCGTAAGGCGTCGCGCACGCAGCGGCAGGGCGGTAGCGCGTTTCCGTGAGCAGGGCTTGCGTGGCGCACACGCGGGCACGTCGGGCAAACGCCACGAAAACGAACGGGCCGCTCGACGCGACCCGCAGGCGGACGCTTGAAGATCCGGATGCGTCACGACGCACAAGCGTGCCGCCGCCACTGCATCCACGACCGTCGTTATCGCCCGTAGCTGCCCGTGCGCACCGCCGGCTCGACCGTCGACGCGCCCGGCGGCACGATCACGACCGGCACGCGGCGCGCGAGCGCGCACATCAGCTCGTAGCCGATCGTGCCGCTGGCTTCCGCGACGTCGTCCACCTTCACCTGGTCGCCCCACAGCTCGACGCTCGAGCCGATGCCCGCGTTCGGGCACGGCGTCAGGTCGACGGTCAGCATGTCCATCGACACGCGGCCGACCACACGCGTGATCACGCCCTCCACCGCGATCGGCGTGCCGGTCGGCGCGTGGCGCGGATAGCCGTCCGCGTAGCCGCACGCGACGACGCCGATCCGCATCGGCCGGTCGGCGGTGAAGCGGCGGCCATATCCGACCGTTTCATCCGGCGCGAGCGTCTGTACGCCGATGATCTTGCTGGTCAGCGTCATCGCGGCCGTAAGCGGCGTGTCGGCGATGTGCCGCGCCGCGCCCGTCGGCGACGCGCCGTACAGGATCGTGCCCGGGCGCACCCAGTCGCGGTGCGCGCGCGGATGCCACAGCACGGCCGCCGAATTCGACGTCGAGCGCTCGCCAGGAATCCCCGCCGTGGCCGCATCGAACTGCTCGAGCTGCCAGTCGACTTCCCCTTCGTCGGCGTTCGCGAAATGCATCATCAGTGTGATCTTGCCGATCGACGGCGCGGCCGCCGCGCGTTCCCACGCGGCGCGAAACGCGTGCGGCCGGTAGCCGAGCCGGTTCATCCCGGAGTTCATCTTCAGCTGGATGTCGATCGGCTGCCGCGGCTTCGCGGCGATCAGCAGGTCGAGCTGCTCGTCGCAGTGCACGGCCACCGTCAGCCGGTGGCGATCGGCGAGTTCGACGTCGGCCGGCTCGAAGATCCCTTCGAGCAGCAGCACCGGCTTGTCCCAGCCGAGCTCGCGCACGCGCACGGCTTCGTCGAGATCGAGCAGCGCGATGCCGTCGGCGGCCGCGAGGCCCGGATAAATGCGCTCGATGCCGTGGCCGTATGCGTTGGCCTTGATCACGGCCCAGACACGCGATTGCGCGGCCGTGCGGCGGATGAAGTCGAGGTTGTGGCGGATGGCGTCGGGACGGATATGGGCGACGATAGGACGGGGCATGGGCGGGCTCGGGTCGAAAGTCGTTCGGTGCGCGCTGCGATGCGGCGCGGATCAGCAAGGCTGGCGCGGTAACGCACCGAGCCAGTGTTGAACGCTATCTTATTGGTGTTCGACCAGTTTTAATTAACGTATTTGTCCGTGATTTGGTGGAATTTTTTGCGGAGGATCCATGCCGTCACGGCCTTTGGCAGCGTGGAATGCCGAGTCTCCCGTCTAGAAAACCGGTGCGCGAACCGGGCAGCCGATGCTAAGCTCTGCGCGACCATGTCATTGAGCAATGTAATCATAAAGGAGGAGACTGGATGACGACGTCCCAGCTGTGCCTGTTCATCGTCGCGCTGCTGCCGTTCCCGATGACGTTCCTGGCCAAGGCCCGCAAGGGCTACGACAACCACACGCCGCGCGAGTACCTGGCGAAGCTCGAAGGCTGGCGTGCGCGGGCGCAGGCCGCGCACCAGAACGCGTGGGAAGCGTTCGCGCTGTTCACCGCCGCGCTGGTGGTCGCATGGCACAACGGTGCGAACGCGCACCACGTCGACCAGCTCGCGATGGCGTTCGTCGCGATTCGCGTCGTGTACGCGCTGATGTATCTGCTGAACTGGGCGACGCTGCGTTCGCTCGTGTGGTCCGGCGGGATGGCCTGCGTCGTCGCGCTGTTCTTCGCGACGCCGTGACGACGGAGTGAACCCGTGACGCCCGCGCCGGCTCGTGCGTGCGGGCACCAGCGGCACCAGACGGCCGCAACAACAGTCGCGCACACGGCGCCATCCGCGCCATCCGCGACTTCAGGCGCCACCGCGCGCGCCTGCCCGCATTTTCTGCACGGCGTCCCCGCTCCATCCCCTTTCCTCCGATCAATCCCGCCCGTTCCGGCTCGGGTTTGTCTCGATGCATTTTCCTGTTGCGCATTTTTTTGTTGTCGTAGTATCCGTGTTGACAACACTTGTTGCACTAAGGTCTAATTCGACATCGCATGTTGCGGTGCGGCTTGATGTCGTCGGTCCCCGGCCAGCCGGCCGGGTACATCGCTCAATCATGCGGAGAAATGCCATGAGTCGCCGTTCCTTCCTGAAAGCCGTCGCGGTCGCTGCCGCGCTCGGCGCCAGCATCGCGCACGCGGACACCAAGACGCTCGTCGTCGGGACCGACACGTCGTTCATGCCGTTCGAGTTCAAGCAGGGCGACAAGTACGTCGGCTTCGATCTCGACCTGTGGGCGGAGATCGCGAAGGACCAGGGCTGGAAGTACACGATCCAGCCGATGGATTTCGCGGGCCTGATTCCGGCGCTGCAGACGCAGAACATCGACGTCGCGCTGTCGGGGATGACGATCAAGGAAGAGCGGAAGAAGGCGATCGACTTCTCCGCGCCGTATTACGACAGCGGCCTCGCGGCGATGGTGCAGGCCGACAACACGTCGATCAAGTCGATCGACGACCTGAACGGCAAGGTGATCGCCGCGAAAACCGGCACCGCGACGATCGACTGGATCAAGGCGCACCTGAAGCCGAAGGAGATTCGCCAGTTCCCGAACATCGACCAGGCGTACCTCGTGCTCGAGGCCGGCCGTGTCGACGCGGCGATGCACGACACGCCGAACGTGCTGTTCTTCGTGAACAACGAAGGCAAGGGCAAGGTGAAGGTCGCGGGCCAGCCGGTCAGCGGCGACAAGTACGGGATCGGCTTCCCGAAGGGCAGCGCGCTCGTGCCGAAGGTCAACGCGTCGCTCGTGAAGATCAAGGCCGATGGCCGCTACGCGCAGATCTACAAGAAGTGGTTCGGCGCCGAGCCGCCGAAGATGTGAGCGTGATGGCGCAACATGGCGCGGCCCGGCGGCCGCGCCGGTCTTGAATCGAACGGGGAGCGACACGTGAATTTCGATTGGTCGGCGATCTGGGCGGCGTTGCCGGACCTGATGGACGGGGTCCGCTTGACGGTGTTCATCGCATTGTTCGGGCTGGTGGGCGGCTTCATCGTCGGGATGATCGCGGGCATGTTCCGCGCATACGGACCGAAGGCGATGAACGTGCTCGCACAGGTTTATATTGAATTGATCCGCGGCACGCCGATCGTCGTGCAGGTGATGTTCCTGTACTTCGCGCTGCCGCTGCTCGCGCATATCCGCATCGACGGCCTGACGGCCGCGATCATCGCGATCACGGTGAATTCCGGCGCGTATCTCGCGGAAGTGGTGCGCGGCGCGCTGCTGTCGATCCCGAAGGGGCTGACGGAAGCGGGGCTCGCGATGGGGTTGTCGATGCCGCGTGTGCTGCTGAAGATCGTCGGGCCGCTGGCGTTCCGGCGGCTGATTCCGCCGCTCGGCAACCAGTGCATCGTGAGCCTGAAGGACACGTCGCTGTTCATCGTGATCGGCGTCGGCGAGCTCACGCGCAAGGGGCAGGAAATCATTGCCGGCAATTTCCAGGCGGTTGAAATCTGGAGCGCGGTGGCCGTCATCTACCTGCTGCTGACCGGCGCGATGACGCTGACGCTGCGGCTCGTCGAAAAGCGGATGAGGATCTTATGAGCATGATCGAATTCCAGAACGTGTCGAAGAGCTTCGGCCATGTACCGGTGCTGAAGAATATCGACCTGAAGATCGACGCGGGCGAGGTGGTCGTCGTGGTCGGTCCGTCGGGCTCGGGTAAATCGACGATGCTGCGCTGTATCAACGCGCTCGAGAAAATCTCCGGCGGCGAGCTGCTGGTCGACGGCCAGAGCGTGCGCGGCAACGCGACGACGATTCGCAACATCCGGCTCGAAGCCGGCATGGTGTTCCAGCAGTTCAACCTGTTTCCGCAAATGACCGCGCTCGAGAACGTGATGTTCGGGCCGATGCAGGTGCGTGGCGCATCGCGTGCCGATGCGCGCGACCAGGCGATGGCGCTGCTGGACAAGGTCGGTCTCGAATCGCGCGCGAATCACTACCCGTCGGAGCTGTCCGGCGGGCAGCAGCAGCGCGTCGCGATCGCGCGTGCGCTGGCGATCCGGCCGCGGCTGATGCTGTTCGACGAGCCGACGTCGGCGCTCGATCCGGAATTGCGTCACGAAGTGCTGAAAGTGATGCAGGATCTCGCGACCGAAGGGATGACGATGATCGTCGTCACGCATGAGATCGGCTTCGCGAAACGGGTCGGCACGCGGCTGTTGTTCATGGATCAAGGCGGTATCGCCGAGGACGGCCACCCGGTCGAGCTGATCGACCGGCCGCCGACACCGCGCCTGAAGGATTTCCTGAAACACGTGTCCTGAACCAGATCGACTCATCCGACATGCCGCTTTCCCTTACTCCCGTCATCGCCGGCGCGCCGTTCGACATCGGCGTGCGCCTCGGCGAGCTTGCCCGCCCCGTGTTCGATACGTACATGCAGCAGAGCGGCGCATGGCAGGCCGTGCGCCGCTGGCGCGGCCATCCGTTCGTCGCCGCGCTGCGGCAGGCCGCGCTGGCCGCGTACCCCGAGCTCGTCGCGGAACTGGACGGGATCGCGGCCGGTGTCGGCTGGCCGGCCGAGGACATCTTCCTGTGGAATTGCCGCGGCGAACTGATCCACAACGCACCGGACGGCTGCACGACGCTCGCCGCGCGCGATGCGCACGGCACGCGCTGGATCGCGCACAACGAGGACGGCGATCCGTACCTGCGCGAGCGCTGCCTGCTCGTCGACGTGCAGCCGCAGGGAAAGCCCGGCTTCATCAGCTTCTATTACCCGGGCTCGCTGCCCGGGCATACGTTCGCGGCGAACCGCGCGGGCATCGCGCAGGCGATCAACAACCTGCGGATTCGTACGCCGGCGGTTGGCGTGCCGCGGATGATCCTCGCGCGCGCGGTGCTCGACGCGACGTCGCTCGACGCAGCCGCCGACGTGCTGCGCACGCATGCGCGCGCGAGCGGCTTTCACCACACGCTCGGCGCGACCGGCGATTCACGCGTGCTGAGTATCGAGGCGAGCGTCGCGCGCTGTTCGGTCGTCGATGTCTCGCAACTCAGCGGCCACGCGAATCATCTCGTGCATCCGGGCTGCGACGCGGAAGCGCAGATCGTCACGCAGTCGTCCGCCGACCGTCAGCGGCGCGTCGATGCGCTGACACTGAACATCGACGCGATCGACGAAGCCGCGCTGCTGCGCGTGCTCGGCGATCGCGCACCGGAAGGGCTGCCGATCTATCGCGACGATCCGGCCGACCCCGACGACGAAAACACGCTGGCGACCGCGGTGTTCGCGATTAGCGACGCCGCGATCGACTTCACCGTTCATCAACACGGCACGCAGCGCTTTGCGACACGCATCGTGCCGTCCGCGTACGCGCCGAGCGCGTCCTGATCCATGAGGCAACGCATGACGACCGTTTTTCATCGCGCACCGCGCGCCACCTTGCCCGTCGCAGTCGCAGGCGACGGCATCGAAATCATCGATTCGACCGGCAAACGCTATATCGACGCATGCGGCGGCGCGGCCGTTTCGTGTCTCGGCCACAGCAACCAGCGCGTGATCGACGCGATCAAGCGCCAGGCGCAGCAACTGCCGTACGCGCATACGTCGTTCTTCACGACCGAGGTGGCCGAGGAACTGGCCGACCGGCTCGTCGCGGCCGCGCCGGCCGGGCTCGAACACGTGTACTTCGTGTCGGGCGGCTCCGAGGCGGTCGAGGCCGCGCTCAAGCTCGCGCGCCAGTATTTCGTCGAGAAGGGCGAACCGCAGCGCCGCCATTTCATCGCGCGCCGCCAGAGCTATCACGGCAACACGCTTGGCGCGCTCGCGATCGGCGGCAACGCATGGCGGCGCGAGCCGTTTCTGCCGCTGCTGATCGAAGCGCATCACGTAAGCCCGTGCTACGCGTATCGCGACCAGGCGGCAGGCGAGACCGACGAAGCGTATGCACAGCGCCTTGCCGACGAGCTCGACCAGAAGATCGTCGAACTTGGCGCGGAGAACGTCGCGGCATTCGTCGCGGAAACGGTGGTCGGTGCGACGGCCGGCGCGGTGCCGCCGGTGCGCACTTACCTGAAGAAGATTCGCGCGGTGTGCGACAAGTACGGCGTGCTGCTGATCCTCGACGAAATCATGTCGGGGATGGGGCGCACCGGTTACCTGTTCGCATGCGACGAAGACGGCGTCGCGCCCGACCTGCTGACGATCGCGAAAGGGCTCGGCGCGGGCTACCAGCCGATCGGCGCGACGCTGGTCAGCGACCGCATCTACCGCACCATCGTCGACGGCTCGGGTTTCTTCCAGCACGGCCACACGTATCTTGGTCATGCAACGGCCTGCGCGGCCGCGCTCGAAGTGCAGCGCGTGATCGCCGAAGAGAAGCTGCTCGACAACGTGAAGGCGCGCGGCGAGCAACTGCGTGCGTCGCTGCGCGAGCATTACGCCGCGCATCCGCATGTTGGCGACGTGCGTGGCCGCGGGCTGTTCGTCGGCGTCGAACTCGTGCGAGATCGCGACAGCAAGGCGACGTTCGATCCCGCGCGGAAGCTGCATGCGGCGGTCAAGCGTGAGGCGATGCAGCGCGGCCTGATGGTGTATCCGATGGGCGGCACGATCGACGGCGTGCACGGCGATCACATCCTGGTCGCGCCGCCGTTCGTGTGCACCGCGCAGCAGGTCGACACGATCGTCGAACGGCTGTCCGGCGCGATCGACGCGGCACTCGCGTCGGCCGGCGCGTGAACCCCGACCTCACCGAATTGTCACCATGACAGACAGACTGCCTCCCTTTGATCCCGCGTCGGCCACCGACGAGCAGAAGGCCGTGCTCGCCGAGATCCTCAGCGGCCCGCGCGGCAACCTGAACGGGCCGTTCCTCGGCTGGATCGCGAGCCCCGAGCTCGCGCAGCATGCGCAGCGGTTGGGCGCGTTCTGCCGCTATCGCACGGGTTTGTCGCTGCGGCTGTCGGAGCTCGCGATTCTCGTGACGGCCGCGCGCTGGCGCTCGCAGGCCGAGTGGCACATCCATCATCCGATCGCGCTCGACGCCGGCGTGCCGGCGGCGACGGCCGACGCGATCCGGCGCGGCGTCGAGCCGACGTTCGAATCGGACGACGATGCGCTGATCCATGCGTTCGCAACCGAGCTGTACGACACACGGCGGGTGAGCGACGCGACGTTCGCACGCGCGCAGGCGCGTTTCGGCCACGAAACCGTCGTGAACCTCGTCGCGCTGCTCGGCTATTACGCGCTCGTGGCGATGACGCTGAACACGTTCGGGATGCGCGCGGACGGACAAACCGATTTGCCGTTTCCGGAATAGGCGCCGCGTGCGCGTATCGGTGAGATCGTCCGCCCGCTGGGCGGAAAGCGGACGGGGTCGAAGCGCCCGAAAACGGGGTCGGCGGCGCGGCCCTGCACGGCCTGCGGCGAACTGGGTCGACATCAATGCAACGAAATGTATTCGTATGGCATTGACGGCGATCCCACGCGTATGATCGCTTGTTCACGTCGATTCGATCGGTGAGCAAGCATGACCCGTACTCGTAAAACCTTGATGATCGCCGGCGGACTGCTGGTTGCCGCGGCAGGCAGCGGCTACGTGATGCTCCTGCGTGCGGACCACCGCGCGATCGCGGAGGCCGGCATCGGCGACTCCGCCACCCCTCCCGCCGCCGTAGCGGCCCCGAACGACGGCCATACCGCGCAAGGCTCGATCGCGCCGCCTGCGGCGGCTGCCGTGCCGTCCGCGCATGTGGACGACGCCGTGCCACAACAAGCGGCCGTGCCGCCGCGTGCCGTGGCTGCCGCGCCGGCATCCGCTGCCGTCGTGCCGGTGATCGCCGCGCAGGCGCGCCCGGCGAAACCGAGCGCGCCTCCGCCCACCGTCCACGTCGTGACGGTCGAGCCGGAGGATGCGACCCCGGCGAAGACGAATTCCCCGCAGCCCGTGCAAGCGCCGGTACAAGCCCCCGTGCAAGCGGCGCAGCCCGTGCGCTCGGCACCGCCGGTTCAGGCGGCCCAGGCGAGCCGGCCGAGCCAGCAGCCGTATCAGTCGCCGCAGCACGCGGCTCGCAAGCGCGACGGGCTCGACCGGCATGCCGCAGCGGCGCCCGCGATGAAAGCCGAAACCCCCGAAACCGCTGAACTCGTGCGCGAATCGGCGAAGCTCGATCCGTCGTTGCCGCCGCCGCAATACGTCGCGCCGGTGAGCGGCGAACGACCGCGCACGTCGGCCGGTGGAAACTCGGTGGCCGCCGCGATGACCGAGCAACTGGTCAGGCAGTCGAGCAGCTTCAAGGCATCCGCGCCGGCGAATGCTAGTCCGGCCGTCTCACAGTGAGAATCGGGGCGCCGCGCTCGCGCCGCGCCGCTTTACGTCGGATGAAAAAGGACCCCGCACGCCGACCAGGGCGTGCGGGGCCAAGAGAGACGAACCTGTGCGGTGTGTCGCCGCGCGTTACGCGGCGAGCGCTTCTTCGGCCTGCGGCGCGTCGGCCGCGGCCGGCGTTGCGTCCTGCCGGATCAGGTAGTCGAACGCGCCGAGCGACGCCTTCGCGCCTTCGCCCACCGCGATCACGATCTGCTTGAACGGCACCGTCGTCACATCGCCGGCGGCAAACACGCCCGGTACCGACGTCGCACCGCGTGCGTCGACGACGATCTCGCCGTGCTTCGACAGTTCGACCGTGCCCTTCAGCCATTCGGTGTTCGGCACGAGGCCGATCTGCACGAACACGCCTTCGAGTTCGACCCGCTGCGTTTCGCCCGAGCGCAAATCCTTGTAGACGAGCCCGTTCAGCTTGCTGCCGTCGCCGGTCAGCTCGGTCGTCTGCGCCTGCGTGACGATCGTCACGTTCGGCAGGCTGCGCAGCTTGCGCTGCAGCACCTCGTCCGCGCGCAGTTGCGCGCCGAACTCGACGAGCGTGACTTCCTTCACGATGCCGGCCAGGTCGATCGCGGCCTCGACGCCCGAGTTGCCGCCGCCCACCACCGCAACGCGCTTGCCCTTGAACAGCGGGCCGTCGCAGTGCGGGCAGTACGCGACACCGCGGTTGCGGTATTCGCGCTCGCCCGGCACGTTGATTTCGCGCCAGCGCGCGCCGGTCGCGAGAACGATCGTCTTCGCCTTCAGCACCGCGCCGTTCGCGAGACGGATCTGGTGCACGTCGCCCGGAATCAGCGCGTCGGCGCGCTGGACATCCATGATGTCGACGTCGTACTGCTTCACGTGCTGCTCGAGCTCGGCCGCGAACTTCGGCCCTTCGGTTTCCTGCACCGACACGAAGTTCTCGATCGCCATCGTGTCGAGCACCTGGCCGCCGAAACGCTCGGCGACGACGCCCGTCGCGATGCCCTTGCGTGCGGAGTAGATCGCCGCGGCCGCGCCTGCCGGCCCGCCGCCGACGATCAGCGTGTCGAACACCGGCTTGTTCTCGAGCGACTTCGCGGCGCGTTCGCTCGCGCCCGTGTCGAGCTTCGCGAGGATTTCCTTCACGCTGCTGCGGCCCTGGCCGAACGATGCGCCGTTCAGGAACATCGTCGGCACCGCCATGATCTGGCGCGCTTCGACTTCGTTCTGGAACAGTGCGCCGTCGATCGCAACGTGACGGATGCGCGGGTTGATCAGCGACATGACGTTCAGCGCCTGCACGACTTCCGGGCAGTTCTGGCACGACAGCGAGAAATACGTTTCGAACGCGTAGTCGCCGTCGAGCGCGCGGATCTGGTCGATCACGTCGTCGTCGAGCTTGATCGGATGGCCGCCCGTCTGCAGCAGCGCGAGCACGAGCGACGTGAATTCATGGCCCATCGGAATACCGGCGAAGCGGATGCCGGCCGGCTTGCCGGGCTCGCCGATCGAGAACGACGGCTTGCGTTCGGCGTCGTCGCGGCGTTCGGTCACGGTCACGCGCGACGTCAGCGACGCAATCTCGTTCAGCAGCGCAAGCAGTTCCTGCGATTTCGCGCTGTCGTCGAGCGACGCGACGAGTTCGATCGGGCGCGTGATCTTTTCGAGGTACGCTTTCAGTTGGTTCTTGAGATTGGCGTCGAGCATGGCGTTTCGGATTCCGTATTGATTGGGCTGCTCGGGCACGTCGTGCCGGAGGAGGGCGCGGGCCGCGGGAGGCGGCGGCCCGGCTGGGTGCGGGTGGCGCGCCTCGTGCGAGGCGCGCCGGGCGACCCTTAGATCTTGCCGATCAGGTCGAGCGACGGGGTCAGCGTTTCGGCACCCGGCGTCCACTTGGCCGGGCACACTTCACCCGGGTGCGCCGCGATGTATTGCGCAGCCTGCACCTTGCGCAGCAGCTCGCCCGCGTCGCGGCCGATGCCGTTGTCGTGGATTTCGCACAGCTTGATCTCGCCTTCCGGGTTGATCACGAACGTGCCGCGCAGCGTCATCCCTTCTTCCTCGATCAGCACGTCGAAGTTGCGCGACAGCGTGAGCGTCGGGTCGCCGATCATCGGGTACTTGATCTTGCCGATCGTGTCCGACGTGTCGTGCCATGCCTTGTGCGTGAAGTGCGTATCGGTCGACACACCATAGATTTCGACACCCAGCTTCTGGAATTCCGCGTAGCGGTCGGCGAGGTCGCCCAGCTCGGTCGGGCAGACGAACGTGAAGTCGGCCGGGTAGAACACGACGACGGACCACTTGCCCTTGAAGTTCTCTTCGGTCACGGTCACGAAATCGCCGTTGTGGTATGCGGTTGCCTTGAACGGCTTGATTTGGGTGTTGATGATCGGCATCTTGCGGGTTCCTTTGCTTGGGTGTTGATGAAGTGTTGCCAGTATCCGGGTTCACCCTCGGGTTGTGAAATTGCTTGTTTCAATCCAGGGCATCGGGAATTCCTATCTGCTTCCGGCCCCTGTTCCGGCGGGGCTTCGGGCGGGCTTCGGGCGGGGCTTCCCGCGGGCCCGTGCCATCCGGGCCGGGTCTTCCGGCCGATTTCGGCCGCGGCGCGCTTCTGACACATTGGGCGTGCGGGGGGCCGGCGCCGGGCAACGGTGCGGCGCCCCGCGCAAGGGCCCGGCGCGCGTTCGCACGAACGGCAGCGCGGTCGTTCGACTCTCTTCGCTCACTGCGCCATGAACGTCTCTTCCGGACGCGCCGCGCGCGCGCTGCTTGCGTGGTTCCGCGGCATCCTTCCCCGGCGCCGATGCGCCGTGCATCCAACCATGCGCGGCGCGGGCTGCGCGCTCATTGCCGCGTGCTGTGCCGTACCGGCGCTGGCCGTCGACCCATACATCCCGACGACGCCGCCCGCCACCACGTCGACCGGCCTCGTACCGATGCCCGACGGCAGGCTGCTCGCGCCGGAGTTCGCGCGCATCGCCACGCGCGGCACGCTCGTCGTCGCGGTGCTCGGGGTCGATCAGCCGCCGTTCTTCATGTCGCGCAACGGCGCGCTGGCGGGCGTCGACATCGATCTCGCCGACGCACTCGCGAAGAAGCTCGGCGTGTCGGTGCAGTTCGACCGAGACGCGCGCACCTTCGACGACGTCGTTCGTCTTCTTGCGACGGGGCAGGCCGACGTCGCGATCAGCAAGCTGTCGCGTACGTTGCCGCGGGCGCAGA
Source organism: Burkholderia sp. Nafp2/4-1b (assembly GCF_003635165.1). Taxonomy (GTDB): domain Bacteria; phylum Pseudomonadota; class Gammaproteobacteria; order Burkholderiales; family Burkholderiaceae; genus Burkholderia. Next base: position 1,179,112 of record NZ_ML058597.1, on the reverse strand, counting down.
CGATCCGCTTCAGCACGCCGTACATCAGCCTGCGGCGCGCGCTGCTGATCAACCGCGTCGGCTTCGCGGAACTCGCGAAAGGCCGGTCGCTGCCGGAAGTCGTGCGCGACTACCGCGGCACGATCGGCGTCGTCGCGGGCTCGGCGTACGCCGAATACGTGCGCAACGACTTCCCGGCCGCGCAGGTGCGCGCCTATCCGAGCTGGCCGGCGACGCTCGACGCGCTGAACGGCGGCGCGGTCACGGCCGTGTATCGCGACGAGCTCGCCATCAAGCTCGTGATGCACGACGACTCGACCGCGCCGATCCGGCTGCGCGTGGCGACCTTCGACGACCTCACCGATGCGCTCGCCATCGGCGTGCCGGTGTCCGAGCCGACGCTGCTCGCGTTCGTCAACCAGTTCCTGGCCGAGCGCAACAAGCGGCTCGACGTGAAATCCCTGCTCGATGCGATGGGCCATTGACCATGAACATGAACGAGACCATCCGGATCGCGCCCCGCATCGAGCGGCTGCATGCGTTCGCGATCCATCCGCTGACCGTATTCGGCAGCCTCGCGCTCGGCATCGTGGCGGGCGTGCTGTGGCCCGCTGCCGCACCGAAGTTCGACTACGTGGGCGAGGTGTACGTCGGCCTGCTGAAGATGACGGCGCTGCCGTTCATGACGGCGGCCGTGATCTTCAGCCTGCAGCGGCTGCTGCGCGACGGCAGCGCGTCGGATCTCGTGATGCGCGTGATCGCGATCTTCGGCTGCGTGTCGGTGTTCGTCGTGGTGGTCGGCGCGGTCGTGCTGGTCGCGATGCGGCCGGGCGAGCACCTGTCGAACGCGACGCTGAAGGCGTTCGGCGCGCTGGTCGGCAGCGACGGCGCGGCGAGCGACACCGTGATGACGCTGTACGGCACCGATCCCGCGGAGAAGTCGTCGGGCCTCGCCGACATGCTGATCGCGCTCGTGCCGGGCAACTTCTTCGCGGCGCTGGCAAGCGGCGACACGCTGAAGGCGCTGGTGTTCTCGCTGTTCTTCGGCTTCGCGTCGGGGCGCGTGCCCGCGAGCATCTCGTCGGCGCTGAGCCAGACGCTCGAGACCGTGTATTTCACGTGCCAGAAGATCATGCACTGGCTCGCGTATCCGACGCCGATCGTGCTGTTCTGCGGCGGCGCCGCGCAGATCGGCACGTCGGGGTTCGGGCCGCTCGAGGCGATGGTCCGCTTCGTCGCGGCGTTCGCCATCGTCGCGCTCGTGCTGATCGTGGTGGCGATCGTCGTGATCTGGAAGCGCTCGGGCACGACGCTGGCCGGGACGCTCGCCGGCTTGCGCACACCCTTCGCGATGGCGCTCGCCACGCGCAGCAGCGTGGCCTGCATGCCGAGCATGATCGAGTGCCTGGCCGACGGATTCGGCTTTGCCCGCGCGCGCGTCGAGCTGGTCGTGCCGCTCGCGGTGTCGCTGCTGCGCATCGGCCCGATGGTCTATTACGCGAGCGCGACGCTGTTCGTCGCGCAGCTCTACGAGCGCTCGCTCGGCCCCGGCGAGCTGTGCGTCGTGCTGGTCGCGTCGGTGCTCGCCGGATTCGCGTCGACCGGCACGTCGGGCGTCGTGACGGTGTCGCTCGCCGGCATGGCGTGCGCGGCGCTGCACCTGCCGTTCGAGGCCGCGTTCGTGCTGTTCGCGGCGGTCGATCCGTTCTGCGAGATATTGCGCACGCTGTTGCTGGTGATCGGCAACGCGGCCGTCGTATCCGCAATCTGCGCGCGGCCGCCGCGCGCGTGAAGGAGGCATCATGGCGCTCGTCGGCGTATTGGGCGGAATGGGACCGCTGGCCACGGTCGACTTCATGCATCGCGTGATTCGCCTCACGCGTGCGCGCTGCGATCAGGAACACCTGCCGATGCTCGTCGCGAACCTGACGCACACACCCGATCGCTCGTGCGCGATCGTCGACGGCGGCCCCGATCCGCTGCCGGCGCTGCTCGACGGCGTCGCGTTGCTGAACCGCTGCGGCGTCGACGTGATCGCGATCCCGTGCAATTCCGCGCATCACTGGTATGCACCGCTACGCGCGCACAGCGTGGTGCCGATCCTGCATATCGTCGATGCGTCGGTGGCCGCGCTGCCGACCGGTGTGCGGCGCGTCGCGGTGCTGGCCACCGGCGGCACGCTGGTGTCGGGCTTCTACCAGACGGCGCTGCGGGCGCGCGGCTTCGAGCCGGTGGTGCCGGGCATGGCCGCGCAGCGCGACATTGCCGCGTGCATCGTGGCCGTCAAGGCGGGGAAGATCGAGGCGTCGGTGCGGTGCCTGTCACGTGCGCTCGCGACGCTCGCGCGGCGCGACGTGGGCGTCGCGGTGATGGGCTGCACGGAAATTCCGATCGCCGCGCGTGCATTGCGCGATGCGCCGTTCGCGCTGGTCGACAGCACGCAGGAACTCGCGCGCGCGACGGTCGCGTATGCGGCCGAGCGCGGCTGGGGGCGAGCGGTGTGACCTGCGGCGGCAACGAGGCGGGCGGAAGTCCGTCACGCATGACGGACTCCGCGCGCGCTAGATCCGATAGGGCGCGCGCACACCCGGTTCGGTCACGGGGAAATCCTTCGTGTTGCGCGACACGAGCAGCAGGCTGTTCACTTGCGCGGACGCCCAGACGATTGCATCGGGCAACCGAATGCGGCGTTCCTTGCGAATCGTTACAGCGCGATTCGCGACCGTGCCATCGAGCGGGATGATGTCGAACGACGACAGCCACGTGCGGATCGCCGCGTCGTCGCGGTCCGTTGCACCGACCAGGATTTCCATCCAGGTCACGATGCTGATCGCCCGGTAGTCGTAGCGGGCCAGCTCCGTGCGCGCGGCTTCCACGCCACCGAGATAGTCGATCAGGATGTTGGTGTCGAAGAGAGCGTTTACCATTCCGCGCGCAGCGCCTCCTGATAGGCGAGCCCGTCGAGCGCACGCGATTCCCAGAGCCCGAACGTGGCGTCGGTGCGAGACGGCTGGCGCTGCACGACGCGAGCGTCGGCCGGCAGCAGGCGGACCGGATATTCGGCCGCGCGAGGGGTGTCGATGAGTGCTTTTACCATTCCGAACGCAGAGCCTCCTGATAGGTGAGCCCGTCGACCGCACGATCCTTCCAGAGGCCGAACACGGTGTCGGCATGCGATCGCTTGTGCTGCGCGATATACGCGCCGATCGCATCGCGAATGATCGCAGCGCGAGGGCGTTGCTCAGTCTCGACGATGGCGGCCAGCTCGTCGAGCTGGCCGTTCGACAGATCGATCAGGATGCGGCTCATGACACTCTCCGATATATGATATGCATATCATATATACATGCGCGCCCGTCCGCAAGGCACCGAGATGCCGCACGGGCCGGGCGATGCGAACGGCGCTTCGTGCCCACCGTGGCCGGGCTTACGCCGCCATCCGCCGCAGCCACTCCGCGAGCCGCCGCGCGCCATCCGGCATGTCGGCATCCTCGCGCGTGCACAGGTAGTAGTCGCGGCCATCGTCGAGCGCGTGGTCGAACAGCTTCACGAGTTCGCCGCTGGCCAGTTCGCGTTCGACCAGCGGCGCGCGCAGCAGCGCCGCGCCGAGATCCGCGCGCGCGGCGCTCAGCGTCAGTTGCCCGTCCTCGAACATCGGCCCCACCGCATGCGACACGTGCCGCACGCCGGCGCCCTGCAGCCAGTTGACCCAGGTGCTGCGATCCTCGTCGTGCACGAGCGGCGCCCGCGCGAGCTCGGCCGGCGTGCGGAACGGCCCGTGGCGCTTCAGGAACGACGGGCTGCACATCGGCACCATCGCGCCCGGCAGCAGCCGCTCGCAGCGGTAGCCCGGCCAGTCGCCGGTGCCGAAGCGGATCGACAGGTCCGACGCGTCGCTTCGATAGTTGCGGTGATGCGCATACAGCACGGTCACGTCGACGTCGGTGTTGTCGGCGAGAAACGCGTGCAGCCGCGGAATGAACCAGCCGATGCCGAGCAGCGGAATCAGGCTGATCGTGATCTGCCGCAGCGACGACCGGTCGCGCACGAAGCGCGTCGCGCTGCGCAGCACCGAGAACGCGGCGCTGATCGAGCGGTAGTAGTCGCGCCCTTCGTCGGTGAGCGCGAGCAGCCGGCCTTCGCGCACGGTCAGCGGGGTCTGGATGAACGCTTCGAGCAGTTGCAGCTGATGGCTGACCGCGGACGGCGTGATGTCGAGTTCCTGGGCGGCCGCGGTGACCGAGCCGAGACGTGCGAATGCCTCGAACGCGCGGACGGCGCGCAGCGGCGGATCGTGCGGCAATTGTTCGATATTTTTCATGTGTCGAATTTTATCGAAAAATCAGGGTAAGCGACAACATCAAAATATCCATTATTTACAGGCGACTACGTTAATGTGTCGGGAATCGCATAAGCATCCAACAATTGAGTATTTGGGGCGCGGATGTCGAATCTTTAATATTTTTCATGTTTTGATCCCCCTCGCCGATACCCGCCGATACCCCCACATGAAAATCGCTTTCCTTTCCGCCAGCCTCGCATTCTCCGCGGCCACGCTGATCGCCGCCGTTCCCGCCCACGCGCAGTCCGCGCCGCAGACGATCCTGATCGGTCTCGCCGCGCCGCTCACCGGCCCGTCCGCGCGGATCGGCAAGGACCTGCAGAACGGCGCGCAGCTCGCGATCGACGACGCGAACGCGAAGCATCCGAGCATCGGCGGCAAGCCGGTCGTCTACAAGCTCGTCGCGGCCGACGATCAATCCGACCCGCGCACGGCCGTCGCGGTCGCGCAGCAGCTGGTCGACCAGCACGTGATCGGTGTCGTCGGGCACTGGAACACCGGCTGCAGCGTGCCGGCGTCGCGCGTCTACCGCGATGCGGGCATTCCGCAGATCGCGCCGGCCTCGACCGGCCACCAGTACACGCAGCAGGGCTACGCGACGGCGTTCCGCATCATGGGTCACGACGATGCGGGCGGCAACTTCACGGGCGCCTATGCGGTGAAGACGCTGAAGGCGAAGCGCATCGCGGTGATCGACGATCGCACGTCGTTCGGGGCCGGGCTTGCGGACCAGTTCATCAAGGGCGTGCAGGCGAACGGCGGCGCGATCGTCGATCGCCAGTATGTGAACGACAAGACGACCGACTTCAGCGGCGTGCTGACCGCGATCAAGAGCAAGCGCGCGGATCTCGTGTTCTTCGGCGGACTCGACGCCCAGGCCGCACCGATCGCGCGCCGGATGCGCCAGCTCGGCGTGAACGCGCCGCTGCTCGGCGCCGGCGGGTTCGTGAGCCAGACCTTCCTGTCGCTCGCCGGCAAGGACGGCGACGGCGTGACCGCGCTCGAACCGGGCCTGCCGCTCGACCGGATGCCGGGCGGCAACGCGTTCGACACGCAATACCGTGCACGCTTTCACGCGGCGATCGAACTGCATGCGCCGTTCGCATACGACGCCGCCGCCACGCTGATCGCCGCCGCGCAGAAGGCCGGCACGACGCAGCCGGCGAAGCTGGTCGCGGCGGTGCGCGCCACCGATCGGCGGGGCGTCACGGGCCGGGTCGCGTTCGACGGCGAAGGCAACCTGAAGGACCCGGCGTTCACGATCTACCAGGTGCGCGGCGGCAAGTGGACCGTCGTCGACGTGCTCGGCGGCGCGCGCACTGCAACCCAATAACGACGGAGGCACCCCATGACCGACACGACTCACGAATCCGCCGCGGCGCCCGAGGACACGCGCCTCGGCATCCTCGCGCGGCGCCGCATCGAAGCGGAAATCATCAAGCCGATCTACGAGATCATGAAGCGCGAATTCGGCACCGAGCGCGCGCAGGCCGTGATCGCGGAAGCCGTGCGCGGCGCGGCCGTCGACGCGGGCCGCACGTTCGCCGCGCAGGAGCCCGACGGCACGAGCGTGCGGTCGTTCATCGCGCTGCAGGTGCTGTGGGAAAAGGACGATGCGCTCGACGTCGAGGTGCGCCGCGCGGACGACGCGCATTACGACTACGACGTGCATCGCTGCAGCTACGCGGAGATGTATCACGCGATGGGGCTCGGCGAGATCGGCCACCTGCTGAGCTGCGCGCGCGACAGCTACTTCATCGAGGGTTACGACCCGCGCATCGCGCTCACGCGCACGAGCACGATCATGCAGGGCGGCAAGCGCTGCGATTTCCGCTATGCGCTGCAGGCGAAACCGCACGACGACACGCCGGAGGCCGGCAATGCGTGACGACCTCGCTGGTGCGCCGCGCGTCGATGGTGCACGCCTGTGGGCGTCGCTCGAACGGATGGCGCAGATCGGCGCGACGCCGAAGGGCGGTGTGTGCCGTCTCGCGCTGACCGACCTCGACCGCGAATCGCGCGACCTGTTCGTGCAGTGGGCGCGCGACGCCGGTTGCACGGTGCGGGTCGACCGGATGGGCAACGTGTTCGCGCGCCGCGCGGGCCGCAATCCCGACGCCGCGCCGGTGATGACGGGCTCGCACGCCGATTCGCAACCGACCGGCGGCCGCTACGACGGCATCTACGGCGTGCTCGGCGGCCTCGAGGTCGTGCGCGCGCTGAACGATGCGGGCGTCGAGACCGAGCGCCCGATCGACGTCGTGATCTGGACCAACGAGGAAGGCTCGCGCTTCGCGCCGGCGATGATCTCGGCCGGCGTGTTCTCGGGCGTCTATCCGCTCGAATACGGGCTGTCGCGCACCGATGGCGCGGGCAAGACGATCGGCGAAGAACTCGCGCGCATCGGCTATGCGGGCACGGAGCCCGTCGGCGGCTATCCGGTGCATGCCGCGTACGAACTGCATATCGAACAGGGTGCGATTCTCGAACGCGCGGGCAAGACGATCGGCGTCGTGACGGCCGGGCAGGGGCAGCGCTGGTACGAAGTGACGTTGACGGGCGTCGACGCGCACGCGGGCACGACACCGATGGAATTCCGGCGCGACACGCTGGTGGGCGCCGCGCGGATGATCGCCTTCGTCGATGCGCTCGGCCGCCGCCATGCGCCGCATGCGCGCGCGACGGTCGGGATGATCGAAGCGCGGCCGAATTCGCGCAACACGGTGCCGGGTGCGTGCTTCTTCACGGTCGAATTCCGCCATCCGAGCGATACGGTGCTCGACGAACTCGATGCGGCGCTGCGTGCGGAACTGGCGCGCGTGGCGGACGACACCGGGCTTGGCGCGCGGATCGAGCAGATCTTCACGTATCCGCCGGTGCCGTTCGCGCCGCGTTGCATCGACGCGGTGCGCGACGCCGCGCAGGCGCTCGGGCTGTCGCACATGGACATCGTGTCCGGCGCGGGTCACGACGCGTGCTATGTCGCGCGCGTCGCGCCGACCGGCATGATCTTCGTGCCGTGCGTCGACGGATTGAGCCACAACGAGGCCGAGGCGATCACGCAGGAATGGTCGACGGCGGGCGCCGACGTGCTGCTGCGCGCGGTGCTGCAGAGCGCGCAGGAACCGGGCGCCTGATGCGCGCCTGACTCATCGGCCTGACCCGGCGGCCTGACCCGCCGGCCTTCTTGCTGGCTTTACTTGCCGGCCTTGCGTCGCGCCATGTACGCGAGGTAGGCAACGATCTGGTCGAGCTCCCGGTCGCTCAATTGATCGGGCGGGAACGCGGGCATCACGCGGCCCGGCCAGTCGCGCACCGATGCCGGATTGCGGATGTAGCGGCGCAGCGCGGCAGGCTGGAAGTAGTCGACCGGATTCATCGGCGTGTTCAGGTCAGGCCCGGCCTGGCTGCTGCCCGCACCGTCGATGCGGTGGCACGCGAGGCATTGCGTGACGAACAGCCGCTGGCCCGCGCGGGCCGGATCGGTCGCCGGCAGTGCCGCATCGACGGCGAGCGACGGCCAGCGCGCGAGCGGTGACGATTCGATCGTGATGCGCACGATCTGGTACGGCCACTGCTCGCCGCGCACCGACGACGCGTCCGGCCCCACCCACACGAGATAGAACGGCCCCGCGCTGACCGGCTTGCCAGGCAGTTTCGGCCACGGATGCGCGGGATCCTCGATCGCGAGCCATGCGACGGCGCCGGCCGGCGCGCGGCGGCGCGCAAGAGCCAGCGGCAGTTGCGCGGCGAAACCGTCGGCCGCGCGGGTTTCGAGCACGCCGTCCGCCGGCAGCGGTGTGTCGCCGAGCAACGCGGCGAACGGCACCGCGCGGAACGTCATCGGCCGGCCGTACGCGATGTCGCGCGGCACGTGGATGTCCGTCGCGTCGGGGCGGCCGAGCAGCGCCTGCCGCGTCAGCAAGCGCGGCGTGCCGTCGGTCTGAAGCTCGAGCGTGCCCTGCGCGAATGCGCGCGTGGCGATCAGGCACACCGTCAGCAGCAACAGCGAAAACCACTGGCGCTTCAGCATTCGTTCTCCGTGAAAGGGGGGGCGGCGGCAGGCAGGGTCGCGCCGCGGCCGGCCGAAGGAATCGGGCGACAGTCTATACGGTACGGGCGGTGCTGGCGACCCGGGCGCGGCAGCAGCGTAACGGCCGGGATCAGCTCTGTGAGCGGTGGCCTGCGCGGCAGGCCGGTCGCACGGATGCGTGCACGAACGATCGCGTTGCGCGATCGGGCAGCGTCAGATCGGCGCCGCGGCGCTCGCGTGGATCAGGCACGATTGGCGTCGCCGTCAATGGCTCTGACACTGCGCGTCGCCTTTCGGTAAAGGCGCTTCCCGCGCCGTGTCGAAATCGGCTTCGCGCGCGCCGGTGGGCGTCAGCGACACGAAATGCATCGTGCCGCCGCGTGCCGGAAACGCGGCGATGCCGGTCGCGCCCCACGGAATCGGCGAACGCTGCACGCCGGTGACCGACATGCCCGTTGCCGTCAGCGTCAGCGTCAGCAACCGCCCGTCGCGGGTCGGCACGTACGCATGCGCGCCGTCGACGCCGATCCCCGACTCGCGCACCGATGGCGGCAGGCAGTCGAGCGTGGCGATGCGGCGGCCGTCGGGACCGATCAGCATCGCGACGCCGCGGTTGTCCGCGGTGGTCGTGACGACGATGAAGCGGTCGACCGCGGGCACGTACGCGGACGAATAGACGTAGTACTGGATCGCGTCGTTCAGCGGCCCGTGCTTGTCGAGCTTCGCCGTGAACGGATCGAACATCGCATATTCGAGCGTCGCGTCGGTGCTGCCTTCGATGTATTTCTGCCAGACCAGCAGCGCACGGCGCGGCGAGCCCGCGACGATGGGCCACCATTCGCGGCGATGCGATGCGACCGGCACATGATTCAGCACGCGTCCGGCCGCATCGTAGGTTTTCACGTACACGCCGTTGCCGCTGCCGAGATTGTCGACGCCGCCGCCGTCGACCCAGTCGGCGGAGTAGAACACGACGAAGCGCTCACCCACCGTGGCGACGTGTCCGGAATGACCGCCCGATTCGACGTCGTGCGGATACGGCTTGATCGGCTTCAGGTTGCGTCGGTAGACGCCGTATCGCTGGCTGACTTCCTGCGGCGTGTCCCAGCCGTCCTCGAACGTGACGAAAATGTCGCCGCGCCCGTTCTGCGCGATCGACACGGGCTCCTGCGCCTCCGGCCGGCTGATGAACGGGCGCACGTGCGTCAGTTCCGGTTTGCCGGGCTGCCATTCGCCCACGTACACGTCGTGCGACCAGCTGCCGCTGCGCATCGCGCCGCGCGGCGGCAGACCCGAGCTGCTGAAGAATACCCAGCGCTTGCCGTCGCCGGCATCGGCCACGCCGATGCCGTGCATGAAGCGGCGCGGATCGCCCGTGTCCTTGTCGCTGGCAGGCGACTCGGCGGGGGCGTCGATCGTGACCGTGTGCACGACCGGCGCGACGGCGGGCGCCGCGATACAGCCCGTGCCGTAGCCCGCGCCGAAGATCGTGGCGGCGGCGAGCCGCGTCGCCGCGCGCAGGGCCGGGCGCGATCGTATCGCACCCGGCAACCGCACTGGTTGCGCCATCATTCGACCGTGACGGATTTCGCGAGATTGCGCGGTTTGTCGACGTCGGCACCGCGTGCACGGCCGACGTGATAGGCCAGCAACTGCAGCGCGATCACGTTGACGATCGGCGACAGATCGTCGCCCGATTCGCGCACGCGGATCAGGTGCGTGTCGCGGTCGGCATCGATCTCGAGTTGATGGCCCGCGAGCACGTAGAGCCTTCCGCCGCGCGCGCGGACCTCCGCCATGTTGGACTTCAGCTTCTGGAACAGGCGGTCGTCCGGCGCGATCGTGACGACCGGCATCGCGCTCGTGACCAGCGCGAGCGGCCCATGCTTCAGCTCGCCGGCCGGATAGCCTTCCGCGTGGATGTACGACACTTCCTTGAGCTTCAGCGCGCCTTCCAGCGCGATCGGGTAGTGAATGCCGCGGCCGAGGAACAGCGCATTCTCGGTCCGCGCGAACTTCGCGGCCCAGCCCATGATCTGCGTTTCCAGCGCGAGCGCGTGGCCGATGCGCTCCGGCAGTTCGTGCAGCTTCTTCAGGTGCATCGCGACTTGCGCGGCGTCGAGCCGACCGCGCTGCTGCGCGAGCGTCAGCGTCAGCAGGAACAGCGCGACGAGCTGCGTCGTGAAGGCCTTGGTCGACGCGACGCCGAGCTCGATGCCGGCGCGCGTCAGGAAGCAGAGCGGCGCGGCGCGCGCGATGGAGCTGGTCGCCACGTTGCAGATCGCCAGCGACATGTGCTGGCCCATCCCGCGTGCGCGCTCGATCGCGCCGATCGTGTCGGCGGTCTCGCCGGACTGCGAGATGCCGACCACCAGCGTGCGCGGATCGGGCACGGTATCGCGGTAGCGGTATTCGCTCGCGATTTCGACCTGCGCCGGGATCCCCGCGATGCTCTCGAGCCAGTATTTCGCGGTCAGCCCCGCGTAGTAGCTGGTGCCGCAGCCGAGCAGCAGCACGCTCTTCGTCTTCGACAGCAACGCGCGTGCGCTGTCGCTGCCGCCGAACAGCGCGGGCGAGATCGTGTCGATGCCGTCGATCGTGGCGGCGATCGCCTTCGGCTGCTCGAAGATCTCTTTCTGCATGAAATGCTGGTAAGGGCCGAGCGCCGCGTCGTCGTCGCGTGCCTTGACCTCGCACAGCGGACGCTTGGCCTCAGAGCCGACCGAATCGACCACGTCGATGCGCTCCGGCGTGATCAGCGCGACGTCGCCGTCCTCCAGATAGACGAAGCGGTCGGTCAGGTCGCCGAGTGCCGCGCAGTCGGACGCCAGATAGTTCTGGTCCGCGCCGATGCCGATCACCAGCGGCGAGCCGGCGCGCGCGGCGACGAGCCGCTGCGGTTCGACCGCACTCAGCACCGCGATCGCATACGCGCCGTGCAACCGCTTGACCGCGCGGGTCACCGCATCGAACAGGTCGTCGCGATACACGCTGTGGATCAGGTGTGCGATCACCTCGGTGTCGGTCTCGCCGCGAAACGTGTAGCCGCGCTGCCGCAGTTCGGTACGCAGCTCGTCATGGTTCTCGATGATCCCGTTGTGCACGACCGCGATCGTGTCGCCCGACATGATCGGGTGCGCGTTCATTTCCGACGGCGCGCCGTGCGTCGCCCAGCGCGTGTGCGCGATGCACGTCTGCCCGTCGAGGCCAAGCGTCAGCACGCGATCCTGCAGGTCCGCCACACGCCGCAGCGTGCGTTCGCTGCGCAGGTGCCCGTCACGCAGCACGGCGATGCCGCACGAATCGTAACCGCGATATTCGAGCCGGCTCAGTGCCTTGACCAGTTGCGGCACTTGATTGTTCCGGCCGCTTGCTCCGACGATTCCGCACATGATTCACCTCGTCTACAGGAAGTTTTGTGGCTGGCGCGCGGCGCGCGCCAGCACGATTTGAGGAGCGTTGCGGCGCCGCGGCATCCGTCGCGCACGGCGCTGCATGTCTCCGGTGATCACTCGCGGGGCTGCGGCCCCGTATGCGCCACCCATTCGATGCCCGAGATCGAGCCGTTCGCATCGTGCGACGCGACGAGGATGCGCGACGTGCGCCGCGTGCCGCGCCGGCGGTCGCCGACGAGCGCGGTCGGCGGCACCGAGCGCACCTTCACGCTGGCCGAGCGCCGCAGTATCTTCGACACGCGCAGCCGGTACGCGAATGGATGCACGACGCGCCCCGCGATCAGCCATGTGACGATCGTGCCGGCGATCAGCGCGATGCTGGTCACGTAGAACACGATCTGCTCGATCGGCATCTCGGCCTCGTTGAATGGCAGCAGGTAGCGGTACGTATAGATGCAGATCGATGCCCACACGCCCCCGACCAGCGCGGGCCGCACGAGGCGGAACCACGCAACGAGCACGGGACCGACGAGATTGCCGCGTTCGGCAATCATCTCGCGCGGCGCGCGCAGGGAAAGGTCAATAATCGGCGCGTTCTTCATGTTGAATGCCTCGGTCGGGACTGACCCACACGGCGCGCTTGCCGCGGCCCCGCAATACGACGGCGGGCAGGGCCACGACGGTGGTGATCATGGTGATCAACCAGAACGCCACGGGGTACCAGATGGTGTCAAGGAAGTACATCAGGAGTTTTTCGTCGTAACGACGATCGATCATGCTGCCGATGATCAGCTGCAGGATGCAGGTTGCGACCAGCAGCATCCCGTGCCAGTGCGGCACCACGGACACATGCCAGGTCGGCGGAAGCGGATAGAAGACGTCGATCACCGCGAGCAGCAGGATGAACGACATCGAGTACGCCCATGCGATGCCGATCAGGTACTCGACGAACAGCGGCCACATCATCATCTGCGTGGGCCGCATGAGCGTGCCCGCGTACTTGAGCAGTACCTGGATGCCGCCCTTCGACCAGCGCAGCCGCTGCCGGTAGAGCCCCTTCACCGTCTCGGGCATCAGGATCCAGCTGAGCGCGTGCGGCTCGTAGACGACACGCCAGTCGCGGCACTGCAGCTTCCAGCTGATGTCGATGTCCTCGGTCAGCATGTCCGAGCTCCAGTAGCCGACGTCGGCGAGCGCGGTCTTGCGAAACATCGTGATCACGCCCGACACCGTGAAGATGCGGCCGTACACCTGCTGCGTGCGCTTGATCAGCCCGACGATCGACGAGAATTCACCGACCTGCATGCGCCCGAGCAGCGACGTGCGCGTGCGGATGCGCGGGTTGCCCGTGACCGCGCCGACGCCCGGATCGGTCAGGAAATGCTCGAGCATCCAGCCGATCGCGTCGTGCCCGAGCAGCGCGTCGCCGTCGATGCACAGTAGATATTCGGCGTTCGACACGGCCGCCGCGGTAGTGAGCCCGACCGCCTTGCCTTCGTTGCGTGCGTGATGGATCACGAGCAGGCGCGGGATCTCGACCGCCAGCTCGTTCAGGATCTCGCCGGTGCGGTCCTTGCTGCCGTCGTTGACCGCGATGATGTCGTAGTTCGGGTAGTCCATCGCGTTCAGGTGACGGATCACACTGCGCGCGTTCGAGGCCTCGTTGAAGCACGGCACGACGATCGAGACCTTCGGAATTCCACTCGACGCGATCGTGCGCGTCGACAATACGCGACCCTCCTCGAGCAGGAAGTAGTGCACGACCCCGCCGATCATCCATAGATACGACATGAAGAATGGATAGTAGAAGACGAAGTCCTGCAGACGCTGGATGATGCTGTGGGAGTTCATGGTGTCTTGGTTCCCTGCGGACGCTGCATTTGCATCAGAGCGTTGATGGAGGTGGGATCGAGGCGTGACTTCAGCGACATCACGTCGCGCATCGCCTCGAGCTCGGGCTGGCCGTTCAGGAAGTTGTCGGGGTAGTAGCCGAAATTCACCGCGCCCTCGCTGCGCAGCCGCCGCATCTGAGAGAGGAGCGTGGCCGCCGGCACTTGCTTTTGCGCATGCCAGTCGTACGACTGCAGCTCGAACACGGTATGGTGCAGCCCGCGCTGCTTCGCGCGAACCGCCTTCACGAGCTGATCCAGCCAGCCTTCGGGATCCTTCGCCTGCTCCATGTACGGCATCGCCATCAGCGCCACGTAGTCATAGGTTGCAAGGAAGTCGTCGTAGTTCTGCGCGTACCACGCTTCCGATTCCGGCTTGAGCACCGGCAGCGCGAAGATGTTGCGCGCGGTCAGCACGTCGCCCGCGTTCTGGTGAGCGAGCACGATCTGTTCCAGCTGTTTCGTCAGGTCGATCAGGTAGCGCGACTTCTGGCGCGTCCAGCGCTTCATCAGTTCGGGGTTCTCACGGATCTTGCCGACGTCGGCCGGCAGCCCCCACTGCGAATACACGCGCAGCGCATGCCGGCCCGCGTCCTCGTAGTCGTCGAGCACCGCATCGTCGCTGAACAGGATTCCGCTGAACGACGCGTGCTTGCTGAGATCCTCATAGACCTGCTGAATCATCAGCCGTGCGTCCGGATCGAACGGGCTCAGCCGGAACACGCGCGTGCTGTTCTCGCGGGCCGGTGCGCCGCCGTATGCGCTCACGGCCTCGAGCCCGCGCAGCTTGTCGGCCGGCGGCCGGAACGCGAGCACCGGCATCCATGCGTACACCTGCACGTTGGCGCGCGTGTTCAGCTGCCACGCGGCGCGCGAGAACAGGTCGGCGCGCATCGGCAGGTGCCGGTTCGGGAAATACACCGCTTCGGCCACGCCGGTTCCCTTCGGGTCCGCATACGCCTGCAGGTACACCGATTTCGGCTGCATCCGGTAGATGCGCTCGATCAGCTTGCCGAGATTCGCTTCCTGCCGCGCGGGATCGGGATCGTAGACCTGATCGAGATCGACCTGCACCGTGCGCTCGGGCACGTCGACTTCGCCGCGGTTGGACGCCGGCTCGCGCATCGAGCGTTCGAACCCGCCGATGTCCACGTCGTACATCAGCAGGATCCGCCTCAGCCGGTCCATCGGGACGTCCGGCGTATTCGGGCCGGCGTCGAGGCTGAACTGGACACCCATCCCGAGCGATGTCGATATCTGGCGCACGGGCTGATTTTCCGCGCCGTATGGCCACACCATCGAGCGTGCGACGATGCCCGTGCGTTCGCGGATCTGCCGCACGCATGTCTGCAGGTCGTCGTGCACGCGTGCGTGGAATTCGGCGTCGGTTTCATAGCGCTTCTGGTCTTGCAGGTAGAGATGCGACGTGGTCGCCGGCAACTCGTTGCCTTGCGGATTCGCGACCGCGCCGTGGTGGAGATTGTGGGTGTGGCAGCCGAGCTCGACGAATTCCGACTGGCCGAGCTTCTTCACCTCGTCCCACGACAGGAAGTACTCGCGCGGGACCTGGACCTTGTCGCTGATGCGGATCGGCGTATTCGGCGGTGTATCGATCCATGCGGTGACCAGGCCCATCACCGCCGGATACTTGAAGCGTTCCAGCAGCGGCAGCACTTTCGTGTAGTGGCTGCGAAAGCCGTCGTCGAACGTGAGCAGCACCGAGCGCGGCGGCAGCGGCTTGCCGCCGCGCCGCGACTCCTCGATCTGCTTGACCGTGATCGTGTGGTAGTTGTTGGTCTGCAGCCACGAGAAGATCGCGGTCAGCGTGCCGGTATCGACCGCGAACGGATCGATGATGGCCGACGGCGACGAGAACGACGCCATCAGGTTGTCGCGCACGTCGTGCAGGCAGATCACGCGAAACGTCTTGCCGTCGGCCGGATCGGACGGCGGCAGCAGGTCGATCATCTTGGCGTTGGACACGCCGGGGAACAGCGAACAGGCGGTAAATGCGCCCAGGCATCCACACATGAAGGTCCGTCTGGATTGCATTACGCGATCTCCTGGTTAGAACGGCAGGTTGACCGACATGAAGCCGGTTTCGGAGCGCTCGCGCTGACCGTCGTACGCATGGCTCGTGACCTCGATGCCATAGCTCAACGTGATGTCGTGCTTGAACGTCCACGCATGTTCGAGGCGTGCGCTCCACAGCGCGCTGTTGCCGAAGCCGCGCTCGTTGTACACGCCGCCCGACACCGACACGCGCTGCTGCAGCCCCATGTCACCCTTCTTCCACAGCGTCAACTGGTGCATGACGGTCGCCGCGGCCGAATAGTCGCGGCTCGGGCTGTAGTACGGCGCGTCGTGTCGCGTGTTGCTGCCGGTGCCGAGCTCCAGCGATACGTTGACGAGCTGCCTGGCGGCCGTGTACACGCGCTGCGTGGCGGTCGCCGCGATCTCCTGGTGGAAGTTCGAATCGCTGTAGCGGCTCACGCCGTAGCTCAGCCTGACCTCGCGGCGGTCGTTCTGCCGATACACGACCGAAGCGTTCGCGGAGCGGCCCCAGATGTGCGCGGCGTATGCCTTCCACGGCAGCGAGTTGTCGTTGCTGTCGAGCCCGGCGTTGACCGTCCAGTAGTCGTTCAGCGCGTATGCGATCGTGCCGCGGCCGCCGGTGCGGCCGTCCGTGCCGAACGAGCGCGTGACTTCGGCCTGCAAGGTGAGCGGCCCGTGCCGGTAGTCGCCGCCGACGCCGGTACGCGTGCGCTTGATGTTGCCGCCGTCGGTCTGCGCGTAGCCGAAGAACGTATGCGAGAACACGCGCCAGTTGTCGGCGAACGGCGGCGAATATACGTAGCTGTCCGACGTGAAGCTGTTGTCGGCCAGCGCGCTGTTGCCGTGCTCGAAGCTCAGGTCGGTCGTGAACACGGGGCTGCGGTACGCCGTGTAATCGCGCTTGAAGCCGCGCACGGCGCCGCTGTCCGGGAACGTGTTGTCCAGCGTCTGGTCGACGGTCTTCGCGGTCGCGTAATCGTCTGCCACGAGCGATGCGCGGCCGAGGCCCGCGAGCATTTCGACGCTGTCCGGGTGATCGGTCAGCGATGCGCGATACATCGCGATCGCCTGGCGCGGATGCGACTGGCCCGACACCGCGTCGGCATGCGCGGCCCGGACCTCCGCGTTGAACGGCACTTCTTTCTCGAGCTGCTCGAGCGCGGCGATCCCTTCGTCGACGTGCCCGGTGAAGATCAGGTACTGCGCGCGCAGCCGGTAGTAGCGCAGATAGTCGCTTTCGCCGGGACCGACGTTGGTCACCTGCTTGACCGGCGGCAGCGACTTCTCCATGTCGTCGAGCACCTGCTTCGCTTCCGGCGCATGCGCCTGGTCGACGTACGACCAGAACAGCCCTTCGCGCAGCTCGATCGGCTGCGTGCGGGCGCCGTACTGGAAGCCGCGCGTCGCGCGATCCGTCGGCGATGCGGTCGCCTGCTGCAGCGCACGCGCGTAGACGACGTTCGCCTTGCCCGGCTCGCTGAGGTACAGGTACGCATCGCCGACGGCCGCCAGCGCGTCGATCGAGATTTCCGCGTTGGACGGAATCGTCTCGAAGGTCTTGACCGCCTGGTTCATGTCGCCGCGTGCCGCCAGCGCGACGGTCCGGTCGCCGGCGAGCGCGGTCCGGACCGGCGTGTACTCGGGCGTGGCCGGCATCCGCTTGTCGAGGTCGTCCGCCGCGCGCAATGCGTTGTCGAGACCGTCGAAGCGGTCGGGACTCGTCATCGAGCGCGACTTGTCGCGGCCGCCGCGCACCTGCTGGCGAATCGACAGTTCTTCGAGCTGGGCGATGTCGACCGCCGAGAACGCATCGGGCCGCGCCTTCGCTTCTTCGAGCGCCTGCACCGCGCCGCCGCTCGCCGCAAGGCCGAACACGTCGTTGCGCACGGTCGCGACATCGGCGGTACGGAGGTTCGGTGCCTTCGCGTTCGGCGCCTCGACGTCAGGCCCCTGCGAGCGTTGCGTTGCCTGCCCCGGCAGCTCGGCACCGGGCGATTGCGAACTCGGCGCCGCGGTCGAGGGCGGCTGCGCGCCAGGCGCCGTGGTAACGGGCGCCGGCGAGTTCGGCATCGGCGTGCCGGATACCTGCGCGGTCTGCGTCGGCGAATTCGTCGGGGCGGCGGTCGGGGCGGTGGCGGCCGTCGGTGCGAGCGGCGCCGCGGCGTCGGACGAGCGAGCACCCGGCGCGGGCGCGCTCGGCGCCGCGGCCGGTGTTGCAGGCGATCCGGCGTCCGCTGTCTGGGCAAGCTCGTGCGGCGCGTCGGGCGCGTGCGAGACCGGTGCGGCTGTTGCTGATGTCGCCGGGGCCGGTTGCATCGACGCATCGGACGTCTGCGAATCGGTTACTGGCGTATTCGGAGATGCGGTGTCGGATGCCTGGGCGGGTTGCATCGACGCGTCGGATGCCTGCGAATCGGGTGCCGGCGTATTCGGAGACGCGGTGTCGGATGCCTGCGCGAGTTGCATCGGCGCATCGGACGTATGCGAATCGGTTACTGGCGTATTCACAGACGCGGTGTCGGATGCCTGCGCGAACTGCATCGGCGCGTCCGACGTTTCCGAATGAGGTGCCGCCAGATTCGGAGACGCGGTATCGGATGCCGGAGCGGCCTGCATCGGCGCATTCGGCGCGGGCGCGCCCGGCGCCGGACCACCAGGCTGCGGCGCTTCCGGCTCGACGATGACGGTGGTCGGCGCAGCCGGCGGCTGCGGGGCCGAAACCTGCGCCATCTGCATCGACGCATCGGACGCCTGCGCGATCGGCGTTGGCGCATTCGGGGGCAGCGCGTCGAGAAGCCGGGCGCTCTGCATCGACACACCGGCCGGTTGCATGTCGGGCGGCGGCGCGTCCGGCGCGCCGTTCGTTCCGGCAATTTCGCTCGTGCCGCTCGGATGCTCGTCGCCTTCCGCGGCAAGGCACGAGCCGGACGCGAGGAGCAGCAGGAGCAGCGGCGCATGCAGGAGGATCCGCCGCGTGGGCGGAACGACGGTGGTGCATTGTTGTTTACTACGATTGTTGGCCACGGTGTGTCTCCTCACTCTGTAACGATCACTTCGGTTGCACGCCCGACGACGTGCGTCACCGGCCGTCGCGCCGCAGGGCGGCGAGACCCGGCGGCATCCGACCGGTTCACAGGCGGTTGCGGATCGCTTGTCCAAGCAGCGCGCGCGATTCGCTGTTCCTCGGATCGAGCGCGAGTGCGCGGCTCGCGTTGTGCTCCACGCAGCTCCATGCGTCGATCTGTGCGCACGAGCGTGCCCTCGCGAGCGCGCGGGCACCTTCCAGTTCGTCGCGCGTGACGCTGGTCGGTTGCATGTGCGCGGTGTCGGCGGTGTACGACTGCGGCTGCAGTCCCGGGGCGGGCTCGGCATGCTTTCTCGTGCGCGCGAGCATCTGCGTGCGTGACGTGCGGTGCGCGTCGGCCTGCCGCCCGGCGTGACCGCTGGCCGACGCGGCAAACGCGTTGCCTGCGAGCGGGGTCGATGGCGCATGGGTGGCGCGCGCGTGTCGCGCGGTGGAACGGGCGGCAGGTGGCGGCGGCTCGGCCGGTTCAGCCGCGGCCAATACCGACGGCGTAGCCGATGCAGGCGCTGCAGGTGTCGCAGGCGGCGCGGCTTGCGCGACCGTCGACGTCGAGTCGCCGGGCGCAGCTGAGGCGGCTGAGGCGCCTGCGCTGGATGTGCCCGCCGTCGCAGTCTCGACGAGGCTGCGGTACTTTCCGACGGCGCTTCCGATTACGCCGGCGATGTCGTGCGTCACGTTCGCATGGCCGACCCTCGTGTCTCGCTCGACATACGCGAAGGCTCCGAAGATCGCGGCAAACGCAACGATGCTGAGCGCCGCATTCTTTCCCGGACCCCAAGAGGGTTTCGGCTCACGGACGGGCGAGCCGTCCGGTCGTTCTGCACGAGTCATTCAATCCTCCTCGTATGATGGGTGGCGGGGGGGGGGGGCGATCTCGCGCGCTGTCGGCACGCGGGTTCAGATGCGGCTCACCATTTCAACTGCGTGGTGAGGGCACCCGTTTCGACGATCGCGAACTGCGTGGCCCCCTGATAGATCCCTTCGACCCGGTAGCTTGCGTCGGGCACGCTGAACAGACAGCGCGGCCCGGTTGCCTTGAACTCGACCAGTACGCGGCCATGCCGTCTCAGTCGCACCTGGACGTTGGACAGCGGTTGCCCGGTGCCGCCGGATACGAACGACACGCCCAGGTTGTACGGGCGGCCGTCGGGGGGGAGCGGCGCCGTACCGTCGATTCGTGCGTCACCGCAGATGTACGAAATCGTGTATCGCCCCGGGGCCTCGCCGGACGCTGGCGTCGCGGGTTGGTTCCGGGTCGGAGTCTGAGCCCCGGCATTCATACAGAAGGCGGTTACGACAATGCCGACGAGCGCGCGAGCATGCTGTTCAAACTTCGAGGAAGACATTGCAACCTCCATCCGGAATCGATGACAACGCATATATTCCGAGTCGAATTAACTGCGCTCTTATGCGACACGCTATTGATACACGATGGGTTTTGAACAAACAACTGCGTGTAGTCCCAATGAGACGCGTTTTAAACGTCGTATTTAAGGAGGATTGCCACTTATTCGACGAAATGGGTCAAGGCTGAACAAAGTCGATATTGCCGGACACGAAACTTGCTCGGCAGTAGTGGTGACCTGAAGCAAAAATTCCGATCTAAGAGGTATCGGAATTTTTGCCGAAAAATAACGACTGATCAAAGCCAGATTTGCTTCTGTCATCGAGGCATTACGATGACTTTCGGAGCACAGCGGGGGAGGGGCGAAAAAGAGGGTGCGACGTTTTTTCAGAAATCGTCATCTGATGAAAATAGAAACTTCTCTTATTTTCTGTAACAGGGTATTTCCGCCTGATGAATCGGCAACTAATTCACGATCAACGCCCGGATCAGAAGAAAATCCGCCCGGACGCGCAAACGTTTGCCGTTTTCGTAATATCGATTAATCGTATGGGATAACCGGCAGACAGCGAGCAGGGAAAATGCTCCGGCCGGAAGAGCGTGAAGATGCCGGAGTGACGGGGAGGATTTTCAAGGCGCGCCGCGGCGGCGGACGGGAGGGCGGACGAGCGACGAACCGCGGCCTAAAAGGGGCAAGAGGGCAAGAGGGTCAGCGGCTGCCGCCGGCGCTGCGGCGCGCGATGCGCACGGCCGGGGCCAGCGGCGTGATCGGCGTATCGGCGGCCGGCGTGCCGTCCGCTGCCGAGCGCGGCCGGTTCATGATGTAGGTCCACAGCTGTTCGGCCGCGAGCCCGCGCTGGCGCGCGGACCGGTACAGGCGGATCTCGAGCTCGGTGATCCAGTCGGCCGACCCCGCGCAGACGAGCGAACCTTCCGCGAGCTCCTTCGCGACGCAGCTCTCCGGCAGCCAGCCGATCCCGTGTCCGGCCACGACCATGCCTTTCAGTGCCTCGGACATGTGTGTCTCGAAGCACCGGTGCAGCGCATAGGATTCCGAAGCGTTCAGCAGCAGCATCTCGACGACGTTGCCGAGGAACGCACCGGACGAATACGCGAGCAGCGGCAGCGGCGCGTCCGGTGTGCCCGGCAATTCGAATGCCGGCCGGCCGCGCGCGTCGGGCGTCGACACCGGCAGGATTCGCTCGACGCCGAGCGTGACGAACGGGAAGTGGTTCGGATCGAGGACGATCGGCAACTGCGGATGGTGATAGCCGAGCAGCAGGTCGCATTCGCCTTCGACGAGCTGCTGCACGCCTTCGGGCACGTTCACCGCATTGACGCGTGCGGTCACGTGGCCGACTTCACCGTTCAGCTGCTTGAGCCACTCGGGGAAAAGCGTGAACACGAGCGTGTGCGCGACCGCGAAGCGCACGACCTGGTCGCTCGCCGCGAACTGGTCGTAGCCGTTCACCAGATTGCGCGCTGCATACATGCTGCGCAGGATGTCCGCCGCGAGCCCACGGAACATCTGCCCGGCCGGCGTCAGCGCGACCGGATTGATGCTGCGGTCGATCAGCTTCGCGTCCATCCACGTTTCGAGCGCGGCGATTCGTCGGCTGAACGCCGACTGCGTGAGGTGCCGATGACGCGCTGCTCGGGAAAAGCTCTTGGTATCCGCAAGGCTCAGGAAATCTTCCAGCCACTTCGCTTCCATTTCGATCTTCGCTTTTTATAGTCGGCGCCGGACGGGCGGCACCATTTCACTGAACCGGTTTGGTAGCGTACCGCGCCTCGCGCACCGGGGCTGATGTTTTTTTTCGATCGGTGTTAGTCGAAATATGCATGGGCGTTGTCGGCGGCATTACGGCTGCATAAGTTTCAGGTGCCGGACCCGGCTAACCGGTTAGTTCACCGCGTCGAACTGTCCGACCCGCCGCAGACGGTACTTCCCCCCAGGGCCGGCCTCGTGCCGGCCCGCCTTTCCGCGATTCCACCCGGGCAATCGAAGGATGTGGCGCCATTCCCGTCCGCGGTGCAGGACGGGCCGCCGCGACGGACGGACGGACGCCGCCGCGGCGCGGTTCGCTGCGATGCGGCAAGACCGGGCGAAGAGGTGGCCGGGCGAGGCCTGCCGCACGGCGGCCCGAAGCCGTGCCGACGCGGGCGCGCAATCGCTGCCGGCCCGCAGCGCGGTAACGGAAGACGTGCGGGCAGGGGGAAGTAATGGTGCAGTGCAGATTGCACAGTCGTGACACGCGGGAGAACTATGTTCGACAGACGCGGTGCAACAGCGGCCGTGCGTGGGGGGCGGCACACCGGTGGCGCGTCTTGTGCCGTGCGCCGCACCATCATGGTGCGGCATGCTGCGGGGGCGTGCCGCCCGCGCGACAAAATGGGGGGCCTGAGGGGGTATCGCAAGGCACGTTCCTTGCAAGGCAGTCAGTACGCCGGTCCGGCATGCGCAATGCCGGGGAAAACGATCGACGGAGAAAAGATCGATGAAGCCATTCGATGAAATGCTGCAATCCGGCGACATGGTAAGGGCGCCTTATGCGCGCCTGAAGCAATGGCTCGACACGCAGAATCCCGCGAGCCTCGCCCAGAAGGCCTACGACGCGGAAGGCGTGTTCCGCAGGACGGGCATCACGTTCGCCGTGTACGGCGACTCGCAGGCCGCCGAGCGGCTGATTCCGTTCGATATCGTGCCGAGGATCATCTCGGGCGCGGAATGGAGCCGGCTGTCGCTCGGCATCGAGCAGCGCGTGATGGCGCTCAACGCCTTCCTCGACGACATCTACCACCGCCAGGAAATCGTGCGCGCGGGCATCGTGCCGAAGCACCTGATCGCGCACAACGAGGCGTTCATTCCGGAGATGATCGATTTCCGGCCGCCCGGCAACGTTTACACGCACATCATCGGCGTCGACATCGTGCGCACCGGCGAAAACGAGTTCTACGTGCTGGAGGACAACGCACGCACGCCGTCGGGCGTGTCGTACATGCTGGAAAACCGCGAGACGATGATGCAGCTCTTCCCCGAGCTGTTCCAGCAGGTCAAGGTGCGCCCGGTCGAAACCTATCCGCAGATGCTGCGCCAGTCGCTCGCGGCCGTGTGCCCACCGGGCGGCAACGCCGACAACCCGACCATCGCGGTGCTCACCCCCGGCATCCACAATTCCGCGTACTACGAACATTCGTTCCTCGCCGACCAGATGGGCGTGCACCTCGTCGAGGGCAGCGACCTGCAGGTGGTCGACGGCCGTGTCGCGATGCGCACGACCGAAGGCTTCCGGCAGATCGACGTGCTGTACCGCCGCGTCGACGACGCGTTCCTCGATCCGCTCACGTTCCGCCCCGATTCGGTGCTCGGCGTGGCCGGGATCATGGACGTCTATCGCGCCGGCAACATCACGATCGCGAACGCACCGGGCACCGGCATCGCCGACGACAAGGCGATCTACTCGTACATGCCGGAGATCGTCGAGTTCTACACGGGCCGCAAGGCGCTGCTGGAGAACGTGCCGACCTGGCGCTGCGGCGAGGCCGACAGCCTGAAGTACGTGCTCGAGCATCTCGACGAACTCGTCGTGAAGGAAGTGCACGGCTCGGGCGGCTACGGGATGCTGGTCGGCCCGTGCGCGTCGAAGGCCGAGCTCGAGGCGTTCGCCGCGAAGCTGCGCGCGCGGCCGGCGAACTACATCGCGCAACCCACGCTGGCGTTGTCCACGACGCCGATCCTGACCGAAGCCGGCCTCGCGCCGCGCCACGTCGACCTGCGGCCGTTCGTGCTGGTGTCGGACCGGATCCGCATCACGCCGGGCGGGCTCACGCGCGTCGCGCTGAAGGAAGGATCGCTCGTCGTCAACTCGAGCCAGGGCGGCGGCACCAAGGACACCTGGGTGCTGGCCGACTGAGCCGGGCACGACCGCGCGCGCCGCAGCCGGCGCGCGAACCGAACGAAGACGGAGTGGACACGAGATGCTTCTGGGACGAACTGCGAGCGGTCTCTACTGGATGTACCGCTATATCGAGCGCGCGGAGAACATCGCGCGCATCGTCGATGCCGGGCTGCGGATGGCGCTCACGCGCACGTCCGACGCGCCGGCCGAATGGTCGTCGGTGCTGGTCAGCTCGGGCGCGGACGACGGCTATCGCGAGAAGTACGACGCATACGCCGCCGACACCGTGACCGATTACCTGCTGCGCGACCGCGACAACCCGTCGAGCGTGCTGTCGTGCCTCGAGGCCGCACGCTCGAACGCGCGGATGGTGCGCACGGCGCTCACGCGCGAGGCGTGGGAGAGCGTGAACGGCGCGTGGCTCAACCTGCGCCGCACCCTCGCGCAGCCGGTGCCGGAGAGCGTGCTGCCGGCGGTGCTCGACGAGGTGAAGCGCGAAACCGCGCTGATCCTCGGCAGCTTCTACAGCACGATGCTGCGCAACGAGATCTTCGATTTCGCGCAGATCGGCGCGTTCGTCGAGCGGGCCGACAACACCGCGCGGATCATCGACGTGAAATACCACCTGCTGCTGCCGTCGGTGTCGCACGTCGGCACGATCCTCGACAACTACCAGTGGGAGACGATCCTGCGCTGCGTCGCCGCGCACCGGTCGTATCGTTGGGTGTACGACGTGCAGTACAAGCCGATGAACATCGCCGACTACCTGATCCTGAACGGCCGCATGCCGCGTTCGCTGCGCTATTGCTACGGCCGCGTGGTATCGAGCCTGAACCTGCTCGCGAAGGATTACGGCGTGACACATCCGTGTCACGACACGGCCGCGAAGATCCTGCAGATGCTGTCCGACACGTCGGTCGAGCGGATCTTCAAGAGCGGCCTGCACGAGTTCCTGACCGACTTCATCGGCCGCAACAACAGCCTCGGGGTCGATATCGCCCAGGCCTACAACTTCGACTGAGACTTGCCATGCGACTCGCCATCCGACACATCTCGCGTTATCAGTTCGACGATCAAGCCACCCATGCGCTGCAACGGCTGCGGCTGCGCCCGCAATCGGGGCCCGGACAGACGGTGCGCGCGTGGCAGATCACGATCGACGGCGTTGAGCCGACGCTGTCCTATTCGGACGGGTTCGGCAACCGGATCGATCTCGTGCGCCACGACCGCGACGCGAAGCAGGAGGTCGTCGTGGTCGCGGCCGGCGTCGTCGAGACGCAGGACCGCGCGGGCATTCTCGGCAATCCGGAGGGCTATGCGCCGCCGTGGATCTTCGAGCGCGAGACCGAGCTCACCAAGGCCGGCGATACCGTGCGCGAGCTCGCGCAGGCGCTGCCGATCGAGCCGCACAGCCTCGATGCGCTGCACTGGCTGATGACCGAGGTGCACGGCCGAATCGCGTACGCGCCGAATCTCGCCGCCGACGCGCCCGTCGATGCCGAAACCGCGCTGCAAAGCGGCGAGGGCACGAGCCGCGACCATGCACATGCGTTCATCGCGGCCGCGCGTGCGCTGAAGGTGCCGGCGCGCTACATCTCGGGCTACGTGCTCGCCGACAGCGCGATGCAGCGCATCGCCGACGCGAAGCAGAGCGCAAGCGGCGGCGAAGAGGAGGAAGCGCTCGCGCTGCAGAGCGGCGACGGCATGCAGCAGGTGCTCGGCGCGTCGCATGCCGCGCAGTCGCAATCACAGTCGCAATCGCAATCGCAGTCGCAGTCGCAGTCGCAAGGGCAGTCGAAGTCGCCATCGCCCGGGCAGCCGCACGTGGCGCTCGGCGCGCAGCCGCAGGCCGCCGCGCTGATGCAGCAGCCGGCCGGCCACGCCTGGGCCGAGGCGTATGTCGAAGGGCTCGGCTGGGTCGGCTTCGATCCGTTCATGAACCGCTGCCCGGACGAGCGCTACGTGCGCATCGCGGTCGGCCTCGACCATCGCGACGCGCAGCCGGTGACGGCGCTCGGCGCGCGCGCCGTGGGCGTCGAGATCAGCGTCGTGCAGTCGCCGGAACTCGTCTGACGCGCACCTTCGCCGAATCCGCCATGCCGGGCCGCCGCCGCAGTCGCAGCGGCGGCGTGGCGCGCGCGGCCGGCCCAACCCGAACCGAGCGGCTCTCCCATGCCCATTCACGTCGCGCTGCATCACACCACCCGCTATCGCTACGACCGGCCCGTCAACCTCGGCCCGCAGGTCGTGCGGCTGCGGCCCGCGCCGCACTGCCGGACGCCGATCGTCGCGTATTCGATGACGGTCGAGCCCGCGCAGCACTTCATCAACTGGCAGCAGGACCCGTTCTCGAACTATCTCGCGCGGCTCGTGTTCCCGGAGCGCACCGAACACTTCGAGATCACGATCGATCTGGTCGCCGAAATGTCGGTTTACAACCCGTTCGACTTCTTTCTCGAAGCGAGCGCGGAGCAATACCCGTTCGACTATGACGATGCGCTGAAGACCGAACTCACGCCGTATCTCGCGTGCGATCCGCAGACGAGCGCGGCGCCGCTGTTCCGCGCCTATCTCGACGGCGTCGACCGCACACCGGCCGGCACCGTGAACTTCATCGTCGCGCTGAACCAGCAGCTGCAGCACGACATCGGCTATCTGGTGCGGATGGAGCCCGGCGTGCAGACGCCCGAGCAGACGCTCGAACTCGCATCCGGATCGTGCCGCGACAGCGCATGGCTGCTCGTGCAGCTGTGCCGGCATCTCGGCATCGCCGCGCGTTTCGTGTCCGGCTACCTGATCCAGCTCACGCCCGACGTGAAGGCGCTCGACGGCCCGAGCGGCACGTCGGTCGACTTCACCGACCTGCACGCGTGGTGCGAGGTCTATCTGCCCGGCGCGGGCTGGGTCGGCTTCGATCCGACGTCGGGCCTGCTCGCCGGCGAAGGGCACATTCCGCTCGCGTGCACGCCGCAGCCGACCAGCGCGGCGCCGGTCGAAGGGCTGATCGACGAATGCGAAGTCTCGTTCGAGCACGAGATGGCCGTGACACGCGTGTACGAATCGCCGCGTGTGACGAAGCCGTATACGGAGCAGCAATGGGACGCCGTGCGCACGCTCGGCGCGCAGGTCGACGGCGCGTTGACGGCCGGCGACGTGCGGCTCACGCAGGGCGGCGAGCCGACCTTCGTGTCGATCGACGATCGCGACGGCGCCGAGTGGAACACCGACGCGCTCGGCCCGACCAAGCGCGGCTACGCGACCGAACTCGTGCAGCGGCTGCGCGCCGAATACGGCGCAGGCGGCTTTCTGCATTTCGGGCAGGGCAAGTGGTATCCGGGCGAGCAGCTGCCGCGCTGGGCGCTGTCGATCTGCTGGCGTGCCGACGGCCAGCCCGTATGGCACGATCCGTCGCTGTTCGCCGACGAGCGCGAGCCGTCCGCGTGCACGACCGACGACGCGAAACGCTTCATCGACGCGCTGGCCGCGCGCCTCGGGCTGACCGACGAATTCGTGCGACCCGGCTACGAGGACGTGTGGTACTACCTGTGGCGCGAGCGCCGGCTGCCAGTCAACGTCGATCCGTTCGATTCGCGCCTCGACGACGAGCTCGAGCGCGCGCGGCTGCGCAAGGTGTTCGAGCAGCAGCTCGACAGCGTGGTCGGCTACGTGCTGCCGATCAAGCGCGCGGACGATGAGCCGGGCCGCGATCGGCGGGGCAGCGATGAACCGGGCCTCGACGGCCCGCGCTGGCAGACGGGCCCGTGGTTCTTCCGCGACGAGCGGATGTACCTCATGCCCGGCGATTCGCCGATGGGCTATCGGCTGCCGCTCGATTCGCTGCCGTGGGTCGCCGGTGCCGACTATCCGTATCTGGTCGAACGCGACCCGTTCGCGCCGCGCGCCGCGTTGCCCGATGCGGCCGCGCTCCGCTCGCGTCATGTGGCCGCGGCCGACGCGCCGCGGTATCTCGCAGGCGTGCATCGCGAAGCGTCGGCTCAAACGGTCATGCAGTGGCGCAATGACGATACGGCCGCTGGCGGGCGACACGCGCATGCAGCGCAAGACCCGCGGCGTCACCCCGAGCCTTTCGAATCGGCCGCATGGATCACTCGCACTGCTCTGTGCGCCGAAGTGCGCAACGGCATCCTGTACCTGTTCATGCCGCCGCTGGCCGCGCTCGAGGATTATCTCGAGCTGCTCGCCGCGATCGAGCTGACCGCGCAGGCACTCGACGTGGAGCTCGTGCTGGAAGGCTATCCGCCGCCGCGCGATGCGCGGCTCAAGCTGCTGCAGGTCACGCCCGACCCCGGCGTGATCGAGGTGAACATCCATCCGGCGCGCAGCTTCGACGAACTCGTCGGCCAGACCGAATTCCTGTACGACGCCGCGTGGCAGTCGCGGCTGTCGAGCGAGAAATTCATGGTCGACGGCCGGCACGTCGGCACGGGCGGCGGCAACCACTTCGTGCTCGGCGGCGCGACGCCGGCCGACAGCCCGTTCCTGCGCCGTCCGGACCTGCTCGCGAGCCTGATCGCCTACTGGCACAACCATCCGTCGCTGTCGTACCTGTTCTCGGGCCTCTTCATCGGCCCGACGAGCCAGGCGCCGCGCGTGGACGAAGCGCGCAACGACCAGCTCTACGAGCTCGACATCGCGTTCGCGGAAATCCAGCGCAACACGCTGCTGCACGGGAAGGACATGCCGCCGTGGCTCGTCGATCGCGTACTGCGCAACCTGCTGATCGACGTGACCGGCAACACGCACCGCAGCGAGTTCTGCATCGACAAGCTGTATTCGCCCGATTCGTCGACCGGACGCCTCGGCCTGCTCGAACTGCGCGCATTCGAGATGCCGCCGCACGCGCGGATGAGCATCGTGCAGCAACTGCTGCTGCGCGCGCTGGTCGCGCGCTTCTGGACCGCGCCGTACACGACGCCGCTCACGCGCTGGGGCACCGCGCTGCACGATCGCTTCATGCTGCCTGCGTTCCTGAAGATGGATTTCGACGACGTGCTGGCCGAACTGCGCGACGCCGGCTTCGCGTTCGATTCCGCGTGGTTCGCGCCGCACTTCGAATTCCGTTTCCCGCTGTTCGGCCAGATCGCGGTGAACGGGATGGAGCTGTCGTTGCGCGGCGCGCTGGAGCCGTGGCACGTGATGGGCGAGGAGGGCTCGGCCGGCGGCACGGTGCGCTACGTCGATTCGTCGCTCGAACGGCTCGAAGTGCGGGTGACCGGGCTGAACGACAACCGCCACGTCGTGACCGTCAACGGCCGTGCGCTGCCGCTGCAGCCGACCGGCACCGTCGGCGAATACGTCGCGGGCGTGCGCTACAAGGCGTGGGCGCCGCCGTCGGCGCTGCATCCGACCGTCGGCGTGCATGCGCCGCTCACGTTCGACATCGTCGATACGTGGCTGCAGCGCTCGCTCGGCGGCTGCCGGTATCACGTCGCGCATCCGGGCGGACGCAACTATGCGACGTTCCCGGTCAATGCGTACGAGGCCGAGAGCCGCCGCCTCGCACGCTTCGTCGCGATGGGGCACACGCCCGGGCGGATGACGGTGACAGCCGCCGCGCCGAGCCGTGAATTCCCGTTCACGCTCGACCTGCGGCGGCCGTGATCGTCGGATGAAAGGACGCACGACGATGCAGGGGACGCGACCGCCCGGCGCCGCGGCCGGAGTGCTAGGATGCGGGCAGATCGCGGCCGCCCGCTGCGTCCCGCGCGTGCGCCGGGTGCGTGGTGCCCGGCCGCCGGTGCGGCGGCGCGCGGGCGCGGCCGCACCCTGACGACGCAACGATACCGACCGTGCAGCCCATTCACCCCGACGATCTCGCCGACGCCGACGCGATGCCCACGCTTTTCGATACCGGCGCGCAGCCGGACGCCGCGGAACTGGCCGCCGCGCTCGCGGCGCCGGCCGCTTCCGGCCGCTACGACGAGCTGCGCGGCAGTGCCGCCGGCCTCAAGGCGCCGCTGCTGGCGCCCGCGTGGCGCAACTTCTTCACGTCGATCGGCAGCGACGGCGTGGCCGACCTCGACCGCCGTGCCGATGCGCTGCAGCGGCGCATGCGCGAGAACGGCCTGTTCTACCAGCTCCACGAACAACGCGCGGGCGACGGCGCGGCCGGCCCATGGTCGCTCGACCTGCTGCCGCTGATCGTCACGCCCGAGGATTGGGTCGCGATCGAGCGCGGCGTGCTGCAGCGCGTCAGGTTGCTGAACGCGACGATGGCCGACCTGTACGGGCCGCAGACGATCCTGCAGCGCGGGCTGCTGCCGCCCGCGCTCGTGACCGGGCATCCCGGTTACCTGCGCGCGATGCGCGGCGCCCGCGTGCCGGGCGATACGTGGCTCCACGTCGTTGCGTTCGATCTCGCGCGCGGCCCTGACGGCCAATGGCGGATCGTCGCGCAGCACACGCAGGGCGCGTCCGGCCTCGGCTATCTCCTCGAGAACCGGCTGATCGTGTCGCGGCTCTTTCCGCGCGGCTTTCGCGGGCTGCGCGTGCAGCGGCTCGCGTCCACGTACCGGTCGCTGCTGCAGAGCATGCAGGCGCTCAGCCCGGCCAGCAAGAATTCGCGGATCGTGCTGCTGACGCCGGGGCCGCACAGCGCGACGTATTTCGAGCATGCGTATCTCGCGCGCTACCTGGGTCTCACGCTGGTCGAGGGCGGCGACCTGACCGCGCGCGACAACCGCGTGTTCCTGAAGACGCTGGGCGGGCTCGAACCCGTGCACGGGATCCTGCGGCGTGTCGACGATGCGTGGCTCGATCCGCTGGAACTGCGGCCCGATTCGATGCTCGGCGTGCCGGGGCTGCTGCAGGCCGTGCGCGCGGGCAACGTGCTGCTCGCGAACGCGCCGGGCTCCGGCTTCCTCGAATCGCCGGGCATGCTCGGCTTCATGCCGCGCCTCGCGGAAGCTTTGCTCGGCGAAACGCTGACGCTGCCGGCCGTGCATTCGTGGTGGTGCGGCGAGGCGGCCGCGTGCGACGACGCGCTGCCGCAGCTCGCGCGCGGCATCATCAAGCCGTCGTATCCGCCCGACGTGCAGGCCGGTGGCGCGTTCGATCCGGTGATCGGTTCACGGCTCACGCCGGCGCAGCTGGCCGAGTGGCGGGCGCGGATCCTGGCGCGACCCGAGCACTACACGGTACAGGCCGACCTGCCGCTGTCGCAGGCGCCGACCTGGCCGGGGCGCGATGCGCCCGACGGCCAGGGCGGCGCGCGCATCGTGCCGAAGCCGCTGCTGCTGCGCGTGTTCGCGCTCGCCGACGGCGCACAGCGCTGGCGACTGCTGCCGGGCGGGCTGTCGCGGGTCGGCACGCGCGATACGCTGTTCAACGCGCCGATGCCGCGCGGCGGCAGCACCGTCGACACGTGGGTGATGACCGAAGGCATCGTCGATTCGACGACGCTGCTGCAGACCCGTCTCGGCCCCGACGATCTCGTCGAGCGCCCGCGCGCGATCGCGAGCCGCGCTGCCGAGAACCTGTTCTGGCTCGGCCGCTACACCGAGCGTGCGACCAACCTGATGCGTCTCGCGCGCGCCGCGCTGGAGCGCTTGCGCGGCGAGGACGACGTCGACAGTCCCGCGCATCTGGAGCTGATCGACACGCTGTGCCGCGATACGGGGCTGATCGCCGCCGACGCGCCGAACGCCGTCGATGCGCCGCGCGCGTTCCAGCACGCGCTCGCGACGTCGCTGACGCGCGGCGCGGACCGCACGTCCGGCATCGCATCCTGCCTGTTCGGGATGCGCGGCGCGGCCGCCGCGATCCGCGAGCGGCTGTCGAGCGACCAGTGGCGGCTGATCGACGACGCGACGCAACTGTTCGCCGACAGCGCCGATCATCCGGAAGCCGAGGAGCAGATCGGCAACGAGGCGCTGCAACTGCTGGAGCGGCTCGGGCTGGTGCTCGGCGCGATCACCGGCGCGCAGACCGACAACATGACGCGTGACGACGGCTGGCGGCTGTTGTCGATCGGTCGGCAGATCGACCGGCTGGACTTCCTGTGCAGCGTGCTGAAGTTCGCGTTCGACGAGGGCGCGGTGCACCGGCAGGACGGCTTCGAACTCGTGCTGGAGCTGTTCGACAGCACGATCACGTTCCGCTCGCGCTTCCAGCGCGGCTTCGACGTGGCGCCGCTGCTGTCGCTCCTGGTGCTCGACACCGACAATCCGCGCTCGCTCGGCTGGGTCGTGCAGGCGCTGCGCGGCCGGCTGACGAAGGTCGAGCGCAGCGAAGGCTATGCGCTGTCCGAACTGGCCGAGACGATTCCCGACGTCCCTGCGTGGTCGCTGCACGAACTGTGCGAAACCGACGACGACGGCCGGCACGTCAAGCTGCTCGATGCGCTCGACACGACCGCGAAGGCCGTGTGGGAGCTGTCGAACCGGATTGGCGAGCGCTATTTCAGCCACGTGCGCGAAGCGGGCAGGACGCTATGGTGACGCAGAAGCACGCGGCGAAGACGCCGCCCACGCCCGGCTCGGGCACTGCGAAGCCGGCAGCGGCTGCGCCGGCGGCCTCGACTTCACCCGCCAGGCCGACTTCATCGGCCACTTCGATTCCGCCGGCTACCGCCACACCAGGCCGGTTGCTGCGTGTCACGCACGACACCGAATACCGCTATGCGGCGCGCGTCGAATCCGCGCAGCACCAGGCGCGGCTGCAGCCGCTCGCGACGCCGCGCCAGCAGGTGCTGTCGTTCGCGCTCGACATCGAGCCCGCGCCGGAAACGGTCTGCACCGAGATCGACGCATTCGGCAATGCGCGCGCGTCGTTCGCGCTGAACCAGCCTCACGACACGCTGCTCGTGCGCAGCCGCAGCACCGTGCGCGTGAGTCCGCCCGTCTGGTCGCAAGGCGCGCGCGGCGCGCCGCCGCCCGCGATCGCGAATCCCGACGCGGATCACGCAACGGCGTGGGAAGCCGTGCGCGACCGCTTGCAGTTTCGCGCGGGGCAGCCGTATGACCCGGCGAGCGAGTTCGTGTTCGCGTCGCCGCATGTCGCGTGCGATCCCGAGCTGGCCGCGTATGCGGCCGAGAGCTTCACGCCGCAGCGGCCGCTCGTGCAGGCCGCGTGGGACCTGATGCGGCGGGTCCATGCCGATTTTGCCTATACGCCGAACAGCACCGACATCACGACGACCGCGCTCGATGCATTGCGATTGCGCGCGGGCGTGTGCCAGGATTTCGCGCACGTGATGATCGGCGCGCTGCGCTCGCTCGGGCTCGCCGCGCGCTACGTGAGCGGCTATCTGCTGACGCAGCCGCCGCCCGGGCAGCCGCGGCTGATCGGCGCGGATGCGTCGCATGCGTGGATCGACGTGTACGACCCGGCCTGGCCCGAGGATGGCGGCTGGCTGCAGCTCGATCCGACCAACGATCGCGCGCCGGGCGACGACTACGTGATGCTGTCCATCGGCCGCGACTACGCGGACGTGACGCCGCTGCGCGGCGTGATTCGCGGCGGCGGCGCGGATCAGGAGCTGAAGGTCGGCGTGACGGTCGAGCCGCTTGACGAGGCGGCGCCGTGATACGGCGTGATCGACCCGCGGCCGGGCCGTTTTCGCGTTTAAGTCTTCGTTAATACAGCACGCCTAGCATGGTCATGCCGGCGAACGGATCGCACCGCGGTCCGCCGCTGGCGGCACGCGCGGGTGCGCCGACGTCACGGCGCCGCACCGTCGCGCGTCGCCATTCCCTTGCAACGGCGGCAGACATGATCAAGAACTTCGACTACACGCTCGGCAACGAGACGATCGAGCTTTGCGCGAGCTTCGGCGCGGGCCCGGCGTTCCGCCGCGTGCTCGTGAGCCGCGCGGATTCGATGGAGACGCTCGTGGTGCTCGACGCGCGCGGCCTGTCGGGCCTGCTGAAGGTCGCGACCGAAGAGCCGGAAGGATTGCTCGACGATGCGATCCGCAAGGTCGGGGATGAGCAGCTCGTCGAGCGCGCGATCAACGGCCGGACGATCGTCGAAGCCGCGCTTTGAGCGAGGCGGCGCGGCGGCGCGGCCGGCGCGGTGCGGGGCCGGCCGGCAATGCCGGCCTGGGCGCGCCGCGCCGTGCTGCGCAAGTGTCGCGGAGTGTGAGTTAGGTGGCGAACCGGTTCGTCGCGGCGAGCAGTGCCTTCAGGATGCCCGGTTCGTTGTATGCGTGTCCGGCGTCCGGCACGATCTCGAACGTCGCGTCGGGCCACGCTTTCGAGAGATCCCACGCGGTGCGGGCGGGCGTCGCGATGTCGTAGCGCCCCTGCACGATCACACCGGGAATGCCGGCGAGACGATGCGCGTCGCGCAGCAACTGGCCTTCGTCGACGAACCCGCGGTTCACGAAGTAATGGTTTTCGATCCGCGCGAATGCGAGCGCGTAGTGGCCGTCCGCGAAGTGCGCGGCGAGCGCCGGATCGGGCAGCAGCGTGATCGTGCGGCCCTCCCAGAGGCTCCATGCACGCGCGGCTTCGAGTTTCGCGGCTTCGTCATCGCCCGTCAGCCTGCGATGGTAGGCGGCCATCAGATCGCCGCGTTCGGCTTCGGGAATCGGTGCGAGGAATTCTTCCCACAGGTCGGGGAACAGCCACGACGCGCCTTCCTGGTAGTACCACAGCAACTCCGCGCGACGCATCGTGAAGATGCCGCGCACGACGAGCGCGCTTACGCGTTGCGGATGCGTCTCCGCGTAGGCAAGCGCGAGCGCGCTGCCCCATGAGCCGCCGAACACCAGCCACTGTTCCGCGCCGACCATCTCGCGCAACCGCTCGATGTCGGCGACCAGGTCCCACGTCGTGTTGTTGTCGAGGCTCGCATGCGGCGTCGAGCGTCCGCACCCGCGTTGGTCGAACAGCAGGATGTCGTAGCGCTCGGGATCGAACAGGCGACGATGGTCGGGGCTGCAGCCTGCGCCCGGGCCGCCGTGCAGGAACACCCCGGGCTTGCCGGACGGGTTGCCGCAGCGCTCCCAGTAGATGCGATGGCCGTCGCCGGTGTCGAGGTGGCCGTGGGCGTAGGGTTCGATCGGTGGGTACACAGGCAGGCTCCGGGTGGGGGTCGACAGGAGGGCGGACGAGGCGCGGCCGGCGTGCGGGCGCAGTACCGGTCGCGCCGATATTGCGGTGCCGCAAAATTCGTTGTATCTGCATCGGCGCGTCGCCGCCGCACATGGCTTGTCATTATGCCCATTCAATCCGCTCATTGCGTGTGGATCGGCGAAGGCTTTGCGGCCCGGCGTTCGCGGCCGTACGGGCATCGGAATTTTTTCAGGAATTTCATTCCGATATTTTTCATACAAAATCCCGGCGGCATATCGGCGTGCCAGTCGGGCCGCCGACATCTCCTGCTCCTTTACCGTGCCAACGGGAAACCAGCCGATGAACCATCGCGTCACGCAGTTGACCGGGTTGCGCGCCGTCGCGGTGACGATGGTGGTGGTCGGACACGCCGAGCACGTGCTGCCGGGCGGCTACACCGGCTGGTTCGCGCCGCTGCGGCTGATCGCCGACGGCCGGCTCGGCGTGCTGATCTTCTTCGTTCTCAGCGGTTTCCTCATCACCAACGTGCTGCGCGCGGAATTCACGCGTACCGGCGGGATCGCGCTGACGTCGTTCTACGTGCGCCGCGCGCTGCGGATCTGGCCGGCTTGTTATGTGTATCTCGCGACCGTCGGTGTCCTCGCCGTCGTCGGGTGGCTCGATGTCGATCGGCGGCAGTGGCTGTATGCGGCGCTGCATTTGTGGAACTACTCGGCGTGGTTCGGGCTGGCCGGCGACAACGCGCTGCATCCGGATGGCGCGTGGTATCTCGGTCATTTCTGGTCGCTCGCGCTCGAGGAGCAGTTTTACTGGTTCTGGCCGGTGTTGTTCGTGTACGGCGCCCGGCGTCGTGGCACGCACTGGCTGGCCGCGTTGATCCTGGTCGTGCCGCTGGTGCGCGCGCTCACGTATTTCGTCGCGCCGGCGCTGCGCGGCCAGCTCGGGATGATGCTGCACACGGGCGTCGATCCGATCCTGATCGGCTGCTACGCGGCGCTCAATTGCGAACGGCTCGAAGCGTGGATCGGCTCGTGGCGCCACGAGGCGCGCATCGCGACGGTGCTGGTCTTCGTCGTGCTGTTCGGGATGCCGATTGCCGAACATCGGCTCGGCGGCTTCTGGAATGCGACGTATGGCGTGACGCTCGAGGCCGCGCTGATCGCAATCGTGATCGTCGTGCTGAATTTCCGCAGCGAGTTCTGGTGCGCGCGGTGGCTGCGGGCTAGGCCGGTCGTGTTCGTCGGTACGACCTCGTTCAGCCTGTATCTGTGGCAGCAGCCGTTCGCGAACGCGAGCCTGCCGGTCGCGCATGCGTTTCCGCTTGGGATCGTGTGGGCGCTGATTGCTGCGACCGCCAGCTATTTCCTCGTCGAAAAGCCGTTCCTGCGGCTGAAGGATCGCTATACGGCGCGTGAAGCGCGACGCGTGCGGGACGACGCGTTGCAGATGCCGGCGCCGGCGGATGCGATCGGGGCGAAGGTGGTGGAGTAGGTGGGCGTGTTACGGGCCGCCGATGCCTCACTTGAAGCGCTTCTGCGCCTCAGTTGAGTACCAGCCAGCAGTGAATCAAAACGAATGATTCTCTGGGCATGAGGGGGTTACGGATTGTTGTGGATGTCGCTTAACGGCCAACTTCGGCCGTTCGTCTATGCCGTGAGTCGACGCTCTGACGTCGGCTATGCTCCAGAGACCGGACGGAAACCGGACTAGCCACTGGTACTTTCTGGCGACGAGCGGTGAGACGTCCACGAACGTGCGTGTTGCGAAACTACGAGGCGGCATTTGTTGTAGGGGATCCATTGGCTACGACATTTACCTTGCCGTCAACACGCTTCAATTCCGCGGGGATTTCATAGCCCGTCAAACTGTGTGCGACGCTGGCAATGACTTGAAGCAGCGGCACGAATCCTTGGAAGTGTTCGCGGTTACGATCTTCTGTACATATTTTCTGACAAAGGCGCATCTTGTTAAGGGAGCGAATGGTCGTGTACGTGCCATTTCCCCTATTATTTTCTTTCGTGTCGAAGACGTCGTCCGTAAAAACGCTCAAAGGGAGCATGTTTTCAATCCCGAAACGCATTTCTTCATTATCCGGGTTGGTTGGTATCGTTCGGATTGAGAGTTGACCATCATCCACATCAGCTTTTCGAGCATCGTTGTCGTATAAAAAGCAGACGGGCCGTTTGACTAGTTCGGGCTTCGCGCGAAGGAAGTTGTAAGCCGAATTAAGGGAGTCTTTTCCAGTATTAAAGCCCTCTCCACGTTTTGGATCCTTCGCCCCGACCCACTCAATCTCAACGGCATCGAAAATATTGGCGAAACCCAGCAATTCAATTGCGGTCTTTATGTAGAGAGGATCCGTTTCGCCTTCGACGAGAACCAAGAGCTTACCAGGTTCGTTTGCGACTCTGCGAATTTGATCGTTAAAAGCGTGCGTCTCTTGCAAGATGTCAAGCGCGCGCCCAAATTCCGTGTACGCCTCTGCTTGCACCGGTTCGCCAGAGGGCATATCAAAGAGGTTGAATGCCCCTTCCGGAAAGACCTTTTCCATGCCTAGGACGAAGAGTGGGGAATGGCTGGACAGGATGAATTGAACCTTCGGAAACATCTTTATCAGGGCAGGAATCGCCCGATACTGAAGATCAATGTGCATATGTGAATCGATTTCGTCCACTACGCACATACCAGTGATGTTGCCTGATGCCGGAATTTCTCCGGCAGTTGTGCCATCGCCATATCGCATTAGCGTGCCAAAAATGTTGAAAAGGGTACCTTGCTCCGGCGGACAGCGACTCCAGTGGCAGCGACGGGGAGAGGTCTGTCATCGAGTACCCGATGCCCGCCTTGTTATACCGACCGAGCCACGTCAGCCTCGCAGTCGGGCTATCGAGGATGGTTCGCAGGATGGTGTTGAGGTTGCCCCACAGTGCATGTGCAGGTGCAATCCGAGCCGTGTTACCGGCTGCGACCCAATGGACTTGGTTATTCGCAAACACAGGCTGCACATCAGCGCGGACTTCGAGCAGCACCGAAAGCAGCCATTGCTTGAGCTTTTCTAGGCCCTTCTCGACAAAGATCGGCTTGTTAAGCTGATGACTATATCGCGGCGTAAGATCAAATCCGGTAGGAGGAAGGCTACCCTGATTCAACCAATATGGCGTTTCCGAACGACTCGATGGAAAGTAAACATATGCACCTTCGTCGTAACTGCGTTTAGCCACGTCCGACGAGACGGCACATGTTTTCGAATTTCCATCGGTTTCCCAAGCTACAAAATTCCGAAGCGAGGCCGGAGTTCGCTGCTGAACATCAGTGGCAACGAGTCGACCCGCCTTCTCAACATAGGCGAACTCGGAATCTCCATGTGCGAGGCGCAATATCACGACCGAACCGGGAGAACCAACCTTTACGCTGTTACTGCCCACTATTCTGAACCACGCTCTTCCACCTTGACCGCTCGATGGGGTTACGTCGGTGTAATGGATGGCCGCAACCTCGAAGAGAGCGTCTGCGGCCATGGAGAGAACGTTTGTCTTTCCGCTGCCGTTGCCGCCCACCAATACAAATGGCTTTGGTTCCCCGTTTTGCGCAAATCCGGGCGAAAGGTGCAAGCGTTCGATCACCCCATTGTTCTCAACGTAAATTTCTCTTAAGTACATATGACCTCGGTCTCGCTTGCTCTCTAACAGTCGCCACGGGCGATGTAGCCACTGAGCTGTTGACACAAATCCGGGGTGCGAGGGCGCAGGTCGATGAGATTGTATTGGCGAATATCGCCCGCGACGAGCAAGGCTCTCTCTCTCTCTTCTTTCGTCTACACCACCGCTGTTCGATTCTAAACCAGCTCATGCCCAGTTACGCCCTAGTGTCGCTTTCGCCGCCGGAAGCTGCCGTTGATGGGGCTGCCGCAGCAATGGCTGGAGTGGGTCGGCAACAGCCAGTCGCTTTTAACTGCTGCCAGCCAAACGCCACCGATAGGTCCGGTCGTTCCCCGAGCTTCGCGAACAACAAAAAAAAGGCCCTTGCGGGCCTTTCGTATACGTAGATGCGGACAACGCTTACCGCGTCAACGCCGTAAACCCTTCCAGCAACCGCTCGACATCAGCCGTCTGAATCGCGCCCATCGTCGAGATCCGGAACAATTCCTTCGACAACCCGCCTTGCCCCGCGTAAATGACGAAGCCACGCTCCTTCAACCCGTCGTGCAGCGTCTCGTACGTGACACCCTGCGGCAGCCGATACGCGCGCAGCACGACCGACGAAGCACCTTCTGGCAGCACAAGCGGCATCCCACGTTCAGCAAGCCCCGCCTGCGCCTGATCGGCCAGCGCCTTGTAATGCGCATGCCGCGCACGCCAGCCGCCGGCCTCATCAAACTCGCGCAGCGCCTCGACGAGCGCATAGTAAGCATGCACGGAAGGTGTAAACGGCGTATTCCGCTGATCCTGCAGCTTCGCAAGCCGCCCGAGATCGAGATAGTAAGTACGACTAGCAGCCTTCGCCAGCGCACTACGCCGCACGATCACGAACGCCGCGCCCGGCACGCCGTGCAGGCACTTGTTCGCGGTCGCGGCGACCGCATCAATCACGCCACCGCCGAAATCGATCGCCTCAGCCCCAAAACTGCTGACACCATCGACCAGCATCTTCACACCACGCGCACGACACACGTCGGCGATCGCACCGAGATCGTTCAACCGGCCGGTCGTCGTTTCATGATGAATCACCGCGACGTGCGAATAACCGCCCGCGTCAAGACGCGCACCAACCTGCGCGAGATCAGGCGCCTGCATCCACTCATGCTTCAGCACATCATGCGCGATCCCGTACTGCGTCGCGATCTGCGTGATGCGCTCGCCGTACACGCCGTTCTCGATCACGAGCAGCTTGCCGTCCTGCGGCACGAGCGCGGCGATCATGCTTTCGACGGCGGCGGTGCCCGAGCCCGTCATCAGCACGGCGGCCCATTCGGCCGGATCGAGTTCATACGCGGCGACGAGACGCGCACGCGCTTCATCCTGCAGATCGAAGAATTCGCTTTCGCGATGGCACAGGTCGGGTTGCAGCAGGCTGCGGCGCACGCGTTCGGTGAGCGTGACCGGGCCGGGGTTCAGCAGCAGCATCAATGAGCTCCTTCGGCGTGGGCTTCGGCCTGCGCGGCGCCGATATGCCGCATCAGGCGAGTCTTGACCTCGACCGGCGTGACGGTCGGGCGGGGCAGGCCGTCGGGCACGCCCGTGCGGATCGCCACACGCACGAACTGCGCGCCGTCGGCTTTCGCGGAAAGCGTCGCATCGAGCACGTCGAGCGTGTCGCCTTCGACGGCCGACGCATAGCCGCACGCGGCCGCGACGCCCGCGAACGACACATGCTGCGACACGGTTGCCTGGCCGCCGGTCGATTCGTGCGCGCCGTTGTCGAGCAGCACGTGCGTGAGGTTGGACGGGCCGTAGGTGCCGAGCGTCGCGAACACGCCCATGCGCATCAGCGCGGCGCCGTCGCCGTCGACGGCCACCACGCGCAGGTCGGGGCGCGCGAGCGCCAAGCCCAGCGCGAGCGGCGTCACGCAGCCCATCGAGCCGACCATGTACAGCTGGTTCGGGCGATCGTCGATCGCATAGAGTTCGCGGCCGCAGAAGCCGGTCGACGCGAGCACGACGGTCGAGTCGACCGGCGTGTGCGCGATCACGCGCTGCAGCGCGTCGTGGCGGGTCGGCCACGCGGCCGGCGATTCAGCGCGCGCGGCCGACTGCGCGGCAACGTGCGCACGCGGCGTCGCTGCCGGGTTCGACTTCAGTTCATACGGCGCGACGCTGCCTTTCTGCATCACGAGCGCATACGGGCGGCCCGTTGCGTCCATGTGCGCGATCGCGCGGTCGAGCGCCGGGCCGACCTGTTCGGGGTCGGTCGGGAACGTCTCCCACGGGATCTCCATCGTGTCGAGCATGGCCGGCGTGATCGGCCCCATCAGCGCGTGCTGCGGCTCGTCGGACACGCCCGGCTGCCCGCGCCACGTGACGATCAGCAACTGCGGCAGACGGAAGGTCCAGGTCAACGACGTGAGCGGACTCACCGCGTTGCCGAGCCCGGAGTTCTGCATCATCGCGATCCCGCGCTTGCCGCCGAGCGTCGCGCCCGCGATCAGCGCGACCGCGTCGCCTTCGTTCGCGGCCGACAGGTAGTGCAGCGTCGGGTCCTGCAGCACGTAGTTGATGAACGGCGTCAGGTACGAGCAGGGCACGCCCGCGTACCAGTCGAAGCCGCGTTCGCGCGCGGCCTCGACGAACTGGGCCGCCTCGATCATTGTGCGCTCCCGTTGCCGGCGCCCGGCTCGGACAGCGGCGTCTGGCCGTGCGCGAAGTCGCCCGCGCGGCGGAAGTCTTCCAGGTCGTTGACGCCGCGCCAGTGGCCGTGCACGTACTGCACTTCGATCTTCTCGCCGGCGGCGATCAGTTCGTTGAGCAGCGACGGGATGTCGAGCGTGTCGAAATCGGGGCGTGCCTGCAGCGTCGCGAGCATCGTCTTCAGGCGCTCGACGCCTGCGCCGCGCACGTTCAGCAGGCCGATCCAGCGGCCGTGCGGCGTGCCCGCGGCGACGTCGCTCGATACGCGTTGCAGATACGTCTTCTGACCGAACAGGCCGCGGTCGTCCGCTGCCGAGCACAGCGCGAAATCGCGCACGCTTTGATTGGTCTCGGTCAGCGACGAATCGACGACGACGCTGAACTCGGCCTCGCTCTCCGCGAGATCGCGCAGGATGTAGCTGCGGAACAGCAGGTCGCCGTAGGAGATCACGGTGTCGCCGTTCAGGCGTTCGGCCGCGCATGCGAGCGATGCGAGTTCGCCGGTCTGCGCATGGCGCTCGTTGACGACGAGCTTGATGCCCGACGTGTCGATCGCGTCGGCGCGATAGCCGCCGACCACGGTGATGTCGTTCACGCCATGCTTCTTGAAGCCGTCGACGAGCCAGCGCAGGAGCGGCTTGCCGGCGACGGGCAGCATGACCTTGGGTTTGTCTTCGGTAACAGCCTCGAGCCCCTTGCCGCGGCTGGCCGCGAGCACGATCGCGGCGTTCGACGCGCGCGACGACGACGACAGGTAGATGCGCTCGGCGGCCGAGTATTCGTCGGCGTCCTGCAGGCGGAAGATCTCGTTGACCGACGCGACGCGGTCCTCGACGTTGATCAGCGTCTCGTTCTCATGGATTTCGCGCGCGACGGCCTGCATCGCCGACGCCGACGCGCGGATCAGGTGGTTCGCCCAGATCACGGTGCTGATGCCGGCCTGGCGGAACACGTCGGTCGGGGTGCTGTAGTACTTGGTCGGCACGATCACGAGCGGCGCCTTGCCGCTCCATTCGCGGGCGAACTGCAGGATCTCGTCCGGGCGCGACAGCTTGCTGTGGATCAGGATCGCGTCGGCGCCGGCTTCCGCGTACGCGTTCGCGCGGCGCAGCGCCTCGTCCATTCCCCAGCCCGCGATCAGCGCTTCGACACGCGCGACGATCGAGAAGTCGGAGTCCGTCTGCGAATCCTTGCCGGCCTTGATCTTGCCGCAGAACTCGTCGATCTCGGCGAGCGGCTGGCGTTCGCCGTCGATGAAGCTGTTGGTCTTCGGGAACTGCTTGTCCTCGATGCACACGCCGGCGATGCCGCGCTGCTCGAGCTTCTTCACGAGGCGGCGCACGTTGTTGAAGTTGCCGTAGCCGGTGTCGCCGTCGAGCAGGATCGGCAGGTCGCTCGCGTCGGCCATGAACTCGAGCACGTCGACGACCTGCGTCCAGCTCGCTTCGTTGTTGTCGCGCACGCCGAACTGCGCGGAGATCGCGAGGCCCGATGCCCAGATGCCCTTGAAGCCGGCTTCGCGCACGATGCGCGCCGACAGGCCGTTGTGCGCTTCCATCAGGAATTCGAGGTCGCTGCTGACGAGCATGCGGCGCAGGCGGGCGCTGCGC
Source organism: Burkholderia sp. Nafp2/4-1b (assembly GCF_003635165.1). Taxonomy (GTDB): domain Bacteria; phylum Pseudomonadota; class Gammaproteobacteria; order Burkholderiales; family Burkholderiaceae; genus Burkholderia. The sequence goes on along the minus strand of NZ_ML058597.1, from coordinate 1,136,097 downwards.
GATTCGGTGTAGTTGGGTTCGCGTGCGTTCATCGTGCGGCTCCGGCGGTCGTGCGTTGAATCAGGGGGAGAATGTCTTGCGTCGCGCGTGCGACGTCGTTCGGGAAGTCGATCTCGATCCACGGCGACCCCGTGACGTCGGCGACGTCGAACGAATGGCCGCCCTCGAGCAGCAGGTCGCGCACGGCTTCCTCGTGCGGCATGTTCGCGCGGCCGCTGTCGACGTAGCCGGCGACGATGGTCGCGAGGCGGCGCGCGGTGCCTTCGGTGAAGCGGAAGAAGCCGACCGATTCGCCGATCGTGTCGTATTCCAGATCGACCGCGAGCTGCTTGCGCAGCTCGACCGGCACGCCGTTCTTCAGGCACAGCTTGACGGGCTCGTCGCCGGCCTCGAAGTCGCGATCGATCAGCAGGCGGTCGACGGCCTTGTCGGCATCGGCGATCAGCGCGTACAGGATGTTCTCGTCGTACAGCACGTCGGCGTCCATCAGCAGCACGTCGCCGCCGCGCGTCATCGCATCGGCGACGGTGTGCACGGTCAGCACGCTGCCGAGGTCGTAGCGCTCGTTGATCACGATCTCGGCGGTGCGGCCGAGGCGCTTCAGTTCCTGCTCGACCTTCTCGTGCTGGAAGCCGAGCCCGAGCACGATTTCATCGACGCCCGCGGCGTCGAGCACACGCAGATGGCGCTCGAGCAGCGACACGTCGTCGAAGCGCAACAGGCACTTCGGGAATTGCGCCTCGGGCGGTTGTTGCAGGCGCAAGCCGAGGCCTGCCGCAAGAATGATGGCTCGCATGGGTTCTCCAACCAAAAAGCCGGCGATCTGAACGATCAGTCGGCGAGCGGCTGCGGCGCACGGCGCCGCTGCCAGTTTCTTTCACTGAAATGCAGATAGAGCAGGCCGGGCAGGCCGAGCGCGAGTTCGCGCGCGCGCTTCGCGAGCGACAGCGCGAGCGCCGCGTCGGGCGGCAGGCCGACCAGCGGCGCGAGCAGCAGGTAACCGCCTTCCTGTGCACCGAGCGAGCCCGGGATCGCGAACGCCGCACCGCGAATCGCCTGGCCGACGCTCTCGAGCAGCAGTGCGTCGAGCCAGCAGACCGGGTGCCCGAGGAAGTGCAGCGCGAGCCACACTTCGGCGGTGCCGACGATCCAGCCGACGAGGCTCAAGGCGAAGGTTTTCGCGACCTTCGCGCGATCGCGGTACAGCGTGCCGACCGCGTCGTCGATCGCATCCGCGCGGGTTGCCAGCGACGACCAGTCGCGCGGGCCGAGCAGCTTCGACGCGAGACGCAGCCCGCGGCCGAACAGCCCGCGCCGCTGCGCCGCGTAGAACGCGATGGCGAGCGCGCCGAGCACGCCGGTGGCGATCAGCGCCGGCGTGCGCAGGTAAGCGACCGATTCGTGCGTTGCATACAGGCTGAACGTGGCGATGCCGATCAGCGCGAACGCCATCTGCGCGAGCGCCTGCATCGTCGTGCTGACCGTGACGACGGCGGCCGCATCGGCCATCCGCGTGCCGCGCTGCGCGAGGTGACGCACCATCAGCACCGGCCCGCCGATCTGCCCGGCGGGCAGCAGGCTGTTCACCGATTCGCCGACCCAGCGCGCGCGCAGCGCGTTGCCGAGTTCGGCGCCCGGCTGGCCGCGGCGGAACATCACGGAAATCGCGAACGCATCGACCGTGAGCGGCACGACGTGGAACGCCGCGACGAGCGCGAGGCCCCAGCCGGCCGCGAGAAACGTCGACGCAACCGCGCCGACGCCCTGCCACGCGAGCAGTGCGACGAACAGTGCCGTTCCGAGGGACAGCAGGATCAGGCCGGCGCGTGTCATGACCCGGTCGACCGGCGCGTGGCCAGCTGCTTGAACACCTGGCGGAAACCGAAATACGCGATCGCGTCCTTCATGTTCGAGATGAAGCGCTTCCACGGCCGCATGCCAGGGTTGGTCACGTATTCGAACGTCAGCGACACGCGCGTCTCGTTCTGGCCGAGCGGCGTGATCCGGTGGCGCAGCTTGTCGCCGTCGAACAGCACGATGCCGCCATCGGCGATCTGCACCGAACCCGGTTGGTCAGGCACGTCCGGGTTGCGCGTATGCAGCTCGTAGTCGAGCCGGCACGACGATTCGTCGATCACGCCGATCAGCAGCGTATAGCGGCGGCCGTCGTAATACGACGTGTCGTAGTGCCAGCCGATGTGGTCGCCGGGCTTCGTGTAGTAGTAGAGCGCGTACGCATGCGGATCGTTGTCCGGCGACAGCATCAGCTTGTCGCCGGTGATCTTCTCGAGGAAGCCGATCAGCGCCTTCGAGCGGTACAGCTCGGCGATGTACGGCGCCTGCTCGTCGATCGTGTGCCGGCTCACGCTGCCGCCCTGTTTGTGGCCGGGCAGGTAATTGCGGTTCAGGCCGGGCTGCATCGCGCGCGCGGCGGCCGCGAGTTTCGCGTGCGCGTCCGACGGCAGGAATGCGTCGAGATACAGGAACGACCCCTGGCGCGTGTAGTCGCCGCGCAGGCGGTCGAGGTCGAGACGGCCGACGCTGTCGGCCACGGTGCGATCGGGATCGGCCGCTGCCGCGCGCGCAGGCGCGGGGCGTGCCGGGCTCAGCACGGAGTCGTCGCGCGTGCTAGGAGTCATTTGGAAGCCTGGATTTCAGTGGGGTTCTGCGAAAGGCTGCTGCCGCGGCGCACGATGCGCCACCAGTCGATCACGACCCATGCGGCGAACAGCGGCGCGCCGATCGACGCCGCGAGCAGGAACGGCTGCACGCCGTCGACGAGCGTCACGATCGGCAGCAGGTAGAGCACGTCTTCGGTCTCGAAGCCGCCGGCGAATGCCTGCTTGGTGCCGGCCTTGCCGGCGATCGATTCGATCCGCATGCGCAGGAAGAAGATCAGCGCGACGGCCGCGCCGGCCACCGCACCGAGCAGCACCGGCGACGCGGCCATCTGGCCCCCTTGGGCGACGATGCCGAGCCCCATGCTGACGAACAGCGCGACCGTCACGAGCGCGTCGGCCGCGAGGTCGTAAAAGTGACCGATCTTGCTGGACTTGCCGCTGATGCGCGCGAGCTCGCCGTCGGTGTGGTCGACGAAGTTCGACAGCACGATCAGGAATGCGCCCGCGTTGCTCCAGCCGAAGCCGCCTTGCGCGAGGCACCAGGCGCCGGCGAGGCCGATCAGCAGACGAAGGGTAGTGAGGTGATTCGGGGTGACGGGCGTGTCGATCAGCGGGCGTACAAGCGAGCGCGCGAGCCGCGCATCCCAGGTGCGTGGCAGCGGCGGTTCGGAACGTGTGGCGGTTTTTCTTTGGTCCATCGGCGAAATATATACGGAATTGTAATTTGATGCTTTTTATTCGATCAATGTCCTGACATACGGGAGTGTTACCGCGCGATCCGGGCATCGGCCGGTTGCAAACCGGACGCGCGAAACGACGCTCGCGGATCCGGGCCGTACGTCATTCAGTGTGGCTCGCGCGACGCCGCTGTCAAGGCCTGCGGGCCGCTCCAGCGGGTCCGGCGGGCACTTCGCGCATGGGTGCGGCTTGACGTGCATCAGGCCCGACAAAGCGCGGCCGGGTGACAATCGGCCGCGGCGATCGCAAGCTGGGCAGCGCATGTCGATTGTGCGCCGCTGCATGGTGAATCCTGGCACGCGTCGGCCGATTGGCGTTCAGTCGTTCGTCAGCCGGGCGCGGCAAATTGGCGATTCGCTTTCGCCTACCTTTCGGCTGGATTCTGGCGGGCGCCGCGCCTGTGCCTGTCACAGAACGGCCGTTCGATACCCGTTGCAACGTGCAAGTATCTTTTGCATTCAGCGGACATTTCGCGGCAATAGCCTCTGCGATACTCCGACCGTGCCCGTGGTGCCGGGCCGCCCCTCGCGGCCCCAAGGGCTTCGCGTCGCTCAGGAGACACCCCCCGCGACGTCAATGACAGACCAAAAGCGTCAGATATCCAGCCATGTCTTCTTCACGCATCCTCGCCCCCGCCCTGCGTTCGCTCGTCCGCACCGCCGACGAAGCCGCCGCGCTGATCCGTCCCGGCATGACCGTCGCGATGAGCGGCTTCACCGGCTCGGGCTATCCGAAGGCCGTGCCGGCCGCGCTCGCCGCCCACATCGACGCGGCCCACGCGCGCGGCGAGGACTTCCGGATCAACGTACTGACCGGCGCATCGACCGCGCCTGAACTCGACGGCGCGCTCGCCCGCACCAACGGCATCTCGATGCGCCTGCCGTACCAGTCCGACCCGACGCTGCGCGACAAGATCAACAGCGGCGAAGTCGACTACCAGGACGTCCACCTGAGCCACGTCGCGCAATACGCATGGTTCGGGCTGTACGGCGAGCTCGACGTCGCGATCGTCGAAGTCGCGGGCATCCGCGAGGACGGGCTGCTGATTCCGTCCGCGTCGATCGGCAACAACAAGACCTGGCTCGAGCAGGCGAAGCACGTGATCCTCGAGGTCAACGCGCGCCAGCCGCTCGGCCTCGACGGGATGCACGACGTCTATTACGGCACCGCGCTGCCGCCGCACCGCAAGCCGATTCCGCTGACGAAAAGCGACGACCGGATCGGCGAGCCGTACTTTCGCTGCCCGGCCGAGAAAATCGTCGCGATCGTCGAGACCGATGCGCCGGACCGCAGCAACGCATTCTCCGCACCGGACGCGACGTCGAAGCAGATCGCGCTGCAGCTGATCGACTTCCTGCGCCACGAAGTGAAGCGTGGCCGCCTGCCGGAAAACCTGCTGCCGCTGCAGTCGGGCGTCGGCAACATCACGAACGCGGTGCTCGCGGAACTGAGCTCGGCCGGCTTCTCGAACCTGAGCGCGTACACCGAAGTGATCCAGGACGCCATGCTCGACCTGCTCGACGACGGCACGCTGAGCTTCGCGTCGGCCACCGCGCTGTCGCTGAGCCCGGCCGCCGTGCAGCGTTTCGCCGACGAGATCGCGACCTTCCGCGAAAAGATCCTGTTGCGTCCGCAGGAGATCAGCAACCATCCGGAACTCGTGCGCCGCCTCGGCTGCATCGCGATGAACGGGATGATCGAGGCGGACATCTACGGCAACGTGAACTCGACGCACGTGATGGGCACGAAGATCCAGAACGGCATCGGCGGCTCGGGCGACTTCGCGCGCAACGGCTACCTGTCGTGCTTCATGTCGGCGAGCACCGCGAAGGGCGGCGCAATCTCGCGGATCGTGCCGATGGCGAGCCACGTCGACCATACCGAACACGACGTCGCGGTGGTCGTCACCGAGCAGGGGCTCGCCGACCTGCGCGGGCTGTCGCCGAAGCAGCGCGCGCGCAAGATCATCGCGACCTGCGCGCATCCCGACTACCGGCCGATGCTCGAGGACTACTTCGAGCGTGCGTCGCGCGAGAGCTTCGGCAAGCACACGCCGCACCTGCTCGCCGAGGCGCTGTCGTGGCACGAGCGCTATGTGCGCACCGGGACGATGAAGGTCTGAGCGGCCGGACGTGTGCGCGGCGCACGCGCTGCACGCACGTCCTGCGCGTCGTCAATCCATCGCCGCGTGCGCGACGTCGACGAAAGGCGGAGTGGATCCAGGGCGGTCCAGGCTTGTGTCGAAGGACGCGAGCGGCTATCTTGCAACTTCAAGTTCACTTGAGGTCAAGCATGAGCCGTCTGGACATCGCCGATGTCGCGCGCCGCTCGGGATTGCCGGCGTCGACGCTGCGCTATTACGAAGAAAAGGGATTGATCGTGCCGACCGGCCGTCACGGGCTGCGGCGCCAGTACGACGAGTCGGTGCTGGAGCGCCTGGCGCTGATCGCGCTCGGCCGCGAGGCGGGGTTTTCGCTCGACGACATCCTCGCGATGTTCGGCGCGGACGGCCGGCCCGCGATCGATCGGGCGAAGCTCGGCGACAAGGCCGATGAGCTTGACCGCACGATTCGCCGTCTCGGCGCGGTGCGCGATGCGCTGCGGCATGCAGCCGGGTGCCCGGCGGCGAATCATCTCGAATGCCCGTCGTTCCGCAAGCTGCTGCGCATCGCGGCGCATCGGCATCCGGCGCGCCGCACGACCGCGAAGAGGGACGGCGCGTAACAAGCGGTTCGGTTTGCCGTGAAAGGTCGTGCGCGAGCCCAGCGCCGCCGCTAGCGACTCGAGCGCCTCATCCTGCGTAATACACGCGGCACTCCATCTCCCGGCCGCGCACGATGCGCTTGCCGACGAGCGAGCCGAGCGTTTCCGTGACGACGGTCCGCTGGTACTCGCATTGCAGCGCATCATAGAAATAGAGCGCGACCCAGTCCGCGGTGCGGCCGGGCTCTTGCGTACGTGCCGGATACGGGCACAGCGCGGTGAAATGCCAGCCGCCTTTGGTCATGTGCATCACGGGCGGCTGAATGCTGACGTCCGCGTTCAGGCGGCGCGACACGAGCGTCGGCAGGATGCCGGCGGCGGCCTTGCTGCGGTACAGGCGGTCGATGTAGAGCAGCAGTTCGACCGGCGGCTCCGTGCCCAGACCGGCGTCGCGCGCGTGGCCTTGCCAGCGCCGGCGCCGGGTCAGCACGTCGTCGAGCGCCGCGCGGATGCCGGCCGCGCGACGCGGGCCGACGCCCGCGATCGCTTCGAGCTGGCCGCTGCGGGCCGCGCGTTCGAGTTCCTCGAGCGTATCGATGTGCAATGCGTCGTGAATCCGCAGCGCGAGCCCGTGACCGATGCCCGGCACGGCTTCGAATGCCGACACGCGTTCCGCATCGCCGCGCAGCCGGTCGAGCAGGCGCCAGCGCCGGGTGACCAGCAATTCGGCGATCGCCTGCGCGACGCCGGTGCCGACTTCCGGCAGCGCGCCGAGCGCATCGACGCCGCCCGCGTCGAAGCGCGTGCGGATATCGTCGTCGATCGACTCGATCGTGTCGGCTGATGCGCGGTAGGCGGCCACCCGATAAGGATTTGCGCCCTGATCGGCAAGCAACTGCGCGGCTTCGCGCAGGCAGGCCGCGATTTGCCGGTTTTCCTCGTGCGTCTGGCTGACGGTCGTCTGCATGGTGCGGGACCTGTGGAAGCGCAAACGGAGTGACCGGCGCGCGAGGCGCCGGTCGACTCTTCATTTCAACATATTGTCGCGGCAAGCGACGAGCAAAACTTGATGCGCGTCAATGGCAAACGTTGCACAGGCGGAACGCGGCACGAACGCGCGGGCGGTTACGCGTCGAGGAACGACTGTGCGCCCTCGGCCTCGGCGGCCGTGCGCAGCGTGGCGAGCGCGCGCTTCTCGATCTGCCGCACGCGTTCGCGCGACATGCCGGCGTCCTGCGCGATCGCATCGTAGGTATCGGGCTCGGCGCCGCCGAGGCCGAACCGCCGGCGCAGCACGTCGGCCTCGGCCGGCGTGACCGAGCGCAGCAGCGACGTAACGCATTCGCGCATCCGCGTGTCGGCCAGGCGCTCGAACGGGCTCGCCGATGCCTGGTCCTCGATCACGTCGACGAGGCCGGTGTCCGCGTCGGGCAGCGGCGTGTCGAGCGACAACGGCTCGGCCGGCAACGCGAGCACGGCGCGCAGCTTGTCCTCGGCGAGCCCGGTTTCGGCCGCGAGTTCTGCCGGCGTCGCACGGCGGCCCGTGCGCTGGCGCAAGCGCAGCGCATGCCGCTGCACGCGCTGGTACTGGTCGCCGACGTGCACCGGCACGCGGATCGTGCGCGAACGGTCGGCGACCGCCCGCGCGACCGCCTGCCGGATCCACCAGGTCGCGTAGGTCGAGAACTTGAAGCCGCGCCGGTATTCGAACTTCTCGATCGCGCGCATCAGGCCGAGGCACCCGTCCTGTACCAGGTCGGGCAGGTCGACGCCGCGGTTCATGTACTTGCGCGCGATCGACAGCACGAGCCGCAGGTTCGCCTCGAGCATCGCTCGCGTGCCGTCGCGCACCTTTTGCTGACCGTCGCGGAGCGCGGCGCCGAGCGCACGCCGTGCGACCGTGTCGAAGCATGCGGCGTCGGGATCGGTATCTGTAACGGTATCGGCCGGCGCGGCGGCGAGCGCGCGCACGACGCGGCTCGCGTCGTCGACGGCCGGTGCAACCCACGCGAGCGAACCGAGCAACGTGGCGAGGTGGTTGCGCGCGTCGCGGTAGTCGGACGAGCGGCAGCCGTGCGCGTGCAATGCGCCGCGCACGGCCGCGACGGCGTCCTGCAGCGCGTCGTAGCGCGCCGGAGCCGGTGTGTCGCGTTCGTCTTCGCCGACGTCGCCTTCATCGGCGCTCGCGCCGGTCGTGCGCGTGGTGCCATGACGCGCAAGCAGCGCCTCGACGGCGGTCGGGCAGCCGGCCAGCGCATGCAGGATCTGATGGCGGCCCGTTTCGATTTCGCGGGCGAGCACGATTTCGTCCTCACGCTTGAGCAGCGGCACCGCATGAATACGCCGCATGTACAGCGCGAGCGGATCGGTCGACGCGCTCGTGCCGCGGGCGAGTTCGCCGAGCAGCGCGCGGCCTTCGTCGAGCGCGTCGCGATCGACCTCGACCGTCGCGGCATTCGCGAACGGCGCCGGCGCGGCCGGCTCGTCGAGCACGGCGATGCCGATGTCCGCGAGCGCGGCGCGCACGACGTCCAGCGCGTCGGGGCTGTCGCTTTCCGGCGGCAGCGCGTCGACGAGGTCGGCGTGCGTCAGATAACCCTGTTCGCCGGCGAGCGCCAGCAGCTGGATGATCGGATCGAGGGGCGTGTCCGCCCGAAGCGTGGGGCGTGGCGTAGTCATGTCGATGGCGGCGCGAGCCGCGTTCCTGTGTGGGCGGGCCGAGGTCCGCCGGTCTCAGGCCGCCGGGGGCCGCGAACACCCGTTCGCGCCGGTCAGCCTGACTCGATATTCAAGTTGAGGGCAATTACGCCAACTTCAACGCCGGCGCGCCAGACGCGCGAGCACGCGGCATGCCTGCTGTCCCGACCCCGCCATTTTGTCGCCGAAACAAAAAGTAACCGATCAAACCCGCGGAAATATGCAGGGGACGTAAGCTACAGTCAGGCGCGCGCCACGCGGCAACGCGCCGAATTTTTGCGGAGTTTCACATGACCCCGATTTCCACCGCGCGCCCAGCCGTCATCGTGCTGGCGATGCTTGCGCTGAGTGGTTGCTATTACACGGGCCCTTATGGCTATGCCCCGTATTACGCGCCGGTGCCGGCCACGGTGACGCAGCGCGAGATCCCCGTCGGCCCCGCAGCCAGCGGGCCGGTTGCCGCGTCGCCGCCCGCGGCGCCGGCTGGGTCCGCCGCGCCGCCGCCGCCGGACGATTACGCGTACGCCCCGGCGCCCGTGTATGTCGCGCCGGCCTATGTCGGTTACCCGGCCTACTATCCCGCGTACTACCCGGGCTGGTACGGCCCGCCCGTCACGCTCGGCCTCGGCTTCTGGGGGCATTGGGGCGGCGGCTATCGCGGCGGGTATTGGCGCCGTCCGTGGGGCGGCGGCCACTGGGGAGCCGGACATTCGGGCGGGGGCCATCGACATTGACCGACGCGCGGCGGCACCGCGCGGGAGAGCAACATGGGCAATACCATCATTCGAAGCCTTTGCGTCGTCCTGTTCGGCATCGCCGCGGTGCCGGGCGTCGCCGACGCGCAAAGCAGCGCCTACACGAATTCGGGTGCCGAACTCTATGCGGGGCCGGCGCCCGATTATCCGGTCGTCGCGCAGCTCCCGCCCGGCACCGCGGTGGACGTGTTGGGCTGCCTGAGCGACTACGCGTGGTGCGACGTCGCGCTGCCGGGCGTGCGTGGCTGGATCGACGCGCAGCAGCTCGACTATCCGTACCAGGGCAACTACGTGCCGCTGCTCGAATATGGCGCGGTCATTGGCGTGCCCATCACGGGGTTCGCGATCGGTGCGTACTGGGACCGCTACTACCGCAATCGCCCGTGGTACCACGACCGCGATCGCTGGGAGCATCATCGTGCCGAGCCGCGAGTCGGCCCCGGCGGGACGCCGCCCGCCTACGGTCGTCAGCAGCCGGGCGGGCCGATCCAGCGGGCACCGGGCGGCGAGCCGTCCGAGCGGCATGATGCGCGGCCATCGGCCACGCGCGGCGGCTGGAACGGCTCGAACCGTGTGCCGGCTCCGCAAGCCGCGCCGACCATGCATCAGCCTGCTCCGCAAGCCGCACCGGCGCCGGCCGTGCGTCAGCCGGCTCCGCAGGCTCCTGCCGCTTCGCCGCCGCCCGCACAGGGCGGCGGTCCGGCCCGGGTGATGGTGCCGCCGACGCATCAGGGCGGCGGCAATTACGGCGCCCGGGGCGGCGGAGACCACGGTGGGGCCGACCGCGGCGGGGGCGGGGGTGGACGGAGCAGCGACGAGTTCCGCCGATGATCGACTGACGGCACTGGGACTGGCGCTGGCACCGGCACTCGCACTGGCAACGGCAACGGCAACGGCAACGGCAACGGCAACGCGCCTCCGCGCCGGCGCCGGACGAAAAAAAACCGCTCCGGAGAGCGGCTTCTCGATCAGGCGGGCGGGACGTTTCCGACCCGCTGCCTGGCGTCAGTCGTCGAGCAGCGACAGGTCGCGCACGGCACCCCTATCGGCGGACGTAACCAGCTTCGCATAGGCCTTCAGCGCTGCGGACACCTTGCGCGGCCGCGGTTGCGCCGGCTTCCAGCCCTTCGCGTTCTGCTCTTCGCGGCGGCGCGCGAGTTCCTCGTCCGACACCAGCACGTCGATCGTGCGATTCGGGATGTCGATGCGGATCTTGTCGCCGTCGCGCACGAGGCCGATCGCGCCGCCCGCGGCCGCTTCCGGCGAGCAATGGCCGATCGAGAGACCCGACGTGCCGCCCGAGAAGCGGCCGTCCGTCAGCAGCGCACATGCCTTGCCGAGGCCCTTCGACTTGATGTAGCTCGTCGGGTACAGCATTTCCTGCATGCCGGGGCCGCCCTTCGGACCTTCGTAGCGCACGATCACCACGTCGCCGGCCTTGACCTTGTCGTTCAGGATGTTCTCGACCGCTTCGTCCTGCGATTCGGTCACGTGAGCCGAACCCTCGAACACGAGGATGCTTTCGTCGACGCCGGCCGTCTTCACCACGCAGCCGTCGAGCGCGATGTTGCCGGTCAGCACGGCGAGGCCGCCTTCCTTCGAGAACGCATGCTCGTACGAGCGGATGCAGCCTTCGGCGCGATCGAGGTCGAGGCTCGGCCAGCGCGTGTCCTGGCTGAACGCGACCTGCGTCGGGATCCCGGCCGGGCCGGCCAGGTAGAACGTGCGCACCGCGGCGTCTTCCGTGCGGACGATGTCCCACTGGTCGAGCGCATCCTTCAGCGTCGGCGCGTGCACGGTCGGCACGTCGGTGTGCAGCTTGCCGGCGCGATCGAGCTCGCCGAGGATCGCCATGATGCCGCCTGCGCGGTGCACGTCCTCGATGTGGTACTTGTTCGTGTTCGGCGCGACCTTGCACAGCTGCGGCACGCTGCGCGACAGGCGATCGATGTCCTTCATCGTGAAGTCGATGCCGGCTTCCTGCGCGATCGCGAGCAGGTGCAGGATCGTGTTGGTCGAGCCGCCCATCGCGATGTCGAGCGTCATCGCGTTCTCGAACGCCTCGAAGCCGACCGCGCGCGGCAGCACGCGCATGTCGTCCTGCTCGTAGTGCTGGCGGGTCAGCTCGACGATGCGGCGGCCGGCGCGCTTGAACAGCTGCTCGCGATCGGCGTGCGTCGCGACGACCGTGCCGTTGCCCGGCAGCGACAGACCGAGCGCTTCGGTCAGGCAGTTCATCGAGTTCGCGGTGAACATGCCCGAGCACGAACCGCAGGTCGGGCAGGCCGAGCGTTCGACTTCGGCGACGTCGGCATCGGAATACGACTGGTCGGCCGCGATCACCATCGCGTCGACGAGGTCGAGTTTCTTCAGCTCGACGGTCTTGGTGACCGGGTTCGCGAGACGCGTCTTGCCGGCTTCCATCGGGCCGCCCGACACGAAGATCACCGGAATGTTGAGGCGCATCGCGGCCATCAGCATCCCCGGCGTGATCTTGTCGCAGTTCGAGATGCAGACCATCGCGTCCGCGCAGTGCGCGTTCACCATGTATTCGACCGAGTCGGCGATGATTTCGCGGCTCGGCAGCGAATAGAGCATGCCGTCATGGCCCATCGCGATGCCGTCGTCGACCGCGATCGTGTTGAATTCCTTCGCGACGCCGCCCGCGGCTTCGATCTCGCGCGCGACGAGCTGGCCGAGATCCTTCAGGTGCACGTGCCCGGGCACGAACTGCGTGAACGAGTTGACGACCGCGATGATCGGCTTCGAGAAATCGTCGTCTTTCATGCCGGTGGCGCGCCACAGCGAGCGCGCACCTGCCATGTTGCGGCCGGCGGTGGAGGTTTTGGAACGGTATGTGGGCATTGTGATGGCTGAAGAAATATCGCGGAAAAGGGTGGAGGCACGGGAATAAAGGCCTCTCGCGCGCCCGTGCGAACAACCTCTTGAGCTGCGCCCTGGGCAAACCCGACGATTATCCCACAGCCGCCGGGCGAGCGGCGCCCGCGGGCAAGGGCGACCGGCGCGGGTGGGGCGGCGGGCGGTGCGTAGGCGGGAAAGCGCGAAGCCGGAAGCCGACCATCACCGGCAGAGCCCGGGAGCAGCTTCATCGCCCGTCTTGCCGACGATGAAGCCGCGCCATCCCGCCCGCGAGCGCGCGTCAGTCAAGCAGCGTCAGGATTTCGTCGTACAACGCCTTCGGAATCCGCACGCCGTGCGCGATGCTGCGTGCGCGCGCATCGAAGCGTCGCTGCGACGGCAACCGCGCGCCTTGCCCGGTGATCGACGCGAACATCCGTTCGCCGCGCGCGAGCCCCGCGTCGAGATCTTCGCCGAGAAACACCTTCGGATCGAACGCGATCACGAGCTCGCCATGACACGGCGTCGCGCCGACGCCTTCGTCGAACTCCATCGACTCCTGGCTCGTCATGTCGCCGATCAGCGCACCGCCGAGCAGTTCGACCATCGCCGCGAGCGCCGAGCCCTTGTGACCGCCGAACGTGCGCATCGCGCCCTGCAGCGCTGCTTTCGGATCGGTGGTCGGCTGGCCGTCGGCATCGATGGCCCAGTGCGACGGAATCGACTTGCCCTGTTTCGCGTGCAGCTCGATGTCGCCGCGCGCGATCGCGCTGGTCGCGAAGTCGAACACGAACGGCACGCCGTCCGGGCGCGGCCACGCGAACGCGATCGGGTTGGTGCCGAACACCGGCTCGCGGCCGCCTTCCGGCGCGACCCAGCTGTGGCTCGGGTTCATCGCGATGCCGACCAACCCTTCGGCGGCAATCGCCTCGACCTCGGGCCACAGCGCCGAGAAGTGATAGCAGTGGTTGATCGCCATCGCGGCGATCCCGTGCTGCTTCGCCATCTCGACGAGCACCGGCAGGCCGGTTTCGAAGCTCAGCAGCGAGAAGCCGCGATGCGCGTCGACCGACACGATCGACGACGACAGCCGGCGCAGCGTCGGCACGGCCTGCGGATCGACCTTGCCCTTCTTCAGCGAACGCACGCACACGAGCAGCCGGTACATGCCGTGCGAGTGGCACTCGTCGCGCTGGCCCTGCGTGATCACGTTGGCGATCGCGTGCGCGTGCGCATCGGACATTCCGTGATGCGTGAGCACCCGCAGCGCGAGGGCATGGACCTCATCGAGCGACAGGACGACGTCGGCGAGCGGCTCAGACATCGCGCGCTTCCCGCGGCGCCGGCACGCCGTCGATGCGTTGCGGCACGTTCAGCGGGTTGCCGTTGCGGATCGCATCGGGCAGCAGCGCGTCCGGCACGTCCTGGTACGACACCGGGCGCAGGAAGCGCTCGATCGCGCGTGCGCCGACCGATGTCGTGCGCGTGTCGGACGTGGCCGGGAACGGGCCGCCGTGCACCATCGCGTGACCGACCTCGACGCCCGTGCCGAAGCCGTTGACGAGAATCCGGCCGGCCTTGCGCTCGAGCGTCGGGCGCAGCGCGGCGAACAGCGCGGCGTCGCCGTCGCCGAGATGCGCGGCGATCGTCAGCTGGCCTTCGAGCGACTTCAGTACGCGATGCAGCGTGTCGGCATCCGGGCAGCGCACGATCACCGATGCGGGGCCGAACACTTCGTCGCGCAGTTGCGGGTGCGCGATGAATGCGTCCGCAGCGGTGGCGAACAGCGCCGCGCGCGCCTGATAGCGGCCGCCTTCCACGCCTTCGGCGAGCCGTTCGACCTTGTCGTGCGCGTGCAGCGCGGCCACGCCTTGCGCATAGCTTGCGTGGATGTGCGGCGTCAGCATCGTCTGCGCCGGCGTCGCTTGCACGGCGGTGGCCGCCGCGGCTTCGAACGCGCGCAGCGCGGGGCCGTCGACCGCGAGCACGAGGCCCGGGTTCGTGCAGAACTGCCCGGCGCCGAGCGCGAGCGACGCGACGAACTGCGGCGCGATCGTGTCGTGGCGCGCGTCGAGCGCGGCCGGGAACAGCAGCACCGGGTTGATCGAACTCATTTCCGCATAGACCGGAATCGGCTCGTGGCGCGCGGCCGCGATGTTCATCAGCGCGACGCCGCCGCGGCGCGAGCCGGTGAAGCCGACCGCCTTGATGCGCGGATCCGCGACGAGCGCCTGGCCGATCTCGCGCGACGCGTCGAACAGCAGCGAGAACACGCCGGCCGGCAGCCCGCAGTCGCGCACGGCCTGCTGGATCGCGCGGCCGACGAGCTCGGAGGTGCCCGGATGCGCCGAGTGCGCCTTGACGATCACCGGACAGCCGGCCGCGAGTGCCGATGCGGTATCGCCGCCCGCGACCGAGAACGCGAGAGGGAAGTTTGATGCGCCGAACACGGCGACCGGCCCGATCGCGACGTTGCGCAGGCGCAGGTCGACGCGCGGCAGCGGCTTGCGGTCGGGGCGAGCCGGGTCGATGCGCGCATCGACGTAGCCGCCGTCGCGCACGAGCGACGCGAACAGTGCGAGCTGGCCGACCGTGCGGCCGCGCTCGCCTTCGACGCGCGCGCGCGGCAGGCCCGTTTCGGTGACGCAGCGCTCGATCAGGTCGTCGCCGAGCGCCATGATGTTGCGGCCGATCGCGTCGAGAAACGCCGCGCGCTGCTCGGGGCTCGTTTCGCGGTACGTGTCGAACGCGTCGTCGGCGAGCGCGCAGGCCGTCTCCAGGTCGTGCAGGCTCGCGCCGCCGAACGCGGGTTCGAGCGATTCGCCGGTCGCGGCGGCGATCGCGTGGAGGGTGCCGTTCTGTCCGGCGATGGCCGACTGGCCGATCAGGAGCTGACCTGTGAGTTGCATGGTTTTCCTCGAAAAATGCGGGGCCGGGCGTGCGGTGCCCGGCCGGAATGGAAAGGGGGAAATGGGGAAAGCGAGTGCGTCAGTCTTCGTCGTCGTCGAGCTGCAGCTTGTCGGACCGGATGCCGGTGTTGGCGCCCCAGTAGAAGATCACGAGCGCGACGGCCGCGACGACGAACGTGTCGTACGGATGTGCGAGCTGGCCCGTGCCGCCGAAGCCGCCGAAATACGACAGCACGATCATGGCCGCGTAGAACGCGATCAGCCATGCGGACGAACGCACCTGCTCGGCGATGCTCAGGTGCGCGGTCGGCACCCAGCGGCGGCACGCGAGATAGATCACGAACATCACGATCTGCAGGCCGAGCAGCCAGGACACCGTGCTCCAGCCCGACCAGTAGACGATCAGCGCGGCGATCACGAACGACGCCGGGCCGGTGAGGCCGAACGCCACTGCGCGGAACGGCCGCGGCAGGCCGGGCGCGGTGCGGCGCAGCGCGGCGACCGACACGGGCGCAACCGCATAGCTGAGCACGAGCGCGGCCGACACGATGTTGATCAGCGCTTCCCACGACGGGAACGGCATCGTCCAGAAGATCGACAGGCCGAACGTGAGCCACAGGCCTGCGCGCGGGATGCCCGACGCTTCGTCGACGCGCGTGAACACCTTGAAGAACGTGCCCGTCTTCGCCCAGCCGTAGACGACGCGCGGCGTCGCGTTCATGTAGATGTTGCCGCAACCGCTCGGCGAGATCACCGCGTCGGCGACGACCATCACCGCGAGCCAGCCCACGCCGAGCGCGAGCGCGATGTCGCGGTACGGCAGCGAGAACGCCTTGCTGACGTCGTGCCAGCCGGCGGCGAGCATGTCGGTCGGGATGCTGCCGATGAACGCGAGCTGCAGCAGCACGTAGATCAGCGTGGACAGCAGGATCGACAGGATCAGCGCGATCGGGATCGTGCGCTGCGGATTGCGCACTTCGCTGGCAACCGACACGATCGGCGTGAGGCCGAGATACGCGAAGATGATGCCGCCGGCCGACACGGCCATTTCGATGCCCGGCATGCCGAACGGCGCGAAGCCGTGCACGGTCAGGTTGGCGGGTTTGAAGAACGTGAACAGCACCGCGATCACCGACAGCGGCACGATGAACTTGAAGATGCTGATGACGTTGTTCGCCTTCGCGAACGTCTTCACGCTCGAATAGTTCAGGTAAAAGAAGAAGCACAGCAGCGCGGCCTGCAGCAGCCAGCCGATCGTCGTCGGGTCGCTCGAACCGGCCTTGGTCAGGCCCGGGAACCATGCCGCCGCGTACTGGCGCGCGGCAACCACTTCGATCGCGATCAGGCTCGAGAATGCGATCAGCGTGATGAAGCCCATCAGGTAGCCGAGCAGCGGGCCGTGCGAGAACACCGGGTAGCGGACCACGCCGCCCGCGCGCGGCAGCGCGGCGCCGAGCTCGCAGTAGACGATGCCGAGCAGCAGCACCGCGAAGCCGCCGAGCAGCCACGAGAAGATGCCGGCCGGGCCGGCGATCGTCGATACGTGGCTCGCGGCGAACAGCCAACCCGAACCGAAGATCGCACCGAGGCCGATGAACGTGAGGTCGGTCAGCGACAGCTGTTTCTTGAATTTGCCGTGACCGCCGTCGGCGGCCACGGAACGGGAAAGCGGGACGGACGGGTGCGTATTGCCTTGACCTGGCATGGGTTTGTCTCCTGGGAAATATCGGGGCAGGCGGGGTTTGCGCCGCGCTCCGACGGAGCAGCGGTGCGGCACCTGCCGGCCGGCGTGCGACCGGTTCTAATGACCGGGGGGACCATTCATGCGCAGCGCGGGCTGGCGTGGCAGCGAACGGGCCCGTGGGCCGTGCCGGACAGGAAGCGGCGGCGCGACGGGGGGAGGCCGTTGCACCGCCGGGGGAAATCGGTCGGCGCGATCGGCGCGCTCAGCGCTTTGCCCGGTTCTGTCCGGCGCGGCGTGCGGTGTCGAAAGCGATGGAAGCGCCCGGTTCGAACCGGTTGCGGACGGCGGGGAAAACTCCGGTCCGCTGGATGGCGTTTCGGTTCACTGCAATCTCCTGCTTCGTATCGGTCGGCGACTGGCGCGTCGGCGTGCAACCAGTATCGCCGTGCAAACACCCATCACGCTTGAGTCGTATCGCGGAGCAAAATGACGAAATCGGCACAGCGGCCGGAAGGGTCCCGAAAGGTGCTCCGCACTATGCCGATTTCGTCGCCGCCTTCATCGAAAAGCCACAAGCGGACGGACGCGCGACGGAGGAAGCTATGCTCCTTTCCCCACTTCGGACGGCTCATGATGAAGCGCATCCAGATCATCGATTCGCACACCGGCGGCGAACCCACGCGGCTCGTCGTGTCCGGTTTTCCGTCGCTCGGCAACGGCACGATGGCTGAGCGGCGCGACGTGCTCGCGCGCGAGCACGACCGCTACCGCACCGCGTGCATTCTCGAACCGCGCGGCAGCGATGTGCTGGTCGGCGCGCTGCTGTGCGAACCGGTGTCGCCGGAGGCGGCGGCCGGCGTGATCTTCTTCAACAACAGCGGTTATCTCGGGATGTGCGGGCACGGCACGATCGGCGTCGTGCGCACGCTGCATCACATGGGCCGCATCGAGCCGGGCGTGCACAAGATCGAAACGCCGGTCGGCACCGTCGAGGCGACGCTGCACGACGACCTGTCGGTCAGCGTGCGCAACGTGCTCGCGTATCGCCATGCGAAGGCCGTCGAAGTCGACGTGCCGGGCTACGGCCCCGCGAAGGGCGACATCGCGTGGGGCGGCAACTGGTTCTTCCTGATCAGCGATCACGGCCAGCGCGTGACCGGTGACAACGTCGCGGCGTTGACCGCCTATTCGTCGGCGGTGCGCGCGGGGCTCGAACGCGCGGGCATCACCGGCGCGAACGGCGGCGAGATCGACCATATCGAACTGTTCGCGGACGACGCCGAACACGACAGCCGCAGCTTCGTGCTGTGCCCGGGTCACGCATACGACCGCTCGCCATGCGGCACCGGCACGAGCGCGAAGCTCGCGTGCCTCGCAGCCGACGGCAAGCTCGAGCCGGGCGCCGTATGGCATCAGGCGAGCGTGATCGGCAGCGTGTTCCAGGCGAGCTATGCGCAGGCCGACGGCGGCATCGTGCCGACGATCCGCGGCAGCGCGCACCTGAGCGCGGAAGCGACGCTGCTGATCGAGGAAGACGATCCGTTCGGCTGGGGCATCGTGTCGTGAGTGAGACCAGCACCGACGTCGTCGTGATCGGCGCCGGCATCGTCGGCGCCGCGTGTGCGCACGAACTCGCGCAGCGCGGGCTGAGCGTGCTCGTCGTCGACGACGCAAGCGGCGGCGCGACGGGTGCCGGCATGGGGCACCTCGTCGCGATGGACGACAACGCGGCCGAGCTCGCGCTGAGTCATTACTCGATCGAGCTGTGGCGCGCGCTCGCCGGCGAGATGCCGGAAGGCTGCGCGTACCGCAATTGCGGCACGCTGTGGCTCGCGGCCGATTCCCATGAGATGGACCTCGCGCGCGCCAAGCAGGCGACGCTCGCCGCCCACGGCGTCGCCGGCGAGCTGATCGATGCGGCGACGCTCGCGCGGCTCGAGCCGATGCTGCGTGCCGGTCTCGGCGGCGCGCTGAAGATTCCCGGCGATGCGATTCTCTATGCGCCGGTCGCCGCAAGCTGGCTGCTGCAGCGTGTGCCGGGCATCACGTTGCGGCGCGAGCGCGCGGTGGCGGTCGACGGCGCGCGCGTGATGCTCGCGAACGGCGAAACGCTGCGCGCGGAACGCATCGTGGTCGCGAACGGCGTCGCCGCGCGCACGCTGCTGCCCGAACTGCCGCTGCGCCCGAAGAAGGGCCACCTGCTGATCACCGACCGCTATCCGGGCCGGGTGTCGCACCAGCTCGTCGAGCTCGGGTATGCCGCGAGCGCGCATGCGAGCGACGGTACGTCGGTTGCATTCAACGTGCAGCCGCGGCCGACCGGCCAGCTGCTGATCGGCTCGTCGCGCCAGTTCGACACCGAGGATGCACGCGTCGAGCCGCCGGTGCTCGCGCGCATGCTGCGCCGTGCGGTCGGCTATCTCCCCGATCTGGCCGACCTGAACGGGATTCGCTCGTGGACGGGCTTCCGTTCCGCGAGCCCCGACGGCCTGCCGCTGCTCGGCGAACATCCGGCGCGGCCGGGCGTGTGGCTCGCGGTCGGGCACGAAGGGCTCGGCGTGACGACCGCGCCGGGCAGCGCGCGGCTCGTCGCCGCGCTGATGACGGGCGAGCGGCCGCCCATCGACATCGAACCGTATTTGCCGGGACGTTTCCTGACGACGTCCCCCGTAGCCGGAGCGCTGACATGAAACGACCCCCACGCTCACTTCGTTCACTGTCCCCCGCGGGGGCGGTCAGCCTCCTTGGGGCGGCCCGGCGGAGGCTGACATGAAACGACCCCCACGCTTACTTCGTTCACTGCCCCCCGCGGGGGCGATCAGCCTCCTTGGGGCGGCCCGGCGGAGGCTGACATGATCATTCATCTGGACGGCCGTGCGCTGACGGTGGCCGAGGGCGCGACCGTCGCGGCCGCCGTCGCGGCGAGCGGCGACGACACGACCCGCGTGTCGGCCACGGGTGCGGCGCGCGCACCGTTTTGCGGTATGGGCATCTGCCAGGAGTGCAGGATGACGATCGACGGCCGTCGTCGTCTGGCTTGCCAGACGCTGTGCCGCGACGGGATGCGGGTGGAGCGCACGCGATGAGCATGGCGAAACAGGAACGACTGAGCGTCGACGTCGCGATCGTCGGCGCGGGGCCGGCCGGGCTCTCGGCCGCGCGAGCCGCCGCACGCAGCGGCGCCACGGTCGCGATCGTCGACGACAATCCACGCGCGGGCGGCCAGATCTGGCGCCAGGCGGCCGCCTCGACGCCGGTGGCGGCCGCGGCCGAACGCCTTGCGGTGCTGCGGCAGCCGAACGTCATGCATCTCGCGGCCACGCGCATCGTCGCCGAAACACTGCCGGGCACGCTGCTGCTCGAGGATGACGAGCGCGGATTCCGGCTCGAATTCCGCACGCTGATCCTGTGCTGCGGCGCCCGCGAACTGCTGCTGCCGTTCCCGGGCTGGACGCTGCCGGGCGTTACCGGGGCCGGCGGCCTGCAGGCGCTGATCAAGTACGGTCTCGACGTGCGCGGCCAGCGCACGGTGATCGCCGGCAGCGGCCCGCTGCTGCTGGCGAGCGCGGCGACGGCCCGTCAGGCCGGCGCGCAGGTGTCGCATGTGCTCGAACAGGCTGCATGGGGCGACGCGGCCGCGTTCGGCGTGGGACTGTGGCGCTGGCCGTCGAAGGTCGCGCAGGCCGCGAAGCTCGTCACGGCCGCGTACCGGCCCAATGCGTACGTCGTCGAAGCGTTCGGCGACAAGCGGCTCGAGCGCGTGCGAATTCGGCAGGGCGAGCGCGAGTTCGCCGTCGACTGCGACCGGCTTGCGTGCGGCTTCGGCCTCGTGCCGAACACCGTGCTGCCGAGCCATCTCGGCTGCCGGATCGAGAACGGCGCAGTCGCGGTCGACACACATCAGCGCACGAGCCGCGACGGGTATTTCGCGGCGGGCGAGTGCACGGGTGTCGGCGGCAGCGAACTGGCGATGGTCGAAGGGGAGATCGCCGGCTACGCGGCCACCGGGCAGACGGCACCGCTCGCCGCATTGATTGCGCAGCGCGCGCACTGGCAGGCGTTCGCCGACGCGGTGCGCGAGCGCTTCGCGATTCGTGGGCCGATTCGCCGCCTCGCGCGGCCCGATACGCTGCTGTGCCGGTGTGAGGACGTGCGCTTCGACGCGGTCGCAGGCGGGGTGGCAGACGCGGTCGCGCCGGCATCGAGCTGGACGGCTGCGAAGCTGCAGACCCGCTGCGGGATGGGCGCGTGCCAGGGCCGCGTGTGCGGTGCGGCGGCGCAGGCGCTGTTCGGCTGGACGCCGCCGGTGCCGCGCACGCCGCTCGTGCCCGCGCGCGTCGGCACGCTGATGCTGGACGACACGGCATCCTGTGACGGCGCTGCCTGACGCGCCGCGGTGAAGCGGCACGGCTCGCACCGGGCCGCTTCACCGCTCACTCCACCCTTATTCCACCTTCATTCCACCTTCACTTTCTCCCATCCGCCCACCTGCGGCGCCGCACAGGCGCGCAGGCACTCGATCGCGGCGGCCACGGCCGCGCGATTCGCGCTGTCCGGATGCCAGTACATCGACACCGCGCCCTGGCCCTCGAGCTGCATCGGCAGGATGCGGATCGCGTTCAATTGCTCGAAGCGCCGTGCGGCGCGATGCGATGCAACGCCGAGCAGGTCGGTGTTGTTCAGCAGCGTGAGGTTCAGGATCGACGAATTCGATTCGACGCAGTGCGGCGGCTGCACGCGGCCCGCAGCCGTCAGCGCGACCTGCAGCGCGTTGTGCACGGGCGTGCCGGACGGCCAGACGATCCACGAGTACGCGAGCACCTCGTTCCAGCCCACCGTGGCCGCCGCGACAAGCGGGTGATCGGGCCGCGCGACGAACACCACCGGGTCGAGGTACAGCGCTTCGGCGTGCAGGTGCGGATCGACGGACGCCGACCCTGACCGACCGACGACGATGTCCAGCTCGCCGCGCGCAAGCTGCAGCATCAGCTGGTTCATCGTGCTTTCGGCCAGTCGGACCTGCGCGCGCGGCATTCGCTTCAGCAACTGCGACACCGCGAGCGGCACCGTATCGGCGGCCGCGACGCCCGACGTGCCGATCGTCACCAGGCCGCTGCCGCCTTCGCGCAGCGCGGCCATGTCGTCGCGGGCGACGTCGAGCTGCGCCTCGACGCGGCGCGCGTGCTCGATCAGCGCGTCGCCATAGGCCGTCGGCCGTAAGCCGCGCGCGTGCCGCTCGAACAGCGGCAGCCCGACATCCTCCTCCAGTTCCTTCAACCATTTCGACAGCGCGGGCTGCGTGGTCGCGAGCGCCGCCGCCGACTGGCTCAGGTTGCCCGTGCTGGCCAGGCTCAGCAGTACTTGCAGGTGCCGCAATCGCAGCCGGTAGGTCCAGTCCATCACATGCTCCGTGCCGGAAGGTATATCCGAAATAATATGGATTAGATGATTTCGCCATTTTACCGGGTATGACTTGGTCGAATATAAATGCGCTAACGGACTGCAGTGCGCAGCCCCGACCCGACATAACGCCGACCGCGATCGGCCGCCCCAGGAGACATCATGACCAGCCGACACCCGGATCTGTCCCGCGCCGACTACTACGCCCGGATCGCCGAACAGCGCCTCGCGCCGTTGTGGGAATCGCTGCACAACCTCGTGCCGAAAACGCCGCAGCCGGCCGCGCAGGCCGCGATCTGGAAGTACGCACAGGTGCGCGACCTGGTGATGCAGGCCGGCAACGTAATCAGCGCGGAAGAGGCGGTGCGCCGCGTGCTGGTCCTTGAGAACCCGGGGCTGCCCGGCAAGTCGAGCATGACGCCGAGCCTGTATGCGGGGCTGCAACTGATCCTGCCGGGCGAGATCGCGCCGAGCCACCGGCATACGCAGTCGGCGCTGCGCTTCATCGTCGAAGGCAAGGGCGCCTGGACCGCGGTGAACGGCGAGCGCACGACGATGCATCCGGGCGACTTCATCATCACGCCGTCGTGGGCGTGGCACGACCACGGCAATCCGTCCGTGGACGACGGCGGCGAGCCGGTCGTGTGGCTCGACGGGCTCGATATCCCGCTCGTCGCAAACCTCGACGCGGGCTTCGCGGAGAACTATCCGCAAGCCGAGCAGCCGGTCAGCCGCGCGGAGGGCGACAGCTTCGCGCGCTTCGGCCACAACATGGTGCCGGTGCGGCATCGCGTGACCGATCCGACGTCGCCGGTGTTCAGCTATCCGTATGCCCGGACCCGCGAAGCGCTCGACGCGCTGTACCGCAACGGCGAGCTCGACGCGTGGGACGGCGTGAAGCTGCGCTACGTGAACCCCGCGACGGGCGGCTCGCCGATGCCGACGATCGCGACCTTCATGCAGTTCCTGCCGGCCGGCTTCGACGGCCGCACGTATCGCAGCACCGACGCGACGATTTACTGCGTCGTCGACGGCCGCGGCACCGCGCATGTCGGCAGCGACGCATTCGCGTTCGAGCCGCACGACATCTTCGTCGCGCCGTCGTGGGCACCGGTGCGGCTGGCGGCGTCGTCCGACAGCGTGCTGTTCAGCTATTCCGACCGGCCCGTGCTGTCCGCGCTGAATCTGCTGCGCGAAGCACGCGAGTGAGCGCGGCCCGTTTCAACGATTTCCCCGATTCGTTTCGTGCGTCGTCGCTGCGGCGCGCGTTCTTCCTTCATGCTCAAGCTGGAGCCGTTCATGACTTACGTTTTCCCGCCCGAAGCGCCGGTCGCGCTTCCCGTCGCCGGTAGCGACGCCCGCTTCGCGGTCCGCCGCGTGTACTGCGTCGGCCGCAACTACGCGGCCCATGCGCGCGAAATGGGCTTCGATCCCGATCGCGAACCGCCGTTCTTCTTCTGCAAGCCGGCCGATTCGATCGTGCCGGTGGCCTACGGAGAAACGCTCGAGCTCGCGTATCCGTCGCAGACGCAGAACTACCACTACGAAGCCGAACTCGTCGCGGTGATCGGCAAGGGCGGGTCGGACATTCCGCTCGACCAGGCGCTCGAGCACGTGTGGGGCTATGCAGTCGGCCTCGACATGACGCGCCGCGACCTGCAGATGAAGATGCGCGAGATGGGGCGCCCGTGGGAAATCGGCAAGGCGTTCGACCGTTCTGCGCCGGTCGGCCCCGTGCATCCGGCGAGCGATGTCGGTCATGTCGAACAGGCCGGCGTGTGGCTGACGGTGAACGGCGCGACGAAGCAGCAGAGCGACGTGTCGCACCTGATCTGGTCGGTCGCGGAAACGGTCGCCGACCTGTCGAAGTTCTTCCGCCTCGAACCGGGCGACGTGATCTTCACCGGCACGCCGGAAGGCGTCGGCGCGGTGGTGCAGGGCGACCTGATGAAGGTCGGCATCGAGCGTCTCGGCGAACTCGCCGTGCGCGTGGTCTGACGCGCGTTCGTCGCATTTCTCGAAAGGTCACATCGTGCAACTGCATGGCTTCTTCAACAGTTCGACGTCCTATCGGGTGCGCATCGCGCTCGCGCTGAAAGGACTGTCGTACGACACGCTGCCCGTGAACATCCGCACGGGCGAGCATCGCGACGCCGGCTACGTCGCGCAGGTGAATCCGTCGGCGTCGGTGCCGGCGCTGGTCGACGGCGATTTCCATCTCGGCCAGTCGCTCGCGATCATCGACTATCTCGATCAGATCCATCCGACGCCGCGGCTGATTCCGGTGGAGCCGCGCGAACGCGCGCGCGTGCTGGAACTCGCGACGCTGATCGCGTGCGACATCCATCCGGTCAACAACCTGCGCGTGCTGCGCTACCTCGACAGCGCGTTGCAGGTCACGCCGCAGCAGAAGAGCGCGTGGTACCGCCACTGGGTGGCCGAGGGCATGGCCGCCGTCGAGCGTCTGCTCGCGCGCGCGGACACGGGCCCGTGGTGTTTCGGCGAGGCGCCGACGCTCGCCGACGTGTGCCTGGTGCCGCAGGTCGCGAACGCGCTGCGGATGGATTGCGACCTGAGCGCGTATCCGCGCAGCCTCGCGATTTACGAACACGCGCGGCACGAGCCGGCGTTCGACGCGGCGCAGCCGCAGCGACAACCGGACTACGTCGCGTAACACGAAGCAGGAGACAGACATGGGCGAGACACACAACACAGGCCGGCGCGTACTCGTGATCGGCGGCGGCATCGGCGGGCTCGCGACGGCGCTGGCGCTCGCGCGCCAGGGCATTCGCGTGAAGCTGCTCGAGCAGGCCGAGCACATCGGCGAAATCGGGGCGGGCATCCAGCTCGCCGCGAATGCGTTCAACGCGCTCGACGCGCTCGGCGTGGGCGACGCCGCACGCGGTCGCGCGGTGTTCACCGACTGGCTGCAACTGATGGATGCGGTCGATGCGCGGGAAGTCGCGCGCATCGATACCGGCGCCGCGTATCGCGAGCGCTTCGGCAATCCGTATGCGGTGATCCATCGCGCGGACATTCACCTGTCAATCTACGAGGCGGTCAAGGATCATCCGCTGATCGAGTTTCGGACCAGCACGCAGGTGTGCGGGTTCGAACAGGACGACCACGGCGTGACCGTGACCGACCAGCACGGCGAGCGTTATCGCGCCGACGCGGTGATCGGCTGCGATGGCGTGAAATCCGCGATCCGGCAGGCACTGATCGGCGATGCGCATCGCGTGACGGGGCACGTCGTGTATCGCGCGGTCGTCGATGTCGACAACATGCCGAAGGATCTGCAGATCAATGCGCCGGTCGTCTGGGCCGGCCCGCATTGCCACCTCGTTCATTACCCGCTGCGCGGCGGACGGCAATACAACCTCGTCGTCACGTTCCACAGCCGCGACGAGGAAACCTGGGGCGTGCGCGACGGCAGCAAGGACGAAGTGCTGTCGTACTTCGACGGCATTCATCCGCTGCCGAAGCAGATGCTCGACCGGCCGACCTCGTGGAAGCGCTGGGCGACCGCCGACCGCGACCCGGTCGAGCGCTGGAGCACGGGCCGCGCGACGGTGCTCGGCGACGCCGCGCATCCGATGACCCAATACATCGCGCAGGGCGCGTGCCAGGCGCTCGAGGACGCGGTGACGCTCGGCGCGGCCGTCGCGCAGACCGACGGCGATTTCGAAGCCGCGTTCGTGCTGTACGAGCGCGCACGGATTCCGCGCACCGCGCGCGTGCTGTATTCGGCGCGCGAAATGGGACGGATCTATCACGCGAAGGGCGTCGAGCGGCAGGTGCGCAACGCGCTGTGGGTCGGGCGCACGCAGACGCAGTTCTACGACGCGCTCGACTGGCTGCACGGCTGGCGCGCGGAGGATTGCCTGAAGTCCGTCGCCTGACGCACTTCAGCCCGCATCCGGCGGCGCGCATTCCAACCACATCGCGCGCGACCGCCTTCATGGAGGAGACATCATCATGGCCGATACGCTGTCCATCGACGTCAGCGAATGGATCGACCGGCATCGCGTTGCGCCGTTTCAGGCCGCGATCGTCGTGTTGTGCTTTCTGATCGTCGCGATCGACGGTTTCGACACTGCATCGATCGGGTTCATCGCGCCCGTCATTCGCGCGGAATGGGGCTTGTCGCCCGCGCAGCTCGCGCCGGTATTCGGTGCGGGCCTCGCCGGACTGATGGCCGGCGCGCTCGTGTTCGGGCCGTTCGGCGACCGGTTCGGCCGCAAGCGCCTGCTGCTCGCCTGTGTCGCGTGCTTCGGCATCGCGAGTGCCGCGTCGGCGAGCGCGGGCGGATTGACCGAACTCATCGCGTGGCGCTTCGTGACGGGCCTCGGCCTTGGCGGCGCGATGCCGAACGCGATCACGTTGACGTCCGAGTATTGCCCCGCGCGGCGCCGCTCGCTGCTCGTGACGACGATGTTCTGCGGGTTCACGATCGGCTCCGCGCTCGGCGGGCTCGCGGCTGCGGCGCTGATCGAACGCGACGGCTGGCGCGCAGTGCTCGTCGTCGGCGGTGCCGCGCCGCTGCTGCTTCTCCCGGTGCTCGCGTGGCGGCTGCCGGAATCGGTGCGCTACCTCGTCAACACCGGCGCGGCGCGCGAGCGGATCGCGGCGATGCTCGCGCGGATCGCACCGGACCCGCATCTCGCGCACGCGTCGTTCATCGCGCCGCGCGGCAAGCCGGCCGGGTCGCCGCTCGGCCGCCTGTTCGGCCCGGACCTGCTGCGCGGCACGCTGCTGCTGTGGCTCACGTTCTTCATGAGCCTGCTCGTGATCTACCTGCTGTCGAGCTGGCTGCCGACGCTGTTGCGCACGACCGGCGCGACGTTGCAGACGGCCGCGCGCGTGACGGCGATGTTCCAGGTCGGCGGCACGCTCGGCGCGATCGTGCTCGGCGGGCTGATGGACCGCTTCGATCCGCATCGCGTGCTCGCGTGCAGCTATGCGGCGGCGGGCGCGTTCGTCGCGGCGATCGGCGTGCTGGCTGCATCGCCCGAAGGCGCCGCGCTCGTCGTGTTCGCGGCCGGCTTCTGCGTGTCGGGCTCGCAGGTCGGCGCGAACGCGCTGTCGGCCGCGTTCTATCCGACCGAGTGCCGGACCACCGGTGTCAGTTGGGCGAACGGGATCGGCCGCGGCGGATCGGTCGTCGGCTCGATGGCGGGCGGGGCGATGCTCGCGATGGGGCTGCCGTTGTCGACCGCGTTCGCGTTCGTCGCGGTGCCGTGCGTGATTGCGGGAATCGCGGTGCTGGCGCTCGGCGTGGTGCGGGCCGGCGCGAAGCATGCGGCGACGGCTGAGACGATTGCCGGTGAGCAGGCGTAGTGGAGGGGCGGGCAGGCGATGTTGAGGGCGCCGGATGTTGGCGGGAGTCGATATTATATAAATGGATATAATATCGATTCGTTAATCGTATGCGACCGTCCTCATGAACGCCGATGCTTCCGCCGGGCTGCCCGAGCCCGGCCAGATGCGCGCCGCCGCCGAAGCGGCGTGCGCGCTGCTCAAGGTGCTGTCCAATCCCGACCGGCTACTGCTGCTGTGCGAACTGTCGCAGGGCGAACGCTGCGTGAGCGAACTCGAGGCGCGGCTGGATATTCGCCAGCCGACGCTGTCGCAGCAGCTCGGCGTGCTGCGGGACAACGCGCTGGTCCGCACGCGCCGCGAAGGCAAGAACATCCACTATTCGCTCGACAGCCCGGCCGCGATCGCGGTGATGGGCGTGCTCTACGAACAGTTCTGCGGACCGGCTGCGTACGGGAAGGGGAAGCGCCATGCAGCTTGATGCGCTTCATTTCACGCCGTGGCTGTCGCTCGCCGGCGGCGTGCTGATCGGGCTCGCCGCCGCGTGGCTCGTCGCGTTCAACGGGCGGGTCGCGGGGATCAGCGGCATCGTCGGCGGCCTGATTGCCCCGGGTGCCGCTGGTGCTGCGGAGCGCGGCTGGCGTGCCGCATTCGTCGCCGGGCTGATCGCCGCGCCGTTGATGATGCGTATCGCCGGTGCTGCCGGTGCTGCCGGTGCCGCCGTGATGCCGCAGATCGATGCCGGCTGGGGCGAACTGCTGGCCGCTGGCCTGCTGGTTGGAGTCGGCACACGTTATGCCGGCGGATGCACGAGCGGTCATGGCGTCTGCGGGTTGTCGCGCGGCGCGACGCGGTCGATCGTCGCGACGGCGGTGTTCATGGTCGCCGGTTTCGCGACCGTATTCGTGCGCCGGCACGTGATCGGAGGCTGACATGCAGGAAGGCTTCGCGTTTCTGGCCGGATTGCTGTTCGGCGTCGGCCTCATCGTGTCGGGGATGGCCAACCCGCGGAAGGTACTCGGGTTTCTCGACCTGGCGGGCGGTTGGGATCCATCGCTCGCGTTCGTGATGGCCGGCGCGATCGGCGTCGGCGTGTTCGCGTTCGCATGGGCGAAGCGCCGGACGCGCTCGTGGCTCGGTCTGCCGATCCAGTGGCCGGCCGCGAGGACGGTCACCGTGCGGCTCGTCGCCGGGAGTACCGTGTTCGGCATTGGTTGGGGGCTTGCCGGGTTCTGCCCGGGGCCCGCGATCGTGTCGATCGGGCTCGGGTCGGTCAAGGGCATCGCGTTCGTCGTCGCGATGCTGGTCGGGATGGCGCTGTTCGAATGGATCGAGCGTCGGCGGAAGGTGCGGTAGCGGGGCGGCGGCTGCACGTCGCGGGCCGGCGAGGCTGAGACGGCCGGATCGCGCGGATGGCTTCAATCGGTCTGCCTCTGGCGAGCGTGCCGGGCCAGAGCGTGCAAGCTGCCGGGTGCGGCGATGCGAAGGCCCACGACGCCACCGGCAACCGCGCGCGCTACCGCGTCAGGGCTGCTCCCGCACATGCCGCTCGCTGAATAACCGAGCGGAGACCCGCTGTACCCATACACGCCACGCGGCGATCATGCGCCCCCGCGCCGCGGGCTCCACGACGGTCGCGCCGGCCGACCCGGCATCGCTGGCGGACAACGCCACATGACCGGCCGTCTCGATTGTCAGGCATTCGCCTTCGCCGAGTACGCGGCGAACGTATTGCGGCGCATCCGGCAGCCAGTCGAGCCCGCCTTGGCGCAACGTGATCGCGAGCGCGCCGTCGAGCACGACGACCTGACTGCCCTTGTCGAACCACGCAAAGTGGCTTTGCCCGGCGTCGAGCCGGATGTCCTGCGTTCTCATGGCGAGTCCTTTTCCGTTTTCCCGGCTTACGCAGCCTCGCGATGGCGAGGCGACGGCGTGCAATCAGGTTAGGGAAACGCGCGCGGTCAGGACAGATTCAGGGGACGGGAATCTGTTCCGGTGCAGATGCTGATTTTGTGTCGCTGTATCGGTGGGTTTCCCCGGAATCTGTATCTGGCGTGCGCCGGAGTGCGCGGGCACGATCACCCGCATGACCTCCATCACCGACCCGCTCCGCACGCCTTTGCCGATGACCGGCGAGCCGCTTTACGAACGGCTTGCCGAGCATTACCGCCGCATCATCGCGGCCGGCACGCTGTCGCCCGGCGACCGGATGCCGTCGGTGCGCGCGTTCATGGCGCAGCACGGCGTGAGCCTGTCGACCGCGATCCAGGCATTCCGGCGGCTCGAGGACACCGGCTGGTGCGAGGCCAAGCCGCGCTCGGGCTATTTCGTGCGACGGCGCGCAGCGGCCGCGCTCGACACGCTGCCGGAAAGTGACGGACCGCCACTGAGTGTCGAGCCGCCGTTCGCGGGGCTGCACGAACGCGTGTCGCGCGTGATCGATCGCGCGAATGCGGCACCCGATGCGCTGAATCTCGGCGGCGCATCCGCGCTGGCGACGCTGTATCCGGCCGAGCGCCTGCAAACGCTGGCAATCCGGCTGTTGCGGCGCAAGCCGACGCTGCTGACCGATGCAGGGCCGGTGGGCGGCTCACCCGAATTCCGGCAGACGATGGCCAAGCGTGCGCTGTCGTACGGTGTGACGGTTTCGCCGGACGACGTGATGTCGACGAGCGGCGGCGTTGATGCCGTGAATCTCGCCCTGCGCGCGGTGGCGCGCCCTGGCGACACGATCGCCATCGAATCGCCGGCCTTTTTCGGCCTGATCCAGCTGCTCGAAAGCCTCGGCCTGCGCGCGCTCGAAATTCCGGCCAGCCCGACGACCGGGTTGTCGATCGAGGCGCTCGACGTGGCGCTGACCGCGTACCCGGACATCCGGGCCGTGGTGGTCGTGCCGAACCTGCAGAACCCGCTCGGCTGCGTGATGCCGGATGAACGCAAGGCCGCGCTGGTCGAGTTGTGCTCGCGACGCGGCGTGGCCGTGATCGAGGACGAGCCGTATCGCGAGCTCGTCGAAGCGCCGCACGCGGTGAAGCCCGCGAAAGCATGGGACCGCGACGGCACGGTGATCTACTGCCCGTCGTTCAACAAGGTGCTGGCGCCCGGGATGCGGCTCGGCTGGATGAGCGCGGGCCGCTGGCATGCGCGCGTGAAGATGCTCAAGTTCGCGCACAGCCGGCACAACGCCGCGTTGCTGCAGGCCGTCGCGGCCGAATTCGTCGGCTCGGGTGCGTTCGATCGCCACCTGCACCGGTTTCGCGAACAGCTTCGCGTGCAGCGCGATGTGGCGATCGACGCGATCGCGCGTCATTTTCCGGCCGGCACGCGGATGAACCGGCCGCCGGGCGGCATGCTGCTGTGGATCGCGTTGCCGGACGGCGTGCGTTCTGAAGCCTTGTTCGATGCCGCGCTGGCGCGCGGGGTGAAGATCGCGCCAGGCTCGATCTTTTCGAATTCCGACCGCTTTGACGCGTATATCCGGCTGGCCTGCACGCGGGCGTTCGACACGGCCCATGAAACGGCAATCCAAACGCTCGGCCAGTTGATACGCGACGCGGCGCCCGC
The DNA here is from genome assembly GCF_003635165.1 of Burkholderia sp. Nafp2/4-1b. Classification (GTDB taxonomy): domain Bacteria; phylum Pseudomonadota; class Gammaproteobacteria; order Burkholderiales; family Burkholderiaceae; genus Burkholderia. The sequence goes on along the minus strand of NZ_ML058597.1, from coordinate 1,104,848 downwards.
TGCCTAAGCGCGCCGGATGCCGGCCGGGCCGGCGGATCGGCTTGCGGCCCCGGCTGTCGTGACGGGTGCACGGGCCGGCCGATCCGGCACGTCGCGCTTCCCCCGATCGGCCGCCGCGCGATGACGCGCCAACGATAGGATTTCGGCGATTTCATCGGCCGACCGTGTGCGCGGCGAGGTGCTGGCGGATCAGCGACAGGTAGCGATCGCCGACCGAGAAGTCGCGCGCGGCGCGTGGCCGTTCGGCCTGACGCAGCGTGGCCGGTGCGCTCACGCCCAGATACCGGCATACCGCCGACGGAAAGGGTTTGCGTGTATGCCCGAGCTGGCGCGCCGCGCGCTCGACGCGGGCGTCGCCGAGCTGCGCACGCAGCCATGCCAGTACTTGGCGATCGGTGTCGTTGACGATTCGGACCAGATGTTCCATCGCGCACCTCACTGTTCATAAATACAGTACTGTAAATATAACCAGTAGTTGCGGCGACCGCAAGCGGCGCGCACGCATCTGGCCGTCAGGCCAGGGTTCAGCGTGCCGGCGCGGCGGTACGGGCGATCCGGGCGGCAGGCTCGGTGCGGGCAGCAGGTGCGGCGAGCTGCGCGTAGCGGGCATCGGTCAGCGTGCCGAGAAACGCGACGATGTCGTCGATTTCCGCGTCGGTCAGCGCGGGCGGCGTGCCGGGGCGGCGGTTCATCGGCGTCGAATTGACGTTGATGTTGCCGCGATAGGCGGCCGGCACGTCGTCGAACGTCCTGGCGCCGTGATACCAGAAGCCCGGGTCGGTCGAGCGCGTGTTGTAGAACGCGACCGCGTCGCGCAGCGTCGTGAACACGCCGTTGTGCATGAACGTCTGCTTGACCGCGACGTTGCGCAGTCCAGGCGTGCGCAGGTAGCCGCACCATTGTGTCGGTTCGGGCCAGCGCAGCCGCGCGGCCGTGTCGCACAGGCCGTTGTCGAAATGGCGCGGATCGCGATTTGCAGGCAGCGCCCGGTTGCGCGGCACCGCGATCGCGTCGTAGCCGAAATCCGTGAAGAGCGAGCGCTCCGGCCGGCTCGACGTCTGCGACAGCGTATGGCAGCTCATGCAGTTGCCCTTGTCGGGATTGCGGAACAGCGCGAGGCCGCGCATCTCGGCCGGCGCGAGCGGCTTGCGTGTGCGCAGGAACGCGTCGAAGCGCGACGTGAACGGCGCCATCTCGTCGCTCTGCAGATAGGCCTCGACGGCCGAGCCGAGCGCGCGTACCAACTGCTCGGGATCGCGCCGCACCGACGCGCCGAAGCGGGCGGCGAGATCGCTCGCCAGTTCGGTGCCGTTGACCTTGCGCAGCAGCGCGGCCGGCGACCGGTTGTTCATCTCGTTCGGATCGAACAGCGGCCCGCGGATCTGTTCGGCGAGCGTGTCCGCGCGGCCGTCGCTGAAGAGGCCGCCGAACGGTGCCGGCGCGGGCGCGTCGTCGTCCTGGTAGAAGTGGCGGCGCGGCACGTAGCGCACATAGAGCAGCGACGGCGCGTTGCGCTGGCTGAACCGCCCGTGGCGGCTGCCCTCCGGCACGCCCGGCCCGGCGAGCGAAGCGGCCGACAGCGTCGGCGCGAACGCGCGCCCCGGATCGTGGCAACCCGCGCACGACATGCCGCGCGGCTCGGACAGCCGCGGGTCGAAGAAGATCCGGCGGCCGAGCGCGACGAGCGTCGGATCGGGCGCGAAACGGGCGGTCGCGGCGTCGACCTTGCCGGTTACCTGCGGCGTGCCGTTGCCGATCGTGTCGACGACGCGCGACGGCGGCGCGCCGGGGAGCAGGGTCGTCTCGGAAGGCGCGGCCTGGGCCGCAAGTGCGGCGCCGGCGAGCACCGTTGTGGCAAGCATGCGTATCGCCGAGCCGCCACCGGCAACCGGAATCGAAGCTGAACCCGAACCCGAAGCCGAAGCCGAAGCCG
>NZ_ML058597.1:952053-1102866 GCF_003635165.1 Burkholderia sp. Nafp2/4-1b | reverse complement strand
GCCGAAGCCGAAGCCGAAGCCAAAGCCCGACGCTCGCCGGCCGCCGCCCCCGTACCCCGACGCACCCCCAATCCAGCCATCCGCTGGCAGCGGTCAGCCACCCTCGCCAAACCCGTCAACGCGTCACTCAACCGCACATCGTCCCTCACGGCGCGATGAACCCCGTCTTGTCGCAGGCGAGTGTCGTACCCGACTGGTCGCACGACGCGAGCAGCTTGCCCGCGGCCGAATACGCATGGAACACCCAGCCCGTCGCCGGCGCTGCCCGTCGCTCCATGATCAGGAACCCGAAGCTGTTGTTGTGCGACAGCCGCTCGATCACGGCGCCCGGCGCAGGCGTCAGCCCGGCCGGAAACGGATCGGGCAGCGCGACGTCGAGGTTGTCGCCGCCGTTGCCGGACACGATCGTCGCCGGATGTCCGGACGAGAAGTTGATTGCCTGGAAGTCGTGCACGTGTCCGTGCAGCGCGACGTGGATGCCCGGCGGGTAGTACGCCTGCGCGTTCAGGCTCGACATCACCGACTGCAGCGCGAGATTGCCCGGCGCGGGCGTGCTGCCGGCGATCGGCGCGAACGCGAGGATCGGATGGTGGTTCGTGAAGATCGTCGTCGTCATGCCGGCCTTCGATGCGAGCGATGCGACCGTCTGGAACTGCTTCTGGTAGATGCGGAATTGCGCATCGGTCGTCTTCAGCGGATTGCGGCCGACCTTCGCGGTATCGAACACGATCACCTGCGTGCCGCCGCCGAGCGACACCGCATACGGATCCGAATAGTTCGCGTCGTTGTCGTTGGCCGGATCGTCGCACGAACGGGCCGCCGAATACGGGTGCGGGTCGAGGAAGCGGTACCAGCCCTGGCCGGCCCGCGCGCATTCCTCGTGGTTGCCGCGCACGACGACCCACGGCGCCTTCGCGAACAGCGGCGCGGCCGGGCGGAACAGGTCGGCCTGCCACGTATCCCAGCCGTAGCCCCACGGGCTGTCCTTGCAGCCGGCGATGTCGGGCGGGCATGCATTCTCGCGGTAGTGATAGTCGCCGACGTGCAGCACGAGGTCCGGCGACAGCTTCGCGACGCTCGCCGCGATCGTGTCGAACGGCCAGACCGTCGCGTCGTTGCATGCTTGCCATGCGTTGTCGGCCTTCTTCATCCGGCAGCCCGTATCCGCGATGATCGCGATGCGCTGCGGCTGCGCTTTCGGCAGCGGCAGTGCGCGGCCCGCGACGCTCGCCGATTGCGCATCGGCCGGCAGCGCCGTTTCGCAGACCGACACCGGGAAGCTCGACGGTTTCGAGTCGGCGGGGTCGCTCGCGGTGGGGCGTTGCGCGACGGTCGCGGCGCCGGCGCGCAGCGTCATGCGCGACAGCTTGCCGTCGACGACAAGCTGCGGACACAGCGGATCGCTCGCGGAAGCCGGGCTGTAGTTGGTGATCACGCGCGCGATCGCCTGGTTCGCATCGCCGATCTCGACCCACGCGGCCTGGACGTTGATCGCGGCACTGGCCGGATCGGCCGGCGTATCGATGTGATTCGAACACGCGGACAGCGCCGCGAGGGCAACAAGCGGAGCGCAGCGCACGAACCGCGCGCGAGAGAGGAATCGTCGCATGGGAGGCACCGTAGGAAAGCCGTCAACGATACGCAACACGAATGTAAGAAATGTGAAAAGCGCGGCACGACGGGCGCTCGGCGTGCGTATCTTGTCGTGTTCGCGGCCTTGACCTCAAGCCGGCTTGAAGCAGCATAGTCCGGATCACGGTCAACGACGCAGGCAACAGGAGGATTCACGATGGAAGCCAACTCGGCAAACGAAGCGCAGTCCGCGCTATGGAACGGCCCGTCGGGGCTCGCGTGGGTCGACGCGCAGCAGGCGCTCGACCGGATGTTCGAGCCGTTCGAGACGCTGCTCGCGGATGCGGCGGTGGCGGCGTCCGCGCGCAGCGTGCTCGACGTCGGCTGCGGCACCGGTGCAGTGACGCTCGCGATGGCACGGCGGCTCGGCGCGGCCGCGCACTGCACGGGCGTCGACATCTCGGCGCGGATGATCGCCACCGCGCAGGCTCGCGCCGAACGCGACGGCCTCGGTGCGCGCTTCGTGCATGCCGATGCGCAGACGCACACGTTCGCGCCGGGCGAGTTCGACCTGCTCGTGTCGCGCTTCGGCGTGATGTTCTTCGACGATCCGGTGCGTGCGTTCGCGAACCTGCGGCATGCGGCGCGTGCGAATGCGCTACTGCGATTCGTCGCGTGGCGCGCTGCCGCCGACAATCCCTTCATGACGACGGCCGAGCGCACCGCGGCGCCCTTGCTGCCGAACCTGCCGGCGCGACAGCCCGGTGCGCCGGGACAATTCGCGTTCGGCGACCGGCAGCGCATCGCGTCGGTGTTGTCGGACAGTGGCTGGGCCGACGTCGCGATCGAGCCGATCGATATCGCGTGTGCGTTGCCGGCCGCCGCGCTGGACGACTACATCGCGCGACTCGGGCCGGTCGGGCTCGCGCTGCGTCAGGTGGACGACGTGACGCGCCGGCGCGTGATCGAGACGGTTCGTGCCGCGTTCGAGCGTTACGTCGACGGCGCCGACGTGCGTTTCGACGCCGCGTGCTGGCTCGTCACGGCGCGGGCGCCGTCGGTGTGACGCCATGAAAGAAGAACGATATTCAGCGCCTTGCCATCAAGCGTGCCGCCGATTGCATGAGATGAATCGAACCCGCGTAAAGCGCCGCGATCACCCGCGCCTCGCCCGCAACATCAGCCACGCGCAACCGGCCGCGACCAGCGCGAGCCCGAGCAGCACCGCTTCGACACCGAGCGCGAAACCCGGCGGCATCTCGCCGCTGTTCGGTATCGGCGACAGGTTCGCGGTCATCGAGATGGCGCCGCCGGCCAGCAGCGCGATGCAGGCCATCCAGTACAGCCTGCCGCGCGGCGCCGCGGTGCGAATCCGCCACAGCGCGACGCCGACGCCGCCGATGTAGAGCAGCACGAGCGTTCCCAGTGCGACGAGGTCGCCCGTGCGATTCAGAAGGTCGCTCATCGAGCGGCTCCGCCGACCGTCGTGGATGGGTGCAGCGGGGGCAGGGCGATGCAGCGGGCGTTCGGCGTGAATACGGGACGGGCGGGAAGGCGGAATTCGGACATGGCGGGAAACCAGTTGTGGGCGCAACGAATCACGACGCCGCCCGGCCGCGCATAACGCGCGCCGGACCCTGAGGCGGCGCGCGTCGAGTGAACCGCGGTGTCAGGGCTGCACGAAGGGTCATGCAGGATCAACCCGACGGATTGTAAGGGATCGGCGCGAGCTCGAAAACCGCGAGCGCCGTGCGCGGCGCGAATGGCGATCGAAGGCGCGCGATGGCGCGCCCGAACATGCGCTTCGCCCGGGGTAACGGCGGCCCGCGCCACCGCGGAGGCGTCAGAACGTCACGGCGATGCCTGCCATGCCGACGAACTGGCCGTGCGTCGCCGACGGCGTGAGCTGCTGCGAATCGCCGACGATCGGCGCCGCGTCGACGATATGGCCGGCGCCCTGCGCGCCGAGCGTCCGCCCGCTCGAATGCGTGTACGCCTGCAGCGCATAGAGCGTCGTGCGCTTCGACAGGCTGTACGACTCCTTCAGCGAATACTGCTGGTAGCGGGCCGCGTCCGACACGCCGTTCGCCTTCGATGCGAGCGTGTACGAGAACGCGCCGGCCACCGCGAAGGTCGGCGTGAACCGGTATGCGGCGAGCGCGCCGTACGTGTTGAACACCGCGGTGTCCGTGAACGCGGAACCGTTGCCGGGGAGGTACTTCACGTTCGAGTAGTTGACGCCCATCGTCAGCGCACCGAGCGTGTAATTGCCGGCGGCTGCGACTTGCTCGACGGCCTTCGCGGTCAGGTAGCCCTGGTTCAGCACCGATACCGCGAAGCTGCCCGACGCCGCGGTCGCCGGATTCAGGAAGCCGGCCGACGAGCCCGAGCTGTTGATGCGCAGATAGCCGGCCGCGATCCCGATCGGCCCGTTCGCATAGCGCAGCGCTGCGCTGAACGTGTTGCCCTTGCCGGCGGCGCCGGCGATGCCGCCGAACGCGTACATCGCGCTCGCGGTCAGCCCGGAGAAGACCGGTGACGTATAGGTGACCGAGTTGTTGACGCGGATCGTCGTATCGAGGCCGTCGATGTCGCCCGGATGCGCGCCGGTCGCGCCGGTGAGCCAACTGCTCGGCGCGTACGGGCCCACCAGCAGGAAGTACGGCGTGTACTGGCGGCCGGCCGTCACCGTGCCGTAACGATCGTTGCGCAGCCCGACGAAGGCCTGGCGATTGAAGATCGTGCCGGCGGCGGCTTGCGCGCCGGTGTTCAGGTTGAAGCCCGACTGCAGATCGAAGATCGCGTGCGTGCCGCCGCCGAGACCTTCGTCGCCGCGCAACCCGAACTTCGACGCATACAGGTTGCCGTCGCGCACGTAGATGTTCGAGTGGCCCTGCTGGTTGTTCACGTACGCGATCGAATCGTCGACCACGCCGTACAGCGTCACGCTGCTCTGCGCATGGGCGGCGGGCGCGCCGAGCGACACGGCGGACAAAATAAGGAATCCGTAACGGTAATGCGATGCTTTCATCGTCGATCTCCAGGTCTCTTCAACGGGCGGGAGGCTGAACGGCCTCCTCTGTGACGGGGGCGGGCCGCGCGTGCGGCCCGCCGGGGTCAGGGTCCGGTGTTGCGCGGGTGTGGCGCTCAGTCGCCGAGTGCCACGACGAGGCGGCGCCACGCGCCGTCGCGCGCATCGTGTTCGACACGTGCACCGCGCACCGCAAGCGCGCCTTGCAGCGTTGCCGGCAGCAGGATTTCGATTCGCTCGGCAGGCCGGTTCATGCGGCCGTCCCAGCGGACCGACACGCCGAGCACGCCCGACGCCTCGCGTCCGGTCTCGATGCGCCACAGCCCGTATTCGCCGTCGCGCCAGGCTTCGGTTTCGCCGTCGTCCTCGACGCATTCGCCGAACGCCACGCCGTCCTCGATGCGCGGCGCGACGAGGAAGCCGCGCGTATCCGCGCGTGCGCCGAAGCTTTGCTCGGCGACGTTCAGCGGCAGCACGCGGCCTTCGCGCAGCAGCATGACCGGCGTGTCGAACGGCGCGGGCAGCGTGACGCTCGCGCCGCCGTCGAACGACTGCGCGCTCGCGCAGCACATCCAGCGCGCACCTGCCGGCAGGTAGACCGTCCGCTCCGTGCGGCCCGGGTCGACCACCGGCGCGACCAGCAGAGCGTCGCCGAGCATCATGTCGTCGCATGCGTCGTAGCAGCGCGCATCGCCGGGGAAGTCACCGAAGGTCGGCCGCAGCACGGGCTCGTAGCGCGTGGTCGACAGCCACAGCAGGTGATAGAGATAAGGCAGCAGCCGGTAGCGCTGCTTGATCAGCGACGCGATCTGCGCGATGATCTCCGGATACATCCACGGTTCATTGACGGTGCCGTCGTCGTTCCACGAATGGATGCTGAAGCGCGGCATGAAGATGCCGAACTGCACCCAGCGCAGCAGCAACTCGGGTGACGGCGCGGGGCCGGAGAAGCCGCCGATGTCGTGACCGATGTTCGATACGCCCGACAACGCGAGCCCGACGCCCATCTTCAGGTTGTAGCGCAGCGTCTCCCACGACGTGTAGTTGTCGCCGGACCAGGTCTGCACGTAACGCTGCATCCCGGCACCGCCCGAGCGCGACACGAGGAACGGCCGCTGCGCCGGTGCATGCGCGCGCTGCGCGTCGTGCGACGCGCGCATCATCAGCATCGTCTGCAGCACCTTCGCCTCGCGCGCCGGAAACGGTGCGCCGAAGCCATGCGCGATCGCGTCGGGCGACCAGATCTCGTATTCGTTGTTGTCGTTCCACGTCGACGCGATTCCGTATTCGAGCAGCGCCGACGTGACCTGCTCCTGCCACCAGCGATACGCTTCCGGTTGCGTGAAGTCGATGTACGCGCCGACCTCGTCCCAGAACTGCACCCATGCGGGTTCGCCCGACGCGGAACGGATCAGCAGCCCGCGCGTCGCGGCTTCGTCGAACGCCGGATGATCGCGCAGCAGGCACGGCTTGATGTTCGCGCACAGGCGGATGCCGTGGTCGCGGTAGTGCTGCACGAAACCCTTCGCATCGGGAAACTTCTCGCGGTTCCAGTTGAACACGTAGCGCTTCGCGCCGATCGACGTGTAGCCGGACGACAGGTGAAACGAATCGCACAGGATGTCGTGCGCGTCGCACTGTTCGACGAACTGGTTCATCTGCAGCTGGGCGTCAGGCGCATCGGTGTAGCTCATCGTCGAGCCCGAATAGCCGAGCCCCCATTTCGGCGTGCGCGCGGGGCGCCCGGTGAGCCACGTAAAGCGGCGCGCGGCCGCGAGCGGCGTATCGGGCGATGCGATGAAGTAGTAGTCGAGATCGCCGTGCTCGGCGACGAAATAGCGGTAGAGCCCGTGGTAGTTGTCGAGCTCGCGGCCCATGTCGAACGTGCAGTCCGACAGTGTGTCGTAGAACAGCCCGAAACCCTGGCACGCGTCAGGCGACCACGTGATGTAGAACGGGATGTGCTTGTAGAGCGGGTCCGTGTGCTTCGCGCTGTAGCCCATCGCGTCGATGTTGCGCATCTCGAAGCGCGCGCCAGTGCGGTCGAGCTCACCCGCGCGTTCGCCGAGACCGAACACCATGTCGCCGCGCTCGCGTGCGACGTAGTGATACGCGCGCTCGTCCCACCAGCCGAAGTTGTACGCCTGCGTCGCGCGGTCGGCGAGCACGACGCGCCACGCGCCGTCGGTACCGCGCGTCGACCACGTGCAATGGCCGCCTTGCCGGCTCACCGCGAGACGGATCTGCGCGGTTTCGATGCGCACGGTGTCGTCGTCTTCGACGAAGTCGTAGTGGGGCAGCGCGAAGCCGCTCAGATCGAGACGATCGCGCCCGTCGAGCGGTACGTCGTCGAGGCCCGGAGCGATCGTCCACGTGCGCGGGTTGCGCGCCGTCGCGTCGGGCAGCACGCGCAAGCGCACGATGTCGTCCTCGAGCACGAAGAGCTCGATGGTGGCGCCCGCGTTGGACGCGAGCAGTACGCGGTTCGCCTGCAGGGAGGCGACGCGGAACACGGGCGGATGAAGAAGCGAGGTCATGAAGGCGGTTCCTGGTGAAAGCGGATGTCAGGCGTGCTGCGCGAGCAGGCGTTCCTGCTTCGACTGGCCGCGGATCAGCACCGCGAGCAGCGTGACGCCGATGATGTCGAACAGGCCGAGGCACGCGAACAGCGGCGCGTAGCCGATCTTGTCGGCGAGCGCGCCGACCAGCAGCGAGAAGCCGAGCCCGCCGATCCATGCGGCCATCCCCGCGAAGCCGCTGGCGGTGCCGACTTCTTCGGAATCGAATACGTCGGCGGACAGCGTGTTGACGAGCGCGGAGATCATCTGGTGCGCGAACCCGCCGACGCAGAACAGCGCGATGGCCGTGTACGGCGACGACACGAGCCCGATCATCGCCGGCCCGAGCATCAGCACCGCGCCGAGCGCGACGCCGGCGACGCGCGACCACACGAGCGGCAGCTTGAAGCGATTCGCGAGATAGGGCGACAGGTAGCCGCCGGCGATGCCGCCGAGGTCGGCCGCGAGAAACGGCATCCACGCGAAGACGGCGATCTGCGTGAGCGCCATGTGGCGTTCGGTCGCGAGATACAGCGGAATCCAGAAGCTGAAGGTCTGCCACGCGGGTTCCGCGAAGAAGCGCGGTAGCGCGATCGCCCAGAAGCGGCGCGCGGTGACGACGTCGCGAATCCGGCGCGTCGACACGGCCGGCATCGTCGCCTGGCCGTCGCGAATCAGCGTGCGTTCCTGCGGCGTGATGCGCGGGTGATCGCCCGGCGAGCGGTACTGCGTGTACCACAGCGCGGCCCACACGAAGCCGAGCGCGCCCGTAACCATGAACGCGGATTGCCAGCCGAACCGCATCGAGATGAATACGACGAGCGGCGGCGCGATCGCGGCGCCGAGCGACGTGCCCGCATTGAAGTAGCCGACCGCAACGGATTTCTCGCGATCGGGAAACCATTCGGCGACGGCCTTCATCCCCGACGGAATCGCAGCGGCCTCGAACAGCCCGAGAAAGCCGCGCAGGATGCCGAGCGACAGCCAGCCCGACGCGAAGCCGTGCGCGACACCGACCACCGACCACAGCATCGCGAACAGCGCGAACCCGAGCCGCAGCCCGATCAGGTCCACGACGAATCCGCACACCGGCTGCATGATCGTGTAACCGATCTGGAACGCGCCGACGATGTACGAGTACTGCTGCGTCGAGATCGAAAACACCTGCTTCAGTTCAGGTGCGAGGACCGCGAGGGAATTTCGTGCGAGGTAGTTGAGGATCGTGCCCAGACATACGAGGACGATGATCCACCAGCGCAACGCCTTGACTGTTTTCACTGCCGTCTCCTGATCCATGCAAGCCCCCGACGAGGCGGCTTGTTAGGTCTTGTTTGTACGATGTCCGATCTTTATGGCCGTCGATCCGCATGAACTTTTCGCGGAATCAGTGTGTTCGATCGAACATTCCACGTCGATCGCTTGCTGATGTTATCTGATGACTGACCATTTTCGAACATCCTATGTTCGAATTCGAATCCGGTCAACGCGAATTTGCATTCGAACGAACTCGCTCGGGGTTTTCCCGGTGGGGCGGGCAGAGAGGGTCAGCGGGTGCGAGGCGGCACGACGCGCGCAAGGGCCTGTGCGGCCGCGGAGCGACCGGCAGACTCACGCCAACACGGCAGGGGCGTGACAACCCTGATGAAAATTTATTTTTTTCCGTGCGATAGATTGTGTAAATTGATTTTCATCTACCTTGCAAATCCATTCGCATGACGCTTCTCGTTACGCACGATGCCAGTCAGGACGAATCCGTGATCGCGGAGCGTATCGCGTCGGCCATGCCGCGGATGACGCCGATCCACCGCCGGATGGGCGAGTTCGTGCTGGCGAATCCGTTTCGCGCGGCGACGATGCGGATCGACGAGCTCGCGCAGGCGGTGAATGCGTCGATCGCGACCGCGAACCGCTTCGCGAAGGCGCTCGGATTCGACGGCTATCCGGCGATGCGCGCGGCGCTCGTGCGCGGCTTCGAGGCGACGCTCGGCCCGGTGGAGCGGCTGCGGTCCGCACAGGAACAGGAGCAAGAGCAGGGCGTGCGCGGCGCCGCGTGGATCGACGCCGTGTTCGACCAGGCCGTCACGAACATCGAGAACACGCGCACGCAACTGGATGCGGCCGACGTCGAGGCCGCCGTCGAGGCGATCGTCGGCGCGCGGCGCGTGCTGATTCTCGGCGCTGGGTCGAGCGCGTTCCTGACCGGGCTGATGGAGCACGGCTTGTCGGTGTGTCACGACAGCGTGCAGTCGCTCGCGCTGCTCGGCGGCCCGTCGCACGCGGCGCGGCGCTTGTATACGGCCGACTCGCGCGATCTCGTGATCGCGCTCGCGTTTCCGCGCTATGTGAAGGACACGATCGAACTGGCGCGCCGTGCGGCGGCGCGTGGCGCACGGGTGCTCGGCATTTCCGACGGGCCCGGTTCGCCGCTTGCACCGATCGCGTCGCTGAATCTGTACGTGAAGGCCGAACGGCGTTTCGCGGCAACGTCGGAAGCGGCCGTGCTGACGATGATCGAGGCGCTGATCGACGCGGTCGCGCTGCGCACGCACCGCTCCGCGAAGTCCGCCGCCGAAATGACCGAATTCCTGTTGCCGTGGCTGATCCAGCCGCAGGCAGCGCTGCCGCCCGCCAACCCTTCCTCCTCCGGTCCGAAAAAATCATGACTTCATCCGCGATCGTCGCGATTCATGGCGGTGCAGGCACGATCCTGCGCGATGCGATGGATACCGACACCGAACGCCAGTACCGCGCCGAGCTCACTGCGATCCTCGAGGCCGCGCAGAAGGTGCTCGCCGACGGCGGCAGCGCGCTCGACGCCGTGACCGTCGCGGTGCGGATGCTCGAGGACTGCCCGCTGTTCAACGCCGGGCGCGGCGCCGTCTATACGGCCGAAGGCAAGCATGAGCTCGACGCGGCGGTGATGGACGGCGCGACGCTCGCGGCCGGCGCGATCTGCTGCGCGACCCGCGTGCGCAACCCGGTCCTCGCTGCCCGACGCGTGATGGAAGCGAGCGAGCACGTGCTGTTCGCCGGCGCGGGCGCGGACGCGTTCGCGGCCGCGCAGGGGCTCGAACTCGTCGAACCCGACTACTTCGACACCGAAACGCGCCATGCGCAGTGGGTCAAGGCGCGCGCGGCAGCCGGCATGATGCTCGATCACGATGCGGCGACCTTCGCATTCGGCGCGGGGCAGGTGCCCGAACCGCTCGATCCCGACCGCAAGCACGGCACGGTCGGCGCGGTCGCGTGCGACATCAACGGGCACGTTGCGGCGGCGACGTCGACGGGCGGCATCACGAACAAGCAGCCCGGGCGCGTCGGCGATTCGCCGATCATCGGCGCGGGCTGCTACGCGGACGACGCGACCTGCGCGGTCTCCGCGACCGGCACCGGCGAGATGTTCATCCGGCTCGCGACCGCGCACGACATGGCCGCGCAGATGGCATATCGCGGCGCGTCGCTGGCCGACGCCGCGCACGACGTCGTGATGAACAAGCTGGCGCGGCTCGCCGGGCGCGGCGGGATCATCGCGGTCGATGCGCACGGCAACGTCGCGATGCCGTTCAACACGGAAGGAATGTATCGCGGCTACGCGCGCGTCGGCGAGACGCCGGTGGTCGGCATCTATCGCGACGATGCGGCCTGATTGCGGATCGCACGAGGAGACCTTCGCATGACTTCGAGCCGAAACACGTCCGCGCTGGTGCTGCCGGAACAGCGCGTCGTCGCCGTCGACGACTTGTCGGTGATGTTCCGCCGCGAGAACGCGACGTTCGACGCGGTACGCAACGTGTCGTTTCATGTCGATCGCGGCGAGACGCTCGCGATCGTCGGCGAATCGGGCTCCGGCAAGTCGGTCACGTCGCTCGCGCTGATGCGGCTCGTCGAGCACGGCGGCGGCGAGATCACGAGCGGCCGGATCACGCTGCGGCGCCGCGGCGGCACGGTCGTCGACCTTGCGCAGGCGAGCGCGGCGACCATGCGCGGCATTCGCGGCGCGGACATCGCGATGATCTTCCAGGAGCCGATGACGTCGCTGAACCCGGTGTTTACGGTCGGCGACCAGATCAGCGAGGCGATCGCGCTGCACCAGTCGAAGAGCGCGAGCGACGCGCGTGCGGAAGCGTTGCGGCTGCTCGATCTCGTGCGCATTCCCGAGGCGCGCCGCGTGTTCGCGCGCTATCCGCACCAGCTGTCCGGCGGGATGCGGCAGCGGGTGATGATCGCGATGGCGCTGTCGTGCCGGCCCGCGCTGCTGATCGCCGACGAACCGACGACCGCGCTCGACGTGACGATCCAGGCGCAGATCCTGCAACTGATCCGCGGCCTGCAGGACGAAATGAACATGGGCGTGATCTTCATCACGCACGACATGGGTGTGGTGGCCGAAGTGGCCGACCGCGTGCTCGTGATGTATCGCGGCGAGAAGGTCGAGGAGGGCGAGTCCGACCGCATTTTCGCGACGCCCGCGCATCGCTACACGCGTGCGCTGCTCGCGGCCGTGCCGCGGCTCGGTTCGATGCAGGGCACCGATATTCCCGAGAAATTCCCGCTGCTGAAGGCGGACGGCACGGCGGCGGTCACGCAGGCGTCCGGCGCGAACGACGCCGCTGGAGCCGCCGAACCAGCGGAAGCCGCCGAAGCCGCCGCCGCGCAGCCGCACGTCGATCCGGCCGCGCCGCCGATCCTGCGCGTGCGCGATCTCGTCACACGCTTTCCGGTGAAGAGCGGCGTGTTCGGGCGCGTGTCGCAGTACGTGCATGCGGTCGAGCGCGTGAGCTTCGAGCTGCGCGCGGGCGAGACGCTCGCGCTCGTCGGCGAGTCGGGCTGCGGCAAGTCGACCACCGGCCGTTCGCTGCTGCGCCTCGTCGAATCGCAAAGCGGCTCGGTCGAATTCGACGGCCGCGACATCAGCGCGCTGAAGGGCCATGACCTGCAGGCGCTGCGCCGGAACATCCAGTTCATTTTCCAGGATCCGTTCGCGTCGCTGAATCCGCGCCTGACCGTCGGCTTCTCGATCATGGAGCCGCTGCTCGTGCACGGCGTCGCGAGCGGCCGTGAAGCGCAGGCGCGCGTCGACTGGCTGCTCGACAAGGTCGGCCTGCCGCCGGAGGCGGCGCGCCGTTATCCGCACGAATTCTCGGGCGGCCAGCGGCAGCGGATCGCCATCGCACGTGCGCTTGCGCTGAACCCGAAGGTCGTGATCGCCGATGAGTCGGTGTCCGCGCTCGACGTGTCGGTGCAGGCGCAGATCGTCAACCTGATGCTCGACCTGCAGCGCGAACTCGGCGTCGCGTACCTGTTCATTTCGCACGACATGGCCGTCGTCGAGCGCGTCAGCCATCGCGTCGCGGTGATGTATCTCGGCCAGATCGTCGAGATCGGCCCGCGTCGCGCGGTGTTCGAGGCGCCGCAGCATCCGTATACGAAGAAGCTGATGAGCGCGGTGCCGGTGGCCGACCCCGCGCGCCGGCATGCGCCGCGCCAGCTCGCGGCCGACGAGATTCCCAGCCCGATCCGCGCAATCGGCGACGAGCCGAGCGTCGCGCCGCTCGTCGCGGTCGGCCCCGATCATTACGTCGCGACGCATCGCGTCGGCGGCGCGTATTGAGTGGGAGCGAGTGGAAGCGAGTTGAATTGAGTTGAGTGCCCGCGGGCCCGTTCCCGCGGAGCGCGCGCCCGACGCGCGCAATGCAGCAGGAAGTCGAAACCGAAACGCCCGCGAGGCGTCGCCGTTCACCTACAGGAGCCCAGCAACATGAACAAGCCGCATTCGTTCCCGATGTTTCGTCCGCGTGCGTCCTTCGTCGCGCTCGCCGGCGCGTTCGCACTGACGGCCGCGCTGCCTGCGCTCGCGCAGCAGAACGTGGTGGTCGCGGTGTATTCGACGTTCACGACGATGGATCCGTACGACGCGAACGACACGGTGTCGCAAGCCGTCGTCAAGTCGTTCTACGAAGGGCTGTTCGGCTTCGACAAGGACATGAAGCTCGTCAACGTGCTCGCGACCGGCTACGACGCAAGCCCCGATGCGAAGACTTACACGGTCAAGCTGCGCCCGGGCGTGAAGTTCCACGACGGCACCGACTTCAACGCCGCGGCCGTGAAGGCGAACTTCGACCGCGTGACGGATCCGGCCAACAAGCTGAAACGTTACGGGCTGTTCCGCGTGATCGAGAAGACCGAGGTGGTCGATCCGATGACGGTGAAGTTCACGCTGCGCGAGCCGTTCTCCGCTTTCATCAACACGCTCGCGCACCCGTCGGCGGTGATGATTTCGCCGGCCGCGCTGAAGAAGTGGGGGCACGATGTATCGCTGCATCCGGTCGGTACGGGCCCGTTCGAGTTCGTCGAATGGAAGCAGACCGACGACATGAAGGTGAAGAAGTTCGCCGGCTACTGGAAGAAGGGCTATCCGAAGGTCGACTCGATCGACTGGAAGCCGGTGGTCGACAACAACACGCGCGCGGCGCTGCTCAAGACAGGCGAGGCGGATTTCGCGTTCACGATTCCGTTCGAGCAGGCCGCCGACCTGAAGAGCAACCCGAAGGTCGAGCTGATCGAGCGGCCGTCGATCATTCAGCGCTATATCTCGCTGAACACGCAGAAGAAACCGTTCGACAATCCGAAGGTGCGTGAAGCACTGAACTACGCAGTCAACAAGGAAGCGCTCGCGAAGGTCGTGTTCGCCGGCTATGCGACTCCGCAAACGGGCGTCGCGCCGGTCGGCGTCGAATACGCGACGAAGCTCGGGCCCTGGCCGTACGATCCCGCCAAGGCGCGCGCGCTGCTGAAGGAGGCCGGCTATCCGAACGGTTTCGAATCGACGCTGTGGTCCGCGTACAACCATTCGACGGCGCAGAAGCTGATCCAGTTCGTCCAGCAGCAGCTCGCGCAGGTCGGCGTGAAGGTGCAGGTGCAGGC
The DNA here is from genome assembly GCF_003635165.1 of Burkholderia sp. Nafp2/4-1b. GTDB lineage: Bacteria > Pseudomonadota > Gammaproteobacteria > Burkholderiales > Burkholderiaceae > Burkholderia. Next base: position 1,088,781 of record NZ_ML058597.1, on the reverse strand, counting down.
GCTCGAGGCCGGCGAGCGGGTCGCGAAGGTCGAGAGCGCGCAGGATCCGGCGGCGGCGCCGGTGCGGATGTACTACAGCGGCTGGTCGGCCTCGACGGGCGAGGCGAACTGGGCGCTGTCGCCGCTGCTCGCATCCACGTCGGCGCCGCCGAAGCTCTACAACACCGCGTACTACAAGAATCCTGCTGTCGACGACGATCTCGCGAAGGCGCTCGAGACGACCGACAACGCGAAGAAGGCTTCGCTGTACGCCGACGCGCAGAAGGTCGTATGGGCCGACGCGCCGTGGATCTTCCTCGTGCAGGAGAAGATCGTCTATGCGCGCAGCAAGCGCCTGCACGGCATGTACGTGATGCCGGACGGCTCGTTCAACTTCGACGAAATCTCGGTGAAATGACGGCGGTTCGCCCGCTGCGCGGCGCCGGCGGCGCAAGCTGCCGGCGCGCTGATTCGATCGGTGCCCCATGCTGAATTTTCTCGTCAAACGCCTGTTCGGCCTGCTGCCCACGCTCGCGATCGTCGCGGTGCTGGTGTTCCTGTTCGTGCACCTGCTGCCCGGCGACCCGGCGCGGCTTGCGGCCGGCCCCGAAGCCGACGACGCGACGGTCGCGCTCGTGCGCGCCGATCTCGGGCTCGACCGGCCGCTGCCCAAGCAGTTCGCGAACTTCTTCGTGAAGATCGCGCACGGCGATTTCGGCATGTCGACGCGCAGCAAGCGGCCGGTGTCGACCGAGATCGGCGAGCGCTTCATGCCGACGCTGCTGCTCACGCTCGTCAGCATGGTGTGGGCGACGGCGTTCGGAATGGCGATCGGGATCGCGTCGGCCGTGTGGCGCAATCGCTGGCCCGACCGGGTCGGGATGACGATCGCGGTGTCGGGCATCTCGTTTCCGGCATTCGCGCTCGGCATGCTGCTGATGGAGATCTTCTCGGTGAAGCTCGGCTGGCTGCCGGTCGTGCCGGACGGCACGTGGAAGAGCTACGTGCTGCCGTCGCTGACGCTCGGCGCCGCGGTCGCGGCGGTGATGGCGCGCTTCACGCGCGCGTCGTTCGTCGAGGTGCTCAACGAGGATTTCGTGCGCACCGCGCGCGCCAAGGGCGTGCACGAGCCGATGGTCGTGCTCAAGCACTGCCTGCGCAACGCGATGATCCCGGTCGTCACGATGATGGGGCTGCAGTTCGGCTTCCTGCTCGGCGGCTCGATCGTCGTCGAGGCCGTGTTCAACTGGCCGGGGCTCGGGCGCCTGCTGGTCGACGCGGTGACGATGCGCGACTACCCGGTGATCCAGGCGATCGTGCTGCTGTTCTCGCTCGAGTTCATCCTGATCAACCTGACCGTCGACGTGCTGTACGCGGTCATCAACCCGACCATCCGGTTCAAGTGAGGCGCGCATGAACGCGACTGTCCAGCCCGCGGCGCCGGCCGCATCGAGCGCGATCCGCACGCCGTGGCGCGAATTCTGGCGCAAGTTCCGCAAGCAGACCGTCGCGCTGGTCGCGGGCGGCTTCGTGCTCGCGCTCGTCGTGCTCGCCTTCGTCGGCCCGCACATCGTGCCGTTCGATCCGGAAAACTATTTCGACTACGATGCGCTGAACGCGGGGCCGTCGGCCGTGCACTGGTTCGGCGTCGACTCGCTCGGCCGCGACATCTTCAGCCGGATCATCACCGGCACGCGCATCTCGCTCGCGGCCGGCTTCTTCTCGGTCGCGCTCGGCGCGCTCGTCGGCACGTTCTTCGGGCTGCTCGCCGGCTACTACGAAGGCTGGTGGGACCGCATCACGATGCGCGTCGCCGACGTGCTGTTCGCGTTCCCGGGGATTTTGCTCGCGATCGGCGTGGTCGCGATCCTCGGCAACGGGATGATCAACGTGATCTGCGCGGTCGCGATCTTCAGCATCCCGGCGTTCGCGCGGCTCGTGCGCGGCAACACGCTGATGCTCAAGCACATGACCTACGTCGAAGCCGCGCGCAGCATCGGCGCGTCCGACTGGACGATCATCATGCGGCACATCCTGCCGGGCACCGTGTCGTCGGTCGTCGTGTACTTCACGATGCGGATCGGCACGTCGATCATCACGGCCGCGAGCCTGTCGTTCCTCGGGCTCGGCGCGCAGCCGCCGACGCCGGAGTGGGGCGCGATGCTCAACGAGGCGCGCGCGGACATGGTGACCGCGCCGCACGTCGCGATCTTCCCGAGCCTCGCGATCTTCCTGACCGTGCTTGCGTTCAACCTGCTCGGCGACGGGCTGCGCGACGCGCTCGATCCGAAGCTGGAGCGCCGCTGATGCATGCAGGACCGATGTGGAGCACGACGCTGCCGTCCGGGCCGCGCGGCACGATCGCCGATGTGCCCGGCGTAACCGTGGGCCATGCGACGCTCGATGCCGGCAACGTGCAGACGGGCGTCACCGTCGTGAAGCCGCACGCGGGCGACTTGTACCGCAGCAAGGTGCCGGCCGGCGTGGCCGTGATCAACGGTTTCGGCAAGAGCGTCGGGCTCGTGCAGGTCGACGAGCTCGGCACGCTCGAGACGCCGATCGCGCTGACCAACACGTTCGGTGTCGGCACGGTCGCACAGGCGCAGATCCGCGCGGCGATCGCCGCGAATCCGCGGATCGGCCGCGACTGGTCGACCGTCAACCCGCTCGTGTTCGAGTGCAACGACGGCTATCTGAACGACATCCAGGCGTTCGCGGTGACGGCCGGACATTACGACGACGCGTGCCGCACGGCCGCGCGCGCGTTCGCGCGTGGCGCGGTGGGCGCCGGTCGCGGGATGTCGTGTTTCGACCTGAAAGGCGGCATCGGCTCTGCATCTCGCATCGCCGTCGCCGCCGGCCGGCCGTATACCGTCGGCGCGCTCGTGCTCGCGAATTTCGGCCGGCTGCCGATGCTGACGCTCGGCGGCGTGCCGCTCGGGCGCATCGTCACGCAGCGGCGTACGGCCGCGGCCACGGCCGTGCAGGCCCACGCGGCGGCGCCCGAACAAGGCTCGATCATCGTGCTGCTCGCGACGGACGCGCCGCTCGACTCCCGGCAACTGTCGCGGCTCGCCCGTCGCGCGGGCGCGGGGCTCGCCCGTACCGGGTCGGTCTACGGGCACGGCAGCGGTGACATCGCACTGGCGTTTTCCACCGCGTACACGATCGGCCACGACGCATCGACCATCGCGCTGCCGGCTCTCGTGGCCGATGCGGCGCTCGATCCGCTGTTCATGGCCGCGGCCGAAAGCGTCGAACACGCGATTGCCGATGCGCTGCTGCACGCCGTGACCGTGACTGGGCGCGACGGTCACGTGCGGCAGTCGCTGCGCGACGCGGTACCCGATCTCGAGCGGCTGTTCAACGCAAGCAACGAAAGCAACGAAGGACGTCCGACCCATTCATGAAGATCCTGATCTCGACCGACATCGAAGGCGTCGCCGGCGTGTTCGCCGCCGAACAGACGCGTGCCGGCAATCCGGAATACGAACGCGCTCGCCGCTGGATGACCGCCGAGGCGAACGCGGCAATCGAAGGCGCGTTCGCGGGCGGCGCGCAGGCCGTCTGGGTCAACGACTCGCACGGCGGCTTTCGCAACCTGCTGCCCGACGGGCTCGATGCGCGCGCGCGCGTCGTGCTCGGCAAGCCGCGCACGCTCGGGATGATGGCGGGGCTCGAACAGCAGCCCGACCTGGTGTTCATGATCGGCTTTCATGCGAAATCGCAGACGCGCGGCGTGCTTGCGCACACCATCAACGGCTTCGCGTTCACGCAGGTGTGGCTGAACGGCGTCGAGCTTGGCGAAGCCGGGCTGTACGGGGCGCTCGCGCGTGAATACGGCGCGCACGTCGCGCTGGCGTCGGGCGACGACGTATTCGCCGAGGAAACCCGGCCGCTGTTTCCGGATGCACGTTTCGAGACGGTCAAGACGGCCGGTGGCGCATCGAGCGGCGAGACGCTCACGCCGGCCGCGTCATGCGCGCGCATCGCGACCGCCGCACGCGACACGGTCGCGCAGGCGCTGTCGTCCGGCTGGCGCGCGACCGCGCATCGGCCCGCGCCGGCCGCTTGCACGCTGCGCGTGCAGACGGCCGCGCTCGCCGATCTGTTCTGCGTGCTGCCGTCGCTGGAACGGGTCGACGCGGTGACGCTGCGCTTCGACGGGCCGTCGGTCGAGCATGTGGTACGCACGCTGAACAGCCTGTCGGCGATGTCGTTCATGCTGCGGTGAGGTGGGGCGACCGGAGGCTGCTGCACGGCACCGGCGCATCGGCGCCTCGGTAGTCCATGAATGCATGGGCGAAGCGCTCGCGCGACAGCCACGGCTCGACGGGCTTGCACGCATGCGCGTCGCCGAACCGGCCGTACAGCAGGAGAACAGAGTGGGGGCCGTCCCCCACGGGATGAAGGGCATTGGGCATCTCCGCTTCGAAGCAGTCGCTATCCGGCCGATTCGGCCGTCGGGTCTTGCGATCGGCCACCCCGGTCGCACGAGCGTGGAGCGGATCGTAAACCGAGCGAAGGTGACCCGCCTTCAATATCGGGTCATTCATGATGGAATTCGGGCCTTGAGAAATACGCTGCTAGATCCCTACGAACATATTCCGCGTAGCGTGGTCGTGACCGCCAACGACTACGCGGCCGGCACGACGTTTCCGGAGCACGCGCACCGGCGCGGACAGTTCGCGTTCCTCTCGCGCGGCACGCTCAGCGTGTCGACGCCGCACGGCCGCTGGCTGGTGCCGCCGCAGCGCGCGTGCTGGGTGCCGGCCGGCGTGCGGCACGAAGCGACGATGACGGGCCCCGTTACGCTGTTCAGCGCGTTCGTGGCCGACGACGCGGCGCGCGCGGCGGGGCTGCCGGACGAGTGCGGCGTGTACGGCGTGTCGCCGCTGTTGCGGCAACTGATCGACGAGGCGATCGACCTGCCGGCGATGTACGACCTCGACGGCCGCGCGGGCAAGCTGATGGCGCTGCTGGTCGCGGAAATCGCGACGATGCCGCGACTGTCGCTGCACGCGCCGCTGCCGGCCGACGCGCGTCTCGCGAAAATCTGCCGGCACTTGTTCGCATCGCCGTCGATCGCAGCCGATCTCGACCAGGTGGCGACCGATGCGGGCGTGAGCCGGCGCACGTTCACGCGGCTGTTCCGCGCGCAGACCGGTGTGAGTTTTGCCGCGTGGCGTCAGCAGGTCTGCATGCTCGCGGCGATCACGCGCCTGAGCGACGGGCAGCCGGTGACGCGGGTCGCGTTCGACCTCGGCTATGCGAGCGCGAGCGCATTTACGTCGGCGTTTCGCCGCATTCTCGGCGATACGCCGAGCCGCTTTCTCGAGGCGCGCCGCTAATCGGAACGGCTGAGGCGGCGCGGACTTTGCGGTTGCGGCTGCGGACGAAAAAAACGCGCCTGCCCGGGTTTCGGTCAGACGCGCTTAAAGGCACTCGGTTAGAAAAATGCGCGATCGGCCGACGAGGCCGCATGCGCGCATGGGTTCGTGAAATTGTTGCTTCAGGCGATTCAATCATATTGATGCGGTGCGGATAACGAAGCATACGCTGCATAGCGCGCAAACGATATCGTGTCCGCCGCGCCATCGATGTGCGGTTGCAGCATGCGTTTGAATCGGTCGTTCGATACCCGGTCCGAAGCACTCAACCATCGACATCGGATATCGCGCGCAGGCGTGCTGCGGCACAACATCGAAGTTCGCCGCCGGAAAACGAAAACCGCCGCGTGATGCGATACCGGTTGATATCGCGCCACGCGGCGGTTCGGGCGGGGAGCCGGCCTGCGCCGGCGCGCGTCATACGTCACACGTCGAAGAACACCGTTTCTTCCGGCCCCTGCATGCGGATGTCGAAGCGGTACACGACAGGCCGGCCCGGCTGCGCGTCGCGCTTCGCGACGAGCGTCCCACGCCGTTCGGCCGGCACCAGGTTCAGCACCGGATCGGCGGCGTTCGCCGCGGCTTCGTCGTCGAAATACACGCGGGTGAATGCGTGGGTCAGGATCCCGCGCATCATCACGGTCACGTTGATGTGCGGTGCTTCGTCGGCGGCGATGCGGCCCGGCTTCACCGTCGAGACGACGAAACGCTGCTGCGGGTCGGTGCCCGTGCCGACACGTGCGAAGCCCGTGAAGCCGGATTTCGCGATGTCGTCGGGCGATGCGGGATAGCGGCCCGCGCCGTCCACCTGCGTGAATTCGAGCACCGCGTCGCCGACGACATTGCCGTCGCCGTCGAACACCTGGCCGACCAGCAGCATGTGCTCGCCTTCGGCGTCCGGCGTGGCGATCGCCGGCGTGAACAGGCTCTTCAGGTCGTAATCGTATTGCTGCGGGCACAGGCCGTACGCGAAGTACGGGCCGACCGTCTGCGAAGGGGTTTGCTTCAGCGTCGTCATGGTTCAGCGCTCCATCGGGGTAGCGTCGCGGCCGCGCAGCACGATGTCGAATTCGTAGCCGAGCGCATAGCCTTCTTCGGTGATGTCCATCGAGAAGCGCGAGATCAGGCGCTCGCGCGCCTGTTCCGGCGTGCCCTGGAAGATCGGGTCGTACGCGAGCAGCGGATCGCCGGGGAAGTACATCTGCGTGACGAGGCGCGAGCTGAAGTAATCGCCGAACAGCGAGAAGTGGATGTGATTCGGGCGCCACGCATTCGGATGGTTGCCCCAAGGGTATGCGCCGGGCTTGATCGTCAGGAAGCGGTAGCGACCTTCGTCGTCGGTCATGCAGCGGCCCGCGCCGAGAAAGTTCGGGTCGAGCGGCGCGTCGTGCTGGTCGACCTTGTGCACGTAGCGGCCGGCGGCGTTCGCCTGCCACACTTCGACGAGCGTGTTGCGCACGGGCTTGCCGCCTTCGTCGAGCACGCGGCCGGTGACGACGATGCGCTCGCCGAGCGGCTCGCCGTTCTTCACGGCGTTCTTCGTCAGATCGTGGTCGAGCGCGCCGAGATCGTCAGTGCCGTAGACGGGCACGTACTGGTCGCGCAGCTTTTCCTTCAACGGGATTAGCGGGCGGGTCGGGCCGCGCTTCACGGACGAACGGTACTCGGGGTGAACATAGGCCGGATGCGACGGCCAGTCGCGCGGCGTGAGGATCGTGGGGGAATCCATCGGGCGTCTCCTGTTAGGTATTTCTCGAAGTGGATGGCAAGACTTTAGCCAATCCGGAAAGTTATGCAAAATGACCTTTTTTCGCGAATCGCATAACCATTCGTTATGCCTGGACGCGCCAATGAAAATCCGCCGGACAGGTGGCCTGTCCGGCGGAAAAAGCGATCGGGCTTCGCGTCGTCGGTGACGACTCCGTGCACGGCCCTCCAGCCCGCCCGTCGCTCCACGCGCACGTGCTCGACGATTTCCTCGGCAGCCGCTTCGACGGCCCCGGCGAGACGATGACGTTCCTGCAAGGGATGCTGACGGACGCCGCCGCCGCGGAGCTGGAACAGGAGCTGCGGCGGCTCAGCAGCAAGGCGGCGGCGCTGCATGCGGAGTCGTCGTCCGCGCCGCTCGGGCAGAAGCACGGCACGGCCCTGCTGATCGCGAAACGGATCTGGGAGCCCACCGGATTCCACGCGCTGCGACGTCATGCGTGACGCCGCGCCGAATGCTTGGGCCTTTCCGGAAAGTTATGCAAAATGACGGGATATCCCCATTCGCATAACCGCCCGTTATGAATAACCGTATCGCCGACGGCCGCGTCAAGTTCCGGCACCTGCAGTGTTTTCTCGCGGTCGCGCAGTCGGGCGGCGTGCAGAAGGCGGCCGAAAGCCTGTCGATCACGCAGCCGGCCGTGTCCAAGACGATCGCCGAACTGGAGTCGATTCTTGGCGTGAAGCTGTTCGAACGCGGGCGGCACGGCGCACAGCCGACCCGCGAAGCGCAACTCTTCATCCCGCATGCGAATGCGTGCGTGCTCGCGCTGCGGCAGGGCGTCGGTCTGCTCGCGCGCGAAGGCGGCGCGGCCGCGGCGACGCTCGAAATCGGCATGCTGCCGACAGTTGCGGCCTCGCTTGCGCCGGCGTTGATGAAGGCGCTGACCGCACGCTGGCCGCGCATCGTCGTGCGGATCGCGACCGCCGCGAATACCGAACTGCTGGAGCGGCTGAAGGCGGGCGCGATCGAATGCGCGATCGGCCGCCTGTCGGAGCCGGAGCGGATGATCGGGCTCGCGTTCGAGCAGTTGTACAACGAACCGCTCGTCGCGGTCGTCCGCGCCGGACACCCGCTGCTCGCGAGTGCCGCGCCGGCTGCGGAGCTCGCGCGCTATCCGGTCGTGCTGCCGCCATTCGGCACGCTGATCCGTCAGTCGGCCGAGCAACTGCTCGGTGCATGCGGCGCGCCGCCGCTGGATTCGTTCATCGAGGTGTTGTCGGTGTCGGTCGCGCGCGCGCTCGCGCTCGAGAACGACGCGGTCTGGTTCGTGCCGCTCTATGCGGCCGAGTACGACCTGTCGGCCGGTGCGCTCGCGCGGCTGCCGCTGCCGTCGGCGGGCACTGACGAGCCGGTCGGGCTCGTGTTGCGCACGGATGCGCAACCGTCGCCGGTCGCGCGCACGCTGATCGAGGCCGTGCGCGAGATCGCGCAGGCGCGGTTCGGCGATGCGCACACCCGGCACGCGCCCCGTCGCGCGGGCAAGTCGCCCCGCCGCGTGCGTTGAGACGCCCGGCAGGGCCTGGGCGGACGATGTCCGGCCGCCGTTCCTTCACCGTCGTTCGTTGGCCGTTCGGTCAGTAGTGGGCGTCGTCGTGCTTGGCGTATCGTACCGTTTTTGGTACACTCGATGACACGACGATGGCGAGACAGCAGATTCAGATCACGCTCGGCGTGCGGTTCTTCCGCTCCGCGCGTGGCAACGAGCCGGTGCGCGAATGGCTCAAGGGGCTCGGGCAGATCGAGCGCCGGGTGATCGGCGAGGAAATCAAGACCGTTCAACTCGGCTGGCCGCTCGGCATGCCGCTGGTTCGGAAGATGTCGACGGATCTGTGGGAAATCCGCGTGATGTTGCCGCGGCGAAGCGCGCGCGTGCTGTTCACGGTCGTCGGCGACACGATGGTGCTGCTGCACGCGTTCTTCAAGCAGTCGCAGGCCACGCCGTCCGACGATCTCGACGTCACCGTCGCGCGGCTGAAAGCGCTCATGCGCGCCATCTGAATTCCCGGTTGCGCCGGCACATGCGATCGCCGCCGTGCCGCCGGCCACGCCATGCACTGGAGTACCCATGACGACTACCAACAACCCGCATATCGGCAGCGACTTCGACACCTTCCTCGAGGAAGAAGGCCTGCTCGAAGCCGCCACCGCCACCGCGATCAAGCGCGTGATCGCGTGGCAGATCGGGCAGGAAATGAAGGCGCAGCACATCACCAAGACCGCGATGGCCGCGCGGATGAAAACGAGCCGCGCCGCGCTCAATCGGCTGCTCGACGAAACCGACACGAGCCTCACGCTCGCGACGCTCGCCAGCGCGGCCACCGCACTCGGCAAGCGCCTCAGTTTCGAGCTGGTGCCGGCCTGACGCACGCACCTTGATGGTACGCAGCCGGTGCGCGGCCGGCCGGCGTGTCGCGGCGAGCGAACGCATTGGCGTTCGCGCACGGCACCGGCGTGCGCTCAGGTGCGCGGTCCGGTGCGCGATCAGGTGCGCGGCCCGGCCATTCGGAGATACAGCAGCGCACCGCCCGCGAGCAGCAGCGGGCACAGGAAATACCAGCCGGTCGTCAGGAACAGGCCGGCCACGGCCACCAGCGAAATCCATGCGCAGCGATAGGCGATGCTGCCGCGCGGCAGCAGTTTCAGTGCGGCCGCCGCACCGAGCCCGTACACCATCACGAAGCAACCGGAGGTCACGAGCACGAGCGGTTTCGGCCCGACGTCCGAGAGCGTCGTCGCGGCCAGCGCAACTACGGCCAGCACCGCGATCACGCCGAGGCTGCGGCGCGGCACGCCGCCGACCTGGCTGCCTTGCGCGAGCCATGCGGGCAGCGCGCCGTCGCGGCCGAGCGCCGCGCCGAGTTTGGCCGCACCCGCGAAATACGCATTCATCGTGCCGAGCGTGAGCAACAGCGCGGCCGCGGCCGCGAGCACCTGCGCGTGGCCGCCGATGCCGCCCGCGATCAGTTCCGCGAGCGGCGCGCCCGACGCGCCGGCCGACGGGCCGAGCACCATCACGCTCGCGCCAGCCACCGACAGATAGAGCAACCCGACCACCACGACCGCGATGCCGGCCGAGCGCGGCATGTCGTGCGCGGGCCGGCGGAATTCGGCGGCGAGGTGCGTGATCGCTTCCCAGCCTGCGAAGCTCCACACGAGCAGCGCGGCCGCCTGGCCGACCGCGAGCCAGCCGTGCGGCGCGAACGGTTGCAGGTTCGCGGTGCGCGCATGCGGCGCCGATGCAAGCACGGCGGCCAGCAGCAGCGCGACGAGCAGCGCCGACAACACGAGCTGCATGCGACCCGACACCGTGACGCCGAACGCATTCGCGGCCGACACCGTCGCGATCAGTGCGGCGGCCGTGACGATCACCGTCACGTGCCCGCCGCCCGTGACGGCCGCGACGTATGCGCCGCCGAACATCGCGGCGGCCGGCGCACCGGCCGGCACCGCGAAATAGAAGCACCAGCCGACGATCGCCGCGGCCTTCGGTCCGAATGCGCGTCGCGCGTAGGTCGATACGCCGCCCGCGTCCGGGTAGCGTGCGCCGAGTGCGGCGAAGGTGGCGGCGAGCGGCCCCGACAGCACGACGAGCGCGGCCCAGGCGAGCAGCGACGCAGGGCCCGCGACTTCAGCGGCCAGCGCAGGTAACGCAATGACGCCGGTGCCGAGCACCGCGCCGACATACAGCGCGGCGCCCTGGAAAATCGTCAGCGAGCCCGCGTGATGAGCGGCGGACGAATCGGCGGGCGAATCGGCATGCGAGGACATGAAAGGCAGTCTCCGGAAGGCTTGTTGTGCGCGCGGTCGTTTGCGCGATGGATCGTTCGACGAATCGCTCGATGCTACCCGAACGTGCGCGCCGATGCCGCGCGGCGTTTAGTAGTCCGCGACGTGCTGCGTGTCAGCCGATGTCAGTAGCGGCGCGCGAGTCGCAGCCGCGCATCTTCGCGCGCGGCGGGCGGCAGGTCGGGGAGGTAGTGGAAGGTGCCCGACACGAGCGACGCGATGGGCACGCCGTCGCGAAACAGCACGCGATTGCCCGCGAGCGCGGGCACCTTGTCGCCGGGCAGCAGCGTGCCGGCGAGATTCAGCGGATCGGCGCCGGTCACGCACACGTATTCGCCGTTGCCCGGTTGGCGACGCAGTTCGCGCAGGATCGGAATCGCTTCCGGCAACGCGAACTGCTCGCCCGCGAGCCCGGCGACGAAGCGCCCGCCGCGAATCTCGCCGCGCGCTTCGAGACGTTGCAGCACGCGGACGAGCTCGCGCCAGCTCGGCAGCCAGTCGGCCTCGCGTTCGAGCAGGCGCCAGAACACGACGCCATAGCGTCGCAGCAAGGTCCACGCGATGTGTTCGAGCGCGTCGGGATCGGTCGCGCCCGCACCGCGCTTCGGTGTCGACGTCGGCGAAGGCGTAGGCGTAGGCGAAGACGAAGACGCTTCGTTCGGCGCCGACACGCGTTGCACGAGCGCCCAGCGCCCCGCGTCGTCCATCCCGCCGATCAGTGCGCCGCCGCGCCGCGTGCGCGGCGCATACGTCGCGCTGCGCTTGACGGCCGGTTTCAGCAGTGCGCGCAGTCCGGCGAAGCTGTCCGCATTCACGAGACCTGCCGACACGAGTTCTCCGAGTGCCTGTTCGAGTTCGACGGGCAGCATGTGCAGTTCGTCGAGCAGCGCATCGAAGAACATCGCGCCGTGTGCGACGAGCGCATCGCGCACCTGCGTCGCGCGCGCGGACAGCGCCGGTTGCGCGTCCGGGTCGCGCAGTGCCTGCCATGCGCCGAGGTGGCGGCGCGGCAGCAGCACGACCGGCGTCGTCTTCACGGGCGTGCCGGCCGCGCGGGCCGGCGCGCCGATGCGGGTCCACACGAGCTTGCCCGAGCGGCACAGCTCGTCGAGCCCGCCGGCCGTGTAGTCGGTCAGCCGCGCGGGCAGCAGCGCGTCTTCCCATGCGCTTGCCGCCGCTTCGTAGCCTTCGAGCTGTTCGACGATGGCCGCGAGCGCGTCGCGGCCCGTGCCGCGCGTGTCGGGCGTCAGGTGCTGCCAATGGAACAGGAAGCGCATGAAGTCGGCGCGCTCGACCGGTTCGATCTCGCGGCGCAGCCGCTTCACCGTATAGCGATGAATGCGCGCGAGCAGGTGGCGTTCGCACCATTCGTCGGTCGTCGCACCCGGCGTGAAGCGGCCGCGCATCACGTAGCCTTCGCGCTCCAGCGCCGTGAGCGCCGTCGCGATCGCCGCCGGCTGCAGGCCCAGCGGCTGCGCGATGGCGTCGAGCGCGAGCGGGCCGAAGCCGGTGAGCCGCGCGCGCATCACGTCGACGAGCGCGGCGTCAGGCTCCCAAGGCTGCGCGCACGCGGCCGGCACCTTCAGCGCGGGCGCAACGCGCGCGTCGGGATGCAGCTCGCGCAGGCACACCAGCCGCTCGACCGGCACCCACAGCGCCGTGCCGTCCGGCGTGACGAGCATGGTCGCACGACGGCGCTCGGCCAGTTCCGCGAGCAGCTCGGGCCAGCCCGCGTGCGCGTGCGCTTCGCTGTCGGCGACACACGCGAGCGTAAGCAGCGCATCGTGCATTTCGTCCGCATCGCGCACGAGCGGCCATGCTTCGTCGCGCACCGCGTCGATCGCGTCGGTGTCGAGCGCGCCGAGATCGTCGGCCGATTCGGGGTCGCTCCAGCGGCGCGACTGCACGGCTTGCGTGCGGCGCTCCTCGAGCGGTGCGTCGTCGAGGAACGCATAGGGTTTCGCGTTCAGGATCTCGGCCGCGAGCGGCGACGGCGCGGGCAGGTCGCGCGCGATCAGCTCGATCGCGCCGCTTTCGATCCGGCGCAGCAGTGCGAGCCAGCCTTCGGTGTCCATCGCGTCGTGCAGGCAATCGTCGAGCGTCTGTTCGACGAGCGGGTGGTGCGGGATCTCGCGTTCGCCGACGACGTTCTCGAGGCACGCGACCTGGTCCGGAAACACGGTGGCGAGCAGGTCGTCGCTCTTCATCCGCTGCAGTTGCGGCGCGGTGCGCCGGCCGCCGGTGAAGCGCGGCAGCGCGAGCGCGGTCGTCGCATTCCAGCGCCAGCGCACGCCGAACATCGGCGCGTCGAGCAGCGCCTGGACCAGCACGTGCTCGGCGCTGGCCGAGCGTAGGTAGCGCCACACTTCGTCGAGCGCGAAGCTGTGCGCAAGCGACAGCGACAGAATGATCGCGTCGTCGGTCGCGGCGGCCTGCAGTTCGAAGTTGAAATTGCGGCAGAAGCGCTTGCGCAGCGCGAGCCCCCACGCGCGGTTGATGCGGCTGCCGAACGGCGAATGGATCACGAGCTGCGTGCCGCCCGATTCGTCGAAGAAGCGCTCCATCACGAGCGTGTCCTGCGTCGGCAATGCGCCGAGCGCAGCACGCGTGCGGGCGAGGTAGTCGGCGATCTGGCGCGCCGCATCGGGTGACAGGTGCAGCTCGTCGGCGAGCCAGCGCAGCGCCGGTGCGAGACGGCTCTCGGCCGGGGCGAGTGCGGTGTCGTCGGCTTCACCGGGCGACTCGGTGACGGCGCGCGCTTCGGCCGCGGCTTTAGCCTTGCCGCGTGTGCTCGCGTCTGTGCTCGTTTTGCCGGCCGCGTCGCCGCTCGTGCGCTCGCCGCGACCGGATGGCGCGTGGCGGTCGCCTTCGGCGAACAGCGCGTCGAGCCGCGCGCGCAACCGACCGACCGCCGCCGACAGCTCGTCGCTGCGTCCGAGCCCCTCGCCGAGCCAGAACGGAATGCCCGGCGACTGGCCCTGCGCATCCTCGACACGCACGCGGCCCGTTTCCACGCGGATGATCCGGTACGACTGGTTGCCGAGCTGGAACACGTCGCCTGCGAGGCTCTCGACCGCGAAATCCTCGTTGACGGTGCCGACCTGGATGCCCTGCGGTTCCAGCAACACGGCGTAGTCGGCCATGTCGGGGATCGTGCCGCCCGACGTCGTCGCCGTCATCATCGCGTTGCGGCGACCGCGCACCGTGCCGCCGACCACGTCGCGGTGCAGGTACGCGCCGCGCACGCCGCGGCGGCTCGTGAAGCCTTCCGCGAGCATCTTCATCACGTCGTCGAAGCGTTCGCGCGACAGGCGTGCATACGGCGCCGCACGCGTGAAGCTCGCGTACAGCGCGTCCTCCTGCCATTCCGCGCATGCGACTTCGGCGACGATCTGCTGCGCGAGCACGTCGAGCGGCGCTTCGGGAATCCGCAGTGCATCGAGCTCGCCGCGTTGCACGCAGTCGAGCAGCGCCGCGCATTCGACTAGCTCGTCGCGCGACAGCGGGAACAGACGGCCCTTCGGCACGCCGCCGACATGGTGCCCCGAGCGGCCCACACGCTGCAGGAATGGCGCGATCCCGCGCGGCGAACCGACCTGGCACACGAGATCGACGTCGCCGATGTCGATGCCGAGCTCGAGCGATGCGGTCGCGACGAGGAGCTTCAGCTCGCCGCGCTTGAGCCGCTGTTCCGCATCGAACCGATGCTCCTTCGCGAGACTGCCGTGGTGCGCGGCGATCGCATCCTTGCCGAGTCGGTCCGCGAGATGGCGCGCCATGCGTTCGGCGGTGCGCCGCGTGTTCACGAACACGAGCGTCGTGCGATGCGCGGCCGCGAGCGCGGCGATCCGGTCGTACACCTGCTCCCACACGTCGGTCGCCATTACCGGTTCGAGCGGCACGTTCGGCAGTTCGAGCGCGAGATCGCGTTCGCGCGTGTGACCGGTGTCGACGATCGTGCAGTCGCGCGGCGCATCGGCCGGGCCGCCGACCAGGAAGCGTGCGACCGCGTCGATCGGCTTTTGCGTGGCCGACAACCCGATGCGCGGCAACGCGCGGCCGGCCAGCGCGTCGAGGCGTTCGAGCGACAGCGCCAGATGGCTGCCGCGCTTGGACGAAGCGAGTGCATGAATCTCGTCGACGATTACCGAGCGCACACTCGACAGCATCTGCCGTCCCGACGTGGACGACAGCAACACGTACAGCGACTCGGGCGTCGTCACGAGGATGTGCGGCGCGCGCTTGCGCAGCGCCGCGCGTTCGGCCTGCGTGGTGTCGCCGGTGCGCACGGCGGTGCGGATCGCCGGCACCGGCAGGCCGAGCTGCGCGAGGGATGCGGCGATGCCGGCGAGCGGCGCGTCGAGGTTCACGTGGATGTCGTTCGACAGCGCCTTCAGCGGCGACACGTAGACGACGAGCGTTGCGTCGGGCAGCGCGCCGTCGTGTGCGAGCGCATCGCGCACCAGATCGTCGAGCGCGCACAGGAATGCGGTGAGCGTCTTGCCGGAGCCTGTCGGCGCGGCGACGAGCGTCGACCGGCCGGCCTTGATGTGCGGCCACGCGAGCGCCTGCGCACCGGTCGGTGCGGCGAACGTGCGGTGGAACCACGCGGCGACGGCCGGGTGGAACACGTCGAGCGCATGAGCGGGGCGGGTGGCGGTGACGTCCATCGGAGCTTGAAATGGGGTGCGAGTGCGCGGGCGGCCGCGCGCGAATCGTCAGTGTGCCAGACGTCGCGGGGATGTGTCGGGCACCACGCGCGCGGTGTGCGCGCGTCGAAAATACAGATGAGGCGCGGTGCCGGCGTTTCAATAGGCGTGCGTGAACAACGGCGCCCGTGCGGTCGCGGGCGCCGGTTTTGCGAGCGGAAAAACTCGGGTTAGACGTGGGCCGGGAGGATCCGGGGGGCAGCGGTCGCGGCGATATGCGGCTACGTCCGGCCACACGCAATTACACGCGCAATTGCACGCGCAATTCCACGCAATGACACCCAATTACACGCGATGCAGCCAGCCGAGCCAGTGTTCGAGGAACGGGGCACGCGTCCACAGCGATTGCGCGAGCCACAGCGTGCCGCCCCATGCGGCGGCCACGACGATCAGGTCGCAATGTCCGCTGTTCCACAGATTCAGCGAATGACGTCGCCAGATCCACGGCACTCCGAGCGGATTCGGCCAGTCGGCGAGCAGGTGCATGACGCCGCCGCACGCGAAGCCGAAAAGCGGCGCGGCCCACAGCGGATGCGGATGATGCGTGAGCCCGTGCCATCCAAGCGCGAGCAGCGCGATCCAGCCGATGCCCCAGTGCGTGACGGTGCGGTGCGTGATCCACACGCGGCGCTTGCGGGTCCACCACGCGACTTCGAGCCAGTCGGGTGCGGTGCCGCCTGCGACGCCGGCCGCGAACGCGGCGAGCAGGCCCGTGTGCCACGTGCCGGTCGCGCCGGTTTGCGCGACGAGGACGGCGGCGGCGACGCCGGCCGCGAAGCCGGACGCGTGATGCGCGTTGTGTGATGCCATAGGAAACGAGACGAAGAAGCGTGAAGCGGCGCGTGAATGCAAAGATGCGGCGCGAAAGCGGGGCGCTATCTTCGCAGATAGGCGTGCGCCGCGGGCGGTCGATCGCGGATTTTTTTGCGTTCGGCGCGTGCCCGCTGCGCACGACGCAACTTTCGGTTTTTGTGCGCGTCGCAAGCACGCAGGATGCGTGAAATTTCGACCGATCCGTGTAGCAGTTTTTACGCGGCGCCGCATCGCACCACACACGTTTAGCAACCTTTCGTCGCGGCCTCCGTGTTCGACCCTTTTTCTGCTCCTATACTACGAAACCGCACGTGGCCGTCGGCGCGCCAGCGGCCATAAGCGGATCGGGTGCCTTTCCGGCCCGAACGAGATCCATATGGGAGACACGCAATGACTACGTTGAATCGTTTCAAAACATCCGCCGCCGTGCTCGCGACGGTCACCGGCATCGGCTTTTTGCCGAACGCGCCGGCTTATGCGAAGGGACCGCAGCCGGCCGTCCTGACGAGCTCGGCGGTCGCGGTGGCCGACAAGTACAGCGCGGATGCCGCGGAGCGGATCTTCAAGGAAGGCGGCAACGCGATCGACGCGGCCGTCGCGATCGCGTTCACGCTCGCCGTCACGTACCCGGAAGCCGGCAATATCGGCGGCGGCGGCTTCATGACGATCTACAAGGACGGCAAGCCGTACTTCATCGACTACCGCGAGCGCGCGCCGCTCGCCGCCACCAAGGACATGTACCTCGACAAGGACGGCAACGTCGTCAAGGGCATGAGCCTGTACGGGCCGCGCGCAGCCGGTGTGCCGGGCACGGTCGCGGGCATGTGGGAAGCGCAGAAGCGCTTCGGCAAGCTCAAGTGGAAGCAGGTGCTCGCGCCGGCGATCCACTATGCGCGCGACGGCTTCGTCGTCGACGAACAACTGGCGCAGCGCGGCGTCGACGCATCGAAGGAATTCGGCGGCAAGACCAATTTCGACAAGTATTTCTCGGGCCTGAAGGCCGGCGTGAACTTCAAGCAGGCCGATCTTGCCGACGTCCTGACGCGCATCGCGAACAACGGCGCGGAAGGGTTCTACAAGGGCAAGACGGCCGAGCTGATCGCCGCGTCGATGAAGACCGGCGACGGCAACGGGCTGATCACCACCGAGGATCTCGCGCAATACCGCGCGGTGTGGCGCCAGCCGGTGCAGGCGAAGTGGAACGGCTATGACGTGATCACCGCGCCGCCGCCGAGCTCGGGCGGCATCGGCCTCGTGCAGCTGCTGAAGATGAAGGCCGACCGCAAGCAGGACTTCGAGGGCGTGAAGCTCAATTCGCCGCAATACATCCACCTGGTCGCGGAAATCGAGAAGCGCGTGTTCGCCGATCGCGCGCAGTACCTCGGCGACCCCGACTTCTACAAGGTCCCGATTGCGCAGCTGACCGACGATGCCTACATCGCGAAGCGCGCGGCGGAAGTCAACCCGAAGGAGCCGTCGGATACCAAGAGCGTGCAGCCGGGCCTCGGCACGACGATGCCGGAGAAAGCGGAAACGACGCACTTCTCGGTCGTCGACAAGTGGGGCAACGCGGTGTCGAACACGTACACGATCAACGGTTATTTCGGCTCGGGCGTGATCGCCGACGGCACCGGGATCGTGCTGAACGACGAGATGGACGACTTTTCCGCGAAGCCGGGCGTCGCGAACATGTTCGGCGTGGTCGGCAGCGATGCGAACGCGATCGAGCCGAAGAAGCGTCCGCTGTCGTCGATGTCGCCGACGATCATGACGAAGGACGGCAAGGTATCGCTCGTGATCGGCACGCCGGGCGGCTCGCGGATCTTCACGTCGATCTTCCAGGTGATCAACAACATCTATGATTTCAAGATGCCGTTGAAGGAGGCCGTCGGCGCGATGCGGTTCCACCATCAGCTGCTGCCGCCGAATACGATTTTCTGGGAGCCGTACAAGCCGATCGAAGGCGAACTCGCGAAGCAGCTCGAGGCACGCGGCTATACGCTGAAGGGGCAGGATTTCAGCGGCGACATCCAGGTGATCAAGATCGACGGCAAGACGCCGGAGGCGATGGCCGATCCGCGCGGGCGCGGGGTCACGCGGATCATTCGTTGACGGAGCCGGCCGGCTGCGCGACCGCTTTGGCGGTCGTGTCGACGGCGATCGATGCCGGGCGCGCGCCCGGCATTTTTCATGATGCGGTGGGCGCGGCATTTGCGTCACCGCTTCAGTAGCGCATGCGCGTGCACCTGCACGATCAGGCCGGCCCAACCGGACGCTGGCGTCCGACACCATCACCCGGTCCGTGAACCCGGTGCCGACGAGCGTGCCGCTCGGCTCCTGTTTCTGACGACCCGGTCGGCCCCTTTTTCATCAATTTGACGCGCGACACTGGGATAATGGTGGAGTATGGCTGCGTCACTTGAAGGAAGGAGGCCCCATGGGCGACAACGATACCCGCACCGAGACCGACCACCTTACCGATACGGCAGCGCTCGAATCGCGCCAGCGCCGTTTTGAGGAAGACCTCGTCGACGCGTACGACGAAGAACTCGAAATGGAACTCGACGACCGCCGCTTCGACGACAACGAGGACCTGCTGTTCTCACCGGAGCGCCGCGAAGCGCGCAAGCAGTATTTCCGCGAGCTGTTCCGGCTGCAGGGCGAGCTCGTGAAGCTGCAGGACTGGGTCGTGAGCACGGGACACCGGCTCGTCGTGATTTTCGAGGGGCGGGACGCGGCAGGCAAGGGCGGCGCGATCAAGCGCATCACGCAGCGGCTGAACCCACGCGTGTGCCGTGTGGCGGCGCTGCCGGCGCCGAACAACCGCGAGCGCACGCAGTGGTATTTCCAGCGCTATGTCGCGCATCTGCCGGCCGGCGGCGAGATCGTGCTGTTCGATCGCAGCTGGTACAACCGCGCAGGCGTCGAGCGCGTGATGAATTTCTGCACGGACGACGAGTACGAGGAGTTTTTCCGCTCGGTGCCCGAGTTCGAGAAAATGCTCGTGCGCAGCGGGATCCAGATCGTCAAGTACTGGTTCTCGATCACCGACCACGAGCAGGAACTGCGCTTCCAGAGCCGGATCGTGGATCCGCTGAAACAGTGGAAGCTCAGCCCGATGGACCTCGAGAGCCGCCGCCGCTGGGAAGCCTATACGGCCGCGAAGGAAGAGATGCTGCAGCGCACGCATATCCCCGAAGCGCCGTGGTGGGTCGTGCAGGCGGTCGACAAGAAACGGGCGCGCCTGAACTGCATCCACCATCTGCTGACCCAGGTGCCGTATCACGAGGTGCCGCGCCCGACGATCGATCTGCCGCAGCGCGAGCATCACGAGGACTACATTCGCCGCCCGGTGCCGGACAACATGATCGTGCCGGACGTTTATTGAGCGGTTCAGGCCGACCGGCTCGGCCCTCGGCCCTCGGCCCTCGGCGCGCGCCGTGCAACGCGGCGCGCTTGCCGTCTTACTCGCGGATCAGGAATGCGGCGCGGTCGCGGCCGGCGATCCATGCGGGCGGGCGCCCCCGCCCGCTCCACGTGGCGCCCGTCATCGGATCGCGATATTTCGCGCCGATCGTGAACAGCTTCGCGCGCTCGCTGTAACCCTGCCCGAAAATTTCCCGTGCGGTCAACGCATAGTTCGTCACGAGCTGGCGTACCTGCATCAGTGCCGCTTCGCGTTCGGCGCGCCGTGCGGCCCGGATGCGTCGATCGAGTTCCGCGAGCTGGGCTTGCAGTTGTTGCAGTTGCATGCGTCGGATATCCCCGTAGGTGAATGCTGAGTGTCGGCGGCGCGCGACGCGCGGCATGTCGGCACGCCGGGCCTGACGTTCGCGCGTTGCGTCGCGAGACGAGACTACGGGGAGATTAAGTTTCGGCGCGCGGGTTTGCCATCAGACGCATCTGAATTTTCGCGGAAATCTGTGCGAGACCAGTGCGAGACCGCGACGGCGATGCAGAGCCGGCGGCCCGACGGTCACAGGTCGGGGAAGCCCGAGCGACCTTGCGTGAGGTCGAACAACTCGGCCTTTGCCGCCGCCTCGGCGCTTTCCGGCAGCTTGATCACGAGTTTCACCGTCATTCCGTACCCGCTGTCCACGAGTTCATGGCCACCCTGTTCGATCCAGCGGCGGATGCGCGCTTCGTCCGGATAGCCGACTTCGATCGCGAACCGCGTGAAGCGAATCCGTTCGACCCGCTCGGCATCGAGCAGCGCCGACGCGATCGCATCGGTATAGGCGCGCACCAGGCCGCCCGCGCCGAGCTTCACGCCGCCGTAGTAGCGGACGACCGCGCCGAGCACGCCGTCGAGGTCGTGATGGCGCAGCACTTCGAGGATCGGCCGGCCGGCGGTGCCCGACGGTTCGCCGTCGTCCGACATGCCCGACTGGCCGCCCGCGAGCAGCGCCCAGCACACGTGGGTGGCCGTCGGATGCTCGTCGCGCAGCCGCTGCAGCGCCTGCATCGCGGCGTCGCGGTCGTCGACGGGTATCGCAAACGCGATGAAGCGGCTCTTGCGGATTTCGAGCTCGGTCGTGCGGGGAGCGGATAGGGTGTAGGTCACGTTGATCGTCGTCGGCATGCTCGGCGCATGCAATGGCGTGCCCGCATGGCGGGCGTATTCTGTCGCGGCCGGCGCGAATGTACTGCACGGTTCGGCGCCGGCGTGCGTGGCGCGCGGTCGACCGATGAACGGGACGACCACGCGGCGGCGCGAGACGAAGGATACCCCGAGCGGGCGGGGCAGCCGCAAAACATGGCGCGGAACGCGGCGCAACGTACCGCCATCGGATCACGATTCGGCACGGCGACGCGGCTCGACGGCGACGCGGCATTCGTCGCTCGGAGCCGGCCACCTATCGCGCGCCGACCGACGACCTGAGCGCCGCCCCCAGCGTGCGCAGTGCCTGTCGCGCGCGCGCGTCGGTCTGGTTGGCGTGCAGCACAACGTCGCGGGTCGGCAGCGGCGGCAATCCGTACTGGGTGCCGACATCGACCGTACCCGACGGCGCGACACGGTGTCCGAGCGCCGCGACGGCCAGCCCGGCGGATACGGCCGCGCCGATCGTCGCGACGCCGCCGCCGACGAATACTTCCGTCCATGGGACGCCGGCTTCGTCCAGCGCGCTCACCGCCATGTGCCGCACGCTGCACGGCGCGGCTTGCGTCGCGAGCCGCAGCGGTTGCGGCGGACGGTACTCGAAATCGGCCGCGGCCATCCAGCCGAACGATTCCGACAGGATCGTTTCTCCGTCGAGGCGCCGGCTGTCGTGGTGCAGCACGACGGCCGCATCGAGCAGGCCGCGATCGAACGCGTCGAGCACATCGCGCGACGTCGCGACGCGTATCTCCAGCACGAGCCCCGGTTCCGCGTCGTTCATGCGGCGCAGCAGCATCGGCAGATCCGCGCCGACGACGTGGTGGCTGACGCCGATGACCAGCCGCTGCTGGGCCGAGCTGAACGCGCCGACCGCGCCATGGTGCGCCGCGACGAGTTCGCGCGCCGGTTCGAGGAACGCGGTGCCGTCGGCGGACAGGCGCACGTGGCGCGGCGTGCGCTCGAGCAGGCGGCGGCCGAGCGCATCTTCGAGCCGCTTGATCTTCAGGCTCACCGCGGACTGCGTCGTATCCATCGCCTCGGCGGCCCGCGTGAAACTCTTCAGGTCGGCGGTCAGCACGAACGCGTGCACGGCCTCGATATCGAGCGTCTTCATCGCATGCTCATCCATTTAAAAGACGAATCATTGAAATATTCTACCATTGTCTTTTCAAATGATTCAAGGGCTTCTACGCTGTTGTCAGCCCGCTTCCGACTTCCATCCGATTCACGACGTTGTTTTCGCCAGGAGCCGATCATGCTGACCGCTTTCTACTCGCACCGCCTGCCGGCGGACTACGACCTCGAGATCATTCGCGAGCGTGTGCGCGAGCGCGGCGCGCGCTGGGACGACACGCCCGAACTGCTGTTCAAGGGATTCCTGCTGCGCGAGGCCGGGCGCTACGGCGCGACGGAAAGCGCTTATGCGTCGTTCTATCTGTGGCGCGCCGAACGGGCCTTCGCCGAATTCGTCACGGACGGCCGCTTTCGCGTCGTGACGGACAGCTTCGGGCGTCCGCCGATCGAGGTTCAGGTCGCGCTTGACGCGCGCAAGGGACCCGCATCGACGGCGCGCTTCGTTCGTCTCGAATCGGTCGACATCGCGGCTGACGCCGATCTCGACGCGACGCTCGCGCGGGAGATCGCCCGCAATCGCGAGACGGCGGCGCGGCCGGGCGTCGTGGCGGCAGTCGTCGGCCTCGATGCCGCACGCTGGAGACTGACGCGCGCGCTCGTCTCTGAGCACGAGCCCGGCGACGACGGCGCGGCGGGCACGGTGTATCAGGTGCTGCATCTGGCGCGGCCGCTGCTCGATACGCTGGCAGGGAGTGCGTGACGATGCGGTTGCCCGCGGGTGTCGTGGTCGCCGCGCATCTGGCGGGCGTGGCGGCGGGGATCGTCGGGATCGCGGCGCTTGCGATGCTGCTGGCGCTGCTGTTCCGGTAGCCCGCACAGGCGGGCGGGGAGCGCGCCCGTGCGGGGAAAGGCGAAGCGCCGCGCGCGGCGCTTCCGGTCACTGCATCGTCGCTCAGCTACCCTGCAGCCGGATATCCCGCGACGACGCGCCGACATACACGGTCCCGCCCGGCACGACCTTCCAGCCGTTGCGCGACGTGTCCCACACGCTCTGCATCCGCGGCGACACGGTCACGCGCACATGCCGCGCCTCGCCCGGATTCAGGCGGATCTTCTCCCAGCCGACCAGCCGCTTCGGCGGTTCGTCCTTGTACGGCACACCCAGATAAACCTGCGGCGTTTCCGCGCCGGCGACGCGCCCGTCGTTACGCACGGTGAACGCGACGTTCAGCGAACCGTCCGGCTGCCGCGACACCGACAGCCCCGAATACGCGAAGTGCGTGTACGACAGCCCGTAGCCGAATTCGAACATCGGCTTGATGTTGCGCGCGTCGTACCAGCGGTAGCCCATGTTCAGCTTCTCCGCGTAGACAGGGTCGTTCTCGAACGCACCGTTTTGCCCCCACGTCGGCGTGTCCTGGTCGCGGGCCGGGAACGTGACGGGCAGCTTGCCGGACGGGTTGACCGCGCCGAACAGCACGTTCGCGATCGCCTTGCCGCCGCCTTCGCCCGGATACCACGCCTCGACGATCGCCGACACGCGGTCCTTCCACGGCATCAGCACCGGATTGCCGCTCTGGACGACGACGATCGTGTGCGGATTCGCACGCGCGACGGCTTCGACGAGCGCGTCCTGGTTCGACGGATTCGCGAGGCTCAGGCTTTGCAGATCGCCGAAATCCTCGCCGGCCGGCTGCGCGACCACGACGATCGCGACGTCCGAGCGGCCCGCGAGCGCCGCGGCCTGGTCGATTTCCTGCTGCGTGTACGCGCGGAACGGTGACTGCTGGTCGCTGTTGCCCGCGAACGTGACCTGCGCGGACGGCGCGAGCGCGCGGATCGCGGCGACGATCGGCACGTCGACCTTGAGCCACGGATTGCGCCACCAGCTGCAGCCGGTCGACGACCCGAACGTCAGGCCGCCGCAGCCCGCGAACGAGCCGCTGACCGGAGCGCGCGTGTTGCCGGAGCCGCCGCCCGACAGCACGGCCGCATCGGCGTGGCCGCCGATCACGGCGATGCGCGACAGCGCGGACGCCGCCAGCGGCAACTGGTTGCCGTCATTCTTAAGCAGTACGATGGACTGCTCGGCGACGCTCTGCGCGAAGCGGTTCGCGGCCGTGAAATCGATCGTGCCGCCACCCTTGGCCGGATCGTCCATCACGCCGACGCGGATCATCACGGCGAGCTTGCGGCGCACCATGTCGTCGAGGCGAGCGGTCGACACCGAGCCATTCGCGATCGCCTGCTTGACGGCGTCGGGTGTCAGGTAGACGGTCGAGCCGACGTCCTCTTCCTCGTCGAGCCCGGCGTTGATCGCGGCGGCGGTGCTGTGGGTCGCGCCCCAGTCGGATTGCACTTGGCCCTGGAAGCCCCATTCGTTCTTCAGCACGTCGTTCAGCAGGTGCGTGTTCTCGCACGCGTAGGTGCCGTTCAGCCGGTTGTAGCTGCACATCACGCTGCCGGGCTGCCCGCGCTTCGCGGCGATCTCGAACGGCAGCAGGTAGAGCTCGCGCAGCGTGCGTTCGTCGATCTGCGTGTTGCCGCCCATCCGGCCGTGCTCCTGTTCGTTGCCGGCATAGTGCTTGATGGTCGCGATGACCTTCTGCCGCTGCGTGGCGAGCGTGCGCTCCGTGAGCAGATCGCCCGCGAGCAGCGGATCCTCGCCGAGATACTCGAACAGCCGGCCGCCGCGCGGCTCGCGCGCGAGGTTGGTGCCGCCGGCGAGACCCATGCCGAACCCTTGCGCGCGCAGCTGCACCGCGACCTGCTTGCCGTAGTCGTACGACAGGCGGCGATCCCAGCTCGCGGCGACGGCAATCGTCGCGGGGAACGTCGTGCTGGCCTGCGACGTGCTGCCCGAGCCGGTCGCCGAATCGACCATGTTGAGGTCGGGAATGCCGAGCCGCGGTACGCCCTGGATGTAGCCGGCACCGCCGCCCGGCACCTTGGACATTTCGTATTGCGAATGAATGAACCGCAGTTTCTCGTCGAGCGTCATCTTGCGCACGAGGTGGTCGGCGCGCCGCAGTGCGGCGGACGACGCGAACGCGTCGGCAGCGTCGCCCTGTGAATTGAAATCGGCGTTACCCGCATAGACGCTGGTGCAGAGGGTCGCTGCCAGCACGGCGGCCGGCCAGAGTGTGTCCCGCATGTTGTCTCTCCATGATCGTATTGCCGGTTGTTCGAATGATGTCTGGAGCTGCGCACGTCCGATGGATTCGCATCGAACGCATTCGGCTGGCGATGCTGGGTGATTGCGCGTCGGCATGCCAGGCCAGGCGGGGAATCGTCACGGCCGGTTGGGCCCGATCGAACCGGGCGGACGGCGACGCGGACCGCCCGACACTGCCGAATCGGATGTAGCGATTCTCTGCAGCGACCGATCGTACGAATGTAGTTCGACTACAGCATCGGTGTTTCTACTGATACGTATGATCTTTTTTCGACGCGATCGCGTGGCGCGGGAAAAAGACGGTCATCGTTCCCGACTGGATTGATGTGAGGAGTAAGAAGTACCTGCGTTTTGGGCGGTAGAGCGGGCTCGCGCACGAGACGCGCTTCGCAGCGGCAACGAAAGTTCGTTGCGCGTACATCGAATGCAACGACTTCGGATGCTGGCCGATGCGAGGGCGGGCCAGCTACTGCGTGATGCGCGCCGCGCGCCGCGCGACAGCACTGCCGGGCAGCGGAATCCCGGCACGATAGACGACGGTCGCAAGCGCCGCGGCGACCGCCGCTTCGGCCGTCAGCACCGCGGCGGCCGCGCCCAGTTCGGCGAAGTACTTCGCGAGCACGGGCACCAGCACGATGTTCAGAATCCCCGACGACATCAGAATCCGCGTGAACGCCGACTTCATCCCGAGCGGCAGCATCGTCTGCACACCAAACAGGTCGGTCATGCCGGCCATGAACGGAATGAACGCCATCCAGCGCAGCACCTGCACCGTCGGTTCGTACGCCGGGCCGTACAGCAGGCGCACGGCGAGCGGCGCGCCGAAGAAGATCGCGAGCGAGATGCCGAGCACCATCGCAACCTGCACGACGAACAGCTTGCGCAGGAACGAGAACGCATCGTCGCGCGCGTGCCGCATCAGGTAGCTGATGCGCGGATAGGTCGCCGCCTTCAGCGGCTGCAGCATGCTGAGCGCCGCGCGGATCAGCTTGTCGCCGGCGGCGAAGTAGCCGGCCGC
This sequence comes from Burkholderia sp. Nafp2/4-1b, assembly GCF_003635165.1. Taxonomy (GTDB): domain Bacteria; phylum Pseudomonadota; class Gammaproteobacteria; order Burkholderiales; family Burkholderiaceae; genus Burkholderia. The sequence goes on along the minus strand of NZ_ML058597.1, from coordinate 1,062,466 downwards.
GACGTTGCCCGACACGAAGCCGAGCAGCACCGTGTTGGTCGACGCGTAGAACGCGATCGACGTCGACGCGAGAAACACCTGCCAGCCGCCCTTCAGCGATTCGGCGATGTCGGCGACGCCGACGCGCACGAAGTCGATTTCCCGATGGCGATACAGATAGACGGCCAGTGCGATGGCCGACAACGTCGGGACGGCGGCGTTGACGATCATCGCGCGATCGATGTCGGCGGGGCCGTGCACGAGCGCGAACATCGCGGGAAGGCTCAGGATGCGACCGATGAACAGGATCACGCTCAGCGCGCGCAGCTTTTCCATCCCCTGGAAATACCAGCCGGGCGTGAACGCCACGCCGGCCACCATCCCGAAACCGATCAGCAGCAGGTCGCGGTCTTCAGCGAAGCGTCCGACCAGGAAGGTCAGCGCAACCAGTGCGATGAAGCAGATCGTCGCGATGCCGATCTGCGCGTACAGCGTCGCCCAGAAGATGCGGGAGCGTTCCGCGCGGTCGTCGCGCGCGAGCGCGATGCGCGGCGTGGCGGTCAGGTCGAAGCTGTAGCTCGTGCAGTTGGTCAGATAGGCGATGACCGCGAGCGAGAACGCGAGCTGTCCATAGCCTTCCGGCCCGAGCGCGTGTGTGAGCAGCGGTGCGATCAGCAGCGGCACCGCGTACATCGAAATCTGCAACGTCAGCAGCAGCAGGAAGTTCTTCTTGAGGTTTGACATTCGCTCGGTCGGCGCCGTGGGTGTCGCATGGCGGCGCAATGCGGGCCGCCGTGCGTGCATGCGGCCGGTCGGCGCTGACCCGGCTGCATGGGTTCGCGGCCCGCTCCGGCGGGCGCCGGTTCGCCCTGCGCTGCCGGACACGGCCACATCGTATGGCGGCCATGATACGGGCCGCACGCGACGACTGTGTTCGCGAGCCTACCGTTCACGGATTCCGTACGTCGTGCGGCGCGAATCTCGACAAGGCGTGCGTCGTTGTATCGCGACAGTGACGAATGCATTTGTAAGCTGGCGCACCGAAGGACGCGCAGGCCGGGTGCTCTAATCGAGCGCACTGCTTTGGTTCATCGCGGAAGCGGCTCGATGGCGCCTCGGGCCCGCAACGTCATCGACGCCACGCAACAGGAGCAGGACAACGCATGGAGCAGGCGAGCGGGCCGCGCAGGGGCGCGGCGGTTGTGCGCTGCGCCGCGACCGTGCATTCGTCGAGCAGCCGCACGATCGTGGAATCGCTCATGCCGGTGGAGCCGCCGCAGCGCGTGTCCGCGTCCGATAAAAATACCGATCCGAGGAGTACCGATTGAAGCCGATTACGTTCGGCAGCTGCGTGGGGTGGCTGCACGAAGGACAGACGACACAAGGCGTGATCCTGTGCGAATCGTTGGGCCACGAGGCATCGTGGACGCACAAGCTCATGCGGGCAATCGCGGAGCGTCTGGCCCGCGAGGGCGTCACGGTATTGCGATTCAACTATCCGTGCACCGGCGACTCCGCGGGTGACGATCGCGACGCCGATCGGCATGCCGCGTGCATCGCGAGCATTCACGACGCGATTGACCTGTTGCGCGACCAGGTCGGCGTTACCGCGCTGACGCTCGTCGGCATCCGCGCGGGCGCGCTGTTCGCGATGCTGGCCGCCACGGGCGTGGGCCCGCGTCCGGCGCCGCGCGTCGACGCGCTGGTGGCGCTCGCGCCGGTCGTGCGTGGTCGTGCGTACCTGCGCGAACTGTCGTTCGTGCATCGCCAGTGGCTCGACATCACGTCGCCGGCGATTCGCGCCGCCCATCGCGACGAACCGTGCATGAACGTGCTCGGGCATCGCTTTCCCGCCGATTACGTCGATGCGCTGAAGGCAGTCGATCTGTGCGACGTCGTGCGCGATGCGTCGGCGTTGCCCGGCGCGATGCTGCTGATCGACCCCGATCAGGGCGACGGGCCGGCGTTGCGCGACGCGTTGGTTGCGCGCGGCGTGGACGTGGCGAGCGAGCCGTTTCGCGAATGGCCGACGACGATGCTCGACGGCACGCGCTCGCGCCTGCCGCTCGCGGCGATCGACACGCTCGCGAACTGGATCGTCGAACGCGCGCCGCGCATGCCGGCGGGCATCGATAGCGGGTGGCGGGCGGCGGACCCGGCATGGAATGGCGAATCGGCCGTCGCGCTCGACATGAACGACATGACCGAGCAGGTCGTGGCAGTCGGTCCCGACCGGCTCGTCGGCGTGCTGTGCCGTCCCGCCGATACGCGGCCGGCGAGTCCGGTCGGCCAGGCGGTCGTGATCGCGAACACGTCGACGAATCCGCGCAGCGGCGAAGGGCGCTTCAGCGTGCGGCTCGCGCGCACGTTGGCCCGCGCGGGCGTGACGACGCTGCGGATCGACGTGGAGGGTGTCGGCGACAGCGGGCCGGCCGCACCCGACGATCAGTCGCGCGTCGTGTATTCGGCGCGGTCGAGCGACGATGTGGCGGCTGCCGCCGACTGGCTGCGCGCGCTCGGTCACCCGGAAGTGGTCGCGGCGGGCATCTGTTCCGGCGCCTACGCCGCGTTGCATGCGGCCGTGAAGACGCCGTCGCTCGGCGGCGTGATCGCGATCAATCTCGCGCGTTTCGTATGGCCGGCCGGGCTCACGCTCGACGCGGTGCAGAAGCAGCGCAACAACTCGGTGCGCGGCTACTGGCTGTCGGTGCGCGACTGGCAGAAGTGGAAGCGTCTCGTACGGGAGCGGCGCGACCTGCGGCCGATCGTGCGCGCGATCGCCGCGAATGCGATCGCGCGGGTCAGCGTGCCGGCGAAGGAGTTCGCCGCGCGCTTCGGCTGGAAGCCGCGCCTCGGCACGCCACGCGGCGTGATGCATGCGCTCGCGCAGCGCAACGTATGGACGACGCTCGTGTACGGCGCGCTCGATCCAGGCATCGACGATGTGCGGCGTCACTTCGGCGCGATCGAGCATGCGTTCCGGTGCTCGCGTCACGTGCGTCTGCATCTCGAGCCGCAGGTCGATCACGCGGTGTATGGCGCGGTCGGCACGGACATCGTGATCGCGCTGTGCATGCAGGCGCTGGGTCGCGATCCGGTTCGGCCGGCCACGCGCGTCGCCGATCCGGCCGCGCCCGAAGCGGCCGCCCGGTCGTATGCGAACGTGTCGGTCGGGCGGTCGTGATGCGTGCCGTGGCGCTCGCGTTGCATGCGTCCGCGCTGCGCGGTGCGACCGCGGTTTCGTATGAACATCGGCGTTCGGTGGGGTCGCTCACAGACGCTTCGTTCGCCGTAGTGTCCAATCCGGTATCGACGCATGACCGGGGCGATGCGTCAGTCCGGATCGCCGGGTGCTGCATACGGTGAGGTGGCGTAAGGCGACGCGTATGCCGTGTCGCTGCGCCAGACGTCGTCGGCCGGGGCACTGGCCGCCTGCGGGCGATGCGGCCGCGCTGGCACGAGCGGCCGGCGCAACGTGGTGTGGGCACGCGTGTCGGCCTGCGCGGCGGCGCTCGCGGCAGTAAGCGCGACGACGGGCACTGCAATCGCAGACGCGCCCGCCGCGGGTTCGGTGACCGCGCGGGTTGCGGCGGCCGCAGCGGCTTGCGCGGAACGTTGTGGCGGCACTGGAGCAAGGAGCGTCGACGACGCGACAACTGGTGTGTCGGCCGGTGCGGCGGGCAGCGTCTGCGCACCGGCGGTACAGGCAGAACCGGCCGCCACGATGCAGACGAATGATGAAAGCGACGAAAGCGACGAAGAGAAGTTCATGACGAATCGTACGGAATGACGTGCGGTGAAGAGGGCGGCGCGGCACCGCGATGCGAGCCGCGCCGGCAAGCGTAATGCCGGAATTCGCCGCGTTCGGCGGGTTACCGCACAGTTTTGGAAGGGCACGATGTCAATCACCACGCAACCGGAATCGACGCTGGGGACGCCGCGGCCACGCACGGCCGGCGGCCGTCGCGCGCCGTCGCTGTCGCGCATCGCGATCGTGGCGATCGTCGCGGCCGCGTGCGCGTTGAGCGCATGTGCGCTGTCGCCCGGCATGACGTACCACCAGCCGGCCGAGCGCGACGCGAACGCGCGCGTGAGCGCCGATGCATCGGGCTCGGGCGGCCTCGACGGCGTGCAGAACGTGTCGCGCGAGGATCTGATCGAGATCACGCCGGCGTTCGTCGCGCAGCACCATGCGGGGCGGCCGGCCAATGTCGACGCGGAGATCCGTCAGTTGTTCGGCAAGCCGATGCCGTACTTGATCGGCCCCGGCGACGTGCTCGGCATCGTCGTCTGGGACCACCCCGAATTGAACCTGCCGACGACGCAGACGACAGGCGGCGGCGATGGCGTCGGCGCGAGTTCGGTCGCGACGGGCTACACGGTCGATGCGAACGGCAACGTGCAGTTCGCGTATGCGGGCCTCGTGCACGTGGCCGGCTTGACCGAGGCGCAGGCGCGCGCGCTGCTGACGAAGCGGCTCGGCGAATACGTGCGCAAGCCGCAGATCGCGCTGCGCGTGCAGGCCTATCGCAGCAAGCGCGTCTATCTCGACGGCGAGGTGCGCACGCCGGGGCTGCAGATCGTCAACGACATGCCGATGACGTTGCCCGAGGCGATCGACCGCGCGGGCGGCTTCACGCCGACGGCCGACCGCTCGCAGGTCTCGGTGACGCGCGGCGACAGGACCGTGAACGTGAGCCTGCCCGCGCTGATCGCGGCGGGCGTGAACCCGTCGAACATCCTGCTGCGCGACGGCGATCTCGTGCGCGTGCGCGCGGCGAGCGATGCGAAGGTGTTCGTGCTCGGCGAAGTGTCGCGGCCCGCGACGCTGACGCTGACCGACGGCCGGATGAGCCTGGGTGAAGCGCTCGGCGACACGGGCGGCGTGAGCCAGTACACGTCGGACGCGCGCCAGGTGTTCGTCGTGCGGCGCGGCCCGGACAACCGCCCGCGGGTGTACCACCTCGACGGCAGTTCGCCTGCGTCATTCGCGCTGGCCGACCAGTTTCCGCTCGAGCGGCGCGATGTCGTGTTCGTCGATGCGTCGTCGCTGGTGCGCTGGAGCCGCGTCGTCAACCTGCTGATTCCTTCGTCCGCGCAAGGTGCGCTGACGGCGAAGGCCATTTCGCCGTGACGCTCGGGGCGGATTTCGCGATCGCGACCGCGCGTCGCGCCATACGGGACTGACGTGTATGACTTCTTCGATCCTGCCTGACCCGCACAGCGGGCGCACGCTGCGGCCGTCCTATCCGGTGCGCCGCTACTGGGGCATGCTGCATGGCGGCCGGCGCCTGATCCTCGGCACGGCGCTCGCGGGCGCGCTCGTCGGCGCGATGTATGCGCTGTGCGCGGCGCCGGTCTATCGCTCGGACATCCTGTTCCAGGTCGAGCAAAGCCCGACCGACTCGAAGCCGATGTCGCCGACCGGTGATCCGTCGTCGGTATTCGATCTGAAGACGGATGCCGCGACCGAGATCGAGGTGCTGAAATCCCGCGCGGTGCTCGACCGGGCGATCGACAGCACCAACCTCAGCCTCGATGCGAGGCCGCATTACCTGCCGCTGATCGGCTGGCGGTTCGTGGATGCGGCCGACGGATTGTCGTCGCCGTTGCCGGGCGGTTACGTGTACGGCACCGAGCGCATCGACGTGGCGACCTTCGACGTGCCGAAGCGCCTGCTCGGCAAGCGGTTCGCGCTCACCGTCGGCGACGGCGGCACCTATACGCTGCAGCGCGCGGGCTTCTTCGGGCGCAAGGGGCCGGCGTGGCAGGGCCGCATCGGCCAGCCGCTGCACATCGAGACGCCGCAGGGGCCGGTCGACGTGTTCGTGCGCGCCGTCGCGGGCAAGCCCGGCGCCCGCTTCGACCTGACGCGCTACAGCGACGAGGCAGCGACGACGTGGCTGCAGAAGAATGCGCTGATCTCGGAGCGCGGCAAGCAGTCGAACCTGGTCGGCGTGACGCTCGACGGCATCGATCCCGTGCATGACAGCCGCGTGCTGAACGCGATCGGCGATGCATATCTCGCGCAGAACACGCAGCGCAAGTCGGAAGCCGCCGACAAGCTGATCCGCTACATGGACGGCCAGCTGCCGCAACTGAAGGCGCAACTGGAAGCGGCGGAAAACCGCTTCAACGCATTCCGCGCATCGCACGGCACGGTCAACACCAGCGACGAGGCGCTCGCGTTGCGTCAGCAGTCGATCGACATCGAGACGCGCGTGCAGACGCTGCAGCAGCGGCGCGAGGAATTGCTGACGCGCTTCATGCCGAAGCATCCAGCCCTGGTTGCCGTCGATGCGCAGCTGGCCGACGCGCAGCGTTCGCTCGGCACGACCCGCAAGCAGATCGAGCGGTTGCCGGCCGTCGAGCAGGGCGTGCTGCAACTGCAGCGCGACGTGGCCGTCGACACGGCGTTGTACACGAACCTGCTCAATACTCGCCAGCAGATGATCCTCGCGCGGGCCAGCAAGACCGGCAACGTGAGGATCGTCGATACGGCGAAGGGTGCCGAGCAGCCGATCGGCCCGCATCGCGCGGTTGCGGTGATCGGCCTGCTGATGGTGGGGCTGCTCGCGGGCGCGGCGATTGTGATCGTCCGGCAGCGGGTCGTCGGCACGATCGGCAATGCCGAGGAAATCGAATGGACGACAGGGCTGCCGGTGTTCGCGACGGTGCCGCACAGCCCGGTCGCGGCGCACGGAGAACCGCGCCCCAACGCCGGACGGCGCGATGCGCGCGCGCCGCTGACGCCGCTCGGCGCGCCGGACGCGGCGCTCGAAAGCCTGCGCAATTTTCGTGCGTCGCTGCAACTGTCGATGCCGACGGCGGCGAATCCCGTCGTGCTGATTTCCGGGCCGACGACGGGCGTCGGCAAGTCGTTCGTCGCCGCGAATCTCGCGTCGCTCGTCGGCGCCGCGAAACGACGGGTCCTGCTGATCGACGCCGATCTCCGCAAGGGTTCGCTGCACGAGCGATTCCGTTATAGCCGCACGCCCGGGCTGTCGGACGTGGTAGCGGGAACCCACCGGCTCGACGAAGCGCTCAAGCGCGACATCGCGCCGGGACTCGATTTCATCGCGATGGGCAGCGTCGTGCCCGATCCCGGCGAACTGCTGCTGCAGCCCGCGCTCGCCGAACTGATCGAGCAGGCCGCGTCGCGCTACGACATGATCGTGATCGACGGGCCGCCGTTGCTTCCGGTGGCCGATGCGCTGGTGCTGGGGCGGCTCGCGGGAACCGTGTTCCTCGTCGCGCGCAGCGGCGTGACGACGCTGACGGAGCTCGACGAAAGCGCGCGGCGGCTCGAGCACGCGCATATCGACGTGCGCGGCGTGATCCTCAACGATTACACGGGCGCGCCGGGGCGGTACGACTACGGTTATGCGGATCCGAATACGCATCAGGCCGCGTCCGGCTACACCGCGGTGATGGCGCCGCGGCAACGGGCCGAACGCACGTCATGAACCGGCGAGCGGGCAGGGCAGGCTCCGCGTCGCGGCAGCGCCCCGCGACGATGCGCCGGATCTCGCGCATGCACGGTGCCGCGCGCGGCTACACAGGGTATTGGTGGGAAGACCCGGCGCGCCTCGTGCTGATGTTCATCCTGCCGTTGTACGGCCTGCTGTCGCTCGGTTTGCTCGGCGGCCAGAAGTCGATCGCACGGATCTATTTCGACGGATTCCATGCGTTCGCGGGTGCACTGTTCCTGCTGGTCGTGATGGCCGCGGCGTGGCTCGCGACGACCGAAGTGCAGACGCGGCGGGGGCCGCCGGCGCCGCCCGTCGACGTGCCGCGACGCGTGCTCGACGTGCTGTTCACGCTCGCGCTATTCGGCAATCTCGTGATGATGAGCGGAATCATCGCGCATCCGGCATTGTTGCTGGCATTCCTGCACGGGCAGGCCACCGCGTACGACATGCTCGAACAGATCGGCCGCGTCACCGGCTTGAGTTCGTTCACCCAGGCCACGGCACCCTTCGTCGCGCTCTACTTCTACGTGTTCCGCACGTCCGCGAAAGGGCTGAACCGCTACAAGGTTTACATGGCGGTGCTCGCGGTGCTGACGCTGCTGCGCAGCTTCCTGTTCGCGGAGCGGCTCGCGCTGATCGAGATGGCGATGCCGCTCGCGCTGATGGTGGTGCGGTTCCGGCTGCGCGGCCGGTACGCGCGGCTGCTGGTGCTCGGGCCTTACGCGGCGATTCCGCTGTTGTTCGGGCTGTTCATCGCGAACGAGTACAACCGGTCGTGGGAAGCCTATTACGTCAACGTCTACGACAACATCTTCGACTTCGCGCTCGAACGGCTGGGCCTCTACTATTCGACGTCGCTCAACAACGGTGCCGGCTTGCTCGCCGTGCTCGGCTGGGGCCAGGGTCATCCGATGTTCACGTTCGACTGGCTGATGCGTTTCCCGGTGATCGGCGCGACGTTCCAGCCGTGGTTCGATTCGAGCGACAGCTTCAACCTGTTCCTGAACAGCTACGCGGATCCGGAGTTTAATAATCCGTCCGGCATCTTCGTTCATTTCTACGAGTGGGGCTGGTTCGGGCTGCTCGACGCCGCCGTGCTCGGCTGGCTGCTTGGCCGAAGCTACGCGGGCTGGCGCAGCGGCAACGGATTCTGGTGCTGCGCGCATGCGGTGCTTTACGTGTCGCTGATGGAGATCATGCGGACACCGAACCTGTTCAGCGGGCGCAATTTCCTCCCGATCGTGCTGCCGATCATCGTGTTCCGCTGGTTCGCGACGTGGCCGGCCGGCAATGCGCCGACCGCCGAACCGGCAGCATCGGGCGGACTGACGGCGGACTGACGCCGGCGGCAGGTGCACACGGGCACGAAGGGCGCACGACGGCGATGCAATTGGCTGCTCGCGTGGCCGACCGTCACTGACAGCGACGTTCAAGCGGTGCGGGTGCGCACCGCCGTATCGTGTCCTGGCCAGGACGGAAAGCCGGCCACACGCGCGAGCCCCGTCCGCAACGCACCCCGATAGACGACCATCGGGATCGCGACGCCGGCCAGCGTGCCGAGCACGAGATGAACCGCAACGCTCGTGATCCCGGCGCGCATCAGCACGATACGGACGGCGGCCATCGCGAAGATGTGGGTCAGATAGATCGGCATCGACGCGCAGCCGATCGCGGCCAGCCATCCCGCGCGCGCCGGCTGCGACGCATACCGGTGCGCGAGTTGCAGCGCGAGAGCGATGCCGGCGAACGCGGCGGGAAGCGCCCAGATGCTCGTCGCACTGCCGTGGTCGTGCGCGACCACGACCGCTGCGACGAACGCCGTGGCCGTTGCGGCGCATGCGGTCGGCCCGCAGTGGCGCTCGAGCCAGCCGGGCAATGCGTGCGCGGCAAGCACGCCGGCAACGAAGAACGGCGCGTTCATCAGCGTGATCGACAGGATGCCCCACCGGGTTGCCGCGCCGAGCAGCAGTCCGAGTGCAGCGCATCCGGCGAGCCAGCCGGCGGCGCGCGCAGGCATGGGGGCGCGTGTCAGGCCCGGCATGGCCGTCGCGAACGCGCGGATCCCGATCATGCAAAGCATCAGCGCGTACAGGAACCAGAACTGCGCGAACGGCCGCCAGCCGATTGCCAGCAGATCGTTCAGCGTGAACGGATGATTGGTGCCGTGCGATGCCATCGCGATCTGCATGGCGCCCTGTGCGATCGACCACACCAGGTACGGATACGCGATCGTCCTGAGCTTCGACCACAGGAACCCCTGCGGCGCGCGGCGCAGTGAACTGCACACGTGCAGGCCGGACAGGAAGAAGAACAGCGGCATGTGGAACGTGTAGATCACGTAGTCGTTCCAGGCGAGCACTGCATCGGCCGCACCGGCCGGCACGAGATCCGCGGACACGACGCCGCGCAGTACATGCCCGTAGACGACGAGAATGATGCCCGCGCCGCGGGCGACATCGAGGCTGATTTTGCGTGCTGTCATGACGAAGAAGCGGCCGACCCGTGAAGATTCGCGCCGCACAGGGATGAAGAGTCGCTCCACTCTAGGGAGAGCGAGCGCGGGGGACAGTGCGGTGGGGAACAGTTGGCCGTCGTGTCGTACAACTGAATGTTCTACAGGCGCTCGAAGATCTCCGTCATCATCTCGGCGCTTCGGCTCCACCGATATTGCTCCGCATGCAGGCTCCCCTTGCGCTTGAGTTCGGCGCGGAGGTCGGCGTCGTCGAGCAGCGTTCGCAATTTCAGCGCGATGTCGTCGTGCGAGTACGGATCGCAGTACAGCGCCGCATCGCCGCAGACTTCCGGGAGTGCCGCTGACTTGCCGACTACCGCCGGGCAGCCGTAGCGCATCGCTTCGAGCGGCGGAATGCCGAAGCCTTCATAGATCGACGGATAGAGAAAGCATGCCGCGTTCTGATACAACGCCTTCAATTGCTCGTCGCTGATGTAGCCGACGTACTTGATGTTCGGCTCCGCCGCGCACACGTGATCCTGCTTGCCGAACACGGTGGTGTTCTTCATCCCGACGATGACGAGGTCGACCGACGGATCGCCAAGCTGCCGGAACGCCGCGATCAGCCGGCCGAAGTTCTTGGTCGGATTCATGCTGCTGACCGCGAGCACGAAGCGGTCGGGCGTCAGCGCATGCTGGGCGAGCACGCTCGGGTCCGACTCCAGCGCATCGAGGTGATCCGCGCCGAGCGGCACGACGCTGATCTTCTCGGCGGATACGCCGCAGTGATGGGCGAGGCGAGCGCGCGAGAAATACGAGTTGGTCAGCACGCGCACGGACGTGCGAGCGAGGATCCAGAACATGGCCCGGTACCACAGGCGAAACGGCCGGGAAAAATGCGCGGGCGTGTCGAACACCGCCGCGTCGTGCATGTAGATGATCTGGTTGCCGATGAAGATGGACGCCGAATTGCTGAGATTGACGATGCGTCCGCGGCGTGCGAACAGGGGAAGCATGAGTTGCTCCCAGATCACGCCTTTGTAGATGCCCACCTTGATCGTCGTCGCGCCGTTCACGGCGGCAGCAGGCTGCGGAGGCACGAGCACGGTCACCGGATCATCCGGGCGCACCTTGATCAGCGCGGCGATCAGCTCGCGTGCGACGCGCTGCACGCCGGTCGTCTTCTGCGTGGTGAAGCGGCCGTTGTAGACGAGTCGTTGCGGTTTCTTGAGAGCGGTCATGTCGGTCATTGAATGGCGAAATCGAAATCAGGCTTCGACGTGGTCGGCGGCCACCGGCTTGAAGTCGCGGGTGTCGATGCGCGGCTCGCCGGTGTCCAGGCCATACAGCGCATGCCACTGACGGAAGATCGCGCTCATCGAAAACCGTTGAATCGCGCGTTTGCGCGCGGCGTCGCCCATCTGCTCGCGAAGTTCGCGATCGTCGCGCAGTGTGGTCAGGTACGCCTCCATCTCGTCGGCGTTCGACGCGACGTAGCCGGTCACGCCGTGAATCACCACGTCGCGATTGCCGACGACATCCGTCACCACGGCCGGGATGCCGGCAACCTGCGCTTCGATCAACGCGACCGGCATGCCTTCCCAGCGCGAGGTCTGGACATAGATGTCCAGCTCCGAAGTCAGCGCGAGCGCGCGTTCGCGGGTCACCCAGCCGCTGCAGGCGACGGCGCGGCGCTGGGCCGGATCGGGAATCTCGGCGGGGTTCCCGCCGATCCACAGAAACTCGACGTCTGTGCCGTGCAGTTTCGCGGCGACGCGCGCGAATGCTTCATGGTTCTTCTGGAACGACGCGCGGGCGCTCATCCCGATGACGACCTTGCGATCGTCGCGGGTTCGACGAGGCGGAATCTCCGCCACGTTCACACCGTTTTCCACCAGCACAGCCGATTTCGCGTGAACCTTTCCGTTGATCTCGCCGAGCTCGCTGCCCGAGCACGCGACGATGGTGCCGCCGATACGCGCCGCGATGCGTTCGAAGTTCAGATACGCGAGCTGTTTCATGCGCGACACGTCGGAGCGCAGGAACGACAGCCCGTGCGGCGAGTAGAGGACCGTCGCGTGCGGCGCGGCGATCCGGGCGGCGATGCGTCCCAGCACGCCGGCCTTCGACGAGTGCAGGTGAATCGCGCTCGGCCGGCAGTCGCGCAGATTGCGCACCAGTGCGCGCACGCTGCGCAGATCCTGTGCGACGTTGACCTCGCGCACCATGTCGACGTAAACGAGTTTCACGTCAGGCCGGAACAGCGTCGAAAAATTGCTCGGCGTTTCCGGCCGGATCGCGTGCAGTACCGTCACGTCGACACCGGTTGCCGCGGCATGGTTGGCGAGATAGGTCAGCATCGACAGCACGCCGCCGCCAAACGCTTCGGCAATATGAACGATCTTTTCAGTGGTCATCTCTGGGTCTGTCGCTTCGATCGCGCTGTTCGTCGCCGACGAGTCGCGCATGCGCATCGTCTGGCTATTTAAATTACGCATTCCTGATTGATGAATGCTTGCTCACCCCGGCCATTGGTTCCGTGTGGTGATGCTCGATCTCGCGATCGGGCGGACGGACGGCGCGCGGCCTCGACAGGATTCGGCGTGATGCGCGACGTGCCGGACCGACTCTGCGGCAGACCGGAAGCCGCCGTTCGATCGCGACGCATCCATCCAACGGTCCGGACCATTGTGCTGCGGCTGCCCGGCGCGCTGGGTGCGATGGCTAACCGAACAAGCGATTCGGCGATGTCGGTTGCGATCGAGCGGCAGTCATCGCCCGTCGGTGCGTCGTGCGGACGTCTTGCGCACGCGGGCGAGCGGATTGGAGAGGTAGCGGATTGCGCGATTGCTCAGCGCGGACGACGGCAGCAAGCAGGCGAGCGACAAACCGGCGACGGCGACTTTCTTGGACGAACCCCAGAACGGATTGCGCAGCACGGTATGCCAGTAGCGGCCCGATTCGGACAGGAACCAGCGCCAGCGCCGCGCGAGCGGCGCGCGATACAGCGTGCTGGCGAAGCGGGCCTTTTCGATCGCGAAGTCGAGCGGGGCGCTCGGCAGCGTTTCGTGCAGCCGCGCGGCCGCGAGTGCGCGCAGGATCGACCAGCGGCGTTCGGCCTTCAGCGCACCGGTGGCCGCGTCTTCCGAATTGGTGAGCGCGAGCGCCGGAGCGTCGGAGGCCGTATCGCCGGCTACCCATGCGTCGGATTGCTGGTGGACGCGATAACCGCCGAGCGGCGCGTCGATCATGTGGACGGCGCCGAGCAGCGCAATCCCGTAGATCGCATAGAAATCGGCGCCGTGCAGGTTGTCGGCGGTGACCGGCACCGGAAAGATGCGCTTCAACGCGTCGACCCGATACGCGTTGCCCGACGCGGGCGGCGACGGGTACAACCAGCCCGCGCGCAACAGGCGGCCGCAGTCCGCGTCGACCACCGACTGCGGCACGATTGCGCCGGTCGGGGCGCCGTTCCGCGCGATCACGTCGAGCCGGAAATGCACCTTCACGAACTCGCCGGACGCGAATGCGGCCAGCACGCGTGCCGCGGCATCGGGATAGAGCAGGTCGTCCGCATCGAGCAGGATCACGTAGCGCGACGTCACATGCTCGAGCGCGCGGTTGTACGCGGCGACCTGGCCGCGATTCTCCTGGAACACCGCCGTAATGCGCTCGCCGTACGAGCGAATGATGTCGCGCGAATCGTCGGTGGAACCGTCATCGATGGCGAGCACGCGGACACCGTGCATGCGCTGCGCGAGCGCCGAGTCGATCGCGTCGCGCAGGTATGCACCGTGGTTGTAGTTGCAGATTGCGATGGTCAGGTCGGTCATGAGCGGAGGTCGGGCGAGCGGTGTGCGGATGATCGGGATACCTGGCCGCGCGCGTTGCGCGTTAGCTTCGTTGTGTCGGCGGCAATGGGGCGTCGTTGGCCGCCGGCACGCGGTCGCATCGCGCATCGTATGGCGGCCATGATACGAATTGCGTAGCCGCGCTCAGTTCGCAAGCGCACCGTTCGGGCGTTGGGTTCGTGCGCGAAGCATGGCGTCGTATCGACGCGGTGCCGAATCGCTTGGTCTGCTGACGCACCGAAGCCGGTCGGGATCGAATGATCTAATCAGACTCGGCGCGTCGTCTGCCATCAGCGGTCATGGAGCGCGTCGATGTACCGATTGCATAGGCTTCGGCTGCTGCCGGTGCATTGCGCGGCACGCAGCCGTTCGAGCGCATCGATATCGACGTGCGCCAACGTGATTCGAGGGAAACGATTCGTTATGCATAGATTGAAACGCCTGTCCGGCGCATGCACCCTAATCGCCGGCATGTGCACGGCAGGCGGGTTGTCGTGGCCCGAATCCGCCGCGGCCGTGGACGCCGCCGTAGCGCCCGCACCGCGCGCGCTGCATGCGAACGTACCGGATGCGTACGTGCGTCCCGATCCCGCTGCGGTCGATCAGGCCGTTGCGTTGCAACGCATGCTGGACGCGCTGCAGCCCGGCGAGCGACTGATATTCGCGCCGGGCCGGTATGTGCTCGGACGTTCGCTGGTCGTGCGGCAGCCGAATGTGGTGTTGTCGGGATACGGTGCGACGCTGATCGCCACGAACCCTGACGACCAGGTGATCGAGATGCGCGGCACCGGTACGACGCTCGTCGGGTTTCGGCTCGCCGGCACGGGCACGACGCGCCTGACGACACCGGAGTCGTCGAAGATCGAGGTGACGGGGCGCGGCGTGCAGGTGCTCGACAACGTGATCGACGGTGGCGCGGGCGCCGGCATCTTCGTGTTCGGCGGCGCGGACGTCGCGATCGTCGGCAACGAGGTGCTGTCGACGCTGGCGGACGGCATTCACCTGACGCACGGCTCCCGCAACGTGCTGGTGGAGGGCAACGTCGTGCGCGGCACGGGCGACGACATGATCGCCGTGGTCAGTTACCAGGCCGAAGGCGTGCTGACGCGCAACGTGCTGATCGTCGGCAACTCGCTGGAGGGCAACCCGTGGGGTCGCGGCATCACGGTGGTCGGCGGCGCGAACGTCACGATTTCGCGCAACATCGTGCGCAACGTGCAGGTGAGCGCCGGAATTCTGGTCGCGCAGGAAGACAGCAACCGGACGGCCGGATCTTCCGACGTCCGGGTCGAGCACAACGTGATCGCGGACATCCAGACCGCGACGGGCCGGACCGACCCGCGCCCGGTCACGCAGCAGGCGGCGATCGAGGTCAGCACGTGGTCGGGTTCGGTGTCGCGCGTGACCGTGATCGGCAATCGCGTGTCGCATGCGCGATTCGACGGCATTCGCTTGTGGGGGAACGTGTCCGGCGTACGGCTCGCTGACAATCAGCTGTCGGGAATCGGTGGCATGCCGGTGCGGGTTGGCCCCGCGCCGGATTGCGCGGTCGGTTCGGCCGCGGCGCGTTCTACCAGTCAGGGTAATCAGGCCGATCCGGCACACGGTGCACCGTGTGCGCTCGCGCGTGAATCGCAATCGGCCGCGGCCGACGCACTCGGCGCGGATACATCGTTGCTGCCGCGCGTGCGCGAATCGGTCAGACGGGCGCGCTGGTCGCAACCTCGCAACGAATGATCGTGCGGCATGCACGCCGCGCGCCGATCGCACACTGCGACGCACGACGCGCGCGCCTATCTGACCACGTCGCGTTCCGCCGCTTCCGCCTGCGGCTCGCCCGGTTCGCCCGGTTCACGCCGGGAGCGCGGTGCGACCGGCGTCGGCGGGACGACGGCTGTGCTTGAGTGCGGTTGCGCGGTCCCGACGACCGGCCGTCCATACTGATCGTCGAACCGCACGATATCGTCTTCGCCCAGATAGTTGCCCGACTGCACCTCGATGATCTCGAGCGGGATCCGGCCGGGATTCTCAAGCCGGTGGACTTCGCCGACGGCAATGTAGGTCGATTCGTTCTCGCTGAGCAGGAAGCTCTCGGTGCCGCGTGTGACTTTCGCGGTGCCGCGCACGACGATCCAGTGCTCGGCACGGTGATAGTGCATCTGCAGCGACAGCTGCTTGCCGGGTTCGACGACGATCCGCTTGACCTGGAACCGTTCGCCGAGATCGATCGAGTCGTAATGCCCCCACGGTCGCCGCACCTTGCGGTGTTCGCTCGCCTGCGGGCGGCGCTCGGTCTTCAGGCGCGTGACGATGTCTTTCACGCGCTGTACGTCGTGCTTGTTCGCGACCAGCACCGCATCGGGCGTTTCGATCACGACGACGTCCTTCATCCCGACACATGCGATCAGGCGGCCTTCCGAACGCACGAGGCTGTCCTGCGTTTCCTCGAAGACGACCGGGCCGCGCGCGACGTTGCCCTGGTCGTCCTTCGGCATGATCTCCCAGATCGCATCCCAGGTGCCGACGTCCGACCAGCCGGCCGAAAGCGGCACGACGATCCCTTCGATGCCGAGCTCCGGGCTCTCGGACAGGCGCTCCATGACCGCATAATCGATCGAGTCCGACGGGCACGCGTCGAAGGCCGTCGCGTCGATCCGGAAGAACGGATCCTCGGCGATCCCCGCGCGCCATGCGGCGTCGCACGCGGCATGGATGCCGGGCGCGAGCGCACGGATCGCCTTTAGCCAGATCGACGCGCGCGTGACGAAAATGCCGCTGTTCCACCAGTAGTCGCCCGAGTGCAGGTAACGCTCGGCGAGCGCGGCGTTCGGCTTTTCGACGAAGCGCCCGATCGCATAGCCACCCTGGCCGCCGAGGCGGCCGGCGCGCGGCTCGCCGACCTGGATGTAGCCGTACCCGGTTTCCGCACGGCGCGGCAGTACCCCCAGCGTGACAATCGCGCCTTCCTGCGCATAGCGCGCCGCGCGCCCGACCGCTTCCTGGAACGCAGCGACGTCGCCGATCACGTGATCGGCCGGCATGACGGCCAGCACGGGATCGTCCGCGAGCGCGCTGGCATCGAGCGCCGCGAGCGTGAGCGCAGGCGCCGTATTGCGTGCGGCCGGTTCGAGCAGGATGCGGGCCGGCGCCGCGCGCCCGAGCACCTGCGCGGCGCTCATGAGGCGATGCTGTTCACCGCATACGAGCAGCAGCGTGTTGCCGAGCGACGCATTCGCGATGCCGTTCAGGCGGCGCGCGGTCGCCGACAGCGGCGACTCGTTCGAGGTCAGCTCGATCAGCTGCTTCGGGTACTGTTCGCGCGACAGCGGCCAGAGCCGCGTGCCGGAGCCACCGGCGAGAATGACGGGCAGGATGCAGGGCAGCTCGGGCTCAGGCACCGGGCGCAAGGTGGCGGTCATCGATTGGCTCCGGTATCGGCGGACAGCCGGTTGTGCGCGCGGCCTTCCACGCGCGCGTCCTCGTTTCTCGGCCGCGGCGCGGAGACGGTGCGGGACAGCAGTTGACGCAACGCGCCGGCAGCGCGATCCGCGGGCCGGACGAGGCCGACGAATGGCGCGCCCTGTTCCAGATAAGGCCCGTAGGCCTTGCGGAATCCGAAGCGTTTGTAGAATGCCTGGCGCTGCGCGGGGACGTGCGTGCGTACCGCGACGTCGGGCCATGCGGCCTGCGCGGCCGTCAGCGCGCGCTGCATCAGCTGCTCGAGCATGCGATCGTCGCGGCACGCCTCGCTCGTCAGCACCTTGTCGATCACGACGTCCGGATCGACGTCGTCGCCGGGCAGCACGCGTGCGTAGGCGACGACTTCCATCGTATCGCCGTGGTGCATGCGCGCGAACACGTGGAGCGCGTGTGCATCCTTGCCGTCGATGTCCAGATGCGTGTGTGCATCCTCGACCACCAGCACCGCGTTGCGGGAGCGCAGGATTGCATAAAGATCGACGGCGCTCAGATGTTCGAATTCACAACATTGCCATTCCATGATGCTGTCCTCGTGTGAAGCCTTCAGCACGCCGAGCCGCACGAACGCGTTCGTTCGGTGCGGCTCGGTGACATCCATGATGCGGACGCGACGCGCGCCGGTCTGTTCGAAAGCGTACTCATGCTCCGGTTTCGCGTGGCCGGTGCCGGCCGCTTGGCGCCGGCGGATGCCGCGAGCGTGGCAAGGTGCGGTAGCACACAACGGCCGGACATGGGCTTTCCGATAATGGGTCCGTCGCGACGAGCCGCTGTGAAACGAGACGCGAGAGACACACGCGAGAC
The DNA here is from genome assembly GCF_003635165.1 of Burkholderia sp. Nafp2/4-1b. Taxonomy (GTDB): domain Bacteria; phylum Pseudomonadota; class Gammaproteobacteria; order Burkholderiales; family Burkholderiaceae; genus Burkholderia. The sequence goes on along the minus strand of NZ_ML058597.1, from coordinate 1,044,431 downwards.
ACGCGCCGCACGGGCGGTCCGCATCGAACGCGATTGAAAAACCGGGGGTGGGACTTGAGAATTGCGATCGCTCACGACGAGCCGGTCGTGCATTGTGGTGCCGCGCGCACAGGATCGGCTGTTGCTCACAGGCCCGTCCCGCTGCTTCCTCGATTTCCTCGCGTGCGCGTCGCTTTGATTCGCACTCCGTCGAGTGGGCACGCCGGCCGGCATGCGCGTCCTGCCGGCGAGCGTTGTTCGGTTTCTTTCAATTTGCATGCGGGCCGACCCGGCATGGCGCTGCGACGTCGCGGCGCCAGTCGATACGTGCCGCTTCGTTACGGTGTTGTAACGAACGCGCGCGGTGCAACCCGGGCCCGATGTGTCATCCTGATGTTGCGCGCGCACGCGATTACCGACACGCGAAACAGGCTGCCCGGCCTTTCAGTCCGATTTCGGCGCGAATCGCGGGCAATGGGCGGCACCAATCTTGCAGAAAAGTAGTATTTGCCACTGATTGACGGGAATGGTCGTAGATAATCAAATCTGGGTCGCTAAACACGCGCGGCGCCGCCGGGGCGGCAGCGTAACCGGCTGAATCGATGTTTATCGTTTGGTAACAAGGCCATCTCGATACGGGGTGTAAATTCAGGAGCGGATGAAATGAGGCAGCCATTCCGAAAGCGGGTTGGCTGCCGTCCGGTTCAGCATCGGGCGCGGCTGTCGTGTACGACGCGACGCAAATGCGGACGGAATTTCCGTTTGCCGACGTGTTCCGCCTGACGGCGCGTCGCATCAAAGCCGGAACGCCGTGGCTCCCGCGTGCGTTCCCTTCGAGTTCGATGACAACGAGGCCGGATGACATCCGGTTCGACCTCCGGGGCGCTGGCCGTGTGCAGTTTCGATCTTCGCCAAAGCTGCAGAAACGCAGCGCGGACAGGCGGCCATGCGCCGCCGCCCGCAGCGCACGCGAACGGTTCGCGGAGTGGAGAAAGTGATGGTTCGTTATGAATATGCCAATAGCGCACGATAAGAGCGCCGGCGGGGGTAGGACTACCGGGCAGCGTCCACTGATCTACTGGACCCAATCGCCGTCCGTCATGCTTCGCAAGGAGCTCGCGCGACGCGACTGGAAAGTGACGACCGTCGCGCAGGCGAGCGAGCTGCGCGAGACCTCCGGTGAAATCACCTGCGGCATCCTCGATCTGAGCGGCGGCCACGCCGACGCGATCGGCAGCATCGCGTCCACCTGCGCGTCGATGCGCGATGTCGTGTGGGTCGCGCTGGTCGAGGCCGGTCAGACCGCCTCGCCGAACGTGCGCGCGCTGTTGCGCGACTATTGTTTCGACTACATCACGTTGCCCGCGTCGCATCAGCGAATCGCCGATACCGTCGGCCATGCGTACGGGATGGAATGCCTGTTCGCACGCGATCGCGAACGCCTCGAATCGGAGGAGCACGGCATTGTCGGCACCTGCAGCGCGATGCTGCGGCTGTTCGATACGGTGCGGCGCTTCGCGCGCACCGACGCACCGGTGTTCGTGTTCGGCGAGACGGGAACGGGCAAGGAACTGACGGCCGTCGCGATCCATCGTCATTCGGAACGGCGCAACGGGCCGTTCGTCGCGGTCAATTGCGGTGCGATTCCGCCGCACCTGCTGCAATCCGAACTGTTCGGCTACGAGCGCGGCGCGTTCACCGGCGCGAACGCGCGCAAGATCGGCTACGTCGAAGCCGCGAACGGCGGCACGCTGCTGCTCGACGAAATCGGCGACCTGCCGCACGAGAGCCAGGCGAGCCTGCTGCGCTTCCTGCAGGAGCGCTCGATTCATCGCCTCGGCGGCAGCGATCCGGTGCCGGTCGACGTGCGCATCGTCTCCGCGACGCACGTCGACCTGCGCGAAGCGATGGAAGAAGGGCGGTTTCGCGCGGACCTGTTCCACCGCCTGTGCGTGATGCGCATCGACCAGCCGCCGCTGCGCGCGCGCGGCAAGGACATCGAACTGCTCGCGCATCACATGCTCGAACGTTTCCGCGGCGACGCGCGCCATCGCGTGCGCGGCTTCTCGACGGACGCGATCACGGCGCTCTACAAGCACGACTGGCCGGGCAACGTCCGCGAACTGATCAACCGCGTGCGGCGCGCGGTCGTGATGACGGAAGGGCGCTTGATCACCGCGCAGGATCTCGAACTCGAATACTGTCTCGACGCGGCGTCGCCGTCGGTCGCCGACATCCGCAAGTCGATCGAGCGCGAAGCGATCGAAACCGCGTTGCTGCGCACGCGCGGACGGGTCGCCGCTTCCGCGCGCGAACTTGGCGTGTCGCGCGCGACGCTGTATCGGTGGATGGAAGCGTATGGAATCGAGCGGCCGCGCGGCACCGGGTCGTCGGACTGACGTGCGCGGCGCGGCTGCGCGATCGCGCGCGTGATCCGCCAATTCCGACACGATCCCGGCGCCGGTGCGGCGCGCCGGCCGCGTCAGCCGGCCGGCGTCGCGCGCACGGTTCGAGCGGCGTTGACCGCGCGGATCTCGACGGTCGGCGGCGTGGCGGCGGCCGCACGTTCACCGGTGTGGTCGAGCGGCACGAGCGCGACGCGCGCCGGCGTGCCGGGTGCAAGATCGAACCAGTCGTCGCGCGGCACGAAGCCCGGTGCGTCGATCTGCACGTGACGTGCGACGTGCCGCGTGTCGATGCCGACGTACCACGTGTCGCCGGCGCGCGACACGCGAGCCTCGATGCCGGGCTCGCGCCGCGAGTACACCGCCGGATGCGTGCGGGACGGAAAGTAGAATGCCTGCGACAGCAGCGTACCGTCGTCCGCGCGCAGCGTCGCGACGACGGTGTCGTGCTCGCACGGGCCGAAGCGATACGCGTAGGTCCAGTCGAAGAAGCGCCCGAGCAATTCGGCGGAGCCGACCCGCACCGCGTCGTGCGCGCCGAGCCGGACCGAGCCGCCGGCCCGCGCGACCGGCGTGCGGCCGTCGCGCAGCGCGACCAGCTCGACGGTCGCGGACAGCGGCGCCGGACGCTCGTTGATTACATGCACGTCGAGACCGTTCAGCCCTTCGTCGACCAGCAGCACCTGCAGCGGCTGCAGCACCTGGCGCAGCGCATACCACGCCGATTTCGGTCGATGCGTCGAATCGAGCAGGCCCCATCCGGCGCCGGCCATCACGTCCTGGAACTGCCAGACGAGCGCGCCCGCACAGCGCGAGCCGGTGCGCCGCCATTCGGCGAACGTGTCGCGCATCAGGTCGGCGATCGCCGCGCGCGACAGCTCGAAGTAGCGCGACGGATCCTCGCGTCGCAAGCGGTCGGGCGCGACGTCGTACAGCGTCTGCAGATAGTGATCGCGGATATCGTCGAAATCCCACGACGTGCCCGGGTCGCGCGGCACGGCCGCCTTCCAGCGCGGCTCGTGCACGCCCGGCCAGCCGAGGCTCGCGAGCATCGCGTCGCACGGGATGTTCGCGAACGCGAGGCATTCGCTCGCGAACCGCACGTCGGCGCGGCGCGCGTCGTCGAGCGGACGCAGGTATGCGCCGACGCCGTAGTAGTGCGACACGCGTTCGCGCGGCATGAACGGCAGCGCACCGCCGTCGGGCGAGTCGGGTACATACAGCGTGTCCGGCCGCCGTGCCGCCGCATGACCGGCAAGGCGCTCGGCGGTCAGCTCGAGGAAGCGCTGTTTCGGCCCGAGCCCCGACATCGCGGCCTGCTGCGCGATCTCGCTGCCCCCGCACAGCACCGCCAGTGACGGCGACGCCCGATGGCGCGTGAGGAACTGTTCGGCTTCGAGATCGACGGCATCCGCGAAGCCGCGATCGTCGAGCGCATAGTCGAAGTTCGCGAACATGAAGTCCTGCCAGACGAGCAGCCCGAGCCGGTCGCACCACGCGTGGAATGCGTCGGCCTCGTAGGTCATCGTGCCGCCGACCCGAATCATGTTGAACCCGGCGTCGCGCGCGAGGCCAAGCAGTCGGCCATAGGCTGCGTCGTCCGCGTGCAGCGCGCGCGGCGTCGCGCTGCTCCAGCAGGCGCCGCGTGCGAACACGCGCACGCCGTTCACCCGCAGCCCGAATCCCTTGCCGTCGTCGCCCGCGTCCAGTTCGATCGTGCGAAAGCCCGTCGCGCCCAGCGTCCGGCGTTCGGCGCCGATGTGCAGCGCGATGTCGTAGAGCACGGGTTCGCCGTGCGTGTGCGGCCACCAGCGGCGCACGTTCGGTACGGCGACGCTCGCGTGCAGCCGGTCGGCCCCGCCGCGTTCGAGCGTCGCGTGGTGCTCGCCGCACGACAGCCGGGCGGCGAACACGTCGGGCAGCGGCGCGGCGAACACGAGCTCGGCGTCGAGCCAGCCGGTGTCGCCGTCGACGCGCGCATGCAGGTCGCAATGGGCGAGCACGGGGCCGTCGGCGGGATCGAGCACGTCGACGGGCCGCCACGGTCCGGTCGGCACGCAGCGCGGAAACCAGCCGGGCATGTAGCCGAGCAGCGACGTGCGAACGGTGCGCAGCGTCGCCGGTTCCGCCAGCCGCGTGCGCCAGCGGGCGCGGTGCGGTGCACGCACAGCGCGCAGATGCGGCGCGAGCGCGCGGAAGTGGATGGTCAGACAGTGTGTGCCATCGAGCGACACGCTCACGTCGTGCGCGACGAACATGCTCTCCGAGCGCAGGAGCAGCGTGTCGTCGAGCCATGCGTCGGCGAGCGTCGCGAGGCCGTGAAAGCGCAGCACGCGCGGCCCGTGTCCGCGCAGTTCGACGCGATACCAGTAGTCGCGCTCGTCGAGCATCGCCGTCTCGTCGGGCCGGCCGGCCAGCGCGAGCGCTTGCGCGACCGTGCCGGGTACGGGCGCCGCGATCCAGCCGTCGGCGGGGAGATCGAGCGGCCCGCGCACGGCGCCCGCGGCCGTGGCGAGCATCGACCACGCGGGCGCGGTGCGGGCGCGCGTCACCGCATCACCGGCACGGCGGACGCGTTCGCGCGAACGGGCACCACATGCTGCAGCGGCGGCGAGATCCGCCGCGCACAGTCGATCAGGTCGGTGTAGGCCGCTTCGATCGCGTCGAGCGTCGCATCGCCGCGTTCTTCCTTGCCCCGCGAGCAGGCCCGCGCGAGCCGGAATTCCAGCACCATCGCCTCGGACGCGATGCGATCGCAGGCGGCCCGGATCTCGGCGAACGGGCCGATGCAGCCGCTCGCGTGCAGCCAGCGCGCGTAGTGGCCGAACAGTTCGAAGTTGGCGCCGAGTTGTCGCACCGAATTGAACGAGTACGCATGAAAGCGATCGAGCGGCGAGTCGGCGAGCCATTTCGCATCGATCTGCAACTTGCGGCGGAACGCCGCGACCGGATTGACGATCGGCAGGCGGCGCAAATGCCGCTGCAGCGACGCAAGCGAAACTTCGCACAGCACGCGCTCGTCCAGCGGCGCGAAGCGCCGTTTCGCGCATTCGACGTACGGCGGCAGCGGCATCGGCGAACTGCCGCCGACGAGGCCGTCGTAGTCGAAATCCTCGGCCACGTAATAGCCGCTGTTGTGGAAGTAGCCCATCTGGCGGCGCGCGCGATCGATCGAGTCGATGCCGATCGTCGTCTTCGTATGCTGCGTGCGGTAACTGCTGCCGCGCGTGTCGGGCAGGAACCACGCGTCGACCTCGACGATCATCAGGTGACCGCGCGCGACTTGCGTTTCGATATGCTGGTCGAGCGGTTCGTAGATCGAATGTTCCTGCACGACGACCCCGTAGAGCCGCTCCAGTTCGTCGTGCGGAAACTTGAAGAACGTGAACTGGTCGCCCTCGAAGTCCAGCGCGATCGTAAACGGCAGCGCCGCGTACGGATTGAGGCCCCACCACCGGAGCACCTCGAGCCACATGTCCACGTAGCAGTTGGTCTGTTTCCAGACCATCTCCTGGCTGTGCAGCGGATGCGGGCGGTAGTGGCGTGCGCGGTGGCGCACGTCCTCGAACGACGCATCCTCGCCGTCGCGGGACACGAATTTCATCGCGCCCCCCACAACACGTCGCGAACGTCGCTCGGCCATGCGTCGAGGTCGAAGCCGTGATGACGGAACAGCGCGAGCGTCAGCCGCTCGAGGCCGAAACCGACGCAGCCCGTGTGCGCGACCTCGCCCGTCGCGGTGCGGATGTCCCACAGCAGACCGAAGTGATCCATGTGGTAGTTGAAGCTCAGGCACGCGGTCTGGCGGTCGTCGTGCTCGATCGGGATCAGCAGCTCGAACTTCAGGTTCTGCTCGCGCTGGCTGTTCGCGACGATCTTGCCCCCGCGCCCGAAGAACGGATCGTTCGCGAGATCGATCGTGTTCGGCAGGCGCAGCGCCTCGATCATCCGCGTGCCGCGTTCCATCCACGTCTCGCGGAACGCGACGATCTGCCCGGGCGTGCCGATCCGCACGTATTCGCGCATCCGGAACAGCTGCATGCGGGTCGGGTCGAGCGACGGCTCATGGCGAAAGCAGTACGAGAACACGTCGACGATGCGCCCGTCGTCGGGCAGTGCACCCGCGCGGGCGACGACCGGATAGACCGGATAGCACGCGGCCGGCGTCATCACGACATAGGTCGGCTTCTGGCTTTCGGTCCAGTCCTCGCCACGGTCGAGGCATTGCAGCACGCGCTGGTGCCGCTGCTCGTCGCCGCTGAACGCATGCACGCTGCCCGCGAGTTGCGGAAAGCTCTTCATGTATTCGCTGCGCTCGAATTCGGTGCGGCTCATCGCCGGCGGGAAGCGCAGCACTTCGGCCTGCTGGTCGGCGCCCAGGCGCGTGACGAATGCGTCGAGCGCTTCGACCACACGCTCGAAGCGTTCGCTGCGGCCGAACAGGCCCTGGATACCGGTCGACACGAGCAGGCCGGCGTCGATCAGCGCGTCGCGCAGCGGATTGACACCCGCACGGTCGAGGGGCGCATCGGATAGGGCGGCAGCAGGGGCGGCAGGGACAGCCGATGGCACGGAGAGGCGATCGTTCACGAGTGTTTCTCCAGCGTCGCGGGACGCAGTGCGAGCAGCAGGCTCGAGGTATTGGCGGCGATGCGGTCGTTGCTGATCATCAGCGGCGCCGCGTGCAGGTCGCGAAGGTGGCGGCCGATGCTGAACGGCGTGCCATGCTTGTAGCCGGCCATCCCGCAGATCATCATCGCCTGCTGCGCGACCTCGAGCGCCGTCGACGACACGTAGGTCTTCAGCGTGTTGATTTCGGCGGCCCAGGCCATGCCGGCCGACCAGGAGCGGTTCGACGCGCTCGCATGGAGGCGCAGCACGTTGTCGACGCGCGCTTGCATCGCCTGCATCAGCGCCAGCGATTCGGCGATGCGTCGCGACGCGGGCGACGGCGCGCCGTCGCTCTGGCGCGCTTGGGCGCGGAAGAACTGATGCGCGCGATGGAACGCGTCGCCGGCCACGCCGATCCATACGGCCGCCCACAGGATGTGCGAGACCGGCACCATCGTCTGTTCGGCGATCTGCGCGAACGGCACCGGCAGGCATTGCACGGTCGCGCCCTGCGCGTCGAGCTCGAAGCCGTTGCTGCAGGTGCCGCGCATGCCGAGCGTATCCCATTCGCCGCGGCGCGTGAGCGTGTAGCCATCACGCAGCAGCGTGATGAGCACCTGCTCGGACGCCGGCGCGTCGGCGTCGCGTCGCGCGGTTGCGAGGATGCCGTCCGCGTAGTCGCCGTACGAGATCGTCGGTGCGGATTTGCGCAGCCGGAATTCGCCGCCGTTGGTGTCGAGCGCGCACTGGCTCGCGCGCAGGTTGCCGCCGACGCCGTCCTCGGACGTCGCCGACGCGAGCAGCCACTGATGGCGCACGAGCTGCTGCAGGAATAGCTTGTGCCAGCCCTGGTCGGCCGCGTGATCGACGATGCAGGCGACCTGGATCTGGTGCATCGCGAACACCATCGCCGACGACGCGCAAGCCTGGCCGAGGATCGAGCAAGCCGATGCGATGTCGGCGAGCGATGCGCCGGCACCGCCGAGATGAGTCGGGACCATCGCGCTGAGCAGGCGGCGCGCGCGCATCGCCTCGATCGCCTCGACGGGGCAGCGCGCGTCGCGATCGACTGCATCCGCGTGCTGGGCGGCGATTTGCGCGACCGCGCGCGCGGCTTCGTCGAGCCGGCGTGCTTCGTGGTCGGCCGCGAGTTCGGGCAGCAGCGCGCTCATGCGGAATGCTCGGCGCGCTGCAGCGTCGCGATCGTGTCCGCGAGCGCGTCGATGCTCCGGAACAGATTGCGGTTCAGCATCTCGTCGGGAATCTCGATGTTGAACTGCTTCTCGATCGCGAGCATCAGCTGGATCGTGTCGAGCGAGGACAGGCCCGCTTCGTAAAGGTCGTCGCCGTCACCGATCGAATCGATCGCGGCTTCGAGATGCGCAACGTGCTTGAGGATGGTTCTGATGTCGTTTTTCACGTGCTGCTCCGGCGTGCGTGGTGTCGTCCGCACGGGCGGACGCGCGCAGCGCGCCGACATCCCCCCGGCAGTCCTGCATCAGTAGACCATTCGCGCACACGCTGTTCTGTTCGCCACCCTACAATCGACTGACCCGGATCGCGCATGTACGACGAAATGTCGTGCGCGTCACGCGCGTGCCGCGGCGGCGACACCCGAGTCGGCCGACAGGATGCGCTTCATCTCGTCGCGCACGATCGCGCGGCAACCGCACGACAGCTTTTCGAGGCCGGCGAGATCGGCGAGCACGATCGAGCTCCGGTACTGGCGAATCAGGCCGAGCTTCTGGATCTCGCCGGCGGCGTCCGTGACCGTCTCGCGCCGCACGCCGAGCATCTGCGCGAGCATGCTGTGGGTCACCTGGATCTCGATGCTGCGCGAGCGGTCGTACGCGAGCAGGAACCATCTGCATAACTGATGTTTGAGCACGTGATGGCGGCTGCAGAACGTGATCTGCGAGACCTGCGCCATCAGCAACCGCACGCAGACGAACACGAGATGACGAATCACCGGCGACGCGTCGAACGCAGCGGCGAAGATGCGACTGTCGAGCCGGTAGACGAAACCGTCACGACAGGCGACGGCGCGGCACGGCATCCGGCCGCTGCCGCCGATCACGTCGTCGCAGACGACGCTCTCGCTGCCGATCTCGGCCACTTCGAGTGTCATCCCGCCGGACGACACGTATTGCAGCGAAATCGCGGTCGTCACGGGCAGGTAAACTGCCGCGAGCATTTCGCCCGGTTCGCACAGCACCTGGCCCGACTTCAGGTGAACCAGTCGAAGGTTGCCGACGAGCGTCGCGCGTTCGTCGCGGTCGAGCGCCGCGAGAAACCGGTTGGCATCGAAGCTGTGCGAAAGCTCGATCATGCCGTTCGCGTGTGCGACGGCGTCATTGGCCTGGTGGGTCACGGCGCATCCTCTAAGGTGGGGCGCACGTCGCGCGGCGGCATCCCGGGGCGGGAATTCGGCACGCACGTGCGGAATTGAGTTCATCGGAATTCGAATGCCGATGGCCGGAAAAAGGCTAGCACGCCATCGAATTCGGTTAATTACCCATTACGACATTTCACAATCTTTGACGGTTCGGCGCGAATGCAAACGTTATGCGTATTTAAAGATCTGGTCTCCATTGAAATTAATCTCATTGAAATGGATGGGCCGATAAGTCGTGGATTCACTGTCGATCTGGAATCAATCGGACGACGTTGCGATCCTACAAGGAAAACATTGGAAATGCATTGAACATTATTTGACAATCGGCGATTAGGGCCGGTTTTTTTCATGAAAATCATGCGCTTGCGCGCGCTATGTGCGTTCGCTTACAAAGTCATGAATTAATGTGCCGATTCAGATTTGAGACAGTTTCAAACGATCATTCGACCCGCCACGCGCCTCCCGGCCGTCGCGTGCGACATCACGGAAACAATTGAAATCGGGTCGTAAGTATTTGAACGGTAAGCCCGGTGCGCGACGGGTGACGCCGCGGCGAGCACTGCGGCCATTGATCAGTCGAATCACCCGGCGGTGTCCATCGCGCTGGAGAGTGTCCGGAAATGAGACATTTTTCGCGCTTTCGCACCGGCTATCGGGGCGTTCTCAATCGGGCGTCGTTTATATATTAAGGATGAAGGGGGTATTGGCACGTAAATCGCTTATTACGGCGAGCGTGTCGAAACGGGACTGCCGATTCGATCCGGCGGCGAGATGCCGAGGATCGACTGGATCGAGGGTTGTGGCCGCAACCCGCGTCGCCGTCCCGGACGCGCATCGCAATAACGAGTTCCGCTGAAGCGGCTGCATGCGGCGCGGAGAATAAAAGGGATACGGACATGCTTCATCTTCACTCGAGCTACTCGGCGAATGCCATTCTTGATGCCCTCCCGGAGGACAGCATTCGCGCCATCGCACCGCATCTCGAGCTGGTCAGGATCAAGGCCGGCATGCTCGACCGGGTCGGCGAGCCGATGCGTCACCTGCATTTCCCGACGACCGCCATGATGTCGGTGCAGCACCTGATGGAGGATGGCGCGATGGTGGAGGTCGCGGTGGTCGGTCGCGAAGGCGTGGTCGGGCTGGCGACGCTCGTCGGCGGCGTCGCGGTATCGAACCGTGTCGAAGTGCGCATCGGCGGGATGGCGTATCGCGTGCCGACCTGCGTGATGCGCTCGGAGTTCGAACGGTCGCCGGCGACCTACCGGCTGCTGCTGAACTACTGCCAGGCGACGATGGCGCAGATTTCGCGCAGCGCGCTGTGCAACCGGCATCACTCCGTCGGTGAGCAATTGAGCCGCTGGCTGCTGCTCGCGCATGACCGCATCGACGGCGACGAACTGGCCGTCACGCAGCAAACGATCGCCAACATGCTCGGCGTGCGTCGCGAAGGCGTGACGGAGGCGGCCGGCAATCTGCAGGAAGCCGGGCTGATCCGGCAGCGCCGCGGCCGCATCACCGTGCTCGATCGCGATGGGCTCGAACGCCAGGCATGCGAGTGCTACGAGCTGATTCGCGCGGACTATCGCCGGTTGCTCGGTGCACGCGCGAGCGCGCGCTCAATGCCGATGCTGCCGCGCATGCCGGACATGCACGGCGGGTTCCCCGCGCACGGTGCGTGACGATGCAGTCGATGGCGGGTGGAACGAACGCGATGCGGCGTGCCGCGATCGCCACGGGCGATGTCGCACTCGTGCTGGCGGGCGCGTTCGCCGCGCAGGCCGCGATGGGGATCGCATGGCGCGACCTGTCGGACGCGCAGCGCGGCGCGATTGCGTTGCTGTGCGTGCTGACCGTCGCGCTGTTGCCGCGCAGCGTGCGCGCAGCGCGCGGCGGTGCGTCGCCCGCTGTGTCGCGGTATGGCAGCGGTGCGGTGCTGACGCGCACGGTGATTGCCGTCGTGTGTGCGAGCACGCTGACAGTCGCCGGCACGATGTCGATCATGAATCGTGGCGGCACGGTCACGACGCGCTGGATTGCACGCACGGTGCTGTCCGGCGACGCGGCGCTGCTGCTCGGCCGGCTGGCGCTGTGTGCGCTCGCGTCGATGCGCGGCGAGGCGCGCGTGCGGCAGCGGCGGGTCGCGGTAGTCGGTGCGACCGCTTACGGACGCGTGGCGGTCGAGCGCATGCAGCACGAGCCGGCCGGTTCGTTCGCGGCGGCCTGCGTGTTCGACGACGACGCGCCGGCTGCGGTCGCGGCGGACGGCATCGCCGGCGTGCCGGTGATCGACGACTGGGTCGCGTTGCGACGCATGATTCGGGGTGGCGAGATCGATGAAGTGTGGCTCACGCTGCCGATGTCGCACGAATCGCGCATCCGGCGCATCGTGCGCGAACTGCGTGACGAGTTCGTCGAGCTGCGACTGTTGCCGGACGTACGGCAGATGGCGGTCGTCGAGCGTTCCGCGACCGACGTGCTCGGCATGCCGGCGATCAATCTCGCGACCACGCCGCGTTCCGCGCCGGAACTGTGGGCGAAGTTCGCGTTCGACCGGCTGTTCGCGGTGGCCGTGCTGATTCCGCTGCTGCCGCTGCTCGCGGTGCTGGCGATCGCGGTGAAGCTGTCATCGCCGGGGCCTGTCCTGTTCAGGCAGCGCCGCAAGGGCGCCGACGGGCGAGAATTTCACATCCTCAAGTTTCGGACGATGCGCGCGCATCGCGCTCAGCCCGGCGTCGTGCTGCAGGCATCGCGCAACGATGCGCGCATCACGCCGGTCGGTGCGTTCCTGCGCCGCACGTCGCTCGACGAGCTGCCGCAGTTCTTCAACGTGCTGTTCGGCCAGATGTCGGTCGTCGGTCCGCGCCCGCATGCGATCGAACACGACGACTTCTACCGGCAACTGGTCGACTGCTACATGTACCGCTATCGCGTGCGGCCGGGGATCACCGGATGGGCGCAGGTAAACGGCTATCGCGGCGAAACGCGCAAGGTGGAGGCGATGGCGGCGCGCGTGAAGTTCGACCTGTTCTACATGCAGAACTGGAGTTTCTGGTTCGACATGAAGATCATTCTGCTGACGGTCGTGCGCGGCTTCATCGGGCGCAATGCGTTTTGATGAAGAGGATCACGAAGGATCATGGGTAAGGGTGCCGGATGAGGCACGAAGTCGAACCGAAAACCGCGAGCGCGGCCCGTGTGACCGCGCATTAGCCGTCCGCCTTCAGCCGTCCGTCGGCGCCTGCACGCTCGCCGGCAATGCCGCGGGCGACACCGCCGGCGATTCGGCTGGTCGGCTGTCGGGCGCGGCTTGCGCGCTCGATGGCTGGATGGCGTGCTGGATCGTCGGCACGACCATCGTCGGGAACAGGGCCGCGAGGGCCACCCAGATGACGACGCCGAAAACCATGACGTTCTCCCGGAAAGCCGCGGATTCGCCGCGCATGCTTTCAATCTATGACGCAACTTTGTACAGGGGATTGATCGATCTCAACGCCCGCTGCGTCAGACGAATGCGGCCGCATGGGTTTTCGCGTCGGTCCCCGCTTTTTTTGACGCGTGCAGGGCGGCGCTGACGCCGGGCAACACACGCGTGTGCATTGGGTTTATGCTGCGTCGAATGCGTGCGGCGCTTCGTGCGGCCGGACGCGTATCCGGGCGCGCGACGAGCCGGGCCTGCCTGCCCGCCGTGCACCGGTGCGACAACCGCGCACCGCATGTCTTACTGCGCGGAACCGGGAAAAGGAGAGACGGCGATGGCGCTCGACCAGGAACAACGGCAGACGCTGAAGCGGCGGCTGACCGAAGCCGAGCAGGCGTTGCGGGCGGAGATCCGGACGAGCGAGGACCAGCGCGCGTCGGAGTCCTACGCCGAGCTCGCCGGCGCCGCGCCGGACGAGGGCGACGAGGCAAATGCCGATCTGTTCGTCGACATGGATCACGCGTTGATCGGGATGAAGCTGGCCGAATTGCGCGCGGTCGGCCGCGCGCAGCAGCGCATGCGTGACGGCAGCTACGGCGAATGTATCGATTGCGATGCGCCGGTCGGCTACCAGCGTTTGCTCGCACGACCGACCGCCGAGCGTTGCACGCATTGCCAGTCGCTGTACGAGCGGCGCTACGCGACGACGCCGCGCGCCACGCTCTGACATCGGCGCCGGAGCGTCGCGCAACGAGCGCCCCCCGCACGACACGCCGCGGGCAATCGGCGCAGGATGACCAACGGCCGCTCGCCGCCGTCGACATGCGGCGCCGGGCGGGCAGACGCCGCCGCGCCAGCGCACGGCGCCATCCACGTGGAAGGGAGCCACGCCGATCATGCCGATCCACAATGCCGAGTGCGCGGCCGTCTTCGCCGAAATCGCCGACATGCTCGAGATCCAGGGCGCGAATCCTTTCAGGGTGCGCGCGTATCGCAACGCTTCCCGTACGATCGCCGAATACGGGCGCGACATTCCGGCGATGATCGCGGCCGGCAGCGATCTCGGCCGGATTCCGTCGATCGGCGCCGATCTCGCGGCGAAGCTGCGCGAGATCGCCGCGACCGGCACCTGCGAACTTCAGCAAACGCTGCGCCATGCGCTGCCGCATGCAATCGTCGAACTGCTCGATGTACCGGGGCTTGGCGCGAAACGCGTGAAGGCGCTGCACGACGCGTTGCACGTCGAATCGCTCGAGCAGCTCCGCGCCGAAGCGAAGAGCGGGCACGTGCGCGCGCTGCCGGGCTTCGGCGCAAAGACGGAAGCGCATCTGCTCGATGCAATCGACGACCGCCTGCAGCGCGAGCCGCAGCGTTTCCTGCTGCCGGTGGCCACGCAATCGCTGCTGCCGTTGCTCGCGTGCCTGCGCCAGGTGGCGGGCGTCGGCGAAGCCGTCGCGGCCGGGAGCTTTCGGCGCTGCCGCGAGACGGTCGGCGATCTCGACATCCTCGTCACTGCGCACGATCCGGCTGCGGTGTCCGACGCGTTCGTCGGCTACCGCGAGGTCGCGCGCGTGCTCGCGAACGGCAAGACGCGTTCGAGCGTGTTGCTCGGCAACGGGCTGCAGGTCGACTTGCGCGTCGTCGACGCCGACGCGTTCGGCGCGGCGCTCGTCTATTTCACCGGATCGAAGGCGCACAACATCGCGCTGCGCCGGATCGCGCAGGCCGGCGGGCTGAAGATCAACGAATACGGCGTATTTCGCGGCGATGAGCGGATCGCGGGCGCGACGGAGGCCTCCGTCTACGACGCGATCGGCCTTCACTGGATGCCGCCCGAGTTGCGCGAGGACCGCGGCGAGATCGACGCGTCGCGCGACGGCACGTTGCCGGCGCTGGTCGAACGCAAGCATCTGCATGGCGATCTCCACGCACATACCGACGCGTCGGCGGGGCGCGACAGCCTGCGCTCGATGGCGGACGCGGCGCGTGCGCGCGGGCTGGCGTATCTCGCCGTCACCGATCGCATGCCGGATGCCGACGGCGGCCGTACCGGTTGCGACTGGCTCGTGCGGCAGATCGACGAGATCGATCGGCTCAATGCGTCGTTCGACGACTTCGTGTTGCTGAAGGGCGTCGAGGCCGGCATACGCGAGGACGGTACCCTCGATGTGCCCGACGACGTGCTCGGCCGCCTCGACCTCGTGGTCGGCGCGGTGCGCGATGGTTTCGACCTGCCGGGCGACGTGCAGACCGAGCGACTGCTGCGTGCGATGGATCGCCCGCATTTCACGCTCCTCGCGCATCCGACCGGCCGGCTGCTTGGCGAGCGCGACGCAAGCGAACTCGACGTGCCGCGCATCATTGCCGCGGCTGCCGCGCGTCGCTGCTTCGTCGAACTCGACAGCGACCCGCGGCGGCTCGACCTGCCCGACGTGTGGTGCCGCGAGGCCGCGAAAGCGGGCGTCGCGGTGGCGATCGGCTCCGACGCTCGGTGCGCGGACGATCTGGACAATCTCGGCTACGGGATCGGCCAGGCACGGCGCGGCTGGCTCACGCGGCAGGATGTGCTCAACACGCGCACGCTTGCGCAGCTGCGGCCGTTGCTGGCGCGCACGATGGGCGCGAGCGGCGCGTCGACGCGCGGCCGCCCGAGGGATGGCTGACGGCGCACGTGCGCGGTGGCGCGCGCGCCGATCTCAGGCCAGCACGTCCTCCGCAGGCACGTACGGCAGGCCGAGCGCCGATGCGACGGCCTCGTACGTGATGTGACCGTCGCATACGTTGAGGCCCGCGCGCAAATGCGGATCGTCCGACATCGCGCGCTTCCAGCCTTTGTCGGCGAGCGCGAGCGCATGGCCAAGCGTCGCGTTGTTCAACGCGAACGTCGACGTGCGCGCGACCGCGCCGGGCATGTTCGCGACGCAGTAGTGCACGACGCCGTCGACGACGAAGGTCGGCTGCGCATGCGTCGTCGCATGCGACGTCTCGAAACAGCCGCCCTGATCGATCGCGACATCGACGACGACGGCGCCTTTGCGCATCGTCGCGATCATGTCGCGCGTGACGAGCCGCGGCGCCGACGCGCCCGGCACGAGCACCGCGCCGATCACGACGTCGGCATCGCGCACGGCTTCGTCGATCGTGTGCGCGTTCGAGCAGACGGTCGCAATCCGGTTCGCGAAGATCAGGTCGAGCTGGCGCAGCCGGCCCACGTTGGTGTCGAGCACGGTGACGCGCGCACCGAGGCCGACGGCCATCTGCAGCGCGCCGGTGCCCACCACGCCCGCGCCGAGCACCACGACGTGCGCGGCCGGCACGCCCGGCACGCCGGCCATCAGCACGCCGCGGCCCCCGCGCGGGCTTTCGAGGTGGGTCGCCGCGACCTGGATCGACATGCGTCCCGCGACCTCGCTCATCGGCGCGAGCAGCGGCAGCCCGCCGCCCGCGCCAGTCACGGTTTCGTATGCGATGCAGACCGCGCCGGATTTCGCGAGGGCGGCGGCCTGCTCGGGATCGGGCGCGAGATGCAGGTACGTATAAAGAATCTGCCCGCGCCGCAGCATCGCGCACTCGGCCGCCTGCGGCTCCTTGACCTTGATGATCATGTCGGCGCGCGCGAAGATCTCGCGCGCGTCGTCGCACAGTGCGGCGCCGGCGGCCGTGTAGTCGTCGTCGAGCAGACCGATCGCGGTACCCGCGCCGCGCTGCACGAGCACGGCGTGACCGTGGCGCGTGAGTTCGCGTGCGCCGGCCGGCGTGAGGCCGACGCGGTATTCATGGTTCTTGATCTCCTTCGGCACACCGATCAGCATGAGTCGTCTCCAAGGGTATTCGTCGTTGTTGTCGTGCGTGCGTGCGCGTGCCGGCGAACGGCAGGGACGGACGGTTGCGCATGCACGGTTCGAGTGCCGTATTGGAATAAAAGGGTAGTGGTGGCCGGAGGGAAGTCAAGCGATGGCCTCGGGCGACGGTTGACGCATTGCAGCGCAACCCGGCAGGCGATTTTTCCATTGTTGCGGTTTCCGATGCAGTGAATTGCACCGAACCCTTTGGAAATGGAACCGGTTCCATTTATAATTCGCGCAATTCGTCGCCAGCCCGGAATGAGGGCCGTGCGCGTTGCACTTGCCGTTGGCCGGTGCGGCGTCCAAGTTGAGTCAGGGCGCTGGCGATGACGGGCAGATGCGGGTAAAAGCCGTGTAGATGTCCGACGAAGAGACCCGCGAAGAGGTCGACTCCGCGCTGCGCCCCGGGCCCCGGCACGCGCGCGGCTGCATGACGGCGCCGCCGTGCAGTGCGCGGCCGGCGCCCGCG
Source organism: Burkholderia sp. Nafp2/4-1b (assembly GCF_003635165.1). Lineage (GTDB taxonomy): Bacteria > Pseudomonadota > Gammaproteobacteria > Burkholderiales > Burkholderiaceae > Burkholderia. The sequence continues at coordinate 1,027,309 of NZ_ML058597.1, read as the reverse complement.
GCGAGATGGTTCGCAGCACAGCAATCACAGCAATCACAGGACGGCCGGCCGCGTGCGGCATGGCTGCCGTGTCGGGCATGCGGCATGCGCAATGCGCGTCCCCGAATCACGCTCCCCAACGATCAACATCCGACCATGTCCACGCCACCCGACAAACCCAATTCGCGTCGCCGTTTCCTGCGCACGTCGGTCGCACTCGTGCCGATCGCATCGGTCGCCGGTTGCGACCTGCGCTCGTCGCCGTCGTCAGCCGCGCAGGCCGGTAGTGCTTCCGGCGCGTCGGCCGGCGCCGCACGCGCGCCGTACAAGCCGACCTTCTTCGACGCAAAGGAGTGGACGTTCGTCCAGGCCGCGGTCGACCGGCTGATCCCGGCCGATGCCGAAGGCCCGGGCGCGCTCGAAGCGGGCGTGCCCGAATTCATCGACCGCCAGATGGAAACCCCGTACGCGCACGGCGCGACGTGGTACATGCAGGGTCCGTTCCAGCAGGGCGTGCCCGAGCTGGGCTACCAGCTCAAGCTCGTGCCGCGCGACATCTACCGGCTCGGCATCGCGGCGGTCAACCGCTATTGCGAAAAGGCCCACGGCAAGGCGTTCGCCGATCTCGACGCGCCGACCCGCGACACCGTGCTCGGCGCACTGGAGAAGGGCGGCGCGCAGATCGACGACGTGCCGTCCGCCGTGTTCTTCGGCCAGTTGCTGCAGAACACGCGTGAAGGCTACTTCTGCGATCCGGTGCACGGCGGCAATCACGACATGGCCGCGTGGAAGATGATCGGTTTTCCGGGCGCGCGTGCCGACTTCATGGATTTCGTCAACCAGAACGGCAAGCCGTATCCGTACGGCCCGGTTTCGATCAACGGGGAGCGCACCTGATGGCCGCAGAAAAGAAGCCGCACGTCGATGCGGTGATCGTCGGCTTCGGCTGGACCGGCGCGATTCTCGCCAAGGAACTGACCGAAGCGGGCCTGAACGTCGTCGCGCTCGAGCGCGGCGAGTATCGCGACACCTATCCGGACGGCGCGTATCCGAACACGATCGACGAGCTGACCTACAACATCCGCAAGAAGCTGTTCCTCGACCTGTCGAAGACGACCGTGTCGATCCGCCACGGCGTGCAGGACACCGCGCTGCCGTACCGGCAGCTCGCCGCATTCCTGCCGGGCGAGGGCGTGGGCGGCGCGGGGCTGCACTGGTCGGGCGTGCACTTCCGGATCACGCCGGAAGAGCTGCGCCTGCGCAGCCACTACGAAGAGCGCTACGGCAAGAAGTTCATTCCGGAAGGCATGACGATCCAGGACACGGGCGTCAGCTACGACGAGCTCGAGCCGTACTTCGACTTCGCCGAGAAGGTGTTCGGCACGTCGGGGCAGGCGTACAAGGTCGGCGGCAAGGTGGTCGGCGACGGGAACGTGTTCGAGGCGAACCGCAGCGACCACTTCCCGCTGCCCGCGCAGCTCAACACGTACTCCGCGCAACGCTTCTTCGATGCCGCGAAGTCGCTCGGGCTGCATCCGTACCGGCTGCCGTCGGCGAACACGTCGGGGCCGTACACGAACCCGTACGGCGTGCAGATGGGGCCATGCAATTTCTGCGGTTACTGCAGCGGCTACGCGTGCTACATGTACTCGAAGGCGTCGCCGAACCTGAACATCCTGCCCGCGCTGAAGCAGGTGCCGAACTTCGAGCTGCGCTCGAAATGCCATGTGCTGCGCGTGGACCTCGACGACACGAAGAAGCGCGCGACGGGCGTCACCTACGTCGACCCGGCCGGCCGCGAAGTGCACCAGCCGGCCGATCTCGTGATCGTCGCGGCGTTCCAGTATCACAACGTGCACCTTCTGCTGCTGTCCGGTATCGGCAAGCCGTACGATCCGATTTCGGGCGAGGGCGTGGTCGGCCGCAATTTCGCGTACCAGAACCTCTCGACGATCAAGGCGTTCTTCGACAAGGACACCTACACGAATCCGTTCATCGGCGCGGGCGGCAATGGCGTCGCGGTGGACGATTTCAACGCGGACAACTTCGACCACGGTCCGCTCGGCTTCGTCGGCGGCTCGCCGCTGTGGGTGAACCAGGCCGGCGTGAAGCCGGTCAGCGGCATCGCGACGCCGCCGGGCACGCCGCAGTGGGGCTCCGCGTGGAAGAAGGCCGTGAAGGACAACTACGCGCACACGGTCTCGATGGACGCGCACGGCACGAACATGTCGTACCGCGACGTGTACCTCGACCTCGATCCGACCTACCGCGATTCGTACGGCCAGCCGCTGTTGCGGATGACCTTCGACTGGAAGGACAACGACATCCGGATGGCGCAGTACGTGACCGGCCAGATGAAGAAGATCGCGGAGGCGATGGGGCCGAAGGCGATCGGCGTGTCGACGCGCGAGTTCGGCAAGCACTTCGATTCGCGCCAGTACCAGACGACCCACCTCGTCGGCGGCGCGATCATGGGAACCGACCCGAAGACGAGCGTGCTGAACCGCTACCTGCAGTGCTGGGACGTGCACAACGTGTTCGTGATGGGCGCGTCGGCGCTGCCGCAGGGCATCGGCTACAACCCTACCGGGATCATCGCGGCGCTGGCCTACTGGTCGGCACGCGCGATTCGCGAGCAATACCTGAAAAATCCCGCCCCGCTGGTGACCGCATGAAGAGGACGATGAACCCCCACAACGCCGCGCGCGGCATGTCCCCGCTGCGGCGCGCACTGGCGATCGGCGCGGCATGGGCGGCGTTCGGTTGCGCCGGCGGATCGGCCTTCGCGCAGCCGGCGGCGCAGGCTACGGCCTCGGGCCCGGCAGCGGCCACGGCGGCCCGGTCGGCCCAGTCGACCCAGTCGGCCGACGCGACTCTCGTCAAGCGCGGCGAATACCTCGCGCGCGCCGGCGACTGCGTCGCCTGCCACACCGCGATCGGCGGCAAGCCGTTCGCGGGCGGCCTGAAGTTCGACACGCCGATCGGCGCGATCTATTCGACGAACATCACGCCGGACGCGAAGACGGGCCTCGGCGGCTGGACGCTCGACGACTTCACCCGCGCGGTGCGCGAGGGCGTGCGCAAGAACGGCGACACGATGTACCCGGCGATGCCGTTCCCGTCCTACGCGCGTCTGAGCGACGACGACGTGAAGGCGCTGTACGCGTACTTCATGCACGGCGTCGCGCCGGTCGAGCGCGAGAACCGCAACGTGGACATCGTGTGGCCGCTGTCGATGCGCTGGCCGCTGGCGTTCTGGCGCAAGATGTTCGCGCCCACGCCGAAGCCGTTCGATGCGGCGTCGTACACCGATCCGGTCGTCGCGCGCGGTGCGTATCTCGTGCAGGGTCTCGGTCATTGCGGCGCATGCCACACGCCGCGCGCGGTGACGATGCAGGAACGCGCGCTGACCGACGCGGGCGGCCTCGACTTCCTGGCGGGCGGCGCGGCGATCGACGGCTGGGTGCCGACGAGCCTGCGCGGCGAGCCGCGCACCGGGCTCGGCACGTGGACCGAAACGGAGATCGTGCAGTTCCTGAAGACGGGCCGCACGCTGCGCACGGCCGCGTTCGGCGGGATGACGGACGTGGTCGGCCACAGCATGCAGCACATGTCCGATGCCGACCTGACCGCGATCGCGCGCTATCTGAAGACGCTGCCGCCGCGCGTGCCGGGCGAGCAGCCGCACGTGTACGACGCGGCTGCCGCGAAGGCGCTGCAGACGGGCGACGCGAGCAAGCCCGGCGCGGCCGTCTATCGCGACAACTGCATGGCGTGCCATCGCAGCGACGGCCACGGCTACACGCGCGTGTTCCCGGCGCTGGCCGGCAACCCGGTCGTGCAGGGTAGCGATCCGACGTCGCTGATCCACGTCGTGCTGGAAGGCAGCGCGCTGGAGGGCACGCGCACGGCGCCGTCGACCTTCACGATGCCGCCGTTCGGCTGGCGCCTGTCGGACCAGGAAGTCGCGGACGTGTCGAACTTCGTGCGCACGAGCTGGGGCAATACGGGCGCGGCGATCACGGCCGCGCAGGTCGCGAAGGTGCGCAAGAGCGTGCCGTCGACGCGACCGGAACCGCCGCCGGGCGCGCGGTTCCCGCAGGCGTCGCGCTGACGCACGCAGCGGGGGGCGGTCTACCCGCCGATCCGATCTGCCGCGCGGTGCCGGGCTGGCCCGGCTCGCGCGGCGTCTCCCGTCCGCCCAGGGGTTGCAACCCGTACTGGCGCGCCGAAGCCGCGAATTTTTCACGGCGGCGCGCCATTTTTCCGTCTCATCCCTTATCCTTTCGATCTTGAACCTTACTAAATAGTTACAAGACCTTGGGAGGGGGGATGCCTCATGACATCAGCCTGATTGCGTTGCTCGCGGCCGGTTTCGGTCTCGCGATGATCTTCGGTTACCTCGCGTCGCTGCTGAAAATGCCGCCGCTCGTCGGCTATCTGCTCGCCGGGATCGTGATCGGTCCCGGCACGCCCGGTTTCGTCGGCGATCTTTCGCTCGCGCAGCAGCTCGCGGAAGTGGGCGTGATGCTGCTGATGTTCGGCGTCGGCCTGCATTTCTCGCTCGGCGATCTCCTCGCGGTGCGCAAGATCGCGCTGCCGGGCGCCATCGTCCAGATTACCGTCGCGACGCTGCTCGGCGGCGGGCTCGCGCTCGCATGGGGCTGGAGCGTTGGCGCGGCGCTCGTGTTCGGGCTCGCGCTGTCGGTCGCGAGCACGGTCGTGCTGTTGCGGGCGCTCGAGGGGCGCGGGCTCGTCGAGACGGTCAACGGGCGCATCGCGGTCGGCTGGCTCGTCGTCGAGGATCTGGTAATGGTGCTCGTGCTCGTGCTGCTGCCGCCCGTCGCGGGGCTGCTGGGCGGCACGCCGCCCGGCGACGCGCATGCGGCCGGCGGCAGCGTGTGGGGCACGCTCGGCATCACGATGCTGAAGGTCGCCGCGTTCATCGCGCTGATGCTCGTGGTCGGCAAGCGCGTGTTCCCGCGCATTCTGTGGCTCGTCGCGCGCACCGGCTCGCGCGAGCTGTTCACGTTGTGCATGATCGCGGCGGCGGTCGGCATCGCGTTCGGCGCGGCGAAGCTGTTCGACGTGTCGTTCGCGCTCGGCGCGTTCTTCGCCGGGATGATGATGCGCGAGTCGGAGTTCAGCCGGCGCGCGGCCGACGAGACCTTGCCGCTGCGCGACGCGTTCTCGGTGCTGTTCTTCATTTCGGTCGGGATGCTGTTCGACCCGAAGGTGCTGATCGCCGAGCCGCTGCACGTGATCGAGGTCGCGGCGATCGTGCTGATCGGCAAGACGCTCGCGGCCGTCGCGCTCGTAATCGCGTTCCGTTATCCGCTGAACACCGCGCTGACGGTCGGCGCGGGCCTCGCGCAGATCGGCGAGTTCTCGTTCATCCTCGCCGGGCTCGGCCGTGCGCTCGGGCTGCTGTCGGCCGAGGGGCAGAGCCTGATTCTGGCGGTCGCGCTGATCTCGATCGCGATGAATACGCTGCTGTTCGCGATGATCGATCCGGCGCTCGCATGGATCCGCAAGCATTCGGCGTTCGCACGCAAGCTCGAGGCACGCGACGATCCGCTCGCCGCGCTGCCGATGTCGACGCCGCAGACGCACCTCACCGGGCAGGTCGTGATCGTCGGCTACGGCAAGGTCGGCACGCGGATCGCGCATGCGCTGGACGAGCGCGGGATCGCGTACGTCGTCGTCGAGCAGAATCGCGAGCTCGTCGAGAAGCTGCGCGCGGACGGCGTCGCCGCGGTATCGGGCGACGCAATCGAGCCGGTCGTGCTGGTGCAGGCGCATATCGCGCGCGCCGGGATGCTGGTCGTCACGCTGCCGGACGTCTTCGACGTGCGGCAGATCGTCGAGATCTCGCGCACGCTGAACCCGACGCTCGAGGTCGTGCTGTGCACGAACAGCAACGACGAGGCAGCGTTGCTGTCGAGCGAGGGCATCGGCACCGTCTTCATGGGCGAGAGCGAGCTCGCGCGCGGGATGACCGAGCACGTGCTCGGGAGGATGGCGAAGCCGGTGGCGGCCGCGCATTGACGGATATGACGGTCATGACGGTTACGCGGCCGGCTTCGTGCGGATAGCGCGGATAGCGCGGATAGCGCGGATAGCGCGGATAGCGCGGATAGCGCGATTGCGCCGGCCGTCTGCGGGAACGTGCCGGTGCGAAGTCTGACGTGGCGAAGCGTCGACGTAGTCGCTACCCGTAGCGCGCTGCCGGCTTCAACCAGCCTCTGCTTTGGTTTGTACGGCCGCGCCGGCTTGCGCGGCCGTTTTCACTGGCGCCGCCTTCTGCGCGGCCGTCGTCTTCGGTTGCGCCGCGGCGTTCGGCGCCGCGACCGTCTTTTGCGGCACCGCTGCCTTGCCCGGCGCATTCGGCGTCTGCTCGACCGGTGCGTCGGGCGGCACGCCGAGCAACTGCAGCGAGCCGCTCGTGACCGACGAGAACACCGGGCCGGCCACCGTGCCGCCGTAGTAGCCCTTGCCGCGCGGCTCGTCGATCATCACCGCGACGATCAGGCGCGGGTTGCTCATCGGCGCCATCCCCGCGAACAGCGCGCGGTATTTCCCCTTCGCGTAGGTTGCGCCGACCTGCTTGCGCGCGGTGCCCGTCTTGCCGCCGATCCGGTAGCCGTCGACGCGTGCGCGACGCCCCGTGCCGCCTTCGCCGACCGCCGATTCGAGCATCGTGCGGATCGCCGCGGCCGTTTGCGGCGACGTCACGCGGTGGCCGCGATGCGCATCCATCGTCCGCGGGTCGGTGCCGTTCTTCAGCAGCGATACCGGGTGCAGCGTGCCGTCGCCGGCATAGGCCGTGTAGGTTTGAGCGATCTGCAGCAGCGACATCGACAGCCCGTAGCCGTACGCCATTGTCGCCTGTTCGATCGGCCGCCAACGCTTGTAGCCGCGCAGGCGGCCCGATGCGACGCCCGGGAACGTCAGTTCCGGCGCGCGGCCGATCCCATATTCCTGATATTTGTTCCAGATCGTTTCGGCGGGCAGGTTCAGCGCGAGCTTCGCGAGCGCGACGTTGCTCGATTTCTGCAGCGCCTGCGACACCGTCAGCGCGCCGTGGTTCGACGTGTCGTGGATCACGGCCGGGCCGATCTTGTAGGTGCCGGGCGACGTGTTGATGATCGTGTTCGGCGTGACCTTGCGCTCGTCGATCGACAGCGCGACCACGAGCGGCTTGATCGTCGAGCCGGGTTCGAACGTGTCGATCACCGCGCGGTTGCGCAGTTGCTGGCCCGTGAGGCGCGCACGGTCGTTTGGATCGAAGGTCGGGTAGTTCGCGAGCGCGAGGATCTCGCCGTTCTGCGCGTCGAGCACGACGACGCTGCCGGCCACCGCGTTGTTCTCGAGCACCGCGGCCTTGAGCTGGCTGAACGCGAGCTGCTGGATGCGCCGGTCGATCGTCAGTTCGATCGTCGCGCCGTGCTGCGCGGGGACGAGCGGACGCGTGTCCGACACGATGCGGCCAAGCCGGTCGCGAATCACCTCGCGCTGCCCGGACGTGCCGGACAGCCGCCCGTTCGCCGCCAACTCGACGCCTTCCTGGCCCTTGTCCTCGACGTTGGTGAAGCCGACCACGTGCGCGGCCGATTCGCCTTCCGGATAGAAGCGCTTCGAATCGGCGATCTGCGTGATGCCGTCGATCGCGAGCTTGTCGAGCCGGCTCGCGGTGTCGGCGTCGATCTGCCGCTTGAGCAGCACGAACGTGCGGTCGTTGCGCAGGCGGCGCTTCACTTCCGCGAGCGGCATGTCGAGCAGCTTCGCGATCTGCGGATAGTCGACTTCGGAGACCTGTTTCGGGTTCGCCCAGATCTCGTAGGTCGACAGGCTGACCGCGAGCATCGCGCCGTTGCGGTCGACGATGCGCCCGCGCATCGCATCGAGCTCGATCGTGCGCTGGTAGCGCTTCTGGCCTTGCCCGACATAGAAATCCTGGTTCGCGACCTGCACCCAGAACGCGCGGCCGATCAGCGCGGCGAAGCCGAGCGACACCATGATCACGACCAGCTTCGAGCGCCACATCGGCAGGCGTGACGCGAGCATCGGATGCTTGGTCGCAGCGGCGTACGGATCGGCGGGGTGGTTCTTCTTTTTCACGCTCATGCAAGGGCCGGGTGGGGCCGCCGGACGGCGGCAGGTCAGTCAGAATAATGGGATTGTAATAAATGAGTAAACATCATGTGGGGAAACCGTGAGTCGGCCCGGCCAAAAAGGCACATTTTCGGCACGTGGGCGCGAGGGCAATGGCGGGGAAAGGGTGGAGCGGCGAAGGGGCGCCTCGCAGCAGCCGGCGCAATCGGCATTAAATGGGAATCGTTCGCGGGATAATCGTTTGCCGCAGTCCGATTAACCCGGCCCCGATGAATATCGGGACCGGAAAATGAAAAGCGCCTCGGGGGAGAGGCGCCGGTATTGCTGAATATCGAAATGAATAGTGTAAAAACTGGAATAAACCCGGATACCGCTGACGAATGCCGTCAAAAATACCTATCGGGCGACGGAAATAAATTCCTGGTATTCCGGTTCTGCCGTGGAACGATCGACCGCCTGAAGTCGCCATGCACCGGCGGGGTGCTCGCCGGCGAGCACCGCAGGCCCCTGTTCGCGCTGCGTCGCGCTGAACGACAGGCCCTTCAACTGGCACACGGCCTTCCCGCTGTCGGCCGCGCAGAGGGCCATCGCGCCCTCCACGTCCCGAACCTTGCCCCAGGTCGGAAGATCGATGCCCTGGTGTGCCTCGCGCGACCACAGCCCCTCGTCGGTATCGACCCACAACACTGCGAACGAGTGCCGGGTTGCCGATTCGCTGCCATTAATCCGGATAGTGAGGCGCATTTGGATCGTCTCCTGAAGTAGGAAATCACACATTCGACCGTTTGGGTTTGACCAGTCTAGATAGACTGTGGTGAAACGCAAGTGATAAACCTCAATAAATCCAAATTGACTGTATCGGCGTTTCGTATGAAAGGACGTCTGACGATCCATGCGGATTTCGGCCCCGCGCGCAAACGCAGACGGCACCACGATTTGCGCATCGCGCCCCGACGGTGATGCGGCCCGGAGATGTGACGACTACCACTGCCGCGTCGAAGTGTCGCGCCGCAGCGATGCGTGGCGCCCCGCTGATTCCCAGCCACGTCCCCGTGGAACGCCGGCGCCCCGGACATTGGGGCCGCGGGTCGGCACGGCCGGCCTGACACACTCCGACATTCGCGTACAAATCCACACACTTTCACAAAACTTTCGGGACAGACTTGCGGGCGATCAGGCCCCACACTTGGCATTCCCGATCCTGCGCCGCGGACGCCCGTCCGTGGCGAGCTGCCGCCGCCTCGTGCCGGAGACGCGATCGACGTGATCGCGGGCGGCAGCCCGATCGGGACTGCCGGGGCGAGCGTCGGCCCCCGCCCGGCCGACAGTCGTGCGCCGCCCCGCGATCCGGGGCCGTCGCACCGTCCGGCCGATTCATCGAAGGAGACTATCGTGCTGATCTGGAAAACCGCGTTGTCGCTCAACTGGCGCACGAGCCTCGTGTCGCCGGCCAGCGCACCGGTCGCGGCGGCCAACGTCGGGCGGCTGGTGCTCACCGGCGCCACCGGCTTCATCGGGAGTACCGTGCTGACGGCCCTCGTCAACGCCGGCTTGCTCGAGCGCATCGTATGTGTCGTGCGGGCCGAGAATCGCGGCCATGCGGTCGCGCGTTTGCGGGAAGCGGCGCTGCGCGCCGGGCTCGCGCCGTACTGGGCGTCGCGCCTCGGCGACGCGAACGTGGCCGTCGGTGCGCTCGGCGACGTGTGGCAGGGCGCCGACGCATCGCGCCTCGCCGGCGCGACGCATGTGATTCACTGCGCGGGTCATGCCTCGCCGGCCGACGGCGCGCACCTGCAGGCGGACATCGCCGACTCGCTGGGCTTTGCCGCACGCTTCGCGCACGCGCCGCGGCTGCAGCGTTTCGTGTACGTCGGCACCGCGTATGCGCATGCGGGCCGCGGCGGGATCGTCCACGAAGCGGCGGCGGATGCGGCCGCGAGCGCCGCGGTGCAGGCCGGCGATGCGTTGCCCGGCGCGGTACTGGCCGCCGACTACCTGCACGCGAAAGCGCAAACGGAACGGCGCCTGCTCGGGCTCGGGCTGCCGCTCGTCGTCGTGCGTCCGTCGCATGTCGTCGGTCACACGGTGCTCGGCACGCGGCCCGCGCCGAATTCGTTCTGGATGTTCCGCGTCGCGCATGCGGCACGCCGCTTCACCGCGCGGCCGATGACGCGCATTGACATCGTGTCGGTCGACGACGTCGCGCGCGCGACGATGCTGCTGGCCGTGAAGCCGACGCTGATGCACGACGTGTACCACGTGTCGGCCGGCGACGACGCGCCGCAGGTCGCGCAGATCGTGCGCGCGATGGACGAGGCGGCCGGGATGACGGGTGCGCCGCGCTACGCGGCGTGCGCGCCGGCGGAACTGCCGCTCGTGGTGCGCGACGTGCTCGGGCGGCCCGATCCGGCGCTCGAGCGCGTGATCGGCCGGGCGTTGCAGCGTTGTGCGGAGTTCGCGACGGTCGATCGCGTGTTCGACAACCGCCGTGTGCGCGACGAAATCGATTTCGAGCCGCTGCCGTTCATCGATTACGTCGAGGAGTGCATGCGCACGTCGCGCGGTGTCGCGGTGATCGAGCTGATGCGCGGCGCGCTGCACTGACGGCCGGCACGATCGGCAGCTTGCCGGCCCAGGTTCGCCGTTGCGCGTGCAGGGCCCGTGGCGGCAGGCGTCAGGGCGTGCTGCCGAGTTCGATCAGCCGGTCGAGCGCGCGGTAGATGTCGTCGAGGCCGTCCTGACCGAAACGCGCTTCGAGCTGACGATATTGCTCATCGATGCGCGGGCCGATTTCAGTCACCAGTTTCTTGCTTTGCGGCGTCAGGCTCACCAGCAGCCGGCGCTGATCTTCCTGCGCACGCGTGCGGGTGATCAGGCCGTCGCGTTCCATTCGTTCCAGCACGCCGGTGAGGCTCGGGCTCAGGATGCAGCAGCGCCGCGCGATTTGTCCTGCTTCCAGCGCCTGGGCCGGCTCGCCGTCGAGCACGCGGATGATCCGCCATTGCTGCTCGGTCAGCGCGAATTCCTTGAGAATGGGGCGGAACAGGCCCATCAGCGTTTCGCGGGCCTCGAGCAGCAGCATGGCCAGATTGCGATGGTCGAGCGTACGGTTCATCGGGATGGTGAAGGGACGGGGACGCATCAATCTTAACAGCCGACGGTGATGAATTTCGTGTCTTCAGGGTAATCGAGGTCGCGGGCGGCTGATTGTTTACTTTAGATGTTAACTATCTGCGATGTGACGCACCCTTCATCCCTCTCCTCGTCCCGCCTCCCCATATCTTCCCGGCGTCGTCCCCATCGCCCGCCGGAACATGTCGATGAACGCGCTCACGTTGTCGTAACCGAGATCGAGCGCGATCGTCGTGACCGGCACGCCGTCGGCAATCTTCTCCAGCGCCCGCAGCAGCCTCGCTTGCTGACGCCACTGCGCGAACGTCAGCCCGGTTTCGGCGACGAAGCGGCGGCTCATCGTCCGCGCGCTGATGCCGGCCCATTCGGCCCATTCCTCCAGCCGCCGGTTGTCCGCGAGGTTCGTGGCCAGCGCGTCGGTGATGCGTACGAGCCGCGCGTCGCGCGGCCGCGCGAGGGCTAGCGATTCCACTTCGGACGCGGAGATCTCGTCGAGGATCACGTCGGCGATTCGCGTCCGCGCAGCGTCGAGTGCGGAGCCGTCCCAGCTTGCCGCGCGCTGCACGGCTTCGCGTAGCAGCGGCGACGTGCGGATCGCGCGCGGCGTGTCCGGCAATGTCGCGCAGCGTGCTTCGGCGACGAACGCCGACCAGCCGGAGATCGGCCCGAACGAGCGCAGCGAATGCCGGCAATGCGGCGGAATCCAGATCGCATGGATCGCCGGCACGACCCAGTCCTGATCGTCGAGACCGATCGTCAGCAAGCCGCTCGATGCTCCGACGAGCTGGCCGCGCGCATGCGCGTGCGGCGGCGTCACGCGCGGATCGCGTTGCGACAGGACGGCGGCGACGACGAACGGGCCGTCGTCGGAGGTGGTGAAGCGGGCGGGTAGCAGAGGATCGGACATGGCCGGATATCGGTATCGAATGACCGTTATACCGGAGATTGGCCGCTCTCGCGCGCCTACACTGCGTCCATCGATGACCACTGGAGTGCGATGCCATGCGAGCCGAACAGATGCTTCCCGACCATGCCGACCGAGCCGATGTCGGCGGAACGACGATCCGGAAGGGTACGGTCGGCGCGTTCCTCGTCAACGCACGCGTGCTGACCGATCCTGGCGCCACGGCCGCCGAGCGCGCCACGGCCGAAGCCGACGTGATCGAGGCGCTGCCCGCGCTGCGGGCGATCGGTTTGTTCGACGTCCTTGAAGTGCGCGATGCGGCATTGCGCGCATGGCTCGACGCGCGGTAAACGCGGACGCGAATCCGGTTGCGATACGAGAACCCAAACAGCAAGGAGCCAACATGAAAGCAGCAGTCGTCGAGCGTGCCGGACAGCATCCGGTTTATACGGACTTCGAATCGCCGTGCGCGAAGCCGGGCCACCGTCTGATCGACGTGACGGCATCCGCGCTCAGCCGGCTTGCGCAGGGACGCGCGGCGGGCACGCATTATTCGTCCGGCGGCGGCTATCCGTTCGTCGTCGGTGTCGATGGCGTGGGGCGCGGCAGCGACGGAGAGCGCGTGTATTTCTTCGGCGCCCCCGCGCCGTTCGGCGCGATGGCTGAACGCACGATCGTGCCCGATACGCAGTGCGCGCCGCTGCCGGACGACCTCGACGACGTCACGGCCGCGGCAATCGCGATTCCGGGGATGTCGTCGTGGGCGGCGCTGACCGAACGCGCGCGCGTCGTCGCGGGCGAGACGGTGCTCGTCAACGGCGCGACGGGGACGTCCGGCCGGCTGGCCGTGAGGATCGCGAAACATCTGGGCGCCGCGAAGGTGATCGCGACGGGCCGCGATGCCGCCGCGCTGGATGCGTTGCTGCACGCCGGTGCGGACGCGATCGTGTCGCTGCAGCAGGGCGATGCGCAACTCGCTCGCGCGCTGGAGCCGCATTTCCGGGCGGGCGTCGATATCGTGCTCGACTACCTGTGGGGCGCCAGTGCACAGGCGTTGCTCGCCGCGGCGGCCAAGGTGACTCCCGCCGGCCGCAGGCTGCGCTTCGTGCAGATCGGCTCGATCGGCGGCACGGAGGTGTTGCTGCCGGGCGCCGTGCTGCGCGCGAGCGCGATCGAATTGATGGGGAGCGGCCTGGGCAGCGTGCCGCTGCCGCGCTTGCTGGATGCGATTCGCGGCGTGTTCGACGCTGCCGCGCCAGCGCGGCTGGCAATCGACACGCGCACCGTGCCGCTGTCGGCGGTCGGCGAACATTGGGGCGATGCGGATAGCCGGGTTCGCACGGTGTTCGTGATGCGCGGCGAGTGAACGGCGTGCAGCGCGTAGCGAATGGCGAACGCGATGCGACCGTCGATCGCCCGTGCTCACGCAGCCGCGCGGATGGTGCAAACAGGGCGGCACGGGTCGAGGATGCCGCCCGTGCCGCCCGTCGCACAGAATTCAGCAGCCTCAGAACCGCTGCTGAATCCCCGCCGTCACGCCGACCTGCGACGTGCCATACCCGGCGAAATCGCGCGACACGCCGACCTTCTCCCCATGCTGCGCGATCGCGAACGCGCCGGCCGCGTACAGCACCGTGCGCTTCGACAGCGCGTACTGCGCGCGCACCGACACCAGCGTCGGATCGGCATCGCTGCCGCCCTTGATGTTCTGGTGATACACGGCCGCGATCAGCGAGAACGTCGGCGTGAACTGGTACGACCCGCCGACCCAGTACATGTCGCTCAACTGGTTCGCCGCGCTCGTGTGATACGTGCGGCGATAGTTGCGATAGCCGGCCATCGTCTTCAGGTTGCCGAAGTCGTAGCTGACGCCCGCATGGATGCCCTGGATATAGTTGACGGTATCGGCCGGCGTGACGCTGTCGGCCGCGCCGTTCTGCCTGTCGAACGTGACGACCGCCGCGAACGGGCCGGTCTCGTAGCCGAGCGCGAAGTCGTACTTCGAGCTGGTCTTCACGCTGCCGGGCACGTTGCCGAAACCGTACAGCGCGCCGAACTTGAAGCCGCCGAACTCGCCGTCGTAGCGCACGGCGTTCGACGAGCGCGTGAAGAGGCCGTCCTTGCGGCCGCCGGTCGCCATCGACGACGTCGCCCACGAGTAGTTCTGCGCGTACCCCATCGGATCGAACGGCAGCATGTAGTCGTACGTGACGGTGAAGTTGCGGCCGAGCGAGACTTCGCCCCATTTGCCTTTCAGGCCCACCGTCGCACGGCGCGCGAAGATCGAGTCGGGGCCGTCGTCGAGCGCGCCGTTCGCGAGATCGATCCCGCTTTCGAGGCGGAACACGGCCTTCAGCCCGCCGCCGAGATCCTCGACGCCGCGCAAGCCCCAGCGTGACGTGTTCTTGTTGCCGGATTTAAGCTTGAACGAATTGCCGCCGTCCGGCGCCGCGTGGTTCGCGTATTCGATGCCGGCATCCATGATCCCGTAGATCGTGACCGACGACTGCGCGTGCGCGGCCGGCGCGGCGATACAGGCTGCCGCCGCCGAACCGGTGAGGACTACTGTTCGAATCGAACGTTCTGCACGTGACTTCATTGACGGTGTCTCCTTGGTTGTTGTGGGTTGGGTGAAACGGATACGCGGCGCGCGGCAGCCTGCGGCGGACGCGATGAAGTGTCCGCCGGACCTCAGTCGAATCCGGGATGCGCGCGTGAATGCATGCACGGCGGCGCGCAGGCCGCCGCGCTCAGGTCAGCCCGCTTTCGCGAACGCCCAGCAGTCGTTGGCCGGGAATTCGATCCAGTGCTTGCCGGCCGCGCGCGGCACATGGCCGAACGCGCGCAGGCGCATCTCGCCGCAATGGAACAGGTATTCCCAGCGGTCGCCGAGATACATCGACGTGACGAGATCGGCCTGCAGACGGTTCGCGCCGGGGCCGTCGGCGACCTGCACGCGCTCGAGGCGGATCACGGCCTGCGCGTCCTGGCCCGCCGCGAACGTGTCGCGGGCAAGCGCCTGCAGTTCCCAGCCGTCGCCGGCAAGCGTCACGCGTTCGCCGTCGACGGCCGCGACGCGTGCGTCGATGCGGTTGTTGCTGCCCATGAATTCCGCCGTGTACAGCGAGCGCGGCGCGCCGTACAGCTCGGCCGGCGTGCCTTCCTGTTCGATGCGGCCGTTGCGCAGCAGCAGGATGCGATCGGACATCGCCATCGCTTCGGTCTGGTCGTGCGTCACGCAGAGCGCCGACAGCCCGAGCGACACGATCAGTTCGCGCAGCCACGCCCGCGCTTCCTCGCGCAGCTTCGCGTCGAGGTTCGACAGCGGCTCGTCCAGCAGGATCACCGGCGGGTTGTAGACGAGCGCACGCGCGATCGCGACACGCTGCTGCTGGCCGCCCGACAACTGGTGCGGAAAGCGCTCCGCAAGATGGCCGAGGCCGAGCTGGTCGAGCGCGGACTGCACGCGGCGCTTCTGTTCGGCGGGCGCAACGCGGCGCAGCTTGAGCCCGTAGCCGACGTTGTCGGCGACGGTGCGGTGCGGCCACAGCGCGTACGACTGGAACACGAGGCCGAGCGAGCGCCGTTCGACGGGCAGGTCGACGCGCTTTACGCCGTCGAAGAACACGCGGTCGTCGAGCTGGATGCGACCGTCGGACGGCTGTTCGAGACCGGCCACCGCGCGCAGCAGCGTGGTCTTGCCGCTGCCCGACGCGCCGAGCAGGCACACGACTTCCCCGGCCTTCAGTTCGAACGACACGCCCTTGAGGATCGGGTTGGCGCCGTAGCTGAGATGCAGGTCGTCGACGATGAGCTTATCCATGAAGTTTCACTCCGAAGCGCAGGGCCACGCCGAGACCGGCGCCGACCATCGCGATGTTGATGACAGAGAGCGCGGCAACCTGGTCGACGGCGCCGGTCGCCCACAGCGACACGAGCAGCGCGCCGATCACTTCGGTGCCGGGCGACAGCAGGTAGACGGCGGTCGAGTATTCGCGCTCGAAGATCATGAAGATCAGCAGCCACGCGGCGAGCAGGCCGAAGCGCACGAGCGGCAGCGTGACGTCGAGCGACACGCGGCTGCGCGTCGCGCCGACGCTGCGGCCGGCTTCCTCGAGTTCCGGGCCGACCTGCAGCAGCGCGCTCTGAATGAGCCGCATCCCGTACGCGAGCCACACGACCGTGTACGCGATCCAGATGCTCCACATCGAGTTCTTCAGCTCGCGCAGGCCCGGCACGAACAGGAAGATCCACAGGAACGCGAGACCGGCGAGCAGGCCCGGCACCGCGCGCGGCAGCAGCACGAGGTAGTCGAGCAACTTGGTCGCCCAGTCGTGGCGGCGGTGGCCGGCGAACGCGACGAGCGAGTAGAAGCCGACCGCGATCGCGCCGCCGATCACGCCGATGCCGAGCGTGTTGACGATCGCGCGCACCAGGTTGTCCTGCTCGAACAGCTCGACGAAGTTCGCCAGCGTCAGCACTTCGGCGAGCGATACGCCTTCGCCCCAGTTGGTCACGAACGCGCGCAGCACGATGCCCGAGATCGGCACGATCACGGTCAGCATCAGCCACAACGCGACGATCGCGAGCGCGACCCAACGCCACACGCCGAGCGGCAGCACCGTCGCGCGGCCGGCCTTGCCCTTCACGGTGACGAAGCGGTTCGCGGTCTTCAGCAGGCGGCGCTGCAGCAGCACGAGCGGGAACGTGATCGCGACGATGCACACGGCGACCGCGGCCATCAGGTGGTACGACGGCACGCCGAGCTTGTTGGTCAGCTTGTACAGGTAGGTCGCGAGCACGAGGTGGCCTTCGGGATCGCCGAGCACGAGCGGCAGCCCGAACACCTCGAAGCCGAGGAAGAACACGAGCACGCCGGCGAACAGCAGCGCGGGCATCGTCATCGGCAGGCTCACGTCGAGCGCGACGCGAAACGGGCGGGCGCCCGTCACGCGTGCGGCTTCCTCGACGTCCGAGCCGAGGTTGCGCAGCGCGGCCGACGAGTACAGGTACACGTGCGGCACGTGCGTGAGGCCGACGATCACCGTGATCGCGAAGATCGAGTAGACGTTCCAGGGCACGTCCTGCGCCCCGAACAGTTCCTTGAACCACACCGAGTAGAAGCCGACCGGGCCGGCCGCGACCACGTAGCCGAACGCGAGCACCATCGGCGACACGAACACTGGCGTGAGCAGCAGCGGCTCGAGCCAGCGGCGGCCGGGCAGGTCGGTGCGCACCATCAGGAACGCGAGGATGCCGCCGAGCGGGATCGAGATGAACAGCATCCCGCCGGCGATGATGAAGGAGTTCTTCACGGCGGACCAGAAGTCCGGGTCGGCGAAGATGAAGCGGAAGCCTTCGATGCCGAGCGTCCTGTTCGCGTCGAAGAACGGCGCGGACAGCAGGCTCTGGAACAGGATGAAGCCGAGCGGCAGCGCGACCGCGATGGTGAGCACCGCGACGACGATCCAGCGCAACATGCCGGCGAGCGGCTGCAGGCCGTTGGCCGGCAGCGCGGGGATCGCGCCGCCCGGGCCGGAGGTGGGCGGAACGGCCGGCGCCGCCCCGCGTGTGCTGGTTGAAAGCATGAGTTCACCCCTGCGGCCATCCGGATGGCCGCCTCTAGGAAGTCGGTAAGGGGAAGGGCCGCCCGCGCGGCGTGCGGCGGGCGGCCGTGGGTCGGCCGAAGCCGAGCGGCGGATCAGCCGATCAGCGCTTGATCGACTGCTGCCATTGCTTCAGGAACGCGAGCCGCTTCGACTGGTCGAGGTAGACGAGCAGGCCGGTGCCGATCGGGATCGGCTTCAGCGAATCGCCGAGTTCCTTCGTGAGGCTCGCGGCCGACGTTTCGCCGCTCACGTCCGCACGGATCGCGTACAGGTTCGCCTGGTTCGCGATCAGCGTCTGGCCGCGGTTCGACAGCAGGTAGTCGACCCACAGCTTCGCGGCGTTCGGGTTCTTCGCCTTCTTCGAGATCGTCGCGAGGCGGCTCACGACCTGCGTGTAGTCCTTCGGAAACACGTAGCCGATCGACTTGTCCTTCTTCGCCTTCGCGTACGCATACGAGCCGATGATGTTGTAGCCGATCAGGTTCTCGCCCGACGAAATGCGCTCCATCATCGCGCCGGTGCTCGACTGCAGCTTCGGACCGGTCGCACCGATCGCCTTCACGAGTTCCCACGTGACCTTCTCGTTCAGGTGCGCGTCCTGCGTCAGCGCGTTGAAGCCGACACCGGATTTCTCGACGTCGTACGTCGTCAGCTTGCCCTTGAACTTGTCGGGTTGCGACGTGAGCAGCTTGATCAGGTCGGTGCGCGTCTTCGGCACCTCGTTCTCGGGAATCAGGCGCTTGTTGTAGACGATCGCGAGCGGCTCGAACGTCGTGCCGTACGCCTGCTTCTGGTATTGCGCCCACTGCGGCACGTGCGCGCTTTCGGGCGAATCGTACGGCGCCATCAGGCCGTCGTTGACGAGCTTGACCTGCAGGTCCATCGCCGAGCTCCACAGCACGTCGGCGCTCGTGCTGCTCGCCGCGTTCTCGCTGATGTAGCGGTTGTACAGCTCGGTGCTGTTCATGTCGTTGTACTCGACCTTCACGCCGTACAGGCTTTCGAAGTCCTTGATCAGCGGGCGCACGAGGCCCGTGTCGGTGGTCGAGTAGACGATCAGCTTGCCTTCCTGCTTCGCGGCGTCGACGACACCCTGGTAGTTACCCGGATATCCGGCCGGAACCTGTGCGACGGCGGCCCCGGCGGCGGTGCCCAGGACGATCGCCAGCGCGGCGGCGAGCTGCTTCGGTGCAAACGGCATGTCTTCCTCCAGTTGTGCGTGTGTGTTGTTCGAGTGACGCGGATGTTAATTGCGACGCACTTTCAGCCTGCTTTCATTTCGGTTCACAATAGCGTCCTTTGTGTCATGGATTTCCCGAGGTCCCCATGCGTGTGCTGCTCGTCGAAGACAACCCCAACCTGGCGCAGTCGTTGAACGACGCGCTGAGCGCCGCGCGTTTCGCGGTCGATCACATGGCGGACGGGGAGGCGGCGGATCACGTGCTGCGCACGCAGGACTACGCGCTGGTGATCCTCGATCTGGGGCTGCCGAAGCTCGACGGGCTCGAGGTGCTGCGGCGGCTGCGCGCGCGTCGCAATCCGGTGCCGGTGCTGATCCTCACCGCGCACGGCTCGGTCGAGGACCGCGTGAAGGGACTCGATCTCGGGGCCGACGATTATCTTGCGAAGCCGTTCGAGCTGACCGAGCTGGAGGCACGCGCCCGCGCGCTGATCCGGCGCAGCCACGGCCATGAGCATTCGCGGGTCGAGTGCGGGCCGCTTTCGTATGACAGTATCGATCGCAGCTTTCATCTCGCCGGCGAACCGCTGTCGCTCACGCCGCGCGAGCGCTCGGTGCTGGAGGTGCTGATCCTGCGCAACGGCCGCGCGATCAACAAGGAGACGCT
This sequence comes from Burkholderia sp. Nafp2/4-1b, assembly GCF_003635165.1. Taxonomy (GTDB): domain Bacteria; phylum Pseudomonadota; class Gammaproteobacteria; order Burkholderiales; family Burkholderiaceae; genus Burkholderia. The sequence goes on along the minus strand of NZ_ML058597.1, from coordinate 1,007,723 downwards.
GTCGGAGAAGATCTTCGGGCTCGACGAATCGGTCAACGCGGACGCGATCGAGATCTACGTGTACCGGCTGCGCAAGAAGCTGGAGCACACAGGCGTCGCGATCGTCACGCTGCGCGGCCTCGGGTATCTGCTCGAGGCGAAGGGCGCCGAATGACCGTGCGCCCGAACCTGCGCACGCAAGTCGCGCTGTGGCTGCTGCTGCCGCTGCTCGGGCTGCTCGCGCTCGACTCGTGGCTCACGTACCAGCGCGCGATGAGCGCCGCGCACGTCGCGTTCGACCGCACGCTGTCGTCGTCGCTGAAATCGATCCGCGAAGGCGTGCGGCTCAACGAGGGCGAGATCGAGGTCGACCTGCCGTATCTCGCGCTCGAGATGTTCGAGTCGGGCGACGGCGGCAAGATCTTCTACCTGATCCGCGAGGACAACGGCCGCACGATCACAGGCTATCCGGACCTGCCGCTGCCACCCGGCGACGGCGCGCTGTTCGTCACGCGCTACTACAACGTCGTCTATCGCGGCGAGCAGTTGCGGATGGCCGCGCTGCGCGTGCCGGTGCACGACGTGCCGACCGCGCAGACGCGCATCGTGTGGGTGATGGTCGGCGAGACGATCGAGGGGCGCCAGGCGCTCGCGCGCGAGATCCTGGTGGGCTCGCTGCTGCAGGAAGGGCTGCTCGTCGTGCTCGCGCTCGGGATCGTGTGGCTCGGCGTCGGGCGCGGGCTGCGGCCGCTGAACCGGTTGTCGGCGACGGTCGCCGCGCGCAGCGACGGCGATCCGACGCCGCTCGACACCGGCGGGATGCCGAGCGAGCTCGCGCCGCTCGTCGACTCGATCAACCAGTACATCGGCCGCACGCAGCAGATGCAGGTGGCCCGAAGGCGCTTCTTCGCGGACGCCGCCCATCAGCTGAAGACGCCGCTCGCGGCCGTGCAGGCCGGCGTCGAGCTCGCGTTGCGGCCCGACGAGCAGCCGCGCGTGAACGTGCATCTGCGACGCGTGAACGGCGCGGTCCGGCAGGCCGCGAAAATCGTCCAGCAACTGCTGTCGCTGTCGCGGCTCGATTCGGACAGCGGGCAAGCGGTCGCGCGCCAGCCGGTCGCGCTGCACCGGCTCGCACGCAGTGTGACGCTCGACTGGTCGCCGGTGGCGCGCTCGCGCGACATCGACCTGGGCTTCGAGCACGAGGCCGATGTCGACGTGCTCGGGCAGCCGGACCTGCTCGGCGAGATGATCGGCAACCTGATCGACAACGCGATCCGCTATTCGGGCGACCGCGCGGTGATCACGGTGCGCGTGTCGCGCGACGGCGAGCACGCGCGCCTCGACGTGATCGACAACGGGCCGGGCATTCCGGCCGGCGAGCGCGATGCGGTGTTCGAGCGTTTCCATCGCGGCAGCAAGACGCAGACGGTCGAAGGCACGGGGCTCGGGCTGTCGATCGTGCGAGAGATCGCGCGCGTGCATCAGGGCAGCGTGACGCTGGCCGATGCGGCGGGGGGCGGGTTGATCGTGACGGTGATGCTGCCGGCGGTTCCGGCGGCGCAGTAGCGCGGCCGCTTCGAGCGGTCGCGGAAATAGCGGCGGAGGATGCCGGCTGCCCGCGAATGGCGGCGGCTGGTGGAGGGTGGCGGCGGGCGGCGGAGGGTGGCGACGCACGCGCCGCGCCCGTCCGCCGCGGTGCTCAGTCGCCGAAGCCGATTTCCGCTTCGACGGACTGCCCGACCTCGAGCCACGCGCCCGCGCCTTCGACGACGATCGCATTGATGCCGAACGTCAGCGCGTTGTCGTAGTTCGGATTCGCACGATAAGTCTGCATCGTGTCGGTCGGCTCGTGCGGCCAGTCCGGGTTCGGCGCGCCGGTCACCTGGTCGATCGTCGGCAGCGGGCAGCGGGTGCACAGCTTCACGAGGCGCAGCCGCACGGGCGTCGCGCCATCGGCGTCGAGATGCTCGAGAAAATCTTCCTCATACGCATCGAGATCCGACACGACGATGTTCGGGCGGAAGCGGTTCATCGGAATCGCCGGCGCACCCTTCGCGACGAGCTTCGCGTTCAGGTCGTCGAGCGACGCCTGGCTGACCACGAGCAGCGGATAGCCGTCCGCGAACTGCGTGTGCGTATCGATGTCGCCGGTCCATTTGCGGTTGCAGCCGCGGCGCGCGTCGGCACCGAAGCGCGCGAGCTTCAGCGGCGTGCCGAGGAATTCGGTGAGCCACGCGGCCGTCTCGGCGCCCGTGTCGATCGCGTCGACAGTGTCGCGCCAGACGGTCGCGGCCATCTTCGGCGTGGCGGGCGTCGCGTCGCCGTCGAGCGGCGTGCGGAGCTCGGGCATGCCCGGTGCGTTCAGCACGAGCGCATCGCTGTCGAGCGCGGTGCGGATCAGCGCGAGGCGCGGATGCGTGCGCTGCGTGATCATCATCCCGTCGGGGGTGGTGATCAGCCAGTGGCGATCGTACGCGAGGCCCGTTTCGAGCAGTTGCGCGCGCGACAACGCGATGCCGGCGCAGGATTTGATCGGGTAGACGAAGAGTTCGGAGATGGCTGGCATGACGCTGGCTGGCAAACGCAGGGATGGTCGAATCGCGATTGTGCCAGATCGTGCGAACGCCGTTTGGGCGGTTGCGTGCCGCGCGGCCGGCTGCGCGGCCGCCCGCGCGTCACGCGAGCGGAAAGCCCAGGTCGAACGTCGTGCGCACGTCGAGCGGCTGGCGCAGCAGCCCGGCCTTCAGGTAGAAGTCGGCCGTGCGCTGCTGCTCGGCGATCACCGTCGCGTCGATCGGTTGCCAGCGCGTGTGGCGGCGCTCGAACTGCAGCTTCGCGGCGGCCGGCGGGATGCCGATGATGCGCGCGAGCGCGGCAGAGTAGGCATCGACGTGCTGGTACGACCACGCCTGCGCGCGCACGACGCGTTGCACGAAGTCGCGCAGCACGTCGCGCTTCGATGCGATCGCCGCATCGGTCGCCGCGACATAGCTGAGGCCCGACCACAGCCCGCGGCCGTTGACCAGCACACGCGCGCGGCCGCTCGTTTCGGCGAGCGCGGTATAGGGTTCCCACGTCGCCCATGCGTCGATCGAACCGGTTGCGAGCGCAAGCATCGTGTCGGCCGGCGGCAGGAAGCGGAATGACACGGCATCAGGCGGCAGGCCGGCCGCGTCGAGCGCCTTCAGCGTGACGAAATGGCCGATCGAGCCGCGCGTGGTGCCGATGCGCTTGCCTTTCAGGTCGGCGGCGTCCTTCAGCGTCGCGTCGGGCCGCACGAGCACCGCGGTGCCGAACGGGTCGGACCGGTTCGCGCCGATCACCTTGATGCGGGCGCCGGATGCGAGCGCGAAGATCACCGGTGCATCGCCGATCGGCCCGCAGTCGACGGCCGCCGCGTTCAGCGCTTCGGCCAGCGGCGCGGCGGCCGGGAATTCGGTCCATGCGATGTCGTACGGGAGACCATTCAGTTCGCCGGCCGCTTCGAGCAGCGCGCGCAGCCCGCCTTTCTGGTCGCCGGCCCGCAGTAGCGGGCGCGGGCCCGATTGCGCATGCAGCGGGGCCGGCGCGGCGCTGAGGGTGGCGACGGCGGCGAGGGCGCTGGCCTGGGCGAGGAAATGGCGTCGGGTCGGATTCATCGTGTGTTCGATCGGGTCGGGAAAACGGGTCGGGGATACGGTTCGGGGATGCTTCAATGCGAGAGTCCGGCCTGCACGTCGCGTACCGGTTCGGCATCGACGCGCAGCAGCAGCGCGGTCAGCGGATCGACCTTCGCGGCGGCGGCCGACGGCCGAGCGGGCGCATCCGAGCGGCACAGCAGATCGTCCGCCGACCAGCCCGCGCTGCCCGGCAATGCGCGCGCCCGCAGCCAGCCGCGCCGGTCGGCGAGCAGTTGCGTGCCGCCGAACGCATCGGGCCGCACGCCCGCGATCGTCGCGAACGCCTGCCACGCGTCGGGTGTCGATGCGAAACAGTTCGCGCGTGTGGCGGTCGGTGGCGGCGGTGCGGCCGTCTTGTCGGCGGTGACGAGCAGCGTCTGCCAGCGCGGATCTTCTTGAGGCGGTGTGCCGCCCGGTGCGAGCGCGACGATGCGTACGCGCTGGCCTTCGCGCCAGTGCTCGAGCGGTTGCGGCGCGGCGTCGCCGCAACGCACGTCGAGCGTCGGCAGCGGGACGGGCACGGGCCACGCGCCTTCCGCCTGGGCGCCGCTGCCCGCGGACAACGCTTTCAGGTAATCGAGCACGGCCCAGGTGTCGGCCGCGCCGAGCGTTGCGGCAAAGCCCGGCATCGACGCCGCACCGTGTGCGTCGCGCGTACCGTGCCGCACGCGCCAGTAGAGTTCGCCGTCGAGCCGGCGGGCAAGCAGTGCGCCCGCGAAGGTCGGCGGCCAGTGCGCGAGCGTGGCGGCGAGCGGGCCTTCGCCGCGGCCGTCCGCGCCGTGGCAGGACGCGCAATGCTGCGTATACAGATGTGCGCCGCGCATCACGTTCGCGACGGAAAACGGCGCGGGATTGCGCTGGAAACTGGTCGGGGCGGCCGGTGTGAGCCACAGCGACGCCGGCGGCCACGGCGCGAACCATGCAACGGCCAGCGCGGCGATCGCCGATGCCGCCCGCCACTTCCGGGAAACGAGCGCGACGCAACCGAGCGCCACGGCGAGCGCGGTCATCGCGACGGCGAACGCGAGTTGTCGCGTGAGCCCCGCGTCGATACGCAGCGTTTCGAGTGCGATGCGGTGCGCCCAGGGCCACGCGGCCTGTCCGTCGGCGTCGCCGGTCAGGCCGACCGCATGCAGCGCTCGCGCGACCGTGATCTGCGCGCGATACAGCAGTTGCAGGACCAGCAGCGCCCAGTCGGCGAACGGTGGTGCATTCATCGGCGCGACCTTTGCCGCGCACCGGCAATCCTGCGAACGACCTCCCGCATCTACCAGCTCGCATCGAGTCCGAGATGCCGCAGCGCTTCGTGGCGCAGCTCGGCAAGACGCGGGTCGCCGCGATGGCGCGGATAGGGCAGGTCCACACGCAGTTCCGCGACGATTCGCGCGGGACGCGGCCCGAACACGATCACGCGCTGCGCGAGAAACAGCGCTTCCTCGACATCGTGCGTGACGAGCAGCGCGGAGAACCCGTCGCGTTGCCACAGCGCGGTCAGCTCGGCCTGCATCGTCAGGCGCGTCAGCGAATCGAGCTTGCCGAGCGGCTCGTCGAGGATCAAGAGGCGCGGATCGTTGACGAGCGCGCGGGCGAGCGCGACACGCTGCGCCATCCCGCCCGACAGCTGATGCGGAAACACGTTCGAGAATTCCTGCAGCCCGACGCGCGCGAGCGCATCGTCGACGCGATGCTGCGCGGTGCGTGCGACGCCGCGCGCCTCGAGGCCGAGCGCGACGTTCGCGCGCACACGCCGCCACGGATAGAGCGTCGGATCCTGGAACACGACGATGCGCGACGGATCGGGCCGCTCGATCGGCGCGCCGTCCTGCGCGATCGTGCCTTGCCGCGCGGGATCGAGGCCCGCGACGAGCCGCAGCAGCGTCGATTTCCCGCAGCCGCTCGGGCCGAGCAGCGCGACGAATTCGCCGGCCGCGACCGACAGCGTCACGTCGTCGAGCACGGGCAGCGGGCCGCCGGGGCCGTCGAACGCGTGGCTCACGCGACGGATGTCGATGCGCGCGCCGCGCGGCGCCGGTGCAACGGACGCGGCGGCCGGCGTCGCAACGGACGGTTCGAGAACGGCGGCGCTTACCATTTGACGGTTCCTTTCTGCCATGCGAGCACACGGTCGCGCACCGCGAACAGCAGCGCGATCAGCCCGGAAAACAGCAGCGCCATCACGATCAGCGCCGCATACATGTTCACGTACGATGCCCAGCCCTGCGCCCAGCTCAGGTACCAGCCGAGCCCCGACTTGACGCCCATCATCTCGGCGACGACCAGCACCGTGAACGACGCGCTCAGTCCCATGAAGATGCCGACGAACACGTGCGGCAGCGCGGCCGGAATCGCGACGCGCAACACCAGGAAGCGCGCGTTCGCGCCGAGCGTGCGCGCGACGTCGTAGTACTGACGGTTCACGCTCGCGACGCCCGACCACGTCAGCACCGCGACCGGGAAGCCGGTCGACAGCGCGATCAGGAACGCGGCGGCCGAATAGCTCGTCGGGAAGAAGTAGAACGTGAGCGGCAAGAGCGCGGTGGCCGGCACGGGGCCGAGCACGCGCAGCACCGGATGGACCCAGTAGCCGATGCGGCGCGACCAGCCGATCGATACGCCGACCGCGAACCCGACCGCGACGCCGTACGCGAACCCGAGCGCGAGGAGCTTCAGCGTGTTGCCGGCGCTGCCCGCGAGGCGCGGCCAGTCGTCGACGTAGACCTCGATCAGCGCCTGCGGCGGCGCGAAGAACGGCGTCGGCAGCCAGCCGGTTTTCGCGGTGACGATTTCCCACGCGGCGAGCACGAGCGGCAGCGCGACGAGCCACGGGCCGGCCGGCCGTACGCGGGCGAGCCGGGTGCGCGTGGCCGGCACGCGATGGCCGAGCGTCGCGGCGACCAGCAACAGCGCGCCGATCACCCACGCAGCGATGCCGAACGTGTCGGTGTACGCCCAGTCGGTGAAGCCGACGACACGGTTCGGCCACAGATACGTAACCGCGCCGAGCGCGCCCCACGCGAGCGCCGCGACGATGCCGGTCGGCCAGGTGCGCGCGCGACGGGCTTCGGCCGCGAGCGTCGCGTCGCAGGCCGTGCACGCGGCACGCGGCGCAGCGGCAGCGCCGGCAGTTGCGGTGGCGGCGCCGGGGGGTGCCGATGCGCTGCGTGCGGCGGACGCGTGTTCGATCGTCGACATCGCGTCACCCCAGCACGTTCGCATAGACCTGCTGCGCGAAGCGCTGCGGGTCGGTGCTCTTCTTCAGCACGCTGATCCGGCGGAAATCGTCCGCGTAGAACGCGATTTCCTGCTGCAGGTCGACGTTGGTCGGGTGGTGCGTGTAGGTCAGCGTCGCGTACAGCTTGCGCAGGTCTTCCGGATTGATCTTCGGCGAATACTTCGCGAACGCCTTCGCCGCTTCGTTCGGGTTGTCGTGCGTGTACTCGGTGGCCTGCACGATCGAGCGCGCGAGCGCGGCCGCGGCCGGCCGGTCGTTGCGCACGAGGTCGCCGCGCGCGCCGATCACGCAGCACACCTTGCGTGCGTATTCGCCGGACAGGTTCGTCGCCAGTTCGGTGTACGCGCCGTTGCTGCGCTTCTCGAGCAGGTAGAGGTTCGGGTCGCCGTCGGCGATCGCCTGGATCTCGCCCTTGTCGACCGCGACGCCGAGCAGGTCGGCCGGATACTGGCGCCACGTGATGTCGCGCTCGGGATCGATGCCGTTCTTCGCGAGCAGGATCGAGAAGAAGTGCTTGCCGGGCGCGGCGAGATCGCTGACGCCGACCGTCTTGCCCTTCAGCGCCTGCAGCGTCGTCACACCGGCCGTCTTCGAGCCGAGCAGCCGCACGCAGCCGCCGTGCGAGCTGCCGATGATCTTCACGTCGAAACCGGCTTCGAGCGGCTTGAGCCAGCGGTGGATCATCCCGACCGCCGCGTCGGCCTTGCCGGTCGCGATCGATTCGAGCAGCTGGTCGGTCGATCCGCTGTAGTTGACCAGTTCGACCTTCAGCCCGTTCTTCTCGAAGAAGCCGTTCTCCTGCGCGACGACGATCGGCGTCAGGCAGAACGCGTTCTGGTTCCACGCGAACGTGAGCTTCTTCAGCGGCGGCGCGGACCAGGCCTTGCGGCCGAGCGTGATCGCCGGTGCGGCGAGCGCGACGGCGCCGGCCGCGCGCAGCAGCTTGCGGCGTTTGTCGTCGTGGGCGCCGGATGGCGCGGCGGCGGGTTCGGTGCGTTCGGTGAATTCGGTGTGTTTGGTCATGGTTTGGTCTCCGGTTCCGGTCGTGCGGCAGTCGCTCAATCGCTCAGTCAAGCAGGTCGGGTTCGTCCGCGACGACGCGCGCGAACAGGCTGTCGAACGCATGCAAGGCGCCGTCCGGGCCGCCGATCTGGCCGTGCGTGTGTTGCGCGGTCGCGTGATCGATCGGTTGCGGCGTGCCGGCCGCTTCGGCCAGCAATTGCGTATGCGCGACGTTGTCGAGCGCGATGTACCACCACGCGGCGGCCTCGACCGTCGGCCCGGCCGTCAGGATTCCGTGGTTCTTCAGGATCACGCCCTTGTGCGTGCTGCCGTCGGGCTTCGCGAGCGCGTCCGCGATCCGCGCGCCTTCGCTCGTATCGACAACCATCCCCGTGAAGTCATCGAACAGCGCGTGGTCCTCGTAGAACACGCAGGCATCCTGCGTCAGCGGATCGAGCGGGCGGCCGAGCGTCGACCACGCCTTGCCGTAGGTCGAATGCGTATGCGCGGCGGCGACGAGGTGCGGATGCGCATCGTGAATCGCCGCATGGATCGCGAATGCGGCCTTGTTCAGCGGCCGGTTGCCGATCGCGGTCTCGCCGCGCGAATTGACGAGCAGCAGGTCCGATACCTTGATCTGCGAGAAATGCACGCCGAGCGGATTCACCCAGAAGTGATCGGGCAGCTCCGGATCGCGTGCGGTGATGTGGCCGGCGAGGCCCGACGCGAAACCGTAGCGCGCGAACAGGCGGAACGCGGCCGCGAGCCGCTCCTGCCGGTGGCGGCGCTCGGCGGCGACGTCGACGCGCGGCGCGGGCGGATCGAACCAGAAATGCTGGCGCGGCGTGTCGGCGAGCACGAGGCCCGACGCGGTGCGCGCGGGCGACGAAGAGGGCGAAGCGGACAGGACGGCGGACATGGCAGGCGTCTCCCTTTGCGTCAGGCGGCGCGGCGCGCCGCGTCGCGTGCGGCGACGCCGCTGCGCACGCGCGGTATCAGTTCGCGGCCGAAGTCGATCGCGTCGTCGAGCGGATCGAAGCCGCGGATCAGGAACGTCGTCACGCCGAGGTCGTAGTAGTCGAGCAGCGCATCGGCCACCTGTTCGGGCGTGCCGACCAGCGCGGTCGAATTCGAGCGCGCGCCGGTGAGCTTTGCGATCTCGGTCCACAGCCGCTTGTCGACCCGCGAGCCGCGATCGGCCGCGGCGAGCAGGCGCCGCGCGCCTTCGCTCTGCTGCGGGCCGCCGGTGCCGAGGCCGGCCGCTTCGCGCAGCCTGCGCGTTTCGTCGAGGATCCGGTGCGCACGCGCCCACGCTTCGTCTTCGGTCGCCGCGAGGATCGGCCGGAACGACACGGAGAAGCGCACCTGGCGGCCATGCTTCGCGGCTTCGGCGCGCACGCGCGTCGTCAGCTCGCGCACCTGGTCGAGCGATTCGCCCCACAGTGCGTAGACGTCCGCGTGCTTGCCGGCCACTTCGAGCGCGGCGTTCGACGCGCCGCCGAAGTAGATCGGCACGTGCGGCTGCTGGAACGGCTTCACTTCCGAGAAGCCCTGCTTGAAGCGGTAGTGCGCGCCGTCGTGATCGAACGGCTGCGCTTCGGTCCAGATGCGCCGCAGGATGCCGAGGTATTCGTCGGTGCGGGCATAGCGTGCGTCGTGGTCGAGGAAATCGCCGTCGCGCTGCTGTTCGCTGTCCGAGCCGCCGGAGATGAAGTGCACGGCGAGCCGGCCGCGGCTGAACTGGTCGAGCGTCGCGATCTGCCGCGCGGCCAGCGTCGGCGCGGTGAAGCCCGGACGATGCGCGAGCATGAAATGGATGCGCTCGGTCGCTGCGGCCGCGAACGCGATCGTCAGCGTCGCGGACGGGCCGGTCGAGTGATGCGGGACGAGGATCCGGTCGAAGCCGGCCGTTTCGTGTGCGCGGGCGAAGTCGCGCACGTAGTCGGGGTCGACGACGGGGCCGGCAGGCGGATGGATTTCCGACTGCTTCTGGCTCTGGATCATGCCGATGAATTCGACGCTCATCTGGGTCTCCGATGCAAGGACGGCCCGGCGCGGCCTGCAACGGCGGGCCGGGGCGGGGATGGAGCGCAGATTACCGCCGGGATCATGCGAAACGGAAATAATCAATCCGGATTTGAATATCAGATTTGCATGGTTTGGGCGCGTGCGGCTTGCGCATACGCTGTGGGCTCGCGATCGAGTCGGCAGGGCGTCGGCGGCGTGTCGCGGGGTTTTCCGAGCGGGACGGGAACCGGGCGGCATGCGGCTCAGGGGCGGCGGCACGGTTCGAATACCGGTCTTGATGCCGGGTGCGTGCGCGCAGCGGTCGCGACGAACGCCTGCGGATCAAGCCCGGAGAATCCGCCGCCGGTGGCAGTCACTTCCTGCCGGGTTCAGTCGCGTGCAGCCGATCGCCGCCGGCTCCCCGGCCCGCCGCGCCATCCGCCGACCGATCTCTGCCGTTACCGCTGTTACGTTATCCAGCTACCCAGCCTCCGAGGGAATCCGACCCATGTCCGCCCGCCTTGCCGCTTCCTCGCCGCTTCCGCCGCAGTCGTCGCTGCGCCACCTGCCTGCCGACGATGCACGCGTCGCCGCGCTGCTCGAGCGTCTCGCGCCCGGCCTCGCGGCCGACGCCGCGCGCAACGACGTCGACGGCCGCTTCCCGCACGAAAACTTCGCACGGCTGCATCGCGCCGGGCTGATCGCGCAGGTGGTGCCGCGCGAGCATGGCGGCGCGGGCGCGACGCTCGCCCAGGCGAGTCGGATCGTGGCCGCGGTCGCGCGCGCCGACCCGGCGACCGCGCTGGTGCTGACCATGACGTATCTGCAGCATCGCGCGCTCGGCCGCGCGGACAACCGCTGGCCCGAGCGCGTGCGGCATGCGGTGTTCCAGAGTGCCGTCGACGAAGGCGCGCTGATCAATGCGCTGCGCGTCGAGCCGGCGCTCGGTTCGCCGTCGCGCGGCGGCCTGCCCGAAACGATTGCGCGTCGCGACGGCGACGGCTGGCGACTGTCCGGTCACAAGCTGTACAGCACCGGCATTCCGGCGCTGCGCTGGCTGGCCGTGTGGGCGCGCACCGACGAACCCGAGCCGCGCGTCGGCGTGTTCGTCGTGCGGCGCGAGCGCGATGCGGATGGCAATACGGCGGACGACGCGCGCATCCGCGTGATCGAAAGCTGGAATCACCTGGGCCTGCGCGCATCGGGCAGCCACGAAGTGGTGTTCGACGACGTATGGCTGCCGGCCGATCACGCGGTGGACGTGCGCGCGCCCGATGCATGGGCCGTGTCGGCCGCGAGCCATGCGGACGTCGACGCGCAGGCCGACCAGCAGGCGTGGATGGTCGCGCTGCTCGGCAGCCTCTACGACGCGGTGGCGCGTGCCTCGCGCGACTGGCTGCTCGAGTTCGCGACGACGCGCGCGCCGAGCGGGCTCGGTGCGCCGCTCGCGACGCTGCCGCGCGTGCAGGAGGCCGTCGGCGAGATCGAAGGGTGGCTGCACGCGAATCGCGTACTGCTCGACGAGCACATCGCACGCACCGATGCGGGCGACGCGCCGACGGTGACGACGAGCGGCCTCGTCAAGCGAACCGTGACCGAGCAGGCGATCCGCACGGTCGAGCACGCGTTGAAGCTGTCGGGCAATCACGGGCTGAGCCGCCACAATCCGCTCGAACGGCACTATCGCGACGTGCTGTGCAGCCGCGTGCATACGCCGCAGGACGACGCGATCGCGGTGGCCGCGGGACGCGCGGCGCTCGACGAGGCAGCGGCGGCGGCGCGGCGCGCAAGCGCAGCCCCGAACGCGGACGCGGAGGCGACGTCACGCAACGCGCCCGCGCGAGCCGCCTCCCCAAAGGCGAATACGGACGTGACCACGGACACGCACGGGACGTCGCACCCTGCGTCGGCATCGGGTCGAAACGATGCGTGAGCAGGGCGGCGCGGCAGTCGGGGCAAACCGGACGACGCCGTTCAGGCGCCGTCGATCGGGGTCAGGCGGCCTCGTCGTGCTCGCCCGCATCCGCGGGCAGCGCGAACGCGGTGCGCGCATGCGCGGCCACGGCCGCGAGCGGCGCGGCGAAGCGCGCGGCGTCCTGCCGGTGCAGCAGCCACAGATCGATCTGCGGCTTGAAATCGGCGAGCGGCACGATGTCGAGCGCGTCGCGCAGCGGACTGCCTTCGACCAGCGGCAGCGGCATCAACCCGATACCGAACCCGTTCGCGACGCTCTGCAATTGCAGGTCGCGGCCGTAGGTATCGAGCGTGACCGGCATCGGCAGCCCCTGCGCGTCGAGCGCGCGGCGCAGCCCCGCGCGAAAGCCGCAGCCGTCGGGATTGAGCACCCAGCCGCGCGCCTGACAGTCGGCGAGCCGGTAGCTGCGGCGCGGCCAGTCGCCCTTGCGGCCGACCGCGACGAGGCGCGTGTTGAGCAGCCGCGTGCCGTCGACCTGCGGCGGCAGCACCATTTCGCGGGCGAGAAACACCAGCGCCGCGTCGAGCTCGCGGCGCGCGACACGCTCGACGAGCATCCCGCCCCACGCGGTCGTGACCTGCGTGGCGAGCGCCGGCCATTGCCCGGCGAGTTGCGCGAGCAGGCCGGGCAGCATCAGTTCGCCGAGCCCTTGCGTGAGGCCGATGCGGAATTCGCCTTCCGGCGGCCGCTGGCCGGCCGTCAGTTCGCGCAGCGCGTCGACTTCGCGCAGGATCGCGCGGCACTGTTCGACCACCTGCAGGCCGATGTCGGTCGGGCGCGGCGGCTTGGTGTTGCGGTCGAGCAGCGTAACGCCGAGCGCTTCCTCGAGGTTCTGCACGCGCCGCGTGATCGCCGGCTGCGTCATCCCGAGCTCGGCGGCGGCCTGGCTCAGCGTCTGGCAGCGGACGACCGCTGCAAAAGCGTCGATATCGCTAATTTTCATGTTTGTTCTGCATGGTATTTCGGGTGCATCATGACAATCCATCATATTCGGCATCATATTCGAGGAGGCAGCCGATGAGTACGCTTTCGTTGCATCAGACGCCGCTGCGTCCGTTCGTCGACGGGCTGGGCGCATTGCTCGCGTCCGGCGCGAACGAGGCGCGCATTCTCGACGAGGGCGGCGCGCTGCTCGCCGCGCTCGTCGCGCACGACGACTGGCTGCCCGACGCGTTCGCGCAGCCCGATCCCGAGCGCTACCGCCAGTACCTGCTGCATCTCGATCCCGACGAACGGTTTTCCGTCGTCAGCTTCGTGTGGGGGCCCGGCCAGACGACGCCGATCCACAACCACACGGTGTGGGGGCTGATCGGGATGCTGCGCGGTGGCGAGTTTTCGCAGCCGTACCGATTCGACGCGGCCGGCAAGCCGGTGCCGGCGGGCGACGCGGTGCGGCTGCAGCCGGGCGAGGTCGAGGCCGTCTCGCCGCGCATCGGCGACGTCCATCGCGTGACCAACGCATTCGCCGACCAGGTGTCGATCAGCATCCACGTGTACGGCGCGAACATCGGCACGGTCGAGCGCGCGGTGTTCCTGGATGACGGCACCGTGAAGCCGTTCGTGTCCGGCTATTCCAACGCATGAACGAACGCATGATCGAACGAAGGATGCCGCGCGCCACACGCGCCCCGTTGCGGGCGAGCGCCCGCCGGCTCGAGATTCAACCGTTTCCCGTTTGCCTTCTTCACCGACTTCAACAGAATCCGACAGAGACATCGTGACGCAATCCGCCGATTCCAATTCCCAGACTTCCCGTTTCCCCGTCGCGTCGTACCAGGACGTGCGCGCCCGACTGCTGGCCCGCGACGAACTCGCGCTGATCGACGTGCGCGAGGAAGATCCGTACGCGCAGGGCCATCCGCTGTGGGCCGCCAACTTTCCGCTGTCGAAGCTCGAACTCGACGCGTGGACGCGCATTCCGCGCCGCGACACGCCGATCGTCGTGTTCGGCGAAGCCGGCGGAGAGGATCTCGCGCCACGCGCGGCCGCGAAACTCGCGCAGCTCGGCTATACCGACGTGCGGCTGCTCGATGGCGGCCTCGCCGGGTGGCTTGCCGCCGGCGGCGAGCTGTTCATCGACGTGAACGTGCCGAGCAAGTCGTTCGGCGAATGGGTCGAGGCCGAGCGCCATACGCCGTCGCTGTCCGCGCAGGAAGTGCAGGCGCTGATCGATGCGAAGGCCGACGTCGTGATCGTCGACGCGCGCCGCTTCGACGAATACCAGACGATGAACATCCCGACGTCGACCAGCGTGCCGGGCGCGGAACTCGTGCTGCGCGTGCGCGCGCTCGCGCCGAACCCGGCCACGCAGGTCGTGGTGAATTGCGCGGGCCGCACGCGCAGCATCATCGGCACGCAGTCGCTGATCAACGCGGGGCTGCCGAACCCGGTCGCTGCGCTGCGCAACGGCACGATCGGCTGGACGCTCGCCGGCCAGACGCTCGAGCGCGGCGCCGCGCGACGTTTTCCGGACGATATCGATCGCGCGCAGCGCGACGAGGCCCGCCGCGCCGCGCGCGCGGTGGCCGAGCGGGCCGGCGTGCCGCGCATCGCGCTCGCGGACGTCACCGCGCTCGACCAGCCGGGCCGCACGCTGTACCGCTTCGACGTGCGCACGCCGGAGGAATACGAAGCCGGCCATCTGCCCGGCTTCCTGAGCACGCCGGGCGGCCAGCTCGTCCAGGAGACCGATCATCACGCGGCGGTGCGCGGCGCGCGGATCGTGCTCGCCGACGACGACGGCGTGCGCGCGGACATGACCGCGTCGTGGCTTGCGCAGATGGGCTGGGACGTGCGCGTGGTCGAGCCGGCCGGCACGGCGGCATTCACCGAGCGCGGCCAGCCGCCGCGCGACGTGCCGGCGACGCCGCAGGTGGCCGAGGTATCGCCCGCGACGCTCGCGGGCTGGCTGAAGGAGGCGGCCGACGGTGAAATCGCGATCGTCGACGTGACGGCCAGCGCGAACTACGTGAAGCGCCATATCCCCGGCGCGTGGTTCGCCGTGCGCGCGCAGTTGCGCGACGCGCTTGCCGCGATTCCGCCGGCGCAGCGCTATGTGTTCACGTGCGGATCGAGCCTGCTGGCGCGCTTCGCGGCGGACGACGCGCGCGCGCTGCTGCCGGCCGACGCGGCGATCTCGGTGCTGACAGGCGGCACGGCCGCGTGGATCGACGCGGGGCTGCCGCTCGAGCACGGCGAAACGCATCTCGCGTCGCCGCGCATCGACCGCTACCGTCGTCCGTACGAGGGCACCGACAACGCGGCCGCCGCGATGCAGGCGTATCTCGACTGGGAATACGGGCTGGTCGATCAGCTGAAGCGGGACGGCACGCACCACTTCCGCGTGATCTGACGATCCGGGTACGGCGCGGCAATCGGCGCGCGCCGCGACAGGCTCGCCCCCCGGTTGCCGCACGTTCGGCGGTTCAGCGCTTGAACGTATCGACGGCCGTACGCCCGACGGCCGGATCGTCGGTGAAGAAGCCGTCGATGCCCGCGCGCAGGTACGCTTGGATCTCGCGCACCGAGCCGGTGGGGTTGCGCGTGGCCGGCGTGCCGCCGTCCTTCAGCGACGCGGGCAGGAAATTGTTCTCCGGGCGGAACGTGTACGGATGCACGACGAGGCCGGCCTCGTGCGCGTAGCGCACGTACGGCGTCGGCGGCTGCAGCGTGCCGTCCGCGGCCACCGCGATGATCGACGTCTTGTACGGGCCGACGCCGTTCGCATAGGACGCGATCTCGCGCATCCCGTCGCGGGTCGACAGGTCGCCGTAGGTGCGCTTGTCGTTTGCCTTCACGAAGTCGTACGGCCGCTGGCCGGCTTCGTCCATCAACTGCACGAGCTTCCAGTTCGGCTGGCTCGACTTGATCCGGTTGCGGATCGCCTTCAGGTTCGCGACCTCGAACGACTGGATGTAGACGGTGGCCGTGCGCGCCGTGTAAGGATCCTTCAGCAGCGCGTCGACGAGGCGATCCTCGAGCGGCAGGCCGATCGACTGGAAGTAGGTCGGGTGCTTCGTTTCCGGATACAGGTGGACCGTGCGGCCCGTCTGCGCGGACATCTGCTTCGCGAGCGCGATGATCTCGTCGAAGGTCGGGATCTCGAACTGGTCGTTGTACGCGGTGTTCGCCGGGCGGATCTGCGGAATGCGTTCGCGCGCGCGCAGCGTCTTCAGCTCGGCGAGCGTGAAATCCTCGGTGAACCAGCCGGTCAGCTGCGTGCCGTCGATCGTCCTGGTCGCCTTGCGGCTCGCGAACTGCGGCAGCGTCGACACGTTCGTCGTGCCCGAGATCTCGTTCTCGTGGCGCGCGACGAGCACGCCGTCGCGGGTCGACACGAGGTCGGGCTCGATCACGTCGGCGCCGTCCTCGATTGCCTGGCGGTACGACGCGAGCGTGTGCTCGGGGCGCAGCGCGCTCGCGCCGCGATGGCCGACGACCTGGACCTTCGCGGCGATCGGCAGCGTGGGATCGGTCGCCACGACATCGTCGCCGCCGCAGGCGGCAAGCAGCAGGGCGGCGGCACAGGCGAACGGGATGCAGCGCAGGGCGGCGGGGCGCGTGAAGAGCATGGCGGTGAACCTTCGAAACGGAAGTCGGTGAAAGGGCGGCCGATCCTGCGGCGCGGGCAGGCGCGCCGGGCGCCGCCGAGAGGGATCGAACGGGACGCGATCGTCGCACCGGATCATTACATATGTATTGCTTTCGCCTTTCTGTTTCGTTGTCGCCTCCAAGGGGCGAATTGCCCGGTCGGCGCGACAGTGCGCGCCCGGTAATCCGGCCCTCGTCGCGAGCCGGTGGCCCGGATGCACTAAACTTGCGGGACTTTTGCATCGCCGCGCCGGGCCGACACCCGCCCGCGCACGGCGATGCGGCGACTCGCGGGCCGGCGCGGGCGCCCGGTGCCGCGTATGCGTCCGGGGCCCGCGCCGGCCGATTTTTACCGACCCATGACGACTCATACCGATTCCGCCTACCTGCTCGGCGACCTGCTGAAGAACGTTTCGCGCTCCTTCTACCTGACGCTGCGCGTGCTGCCCGACGGCATGCGCGAGCCGGTCGGCCTGGCCTACCTGCTCGCCCGCGCGGCCGACACGATCGCCGACACGGCGCTCGTCGCGCCCGATCGCCGCGCGGCGCTGCTGACCGATCTGCGCAATGAAGTCGACCAGCTCGGCGACGGCGCGGCGCTGTCGCGCGCGCTCGAGGACGTGACGCGGATGCAGACCGATTCGCACGAGCACGTGCTGCTCGGTTCGATGGAGCCGATGCTCGCGCTGCTGCGCGCACAGCCGGACGGCGACCGCGCGTCGATCCGCAAGGTCGTCGCGACGCTGACGTCGGGGATGGAGTTCGACCTGCGCATGTTCCCCGACGAACAGTCGGGGCAGGTCGCGTCGCTGCCGAACCGCGACGAGCTCGATCGCTACACGTACCTGGTCGCCGGCTGCGTCGGCGAGTTCTGGACCGACATGACCGGCGCGCACACGCGGGCCGCGCGCGGCTGGGACTTGCCGGACATGCGCGAGAAGGGCATCCGCTTCGGCAAGGCGCTGCAGATGACCAACATCCTGCGCGACTGCGCGAAGGACCTGCGGATCGGCCGCTGCTATCTGCCGGAAAATGTGCTGGCCGAACACCGCGTCGGCGTCGCCGACCTGATGTCGCCCGACGCGTCGGCGCGTGCGCGCGGCGTGCTGGTCGACCTGCTGCGCGTGACGCTCGATCAATATCGCGACGCGTGCCGCTATACGCTGGCGATTCCGCGCCGCTTCGTGCGGCTGCGGCTCGCGTGCCTGTGGCCGATCATGATCGGGCTCGAAACGCTCGAACTGCTGGCCGGCCACGATGCGTGGCTCGATCCCGCGGTGCCCGCGAAGGTGCCGCGCAAGCGGATCTACCGGATCATGGCGGCGTCGCTCGCGCTGGTCGGTTCGAACGCGGCGATCCGTGCGCGCACGAGCGCGCTCGTCGACGCGGTCAACCGGCAGATCGCGCAGTCGCTCGCGCGCTGAACGCGCGACACGATGCCGGCGCGACCCGTGCCGGCATCTCCATTCGGCCCGCGTTCGCCGGGCCGCTCCTGTCCGATTTTCCCCACACCCACTGAAACGTTTTCACGATTTCGTTTCCCGAAACGTGGGTGTCATGAATGTCGGCGATCCTGCGCGGCGGCGTGAACACCACGGCACCGGTCGCGGTCACGCATTTGTAAGAAGGTTCGTGCCGAGGCGTCTGACGACATCGGGCGGTCGCGATGCACCAGTAAAAATGTAAAGCTAGGGTTTTCACCGGGAAATGCCGGAGACGCCCGCCGCGTAAGCGTTTTCAGGTGTGTTGTAACCGTTTGGTGAACCGCTGCGTTGCGTCGATCATACGATGACCGACTGCGCGTATTGGGAAACGGTTGGTAATCCGTCAGAATCGCACCGGCATGTACTCGCACATGTGTCAGTCATAAAACCACACCAGAAAAGAAATCATTCTTTGAGGACGGAGAATCAATGAAAAAGCGCGTCGCTTTCGCCATGACGGCAGTGGGTCTCGCAGCCGCTACCGCAGCCCACGCTCAGAGCAGCGTGACCCTGTACGGTATCGTCGATAACGCTATCGCTTACCAGAACAACTCGTCGGCAACCGGCGCGACCACGGGCGGCCACTCGAAGGTGCAGATGGCCACCGGCATCTGGGCGGGCAGCCGCTTCGGCCTGAAGGGCAGCGAAGACCTCGGCGGCGGCACGAAGGCGATCTTCCAGTTGGAAGCCGGCTTCAACGCGAACAACGGTTCGTCGCAATGGACGAACGGCATCTTCACGCGTCAGGCATGGGTTGGCCTGACCAACCAGACGTACGGTACGCTGACGGCAGGCCGCCAGTACACCGCGTATTACACGCTGCTGTCGCCGTACAGCCCGACGACCTGGCTGACTGGTTACTACGGCGCGCACCCGGGTGATATCGACTCGCTGGATACCAGCTACCGCGCAAACAACTCGCTCGTCTACATGTCGCCGAAGTTCTACGGCTTCACGGTCGGCGGTTCGTACTCGTTCGGCGGCGTCGCAGGCGCGACGAACCGCGGCTCGACGTGGAGCGCGGCGGTCCAGTACCTGAACGGCCCGGCAGGCATCGCGGTCGGCTATCAGCGCATCAACAACGCGACGCTCGGCGGCGGCGTGTGGGGCGCGAACTCGACCGCGCAGAACGGTCTGGATACGGCAGGCAACGGTGCGGAACAGGCCGTGTCGTCGATCAACAACGGCTACAAGACGGCACAGTCGCAACAGCGCGTCGCGGTCACGGCCGGTTACCAGTTCACGCCGTCGTGGGACATTTCGGCGTCGTACTCGAACGTCCAGTACATCCCGGGCGTGGGCTCGTCGTTCCGCAACACGGCGATCTTCAACACGGCTGGCGCAGTGCTGCACTGGAAGGCATCGGCTCAGTGGGACTTCGCGGCAGGCTACTCGTACACGCGTGCGACCGAGTCGAACGGCATCTCGAGCTCGGCCAAGTACCACCAGGTCACGCTGTCGCAGTACTACAGCCTGTCGAAGCGCACGGGCCTGTACGCAGTTGAGGCGTGGCAGCACGCGAGCGGCAACACGCTCAACGGCTCGGCGGTCATCTCGGCAACGACGTCGATCGGCGACGGCGTGGGCGCAGGTTCGAAGCAGAACCAGATCGCTGCAGGCGTTGGCCTGATCCACCGCTTCTGATGTCGCGCGGCGCGCGAGCGCCGCTCACGGCATGCGGTACCAAGAAACCGGCCTTCGGGCCGGTTTTTTCATGGGCGGCGTCTTTTGCAATCCTGAGGGATGAACCGCCATGTTCCGCCGGCGTCGACCGCGCCCGGCCCCCGTGCTGCGGAGCCGTCCCGCCCGTCACTCGGCGGAATCGTCCTTCCAGCTCCCCGCGAGCGCCTGGAACAGCGCCGCCGTATCGGCAAGCCGGTCGGCCTGCGCGCGCGTGCGATCGAGCGCGGTCTGCAGCGCCTGTCGCTGCGCGTCGAGCAGCGCGAACGTGCTGATTGCCCCGGCCGCGTAGCGGTCGCCGGCAATCGCGTTGCCCGCCGCCGCTTCCCGTTCGGCCGTGTCGCGCGCCGCCAGTTCCGACGCATCGTGTTCGACCGCACGCATCGCGTCGGCCACCTGCTGCAGCGCCTGCAGCACGGTTTCCCGATAGCTTGCGAACGCAGCATCGTAGGCGGCTTGCGCCGCCCGTTTCTTCGCGCGTAACTCACCGCCGTGAAAGAGCGGCTGAGTCAGGCCGAGGCCGACGTTCCAGACATTCAGCCCGCTGACGATATCCGCGATGCGCGTGCGTTCCGAACCGATCCCCGCCGAAATCGAAAAACGCGGATACAGGTTCGCGGTCGCGACGCCGACGTTCGCGCTCGCCTGATGCAGCATGGCTTCCTCTGCGCGGATATCGGGCCGCTCGCGCGCGAGTGTCGACGGCAGGGCGACCGGCACCGTGCGCGGCAATTCGAGCGCGTCGAGCGTGAGGTCGGGCAGCTCGGCGGCGGACGGCGGCGCGCCCAGCAGGATCGCGAGCCGATGGCCGGCCTGTGCGAAGCGCGCCTCGAGCGGCGGCAGCGATGCTTGAGTCTGCGCGAGCAGCGTGCGCTGCGCATGGACATCGGCGCGCGACACGCCACCGGCCGCGAAGCGCGCGTCGACGATGCGCAATTGATGCGTCTGCGCGTCGACGAGCTGCCGCGTGAGCGCGATCTGCTGCGCGAGCGACGCGCGCAGGATCGCGGTCGCGACGACGTTGGCCGCGAGCGTCAGGCGCGCGGCGTCGAGCAGGTACGCCTGATAGTCGACCTGCGCGCGCAGCGCTTCGAGCGCGCGCCGGTTGCCGCCGAACACGTCGAGTGCATACGACACGCTCACCGACGCGTCGTACAGCGTGAACGGCCCGGGATTCGGCACGTTGGCCGGCAGCCCGAACGCGGCGACGTCGACCTTCTCGCGCGTCGCGGACAGGTTCGCGTCGACGCGCGGCAGCATCGTCGCGCCGGCTTGCGCTGCGTGGTTCTGCCGCGCTTCATCGAGCCGCGCGCGGGCCTCGGCGAGTGTCGGGCTGTTCTGCCATGCGGTATCGACGAGGCGGTTCAGCGGTTCGGAGCCGAACCGCGTCCACCAGCGTTGCAGCGTGTGCGCGGCCGGCGCGAACGTTTGTGCGTCGCCCGCCGGGCCGCCGGTGCCTGCCGTCGTGGTCGGCGCTTCGTCACGCGTGTAGTGCTGCGTGGCCGGCGCGTCCGGCGCGCGGAAATCCGGTCCGACCGCGCATCCGGCGACGAGCAGCGCAGTGACGAGCAGCGCTGCGGCGGCCAGCGTGCTGCGGCGGGCGGCGCGAGATGTGCGCGAGAGGCTGGATGCGCTGAACGCGCGACGCGAAGCCGGTTTCATCGCGCGCCTCCTAGTCGAGCGTGCGCCGGTAGAAGCGCAGCGCGACACCCATCACGACGACGGTGAAGAGCGCGACCGGCCACACGGACGGCCACAGGTCGGCCCATGCGTTGCCTTTGAGCAGGATGCCGCGCACGAGCCGGTTGAAGTAGGTGAGCGGCAGCAGGTTGCCGATGAACTGCGCCCATTTCGGCATGCCGGCGAACGGGAACATGAAACCCGACAGCAGGATGTTCGGCAGGAAGTAGAACACCGCGAGCTGCATCGCCTGCAGCTGGTTCTGCGCCAGCGACGACAGCGTGATGCCGACGGTCAGGTTCGCGGCGATGAACAGCAGCGCGGACAGGTAGATCGCGAACGCGCCGCCGACGAACGGCACGTCGAACACATAACGCGCGGCGGCGAGAATGATCGACACCTGGATCAGCCCGATGAACACGTACGGGACGATCTTGCCCGTCATCACCTCGAGCGGCCGTACGGGCGTCGCGAGCAGGTTCTCCATCGTGCCGCGCTCGCGTTCGCGCGTGATCGCGAGGCCCGTCATCATCACCATCGTCATCGTCAGGATCACGCCCATCAGGCCGGGCACGACGTTGTACTGCGTGATGCCTTCCGGGTTGTACAGGCGGTGCAGCACGACGTCGAACGCCGGCGGGCGGCCGTTCAGGTGCGCGAGCGGGCCGGTCAGGTCCTTGTCCGCGACGGGCTGCACGAGCCCCTGCAGCGCGCCGATCGCCGACGCGGTCGCGACGGGATCGGTCGCGTCCGCCTCGACCAGCAGCGACGGACGCTCGCCGCGCAGTAGCCGCGTCGAGAAATCGGCCGGCACGCTCAGTACGAACTGCACGTCGCCGCGTGCGAGCGCATGCCGGCCGGCGGCGTCGTCGGGCAGCGTCCCGACGATGTCGAAGTAGGCCGAGTTGCGCATCGCGGCGACGAAGCTACGCGCGAACGGGCTCTGATCGGCGACGATCACCGCGGTCGGCAGGTGTTTCGGATCGGTGTTGATCGCGAAGCCGAACAGCGTGAGCTGGATGATCGGCACGCCGACGATCATCGCGAACGTCACGCGATCGCGGCGCAGCTGCAGGAATTCCTTCAGCACGATGCTCCACCAGCGCGCGACCGAGAACGCGCCGCGCAGGCTCGCCCGCGCGCTCATGCCGGCGCTCCGCCGGCGGGGCCGGGCGCGCGGCCCATCATGTAGATGAACACGTCCTCGAGCCCGGTGTCGATCGATGCGACCTGACACGATGCGTCGCCGCAGACCTGCGCGAGCGTCGCGTCGAGCTGTGCGGGATCGCGGCCGCTCACGTGCAGCACCGAGCCGAACACGACCGTCTGGTCGATGCCGGGCATCGTGCGCAGACGCGCGGCCAGCTCGGCCAGATGCGCGCCGGTGACCACGCGGGTCGACAGCTGCTGCGACGCGATGATCTCGGCCGACGTGCCCTGCGCGAGCAGTTCGCCGTATGCGATGTACGCGAGCTTGTGGCAGCGCTCGGCTTCGTCCATGTAGTGCGTGCTGACGAGCACCGAGATCCCTTGCGCGGCGAGCCGATGGAGTTCTTCCCAGAAGTCGCGGCGCGCGGCCGGGTCGACGCCGGCGGTCGGCTCGTCGAGCAGCAGCAGTTCGGGCTCGTGCAGCATGCACGCGGCCAGCGCAAGGCGCTGCTTCCAGCCGCCGGACAGCGCGCCCGTGAGCTGGTCCGCACGGCTCGCGAGGCCGAGCCCGTCGAGTGCGCGCGCGACGGCCGCGCGGCGATCGGGCATCCCGTACACGCGCGCGACGAAATCGAGATTCTCGCGGATCGACAGGTCTTCCCAGTACGAGAAGCGCTGCGTCATGTAGCCGACGCGCCGCTTGATCTGCGCGCTGTCGCGCACGATGTCGTAGCCGAGGCAGGTGCCGCTGCCCGAGTCGGGCGTGAGCAGCCCGCACATCATCCGGATCGACGTGGTCTTGCCGCTGCCGTTCGGGCCGAGAAAGCCGAAGATCTCGCCGCGCGCGACGCGCAGCGACACGTCCTTCACGACGTGCTTGTCGCCGAACCGCTTGTTCAGGCGGTCGACATCGATCGCGTACGGAGCCGGCTGCGCGTTCATCGCACCCTCACGGTGACGGGCTGGCCCGGATGCAGTTTCGGCGCGTCGGCGGGCGCGGGGCGCGCCTCGACCATGAACACGAGCTTGGTCCGGCTCTCGTTGCTGTAGATTACTGGAGGCGTGTATTCGGCGTTGCTCGACACGTACGTGATGCGTGCGGGCACGTCGGCCGCACAGCCGTCGCAATGGATCGCGATCGTGCGCCCCGGCGCGAGCGATGCGATCGCGGCCTCCGGCACGAAGAAGCGCACCTTCAGGTTCTGCGGCGGCAGCATCTGCACGACCGGATTGCCGGCCTGCACCCATTCGCCGACGCGGTAAAGCGTGTCGTACACGCGTCCGGCGGCCGGTGCGGCCACGCGCTTCTGGTCGAGCTTCCACTGCGCTTCGGCCACTGCGGCCTGGGCGGCATCGACCTGCGCGGCCTGCGCGGCGACCTGCTGCGCGCGGCCCGGCAAGCGCGCGACGTCGACCTGGTTCTGCAACTCGCGCATTTGCGCGGCAGTCGTCTGCGCGGCCGCGCGCGTATCGTCGAGCTGCTGTTTCGACAGCCCGCCGGCCGCGTACTGGCGTTCGTCGCGCGCGAGCTGCGCGGCGGCCCGCGCGGCCTGCGCGGTGGCCTGCGCCAGCTGCGCGCGCGTGACGGCGACTTCCGGCGGGCGCTTGCCGGTCTGCAGGTCGGCAAGCTGCGCGCGGGCGGCCGTGAGCTGATGTTGCGCCTGCTGCAGCGCGGCCGTTTCGCTGACCGCGTCGAGCGCAAACACCGGCGTACCGGCCGCGACGGCCTGCCCGCGTTCGACCGACAGTTGCGTCAGCGTGCCCGCCTGCGATGACGACAGGTACACGAATTCGCCTTCGACATAGCCTTGGTATGCGTTGCCGTCGTCCGCCGGCCGGCCGCAAGCGGCGAGCAGCGCACCGGCGGCGGCAAGCGCGAGCGGCAGCGCACGGGCCGTGCTCACGAGCGCCTCCGTGGCGAGCGTGCGCGCGCATCCGGCGCGGGGTCGGGCGGCTGGATTCCGGAGTCGAGCAGCGCGCGGACATGGCGATGCAGCACGTCGCGATCGATCGGCGGCAGGCCGCGCGCGCTTTGCCACAGCTTCGCGGTCGCGAGCGGCAGCATCACGAGCGCGATGATCGAATGAAACAGGAACGCCGGTTCGAGCGACGGATTCAGCGTGCCGCCATGTTGCGCGGCGCGGATGCGTTCGGCGAAACGCCCGACCTGCTCGAGCGGAATGCGCCGGACCATCCGCTCGCGCAGCAGCCCGCCTTCATGGACGATCTCGCGCAGCCAGATCGACGGCAGCCACGGCATCCGGTGCGTGACGTCGAAGAGCCGGTCGACGAGTTCGGCGACGAGCGCGAACGGATCGTTTTCGGTGTGCGGAGCAGTGGGCCGCCACACGAACGCGATCGCCTGCGCAAGCCGCTCCTCGACGATGGCATCGAGCAGCTGCTCGCGATTCGTGAAGTAGTAATGGACCATTGCCGACGTGACGCCGGCGGCCGCGGCGATCTGCGCGACCGTCGTCGCGGCGATGCCGCGTTCCGCGAACAACTGGATCGCGACGTCGAGCATGTGGTCGCGCAGGTCGAAATCGTCCACCGACGGGCGGCGTCCGCGCGGCCGGGCGACGGTGGCTTTCGCGTTCATGCAGACGACGCTAATTGATGAGTTAGTTAATTTCAAGGAAGGGTTTTCGCGCGCGTGGGCGCGGCTGGCTGGGCGGCGAGGCGTGGTGCGGGATCGCGGGGCGGCGGCGCGGTAAACGAGTGGGTGCCGCGGGTGGAATGTAGGGAACGGCTAATGGGGAAACCGAAGGAGAGCCAGCGGCGGGTACCGCCGGGGAGGTGTTTGAGGATGGCAAAGCCGGGTCGCGGCCCGGGACCGTTGACGCAACTGCGCGGCACGGGCAGCGCAGCTCGGGCGCGTGCCTGCCACGGCACGCGCCCCTCCAGCATCGTTACTGATCGATCGGCGACTTCAGCGGATCGTGTTCGCCGGTGAGCCCGAACACGACGAGTTGCGCGGGCTCGGTCGCGCTCGCATTGCGCGACACCTGATGGCGCGAGCCAGGCGGTTCGTACCAGCCTTCGCCGGCGCGATAGCGATGCACGGGGCCGCCGTTGACCTGCGACAGCACTTCGCCTTTCGACACGACCGCGAACACCGAGCCGAGGTGTTTGTGCGGCTCGGAAGCCTGGCCGGGCGCATAGTCGACGGTCGCGACGACGGCGAGCTTGCCGGGCGCTTCGGGCACGGCTTCTCGCATGATCGCGTGCACGTTGTCGCCGGCATCGTGCGCGTCGGCGGCAACCGGCAGCGCGGCGCCGAGCGCGAGCGACGCGCACAACAGCGCGCGACGGAGCGTGGAGCGGGGGCGCATCATCGTCGCCCCCTTTACTCGGGCATCTTGCGGAACGCGATCGCGAAGCGGTTCCACGAATTGATCGTCGCGATCAGCATCGACAGGTCGAACAGTTCCTCGTCGCTGAAATGCGGCTTCACGGCTTCCCACACGGCGTCCGGCACGTGATTGTCGGCGACGAGCGTCAGCGCTTCGGTCCACTCCAGCGCCGCGCGTTCGCGTTCGGTGAAGAACGGCGTTTCGCGCCACACGACGACGGCCGCGAGACGGCGGTCGGTCTCGCCGCCCTTGCGCGCATCGGTGGTGTGCATGTCGACGCAGAACGCGCAGCCGTTGATCTGCGACGCACGCAGCCGGACGAGTTCGGCGAGCGGCTTCTCGATCGAGCTCTTCGCGAGGAATTCCTCGGCGTTGCGCATCACCTTGATTGCATTCGGGCTGGCGGCATAGAAATTCAGGCGCGGTTGCATGGCGGGTCCTCTTTCGGTTGGTGCGCACGGCGGCGCGACAGGACCCACTTTAAGCATGTCACTGGACTGCTTGAATGGCCAATTCTGGGGAAAATGAGGTAACCAGTTGGCTAGGACCCGCTAGCCGCCGCCGAGATGGCCCGAGCCCAGCAGCGCGGCGAGTTTCGCAAGCGCGGTATCGATGCGCAGCGCGTCGATCCCGCCATAGCCGAACAGCAGCCCCGCGCGGGCCGCCGAGCCGACGTGGAACGCCGAAATCCCGTACAGACCGATGTCATGCTGACGGGCCGCGCGGATCAACACGGCTTCATCGAGCCCCGGTTTCAGGTGCGCGGCGAGGTGGATCCCGGCGGTCGGCACGATCGTGTCGAACCACGGCGCGAGGCCGCCGCGCAGATGCGCGAGCAGCATCTTGCGGCGCGCGTCGTAGTGCTTCTGCACACGCCGCAGATGCCGCGCGAAGTCGCCTTCGAACATGAAGCGCGCGAGCGCCGCCTGCGTCAGCGTGCAGGTGTGCCAGTCGACGATCTGTTTCGCCTTGGCGAGCGCGCCGCGCAGCGCGCGTGGCGGAATCGCGTAGCCGATCCGCAGTTCAGGAAAGATCGTCTTCGAGAACGTGCCGACGTACGCGACGAGGCCCGTGCGGTCGAGACTCTTCAGCGACTCGACCGGCCGGCCTTCGAAGCGGAATTCGCCGTCGTAGTCGTCCTCGATGATCACCGCGCGGCGGCGCTGCGCCCATTCGAGCAGCGCGACGCGCCGGTCCAGCGTCATCGGCATCCCGAGCGGGAACTGGTGCGACGGCGTCACGTACACGAGCCGCGCTTCGTCGGGCAGCCGTTCGGTGACAAGGCCGTGCGCGTCGACCGGCACGCCGATCACCGTCGCGCCGAGTGACGCGAATGCCGCGCGTGCCGGCGGATAGCCGGGATTCTCGACCGCGACGACGTCACCCGGCCGCACGACCACGCGCGCGAGCAGGTCGAGCGCCTGTTGCGCGCCTTGCGTGACGAGCACGTCGTCCCAGCCGCACGCAACCGCACGGCTGAACGCGACGTAGCGCGCGATCGCGCCGCGCAGCTGCGGATCGCCGGCCGGGTCGTGGTACTGGCCGGGGCCGCGCGCTTGCTGGCGCAACGCGTGATGCAGACAGCGGCGCCACGCGTCGAACGGGAACAGCGTCTTGTCGGTCACGCCGCCGCGGAAGTCGAAGGCGGGGGCGTCCTGCGGCGCGGGCATCGCGAGCGCGTCGGGCAACTCGTCCCACAGCGCGCGTGCGTCGACCGCATGGGTCGGCGGTGTGTCGTCGACCAGCGACGGCGTCGAGGCCGCCGCCGCGTGCGGCACGCGTGCGAGGCCGTCGGCGACGAACGTGCCGTCGCCCGCACGTGTGTTCAGGAAGCCCTCGGCGACGAGGCGCTCGAACGCGTCGAGCGTCGTCTTGCGCGACACGCCGAGCTGCTTCGCGAGATCGCGGGTAGACGGCAGGCGGGCACCGGCTTCGAGCCGCCCGTCGACGATCGCGGTGCGCAACTGCCGGAAGATTTGTCCGGTCAGGTCATGGCGGCCTTCGATACGGATCGCGATGTCCATCGCAGTGGTTACCTCGAATGCGGGAATTTGATGTTGATCAGCATACCGGAAGCGCGCGGAGCGGATCGGCATTCGGGGGCGCGCGGGTGGCGTTGCGCGGCCGGGAAAACGGCGTGGTGCCGCTGGAACGGAGGGGCCGTTCGGCTGTGCTGGATGAGGCATCGCCGGAGAATACGGGCCGGGGGGGATCCGCCGGAACCGGGCTGCCGGGCTAACGGGCCGCCGCCTATCGCGGCGCGGCACCATTTGATTGGACCGCCGGCCGCCGCTGCCTTACGATCCATCCCAACCCCCGACCGGAGTGCCCGCATGCTGTCCGAAGACGAACTCGCGCTGCTCGATGCGATCCGCGCCACCGGCAGCCTGTCGCGGGCGGCCGCGCGGCTCGGCAAGGCGCCATCGACGGTGTCGCACGCCGCGCGGCAGCTCGAAACGCGCTTCGACGCGCTGCTGTTCGACCGGCGCGGCTACCGGCTGCAGCTCACGCCGGCCGGCCAGTTGCTGACCGACGAGGCGGCGCGCGTCGCGCTGGACGTCGCGCGGCTCACGCAGCGCGTGCGGCAGGTCGCGAGCGGTTGGGAGGACCGGTTGTGGATCGTCAGCGACGAGGTGCTGGAGTTCGATACGCTGCTGCCGGTCGTCCGCGCGTTCGATGCGCTCGAGTCCGGCGTGTCGCTGCGCTTTACGCACGAAGTGCTCGGTGGCACCTGGGAAGCGCTGCGCGACGGCCGCGCGGATCTGGTCGTCGGCGCGACCAACGAGCCGCCGGCGATTCCGGGCTTCAAATGGTTCGAGCTGGGCGCGATGGAATGGGTGTTCGCGGTATCGCCGCGCCATCCGCTTGCGGCAGCGAGCGAGCGGCTCACGCGGGACGCGATCGGCGCGCATCGCGCGGTCGTCGTCGCCGATTCGTCGCGGCGCGCGGTCGGCCGCGCGTACGGACTGCTCGGCGGCCAGCCGGTGCTCGCGGTGCCGTCGATGCGCGCGAAGATCCTCGCGCAGCGCGACGCGCTCGGCGTCGGCTGGGTGCCGCGCCGGCGGGTGGCGTCGCTGCTCGCGCGCGGCGAACTGGTGGAGAAGGAAACGGTCGATCCGCGCGAACCGAACGTGCTGTATGTCGCATGGCGCGGTGACCGCGACGGCCGCGCGCTGCAATGGTGGCTCGAACAACTGCGCGAACCGCGGCTCGCACAGCGGCTGCTCGACGGGATTGACGTGACGGGCTAAGCCCGCCACGCAATCGTACGACTGCCCGGCCCGATCCCGATCAAACATGTTCGAAGATTTCGAACATGTTTGCCGCGCCGGTCGTACGGCAAGGCTGCGCGCCGCGCGCATCCTGTGTTCACGGTCAACTCACCGGTTCAAAAGGAGAAGGTCATGCAACGCTTCGAAGGAAAAACGGTACTCGTCACGGGCGGCAACAGCGGGATCGGCCTGGCGGCCGCACGGGCATTCGCGGCCGAAGGCGCGCGGGTCATCATCACCGGTCGTGACGAGCAGACGCTCGCCGCCGCCCGCGACACGCTCGGCGACGGCGCGCTCGCGATCCGCAACGAAGCCGGCAGCGTCGCATCGGCGCGGGCGCTGGCGGATGCGATCGCGGCGTCCGGCGCGCGGCTCGATGCCGTGTTCATCAACGCGGGCGTCGCGAAACTCGCACCGTTCACGGATATCGACGAGGCGTTGTGGGATCTCGTGTTCGACACGAACGTGAAGGGCGCGTATTTCCAGATCCAGGCATTGGTGCCGCTGCTGAACCGCGGCGCGTCGATCGTGATCAACGGATCGATCAACGCGCACATCGGGATGCCCGGTTCGTCCGTGTACGCGGCGAGCAAGGCGGCGGTCAATTCGTTCGCGAAGACGCTGTCGACGGAACTGCTGCCGCACGGCGTGCGGGTGAACGTCGTGAGCCCCGGGCCGGTCCAGACGCCGCTGTACGGCAAGCTCGGGCTCGACGCGGCGACGCTCGACGAAACCGCCGAGAAGATCAAGGGACTCGTGCCGATCGGCCGGTTCGGCACGCCGGACGAAATCGCGTCGACGGTGCTGCACCTGAGCGCGCCCGAATCCGCGTTCATCGTCGGCGCGGAAATCATCGCGTCGGGCGGGATGGGCTTGCTCTGAGCGTGAAACCGGCGGGGCCGTGGCGCCTGACGCGACGTCGGGCGGCGCGGCCCCGCCGTCGCTTCGTATCGCTAGTCGCTAGTCGCTAATCGCTAATCGCTAATCGGTAGTCGCTAGCGCGATGTGCAGGCGCCGCGGGCCGTGTCGGCCGTATCGAGCTGCGTCACCGTCAATCCCGAAAACGTCGCGCGGCCCTGCTCGGCGAACACGGCGACCCGGTCCGCATCGAGCGGCGGAAAGATCAGGTCCGTCAGCACCGTGCGGCCGCCATTCGCGAACACCTCGACCGACCCGCGATCGACGACGATCTCGAGTTGCAGACGGCCGTGCTCGAGCGGCAGATCGACGATGTGTTCGCGGCTGAACGTGCCGGCGAAATCCGTTGCACCGGAGCGCGAGCGGTCGAGCGTCAGCGTGTGCTTGACCGTGTCGTATACGATCCGCGTGCCGATCGTGCCGTCCGCCGAGCCGCGCACGATCACGCCCGCGCGGGCCGCATGCTGCGGCGCGAGCGTCACCGTGATGCGCTGCACGACGCCGCGCGTGGCGGCCGACAGCATGTGCGTGGCGGAGTCGACGCTCAGGTCGCCTTCATGCACGGCCGGCCGCCCGTCGGCCCACGCATCGAATGCGGCGGCCGGCGTGACGACGAGCGTCGGTTCGCCGTCGATCGTCTTCAGCGCGAGTTCGCGCGGCAACGTCGTTGCGCCGCGCCACGGCGCGGTCGGCGCTTTCGCCGCGTAGTCCCAGTTGCTCATCCACGCAATCGCGAGCGGGCGCGCACCCGGCGCACCGGAGAACGTACCGGCCGCGTAGAAATCGGCGCCGTGATCGACCCAGCGGAAGCGCGCGGGATCGGAACCGGCCGGCGCGACGCGATCAGGAGTGAACGTGCGGCCGTCGAAGTTGCCGACGAAGTACATCGCACCCGAACCGCCGGCGATCGACCACGGGTTCACGTTGACGATCATCACCCACTTGATGTGTCGCGGATCGTCGTCGACGGGCAGCGGCACGAGGTCGGGCACCTCCCACAGCGCGCTCGCGTGCGGCACGTCGGGGAGCGTGAAGTCGCTCAGGAACGACCAGTGGACCAGATCGTCGGAACGGTAGAGCTTCACGACCTGCGCGTCGGCGACGACCGTCGTCATCAGCCAGTAGCGTCCGGGCGCGTACCACGACACCTTCGGGTCGCGGAACTGCTTCGATTCCGGATCGAGCGTGAGCACCGGATTGTGGGCATAGGGTTGCCACGTCGCGCCGTGATCGAGACTGTACGCGAGCGATTGCGCCTGGGTGCCGGGCGCGTGGCCGGAGCCGGCCTGGTAGACGCTCGTATAAAGCGCGACGAGCGGCGTGACGCCGGGTGCGCCGAGGCCGGACGTGTTGTGCGTGTCGGCGACGATCGAGCCGGAGAAGATTTCCTCCGTCGCGTTCACGCGCATCGCAACTGGCTGCTCGCGCCAGTGGACCAGGTCGGTACTGGTCGCATGGCCCCACGACATGTTGCCCCAGTCGTTCCCGAGCGGGTTGTACTGGTAGAACAGGTGATAGCGGCCGTTTTCGTACACGAGGCCGTTCGGATCGTTCATCCAGTTGCGTTGCGGCGTGTAATGCAGCGCGGGTCGCCATTGCGGCGTGCCGCTCGCGAGCGGCGCGCCACAGGTTGCGTATGCGGCCTGCATGCA
Source organism: Burkholderia sp. Nafp2/4-1b (assembly GCF_003635165.1). GTDB lineage: Bacteria > Pseudomonadota > Gammaproteobacteria > Burkholderiales > Burkholderiaceae > Burkholderia. The sequence goes on along the minus strand of NZ_ML058597.1, from coordinate 976,088 downwards.
CGACGCCCCTGCGAGAAGCAGGCCGGCAAGCCGAAAGGAACAGCGGAAAAGCAGCGATCTCATGCAGGATTCCGTGCTTCGCGGCGCGAAGCGGAAAGCAGGGCGCATGCCGCCGGCAACGGCGGCATGCGCGGACTGAGGAACAAGAATGGCAGGCGTGCACGGGACACGGGCAATACCGGCGCAATACCCGCCTGCCGAACCGACAAGGGTTACGAGGCCGTTGCGATTACGGCCGCGTACCGGAGCCGCCGTCGTTGTGACCGGCGCCCGTCGCCGGCAGGTTCGACGGGATGTCGCCGTAGCCGCCGAGACCGCCGCGGCCATAGGCGCGGTCGACCGCCGTCGACGTGCCGTTGATGTTGACTTTCACCGTCGGCGCGAGCGTGCCGCCGCGACGCGGGCCGATCGCATCGATGAACGACTCGACGAGCCCGCCCGGCATCACGTAGTGCGAATACGACTGGAACTCGCGCGGGTTCTGGTTCGGATCCTGCGAATACGGCGCGCCGGCCGGCGCGGAGAAGTCGGTCGGGTTGCCGAGCACGAGGCCGCTGCCGCCGTTCAGCGGCTGGAAGTCGCTGCGGATACCGTTGCCGACGAAGCCGTAGACGCCGTCCGGCCCGTCCACGCCCGCGGCCATCGTCGTGCGGTGGCTGATCGTGAACAGGTAGTACTTGCCGTCCTTCAGATAGATCTGCGGACGCTCGGTCTGGTCGTCCACGCAGTTCGCCGACAGGATCGGCGGCAGGAACTTCCATTCGGTCAGTTGCGGGTTCGTCGCGACCGCCAGGCCGACATTGGCCTTTTGATACACTGCGCCCGAGTTCATCACCGCGTTGAGGTCTTCCTTGTACGGATCGTTCGGCGCGTAGCCGAGATCGGCCTCGGTGCAGGTCCGCGCGCCGCGCTGGCCGCCCGTGTTGCCTTCGAACACCATGTAGGTCTTGCCCGGATGCGCGGGATCGGTGAACACGAACGGATCGCGGAACGAGAAGTAGGTGTTCTGCTGGCCGGTCTGGTAGTAGTTGCCGTCCGGCTGCAGCAGCGCCTTGTGATCGTCGAAGCCGCTGAACCACACGTGCTTGTCGTCGGCGTGGATATGGCCGTCGGTGCGCGTGATGATCGCCTGCGGCGGCGTGATGTCGGCGCCGCCGGGCGCCGAGCGGTTGAACGACGTCGCGGTGTAGTACAGGCTGACGTTGTCGCCGTTCGTGAGACGCGCGGAGCCCGACCATTCGGCGTTGTTGGTCATCGGCGCCGTGCCGAACACCTTCGCGCTCGCGCCGTCCGGGAACAGGTGGCCGCCCCAGGTCCAGCCGCCGTTCGCGGGCCGCTGCGACGCGGGAACGCCGGCACGGCGATAGAAGAAGCCGATGCGCGCATGGACGTGACGGTCATCGAACGTGTAGCCCGCATGCGGGTCGGCGGTCAGCGAGAAGATCACCTCCCAGCCCTTGTAGCTGAGCTGGTTCGCGCGCAGGTCCGCCAGCGGCCACGTGTCCCAGACCCACACGTTCGAGTTGACCAGCGGGAAATCCTGCGGGATATCCGGCATCGTCAGCGCTTGCGGCAGCGAGTTCCGGTCGGCGCCGGCCGTGTGCGACTGCGCGACGATCTGGCGAATGTCGGCGCGGGTCCAGCGCATCGTGAAGTTGCCTTCGGGATCGTAGGCCTGTTGCGTGTGCGGCGTGGGCGCGGGTGCGCCGGCGGTCTGCGCATGCGCGACGGACGCGAACGCGGCCACTGCGGCGCCGGCGAACAGCAAACGTTTGGCCGCGGTCGTGCGGCAAAAAGGAAAGTAAGTCATGTCGGCGTAGTTTCCGTTGACGGTGAAAGAAACGATTGAGGGCGGTACCGATATCCAAACCGGTTTGGATGCTATTTCAAACCGGTTTGGACGTCAAAAGATAAATATTTGACGGTAATAGCTACCGTTCGGAAATAATTGCCACAGGCGGCGATTGGCCGAACGGAACCCACAACGCGAGGAGCGACGTGAAGGTGAATCTGAAGGCGCTGTCGGATGCGCTGGGGCTGTCGCGCACGACGGTCAGTCGCGCGCTGAACGGCTATGACGACGTGAGCGAAGCCACCCGCGAACGCGTGATGAAGGCTGCGCGCGAGCTCGGTTACGTCGCGGATCCGACTGCGCGCCGGCTGGCGACGGGGCGCGCCGATACGATCGGCATCGTGTATCCGTTCGGCGCGGGCGATCTCGGCGATCCGCGCTTCGGCGAAGTCGTCGCGGGCATCACCGAGCGGCTCGCCGAGCGCAATCTCGACTTCATCATCGCGTCCGCGCGGCCGAACGCCGAGCTGGACACGTATCGCCGGCTCGTCGACGGCAAGCTCGTCGACGGGCTGATCGTCGCGCGCACGCTGGTCGACGATCCGCGCCTCGCGTATCTGCGGTCGAATGCGTTTCCGTACGTCGCGTATGGCCGCACGCAAGCCGCCGAGCCGTACGCATGGTTCGATTTCGACAACGAGGCCGGCGCGCGCGACGCGGTGCGGCGCCTGATCGGCTTCGGCCATCGGCGCATCGCGATGCTCAGTGCGCCGCTGTCGCTCAATTTCGCGATGCAGCGCCGCGCCGGCTATCTGGCGGCGCTGCGCGAGGCCGGCATCGAGCCCGATCCGGCGCTGCTCGTCGAATGTGCGTTTACGCGCGACGGCGGGCGGCAGGGTGCGCAGGCATTGCTCGCGCAGGCCGATCGGCCCACCGCGCTGCTGGTCGACAACAACATCGCGGGCGGCGGCGTATTCCGGGCGCTGGTCGACAGCGGCTTGCGGCTCGGAACGGACATGTCGTTGATCGTCTACGACGGCGTGCCGCCGGACATCGCACATCCGCATCGCGTGACGGCGGTCGTGCAGCCGACCGGGCATGCGTCCGGACGAACGCTCGCGAACTTGATGCTCGGGCTGCTCGCCGACGGTACGCACGGCCACCGGCTCGAGATCCCGGTGATCGAGGCCGGCGATACGGACGGGCCGGTGCACGGCTAGGCGAAGCGGCGGCGCGAGTGGGGCGCGATCGGCAACGGACGTTGCCGCACCCGCGCCGTCGCAAAAGCCATGTCGACGGCAGGGCTGATCTTCGATCTCTAGACGACCGGTCTAATCGAGCGCTATCATTCGCGCTGACGAATGCGACGCCGTTCCTGAACGTGCATCCCGGACGCGAAAATGCCATATCGCGCTGCGATGCTGGTCGTGCCGGAGCGGTCGTCATTTTTTTCGAGTCTTGTCTAGACGACTGGTCTAATACAAATTCGATCAACATTTTCGCTACGTGGCCGGCACGTTGACGCGTGCCGGCGGACTAACCGGCAGGCACGCCGTCAGCGGCGCAGGCGGCGTGTGTCACGCTGGCCGCCGCGACGCGGCCCTGTTTCCCCTCTGAAGGAGTTCCGATCATGAAGATTCTGGTTGTCCTGACTTCGCACGACACGCTCGGCGACACCGGCAAGAAAACCGGCTTCTGGCTCGAGGAACTGGCCGCGCCGTACTACGCGTTCAAGGATGCGGGCGTCGAGCTGACGCTAGCGTCGCCGCAGGGCGGCAAGCCGCCGCTCGACCCGAAAAGCGCCGATCCGACCGCGCAGACCGACGCCACGCGCCGCTTCGACGCGGACCCGGCCGCCAAGGCCGAGCTCGCCGCCACGCGCAAGCTGGCCGACGTGTCGGTGGACGATTACGACGCGGTGTTCTACCCGGGCGGGCATGGCCCGCTGTGGGATCTTGCCGAGGATCTGCATTCGATCGGCCTGATCGAGCGCGCGCTGTCGGCCGGCAAGCCGGTCGCCACCGTGTGCCATGCGCCGGGCGTGCTGCGTCACGTGAAGGATCCGAAAACCGGCGAGTCGGTCGTGCGGGGCAAGCGCGTGACCGCCTTCACCAACAGCGAGGAAGCGGCCGTCGAACTGACGGAAGTCGTGCCGTTCCTCGTCGAGGACATGCTGAAGACCAACGGCGCGCAGTTCGAGCGCAGTGCCGACTGGGCGCCGCATGTCGTGACCGACGGGCTGCTGATCACGGGGCAGAACCCGGCATCGTCGGAGCCCGCGGCCGAGGCGCTGCTCGCGCAGCTCAGCCGTCAATAAGCCGGCCCGGCGCCGGAACCATCGGCGCCAGGCTGTTGCTGTCGTCGCGCGCAACCGGCCCGGCGACGGCCCGCATCGTTCCGCCGCGCGTACCGCACGGCGGCTCGTCCAGTCGTTTCGTAGAACCAAGCAAAGGAGTGGTGGATGTCTGCCCTGTTCGAACCGTTCAAACTCAAGGATGTCACGCTGCGCAACCGCATCGCCGTGCCGCCGATGTGCCAGTACGTCGCCGAAGACGGCGTCGTCAACGACTGGCATCACGTGCATCTCGGCAGCATCGCGCGCGGCGGCGCGGGCCTCGTGATCGCGGAGGCGACGGCCGTGTCGCCGGAAGGCCGGATCACGCCGGGCTGCGCCGGGCTGTGGACCGACGCGCAGGCCGACGCGTTCGCGCCGTCGGTCGCGGCGATCAAGGCGGCCGGGGCGGTGCCGGGCATCCAGCTCGCGCATGCGGGCCGCAAGGCGAGCGCGAACCGTCCGTGGGAAGGCGACGACCACATCGCCGACGGCGACCCGCGCGGCTGGCAGACCATCGCGCCGTCGGCGATCCCGTTCGGTGCGCACCTGCCGAAGACGCCGCGCGCGATGACGCACGACGACATCGCGCGTGTGCAGGCCGATTTCGTCGCGTCGGCGAAGCGCGCCCGCGACCTCGGGTTCGAATGGCTCGAACTGCACTTCGCGCACGGCTATCTCGCGCAGAGTTTCTTCTCCGTGCATGCGAACCAGCGCGATGACGAGTACGGCGGTTCGGCCGAAAACCGCGGCCGTTTCCTCGTCGACACGCTGAAGGCCGTCCGTCAGGTCTGGCCGGAGCACCTGCCGCTGACCGCGCGCCTCGGCGTGATCGAATACGATGGCCGCGATGAAGAAACCCTCGCCGAATCGATCGCGCTCACGCAGCGGATGAAGCGGGAAGGGCTCGACATGCTGAGCGTGTCGGTCGGCTTCTCGACGCCCGATGCGCAGATTCCGTGGGGGCCGGCGTTCCTCGCACCGATCGCGGAACGTGTGCGCCGCGAGGCCGGCCTGCCGGTGTCGTCCGCATGGGGCATCGACACGCCGCAGCTTGCCAATCGCGTCGTCGCCGAGCAGCAGCTCGACCTCGTGATGGTCGGCCGCGCGCATCTCGCCGATCCGCACTGGCCGTACTACGCGGCCAAGCAGCTCGGCGTCGAGCGTCCGTCGTGGACGCTGCCCGCGCCATACGCGCACTGGCTGGAGCGGTATCGCGTCGCCGACAAAGTGGCCTGAGCATGCGCCGCGGCGCGGCGTCCGCGGCTCGCATTTGACGATGCTTGGCAGTGCGTGTGCATGCCATTGCGGCGTCGATGGATAGAATGGCGGTTCGACCAGGCTCGCAGCCTGCGCGAACCGCCATTTTTCATTTCGACAGAGGTGTCATGGGCGCACACGTCCCGCCGTCTCCCGATTCCGCCGCACGGCCGCGCGCGCAGCAGATCGCCCGCGCCGTGCTGTACGCGGCGCTGCTGATGCTCGCGCTATGGGTGATCCGCGATTTTCTTCCCGCCATCGCATGGGCATGCGTGATTGCGATCGCGCTGTGGCCGCTGCTGAAACGCTTCGAATCCGATCGCTGGTTTCGCAACCGGCCGACCCTGATCGCGACCGTGATCACCACGGGCGTTTCGCTGCTCGTCGTGCTGCCGGTCGCGATCGCGCTGGGGCAGGCGATTTCGCAGGAGCACGACCTGAGCATCTGGCTGCATTCGATCCAGGACAACGGTATTGCGCTGCCGGACGTCATCAGCCGCTTGCCTTACGGCTCCGCGCAGATCACCGAATGGTGGCAGGCCAATCTCGGTCATCCGCTGCACGCGGCCACGGCGATGCATGGCGCGAGCGGCGAGAAATTCATCGCGTTCGGGCGGCAGTTCGGCTCGAAGCTCGCGCATGCGCTGTTCGAGTTCGGCTTCATGCTGGTCACGCTGTTCGTCATCATGCGAGCCGGCCACAAGTTGTCCGGCGCGTTGCTGCAGGGCGCGCGGCGCGCATTCGGCCCCGGCGGCGGCGAGCTGATCGAGCGGATGGCCGCGGCCGTGTACGGCACGGTGACGGGGCTCGTCGTCGTCGGTCTCGGCGAGGGGGCGATTCTCGGTGTCGCATACGCGCTGGCCGGCGTGCCCCATGCGGCGCTGCTCGGCCTCGTCACGGCGGTGGCCGCGATGCTGCCGTTCTGCGCGCCGATCGTGTTCTGCGGCGCGGCGCTCTGGTTGTTCGTGCAGGGCGCGACCGTGTGGGCCGTCGTGGTGCTGGTAATCGGCTTCGTGGTCGTGTTCGTCGCCGAGCATTTCGTGCGGCCGGTGCTGATCGGCAGCTCGACCCGCTTGCCGTTCCTGCTCGTGCTGTTCGGCATCCTCGGCGGTGCCGAGACGTTCGGGCTGATCGGGCTGTTCGTCGGCCCCGCGCTGATGACGGTGCTGACGATGATGTGGGCCGAATGGGTTGCATGACGATGCGCTACATCGGGCCGATTCGATGCATCGGCGCCGGGGTGCGGACGCGCGCGCCGACCGGCCCGGCACCGCAACGGTTCGTGACGATCGGGTGTGCAGCGGGCCGCGGCGTGCGGCGCATCGGACACAAGTCTCTACATTTCTTTTCGATCCGGACCCAAAGGTCTAGTAGCATGGGGCTTTCGATCACGCCTGCATGGCGCAGCAGAATTCCCCGAGCATGCGATTGATTTCGATGTCCCGTCCCGCAGCGACGTTGTCGCTGGCCGCAAGCTGCCTGATGCTGCACGGCTGCGCGTGGTTCGACTCGTGGCTGCCGTTCTCGTATTCGCGCACGCCGCTCGCGAGGGCCGCGTCGCGGCACGGCGCGACGCGCGCCGACGTCGTCCGCGCGGGCGGCAACCCGCGCAGCGTCTGGATGGTCCGCAACGGCAGCGGCGTCTGCTACAACTACTTCATCGAGCACGGCAACGATCACCGGCCTTACTTCGTGGTGTTCGACAAGGCCGGCGCCGTCACGCAATACGGCTTCGATACCTGCATGGACGCCGACCGCAAGGGCACGCTTCAGGTGGGGAAGAGCGCGTCGCGATAGTACGGTAGCGGCGCGCCGCGCTGCGCGCGCCGTGCCGTACAGCCGTCACGCGATCGTGTCGACCACGCCGCCGTCGACGCGCAACGCCGCGCCCGTCGTGGCCGATGCCTGCGGCGAGCACACGTACACGACCATGTTCGCGACTTCCTCCGTCGTTGCCGGCCGCTGGATGATCGAGCTTGCACGCTCGCTGCGCACGAAATCCACAGCGACATCGTCGATGCTGCGGCCGGTTTCGTCGGCCGTCTCCTTCAGCATCGCGCGCACACCTTCCGACATCGTCGGCCCCGGCAGTACCGAATTGACCGTCACGTTGGTGCCGGCCGCGAGCTTCGCGAGGCCGCGTGCGATCGCCAGCTGCGCGGTTTTCGTGAACCCGTAGTGAATCATGTCGACCGGGATGTTCAGGCCCGACTCCGACGAAATGAACACGATGCGGCCGGTATTGCGCGCGAGCATGCCCTTCAGGTAATGCCTTGCCAGGCGCACGCCCGACATCACGTTCATCTGGAAGTAATGCGTCCATTCGTCGTCGTCGATGTCGAAGAATGCCTTCAGCCCGTAGATCCCCGCGTTGTTGATGAGGATGTCGGCGTCCGGCGTGTGCTGCGTGATGCGCGCGACGCCGGCCGCATCGGACAGGTCGGCGGCGACGCCGTCGACGTCCGCGTCGGGCACCGCGCTGCGCAGCAGCGCGAGCGCGGACTCGACCGACTTGTCGCTGCGTCCGTTGACGACGACGCGTGCGCCCGCCTGCGCGAGCCCTTCGGCGATCGCCAGCCCGATGCCGGCGGTGGAAGCGGTGACGACCGCGGTCTTGCCTGTCAGATCGATGTGCATGAGCGTACCGGTGTGATGAGGGTAAGAGGGATAAGACGGATCGGAACCCGCCGCGCCTGCCGGAGCGGCCGGAATTCAAAGCTTAGGCGATCCGGCCGCGAAGCGTCGTGTCGCTGTTGCATCGCGCCGCGTGGTCTTGTACGGTGTGCGTTCGCCGTCCGATCCGGGAGCCCGTCGCGTGAGCCGTTCCGCCCATACCGTTACCGTGCCGTCGCCGTTCTGGCGCGACGCCGCGCTGCCGTTCATCGAGGCGCGCACCGTCGACGACGGGCGGACGATCTGCTACGCGAAGCACACGCACGACACGTTTTCGCTGGGCGCGATCGTCGGCGGCACGAGCACCTACCTCAATGGCGCGACGAAGGAACACGTCGGGCGCGGCGTGCTCGTGATCATCGATCCGGAGCAGGTGCATGCGTGCAATCCGTATGGCCCGGACGCGTGGGCGTACCGGATGGTCTATGTGGACGTGCCGTGGCTCACGCGCTTGCAGCATTCGCTCGGGCGAGATCCGAACCGCGATTTTCGCGGGTTTTCGCCGAAGTTGACTGAGCGACGCGACCTGTTCGCGCAGTTCGGCGGCTTTTACCGCACGCTGGTCGCGCCCGGCGTCGATCCGCTCGGCAAGGAAAGCGCGGCGGTCGAGTTCTTCACGCGGCTGCACGGCGCGCTCGATCGCGAGCTGCCCGACCACGCGCGGCGCGGGGTCGACAACGCGAAGCTCGCGCGCGCGGCCGATTACATCGCCGCGCATTGCCGTCAGGCCGTCACGCTCGATGCGATCTGCGCGGCCGCCGACCTGTCGCCGTCGTATCTGATCCGCGCGTTCAACGCCCGTTACGGGATGACGCCGCATGCGTTCCTGATCGACCGCCGGGTGCAGTTCGGGCGGGCCGAATTGCGCCGCGGCCGGCCGATCGCCGACGTCGCGCTCGATGCGGGCTTCGCGGACCAGGCGCATTTCCAGCGCGCGTTCCGGCGCATCGCGGCCGCGACGCCGGGGCAGTATCGAAGCGCAGCGAATTGAGCGGGGAACGGTGGGGCGGTGCTGGCAGCGCCCGCTATCCGCTATCCGCTATCCACCGCCCACCGCCCACCGCCCACTGCACAATGCGAGCCGCGAGCCGCGAGCCGATTCCCGCCAACGGCCCACATCCCCGGCCACCCGCAGCACCCCCGCTAGATATCGAGCAAATAAAGCGCGCTGCCTGCAAGCAGCAGCGCCATCGCGCGGTTGAACAACCGCATCCGCCGCGCGTTCGCGAGCCGATGGCGCAGCGACGCGCCCGCATACGCCCAGCACGCGATCGACGCGAAGCAGATCACCAGATACAGCGCCGCGAATTGCCACACTTGCGCGCGGTCGCCGTCGGCCGCATACGCGCCCATCGCGGCCACGCACGCGAGCCATGCCTTCGGATTCAGCCACTGCATCGCCGCGCCGGCCGCGGCCGACGGGCCGGCCACGCTGGAGCCGTCCGGATTCGCCGATAACCGCCCGTCGTCGAGCGCGAGCCGCAGCGCAAGGTAAAGCAGGAACGCGATTCCCGACCATTGGGTGGCCGTAGTCAGCATCGGCCAGCGCGCGAGCACCGCGTGCAGCCCGAGGCCGATCAACAGGAACAGCGCGACGAAGCCGAGCGTCGCGCCGGCCGCATAACGCAGGCTCGCGCCGAGACCGTGGCGCGCGCCCGCGCTCAGCGCGACGATGTTGACGGGGCCGGGTGTGATCGACGACGCCAGCGCGAACGCGGCCATTGAAACCAGCATGCTCATTGAGTGCCTCCATGCGAAAGTCAAAGTCGCATCGAGACTAAAGAAGCAGCCGGTGCCCGTATTGAAGAAAACTGCCCTCTGCGGTGCGGTGCGGTGCGGTGCGGTGCGGTGCGGTGCGGTGCGGTGCGGTGCGGCTCGCCGTCAGTGCAACGCGCGCGGCGCGGGCGCCGGCTGCAGCGGACGAGGAGCGGTGGCGCCGGCCGTCGACAGCGGGTCGCTGCCGGACGGTTGCGTCGACACCGAAAAGCCGAACGTATTGACGCCGCCCGAACACGCGACGAACACGCTGCCGCCGTGCATTTCCGCGACGGCCTTGACGATCGACAGCCCGAGCCCGTGGTTCTCCTTGCTGTTCGCACGCGCTTCCTCGAGCCGGTAGAAGCGCTCGAACACATGCGAGCGCTGCACGGAGTCGATCGGCTCGCCGGGGTTCGCGACCGACACGTCGACGAGCGTGTCGCGCGGCGTGATCGTCACGTTCAGTGTCGCACCGGGCGCCGAATGCTGGATCGCGTTGATCAGCAGGTTGGTCATCGCGCGGCGGAACAGTGATGGATCGACGGCGGCACGCGCATCGCCGTGCAGTTCCGCGCGCAGTTGCGCTTCGTCGAGCGGGATCTCGAGGAAGTCGAGCATGCGCCGCACTTCGTCGGCGAGCGACACGTGCTTCAGGTCGGTCGCGCGTTCGCCGCGATCGCTGCGCGACAGGAACAGCATGTCGTTGATGATCACGCGCAGCCGTTCGAACTCCTCAAGGTTCGACTGCAGCGTCTGGCGCATCCGGTCGACCGAGCGGTCGCGGCTCGTCAGCGCGACCTGGGTCTGGCCGATCAGGATGCTGATCGGCGTGCGCAGCTCGTGCGCGACATCCGCGTTGAACGCCTCGAGCCGCGCATAGGTCTGCTGGATGCGCTCGAGCGCGCCGTTGAACGACGCGGCGAGGTCGCGCAACTCGGTCGGCAGCGCGTCGGTCTGCAGCCGCTGGCGGCGGTTGGTGGCGCTGATGGCCGCCGCGTCCTGCGACAGCCGTTCGAGCGGCGCGAGCCCGAAGCGCGCGACCGCGCGGCTCAGCAGCAGCGTGAGGACGGTGGCCGTCGCGATCAGCGCGGCGAGCGTCCACACGAAACGGCGCAGCATCCGCTGCGTGCGCTCGCACGACGTCGCGACGATCAGCTTCAGGTCAGGGCGCTCGCCGCTGCCTGCGACCGGGACGGTCTTCGTCATCACGTTGTAGCTGCTGTGGTTGAGCGCGTACTGCTGGAACGCCCCGAACGGTTCGCCGACGGGCACGCCGTCGACCGGATGGCCGAAGCGGAAGTTGGCATCGGGGCTCTCGACCTGGTAGCGCGTCGACCCGTCGGGTGGTTCGAGGTCGGCGAGCTTTTCCTGCATCAGGCGGCCGCGCGCGGCGGTGGTCGCGTGCGACACGATCATCTGCGCGACCTTCGCGCGCGTGTCGATCGTCGCGCGCAGTTCGGCGAACAGCTGGCGCTCCATCATCACGAACAGCCCGCAGCCGACCAGCGTGAACACGAGCAGCGACACGATGCCGAACATCGCCGACAGGCGCAGGGTGATCGAGCGTTTCATGCGTGCCGCTCCGCGTCGCCTTCCTCGCGCGCCTCGAGCACGTAGCCCATCCCGCGGATCGTGTGCAGCAGCTTTTCCGCGAACGGGCCGTCGAGCTTCGCGCGCAGGCGCTTGATCGCGGTCTCCACGACGTTCGCGTTGCTGTCGAAGTTCACGTCCCACACGAGTTCGGCGATGGTCGTCTTCGACAGCACTTCGCCGCTGCGCCGCGCGAGCACGCCGAGCAGCTGGAATTCCTGTGCGGTCAGGTCGAGGCGCGTGCCGTCGCGGGTCGCGCGGCGGCCGATCAGGTCGACGCGCAGGTCGCCGATCGAGATCAGCGTCGATTCCTGCACGCGCGCACGGCGCGTGAGCGCGCGCAGCCGCTCGATCAGTTCGAGGAACGAGAATGGCTTGGTCAGGTAGTCGTCGGCGCCGCCGCGCAGGCCGCGCACGCGGTCGTCGACGCGGTCGCGCGCGGTCAGCATGATCACGGGCGTCTGCTTCTGCGCGCGCAGCGCACGCAGCACGCCGAAGCCGTCGAGCTTCGGCAGCATCACGTCGAGCACGACCACGTCGTAGTCGAATTCGACGGCTTTCCACGCGCCGTCCTCGCCGTCGAGCGCGGTATCGACGACCCAGCCTTCCTCGCTCAGGCCGCTCTTCAGGTATTCGACGACTTTCGGTTCGTCTTCGACGATCAGGACTTTCATAGGCGTGTGTGCGTTATCGGGTTAGGGGCCGGGTCAGGGGCCGACGGTCGCGGCCGGCTGCGGGCCGGCCGCCGCGACGTCGGTCGGCGCGGCGCCGTCCGTCGCGCCGCCGTCCCAGCCGCCGCCGAGCGCCTTCGCGAGAAACACGACGAGCGCCGCGCGCTGGCCCTGGATCTGCACGGCCTGGCGCTCGCTCGTCAGCAACTGCTGCTGAGCCGTCAGCACGTCGATGAACGGCGTCAGGCCGCCCGCGTAGCGATCCTGTGCGAGCGACACGAGCTTGCGCGCGTCGTCGACGGCCGCCGACGCCTGCTGCGCGGCCTGCGCGAGCACCGACAGGCCCGTCACCGCATTCTGCACCTCCTGGAACGCGGTCAGCACGGTCTGCCGGTAGTTGGCCTGCGCGGCCACGTAACCGGCCTGCGCGAAGTCGACACCGGCCTTCAGCTTGCCGCCCTGGAACAGCGGCTGGCTGATCGAGGCGCCGATCGACCACAGCAGCGCCGGCACGGTGAAGAGGCCGGAGAAGCGCGTCGCGTCCCAGCCGATGTCGGGCGACAGCGCGATGCGCGGGAAATACGCGGCGCGCGCGACGCCGATCTGCGCGTTCGCGGCGGCCATCGCGCGCTCGGCCGACGCGACGTCGGGGCGCCGTTGCAGCAGGTCGCTCGGCATGCCGGCCGGCAGCGCGGGCGCGTTGATCGGCACCACGCGCGGCGGCAGCGAGAACGCCGGCGCCGGCGTGCCGACCAGCGTCGCGATCGCCGTCTCGACCTGCGCGCGCTGCTGGATCAGCAATTGCGCCTGCGTGCGCGTGGCGTCGAGCTGCGAGCGCTGCTGCAGCAGGTCGAGGCCGGACACCGCGCCCAGGTCGTGACGCGCGCTCACGTAGTCGAGCGCCTTCTGCTGCAGGTCGATCGAACGCTTGACGACGTCGATCTCGGTGTCGAACTCGCGCAGCGCGAAGTAGCTCGACGCGAGATCGGCGCTCAGCACGAGGCGCGCATTCGCGAAATCGTCGCGCGCCTGCTCGGAGCTGGCCTGCGCGGATTCGACGTTGCGCCGCACGCGGCCGAACAGGTCGAGCTCGTAGCTGACGCTCGCGGCGACCTGGATGTCGTTCTGCACGGTCGACATGCTCTTCGTCGCGTAGTTGGTCTGCGGCCGGTCGGCGGAGATCTTGAAGCGCTGGCCGCTCGCGTTCAGGCCGACGGCCGGATACTGCGCGGACCCGACCGACGCGAGCGTCGCCTTCGCCTGGTCGTAGCGCGCGGCGACGGCCTTCAGGTTCTGGTTGTTGCGCAGCGCGTCGGCTTCGAGCGCGTCGAGCTGTGCGTCGCCGAACGCGGTCCACCAGGCCGGGTCGAGCGGCGCCCGGGCCGGTGCGGCCGGGTGCCAGTACGCATCGGCGGGATCGAGCCGCCAAGTTGCCGGCGTGTCGACGGCGGGGCGCTGGTAATCGGGGCCGACCGTGCAGCCGGCGAGGGCCGCAGCCGCGACGACGGTCAGGACGGCCGCCGGACGCAGGCGGGGGCGCATTGCGCTCACGACTTCGCTCCCGCGACCGCGGACGCCGGCTTCGCGGCCGGCGGCGCCTGCACGACGACCATGTCGCCGTTTGCGAGCGCGTCGCTCGGGTTCGCGACGAGGCGGTCGTTCGGCGTGAGCGGGCCGTCGACCTCGAGCGTCTGCCCGATCGTGCGCACGACCGTCACCGCCTTCAGCCGCACCTGGCCGTTCGCATCGACGGTCGCGACCGTCGGCCCTTCGGCGCGGAACAGCAGCGTGTTGGCCGGAATCTGCAGGCGACCGACCGGCGTCATCGGCAGCGTCGCCTGCACGTATGCGCCGGGCAGCAGCCGGCCGTCCGGGTTCGGCAGCGTGATCTCGATCTGCAGCGAACGCGTCGCGACGTCGATCGCCTGCGACGTGCGCGTGACCGTGCCGTCGAAGGTCTGCCCGGGCAGTTCGGCCTGCGCGACGCTCACGTGCTGGCCGACCTTCACCTGCTGCGCGTATGCCTGCGGCACCTGCACGTACAGGCGCAGCCGGTCGGCCTGCACGACGGTGAACAGCGCGCGGCCCGCGTTGCCGGAGCTGACGAGGTCGCCGACGTCGACGTTGCGCTGCGTGACGATCCCGTCGATCGGCGCGACGATGCGCTGGAAGCCCTTCAGCTCGGTGAGCCGGCGCATGTTCGCATCGGCCGCCGCTAGACTCGCGGTGCCCTGGTTGAACGCGCCTTGCCGGTCGTCGAGCTCCTGCTGCGACACCGCATCGCGCTGGCGCAACTGCTGCGCGCGGTCGAACGACGTCTTCGCGAGTGCGAGCGTGGCCTGCGCCTGCTGGCGCTGCGCGGTGGCCTGCGCGAGTTCCTGGTTCAGCTCGGGCGTGTCGAGCTCGGCGAGCACTTGCCCCTGCTTCACGTGCGCGCCGATGTCGGCCTGCCAGCGCAGCACGTAGCCGCTCGCGCGCGCATAGATCGGCGCTTCGATGAAGCCGCGCAGCGTGCCGGGCAGCGTCAGCTTGCCGCCGGTGGCCGCATCGACCGGACGCACGACGCTCACGTACTGGCGCGTGTTCTGCTCGGCCACCGCGTCGAGGTGATGCCGGTTCAGCACGTTGACGACGATCGTGCGCGCAGCGCCCGCGACCAGCAGCACGCCGATCACGATCAGCACGACCCGAGCGCGCCGCGACACCGACGTGCGCGTCGGCAGGTGCATGCCGTGTTCGTCCACGTGGATGCCGACGGAGCTGTGATGTTTCTCTTCCATGAATTGACCGGGTCTGTTGGCTGGGTAGGCGAGGGGCGAAAATCAGTGTCGGGCCTGGCGCGCGCGCCGGCGGGCGAGCCGCGCGTGCACGCCGCCGAACACGAGCGGCACGAACAGCAACGTCGAAACGGTGGCGAACAGCAGGCCGCCGATCACCGCGCGGCCGAGCGGCGCGTTCTGCTCGGCGCCTTCGCCGAGACCGAGCGCCATCGGCACCATCCCGATGATCATCGCGAGCGCCGTCATCAGCACCGGGCGGATCCGTGTCGCGCCGGCTTCGAGCGCGGCCGTCAGCGGCGGCGCGCCGTCCGCGAGGCGCTGGCGCGCGAACGACACGACCAGGATGCTGTTCGCGGTTGCGACGCCCACCGTCATGATCGCGCCCGTCAGCGCGGGCACGCTCAGGTGCGTGCCGGTGATGAACAGCATCCACGCGATGCCGGCGAGCGCGGCAGGCATCGCGCTGATGATGATCAGCGGATCGAGCCACGACTGGAAATTCACGACGATCAGCAGGTAGACGAGCACGATCGCCACCGCGACGCCCGCGCCGAGGCCGAGGTACGACGTGCGCATCGTCTCGACCTGGCCGCGCACCGACAGGTCGGTGCCGCGCGGCAGCGTCGCGCGCGCGTCGGACACGATCCGGTCGATCTCGCCCGCGACCGAGCCGAGATCGCGGCCTTCCACGCTCACGTACAGGTCGACCGCCGGCCGGATGTTGAAGTGCGTGATCACGGCCGGGCTCGCGACCGGGTGAACCCGCACGAGGTTGCCGAGCAGTTGCAGCGGCATGCCCATGCGGCCGCTCGCGGAAACCGGCGTGCCGAGCAGGTCGTCGATCGACGCGATGTTGTATTGCGGGGTCTGGATCTGCAGCGGGTACTGGACGCCCGTGCGCGGATTGATCCAGAACGACGGCGTCGTCTGGGAACTACCGGACAGCGAGATCAGCATGTTCTGCGCGACGTTCTGCGCGGAAAGGCTCAACTGCTGCATGCGCGTACGGTCCATGTCGGCCACCAGGGTCGGTTCGTCGTTGCGCTGCAGCACGTGCACGTCGACGGCGCCGGGGATTTGCCTGATCTTCTTCATCAGGCTGCTCGCGATAGTCATGTTACTCGCGAGATCGTTGCCGAGCACCTGCACATCGATCGCGGCCGGCTGACCGAAGTTGAGGATCTGCGTGATGATGTCCGACGGCTGGAAGAAGAACTCGATGCCCGGGAAGCGCTGCGGCAGCAGCGTGCGCAGCGTCTGCACGTAGTGCTCGGTCGCGCGGTGGCCGGGCTTCAGCGCGATCATCAGTTCGCCGTCGAGCGAGCCGATCGTGCCGGCGTTGCTGTACGACAGATTGATGCCGCTCACCGGCAGCCCGAGGTTGTCGACGATCGCGCCGAGCTCGTCGGGCGGCACCGCTTCACGGATCACGCGCTCGACCTGGTCGGCGAGGCGCGCGGTTTCCTCGATCCGGTAGCCGGTCGGCGCGCGCACGTGCAGCCGGATGTTGCCGGAATCGGCGTTGGGGAAGAAGTCGCGGCCGAGCACGAACACGAGGCCGGTCGACAGCACGCAGAAGCCGAGGAAGCACATCGCGTAGAAGCGGCGGCGCACCAGCAGCATGCTGAGCAGCACGATGTA
This sequence comes from Burkholderia sp. Nafp2/4-1b, assembly GCF_003635165.1. Classification (GTDB taxonomy): domain Bacteria; phylum Pseudomonadota; class Gammaproteobacteria; order Burkholderiales; family Burkholderiaceae; genus Burkholderia. Next base: position 959,591 of record NZ_ML058597.1, on the reverse strand, counting down.
CCACGCGCGCAGGCGCTCGAACGCACCGTTGAACGCGTGATGGAGCCGCGCGAACCGCGACGTCGACCGGTCGTGGCCGGTGCTCGCCTGCTGCGGGCGGAACAGCAGCATCGCGAGCGTCGGCACGAGCGTGCGCGACAGCACGTACGACGCGAGCATCGCGAACACCACCGCTTCCGCGAGCGGCACGAACAGGAAGCGCGCAACGCCCGTCAGGAAGAACATCGGCACGAACACGATGCAGATGCACAGCGTCGACACGAACGCGGGCACCGCGATCTCGCCCGCGCCTTCGAGAATCGCTTCGTGCAGGTCCGTACCGAGATGCAGATGCCGCTCGATGTTCTCGATCGTGACGGTCGCATCGTCGACGAGAATGCCGACCGCGAGCGCGAGCCCGCCGAGCGTCATGATGTTGATGGTCTCGCCGAGCGCCGACAACGCGATCAGCGACGTGAAGATCGACAGCGGAATCGAGATCGCGATGATCAGCGTGCTGCGCCAGTTGCCGAGGAACAGCAGGATCATCATCGCGGTCAGCACGGCGGCGATCAGCGCCTCATGGATCACGCCCTGCACGGCGGCGTTGACGAACACCGACTGGTCGAACAGCGGCGTGATCGTGAGCCCCTCGGGCAGCGTCGGGACCACCTTCGGCAGCAGCGTCTTGAGGTCCGACACGACCTTCAGCGTCGATGCGTCGCCGGTCTTCAGGATCGACATCAGCACGCCGCGCTGGCCGTTCTGGCGCACGACGTTGGTCTGCGGCGCGAAGCCGTCGCGCACTGCCGCGACTTCGCGCAGGTAGGTCGTCGCGCCGTTGACGGTCTGGATCGGCAGGTTGTTGATGTCGGCGATCGTGTCGGCCGACGCATTCGTGTCGATCCGGAATTCGCTCTGGCCCATCTTCGCGGTGCCGGTCGGCAGCACCAGGTTCTGTGTGTTGACCGCATTGACGATGTCGGCCGGCGTGAGGCCCTTCGCGAGCAACGCCTGCGGATCGAGATCGATCGCGACGACCCGCGTGCGGCCGCCGTACGGGAACGGGATCTGCGCGCCCGGGATCGTGATCAGTTGCGGGCGCAGGAAGTTGAGTGCGATGTCGGCGAGCGACTGTTCGCTGAGCGTCGTGCTCGACAGCCCGAGCTGGATCACCGGGATGCTCGACGCCGAATAGGTGATCACGAGCGGCGGCGTCGCGCCCTGCGGCATCTGCCGCACGATCGCCTGCGCGGACGAGACCGTCTGCGCGATGGCCGTCTGCACGTTTGCACCGGGCTGCAGGAACACCTTCACGACCGCGATGCCGGGCAGCGACGTCGATTCGATGTGCTGGATGTTGTTGACGGTCGTCGTCAGGATCCGTTCATGGACGGCCGTGATCCGGTTGGTCATCTCCTGCGCGGAGAAGCCGGTGTAATTCCAGATCACGCTGATGACGGGAATGTTGACCGCCGGCAGCACGTCGACCGGCGTGCGCATCAGCGCAAGCGGGGTGGCCAGCACGATCATGATGGCCATCACGATGAACGTGTAGGGGCGCCTGAGGGCGAGGTTGACGATCCACATGGAGGCGGCGGGACGGGCGGTGGTCAGGCGTCGGTGAAGGGAACCCGAATGATAGGTGTCGGGCCGTAACGGGTTACTGACGCGAAACTGGCGGAATTGTCAGGTCGACGCGCGGCGGCGACAAGCTGATTCATCGGATCAAACGTGCGCGGGTGCACGGGCCTCGAAACGGCTGCCGCACCGGATCCGCGCGCCGCGGCGACGACGATTTCGTTCATCTTGCCGCGCTCAGATCTGCTCCATCCCGACCCGCGCGAGCGCGGCCAGATCGACGACCTCGATCTGGTTGTACGCGAGCCGCAGCACGCCGAGCTTCTCGAGCTGCTGCAGCGCCTGGTTGATCCGCTGCCGCGACACGCCGACGAGCATCCCCAGTTCCTCCTGCGAAATCGCGAGCGACGGGCCGGTGTCCGGGTACAGGTCCGGATTGAACAGCTGCGCGAGCGCTTGCGCGACGCGCGCATCGACGTCGAGCAGCCTGCTGTTCTGGATCGACGCGATGAATTCGCCCATCCGGTTGTTCAGCTGGTGGATCACGAAGCGCGTGAACGGCAGGCTCGTGTCGAGCAGCGCATGGAACGTGTCGACCGGCACGAACAGCACGGTCGAGCGCTGGACCGCGACCACTTCGTACTTGCGCAGCTCGCGCTTGATCACGCTGCCTTCGCCGAACCAGCCGCCCGACGGCACGCCGGAAAACGTGCAGCCGCGCCCCGACGCGTTGAAGATTGCGAGCTTCAGCAACCCGCGATGCACGCCGATCCAGTATTCGGACGGCGCGAGCCGCCGCGCGATCACGTCGCCGGCCTCGCGCTGTTCCGCCCGCGACTGCGCGAGCACGAGCGCCTGATGTTCCGGCGCGAGCGCGCGGAACCACGCGCATTGGCCGAACAGCACGGACAGCGCCGGCAACGGACCCGGTTCGGCAGGGACGGCGGCCGCGTCGGGCGGCGCAACGAGATGGTCGTGCATGGATGCGGGTTTGCGAGGATAGGGATAACGCGCAGCGTTCGCGGCGCACTCTGTCGTTTCGATGACAGACGGCTCACAATAGCGCCCGTTAGGCTGTCGGCAATTGAACCACATCAAAACGAATCGGAGTGCATGCACTCCGGCTGGATACGAGATCGAAGCGTGCGCCGCGGCATCGACGCACGCGCCGGTCGACGAAAAACGGGAGACAGGATCATGACGCAGATGTTCGAGGCCGGACTCGGCCGCCGCGACGCCAACTACGTGCCGCTCACGCCGATCGATTTTCTGGTCCGCGCGGCCGAAGTCTACGGCGAGCGCCTCGCGATCGTGCACGGCGACGTGCGGCGCACGTGGGGCGAAACCTATACGCGGGCGAAGCAGCTCGCGAGCGCGCTCGCGCAAGCCGGCGTCGCCCGCGGCGAGACGGTCGCGGCGCTGCTGCCGAACATCCCGGCGATGGTCGAGGCGCACTTCGGCGTGCCGATGGCCGGCGCGGTGCTCAACACGATCAACACGCGGCTCGACATCTCGTCGGTGCTGTTCATGCTGCGTCACGGCGAAGCGAAGGTGCTGATCGTCGATACCGAGTACGCGGAGCTCGCGCAGCGCGCGGCGCTCGAACTGCCGGCCCTGAAGATCGTCAGCGTCGCCGACGCGATGCCGGCCGACCCCGCGCGCTTCGCGGGCGCGACCGACTACGAAGCGTTCATTGCCGCCGGCGACCGCGACTACGCGTGGACGCCGCCCGCCGACGAGTGGGACGCGATCGCGCTGAACTACACGTCGGGCACGACCGGCGACCCGAAGGGCGTCGTCTATCACCATCGCGGCGCGCATCTCGCGGCGATCAGCAACATCCTCGAATGGGACATGCCGAAGCACGCGGTGTATCTGTGGACGCTGCCGATGTTCCACTGCAACGGCTGGTGCTTCCCGTGGGCCGTCGCGGCGCGCGCGGGCGTGAACGTGTGCCTGCGCAAGTTCGATGCGAAGACGGTGTTCGACCTGATCCGCCGTGAACGCGTCACGCATTACTGCGGCGCGCCGATCGTGCAGAGCGCGATCGCGAACGCGCCGGCCGAGCTGCGCGAAGGCATCGATCACACGGTGCACGCGATGGTCGCCGGTGCGGCACCGGCGCCGGCCGTGATCGCGAAGATGAAGGAGATCGGCTTCGACCTGCTGCACGTGTACGGGCTGACCGAGGTCTATGGCCCGGCCACCGTATGCGCGAAGCAGGCGCACTGGGACGAGCTGCCCGACGACGAGCGCGCGCGCCTGAACGCGCGGCAGGGCGTGCGCTATCACCTGGAAGCGGGCGCGACGGTGCTCGACCCGGACACGATGGCGCCGGTGCCGGCCGACGGCGAGACGCTCGGCGAGATCATGTTCCGCGGCAACATCTGCATGAAGGGCTACCTGAAGAATCCGAAGGCGACCGACGAGGCGTTCCACGGCGGCTGGTTCCATACGGGCGATCTCGGCGTGCTGACGCCGGATGGCTATATCCGCATCAAGGATCGCCGCAAGGACATCATCATTTCCGGCGGCGAGAACATCTCGAGCATCGAGGTCGAGGACGCGCTGTACCGGCATCCGGCTGTCGCGGTCGCGGCGGTCGTCGCGATGCCGGACCCGAAGTGGGGCGAGGTGCCGTGCGCGTTCGTCGAGCTGCGCGACGGCGCGAGCGCGACCGAGGAGGAGATCGTCGCGCACTGCCGGAAGCTGCTCGCGGGGTTCAAGGTGCCGAAGGCCGTGCGGTTCGGCGAGCTGCCGAAGACGTCGACCGGCAAGATCCAGAAATTCCAGCTGCGCAATGCGGTCGGATCGGACAAGGCGATCGATCTCGCGGGCGACGACAAGAAGTAAGTAGCAGCCGGGCCGGGCAGAGGCCCGGCCGCTCGCCGCGTGTCATGCGTCCCGTTTCACGCGCCCCGTTCCAGCCGGAACACGCTGACCGCTTCTGACAGTTGCGCGGCCTGGTCGCGCAACGCAACGGCCGCGCGTTCGGCATCCGAGATCAGCGTCGCGTTCTGCTGGGTCGCCTCGCCGATCTGCGTGATCGCCTGGTTCACCTGCTCGATGCCGGTCGATTGCTCGCGCGACGCGGCGCTGATCTCGCCGATCAGCGTGCTGACCTGGTCGACGCGCTGGACGATGTCGCGCATCGTGCCGCGCGCGGCGTCCGCGATCCGGTAGCCCTGTTCGACGGTGGTCGACGATTCGGCGCTCAACGCGTCGATTTCCTTGACCGCGGCCGCGCTGCGCTGCGCGAGCGCGCGCACTTCGGCCGCGACCACCGCGAAGCCCTTGCCGTGCTCGCCCGCGCGTGCCGCTTCGACCGCCGCGTTCAGCGCCAGGATATTGGTCTGGAATGCGATGCCTTCGATCGTGCTCGTGATTTCGGCGATCCGGCGCGTCGCACGGCCAATGTCGTCCATCGTCGCGACCACGCGTTGCACCGCCGCGTCGCCGTCGGTCGCGGCGGTCGATGCGTCCGCAACCAAAGCGTTCGCCTGCGCCGCGTGCTCCGCGTTCTGCTGCACGGCGGCCGTGATCTGCTCCATGCTGGCCGCGGTCTGCTCGACGCTGCTCGCCTGCGTCGCGATCCGCGCGGCGATGTCGCCGCTGCCGGCCGCGATCCCGACGGTGCCGCGCGCGATGTCGGACGAACTGCTGCGCACCTGCGCGACGATCCGCGCGAGGCCGTCGCCGATTCCGTCGACCGCCTGCACGAGCCGGCCGATCTCGTCGTTGCCCGTCGCGCCGCGGGCGGCCGCGCCATCGCGGATCCGGATGCTGAGATCGCCGGCCGCATAGCGTTCCGATGCACGAGCGGCCGCATCGAGCGGCCGGCTGACGACACGTCGCACGACGACCACGAACAGCGCCGCGAACGCAGCGACCAGCACGGCCGCGATCATCAGGAAACGGTTGCGGATGGTGCGCATGCCCGCGAGCAGTTCGTCGTCGAGCGCGATGCCGCCGACCAGCCACTGCCATTGCGGAACCGTCGTGAACGACACGAATTTCGCGGTGGGTTGCGCATCGTGCGCGGCCGGGTCCGTCGACGTGTAGGAGAGCCGGCCCTGGCCGGCCGCGAGCATCTGCGTGTAGGGCGCGCGCGTGTCGTCGGCGTGCTGGCCGGCGGCGTCCGGATGGACGACGAAGGTGCCGCGCGATGCGCCCGGCGACGCGTCGAGCACGAAGTAGTAGCCGTTGTCGCCGATCTTCAACGCGCGGATGCCGTCCTGGACCACTTGCAGCTCGGCACCGACGTCCAGGCCCACGAACAGCGCGCCGATCACGCGGCCCGTCGCGTCGGTGACCGGCTTGTATTGCGTGATGTACGTCCGGCCGAACAGTTTCGCGAGGCCGGTATAGGTGCGTCCGGCGACGAGCGGCGCGTAGGCGGGGCCCGTGCGATCGAGGCGCGTGCCGACCGCGCGCGTGCCGTCCTGCTTCTTCAGCGACGTCGTCACGCGGACGAAGTCGTCGCCGTCACGCGCGAAGATCGTCGCGATCGCGCCGCTTTTCTTCAGGAACTGGTCGGGAATCGAGTAATCGAGATCGAGCGGCTGTCCGCCCGCGGACAGCACGGGTGCGGCGACGCCGCCGATGTCGACGGTGCGCGTCGTGTCGAGCGAGAAATCGGCCGGCAGGAAACTGGCGAGCAGCGACATGGCGCGGCTCGCTTCGGCCGACAGTGCCTTGTCGAACATCTCGACCATCGCGCGGATCGACTGCTCCTTGTCGGCGATACGCGCGTGCGCCTCGTCGGCGAGCTGCGCGCCGGCGAAATGGGCGAGCGCCCACGCGAACACGGTAAACAACAGTGCGACGAGTGCACACGCGAGTGCGGCCAGACGCGCGCCGACGCTCGCCCGGCCCAATTGGGTCAATCTCATAGGCTTCCTGAGTGTGGGGGAGAGAGGCGGAACGCACGCGTCACCGCAATACCGTAAGGAAAACGGCAGCTTCGGCGAAATCTTTAGCGGGGAGTGGGCTGTGGTGGCGCGAGGGGGCGACGTCGGACGCAAACGACCCGTGTCAGGCCGTCACGAGCCACGCGACGGCGAGATACCGGCCGACCTTCGCGACCGTCACGATCGCGAGAAAGGTCGGGAGCGGCTCGCGCAGCACGCCGGCGATCATCGTCAGCGGATCGCCGATCACCGGTGCCCAGCTCAGCAGCAGCGACCAGCGGCCGTAGCGCCGATACCAGCCCTCGGCGCGCGCGAGCGCGGCCGGCTTGACCGGAAACCAGCGCCGATCGCGGAAGTGCTCGATGCCGCGGCCGAGCGCCCAGTTGATCGCCGAGCCGGCAACGTTGCCGATGCTCGCGACCACCACCAGCGCCCACACGGGCTCGCGGCCGGCGAGCAGCAGGCCGGCCAGCACGGCTTCGGACTGGAGCGGGAACAGGGTCGCGGCGACCATCGACACGGCGAACAGGCCGCCGTAAGTGAGCAATTCGGACATCGCGCGATTGTACCGGCTGCATGTCGGCCGGCATGGCGCGACGCGCGGCTGCCGCGCCGGGCGACGTCGCCCGGCGACCTCGCCCGGCGGCGGCCGCGCGGTCGCTCAGTTCCAGCCGGCCATGATCGCGCCCATCCCGACCAGCAGCCCGCCCGTCACGCGGTTCATCGCGCGCATCCGCGCCGGCCGCTGCAGCGCACGGCTCAGCCGATGCGAGAACAGCGCCATCGACGCGACGCCGCCGGCGAACAGCACCGCGAAGGTCGCGGCGAGCAGCAGGAATTGCGCATTCAGGCTCCAGTTGGCATCCGGGATGATGAACTGCGGGAAGAACGACGGGAAAAACAGCAGCGTCTTCGGGTTCAGGCCGGAGGTGGCGACGCCGCGCCAGAACAGCGCGCGTCCGGTGTCGGTGTCATCGGCTGCGGTGTCGCCGGCCTTGGCCGGGGTGGCGGAGGCGGTGGCAGCGGGCGCCGAGGTGGCGGAGGTGGCGGAGGCAGCAGAGGCAGCAG
>NZ_ML058597.1:0-952000 GCF_003635165.1 Burkholderia sp. Nafp2/4-1b | reverse complement strand
GAGGCAGCAGAGGCAGCAGGCGCAGCAGACGCAGCAACCGGCGCGCGGCTGAGCCATTGCTTGCAGCCGAGCCAGACGAGGTAGGCCGCGCCGGCCCAACGCAGCACGGTCAGTGCGTGCTCGTTGAGATGGACCAGCGAATTCAGGCACAGCGCGGTGAGCGCGAGCTGCAGCAGCACGGCGAGCGTGCCGCCCCACACGCACGGCAGCGCGCGGCGCCAGCCGGCGCGCAAGGCCTGGTTCATGGTGAGAAGGTTGACGGGGCCGGGGGCGTAGATGAGGACGGCGGATGCAGCGAGGAACGACAGATAAAGCCTGAACGACATGACGGGATGGTACGGAGAACAGGGAGTCGGGCGCCGGGCCGGCAGCCGGATAGGCCGCGCGGGAGGCGGGGAATCGCACGCCTGCGTGTCCGGCGCCGCAACTCGTGATTGCGGTCGGGCGCCCGCTGCGAAGGGGTTGTCGCGGGGAGCGTGCCGGACGACAGGCATGGGGAAAATGTATCAAGCGGGCCGGTTAAAAGGCTTCCTGTTTTCCAGCAAAACGGACCCGAAACCGGAAGGCTGTTCAGATAGAATGCCGATTTTCAGTAGAAGATTCTTTCTTCCATGGCTACCCGCGAACGCACGCCTAAAACCCTCGACAACCAGGACCGCAAGATCCTCGGTGCACTGCAAAAAAATGCGCGTCTGTCGAACGCCGAACTGGCCGAACAGATCGGCATGTCGACCACCGCCTGCTGGAACCGCACGCGGCAACTGGAACTCGACGGCTACATCGATGGCTACGTCGCGCTGGTCAACCAGCGCATGCTCGGCTACGCGGACATCGTGATCCTCGAAGTCACACTCGATCGCCACGAAGACGACGCGCTCGCGCGCTTCGGCGCGGAACTCGCGGCGCTGCCGGAGGTGCTCGAGGCGTATCTGGTGTCGGGTGAATACGACTACTGGATCAAGGTCGCGGTGGACGGGACGGCAGGGTACGAGCGCTTCCTGCGGGAGAAGCTGTACAAGATTTCGAGCATCCGTCACAGCCGGTCGATGTTCGCGCTGCGGTGCATGAAGGACGTGCCGTCGATTCAGGTGTGACGACGGCGGCCGCGCGCCGCCGCAGCGTCGTGACGACGCGGTTCGCGGCACTGCGGAGGAAGGGCGGGAATCGGACTGTCGCGCCCGTGCGCGCGGCTCGGGGCGGAATCCAGGCGGGACAAGCGCGCGGGGTGGAAAAACGGATGAATCTTCCGTGGTGCCCGGCGCGGATTCAAGGGCGCAGCAGCACACCTGCGTCGCAAGTACAGCGGCGGGGTGCGCCGGCGAGCGGCAATCAACACCGTGCCGACACGTTCGGCACCGGCCTCCGCCTCTGTATCTACATCGGCGTAACCGCGCTCACAGCGAGCGCGCGAGCAGCTTCAACCGGGGGCATTCGCCCCTTTTTTGTCGGTCTCTCTCCGACACCCTGCCGGACGCGGCGGCCATGCGGCGCGCGTCCCGGCAAGCGGATCGGCCGGATATCGTGCCGCCGGCGGGCGGCCGGTCGCGGCGCTTAGCGCGGCAGACGTGCGTGCGCTTCAGCGATGACTTCGCAGTTCTCGAGGTGCAGTGCCCAGGCTTCCGCAAGCAGCTCGCTCACACGTGCGAGCCAGCCAGTGGATTGGGTGGAACGATCGGAGACATTGGACGTTTGCATGATAAAACCCCTTGCAGGTGGTGAGTTAGGGATAACCCTAATCATAAAGGAACGTCACCGCTCTGTGAAATGCGATTTCGTTATATGAGAATTCCTGACAGTCTCTGTTGCTGCTGCGCAACATGAACCGGGCCGCGTTTTTACGCGACGCACAGGCGTGACGAGGCCGCCGCCGACGCGGCCTCATCTCAAGGAGCAGAGCGGAAAGAGAAGCGGTGTAACGGGGCGCGGCGCTTACCCGCCGATCCACCCGAACCGCCACGACAGGCGGCGTGTCGCGGCGAGCAGCGTATGCGCGAGTTCGCTGTCCGGCCCGCGCGGGAAGCCGCGTGACGAGCCGATGATCGCGATCACGAGCCGGATGCTGCCGGTGTGATCGAACACGGGCGCGGCGATCGTCCCGATGCCCGGCACCGGCGCGTCGAACGCGAAATCGAGTCCGGCCGCGCGGATCGTCGCGAGCCTCGCGCGGAATGCGTCGTCGACCTGCGTCGTGCCGCCGGCGAGGCGCACCGGCTCGTCGGCCAGCAGGCCGGCCAGCACGTCGTCGGACATGCCGGCCGCGAAAATCCGTCCGATCGCGGTATTCACGAGCGACATCACCGTGCCGACCTGCAGGCTCACGTGCTGCGGGCGCGCCGATTCCTCGAGGCGGATCACGGTCGGCCCGAGCGGCCCGAGCGTCGCCGCGGCCACGCTCATGTCGGTCGCGGCCGCCAGCGCGACGATTTCGGCTTCCGCGTCGCGCGTCGGCGACACGCGCTGCATTGCGATCAGCCCGAGCGCCTGGCCGAGCGGGCCGCCGCCGAAGCAGCCGGCGTCGTCGCGGCTCAGCAGGCCGATCTTCTGCAGGCTCACCAGATGCGGAAACGCCTTCGCGGCCGGCATGCCGGCCGCCGCCGCGAGATCGCGCAGCGGCAGCGCGCGGCCCGCCGACACGAGCGCGAGCAGCAGCTCGCCGGTGCTGTCCAGCGCGTTGATGCCGCGCTGCGCCTTCGCGTCGTCGGCAAGCGCGGGCGGCATGCGCTGGGCGGCGGCAGTCGCGGGCGACGCGCTACCGAGTTGCGGCACGTCGCGCCCCTCGCCGAGCGACGCGGTCGCCTGCCGCGCCGCATCGCGCAGCGCGGTCGCGATCGGGCCGTCCCAGCCGACGTCGATCGACGCGGTCGAACCGATCACGGTCAGCGCGAGTTCCAGCCGGCCGTGAGCGTCGAGCACCGGCACGCACATCGCGCTGACGCCCGGGCTCGGCCGATCGACGCCGCGTTCGATCCCGCGCGTGCGGATCGCTGCGAGTTCGGCCTGCCATGCGCGGGCATCGGACGTCGGCTGGTCGCCTTCCGCGCCCGCGAGCGTGTTGCCCGCGCCGGCCTGGCTGGCCGCCATCGCGTCGAGTTGCGCCGGGTCGCCGAAGGCGCGGAACACGCGGCCGGTGGCCGTCGTGTCGAGCGACATCACCGAGCCGACGTGCAGGTTCACGTGCAGCGGATAGCCGCCGTGCTCGATGCGCACGATCGTCGGCCCGAGCGCGCCCGGCACCGACAGCGCGACGCTCAGGCCGACCGCTTCCGCGAGCCGCGCCGCGTGCGGCAGCGCCGCGCGATAGGCCGGCTGCCGCTCGATCGACATCAGCCCGAGCCGCAGCGACAGCGGCCCCGGCTCGTAGTTGCCGGTGAGCGCATCGCGTTTGACGAGCGCGAGCCGCGTCAGGCTCACGAGATAGGTGTGCGCCTGCGCAGTCGACAGGTCGGCCTCGGCCGCCAGCTCCGACAGCCCAAGCGGCTTGCGCCGGCGCGCGAGCGCGTCGAGCAGCCGGCCGCCGACCTCGACGCTCTGGATTCCGCGCTGCGCCTTGGGCGGCGCGTCGTCTGCGCTGACTTCGTGGTTCTGCACGCGATGATTCTTCCGTTGACGAAACCCCGCATGGTATCCGACGCCATTTCCCGCGCCATGCGCGCCAGCCCGCAGGTTTACCCGTATTAGACAATAGCAAGTGACTTTGTCATTGACAAATATTTCGCGCAGGCCGATGATCGGCCCATTCCCCCTCAACACATGGCTCGCAGCCACGGAACGCACAATGGCCAAAGCATTCGCCTCCCAAGCCGATCTGGAAGAGAAGAAAGTCACCTGGACGCAGCTGTCCGAGAACACGTACGCGTACACCGCCGAAGGCGACCCGAACTCGGGCGTGATCATCGGCGACGACAGCGTGCTGATCGTCGACACGACCGCGACGCCCGCGATGGCGCAAGACCTGATCGCGAAGATCCGCAGCGTGACCGACAAGCCGATCAAGCACGTCGTGCTGTCGCACTACCACGCGGTGCGCGTGCTCGGCGCATCCGCGTATTTCGACGAAGGCGCGCAGCACGTGATCGCGAGCCGCGGCACCTACGAAATGATCGTCGAGCGCGGCGAGGCCGACATGAAGTCGGAGATCGAGCGCTTCCCGCGCCTGTTCGCCGGCGTCGAGACGGTGCCGGGCCTGACCTGGCCGACGCTCGTGTTCGAGCGCGAGATCACGCTGTTCCTCGGCAAGCTCGAAGTGAAGATCATGCACGTCGGCTCGGGCCATACGAAGGGCGACACGATCGTCTGGCTGCCGTCGCAGAAGGTGCTGTTCTCGGGCGATCTGGTCGAATACGACGCCGCTTGCTATTGCGGCGACGCACAGCTCGAACAGTGGCCGACCACGCTGGAGGCGCTGCGCGCGCTCGGCGCGGAAAAGCTCGTGCCGGGCCGCGGCCCCGCGCTGCTGAATCCGGCCGACGTGAACAAGGGTCTCGACTACACGAAGGACTTCGTGACGACGCTGCTCGCGCAGGGCCGCAAGGCGGTCGAACGCCAGCTCGACCTGAAGGCGTCGATGGCGCTCACGCGCGAAGCGATGGATCCGAAGTTCGGCCACGTGTTCATCTACGAGCACTGTTTGCCGTTCGACGTGTCGCGCGCGTTCGACGAGGCGAGCGGCATCACGCATCCGCGCATCTGGACCGCGCAGCGCGACAAGGAAATGTGGGACGCGCTGCAGGACTGAGCGGGTCACGACGGCGGCGCGTCCCGGCGGACGTCCTGCCGTTTTCCTGAAGGCCGTTGAACGGCGGCGGCATCGCGCCGCGGTTCAGCGAGCCGAGTTCCGATCTCACAAGAAAGCAGGGCGCACGCACGCCCTCGGAGACTGCTGCGCGCTCGAATCGCGCGGCCCGTTTGGAGAGAGACATGCCCCAATCGCTTCCCGCCGAAGCGGCGGCCGCGCACGCGAGTGTCGCGGCGCCGGCTTCCGCTTCCGCTTCCGTTTCCACGGACGAGGCCGGCGACGCGCTGCTGTTCCGCAAGATCGCGTGGCGTATCGTGCCGTTCCTGTTCCTCTGTTACGTCGTGTCGTTCCTCGACCGCATCAATATCGGCTTCGCGCAGTTGCAGATGAAGCACGACCTCGGTTTCAGCGATGCGATGTACGGCCTCGGCGCCGCGGTGTTCTACATCGGCTACGTGTTCTGCGAGGTGCCGAGCAACCTGCTGCTCGCGCGTTTCGGCGCGCGCCGCACGTTCACGCGGATCATGCTGCTGTGGGGCCTCGCGTCCACCGCGATGATGTTCGTGTCGCAGCCGTCGCATTTCTACGTGCTGCGCTTCCTGCTCGGCGTGTTCGAGGCCGGCTTCTTCCCCGGCATCGTGCTGTATCTGTCCTACTGGTTCCCGGCGAACCGGCGCGCGGCGGCGATCTCGGTGTTCTTCGCGGGCGTCGCGATCGCGGGCGTGCTCGGCGGCCTGATGTCGGGCTGGATCATGCGCGACATGAGCGGCGTGCTCGGGCTGCACGGCTGGCAGTGGATGTTCGCGATCGAAGGCGCGCCGGCGATCGTGCTCGCATTCTTCGCATTCGCGTATCTGGTCGACCGGCCGCAGGATGCCGCGTGGCTCACGTCCGATGAAAAGGCGCGCGTCGCCGCACTGTGCGCCGATGGCCGTGCGCAGGGCGCGCACGACCGACGCAGCCTGGTCGCCGCGCTCGCGAACCCGCGCGTCTACCTGTTTGCGTTCATCTATTTCTCGCTGACCTGCGCATCGCTGACGCTCAATTTCTGGATGCCGCTGATGATCCGCGACTTCGGCGTGACCGACGTCGTGGCCGTGAGCCTCTACACGGTCGTGCCGAATGCGGTCGGCGCGGTCGGGCTGATCCTGATCGCGCGCCGCTCGGACCGCACCGGCGAGCGCCGCAAGCACTTCGCGTGCTGCACGATCGGCGGCGGCCTCGCACTCGCGGCGCTGACGCTGCACCTGCACAGCTTCGCGGCGATGCTCGCGTGCCTGTCGATCGCGGCGACGCTGATCTTCGCCGCGCTGCCGATCTTCTGGGCCGTGCCGACGCGCTACCTGTCGGGCAACGCGGCCGCGGCCGGGATCGCGCTGATCAGCAGCATCGGCATCACGAGCGGCATCGTCAGCCCGTGGGTGATCGGACTGATCCGCACGCGCACCGGCAGCATGGATCTCGCCGTGTACCTGCTGGCCGCGCTGCTCGCACTGAGCGGCGCCGCGCTGATGCTCGGCGTGAAGGGCGAAGCCGCGCAGCGCGCGTGATTGCCTGCCGGTCGCTGCCCGCGGGCGGCGGCGACCGGCGTTGCGTTTCGTGCCCGCCCAACATGGATTCGGCGTTGCTTGCCGCGTGCGCGGTGGCGATGTTGCTGGGTGTGCGCGCGGCTTCGGGAGACACGGCGCACGCGTCGCGTTGACCGGTTGAGGCATCGATGCGGTGCACGCAAGTCGGCGTGTGCGACTGAGCCCGATACGTGTCGATCCGGATGCGGCCGTGTCCGTTCGCGCCAGCACCTGCGGCGGTCCATCGGCAATGCCCGGGGTTCGAGCCGCCACGGTCTCGATCGCTCTGCCGAAGCCGGCAACGACTGGCAGTACGAAGTCCGCGTCGCGCCTCGAACCACATGGGCCGCGACGCGGCTACCAACAAACTACCGCGTAGCCGCGTAACGCGGCGCCGGCGAGTCCGTCGACAGGTGCGGCGCCATCGTGCGGCGCGCAGTCTCGTACGCATCCCATTCGTCAGCCGCATGCAGCGACGGAATCGTCACGAGTTCGCCGCGCTCGAAGCCGACCAGCGCCGCATCGACGAGATCCGACGCCGACATCACGATCTCCTTCGGCAGGTGCTCGACCGGCAGGCCGGCGGTCTGCCAGAAGTCGGTGGCCGTCGCGCCGGGCAGCACGGCCTGCACCTGCACGCCCTTGTCGGCGAGCTCGTGATGCAGCGACTGGCTGAACGCCAGCACGTACGCCTTGCTGCCGCCGTACACGCCATTGAGCGTTTCCGGCGAGATCGCGACGATCGACGAGATGTTGATCACCGCACCGCGGCCGCGCGTGACGAAGCCGGGCACGGCAGCGTACGTCAGGCGCGTGAGTGCGGTCACATTCAGGTCGATCATCCGCGTCATCGCGTCGACGTCGCTGTCGAGCAGCGGCGCGTGCGTGCCGATGCCCGCGTTGTTGACGAGCAGCGTGATGCTCGCGTCCTGCTTCAGCTTCGCTTCGACGGCGGCGAGCGCCGCGCGGTCGTTCAGGTCCGCGCCGACGATCTCGACACTGCGCTGCGTGTCGTTCGTGATGCGCTCGGCAAGGGTGGCCAGCCGGTCGCGATTGCGCGCGACCAGGATCAGGTCGTAGCCGCGGCGCGCGAGCCGGTCCGCATAGATCGCGCCGATGCCGGACGATGCGCCGGTGATGACGGCGGTACCGCGATGTGCTTCAGTCATGATGTCGCTCCGTGTCGAAGAGAGTGGTGAGTGCGTGAACACATTCTGGCTTCGAATCGCGGCGACACAAATGACGTAGATGGGTATGATTCAGGACATCGGGCCGCCGATCGTGACGTTCATGTCCATCGCGGCGCCCGCCACCGGAGACGCGCATGCACCGCATCGGCTTCCTGATCAGCGACGGCTTCCAGATCATGGCGCTCGCCGCGCAGTCCGTGTTCGAGTACGCGAATCTGGCCACGGGCGAGCCGTTCTACGTGATGGACAACTATTCCATCGACGGTGGCGACGTACGCTCGTCGCTCGGGCTGCCGGTCGCGACGCGCGCGCTGCGCGGGCGCCGAGTCGACGTCGATACGTGGATCGTCGCGGGCGTCAACGATCCGCTCGCGTCGCCGGCGCCGGTCGACGTCGTCGCGTTCCTGCGCCGCGCGAACGCGCGTGCGCGCCGGATCGCCGGCATCTGCACGGGCGCGTTCGTGCTCGCCGAAGCCGGGCTGCTCGCACAGCGCCGCGCGACGACGCACTGGGCGTACGGCCGTAACATGCAGGCGCACTTTCCGGACATTCGCGTCGAGGAAGACCGCATCTACATCGTCGATGGACCGATCTGGACGTCGGCCGGGATGACGGCCGGCCTCGACCTGGCGCTCGCGATGGTGGAAAAGGATCTCGGCGCGGCCGCCGCGCGCTCGGTCGCGCACAAGCTGGTCATGCACCAGCGCCGCACGGGCGGACAGTCGCAGCATTCGGAGATGCTGGATCTCGCGCCGAAATCGGACCGGATCCAGAATGCGCTGAACTATGCGCGGCAGAATCTCGGCCGTGCGCTGAGCGTCGAGGAACTGGCGGAAGCCGTGCATCTGAGTCCGCGCCAGTTCAGCCGGGTGTTCACGCTCGAAACCGGGCAGTCGCCGGCCAAGGCAATCGAGCGGCTGCGGCTCGAGGCTGCGCGGCTGATGATCGAACAGAGCCGGCATTCGCTCGACGTGATCGCGCGGGAGAACGGCTTTCGCGACCGGCGCCACCTGCGCGACGCGTTCGTGCGCGGGTTCGGCGTGCCGCCGCAGGCGGTCAGGCGCGACGCGCGGGGGGATGCGCGGGAGGACAAGCGCAATGAGGCGCGCGAAGCGGGCTGACGGGCCGCCGGGGCTGTTCAGCGCGGGTCGGCAAAATCGCGCGAATTCGCGCAGAATCCCGTCGATATCCGTCGCGAGGAGGCACCATGCACGTCGAGCCGTTCCAGATTGCAATCCCCGACCACGCGCTTGACGACTTGCGTCGGCGCCTGCGCGCTGGCCGCGCGCCGCATCTGACGCCCGCCGAGCCGTGGCAGCAGGGCGTCGACGGCACGTGGCTGCGCGAACTCGCTGCGTACTGGGCCGACGGCTTCGATTGGCGTGCGGCGGAACGGGCGCTGAACCGGCTGCCGCAGTTCGTCGCGGACGTCGGCGGCCGGCGTGTGCATCTCGTGCATCGGCGCGGCACGGGGCCCAAACCCTATCCGCTAGTCGTCACGCATGGCTGGCCGGGATCCGCATTCGAATTCCATGCGCTGATCGACCGCTTGTGCGACCCGGCCGCGTTCGGCGGCGATCCGGACGACGCGTTCGACATCGTCGCACCGTCGCTGCCCGGTTTCCTGTTTTCTCCGGCACCGGCGGCACCCGGTACGTCGGCGTTTCAGGTCGCCGACTGCTGGGCGGAATTGATGTCCGGTCTCGGCTACCGGCGGTTCGGCGCGCAGGGCGGCGATATCGGCGCGGGCGTGTCCATCGCGCTCGGCGCGCGTCACGACGGCGTGGTCGACGGCATCCATCTGAACTACCTGCCGGGCAGCTACGAACCCGCGATCGACGCCGCGCGGCCGCTGACCGACGACGAGCAGGCATTCCTGACGCAGCGCAGCGACTGGGCCGCGCTGGAAGGCGCCTACGCGCACGTTCACATGACGAAGCCGCAGACACTGGCCGTCGCGCTCAACGATTCGCCGCTCGGGCTGGCCGCATGGATCGCCGAAAAATTCCGCGCGTGGAGCGATTGCGACGGCGACGTCGCGCGCCGGTTTTCGCACGACACGCTGCTGACCGGCATCTCGCTCTACTGGTTCACCGGCTGCATCGGCTCGTCGATGCAGATGTACTGGGAGAACCGGCTGCAGCCGATGCGCTTCGCGGCCGGGCAACGCGTGGCGCCGCCGGTTGCGTTCGCGCGCTTTCCGAGAGAAATCAGCCGACCTCCGCGCAGTTGGCTCGAACGCGTGTTCGACGTCGTGCAGTGGACCGACATGCCGCGCGGCGGCCATTTCGCGGCGATGGAGGAGCCGGACTTGCTGGCCGCCGATATTCGGCGGTTCTTCAGGCGTTTCCGGTGATGAGCGGGTTGGCCGGTTAAGCCGGTTTGGCGGGGAACGCACGCCGGTGGGCGTTCGCGCGGAACGGGATCCGGCTCGATGCGGTTCGCCCGCGCCGATGCTCCGGTCCTAACGCGTGACGAACGCCGTCGCGTGGTTCGGCGCCGTACGCGCATGCTTGCGCTGGCGCAGCAGCGCGACCCGGCAATTTTCGCGCGCGGTCTCGCGGCCGTCGTCGTCGAGCAGCACCAGGTCGCCGCGCATCACGTTCAGCGTGATGACGTCGTCGCCGGGCGCGCCGAGCGTTTCCGGCGTATGCACGGAGCCGGCCGGTTCGAGCACCGTCGAGCCGGCCTGCGCGATCCACTCGTACTCGCGATAGCGCCACGCCCCCTGCAGCGTATGGACGAATACCTCGCCGTCGTGCCGATGGCGCGGCAGCGTGCCGCCGGCCGGCATCTTCAGCAGCGCGGTGAGCGTGTCCTCGGCTGCATTGATGTGCAGATACTTGATCGCGAGCCCTGGCAGGTCGGCGCTCATCGGCAGCCACGGCAGCGCGTCGCCGGGCAGGCACGAAATCGGCGGCAGGTCGGTGGAGAGCGGGGCGGACGGCTGCGTCATGGCGGGCGATGGAGCGGAAACGGGAAGTGCGCATTATCGCAGAGCCGGCTCCGGCGGCAGAGCGAGGACGGATCGCCCACGACGCCGCGCGATCGGCGCAGCATGCACCCTGCGCCTGTATCTACAGTCAAACTGTACAGTTTTGCTGTAGATATGCTATCTTGAATTCATGAACACGCCATCTTCGTCCCCCGACGCGCCGCATCTGGCCGGTCTCGCCGGCGAACTCCGCATCTCGGTCAGCAAGCTGATGCGGCGGATGCGCGAGCAAACCCATCCGAACGACCTCACGTCCTCGCAGAAGTCGGTGCTGTTGCGGCTCGACCGCGACGGCCCCGCGACCGTCTCCGCGCTCGCGCGTGCGGAAAGCGTACGGCCGCAGTCGATGCGCATGACGGTGGCGACGCTGGAAACGATGGGCGCCGTCAGCGGCGCGCCCGATCCGACCGACGGCCGGCAGACGCTGATCGCGCTCACGCCCGATTTCCGCAAGCGGCTGCAGGCCAACCGCGCGGCCAAGGACGACTGGCTGTTCCGCGCGCTGCATGCGCAGCTGTCGGCGCGGGAGCAGGCCGAACTCGCGTCGGCCGTGCAACTGCTGCAGCGGCTCGCGGAATTCCAGGACGCGGCGCGCTCGTAAATCCTCACGAATCCGATGAACCCGCCCTGCGGGGGGAACGCTCGACCATGAACATCCTGCATCTCGTGTCGTACTTTTTCGGCGGCGCTTTCCTCGCGAATGCCGTCCCGCATCTCGTCAGCGGATTGCGCGGCGAGCCGTTCCAGACACCATTCGCGGATCCGCCCGGCCGCGGGCTGTCGTCGTCGACGGTGAACGTCGTGTGGGGCGTCGTCAATCTGGCGATCGGCTATGCACTGTTGCGCCGGGTCGGGGAGTTCGACCTCGCGCGCACGGCCGACGCGGCCGCCGTCGGCCTCGGCGTGCTGGCGCTCGGCCTATTTCTCTCGCGTCACTTCGGCGCGCTGCATGGCGGCAACGCCCCGGAGCGGCGATGAGCGTGCCGGCCGCGGGCGTGTTCCGCTCGCTGCGCAGTTTCAACTACCGTGTGTGGGCGGCCGGCGCGCTGGTGTCCAACGTCGGCACGTGGATCCAGCGCACCGCGCAGGACTGGCTGGTGCTCACGCAGCTCACGCACCACGATGCGTCGGCGGTCGGCATCGTGATGTCGCTGCAGTTCGGCCCGCAGCTCCTGCTGTTGCCGTGGACCGGCTATGCGGCCGACCGTTTCAACCAGCGCCGGCTGCTGATGACCACGCAGGCACTGATGGGCGGCCTCGCGCTCGCGCTGGGGCTGTTAACCGTCACGGGCGTCGTGCAGCTGTGGCACGTCTATCTGTTCGCGTTCCTGTTCGGCTGTGCGTCGGCGTTCGATGCGCCGGTGCGGCAGACCTTCGTCGCGGAGCTGGTCGGCGACCGCGAACTGGCGAACGCGGTCGCACTCAATTCGACGTCGTTCAACGCGGCACGGATGATCGGGCCGGCGGCCGCCGGCTTCATCATCGCGTCGGTCGGCACCGGCTGGGCGTTCCTGCTCAACGGTGTCAGCTTCATCGCGGTGCTGGCGTCGCTGTCGCTGCTGCGCGCCGGCGAGCTGCGCGACAACGCGCGCGCCGGCCATACGCGCGGCAGCCTGCTCGACGGGTTTCGCTACGTATGGCAGCGCCCGGACCTGAAGGCAACGCTCGCGATGCTGTTCCTGATCGGCACCTTCGGGCTGAATTTCCCGCTGTTCATCTCGACGATGGCGGCGGGCGTATTCCACGTCGATGCGCGCGGCTTCGGCATCCTGTCGTCGATGATGGCGGTCGGCACGATCACCGGCGCGCTGCTCGCGGCGCGCCGCGAACGGCCGCTGTTCCGGCATTTGTGGATCGGGGCGTCGATGTTCGGCGTCGGCTGCACGCTGGGCGCGCTCGCGCCGAGCTACTGGCTGTTCGCGGCGGCGCTGGTGCTGACGGGGATCGCCGCGATGACGTTCACCACGTCGACCAATGCGCTGATGCAGCTGTCGACCGAACCCGCGATGCGCGGCCGCGTGATGGCGCTGCGCCTCGCGGTCGCGTTCGGCGGCACGCCGATCGGCGCACCGGTCGCGGGGTGGGTCGCGAACCATCTCGGCCCGCGCTGGGCGCTCGGGGTGGGCGCGGCGTCCGGGTTCGCGGCCGCGCTGGTCGCCGTGTATTTCGTGATGCAGATGCGGCGCCGGTCGCAGCCGGCTGGCGGCGCAGGCGACGCCTGAGGCGGGCTGCTAGGCGTCACCTTCGCCGTCATTGCCGCCCGGCCGGTCCGCCGCATGCGCGGCTTCGAGGCACGACTGGAACAGCAATGCCGCCCGCGACGGCCGCGGCGAGCGCCGCAGCAGGCTCACGAAGCGGCACCGGTAGTTGAACCGGTGCGGCGCGATCGCCTGCATCAATCCCTTGTTTTCGAAGCTCTCCGCGTAATGGTCGGGCAGGAAGCCGAGATAGCGGCCGGAGAGGATCAGCGTCGCGATCGATTCCTGGTCCGACGCGGTCGCGCTGCGCGTGAGCTTCGCGCGATGGCTCAATTCCATGTTCGGCGAGTGGAAGCCGAGCCCGGCGAACGCGTGGTTGCGGATCGTCGTCCACGTGAGCTTGCCGTGCGGCGCGTCGAACAGCGGATGCTGGCGGCCGCAGTACAGCAGCATCCGCTCGTCGAACAGTTCCGAATACACGAGGCTGCCCGAGTTGCGGTGCGCGGGGATGATCCCGACCTGATAGCTGCCGTCGATGATCCCGCGCTCGACCTCGTTGATCGACGCGACGTGCAGGTTCAGCGCGACGGCCGGGGCTTCGTCCGCGAACTGGCGGATCGCGTCGCCGAGCCGCGCGTTCGCGTTGGTGGCCGTCTTGTCGAACACCGCGACGTGCAGTTCCCCGCCCATCGTGTCGTGAATGCCGTCGATCCTGCTGCGAAATGCTTCCATCGATGCGAGCAGCCGCAGGGTTTCCTCGTACACGGTCTGTCCCTCCGCGGTCAGCGTGAAGCCCGCGCGGCCGCGCCGGCACAGCACGAGGCCGAGGCGCGTTTCGAGGTCCTTCACGTGCCGGCTGATCGTCGAGATGCCGATATTCAGCTCGAGTTCGGCGGCTGCCATCCCGCCGCACTGGACGACGCCCTTGAAGACTCGCAGCAGCCGCAGATCCATGTCGCTGAGCTGCCCGAGCAGCGCGCGGCTCTTCGGTTTCTTTGCTTGCATACTTGAGCAAGTGAACATTGATATTGCGATATTCAAAAGACTAATTGGCGTGCCGACAATGCGCAACATCAACATAAGAAGGAGGGGCGCGCCGCGCCGACCGACATGACCGATACGACCATCGCCAAGCAGCAGGAAGAGACGACCCTCCGCACCGACGCCGCGTGGCTCGACGCCCACTGGATGCCGTTCACGGCGAACCGCCAGTTCAAGTCCGACCCGCGCATGATCGTGGCGGCGAAGGATGCGTATTACACCGATGGCGAAGGCCGCAAGATCTTCGACGGCCTGTCGGGCCTGTGGTGCACCGGCCTCGGTCACGGCCGTGCCGAGATCACCGAAGCCGTGAGCCGCCAGGTCGCGCAGCTCGACTACGCGCCGGCGTTCCAGTTCGGCCATCCGAAGTCGTTCGAGCTCGCGAACAAGATCAAGGACCTGACGCCGGCCGGCCTCGACTACGTGTTCTTCACCGGCTCGGGTTCGGAAGCGGCCGATACGTCGCTGAAGATGGCCCGCGCGTACTGGCGCGCGAAGGGCAAGGGCACCAAGACGCGCCTGATCGGCCGCGAGAAGGGCTATCACGGCGTGAACTACGGCGGCATCTCGGTCGGCGGGATCGGCGCGAACCGCAAGCTGTTCGGCCAGGGCATCGACGCCGATTTCCTGCCGCACACGCAACTTGCCGAGAACAGGTTCTCGCGCGGAATGCCCGAGAACGGCGCCGACCTGGCCGACCGTCTGCTCGACCTGATCGCGCTGCACGACGCATCGAACATCGCGGCCGTGATCGTCGAGCCGTTCTCCGGCTCGGCGGGCGTGGTGATCCCGCCGCAGGGCTATCTGAAGCGCCTGCGCGACATCTGTACCGCGCACGACATCCTGCTGATCTTCGACGAGGTCATCACGGGCTTCGGCCGTGCCGGCGCGATGACGGGCGCCGACGCGTTCGGCGTGGTGCCGGACATCATGAACTTCGCGAAACAGGTGACGAACGGCGTGCAGCCGCTCGGCGGCGTGATCGCGACCAAGGAAATCTACGACACCTTCATGGCCGCGGGCGGCCCCGAGTACATGCTCGAGTTCCCGCACGGCTACACGTATTCGGCGCATCCGGTGGCCTGCGCGGCCGGCGTCGCGGCGCTCGACCTGCTCGTGAAGGAAGACGCGGTGGCCCGCGTGCGCGATCTCGCGCCGCATTTCGAGGCGGCCGTGCACGGGCTGAAGGGCCAGCGCCACATCACCGACATCCGCAACTACGGGCTCGCGGCCGGCCTGACGATCGCCGCGCTGCCGGGCGAGCCGGCACGGCGCCCGTACGAGATCGCGATGCGCTGCTGGGCGAAGGGCTTCTACGTGCGCTACGGCGGCGACACGATCCAGCTCGCGCCGCCGTTCATCGCCGAGAAGCGCGAGATCGACAACCTCGTGAACGCGCTGTCCGACGCGCTGAACGAAGTCGACTGACCCGCGCCGGTTCCCCGCGACAACCGAATTCAAGAAAGGCCCGAAACATGAAACACGACAGCAATGTGACCTCCACCGTCGGCCACCTGATCGACGGCAAGCGCGTCGACGGCGGCAGCCGCGTCCAGCCGGTGTTCGACCCGGCGACGGGCGAGTCGCACAAGAGCGTCGCACTCGCCGACAAGCTGACCGTCGAAGCCGCGATCGCGTCCGCGCAGGCCGCGTTCCCGGCGTGGCGCAATACGCCGCCGCTGAAGCGGGCGCGCGTGATGAGCCGCTTCAAGACGCTGCTCGAGGAGCATGCGGACGAACTCTGCGCGCTGATCACCGCCGAGCACGGCAAGGTGCTCGCCGACGCGATGGGCGAACTGCAACGCGGGATCGAGAACGTCGAATACGCGACCTACGTGCCTGAGCTGCTGAAGGGCGAGCACAGCAAGAACGTCGGCCCCGCGATCGATTCGTGGAGCGAGTTCCAGGCGCTCGGCGTCGCCGCCGGCATCACGCCGTTCAACTTCCCGGTGATGGTGCCGCTGTGGATGTGGCCGATGGCGGTCGCGTGCGGCAACACGTTCGTGCTGAAGCCGTCCGAGCGCACGCCGTCGTCGACGCTGCGCATGGCCGAGCTGGCGCTCGAAGCCGGCCTGCCGCCGGGCGTGCTGAACGTCGTGAACGGCGACAAGGAAGCGGTCGACACGATCCTGACCGACCCGCGCGTGAAGGCGGTGAGCTTCGTCGGCTCGACGCCGATCGCGGAATACATCTACTCGACCGGCTGCGCGCACGGCAAGCGCGTGCAGGCACTCGGCGGCGCGAAGAACTTCGCGGTCGTGATGCCCGACGCCGACATCGGCAACGCGGTGAACGCGCTGATGGGCGCCGCGTACGGTTCCTGCGGCGAGCGCTGCATGGCGATTCCGCTGGTCGTCGCGATCGGCGACGAAACCGGCGACAAGGTGGTCGAAGGGCTGAAGGCCGAGATCGCGAAGATGAAGGTCGGCCCGGGCAACGGCGCCGGCGTCGACATGGGGCCGCTCGTCACGAAGCAGCATTTCGACAAGGTGACGAGCTTCGTCGACGCAGGTGTGGAAGCGGGCGCGACGCTCGTCGTCGACGGCCGCGGCGTGAAGGTCGACGGCCACGACGGCGGCTACTACCTCGGCCCGTGCCTGTTCGACAACGTGAAGCCCGGCATGCCGATCTATCAGCACGAGATCTTCGGGCCGGTGCTCGGCGTGATCCGCCGGAAGTCGCTCGACGAGGCGATGGCGCTGATCGACGCGCACGAATACGGCAACGGCACGTGCCTGTTCACGCGCGACGGCGAAGCGGCGCGCTACTTCAGCGACAACATCCAGATCGGCATGGTCGGCATCAACGTGCCGCTGCCGGTGCCGGTCGCGTACCACTCGTTCGGCGGCTGGAAGCGCTCGCTGTTCGGCGACCTGCACGCATACGGCCCGGATGCGGTGCGGTTCTACACGAAGCGCAAGACCATCACGCAGCGCTGGCCGTCGGCCGGCGTGCGCGAAGGCACGGTGTTCAGCTTCCCGTCGAACCGCTGACGCGTTCGCCGGCTGCGGGCGACGCCGCGCGGCCGGTTTCGACATGCCCAAGCCCGCCCCGATCGGCGATCGGGGCGGGCTTTTTTGCGCGTGGCGCGACCGGGCGCGCTACGCAAGACCGGGAAACATGCTTAAGGCGCGACGACGTGCCACACGTTCCTGAAGTTGTCGCCGTTGCGGTCGCCCTGTTTCATGTCCTTCGAGAAGAAGTACAGCGGCTTGCCCTTGTACGCCCATTGCGGGCTGCCGTCGTCGCGTTTGACGATCGTGTAGGGGCCGACCGGGACGTCGGTCGCGCTGGCCTTGTACGGCGGCCAGAGGGATTCGCAGTCGCCCGAACATGCACTGGTGCCGGCGTTGGGTTTGTCCTTGTCGAACGAATAGACGGTCATCCCGTTCGCGGCGACGAGCGCGCCGTTTTCGGTCTTGGTGATCGCGCCTTGAGCCAAGGCTGAAACGGAAGCCAGTGCGAGCAGGGCGGAACTGACGAGCAGCGCGGCTTTCATGGGTACCTCCTTGTAGTCCGGTGGGCGGCGCGAGCGCGTGCACGGCCGGGCGTGCGCACGATCGCGGGGAATGGTGCCGGAACGCGGCGCCGTGGCCGCCGGTGCGAGCGACGTGAAGTCGAATGGCGGCGGAACGGATCCGCTTCTTTCACCATAGGCGGTTTTTGGCGGGGCTGCGAGCCGAACCGGGGGCGTATCGGCGGTGCGTATGCCTGCGCAACGACCGGCGTTCGTATCGGTGCGTGAGCCGGATCGCTTCCCCGACGCGTGCGAAGCGCCGGTATCGGGCGATCGCGACCGGCGTTCCGAGTGCGCGGGGTGACATGGAGTCGGTAGAGGGCGGCGGGGGTGGCACGCGGATTGCTCGATGAGCGCTGCGGGTGACGGCGTATCGATCGCGTATCGATCGCGCCACCGACGACCGCCGAACGCGGAAGCGATCGCCGCCGGTCGTGCCGCCCGTATGCATTTAATGGATGCCTCGGGGCGACGGGCGCCGTTGCGTTCGCCCCGGGCCTTCGCGGAGACAACGACAATGCCTGACGACCCCGGTGACGTGGCACGCGCGAGCTATCGCGCGTATGTCGACAAGGACCGCGACGCGATCGAAGCGCTGATCGCGCCGCACTTCCATTTCACGAGCCCGCTCGACAACCGGCTCGACCGTGATGCTTACCTCGCGCGCTGCTGGCCGAATAGCGAGATGCTTGCCGGCTTCGAGTTCGTCGACGTGGCCGTGCATGGCGAATACGTGTTCGTCGTGTACGAAGCCGCTACGACGGCTGGCCGGCGGTTCCGGAATGCCGAGCGATTGCGCGTGCGGGACGGGCAGATCGTCGAGGCCGAGGTGTACTTCGGCTGGTACGTGCCGCACCAGGCACCCGACGGCGGGTTCATCCAGGCGGGCCGGTGAACGCAGTCGCGTTGCATCGTCGCGCTTATCCCGCGTCATCCTCCCCGAGCGCCTGGATGAACCGCGAAAACAGCTCGGGCTGCGACGAGATCCCGAGCTTCGCGTAAAGATGCCGGCGATGCACCTTCACCGTCTCCGGTGAAATCGCCAGCCGTTCGGCGATCGCCTTCGACGAATTGCCGCGCAGCACCATTCTCGCGATCGACATCTCGCGATCGGTCAGCACGCCCGCGCCGAAGCGCGCGAGCGCCTGTTCGACGCGCGCGCCGAGATCGTCGTCGGGCGTCGTGCGCGCGGCATCGCCCACCAGCCGCCAGTGCTGCCGGATCGCCGCGAGCACCCACGGCATCGCGGCCGTCAGCTTGCCGAGCGGCTCGACGTCGAAGCGCGTGGCCGCGCCGAGCGACAACGACAGCAGCAGGTCGGGGTTCGGCCGCAGCAGAATCTGGATTTCATCGTCGCCGACCGCATCGCGGAAGTAGCTCAGGAAATACTCGCTCTGCCGGAACAGGTCGGGTGCGACTTCCTCGAGCCGGTAGCAGCCGTCGGCAAGCCCGTCGTGCGCGGCCTGCAGGAACGGATCGAGCAGATATAACCCGTTGAGGTAAAGCGGCACCGGTGACGCGCTGTTGGTGCCGCCGGTGTCGTATTCGTCGAGCACGAGCGGCACGCCGTCGCGGCCGATCGCGGTCGCGAGCGCGTTGTCGAACGGCACCATCTCGTTGAGCAGCAGCACCAGGAAGCGCCAGAAGCGCGGCTGGCCGAGATGATCGATCGCGCGGCCGAGCGCCTGGTGCATCGCGATTTCGGAGAAGAGTCGATCCATACCACCACCGGAGGGCGTAACACGAAGGGGGAATAGCGGTCCTGAATTTGGCTTCCTAGACTGCCACGCAATGATTCGGGCCCGAGTATGGGCGTTCAAAAAGCGGCAGCAAAGCAACAGGAGAACGAAATGGCGATGATGTCGGAGTCGACGGGCACGCTGCAAGCGACGCCTGCCACGGAGGACGCGCCGCGTGCGCTGTCGCAGACGCTCAGCGTGCGCGACGCCGTGATGATCACCGTGTCGGGCGTGACGCCCGCGAGCTCGATCTTCGTGATCGCGCCATTCGCGATCCAGCAGGCCGGCAGCGGCGCGGTGCTGTCGTTCGTGCTCGGCGGCGTGCTCGCGCTCGCATTCGCGCTCTGTTATGCGGAGCTCAGCGCCGCGCATCGCAGCGCGGGCGGCGAGTACGTGATGGCCAAGCGCGTGTTCGGCACGCTGCCCGACTATCTGACCTTCATCACGGTGCTGTCCGTCAGCGTGTTCATTCCTGCCGTGCTGGCGAGCGGCGCCGCGCCGTACCTGAACAACGCGCTCGGCACGCACTTCAGCAACCAGTCGGTCGCGCTGACGATCGTGCTGCTCAGCTACGTGCTCGGCATGCTGAACATCAAGACGAATGCATGGATCACCGGCGCATTCCTCGTCGTCGAGATCGGCGTGCTGATGCTGATCGCGGGGCTCGGCTTCGGCTCACCGCATCGCGGCGCCGAGGTGCTGGTCGCGCCGGTCGTCGCCAGCGGCAATGCGCTGGTGCCGGCCACGCTCGCGGCAATCGTGCCCGCGATCGGCACCGCGATCTTCTGCTACAACGGCTTCGGCTCAGCCGCGTACCTCGCGGAAGACCTGCGCGGCGGCAACCGCAACGTCGCGAAGGCGGTGATCTATTCGCTGCTGGTGATCCTCGTCGTCGAGCTGATTCCGCTCACCGCGATCGTGCTCGGCGCGCCGTCGCTCACGGAACTCACGAAGAGCGCCGACCCGATCGGCTATGTCGTGCGCTCGCTGAGCAACCCGTTGGTGTCGCGCGTGGTCAGCGGCGGGATCTTCCTGTCGGTGTTCAACGCGATCATCGCGATCGTGATCACGATGGGGCGCCTGCTGTACAGCAGCGGCCGGCATGCGCTCTGGTCGCGCACCTGCAACCGCGCGTTCTCGACGATTCATCCGCGCCTCGAATCACCGTGGCTCGCGACGCTCGCGCTGGCCGTGCCGTCGTCGGGCCTGGTGTTCGTGTCGAGCCTGGACGAGCTGACCGCCTTCACGGTCGACCTGCTGCTGCTGATCTACCTGGTCGTCGGGCTGGCCGCGCTCGCGAGCCGGTTCGTGCGCCGCGACGTCGAGCATCATTACCGGATGCCGCTGTGGCCCGTGACGCCGCTCGTCGCGGTCGCCGGTGCCGCGTACACGCTCTATACGACGCTCGCGACGGCGACGAAGCCGACCGACCTGATCATCATCGGCGCGCTGCTCGCGGCCGCGCTCGCGATGTATGCGGTGTGGGCGCGCCACAGCGAAGCGTTCCGCTCGCTTTGAACGCTGCCTCGACATCGTGTCATACCGAAACACCGAACCATTGAAAGACCGGAGGAATTGCATCATGCGCACGAGGGATCTCGGCATCCGCATCGGACTCGGCACGCCGGGCCGCTTCAACGCGATCACGGACGTACCGGGCGTGCGGGTCGGACATTGCACGCTGAACGTCGAGAACGGCGACGCGTCGATCAACACCGGCGTCACCGTGATCGAGCCGCGCGCGGGCGCCGCGCACGATTCGCCGTGTTTCGCGGGCGTCCATGTGCTGAACGGCAACGGCGACGCGACCGGGCTCGAATGGATCCGCGAAGCCGGCCTGCTGACGACGCCGATCGCCTATACGAACACGCACAGCGTGGGCGCGGTGCGCGATGCGCTCATCGCGAACGAGCGCGAAGCGGCGGCCGGCCGCGTGTACTGGTGCATGCCGGTCGTGATGGAAACCTACGACGGACTGCTGAACGACATCTGGGGGCAGCACGTGAACGCCGCTCACGTGCAGCGTGCGCTTGCCGCCGCGCAGTCGGGGCCGGTTGCCGAAGGTAGCGTCGGCGGCGGCACGGGGATGATCTGCCACGAGTTCAAGGGCGGCATCGGCACCGCGTCGCGGGCGGTCGCGGCCGATGCGGGCGGCTGGACCGTCGGTGCGCTCGTGCAGGCGAACTACGGCGTGCGCGAGATGCTGCGCGTGGCCGGCTATCCGGTCGGCGACGTGCTGCGGCACGTGCATTCGCCGTTTCGCGCGCCCGCTGCGCAAGGCGAGGCCGGGATGGGTTCGATCGTCGTGACGATCGCGACCGACGCGCCGCTGCTGCCGCATCAGTGCACGCGCCTCGCGCAGCGTGCGAGCGTCGGGCTGGCACGCGTCGGCGGCGGCACCGAGGATTCGAGCGGCGACATCTTCCTGGCATTCGCCACCGGCAACCACGGATTGCCGGCCGCGAACTACGGCAGCAAGGGCGCACCGACGACCGACGTGAAGATGGTCAACAACGACCATATCTCCGCACTGTTCGTCGCGGCGGCGGAAGCGGTGGAGGAAGCGATCGTGAACGCGCTGGTCGCGGGAAGCGACGTCGCATCGCGCGGCGCGCGAGTCGAAGGGCTGGGGCAGGCGCGACTGCTGGATGCGTTGCGCGAAGTGGGCTGGCGGCCGGGGCGCGGCGCCTGAAGCGGCATGCGCCGCTTCAATCGAAGCGGCGTGGCGGGCAGTGCCGTTGCGGCGACCGGCCGGCGCGTCGTGCGCACGTGCATGCCATCAGTGCGATGCGTGCGATGCGCGCGCGGCCGAAGTGGCCGGGACGACGCGGCGTCATGCTCAGCTGCCGAAGTAGACGTTGCAGAAGCTGACGGGGCCGACGCACGCGTTCGGCTCTTCCTGTTTCGATGGCGCACCATCGACGCGGCCGGCTGCCTGGACGGCTTCGGCGCGGTTCGCCGGTTGCTGCGCGCGGTCGGCCGGCGCGGGCTGCGCGTGCGCGACAGCGGCGGTGAGCGACAGGGCAGCGAGGGCGAGGTGCAGCGGCTTCATTTCGGTTTCTCCTGGGTCAGTGCCAGTCTCGCTGGCAGTGAGGAAACTATAGGCTCGCGCTGCCTGAAGATTAATCGCCGCGGGTGCAGAGCTTATTTCCAATCGACACAAGGATGACGTTGCGTGCGCATCGATCCCGGCCGATGCGCCGTCGGCGGTCAATGACGGTGACGATTGAACGGCGCATCCTTGTCGAGCAGCGCGCTGCGGATGAAGTGCAGGCAGCCGACGATGCGCTGCATCCGGTGGCGCGCATCGGGTACCGCGTACCACTCGTGCAGCGCATGCTGCGCGGCGCGGATCGCCAGGTTCACCGATTTCAGCGTGCGCGCGTGGCGCACGGGCGTCGGATCGTCGAAGAAGCGCGGCAGCTCGCGCAGCACCGCATCGATCGACGCGGTCCAGCGCAGCGTCTGCGGCGGTTTCGATTCGCGGAAATCGTGCAGTTCGTCGCGCAGGTCGATCACCGCATGGCCGACTTCGAGCGTCGACAGCATCCAGCGCAGCGCGTCGCGATGCTGCCGCGTGCGCTTGACGAGCAGCGTGCGCAACTGCGCCATCAGGTCGTGCGTGCTCGACTGAAAGCGTGCGGCGAGGCCGTCGCGTGCGCCTTCGCAGGCGACGGTGATCTGACGGCGCAGGTCGTGCGCGATGCGCGACGTGAGCCATGGCATGTGGGTGGGAAACACCACCGCGAACACGATCGAGCAGGCGAGCATCGCGACGACGACGGCAAAACCGTTGTTGATCAGCACCTCGGGCGTATAGGCGATCGCATTGTCGGGCCCCGCGAGCAGGCAGAAGAACACCGCGAAGCCGATTCCGTAGCCGGACAGGCCCGGCCGCATCGCGAGAAACGCGCCGAGGCCGAGCACCGGCGCGAGCGCCGCGCACAGCAGCGGAAAGCCGTCGATGTTCGGATACACGTAGCACAGGAACATGTAGCCGACGGCCGTCGCGAATGCCGCGCCGACGGCCATCTGCGCGACGAACTTCGGCGCGCGCGGCGACGTCGAGCTCAGTGCGCACGCGATCGCGGTGGCGATCACGGCGAGCGAGCCGCTCGGCCATTCCGACGCGATCCAGAACGCGCTCATCGCGCCGACGGCGACCAGCGTGCGCAGGAATGCGAAGCCGACGAAGAACGAATTGGTCTTCACCGCGTAACGCGTGACCGAGCGTTCGAACGCGTGATCGTCGCGGTCGAGCGACGCGCAGGTATCGGCATAACCGACGTACTCGCCGATGAAGCGGTACATCAGCTCGATCGCGGTATCGAAATCGAGCAGGCCGCCGGCCGCATGCTCTTCGATCGCACGGCGCGACGCGCGCGCGGCCTTCGGCAATGCGTCGTGAAAGCGGCGCAGTTCGAGCACCGCGCCGGTCGTCGACGCGATTCCGCGCTGCCGCTCGTCGCGCAACGCGGCGATCCGCTGCGCGAGCCCGTCGACGTGCGGCGCGAGCGCATCGAGCACGGCGTCCGAGCGGTTCGCGCGCAGGCGCTTGATGAGCTGGTGCAGTGCATGCAGGCGCGTGCATGCGTTCATGAATTCGCTGTTCAGCCGCGCGAGCCGGCGGCTGCGCGCGCGAATGTGCGGATCCTCGAACGACGCGAACGCGCGATTGGCCTCGAAGCCGACGATCTCGTCGACGAAATCGGCGAAGCGCCGTTCGAATTCGCCGCGTGCGAGATCGCCCGACAGCGCGCCGGCCGCGAAGGCCGGGAACTTCACATGGCGGGCGGTCAGCGAGCGCATCAGCGCCTTCGCGGAGCTGAGCGGCAGGATCAGCGCGCTGACCGCGCCGGAGCACGCGATGCCCAGCGCGACTTCGGCTGCGCGCGTGAGCGCGGACTGGAACAGCGTCTGCGGCGTCATCACCGCGGGCAGGCCGATCAGCGCGGCCGTGTAGCCGGCGAGCACGAACCCGTACCAGCGGAAGTGGCGGTTGCGCACCGCGAGCGCGATGCAGGTGCCGATCCACAGCGTGATGCCGGCCATGTACAGCTCCGGCTGCTGCGCGAACAGCCCGCCGAGCGCGAGCGCGGCGACGAGCCCGGCCGCCGTGCCGAGCACGCGGTAGAAGCTCTTCGCGAACACCATCCCCGACAGCGGCTGCATCAGCACGAACACCGTCGTCATCGCGGTGCGCGGCTGCGACATCTCGAGCCGCATCGCGATGCCCATCGCGAGCAGCGCGGCCAGCACGGTCTTGGCGAGGTGGAGCCAGATCAGCCCGTCGCTCACGGCCCAGTCGCGCGCGGCATCGCCGAGCGGATCGAGCCAGGTTCTCCATCGTGCCGGTTCGATGGAAGGTCGCTCGATCGCAGGTTGTGGCTTCATGAAAGGAAAGGGCGCGTGCGGTGCCGCGGCGCGCCCGGACGGGTCCGTTCGACTGGTGAGGCGCCGATTGTAGGAGGGCGGCGCGCGGGCATTAACGCAGCTGCGGGGAAACGATAGTTGCAGGCGGCGTAACAATCTGTCGCATCCGCTGGAGGAAAATAGCGGCTCCGCTACAGGTGGCTCACAAGAATGGATACCCTACAAAACATGCGGGTGTTTACGCGCGTCGTCGAGACGGGCAGTTTCACCGCGGCCGCGCAATCGCTGAATTCGACGACCGGCGCGATGTCGCGCGCGGTGTCGGAACTCGAGGCGCGCCTGCGCACCCGTCTGATGAATCGCTCGACGCGCCGTCTCGCGCTCACGTCTGCCGGCGAAAGCTATCTGCGGCGCTGCCGCCAGATCCTCGCCGACGTCGATCGCGCCGAGGAAGAGGCAAGCTGCGCGCACGAGCGGCCGGCCGGCGTATTGCGCATGCACAGCTTCGCGAGCGTCGGCCATCACTACGTGATGCCCGCCCTGACGCGCTATCACACGCAGTATCCGGACGTGTCGATCGAGCTGTCGCTGTCGCAGCGCATGCCCGACCTGTTCGACGGCACGAGCGACATGGCGGTCGTGACCGCGTCGTCGCTGCCCGATTCGGAGCTCGTGTCGCACCTGCTCGGCTCGACCTTCAGCATCCTGTGCGCGTCGCCCGAGTACGTGAAGCGCCACGGTGCTCCGTCGCGTCCGCATGATCTTGGCGCGCACGCTTGCCTCACGCTCTGCACGCCGGCCTTTCCGACCCACGAGTGGATACTCGAAGGCGCCGACGGCGTCGAGCAGATCCATGTCGCGGGGCCGGTGCAGACCAACACGGCCGAATCGCTCGCGCTCGCGATCCGCGACGGCATCGGGATCGGCATGCTGCCGCTGTACGCGGCGATCGACGCGCTGCGCGACGGCACGCTCGTGCGCGTGCTGCCCAGCCACATCCTGCAGAAGATGAACGTGTATGCGCTGTATCCGTCGCGCCGCTTCGTCGACGCGAAGGTGCGCACCTGGGTCGAGATGCTGCGTGCGCAGGTGCCGGGGATGATCGCGCACGACGTCGAGATGCTGAACGCGATCGACCGCGAACCGCAGGCGGCTTGAGCCCATTTCCTGCACGCTGCGCGTGCAGGACCGCACGTTGACCGGCCGCATCTTCACCGGCCGTTTCCTGCAATCGAAATCGCGATATCACGACACCGCGCCCGCACGACTCGCGTCATGCGGGCGCGGTGTCGTGCGATGCGTTCAAAGCGCGGGCTTTGCCGCCACGCCCGATTCGGTTGCGCCCGCACCGGCCGCGCCATACGCGGCTTGCGCGGCCTTGTGCTCGGCGAGCCGCTTGGCTGCGAGGCGCTCCTGCGCGGCCATGAGATCGTCCGGGTAATTGCCGGCGTCGCCGAGCGACGGGTTGTAGCCGACCGATTCGAGGTCATAGAGCTCCTGCAGCACCTGCGCGCGCGTGACGGACGACTTGGCGGACTGAGCGAACGACAGCGCCGGTGCGGCAAGCAGGACGGCAGCGGCGGCGGTTACGACGAGCGATTTCACGATGTTCTCCTGGTAGACGGGGGTGAGGCCGGTTCGGCGATCGATCTGCGATCCGAACCATCGATGCCAGTCTATGCAGCATGGGCGGCCGCAAAAACCCCGATTCCAGGCAGGCAGCTTTCCAGATGAAACAACATTCGCGCACGTCGCCCGAGTCGACCGAACCCGCCTGCAGCGGCAGGGTTCCGGCCGACAGGCGACGCGTCGTCACGTCATGCGCGGCGTCGCTCAGAACCGCGTGCGCATGCCGATCGTGCCGACGACCTGGTTCGCGGTGCTCGATGCGCCGCCCGACGTGTTGATGAACGCCTGGTAGCCGCGCCCCGATGCGTGCTGGTACATCGCTTCCGCGTACAGATCGGTGCGGCGCGACAGCTTGTACACGGCCTGCAGGTCGACCTGATGCCACTTCGGATCGGTGCCGTGCTTGCTGTCCGGGTTCGACACGCTGGCGTCCGTGTACACGTAGGCCGCGCCGAGGCTGACGGCCGGCGTCACCGCGTAGCGCACGTTCACGTCGTAGTTGTTGAACGCGACCTGGCCGGCGGAGCCGAACGAGCCCGTGTTGTCGTACTGCGAGCGCGTATAGACGAAACCGACCGTCGCGGGGCCGAACCCGTAGCTGACGCCGCCGCCATACGTGCGCATGCGGTCCGAACCGGCCGACCAGCCGCCCTGGCTCACGCTCTTCGCTTCAGCGACGTCGGTTGCGCCGGGGCTCGCGCTCGTGGAGCCCTTCGTGCCGTTCATCTGCAGGTACGCGCCGGCCAGCTTCAGCGGGCCGTTCGTGTAGCTCGCCGCGACGCTGTATGCGCGGTTGCCGGCGAAGTTCGCCGAGTTGGAGAAGCCGTACAGCGCGCCGACCTTGAAGCCCGCGATCGTGTCGCTCGTGTACTTGACCGCGTTGTTGATGCGCACCGAGTGGTTCAGGTTGTCGTTGTCGAACGGATGCGCGAAGCCCGTATCGCCGAAGTCGCCGGCCGTCGCGGACAGCGGCGCGACGAAGTCGACCATCGTGTCGTACTGGCGGCCGAGCGTCAGCGTGCCGAAGCCGGCGCGGCTCAGGCCGACGTACGCATGCCGGCCGAACAGCTTGCCGTCCTGGCCGAGCGCGCCGTTGTTCGCGTTGAAACCGCTCTCCAGCACGAACAGCGCCTTCAGGCCGCCGCCGAGGTCCTCGCTGCCGCGCAGGCCGAAGCGGCTGCCGTTGATCGTGCCGGTGGCCATGCGCCACTGGGCCGCGCCATTCACGTTGTTGGTGTACGCGATACCGGCGTCGATCAGGCCGTACAGCGTGACCGAGCTCTGCGCGTGTGCGAGCGGGGCAAACAGTGCGGCCGCGGATGCGGCGGCAATCAGGGTTTTATTCGGGTTTTGCATCTAACAGCTCCTGCGTGTGGGACTGGGTAACCAAACTTCGCAAAATTCGGCGCAAGTGTAGGGGCGCATCGTCGCGATTCCGGCGGTGGCCGCGCGGGTGCTCCATTGCGAGTCGCGCAACAGTGCGTCACACGGCGTTCACAAACCGGTGCGGCGGCCGGGTGCCGGGCGTTTTCGCGAGCCGCGCGACGCGCGACGGACGGTGACCGCGCCTGCCGTGTCGCGCATTGACAACATGTGCGCAGCCGGGCGGGGGAGTTGCTCGCCGCACCGTGCGCGTGGAGAATGGTCGGACCCATGCCGAGACAAGGAGACATCGATGACTGCGCATCACCGTCCGTCCTTCAGTGCCGCGCTGTGCTACCGCGACCCGAAAGCCGCGCTCGCGTGGCTCGAACGTGCATTCGGTTTCGAGCGCTCGCTCGTCGTCACCACACCGGAAGGCGACATTGCCCATGCCGAAATGAAATTCGGCGACAGCCTCGTGATGATCGGCGGCACGTGGGCCGACTTCATCGCGTCGCCGGAAGACACGGGCGACCGCAATACCCAGCACGTGCATGTGCATCTGCCCGACGACGCGGACATCGACGCGCACTGCGAACACGCGCGCGAGGCCGGCGCGGACATCCTGCAGGCGCCGGCCGACGCGTTCTACGGCGATCGCGTGTATCGCGCGCGCGATCCGGGCCGGCATGTCTGGACGTTCGGCAAGCGCGTGCGCGACGTGACGACCGACGAAATGAGCGCCGCGACCGGCCTGACGATCGAATACTTCGACTGAGCGCGGCGCATCGCGTCGACGCCGGTTTTCCCCACTACGCGGCGCGCGGGCGCCGCATGACGCCAGGACCCCCATGAACCTGTTCAATGCACGCCTGCGCGGTCGCGACGGGCTGTTCACGATCGGTATCGACGGCGACAGGATCGCGCGGCTCGACGTGCAAGCCGCGCCCATCACAGCGGCCACGCCCGTCGGCGCCGACGATGTCGATGCGGGCGGGCGCCTCGTGATTCCGCCGCTCGTCGAACCGCACATCCACCTCGATGCGGTGCTCACGGCCGGCGAGCCGGCCTGGAACATGAGCGGCACGCTGTTCGAGGGCATCGAGCGCTGGTCGGAGCGCAAGGCGACGATCACGCACGACGACACGAAGACGCGCGCGCATGCGGCGATCGGCATGCTGCGCGATCACGGGATCCAGCACGTGCGCACCCATGTCGACGTCACCGATCCGACGCTCGCCGCGCTGAAGGCGATGCTCGAAGTGAAAGACGAGGCGCGCGGGCTGATCGACCTGCAGATCGTCGCGTTTCCGCAGGAAGGCATCGAGTCGTTCGACGGCGGGCGCGCGCTGATGGAGCAGGCGATCGAGCTCGGCGCGGACGTCGTCGGCGGGATTCCGCATTTCGAGAACACGCGCGAACAGGGCGTCAGCTCGATCCGCTTCCTGATGGAGCTGGCCGAGCGCACCGGCTGCCTCGTCGACGTGCACTGCGACGAGACCGACGATCCGCATTCGCGTTTTCTGGAAGTGCTCGCGGAAGAAGCGCGCGTGCGCGGGATGGGGGCGCGCGTGACGGCCAGCCACACGACCGCGATGGGCTCGTATGACAACGCGTACTGCTCGAAGCTGTTCCGGCTGCTGAAGCGCGCGGGGCTGAACTTCATCTCGTGCCCGACCGAGAGCATCCACCTGCAGGGGCGCTTCGACACGTTCCCGAAGCGACGCGGCGTCACGCGTGTCGCGGAACTCGATCGTGCGGGCCTGAACGTGTGCTTCGGGCAGGATTCGATCAAGGATCCGTGGTATCCGCTCGGCAACGGCAACATCCTGCGCGTGCTCGACGCGGGCCTGCATATCTGCCACATGATGGGCTACCAGGACCTGCAGCGCTGCCTCGACTTCGTGACCGATCACAGTGCGACGACGATGCATCTCGGCGACGGTTACGGGATCGCGCTCGGCCGGCCGGCGAATCTGGTCGTGCTCGATGCGGACAGCGACTACGAAGCGGTGCGCCGGCAGGCGAAGGCCACGCTGTCGATGCGCAACGGGAAGGTGATCATGCGGCGGGAACCGGAGCGCATCACGTATCCGGATTGACGCGGCTGTGCCGGGGGCCGGCTGCTTCTGCCGCGGCGGCCCGCCTTCACGGCAGTATTCTGGAGACGCATGAGTTGATCAGAAAAATACGTTTGTCGCATGATCGGGCGAAGCCTACGATGCGGTCCTGACGGCGGCGCGCATGGTGTGCGCCGTCTTTCCGATCCCCGTTCGCCGACCTCATGCGCCTCGATCTCCCGTCCGCTCCTGCGTCTTCCTCGCCGTCCGCCAGTCCGTTTGCGCGGATGGCGGTCGTCACGATCCTGACCGGCGTCGGCGCGGGCTTCGGCGGGATGCTGCTCGCGCTGCTGCTGCACGCGATCCAGCACGTGGCCTACGGGTACAGCCTCGCGCACGTGGTCGGCACCGAGAGCTTCCTCTCCGGCGTGACCCAGGCCGGCCCGCTGCGCCGGCTTGCGGTGCTCGTCGTGTGCGGGCTCGTTGCCGGCGGCGGCTGGTGGGCGCTGTACCGGTACGGGCGGCCGCTCGTCAGCATTCGCCGCGCGGTGCGCGCGGCTGATCCGCGGATGCCGTTCGTCAGCACGACGGTTCATGCGCTGCTGCAGATCGTCACCGTTGCGCTCGGTTCGCCGCTCGGTCGCGAAGTCGCCCCGCGCGAAATCGGCTCCCTGCTGGCCGGGCGGCTCGCGCATCGCGCCGGGCTCACGCCGGCCGACTGCCGGTTGATGGTCGCGTGCGGCGCGGGGGCCGGCCTCGCGGCCGTCTACAACGTGCCGCTCGGCGGCGCCGTGTTCGTGCTCGAAGTGCTGCTCGGCACGTTCGACATGCGCGCGCTGGTGGTGGCGGTCGTCACGTCGGCGATCGCGGCGGTCGTCGCATGGATCGGCCTCGGCAACGAACATCAGTACACGGTCCCTGCGTTCGTGCTGAGCACGCCGCTCGTCGCGTGGTCGATCGTCAGCGGGCCGCTGTTCGGTTTCGCCGCGTACGGTTTCGTGCGGCTCACAGCCCGCGCACGGGCCGACGCGCCGAAGGGCCGGCTGCTGCCGGTGTTCTCTCTGCTCAATTTCGCGGTGATCGGCGTGCTGGCGATGTGGTTTCCGCAACTGCTCGGCAACGGCAAGGGGCCGGCTTCGTTGGGTTTCGACGGCACGCTGACGATCGGCCTGGCGGCGACGTTGCTCGTGCTGAAGGTGACGATCGAGGCGAGCAGCCTGCGCGCGGGTGCCGAAGGCGGGCTGCTGACGCCGGGCCTCGCGAACGGCGCGCTACTGGGCGTCGTGCTCGGCGGGCTGTGGAGCCTCGTGTGGCCCGGCGCGTCGATCGGCGGATGCGCGCTGGTCGGCGCGACCGCGTTTCTCGCCGCATCGATGCAGATGCCGATCACGGCCGTCGTGCTGTTGCTCGAATTCACGCGCGCGAATCACGATAGCCTCGTGCCGATGCTGCTGGCCGTGGCGGGTTCGCTCGTCGCGTACCGGTTCGCGCAGCAATTGGCGGAACGGCGCGCGCGAGCGATCGCGGCCGTCAGCACGAGGGAGGCGGTTGCTCGCTAGCTCACGGCTGGCCCCGCTACGCGTCGACGAGCGCGACGATCCGTGGCACGACGTGGCGCGTTTGAGGACTTCCCTTGGTATGGGAAGCGCACGCGTCGTGGATACGTTAATTACGCGCTGAAGTGGCTTAACAACCCAAATCCCGTCATAAGGAACAACAATCGGGAATTATCTTTCTTGAGTGCATCGCACCTATAACTCTATAATATTGGGAGTTATGAGAGCTATAGCGCCAGAAGACCCACTATGTTGGAATTAAGTTTCCGCAAGCCCGATGAAATCGTCACACTGCTTTGCGCGCGGCTTCGCACGGAGCGGCTGGCGTTGCAACTGACGCAGAGCGACGTAGCCGCGCGGGCCGGCGTCGGTGCCAATACCGTGTCCAACCTGGAAGCCGGACGCAATGTGAGCCTCGAGACAGTCGTCCGTGTAGCGATGGTCCTGGGACGAAGCAAGGAACTCGAAGGACTCTTCCTGCCGAAGCTCGATAGCCTGGAAGACGTTCACCGCTATGAACAAAGTGCCAAACGTCAGCGCGTGAAGAGGGGCAACCAGAAATGATCGAGCGGATCGATGTCTACTACGACGGCTGGGGAGAGCACTGGCTGTGGGGATCGATGGTCTCCACGACGGCGATCACGGGGCGCCCGTTGATCGTATTCGAATATAGCGATGACGCGCGCAAGAGGGGGCTGGAACTGTCGTCTTATACGCTCCCATTGCACGGCGCGAAGCTGCGCAGGGACTTCCCGTCCCACCAGCTGGGATTGCCCGGACCGGTCTATGACGCACTGCCCGACGGATGGGGCATGTTGCTGATGGACCGCTTGTTCAAACGCCGCGGTCTCAACGCGGCACGTATCGGGCCGCTGGAGCGGTTGGCTTACATTGGCAACCATGCGATGGGGGCCATGTCGTTCGAGCCGGTCGTGCCCGAGATCCAGGCACCGCAGCCGGATATTCCTCTCGATCGGCTCGCGGCCGAGGTACAGGACGTCCTCAATGGCGAGGGCGGCGAATTCCTTCATCAACTGCTGCAGGTCGGCGGTTCTCCGCAAGGCGCCAGGCCAAAGGCCCTGGTCTACCGTGATCCGGAGTCCGGCGTTTTTACCACGGCCGCGGTGGCGGGTTTTGAAGCGTGGCTGGTCAAGTTCCCGGCTCGGCAAGAGCATCCCGAGGTGTGCGCGATCGAAATGGTCTACGCCGAGTGCTTGCGCATGTGCGGCATCGAGACCCCCGACACGCTGCATTTCAATCTGCCAGACGGGATGGCGGCATTCGCGTCCAGGCGTTTCGATCGTCGGGACGGTCTGCGCGTGCCCATGCAAAGCGTTGCCGCGTTCACCGGCGCCGATTACAAAACGCCAGGTGCGCTCGATTACGTGAATTTTCTGCGTGCGACTCACATGTGCACCAATGACGTACGCGAGAAGGCGCGGGCGTTCGAACGGGCTGTCTTCAATGTCGCGTTCAACAATCGCGACGATCATCCGAAGAACTTCGCGTACGTCATGTCGCGATCCGGCGAGTGGAAGCTCGCGCCGGCCTACGACGTTACATTCTGCGAGGGGCCGGGCGGTTATCACCAGATGGACGTCATGGGCGAGGCGCTGCGGATCGACCGAGCGGCATTGCTCGGACTGGCAAACGAAGCGGAGCTTTCCGCAGCCGCTGCCGGCGACATGATCGACGGAATGTGCGGAGTGGCCAGCCGATTTACGGCCATT
This sequence comes from Burkholderia sp. Nafp2/4-1b, assembly GCF_003635165.1. Classification (GTDB taxonomy): domain Bacteria; phylum Pseudomonadota; class Gammaproteobacteria; order Burkholderiales; family Burkholderiaceae; genus Burkholderia. The sequence continues at coordinate 919,307 of NZ_ML058597.1, read as the reverse complement.
GCGAAGCGCCGCTACGAGGGGATCATCACCGAAGACACCCTGTTGGACATTCAACGTCGAATCGACGAGAACGTTGCGCTGCTGCGCTAGTGCCACGGGGTTGCAGAAAGCGAAGCGGCCAGAGGCTGTTCGCCTGCGATGGTTGCCCTCGCAAAGGCGCGTTGCGCGGGGCTTTCGGTCGACGTCGCCGAGGGCGATCTCGCGGCGCCGCTCGACTGGCTGCCGAACGCTTCGTTCGACAAGATCCTGTGTTCGCTTGCGCTCGACTACGTGCGCGACCTCGTGCCGACGCTGCGTGAATTCAGGCGCGTGTCGCGGCCCGGTGCCACGCTGGTGTTCTCGATGGCGCACCCGATGCGCGACTGGATGGACGAGCGCACGCGCGGGGAAGGCACGTACTTCGATACGAGCCGCTTCGGCTTCCACTGGTCGGGTTTCGGCGAACCGAAGCCCTACGTCGAAGCATGGCGCCGGCCGCTTGCCGACATCCTGAATGCGCTCGCCGACGCCGGCTGGCGGCTCGACCGGTTCGTCGAACCCACGCCGCTGCCCGAGATGAAGGCCGTGTCGGAGCGGCTCCATGCGGAGCTGTCGCTGGCGCCGGCCTTCCTGTGCATCCGCGCGCAGCGCTGACCAGACGCGGCGGCAAGCCAACCGTCAGCGTGCGGGCTCGTCATTGAGCGTGCCGAGAAACGCTTCGATATCCTTGATGTCCTGCGCGGTCATCGCGGGCTTGTCGCCGGGCTTGCGGTCGAACGGCGCATCGGTCACGTCGACGTTCGCGCGGTACTTCGCCGGAATGTCGTCGTACACGTCGACCTTGCCGTCCGCGCCGCGCGAATAGAACTTCTGCGGCGAGATGCTGCGCTCATTGTAGAACGCCATCACCTGGTCGAGCGTATGGAACACGCCGTTGTGGAAGAACACGTGGCGCGTCGCCGCGTTACGCAGCGTCGGCGTGAGGAACATCCCGCAATACTGCGTCTGGTCCTTGAGATCCTCGCGGAACGGCCCGCACACGCCGAGATCGTAGAACGCCGGGTTGCGGTTCTGCGCGAGCGTGCGGTTGCGCGGCGCGCCGAGTGCCTCGTACTGATAGTCGGTAAACATCGGCGGCAGGCCGTCCTTGCCGGGCTTCGACAGGTGGCAGCCCGCGCAATTCGCCTTGTCCGGATCGTTGAAGAGCCGCAGCCCGCGCAACTCGGCCTGCGTCAAGCGCGCGCGGCCTTCGAGCCAGCGGTCGTACTTGCTGTCGTACGGATGGAACGACGGATCCTCGACCTGATAGCGCGCGATCGCGAACATCGCCTCCGACACCGCGAGCTGCGGCGTGGAGAACACGCGCGCACCGAACAGCTGCTCGAACTGCGCGCGATGCGGCGACTGCGCGAGCTTGCGCGCAACATCGTCGATGCTCGCGTTCGCCATTTCGACCGGATTCAGCAGCGGCCCGAACGCCTGCTGCTGCAACGTATCGGCGCGGCCGTCCCAGAACATCCCGCCTTGCGGCACGAGCTGCGGCGCGGCCGACGTGCCGGCCACCTTCTGCGCCTTCACGACACCGGCCGCCGACGCAGCCTGCTGCGCGACGCTCGGCGCCGCGTCGTTTTCGCCGGCATCGGGGCCGATGCTGAAGTTGGGCTGGCGATACAGGTACATCAGCGACGGCGGCGGGCGGTAGCCCTGCTGCGTCATCGCGAGGCCGCCCGGCTGCACGTCGAGCCCGTTCGGCGGAGCGTACGCATGATCGGGGCTGTGGCACGACGCGCACGACTGCTTGCCCGAGGCCGACAGCGACGGATCCACGAACAGCGCGCGTCCGAGTTGCGCGACGGCCGACAACGGCTGCGCGGCGGGGCGCTGCAACACGACCGGATGCGGATTCGCACCCGTCCAGTCGGCGACGACGTCGCCGATCGCCGCCGGCGTACGGGCCGGGAACGCGATCGCGAACGCGGCGTAGCCGAGCACGGCCGCGCCGAGCGCGAACGCCGCGCGGGCAGGGGAACGCGGCGCGTCGGCGCCGGCTGTGTCGGAGGACGGGAGCGCGGGACGAGCTGTCATGCTGGCGGTCGAAAGTCGGGGCGCCGCGTCGGCGCGGCACGTCGAATGGAAACGGCCGGCGCACGCTGCGCCGGCCTGCTGCTTGCTGTTGCCGGTTACGCGATGCCGGTCAGATCGACGGCGCCGCGCTCAGCACGGTGCCCAGCGTCGGATCGAGATACAGCGGCGCCGTGTTCGGCTTCGACGCGAAGTCGAACAGCCCGCGCAGGTCGCCGGCCGACGCATCGAACGAACCGCCGCCGATGCGCTGGCCGCCGAGCCAGTTGTCCTCGATGAAGCGCACGACGGACGCCTGGTCGATCATCGTGTGGTCGACGTAGTTCTGCTTCGCGTACGGCGAGATCACGACGAGCGGAATCCGCACGCCGGGGCCGCAGCGGCCGTTCACGGTGCCGCCGTTCACGCCGGTGGTGCCGCCCGAGCCGCACTGGCCGTTGCCGTTGACCTGGTCGACCGCGTCGGACGACGCGTGGGTCGGTGTCGTATACGCGTGGTCGTACCAGCCGTCCGAGTCGTCATACGTGACGATCACGGCCGTGTTCTGCCAGTCGGGTTGCTGCTGCAGGAAGTTGACGACCTTCGTGACGAACGCCTGCTCGTCGAGCGGATCCGAGTAGCCTGCATGCCCGTCCTGCGCGGCTGGTGCCTTCAGGAAGCTGACCGACGGGAAGTTGCCGGCCTTCACGGCCGCGAAGAAGTCGTCGCTGTCGTACTGGTGGTTCGCCGGTTCGGCCGTCTTGCCGTCGGCCTGGACGCTCGAGCCGATCGCCGCGACCGAGCTCGGGCGCGTGTGCTGCGGGTTCGCGGTCGACGCGTAGTACTGGAACCAGTTGTGGTGCGGGATGTAGTCGGCCGTCGCGGCGTTCACGGCGGTGGCGACCGTGCTGCGGCTGCAGCCGCTCGTGCCGTTGCTGTTGGTCGTCGACAGGTTGAAGCCGCCCATGAAGCCGCCCCACGTGATCTTCGCGGCGTTCAGCAGGTCGCCGATGTTCTTGCCGCTCATCATCGCCTGGTCGGTCGTGCTTGAGCACACGTCGTAGCCCGGATCGACGTCGTTGATCATCGTGAAGCCGCCCTGGCCGTCGTTGATGTAGTACGACGTGGCGGCGAGCGTCGACGGCTGCTTCGACGTCTTGACGATCTGCATCCCGTTGGTCTGGCCGGACACGACGTTCAGCGCGCCCGGCGTCGACGGGCCGTAGACCGTCGTATAGGCGTTGTCGCTCATCGCGAAGCGTTGCGCGTAGTTCCACAGCGCGGTGACGGTGTTGCCGTCGAAGTAGCCCATCACCTGGCCCTTCGTGCCGAACGCGCCGGCGCCGCCGGACGAGCCCTTGCCGGTGTATTTCGGGAACAGGTCGGCGAGGCCGTTGTCCTCCGCCTGCTGCTCGGCCGTGTATGCGTGGTTCTGGTCGGCGGTCGCGGCCTGCGTGCGGTCGAGGCGGAAGGGGTTCGCGGCGTCGGTGCCGTTGGCCGTGTTCGTGAAGTTCGGGTTCGCGGTGAGCAGCGTGCCCGTGAGGCCGTTGATCGTCGGCGTGCCGGACTTCGCGGTGAAGGCCGGTTCGCCGGCCGGGTTCGACGCGTTCGGGTAGGTGCCGAAGTAGTGGTCGAACGACACGTTTTCGCCGTAGATCACGACGACGTGCTTGATCGGCGTGGCGGTCTGCAGCGCGTCCTGCGACGACACGGCGGGCGTCGACGTGGGATCGTCGCTGCCGCCGCAGGCGAACAGCGCAAGTGCTGCGCCGGCGCAGGCGGTGACGAGCAAGGCTTGACGGAACATCGCGAAACTCCAGGTAGGTTTTCGATGGTGGAGAGCGGCCCCGTCGCCGTGTCGGTTCGGCGCGGAGCTCGTGACGGAGCATCGGCATTGAAACAGCCCGGCATGAAGATATGGGGGCGGAGCGGTTTCGCGACGGTTGCGCTGCGGTATCGATTCCATTACGGCGCGACGGCCCGCGAAAGACAGCGGAAAGGGGCATCCCCGATCACACATGCGACCGCGCGCCCGGTGATCGCCGCGAAGGCCGCGCCGGGCGGGCGACCGCGCGCGGCGGGCCGAGTCGTCCCGGAGGCCGCGTGATGGGCTTTTTTGACAATACGGTGACGCATTCATACGATGATCGGCCTGCGGCGACGATTTCGCGTTGCCGGCCGTCAGCGAGTATTCAACGTGCCGATTCCCGTCCTGTTCGCCGTCCTGTGTGCCGCGTTCCTGCATGCGTCATGGAATGCGCTCGTGCGCAGCAGCGGCGACCGGCTGCGCTCGGCCACGGTGCTGCAGATCGCGATCGGGCTGTTCGCGCTGCTGTTCCTGCCCGCCGCCGCGCCGATTACGCCCGCGAGTTGGGCGTGTGTCGTCGCGTCGGCCGTGATCCACGTCGTCTATACGTTATTGCTGGTGCGCGCTTACGAGCACGGCGACCTGAGCGTCGCGTATCCGGTCGCGCGCGGCACCGCGCCGCTGCTCGTCACGCTGGGCGCGGCGGCGTTCGCGGGCGAGCATTTGAATACCGGCGCGCAAGGTGGGCTCGTGCTGATCTGCGCCGGCATCCTGGCGATCGGGCTCGATCGCGGGCGCGGCGCTCGGCACCGGATGGCGCAGGTGCTGCCGACGGCGTTCGCGACCGGCGTCTCGATCGCCGCGTACAGCGTGGTCGACGGGATCGGCGTGCGGGAAAGCGGCAGCACGGTCGGCTATACCGCGTGGATGTTCGCGCTGACGGGGTTGCTGATGGCCGCGTACTACCGGCTGCGCGCGGGCTCGCTGCGGCTCACGCAGGATGTCGGCGAAACGGCGAAGGCCGCATGCGGCGGCGTATTCGCGGCGCTCGCGTACGGGATCGTGATCTGGGCGATGGATCGCGCACCGATGGGCCCGGTGTCGGCGCTGCGCGAGACGAGCGTGGTGTTCGCGGCGCTGATCGCGCGCGTGTACCTCGGCGAGCGGCTGACGCCGCGTCGCGCGGGCGGGTGTCTGGTGATTGCGGCGGGGGCGCTGATGATCAGTGCGTTCGAGGCGGTGCGGTGAGTACTTGCGAAAATCCGTGGTTGTGACGCGCGCACGTGGACTCGCTACACGTGGCGCCAAAGGGGCTATGGCGCGAGGGGATCGTGAAAGGAGCGAGGCGGCAGCACGAACTGCAGCGTGCCGCCTCGTCGATGCGACTTAGCTGAAAAGACCCAGTGAGGAGGCAGCGTAGCTCGCAAGATGAAAAAAGACGACAGAGAGCGTAGCGGCAACGAACACGGTTCCCCATCTGCGCAACGACCAGCGCCGATAAGCGACGGCGTTAATTGCGGCAAAGAGAACCGACGGCCACAAGGTCAGCGCGAGCAGGCCGATCACGAATACGGCGTGAGGGGCGCAGTGCTCCATGTCGTTGCAGCCGGTCGAATGGGACGACGTAACAGGCCATTGAATACGGCTGAACGCGTAGAGGGATGCCCAGGTAGTCAGCAAGCCCCATATGAATCCACCAAGGGTGGCAGTCAGCCGTTTCATTCAACTTCCCAGAAGAGTATTTCTTTCGAATCGGCCAGATCCGAGTACCAATTCCCGCGCCGGCCGCGAAGATATTCGAGCGGGTTGATCATGGCCGGCACGCCGATCCGAAATCGCCAGAACGACGCGGCCGAGGGGGTGAGGGTGTCCTTGTTCCACAGATCGATATGTCCGCCGCTGAATGCGTCAGCCGAATCACCGTCCTGCCGCCAATAACCGAAGAAATAGATGATACCGGTGCGGCCCTTTACCTTGTCCTGCCAGTCCTGTCCGGTGATGCTTTCCGGCTTGCCCACGCCAAGGAATGGGCGAAGCTTCAACCATTCGGTGAGTTCATAGGCGCGAGTCGCAGTTGCCTTGCCGTTGAGGACTAGGCGTCCGAGCGTCAGTTTTCCCGGCATGGGTTTCAATACCTTCTGAGAAAACGACTTCATGTCGCTGCCGATTGCGTGGAAAATTACGCTCATCCGGATCGCGCATTGATTTTTATATTCGCCGGTCGGGTCGTTGTATGGATCCTTCTTGGCCTTGCGAGTCACACGGCTCAACGCCTGTCTGACGCAGCCGGAACCATGATGATGCGTGCGGCACCGGCGAGCTTCGCGGGAAGCCCTCGCGCGCGCGGGTGTTACGCCTCCACCGGCATCGCACTCGTGCACTTGATCTCGTCGAGACACACGCTCGAATGCACGCCGCTCACGCCGGGAATGCGCATCAGCGTCTCGAGCAGGAACTTGGACAGCCCTTTGAGATCGTGCGCGACGACCTTCAGCACGTAGTCGATATCGCCCGTCACCGAGAAACATTCCTGAATCTGCGCGAGATCCGATACGAGTTTCTGGAACTTCGACAGGTCGCGGATATGTCCGCGCTCCATCGTCACATGCACGAACGCAGTGACGCCGAAGCCGAGCGTATCGGGGCACAGACGGGTTTCGTAACGGCGAATCGCGCCGATTTCCTCGAGCCGGCGGTGGCGCCGCAGCGTCTGCGCGGGCGACAGGCCGACAGCCTTCGCCAGATCGAGATTCGACGCGCGGCCGTTCTCCTGCAGCACCGACAACAAGTGGCGATCGATGCGATCGAGAACCGGTTCAGGCATTTTTGTTTCCTCATCTGTCTCCCGGATGCAATCTTATCTCATAATGTAGGGTTTGCATGAGCGGGTTACGCAACCCGATTTCGCGGTCTCGACGCTAAACTGACCCCGTATTATCGTGTGCGGCCGCAGCAATGCGGGCGAGGCGACGGTCGGCAGCCGGTCCGGCAGGGCTGTCGACAGGATTCGGACGTCGCCGCGCGAAAATTGCAGCCCCAACCCGGCGGCCCCACGAACGGCCGCCGGCACAGTAAAACAGCGCCCGGCACACCGAGGCGCGCCGCACCGCTTCCGGCGGAGGCGGGCAGAATGGAGAAGACATGGTTTCTGGAAACGAGAAGGACGGCCTGAAGCGGGGGCTGAAGAATCGGCACATCCAGCTGATTGCGCTCGGCGGGGCACTCGGCACGGGGCTGTTCCTCGGCATCGCGCAGACGATCAAGATGGCCGGCCCGTCCGTGCTGCTCGGCTACGCGGTGGCCGGCGTCGTCGCGTTCTTCATCATGCGCCAGCTCGGCGAGATGGTCGTCGACGAGCCGGTCGCCGGCTCGTTCAGCTACTTCGCCGACAAGTACGTCGGCCATTTCACCGGCTTCCTGTCCGGCTGGAACTACTGGGTGCTGTACATCCTCGTCAGCATGGCCGAGCTGTCGGCCGTCGGGATCTACGTGCAGTACTGGTGGCCCGGCGTGCCGACCTGGGTGTCGGCGCTGGTGTTCTTCGTCGCGATCAACCTGCTGAATCTGGCGAGCGTGAAGTCGTACGGCGAGACGGAATTCTGGTTCTCGATCATCAAGGTCGCCGCGATCATCGGGATGATCGGCTTCGGCGGCTGGCTGCTCGCGAGCGGCCATGCGGGGCCCGAAGCGAGCGTCGCGAACCTGTGGCAGCACGGCGGATTCTTCCCGAACGGCGTGTCGGGGCTCGTGATGTCGATGGCGGCGATCATGTTCTCGTTCGGCGGGCTGGAGCTGATCGGCATCACCGCGGCCGAGGCCGACGATCCGAAGCACAGCATTCCGCGCGCGACCAACCAGGTGATCTACCGCATCCTGATTTTCTACATCGGCGCGCTGGCCGTGCTGCTGTCGCTGTATCCGTGGGAAAAGGTCGTCTCCGGCGGCAGCCCGTTCGTGCTGATCTTCCACGCGCTGAGCAGCAACCTGGTCGCGAACGTGCTGAACGTGGTCGTGCTGACGGCCGCGCTGTCGGTCTACAACAGCGGCGTGTACAGCAACAGCCGGATGCTGTTCGGCCTCGCGAAGCAGGGCAATGCGCCGAAGGTGCTGTGCTCGGTGAACAAGCGCGGCATTCCGCTCGCCGCGCTCGGCGCGTCGGCGCTCGCGACCGGCGTGTGCGTGCTGGTCAACTACTTCATGCCGGGCAAGGCGTTCGAGGTGCTGATGGGCCTCGTCGTGTCGGCGCTGATCATCAACTGGGCGATGATCACGCTGATCCACCTGAAGTTCCGCCAGGCCAAGCGTATCGCCGGAGAGCAGACTGTGTTCCGCAGTCTGGGCTATCCTTTCACGAATTACCTGTGCCTGGCATTCATGGCCGGCATTCTCGTCGTGATGTACCTGACGCCGGATCTCCGCCTGTCGGTGTACCTGATTCCCGTGTGGCTCGCGGTGCTCGCGGTCGGGTATCGCTTCCGTCAGAAGAATGCGGGATACGCGATGCGCGACGGCGCGTCCGCACGCTGACACGGGCACCACGACCTTCTTCCAAACGAGACCGACATAGCCATGTTCGAACACATCGACGCGTACCCGGGCGATCCGATCCTGACGCTCAACGAGAACTTCCAGAAAGATCCGCGCGATCAGAAGGTCAACCTGAGCATCGGCATCTACTTCGATGCCGAAGGCCGGATTCCCGTGATGGGTGCCGTGCGTGAAGCCGAAACCGCGCTGCAGCGCGACCACGGCCCGAAGCCGTACCTGCCGATGATCGGCCTCGCCGCGTATCGCGACGCCGTGCAGGCGCTCGTGTTCGGCGCCGCGCACCCGGCGCGCGCGGCCGGCCGCATCGCGACCGTGCAGACGCTCGGCGGCTCGGGCGCACTGAAGGTGGGCGCCGATTTCCTGAAGCGCTACTTCCCGGACGCGCAGGTGTGGCTGAGCGACCCGAGCTGGGAAAACCACCGCTTCATCTTCGAGCGTGCGGGCTTCACGGTGAACACCTACCCGTACTACGACGAAGCGACGGGCGGCCTGAAGTTCGACGCGATGCTCGCGGCGATCGACGCGCTGCCGGCGCGCAGCATCGTGCTGCTGCACGCGTGCTGCCATAACCCGACCGGCGTCGATCTCGACGAAGGCCAGTGGGAGAAGCTGATCGACGTGATCGAGGCGCGCGGGCTGCTGCCGTTCGTCGACATGGCGTACCAGGGCTTCGGCGCGGGCCTCGACGCGGACGCGTTCGCGGTGCGCGAACTGGCGCGCCGCGGCGTGCCGGCGCTCGTCGCGAACTCGTTCTCGAAGAACTTCTCGCTGTATGGCGAGCGCGTCGGCGGCCTGAGCGTCGTCTGCGAGGATGCGCCAGCCGCCGAGCGCGTGCTGGGCCAGCTGGCCGGCGCGGTGCGCTCGAACTACAGCAACCCGCAAACCTACGGCGCGAAGGTCGTGGCCACCGTGCTCAACACGCCCGCGCTGCGCAAGCAGTGGGAAGAAGAGCTCGCCGCGATGTGCCGCCGCATCGCGCGCATGCGCCAGTCGATCCACGACGGCCTGCGCGACCACGTCAGCGGCGAAGCGCTCACGCGCTACGTGAAGCAGCGCGGGATGTTCACGTACACGGGGCTGACCGAATCGCAGGTCGACGCGCTGCGCGAAGTGCACGGCGTGTACATCCTGCGTTCGGGCCGCATGTGTGTCGCGGGCCTGAACGATTCGAACGTCGGCATCGTCGCGGATGCGATCGGCAAGGTGCTGAAGAGCGGCGTCTGACCGGCGCGCCCGCGGGCGCCCGATCGTGTTGCCGAAACCGGCTGTCTCCCCCGCGGAGGCAGCCGGTTTTTTCTTGCGCGGGAGCGACGCGGCGTTACGATGGCGGATCGAACGCAGCGCATTCACGACGAAGGAGTGGCATGGCAATTCGGATCGTACGGCTCGGCACGCCGCGCGCGGCCGGCGAGGGCCTGCGGATCGGCACGGTGCGGCGGCCGCCGCGCGGCGTACCCAAGGCGGAATTCGCGTCGCGCAACTACTATGATGTATGGTTGCCGACGCTGTCGCCGAGCCCCGAGCTCGTCGCGCAGGCGCTGGCCGCCGAGACCGACGCCGAATGGCGCGCATTCACGCGCCGCTTCCGCGCGGAAATGGCGCACGGCGACGCGCCGAAAGTGCTGGATCTGCTCGCCGCGCTGTCGGCCACGAGCGCGTTCTCGGTCGGCTGCTACTGCGAGGACGAGCGGCGCTGTCACCGCAGCGTGCTGCGCGAACTGCTGGCCGAGCGCGGTGCGACGATCGACGCAGAGGCGGGCTGAACGGCCGTCAGGCCGTGCGAAGGCGAGCCGCATCGTGCGGCGCGGCAAACCGGTTGACGTGGGTCAAGCGTGCGGCGGCGCGTGCCGCTATGCTCATGTCATGGATGTCAGGGGAGCGTCCCGACGACGACAGGCGGACAGATGCACATTGCCTTTCCACCGGAACCGCCCGAATATTGCGCACGCGACCTGGTCGTTGCGTTTTCGGCGCTGGTCGATGGCCGTTGCGTTCAATGCGCGATCACGGCCGAAGCACTGGAAGACCATTTCGGCGCGGCGTCGCTGCTCGAACGCGACCTGCTGGGCGCGTTCGACGGGCATCGGTCCGCAATCGAGGCGATGGCACGACGAATGCTCGAAGAAATCGGCGGCCGGCCGGTATTGCTGCACAGCGGTCACTTCCGGCTCGACGACTGACACCGCAGGGAGGGCGCATGACACTGCAAGGCACGCTTCATGAACGCGACTGGTCGGTCGAAATCGAGACGCGACCGTGCGAATCCGGCGAATTCCGCTGCCGCGTGACGGTCGAGCACGGCACCGGCGCGGCGCGTTTTCATCATACGTTCGAGCACAGTCACGCGTATCGCACCGAGCACGAGGCCGCGATCGAAGGGCTGCGGGCCGGGATGACGTGGATCGAGATGAAGACGTCGCAGACATTCAGCGTGTGACGCACGTGACGCACGTGGCCGCCGCTGGCGGCGCGCACGCAATGCTGCCAGGGCAGTGATCGTCGCGTCAGTCATCGCACCGGATGCTGCCAGGCTTCGTTGCGAGCGGGACGACAAAACAGGAACAGATTACGCGGTCGACGAGCAGGCGACCCCGTCAGGAGGAACGACATGGGCGTGGGCATGCAGATCGTCTGCGTCGGATTCGCGGGGTCCGCCGCGCTGGAGGCCGAAGCGGGTGCGCAGCTGGTGCGGCTCGAACGATTCCGCGCACGCCTCGGCGATTGCCTGCTGGCGATCGAATCGCGCCCGACCGTCTACGGCGGGCGCAGCTACGACGTGCGGATCGAACTGTTCATGCACGGCGGCGCGCCGGCCGCGTTGCCCTGCTGCACCGGCGAAGACTTGAACGACACGCTGCGCGATGCGTTCGCGCAGGCCGAACAGGTGCTGGCCGCGTCGCAGGCCGGCGAGCCGCAAGCGGTCACGTTGCACCCGGTCGCGACGAGCGCCGCCACGCGATGACATGACGCGCCGAGCGCGGCAATGAAGCGTGCCGCGTCGCGCGTCAGACCTGCGCGAGCGCCTGCGCGTCGATGATCCGCACGCGCTTGCCGCGCGTTTCGACGAGCGACTCCCGATGGAACCGCGAGAACATCCGGCTGACGGTCTCGAGCTTCATGCCGAGATAGCAGCCGATCTCCTCGCGCGTCATCCGCAGGTTGAATTCCGATGCCGAATAGCCGCGCGCCTCGAAGCGCGACGACAGGTTCAGCAGGAAGTGCGCGACGCGCTGCTCGGCCGACATCGTCGCGAGCAACAGCATCTGGCTCGATTCCCGAACGATCTCGCTGCTCAGCATCTGATAGAGAAAGTGCTGCATCGATTTCATTTCGCGGCATGCGGCTTCGAGCGCGCCGAACGGGATGATGCACACGACGCTGTCCTCGAGCGCGATCGCGTCGCAGCAGTGCTGGCCGCCGCCGATGCCGTCCATGCCGAGCGTTTCACCGGCGATCTGGAAGCCGGTCACGTGCTCGCGACCGTCGCGATGCATGATCACCGTCTTGAACGAACCCGCGCGCACTGCATAGATGCTCTGGAACGGATCGTCGATGCGGAACAGCGCGTCGCCCTGGCGAACGTGCCGGGTCGAGCAGATGATCGCGTCGAGCCGACCGTATTCGTCCGCGGTCAGGTCCGGCGGCAGGCACATCGAGCGCATCGCGCAGATGGAGCAGCGCGCGGCCGGATGCTTGGCGGCGTCGGTGCGCGCGACCGCGTGCAGCGGAATCGTTGGCCGAGGCGCGACGGGCGGGGCGGCGGCGCAGGCGGCGGCTGTAGACATGAGTCACTCCGGCTCGGTCAGGGGTGGTGCGCGCGAGCGTGCACCAGGGATTCGATGACACGGCATGCAGCGTCGAATTCGGCGGTCTTGTCGAAGAAATAATCGGCTCCGGCCGCCGCGCATGCCGCTCTGAATGCTGCCGCCGAGTGATTCGTCAGCACGATCGTGACGACGCGCGGCGTGGCCTTCGACAGCATCCCGATCAGGTCGAGACCGCTGCCGTCCGCGAGCCGCAGGTCGACGATCACGACCTCCGCGTCGCTGCTGCGAATGTGCGTCCACGCGTCCTGGCCGTCTTCGGCTTCGCCGACGACCTCGACGCCGCGGATCGCGCCGACGAGCAGCGCAATCCGTTGCCGGACGGCGATGGCATGATCGACGAGAAACACCCTGAGCGCGGCGGCGGGTGGCAGGCTGGCATTCATGCGGGCAGTATCGTGTTGCGCCGCCAAAAATGAAATCGGCCGAATTGGAAGTTTGTGTAGTCCGCTTCGACGCGTTGTAGGGCGTTTCCTACAACGCGTACGGAAAATCGGCTGGGGCGCGCGGGAGCGCGGCGCCGGGCACCGTCGACGCTGTCGGGTTTGTCGCAGGCGCGGTCGCAGTCGTTGAAACGATTGCGACCATTGCGACCGTTGCGACCGTCGCCGCTTTCGTCGAATCAGCCGCGCTGGCGCGCGTCGAGCGCATCGCGGGCCGTGCGGCATGCAGCGAGATCCCACGCGGCGCAGCCGACCGTCTTGAACAGCAGCGGCCCGCTGCGCTCGAACGCGCCGCGCAGCACGTCGGCGAGCGACGCGACCTGCTGCCAGTCGACCTGCGCGACGATCAGGTCGCCTGCCTCGTGACGCGCGCCGGCCGGGTCGTCGACGACGAGCCGGCTGTGGCGCACGGTGTCGGCGTCGATCTCGGCGGCGTCCGCGGTGAACGCGCCGACGCCCACCACGAGGCGGCCTTCGCGCGCGGCTTCGCGATAGACGGGCGTGCGGCTCGTCGTCAGCGTGACGACGACATCGATCGCATCGGGAATCGCGTCGCCGTCGAGCGGTGCGAGGTGCGGCGCCTGCGCACGGTGCGCGGCGCAGAACGCGGCCGCGCTTTCGGCGCGCGAGCCGCGCACGTGCAGGCGCGCGTCCGGAAAGATCGCCGCGAGCGCTTCCACATGGTTGGCCGCCTGCTTGCCGGTGCCGATCAATAGGATGTCGCGCGGCGCGGCGCCGTGCAGCGCCTGGATCCCGAGCGCGGTGACGGCCGCCGTGCGGCGCCCGGTGACCGTCGGGCCGTCGAGCACGAAGCGCAGCTCGCCCGTCGTCGCGTCGTACGCGCTCACCTGGCCGTGGATCGTCGGCAGTCCGCGCGCGCCGTTGCCGGGGCACACGTTCACGAGCTTGTGACTCGCGAGGTCGCGCGCGCTCGACGGCATCGACAACATCACGCCGCCCGCCTGCAGCGGCACGACCAGCCGTTCGGGGCTGACGATCTCGCCGGCCGCGTAGTCGGCGACGGTATGCGCGAGCGTGGCGAGTAGCGCCGGGTAGTCGAGCAGCGCGGCGGTTTCGGCGGCGTCGAAAGCGGAGAGAGCGGTCATCGTGTCGGTCGGTCGTGGTGGTAGGCGGGTGGGTGCGGACGGCGCATGCATCGCGCGCTCGCGGCGCAGAGAGATCGGATGGATCGCGACAGCACAGCGTGTGGATCGAATCTATACCAATTTCTGGCTGTCCGGCAAGCCGGAAAAGTAAGCGGATCGCGGATTTTGGTTCTAATATCCGTCCAGATGGATGATCGCCCATACCGGCACGCGTGCCACTTCGGTATAGTGCGAACCCGTTTCCGAACCACGACCTCGACCCCCGACCGGGCAGGAGCCCCCGATGATGTCCGCGCGTCCCGAATCCCTTGAAGCCGGTTTCCGGCCGCTGCAGATCTACGAGCAGGTCGCCGAGAGGATCCGCGACGAGATCCGCGCGGGGCGCTATGCAGCCGAGTCGCGGCTGCCGTCCGAGCGCGAACTCGCGGCGCTGTTCCAGGTCGGCCGGCCGGCCGTGCGCGAGGCGCTCGGCGCGTTGCAGAACGAAGGGCTGGTGTTCACGAAACGCAATTCGGGCACCTACGTCGTGGCGGCGCCGCTCGACGTGCTCGCGCAGCGCGGCGACACGCGCGGCGCGCCCGATGCGGACTTCAGCCCGACGTCGACACTCGACGTGCGCCTCATCCTCGAGCCCGCGATCGCGCGCCTTGCCGCCGCACACGGCCGCGCCGACCCGATCGCCGAGGGCTATCTCGCGCAGATGGAAACCATCACCGACGTCGACGATCCGCAGCAACGCACGCTGTGGAACGAGAGCGACCGGTTGTTCCATCGGCAGCTCGCGTTGATGACGGGCGACGCGCTGATCGTGAAGATCGCGGACGAAGTCGCGAAGACGATGGACCAGCCGCTCTGGAAGCGGCTCAAGGACGACGGGATCTACGACGCGGGCCGGATCCGGCTCTATGTGTCCGAGCACCGGCTGATCTACGAGGCCATTGTGTCCGGCGACGCCGACGCGGCTGCGTTCTACGTCGAGCAGCACATCCTGCGCGTGCGCCGCGACATTGCGCCGAAATAACGCGAGCCTCGTCATGGCTGGTCATGAAAAATTACCAGAATCGCAACAAACTTTTTGAAATTGCTTGCGAAGTAACCACGCGTGTCCTACATTGGTTCCACACAAAACCAATCAGGAGACACCATGCGATACCTTGTGACCGCGCTCTCGGTGGCCGTTGCCGCCGGCGCACTGACTTCCGCGCACGCGCAGGAAGTCGTGACGATCGGCCACTCGGCGCCGCTCACCGGCCCGCAGGCCGCGAACGGCAAGGACAATGAAAACGGCGCGCGCCTCGCCGTGGATGAGTTGAACAAGGCCGGCGTGAAAGTGGCCGGCAAGACGGTCACGTTCAAGCTGGTGTCGGAAGACGATCAGGCCGACCCGAAAGCGGGCGTGCAAGTCGCGCAGAGCCTCGTCGACAAGGGTATCGTCGCGGTGCTCGGGCCGTACAACTCGGGCGTCGCGATTCCCGCGTCGCGCGTGTACGCGAACGCCGGCGTGCCGATGCTGCCGGTCGCGTCGAACCCGGCGCTCACGCGCCAGGGCCTCAAGAACATCTTCCGGATCGGCGCGAGCGACGAGCAGCTCGGCGGCACGATGGCGACCTTCGCCGGGAAGACGCTGAACGCGAAAACCGCGGCCGTGATCGACGATCGCACCGCATACGGGCAGGGCGTCGCCGAGCAGTTCATGAATGTCGCGAAGGCGAACGGGATCAAGATCGTCGACCAGGAATACACGAACTCGTCGGCCACCGACTTCCTCGGCATTCTCACCAAGATCAAGGCCAGCAACCCCGACGTGATCTTCCTCGGCGGCTACGCGGCGCAGGGCGCGCCGATGGCGAAGCAGATGAAGCAGCGCGGCTTGCGCGCGAAGCTGCTCGGCGGCGACGGCATCTGCTCGGCCGACATGGGCAAGGTCGCGGGCGAGGCCGCGTCGATCGTCTATTGCGCGCAGGGCGGCGTCGCGCTCGACAAGACGCCGGCCGGCCGCGAATTCCTGAAGAAATACCACGACGCCTATCACACGGATACGCAGGTCTACGGCGTCAACTACTACGACGGGATGAAGCTGCTCGCCGACGCAATGGTCAAGGCCGGCACGACCACCGACAAGGCGAAGCTGATCGCGCAACTGGCGAAGACGAACTATGCGGGCGTGGCCGGCACCTATTCGTTCGACGAGCGCGGCGACCTGAAGGGTGCGCCGACCACCGTCTACGTGATCCGCAACGGGCTGCCCGTGCCGTACGCGAAGTAATCGCCACCGGACGGCGGCCCGGCCCGCCGTCCTTCGTCTTCACGCTTTTCGGTTTCCCATGAAAATTTCCCGATCCCTGTCCACCGTCGAAGTCCATACCGGCGGCGAAGCGTTCCGCATCGTCACGAGCGGGTTGCCGCGCCTGCCGGGCGATACGATCGTGCAGCGCCGCGCGTGGCTCAAGGAAAACGCCGACGAGATCCGCCGGGCGCTGATGTTCGAACCGCGCGGCCACGCCGACATGTATGGCGGCTACCTGACCGAGCCGGTGTCGCCGAACGCGGATTTCGGCGTGATCTTCGTGCACAACGAAGGCTACAGTGACCATTGCGGGCACGGCGTGATCGCGCTGTCGACCGCGGCGGTCGAGCTCGGCTGGGTGCAGCGCACGGTGCCGGAGACGCGCGTGGGCATCGACGCGCCGTGCGGCTTCATCGAGGCGTTCGTGAAATGGGACGGCGAGCACGCGGGGCCGGTGCGCTTCGTCAACGTGCCGTCGTTCATCTGGCAGCGCGACGTGTCGGTCGACACGCCGTCGTTCGGCACCGTGACGGGCGACATCGCGTACGGCGGCGCGTTCTACTTCTACGTCGACGGCGCGCCGTTCGACCTGCCGGTGCGCGAAGCGGCGGTGGAGAAGCTGATCCGCTTCGGCGCGGAAGTGAAGGCGGCCGCGAACGCGAAATATCCGGTCGTTCATCCGGAGATCCCGGAGATCAACCATATCTACGGCACGATCATCGCGAACGCGCCGCGCCATCCGGGCTCGACGCAGGCGAACTGCTGCGTGTTCGCGGATCGCGAGGTCGACCGCTCGCCGACCGGCTCGGGCACGGGCGGACGCGTCGCGCAGCTGTACCAGCGCGGGCTGCTCGCGGCCGGCGACACGCTCGTCAACGAGTCGATCGTCGGCACCGTGTTCAAGGGGCGCGTGCTGCGCGAGACGACGGTCGGCGACATCCCGGCCGTGATCCCGGAAGTGGAGGGCAGCGCGCACATTTGCGGATTCGCGAACTGGATCGTCGACGAACGCGATCCGCTGACCTACGGTTTCCTCGTGCGCTGAACCGCGGCGCACGACATCCGGTTGTACCAGGCTTGGCGCGCGGCTCCCGTTGCGGGGCGCGCGCCTTTTTTGTTGTAAAAATGCGCGCTCGGACGCCGTTCACACGGACGCGGGACGCCCGCCGGCTGGTGGGCCGCGCGAGTTTTGGTACGATGCTGCCTTTCCAGCAGATCCCCCACCCGCGTGAATCGCCGAAACGTGTCGTCAGTGCGTGACCTTTGTGCCAGATGGGTCGCGCGCGCCCAACCCGTCGCGGCCGCTGCCGCCGTGTCCATCAAGCGTGTGCTGGCCGTTGCCGGGCACCATGTCCGTCATCCGACGCGCCGCGGCGTGCTGCTCGCGGCCGCCGCCGTGCCGGCGCTGTTCCTGCTGTACGTGCTGGCGCTGATTCCGTTCACGCCGGGCATCGGCGACATCCGCAAGGCGCGCGTCGACCAGCCCGCGCAGGTGCTGTCCGCCGACGGCAAGGTGCTCGCGGAATTCAAGCCGTCGAACCGCGAATGGGTGGCGCTCAAGCAAATCTCGCCGCACATGGTCGACGCGCTGATCGCGACCGAAGACCATCGCTTCTACGAGCACCACGGCCTCGACTGGAAGCGCACGGCGTCGGCCGCGCTCCACACGTTCTCGGGCGACCGCCAGGGCGGCTCGACGATCACGCAGCAGCTCGCGCGCAACCTGTATCCGGACGAGATCGGCCGCGCGCCGACGCTCACGCGCAAGGTGAAGGAGGCGATCACCGCGCTGAAGATCGAGGCCGTCTACAGCAAGGACCAGATCCTCGAAACCTATCTGAACACGGTGCCGTTCCTGTACAACGCGTATGGCGTCGAGATGGCCGCGCGCACCTATTTCGACAAGTCGGCCGACGAGCTCGACGTGCTCGACAGCGCGACGCTCGTCGGGATGCTGAAGGGCAACAGCTACTACAACCCGGTGCTGAACCCGGAGCGCGCGCTGCAGCGGCGCAACACGGTGCTCGGCCAGATGGTGAAGTACGGCAAGCTGTCGCCGGCGCAGTTCGCGCAATTGCAACGCCGGCCGCTACGCATCGACTTCGAGCGCCAGAAGGAGCCGCCGGGGCCCGCGCCGCATTTCGCGCAGCAACTGCGCAAATGGCTGATCGGCTGGGCCGACCGCAACGACTACAACATCTATTCGGACGGGCTGATCGTGCGCACCACGATCGATTCGCGTCTGCAGCAGATGGCGACCCAGGCGCTGACGCAGCAGGCGAACCAGTTGCAGGGCATCGCGAACAACGCATGGAGCGGCCGCGACGGCTGCGGCACCGACAACGAGGTGTTCCGCATCTTCATGCGCGAGTCGCCCGAGTACAGGGCCGCGCTGGATGCCGGCAAGAACGATGCGGCGGCGATGAAGCAGCTCGCCGCGGACCGCGGCTTCATGCGCGCGCTGTGCAAGGCCAAGACGGACGTGCAGGCCGGCTTCGTCGCGATCGATCCGCGCGACGGGCAGATCCGCGCGTGGGTCGGCAGCCGCGACTTCACGAGCGAGCCGTTCGATCACGTCGCGCAGGCGCGCCGCCAGCCGGGCTCGACGTTCAAGCCGTTCGTCTACGGCGTCGCGTTCGCGAACGGGATGAAGCCGGACGACACGTTCGTCGACCAGGCGGTCGAGATTCCGCTGAAGGGCGGCGAGATCTGGCGGCCGAACGACGACGCACCGCCGTCGGGCAAGCCGATGACGCTGCGCGATGCGGTCGCGCTGTCGCGCAACCGGATCACCGCGCAGGTGATGGAGAAGGTCGGCCCGTCGGCCGTCGCGCGGCTCGCCCGCGACATGGGCGTGCGCGAAAGCCCGCTCGAGCGCGTGCCGTCGCTCGCGCTCGGCACGAGCCCCGTCACGCTGAAGGAGATGGTCGCGTCGTACGCGACGATCGCGAACGGCGGGCTGTACGTCCAACCGCAGATGGTGACGCGCATCGAGGACCGCCAGGGCAACGTGCTCGCCGAATACGCGCCGGCGCCACCCGAGCGCGCGCTCGACGCCGAAACCGACAAGACGCTGCTCGGCGTGATGCGCGATGTCGTCACGCGCGGCACCGGCAGCAGCATCCGCACGCGCTTCGGGATTCGCGGCGACGTGGCCGGCAAGACCGGCACGACGCAGGACAACGCGGACGGCTGGTTCATCCTGATGCAGCCCGGGCTCGTCGCCGGTGCGTGGGTCGGCTTCGACGACGGCCGCGTGACGCTGCGCAGCGACTACTGGGGGCAAGGCGCGCACAGCGCGCTGCCGATCGTCGGCGAGTTCTTCCAGCGCGCGCAACGCGCCCGGATCGTCGACACGAAGGAGAAATTCGATACCGAGCCGTCGCCGGGCTGGTTCGCGTCGGTGCGTGAGCGGGTGACTGACCTGGTCGACGGCTGGTTCGGACCGGAGCCGCAGAAGGCGCCGCCGGTCAGGACGCAGCGAGTCGAGCGTCAGCCCGACGCGGATGCGGCGGCGTCGGCCGCATCTGCCGCATCGGCACCCGACGCGGCATCCGGCGGCGTCGTCGAGGAATGGATTCCGGCATCCGAGGTCGCGGCGTCGGCCGCCGCGCTGTCGGCGGGGGCGTCGCAACCGCAGGCCGCGCAGCCGCCGTCGGCCGGAGGCGGCGCGGCGAGCCAGGGCAACATGGGAGGCGCGGGCTTCGGCTCCGCGCCGGCCGCTGCGCCGTCGGCCGTACCGGCACCGTCGCCTTCGCCGGCCCCCGCGCCGGCGCCGGCTTCGCCCGATGCGACCAGCGCTTCCCAGTAACGAACCGTTCAGATTTCCCGCCAGCCTGCCGTAATCAAGTTGTCACGACAGCTCGCGCGGTCGCTCCGCGCCGTTCCAATGCGGCTTACTCCCGATCACGTCGCGCTCGCGCGCGATGATGTCTGCGCCGGCGTCCCGCTCGGCTTCGATCTGTACGATGCCGGCGGCGCCGCGCTGCTGCCCGCCGGCACGACGCTGCGCGATCCCGCGCAACATGACTTCCTGTTCGAACACTTCCGTCCGGTCCGCCGGCGCGATGACACCGAGCCGGCCGCGCCGGCACACGACGCCGTGCCGGGAGCCACCCGCATGGGGCTATCGGCCGGCGCCGCGATCGGCATCCGGCGGCGGGTCGGCACGACCCGCGTGCTGCAGCGCTGCCGGTTGATCGGCGTCGGCGCATCCGGTGCGCTGTTCGTCGAACCGCAGCCAGCGGTCGTGCTCGATTTTGCGAACGGCGACGATGTCGAGGCGGTCGCGATCGGCCGGTCGGCGGTGTCGCGCTTCGGCGCGACGGTCGAGGCGGTGCAGGCGTCGGGCGGCACGCCGTTCATGGTGCTGTCGCCGCCGGGCTTCGTCGGCCGCTTGCGCACCCGCGCCGAGCCGCGCGTGCCGGTGCGGATCGCGGCTCGTTGCACGGGCGGGGCGGCGCAGGCCGACGGGATCGGGATCGTGCGCGATCTGAGCCTGAACGGACTATCGATCGCGCTCGACCGGCCGCTCGCGGCGGCCGGCGAGCCATTGACCGTGCAGTTGCCCTATACGGACGGCGACCGTGTCGCGTTGCTGACGCTCGACGGCACGGTGCGCGCGGTGCACGCCGATCCGTCGATGCCAGGCTGGACGCTTCACCACGCGGCGTTCCGCGATACCGCCGCCGCCGCGCGGATCTGCCTGAAGGCGTTGCTGTTCGACCTGTCGGCGGGCGCAATTGAGGGCGTTCCGGTCCGCTGACGTTCGCAAGCGCCCCGAACGCGCGAGCCGGCACGGCGGGTGGCGGCGGCCCGATGGACCGGCCAGGCCGCACGCGGCTCCCGGCCAACGCATGCCGCAATCCATTGGGCACGGATGCGACGATAATCGTCCGATGATTGAGCCGAACGCGCGGCAATTGTACGGATTCCGTCAACACTGAATTAGCGATTTAAGTATTTACCCTGATAGCGACGCCGCCTAGACTTCCACTCATGCGCAACGACTACCGAGTCCGAAGCGCCTGACAAAATAATCTGGAGGTAACGCATCATGAAATCGCTGATCAAGGCAGTTGCACTGGCCGCTCTGGTGGCCGCACCGGTCGTCTCGTTCGCCCAATCCAACCAGCAGCCGCTGACGCGCGCGCAAGTGCGTGCCGAACTGGTCCAGCTGGAAAAGGCCGGCTACAACCCGAACGACTGGCTGAACTATCCGGAAAACATCCAGGCCGCCCAGGCCAAGATTGCCGCGGCACAGAACACCGGCGCGCAAGCCGACGCAACGGGTTACGGCGCGAACCCGGCCGCCGCGTCGCAGTCGGGCCAGCGCGTGACGGTGCCGGCCGCGGCCGACGGTTCGTCGGTCTACTTCGGTCACTAAGCAAGCCGTCCGCCGCGCGGCCTGCGGGCCGCATGCGAAGCCGAATCGAGAAGCCTGCACTCGTATCGAGTGCGGGCTTTTTTGCGTGCGCGGCACGCGCGACGCCGGCTGACAATCCGCCGCGCGTGCGCTAGCATCGCGATCGGCATCGCCACGCTACGGCAGCCACGTTCCACGACTTCAACGAAAACAAACAGGAGCATCCATGCGTGTCTTGACCGGTCTGCTGTGCGCGTTCGCGCTGACGGCGAGCGTTGCCCATGCGCAGGCGAATTGTGCCGACGCGACGGATCAGGCGACGATGACGGCGTGTGCCGATCGCGCGTACAAGAAATCCGACGCGGAACTGAACCGTACCTATCAGGCCGTCACCGCGCGCCTGCACGACGCGAAGCCGCTTGCCGACAAGCTCGTGAATGCGCAGCGCGCGTGGCTCGCGTACCGCGATGCCGAATGCAACTTCTCCAGCGCGAACGCCGAAGGCGGCAGCGCCTATCCGATGGTCGTGTCGACCTGCCTCGACGATCTGACCAAGACGCGCAACGAGACGCTGAAGGGCTATTTGTCCTGCGAGGAAGGCGATCTCGCCTGCCCGGTGGCGGCGAAGTAACGGTAGAGGGCCGCGTAACGTCCGGCCGGTCATACGGCACGCGGCCGACGCCGATCATGCGCGCCATGCGTGCGATGCCTGCGATGCGGCCCGCCCGGCCGGCTAGACGTCGTCCGTTTCGTCGAGCAGCTTGTGCCGCAGCGCGTAGCGCACGAGTGCCGCTTCGTGCGGCATCTGCATCTTTTCCAGGATCCGCGTCTTGTAGGTGCTGACCGTCTTCGCGCTCACGCACAGCGCCTGCGCGATCTCGGTCAGCGTCTGTCCGGCGGCGATCCGGCGGAACACGTCGAACTCCCGGTCGGACAGCCGCTGGTGCGGCAGCGTCTCGGCGGGCTCGTTCAGGCTCTGCGCGAACTGCTCGGCCATCGCGAGGCTCACGTAGACGCCGCCCGACGCGACCTTCGTCACCGCGCCGACCAGCTCGGCGCTCGCGCTTTCCTTGGTCAGATAACCCGACGCGCCCGCGCGGAACGCGCGCACCGCGTATTGCTGTTCCGCGTGCATGGTCAGCACGAGTACGCGCAGCGCGGGCTTCTCGTCCTTGATCTGCTTGATCAGCTCGACACCGTTGCGGCCCGGCATCGACAGGTCGAGCACCAGCACCTGCGCGGGTGTCGAACGGACCAGCGCGATCGTCGACGGGCCGTCGCAGGCTTCGCCGGCCACTTCGAATCCGGTGGCGTTCTGGAGGATGTGCCGCAGACCGTCGCGCACCAGCGTGTGGTCGTCGGCGATGAGGACCTTGATCATGTGAGGGTGGTTTCCTGTTGAACGGTGGCGAGCGGGAAGGCGACGGTGATCGAGAAGCCGCGCGCCAGCGCGGTGTCGATCGTCACGCTGCCGCCCAGCATGTGTGCGCGTTCGCGAATGCCGATCAGCCCGAACGATTTGTCCTCGTGGGCGCTGCCGCCCGGTGGGGCGCCGCGGCCGTTGTCCGCGACGCGCAGTACGCAGAAGCCGTCCTCGACGTCGAGCCGCAGCGCGACGCGCGTCGCGTCCGCATGGCGCGCGACGTTCGTCAGCGCTTCCTGGACGATCCGGAACAGCGTGGTCGCCCCCGCGCTGGTGAACGTGAGGCCGCCCGTTTCGATATGGCGTTCGACGTCGATCCCGTAGCGGTTCGTGAAGTCGTTCGCCAGCCACTCGATCGCGGGCACGAGGCCGAGATCGTCGAGCATCACGGGGCGCAGGTCGGCCGCGATGCGCCGCACCGACGCGACCGTCGCATCGATCAGCCGCCGCATGCCTTGCAGGTGCGACAGCACGCCGCCGTCGGGTTGCGCATGGTCCGGCCCGCGCAGCTGCTGCTCGACCACCGACAGGTCCATCTTCAGCGCGGTGAGCTGCTGGCCGAGGTCGTCGTGCAGTTCGCGCGCGATGCGGGTCTTTTCCTCTTCGCGCACGTTCTGCAGGTTCGCGGACAGCTCGCGCAATTCCTCGCGCGACTGCTTCAGCGCGTTGTCGGCGCGCTGCCGCTCGGTGATGTCGCGCAACATCACGGTATAGAGCTTGCCGGACGCGTCGCGGATCTGCGAAATCGACGCCTCGATCGGGAATTCCTCGCCGTTGCTGCGCAGCCCGAACAGCACGCGCTGGCGACCCATCTGGCGCTCGGACACCCCCGTCACGCCGAACTGGTCGACGTGCTTCGCATGCGCGGCGCGAAACCGCTCGGGGATGAAGCGCGACAGCGGCGCACCGATCGCCTCCATCGCCGACACGCCGAATACCTGTTCGGCCATCGGGTTGAAGATCACGACCGTCTGCTTCTCGTCGATCGTGATGATCGCTTCCATCGACGAACGGATGATGCCCATCATCCGCGCCTCGTTGAGGATGCCGCGGCTGCTGGCGCCCGTATCGGCGAGCCCCGCGCGGCCGCGCATCAGCGCGTGGACGAGCGCCGCGAAGGCGAACGATGCAATCAGGCCGGCCGCGAGCACCGTGCCGGCCGCGCGCTGTGCGCCGGTCGCGCTGGGGCGCCCGTCGGCGGAATAGGCGAGCGTCAGCACGGTGCCGCCGAAATTCAGCCGGTCGGTGCGGCGCATCAGGTCCGGTGAAGCGGATGCCTCGTCGGTCGTCGTCTCGGCGCTCGCGATCGGGCGCGGATCGTCGCCGGCGCTCATGCGCAGGTCGAGCCCGCGTTCCGCGTCGAGCGCACGCTCGACCAACCGGCTCGGGCTGATCTGCGCGAACAGCACGCCGTCGGCGGCAGTTTCGGGGATGCCGGCCGGCACGATGGCCGTGTGCCGTGGCGCCCCGGCGGGCAGGAACAGCGTGAGGATGCGTGTATCGCGCGACGTATCGTCGTCGGCCGGGTGGATGCCGAGTGCGATTTCGCCGGTCCGTAGCGTGCGCGACAGCGGTGCCTGATCCGACGCGCCGAAGCGCACGGCGGCCGCGCTCGATACCGGCGCACTGAGCGCCGCGATCGCAAGCGGGCCTGGCGGCATCGGTCCCTTGCCGACGAGGGCCGCGTGCGTCGCGGGCGACAGCGGCGCATAGCCGAGCTGCCGGACCGGCGCTCGGCCGCTGTCGAGCTCGAGCGTGTCGGCGTACCGGCGCCATTGTTCGGGTGTCATCCGCGGCGCGAGCGAGAACGCGCCGCGCGCGCTTTCGAGCACGGCGACACCGGCTTGCAGTTCGTGACGCAGCATCGCCGTCACGTGGGTCGTGCGGCGCTCGAAGCGCGTATGGACAGCGCCTTGCCACTGCTCGCGCACCAGCAGCGCGACGCCGAGCGACAGCGCCGCACCGGCGAACAGCGCAACGACGCCGGCCGCGAGCGGCTGGCGTAACATGGTCTGGAGGCGCGTGGGGCCTCGGGGCTCACGCGGCGGGGTTCCACTGGCGGTCATTCGATGGCCATTCTGGTGTCGGGGCCGCCCGTGGCGCTCGGGCAGTGCGGCAAAACCGGGAAAAACTCGCACCGGCCGCGTGCGACGTCTGGTTTCGAGATGAAATTGTGCGCGTTTTACATACTTTTTGTAATAGGGTCAGCTAAAAATGCGATAGCCGCGCGAGCGGCGGGCGTCCGGGCGGCGTTTGACACGCGTCAACGGGCGCGTCGGCGCGTGAGGCAGACTGTTCGGCAGGCGAGCCGGCATCGGGCCGGCTTGCGGTAACGGGCACGGCGTGGCGCGATGCGCGGCGCGCGCCCGGTCGGAGGGCAGAACATGTACAAGCGGATTTTCGTCGGGCTCGACGGCAGCCCGAGCGCGCGTCTCGCGCTGAACGAGGCGATTCGGATCGCGGCGGCATCCGGCGGCGAAATCACGTGCGCGTATGTCGTCGAGCACCGGCCGCAGCTGGTCGATGTCGACGCGGGCTTTGCGGGCGAACGCGACAGCGACGCGGCGGCCACCGATGCGGTGACGCCCGTGCTCGACTACGCGAAAGGGGTGCTTGAGCTGCAGCATGTGCCGGGTACCGTGCGCGCGCTCGACGCGTATGGCGAGGACGTCGCGGCGGTGCTAATGCGCACGGCGGCCGAGGCTGGCGCCGACCTGATCGTGATGGGGACGAGTGGACGGCACGGCCTGCGCCGGCTGCTGCTCGGCAGTGTCGCGGAATCGCTGCTGCGCGCGGCCGACCGGCCCGTGCTGCTGGTGCGGCACGACGAACCGGCTGCGGCGGCGACTGCGTGAAAGCGCGCGCGTGCGTAGGCCCTGCGGCTGCTGGTTGTCGGGGGGCGCAACGACGAAGACACAGCGTGCGGCACACAGGTGCGAGCGGCGGCGGGGAGGGAGCTGCCGCGCGGGTGACGGCGTGACGGTGTGATGGCGTTTTCGGCGCCGCGACGCGCGTGCGTCGTCACGCACGGGCCGCACGGGCGTCATCGCGTGGTGCCGGTTGCATCGTGGCCCGTACTTCTGGCAGCATCGGCCGGTGTACGCTTCATCGTCGCGCGCCAGGACCGGCGCGCGAACCGGTCGCCGCGTGCATGGCCGCGGCGATCGACGCAGCGGCCCGCGATCGGCTCCTCCATGCGTCGCGTGCCCGGTTTTCCACTTCACCGACGTCATCCGCCATGCCGATCTCCGCCGCCGACCTGATTCACCAGTTCGATCTGCAGCCGCATCCCGAGGGCGGCTATTTCCGCGAAACCTACCGCGCGACCGATACCGTCGTGCGTCCGGCCGATGGCGCCCCGCGCGCGGCGTCGACCGCGATCTACTACCTGTTGTGCGACGGCGCGTACTCGTCGTGGCACCGGATCCGTTCCGACGAGGTATGGCATTTCTACGCCGGCGATCCGCTCGAGGTGTGGGTGCTCGACGAGCACGACGGCCTGACGATCCATCGGCTCGGCAATCCGCTCACGCATCCCGGCACCGTGTTCCAGGCGGTCGTGCCGGCCGGGCGCTGGTTCGGCGCGCGCTGCGCGTCGCCGGCGCACGTCGCGCTGGTCGGCTGTACGGTCGCGCCGGGATTCGAATTCGCGGAATTCGAGCTGGCGGACGCGACCGCACTGGCCGCCGCGTTTCCCGACTATGCGGAATACGTCGCGGCACTCGCGCAGCGTCCCGGCGAGTGAGCGTGCCGGCCGCGACATCGGTCATGATGTCCGACGGCTGCCACGGCCGCGCCCACGGGCGCCGTCCCGCGCGGGCTCGACCAAACCCGTTTAGAATGCACGGTGGTGCAGGACCGACCGCGGACGTGCCGCGGCGATCGCTGCCAGCCGTATCGACGGCCGCCCCGTCGCACGGTCCGCATTCTTCCAGGAGCGCCGCCGTGTGGCACTTTCCCATCGCGATTCCCTCGTCGCTCGGCCCGTGGGCCGTGTTCGCGAGCGTACTGATCACACAGCTCGGCGTGCCGGTTCCGGCCGTGCCGATGCTGATTCTCGGCGGCACGATGGCGGCGATGGGGCAGGCGTCCTGGACGAGCATGTTCGCGGCGGCGATCGGTGCGACGATGCTTGCCGATTCGTTGTGGTTCTTCATGGGCCGCACGCGCGGCCGGCGTCTGCTGAACGGGCTCGTGCGTTTCTCGCTGTCGCTCGATACCACGCTGCGCTTCGCGCGTAACGTGTTCGAACGCTACGGCGCACCGCTGCTCGTCCTCTCCAAATTCCTGCCGGGCCTCGGCCTCGTGTCGGCGCCGCTGCTCGGCACCACCGCGATCGGCGTCAGCGTGTTCCTGTTCTGGGATCTGGCCGGTGCGTCGTTGTGGGCCGCGTTCTGGCTCGTCGGCGGCGCGGCCGTGCACGACCAGATCGTCCAGTTCGTGCTGTGGGTGCGCGCGAGCGGCGGGACGATCCTCGACGCGTTCCTCGCGATCTTCATCACGTTCCTGCTGTACCGCTGGGTGCGCCGCGTGCAGTTCCGCCGCTACCTTGCGCAGGTACGCATTTCTCCGCCGCAACTCGTCGAGATGATGACGTCGAACGAGCCGCCGCTGATCTTCGATGCGCGGCCGCGTGCGATTCGCGAACGCGAGCCGTACCGGATCGCCGGTGCGGTGCCGGTCGATCTCGATTCGCCTGATCTGCTCGATCCCGAACTGCTGAAGCGGCCGATCGTCGTGTATTGCGTGTGCCCCAACGAGGCGACCGCGAAGCGCCTGATCGCGAAGATGCAGCGCAAGAAGATGCTCCACAACATCAGGGCGCTGAAGGGCGGCCTCGACGCGTGGGAGAAGCACGGCTATCCGGTCGAGCCGCTGCCGGCCGATCTCGATGCATCGCGGTATTTCGTGCGCCCGGGCCACGGCACTGCGCTCGAAGGCGAATATACGGTGCGCGCGACGTTGTCGAAGTAGAAATAAATCGTGCGCGGGTTTCCGCGCACGCCACCGGCTTCCAGCTTCTCATTCCCCCGCTGACCGCGCGGGCGCCCCCCGTCGACGAAATCGCAAACGCACCGGCCGAAGCGCGCCGCGTCGTGCCGCCCACGCGCACGCGGCGCAGCGCGGCCCGCCCGGACGTTTGATCCCGATCATGCACGCGCGGGCCGGACGTCATATGCTGTCTGAATTGCTTGTCCGCGCTTCGTGTGGCCATCCGCCGATCCCTGCGACCGCGCCGGCCGTCTGCCCGCCGCGCGCCGCATCCTCGCGAAGCTCCGGTCGTCGTCCGCGACGACGCGTCCGCAACGAGGCCTTCGCCATGCAATCCACACCAACCATTCCTGCGCTCGCGCGGATCGCGCTGGCCGTCGATCTGACGCCGGAGTCGGTGTCCGCCATCCGCTACACGCGCACGCTGCTGCGTCCCGGCATGCGGGTGCGCATCGTCTGCGCGATCGACAATCCGCGGCTCGTGCTGCCCGACATCCCGCGCATCGACGCGCTGCTGACCTCGGCGCGCGAGGACATGACGCGCGAAGCGCAGGCGACGCTCGATCGCACCGCCGAGCTATTCGTCGGCAGCGGCGCGGAAATCGAGCAGGTGATCGTCGATACGTCGGTCACGGGCGGCACGGTGGCCGCTGCGCTCGCGAACGATACGTTGGCATGGCATGCCGACGCGCTCGTGGTTGGCGCCAATCCGCACCACGGGCTGCTGCGGCTCGTCGAAGGCGGGATGTCCGACACGCTCGCCGCTCGCGCACGCTGTGCGCTGCTGATCGTGCCCGCCGACTACACGCGGCCGTCGGAAGGGCCGTTGCAGCGCCTCATGTTCGCGGTCGACGGCAGCGAGCCGTCGCTGCATGCGGTGCGCGTGGGGCTCGGCTTCGCGGCACCGACGACGCTGCTGTACGCGGCCTATGTCGTCGATCGCGCGGTTCGTCTGACGGATATCGTGCCGGTGCGCGCGCTCGAGGATGCGTATCGTGCGGAAGGCGAGGATGCGCTGGCGCGGGTCGGTGCGCTGTTCCATGCAACCGGGAACCCGACGAAGCGCGGCGTCGTGGAGACCCGGCCGACCAGCGACGACGTGGCCCATGCGCTGATGCGCGACGCGGTGCACTGGCATGCGGAACTGCTGGTAGTCGGCACGCATGGCCGGCGCGGCATCGCCGCCTGGCTGGTCGGCAGCGTCGCGCGCCGGGTCGCGCATCTCGCTCAGGTGCCGGTGCTGCTCGTGCGCGGTGCGTCGTGACGCACGCAACACGATAGCCGGGAAGCGGCCTTTCATTGACCTGAATCAGAAACGTCGCGCGCGTCGCATGAGACAGTGACGCAACGCCCGGCGCGGCGGACCGGCTGTCGTCCGTACGCGCTGTCGGGACTCGATGCGACGAATTCGAAACGCGCGACCCGACGTGGGTCCGATGGCGTTTCGATTCAACCGTTTTCCGGACGCGTGCCGCGCATCGCGCGGCGCATGAGCCGATCCCGCACTCTCCGGCACGAGGGTAGGCAGCCGGCGGCTGCCTTGGAACGACGGACGGGGTGGAATCTCACCCCGTCCGCTTCCTGGCCCCGTGCGTACGACTTTCCTCGCAGGTATTTTTTCGTTGATGTCGCCGTATGGCACGGCGCGCGGTGGCACGCGATCGCGCGATGGCGGATCGGTGTAGATGGTGGAGCGCGGGGCGCCGTCGCGCGATCAGCGCGCAGCGGTTGCGGCCGGATCGACGTTGCAGCCGGCGCGCGGCACCCGTGCCGCGCCGGCTCCCCGCTCGTTCAGGCTGCTACGCGGCGCTCGCCGCCCGCTCGTCGTGGCGATGACGGACGCAGCGACACGCTCCCGCGCGCCGACGCACGCCGTGCAGGCGCTTGCGTCCGCCCGGTGCGCGATTGTGCAATCGCGGCCAGCCAGGGCGCGGCTTGCGTCTCGGCGCCGTGACGACTGGTGCCTCGACGACCGGTGCCGCGTCGCCGGAGCGTGCGCAAAGCGCAGCGGCAAACCGCTGCAGCGCGTGTACCGACCCCGCGACGCTCTGGTACTTCTCGCGGCCGATCTGTCCGTCGAGCGTGACGAGCAGGCCCGCTTCACGCGCGAGCGCGAGCAACGCGTCGAGATCCTCGGGCGGCCGAATGCCGTCCGGCACGGTGGGCGCGGACAGCGTGCGCGTGCGGCGCTGTCCGTCCCGGGCCGGGAAATTGCGATGTGTCATGATTGGTCTCCTGCGCCGGACCCCGCGTGCCGGCTCGATGGCCGGCTGCGCGATGACCGGATATGAACGTATCGTCCATGACATCAGTATCCGTCGCCGGCGCGGCGCTGCCAATCAGTGCGTGCTGAAGTCGTTGTCAGGCATTGCGTGCGGGCTATCGGAATCCGCTGACAAGACGGACCGACGTTTCGGCTGCGGCGGCCGGATCCGGCAGGCTGTCGCGCGATGCCCGGTGCCCCGGCCCGGAAGATTCGAATCGATGAGCCGGGCCCCCGCGCATCCCTTGACGCAGGATTTCGATAGGTCTAAGTTCGTCCCTGCATCGCGTCGCGCCACGGTTCATCGTTCGCGAACGGCGGTGCCGCGCCTCGGGGTGGCGTGGCAGTTCTTCCAGTCGATCGCGGCAATACGCGCCGCGAATGCCCGCGCGCGGGCCGATGCGTCGACGCATCGGCGCGGCGGCACGCAAGGTGCCGTTGATCGCGCGCAAATCCGCTGCGGCGCATCGCACGCCGCGCGGCCATCCAGTCTCTAATCTTCCAATAGCGTAATTATTTCCTTTCGTTCCTCGACCGCCAGGAGTCTGTCGATGTCACAGGATAGTTTGCTTGATTCCTTGAAGGCCGCCGCCGCCCGGCGCGAGATCGGTGCCGACCAGTTGCGCACGATGCTCGACGACGAAGTACGGGCCTTGTCGTCCGATGCCCGTGTGCACGACTACATCCATGTGTTCGCGATCCGGCATCTGCGCGAACGGATGCGGAGGCAGGACGAGCTCGAACGCGATACGCAGCCCGGAACGGCGCACGGCGAGCCGAAGAGGCAAGCCGGCGGCCACCTGTAGCGGACGGTCGACGCCACCCGCAGCCTCGATATCGCCACGCCACGTGCTCGCGGCTGGCCTGCGCCCGCCGCGCGCACAATCGGCCCGACCGTGCAGTCGCCGCACGCCACTGTCCTGACAACGGGCTTACGGTGTGCGGCGCCTTTCGTCATACGTTCCATTGAATTGTCACATCCGGCTCAAGTCGGCGGCGCGAATGCCGTTTACCCGGTGAATCCGTCCACCGGGCGTTCCCGCTCCCTTACCGAGTCGTTGCCATGTTCTCGTCCATTCGCACCCGCATTCTTGCCGCGTGCGTCGCCATCGTCGTATTCGCGCTCGTCGCCACCACGCTGATCAATTACTTCATCGCGCATTCGTACAACGATGACGCGATCGACCGCAATCTCACCTCGGTCGCAAGCGGCCACGTGGTCGGTATCGGCGACTGGGTCGCCACCCGAAGCCGGATGATCGCGTCGCTCCAGGATGCCGCGCTGTCGCCGGATCCGCTGCCGGTGTTCAAGCAGATGGCCGCGGCCGGCGGCTTTACGAACGTCTATGCGGGTTACGCGGACAAGGCGTTCCACTTTTCCGACCCGACCGGCATTCCGCCCGACTACGACCCGACGGGGCGCCCGTGGTACAAGCAGGCCGCACAGGCCGGCAAGCCGGTCGTCACGCCGCCGTACGTCGACGCGGGCACCGGTAACCTGGTCGTCACGTTCGCGGTGCCGATCCTGCGCGACGGCGGCCTGAGGGGCGTCGTCGCCGCCGACGTCGCGATGGACAGCGTGATCGCGAACGTGAAGACGATCCACCCGACGCCGGCGAGCTTCGGGATGCTGATCGACAGCAACGGCCACGTCGTCGCGCATCCGGACGCGAAGCTCACGCTGAAGCCGGTCGCCGACGTGTCGGCCGACCTCGGCGCGATGAGCGCCGCAACGCTGGCCGCGGCCACCGCGCCGGTCGAAGTGCACGTCGGCGGCGACGCGAAGCTGGTGCGCGCGCAGGCCGTGCCGGGCACCGACTGGTATGCGCTGGTCCTGCTCGACAAGGCGGAAGCGACGGCCGGCATGCGCTCGCTGCTGACCGCGTCGCTGATCACGCTGGTGGTGATCGTCGGCGTCGCGTCGCTGATCGTCGGCGCGATCACCACGACCGCGTTCCGCCGCCTGTCGCAGGTGCGTCAGGCGATGGCGTCGATCGGCTCGGGCACGGGCGACCTGACGCAGCGCCTGCCGGCCGACGGCAGCGACGAGGTAGCCGATATCGCGCGCTCGTTCAACAGTTTCGTCGACAAGCTGAACGACGTGATGCGGCAGATCCGCGACGCGAGCGAATCGGTGCGCACGGCCGCGAACGAAATCGCCGCGGGCAACCAGGATCTGTCGTCGCGCACCGAATCGGCGGCGGCGAGCCTCGAGGAAACGGCCGCGTCGATGGAAGAGATCACCGCGACCGTCGGCCAGTCGGCCGCGGCGGCCGGCCAGGCCGATGAACGCGCGGCCGCGGCGTCGCGGATCGCGTCGCACGGCGGCGTGGTCGTGTCGGACGTCGTGTCGACGATGGAGAAGATCGAGGAAGCGTCGGGCCGGATCGGCGACATCATCGGCGTGATCGACGGCATCGCCTTCCAGACCAACATTCTCGCGCTCAACGCGGCCGTCGAAGCGGCGCGCGCCGGCGAGCAGGGCCGCGGCTTCGCGGTCGTCGCGCAGGAAGTGCGCAGCCTCGCGCAACGCAGCGCCCAGGCCGCGCGCGAGGTGAAGGTGCTGGTCGAATCGACGGTGGCGAGCGTGTCGGCCGGGTCGGGGCAGGTGCGCCAGGCCGGCGACACGATGCGCGAGATCGTGTCGAACGTCGCCAACGTGACGACCATCATCTCGGAGATCACGCACGCGGCGAACGAGCAGACGCGCGGCATCCAGGAAGTGAATCGCGCGGTCACGCAGCTCGACGAAATGGTGCAGCAGAACGCGGCGCTCGTCGAACAGTCGACCGCGGCCGCGACCGCGCTGCAGACGCAGGCGAACGCGCTCGCGATCACGGTCGGGCAGTTCAAGGTCGCCTGACCGGCGTCAAGCGATGCGGGCGAACGACGGCGCTGGCGCTCAGGCGTGGCCGCCGTCGTCCCGCATCAGCGCGAGCCGGTTGTAGAGCGTCTTCAGGCTGATGCCGAGCGCCTTCGCGGCCTGCGGCTTGTTGCCGTCGAAGTGGTTCAGCGTTGCCGCGATGAAGCGCTGCTGCGCGTGGTGCAGCGTCGCGCCGAGCGGCAGCGCCATCGCATCGTCCGACGTATGGTCGGGCGGCATCGCCGGCTTCGGCAGCGCGATGTCGATGCCTTCGTCCGCGAGGATGTACGCGCGCTCGATCGTGTTGCGCAGCTCGCGCACGTTGCCGGGCCACGAATACGTGCGCAGTGCGGCGATCGCCGCGTCGGTCAGCCGCTTGTGCGAACGGTGCCGCGCATTGAGCGAATCGACGAATTCGTGCGCGATCGCCTCGACGTCGCCGTCGCGCTGGCGCAGCGGAGGCACGTACAGCGCGAACGCGGCGAGACGGTAGAACAGGTCCTCGCGCAGCCGCCCGTCGCGCACGGCTTGCGCCGGATTGTGGCGCGTCGCGGACACGATCCGCACGTCGAGCGGAATCGACTCGGTGCCGCCGACCCGCACGATCGCATTCGATTCGAGCGCCCGCAACAGCTTCACCTGCAGCGACGCGGGCATCTCCGCGATCTCGTCGAGCAGCAGCGTGCCGCCGCACGCGGCTTCGAAGAAGCCTTCACGCTGCGCGACCGCGCCGGTGAAGCTGCCTTTCTCGTGACCGAACAGTTGCGCTTCGGCAATGTCCGCCGGAATCGCGCCGCAGTTGACGGCCACGAACGGGCCGTCGCGACGCCCGCTGAGATCGTGCAGCCGCCGCGCGACGATATCCTTGCCGACCCCGCTTTCGCCGGCAATCATCACGCTGGCGCGGGTGGGGGCGATTTTCTCGATACGGCAGAGCAGCGTGCGCATCGCCGCGGAGCCGCCGGACAGCCGGCGCGCGTCGGCGCGTTGCTTCGTACGGTTTGCGGATTCAGCCATAGGCGTTGGCGTGCCGTTTTGAAAATCGGCATCGCGCATTTCCCTCGTTGCAATATTTTCATCGACAGCGAAATGGCGCGAAAGGTGCCGCGATATAGAAATTTTCAATGCTGCGGGCCTGGGCCCAAGGAATCCGCGATCGCGCATCGCCGACCGGAAAGCGGTAATTAATGCCGCCCCGTCGGTGCTTTTTTACACGCGAGCGATGAAAAATCGACAGACGATTGCGCTCGCGAGCGGCCCGGGCTGCATGCGCGCGGAGCACCGCGCGTCGCCGCCGCTCGCCACGCGCTGCCCGAGGACGGCACGCGTGCCGCACCGCCCGGGTACGCGCGTTGCGGGGGACTGATGGCTCGCCCGGCACGCTCGATGGGTGCCGAACCGCAGAGGCGGCATGCCGTCGAGCGCCGGTCGCCGGTGCGATGCAGGAATACGATGAGGACCTTTACCCGTGAGCTGTTTCGGCAGGGCGCATGGGTCGTGCTGGCCGTCGTGCTGGCGTCCGCGCTGCAGGCGTGGGCGATTCACGTCGTCGGCGTGCACGAACCGTTTGCGCCGCTGCCTTTCTACGCCGCGGTCGCGGCTGCGGCCTGGCTGACGTCGTTCGGCGGCGGCCTCGCCGCGACGGCCGTGAGCGCCGCCGTGATCGGCGCATTCTGGTGGCGCGACGCGTCGCTGCCCGATCTGCTTGCGCAGGCCGGTGCGTTCGTCGCGATCAGTTTCGTCGAATGCGTGCTCGTGACGGCCGTCAAGCCGCTGCTGGCCAACGACAGGCTGCACGGCGCCGACGATCCGGATGACGATGGCGCCCGCACGACGCCCCGCCGCGAACCGGCGCCTGCGGCGTCCGCGCCGCGCTCGCATGACGACGCGCTGCTGCGCCGCGTGGTCGACGCATCGCCCGATGCGATCGTCGCCGTCGATGCCGCGCGGCGCATCACGAGCTGGAACCCGGCGGCGCGACGCATCTTCGGCATCGACGCCGCAGCGGTACTCGGCCGTGACGTCACGACACTGATCGCGCCGCGCTGGCTGCGGCTGCACCCCGTTCCCCCGTCATTTGCCGACGCGCGCGCGCCTGCGGGCCCGCTCGACGTTCTGTGCGTGCGCCGCGACGGCGGTCGCTTTCGCGCCACCATCGCGGCGTCGCCGATCGTCGACGCGCAAGGCAACTGCACGGGCCTCTCGATGACGCTGCGCGACGCGCACGAACGTCGCCGCGACGAACGGCGCCACCTGCGTTCGCTGCGCGGTGCGCGCGACGCACGCGTGCAGGCCGACGAATCGAACCGGATGAAGGACGAACTGCTGGCCACCGTGTCGCACGAGTTGCGCACGCCGCTGAACGTGATCTACGGCTGGGTCGAAGTGCTGCGCAGCGTCGACGGCCAGAGCTTCGCGCACCAGGCGATCGACGCGATCGACCGCAGCGCGCGGTCGCTGTCGCGGATGGTCGGCGATCTGCTCGACGCATCGTCGCTCGCGACCGGGCGGATGCGGCTCGAGCGCACGCCGGTCGACCTCGTGCGGATCGTGCGCGAAGCGTCGCGTGAACTCGCCGGGACCGCGGAAGCCCACGGCCTCGAGTTGTCGACCGAGTGCGCGATGACGACCTGCATGATCTCCGGGGACGGCGAGCGCCTGCGCCAGGTGCTGTCGAACCTGCTGTCGAACGCGGTCAAGTTCACGCCGCGGGGCGGCCGCATCACGGTGTCGCTGACCCGTGCCGGGGCGCGCGTGCGGCTGTCGGTTTCCGATACGGGGCAGGGCATTTCCGCGGACCGCCTGCCGCATCTGTTCGATACGTTCAACCGGCCCGAAGGCGCATCGGCCTCGCCGAAACGCGGCCTCGGGCTCGGCCTGTCGATCGTGCGCAACATCGCGCGGTTGCATGGCGGCGAAGTCGCGGCGACGAGCGACGGCGTGGGGCGCGGCACGACCGTGACCGTGATGCTGCCGGTGGACTGGGGTGCCGACGAACCGGCCGGCGATCCGTTGCGGCCGGCCGGTGCGTCGACGGTGGTCGCGCTCGACGGCCAGCGCGTGCTGGTGGTCGACGACGACGCGACGTCGCGTGCGAGCCTCGCGGCGGCGCTGGAAACGCTCGGCGCGCAGGTGTCGACCGCGCAGTCGGGACGGGACGCGCTCGACGTGGTCGCGCGGCAGCACCCGAGCGTCGTGCTGTCCGATCTCGCGATGCCGGACGGCGACGGCTTCTGGCTGCTCGACCACATTCGCCATCTGCCGAACGGTGGCGGTCATCTACCCGTTGTCGCGGTGACCGCGCATGCGGGCAGCGCCGATCGGCACCGCGTGATGGCCGCCGGCTTCGATGCGTACCTGTGCAAACCGGTCGACATGCCGACGCTGGCCGGCGTGATCGCCGACGTCGCGCCCGGCGACACGACGGTCAAGGCCGTGCGGCGCCGCTGACGTGCGCCCGATGCGCATACCGCATTCGCCAACCGACGAGGAGGCATGATGAAGGGTTCGGATCACATGCAGTGCGAGGGCCGGGGCGGTTGGCCGGCGCGCGCTTCTCGCAGGCCGCCGGTCGTCCGGATCGCGAGCATATTGATGCTGATGCTGTCGTGTGCATGGATCGCGACGCCTCGCACCGCATCGGCTGACGACAGCGTGCGGGCGAAGCTTGCGAGCCAGGCGTCGGCCGTCGGCGGCCAGTTGCGCGATGCGACGCTCGCGTCGCGTATCCGGGCGGCGCTCGTCGCCGAGCGCGGGCTGGCCTCCGACGACATCGACGTGCAGGTTCACGGCCGCGTGGCCGAGCTGACGGGCAGCGTGCCCGACGAGCGCCAGCACGCGACCGCGATCCGGGTCGTGCACGATATCGACGGCGTGAGCGGCGTGCGCGACAGGCTGCGGATCAACCGGAAGTAACGTGATGCGCAGGCAAGCTTCGGGCCGGTGGAGGCGCCGCGCGCTCGCGGCCCTGCGCGGCCCAGTCCAGGAGGGTTCGACATGGATACCATCATCGCGGGTTGTTTCTCGACGCTCGAGCAGGCGGAACGCTGCGCGGCGCAGTTGCGCGGGCACGCCGTGCATCGGGACGACGTGAAGGTCTTCTTTCTGAATCCGCCCGGGCAGCACGCGCTGTTCTGGCTCGGCGGCGACGTGTACGCGGATTCCGCCGCACGTCCCGGCGGCATCGGCGCGCTGGCAGGCGTGGCCATCGGCGCGGTCGTCGGGCTGGCCGGTGCGGCGCTGCTGTATCTCGGCGGGCTCCATTCGTCGCACGCGTGGATCGGCGTGCCGCTGGTGGGCGGCTACGTCGGCGCGTTGTGCGGCGCGCTCAGCAAGATGCGCGGCGACGCGCCCGAATGCCACGGCGCGCTGAATTGCGAGCACGGCGTCGTGCTGGCCGCGCACGTGACGCGTCGCACCGGGACGTTCGCGGAGCGCACGCTGCGCGCGGCCGGTGCGTCGTCGATCGAGCGCGTCGAGGGCGCGTGGAGCAAGGGCGAGTGGACCAATTTCTCCACGTCCGCGCATCGTCCCGCGTGACGGACGGGGCCGCGGCGTTCTGCCGGGCCGAGCCGTCGGCGGAGTCGAAATCGAAGTCGAAGTCGAAGGAGGCCCGGATGAAAACGAACGACAAGAACGCGCGCTCATCCGCCGCATGGGTCGGGCCCGCGAGCATGCTGCTAGCGGGCATCCTCGCGGCGATCGGCGCCGCGCCATTCATGCCGACGCATGCACAAGCGCCGCCTGCGTCGTCGGTGCATGTCGCGCCGGGCGTCGTGCGTCCCGGCGAGACGGCCGACGAGGCGGACCTGACGCGGCGGCCGAGCGGCTTCGACGCCGAATTCGTCGACAAGGCCGGGATCATCGGCAAGACGGAACGCCAGGCGAGCCAGCTGGCGCTCGATCGATCGTCGAATCCTGCTGTGAAGGCATTCGCGCGCCGGATGCTCGACGATCACGGCCGCATGGCCGCCGCATTGCGCCGGCTCGGCGCTCAAAAGGGCGTGCCCGTGCAGGCGGGCATGCTGGTCGACCCGGCGGTGACGGCGCTGGCCAGCAAGAACGGACGCGCATTCGACAGCGGGTATGTCGAACTGGCCGGGCCACAGGCGCACGAGGCTGCGATCAGGGTGTACGAATCCGAGGCGCGCAATGGCCACGATCCGCAGCTTCGCGCGTTCGCGGCCGACACCCTGCCCACGCTGAAGGCGCACCTTAGCGCGGCGCGGGAACTCGCACGTTCGATCGCGGCCACACGCTGATCCGCGCGGCCGGCCCGCGCATTCGCACCCGCGCCCGTCAGTGCCGCGGCGTATCGCCTTCCGGTCCGCCTGGCGAGGCCTCGTACGGCGGCGCGTCGAGCGCCGTTTCGCCTTCTTCGATCAGCCAGTACGGCGACGCGCCGTAGTACGCGTGCAGCGCTTCGGCCCACGACGGATCGGCCATTGCCGGCCAGCGGTCCTTCTCGAAGCCCGGTGCTTCACGCACGCGCTCGGTCGGCACCGGCAGCAAGAAGCAGCGACGCTCGACATCGAGCGTCAGCACGTTCCACGGCACCGCGAGCAGCTTGTCGCCGATCCCGAGGAACCCGCCCGACGAGACCACCGCGTACGCGATCCGGCCTGAACCGACATCGAGCATGATGTTCGTGACCTTGCCGATGTCGTCGCCGTCCATCGTCAGCACGTGGTCGTCTTCCAGCGTGCCGGCGGCCATCACATCGGGGCCGGGCCCGCCGGCGGAGCGGCCGCTGTCGCCGACGATGCGCGCACGCGCGCGCGACGGTCTGTCCGTTGTCATCGCGTTTCTCCTGGTTGAACGCAGTGCGCCGCGCATGCGTCGCGCGCCGCACGGATGAGGGTGGGCACCGTTCAGCGACGGCGCGGCAGCGACACGTCCTCGAGCGTATTCGCGAGTTCGTCGCGTGCGGGACCGCCCGCGCGCGTCGCGATGTCGCCCAACGACACCATGCCGACGATCCGGCGATTGCCGTCGAGCACCGGCATCCGGTGGAGCTGCACGTCGGCCATCCGTTGCTGGACGTCGCCGACGCCGTCGTCCTCGATGCACCACTGCACGGGCGCGGATGCGACGGCCTTCACGGGGGTGTCGGGCGCGTGCCCGTGCGATAGCGCGCGTATCGCGAGGTCGCGGTCGGTCACGATCGCGACGAGCTCGTCGCCGTCGCAGACCGGCAGCACGCCGATGTCGAACCGCTGCATCAATTCCGCCGCATGGCGGATCGTGTCGGTCGGCGCGACGCACACTACATCGCGCGACATGATTTCGTTGACGCGATACATGAACGCCTCCTTCGTGAGCGAGACGATCCCTGAGCAGGACGCGTGCCGCGTTCGAGGGGCACGCGCCGGGCCTGCGCGGCCGGGCCACGGAGAAATTTGCCAGCGGGGTTGTACATCTTCCACGGGGCAGCCGTGGCGAGGCCGCGAATGTCGATCAGTGGCCCACGCCAGTCATCACGACGATGGCAAGCACCACTGCACTCTCGATCGCGGCGAGCGCCGCGACGCCCGCGGCGCCACTCACTTCGTGCCATGCACGTTCCATGCGTTTCATCAGTTCACTCCGGTTGTCCGGCCCGGCGCGATGCTGCCGCGCATCGGGATCGGGTGCCGCCGTCAGCCGTGATCGCGGGGCGGTGGTGGGGCGTCGGGCGCGCGAGGCTTGCGTTCGCCGGACGGCTTCGCGGGGTCGATGCGGGTCGCACCGCCGACGGCGGGCGGATCGCTGGCCGGGAACGTCTCCTCGAGCCCTTCGTCGATGCGCTTTTCCGTCTTGTCGTCGGACGGTTTGCGCGAGGCGCTGAGCCGGAGCAGGGCGGCTGCCGGTGACACGGCGTCGCGGCGGCCGGTGGCGTAAACGGTCATGATCGAACCTCCTTACAGTGACGACAGTCGCAAGCACCGTACCCGTGCGCAATGGCCGGCATGGCACTTGCAGTTATCGAGCCGGCCGGGCGCGCGGACACCTGGGCCGCCCGCCGCCGGCATGGACGAAATGACATCGCGATGAATCAAGCCGCGGAAAGAATATGGTACGACGCGAACCTGTGCGGCGGCGCTTTCGGTGAGGTGCGTACGATGCGTGATCGGCGCGCGGCGAACCCGTAGCAGGCATGCTGCTTGCGTCCGCTGGCCGCGCCAATCGACACGCGCGAGCCGCCGCGCAGGAGTGACATGAACACGCCATCCATGCTGCACCGTCCCGAACCGACTCCCGACGTCGATCCCGACCCGACGCTGCCCGAGCACGACGATCCGTTCGATCCGCCCGTGCCGCTCGGTCCGCCGCACGGCGATCCGCCGTCTCAGCCGTCGCCGATGCGGATGCCGGGCGGGGGCAGCGCACCGCGGCCGGCCGCGCGCTCACTGAAAGGAGGACCATCATGGACATTCACGTGCAATCGCCGGACAAGCGCGCGATCGCCCAAGTGCTGGGCCGCTATTTCGAGTCGCGTTCGCTGCGCTATCACATCGAGGAACTGCCGGGCGGCGTGCTGCACATCGGCTTTCGCGCCAGTGGCCGCCCGGTCGCCGTCACCGTGTCGTTCGACGACTCCGCCTACGACACCTACACGCACTGGGACGCAAGCCAGAAGCAGCTCGCGCTCGGCCGGCTCGCGGACGGCTTCTCGCGGATGATGTCGAAGCGCAGCCCCGCCGCGCTCGCCGGCGACTATCACGTCGAGCGTTTCTGATTCCGCAACCATTCACCGGTACGTGCCGGAAACCGGCAAAGTGCCCGTGCTCAACGGGCGCTTTGCGGCTTCGCCGCGTGTCGCGTAGGATGTTCGTTAATTCAGCGCACGCTACGTTCGGGCTGTCGGCTGCGTGCCGTTGCAGCCGATCAGCGCCATGCGCTTTCCTTCAGGTTCGTTTCGCGCAACCGACGGAGACCATCTTGATGACCGTTGCTCGCCCGTTGCTGTCGCCCGGCACTCGCCGCTTCGTGTCCGGCCTGTCTGCCTTCGCTGCACTGGCGGCCGCCGGTGCCCGCGACGCGTCGGCCCAGACACCTTCGCCGCTCGGCGAATGGCAATACTCGGCCGGTGTCCCGCTGCAGAAACTGTTCGATCCGACGGTGCCGACGTGGCAGGTCAGCGTGGGCGCGGCGATGACGCTGCAGCCGCGCTACGCGGGTTCCGACCGCTATCGCGTGATGGGCGGCCCGAATTTCGACGTGCGCTACCGCGACCTGTTCTTCCTGTCGACGGGCGAAGGCCTTGGCGCAAACGTGCTGCGCGGGCCGAACTGGCGCGTGAGCATGTCGGTCGGCTATGACCTCGGACGCCGCTCGGCCGACGATCTCGGCCACCTCAACGGGCTCGACAACATCAACGCGGCGCCCGTGATGAAGCTCGCGGCCGATTACGTGATCTCGAAAGACTTCCCGCTCGTGCTGCGCGCGGACGTGCGGCGCAGCATCGGCGGCTCGAACGGCTGGGTCGGCGATTTCTCCGCGTACATGCCGCTGCCGGGCAGCAACGAACACTTCTTCTGGTTCGCCGGGCCGACCGTGTCGTTCGCCGATTCGCGCTACATGAACAGCTGGTTCGGCGTGAATTCGGGCGCGTCCGCACGCTCCGGGCTGCCGACCTATTCGGCGAGTGCCGGGATGAAGTCGTACGGCGCTGGCGTGACGATGGTCTGGTTCGTCAACAAGCACTGGTTCGTGACGATGGACGGCGCGATCGAGCAACTCGTCGGCCGCGCGCGGCGCAGCCCGATCACGCAGCAGTCGACGAACGGCGTGTTCGACATGTCGGTGAACTACCAGTTCTGACCGGATCGTGGCCGGCGGGGCTGCATGTTTCGTCACATTTGATATGATTCGAACCTGTACAAACGTACAGTGATCGATCCCCGTGACGCCTGCATCGCCGACGCCCCCGGCGTTTTACTACCTGACCAACTTCGAACGCGCGCTGGCCTGGCTCGGCGAGCGTTACGACGACCTGCTCGACGCGCACGAACACGCGTTTCTCGGTCATTTCGCGCAACTGCCGAAAGCGTCGCGCGCGTTGCTCGTGCGGATGCTGATGCGCAGCGGCACCGATTTCCGCGCGAGCAAGCTCGTGTACGACGAAATCGGCAGCACGCTCGATGCGGCCGCGCCGCTCGTCGCGCTCGGCTGGGTCGATCCGGCGCCGGCACTCACGCTCGACGAGCTGTTCGCGTTGTCGACCAAGGCCGAGCTGCTGACGGTGTTTCCGGCGCTCGCCGCGCATGCGGGCGAGCGCAAGCCCGACTGGCTCGAACGGCTGCGGCCCGCGCACGACGCGGCGCAACCGTTCGACGCATGGTGCGCAGAGGCCGACGATCGCGTATTGCGCGTGATGGTCGGCGCGCTGTGCGACCGGCTGCGGCTGATGTTCTTCGGCAATCTGCATCAGGA
Organism: Burkholderia sp. Nafp2/4-1b; assembly: GCF_003635165.1. GTDB lineage: Bacteria > Pseudomonadota > Gammaproteobacteria > Burkholderiales > Burkholderiaceae > Burkholderia. The sequence continues at coordinate 876,932 of NZ_ML058597.1, read as the reverse complement.
CTGGAGCGAATTCGTGCTCGCCGATCTCGGCGTGTTCCAGTACGAAAGCGTGCCGTTCGCGCCGTCGTCGCGCGCGTTCCAGCAGCGCGACGACGTCGATGCGTATCTCGCGCTGCAGACCTGCCGCGAAGCACTCGACGCATGGCCCGACGATCTGCCGTTCGACGAGCTGCTCTCGGCGATCGACGCGGTTGGCTGCGCGCAGCCGTGGCTCGCGACGCGCCGCGCCAAGCTGCTGTTCGCGCTCGGGCAGACCTGCGAGCGCCGCGCCGACTGGGCCGCCGCGCTCGACGCGTATGCGCGCAGCGCGTGGCCGGGCAGCCGCCATCGGCGCATTCGCGTGCTCGAGCGCTGCGGACGCGACGAAGATGCGCTCGCACTGGCGCTCGACGCGCGCGGCGGCTTCGAAAGCGACGAGGAGCGCCAGCGCGTCGAGCGGATGCTGCCGCGCCTGCAGCGCCGGCTCGGGCAGCGGGTCGAACGTGCGGCCGCAGCGCCTGGCGCGCCGCGCGAAACGCTCGTGCTCGCGCGCCCTGAAGCATTCGTCAGCGTCGAATTCGCGGTGCGCGACCATCTTGCGCAACCCGGCGCGCCGGTGCATTACGTCGAGAACACGCTGATCAATTCGCTGTTCGGGCTGTTGTGCTGGGAGCCCGTGTTCGCGGCCGTGCCCGGCGCGTTCTTTCACCCGTTCCAGCGCGGCCCGGCCGACCTCCATGCACCCGATTTCGCGTTGCGCCGCACCGATGCATTCGCCGCCTGCTTCGCGCAGCTCGACTCCGGCGCATACCGCGACACGATACGCCGGCACTACGCGACGAAGACGGGGCTGCAATCGCCGTTCGTGTTCTGGGGCGTGCTGACCGACGAACTGCTCGACGAGGCGCTGGCCTGCCTGCCGCCCGAACACCTGCGGCTGTGGTTCACGCGCCTGCTCGCGGATATCCGCGGCAATCGGTCGGGGTTGCCCGATCTCGTCCGGTTCTGGCCCGCCGAGCGACGCTACGAGCTGATCGAGGTGAAGGGCCCCGGCGACCGGCTGCAGGACAACCAGACGCGCTGGCTCGCGTACTGTGTCGCGCACGGCTTGCCGGTGCGCGTCGTCGATGTCGAATGGACGGGCGCGCTCGCCGCCGTCGAGCAGGCCGAAGCGGCGGGGCTGTCCGCATGAGCTATGTCGTCGCGGTGCGGGCGATGTGCGAGTTCACCGCGCGACGCGGCGATCTCGACCTGCGCTTCACGCCCGCACCGACCGCGCTCGAAGGCATCGCCGGCCACGGCGCCGTCACGTCGAAGCGCGGCGCGCGCTATGAAACCGAGATCGCGCTGACCGGCACGTGGGGCGCGCTGACCGTGCGCGGGCGCGCCGACGGCTACGATCCGGTCGCGAACCGTCTCGAGGAAATCAAGACCTATCGCGGCAATCTCGACGCGATGCCGGCCAATCACCGCGCGCTGCACTGGGCGCAGGCGAAAGTCTATGCGCACCTGATGTGCGACGCGCGCGACCTCAAGGAAATCGACGTCGCGCTCGTGTATTTCGACATCGTGTCCGAGCGCGAGACCGTGCTGACGGAAACGCTCGATGCGGGCACGCTCGCGGCGTTCTTCGCCGAGCAGTGCGCATGCTTCGTCGGCTGGGCCGAGCGCGAGACCGCCCATCGCGCGGATCGCGATGCGGCGCTGCGTGCGCTGACGTTTCCGCACGGGCAGTTCCGCAGCGGTCAGCGCGAGCTCGCGGTATCCGTCTATCGGGCGGCGCGCGACGAGCGCTGCCTGATGGCCCAGGCGCCGACCGGTATCGGCAAGACGCTCGGCACGGTATTCCCGCTGCTGAAGGCGTGCGGCGAAGGCGAACTCGATCACGTGTTCTTCCTGACGGCAAAGACGCCCGGCCGTGCGCTCGCGCTCGAAGCGGCCACCACGCTCGGTGCCGGCACGCCGGCGCTGCCGCTGCGCGTGCTCGAACTCGTCGCGCGCGACAAGGCGTGCGAGCATCCGGACAATGCGTGCCACGGCGAATCGTGCCCGCTCGCGAAGGGCTTCTACGACCGGCTGCCGGCCGCGCGCGATGCGGCGATCGGCGCCGGCCTGCTCGACCGCAACACCGTGCGTGCGGCTGCGCTCGCGCACGACGTGTGTCCGTACTACCTGTCGCAAGAGCTCGCGCGCTGGTCGGACATGGTGATCGGCGACTACAACTACTACTACGACGGCAGCGCGATGCTGCATACGCTCGCACAGCAGAACCAGTGGCGCGTCGGCGTGCTCGTCGACGAGGCGCACAATCTGCTCGATCGCGCACGCAAGATGTACAGCGCATCGCTCGACCCGTTCGCGTTCGCGGCCGCGCGCGAAGCGGCGCCCGCGGCGCTGCGCAAGGCGTTCGACCGGCTCGCGCGCGCGTGGGGCACCGTCAATCGCGCCCAGGCCGAGCGCTATGCGGCGTACCCGGAGATTCCGGGCCCGATCGTATCGGCGGTGCAGAACCTCGTCGCCGCGATCGGCGAACACCTGACCGATGCCCCGCGGGCAAACGGCGATGCGCTGCTGCGCTTTCATTTCGAGGCGATCCAGTTCGGCGTGCTCGCCGATGCATTCGACAGCGCATCGATCTTCGACGCGACGCTGCACGGCGAGCCGCTGCCGCGCGAGTCGGGGCTCGACGGTGTCGCGCCGGCCAGGCGCCGGTGCCGCATCCAGTCGACGCTGTGCGTGCGCAACGTGATTCCGGCCGGCTTTCTCGCGCCGCGCTACGAAGCCGCGCGCGCGACCGTGCTGTTTTCCGGCACGCTGAGCCCGTTTCATTTCTATCGGGACACGCTCGGGCTGCCGGCCGACACCGGCTGGCTCGACGTCGACGGGCCGTTTCGCGCCGAGCAGCTGACCGTGCGCGTCGCGAGCCACGTGTCGACGCGCTGGCGCGACCGCGATCGTTCGCTCGAACCGATCGCGGACCTGATCGCCGCGCAATATGCGACGCGGCCCGGCAACTACCTCGGTTTTCTCAGCAGCTTCGACTATCTCGGGCGCGTCGTCGCGCTGATGCAGACCCGTCATCCGGACGTGCCCGTGTGGGCCCAGGCGCCCGGCATGGCCGAAAGCGAGCGCGACGCGTTTCTCGCGCGCTTCGATGCGGGCGGCCGCGGCGTCGGCTTCGCGGTGCTGGGCGGCGCGTTTTCGGAAGGCGTGGATCTGGTCGGCGAGCGGCTGATCGGCGCGTTCATCGCGACGCTGGGGCTGCCGCAGGTCAACGACGTCAACGAGCAGATGCGGCGCGCGATGGATGCGCGCTTCGGCAACGGATACGACTACATGTATCTGTATCCGGGCTTGCAGAAGGTCGTGCAGGCGGCCGGGCGCGTGATCCGCACCGAGGATGACGAAGGCGTCGTGCATCTGATCGACGATCGTTATCGGCGGCGGGAGGTGCGCGATCTTTTGCCACGGTGGTGGCGGATCGGATGACGGTGGCGTGGCGCCCGCGCGGCGTGCCTGCGGCTACAGCACGTTGAGCATCGCGAGCGCGGCTTCCTGCAGATGCGGCAGCACGCGCCGCAGGGCCGCGTCCGTCGTTTCCGCGCCGATCGGCATGTTCGTGCTCAACGCGGCGACGACTTCGCCGTGGCGATTCTTCAGCGGCACTGCGACGCCGCGCACGCCGACCTGCAATTGCTGCTCGATCACGGCGAAACCCGCTTCCCGTGCGTGGTCGACTTGTTCGAGCAGGCGTGCCTTGTTGATGATCGTGTGCGGCGTGAACGGCGCGAGTTCGGTGTCATCGAGCCATTTGCGGACGGCCTCGCGATCCGGATGATGCGCAAGCAGCACGACGCCCGGCGACGTCAGCGGGGCCGGCACGCGCGCGCCCAGCACGAAGCCGGTCGTCATCACGCGCGACACGCCGTTGCGGGCAATGAACACCAGGTCCCAGCCGTCGAGCACGCTCACGTACGCGGATTCGTTCAGCGACGCGCTCAGTTGCTGCAGATACGGCTGGACCGTGCGCGGCAGGCGCGCGGAATCGAAGTACGACCAGCCGACCCGCAATACGCGCGGCGTGAGGCCGTACAGCTTGCCGTCGGTATAGACGTAGCCGAGCGACTCCAGCGTCAGCAGATAGCGCCGCGCGGCCGTGCGCGTGAGACCGGTGCGGGCGGCGGCTTGGGTGGGCGTCATCCGCGCGTGCTGGCTGTCGAACGCTTCGAGGATCATCAGGCCTTTTTCGAGGCCGGCAATCCAGTCGCGTCGGTCGAGTTCGGGCTTTTTCATCGTCGGGGTGGGCGGTGTTCGATCGGGAGTGGGCGATTATCGCGCGAGTTGTGGGGGTAAGGGGAGAGATCCCGTGCTCTGCCATCCTTGCCGGTTGGGTCACGCAGATTTAGAGTCGGCGACGTCGATTCAAGGAGGTCGTATGCAGGTTGTAAAGTGGGGGAGTAGCCTGGCCGTACGCCTTCCGGCCGGTCTGGTCGACGAACTGGGGCTGCGTGAAGGCGACGAAGTCGAAATCGTCGTTCACCGTGCCGACGCTTTGGCCGGGGGGCGCGACGCGAGCCCGGAAGCGCTTCTGCTGCCGTTGAGGCGTTTCAGAGGCAAGCTGCCGGGCGATTTCAGGTTCAGTCGGAACGACGCGAACGAGCCGGATTGAGTCGGCCCAGTCAATCGCTGAAGCGCAGCAGTGGCGCGGTCCAGCTTACCCTGTGTTCATGGCAGAGCGCGGCAATACGCCATCGCGCGTCGATCACGCACCACTGCTCGATGAAATCGAACCGGGAATCGATTGCCTGGTTGATCAAGACCGACCCAATGCCCGTTATCGTCGCCCATTGCCCGCGCGTGACAATCTGCACGGTTTCGTCCCGGTATGACACGTTGAATCTGTCCGACGCGCGCTCGGCCGCTACGACGCGCATTCGCGCAAGAAATTGCGCCTTCGTGCGAATGCGAGCTTCGTGCTGGACAAAGAAGTGCGGGCTTGCGACGAAATCGAGTTGTTCGACGTCTGCGTGACGATACGCATCGATCCAGACGTCGCGCATCTGCGCCAGGGTGAAGCGGGGTTCCATAGGCGGTGCATGTTCCTGCTGGAGCGCGGGTGCGCGTTTTTTGGGCGGTATCCGCCGGTCAGGAAAGCAGCCTATGGCCGGGCTCACGTTTCGGCAATTGGACTGGTCAGAATCTGGCTTTTCCGCGAGCGGAGAAGCCGTCGGGCCACGCGACGAGATGTTTCGACGACGCATCATCGGGCTGGCGTTGACTGCGGGGAGGAGGAATGAAGCAGCACGCGGTGTGCTGATGTGAGCAGTTGGCAGCCGATGGCCGAACGCTGCTCGCGGCCGCGCATCGAAGCGGCCAACACGGCATAAAAAGCGAAGGGGCCGGATGCGGCGGCGACCGCTACGCGCGCCGCATCCGTATGAACCTTATTCGCTGCTGGTCCACTCGACGTTCGCACCGACCGAACGCAGGTTTTCGACGAAATGCGGGTGCGCGCGGCGGATCGGCAGCGCATTCATGATTTCCGAGCGGCCTTCGATGCTCGCGGCCACCATCAGCAGCGCGATCGCGACGCGAATGATGTACGGGCTCTCGACGCGAGCCGGCGTCAGCTGCAGCCCGCCGAACGTGATCAACCGGTGCGGATCCGACAACAGCACGTGCGCGCCGAACTTCGACAGTTCGCCGGACCAGCCGAGCGCACCGTCGTACACCTTGTTCCAGAACATCGCGCTGCCTTCCGCGCGCACGCCGAGCGCGATGAAGATCGGCAGCAGGTCGACCGGCAGGTACGGCCACGGCGCGGCTTCGACCTTGGTCAGGATGTTCTGCGTGAACGGCCGGCGCACGCGCAGCGGGCCGTCGCGTTCCGCGCGGGACCAGCCGTCGCGATGCGTGACGTTCACGCCGAACTTCGCGAACGTGCGGTCGATCAGCGGGAAATGCTCCGGCGACGAGTTGCGCACCGTGATGTCGCCGCCCGTGATCGCGCCGAGCGCGAGGAATGTCGCGATTTCGTGAAAATCCTCGGCGAAACGGAATTCGCCGCCGCCGAGCTTGCCGCCGCCCGTCACGCACAGGCGCGACGTGCCGATGCCCTCGATCGCGACGCCGATCATCGCGAGGAACTGGCAGAACTCCTGCACGTGCGGCTCGGACGCCGCGTTCATCAGCGTCGACGTGCCGCTCGCCGCGGTGGCGCACAGCGCGAAGTTCTCGGTGGTCGTGACCGATGCGTAGTCGAGCCAGTGGTCGTTCGCCGTCAGCGGGCCGTCGGCCCGCACGATCAGCGAATCGGGCGTGCGCTCGATGTGGGCGCCGAAGCGCTCGAACACCTCGACGTGCGGATCGATTTCGCGCACGCCGAGCGTGCAGCCCTTCACGTCGTTCTCGAGACGCGCGACGCCGAAGCGCGCGAGCAGCGGCGGAATCAGCATGATCGACGAGCGCATCGCCTCGGGCAGGCGATGAACGGCCGGGTCGAACGTCGTGTTGCGGTGGTGGAGATCGAGAATGCCCGTCGTGAAGTCGACCGACACGTCGCTGCCGAGGGTGCGGAAGATGTCGAGGATCTTGCGCACGTCGGTGATGTCCGGCACGCCGACGAGGCGCAGCGGCTGCGCGGTCAACAGGGTGGCGCACAGGATCGGCAGGACGGCGTTCTTGTTCGCGGACGGCTTGATGTCCCCGCGCAGCGGAGTGCCGCCGTGGACGATGAGATTCGACATGATATGGGGCGTATTCGGTGACTGACGTAGGCCCATATGATGCCATTGGTCGGCGGCCGGCGTGGAATGTTCAGAGGGGAAAAGGGGCTTCTGCGCGCGGGATTGACCGTGTTTGACGTTGGACGACCGGGGCCCGGATCTACACGATTCCTGTCGCGAGCACGAGCCCGACGCCGTAGCCGATCCGCACGCCGCGGGCACGGCGCATCGTGGAATCGTGGCGGCGCCGCGTCCGATGGTGTATTGAAGTCGGAAGGTGAACGGAGAATAGGGTGGGCGCTCCGCCGCGGCAATTATCCGATCGGCCAAAGTGCGCGATTATCGTTCTATTGTGTGCGATCATCGAACGCTTTCGGGCTTTGCACCCATCGCGCTGCCAATATCCCGTTCGGCCAGGGTGTGCCGCCGTGAACGATCTGGTTAAAATCGGGACCATCAAAACCTCGCCCGAACCGGGCGGCTGTCTGGCCACACGATCGGCCGGGCGTGCCGCACGCGCCGGGCGTCATCCCCATCGACCACATGCCCCCGGAGACTGCAATGCCCGGCAATTCCCACACCCTGTCCAGCGATACGCCGCCCGTTGCCGATCCGGCCGCCAATCCGCTCGGGATGGCCGGACTTGAATTCGTCGAGTTCGCGGCGCCGGTGCCGGACGCGCTCGCGCAACGCTTCGAGCAGCTCGGGTTCAAGGCGATTGCGCGCCATGTCAGCAAGAACGTCACGCTGTACCGGCAAGGGCAGATGCAGTTCCTGATCAACGCCGAGCCCGATTCGTTCGCGGCGCGCTACGCGGAGGAATACGGGATGGGCGTGTGCGCGATCGGGTTGCGCGTGGCCAGCGCGCGGCGCGCGTTCGAGCGCGCGATCGAACTCGGCGCGTGGGCGTTCGAGGGCGAGCGGATCGGCGTCGGCGAGCTGAAGATTCCCGCGATCCAGGGCATCGGCGATTCGCACCTCTATTTCATCGATCGGTGGCGCGGCCGGGACGGCCAGCGCGGCGGCGTCGGCGACATCTCGATCTTCGACATCGATTTCCGGCCGATCGACATCGCGACCGCGCATACCGATCTCGACTGCGTGGGCACGGGCCTGCAGCAGGTCGACCACTTCACGCAGACGGTCGGCGCGGGGCGCATGCGCGAGTGGCTCGACTTCTACCACGACCTGCTGCACTTCCGCGAGATCCATGAAATCGACGCGCACTGGCATGTGTCGGAAGAATCGCGCGTGATGGTGTCGCCGTGCGGCGCAGTGCGGATTCCGGTCTACGAGGAAGGCACGCGGCGCACCGAGCTGATGCACGCGTATCTGCCGGACCATCCGGGCGAAGGCGTCCAGCACGTCGCGCTGTCGACTGACGACATCCTCGCGAGCGTTGATGCGCTGCGTGCGAACGGCGTCGAGTTCATCGAGCCGCCGGCGCGCTATTACGATGAAGTCGATGCGCGGCTGCCCGGGCATGGTGTCGATCTCGATGCGCTGCGCCGCCGCTCGGTGCTGGTCGACGGGGAAATCGGCAGCGACGGCGTACCGCGCCTGTTCTTCCAGACCTTCGTCAAGCGCCGGCCCGGTGAAATCTTCTTCGAGATCGTGCAGCGGCAGGGGCACCACGGGTTCGGCGAAGGGAACCTCGCGGCGCTGGCCCGCGCCCGCGACGCGGGCTGAGCAGCGCCCGCAGCAGCCGGGCGCCCGCGGTCGTCACGACCGCCGCCATTGCGGAAGCGGCGCCGCGCTGCGTCACGCGCCCGCAGCCGGCACGCGGTTCGGCGCCGGATCGTTCGGCGCGTTGAGCACGCATGCGGTGCCGCCGGGCGTGTACATCGATACGACGCAGCGGTTGCACGACGTGCAGCCCGACTGCGCGACCCGGCCGTCGCGCAGGCCGTTCACGAAGCCGGGCTCGAACACGAGCGCGCGGGCGAGCGCGACCGCGTCGAAGCCTTCGCGCATCGCCAGCGCGACGTTCTCGCGCGAACGCACGCCGCCGAGATAGGCGAGCGGCATCCGGACGGCCGCGCGCACCTGCTTCGATTGCTCGAGAAAATACATCTCGCGAAACGCGCCCATCTTCGGCTCGGTGAGCTTCTGCAGCGCCATTGCCGCACGCACGATCGCGTTATCGGCGTTCGCGCGCGCATCGCCGGGCAGCGGGCTGCCGAACAGCTGCCACACCGACTCGACGTTCATCCCGCCGCTCAGCACGAGCAGGTGCGCGCCTTCGGCTTCGAGCTGTCGCGCGATCTCGCATGCGTCGTCGGCGGTGCCGCCGCCGCGCACGCCTTCGGTCACGCCGATCTTGCAGACCACGGCGAGATCGCGGCCGACCGCATCCAGCACGCGGCGCAGCACCTCGACAGGGAACGCCGCGCGGCGTGCCGCATCGCCGCCGTACGCATCGCGCCGACGGTTGTACAGCGGCGACAGGAACTGGCTCAGCAGGTAGCCGTGCCCCATGTGGATCTCGACCGCGTCGAAGCCCGCGTCGCGCGCATGCCGGGCGGCCCGTGCGAATTCGTCGGCGATGGCGGTCATCTGCTCGCGCGTCATCGCCTGCTTCAGGAAGCGGCCGCTCATCACGCCCACCTTGTTGAAGCCGCCGGACGCGCTCAACGGTCGTTTCGTCGACAGCGACGGCAGGAACGTGAAGCAGCCGCCGTGCGTGATCTGCGCGGACGCGGCCGCGCCGTGACGATGCACCGCGTCGGTCAGCGGGCGGAATTGCCGGACCGTCCGCGCATCGAGCCGTGCCTGGTCGACGAACGTGCGGCCGTCGTCGCTGATCGCGCAGTATGCGACGGTCGTGAGCGCGGCGCCGCCTTCGGCGATGCGCTCATGAAACCCGACGAGCGCGCGCGACGGCACGCCGTTCGGCGTCATCCCTTCGTTGGTCGCGGACTTGATCAGGCGGTTGCGCAGCGTCAGCGGGCCGATCTGCAGCGGGCTGAACGCGGTATCGAGGGCGGCGGGTTCCATGTCGGGCGGGCGTCGGGGATGGGTACGGCGACCATTGTGCGCAGCCGGGGCTGGCGCGCATCGTCCGCGTGGGTGACCCGCTGCCGGCAAGCGCGGCAGCGCACGCTGCGCCTGGCCGGCCGCACCTGGCCGGTCGCACCTAGCCGGCCGCGCCCAGCTTGCGTGCGTGGCGGCGCATCCCGTCGAAGATCGCGTCGGCCACATCGGCCGGAAAATCGGCTGGAATGCGCGAGGAGACGTCGGCGATCGCCGGTTCGGTGCGTGCAGCCACGTCGGCCATGGCCGCGCGCACGTTCTCTTCGGTCAGCCCGACGCGCGCGCCTTGTGCGATCCAGTGCCGCGGCTGGATGTCGCCGATCACGTAATGGCGGTTCTTTCCGCACACGGCCATCGCGAGCCGCGCGCGCCGCGGCGACAGCTGGTTGCGTCGCGTGCCGATGATCGGATGCGCGGACAGCACGTCGTACAGCGGCGTGCTGCGATACGTATTGCCCGGCAGATGCGCGATGCTGAAGTTCTTCGCATGGCCGTCGATGGCCGCGAGCACCCAGAACACGAGTTGCGTGACGAAGAAGTTGCTGCGGTCCTGCGCGGCATCGGCGGAATTCGCGAGGATGCCCATGATCGTCGCGATGCCCGGGCCGCCGTCGGATTCGTATTTCGCGCCCGACGGCGTGCCGGTCGCCTGGCACATGTCCTCCTGCGGCAGCCGCAGGATCCACGTGCCGTCGCGGGACGGGCGGCGGTCGAAGCGCTCGACGATCAGCGCCTTCTGGTCGTCGAACCGGCCGATGTCGCACGCGGCGACCGGCAGGCCGTACGCGGCGACGATCTTCGAGCACAGCCATTCGTTCTCGACGGACGTGCGCATGTCGGCCTGCATGTTGCCGACGCGCCCGAGCGGCAGCTTGAAGATATGGGTGGTCGGCGTGCTGCCCGACGGCAGCAGCCAGCGGTTGCGGTGGCGCAGCAACGCGGTCTTTTCCTGCGCGCCGGCGATCGACAGGCGCAGCTCGCCATCCGGCTCCGCATGGCCGGGCAGCGGCGCGGCGGTCGCGTGGCGCAGCACGTCGGCCACGGCTGTGTCGTCGAGCGCGGTGCCGTCGATCGCCTGGAGGTCGACCGGCGTCTCGTCGGGCGGCAGCAGTTGCAGCGCGCCGACGCAATCGCGGCCGATCGACGCGAGCAACTCGAACGGCGCGGTCGACCCGAGCCGGTAGCGCTGCGCGATCCGGCGGCGGATCGGCTGGCTGTCCGGCAGCAGGTTGTCGAAATAGTCGGCCACGATCGCGCCCTGATGCGGCTGGTTGCCGGGCGTGAACGGCAACGACAGCGACAGCGGACGCCCCTGCGGATCGTCGATCCATGCCGGCAGATAGACGAGGCGCTCGACGCCGCGCCGGACTTCCCAGTAGCCGACCGCGATGCCGTTCATCCACAGGTCGAGGCGATCGTGGCGTGGGCGGCGGGCCATCGTCACCAGTCCTCCCGCGTGGTGTTCCGCGGCTTGCCGGGTGTCGCCGCGGCAGGCCGCTTGCGCGCGGCGGCGGATTGCGCCTTCGCGGCGGCCGGTGGGCGCACGGGTGTATCGGATGACCCGGACGGACCGGATGACCCGGTCGAGCGTGCGCGTGCAGCGGTCGCCCGCTTCGGCGCGGGTGCGGGCGCGGTGTCGTCCGGCGACGGTGCATCGTTCGGCGTACCGGGCTCCAGCGTCAGGCGAACGCCGAGCACGTTCAGCACCTTGAAGAGCCGCTCGATGCTGACCGCGGACGGATTCGCCTCGAGCTGCGCGTATGACTGCTGTGTCACGCCGAGGCGGGCGGCGAGTTGCGCCTGCGTGAGCCCCGCCGACTTCCGGAAGCCGACGAGGATCGGACGCAACTGGCTCAAGGTCTGGACAGGAAATGCCATGGGCGCTCCGCGAAATGACAGGCGATCGCTTGTAATCGAAAAATACAGTCTATGGTATGTATCGTCAAAATACAAACCCAAGGCTGTATTTAATGAAAACAAACGATAGCCTGTCAAACGGGCGATCTTGAACCGGCACGAGCACGGGTGATGCGCGCCCGTCAGCGCTGCATCACGCCGCGCGCACCGTGCTTGCCGGCGCGGTGCGCGCGCTTTCCGGATCGTCGTCGCCGAGCGGGATGAACGCCATGATTTCCAGGTCGTGGCCCGACAGCGCGGGCAGCCGGAACGGGCTCGACAGCACGTTCAGCCGCCGCACGCCGAGCTCGCGGAGGATTTGCGATCCGATCCCCGTCACGCGGCCGTCGCGGCGCGCGGCGCCGGCCGGCGTTCGCATCGCGTCGCCGCGCATGTCGCAGTCGAGCAGCACCGCGACGCCGCAGCCGGCCGCGTCGATCCGCTGCAGCGCCGCGTGCAGCGGCCACGAATGCGCGGACGGTTCCGCGTCGAGCAGGTCGAGCAGCGAATGGCATTCGTGCACGCGCGTCAGCACGGGCGTCGCGGGATCGGGCTCGCCGCGCACCAGCGCGAGGTGCGGCGCGCCGTGCACGGTGTCGCGATACTCGATCGCGCGGAACCGGCCCCACGGCGTATGCAGCGGCCGTTCGCCGACGCGTTCGACGAGCGATTCGTGCTCTCGGCGGTAGTGGATCAGGTCCGCGATCGTGCCGATCTTCAATCCGTGATGCGCGGCGAAAGTCTTCAGCTCGGGCAGCCGCGCCATCGTGCCGTCGTCGTTCATCACCTCGCAGATGACCGACGCGGGCGTGAGCCCGGCGAGCGCCGCCAGATCGCAGCCGGCCTCCGTGTGCCCCGCGCGCACCAGCACGCCGCCCGGGCGCGCGGCGATCGGAAATACATGGCCGGGCTGCACGAGGTCGTCGGGGCGCGCTCCCGAGCGAACCGCCGCACGGATCGTGTGCGCACGATCGGCCGCCGAAATGCCGGTCGTCACGCCTTCGGCCGCCTCGATGCTGACGGTGAACGCGGTGCCGAACGGCGTGCCGTTCTGATCGGCCATCGGCGGCAGCTTCAGATGTTCGCAGCGCTCGGCGGTGAGTGTCAGGCAGATCAGCCCGCGTCCGAAGCGCGCCATGAAGTTGATTGCTTCGGGCGTCACATGGTCGGCCGCGATCACGAGGTCGCCTTCGTTTTCGCGATCCTCTTCGTCGACGAGCAGGACCATCCGCCCCGCCCGCAGCTCGTCGACGATTTCCGGTGTACTGGCGAGCGTCATTGCGCCTCCGTCGCGTCGAACGCGCGACGCAGCGCGTCGGCGCCGAACGTGAGCACGCGGTCGGCCGCGTCGACCGCGCCGAGCATGCTCGCGAAGCCGTGCAGTTGCCCCGGCCAGCGCACGAGCGATACCGGCGTGCCGGCCTGCGCGAGCCGCAACGCATATGCCTCGGCCTCGTCGCGCAGCGGGTCGAACTCGGCGCTGACGATCGTGGCCGGCGCCGTGCCCGACAGATCGGCCACGGCGAGCGGGCTCGCGAGCGGCGACGCGCGGTCGGCGCCGTCGTCGAAATACTGGCGCTTGAACCAGCGCATCGCGTCCGCCGTCAGGAAATAGCCGTCGCCGAGCGATTCGTACGACGGATGTTCGGTCGCGCAATCGACGACCGGATACAGCAGCAACTGATGCGCGATCGCGATGCCCGAACCGCGCAACTGCAGCGCGGCGACCGCGGCCAGGTTGCCGCCCGCGCTGTCGCCGGCCACGGCGATCGCGCCGGCGCGCGCCCCGAGGTCGCGCGCACTGGCGGCGGCCCAGCGCACGGCATCGCACGCATCCTGTGCGGCCGCCGGGAAGCGCGCTTCGGGCGCGAGCCGGTAATCGACCGACAGCACGAGCGTGCGCGCCCGTCGGGCGAGGCTGCGGCACAGGTTCGCGTGCGAGTCGATCCCGCACGCGACGAAGCCGCCGCCGTGGAAAAACACGGTCAGCGGCAACGGGCCGTCGGCATCGGGCCGATACAGTCGTGCGGACAGATCGCGCGCCGGTGCGGGGATCTGCCAGTCCTCTTCGGCCGCGATCGCGTCGCCCGGCGCGAAGGCGCTGCCTCCGGCGAGGCTCGCGCGGTACGCGGCAATGGTCAGTTGATCGAAATCGATCGCGGGCGCCTGGGCGAGCGCGGCGAGCAGCGCCTGCGCCTGAGGGTCGAGCGGCATTGGAACTCCTGTCTGAATCGGATGCGGTCTGAATCAGGTAAACCCGCGTCGCGGTTTTCCCTGAGCCCGCGCCGGACGCTTGTCGGCACGGCCTGACGGGCATTCCAGCGCAGCAGGCCGGCCGTCACATCATCCGATCGGACGATGGTTCGCGCGCCCGGATGCTCAAAGCTCACCATTCAGTGAATGTCCCGATGACGCCGGAATTAAGACAGGTCTTAATCATGGCGGCGCGGATGAATCGCACCGACAACGTGTTGCATGGAGGATGGAGCGTGCTGATGGAGACGAGATGGGCTCCGCAAGAGAGCCAGTCAACGAGCGAGGAGGCCGACATCGGCGTCGCGGATTTCAGCGAGCTGATGGCGCGCATCTACCAGGGACCGATGGAGACGCCGCCGTGGGCGGGCGCGCTCGAGATGGTTCGCCGGTTGCTGCAGGCCAATTACGTGACGCTGATCCTGCGCGCGGCCGCGAGCGACCGTCGCGCGCCGCTGTCCGTGCATGCGTCGGAGTTCGGGCCGGTCGTGCCGGGTGACGGCGAGGCGTCGTACAACAACTACTACTATTCGCTCGACCCGTTCGTCGGCCTGCCGGCCGATCGCGTGGTGACGGTCGACGACGTGTTCGGCGATACGGGCTGGCTGTCGAGCGAACTTTACAAGCAGTTCCTGAAGCCGCAGGACGTGCGCTACATCCTCGGCGCGGACCTGCGCGCGCCGTCGGGCGTCGAATGCCGGTTCCGCGTGTGCCGCAACCATGCGTCGAAGCAGTTCTCCGCGCGCGACAAGGCGATTTGCGCACTGCTGCTGCCGCACCTGAAGCGCGCGGTCGAGCTGCATTCGCGGCTCGATACGGCCGAGGTCGAGCGGTCCATCTACGCGAACGCGATCAACCGGATGCAGATCGGCACGATCACGCTCGACGAGAACGGCACGATCATCGACACGAACAGCGTCGCCGACGAGATCCTGAAGCAGAACAACGGTCTGACGATTGCGCGCGGCACGATCGAGGCGACCGATGCGCAGGAGAACCGCACGCTCAAGCGGCTGATCCGTCATGCGGTGATGGGGCATCACGGCACGGCCGCGGCGATCGTCGAGGCGATGCCGATCACGCGCGGTTTCGACAAGCCGCGCCTCGGGCTGCTGGTGCGCACCGTGCTGCTGTCCGACTGGTCGGAGGACAACAAGCGCCGGCCGGCCGTCACGCTGTTCCTGCGCGATCCCGACCGCAAGCCGCAGGGCGCGCAGGAAATCATCCGCAAGCTGTTCGACCTGACGCCGGCCGAGACGTCGCTCGCGCTGCTGCTGACGAATGGGCTCACGCTCGAGGAAGCCGCCGAAGAATCGGGGATCAGCAAGAACACGGCACGCACGCACCTGCGTGCGATCTTCTCGAAGACGGGCGTGACGCGGCAGGCGACGCTCGTGCGGATCCTGCTCGGGAGCGTGGTGCCGCTCGGTTGATCACAGGCTGCACGTCATACGCTGCCGCATCGATATCGCGCGCATTCGTCTGCCGATACATCGACCGCGGTCAACCGGTGTACGGCAATACGATCGCAGCGTCATGCGGTACAAGAGGCGCGTGTGGAGCGCGCCTCTCGCGTTTCATGTGCGACCGACTGGCTTTGGCGCGGCACTGCTGCACGAGCGCGCCGACGAGCAGCGCGGCCATCAACGCGTCGGTAACCGGCACGCCGAGGCCGGCGCGCACGGCCAGATAGTCGGCGCCGGTCTCGCCGACGGTCGTCGACAGGATCTTGATGATCCAGAAAACGGCGGTGACGGCGGCACCTTGCTCAGCGCGGATGCGTAGATCGCCTCGAAATCGATCTACTTCACGTCCCGGGCCACGCGAAACCCGTTTGCCGAATAACGTACGCTGCTGTCGTACTTGAAGCGTGTCGACACGGGCATGTAGCCTGCACCATCACGCCACGAGCCGCCGCGGATGACGCGTACCTGGCAATTCGGCTCGTCCCATGAGCGGCCGTCGGCAGGCGCATTCCTGTACGACGCGTGCCAGCAATCGCTGACCCATTCCCATACGCCGCCCGCCATGTCGTAGAAGCCGAGCGGATTGGCCGCGAACGAGCCGACGTTATCCGGTGCATCGGCGTGCCACGGTGAACCGCAATCCTTGCAGTTGGCGTTGCCCGGCCGCATCTCGTTGCCCCACCAGTAGCGCGTCGCGGTGCCGCCACGGGCCGCGAATTCCCATTCGGCCTCGGTCGGCAACCGGTAAGGCTTGCCGGTTATTTTAGACAGCCACTTCACGTACAGCTGCGCATCGTCCCAGCTCAGGTCGCGCGCAGGCGCGTTCGGTGCCGCATTGCTGTCGCTGGACAGGCGCGGACACGCACCCGCATCGCGGCACGCGTTCCATTGCGCGACCGTCACCACATATTTGGCGAGCGCGAAAGAATGATCGAGCGTCACGCGATGCGCAGGTTTTTCCGATGGGTCGCCCGAATTGCTGCCCATCGCGAAGGCCCCGGGGCTGACCGTCAGCATCGCAGGGCATGCAGGGCAATCGCGGAATTCACCGGTGGTCGTCGCACCGCCTTTCTGCGGCGCTGCCGAGGGGGCCGCCGCCGCGGCGGGAGGCGGTGCCTTCGTCGGTGAGCCAGGCGTGTGCGCAGGCTGTGCCGACGCCGACGCCGACGCCGATGCCGATGCCGGCGGCAGCGCGTGCGCCGGCGCCGGCGTCGGAACGGGGGCAGGGGCAGGGGCCGGTGCGGGGCTCGCCGTCTGCGCGGGTGCGGATGCCGCGGACGCCGCTGGCGCTTTCGGCGCGGCCGCGCGCAGTCGTGCGAGACGCGCCTGCGCCAACTGCGCGAAGCGGCCGTTCGGGTAGGTCTTCAGATAGGCTTCGTAGTCGCCCGCATCCTTGCTGTCCTTGATCGACTCCCAGAACGTGATTTCGTACTGTTCGGTACTGTCTTTCGGCATCACGCCACGGCTATCGAGCGTGACGGCGCCGACATCGGCCAGCACGTCGGATCGCTGTTCCGTGCCGGCTCCGGTGCGACGCGGCCCGCTGAACCCAAGCGTCGCTGCCGTATCGGCAAGGGAAGACGCGATCCACGGCACCTGCCGATGCCCGGTGACGCTTTCGACCATCGCGCCTGCACGGTCGAACACCTGTGCGACACCGAGCCCCGGCACCGCGAGCGTCTGCAGCAGCGCTGCCGTGTATACGCCATGCGTTGCGCCGTCGGCCGCGCCTTCGCCAGGCGCTGTCGCGTAGGCGACGAGCGTATGCGGCGGCGGCTTGCGGGCTGCCACGTTGCCGGCGCCGGCGAGCGCGATCAGGCAGGAATCCAGAACGATCAGATCGATGCGGTCGCGGTGCGGCTGCGACGCCGTCGCATTGAACACGGTCTGCAGGTCGACCCCCGTTCGCGACAGGCCGGCCGCTGAGCCGACGTCGGCGTCGACCGGCGCAAGCCATGTCGTTCCACCGACGTTGGCGCCGTGGCCTGCGAAATAGACCAGCCCGGTGCCGCTGCCCGCGATGCGGTGCTCGAACGCGGCAAGTCCGTCGAGCATTTGCTGCCGGGTCGCGTTGCGCAACGTGATGACGTCGAAGCCGAGCGCCTGCAGCGCATTGCCCATCGCATCGGCGTCATGAACGGGATTGGCGAGCGGATGGTCGCGATATGCACCGTTGCCGATCACGAGCGCGACGCGATGCGGCTCGACCGACCGCGCGTGCGCGGAAGTGCCCCGCGGTGCTGCAACAGGATGCAGGTCCGCGCCGGAGCAGGTGCTCGACGCCACCGTGATCGACGCAAACAGGCATGCGGGCAAGAGTATTCGCCACATATTCAGCCCCCCAGGGTGCGCCGTCGGATGAGTGCCGAAGGCGGAGCGCAGCCGTTGCCGGGTGTCCGGTCGCGGCCGAGCCATGCCGGCTTGCGGCGGGCACGGGCGTGGGCACGGCAGGACACATTCAAGATAGCACGTGCGCTCGGCGGCGATCACCGGGTCCACCCGCAGGTTTTGCAAAAAACAGACATACGTGTTCACGCATCGATGTCGGTCCAACATCGTTGGCCATCGTTATGTGTGTTCCTGCGGATTACATCCTAAGCTGTTAGACACGCCACGCTCCACTGTCCGACGCCGCGCGCCGCCACCCACGCGAGGAGCAACACGATGCGAAGAAGGGCTACGTTGTTGGCTTTTGCCGCCGCCGTCCTGGCGCCGAGGATCGCGCTTGCCGCCGGGCGTACGTCTTCGCCGCCCGGCGCCGAGGCGTACATCATCTGGCCGTCGGACGGTGCAACGATCACCGGCGGCAAGTTCTGGGTGCGCATGGGTCTGCGCAACATGGGTATCTGCCCGAAAGGCATCGAGCGGCCCAACGTGGGCCATCACCACGTGCTCATCGATACCGATCTCCCGCCGCTGGATCAACCGATACCGTCGGACCGGAATCACCTGCATTACGGCGCCGGTCAAACCGAGGCGCGCATCGAACTTCCACCCGGCAAGCACACGCTGCAACTGCTGATGGGGGACCACGACCACGTGCCGCACGATCCGCCCGTGTACTCGAAGAAGATCACGATCACGGTCAAGTAGCGCGCGATGCCGCGCCTGCTGCCCCGCACCGGGAATTGACGCCATGAACAAGCTCATCCTCTTCGCCGTTGCCGTGACGCTGCTATGGACGGGGCCGACGACCGCGGAGGCCGGCGCGCAGTCCGCGAAGGCCGTCGTCTACATCGGATGGCCCAACGACGGCCAGGTACTGCCGGCCGGACGTCCGTTCCGGGTATGGTTCGGCTTGCGCGACATGGGTGTCGCGCCGTCGCATGTGCAGTTTCCGAACACGGGCCACCATCACCTGCTGGTCGATACGGACCTGCCGCCGATGGACCAGCCGATTCCATCCGACCGGAATCACCTGCATTTCGGCGCGGGCGAGACCGAAACCACGCTGGAGCTTCCGCCGGGCAAGCACACGCTGCAGCTCCTGATGGGCGACGCCAACCACGTGCCGCAAAATCCCCCGGTCTACTCGAAGAAAATCACGATCTACGTGAAGTGACGTCGCGCGCGCCGATCGACGATCGCGTCGCATGCGCGCGTCGAACGGCAGCGCTGCCGCCCATTGCGCGAGTGTCGGTTCCTTCCCGACATCCTGAGCCGAAACTGTCTGCGACGGCCCATCACGCACCCTCGATCCGGGTGCCGCGCACACGTCGCCCCGCCCCCTGTCTGCAGCGCCCAGACCTGCGTCGGCAAACCGCCCGGCAGGATTCCCGCTGATCCCGCGAGCGGCTGGCACGCCCCATGCAAGATGAGACGCGAGCGAGCCACGCTGCAGCACCGACACCAACACATCCACCCGATCCCGCATCGTCGCCGCGCTACTCCCAAGGAGTCGATCGTGAACATTCACCTGTCGCCGACTGCCACGCGCAACTGCCGCGGTCTCGTGCGTTCGCTGTCCCGCATCGCCGGTTGCGCCGGCGCATGCGCGGCGTTGCTGTCCGGCTGCATGGACCTGAACATGCCCGCCTATAAGCGCCCGGAGATGCCGGCAAAAACCACGTGGGCGCACGCGCACGGTCCGGTATCCGCATCGGACGCGGTCAATGCCGAATGGTGGAAGAGCTTCGACGATCCGACGCTCGACGCGCTCATCGACAAGGCCATCGCGGGCAACGTCGATATCAAGGTGCTGGCGGCGCGCATTGGCGTGGCCGGCGCGCAGGTCGGCGAAGTCCAGGCGGGCGCGCTGCCGAGCGCCGACCTCGGCGCGGGCGCGGACTTCGAAAAGAACACGCATCAAAAGCTGTCAAAGAGCTACAACCTCGGCAGCCAGGTGAACTGGGAAATCGACATCTGGGGCAAGGTCGAGAAAGGCGTGCAGGCGCAGAAGGCCGAATACCGCGCGACCGAGGCCGACTGGCGCGCCGGCTACCTGACGCTCGTCGCCGATGTGTCGAGCACGTATTTCCGGATCCTCCAGTTCGACGACCAGATCGAGCAGCAACAGCGCACGCTCGACAAGAACCGGAAGATCCTCGCGATCTACCAGTCGATGCTGGCGAACGGCGTCGCGCCGCAGACGGAAGTGCTGCGGCAGAGCGCGGAGATCAACGGGCTGGCGAACGAACTGATCGAGCTGCACCGCTCGCGCGACACGGCCGAGAACGCGCTTGCGACGCTGCTGGGCGTGCCGGCCGGCGAATTCAGGATTCCTGCCGGCCATCTCCGGCAGCGCATCAAGCTGCCGGACGTGCCGATGGGGCTGCCCGCGCAACTGCTCGCGCGCCGGCCGGATGTCGTCGCCGCGCAGTATCGCGTGCTCGAATCGTATGACGAAGTGGGCGCGGCGAAGCTGGCGCAATTGCCGTCGATCAGCCTGACGGGGCGCGGCGGCACCGCGGCGTTCGCGCTGTCGGATCTCTTCAAGGCCTTCACGTTCAGCTTCCTGCCGAGCATCAACCTGCCGATGTTTGACCCGGGCGTGCGCGCGCACATCAAGACGACCGACGCGCAGACGAAAGTAGCCGAGCAGCAGTACCGGCAGACCGTGTTCACCGCATTCAAGGAAGTGGAAAACGCGCTCGTCGATCTCGACGCGCACAAGCAGCAGCGCGTGCAGCTCCAGCAGCAGGGCCAGCGTCTGCGCACCGTCGCCGCGCAGGTGGAGGCGCAGCTCAAGGAAGGGCTCGTGTCGCAGCTCGAGGTGCTCGAATCGGAACGCTCGGTGGCGTCCGCGGAACTTGCGCTGCTCGCGAATCATCAGCAGATTCTGAGCGACACGGTCACGCTCTACAAGGCGATCGGCGGCGGCTGGCGCGCGGTCGAAATCTCGAATGCGGACAGCGCGCCGGCGGGCCACGCGCTGCAATGAACACGCCAGCCCTGCGCAGCCGCGCAATCGATGCGGGCCGATTGACTACCGCCATTCGTCGCCTAAACTTTTTTCACGATCGTGCCGCCGCGTGCCTTGGCGGCGCGACTTCACACAGGTGGTTCGAAAGCGCGTCGCGATTCCTGCGCCGCATGCCCATTGGCGGGCGCATGTCGATCGTTGGCCGAATCATGGTTCCAGACGCCGCTTCGATTGCCGAGAAACAAGCCGCACTCGAACGGCAGTTCGACATCGTGCTCAAGCCGGTTTCCCATCCGGAGCTGAGCGAGATCCGGATCGACAAGGCGCTGTTTGCCGTCGGGCGGACCAACACGCCGTTCGCGGCCGCGCGGCCCGAGCTGGTGGCCGACCTGTCGCGCCGGCATGCGCGCATCTTCTTTGAAGGCAGCGCGGCCTATGTCGCCGATCTCGGCAGCAAGAACGGTACGGCCGTCAACGGTGTCGATGTCGGCGAGAAGCCGCATCTGCTGCGCGACGGCGACGAACTGCGCTTCGCCGGCGCGCTGGCGTACCGCGTTGCGTTGGTGCCGCGCGCGACGCATCAGCCGGTGCGGCCGGCTGTCGTCACGCTCGCGCCGGAGCGCGACGATCTCGGCCTGCAACCGGTCATCATTACCGCCTTTCCGTTCCTCGTGAGCAAGACCGACGATACGTTCGCGTGCTACCGCAACGCGTATCCGCATCAGGTCAACTATCTGTCGCGGCGTCACGCGCACATCTACGTGCAGGACGGCGACGTGTTCGTGGAAGACCTCGGCAGCACGAACGGGACGTTTGTCGACGGCCGGCGCCTCGACGAGCATGCGGTGCCGCTCGCCGACGGCGCGATGCTCGCGTTCGGCGGTGATCATTTCGTCTATCGCGTCGGAGTGCAGCGCGAGCCGGGGCCGGACTCCACCGTGACGGCGTCGTCGGTGCCCGGCGCCGCCGCGCATGCGGCCGCCGCCGACCTCGATCGGACCACCTTCGTCGATACCGCGCATTCGTTCCTCGACATCTTCTGCACGGTGCCGGCCGTTCAGCAGGACGACGAGGTCAATCCGCACGCCGCGCATGGCGCCGCGGAAACCGCGCATGACGCACGCCACCGGCGCGGCAGGATCGAAGTCTTCCTGTCGGAGCTGAGCGAGGCGTTCGGCGGCAGCGGCCACGTGAACCTGCAACGGCTGGGCTGGTGGAGCGGCGGGCTGCTCGCGGTGGCCGTGCTGCTGTTCGCGACGCTGTATTTCCGCGATGCGCCGCTGCGCGACATGCACGCGCTGCTCGCGCGCGGCGACACCGCGCAGGCGGCGCGACTCGCCGACCGCCAGCTCGCGAGCCATCCGGACGATCCGGCGTTCCTCGCGCTGGGCACCGAGGCCATCGTCCGGTCGAAAGTACCGGACTGGATCGCCGCGATGAATGCGCGCGCCTTCGACCGCGCCCGAGCCGTCGTGCAGGACATGCGCGCGCTGGCCCGCCACAACGCCGACGCGCGGCCGCTCGTCGACGAAGTCGCGTGGATCGGCGAACTGCAGGCGTTCGTTGTCGGGCGCGGCGGGCCCGAAGCGCCGATCCGCATCTACCGCGACGAAGCGCCGATCAAGGCATTGACCGGCCGCTGGAACGATGACCCGGGCGCGCATCAGCGGCTCCTCGACCGGATTTCGTCATACGTTCCCGCATTCGGCACGCTGTATGCCGACGCGCTCAGTGAGCTGCGCAGGCTGCAAAGCGACAACTCCGTCTATGTGGCCGCGCTCGAGCGGTTGCAGCGCGCGATCGCGGCGGCGCTCGACGCGGACCGGTTCGACGGTCTTCCCGCGCTGCTCGCCGACGACGAGCAGCGCTATCCGCGCCTCGGCGGCCTCGACACCGTGCGTGCCGATCTGCAGCAGTATCTGCAGTTCGAGAGCGACGCGCGGGCCGGCCACGGGCCGGCCGTGCTGGATCGCCTGAAGCAGTTCCGCTTCGCGACGCCGCAATTCGCCGCACATGTCGCGACGCTGGAACGACTTGCTTCGTCGGGAGGGCACGGTGAAGCTCGATAGCCTCTTCAGGAGCGCTCGGCAGGAGCCGCCGCCCGAACCGCCGCGCTCGCTGGGCGAGGCGCTGGAGGATCACAGCGTCGAAGGGATCGCGATCCTGACCGCGCAGCCATCGCGGCTCACGCAGGCGACCATCATCGCGATGGTCGGGCTCGTCGTGTGCGCGCTGCTGTGGTCGTTCGTCGGCCGCGCCGACGTGATCGTGACGGCGCAGGGTGCGCTCGCACCGGAGTCCGAGGTGCGCCGCATCTACGCGCCCGTCGACGGCGAGCTGGTGGACATCTATATCGCCGAAGGTCAGCCGGTCGAAAAGAACGACGTGATCGGCCGGATCAACGCCCGCGGCGCGATCGAGGCGGCGACCAACGCGCTCGATGCGCGCCTCAAGCTCGACGACGCCGAGCGCGAATGGAAGCAGTTTCCGGACAAGAAGCAGTTGATGGAGCGAAAGGCCGACGCGCTGAAGCAGCAGATCGAGGTCGAGGAGCACCTGCACCAGAACCGAATTGCCGAAGGCACCAGCAAGCTCGCGCAATCTCAGCGCGCGCAGATCGACGAAGCGCGCAGCAATATCGACAACGCTCGCCACGCGCTCGATCTCGCCAGGGACGAGCAGGACAAATACGCGCGCCTGTTCGCGCAGCCGGGCGGCGGCGGCGTGTCGCAGAGCCAGGTGGAGCAGAAGCGCAGCACGTACCTGCAGGCCCAGGACAGCTTTCGCGTCGCGCAGGCGCGGCTCACGCAGCTCGAGGCGCAGCAGAGCCACGAGTTCGCGCAGGCGAAGGCGCAACTCGAAGGCAGCGGCGAGACGCTGACCGGGCTGCGCATCCAGTACGACGCAACCGTGCGCGACATCGCGAACACCGAAGAGAAGCTGCGCCTGCAGGTGCAGACGGCGCGCCTCGCCGCGGATGCCGCCGCGCGCATTCGCTTCGAGAACATCGACAAGGACAATTTTCTGCTCGTGCTGGCGCCCGTCTCCGGCGTGATCACCGATGTGACGACGACGCAGCCCGGCGACAAGATCCTCGCCAACACACCGCTCGGCAGCATCGCGCCGTCCGATGCGCGGCCGGTGGTGAAGGTCGCGATCGCGGAGCAGGACCGCGCCTTCCTGCATGAAGGCTTGCCCGTGAAGCTGAAGTTCAACGCGTTTCCGTATCAGCGCTACGGCGTGATCGACGGCACGCTCGAATACATCTCGCCGGCGACCAAGCCGCAGGCGCAGACGAAGGAACCCGTGTACGAAGGCCGCGTGGCGCTGGAGCGCAACGCGTACACGATTGCCGGCACGAAATACCCGCTGCGCTACGGGATGACGGCCACGGCGGAAATCGTGGTGCGCGAGCGCCGCCTGATCGGGGTCGCGCTGGACCCGTTCAGGCAGATCGCGGGCTGATGGGGACATCCACGGCGCAGTGGAACGCAGGCAAGCGGTGACGTGCGGCATCGGCGGCGCATCAGGGCGAACCGCCGCTGACAGGATCAAGGGGAACGAGATGACGGCAATAGTGCGTATCGACGACGAGGTGATCGGCACCGACGATTTCATCCGCGTGCTGAAGCTCACCGGGCAGTTCGAAGGCCTCGTCGAACAGCAGGTTCGCGACCGGCTGACGGTGATCGCGGCGCGGAAGATGGGCGTGCAGGTGACGCCGGACGAAATCCAGGACCGTGCCGACCAGTTTCGCCGCGTGCACGGACTGCACCGCGCGGCGGACATGAACCGCTACCTGGACGTGTTCGGCGTCAGTCTCGACGAGTTCGAGCGATTCATCACCGATACGCTGTATCAGGAAAAGACGCTCGACACGGTGTGCAGCGATGCGGCCGTCGAAGCGTACTTCAAGCTCAATTCGCCGAAGTTCGACAACATCGAGGTCAGCCACATCGTGCTGGATTCGGAAGGCAAGGCGCGCGAAATGATGGCGATCCTGGAGGACGACCCGGACAGCTTCGGCGACATGGCGCGCGAGCATTCGATCGCCGACACGAGCGAGCGCGGTGGCGTGATCGGCAAGGTGCTGCGCGGCTCGCTGAAGACGGATATCGAGGCCAAGGTGTTCAACGCGCGCGTGGGCGACCTGCTCGGGCCGTTCGCGGCGCCCGACGGCTCGTTCTTCGAGATCTTCTCGGTGACCGCGAAACACCCGGCCGCGCTCGACGCCGACGTCGCGTCGGAGGTGCGCCGCCTGCTGCGCGAGGAGTGGCTCGCCGCGCGCGCGCAGGAACACATCATCGACGCACGCTGATCACGGAGAACCGCATCGATGGACGCACAAGCCCCGGCCCCGGCCAGCACCCCGTCGCTCGCGGAGTTTCTCGCGTCGGTGGAGCCGCTGTCGCTCTTCTCGCCCGACGAACTCGATCGCATGGCCGCACATGCGCAGGTGCGCACCTACGCGTTCGGCGATACCGTCTGCAATCGCGGCGAACCGGCCGAAGGCCTGTATGTGCTGCGCTCCGGGTCCGTGCGCCTGATCGCCGACGAGCGCGGCAAGGAAACCAGCGTCGGCGTGCGCAAGGAACGCGAAGTGTTCGGCGAAATGGCGATGCTGCGCGACTACTGGCACGAGGTGTCGGTGCGCGCGTCGACGAAGACCGAGGTGCTGTGCATCCCGCGCAGCGCGATCGAGCCGATCCTGCGCGACAATCCCGCCGCGCAGTCGTTCGTGACGAGCTATGTCGCGATCAGTTCGGCCGGCGGCTTCGTGACGCGGCTGTTCGACCTGCGCGGCAAGCTGACGCGCGCCGAGCTCGAGGAATACGTGTCGAGCGTCGGCGTGAAGCGCGTGGCGGCCGGCAAGGAGATCGTCCGGCAGGGCCCGGGCGGCGACCTCCGGCTGTATGTCGTGCGCCAGGGCGAGGTCAGCGTGTCGTGCCACGAGGACGGCAACGACTATCCGCTCGCGACGCTCGGCGCAGGCGAGATCTTCGGCGAGCGCGCCTGCCTGTTGCGGCAGGAGCAGGCGGCGACCGTCACCGCCGTCACCGATACGCGCCTGCTCGTGATTCCGGAAAAGACCGTGCACTTCATGCTCGAGCGCAACCCGAAATTGCGCGAGGTGCTCGAGGAGCGCATCCGCTTCGTCGATCAGGAACTGAAGCGTCAGAAGAAACTCGCCGAACGGCGCCGCCACCCGCTGCAGATCGATATCGGCGCCGACGCCGCGTTCGGCGAGCGCATGATCAAGCGTTTCGTGCTGGTCGAGCAGGCGGAGGAAATGGATTGCGGGGCGGCGTGCCTCGCGATGATCTGCCGTCACTACGGCGTCGCGATGACGCTTGGCAAGCTGCGCGATCTGGCGAACGTGACGACCCAGGGCGCGACGCTCGACAGTCTCGCGCGCACCGGCGAGGCGGTGGGCTTCGCGACGCGCGGCGTGCAGTGCACGTATGAGGCGCTGCTCGGGTTCGACCTGCCGTTCATCGTGCACTGGGAGGGATACCACTACGTCGTCGTGTACGGGGTATCGAAGCAGTGGGTGCGTATCGCCGATCCGGCGCTTGGCTTCAGGAAGCTGAGCGTCGAGGCGTTCGAACGCGGCTGGAGCGGCACCTGCCTGCTGTTTACCGCGAGCGGGCCGGCCGCGGCGCCGGCCGAGTCACGTTCGCCATGGGTGCGCTTCATCGGCTATCTGCACCCTTACCGGAAGATTCTCGGGTATCTGTTCCTGGCAACGTTCGTGATCCAGGTGCTGGGCGTCATACCGCCGCTGATCATCCAGAGCATTCTGGACGGCGTGGTCGTGCACCAGAACGTCAGCCTGCTGCATCTGCTGATTGCCGGGCTCGTCATTTCGAACGTGTTTACCCAGTTGATGACCACGATCCGCGCGCATCTTTCCAACTTCATGGTGCGCAGTCTCGACTTCGCGATGATGTCGCAGTTCTACAAACATACGATGTCGCTGCCTTATTCGTTCTTCGCTCGCCGCAAGAGCGGGGACGTGTTTGCGCGCTTCCAGGAAAACCAGACGATCCGGGCGTTTCTGACGGAGTCCACCGTGACCACCGCGCTCAATCTTCTGATGATCTTCATCTACTTCACGATCATGTTTCTCTACAACGTGAAGATGACGCTGGTGCTGATCGCCTTCGTGATCCCGATCATGGCGCTCACGGCACTCGCGACTCCGAAGCTGAAAGGCTATGCGCGCGAGGTGTTTGCCGCGTCCACCGATGCGAAGTCGCTGCTGATGGAGACGCTCGGCGGCGTCGAGACCGTGAAGGGCATGGGCATCGAGCGCTCGGTCCGGCTGAAGTGGGAGCGCAAGTATGCGAAGGCGCTCGACGTCCAGTACCGCGCGCAGGCATTCAATATCGTGGTGTCGCTGTGCAGCCAGCTTCTGAATGCGGCGACCACCGTCGTGATCCTGTGGGTCGGTGCGAACCTGGTACTCGCGCATGAACTCAGCATCGGGCAACTGATCGCGTTCAATGCGTTCATGGGCAGCGTGCTGGCGCCGCTGATGGGGCTCGTCGGCATGTGGAGCCTGATGAACGACGCGGCGGTGGCGATGGAGCGGCTCGGCGACGTGCTCGACATCGCGCCCGAGCAACAGCCGTCCGAACTGGCCTCGCGCGTGTTGCTGCCGGACCTGCAGGGCGACATCAGCTTCGATGGCGTGTATTTCCGCTATGGCGGCAACGAAACGCCATACGTGCTCGAGAACATCAACTGCACGATCAGGCGAGGCGAGATGGTGGCCATCGTCGGGCGCAGCGGTTCGGGGAAGACCACGCTGGCGAAGCTGCTCGTGGGATTTTATGCACCCACGGACGGCAAGATCATGGTCGACGGATACGACATGAGCGCGATCGACAAGGCTTTCTACCGTGCGCAGATCGGCTACGTGATGCAGTCCAACCTGGTGTTTTCGGGCTCGATCGCCGAGAACATCGCATGCGGCGACGCGAGCCCCGACTGGCGCCGCATGGAGGAGGTCGCACGGATGGCCGACGCGCATGCATTCATCAGCAAATTGCCGCTCGGTTACGAGCAGGTAGTGGGCGAGCGCGGCGTGGGCCTGTCGGGCGGCCAGATCCAGCGGCTGTGCATCGCGCGCGCGCTGTATCACGACCCGCGCCTGCTCGTGTTCGACGAGGCGACTTCGTCGCTCGACACGCAGTCGGAGAGCAACATTCTCGCGAACATGCACGAAATCCTGCAAGGGCGCACGGCGGTGATCATCGCGCACCGGCTCAGCACCATCATGCGCGCCGACAAGATCCTCGTCCTGTACGAAGGCGCGATCGTCGAACAGGGCTCGCACGACGAGCTGGTTGCCCTCAACGGCATGTACTACCAGCTCGTGCAGAAACAGCTGGGGGCCGCATGAAACTCTTCGACCCGCACGGATTCGGCAACTCCGCGATATCGTATGCCGGCCTGCTCGAGAAGATCGAGATCCTGCGCTCGATGCTGCGCTGGGCACCCAGGCTCGAGCGCGCCGACATCGAGAAGCTGCTCAACCAGGCGAATGTGCTGCGCGACGAAGTCATGCAGATGTCGCGCAAGGAGCGCTTCGTCGAGGCCGTGGCGGCCGCGCCGCCGACGTCCGATGCACCCGATGCGCCGGAAGCGGCCGCGCCCCCGGTGCAACGACGCCGACAGGCGTTGATCGAGCGCAGTTTCATTTTCGAGGGTATTTTCGGCGACAATCCAAAGCTGCTCGCCGCGCTCGAAATCGCCGAGAAGGCTGCGCCGACCGATCTGCCCGTGTTGATCGACGGCGAGAGCGGGACCGGCAAGGAACTGATGGCGAAAGTCATCCACGCGAACGGAGCGCGCGCCGACCGGCCGTACATCTCGGTGAACTGCGGCGCGATTCCCGACAACCTGCTCGAGTCCGAACTGTTCGGCCATCGGCGCGGCGCGTTCACCGGTGCCGCGAACGATCGCAAGGGCAAGTTCGAGAGCGCGCACACCGGCACGATCTTCCTCGACGAAATCGGCGAATTGCCGCTCTCCGGCCAGGTCAAGTTGCTGCGCGTGCTGGAGTCGCACGAGATCCAGCGGGTCGGCTCGGACGAGCCGATCACCGTCGATACGCGCATCGTCGCCGCCACCAACAAGAATCTGCGGCAATTGAGCGAACAGGGGCTCTTTCGCGAGGACCTGTTCTATCGGCTGAGCGTCATTCATCTGACGTTGCCGGCGCTGCGCGAGCGTCGCGACGAAATTCCGCTGCTGCTCTCCTACTTCGGCGACGAAGCGGCCGGGGCACTGAAGCGCAGGCCCATCAAGACGACGCCGAAGCTGCGCGACTTCCTGCTGACCTACGCGTATCCGGGCAACATTCGCGAATTGCGCAACCTCGTCTACCGGCTCTCGTGCCTGGCCGGCGAAGTGGCGGATAGCGAGCACCTGCCCGAGGACATCCGGCCGAAACTCGTGTCGAGCACGATGCGTGCGACGGATGACGGTACGCCGGGCAGGCCGATGTCGCTCAGCGACGCGAAGCGCGCCGCGAGCGACGAGGCGGAGCGTGCGTTTCTCGAGCGCGGGCTGCAGGAAACCGGCGGAACCGTGGCCGAGCTCGCGCGCCGATGCGAGATGAACCGGTCGCACCTGCAGATGCTGCTCAAGAAGCACGGGATCCGTTCGAAAGCGTTCCGTCATCCGGATGGCACGGCCCCCGACAAGGACGCGTGAGCGTCGCGCGCGTCCGCTCGATGTTCGATCGATCAGCGTTGCACGGCAGGGTTGGCGAGCGTTCGATCCGACGCATCGGGATCGTCGGCGCGGATCACGATACAGGTGACGTTGTCCCGGCCGCCCGCGCGCAACGCGAGCTCCACGAGCGCGTCCGTTGCACGCGCGCAATCGCCGCAGGCGAGGGCGGCAGCGATGTCGGCTTCTTCCATCTCGTTGCTCAGGCCGTCGCTGCACAACAGGAACATGTCACCGTCGCATACGTCGATGCGTCGTTCGTCGAGATCCAGCTGCTCGGCGGCACCGACGGCACGCGTGATCAGGTGCTGTGACGGGTGATGGCGCGCCTGCTCTGCGTTCAAGTGGCCCTGTGCCTGCAGTTCCGCGACGTGGCTGTGGTCGAGCGTGAGTTGAGTCAGTTGCGCATCGCGGTACAGGTAGATCCGGCTGTCGCCGGCCCAGAGCCAGCCGCATTGACGGCCGCTCGCGAGCAGCACCGCCACCGTGCTGCCGATCATGCGCACGCCGCGCTGGACGGCCGACTCGCGCAGATGCGCGTTGACGGAATCGAGCGCGGTGCGCGCTGCGTCGATGAAGTCCGCCAGCGTGGCCGGCGCGGCCAGCCGTTCCAGCGCCTGCACGATCATCCGGCTCGCGAGATCGCCGGCCGAATGTCCGCCCATGCCGTCCGCCACGGCCCACAGGCCACGGTGCGGCAACGCGAGGCAATCGTCTTCGTTGATCTCGCGAACCAGGCCCACGTCGGTGCGTGACGCCGAAGTCCATTGCAGTTCTGCGCTCACGGCGCGCCATTCCTTTTCGTCCAGGGCGTGTTCGTGCCGGTCACGGGCTTGCGAACACGCGTTGCCGATTGGCGGGAACGGCCGCTAGACGAGCCGGTTCCTGCCGTCTGCGCTGACCCCGACCACGATGGTCGAGCCGGGCGCCGAATTCGCGACGTCGATGTTCTGAATCTGGTTGAGGACCTGATTCGCGTAGAACGTGTTGTTCGTCTGATAAAGGTTGACGACCGGCCCGAACGCCGGCGCCGGTGGCGCATACGGCTGGATCCAGCCGAATACCCACGGCGCGCCTGCGCCGCGGATGAACGACATCGTCTTGCGGTCGAGGTCGTGCTGCATGTGAAGGTCGGTAATCGCGAGCGTGGTCATGATGAGTCTCCGGATGGGGCTTGCCGACGGATCGGGTAACCAATACGTGCAAACCTCGTGCCATGCGTGACACAACCCGTGTGCGCCGCCCGGGAGCGTGCGTTCGATCCGCTGAGCGCCGCATGCGGCAAGGCATGGCGTCATCGACACGCGCTGCTTGCATGCTAGTGCGTCGCGGCCGGTTCCTGCAATGGTTGGATGCAGGACAACAGTCGGGCGCACGAACGTGGTCGCGAAACCGACACATGCGCTGGCGAACGCGGACGGCCGTCCAGCGCGCCAACTGGTGTCGTCGCACCAACGAAAGCGCCGGAAAATGGTTGGCCGCGCGGCGACAGCGCGGCGCCCGGCTCGCCGGGCATTCCCCGCCAGGCATTGCGTGGCGGGCGCCGGGCCATTGGCATGCTTGATGCAGGTTAGTTGGCAACCGGCTGACCCTCGCGCAACACGGGCAGCCGCCAACCTGCAGACGGAGCCCGTCATGGAACGCGACCTTCAACCCGTGAACAGCACTGTGTCCCGCACGGCAGCCGGCGCCGCGGACGCGATCGCACATGCGGCGTCGCTGGCCGACGGCGTCGACGCACTGCAGCCCGGCGCACACCTGGTTTCGGATCGCGGCGGCTACAGCCATCACGGCATCTACGTCGGCGACGGGCGCGTCGTCCACTACGCGGGGTTGTGCACGTCGCTGCATCGCGGCCCGATCGAGGAAGTCACGCTCGAACGTTTCGCCGCCGGTCACGCCGTTCGCGTCGTACCGCATCCGTACGCCGCCTATGCGGGGCGCACCGCGGTGCTGCGCGCGCGTTCCCGCCTGGGTGAAAACCGCTACCGCCTGCTGACGAACAACTGCGAGCACTTCTGCACGTGGTGCGTGGAAGGCACGGGCCACAGCGAGCAGGTTCGCACGTGCGTCATGCATCCGCGGACGGCATTTCGGTTCGCGTTGTCCGTTTGCCGCGCATTGCTCGTGGCGCGGCATGCGGACGGCCGGTGCGCCGCAGCCGCCATCGTCACCGCATGAACGACGCCCCGACGCGTCAGACATCGCCACCAGGAGGCTCAAATGAACGGAATCGAATCCATGCTGCGCATGCAGGTCGACAAGTGGCTCGCGCCGAGCGAGCGCGTACCGGCGCGCATCGTGCGCTTCAGTCGCATGCCCGCGCAACGGCGGCGCTTCGTCTGCGTCGAGGCCGCGCATCCGGCGGGCACGATCGCGATCTTCTTCTTCCGTCACGACGACGGCTCGTGGTGGGTATTTCCGCCGGCCGATCGGCGGCCCACGATGATGGCGCGGGCGGCCTGATCGTGCGCGCCGCACCGAGCCGAGTCGCGCATCCGTCAGCGCAACAGCGTGGGCCGCGCCGGGCAAGCCTCCGCTTCGGCCACCGGCGCCCGTGCCGGCGCCGCGCCGCGGGCGCCGGTGTGCAGATAAGGGAAAGCGTGCGGCGCGAGCATCGTCTGATGCGCACGGACCCGCGCGCCGCCGGAGATGGCGGCCATCGCCTGTCTGTCGAGGTCGACGCTCTCGGGAAGATCGTTGATGACGAGCACACCCATGGTTGGCTCCGCGAAATCGAATGGGAGAACGGCCGCCGCGCAATAGCATGCGATGCGACGACGTACCGGGAATCTGTCCAGTATAGGTTCGCCGCACGGCCGCGCGCGCGGGAAAATGGGCGACGCGCGCATGCCGCGCGGATTCTAGTTCCGGCACCGATTGCGCAGGGCGTGACCACCGACTAGTATGATTTGTTAGATATCCTGTCGAGAGCCGGCGGCCGGTGCGGCGCGCACGGCGATTCGTCTGACGATGGCGTCGCGGCGGATTCGACAGTGTCCGGTGCCGCACCGATACGTCGCGCTGCATCGGTACGCGATGGACAGTCCTCGCCCTGGCGGCGCCATGTGGCGCCGAAGCGGGTCGGCAAGCTGAAGCTGAGTAAACGGCATACGAATGATGAGCTTTGCGCGGCTGATTCACACATTCCAGAGCGGGACGCTGTCGCAGGACGCGTTCTTCTCCGAGATCGACCGGGTGCTGGCGACCGGTCAGGTCGATTGTGCCCGGCTGCGCGAGGTGCTCGACCAGACGCAAACCACGCAACCCTTGTCGGACGATATCTATGCGGAAGTGCTGAAGCGCATCGAACGCTGTCACGACAGAACGGCATCCGCGGGCGATGCCACCCGGATCCACGAGAGCACGCTTCGGCCGGAGGCGCGTCCTGACATCCCGTCAGGATTCTCGAGCGACGCAATGTCCGTCGGCGGCGAGCGCGTGAAAGGTATCGGCGATACGCTGAACGGGCGCTTCGTGCTGGAGGAGTGCCTGGGCGTCGGCGGGATGGGCACCGTGTACAAGGCGCTCGACCTCCGCAAGCTGGAGGCCTCGGATCGCAAGCCGCACATCGCGATCAAGGTGCTCAACGTGCAGTTTCGCGGCCAGCCGACGTCGCTGATCGCGCTTCAGCGTGAAGCCCGCAAGGCGCAGACGCTCGCGCATCGCAACATCGTCACCGTCTACGACTTCGACCGGGATGGTCCGCTCGTCTATCTCACGATGGAGTATCTGTCGGGCCAGCCGCTCAGCAAGGTGCTGCGTGCACCGGGCTTTGCGGGCATGCCGCTCGAAAGCGCGTTGCCCATCATCGCCGGCATGGGCCACGCGTTGGCCTACGCGCATGAACGCGGCTTCGTCCACTGCGATTTCAAGCCCGCGAACGTGTTCCTCACCGACCGCGGCGAAGTGAAGGTGATCGACTTCGGGATCGCACGCGCATTCCAGCGGCGCGACGAGGATCCCGACGTCACCGTGTTCGATCCGGCGAGCCTTGGCGGCATCACGCCGGCCTACGCGAGCCCGGAGATGTTCGAGCATCTCGAACCGGATCCGCGCGACGACGTCTACGCGCTCGCCTGCGTCACCTACGAATTGCTGACGGGACACCATCCGTTCAATCGGCTGTCGGCCACCCAGGCGCGTCACGATCATTTGCGGCCCGAACGCCATCCCGGTCTCGATCGCACGCAATGGCGCACCTTGAGCGCCGCGCTGTCGTTCGACCGCGCGACCCGCACGCCCAGCGTCAACCTGTTCCTGGAAGGCATGGGCGTGTTCAAGCGCCCCGAGCGGGCCTCGGCCGCACGCGCCGGGGCGGCCGTGGGCGTGTGCACGGTGGCCGCGGCCGCCGTGCTCTGGTACGGCTATCAGGCGCTTTCGCGGGGCGGCGAAAGGCGTCCCGTCGCGGACCCGGTCGTGCACGCGTCGGCGGGCGGAGGAAGTGACGCGACGGCGAGCGCCGCGGCCGGCAGTGCGCCCGCGGTCGCGCCCGCAGCGGTCGCCGTGTCCGCTGCAGCCGGCGAGCCGCCGTCGGCACCGGCACAGGTACCGGCACCCGCACCGACGATCTCGCTGGCAGCCGTGATGGCCGCGCTGGCGCGCATCCCGTGTTCGGCGCTGGATGCATCGGTGCAGGATCACGTGCTGCAGGTGCGCGGTTACGCGGAAGCCGGTGTCGGTATCGGGCGCGTGCGAAGCGCGCTCAGCGGCCTGGCGGGCGGGCCGGCGGCCAATCTCGACGTGCATCCCGTCGATGCCCACAATTGCGAGGTCGTGAGCGCGCTTGCGCCGTACTGGCGATCGAACCGCTCTGCGTCACACGCCGCGTCGATCCGCACGCGAGCGCCTGATGCGCAGCTCACTGAAGGCAACCCGCTCGTGATAGACATCACGACACCCGGTTACGACTCGTACGTGAACGTCGACTATTACGTGCTCAACGGAAGCGTCGTGCATCTCGTGCCGAGCAGCCGCGAACGCGACAACCAGGCGCCGCCGAATTATTCGGCCACGATCGGCAGCATGGGGGAATGGGTGATCGGCAAGCCGTTCGGGACCGAGATGATCGCGCTTCTCGTCACACCCGCGCCGCTGTTCGACGGGATGCGCCCGCCGTCCGAGCCGCGCGCCGCCTATCTCGCGGCAATCGATCGGCAGTTGAAGCAACTCGAGGCCAAATACGGCGAGGGGCGCATTGCCGCGGATTTCATCCAGATCACGACGCATGCCAACAGCAACTGATCGAGCGCGACGGATTCATCCCGGTCAGCGGCCCAGCGCTTGCGCCGCTGCCTGAATGGCCTTGCGGATGCGCGGAAACGTGCCGCACCGGCATGCGATGTTCTTCATGGCGTCGTTGATCTGCGTGTCGTCGGGGCGAGGGCAGCGCATGAGCAGGGCAGTGGCGGCGATCAGTTGCGCGCTCTGGCAATAGCCGCATTGCACGACGTCGACGGCAATCCACGCGGCCTTCAGCGCCCGCGCTTCGACGCCGTCGAGCCCTTCGATGGTCGTGATGCGCGCACCGTTCAGCGTCCCGACCGGGAGCTGACAAGCCGGCACGACCTGATCGTTCAGCAGCACCGTGCATGCACCGCAGATGCCGACGCCACAGCCGAACTTCGTGCCGGTCAGCTTCCGGTCGCAGCGGATCACCCAGAGCAGCGGTGTGTCGGGATCGGCATCGAGGTGAGCGGT
Source organism: Burkholderia sp. Nafp2/4-1b (assembly GCF_003635165.1). Lineage (GTDB taxonomy): Bacteria > Pseudomonadota > Gammaproteobacteria > Burkholderiales > Burkholderiaceae > Burkholderia. The sequence goes on along the minus strand of NZ_ML058597.1, from coordinate 841,776 downwards.
TTCCCCGTTGATACGGACTGACACCATCGGTCGTCTCCTTGCCGGGGCGGGCTCGGCCTGGCGAACGGCAGCGTGCGGTGACGCACGCCCGTGAGCGCATACAGCGCATTCGCCACGGCCGCCGCGATCGGCGGTGTGCCCGCTTCGCCAACACCGTGCGGCTCGGTCCCGCCTGCCACGATATGCGTGACGATCTCGGGACACGTCTCCATGTTGACCAGCGGATAACTGTCGAAATAATGCTGCGCGACTTGCCCGTTTTCGATCGTGATCGCCTGCTCCAGCGCGGCGGACAAGCCGAAGACGATCCCGCTTTCCATCTGCTGCTCGACCAGGTTCGGATTCACGGCCAGCCCGCAGTCGACCACGCAGACCACGCGCGTCACGCGAAAGCCGTCGCCTTCCTGCAAGACTTCAGCGACTTGCGCGACCACGCTGCCGAACGAATCGTGCATCGCCACGCCGCGCGCGCGCCGCGCACCGCGGCTGTCACGCCATGCCAGCGGCGAACGCCAGCCGGACAGTGCGACGAGCGCGCGCAACACGGCCGCATGGCGCCGGTGCGCGGGCTGCGTCAGCATGTCGAGGCGGAACTGGATCGGGTCTTTCCGTGCCAGCACGGCCATCTCGTCGACGAAGCTTTCGACGAAGAAGGCCTGATGCGAGTGCCCGACGGAGCGCCAGTAGCCGACCGGAATCGGGAGCGCCACCGTGTTGTGCTGGACGAGCGTGTTCTCGCATTCATAGGGCAGGTCGAATGCGCCTTCCGCCGAGGTGGCGTCGGGCACCCATTTCGCAGCGACGCTCGGCATGCCGAAGGTCCGTGGCATCGCCTGCGCGCTGATCGACTGGCTGGCCGACATGCCTTTCCATGCGACCAGCCTGCCGCTCGCATCGAGCGCACCGCTGTATCTCGCCACGCAGGCCGGGCGGTAGAAGTCGTGCGTCATGTCCTGTGGGCGCGACCAGATCGTCTGTACGGGCCGCCCCTTCGCATGGAGCGCGATGGCGGCGGCCTGCGCGATGAAGTCGACCTCGAGCCGCCGGCCGAATGCCCCACCGATCAATTGTTGATTGACGATCACCTTGTCTTCGTCAAGGTCCAGCAGCGCCGAGACGGACTTGCGTGCCACCATGGGAATCTGCGTGCCGCACCAGATCGTTGCCGAGCCGTCCTCGACCAGCACGGTGCAATTCATGGGTTCCAGCGGCGCGTGGGCCAGATAGGGCACTTCGTACTGCGCGACGATCGGCTGCGCGTGGCTCAGCACGGCATCGGCGTCTCCAGCGGCGTAAAACACGTGGCGGCCCGCGTCGCCGTCGAGCGCGCGCGTCAATGCCGTGCGGATATCCGCGCTATTCACGCCCGCAGCCGGCCCGTGGTCCCATGTGACCGACAACTGGCACAACGTCCGCATGGCAATGAAGGGATTGTCGGCGATGACCGCAACACCTCCCGTTCCGCCGTGGTATGGCTCGATTCTGAAGATGCCCGTCACGCCTTTCAGGCTGGCCACCGTCGACTTGTCGAAATCGAGCGCGGTTCCGCCGAGCGTCGGACACATCGTGACGCTCGCATACAGGAGCTTGTCCGGAAGCACATCGATGCCATAGCGCGCGCTGCCATCGAGCTTCGAGTGCGCCTCGACGCGGCCCAACCGTTTGCCGACGAGCGCAAATGCCTTCGGGTCTTTCAGATCGACATGTGTCGGGCGCGGCTCATCCTTCGCGAGCGCGACGAGTTCACCGTAGGTCGCCGTGCGTCCCGAACGATGCAGCACCATGCCGGCTTTCGTCTCGCATTCAGCGACGGGCACGTGCCAATCCTTCGCCGCGGCGCTGCGCAACATGGCGCGGGCCGTGGCGCCTGCCTGGCGCATGGGCCCCCACAGATCGATCATGCTGGTCGATCCGCCCGTCACCATCGAACCCAGGTAGCGTGCTCCATGGCGCACCAACGCCGCTGCGCCGCGAGCGAGCAGGCTGTCGTCATCGGGCCGAAACGGAAGGCCGTCGGCCAGCGATTCACGGTCCTTGTAGATCGCGTCAAGCGGCGACATGACGACTCGGACCCTGGACCAGTCGGCATCGAGCTCTTCCGCCAGCAACATGGCCGCGCCGGTATGGATGCCCTGGCCCATTTCGGCCTTGCTCATGACGATCGTCACGTCGTTAGAGGAACTGATCATCACCCAGCCGTTCAGCGGTACGTCGACACGCGAGCTCTCCAGCTGCGCGGGTATGGCCAGCCGGTCGTCGCGGCGAAACCATGCCCAGCCGACCACCAGCATGCCCGCTGCGCCCGCACCGCCCAACACGAAGGTTCTGCGCTTCAACATGAGGTGGCCGCCGACATGTGTTGATCGAGTCACGGCGCATGCGGCGAATCACGCCACGCGCCTCGAGAATTCAATGTTTCGAGCACAATCCGACATTTCATTGCTGCCGCAATCACCTATATTAGTCACTGATATCGGCAACCGAGAACCTCAATGTGATGTCTTCGCACCTGCAAGAAAGCCCGCCAAGGAAACCTGGCGGGCTTGAAACGCCGCGGCGAAGAACCCGCGGCAACCTGGAAAGCTGCATTTCAACGCTATCGAACACCGCTACCACTGCAAGGAAGCATCACGAAACTTACAGGCCCAGCTTCGCAACGACCTGGCCGCCAAGATTGGCGATCGAGTTGGTCACGCTGGTGATGTCCTGGTGGGTCGATGCATCGACCTGCGTCACCGGCGCCGTGATGGTATTGGCGCTGGCGAACGAGAACCCACCGCCGGTAGCGATGTTGTTGATACCTGCGTTCTGGAACACGCTACCGCCGCTGACGGAAGCCATTTCCTTGCGGCTGAGTTCGTGGGCGTGGGACAGATCGCTGATCATCAGTGCGGACATGGTCAATCTCCTTGGGTTTGCTTCAGTTTGGGAAAGAGCACGTTTCGTTGCGCTCGCAGATACAAATGCACGGGACGTGCCAGTCTCGACGCAGGCGCGCCGGGTGCTCTCCCAACTCCATGAAAACAAACGAAATTCTCTCTGTGTGACGCCATTTCACCGGGTTCGTCCGGCACGATCGAGGCACAGCGATGTCGGGTTTCTCCAAACGATTCGCGAGGCTGCTGTTTTATCGCGGCCAACAGGAAAGGGGCGCGGCGCGTGCGATCCGCTTCGAAGGCATCGATGGGAAGCAGCGAGCGAGCGTTTGCGCGAAAAATGCGCTCATGCGGTGATGCACCGACAGTCGGCTGCAACCAGCATAGATGCACGGATTTCTCTTGCTTACTTCGGATCACTGAATTCATTACGTACCATTTGAAGTGGCGCAATGCATCGGGGATATTGCGCCGATGGTCAACGACGCATGGATGCAACCACGCAGCGCCATGACTGACGCCGTGGCGCTATCGATTTCGACGAGGGAGAAGGGAGAAGGGGATGGGACCGCGTGCAGGAGACTGAGCCTGAACGCACGTCGGGATCGACCGAGCCGCTGAGGGCGCGCGCGGTGCAGCTGCCGGGTAGTCAACAACTCCGCCTGATCATGCCGGCTTCGTTTTCATCATGCAGAGAAGCCCGCCAGGGAACAGACCCGGGCGGGCTCGCGAACTTCGCTACGACACTCCAAAAGGGTTGCCGCAGGAGGATGGACCGCGAAACTTAGAGGCCCATCTTCGCGACCACCAGGCCGCCGAGATTGTTGACCGAATTGGTCACGCTCGTGAGATCGAGGTGGGTCGATGCATCGACCTGCGTGACCGGGGCCGTGATGGTATTGGGGCTGGCGAAGGAGAATCCGCCGCCAGTCGCGATGTTGTTGATTCCGAAGTTCTGGAACACGCTACCACCGCTGACGGAAGCCATTTCCTTGCGGCCGAGTTCGTGGGCGTGGGACAGGTCGTTGATCACCAGTGCGGACATGATAAATCTCCTAGATTTGCTGCGGTTTGGAAGAGAGCACTTTTCGTTGCGCTCGCAGCTACTAACGCATGGGCCGTGCCAACCGCGCATCATGCGTGCATGCGTGGCTTGCAAGTGCCTGAAAACACAAGGCTTTTTATTTTGTTGCCGCTGCTGAGCCGAGCACGCCGGGCAAGATGGGGGAATGACGATGTCTGGCTTTTCCAAACCATTTTGCTGGCAACTGTTTTGCCGGATCCAACACGAACGCGCCACGACGAGCCGCTTCGTCATCGTCCCGTTCGGCATCGTGATGCGTGCGGAAATCGCGGGTTCTTCAGATGTTTCGCATCGGAAGCGTGGCGCACCTGCGTCAGGAGATCGTCGTCATGAGCGCGATTGAATACGATGTCATCGTGGTGGGGAGTGGCTTCGGCGGAGCGGTGGCGGCCTGTCGCCTCGCGGAGGCGGGATGGAAGGTGCTGGTACTCGAGCGCGGTCGCCGCTGGACGCCGCACACGTATCCGCGCGACGAGTCCGACCCGTGGCTTTGGAACCAGCAGGACCCGCAACGATTCCATGGCTGGGCCGACTTGCGCGTTTTTTCCAACATGTCGGTGGTGGCGGCCGCGGGCGTGGGCGGCGGGTCGCTGATCTACGCCAACGTCTCGGTCGAGGCCCGACCCGACGCCTTCGACCACGGCTGGCCGCCCGAGATCACGTACGACGCGCTCCAGCCTTACTATCAGCGCGTGGGCTGGATGCTGTCGGTCCAGGAGGTGCCCGAGAACCAGATCAGCGAACGCACCCGCTTGTTGCGCGACGCTGCCGACGCGTGTGGCTGGGGCGATCGGTATCGCAAGTTGCCGCTCGCCGTGTCGTTCTCGCCGACCTACGATCCGGCCTTGCCCGGCGCGCGCGACGACCGGCATTCGGTCAGGCACGTGAACGTGCACGGGGTACCGCAAGGCACGTGCGTGCACTGCGGCAATTGCGACATCGGATGTCAGGTGCAGGCGAAGAATACGCTCGACCTCAACTATCTGGCCGTGGCCGAGCGCCATGGCGCGAAAATCCTGCCGCTGCACGTCGTGCGAAAACTCGAGCCGCTCGGCGACGGATGGCGCGTGCATTTCAACGTCATCGATTCCGCCGCCGGCAGTTTTCTACCGGGAACCGCCACGGCCGCCAAGGTGATCGTCAGCGCCGGATCGATCGGTAGTACCGAGTTGCTGCTCCGATGTCGCGACGAGCATCGCACGCTGCCGAATCTATCGCCGCGACTCGGCTGGGGCTGGGCCTTCAACGGCGACTTCGTCACGCCCAGCTTCTATCGTCACCGGAAGATCTCGCCGTCGCACGGGGTCACGATTTCCGCTGCGATCGACCTTCTCGATGGGACTGCCGACAATGGTCAGCCGCTGTTCGTGGAAGACGGCGGCGTGCCCAACCTTGCACATGATTTCGTGCGCCGCCACTTGCAGCGCTCGCACGACCGGGTAATGCGCGCGTTCTGGCGAACCTTCGCGCGCCATTTCGATTGCGATGACCCGGTCGAGAACATGATGCCCTGGTTCGGCCAGGCGATCGATGCGGGGGACGGGCGCATGCGTCTCGGTCGCTGCTGGTTTGCGCCATGGCGTCGCGCGTTGCGGCTCGACTGGTCGTACACGCGATCACAGGCTGTCGTCGCTGCGATGGTCGATACGCACCGGCGCCTGTCGGCTGTCACCGGCGGCGAGCCATTCGTGCCGCCGACGTGGAGCGAACTCCACAAGCTGATCACCCCGCATCCGCTCGGCGGTTGCAACATGGGGCTCACGCGCGCGGATGGCGTGGTGGACTCGCACGGAAAGGTATTCGGTTACGACGGGCTCTACGTGATGGACGGTGCGACGATCCCGCGTGCGCTCGGGCTGAATCCGTCGCGCACGATCGCCGCGCTGAGCGAGCGCAATGTCGCCGCGTTGCTCCGCGAGGGTTCCGCTTAGGTGTGCCGGACGGTTGGTGGTTCGTGGTTGGCCTCCTTGCGTTACGCACCTTTGACTTCCATCAACGCCCGTTTTCCACGCGCGCCGATGATGGAAACCAATCCGAATGCCGTTTGCGCGCCGTATCATCCACAGAGGCCGGTATGTACACGAACATCATGGTCGCCGTCGACGGCAGTCCTTCGTCGAATCAGGCACTCGACGAAGCCGTGAAGATGGCCAAATCGTGCGGCGCGCGCCTGTTCGCCGTTTTCGTCGTCGACAAATCCCTACTGATCACTTATGCCGGGCGACTGGACCCGGACGCGCTGCTCGATGAAGTCCGGCGGGATGGCGCGGCGGTTCTGCGAAGCGCGGAACGAACCATCTCGCACGCGGCAGTCAACGGTGATACGGAAATCCTTGAAACCGATCTCGGTCAGGATATCGCTGAGCGGCTGCAGCGCGTTGTTGTGGATCATTCGATCGATCTGGCCGTGATCGGTACGCACGGCCGACGCGGTGTGCGGCGGCTGCTCCTTGGCAGTGTCGCCGAACGGTTCCTGCGCGGATCGCGTTGTCCGGTACTGCTCGTGCGCAGCAACGATGCTGCCCATGCCGTGGCGGCGGCGGCCTAGCATCGCGCCGCAGGGTGACGGGTCGGGCTGCAGCGGTCAAGCAAGCGGCCGGACGGCGTGACGTACCCAATTTATCCGAAGCGGGCGACGAGCAGTGCAATCTGCCCAGGGGGTCATCATGCAGATATCTTTTCCTGTCGAACATCCGACGTACTGCGGCCTGGATCCGGCGCTGGCCTTTCCGGCGCTCGTCGAAGGCCGCCGCGTGCGTTGCGCGATCACCGCGGAAGCGCTGGAAGATCACTTCCGCGCGGCGTCGTTTCGCGAGCGGGATCTCATCGACGCCTTTGCGCGCCACCGTCCCGCGATCGAGCGAGCGGCACGCTGCCTGCTCGAGGAAGTCGGCGGGCGGCCGATCCTGCTTCACAGCGGTTATTTCCGGTTCTGTACGTAATCGGCCACCGCCTTTGACTCGCATCAAGCGCGTACCGGTGCGGAAAGGTACGCTGGACTTCGAACGATCATTCGTCCCTTGCGCGGCATCCGGTGCCGTGCCATCCGATCCCATTGCGGCCCATGCTGTCGGGACGAAAGCAGCGGCCACGTGAAATCTGTATGAGGAGTGCGAATCATGAGCAACATGACGCGTTACGATCCGTTTTCGATCGAACCCGTGTCCGACCTGTTTCAGGGGCTGTTCAGACCGCTGCGCGGCATGGCGCCGGCAGACCAGCCGGATCTTGCGTCGATGAAGATCGACGTGACGGAAAGTGACGACGCCTACAAGGTCAAGGCGGAACTGCCGGGCGTCTTGAAGGAGGACATCGACATCGATGTAAAGGGCGGAACCGTATCGATCAACGCAAAGATCGAGCGCAACAACGAACAGAAGGACGGCGAGCGGGTGATTCGGCGCGAACGCTACAGCGGTGCGATCAGCCGGTCATTCTCGCTTGCCGCGGAAATCGACGAGGCGAACGCAACGGCGACGTATCTGGATGGTGTGCTGTCGCTGACATTGCCGAAGAAGGCGCCTGTCAGGCAGAAAAAACTGACGATCAGCTGAACGGACGACGGGCAACTGGCGATACAGGCGCGCATGGCCCATCGGGCGGAATCCGGCGCGCGGAGCGATCCGCGCGCCGTTTTCCGAGCGCAAGGCCGTCCGAGGGGCCGCGTGGTCCGCACGAGGCGTGCGTGCCGTCGTCGACGACCTGGTGGTCGAGTGAATCCCGCGGGCGGCCGGCGCATGTGCGGTGCGCCGAGATCCAGGAGGGAAGTCCGATGACACTGTCGGGCGAGCTTCACGAAGCGGACTGGTGTATCTGATTCGGGCGCAGCGTCAAGCCACGCCATCTTCTGCCTCACGCAGCCTTGAGTACCGACAACTGCAATGCCTTGGCGAAGCGCGCGAGCGTGGCGACCGATCCCGTCACGCTTTCGTAGCGCTCGCGCCCGATCTGACCATCGAGTATCACGAGCATGCCGGCGTCGCGAGCCAGGGCGACGAGTACCCGCGTGTCGAATGCGTCCGCGTCGGTCGGATCGTCCGGGGCGGTGCGGTAGCTGGCGTGTGACATGGCGTCTCTCCTCGTGCCTGCGAGCGGTATGTCGTGCAACGTTCTCGGTGTTTTCAGTATCGTTGTCGGCACGGTGCGATTCAATCAGCCTCACCCGAAGCTGCGGTAGGAATCGTGCAAATGCCGTCGGCGGATTCCTACACGGCGCGTGGCTTCGAAGAAGCCCTGCAGTGTGCCTGCCGTCGTGTTTTCCCGACGCCGCGCATACCAGCTTCCGATCGCATGCCAGATTTCCGCGGCGGATTCGCAATACGTGAGCAACTCCAGGTCGCGGCGGTCGATCATCCCTTCGTCCGCCAGAAACGCCAGGTCGACCGCGCGACGCCAGTATGCTTCGCCGACGAGAATCACCGGTAGCGGCGCGATCTTTCGCGTCTGCAGCAGCGTCAGCACTTCGAACAGTTCGTCGAACGTGCCGTAGCCGCCCGGGAAAAATACCGCCGCCTTCGCGCGCTCGAGCAGGTGCAGCTTGCGAATCGCGAAATAGTGAAACCGGAAGCAGAGATCCGGTGTGATGTACGGATTCGGCGCCTGTTCCCGCGGTAGCTCGATATTGAAGCCGATGCTCGGCGCGCCGCGCTCGAAGGCGCCGCGGTTGGCGGCCTCCATGACGCCGGGGCCGCCACCGGTCACAATCGCGAGTCGCGCGGCGCGCGTGCATCGATCGGCGTGGGCGACGATGCGCCCGAACTCGCGCGCGATGCGGTAATACACGCTGTGCTCGACGAGTCGGCTGGCGATCGTCACGGCGCGACGCCGGCGGGTGTCGTGCGGACGCTCGGCGAGCAGGCGGTTCGCTTCGTCCAGCCGGGCATTCGCGACGGCGGGCGCAGCGATGCGCGTACTGCCGTAGATCACAATTGCGTGGCCGATGCGTTGATTCTGCAGGCGCTCCTCGGCTGCCCAGTAGTCCAGTTGCAGCCGGATGCCGCGCATGCTGGCGCGCTGCAGCAGAGTCACGTCTTGATCGGCAGGAGGCCGGTTCAGGCTTTTGGCGCCACGCCGTGCGCGGCGCGGAGTGCGTCGGAGGCTGTCCTTGCCGGCTAGCCGTTTGCCGCGCGTCTTCCCGATCGCCGAGTCGGATGCAGCACGGTCGCGAGCGTTGCCGTTCGTCATGCCGGGGAGAACGCGTTTGACCATGGGCGACATGAGTTGAAGGGGCACGCGACGGTTACTGGCTCAACACCCATTGAACGAGGCGATGCGCGTCGTCGAGGGACAATGGCCCGCCACGGTCGATCGCCGCCGGCATCGGCGTGTTGCCCCAGTGTGCGGGGCCGCCGACGCGCAGCTTGCGTTCCAGATCCGCGGCAGCATGCGGATCGCCGCGGTAGCGCTCGGCGATCTCGTGGAATGACGGCCCGAGGAACGTCATGTCGGGCGTATGGCAGAACATGCAGTGCTGCGCGTCGACGAGCTCGGTTGGCTCGGGTACGGCCGTCTGTGCAGCGGCGATGCTGCCTGTGGCGGCGAACACGCAAAGGGCGGCGCAGCGCATGATTTTCATATTGATGTCCTCGTGCGGATCAGGAGCACGAAATCACTTCGTCGAGCGGGCGCCGCGGCGAATGCGGTGTATGCGGACCACGTCCGACGCGCAGCAGCAACTGCGGCTCGCCGCGCAACCCGAGCATGTGGCACAGGTGGGCACGCAATCCGGCCGTCTCGATCGGCTGGTTCAGGTACGACGCGGTATACCCCACACGCGTCGCGACGAGCAGGATCCGCTCCAGCGCCTGGCCGGCGGCGAGCCAGGCTTCGCGATCGTCGCGCACGGTCGCGATGCAGATGACCAGCGGCGATGCGCCGACGAGCTGGTGATGCAGCGCGGCCAGCCCGTTGCCGAGATCGAAGGTCCGTACCGCAGTCGTCACGACCGGCGCCGCGAAATCCAGCAACGCCGGTACGCCGGCGGCGAATGCCGGCATGCCGTCCACGTGCCGGCGCGGATCGATCCAGCTCGCCAGCTCGCGGCGGAAGCGCGGGTCCGCGAACTGCTGACGATCGGCCTCCGCGACCAGCTCGGCGACGCGCGCCCGATGCGTGATCGAGTCGACGCATGCGACGTCGGCGCCTTCCGCGACGCCGGCTGCGATCAACGATTGCTGGATCGCGTCGGGAACAGCCGTCGATTCGAATGGGGCGCGTGTCGTGACGCGCTCCGGAATCGCGTCGAACAGCTCACCGAGCGACGCATCGGAATAGCCGTCGTCGCAGATCCGGACGAGCGCAAGGAGATCGGGATCGACTTCGGAAGGAAACGTGCTGATCGTGTGGGCGAGCCCTGCGTGATTGAGCGCGACACGCAGATTGAGCAACGCTGCCCCGCAGCTGATGATCAGCTCGCGATCGAATGGATCGACCACGGGCAATGCGCGAATGCGGTCCGCGCAGACCGAAATCGTGGTGCCGTTGACCAGGAAGCGCCACGGCTGGGAATTGTGGCTGGACGGAGCCAGCACCGCGTAGCCCAACAACGACCGCAGGTAAAGGTCGGGACGGGCGCTTGCGGCAAGCGGCGGAACGGATATCATTTGATCGTCTCCAGGTCGCCGCTCTGGCGGCGTAACGCCACTTCATCGTGTCAGCAACTGGTCTGCGGCCGTTGACCCACATCAAGCGCCTGGCACCCGGTGATGCGCGCGCGAGGCGAACGACTAGTCTTGGAATGAACGGCGTGCGACGACGATTGCGCGGGGAGGCGAACGTGCTTGCGATGATGTTTGACGGCACGACACCGCACTTGCGCGAAGCGCGCATGCCGGACCCCTTGCCTGCGGCCGGTCAGCTACTGATCGACGTGCGGGCATTACGCGTATTGCAGATCCGGCCGCGAAAACCTGTGTGACAGCCCGGGATTCACCGGCTATACGATCGACGGCGGCTATGCCGAGTGCGCCGTTGCCGACCATCGGTATTGTGTGCGTCTGCCGCAGCGCTATTCCGACCTGGAAGCCGCGCCGCTGCTGTGCGCCGGACTGATCGGTTATCGAACCTTGCGCATGGCGGGCGGCGCTGATTTTCGCGCCAGGGGCGCACTGGTACCGGCCGCACTCCGCGCGGTCGACAAAGGCGGGATCGTCGTGTGCGGCGGTATTCACATGAGCGAGATCCCGGGCTTTCCGTACGCATGGCTGTGGGGCGAGCGCCGCATCGCGTCGGTGGCCAACCTGACGCGTGCGGATGCCGTCGAGTTCATGCGGATCGCCGCCGCGATGCCGCTGCAGGTCGAGACGGTGCGCAACGCGTGACCGACGCGAACCGCGCACTCGACGATTTGCGCAGCGGGCGCGTGTCGGGTGCCGCCGTGCTGGGCATGCGGGGCTGATCCCGCCGACGTTCCCGCGGCGCGCTCAGATCTGCCGGAGTCCTTCCGAATCGACGATCTGGATCTGCTTGCCTTGCGCGGCGACGAGCCCCTTGCGCTGGAATTTCGACAGCATGCGGCTGACCGTTTCGAGCTTCATCCCGAGATATTCGCCGATCTCGTCGCGAGTCATCCGCAGCACGAATTCAGCAGCCGAGTAACCGCGTGCCTTGAAGCGCGACGAAAGATTCAGCAGGAACGCAGCCACCCGCTGCTCGGCGGTCATCGTGCCGAGCAGCAGCATCTGGGAGGACTCGCGCACGATTTCGCCGCCCATCATCTGATACACATGGTGCTGCATCGGCCGCACTTCGCGGCACATCTGCTCGAGCTGGCCGAACGGGATGATGCAGACCGTGCTGTCCTCGAGCGCGATGGCTTCGCCGTTGTGGTGCCCTGTGTACACGCCGCCGAGCCCGAGCGACTCACCGACGATCTGGAAGCCGGTGATCTGCTCGTCGCCGTCGCGATGCATCACGATGGTCTTGAACGACCCAGTTCTTACCGCATAGATACTGTTGAATGTGTCGCCCGGGCGGAACAGCGTCTCGCCGCGCCTGACGTGACGCGTCGTGCAGATCATCGCGTCGACGCGCGCGAAATCGTCAGGAGAAAGATCGGGCGGCATGCACACGGTCCGCAACGCGCACGTCGAGCAACGGGACGCGGCGCGTTTCGGTTGTTCCGCCCGTTCGACGGGATGCAACGGGATGAACGGGCGTAACGGCATGGTCGGCGAAACATCGGCATGGTTTTGCATGATCGGCTCCAATTCCTGGGGCGGCGGCATCGCTGTCGGGCAGAATCGCGCGGGCCGTCGTACCGGCGGCCTTTGCGATTGCCGCCTTCCTGACAGGGGAACCGCACCGGACGGGCCAGGAGACCGATACGCCGATCTCGATGGCAAGGCTGTCTTTGCGCCGGGCGGCACGCTTGCTCGTTTTTCTTGATACGCAGTATGGATGGCGCGGGGCGTGACGGAAATCAGCCGGAATTGAAGATGCGGTAGGAGACGTGGAAGCCCTGTAGGACGTTTCCTACAGGGGCGCCGTATCTTGTCGCGATTGCGGTTGCACCCTGGTGACCGACGAACTCCAGCCGCTGGGCGACGGCCGTGCACCGAATCCGGTTCGATTGCTGGGCGCGGCGATCGCGAACTGCCTTGTCGCCAGTCTGCTGTATTCGCTGCAGAAGTATCGAAATGATCCGCATCCCGTTACCGCGCACATCGACATCGCGCTGATTCGCGATACGGCCGACCGGTTGCGCGTCGGAAGCATGGCCGTGGAGCTGAAGGCCGGAAAGAAATGGACGGAACTGGCGCACGCCGCTCGTGCACTCGCACGGTTCGAGGAATTTTGCACCGTGACGGAAAGCGTTCGTCACGGCATTCCGGTGACGGTGAACGTCACGGATATAGATGGCCAGCAGTTTGGTGCCACCCGGTCGGCACACGCAGTGGCAAGCCATTGACGCAGCGGGGGAGCGTGTTCGTCGAAGTATGCCAGCCGACTGCATTGCCGTATCAGAGTTCGTCAGGGTCGTCGAACAGCTTGTGGCGCATCGCATAGCGCACCAGCGCAGTGTCGTTCGGCATCTGCATCTTCTCGAGAATCCGCGTCTTGTACGTGCTGACCGTCTTGACGCTGACGCAGAGTGCCTGCGCGATTTCGGAAATGGACTGGCCGGTGGTGACGCGCCGGAATACGTCGAATTCACGGTCGGACAGGCGCTGGTGCGGCAGGAGATCGGTTGGTTCGTTCAGACTCTGCGCGAATTGTTCGGCCATGGTCAGGCTGACATAGACGCCGCCGGCCGCGATCTTGGTCAGCGCAGCGACCAGTTCCGCGCTTGCGCTTTCCTTGGTCATGTAGCCGGACGCACCTGCGCGGAACGCGCGCACCGCATATTGCTGCTCGGCGTGCATCGTCAGAACGAGGATGTGCAAGGCCGGCTTCTCGTCCTTGATCTGCTTGATGAGCTCGACGCCGTTGCGGCCAGGCATCGACAGGTCGAGCACCAGCACATTCGCGGCCGTGTCACGCACGAGCGCGATCGTGGACGCACTGTCGCGCGCTTCGCCCGCGACTTCGAAACCGCTTGCGCTCTGCAGGATGTGCCGCAGGCCGTCCCTGACGAGTGCGTGGTCGTCGGCGATGAGTACCCTGATCATGACAGCACGTCTCCTTGCTGGATGGTGTGAAGCGGCAACGCCACGGTAATCGTGAATCCCGTTCCCGGCCGGTTGTCGATCGTCACCGTGCCGTCGAGCATGTGCGCGCGCTCACGGATACCGATCAGCCCGAACGACGGACGATCGCGCTCGTCATGAGTGGTCTCCGCGGCGCCGTGACCGTTGTCCGCGATGCGGAGCATGCAGTAGCCGTCTTCTACTTTCAACGCCAGCTTCACGTGCGTCGCATCGGCGTGCCGCGCGACATTGGTGAGCGCTTCCTGCACGATGCGAAACAGCGTGGTGGCCGCGGCGCTGGTGAACGCGGTATCGGCGGGGGCGATGTCCCGGTCGACCGTGATTCGGTAGCGATGCGTGAAATCGTTGACCAGCCACTCGATCGCCGGGACAAGCCCCAGGTCGTCGAGCATCACCGGCCGCAGATCGGCCGCGATGCGCCGAACCGACGCAACGGTCGAATCGATCAGGCGATGCATGCCGCCCAGTTGCTCGCGCACGTTGGTGTTGGGCGCGACGATGCCCGCCAGCCCCAGCTCGACGGCGGACAGATCCATCTTGAGCGCGGTGAGCTGCTGGCCGAGGTCGTCGTGCAGTTCCCGCGCAATCCGCGTCTTTTCTTCCTCGCGCACGTTCTGCAGGTTGGCGGACAGGTCGCGCAGTTCCTCGCGCGACTGCTTGAGCGCGTTTTCCGCCCGGACGCGCTCGGTGACGTCGCGCAGCATGACCGTATACAGCTTGCCCGTGCCGTCGCGAATCTGCGAGATCGACGCCTCGATCGGAAACTCCGAGCCGTCGCCGCGCAGGCCGAACAGCACGCGTTGCCGTCCCATCTGACGTTCCGACACACCCGTCACGCCGAATTGCTCGACATGCCGCGCGTGCGCGGCGCGGAAGCGCTCGGGGATGAAGCGGGAGAGCGGCGCACCGATCGCCTCCATCGCGGAGACGCCGAACACGCGTTCCGCGGCCGGATTGAAGATTACGATCGTCTGGCTTTCGTCGACGGTGATGACGGCTTCCATCGACGACCGGATGATGCCCATCATCCGCGCCTCGGTCGGCTGGCTGTCGCCGGCCGGCATGACGGTCGACACCTGCCGGGCAACGACCTGCCGCACGAGAGCGGCCAGGATCAGCGACAGCGCAAAGCCGGCCGCCAGTACGGCCGTCGTGGAGCCGGACGTGTCGGCGCGCAACGCACTGTAGTGCAGCGAGAGCGGTGTGCCGCCGAACGACAGCGAATCCGTTCGCGTGAGCCTGTCGTGGGCCGTTGTCGCATCGTCGTCGTCGAAGCCGCCGGAATAGACGGGGGCAGCCGGGATGTCGGCTGCAATGTCCACGTGAAGCCGATCCAGTATCGACGGATCGAGTAGACGCGCCGAGTCGAGTGCGGCATAGACGTAACCGGTCGCGCGCACGTGCTGCGTTCCGGACGACGCCCCGTCTTCAGCGTTTGCATAAATCGGCAGATACAGCATCAGCGCCGTGCGAGCCATCGTCGCGTCGGCGCCGTCCTGGGTCGCGTTTGCGGCCAGCGCAACCTTGCCGGTCTCCGCCGCGCGCTGCAGTGCCCGCCGGGTCGCCTGATCGTCGTCGGCGGCGCTCGGCTCGATTCGCCCGAGGCTGCGGACGGGAGACTGCAAACCGTCCAGATTGAGACCGGCAACGTAACGGCGCCACGCGTCGCCGGATTGAGGTTCAGCGAGCGTCGACGCGAAGCCGCGCGCGCCGCGCAGCACGGCAGCGGCGCCGAGGAGGCTGCGGCGGAGGTCGGCCGTCGCGAGCGTCGCCGATTGCGCAAAGCGTGCCTGGGCAGCTTCCTGCGCCCGGTTCTGCAGAAGCCGGGACGTGGCGAGCGATGCAGCCACGCCCAGCGCCAGCGCCAGCAGCGCGGCCAGGGTTGCGTATCGCGCGGGCCGAGTCCTGCGCGGAGCCGGCCCGGTCTTGAAGGCGGGCGCATTGACTGTCATTGCCGTTCATCCTGACGGATTTCGCTGGCGGCGGACCGGACGCGAGGCACGAAAAGCGGGGGCGGGCCCAGACTGCGATGTCGCCCGGAATTGTGCGCGTTTTGTCTGTATTAGCCAATCGGGACCGATGCGTACGCCGGCCCCGTGCAGGCTTGAGCGGCGTCAATTGAATCGTGCGCGCCGAGCCCAGACTGGGTGAGCACGTCAATCGAAACCGAACGGCAACAGGGAGGCGTCATGTATGCACGGATCTTTGCGGCGCTCGACGGCAGCCGCGCTTCGCGGCTCGCGCTCGACGAGGCGATTTCGCTCGCCCGCGAGTCGGGCGGCTCGATCGTCGCCGTGTGCGTGGTATCGGACGCGCCACGGCTGACGGACGTCGACAGCGGCTATATCGACCGGCGCGACCCGGCCGGTGCTGGTGGTGCGGGAGGGCCAGGGCGCGGGTGCGGCCGTCTTATGACAAAAGGGGGCAGCCTCGAGTGGCTGCCCCTGTTCGACGGCTCAGTGAGACAGCAGCACCGGCACCGTCATCGTCTCGAGGATCGCGCGCGTCGCCCCGCCCAGCACGCGCTCATGGGCGCGGGTATGGCTGTACAGGCCCATGACGAGCAGGTCCGCATGCAGGTCGGTCACCCGGTTCATCAGCGTCCCGCCCACGCCCACCGACCGCTCGCGCGGCGTCGTCGAGAACGACGCGCGAACGCCGTGTCGTTCGAGATACGCGGCGACGTCGACGCCGGCAGGCGTCCGGTCCGGATCGGGGTGCCCGCGGACGACCGTCTCGACGTTGACGAAGCGTGCGCGGCCGAGCAGCGGCAGCGCGTCGGCAATCGCGCGCGCGGCCTCGCGCCCGCCGTCCCAGCCGATCAGCACGTTCTCGCCGAACGTGCGCACGTCGCCCGCGTACGGCACGACGATCGCCGGACGGCCGCTGCCCATCACGACATCCTCGACGAAATGGCGCGCCACGTAGGTCATGCGATCGTCTGGATCCTCCTGGCCGAGCACCAGCAGATCGGCGTGACGTGCATGCAGGATCGCGGCATCGGTCGCATTGCCGGCCGGCGCCTGCCATTCGACGCTGCGTCCGGCACGGACGGCGGCTGCCAGGAATCGTTCTTCCGCCTCCTTGCGCCGCTGCTCGCACAGGCGCTCGTAGACGGCCAGCTTCAGCGGTTCGTCGGGCCGTCGCAACGGTTCGAAGAGATCCTGGCAAATCACATAGAGACCGATCAGATGCGCGTTCCAGCGTCCCGCGAGTTGGAGCGCGAGGTCGACTCGCGTCGCACAGCGTTCGCTATCGTCGAGATGAACGAGCAGGGTCTTGTAGCTCATGACGGCTCCTTTTCGGTAGATGCGGCAGTGGCCTCGGCGGACGCCTTCGTTTCGCAACTTGCCGGAATCATCAGAACCGGGCACGTGGCCTGGCGCAGCACGCGCTCGGCCACGCTGCCGAGGAACAGACGCTGAAAGCCGCGCCGGCCATGCGTGCCCATCACGATCAGATCGGCGTCGATCTCGCCCGCGAGACCGACAATCCGGTGCGGGATGTCTTCGCCTGCCGGCGCGACGTTGTAAATCTGCGGCGTGCCGGCCACGTTGCGCGCTTTCATGCGTCGCGCTGCGTCCTCGGTCACGCGCAATCCTTCTTCACGGAAAGAATCGACCAGGATCGATGGATCGTATCCGTACATGTCGTAGGCCGGCACCAGGAAATCGACGACGTAGACGGGTGTCAGCCGCGCGCCCGTTTCCGTCGCGAGATCCAGCGCGGCGTCGAGTGCACGGGACGACGTGTCGCTGCCGTCGAGCGCAATCAGAATGTTCGAGTACATGGCATTTCTCTTGAACGGATGCGGATGAGCTCATCATCGGCGCGTGCACGCCGGTGGCGCTGATCTGGATCAAGCGTCCCGGTTGCCGCGCAGCCCGGCCACCGCGGCGCGCGCCGCGATCCACGCTTCGTTGGTCGGCTCGACGACCACCGTGACCGCGCTCGATGCGGACGACACCACGTGTGCATTGTCCGCATTCGCGCGCGCGTCGATGTCGATGCCGAGCCAGCCGAGCGACGCGCAGATCCGCTCGCGCAACACGGTCGAGTGTTCGCCGATGCCGACGGTGAAGACCAGCACGTCGAGGCCGCCAAGCAGCGCGGTCAGCGCACCGGCTTCGCGCACGATGCGATGGACATACAGCGTCAGCGCATCGCCAGCCCGCGCGTCCCCGGCCGCTTCGCATGCGAGCAGCACGCGCGGGTCGCCGGATGCGCCTGAAACACCCTTGAGGCCCGACTCGTGATACAGCAGGTGACCGAGCGCATCGCCCGACAGCTTGCCGATCTCGAGCAGGTGCAGGACGACACCGGGATCGAGCGTTCCACAGCGCGTGCTCATCATCAGCCCGTCGAGCGCCGAAAAGCCCATCGTCTTCGCGACGCTGCGGCAGTCGTGCATCGCGCACAGGCTGGCGCCGCTGCCGAGATGGGCGGCGATGATCCGGCCGTGTGCATGCGCGCCGAACTGCTCGTCGAGCGCGACGGCCAGGTATTCGTACGACAGACAGTGGAACCCAACCCGTAGCGCCGCACGCCCTCGTCGAACCATGCGTGCGGCGACGGCAGCAATTGCTCGGCGCGCGGCAGCGTGCGATGAAACGCGGTATCGAACACGGCGATCTGCGGCACGTCGGGAAATGCGTCGCGCAGCCCGTCGATCGCGTCGAGGCTGTGCGGCTGGTGCAGGGGCGCGAGCGGCGTCAGCGTGCGCAGCGCGTCGAGCACCGCATCGTCGACGACCGGGTCGACGTACCGGCGCCGCCGTGCACGACACGATGCGCAATGGCGCTCGGTGCGATATGCGGCAGTTGCACGCGGATCCACCTCGCGATCTGCGTGAGCACCGCGCGGTAGGGGTCTCCCACGCCCAGCGGCAGCGTGCCGTCCTGGACGGCATCGAAGCGGATCGACACGCTGTTGCCGGCCGCAACGGCTTCGCCTTCGTGCAGCGGCTGCCGCGCGGGATCGCCATGCGGCGGGTACGCAAACACCGCGAACTTCACGCTCGACGAACCCGCGTTGACGACGAGCAGCGCGAGCGTACGCAGCGACGGGTTCAGTGCGACATCAGGACCGGCAGCGTCATCGACGCCAGCACCGTGCGCGTGGCGCCGCCCATCAACAGTTCGCGCCAGCGCGGATGACCGTACGCGCCCATGACGAGCAGGTCGGAACCCGTGTCATACGCGCGCGACAGGAGCGTGTCGCCGACGGACGAGCCGGCGCCGGCATCGATGTCGAGCACGTTCACGTCGTCCGCATGGCGCGCCAGCATCACCGCGGCATCGGCGGCCGGAACCCGCGTGGCCGCGGCCTCCGACTTGCCGTCGACCACGGCGACGACCGTCGTGCGCTTCGCGTGTTCGAGAAAGGGCAGCGCGTCGTGCGCGGCGCGGGCCGCTTCGCGGCTGCCGTCCCACGCGACGGACACCCGTTCGCCGATCGACGAGAATTCTCCGGTGTACGGCCAGAACAGCACGGGGCGGCCGGCCGACAACACGAGGTTCTCCGGAAACTGGTCGTCGATATAGGTCTCGGGATCGTTCGGGTCGCTCTGGCCTGCAATCACCAGATCGGCGAGACGGGCGGCGCGCGGTACGGCCACGTTCGCACGCTCGTTGGCGCGAATCCAGGTTGCCGGCACTTTGGCGCGCTCCGTCTCCGCATGGAACAGACGCTCCAGCGCGGCGAGCCGCTCGTCGCGCTGTTCGCGGTGCGCGCGGAAATAGTCGGCGGAACCGGCCATCACGTAGAACGAATGCGGCTCGGGGGTGTAGACCGCGAACAGCCCGGTGAGATGCGCACCGAAACGCCGGGCGAGACGCAACGCGAACTCGAGACGCGAATGCGCGCGGGTGCTCGTATCGAGGTGCACGACCATGCTTTTGTAGCTCATCGGAATCGCTCCATCGACGGGTGATCCGCCAGTGCAATTCAGTCTACGAAGCAGGGTTTCCACACGCTTGACTCAGATCAACGGCAGCCGTACGCGATACCCGCACAGTGAAGCGGTCACGACGCCGAGGCAGGTGCGTTCGCAACCGGCGCGGAATTCGACGTCAACGGCGGGATGCATATGAAATGAAGGCAGCCGTCATCCGCGCGCCGTTCGGGCTGAAGCCGACGCGCCCGCCCGATGCGGTCGAAATCGCGTCGAGCGCCGCCGGCTGCGCACCGGTTCGAGCGGCGCCCGCCGACGAGTGGAATCGCGCCGCGCATGCGAACGTGGCCGCGATGACCTTCGGGTTGTCACCCGTGTCGCTGGCGCTGGCCATTCTTGACTGGGGCGCGCATCTGGCTGTGGCCCCGGGAAAATGCTTCGTGCTCGCGACGCAGGCGTGGCTGGGCGCCGTGGCGCCGGCGGCAAACGGGCGCGACGGCGAGGCCGGCGACGCGGATACGAGCGGCCTTGCCGTGCACGCCGGCTACGCCGATCCGCGCTTCGCCGCGCCGGCGTGGGGCGGCTGGCCATTTCGCGCGTATCGCGACGGCTTCCTGGCGATCCAGCTTGGTGGCGCGACGCGACACGCGGCGTGCCGGGCGTCGAACGTCATCACGAGGAACTGGTCGGATTCGTCGCGCGACAGTGGCTCGACGCATGCTCCCCTGGAAATTTCCTCGCGACCAACCCGGTCGTGCTCGACGCGACAATGCGCAGCGGTGGCGCGAACCTCGAGGCAGGCTGGCGACACTGGCTGAACGACGCGAACGCGTTGCTCGATCGCGCGAGCGGCACGCGGGGCCGCGATACATGCGCCTATCTGCCGGGACGCGACGTTGCGATCACGCCGGGCCGCGTCGTCTGGCGCAACGCGCTGTGCGAGTTGCTGCAGTACGCGCCGACGACGGCCGACGTGGCCCGCGAGCCGATCCTGATCGTGCCGTCGTGGATCATGAAGTACTACATCCTCGATCTGCAGCCGGCAAGCCTGCGGTTGATTGATCCTCGTCAAGCCGCTGGTGCCGCCATGCGCGATGCTGAATCGGGTACGGCACACGTCCGGTCGCGCGCTTCGCGATCGGCACGCGCCGGGACGGGAGACCGACATGAAGTCCGATGCAGCACTCAAGCAGGATGTCGAGCAGGCGCTGTTCTGGAATCCGGCGATCGATTCGCGCCGGATCGACGTCGACGTACGCGACCGGATCGTGACGCTGCGCGGCACGGTCGACAGCTGGGCCCAGAAGCTCGAAGCCCAGAAAACCGCACTGCATGTCGCGGATGCACGCGCGCTGGTGCTCGAACTGAACGTCGAGCCGCCGGAGAATGCGTGCGCCGACCACGAACTGGCGATCGCGATCACGTTCGCGCTCGGCTGGCAGGAGGCATTGCGCGAGCATCAGATTCGCGTCGAAGTCGATCACGGCTGCGTGACGCTCGACGGCGAGGTCGATCATGCGTTCCAGAGCCGTGCAGCGGAAAAAATGGTGAGCCGGATGAAAGGCGTCGTCGGCGTCGCGAACCGCATTCGGGTGCGGGCCGACCATACGGTGCCCGACGTCGGCACGCGGATTGCCGAAGCACTGGCCCGTCGCGCGCAGCGCGAATCCGCCGGGATCGCGATCGACGCGGACGACGGCATCGTCACGCTGACGGGCACGGTCGCGTCGCTGGCGGAAAGACGTGCCGCGTGCGGCGCGGCTGCGTCGGTCAGGGGCGTGCGAGAGGTCGTCGACCGGTTGACCGTCGCGTGACGGGCATGTCTGCGCTGTTCGTTACCCCGGAGAACCCGTCATGAACCGATCCCATTCCGGTCCCGGTCGAAATTACCTGCGCCGCGACACACGCATGCAGCCGCACCGAAAAGACAGTTACCGCGATCCGAAACGGCCGTCCGGCGACCGGATCTGCGAAGGATGCGGCGCCGTCTGCGACGCCGGCCGCTGGACCTGGTACGCGACGCCGCTCGAGCGGCGCCAGCTCGAATGTCCGGCCTGCAAGCGCATGCGGGAAGACGCGCCGGCGGGCGAACTGGTGCTGCGCGGCGAATACGTGCGCCGGCATCGCTCGGCGATCCTCGAACTGCTCGAGCGGCAAGCCGATCTCGAGATGAGCGAGCACGCGCTCGAACGCATCATGGAGATCGAGCAATCCGGCGACGCACTCGTGATTCGAACCACCGGCGTGCACATGGTGAGGCGCATGGGCGAGGCGCTGCTGCATGCGCATCACGGCGCGCTGGCCTTCAACTATCGCGACAGCGAGGACGTGCTGCGCGCGAACTGGACCCGTGACGCGGCCTGAGCGGCCGCGGGTCCGGCGCACAGCCTCGACGTCATGAAGAAAACATTCGACTACTCCGGGTTGATGATCCCGATCGCGTTCGCGGTCCTGATCGCCTATCAATTGCTGGCGGCCCAGCCGGCGACGACATCGATCTCGTACAGCGATTTCCATCGGCTGGTCGACGCGCGGCAAGTCGACGAACTCGAGATCGGCCAGTCGTCGATCTCGGGCGTGCTGCGCATGCCCGAAGCCGGCACGATGCTGCCGGCCTCCGACTCGGTCGCCGTCAAGAAGGCAGGCCCACCGTGGCGTTTCACGACGAACCGCGTCGGCGACGATCATCTGGTCGCCGCGCTGACGGCCGCGGGCATCCGCTATCGCGGCGTGCCGGATTCGGGCTGGATCGCGATGCTCGCGACGTGGCTGCTGCCGATGATCGTCCTCGTGCTGGCCTGGAACTTCATGATGCGGCGGCCGGGCGGGATGAGGGACCTGAGCGGCATGGGCAAGAGCCAGGCGCGTGTGTACGTGCAGCAGGAAACCGGCATCACGTTCGACGACATCGCGGGGATCGACGAGGCGAAGGCCGAGTTGCAGCAGATCGTCGCGTTCCTGCGCAGCCCCGAACGCTATCAGCGGCTTGGCGGCAAGATCCCCAAGGGCGTGCTGATCGTCGGCGCGCCGGGCACCGGCAAGACGCTGCTGGCACGCGCCGTCGCCGGCGAGGCCGGCGTGCCGTTCTTCACGATCAGCGGATCGGCATTCGTCGAGATGTTCGTCGGCGTGGGGGCGGCCCGCGTGCGCGACCTGTTCGAGCAGGCGCAGCAGAAGGCGCCGTGCATCGTGTTCATCGACGAGCTCGACGCGCTCGGCAAGGCGCGCGGCGTCGGGCTGATGTCCGGCAACGACGAGCGCGAACAGACGCTCAATCAGCTGCTGGTCGAGATGGACGGCTTTCAGGCGAATTCGGGCGTCATCATCATGGCCGCGACCAACCGGCCGGAAATCCTGGATCCCGCGCTGCTGCGCCCCGGACGATTCGACCGGCACATCGCGATCGACCGGCCGGACCTGACCGGCCGCAAGCAGATCCTGGCCGTCCACGCGAAGCGCGTGAAGCTTGCGCCGGAAGTCGACCTCGCGGAACTGGCGCAACGCACGCCGGGCTTCGTCGGCGCCGATCTCGCGAACGTCGTCAACGAAGCCGCGCTGCATGCGGCGGAACTCGGCAAGCCGGCGATCGCGATGGCCGATTTCGACGAAGCGATCGACCGCGCATTGACGGGCATGGAGCGCAAGAGCCGCGTGATGAACGAACAGGAGAAGCGGACCATCGCTTACCACGAAGCCGGCCACGCGCTCGTCGCGCAAAGCCGCGCGCACTGCGATCCGGTGAAGAAGGTGTCAATCATCCCGCGCGGGATCGCGGCGCTCGGCTATACGCAGCAGGTGCCTACCGAGGATCGCTACGTGCTGCGCAGGAGCGAACTGCTCGACCGGCTCGATGTCTTGCTCGGCGGGCGGGTGGCCGAGGAAATCGCGTTCGGCGACGTATCGACCGGCGCGCAGAACGATCTCGAACGCGCGACCGCGCTCGCGCGGCACATGGTCATGCAGTACGGGATGAGCGACCGGATCGGGCTGATGACGCTCGACGATGCGGTATCGCAGGGCGGCGCGCCGGCCGTGTGGACACCGGGCGACGGCCATTGCAGCGAGCACACCGCGCAACTGATCGACGAAGAGGTGCGCGCGCTGCTCGACGATGCGCACGCACGGGTCGCGGCGACGCTCGGCGAGCATCGCGATGCGCTGGAGCGGATCGCGCGCAGCTTGCTGCAGCACGAATCGATCGATCACGACAGGCTGATGGCGCTCATCACGCCGGCGGGCGATACCGGCGACGCGCTTGGTCCCGCGCAGGCCGACACGGAAACGACCACGGAAGCCCCCGTCTGAACGAAGGATCGCCGGGGCGCGCGCCGAGCGTCGGCCGCTGGTCTGCGTGCGTCGTTCAACAGCCGATGCAGACCGGGCGCTCGCGCCGCGCCTGCGCCGCGTCGGCGGTCACGACCGACGCGAGCCGCGGATCGGGCCGGAACACCGTGATTCCCTTGAGCCCGTCACGCCATGCCTGGAAGAACAGTGCGTCGACGTCCGCGAGCGAACACTGCCCCGGCAGCGTCACGGTCTTCGAGATGCCGGCGTCGACGCACGGCTGCAGCGCCGCGAGCATCGCGACATGATCGGCCGGCGCGATATCCGCCGCCTTGACGAAATAATCCGGCAGCCTGACGTTGCCGCCATGCAGGTCGCGAAACAGCCGATAAGCGTGATTCTCGACACGAAACGGCCGCACCCGTCCATCCGCGGTGCGCACCAGGCGACGCTGCGTCCAGCCGAGCGCCGGCTCGATCCCGTTCGAACAGTTGTCGCAGAACGCGAGACTCACGCTGCCGGCCGGCGCGAACGACAGCAGATGGCTGTTGCGCAGCCCGTGCCGCGCGATCGCGTGGTGCACCTTCAGTGGTAGCGGCGTGCGGTGCGCGGGGCCAGTCAGATAGGCGGCGGGATCGTACGCGGGAAACACGCCGCGCTCGGCGGCAAGCGCGGCCGAAGCGGCGAACGCATGCTCGCGCATCGTCAGCACGATTCCGCGTGCGAACGCGCGCGCTTGCGTACCGTCGTAGTGCAGCCGCAGCATCGTCAGCGAGTCGCCGAGGCCGGTGACACCGACGCCGATGCGGCGCGTGCGCAGCGCCTCGTGGGCGTGCGCGGCGAGCGGCCACGCGGTCAGGTCGAGCACGTTGTCGAGCATGCGCACCTGGATGCGCACCGCGTCGGCGAGCCCCGGGAAATCGAAGCGCGGCGTGCCGTCGACCCCGAACGGGTGGTGGACGAAACGCGACAGATCGATCGGCCCGAGCACGCAACTGCCGTACGGCGGCAGCGGCTGCTCGCCGCACGGGTTTGTCGCGTCGATCCGCTCGTGTTCGCGCAGCGGGTTCGCGTCGCGGATCGTGTCGAGAAACAGCAGCCCCGGCTCGGCGCTGTCGCGCGCCGCGCCGACGATCTCGTGCCAGAGCGTGCGCGCCGGAATCGTCGCGTAAAGATACCGTCCGTCCGGCCGCCGGGGCTGTGCGCCGGCCCCGGTGCGGGGCCGCGCGTGATGGACGAGCGCCCAGGGCAGGTCCTGCCGGACGGCCTCCATGAACGCGTCGGTGACGCCGACCGACAGGTTGAACGTCGGCCAGCGCGATCGTCCGCGTTTGGCGGCGACGAAGGCCGCGAGATCCGGATGATCGCAGCACAATACCCCCATTTGCGCGCCCCGGCGCGGGCCGGTGAACGGCAGCGCCCGGCACATCGCGTCGAAGCGGTCGATCGCGACGCATGCGCCTCGTTCGGACGACACGCGTCGTTCGTACGCGTCGGCAGGCGGCACCGGCGAGAAGTCGTAGCCGATTCCGCCGCCCATCAACAGCGTGAGCCGTGCGTCGTCGAGCGCATGCGCGAGTGCTGCGTCGGTGGCGGGCCAGGGCGCGCCCGGCGGAATCGCGAGCGGATGGACGAAGCAGTTGACCATCGTCCCGCCGGTATCCGCGCCGGCGTTCGCGAGGATGCGGCCCGCGCCGATCGCGCCGCGCTGCAGGTTCCGGAAGAACGCGCGCTCCGCCTGCGCACGCAGCTCGGCCGGCTCGGCGAGCGACAGCGCATGCGCGACGCGATGGAAGAGGGCCTCGCGAGACCTTTCGCCGGGCCGCGCATAGCGTTCGGTGAACACGGTGGTGCAAAGCGGCTGCTCGTCCATGGCGGGGCTCGGCATCGATGAATGACTCACTGTAGGAGTCCGCCCGGGCGCGTCGTTGATCGAGCGCAAGCGCGCGCCTTCGCGGCGTGCCTTGACGGCGGTCAACGCGGTGGCCGGCATCGAACGTAAGGTGGAGCCACGGCCGGCATGCAGCGGTTGCCGGGCGTCGCCGCGCCGGCGTCCGTCGCGAGCAGCCGGCGGAGCGTCCCAGCCATCGACCGAGAGCCACCCACCATGACCGACATCGTGACCGTCACATTGAATCCCGCCGTCGATGTTGCTACTTCGGTCGAGCACATCGTCGATACGCACAAGCTGCGCTGCGCGCGGCCGCGGCGCGACCCCGGCGGCGGCGGAATCAACGTCGCGCGGACCGTTCACCGGCTCGGCGGCGATTGTGTCGCGCTGTACCTGGCGGGTGGGCCGACCGGCGACGTCCTGACGCGGCTGCTCGAAGCCGAGCATCTGCCGAGCGAGCGCATCCGGATCGCCGGCGAGACCCGCGAGAATGTGTGCGTGACCGAGACCGCGACCGGGCGCGAATACCGCTTCCTGATGCCGGGGCCGACGCTTACGCAGGCCGAGTGGCGCGACTGCGCGGCGCGAATCGACGCGATGCAACCGGCGCCGCGCTATCTGGTCCTGAGCGGCAGCCTGCCGCCGGGCGCGCCCGACGATCTCTATGCGACGTTGGCGCGGACGGCGAAGGCTAGGGGCAGCCGCGTGGTGGTCGACGCGGCGGGCCGGGCACTGCAAGCGGCGCTCGAGGCCGGCGTGCATCTCGTCAAGCCCAGTATTGGCGAACTGAGCGCGCTGGCCGGCGAACCGCTCGACGACACGTCGGCATGCCGGAAGGCGAGCGAACTCGTGGCGCGCGGCCAGGCCGACATCGTCGCGTTGACGCTCGGGGCGCGCGGCGCCTGGGTCGTCACGCGCGATCGCACGCTGCGCCTGCCCGGCAGGCCGGCAGCGGTATGCAGCACGGTCGGCGCCGGCGACAGTTTTGTCGGCGGCATGGTGTGGGCGCTGGCGCGCGGCGTGCCGTTCGACGATGCGTGCCGTTACGCGCTGGCGGCGTCGGCCGCTTCGGTCGAGCATCCGGGGACGTCGCTGTGCACGCGCGACGACGTCGAGCGGATTCATGCCGAACTGGTTGCGCAGGCAAGCTGACGGGCAGGCGCGCGAGCCGGATCCATCGATCGACGCCGTGCGCGACGGGGGCGATCGAATCACCGTTGCGTGAATATTCGGGCGAAGACGGGAGTCGACCGACGGTCCGCGTCGCCCGGGCAGGGGAGGGAACATGAATGCCGCGATGCTTTGCACCCGCGATGTCACCATGTGTTCGGCGCAAATGACTGTCGTCGAGGCGGCCGCGATGATGCGCGATGCACACGCGGGCGACCTGGTCGTCGTACGTGAAAGGGAAGGACGATACGAGCCGGTCGGCATGCTGACCGACCGGGACATCGTGCTCGCCGTCGTCGGCCCCGACGCACCGGCCGGTTCATTGTTCGTCGGCGACATCATGTCGGCCCCGGTCGCCGTCGCGGACGTCGACGACGATCTCTGGCTGCTCGCGAAGCGGATGCGCCAGCATGGCGTACGCCGATTGCCGGTGGTTGGCGACGGCGGTGAGCTGGTCGGCATCGTGTCGCTCGACGACCTGCTGCGCGCGGCCGCGGCGCTGCTAGACGAACTACGCCTCGTGGCGGCACGCCAGCCGTATTTCGAGGAGAAACAGCGTGGATGATGCGGTCGACGACGGGCGCGGCGCATCGTGACGCGTTTCGACGTATTCAACGGCGATGCGGACGGCATCTGCGTGCTGCATCAGCTCCGGCTCGCGCCCGCGCGCCTCGATGCGTTCGTCGAGGCGCTCGCGATCGCGTATCCAGCCGCATGAGCCTGCCCATGAGCCGACGCGCCCGCCTTCGTCGGCGGGCCTGGTTCCGGCAGCTGCAGGACGATTGACGCAGGTCAACCCGGCTGGCCCCACCGTCCCGGAAGATGAACCGCCATCATCGGCGGGGAGGGGCACCGTGGAGCACCATGCGGAGGTATTGCGGGGCGGCCGCTGGACGCTGCCCGCACCGGGCTGGCGGGATCTCGCCGCGATGCTGATCGTCACCAGCGTCCTGCTGCTCGCCGGGATCTCGGCGCACCAGATGGCAGGCCCGCTCGCAGTCGCGCATCCTCCGGCCATCTCGCTGTCTCCCGCGGCGTTGCCCGGCTATACGCTGCGTACCGTCTCGCGCATGTTCGCGGCATTGCTCGCGTCGATCGTCTTCACATTCGTCTATGCGACCGCGGCGGCCCGGAGCCGGTCCGCCGAACGGGTGCTGATTCCGTTGCTCGACGTGCTTCAGTCGGTGCCGGTTCTCGGCTACCTGTCGTTTACGGTGCTGTTCTTCCTGTCGTTGTTTCCGGGGCGAATCCTCGGCGCCGAGTGCGCCGCGATCTTCGCGATCTTCACGAGCCAGGCGTGGAACATGACGTTCAGCTTTTACCAGGCGCTGCGTACGGTGCCGCTCGACCTCGACGAGGCCAGCCGCAGTTTCCGGCTTTCGGCGTGGCAGCGCTTTTGGCGCCTGGAGGTGCCGTTCGCGATGCCCGGCCTCGTCTGGAACGCCATGATGTCGATGTCGGGCGGCTGGTTCTTCGTGGTCGCGTCCGAGGCAATCGCGGTCGGCAACCTGCACGTCGACTTGCCGGGCGTGGGCGCTTATGTCGCGCAGGCGATCGCGAACCGCGACCTGGCCGCGGTGGGCTGGGCAATCGTCGCGATGAGCGTCGCAATCGTCCTGTACGACCAGTTGCTGTTCAGGCCGCTGGTTGCGTGGTCGGAACGGTTCCGCCATGGCGATGCCGCGCCTGCGGTCGCCCCGCGCAGCTGGCTTCTCGACCTGTTCCATCGATCGCGATGGATGGCTCGAGCGGGCAGCCCGGTCGGCATGCTGTTGCGCCGCCTGGCGCTTGCGCGGCTGCCCGCGGCCACATGGCCGTGGCGCGGCCGGATGGCGCTGCCGCGGCACGCGGGTGACGCGCTGTGGCTCACCCTATGCGGCGCGGGATGCGTGTATGCGGCGTACGTGCTGTTCAGGCTCGGGCGCACGACGCTGACTTGGGCGGACCTGCGTGTCGTGGGGGGCGAAGGGGCGCTCACCTTCGTCCGTGTGACCGTGCTGGTCGTGATCGCATCGGCGATCTGGGTGCCGATCGGGATCGCCATCGGTCTTCGGCCGCGCGTGGCCGCCCGCATTCAGCCGGTGACACAGTTCCTCGCCGCGTTTCCGGCCAACCTGCTGTTTCCGGTCGCCGTCTTTGCGATCGTGCGTTTTCGTCTCGAACCCGACATCTGGTTGTGCCCGCTGCTGATCCTCGGCGCGCAATGGTATGTCCTGTTCAACGTGATCGCGGGCGCGAGCGCGTTCCCGGCCGATCTGCGCGAAGCGGCGGCGTGCTTCCGGGTCCGGCCGGCGACCTGGTGGCGTCGCGTCATGTTGCCGGGCGTCCTGCCGTATTTCGTGACGGGCGCGATCACTGCATCCGGCGGTGCATGGAATGCGAGCATCGTCGGGGAAGCCGTGAGCTGGGGCGGCACGCGCCTGAATGCCGGTGGACTGGGTGCCTACATCGCGCAGATGACCGATGCCGGTGACTTTCCGCGCATCGCGCTCGGCGTCGCGGTCATGTCGCTGCTCGTGATTGCGGCCAACCGGCTTGTGTGGCGCCCGATGTATGCGTTCGCGGAGCGCAGAACGCGGCTCAATTGAGTCCGGCCCCCATCCTTTACCCGCGGGAGACAGGCGTGTCGACTTTCGGTGAATGCAAGGAAGCGAACGGTGCGATTGCGGCCGCGCCGTCATCGGAGCAAGCGCCGATCGTGCTCGAGATGCGCGCCGTATGCAAATCATTCACGAAACCGTCCGGCGAACCGCTGCGCGTGCTGGCCGATATCGATTTCACGCTGCGCGAGGGCGAGATACTGGGGCTGCTCGGTCGCTCCGGATCGGGCAAGTCCACGCTGCTGCGGATCGCGGGCGGGCTCGTCGAGCCTTCGTCGGGCGCGGTCGCGTATCGCGGCGCAACGCTTGCCGGTCCGACCAGCGGCATCGCCGTGGTGTTCCAGACCTTCGCGCTGTACCCGTGGCTGACCGTCGTGGAAAACGTCGAGCTTGGACTCGATGCGCTGAGCCTCCCGCCACGCGACGTGCGCGAACGGGCCGTTGGCGCGATCGAGTTGATTGGACTCGACGGCTTCGAATCGGCGTTTCCGCGCGAACTGTCGGGCGGCATGCGTCAGCGGGTCGGGTTTGCCCGCGCGCTCGTCAGCGAACCCGTCCTGCTGTTGATGGATGAACCGTTCTCGGCGCTCGATGTGCTCACGGCGGAAACGCTGCGCACCGATTTTCTCGACCTGTGGGACGCGCGTCAGCTGTCGACCCGAGCGGTGATGATGGTGACCCACAACATCGAGGAAGCGGTGCTCATGTGCGATCGCATCCTGGTGCTCGGCGCCGGTCCCGCGCGCATTGACGCCGCGCTGAACGTGCCGCTGCCCCGTCCGCGCAGTCGACACGACCCGGCCTTTCAGGCGATAGTCGGCAAGATCTACGCGACGTTGACCGCACGCATCGCCGATGCGGCAGCGAACCGCGAGACGGCCGGTGGCGCGCTGGCCATGACGCTGCCCGACGTGACGAGCCACCATCTCGCCGGGTTCGTCGAGACACTGGCGGGCGCGCCGTACGACGGCCATGCGGAGCTCGGCACGATCGCGTCGGCGCTCGCGCTGCGGGCCGACGCGCTCCATCCGACCGCCGCCGCGCTCCATCTGCTCGCCTTTGCCGAGTGGCACGACCGCACCATCCGGCTGAGCGCGGCGGGCCACTTGTTCGCGCACAGCGACGACGAGGCCCGGCGGCGCCTGTTTCGGGAGCATGTCGTCAAATTCGTGCCACTTGCCGCGCATATCGACGAAGTGCTGGACGAGCGCGCGGCGCATCGCGCGCCTCGCGAGCGCTTTGAACTGGAACTCGAGGATCATCTCGATCCGCGCGGCGCGGATCAGGCGCTGCGCGTCGTGACCGACTGGGGTCGTTACGCCGGGCTGTTCGACTACGACGACCATACGCGCACATTCGGCCGTTGACCGCCGCACATCGCGCGGGCTACGTGCGTAGCACGGCGAACAACGGTGCCCAGAATGCGCGGTCACCGTATGTCGCGGCGTCGCAACCGGTATCGAAGCGGATCGCGATCGCGGCCTCGGCTGCGGCCAGCGTCTCGGCATGGTCGATCTGCCGAGCCAGTACGGCCGTGTCGGCGTCGGACGCATCGCGCCCGCGCTTGGCCCGGGCCGCGACACGCGCGACGAGCGTTGCCCGGCTCGCGACGAAATCGAGAATCGCGACGCGCACGCCGAGCTGCGTGGCGAGCGAGATGAAGGCCGCTCGGTGGCGCCGGCGCAGGAACGTTGCGTCGACGATCGCCGTGTAGCCGCTGGCGAGGACCACGCCGGCCTGCTCACGCAGTCTTTCGTAGATCGCGTCGGTTGCGGAATCCGAGTAAGCGGCAGCGGACAGCCGGGCGTGCTCGGGCGCACGGGCGTCGCGCTTGCGCTCGACGTCGCTGGACAGCCGGATCGCGCCGATCTTTTCCGCAAGCGCGCGGCTGGCCACCGATTTACCCGAACCGGACACGCCATGGCACAGCAGCAATGCCGGTTGCTCGTCGCGCCGTGCCTGCGCCATGTCCGACGCAATCCGCAGATACTGACGGCGGGCCGCCTCGTCGCCGCGCAGCCGCGCAGTCATCGCCCGCACCAGCGCGCGATAGACGAAGTAGCACGGCAGCACGCCCAGCGCCGCGTGGTCGCCCGTGCGGGCGAGCCATTCGGACAGGAGGCGGTGGGCGCAATCGGCTCGCCCGCGGGCGGAATAATCCAGCAGCGCAAACGCGAGATCGCTCGCCACGTCGATCCAGCGCAGCGTGTCGTCGAACTCGATGCAGTCGAACATCAGGATGCGGTTGCGCCAGCGGACGACGTTGTCGAGATGCAGATCGCCGTGGCACGCGCGCACGAATCCGCGTGCATGCCGCTCGGCGAACTGCGGCGCGACGCGAGCCAACTCGGCCTCGTACCAGCGGCGCAGCGCAGCTTCTCGGGGCACCGTGACGTCGAGCGTGTCGCACAGCTGCCGGCATTGAGCCACGACGCTGGCCGCGTTGCCCGGGTGGCCGCGCGGCGCACGGCGCGGCGCGTGCAGATGATGGCGGGCCAGGGTATCCGCGAGCGCGTCCGCGTCCGCCAGCCCCGCGCCGTGTGATGCGCTGCGGGCCGACAACATGGCCTGCGCGTCGAACCGGCGCATCCGCACCACGTACTCGCCGGGCACCGCCTGCTGTCGATGGCG
Source organism: Burkholderia sp. Nafp2/4-1b (assembly GCF_003635165.1). Taxonomy (GTDB): domain Bacteria; phylum Pseudomonadota; class Gammaproteobacteria; order Burkholderiales; family Burkholderiaceae; genus Burkholderia. The sequence goes on along the minus strand of NZ_ML058597.1, from coordinate 809,700 downwards.
ACGCGCGCCGGTTTGCACGGGCGGGCCGAAGGCGCTGCGCGGGCCGCGCGCCACGATCGGCCAGACGCCCAGGTAAAGCGGGCCGGCGAACGGCCGGTTGAGCGTGCACTCCGCCAACGCGCAGCGGCGACGCTGCGCGGGGCGGACGAGATCGACGAACGGGAAGCGAACGGGCTTGATGCGCTTGTATGCGTAGCGCCCCGCCAGATAGACGACGGATAGATGGGTCTCGATCCGTACGATCCGGCCGGCTGGATGGGGGTAGGTGGCAGGCCGACGCAACGCACGATCGAATTGCATGGCCTTTCGTCGTGCGGCTCCGCGGCTCGACGTGAACGGCAGACGTGGCGCTCTGGACATGGCGAGTGGATCGATGGGCAGGACGACTGCATGTCGCAGCGCCCGCAGGTTGTTGTCGAACGGAAACGGCACGTTCCCGTGTGCTCGATGTCGCGGGACCTGGCCGGCAGGCTGGGTACACGCGTGCGACGCCCCCATTGCAGCGGACTGTCGCCCGTTGCGGCTTGATGCGCGTCAAGCGCTCTGACGGCGCGATCGATCGTTGATCTGGCTCAGCGGATTGCGCAGCGCGATCGCAAAAAATGGGGTACTCATTCCACGAGATCCGCCATGGCCTTTCGACTGATCGCCTGCCTGCTGCTGCTGTCGTGCGTTCGGCCGGTTGCGTCCGCCGACGTCGCGTCGATCGCTTCTCCACCGCAGCGCGTGCTGATCCTGGCCTATCACCGGTTCGCCTCCGCGCGCCTGGATTCGATGACGGTGCGCGTCGACACGTTCCGCGACCAACTGCAGGCGATCGAGGCGAGCGGCTACCGCATCGTGCCGCTCGCCGACGTCGTACGCTGGCATGACGGCCAGCGCGATGCCGTGCCGGCGCGCGCGGTCGCGATCACGGTCGACGACGGTCACCGCTCCGTCTACGAGGTGCTGCGCCCGTTGCTGGCGGCGCATCCGGTGCCGGTCACGCTGTTCATCTATCCGTCGGCGATCTCCAATGCCCGCTACGCGATGACGTGGGACCAACTCCGCACGCTGGGGCGCGCCGGCGGGTTCGACATCGAGTCGCATACGGTCTGGCATCCGAACTTCCGCACCGAGCGCGCCCGGCTCGCGCCGGACGACTACCGGCGTTTCGTGTCGTTCCAGCTGAGCCGGTCGCGTGCGCGGCTCGAGGCCGAAACCGGCCAGCCGGTCAGTCTGCTGGCCTGGCCGTTCGGCATCCACGATGCGCAGACCGACGAGCTCGCCGCTCGCGAAGGCTATGTCGCGGCGTTCACGCTCGATGCACACCCCGTTCGTGTCACTGACCCGGCGATGGCGCTGCCGCGCTATCTGATGACGGACGCGTGCGATACACGATGCATGAACGGATTGCTGAGAACCTCCGGAGGAGACCGTGATTGAGCGCCTGTTCATCTGTCTGCTCGTGTCGCTCGCCGGTTTCGCTGTCCGGGCGGCGCCGGTCGCGATCACCGTTGTCGATGCCACGAACGGGCGTCCGCTGGCCGGCGCGATCGGCCACGCCGCGGGCGTGAGCCGGACCGCGGATCGCGATGGCTCGTTTTCACTGGAGCTCGACGCGAGCGGTACACGCGTCAGCGTGCGCGCGGCGGGCTACGCGCGAACGGAAGTCGCGCTGACGCCGGCCGCAGTCGCGCACACGATCCGCATGACACCGATGCGCCCGAAGGCGGTCTACCTGTCCGCTTACGGTGTTGCGGATCGCACGCTGCGCGACGCGGCGCTGGCCCTCCAGGGCAAGACGGCGATCAATGCGCTCGTCATCGACGTGAAGGGCGACAGCGGCGTGACGCCTTATCGCAGCCAGGCACGCGAAATTGTCGGCGCCGCGAACAATGTATCCGGCGCGATCGTTCATCCGCCCGATCTGCCGGATCTGCTGCGGACGTTCCACGCACGCGGCCTTTACCTGATCGCGCGCATCGTCGTGTTCAAGGACGATCCGCTCGCGCGCGCTCATCCGGAGTGGGCCGTGCGCGATGCAGCCGGCGAGATCTGGCAGGACCGCGAGCATCAGCGCTGGATCGACCCGACGTCGCGCGCGGCCTGGCAACACAATTTCGATGTCGCCGAAGAAGCCGCCCGCATGGGGTTCGACGAAATCCAGTTCGACTACCTGCGGTTTCCCGACGCCAATGGCCTGCGGTTCGCCGAGCCCAATACCGAGGCCAACCGGGTCGCGGCCATCACCGGATTCCTGACCGGCGCGCGCGAGCGACTGAAGCCGTACAACCTCTACACGTCGGCCGACATCTTCGGGTACGTCTGCTGGAACACCGACGACACCGCGATCGGACAGCGGCTCGATGCGCTCGGGGCGGCCCTGGACTATGTGTCGCCGATGCTGTATCCGTCCAGCTTTACGTGGGGGCTGCCGGGCTGCCGGAAACCGACCGAGCATCCGGGCGAGATCGTTTCGCGGTCGCTGGAGGAGGCGAAGCGCCGCACCGGACTGGACGGTGTCCGGTTCAGGCCGTGGCTCCAGGCGTTTCGCGACTATGCGTTCGATCACCGGCCGTTCGATGCCGACGAGATCCGCGCGCAGGTCGACGCGGCCGATGCGGCAGGCACCGACGGCTGGATGCTGTGGAATCCGCGCAATCGCTACGATCCAGCCGCGGTGCCGCGCTGAGCGGCCTGCCTGGACGAAGGTATCGATCGACCCGGTGGCGGCACTGCGGCCGATGCTAGGCCGTACACCGGACCGGGCATTCGAGCGCGTCCGTTGCCGGATGCCACCGTGCTGCGAGTACGCAGGCAATCAGCATGACGACGACCGCGGCGCCGTGCACCGGATTGCGCAGGCACGACGCGACCTGCTCGCTCCGACCGACACCGAACAGACACCACAGGCAGAAGTGTTCGCAGTTGTTCGTGAGAAGTCGGTAGCGGCATTCGCCAAGGCGCGATGCCGCACGGCGTGCCGCTTCCGTTCCGTTGTACAGCGTGCGCGTGTGCCGAATGACCGCGAGGTCGAAGCCTGCACGGAAGACTTTGAGGCTGACGACTTCGACCGGACCGCCGTTCTGATGGCATGACCATCCCGCGTAGTGAATCACGTTGCCGTCGCCAATGTAGATCCCGTGATGCACATAGCCGGGGCGGCGGGTTACGAGGTGGGCACCGACCGGTGGTTCGCCACCCAGCATTGCATCGTCGGCATGCTCTGCGGTCAGATGAATCATCGCCTGCTCCTCGATCCCTGCGGCGGCGTGGCGGAAGAACCACGCGCCGGCCGCGAAACACGTTGCGTCCTGTCACGTCTCCAGTATTGGCAGCGGCGCCGCGCGGGACAATCAGCGTGGCCTGAGCTTGCTGTCCGACGTCGGGCCGCCGTGTCGGAAATTTCCGACGGGCCATGCAATATCGGCTGACAGCCGTCACGAGCGATTGCGCGTGCCGGATGCGGTGCCTCGCGTTTTCGGGCTTGCCGCGCCGCTCGGGAGGGCGGGGCGCGATGACTGAATCGCGGTGCCCGCTTCGCCTGCGTACTCTTCGACTGGAACGCGCTTGACATGGGTCAACGGGAAATTGACGTTCCGCGCGACGCTGGCATCGTCGTCGATACGCAGGGGCGACGTTGCCGTCCGCGCCACGCTCTGAGACGGGACAGGCGGCAGCGCGACCATGCGTGTTCAATCAGGAGAGTGAAGATGTGGACCGGAACCGTGAAGGTGCTGCTGGCGGCCTGCCTGCTGAACGCCGGCGCGAACGCGCTGGCCGAAACGTCGACCGAACCGATCGTGCGCAATGGTGTCGCTTATATCACCGGCGGGATCGGCCAGGACGAGGTCACCGCGTTTCGCGACGTCGCCCCTCGTTACAACCTGCGGATCACGTTCGCATCGAAGGCCGGCCACTATCTTTCCGACGTCGATGTGACGCTGTTGTCCGGCAAGTCGAGGGTGCTCGACGCACACACGAACGGGCCGTTCCTGTTCGCCCGCGTGCCGCCGGGGCGATATACCGTGTCCGCGCACGATCGGGCTGTTCAGGAAGTCCGGCACGCCGTCGTTCCGGCGCGCGGCGCCGTCGAGGTGCGCTTTTACTGGCACGACCCGGAACGGCACGGGGCGATGCGTCTGTGTACGGGGTGTCCCGCCTCGCAGCCGCAAACGGACCGCTAGCCATGCTGTGATCGGCACGGACGAGCCAGGCGATGCGAGGCGTTCCCGACATCGGCACAGCAGTCGTCCGGGTGCGGATCGACATCGCCGCTGCTGTCGGCAAGAAAGAATGGATGCAGTGAAACGCGCTCGATTGCGACGATCCCGGTGCGCTGCCGCACTGATCGGCGCGCTGCTGTTCGCGCTTGCGTCAGCCGGAGCGCACGCGGAACCCGGCACGGCAATGGCGCAGCAGCAGGCCGCCGTGATCAATGAGGCGATCGCGGCCGAGATCGCGGACGGCCATCTGGCCGGCGCGGTGGTCGTGACGGGCGACGCGGATGGCGTGCGGGTGCGCGTGGCGCGTGGTCTGCGCGTTACGGGCGGGCACGTCGAGGCGATGACGGCCGATACCGTCTTTGATCTCGCGTCACTGACGAAGCCAGTGGCGACCGCCGTCGCGATCATGCAGCTCGCGGAGCGCGGCATGCTGAGCCTCGACGCGCCAGCCGCACGCTACTGGCCCGCGTTTGGTACGCACGGCAAGGCCGGCGTCACGATTCGACAGTTGCTCGCCCATGTGTCGGGGCTGCCGGCCGGCGTGTCGTCTTCCCGCGCGCTGCGCAGCCGCGCTGCCGTGCTGGCCGACATCGTCGCGATGACGCCGGATGCCCCGGCCGGCACACGGGTGCGCTACAGCGATGTCAACTACGTGGCCCTGGGCGAGATCGTCGAGCGCGTGTCGCACCGGCCGCTCGACGTGTGGTGCGCTACACATCTGTTCGCGCCGCTCGGGATGGCGAGTACCGCGTTCCGGCCGCCGGCGCCGCTGCTTACGCGCGTGGCGCCCACCGTCGTGCGCGATGGCCGCCTGCCGAGGGGGCGCGTGCACGATCCCGTCGCGGCGGCGATGGGCGGCATTGCCGGCAATGCGGGCCTATTCTCGAGCGCGGATGATCTGGCGCTTTTCGCGCGCATGCTGCTGAACGACGGCGCGCTCGGGCCGACACGCGTGCTAGCGCGCCGCAGCGTCGCCGCACTCGAGACACCGGCCACGCTCGATGCGGACGGCGACCTGCACACGCCGGGCTGGGCGGTGGCGCCGCCGCTCGTTGCGAACCGCTACCGATTGCCGCCGCTCGGCGCGCTGCAGCACCTCGGCTACACAGGCACGGCCCTGTGGATCGATCCCGTGACGCGCCGCTTCGCGATCGTGCTGACGAGCCGGCTGTATCCCGACGAAACCGGCACGGCGATGCCACTGCGCGCGCTCGTGCTCGGCATCGTATCGAGCGGGACCGCGCCGGCGACGTCGTCGCGGATTGCGACGCACGTGCCCGAGATGGCCGCGGCTGTCGCGCGGGCGGCACGGCTGCCGGTATCGCACGGGCCGGTACTGGCCGGCATCGACGTGCTCGCGGCGAGCGGCTTCGCGGCCGTGGCGGGGAAGCACATCGCGCTCGTCACGAATCGCAGCGGGTTCGACCGGCTCGGTCGGCGCACGGTCGATCTGCTCGCACAGGCGCCGGACGTTCGGCTCGTCGCGCTGTTCGCACCCGAGCACGGGCTCGGCACCGACATCGACGAAACGTTCGGCGACACGATCGACGACGCGACCGGTCTGGTCGTTCACAGCCTCTACGGCGAACGGCGAAGGATCGCGCCCGCGCTGCTTGCCGATGCCGACGTGCTGGTGATCGACCTGCAGGACGCGGGCGTACGCTTCTTCACGTACCTGGCCACACTCGGTTACGCGCTCGAAGCCGCCGCCGCCGCGCATCGCCCGGTGCTCGTGCTCGATCGGCCGGACCCGCTGGGAGGCGACGTATTCGGCGGTCCCGTGGCCGATGCCGGGCCGGCGACGTTCACCGGCTATTACCCGTTGCCGCTGCAGCCCGGCATGACGCTCGGCGAACTGGCACGGCTGTTCAACGACCGCCTGCATATCGGCGCCGTGCTGACCGTGGTGCCGATGGCGAACTACACACGCGCGCTGCGCTTCGACGATACCGGGCTCGGCCGCGTGCCGCCATCGCCGAACCTGCGCGACGGCGCCGCGCTGTCGCTGTACCCGGAGACCGGGCTCATCGAGGGGGCGGCGATCAGTGTCGGGCGCGGCACGGCGACGCCGTTCAGCGTGGTGGGCGCACCGTGGATCGACGCGCGTCGCCTCGCGGACGATCTTCGCGCGATGCGGCTCGATGCAAAGTTCTCGCCGGTCAGATTCGTGCCGACGGAAGGACCGTACGGGGGCAGCGTGTGCGAAGGCGTGCGCATCGAACGGACGCCCGGCGCGGCGCGGCCGGGCAAGCTCGGGCTGGCGCTCGCACTGGCGCTGCGCCGGCGTTACCCGGCGCAGTTCCGCATCGACGCGATACGGGCATCGGTCGGCTCGCGCGAGGTGGCGGACATGCTGGACGCGGGGCGGCCGCTCGACGAGATCGAACGGGTGATCGATGCTCAGGATACGGCGTTCGCCGGCGAGCGGGCCGCGTTTCTGCTGTACTGAACGAATGTCGGACCGACGGCGGTCGTGACACCGATAGGCGCGCGGCGTCTGCGCAATATCGAACGCGCTGCCTGCAACGGTTCGGTGCAGGAGCTGTCCGCCGACACAAGGCCGAATGCGCCGGGCGCCGGGTTCGATTCAGAATGCGGCGACCTGCATTGGAAACACGAGCAGCATCAGCGTGAATTCGTGGCCGGCCTGCGGCAGTTGCGCGAAATGCCAGCCATGCCGGCTCACCCAATAGCCGATTCGGTCAACCTCATAGTTGGCCGATGAAACCGGGGCGGCCAGCTAGTCGGTCATCTACGTGTCCGAACAGACTGCACGGCGAGCAGCAACGGTCGGCCGATGCGGCCGGCGCGGCCGATCGGCACGGCGCGCATGCGGGGCTTCATTCCGCACCGTGCGGAGGATGGCTGCGCCGGAACGTCAACCGGCGTTCGGTGAGCAGCGCGCGCCAATCGAGCCTCATCAACGCGAACACGACGCCGAGCAACACCAGTTGCGTAACGACGAAGTACCCGCCGAGATAAGTGCCTTCGAATCCGGACTCCACGTCCAGCCGGGTCGACGCGAAGCGGCCGAGGTGCGCCCAGATCGCATAGGTCGTGGCGCGGCCGACGAAGAACGCCGCGGCGATGATCCTGAGCGGCAACCCGGAAAGGCCGTAAGCGATGAACAGATAGTTCGACGGAAGCGGGCTCAACGCATAGAAGAAGAACGCACCGGCGGTGAGCGTCCTGTGCTTGCGCAGCCAGTGCGTGGCGACGTCGATGTTCTCGCGATCCGCGTCCCGCATCCAGCGGGAGCGCACGAGCGACCTTGCGAAGATCGCCAGAATGACGCGGCCGGTCGTCGCCGCGCCAGCCGCCACGACGGCAAAGACCAGCGGATTGCCGTCGGGCAGGTTGAACCCGACCCACGACATCGCCATCCATGTCGGCGGGGCGAACGCCGGCATGAGATTCAGCAGGAGAATCAGCAGAAACAGTACAGCCAGCGTCAGCACGATATCGACTCCAGGGCTCCGGTGTCACGCTTCGATTGTGCTGACGAAAGGCGTCGAACGCCTGATTCATGTCAAGCAGCGCGCCATGCCGGCCGTTCGCGTGACGCGCTTCGCCGTGACGCAGGTCAACGGTCGAACCGCGGCGTTTCCTAGACTGATGCCACGCCGTCCGCAACCGCAATCGGAACCGGATGCGGCGAACCCGCCGTGCACGGCAATCGGAAGAATGGTCATGTCCCGAATTCCCTGGTCGATCGATCTCGCATTGCTGGTCCTGGCGGCCGTTACGCTCGCCGCAGGCGGTATATGCATGGCGTTCGGCCTGCCTTCGCTCGCGCGGGTCGTCTGGCTGCTGGGTACGGTGCCGGTCTTGCTCGCGTTGACGGTGTCCCTTGCAAGGGCAGTGGCGAAACGGCAGGCTGGCATCGACGTGCTCGCGTGGCTGGCGATCGGGCTCGCCATCGCGCTCGACGAGACGCTGACTGCCGCGGTCATCGCATTGATGCTGGCAAGCGGCCGGACCCTGGAGCGGTATGCGCAGGACCGAGCGCAACGCGAGATGACCGCGCTGCTCGGCCGTGCCCCCCGGCAGGCGACCCGGTTCGAGAACGGCGAATGGCGTTCCGTTGCGCCGGAAACCATCATTCCGGGTGACAGGCTGCTCGTGCGTAGCGGCGAATGCGCGCCGGTCGACGGCACGTTGACGGACGACGCGGAACTGGACGAGTCCATGCTGACGGGCGAGTCGTCCACCCAACGGCGACGTTCGGGGGAAAGCGTCTGCAGCGGCGTGGTCAACGCAGGCGCGCCATTCGACATGGTCGCCCGCACCACGGCAGGCGACAGCACGTTTGCAGGCATCGTCCGCATGGTCGAGCGCGCTCAACACGAGCGCGGTCCGTCCGTGCGTCTCGCGGATCGTTACGCCGCGTTCTTCGTGCTCGCCTCGCTGCTCGTCGCCGGGATCGCGTGGCTGCTGACCGGCGATGTCACGCGCGCGCTCGCCGTGCTCGTCGTCGCCACGCCTTGTCCATTGATCCTTGCCGTGCCGGTCGCCATCGTGTCCGGCCTGTCGCGTTGTTCGAAACGCGGCATCCTGGTCAAAGGCGGGGGCGCGCTCGAACGTCTCGCGCAAGCGACGATCCTGTTCTTCGACAAGACCGGGACGCTGACGGGCGGGCGCGCACGCATCGTTGCCATCGAATGCGGCACCGGCATCGGAACGGACGACGTGCTGCGTGTCGCGGCGTCGTTGGCCCAGGCCTCGGGCCACGTCATTTCGGATGCGCTGACGGTCGCGGCGCGAGAACGCGGGATCCACCTGTCGCCGCCGTCGGCCGTCATGGAAACGGCCGGCGAGGGCGTGACCGGCCGGGTCGACGACCGGACCGTCACGATCGGCAAGTTCGGGCACGTCCGCGCCTGCTCGGCGGTGGCACCCTGGAGCGAAGCCTTCCTGACGCGGGTCGGCAACGAGGGCGGGGCTGCCGTGTTCGTCGGCGTCGATGGCGTGATGGTCGGCGCGATCCAGCTGGCCGACCAGGTGCGACTCGAAACGCCGCGGGCGTTGCGGCTGCTCAGACGCGAGGGCGTCGAGCGCCTCGTCATGCTGACCGGCGACCGGCGCGACATTGCCCAGGCCGTTGGCGAACTGCTGGGCGTCACCGACGTGCGCGCCGAACAGACGCCCGCGGACAAGCTTGCCGCCATCCAGGCGGCGCGCAAGGAGGGCGTGACAATCATGGTCGGCGACGGCGTGAACGACGCGCCGGCGCTGGCGGCGGCCGACGTCGGCATCGCGATGGGTGCGCGGGGAGCGGCCGCGTCATCGGAAGCAGCCGACGTGGTATTGCTGGTGGATCGGCTTGATCGACTCGTGGATGCGATGCGCATCGCACGTCGATCGCGCCGGATCGCGCTGGAGAGCGTGTTGATCGGCATGTCGTTGTCGATCGTCGCGATGACGATCGCGGCGGCGGGATTCCTGGAGCCGATTGCCGGCGCGGTGATTCAGGAAGTCGTCGATGTCGTCGTCATCGTCAATGCGCTGCGCGTGTTGCTGGTGCGCCCGAGGCCGCCGGAAACCCGGCTGGCCGGTGTCGACATCGAGCAACTCAAGCGCGAGCACGCGGCGTTGTCACCGTTGCTGGACCGGATCAGGGATCTCGCGGATCGCTTGCCGCAGCTGGCCGGGGCCACTATCGCCAGCGAGCTTGTCGACGTCGTCGACTCGCTGGACCAACGGCTGCTGCCGCACGAGCGCGCCGACGATCGGGAAGTCTACGCGCGTCTTGCGCCGCTGCTCGGTGGCGAGGATCCCCTCGCAGCGATGAGCGGCGCACACCGGGAGATCTTCAAGATGGTCCGCTCGCTCAGGCAGACGGTCGCGGACCTGCCGCGCGACGGAACGAACACCTTGCAGGTTCAGGCGATACAACGCTTGTTGTACGGTCTGGAAGCGATCGTACGCCTGCATTGCGCGCAGGAGGAGGAGCTGTTCCACGCCGTGGGCGCGGATGCGTGACGAGCGTAGAGACGCGTCACGCATGCGGCGCGTTCACGAGCAGGAGCGGCGTTTTGGTGATGCGAGCAACGCGTCCGGCCACGCTCCCGACGAGCCAGCCGGTGACACCGCGCCGCCCGTGGGTGCCCATGACGAGCATATCCGCGTTCCATTCGACGGCGTCGTGCACGATCAGGTGAGCAACGTCAGCACCGCTCGGGTCCGTCTGAATCAGTTCCGACCGTGCTTGTCTTGCGCTGTCGCCGAGCAGGGCCGTGGCCTTTTGCAACGCACGATTGCCCTCGCTGATCAATGCGCTTTCCAGCGTCTCGACAGGGACGAAATCACCCAGCGATACGGGGCGATCGAGGACGTGTATCGCCCGGAATTCGGTGTCCGGTCGTGCGAACTTCAATCCCGTTCGCAATGCGTTGAGTGCGATCGGGCTGCCGTCGACGGCGAACAGCATCCGCCGCGGCAGGTGTTCGGCAACGGATGCGAAGCCTTCCGGAACGATGAGCAGCGGGCAGCCGACGAGCTTGCCGAGCGGGCCGGAAACCGTTCCTTCGACCCAGCCGAGCAGGCCATGATGCTGGCGTGCGCCGACGATCAGGAGATCGGCCTGCCAGGCTTGCGCACTGTCGGCCAGTGCATGCACGATATCACCGCCGTGGGCACCCAGATCGATGGCCTCCGTGTCGATGGCGAGGTCGTCGCGCTCTATCGCGGATTTGGCGCGCGACAGCGCATCGGATGCATCCCTGAGCAATTCGTCGCGCGCCGACTCGAGGAATGCCAGGGTTTTCGATCCGAGCGGGACGAGCGTTCTCGGATTTTCCGCAACGCTGACGATGTGCACCGCGGCATTCGCCGGAAGTAACGCCTTGGCATACGCGAGTGCATGAGCGGATGCGCTCGAACCGTCGACGGCGATCAATACTCGCCGCGGAGCGGGAACTGCCTGGAAGGGGGAAGTCGTTGTGCTCATGAATGCCTCCCGGTGGCAACGGGCGAACGTGCCTGCGGAAATTTTTCGCTCGCGCGGTTTTTCCGGTTTGACCTGCGTCAAGCACCGTCGTCGTCGCGATACCAGCACAAGGCGTACTTGCTTCGCCAGATTGAAGTAGTCAGGAACGGTCACGCGTAAATGCGCCGGTCATGACGGCCGTGGCGCACACACTGGGCGCCGATGAAGCGAAAGAAGTCTCGGAGTGGCTGGAGTCGCGGCAACCGTTCTCGACGTCTGACTCTCGTTACCGGGCCGATTCCGGGCTAGCTTGCCTCCCGGTCCGGGATCGCATCGACGATCATCGAGAACAGTTTTTCCAGATCGCCCTCGAGCCTTTCTTCTTCGAACGGATCGCGATTTGCTCCGAAGGCGGCGTCGATCTCGGCCCAGTTGTCCCTCGTCAACAGACGTTCGGCGGCCGGCAAGATCAGTGTCTCTTCCAGGCACCGATGGTCCGCATAAAACTCCGCATAATCGTCCATCAGTGCGCCCAGCGTGCGAAGTGCCGCGGCGCCTTTCAACTCGTACCGCGTCAGCGCATGCTCCAGATTTCGCAGCTTCATGTCGCCTCTTGCGTGCTGGGACTCCAGTTCGTCGAGAACGCTGTCGAACTCGTCGGTCCGATCCCGCAACGGCCTGAACAGGTAGAGATCCTCTTTGGGATGATGTATCTGCTGTGGGTATTCCCTGATGTAATAAAGCATTGCCCGAAACACGATGAGGCCCGGAACGGGCGCGCCGGCAACCAGCAGATGGACAAAGCGCCGCATGCCGTGGATCACGGTAGACAACTGGTCGTGTTCCCGGCGGATGACGGTGACAGCGCTACGCGGCCCGAGCAATGGCATTTCCAGCTCCACAGAGGAACGAACCGGCGGCTCACGTCCTCACTGCGACGGCGCTCACGAAAACCAGGATCGTCATCTCCATATTGATCGCGCGCCACGCGCGATCAAAGCGGGCGAATCCCACGGCGTTGACGAAGATCAACGAGCGATCTGGCACATTTGCCCGTCAGGCGTGCCGGTGTCGACAGGCTTTTTCGGCCGCCCGTACCGTGTGAAAACTGCTGCCCAGTCTCAGCCGATATCCTCCGCCTGAACCCGGCGGTGCCTTGCACGCGGGTTCCAGGGCAGGATGCGCGGAAGAACACTCTCCGTGCGCATCAGCCGATGCACCAGGGCGCCAAGCACGTGGAAGCCGATCAAGGCGGCGAGCCCGTATGCCGTCAGCGCATGCAATTCACCCAGCCACTGCGACGCGGCGCGGCTTTTCGGCACCAGTGTCGGCAATGAGAAGAGGCCAAAGCAACTGGCCGTATGCCCGGCTGCGTTCGTTTTCATCCAGCCGAGCACGGGGATGGCGAACATCAACACGTACAGCAGGCTGTGGACCGCCTGCTCGGCGAGGCGGGTGGCCGAGCCTGCCGGATTGATCGACGCGGGCAATCCGCGCCGCAGGCGGAATCGATTCGCGATGCGAACCAGCACGAGCCCGAGAACGATGATGCCGATCGACTTGTGCAGGCCGACGAGGTCCTCGTTGTCGTCCAGCAGCAAGCCGACGATCAGGTTGCCGATCAGCGCGGCGGCCAGCAGCCAGTGCAGCATGGATCATGAGGAAAGCGGCAGCGGCCTGGGACTGTCCATCGTCGCGCGCATCGTCGCCAAGCTGGGCGGGAGCTTTACGTACATCGACGGGTTGAACGGGACTGGGTTCGGCGTGCGCGCGACATTGCGGACGTGACCGGCGCGGCCGATTCCGGGGCCGCGCCTATTCTTCAAGCCAGATGCGTTCCGGGAGGCGAAGTTAACGCTGCCTTCAGCTTGGGCAAGCATGCGGCCGTTGCGGCAGAAGAGGGGCTCTCGAATGCCGGCGCTGTTCACTCGATCGTGAGGGCATAATTCGCTATCCGTAACGTCGTGATAGCGATTGCTATTGTCCCTGCATTCGCAATGGCAGCTCCCTGAGCGGGTTCAGTTCGATTCACGGGTAGAAGTTCGCGTGAAACGCGAATCTTGCGGGTCTTCCTCGGTATTGGCATTGCGTGGTTGATCACCCATTGCAACAAGCGGCATCGAACCACGTTGACTTGTTGGGACAGTCGCTTGCGCCGGACTGCTGCCACGAGTAGCGGCCGCCTGGACGCGCGGCACCTCAACGAGATCGCGCACCGTTTGCGCGACCGCTAGCCAAGATACGGGCTTACGGAAGAACGCGTCCCATAACCCTTCCTCAGCAGGAGCCTCCGCTGAGGACATCAACACGATCGGAATCGAACAGTGCACAGCATCAGCGCGTAGCGTCCGTGACTCGGCAGTGTCTTGATTTAGCGACCGATCACAAGCGCACACGGCAGGTGGAACATAAGCGGCCAGAGTAATGCATCGGATGATGCTATTCCCATGTACGGAGTCGCCCAGCCGGTCAATTCGGCAGGTATTTTTGTCTGAGATGGGCAAACGCGGTCTTTGCTTTAGGCGGCCTCGTACCGACCATGAGCGCCCGCTCCGATGTCCGATCGACGGCGCGGGGGCGCATAGTGGCCGACAGCCGCCCGCCGTGATCACCGACAACTGGCTGATCTGGTCGGACATCCACAGATCATTTCAATAACCGCGAAGGCGCCCTAGACAGTTACGGGCGCGAATTCGCCGTGGTGCCAACAGCTTGTCAATTCGTTCAAGCGCCTCAGTCGGCCGCCTTAAAAAGACTAGTGTCCGAATCACCTCGAACTCGCCTTGCACCCCAATTTCATCGGATGAAGAGGCTTCCATGTAGTCGACGAATTGCCGAATCTCGTTCAAGACGAACCCATTGTTGCGTCCGGCCGGACCGCTAATTGTCGTCCGAAGGCCCGCAAGGATCACGCGAAAGTCGTTAAGTCGTAGCTGAGTGTGCGGGTTCATGATGGTGCCCAAAGTTCTTACCGTTAGCCCGCCTGCACCACCCCCGCCAGGCATCTCAATGGGATTTCTATAGGAGCACGAACCGATCCCAGAGGGGTACGCCTTGGCGTGGACTCGAGAACAAGCCAGGGTTTACGGCTTTAGCACCGAACATGTTCGCGTCCGGCATGGGGGTTTCCAGCACTCGCCCCCGAAGTAACCAGGTTGGCCCCTGTGACGGCCAATGAGAAGATTGTCGGCCCGCGTACCTTTCCAGCGGACGGAGAGTCCAATGAGCAAAGAGCCGAACGAAGTCACCGATCTCAGATGCGTCGTGATCTCGCTAAGCGACGAGCTGGGAGTTGGCGCTGAGGATGTGATCAGTCTGGTGCATCGCCTCGATGCGTAGCAAATGGCACTGGAGGGCCTGTGCATCGCCGATCAGGATCGGCAGACTGCCTTACGTGCGGTTGAGACCCAGAGTGAGCGGCCTGCCCGGATACTGGCTACTGAGCCGCTCGCGCGCGAGCGGTACCTTGGTCGGTTCATGGAGCACCGGAATCCGCTATTGCACTTGGTCGACCAAGCGGCCCCCAACCGGGCTGAGCAAGCGCTACAGATTCAGCGCGCCTGTATCCCGTCTTGAGCCTGGAGATTGATGCTCGACCTCGGTTGTGCGGCAGATTCCACAGCGGTGTGCAATAACGCACTGAAGAGTCGCGCACATCGTGCAGCGCAAGTCCTCGGCCAGTTCGGTATCTAGACCCGCAGCCATGCGCGGGGCAACCCGCTCCTCCGGAGCCGCGACGTGGCGAGGGTTAGCCGCGCTTCAGTGACAAGAGAGGGGCAGTTACAAATTTGTGCACAAAGCGATTACAAAATGGTGCAACCAGACGGTCGCGCTTGGAAATAGGGAAGCCCGCCCATCGCATCTCAACATTATAGAAATAATGTCAAATCACTCGTGTCGCACGGTTGGATATTTAACGGTTTACGTTATATTATTTACGAAATTTCCGACCAAACCGCCATGTCCGACCTCGCCGCCGACGAATCCCGCCTGATCGCCGAAATCGATCGCCTGAAGGCCGATTTCCCGAAAACCCGCGAGCTCTATCGCGAGGTCTGCGCATTGATGTTCTTCCGCTTCGGCATCACGCCCACCGCGAACCGGCTGTACCAGCTTGTGCGCAAGGGCAGCATGAGCACGCCGACCGCGGTGCTCGGCGAGTTCTGGGCCGAGTTGCGGGAAAAGAGCCGCGTGCGCATCGAGCATCCGGACTTGCCGGCCGATTTGCAGGCCGCAGCGGGAGAGCTGGTCGCCGCGTTGTGGAGTCGATCGAGCACGGAAGCCGCCGCCGCACTCGATGCGTTGCGCGCCGAAGTCGAGGCCGAGCGGGCCGCGGCGAAGGTAGAGGTCGCCGCGTCACAAGCCGAGCTGTCCCGCACCGAAACCGCGCTGGAACAACGGACGAGCGCATTGCTGGCGGCCCAGGTGCGTATCCAGGAACTCGAACAGGCGAGGGCGGCCGACGAAGCATCGCGCCGCGCGCTGCTAGCGGAAGTCGAGCGACTGAAGGCGGACAACGCGGATGCCGATCGCGCGCTGGCCCAGGCGCGCGCCGATTTCACGTTGCAGCTCGACCGGCTGCGCGACGATGCGGGCCGTGCCGAGGAGCGCCTGCGTGCATCGGAGAAACGGGCGCTTCAGGAGATCGACCGCGAACGGCTCGCCGCCGCGCGGCTGCAAAAGGAACTCGATGCGGCAACGACGCGCGCCGAACAGCGCGATGCGCAGCATCGCAAGGATCTAGCGGCGCTGCAGACCCAACTCGCCGACACGCAGCATCGCTGTGGCATGCTCGAAGGCCAGCTCGACGGCGCGCGCGCAGCCAATGCCGCTTATCTCGGCGAACTCGATGCATTGCGTGCCGAACGTGCCGGCCGGGCCGACCGCGTATCGCGCGCGCCCGCGCGCAGGGCGCCTGGCCGACCGGCCGGCGGCAGCCTGCGTGCGGCGAAGCCGGTTGCCCGCAAGCGCGTGCCCAAGCCTGCGTGACATGGGCGCCACGGTGCGGCGACAACGCGTCCGCGACACTGCGCGATTGGGGTAAAGTGCCGCTCAACTCACCGGGTCGACGTTACTAGACGACCGGTCTAATCGTTGCTAAGATACGCCATCATGAATGCATCTTCAGGCGCCGAAGTCCGCCAGCACATCCTGAATATCGCGAAGCCGATCATGCTCCACAAGGGGTTTTCGGCGGTCGGTCTGAACGAGATTCTCGCTGCGGCGGGCATCCCGAAGGGCTCGTTCTACCATTACTTCGGCTCGAAGGAGGCGTTCGGCGAGGCGCTGCTCGAGTCGTATTTCGAAGGCTATCTCGAGCATCTCGACAACCTGCTCAAGCATCAGGCCGGCACGGGCGCGCAGCGCCTGATGACGTACTGGGGCAACTGGCTGCACACGCAGTGCGCCGACGATCCGGAAGGCAAGTGCCTCGCGGTGAAGCTCGGCGCGGAGGTGTCCGATTTGTCGGAGGCGATGCGCGCGGTCCTGCGGCGCGGCACCGGCCAGATCATCGAGCGGCTCGCGGGCGGCATCGAGGCCGGGCTGGCCGACGGTTCGCTGAGCGGTGTCGACGATCCCGCGCATGCAGCCGCGATCCTCTATGAGCTGTGGCTCGGCGCCACGCTTCTGGAGAAGATTCACCGCAACCGCAAGCCGCTCGAGCGCGCGATGCTCGAAACGCGGCGGATGCTCAACCTGCCGCCCGTCGAACCCGACGGCGCGCAGTCATAACCCTGGGCGCGCATTGGCGCGCCTTGTTTTTACGTGAGATCTAGACGACTGGTCTACTTACGCTGAAGTCCGAATGCATGACGCGCGTGGTCGCGGCCCGCGGCCTCCCGGTCGATCTGCCGGCACGGCCGCAGCCACGCACGTCACGGTTGTCCCACGTTGATCCGATCGTGCCCGTTGCACGTCCCTACCTGTTGACGGAGGTTCCCATGCCGCAAAGCAAGGCCGCAAACCGCAGAATCATCCTGAACTCGCGCCCGGTCGGCGCGCCCATCCCGAACGACTTCCGTATCGAAACAGGCGACGTGCCTGTACCGGGCGCCGGCCAGGTGCTGCTGCGCACGGTCTGGCTGTCGCTCGATCCGTACATGCGCGGCCGGATGAGCGATGCGCCGTCGTATGCGCCGCCGGTCGAACTCGGCGACGTGATGGTCGGCGGCACGGTCAGCCAGGTCGTCGCGTCGAACCTGCCGGCGTTTCGCGAAGGCGACCTGGTCGTCGCGGGCGGCGGCTGGCAGGACTATTCGCTGTCCGACGGCAGCGACCTGATTCCGCTTGGCCGCGATTTCGCGCATCCGTCGTATGCGCTGGGCGTGCTCGGCATGCCGGGGTTCACCGCGTACACCGGGCTGCTGAAGATCGGCGAGCCGAAGGCCGGCGAAACCGTGGTCGTCGCCGCCGCGAGCGGGGCGGTCGGTGCGGTGGTCGGCCAGATCGCGAAGCTGAAAGGCTGCCGCGTGATCGGCATCGCGGGCGGTGCCGACAAGGTCGCCTACGTGAAGGACACGCTCGGCTTCGACGATGCCGTGGATCACCGCGATCCGCAATTCGCGGCGAAGCTGAAGGAAGCCTGCCCGAACGGCATCGACGTCTATTTCGAGAACGTCGGCGGCGCCGTGTTCGACGCGGTGTGGCCGCTGCTCAACGATCATGCGCGCGTGCCGGTGTGCGGAATCATTGCGCATTACAACGACGCGGCCTACGACGCCACCGCTGTGTCGACCGGCCGTGACCGCGTGCCGGCGCTGATGGGCACGATCCTGCGCAAGCGCATCCGGATGCAGGGTTTCATCATTCTCGATCACTATGCGACCGGCTATGCGCCGTTCCTGAAGGAGATGAGCGAGTGGGTCGCGCAGGGCAAGGTAAAGACGCGCGAGGATGTGATCCCCGATCTTGCCGATGCGCCGAATGCGCTGATCGGCTTGCTCGCCGGCAAGAATTTCGGCAAGGTCGTCGTGCGCGTGGGGCCGGACGAACTGGCCTGACGCGATTGCGTTCGTTTTTCGTTCGTTTTCCGTTCATCTGCACGCTGGCGTCGCGCGACGCCGGCTTGTGGCATTCTCGATTCCGTTTCCTCAAGGAGTGAACACATGGCGCTTTACGTAATGGCCTCGGTGTTTCCGAAACCCGAACACGCGCAGGCCGTCGAAGCCGAATTGCGCAGCATGGTCGCGGCGTCCCGCGCGGAACCCGGCAACCGCCGCTATGACCTGTTCCGCGAACAGGACGGCTCGTCGGCGCTGCACCTGTTCGAGATCTACGACGACCAGGCCGCATTCGACGCACACCTCGCAAGCCCGTACTTCAACGCGTTCCGCATCAAGTCGGCCGACTGGTTCTCGGCACCGCCCGTCATCAAGGTGCTGTCGAGCATCGACGCGGCCGAATAACCCGCACCGAAGTCACGGAAGTATCCGCCGCGGCCCGTTCCCACCCAGGGCGCGCGGCAGCCGCTGCATTGCGCAACGGCGATGAACGATCCGGCGCGCCGGTCGCGCCGCTTCCCCAATACACCGGCCCCCGGAGGCTGAATGGTCACCCTCAATATCAACGGCGAGAACCGCACGGTCGACGCCCCCGGCGACATGCCCCTGCTATGGGTGCTGCGCGACGTCGTCGGCCTGACCGGCACGAAATTCGGCTGCGGCATCGCGCAATGCGGCGCGTGCACCGTGCATCTCGACGGCGTCGCCGCGCGCTCGTGCGTGCTGCCGGTCGCGGCCGTCGCGGGCCGCAAGATCACGACGATCGAAGCCGTCGGCGCCACACCGGCCGGGCAGAAAGTCCAGGAAGCGTGGCGCGAGCTCGACGTCGTCCAGTGCGGCTACTGCCAGTCCGGGCAGGTGATGACCGCCACCGCGCTGATCGCATCGAACCCGAACCCGAGCGACGCCGACATTGACGCGGCGATGGCCGGCAACATCTGCCGCTGCGGCACGTACAACCGGATTCGCGCGGCCGTGAAGCACGCCGCGAAGGGAGCCTGAGATGAAACAGCCCGCACGTTCACTGTGTTCTCTGCCCCCCAAGGGGGCGGTCAGCCTCGTTGAGGCGGCTCTGCGGAGGCTGACATGTCGCGAGGACTGATCGAAGCCGGTCGGGCCGGCGCCCGCGTGTCGCGCCGTTCGTTTCTCAAGGCCGGCATGTCGCTCGGCGCTGCCGCGGGCGGCGGCTTGCTGCTCGGCTTCAGCATGCCGGCCGCCGGCGATGACGCACGTCGCTCGGTGATCGGCGGCGATGCGGACGAAAGCGCGCGCGCCGGCGTGTTCGCGCCGAACGCGTTCGTGCAGATCGATCGCACCGGCAAGGTCACGCTGGTGATGCCGAAGGTCGAAATGGGGCAGGGCGTCTACACGGCGCTGCCGATGCTGATCGCCGAGGAACTCGAGGTGCCGCTGTCGAACGTGACGCTCGACCATGCGCCGCCGAACGAGAAGCTGTTCCTCGATCCGCTGCTCGGCGGGCAACTGACGGGCGGCTCGACATCGGTGCGCTACGCGTGGGAGCCGCTGCGCCGTGCGGGCGCCACCGCGCGCACGCTGCTGGTTGCGGCGGCCGCGAAGCAATGGAGCGTCGATCCGGCCACGTGCCGCGCCGAAAACGGTGAAGTACAGCACCCGCCGAGCGGCCGGCGCGCATCGTACGGCCAGCTCGCGGATGCCGCGTCGAAGCTGCCGGTGCCGAAGGACGTCGCGCTGAAGCAGCCGGCCGATTTCAAACTGATCGGCAAGCCGGTGAAGCGGCTCGATTCGCCGGAGAAAGTCGACGGCACCGCGCAGTTCGGGCTCGACGTGCGGCTGCCCGGCATGGTGTACGCGGTGATCGTGAACAGCCCGGTGTTCGGCGGCACGGTCGCGAGCGTCGACGACACGGCCACGAAGAAGATTCCCGGCGTGCGTCAGGTGGTGCGCGTCGACAACGCGGTCGCGGTGGTCGGCGATCACACGTGGGCCGCGAAGCGCGGCGCGTCGGCGCTCGTCGTCAAATGGAACGAAGGCGCGGATGCGAAGGTGTCGACGAAGGACATCGTCGCCGATCTCGCGCAGGCCGCCGCGAACGGCAAGGGCGCGGTCGCGCGCAAGGACGGCGACGTCGCCACCGCGTTCAAGAACGCGAAGACGCGCGTCGACGCCGTCTACGAACAGCCGTTCCTTGCGCACGCAACGATGGAGCCCGTGAACTGCACCGTGCATGTGCGTCCGGATGGCTGCGAAATCTGGGTCGGCACGCAGGTGCCGACGCGCGCGCGCGACACCGTGCAACGAATCACGGCTTTCCCGCCCGAGAAGATCGTCGTGCATAACCATCTGCTCGGCGGCGGTTTCGGCCGGCGCCTCGAGACGGACATGGTTGCGCAGGCCGTGAAGGTTGCCAGGCAGGTGAGTGCGCCGGTGAAGGTCGTGTGGACGCGCGAGGAGGACATCCAGCACGACATGTATCGCCCGTACTACTACGACAAGATCTCGGCCGGCCTCGACGCGAATGGCAAGCCGATCGCGTGGCAGCACCGGATCGTCGGCTCGTCGATCCTCGCGCGCTTTGCGCCGCCCGCGTTCAAGGACGGCATCGATCCGGACGCGGTCGAGGTTGCAAACGATCTTCCGTACGATCTGCCGAACCAGCTCGTCGACTATGTGCGCCAGGAGCCGCGCCAGGTGCCGACCGCGTTCTGGCGCGGTGTCGGGCCGACGCGCGGCACGTTCGTCGTCGAGAGCTTCATCGACGAGCTCGCCGCGCAGGCCAAGGCCGATCCCGTTCAGTACCGCCGTGCGCTGCTCGGCAAGACGCCGCGTGCACGCAACGCGCTCGACGTCGCGACCAAGGCGGCCGGGTGGGGCGCGCCGCTGCCGAAGGGGCAAGGGCGCGGCGTATCGGTGATGCACGCGTTCGGCAGCTTCTTCTCGATCGTGATCGACGTCGCGGTGGAGGAGGGCGAAGTGCAGGTCAAGCGTGCCGTGTGCGCGGTCGATTGCGGGATGGTGGTGAACCCGAGCACGATCGAGGCGCAGGTGCAGGGCGGCATCATCTTCGGGATCACCGGCGCGCTGTATGGCGAGATCACGATCGAGGACGGCCGCGTCGTGCAGAGCAACTTCACCGACTATCGGATGATGCGCATCAACGAGACGCCGCCGATCGAGGTTCACCTCGTCAAAAGCGCCGAAGCGCCGGGCGGGATCGGCGAACCGGGCACCGCCGCGACGGCCGCGGCGCTGTCGAATGCGATCTTCGCGGCGACCGGCAAGCGGCTGCGCAAGCTGCCGGTCGGCAGCCAGCTGAAAACGGCTTGACGGGAGGGAACGGAACCATGCGAAACCTCACCTTGAATCGTCCGAATCGTCTCCATCGCGTCGCTCAGACGCTCGGCGCATCGCTGCTCGCGCTGTCCACGCTGCTCGGCGGCACGGCCGCGCATGCCGCGCCGAGCGCGCCGGCCGACAGCGCGCTCGTCGCACGTGGCGCGTATCTCGCGAAGGCGGGCGATTGCGTCGCGTGTCACACCGCGCCGCGCGGCGCGCCGTTCGCCGGCGGCCTGAAGATGGTCACGCCGATGGGCGCGATCTACACGACCAACATCACGCCCGACCCGGCCACAGGCATCGGCGGCTACACGGAGGCCGAGTTCGCAGAGGCACTGCGTTCGGGCGTCGCGAAGGACGGCCATCACCTGTACCCGGCGATGCCGTATCCGTCGTATGCGAAGCTGCGCGACGACGACGTGAAAGCGCTGTACGCGTATTTCATGAACGGCGTCGAGCCGGTGAAGCAGGCGAACCGCGCGTCCGACATTCCGTGGCCGCTCAACATGCGCTGGCCGTTGGCGCTGTGGAACGCGGTGTTCCTCGACACGACACCGTATACCGACAAACCGTCGAAGGACGCGATGTGGAACCGCGGCGCGTACCTCGTGCAGGGGCTCGGGCATTGCGGGTCATGCCATACGCCGCGCGGCGTCGGCTTCCAGGAGAAGGCGCTGGACGAGAGCGGCGCGGCATTCCTGTCGGGTGCGTCGATCGACAACTGGTTCGCGTCGAACCTGACCGGCGAGCCCAATACGGGGCTCGGCCGCTGGAACGAGGCCGACGTCGCGCAATTCCTGAAGACCGGCGCGAACCAGCATGCAACCGCATTCGGCTCGATGGTGAGCGTGATCAACCACAGCACGCAGGCGCTGACCGACGACGATCTGACGGCGATGTCCCGCTACCTGAAATCGTTGCCGGCGGCGGGCGGCACCGGTGCGCCGCCTTACCGTTACGATCCGAAGCCGACGCAGGTCGCGTTGGGCCGGCCGGCGAACGATCCGGGCGCAAAGGTGTATAACGCTTACTGCCTGCATTGCCATGGCGCGGACGGTCGCGGCTACGCGCCGCTCCTCGCGCCGCTCGCCGGCAATCCGAACCTGCTCGAGGCCGATGCGTCGTCGCTGATCAACGTGACGCTGAACGGCAGCGATACGCTGGTGATTGGCGGCGTGCCGTCCGCGTATCCGATGCCGGCGTTCGCGAACGAGCTGAACGACCGGCAGATCGCCGACGTGCTGACCTTCATGCGCGCCGGCTGGAACAACGGCGCGCCGGCCGTGCAGGCGGGGGACGTCGCGAAACTCCGCAAGGCGACGGCGACGGCGGCTGCGCGCTGAGCGCGGCTGACTGTGGCGGATGACGGCGGGCACGCGTGCCGCGCGCCTGTCGTCGAATGTGGCCGGGTGCATCGCGTCCGGTCACGCAGCTCTTTCTGTCAACCGGCGCGCAGCCGTTCGCGGCAGCGCGCGTTTTATCGACGCAAAGTAGGGGTGTCTGGATGGCTAACGTGACTTATACGGATACGCAGCTGCTGATCGACGGCGAGTGGGTCGACGCCGCGAGCGGCAAGACGATCGACGTCGTGAACCCGGCGACGGGCAAGCCGATCGGCAAGGTGGCCCACGCGGGCATCGCCGATCTCGATCGCGCGCTGGCTGCGGCGCAGCGCGGTTTCGAAGCATGGCGCAAGGTGCCGGCGCACGAGCGCGCGGCGACGATGCGCAAGGCCGCCGCGCTGGTGCGCGAGCGTGCCGACACCATCGCGCAGCTGATGACGCAGGAGCAGGGCAAGCCGCTGACGGAAGCCCGCGCCGAAGTGCTGTCGGCCGCCGACATCATCGAATGGTTCGCGGACGAAGGCCGCCGCGTATACGGCCGCATCGTGCCGCCGCGCAACCTCGGTGCACAGCAGACGGTCGTGAAGGAGCCGGTCGGCCCGGTCGCCGCGTTCACGCCGTGGAATTTCCCGGTCAACCAGGTCGTGCGCAAGCTCAGCGCCGCGCTCGCGACCGGCTGTTCGTTCCTCGTGAAGGCGCCGGAAGAAACCCCGGCATCGCCGGCCGCGCTGCTGCGTGCGTTCGTCGACGCGGGTGTGCCGGCAGGCGTAATCGGCCTCGTGTACGGCGATCCGGCGGAAATCTCGTCGTACCTGATTCCGCATCCGGTGATCCGCAAGGTGACCTTCACGGGCTCGACGCCGGTCGGCAAGCAGCTTGCCGCGCTCGCGGGCCAGTACATGAAGCGTGCGACGATGGAGCTGGGCGGCCACGCGCCGGTGATCGTCGCCGAGGACGCGGACGTCGCGCTGGCCGTCAAGGCCGCCGGTGGCGCGAAGTTCCGCAACGCGGGCCAGGTGTGCATTTCGCCCACGCGTTTCCTCGTGCACAACAGCATCCGCGACGAATTCACGCGCGCTCTGGTCGCCCATGCGCAGGGGCTGAAGATCGGCAACGGTCTCGAGGAAGGCACGACGCTCGGCGCGCTGGCCAACCCGCGCCGGCTGACCGCGATGGCGTCGGTCGTCGAGAACGCGCGCAAGGTCGGCGCGAGCATCGAGACCGGCGGCGAGCGGATCGGCTCGGAAGGCAACTTCTTCGCGCCGACCGTGATCGCGAACGTGCCGCTCGAAGCCGATGTGTTCAACAACGAGCCGTTCGGCCCGGTCGCGGCGATCCGCGGCTTCGACAAGCTCGAGGACGCGATCGCCGAAGCGAACCGTCTGCCGTTCGGGCTGGCCGGTTATGCGTTCACGCGTTCGTTCGCGAACGTGCATCTGCTGACGCAGCGCCTGGAGGTCGGGATGCTGTGGATCAACCAGCCGGCGACGCCGTGGCCGGAGATGCCGTTCGGCGGCGTGAAGGATTCGGGCTACGGGTCGGAAGGCGGGCCGGAAGCGCTGGAGCCTTATCTCGTCACGAAGTCGGTGACGGTGATGGCGGTTTGATGGGCGCAGGTTGAGCGCGGGCGCGCCGTGGGGTACGCGGCGCGCCTTTTTCGGCTGTGGCGAGATGAGGCGATGGAAGAAGCGTGGATGCTGGTGGGGTTTCTGGTGTGTTTTTGATTTTACATAACGTGAATTATCAACCTGAGCGATTGTAGTAGCTAGATTGAAATGTCCGCTTTTGGCTAAATAAAAATGTCGTGTTTTGGCCTGTAGGTTGATCGTCTGCACCCTTGGGCGTGCCAGCGATGAACCATCTGGCATATCGTTGCATCGACACATGCGTACACGCATGCAACCGGCTCGGGAGTGTCAAGCGACACCACGCGTTGTGTGTGCGCGGCGGGCGGCGTCGCCAACGCGCTGTACAGCACGGCTGTTCCAAGCCATCCCTGCCAGATGAACTTCTGCACGAGCAGATCGCGCTCCAGCCACGCAAGCGAGATATTCCCCGGCGAGTGATTCAGGAGATGCGTGCCCACGTAGGTAAACAACACCAGTCCGGTGGTCAGCCGGACGGACCGCACACCCGCCGGCCGGATCCGTTGAAGCCAGGAAGAGTGCGACATGCTCTACTCCCCGCGCATCCCGACCAACCAGATCTTGCGCTTCTGGCGCTCGTGCTGCCGAAACGCACGCTTGCCTTTCTGTACTTGCTGTAATGCAGCCAGCCGCTCGAATGGCCAGCAGGCTACGGCTGAATGGTCGATGGCGACGCTTCGCATGGGCATTGTCTGAGCATTCAACGCGCTGCGACGCGACTGATCGGCGGAAGGAGCTGACGACATGATGTCCTCTCGACCGGGGTTCGGGAGGTAGACTGACGAATCATCCGATGGACCTCTGTGGCGGGTTCCAAGCACCAGACTGCCGCGTCGTCCGTTTTATTCCCCAGTCGGGAATCTCGCAGTTGGTGACCGACGGATCGCCACCCCTTCACCGCGCTGAATGCAACGTGCTTGCGCGTGTCGAGCGTGGGCCGCGTCACACTGCGTTGCCCTCCCCGGCGTCTCGTCGGATCCGGGAATAACCATCGCGTGCTCACGGTATTGCAAAAAAACACGAACCGGGTGACCACTAGCTGGACGCCTGGCGTCACCATCTCGTCACCCTCTACCTGTCACTGATCGTCAGCGCGTTGATCGCAGGCCTGTTGCGTAACCGCCTTGAACGTCGAGGATGGCAGAACACGTGACAGCGGATGCGGCGCGCGAGCTGAATCTGTCCAAGCCGCGCCTCGGATCCCGGACACGATCAAGCGACTGCAGGCCAGCGTGTCGCCCCCGGCCTGCCTTCGAATCCGCACCCCGTCACCCGACGATGACCTGCTGCCCCGGATCGATCTGGCCCGGATGGCTCGCGAGATTCCGGTTGAGTTGCAGGATCTCGTTGAGCGCGACGTTGATCCGCTCGCCTTCCGACATCCGCTGCTGTTCGTCGGGCGGCACCTGCGCCGCATCCAGCAGCGATCCTTCGTGACTCTCGGCGATCGTCCACAGCGAATCGCCGGCCCCCACGGTCACCGTCACCGGCGTGGGCGCGGGGCTCGGCGAACGCGTCCCAGGCTGCGCCGGTTGCGATGGCGCTCCCGACGGCTGGGCACTCGACGTCGGTGATGCGGATGCGCTCGGTTGCGCCGGTGCCGGTGCCGGTGCGGTCGTCGTCGTCGCCGGGGGCGTCGTCGGCGAGACCGAAGCCCCCGGCGTCGGCGTCGCGCTGCTCGAACCCGATGGCGATGGCGTTGGCGTTGGCGTCGGCGACGAACCAGAGCCTGGCTTCTTGCTTTTATCGTCCGACCCGCTGAACGCCGTGATCAACCCGTACCCCTGCATGACCCCGAAGATCGCCACCGGCAGCAGCGCGATGCCGGTCGGAAGGCGCGCCATCCACGGCGTGGCGTTCGGGAACTGCGAATGCAGGCGCCCCGCACCCAGCAGCGCGCCGGACATCGCACCCAGCACGCCGGTCATTCCTTCGCCGAACGTATGCGCGGCCATCGCGCCGTGAATGCCGGTGGCCATGCCCACGGCCGACGTCACGTAGTCGCCGGTCGCGCTCGCGATCCGCGCGAGCTGGCTGCGATTCTCCGCATTCACGCCGCGCGCGCCGCCCTTGTAGACGATGGCGGTGGACACGGCGCTGATGATCCCGCCCACGGCCTGCCCGCCGGCCAGCGAGTTGCCATGCAGGTACTTGAAGCCGTTGATCGTGATGGACCCGCCGTAGCCGCCCAGCGCGAACAAGCGCCCGAGACGGCCGACCGCGTGCCGCGGGCTGCCGTGGTGCAGCAGCTTCAGCGACGTGCCGCCGACCACGCCCTGCATCTGCCCGAGCATGTCGTCCGCGATCGCCTTCGTATGCGTGACGGTCTCGTCGAACGTCAACGTGCCGTCTTTGTTCAGCGCGCGCAATTGCGCGGCGGCGGCCTTGCCTTCGTGCGCGATCTGCTCGAGTTGCGTGCCGCGCCCGTCGACGTCGAACCCGTTCGCCTTGAGTTGCTTCTGCAGCCCGATCACGAGCCGGTCGACGACGCGATCGAACACGCGCGGATCGCCGTTCTTCAGGCTGGCGACCGCGCCGTGATGCAGCGCCTGGAACACGCGGCCGACCCGCAGGCCGGCGTACAGCCCATTCGTCGCCGTGCCGACGAACTCATTGCCGGTCGCAACGACCACGCCCCCGGCGCCCGCGCCGGTCGCCGCGGCTCCGCCCATTTCGCCGGCGATCCGCTTTCCGGACGGCGGCGGCCGGTGCGGGCCGATCGGCTCGTCGTGCACGCGCAGCGCATGCAGTTCCGCCTGCGCGCGCTTCGCATCGGGAATCTCGACGTTGGCGACCTGCGCGGTCTCGCGGCGGCTCGTGCCGATCGGCTTGGTGCCGTCGTTGAGCAGCGCGGGATCGCGCACGACCGCGCTCCAGTGCTCGAGCGGATTCGTGGCCAACGGCTGCGCGCGTGTGGTCACGCGATCGGGCACGCCGTCGCCGTACTGGTCGAGCCAGCGCGCGGCGAACGTGCGCGCGCCCTTCTCCGTCTTGCCGCGCGGTTCGTGATCGTCGCCCTTCCAGTGTTCCGTCGCATGCTCGATGGTGGCCTTGCGCGCCTGGTTCAGCCACACGGTCGTGTTGCCTTCATAGAGCTTCTGGCGCAGCGCGGCGATCTCGGCGGGCGTCATCCCGTGCGCGGCGCCGATCCGCTCGACTTCCGCGAACAGCAGCTGATGCTGGTTCGCGAGCGTCTGCCGGTCGACGCGCTCGAACACGCGCGTGAGCGCATCGGCACCGTGCAGGCGGTTGATGATCGCGGGATTCTCGCGGTGCTCGACGATCAGTTTCGCGAGCGCGCCGGTCAGGTCCTGGTTGCCGATGAAGTCGGCGCCGTGCGTGCCGAGCGACAGCCCCACGTGCACCCATTCGAGCCCGTCGCGCTCGAGCACCGCGCGCAGCAGCTTCTCGTGCCCCGCGCCCGGCACCGACTCGGGCACCGCATCCCAGCCGTGGAACGTGACCATCACGTTCGGCGCGGTCTTGCCGGGATTCGCGTTCGACCATTTCTCGAGCGCCGTCATGACCCGCACGTAGTCGTGGTACGCGTCGTTGGTGCCCGACTGGTACCGGTAGTCGGTGCCGGACACGAGCGCACGCGACGGCGCCGTTTCGAGCCGGATCGCGAAGCCGGTGCGCGCCGCCTCGTCGAGCCACGCATGCAGGTGTGCGAGATGATCGAGCGCGAGCGCCGTCCCGTCGGTGCCGGGTGCCGGATGGATGATCCCGTTCTCGCCGTCGAACACGGCGTTCTTCTGGTCGCCGAGCGCTTTCACCGCACGCAGGAAGTCCGGATCGTGCGCCTTGCCGAGCACGGCCGCGAGCAGATTCGGATCGACCACGAGCGTGACGACGGGCGTCACGCCGCCGTATTGCTCGACCATCTTGCGCATCAGCGCCGGATCGTCGCTCAGCGACAGCGAACGCGCCATCGGCACCATGCGATCCTGCAACGCAGGGTCCGAGCGCGTGAAGATCTGCTGGATCCGGTGGTCCGCGACGGTCGCCGCGCCGAACTTCCGCGTGTGCGCGCGCAGCTTGCCGGGCACCGGCAGGAAGCGCGACGCCGACGTCGACACGTCGCGCGCGACATACAGGTAGTTGAGCAGCGTGCGCCACATGCCGGGGTCGACCATCACGGCCTGCGGCTCGCCCTTCAGCACGAGCTTGACCTTGCCGGCGCGCTGCGCCTGCTTGTTGTAGGCCTCGATCTGATCGTGCGTCGGGAAATACTGCTCGGTCTTCGCCGCACCGTTGCGCAGGCTGAACGCGACGACGGTCGACGACGACAGGCCCGGCTGGTACGGCTCGATCGACAGCGGCTCGCGGGCGGTATTGGCATGCCGCAAGCGATGCAGGTCGTCGAGCACCTCGTTGTAGCGGCTCCGCGTGCGCGCCGCGAGTGCACGGAACGGCGCGGACTGCTGGCCACGCGCCTCCGCATCCGTCAGCTGCGCGCGCAACGCCTTCTCGCGCGCTTGCAACGCCGCGACCCGCGTCGGCCGCGCGCTGCGCAGGAACTCGCTCGGCCGCAGTTGCGTGAGCAGGAAATGCACATCGGTGCCGAAGCGGTCGTTGCCGATCGGCATTTCGTCGAGCGGCACGCCCTGATGGTGCGGGTTGTTCGCATGCCCGACCGCGTCGAACCAGCGCATCTCGCCATTGCGCGCGGCGATCACGCCGGCCGGATTGCCGAGCGCCTCGGCCACCGGGCCGTCCGTCTTGAACACGTAGATCACATGCTGGCTGCCGTCGACCGCCCCGTTGCGGATCGCGGTCAGCAGGTGCGGCACGCTGTTGCCGCTGAAGTCGACCGCGTTGTACGCGAACTTGTCCGACGGCAACAGATGCGGATCGACCGGCGGCCGCTGTGCCGACCCGGTCGCGCCGCCCTGCTCCGCGCGCGCCAGCGGCCGGCGCAGCGGCACGTTCGACTGGAAGAAATCGCCGAGCGAACGGCGCGGCGGCTTCTCCGCCGCGTCCGCGTCCTTCGCCGGCTGGAAGCCGCCGATCCGCTCGACGGTCTCGGGCTTCACGTCGCTGACGACGAACCGGATGCCGCGGCGCGGCGAGTGCAGCACCGGAATGCCGCCGCGGCGGCGCCGCCGGAACACCGTGCGCAGGTCCTGCGCGGGAATCTCGGTGTCGCCGAGCGGCGCCTTCTCGTAGTACTTCCATTCGTGGTTCGTGTTGCGCTCCGCGTAGCCGAGCACCTTGCCCGTCTCCTCCTCGATCACATGAATCCAGCGCCGCTCCCCCTCGACCGCGCGCACGGCCTGGCGCGGCCGCTTGAACCCGGGCGCGTCCTGCAGTTTCACGACGTCGGCGGCGAGCGCTGTGTCGACCGGATGCCCCGACGCGGTCACGGACCACGACGACTTGCCGTCCTGCGTCTCGATCTTCGACGCGCCGCCGAACTGCATCAGCTCGTCGTGCGCGACCGGCGACACGTAGAAATCGAACTGCCGGCGTGCCGTGCGACCGCTGCTGCCGGTCTTCACCAGCGCCTTGCGCAGGCCCTTCGGCACGCGCGAGCCGTCCAGCATCCGCACCGGGCCGAGCACGCCATGCTGGTCGGTCTCGAGCACCGCGACGAACGCCGGCGCCGCGTGTTCGGCGCCGGTGGCCGGCGCATCGGTATGCGCGGTGATCAGCACGTGCGCGTTGGGGCCGAGCTTGCGCCCCAGGCCGTCGAGCGTCGGCGCATGCTGGCCGTCGACGCGCGTGAGCGTGCGCCGGCCGAGGCTGTCGAGCCACGTCGCGGCAACCGCCTGCGGATCGGCTGCTTCGGCCACCGTCGCGCCTGCCGGCACGGCCGGCGGGTTCGCATGACCGGATACGGCGGCAGGCGTCGACGCACCGGACGGTTCGCCGGCCGTACTCGCGAGGCGGCCGGCCGCCGGCCCCGCCGGGCCGATCGTCGGCCAGGTCGGGCGGCCGTCGTTCGCGCCGACCGCGCGCGCGCCGCCGGCATGCACGGCCGCATAGCCTTCCGGCAAGCCCGACCGATCGATGCCGACGAGCCGGTACGACACGGCGCCGGTCGCCGGGTCGCGGGTGCGCACGACATACATGTCGACGCCGGCCGGCTTGTACAGCTCGCCGCCGTCGGGCGTGGCGATGCGCAGCGCGCGCGCCGGATCGTGGCCGAGCGCCGATAGCAGCGCGACGTCGGTCGGTGCCGCGCCGTCGACGGCGGCGAGGTTCGCCCTCGCGCCGGCCGCGACACGTTCCTGCGGCGTCAAATCGGGTTGCGCGAACGCGGTGCCGTCCGGCAACGCGTCGGTCGGCACGTAGGCGTGATTGCGCGGCCCGGTATGCGCGGTATCGAGCGCCTGGCCGAGCTCGTCGTGCGTGACCGTGGGCGCACCTTCCGGCAGCGCGAGCCGCGCATCGACCGCCGTGCGGCCCGGCGCGTGCGTGGCGGCGGCCGCCGGTGCGTCGGGCACCGTGCCGCTGAACCGGAACCAGCCCGCCTCGGGATCGAGCGCACCGAAATCGGTGCCGCTGCCGAGCACGACACTGCCGTCTTGCATCACGAACTCGACGCGCAGGTTGGTCAGCCCCGCCGCATGGAACGCCTGCATCACGTCGTCGATCACGCGGGTCGGTTCGCGATCGTCCAGGAAAGCGCTCGGCCAGCGCTGGCTCACCGTGCCGCCCGGTTGCGTCACGCGCGCGGCGTCGCCGATCACGCCCTGCCGGTCGGCGAGCGCGGTGCGGAACGGATGGTCGAGCGTGACGGATTCGAACGTGTCGTCGGGAATCGACGTGAAATCGTAGTTCGGATCGGCGAACGTCGGATCGGCCACGCGCGGCACCGTGGGCCGCGGCGGCGGCTCGCCGATCGGGCGCGATGCGTGGCTGGCGGTGGTCGGCGTGGCTTCCGTGTCATGCCCGGCGGGAAGCGCCGGGCGGCCCACGCGCGCCGGATCGCCGCGGAAGCTCTGCATCGGCAGACGATCCTTGTCGACCTGACCGGTCAGCCGCGTGCCGCGCACGGTCGCCGAACCGTCGCGCTCGACGAGCAGGATGTCCGGCGGCGCCCACACCGTCGTGGGTCGCCCGGTGAGTTCGGACAGGCGCTGCGCGAGCGCCGCGGCGAAGGTGGTGCTGGCCGCGCGCACCTGGCCGGGTGCGATGCGCAGCGGATCGTGCTTGTTCGATCCGCCGAAGCATGAATACAGCGTGACGTCCTGCCCCGGTTCGAGATGCGGCGCGACGCCCTCGGCAACTTCGTCCGGCGTGAGCGGCCGGCCGTCGGGGCCGAGCATCGCGTCGGCCGAGATCCCGTGGCCGAACACCACGTGGTGCCCGGGCGGCGACATCAGGCCGCGCGCGCCGACCGGATGCAGCGGATCGTCGGCCGGCATCAGCAGCGTATCGGCCGGTCGCAGGAATTCGGGATGTTGCGTCGCGTCGATGCCGGTCACGTCGCCGAACCCGGGCTGCAGCACCGACTGGCCGTGAATCGTCGTCGTGACGACGCCGCCGTCGGCGACCCTGCGGTCCGTATAGACGCGGCTCGTCTTCGGATAGATTTTCTCGGTCTTGCCCGACAGATGGTCGTCGGCCTCGGCTTCGGCGGCCTGCTCGACGCGCGCGTCCCATTCGTCCGCCGTGTAGATCCGGTCCGGCGCGACCTCGACGAGCGGAGTCGGCTCGTAGACCGGCGGTTCGCCCGCATCCGGTTCGGGCGCCAGCCGCGGATGCGTGGGGCCGCCCGGCGTCGCGCCCGGCCGCCCGGCATGGTCGGGCGCAGCGCCTGCGCCGCGCCGGCCGCTGTCTCCTTCCGGATCGATCTGCGCGTCGATCGGGCGCACCGGTTCGACCGGCGCATCGCCGTGCGCGGGCGGACGCACCAACGGTTCGCCGCGCTGCGCGAACACCATCGGCGGGTCGCTGGCATCCGGTGCCTCGGGCACGTGCAGATAGAGCCGCGTGCCGACCTCGGGATCGTGAGCCGGCACGCCGATATTTTCGTCGAGCGGATACAGCTCCAGCGCACCGGTACCGCGTACCGAGTTGGATGCGATCGACGCGATCACCGGCACCTGCAGCTCGTACGCGAGCTCCTGCGCGAACGAATAGCCGCCGGCACCGAGATAGCAGCCCGTCAGCAGCACGCCGTTGCCTTCCGTATAGGCCGGGTCGTCGAGCAGCGCGCGCGTGAATTGCCGCGGCGACATCGTCTTGCCGCCTTGCGTGATGGCGCTTGCGCTGTCGAAGCTCACGTCGCGCGGCTGAGTGCCATGCGATTCGGCAATGTCGAAGCCCGACACCTTCAGGAACTGGCGCGCGGTCGCGTGGCCGAGCAGGTTCACGACGCTCGAACCCGGCACGGGCCGCAGCTCCAGCGGATTGATCCGGATGGGCTGCGCGCCGCCCGGCGAGAACTTGCCGTTCACGTCGGGTTCGATCTCGAAGCGCGCGAGCCGGCGGTTCGGATTGGGCAGCGCGCGGTGCCAGCCGGCCGCGTCGTCGTCGCCCAGCCGGCCGAATACGGGCGCCTGGATCAGGTCTGCGAATTCCTGCAGCAGCGCGGGATTGGCGCCGCTGCGCGGCCCTTCCAGCGCGATCGGCGTGCCCGGCGTATAGCCCTTCCACGCGAGCTCTTCCAGCGCATGCGTCATCTCGAGCGCGCTGGCCGGACGGTCGCTGCGCGGATTGATGATCGACCCGCGTCTCGTCAGCATGCGCCACACGTACACGCCGATCGGCACGCGCGCGTCGCCCGAGGTCGCACGGCCGCCCCACTGATTCGACACCGGGCGCGGCGCGACGCTGCTCCAGTCGACCGGATGCGCGCCCTGGTCGATGACCGCCAGCGCCGGCGAGAACCGGTAGGTGCGCGGCCCGCTGGTGACCGAATGGTCCGGCACGCCGGCCTGGTCGGGCGCGCCGGGTTCGATCAGGATGCCGCTCGTATAGCCGGAATCGGGCTGGCCGCCGGTGCGATAGCGCGGCGACCGCCACGCGACGAAGCCGCTTGCGCCGTACACATCCACGCCCAGCACGTTCGCGAGCAATTGCGCGAGCGGGCTCACGCGCGTGCCGGCGCCGCACGCATAGAGAATCACCGGCGATTTGCCGTCCCAGCCGCTCTGGCGAATCATCTCGGCCATGTCGTCCGCGCTCATCGCCTTGCCGGTCGCGCTCGCGAAGGCGTCGGCCCACGCATGCGCATACACCGCGAAATAACCGGGCGGCACCGGCATCAACGGGCGCTCGCCCGGCGGCAGCTGGTTCTCCGGCTGGATCGGGTTGTCCGAATAGATCGCGAGATCGGCCTCGCGGCGCGGATACGCGGCCCACTGCGTTTCGCTCATGCCGAACGGCGCGTTGATCACGTCGACGCGCCGGCCGTCCTCGCTGCGGATCAGCGGCTTCTGCGGATCGAAGCCGCGCGGGTATACCACGCGCAGCGTGCGGTCGTATGCATCGTTCATCGACAGCATGAACGCATCGCCCGCGTCGGTCAGCCCGACGTGGCCGACGACCGCTTCGGGCGGCACCGTGCCGTCCGCGGCGAGCGCGCCCTGGTCGACCAGCGCGATCCGGTAGCGGCCGCCCGCGACGCCGTCGGCGCCGACCATCAGCGCGTCGTGGTACGTCGCGTAGCGCGTCACGCTGATGGTGCCGTCCTCGTCCGGCACGGCCGCCGCGTGCGCAGGCGCTTCGTCGACCGCGTTCGCGCGCCGCTCGTCCGCCTTCGCCGCGTTCATGTCGTCGAGCAGGTTGCCCTTCTCCGTCGCGGGCAGCCCGTCTTCCTCCGGATTGCGCACGTTGCCTTCGGCGTCCTCCAGCGCGTAAATGTAGTACTCGACATCCTCGAGCCGGTTGCCGCTTTCGATGATTCGCCCGACCACCTCGCTCAGCATGGCCGGATCGGCCGCGATACGCGCGGGGATCTCCCACGACGCAGGGTGCGCGCCATTGCCCGGCACACCGGTTTCGGCCGGCGATGCAGCGTCGCCTGCCAGCGCGTCGGCAATGGCCGGCGTCGCGTTGCCATCGACCGGTTCGCCGTCGGGCGCGAGCCGTAGCGCAATCGCATCGCCATCTGGCGTGCCCTGCATGCGGTGCGCCCGCAGCCATGCGGCGACGCGTGCACGCAGCCCCCTGTCGGCCGGCGCGACCGCGCCGCCATCGTCCGCCGGCTCGCCGAAACTGTTGGCCTGCTCCTCCGCGTGCTGCCACGGATTGCCGATCTCGCCGACCGCGAGCCGTTGGTTCGCCAGTCCGCTGCCGTACAGCGTTTCCACCACGTTGATCGCGACCGGCCTCGGCATCGTCGACGGTGCGGGCGTCTTCGTGATCGCGCGGATCGGCCGCTCCATCAGCGTGTGCGAACCGAGCCCCATCTGCGCGACGCCGATGCCGAGGTTCAGCAGCTGCTGCGCGCGGTCGGAATCGGACATCGCATCCCAGTTCTTGACCAGCGACACGCCCTGGTCGGCCATCTGGTAGCCGCCGATCACGCCGCCCGTGACGTTGAACACGCCCGCCGCGCGGCCCGTCGTCTGCGCAACCGACTGGAATGCGTCGGCTTCCTGCGTGAAGCGGCCGAGACCGGCGATGTCGGCCGCGGCGCCGTCGCCGCGCGCTGCCACCGTCAGCAGGTCCGAGACCTGCCCCGTCGTGCGCAGCAGCGACGACGCTTCCGCAAGCGACTTCGCCGCCACGCCGAGGCCGCCGCCCGCGAAACCCGCGCCGCTGCCGATCAGGCTGATCCAGTCGCCGCGCGCCTGCGCGTTGCCGAAGCCGATCGACTGCCCGTGGTCGCTCAGGTTCTTCAGGTCGCCGATCGCGGCCGTCGTGCCGACGGCCATGCCCACGCCGACCGTCATCCACGCGGCGCCGAGCAACGCGCCGCCGACCGGTGCGCCGATACCGCTCGCGACCAGCACGACACCGCCGGCCGCGGCGAGAATGCCAGTGCCGATCTCGAGAACGTGTTCGACGTGCTGGTACCACTCCGTCTTGTGCGCGTCGATCGGCTGGTATTGCGACAGGTCGCCGGACGCCGCGGCGCTCGTCAGGCTCTTCGGCACGTACAGCTTGCCGTCGTCGGACAGCGCGTTATTGTGCTGGTAGTTGTCGACGCTGTCGTACTGCCAGCCGCGATCGTCGATCAGCTTGTACTGGTCAGGATGGCCCTCGACCTGCACCTTGAACAACGCGCTCGGCGCGATGCCCGATTGCTTCGACACGTAGTAGATCGGCACCAGCGACACCACCGCATGATCGCCGCCGACCTTGCGGATCTGGTCGACGACGGCCTGGATCATCTGCGTCGCGGCCGAATTCTGCGCGTACAGCGAGCGGCTGTTCACTCCCGTACCGTTGCCGTTGCTCACGATCAACTGCTCGAGCATTGCCATCGACGGCACGTCGTTCCGGTCGGTCGGCACCGCGGCGGGGTCGTCCGGCTGGATGCCGAGCCCCGCGCCGACGAAGTTCTTGAGCTGGTTGGAATCAGTCGTGAACGTGTAGGACTTGTCGCCGAGGTTCTTCTGGAAGTCGTCGAAATACGCCTTCAGCTGCTTGTCCGGATTGGTCTGGAAGAGCTTGTAGCTGGCGCTGGCGGCGTCCTTGTTCTGCTTGTTCTGCGCACTCTTGGTGCCCTGGTCGTAGCGCAGCTGGAAGTCGTTCGCGAAGCCCGCGCGGAACCGGTCGTCGTTCTGCATCTTCGACAACAGCGCCTTCGACAACGTCGGATCGACACCCGACGACAGCGCCTGGCGCACGCTGTCGAATCCATAGCCGGCGTCGCTGCCGCGCAGCGTGTAGATGAGCGTCTTCGCGTTGCCTTTGTCGTCGAGCAGCCAGTTCGCGACGTCGTCCTCGCGATGCACGGGCACGCCGCTCGCGGTCGGCTGCTGGTCGGCGAGGCCGACCGCCGTGCTGAGGCCCTTGTAGAGCTCGATGCCGTCGCCGTACGGCTGCGGCGTGCCCGTGTTCGACTGCGTCCACTTGTTGCCGAAGTCCTTCTCGACGGTGTCGAGCACGACACCCGCGAATTCGGGCGGCGCATTCGCGAGGATCTCCTGCATCCATTTGCCGGCCTTGTCGGCATTCATCCGGCCGTCGCTACGCGCCTGCATGCTGGCCTGATCCGTCGCCTGCGAATCGGGCTTCTGCATCAGCGGATCGATCTGCGAATGGATGAACTTCGCATCGAAATGCGGCTGGCCGGCCTGCGTCCACAGCGCCTGGCGTTCGTCCAGCGAGAACGACGCGTCCATGTTGGTCTTCAGCACCTGCAGCGCCGCGCCCGGATCGCTGCCGGGGCCCTGCATCAGCTGCGCGACCTGCTGCTTCGTGTACTGCAGCCGCACCTCGGGTGCCGCCGCGAGCAGCGTCTGGATCTGCTGATACCCGGGGTTGTTCTTCTGCGCCTGAGCCTGCGCCATCGCATACGCGAACACGCCGCCCGCCTGGTCGATCTTCGCGTTCAACGCCTTCGCGTCCGCATCGCTCAGATCGTCCGTGCCGACCTTGATGCCCGTCATCTTCACGAACGCTTCGGCAAGCGGATTCTGCTGCGCGAGCGCCTTCTCCTGCGTCGACAGCTTCGGGTCGTTCGGATCGACGGTCACACCCGTGTCCTGCAGCAGCGCGAACGTGACGGGATCGGACTTCGCGAGCTGCTTCATCTGCGGCGACAGCGACGGATCGTCGGGATTGATCGTCGCGATCGTGCGCTTGAGCTGGCTTTCCTCGCCCAGCGCGTCGACGAGGTCCGTGTACCACATGCCGTCGTGATTCTGCTTCACCGACGCGACGACCTGCTTCTGCTCGTCGGCCGTCACATAGGTCAGCGCGGTGTCGTCGCCGCCCGTCACGACCTTGTCGTACTGGCTCTGCGCCTGCGACAGTGCCTGCGTGATGTCGGCCTCGTCCGCGCGGCGCGCGCCACCCGGCTCCTTCTGCCACGCCGCGTAATCGGCCTTCGCATCGTTCAGGCGCAGCGTCGCGGCCGACGTGCTGTATTCGTGACGCAGCGCGGTGGTGAGCGCCGTGTACGCGTTGTTCGCGTTCGTGTCTGCGGTGGCGGCCGCCTGGCGCACTTGTGCGCCCGCTTCGGGATCGGCGC
The DNA here is from genome assembly GCF_003635165.1 of Burkholderia sp. Nafp2/4-1b. Lineage (GTDB taxonomy): Bacteria > Pseudomonadota > Gammaproteobacteria > Burkholderiales > Burkholderiaceae > Burkholderia. The sequence goes on along the minus strand of NZ_ML058597.1, from coordinate 772,160 downwards.
GCCGGATGCCGCCTGGCAACGCGTTGTACTGCTGCACGTCGGCGTTCGCGGCCTGGTCCTTCTGCATCGCCATCGCGAACTGGAACGCCTTCTCGCTGGTCGCCCGCTCGGGCGCCGATTCGGCCGACACGGCCTTTTGCGCATCGTCGAGGACCGAGCCGAGCACGGGGTCGTTCGGTGACGCGTTGCGCAGATCCGAGGCCACGCCCGCGATTGCCGTTTTCGCGTCGCCGCCGCTGTCGGCCGCGAAACGCATCTGGTTCTCGACGGCCGCCTGCACCGAGCCCCATGCGGCTTCGGCCTTCTTCACCTGATTGTCGAGATCGGCCTGCGACGCGCCCTGGTCGTGCAGGCGCTTGAGCGTTGCCATTTCGGCCTGCGCGAGCTGGAGCAGGCGCTGCGTCTCCGCCTGCGCGGCCGCGAGCGCCTGCTGTTCCGGCGTCTGGGCCGGCGGCGCGCTGCCGGATCCGTTCTTCGGCGCCGGATCGTTGTCACTTTGCGGCTGCGGCACGCTCACCGCTCCGCCGCCGCCCACAGCCATCAACACCATGTCGGTTCTCCCGCGGCATGCGTGACGTGCCGGCACAGCGGCAGGCGGGCCACGCGCAATGATCCATTGTGCCGAACGGGCAAGCATGAAAAATTCGCGTGTTACGTAGTCACCGGGCCGGTTGCGGCGGTGCGGGAAGATGCACGCTACGAAGGCCGTGCGTCCGACGCGGCGATTCGGCTCCTGTGCTTCGGCCGGAAAATATTGCGGATTGGTATGCGTCGGGTCACAAATACCGGTTGTCGATCATCGGCCCACATACGATCGCTTCGCGATGCGTTACCGCCCTGACGACATCGGCGGTCTGCTCCTGAGCGTGCCGACGCTCACGCTTAAACGCCCTGGCCCGGCCGACTCGTTCCTGCGGAAGGTGGCCGAGACCGGTGCTGAACTCGCCCACCTGATTCCACGCGATTTCGCAGAGGACCTTTCCTGTGCAGCGCCTTAATCGACGGTCGCGCGATCTCCAATAATGGCCGCTCGATCCGCCGGCCCGCGCGCCGGCGCGACCCATCGGCGCTCGCGCCGGAGACCAACGATAAAAACTCCTATGCATTCCTGTCAAAACAGCCAACGTGCCGGCGTGCCGCGTGCCATCCGTCGCGGCCGCCGACGCGTCGCGCTTCCGGGCGCCGTGATCGCCGCCTGCGTGGCCGGCTTCCTCCCATGTGCCGCGCAGGCGCAAAGCAGCGTGACGCTGTACGGCCTGATCGACACGTCGATCACCTACGCGACCAACCAGCGCACGCACGGCGCCAATTCGCCGGGCAGCGGCAGTGTCGCGCTGACGAGCGGCGCGTTGAACGCGTCGCGTTGGGGGTTGCGCGGCCGCGAGGATCTCGGCGGCGGGATGGCGGCGGTCTTCACGCTCGAAAACGGCTTCTCGGGCACGACCGGCAACCTGTCGCAGAAAGGCGTCGACCTGTTCGGCCGTCAGGCGTGGGTCGGCGTAAGCTCGCGCACGGCGGGCACGCTCACGTTCGGCCGCCAGTACGACCTGATCCTCGACTTCGTGACGCCGCTCGGCGCGTCGGGCCCGGGCTGGGGCGGCAATCTTGCCGTGCACCCGTACGACAACGACGACTCGAACCGCAACCTGCGCATCAACCACGCGGTGAAATACACGAGCCCGACCTACCGCGGCCTGACGTTCGGCGCGCTCTACGGATTCTCGAACACGGCCGGCGCGTTCTCGAACAATGCGGTGTGGAGCGCGGGGCTCGGCTATGCGAACGGGCCGCTGAAGCTCGGCGCCGGCTACCTGAAGATCAGCCGCGACCGCAACGCGCCGAACCCGGACGGCGCGCTGAGCACGGTCGACGGCTCGGCGACGATCACCGGTGGCAACCAGCAGATCTGGGCAATGGCCGGCCGCTACGCGTTCGGCCCGCACTCGGTCGGCGCCGCGTGGTCGCACTCGGCCACCGACGGCGTGAGCGGCGTGCTGCAGGGTGGCGGCATCACGCCGCTGAAGGGCGAGTCGCTCGTGTTCGACAACTTCACGGTCGACGGCCGCTTCTTCGTCACGCCGGCGTTCAGCCTGTCTGCCGCGTACACGTACACGATGGGGCGCTTCGACACGCGCACCGGCCAGACGCGTCCGAAATGGAATCACGTGGTCGCGCAGGCCGATTACGCGTTCTCGAAACGCACGGACGCGTATCTCGAAACCGTCTATCAAAGCGTGAGCGGCGGCAACGGCAATCCGGCGTTCAATGCGACCGTGTGGACGATGACGCCGTCTGCGAACAGCAACCAGGTCGTCGTCGCGCTGGGGTTGCGGCATAAGTTCTGACGCCCCGGGCGCCTGCGGCATGTGACGCCTCCGCGGTGGCCCCGCGCATCGTGGCGTGCGGTGCGCCGCGCTGCGCGAGCACGAACGCATCCTGTGTCGTTTTTCCGCGAAATTGACGAAGAAACTGGGCGCGTTGTGACATTTTTCCTAATCTGATTGCAGCGGCGCCGTGATGTCGGCGTTCCGGTCACGACAACCTTTCATATGGCACCTCGCCGGCTTACGAAAGCGCATCGCATTGCGCACGCGAAGCCGGCACTTTCGTGTCGTCCTGGCCGGATTCGCGACGTGCCGACTCGCACCCGCGACGCTTCCTTTGCAGTCAACCGCAGGAGACGCACAATGAGCAAAACGAACCGATTGGCGGTCCTGGCCGTTTTCGCGCTACTGGCAGGTTGCCACCACGCGGCGAAAACACCCGAAAATGCGGGCACGGCGCCGGAGCCGTCGAGCGAAGCCGTTGCCACGGTCGCGGCCGACGATCTCGACAATCCGAACAGCCCGCTCGCGAAACGCAGCATCTATTTCGATTTCGACCAGTACTCGGTGAAGCCGGAATTCCAGGCGCTGCTGCAGGCCCACGCCGACTACCTGCGCAACCATCCGTTGCGCCACGTGCTGGTCCAGGGCAACACCGACGAACGCGGCACGTCCGAATACAACCTCGCGCTCGGCCAACGCCGGTCGCAGGCGGTGACGAGCGCGCTCGAAACACTGGGCGTGCAGGCGTCGCAACTCGAGGCGGTCAGCCTCGGCAAGGAAAAGCCGGTTGCGCTCGGCCACGACGAGGAATCGTGGGCGCGGAATCGTCGCGCCGACCTCGTCTATCGTTGATCGTCGACCGGATGCCGCCGCGACGGCGGCATGCCGGGCACACTTCAATCCGCATGCGACGCGCGGGGAATCGCCGGGGTGCACCGTACGCCCCGCGTCGCGTTCAACGGCGAGCCGGACCGTACCAAGCCTCCGCGCCGGGCAGCCGATCCGCAAACAGCATGGAATAAACCGCCCACGCGAAACGTTTCGTCATCGCGCGGTCGCCGGTTCATGCGAGCCGCCCTGCCGCGCGGCCCGCGCGGCGTAAGGAGAATGAAATGAAATCGGCGAGATTGGTCGCGGCGCTGCTCGCGGCGATGATGCTGGTGCTGTCGGCCGGATGTATGTCGTCGGACCGCGGCGCATCGCAAGGACCGGGCATGAGCCGGTATGGCGGTGCGGGCGGCAGCGGAGGCGGTAGTGGTGGTGGCGGAGGCGGCGGCTACTGAAGCGCCACCTCTCGCGATCGGGCGAGGCATCGCGTGCCAACGCAACCGGCAACCGGCAGCATTGCGCGCGACGCCCCGCCCTGCCGCTCGACGGCTTAACGCATGGCCTTCACGTCGGCCGGCGTGACGCTCGCGGGCTGGCCGCCCCACGTCGCGCGCAGGTAGTTCGCGAGCTGCGCGAGTTCGTCGTCGCTCAGCGTGTGCGCGAAACCCGGCATCGGCTGCAGGTTTTCGAAGCCGGCAAACTTCTGCTCGTCGATGCCGTCGAGCATCGCGACCAGCAGGTTGCGCGAGTCGGCCTGACGCAGCGTCGAATTGCCGTTCATCGGCACCGCGACGTGCGGCTTGCCTTCGCCGTTCAAGCCGTGACAGCCCGCACACACCGCGACATACACCGAACGGCCGGCCGCGAGCTGCGCGGCGTCGGCCGACACCGGCTTCACCGGCTGCGGCGCCGGCGGCGTATCGCCGAGCAGGTACACGGACAGCGCGCGCAGGTCTTCCTTCGTCATGTATTGCGTGCTCAGGTGCACGACCGGATACATTTCGCCGAACGCCGAGCCTTGCGGCGCGATGCCGACACCGAAGAACGTCTGCAGGTCGGTGCCCGTCCAGCCGCGCGCGGCGAGACCGGCCGGCGTGATGTCCGGCGCGGCCACGCGGCCGAGCGCGGCACCCGCGAACGGCTTCGCGCCGTCGAGCTGGCCCGTGAACGCACGCGGCGTATGGCATTCCGCGCAGTGGCCGAGCGCGCCCGCCAGATAGCGGCCGCGCTGCCAGTCGGCGGACTGGCCGCTCGACGCGTCGGGCAGGCTGTCCTTCAGGAACACCATGTCCCAGAACACCATGCCGAAGCGCAGGTTGTACGGGAACTTGAGTTCATGCGCGCGATTTTCCTGCGCGACCGGCTTCACCGTCTTCAGGTACGCGAACATCGCGTCGGAATCGGCGCGCGTGAGCTGCCGGTAGGACGTGTACGGCATCGACGGATACAGCCGCTTGCCCGGCGCCTTGCCGTCGTGCAGCGCGGCGTAGAAGTCGTCCGCGCTCCAGTTGCCGATCCCGTGATCCTTGTCGGGCGTGATGTTCGAGCCGTAGAACGTGCCGAACGGCGATTCGAGCGGTGCCCCGCCGGCGAACGGCGCGCCGTCCTTCGCGGTGTGGCACGCCGCACAGTCGGCAGCCTTCACGAGATAGCGGCCGCGCGCAACCTGGTCGGCACCGGGTGCGCCGGATGCCGCGCTCGACACCGACGCGTCGTGGCCGCCGCAGGCAGCGAGCAGCAGCGCGCAGGCGGCCGCGAGTGCGGGCAGGCCTGCGGCCCGCGCGGCACGATGGGCGAATGTGCGTTTCATGCGGCTTCCTTCACGAGTCCCGGCGTCGTCAAGATCACGTCCTTCACGGCTTCGTAGTAACGGACGTAACCCGTGCAGCGGCAGATGTGCGCGTTCAGCGCGTCGGTGATCGTGCGCTCGACGTCGGCCTTCGCGATCGGCTCGCGCTTCAGGCGCTCGATCAGCACGGTCGCCGCGTTGACGAAGCCCGGCGTGCAGTAGCCGCACTGGAAGCTGAAGTGCTCGAGAAACTTCTGCTGGATCGGCGACAGCTCGACCACTTCGCCGGCTTCGTTGCGCTTCGCGTGGCCTTCGATCGTGCGGATCGACCGGCCGTGGAAGAAGTGCGCGCCGGTGATGCAGGTGCGCATCTCCTCGCTCGTGCCGTCCGGCTTGTCGACGATCACGACGCACGCGTGGCAGATGCCCTGCCCGCAACCGAGCCGCGAACCGGTGAGGCCCGCGTACTCGTGCAGGAACTCGATCATCATCAGCCCTTCCGGCACCTGCATCGGGCCGACGGACTTGCCGTTGATGTGCACCGACAGCGGCTTCTGCTGAAAGCGCACGAGCGGACGCTCGACGGCGGCCGAAGCCGCAGCGGGTGCAGCGGAAGCAGCGGGCACCGTGGATGCGGAAGCCGCATCCGGCGCGGATGCGGCGGTCGCAGCCGCGCTGGCGCTCGCGGCCGACGCGGCGGTTTGGGCGGTCGTCATGCGAGCACCTCCTGAATCTTTTGCGGGGTCACCGGCAAATCGGTGAAACCATGGCCGATCGCGTGCGCGATGCCGTTCACGATCGCGCCGACGACGGGGATCATCACCACTTCGGCGACGCCCTTCGGCGGATCCGTCTCGGACAGCGGCGGCAGGATGTCGCCCGTCTGCGACCACACGGCGACGTCGGTCGCGCGCGGCAGCTGATAACGGTTGAAGTTCCACGTGCCGTTGCCGGGGCCGTCTTCGTAAAGCGGCAGATACTCGTGCAGCGCATGGCCGATGCCCATCGCGAGGCCGCCCTGCAGCTGGCCCGACACGAGCCGCGGCGAGATCTGGTTGCCGCACTCCATGATCGAGTGGTGCGTGAGCAGCTCGACCTTGCCGGTCGCTTCATGCACGGCCAGCTCGACGAGCGTGCCGACCGCCGTGTAGTACGTGACGGCCGCGTTGTTGCGGCTCGTCGGCGGGATGAACACGCGCTTGCGGTCCAGCACGCGATAGCCGTTCACGGTCGGCGCCAGCGTGCCGCGCAGCGCGGTCGCGCCGGCCGGCGCGGCGGTGCCGGGGATCGGGCCGTCGTCGCCCGTCTTCGGCGCGCCGACGCGCAGCGACAACCCGTCGATCGGCAGACGATCGACCGCGCCGCCCACGTCGAACTCGGCGTCGGTCCATTGCCAGCGATTGAACACGTGCACGACGGCGCCCGTCGGCAGGCCGAGCGCATGCGCCTGCTTCGCGAGCTGCTCGAAGGTCAGCGGCTCGAGGCCGTCGGCGGTCAGCTTGCCGTCGACCCAGCGCGCGTCCTCGATGCGGATCGTGTACGGCGCGGCCTGGCCGCCGCCGAGGCCGCGCGTCCAGATCGACATCGCGGCCGGCCACAGCCCGTAGCGGAACACCGCACGTGCGGCTTCGCGCGTGCTGTGCGTGAAGTAGTACGCGGAGTTCGTCGCGCTCGACGGCGACGCATAGCCGGGCGACCAGCGCGGGTTCGCGCTCAGCCGATCCTGGTCGGCCTGCGACATCAGGTACGGATCGCCGTTCGTCTCGACCGGCAGGTCGGGCCATTCGGTCACCGCGACGCGCACGTCGGTCGCCGGACGGCCGAGCCACTTCGCGACCGCGACGGCCTGCGACGTCGACATCCCGGTGCCGATCTCGGCCGCCGTGTGCTGCAGCGACACCTTGCCGTTCTCGTCGAACTCGACCTTCGCGAACGAGGCCTCGGCACCCGTGCCGAAGTCCTTCTGCACGCACGCGAAGCCGACGCCGTAGCGCTTGCCCGGGTTCGCCGCCTCGAATTCGGCTTTGCGTGCCGCGCGACGCGTCCACAGCGGGTGCTGCTTCGCGCGCTCGAGCACTTCGTCGACGCGAAGCGCGCCGGCCGGAATCGCGCCCTGCGTGTTCTTCATCCCCGAACGCAGCGCGTTGCGCAGCCGGAACTCGATCGGATCGATGTTCAGTTGCGCGGCGATCTCGTCGACCGCCATCTCCGTCGCGGCCATGCTCTGCAGCGTGCCGTAGCCGCGCGCCGAGCCTGCGTCGATCGCGCGCGACGCGATCGCGACCGCCGCAAGATCGCTCTTCGGGAAGTAGTAGATCGATTGCGCGGCCGTCGCGCCGACCATCGCGACCGACGGCGAGAAGTTCGAGCGTCCGCCGCCGTTCGCCTCGAAGTCGCCCTTGAACGACTGCAGCAGGCCCGTGTTGCGGTCGACGGCGATCCGATAACGCATCTTGAACGCGTGGCGCTTCAGCGACGTCTGGAACTGCTCGTAGCGGTCGTTCGCGAACCGCACCGGACGACCGTCCGCGTACAGCGCGCAGACGAGCCCGTAGAACGGCACGTTGCAGTGATCCTTCGAGCCGTAGCCGACGGTGTAGCACGGGTGCACGAACAGCTTCTTCACCGGGAAGCGGCACTTCGCGACCATCGCGGCCGCGTTCTCCGCGACTTCGAGCGGCGACTGGGTCGGCACGACGAGGTGCAGCGACTGCGTCGCGGCGTCGTACCAGCAGTTCGCGTTGTCTGGTTCGAGCGCGGCGGTGTCGACCGACTGCGTGTTGTACTCGCGCTCGAACACGAGCCAGTCGGCCGACGGGCGGTCGAGTTCGGCGGCGATCTGGCCGGCGAGGAACATCCCCTGTTCGTCGAGCTTGCCGTGCTCCTTGCCGTCCGGCCACACCGGCAGATGCTTGCGCATCATGCTCGGGAAGATCGGCGCGTCCTTCAGGCTCGAATAGACATCGTCGTCGTAGGCCGTCTTGCCGCCTACCCGCACGTAGCGGAACGTACCCCACGGATCGCGCTCGAGCGGGCCCGTGACCGCGCCGTAGCGGATCACGTCGTCGCGGAACTTCAGCGCGTTCTTCGCGAAGCGGAAGCGCGCGAAGTCGTGATAGATGAGAATCGCGACCGCATGGCCGAGATACGCGGGCGTCTTGCCGGCGGGCAACAGCATGTCGTCGCCGTAGAACGTCGGGAACGCGACGCCGTCGCGTGCGAGATCGTCCGCCGTGACCACGCGGTCCGGCTTCAGTTCGTCGCCGAGCAGCGACAGGTCGAAGCCTTCGTAGATGCGATCGGCCTGCGCGACGCGCAGGATCAGCGCGTGCGACTGCTGCTGCGGCCAGTGCGGCATGTCGGCTGCGCGCACGTCGCGGGCGAACACTTTCGAGCCCGTGACCTTCGCGATGCCGTCGATGCGGAATTGGGGGATGCCGGTGACGCTATCCCATTTGACCGGGGTGAGGAGTTTTTCTTCGAAGAGCGCCGCGAACGCGCGGCTGCCGATGGGCGCGACGTAGACCGCGACGCCCGCCAGCACGCTGGCTTTCAGAAAACCCCGCCGTGACAGGCCGTGGTTTTTCATTGGGGGGAACCTCCTGATGCGGCTCGGACGGCGATCGGGTGTCGCGCGTTCGGAGCGGCGCGCATTCTGGCATTGTTTTAGATATATCGCCTATAGTATTTCTCGCATGAAATACTTATTGAATTTCTTATAACGGGATTCGGACGGGCTGCGGCGCGCGGTCGCGAATGGTGGTTTGCGGCTGCCTGGCGACGCGCCGCGCACGGCCCGCTCGGCCGATGTTTCATGGTAATGTCGTGCGCATCCGGCGCACCGGTCATCCCGCCACGTGCCGAGCGCAACCGCCGGCAACGAATTGCATCGTGTCGAGGTCAAAGAAGCCATGGCAGTCAAGGCATGCCTGCTGAACGCCGTTCTCGCCACTCCCCCCTGCGGCACTCACCGCGTGACGGCCGCGCTGCGCCCGTCGATGCTCGTCACGCTGTTCGAGGACGTGCGCCCGATGGCACTGTCCGGCCTCGCCAGCGCGTTCGTCGCGGCGATCGCGCTGATCCGCCTTCAACAACTCTGGTGTTTCGTGTGGCTCGTCGTCGACGTCGGCCTGCTCGCCACGCGGCTCGCGATCGCCCGTGCCTATGCGGTACGGCGCGCCGCCGGCGACGATCGCGCCGAATACTGGGCGCGCCACTATGCGCCGGTGTCGCTCGCCGCGTGCTTCGTGCTCGGTCTCGGCGTGATGGGCTGCGTCGATGCACCCGACGTCGAGCTCGGTACGCTCGCGGTGATGGTCGCGGGCGGCGTGTTCGGCGGGATCGCCTCGCGCAATGCGGCGCTGCCGCGGCTTGCGATGACGCAGGTCACGCTCGGCGTCGTGCCGATCGGCGTCGGCGCGCTGCTGGTCGAGCGGCCCGGCGCATGGCTGCTGCTGCCGCCGCTCCTGATCTATCTCGCCGCGATGCGCACGGTCGTCCAGCGCCATTACCGCGTGCTGGTGGCGCTGATCGCCGCGCGCCAGCGCAACGCGGAACTCGTCGCGCGCTTCGACGCCGCCCTCACCTACATGCCGCACGGCCTGTGCATGATCGACGGCGAGAGTCGCGTGATCGTCGCGAACCGGCGCACCGCGCAGCTGTTCGGCTCGCCGCGCGAAATCATGCTCGACACGCCGCTGCCGGACGTCGTCGCGGCGCTCGGCAGGAATGCGGTCGCCGATCCGGACAATGCCGGCCTCGCCGCACAGTGCGCGGTCTGGCTGACCCGCGACGAACCCATGCCGTTCGACATCGCGCTCGCCGACGGCCGCCAGCTCGAACTCACGCGCCATCGCGTACCGGACGGCAATGCGGTGATCATCGTCGAGGACGTCACCGCGCGCCGCCGTACCGAGCAACACATCCGGCACCTCGCGCGGCACGATGCGCTGACGGGTTTGCCGAACCGCCACGAGTTGCATGCGCAACTTAAGCGGATGCTCGCGCATCGGCCGCGGTTGCCTAGCCCGACGCTGGCTGTCATGTACCTCGACCTCGACGGCTTCAAGGCAATCAACGACCGCTTCGGCCACCAGGCCGGCGACGAAGTGCTGGCGCAGGTGGCAGTGCGGCTCGGCAAGACACTGTCGCCCGGCGAACTGGCCGCGCGGGTCGGCGGCGACGAGTTCGTCGTCGTGCTCGACGCCACCACGATGCACGCGTGTTCGCTCCTCGCCGCTCGAATCATCCGGCAGGTTTCGGCGCCGTACACGCTGTCGATCGGCGAAACGGTCAGCTTCGGGATCAGTATCGGCATCGCGCTCGACGACGGGCACGGCTCGCCCGACGAACTGATCCGCCAGGCCGACAGCGCGCTGTACGACGCGAAGTCGGCCGGCAAGGGGATCTATCGCTTCTATTCGGCCGGCAGCAATCGCGTGGCGCCCGTGGCCGCGAGTTGATCGCGGCACCTCGAAGCCACGAAGCCGCGGAGTCACAGCGCGTGCGTTGCCGCTACCGGTTGCCGCGAGTTCGTCGATTTCCCCGCATTCGTCGCATTCCCCTACGCTTCCCCCGATTCAATTCCGCAACCCTTTGCGCGCTCCGGCGCAGTGTTCGCTTGGATGCTCGTGTTTCGCCGTGCGCGCCCGTGTCACGTGACGTGTTCCGTAACATCGGCCCGCGCCGCGCGTCACGTTCGCCGCAGAAGCCCGCACGATCGCGGCGGCGCGGGGTATTTCGTGGCTGGCACCCTTATTGCTCTTTGACTGTGAAACAGCAAGTCAGGGAGCCCACACATGAATACCGTCGAAGTCCTCAGCCACGCAGAGAGCATCGATCAACTCGACGTGATCGACGGCGCCTCGCTGATCCGGCGGCTCGTTTCCGAGCGCCGCATGCCCGCCGCCCGTGAAGCCGCGTGCGTGGCCAACCCGCCGCTGACGTTGTACGGCGCGTTTCGCCAGGGTGTCGCCGATCATGCGGCGCGACGCGCGAATCCGTATCGCGCCGGCAGCCGTTTCTGGTCACTGTGGGAAGAAGGCCGTATCGAGGCTGAAACATCGGGTCGCTGACGCGATCGCGCGCGCCGGCCCCGCCGCGACAAGGGGCTGACGCGCGATACGGCATGCCCGCAAGCCGGCGTGCGTTTCAGCGCTGCAACATCGCGCGCGTCTGTTCCGGTAGCAACTGTCGCGCGTGCGCGCACCGGTGCGTTGACGGTGTTCGGCATGGCCGACGGCTGGCACGCCGCGCAGCAGTCGTTTCCCGATAAGATGGCAGATTCCGTTCATTGAACGATGCCACCATGACCGCTTCCTCCTCACACCGAAATCCCATTCACTGCGAAATCGATCTCGATGCGCAAGGCAAGCATGCGGGCTACCTCCGCCTGCCGCATTCCGTTCATCGCTCCGCGTACGGCTGGCTGCCGATCCCGATCGCGTCGATCCGCAACGGCGACGGCCCCGTCGCGCTCGTGATGGCCGGCAACCACGGCGACGAATACGAAGGCCAGATCATCGTGTCGCAACTGATGCGCGAGATCGATCCGGAGATGGTCACAGGGCAACTGATCCTGCTGCCGATGGCGAACTTCCCCGCAGCCGACGCGGGCCTGCGCGTATCGCCGCTCGACGAAGGCAACCTGAACCGCAGCTTCCCCGGCGAGCCGACCGGCACGCCGACGCAGATGATCGCGCACTACATCGAGCATGCGCTGCTGTCGCGTGCGCAGTATCTGGTCGACCTGCATTCGGGCGGCAGTTCGCTGCTGTATCAAGGCGGCAACATGCTCGCGATCGATCCGCTCGACGAAGAAGAAGCCGCGAAGCTGAATGGGCTGCTCGTCGCGTTCGGGCTGCCGAATGCGCTGCTGCATGCGCCGAACCCCGTGCATTCGGCATCGGCCGCGCGCCGGCAAGGCGCGATCTCGATCGTGACCGAACTCGGCGGTGCGGGAATGGCCGATCCGTCGCTGATCCGGCTCGGGCGTCATGGGTTGCTGCATTACCTCGGCTATATCGGTCTGCTGCACGGCGCGCTCGTGCCCGATGCGCCGCCGACTGTTACGCGGTTCTTGCGTGTCGATGGCGATCGGCACTTCGTCTACGCGTACGAACGCGGGCTGTACGAACCGCTCGTCGAACTCGGCGATCAAGTGAAGGCCGGACAGCCGGCCGCTTGGGTGCATTTCCCCGATACGCCGCTGCGTGAGCCGGTGCTGCATCGGTTCAAGGGCGACGGCGAAGTGGTGTGCAAGCGCGTGCCCGCGCAGGTGCGGCGCGGAGACTGCCTGTTCCAGCTGGCGGAGGCATCGACGCCTCCGCGGATCATCAGGTGAGGAACCCGGCTGACGTGTTCACGACTGTCGTACGCCGCCAGAGCCTGCACGCTGACCGTCAGTCGGATGACGCCTGCGACTCATTTCCCTGCGCAACGCCGCATTGATGGCAATGCGGAAAGAAGAAGAAATTCCGGCCACCGCATCCGCATACATTGAAAAGCCTCAGTCCGCAATGTACGCAGAACGTGGAGTCGTTGCCGCCGAGATTCCATTGTTTGTCGCATGACGGGCAGCGCTTTTTTTCGAGCGAGCGAACGGCTTTTTCGTATCCGATCGTGCGGGCGCGTTCTCCCTGATCCTGCTGCAACTCGAGCCGTTTGCGTTCGGCATAGCGCTGAAATGCCTTCATCATGTAAAGACCGGCGAATACCGTCAGCACGATGCCGACCAGCACCCGGACATAGCCGCCGAAATTCGGCAAGTACGGGACCAGTTCAATGAAAAACGCACTCAATGCAAACAGGCCAAAACCGTACACGAACGGCCAGTAGCGCGCCTTGCGGTAGCGGATGAACAGCCAGGTCGCAACCAGCAGGATCGGTAACGTCAGCGCAAGCCGCAGCCCGAATACTTGCATCTCGTAGTGTCGGGTCGCCGCGTCGAAGCGCCGTTCCGCTGCTGCGTCCACTTCGGCGATTTGCGCGTCCACTTGACTCTGCTGCGATGCCAGTGCCCGTTGCTGGTCACCGATCGCATCGATCTGATGCTGCCAGTTGACCACGACTGCCTGGAGCGCATCCAGCTTGCGCGTTCTGGCCAGAATGTCCGGGTCCCTCGCACTGTCGCCTGTCACCGAGCGGGTTGCCAGCCAGTTGCGGAAACTTTCCTTCTCGGCCGCGTATTCCTTCGCGGCGCGGCCGCGCGCCACTTCCATCGTGTCGACCTTCTCGCCAAGCGCATCGCGCTGCGCATGCAGCTGGCGCCGCGCTGAGTCCAGTCGCGCTTTTAACGGAGCATCGGCGAATTGCTCGATGGCCGGCGGACCACCCCTCGGGGCGAACGCCATGTCGCGGATCACGAGACTGCCGAGCATGTTCAGAAAGACGGCGAAGACGATCGCGATCGCCCATGAGGCGAGTCGCAGGAGCCGCGCTGGGCTGGTCAGGCCGTCGCCGGAAGTCATCATTGTTTTTTTCCTTTGCTGGAAGGGTTTCCATTTTCGTCAATCTTGATGCAACCGTCGATTGTCTCGTTCTCTCGGGAGCGCGAGCCTCCCTATTGCTATCAGCCCAATTGCACCAAGAATTCCAGAGACCCAGCCTAATATAGATAGCCCATGGACAATTCGTTCGAATCCAGCGGGATCGACCGAGCGGACGGATTGAATTATTCGACCTTTAACTAAAGCGCTGGCGACACCGGTTTCGATGGACCTGCGCACGATAAATGCCATGAGAACAGCATTGAAAATCATAAAGATCGAAATTATGGACAATGCCCATGGGACGTTTTTTTGTGTCACAGGCACCCCTTTATTTAATCGATCTCTTTGGAAAATTCCCCTCTCCTAATGAAAAGTACGTGGCAGCACCAGCAGCAGGAGTATCCCGCTGACCATGACTAAAGACCAGTGATACGGGCGCAGACGCCGGAATGACATGGCAACGGCTTCGTCCGTTCTGCAAATCCGATTTGCAATATAACTTGCCGCGAGGCCGAAGGTCCAAAAAACGGGGAGGAGTGCGAATTCTTTGAACAACAGGAATGCCAATGTTCCCGCCATTCCGAAAGCTTGGCTCCCACAAATCCCGACAATCAATACGACCCTATTTGTTTTCATTACCTGCTCCATCGGGTTTCAATCGTCGAGGAATGGGCGCGTGCTGCGTTCGCATGGTAACTGGGTATGACGCGTGCCGACCCAAAGCCGCCCTTCTACCAGGAGAAGTTCCACCGGCCGGTTCCAAAGGAACAACGGTCATTTGCTCCCGTCAACTAGCCGGCTACTGCTTGGCCGTTGCCAGCACTATGCCAGTGGGCGGACCCACAGGGGCGACTCGGCCTGGGCTCACGGACGTCCGTTGCTCAAGCGCCGCTGCTCGTAGCAACAACCGCGTACCGTTCGCCTGTGCGGCAGAACACGTCCGCCTTCAATTTTCCCTATGCGTTGAGTTGGGAAAGATCATATGCTGACTAGACGGGTCGATCTCTTCCCTCCGCCCGACTTGCGGACAAGGCTGATAAAAAATGATGCTCGGTCTACGAACGCCCTTAATCGGGTTGCTTGCCGCCGCTGGCCTCGCCTGGACGTCAGCCCTCGCACAAAGCCAGGATGGCGCCCGCATATCCATGCAGATTTGTTCCGGCTGCCACGGTGTAGGCGGGCGTAGCGAATCGCCGATGTTTCCGAAGCTTAATGCGCAGACACCCGAATACATCGAAGCGCAGTTGAAGGGATTCCGCGAGCACAAGCGCGGCGAAAATACCGCCCGCGATTACATGTGGGGTATGGCCGCGCTGCTGGATGCCGGCGCCGTCAAATCGCTGGCCGACTATTTCTCGCACCAGCCGGCAACGCGCGGCGCGACTGGAGATGCCACCTTGATGGCCAGAGGGCAGGAAATCTTCGAACGTGGCGTGCCGGATAAGGGCGTACCAGCTTGCGCATCATGTCACGGCGCAGAGGCCCAGGGGGCCGGCACATTCCCGCGGCTGGCCGGGCAACATAAAGAGTATCTATTGCATCAGATTGAGGTTTTCAAAAACGGTACGCGTGCCAATGCGCCCGTGATGAGCGCAGTGGCTCATACCTTGAATGACGAACAAGCCAAGGCCGTGGCGGTCTATCTGCAGTCTAAATAGGATTTTCCCGCATGGCGGGTTGGCGGGCTCTGATCCACACGGAGAACACTGCCGTCGCCAACAACTGCACTCGCGCACCCATCGAGACGCATATCTGGATCGGCCAGAACAAGTGCTTTCCACTCGTCGATATCAATTTTTGGTCCGCGTTCGTCGAACCAGTTTTCCCTGAGAGTGACGCGGACGTCGTATCCCATGGTCTTCCTTCCAAGCTGCGGAGAGTCATTTCGACCACAATTGTCAACGATTCAGGTCATCACGTCGAACGTCCGTTTGTGACCGCCAAGCCCCACCGTCAGATAGAATGACGCGCTTTGCCCGTACGCCTATGTGGTTCAAGAACCTTCAGCTTCATCGTCTTCCCGCACCTTGGGCCGTCACCCCCGACCAGATGGAAAAATGGCTGGCGCCTCACGCGTTCCAGCCGGGCAGCAGCGTCGAAATGCAGCGCGCCGGATGGGCTTCGCCGCGCGACGACGGCGCGCTCGTGTATTCGATCAACCGGCAGATGCTGCTGCTGTTTCGTACTGAAAAGAAGCTGCTCCCGGCGTCGGTCGTCAATCAGGTCACCAAAGCGCGTGCGCTTGAAGTCGAGGAGCAGCAGGGCTTCAAGCCTGGCCGGAAACAGCTGCGCGAACTCAAGGAGCAGGTGACCGACGAGCTGCTGCCGCGCGCGTTCAGCATCCGCCGCGATACCCGCGTGTGGATCGATACGGTGAACGGCTGGCTCGTCATCGATGCGGCGGCGCAGGCGCTTGCCGACGACGTTCGCAGCCTGCTCGTCAAATCGATCGACCAATTGCCGCTCGCGGGCGTTCATGTGGCGCGTTCGCCGGTCGCCGCGATGACGGACTGGCTGTTGTCCGGCGAGGCGCCGGGCGGATTCACCGTGGATCAGGACGCCGAGTTGCGCTCGAGCGGCGAAGGCGGCGCCACGGTGCGATACGTCGGCCACGCGCTGGAAGCGAACGACATGCGCCGGCACATCGAAGCCGGCAAACAATGCATGCGCCTCGCGATGACCTGGGATGACCGTATCTCGTTCGTGCTGACTCCGTCGCTGACGATCAAGCGTGTCACGCCGCTCGACGTGATCAAGGAAGCGGCGGATCCTACCGCGCAGAATGACGATGAACGCTTCGATTCGGATGTCACGCTGATGACGGGTGAATTGGCGCGGATGCTGACCGGTCTTGTCGATATCCTCGGTGGCGAACAGCACGACTCGATTCAGCAGGCGGCAGCAGCCTGAACGCCATCGTCGTCGAGGATCATTGCCCCGCGACGGCGGGGCTTCGCGCCGACGCGACGATTCGAAGCGGTCCGTCGCCACCGTGGCGACGGGTCGCGACCGCGGCGCTCCCGGGCCCCGAACCGGCGTGGCCGGCAGAGCATGGCAACGACAACACCCGCGCCGCTCATCTACGTAGCACACACACCAAACGGCCGCGATTCCCTCCGCGGCCGCCCCACCCCACTCCCCCTGCAAGCCTTCTTCCACCCTCCTCGAAATCCTTATCGAAATTGCTTCGTTCGCCTTTCCCGGCCGCGCCGCTAACGTGTTCGAAACGGCGGCGGCACGCCGGATGCCTCGCACGAAGCACAGCGGCCGCCGTCATCACGACAACCGCGTCGCGATAACGGAACAGACCGGACGGGCCGCGTGGCCGCAACCCGCCATGAACGTCCGCATCGCGCGCCCTTCGCGATGCCCATGGCCACGAACGACCGCCTCATCGACACGACGCCGCTCGACGTCCGCGCCCAGCCGCTGATCGATGCGCTGATCGACGAATACGCGACGCGCTACAACGCATACCGTCCCGACAGCCGCGCGTCCGCGCGCGACGAGCTCGCGCGCTACCCGGCCGAGCTGTTCGCGCCGCCCGACGGCGCATTCGTGCTGCTGCTGCGCGACGGCGAAACGATCGGCGGCGGCGCGTTCAAGCGCTACGACGCGCAGACCGCCGAGCTCAAGCGCATCTGGACCCGCGCGGACCTGCGCCGCCAGGGCCTTGCGCGCGTGATCGTCGACGCCCTCGAGCTGCGTGCCGCGCAGCAGGGCTATCGGCGCGTGTACCTGACCACCGGCTTTCGCCAGCCCGAAGCATGGGCGCTGTACGACCGCACCGGCTATACGCGGCTGTTCGATTCGTCGATCGACCCTGAAGCGTATTTCCACCTGCGCTTCGGCAAGGATCTCGCCGATCCGTCGCGCACGTCGACGCTCGCCGACTTGTGGGCACCGCTGCCTGAAGCGGCGCTGCCGCGCTGAACAGAACGCGCCAGCCACCTCCACGCCCGACGACAACGCAACAACGCAACCACACGACAACAACAGGACACATCCATGCAACGAACCGCACCCTTCACGCCGCGCGCGATCCGCACGCTGGCCGCCGCGCTGATCGGCGTGACCGCGATCGCAGCGGCCGCCGCGACGTTCGACCTGAGCCCCGAGCAACGCGGCCGGCCGCGCGGCACCGCCGATGCGGCGGTCGAGCGCGCGGTGCCCGAATCGTTCAAATTCACCGAAGCCGGCACGCTGACGATCGGCGTCGCGCCGAGCCTGCCGCCGATCAGCACTTATGCGACCGACGCGCGCACGGTGATCGGCTTCGACGCGGACGTCGGCCAGCTCGTGTCCGACAGCCTCGGCCGCAAGCTGAAGATCGTCCCGCTCGCCTGGGCCGACTGGCCGCTCGCGCTCGAATCGGGGAAAGTCGACGCGGTGATCTCGAACGTCACCGTCACCGAGGAACGCAAGCAGAAGTTCGATTTCTCGACTTACCGCAAGGATCAGGTCGGGTTCTACGTGCGCAACGACAGCAAGATCCAGTCGATCCGCGAGCCGAAGGATGTCGCGGGGCTGCGCATCGTGACCGACGCCGGCACCAACCAGGAAAAGATCCTGCTCGCGTGGGACCGCGAGAACATCGCGCACGGGCTGAAACCCGTGCAGATCCAGTACTACGACGACCAGGCGATGCGGATCGTCGCGGTGCAGTCAGGCCGTGCGGACGCGGTGTTCAGTGTGAACTCGGTGCTCGCGTACCAGAGCGCGCAGCAAGGCAAGACGCGGCTCGTCGGCGCGATCAGCGGCGGCTGGCCGCGCACGGCCGACATCGCGATCGCGACGCGCCGCGGCAGCGGGCTCGCCGATCCGCTGACCGTCGCGCTGAACGCACAGATCAAGAACGGCCGCTACCAGCAGGTGCTCGACCGCTGGAACCTCGCGTCCGAAGCGATCGACCAGTCGCGCACGAACCCGCCGGGCTTGCCGAAGAGCTGAGCGCCGACCCTTCCACGCGTTGCGCAGACGAACGCCGACCACCATGCCTTATTCGCTTTCATTGCCGGACAAGAGCCCGATCGCCGATGGCACGACGGCCGCCGACGCGCAGGCGGCTTTCTCGGCCGACCGCGCCCTTCGTTCCCATTCCCCCGACCAGAACCCGTGACGCTCCCATGACGACCCGACGATCGATTCCCTTCGGCCTGATGCTGCAAGGCGCAGGCAGCCACATGAACGCGTGGCGGCACCCGAGCAACCCGCCGGACGCGAGCATCAACCTCGACTTCGCGATCGACATCGCGCGCAAGGCGGAAGCCGCCGGCATCGCGTTCGCGTTCGTCGCGGACGGCCTCTACATCAACGAGAAGTCGATCCCGCACTTCCTGAACCGTTTCGAACCGCTGACCGTACTGTCGGCGCTCGCGGTCGCGACGAAGAAGATCGGCCTCGCGGGCACGATCTCGACGTCGTACAGCGAGCCGTTCACGGTCGCACGCCAGCTCGCATCGCTCGATACGATCAGCGGCGGGCGCGCGGGCTGGAACGTGGTGACGACGCCGCTCGAAGGCACCGCGAAGAATTTCGGCAAGACGCATCCCGATCACGCACTGCGCTACGAGATCGCCAACGAATATCTCGAAGTCGTACAGGGACTGTGGGACAGCTGGGACGACGACGCGTTCGTGCGCGATCGCGCGACCGGCCGCTTCTTCGATCGCGCGAAGCTCCACACGCTCGACCATCACGGCCGCTTCTTCAACGTCGCGGGCCCGCTGAACATCCAGCGCTCGCCGCAAGGGCAGCCGGTGATTTTCCAGGCCGGCTCGTCCGACACGGGCATCGGACTCGCGGGCAAGTATGCGGACGCCGTGTTCACGCATTCGCCGTCGCTCGACGAAACGGCCGCGTTCACGCGGCGCGTGAAGCAGAGCGCGGTCGAGCACGGGCGGCAGCCCGGCGACGTGAAGATCTTCCCCGGCATCGGCCCGATCGTCGGGCGCACGGCCGCCGAGGCCGAAGACAAATACCAGGCGATCCGCGACCTGCTGACGATCGACGAGGCGCTCGCGTATCTCGGCCGCTACTTCGATCATCACGATTTCACGCAGTACGCGCTGGATGCGCCGTTCCCCGAGCTCGGCGACCTCGGCCGCAACAGCTTCCGCTCGACCACCGATCGGATCAAGGCCGACGCGCAGCGCAAGCAGCTCACACTGCGCGAGACGGCGCTCGCCGTCGCGACGCCGCGCCCGAACTTCATCGGCACGGCCGAGCATGTGGCCGACGAACTGATCCGCTGGCACGACGCCGGCGCCGGCGACGGTTTCATCCTCGGCTTCCCGGTGCAGGCGCAGGGCGTCGACGACTTCGTCAACCTGGTGATCCCAGTACTCGAGGCGCGCGGGCGCTACAGCCGCGAGCTGCCGGGCAGCACGTTGCGCGACCACCTCGGCCTGCCGCGCAAGGCGAGCCGCCATGCGACGCCCGCCGCGGTGCGGCAACAGGACGACGCGGCCGAAGCGCACGCGTAACGCCGCCGCGCCGCCCGCGCGCGGCGCGTCCGACCGATTCGATCGAGGACCTTCACCGACATGAGCGACACGACCCATCTCGGCGGCGCGCTGCCGCCGCTCTCTTCGCCCGGCGCACGCAACGCGGCCACGCACCTGCGGATCGTGCCGGCCCGGCACCGCGCGCGCACGGCCGGCACCGTGCTCGCGCTCGTGCTGATCGCGCTCGCGCTGTATTCGATCCTCGGCAACCCGCAGTGGGGCTGGCCGGTGTTCGCCGAATGGTTCCTGTCGCCGCCGGTGCTGTCCGGGCTCGCACGCACGCTGCTGCTGACGCTGCTCGGCGCGGTGTTCGGCTTCGTGCTCGGCGGATTCGTCGCGCTGGCGCGGCTGTCGCGCTCGCGCGTGCTCGCGGCGAGCGCGTGGACCTTCGTGTGGCTGTTCCGGTCGATCCCGCTGATCGTGCTGCTGCTGATCCTCAACAACCTCGGCTATCTATACGAACACGTGCGGCTCGGCGTGCCGCTTACCGACATCGTGTGGTTCGACACGCCGACCACCGACCTGATCAGCCCGTTCCTCGCGGCCGTGCTCGGCCTCACGCTGAACCACGCGGCGTTTTCCGCGGAAGTGATTCGCGGCGGCATTCTCGCGGTCGATCAGGGGCAGCTCGAAGCGGCCGCCGCGCTCGGCCTGCCGCGCGGCCGCCAGACCACGCGGATCGTGTTGCCGCAGGCGATGCGCGCGATCCTGCCGACCGCGTTCAACGACCTGATCTCGCTCGCGAAAGGCACGTCGATGGTGTACGTGCTTGCGATGCCAGAGCTGTTCTACACGGTGCAGGTGATCTATCGGCGCAATCTCGAAGTGATTCCGCTGCTGATGGTCGCGACCGTCTGGTATCTGATCATCCTGACCGTGCTGTCCGCGATCCAGGTGCAGATCGAGCGCCACTACGCGCGCGGCGCGCTGCGCAACCCGCCGCCGTCGGCGCTGACGTTCGTGCTGGCGTGCGTCAGTGCGCTGTGGCGGCGTGCGGCGGCACGCAACGCAGCGGCCGCCGCCGCAACGGGCGACGGCGCAACCGCAACCGCGGCCGCGGCCGCTCCCGAGCTGCGCAGCGGCGGCGAAGTCGCCGTGCACAACGTCTCGAAGCAGTTCGGCATGCAGCGCGTGCTCGACAACGTGTCGTTCGTCGCGCCGCGCGGCAGCGTGACGGTGATCGTCGGGCCGTCCGGCTCCGGCAAGTCGACGCTGCTGCGCACGATCAACCATCTGGAACGCGTCGACGACGGCTTCATCGACATCGACGGCGAACTGATCGGCTATCGGCGCGACGGCGACGTGCTGCACGAGCTGAAGGAGCGCGACGTGCTGAAGCGGCGCACCGCGGTCGGCATGGTGTTCCAGAACTTCAACCTGTTTCCGCACCTGACGGTGCTCGAGAACCTGGTCGAGGCGCCGGTCGCGGTGGCCGGCGCCACGCGCGAGGCCGCCGAGCGCACCGCACGCACGCTGCTCGCGCGCGTGGGCCTCGCCGATAAAGCCGATGCGTACCCGCGCCAGCTGTCCGGCGGCCAGCAGCAGCGCGTCGCGATCGCGCGGGCGCTCGCGTTGCGGCCGAAGGTGCTGCTGTTCGACGAGCCGACGTCGGCGCTCGATCCCGAACTGGTCAACGAAGTGCTCGACGTGATCAAGGAACTCGCGCGCTCGGGCACCACGCTCGTGATCGTCACGCACGAGATCGGCTTCGCGCGCGAAGTCGCCGACAACGTGCTGTTCATGGAGCGCGGCCGCGTCGTCGAATCGGGGCCGCCGTCGGTCGTGCTCGATGCGCCGGCCCATCCGCGCACGCGCGCCTTCCTGTCGCGGGTGCTGTGATGCGTGCCGCTTATTTCCTGCGAGGCAATCTCCGATGATCGACCGACGCCAGTTCATGACCGCCGCGCTCGCGGCAGCCGCCGCGCTGCGGTGGAATGCGGCCGAGGCCGCCGCCGCGACGGCGGACCTCGATCCGCGCCAGGCCGGCCGCATTCGCGCATCGCGCGACGATGCGGCGATTCGCGCGGCCAGCAACTACCGCTGGGTGCGCGATGGCGCGTTCACGGTCGCGATCGCGCCGCACGCGCCGCCCGTGTCGACCTTCGCGACGGACGCACGCACCGTGGTCGGCGCCGATCCCGACTATGCGCAACTCGTCGCCGACGCGTTGGGCCGCACGCTGGTCCTGCTGCCGATCGCGTGGGCCGACTGGCCGCTCGGGCTCACGTCCGGCAAGTACGACGCGGTGATCTCGAACGTCGGCGTGACCGAGAAACGCAAGGAGAAATACGACTTCACGACCTACCGGCTCGGGTTGCACGGCTTCTACGTGCGCACCGCGAGCCCGATCGAGAAGATCGCCGAGCCGAAGGACGTCGCGGGCCTGCGCATCATCACCGGCGCGGGCACGAGCCAGGAGCGCATCCTGCTCGAATGGAGCCGGCGCAATGTCGCGCAGGGGCTGAAGGCGACCGAGCTGCTGTACTTCGACGACGATGCGGCGTCGCGTATCGCGCTGCTGTCGGGGCGCGCCGATGCCGAGCTGAATCCGAACGCGTCGCTCGCGTACCAGGCCGCCCGCGACGGCAAGATCCGGCGGGTGGGTGTCGTCAACGCGGGCTGGCCGGCGAATGCGGACGTCGCGATCGCGACGCGCCGCGGCAGCGGGCTCGCGCCGGCGCTGACGCTCGCGACGAACGGGCTGATCGGCAACGGTCGCTACCAGCAGGCGCTCGCGCGCTGGGGGTTGCAGAGCGAGGCGGTCGCGCGTGCGGAGACGAATCCGCCGGGGTTGCCGTCGTTCTGATTCGATGGACCGACTCGATGGACCGACGCACCGTCGCGCACGGCGGTGCATCAAACGAAATCGCCCCGGCATGCCGTGATGGACATACCGGGGCGAACCGCGTTTCGGGCCTTCTTCGCCTACACCGTCACCGCCGCACGCTCCCGATCGAGTTCCGCGACATGCGCGTGTATCGCCGGAATCAGCTCGCGTCCGTAATCCAGCGCATCGTCGAGCGGATCGAACCCGCGAATCAGGAACGTCGACACGCCGAGCCGGTAATACGCACCGAGAGCGCGCGCGACCTGTTCGGGCGTGCCGACGAGCGCCGTCGAATTCCAGCGCGCGCCGGTCAGGTTCGCGACACCCATCCACAGCCGTTCGTCCAGCACGTCGCCCTGCGCGGCCGCGGCCAGCAGCCGTTGCGAACCTGCATTCTGCGGCGCATGACCGTCGATCGGCTGCCCGTTCGCGAGCCGCGCCGCGCGCACGCGCTCGCGAATCGCTTCGGCCTTCTCCCACGCGGCGGCTTCCGTATCCGCGACGATCGGCCGGAACGACACGCTGATGCGCGGCGCGCGTCCGAACGGCGCGGCAGCGGCCCGCACGCGCGCGATCTGTTCGCGCACCGATGCGAGCGGTTCGCCCCACGTCATGTAGACGTCTGCGTGCTCACCGGCTACGGCGAGCGCAGCCGGCGACGAGCCGCCGAAGTAGATCGGCACGTGCGGCCGCTGCGCGCCCTTCACGACCGGCGACGCACCGCGCAGCCGGTAGAAGTCGCCGTCGTGATCGACCGGCGCGCCGGCGAGCCAGATGCGTTTCAGCACGTCGAGATACTCGCCGGTGCGGCGATATCGCGCGTCGTGCGGCACGAAATCGCCGTCGCGCTGCAGGTCGGTATCGTCGCCGCCCGACACCACGTTCAGCGCGAGCCGTCCGCCGCTGAACACGTCGAGCGTCGCGATCTGACGCGCGGCGGCCGACGGCACGATCACGCCGGGCCGGTGCGCAAGCAGCAGGCGGATGCGTTCGGTCGCGGCCGCCGCGAACGACGCGACGATGAAGCCGTCCGCCGCATTGCTGAAATGGCCGACCAGGATCTGGTCG
Organism: Burkholderia sp. Nafp2/4-1b; assembly: GCF_003635165.1. Lineage (GTDB taxonomy): Bacteria > Pseudomonadota > Gammaproteobacteria > Burkholderiales > Burkholderiaceae > Burkholderia. The sequence goes on along the minus strand of NZ_ML058597.1, from coordinate 748,326 downwards.
AAGCCGGCGGCCTCGTGCGCCTGCGCGAAACGCCGCACGTAGTCGGGCTGGACGGCGGCACCGCCCGGTACGTCGACCTCCGCGCCGGGCGTCGCGGTGATCATGCCGATGATGTCGACTGGCATGTCGGGCTGTCCTTCTGGTTGTCGATCAGCATTCGCAGGTTCGGCCGAACGCTCACTGCGCGGCGGCCGTCTTTTGCGCGGGCATCGCGAACGCGCCCGCATACGACCGGTCGAGCAGCTTCGTCGTGTCGTACGCGACCGGAATCACGCCGGCCTTGTGCAGGAAATCGGCCGTGTTCTGCGCATCCTTCGCGGCCGTGTCGTCGACCGGGCCGACGCGCTGGTGCGCGTTGTTGAGCCAGCGGTACGCGACGTCCGGCTCGAGCTTCGCGCGCTTCGCCCACAGGTCCGCGTATTCGCGCGGATGACTGTCGACCCACTGGCGTGCCGCCACCACGCGCTTCAGGAAGTCGGTGATCTCCGCGCGCCGGCCCGTCGCCGCCTGCTCGTTCGCGGCGACGAAGCTGAGCGCGGGCATCAGCCCCTGCGCGGTCGTGACCGGCCGCGCGCCCTGGCGCAGCGCCAGCGTGCTGACGAACGGCTCCCACAACGACACGGCGTCGACCGAGCCGTTCGCGAGCGCGTTGGTCGCATCGATCGGCATCAGGTACGCGTACTTGACGGAATCGGCGCGCAAGCCCGCATGTTCGAGCGCGCGCAGCACGAGCTGCTGGCTCCACGCGCCGCGCCAGACCGCGATGGTCTTGCCCTGCAGGTCGGCGACGGTGCGAACCGGCGAGTCCTTCGGCACGAGGATCGCGACGCCGTCGAGGCTCTGCCTCGACACCGCGACCACTTTCACCGGCGCGCCGCGCGCGGCCAGCGTGAGCAGCGCGGAATCGCCGAGAAAGCCGACGTCGATCGCATTGCCGTTCAGGCTCTCGGCGACGGGCGCGGCGGCCTGGAAGTGCTTCCACTCGATCGTGTAAGGGAGGTCCTTCAACACGCCGGACGCCTCCATCGACGCCTGGATGTTGAAGTAGTTCTGTTCACCGACACGCAGCGTGACGGTGTCTTTCGCGATGCCCGGCTGCGCGGCGAGCGCGAGCAGCAGCGCGGTGACGATTCGGCTCAACAACGTGATCTCCCCGGAGGTTGGCGGGCGGCCGCGCGATGGCGGCGCCCTGTGGCCCGCGCGACGCGATGGCCGGCGGACGGGATGGAACCGGTGACGATACGTTGATCGGCGTCATGAGACAAACGCAATATTCTTCTATCGAAAGATGCAAAACTTTTATGAAGTGGAAGCTACCACCACGGCGCGACGCCGTCAGCCGGCTCCCTCCGGCAGGAGGTCATTCGAATGGTTCCTCGATAGATATTTCGCACGCGAAATACTTCACGAACTATATTTCGCATACGAAATAACTCCCCGGAACGAGGACGCCCATGACGTCAGAACCCATCGAGTTTTCCGCGGCCGACGGCTACACGCTGCGCGGCACGCTGTGGTCGCCGGATGCGGCGCCGCGCGCGCTGGTGTTGATCCATCCGGCCACCGCCGTGCCGGAGCGGCTGTATGCCGGCTTCGCGCGCTTCCTGACCGAGCGCGGCTTCGCGGCGCTGACCTACAACTATCGCGGCATCGGCGCGTCGCGGCCCGCGCGGCTGAGCGCGCTGCAGGCACGCATGCGCGACTGGGTCGAGCTCGACGTCGGCGCCGCGGTCGCATGGGCATGCGGCGCGTACGACGGCCTTCCGCTGCTGGCGGTCGGGCACAGCGTCGGCGGGCACGCGATCGGGCTGTCGGCCGCCACCACGCACCTGCGCGCGGCCGTGATGGTCGCCGCGCACGCGGGCACCACGCGGCTGATCGACCGCGCGGCGGAGCGGCTGAAGGTGCGGCTGATCCTGCGCGTGCTCGGCCCGCTCGCGTCCGCGCTGCTCGGCTACGTGCCCGGCAAGCGGCTCGGGCTCGGCGAGGATCTGCCTGCCGGCGTGTTCCGCGAATGGAGCCTGTGGACCACGCTGCCGCGCTACTTCTTCGACGATCCGACGCTCGGCGCGGCCGAGCGCTTCTCGAAACAGCAGTTGCCGATTCTCGCGCTCGGCTTCGACGACGACCCGTGGGCGAACCGGCCCGCGATCGACCTGCTGGTAAGCTACCTGACCCGCGCGGCCGTCGAGCGCCGCCAGATCGATCCGCGCGCCGCCGGCAGCGGACCGGTCGGGCACATGGGCTTCTTCCGCAGCCGGCCCGGCGCCGTGCTGTGGCCCGCGGTCGCCGACTGGCTCGCGCAGGCGCTCGACGCGCCGCGCGATGCCAGTCGCCCGTCCCTTTCCATTGCAGCCGGGAACCGAGCTTGAGCGAAGACCGACGACTGTTTTTCCTGTTGAACCTCGGCCAGCGGCGCGTTCAGCGCTGGGTCGACCGCAAGGCCGAAACCGAGGCGCGCGCGAGCGCCGCGCAGGCCGGCGTGCTGTTCTGTCTCGCGAAGCAGGACGGCGCGCTGATCGGCGAAGTCGGTGCGGCGCTGCAACTGGCGCCGTCGGCAATGACGGGGCTCGCCGACCGGATGGCGAAGGTCGGCCTGCTCGCGCGACACGCCGATTCGGACGACGGCCGCGCGACGCGCCTGTACCTCACCGACGAAGGTCACGCGGCGCTCAAGCGCGCGCGCGTGGTGCTGCGCGAACTGAACGGCAAGCTGTGCGACGGTTTTTCCGACGCGGAACTCGACGTCGTCGCGCGCTGGCTACACGCGTTGCAAGACCGCTTCACAGACGAACGCTGAGCGGCGCGCACCCCGTGCGCCACCGACACCGGATGACATGAATGTTGCAATCGCAAGCGATTGCGATTCGTCTTCTCGATTCGATTCAGCGCACCTGTGCGTCGGAAAATTTTGCGTTTCGGACGTGACGCTCCGGCATCGTTTTCCGGCTACGCTCTGTTACAAAAAATTGCCTCCCGCGCCTCAGACGAATCGCCTACATTGCTATCCACTTCGACGCATTCGTCGTATGCAAGGACTGGGCTTCCCGTCGGGTCCGCATCCAGAGACGCACCCGACAAGCAATGAATATGAAGAGGAGTCTTAACCGAAGTGCTGGCGGCATCCAGCATACGCGGTCTGCGATGACCGTAGCGGCCTCCTGAACGACACGATCCGACGCGACACGGTGCACGGCATGCATGGCCGCGTGCCGGTTCGCTTCGAGCCGTCGTGTCGACGCGCCGCGCCATCGCCGCCGCACGTCAACGAGGAGCAGTCCATGCGACGCACGATCGTGTCCCACTCCGTTGTCATCCGCCTCACCCGCCTGTCCGCCGCGATGGCGATGGTCGCCGCCGCGGCGGCGCACGCCGAACCCGTGGCCGTGTCCGGTCCGAGTCCGTTCGCCGCCTGCACCATCGGCGGCCCCGGCACGAACTATGTCAACGCCGAAGTCGAGCCGTGGCTGTCGGTGAACCCGGCGAACCCGACCAACATGATCGGCGTGTGGCAGCAGGACCGCTGGTCGAACGGCGGCGCCCACGGGCTCGTGGCCGGCTACACGTTCGACGGCGGCGCAACCTGGGCACGCACGCCGCAGCCGTTCAGCGCATGCGCGCCCGGGGGGCTCAAGTACGAGCGCGCGTCCGATCCGTGGGTATCGTTCGGGCCGGACGGCACCGCGTATTCGGTATCGATCTCGTTCAACCAGTCGAACAACGCGAATGCGGTCGCCGCGTCGGTATCGACCGACGGCGGACAGACATGGAGCAGCCCGGCCGTGCTGATCGCGAACGACGAACCGACGACGCAATTCTTCAACGACAAGGAATCAGTCACGGCGAACCCGGTGAAGGCCGGCACGGCGTATGCGGTGTGGGACCGCCTAGAACTGCCGAACGGCAATCCGTATGCGAACCTGCACACGCAGGCCTATCGCGGGCCGACCTTCTTCTCGAAGACGGTCGACGGCGGCAAGACATGGAGCCGGGCGAAGGTCATCGTCAATGTGCCGTCGCGTCAGCAGACGATCGGCAACCAGATCGTCGTCGACCCGAGGACCGGCACGCTCTACAACTTCTTCGACCTGATCCAGCCGCCGTTCAACAAGGCGGCCGGCAAGGTCGCGTTCATCAAGTCGACCGATGACGGCGCGACCTGGACGAAGCCTCAGGTGATCGCCGGCTTGCAGACCGCCGGCGTGACCGACCCGAACACCGGCGAACCGGTACGCACCGGCGACATCATTCCGGAACCGGCGATCGATCCCGCATCGGGGCAGCTCTACGTCGTGTGGCAGGACAGCCGCTTCAACGGCGGCAACTACGACGAGATCGCGTTTTCGACGTCGAAGGACGGCGGCGCGACGTGGAGCGCGCCGCTGCAGGTCAACACGCCGACCGGGCGGCCGGCGTTCAATCCGTCGGTGCGCGTCGACAATGCGGGCGCGGTGATGGTCACCCACTACGACTTCCGCGATCTGCAGGCCGGCAACACGACGACGCTGCCGACCGGGTTCTGGCGCAAGATCTCGCACGACGGCGGCGCCACGTTCGCCGACGAGCGGCGCGTCGGCGGCCCGTTCGACATGAAGCTCGCGCCGAATGCCGAGGGCTTCTTCATCGGCGATTACCAGGGGCTCGACGTGCTGCCGTCGTCGTCGTTCCATCCGCTGTTCGTCCAGACCAACGCGGGCAACCTGACGAACCGCACCGACGTGTTCTTCGCGCCGTGACGCGCACGTGAGTATCGCGCCGCCGCGGCGTCATTCGTCGCGGCGGCCTCATGCGTGATGCGATGGGTCGTGCGGGCCGACGCGTGCGTTCGAATTTGAATTTGCGCTGCGGAAGACCGTCGCTACCGGTCGCGCAATCGGAACAGCTGGAAGTTTGCGTCGTACGGCCCCGGCCGGGCGCCCCGCTTCACGTAACTTCCGGCAATCCTGCCAAAGCCGCCCACCACCGCGCTTCCGCGTCCACCTGCTGCTCTGGCCGCCATTGCCCCCGTCCAACAGACACCCTGCTACCAGCTTCGATTCGCTTGGAATTTGAGATGATATAACATATCATTTCGCGATCTCGCCCACCTGAAACCGTTCCATCCCGGTGGCCGGGTTACGCCGAGTCATGTCCAGACGGGTCGCTGCGGTGTCATAGCGCGCTACGGATGCAACAATATATCGTATCGAACTCCGATGCGCATGGCTCGCTTTCCGATCCGATTCCAACCGATTCACCGACCATGCGCGACCTTCCTCGTCTACCGCTTCGCCCGCTTTCGCCCGTTCCGCTGATGCTGTTCGCCGCCGTCGCACACGCCCAGGCCGATACACCGGCGCCGTCAACGCCAGCGCAAGGCGCGCCGCTCGCGCCGATCTTCGTGACCGCGAACCCCCTCGGCGACACCGACTTGATCGCGCCGACCGCGCAACTGTCCGGCGACGCGCTGACGCGCCGCCAGGCCGATTCGCTCGGCGAGACGCTCAACGGCCTGCCCGGCGTGTCGACCACCACCTATGGGCCGATGGTCGGCCGCCCGATCATCCGCGGGATGGACGGCGACCGGATCCGGCTGCTGCAGAACGGCGTCGCCGCGTACGACGCATCGTCGCTGTCGTATGACCATGCGGTGCCGGAGGACCCGCTGTCGATCGAGCGCGTCGAGATCGTGCGCGGGCCGGCCGCACTGCTGTATGGCGGCAATGCGGTGGGCGGTGTCGTCAACACGATCGACAACCGGATTCCGCGCGAAGCAATCGAAGGCGTGACGGGCGCGCTCGACGCACGCTACGGCGGCGCGAATTCGACGCGCGCAGGCGCCGCGCAGGTCGAAGGCGGCAACGGCCGCTTCGCGTTCCATGTCGACGCATTCGATCGCGAAACCAGCAAGCTGCGGATTCCCGGCTATGCGCGCAGCAGCGCGCAACGCGCGCTCGACGATCCCGACACGCCGCAGCCGATCGGCAACGTGCCGAACAGCGACGGCCGCGTGCACGGCGGCGCAGTGGGTGCGTCGTACACGTGGGCCGACGGCTTCGCGGGCCTGTCGTACAACGGCTACGAGTCGAACTACGGCTCCGTCGCCGAGGACGACGTGCGCCTGCGCATGCGCCAGGAACGCCTCGCGTTCGCGTCCGAGGTGCGCAACCTGAACGGCCCGTTCACGAAGCTGAAGTTCGACTTCGCGTACACCGACTATCGCCACAAGGAAGTCGACAACGGCGAGACGGCGACCACCTTCCGCAATCGCGGCTACGAAGCGCGCGTCGAAGCGCGGCATCGCAGGATCGGCCCGTTCGAAGGCGCGATCGGCGTGCAGTTCGGGCAGAACACGTTCTCGGCGCTGGGCGACGAATTGCTCGTGCCGTCCACGCGCACCAACAGCGTCGCACTGTTCGGCCTCGAGGAATGGCAGGTCGACCCGGCGCTGAAGCTGAGCCTCGGCGGGCGCCTCGAGCACGTGAAGGTCGATCCCGATCCGGCCGGCGTCGAGAAATTCGCGGGCGCGCAACCGCGCGACTTCAATGCCGGCAGCGTGTCGGCCGGCGCACTGTTCTCGCTCACGCCTGTCTGGTCGGTCGCGGCGAACGTCGCGTACACGGAACGCGCGCCGACCTTCTACGAGCTGTACTCGAACGGCCCGCACGACGCGACCGGCCAGTTCCTGATCGGCAACCCGAACGCGTCGAAGGAAAAGGCCGTGTCGACCGACCTGTCGCTGCGCTATGCGAGCGGCCCGAACCGCGGCAGCGTCGGCGTGTTTTACAACCGCTTCTCGAACTATCTGACCGAGTACAACACCGGCCGCAGCGTGAACGCCGACGGCGAGCCCGTCGCGCCCGGCACCGGCGATGCGCTCGACGAAGCGATCTATCGCGGCGTGCGCGCCGAGTTCTACGGCGTCGAGCTGGACGGCAAATGGCGTGCGTTCTCGCGGCGCGGTCACACGGTCGACCTGGAGCTGACCGCCGACTACACGCATGCGCGCAACGTCGACACCGGCCAGCCGCTGCCGCGCATCGCGCCGCTGCGCGCGACGCTCGCGGCGGACTACGGGTACGGCCCGTTCGGTGCGCGCGCACAGGTCACGCATGCGTGGTCGCAGCACCGTGTACCCGACAACGACTTCCCGACCGACGGCTATACGTCGCTCGGCGTGACGCTGACGTACAAGTTCCGCGTCGGCGTCACGAATTGGCTCGCATACCTGCGCGGCGACAACCTCACGAACCAGGAGATCCGTTATGCCACCTCGGTCGTGCGCGGCTTTGCACCGCAAGGCGGCCGAAGTGTGATGGCCGGTCTGCGCACGACGTTCTGACCTTCCCGCCACCCGCCGCGCTCGCGGCGGGGATGATCCGGCGCCGGCAACGGCCGGTGCCGGTTTCACTTCACCGGTACCGCTCATTCCGCTGGCGCGCACCGGTTCACACTCAATATTTCGCAAACGTATTCCGGCATTCATCGGCGAATCGAAAATCGCAAATACCTCGAATGGGAGAACGTTACATACCACGACGCGCGATCGTGCAATACGCCGCCCGCTGCGCATCGACACCGTCTGCATGTAGCGATCACGGCGCGCGTACGGACTTGCGTACGGGCCTGAAACGCCACGCATCGCGCAACGCGCTGCATGCGTTTGCTACGTTCGCGCGGCGCATCCTCGTGCTTCGCCAACGCGCGCTTCGATCGATCTGCTCAACGCATCTGCATTGATCGAAACCATCGCGATGGTCCATGCCGGCGCAGCCAAACAAATCGATCGCCGCCACCTGCCCCGCACTTCTCGTGCACTCCGATCCGCGTTGCACAACCTGCCTTTAAAGCGCCGCGCAATTTCCGATCCCGCCCCGCCATACGTCCGCATTCACGCGCATCGCACCGCATCCGCCGATCCGTTGATGCGGGTCATGCACTTTTAAATCAGCCGAATGACGAGTATGCTTAAAAAGCACTCCACGATCGAACGGCGAATCGCATGCCCTGATTCCCGTCCGCTCGTATCGCGGCCCCATCGCGCCTCGCGTCGATGGCGGCGTCCGCCTCGCGCCCTGGCCGCACGAACCGTCCCCAACCATTCGCAGGAGAGCTGGTGAGCCGACTCGTCGTCGTATCCAATCGCATTGCAGATCCCCGTAAAGCCGCCGCCGGCGGGCTCGCCGTGGCCGTGAAAGACAGCCTGCAGGAAACCGGCGGCGTCTGGTTCGGGTGGAGCGGCAGGCTGCGCGGTGAAGGCGAACGTCCCGCGCAGAGCGACGACGTACAGATCCAGAACGTCGGCGGCATCCACCTCGCGACGATCGATCTCGATCCGCAGGACTACGACGCGTACTACCTCGGCTACTCGAACAACGTGCTGTGGCCGGTGTTCCACTACCGGCTCGATCTCGCGCAGTTCGACCGGCGTTTCGCGGACGGCTACCGCCGCGTGAACCAGTTGTTCGCGCGCAAGCTCAGCACGCTGCTGCGCCCCGACGACACCGTGTGGGTCCACGACTACCAGCTGATTCCGCTTGCCGCCGAACTGCGCGCGATGGGCTGCACGAATCCGATCGGATTCTTCCTGCACATTCCGATGCCGCCGCCGCCGATCATGGCCGCGATTCCTGAGCACGAGTGGCTGATGCGCTCGCTGTTCGCGTACGACCTCGTCGGCTTCCAGACCGAATCCGACCTGCTGCACTTCGAGCACTACGTCGAAGCGGAAGCCGGCGCCGCGCGGCTGCCGGACGGTCGCCTGCGCGCGTTCGGCCGCACGTTGTCGGCCGGCGCGTTCCCGATCGGCATCAACGTCGACGAATTCACTGCGCTTGCGGAGAATCGCGACGGGATCGACATGTTCGAGCGGATGCGCGACGAGTATTCGCGCCGCCAGTTGCTCGTCGGTGTCGACCGGCTCGACTACACGAAGGGGCTGCCGCAGCGCGTGCATGCGTTCCGCGAGTTGCTCGAACAGTATCCGGAGAACCGCGACCGCGCGACGCTGATCCAGATCGCCGCGCCGAGCCGCGAGGACCTCGGCGCATACGACGATCTGCGGCGCGAGATGGACAGTCTGTGCGGTGCGATCAACGGCGACTACGGCGAACTCGAATGGATGCCGATGCGCTACATTCACCGCACCGTCGCACGCAAGCGCTTGCCGGGCCTCTATCGCGCAAGCCGCGTCGCGCTCGTCACGCCGCTGCGCGACGGGATGAACCTGGTCGCGAAGGAGTTCCTCGCCGCGCAGGATGAAGCCGATCCGGGCGTGCTCGTGCTGTCGCGCTTCGCGGGTGCGGCCGAGCAGTTGAAACCCGCGCTGCTCGTGAATCCGTACGACACGCAAGGCACCGCGCAGGCGATCCAGCGCGCGCTCTCGATGCCGCTCGAGGAACGCCGCCGGCGTCACGACGCGCTGATGGCGATCGTGCGCAAGACCGACGTGCACTGGTGGCGCACGCGCTTTCTCGATGCGCTCGCCGAAGCGGCGGAAGTCGCTGCCGCGACCGAATCCTGACGCGCGTGCCACGCGCGCTCACACACTCACACGCCGGTCGTCTCGCGATCGAGCACCACGCCGTTCACGTCCTGCACCGCCACTGAAATCGGAATGCCCTCGCGCATGCTCTCGGTCACCACGCAATACGCGTCGAACCGGTCGAGCATGCGCGTCGCCGCCGCGAGATCGGCCCACGCCTTGCCGACCGACAGCGCCACGGCCATCGAGCCCACGCGCACCCTGCCCGCGTCGTTCTGCACCATGTCGACGTCGATGTGCGCGGCGATTGGCTGCGGATCGACGCGCTGTTTTTCCAGCGCGAACAACAGGCTCGCCGCGAGGCAGCTCGCGACCGACGCGGCCAGCAACCGCACCGGGTTCGGGCCTCGGCCGGCGCCGAGCGGCGGCGGTTCGTCGGTGAGCACCGGCGCAAGCTCGGTGCCGGCAAACGTGACTTCGAAACTGAAACGCGCATGCTGCGCGACATCGACCGATACGTGCGCCTCGCTCATGGCGACTCCGTGACTGGAAAGAAGGAAAGAACGGCCGGCGCAATGCCGCGCCGACAAGGATGAATCGCGGCAACGGCAACGGCAGCGGCGCGACGCGTTCGTTGTCGTGGTCGTGGTCGTGGTCGGCCGCTGGCTGCGCACGCTACGGACTTCAGCGCTCGGGCTCGCGCGGCGGCCCGTACGCGACGAAATCCCGCTCGACCGCCGACGCCTGCTCCGGCGCATTCGCATGCACGCTCGTGTCCGGCCCGCGATCGGTCATCGGCGGCACGGCGTCAGGCACGGCGCGCCCGTCGATCAGCGCCTGCAACGTATCGCGCTCGAGCACTTCGCACGCGAGCAGCCGCTGTGCGATCCGTTCGAGCACGTCGCGACGTTCGCCGAGCGTCGCCGCGACCCGCGCATGCGCATCGGTCAGCAGCGTATGCACCTCGTCGTCGATCACGCGCGCGGTGTGCTCGCTGCAGCGGCCTTCGTTCGCATGCCACGCGCCCGGCATGCCGCCGCGCGCATCGTCGTCGAAGCTCACCAGCCCGATCTTCTCGCTCATCCCGTACTGCATGACCATGTGGCGCGCCATCGCGGTCGCGCGCTCGAGATCGTTCTGCGCGCCCGTCGACACGTCGCCGAACACGAGTTCTTCCGCGACGCGCCCGCCGAGCAGCGCATCGATCCGGTCGAGCAGTTCGCTGCGGCGCAGGACGTAACGATCCTCGGTCGGCACCTGCTGCGTGTAGCCGAGCGCGGCCACGCCGCGCGGAATGATCGACACCTTCTTCACCGGATCGCAGTACGCGCGGCTTTCCGCGACGAGCGCGTGGCCGGCTTCGTGATATGCGATCGTCAGCTTCTCCTGCGCATTCATCACGCGGCTCTTGCGTTCGAGGCCCGTCAGCGCGCGGTCGATCGCCTCGTCGAAGTCGTCCATCCCGATTGCCGGCTTGCCGAGTTCGGCCGCATGCAGCGCAGCCTCGTTGACGACGTTCGCGAGATCGGCGCCGACGAAGCCCGGCGTGCGCGACGCGAGTTCGCCGAGATCGACGTCGTCCGCGAGCTTCACGCGCTTCACATGCACGCCGAGGATCTGGCGGCGACCGTTGACATCGGGCCGGTCGATCGCAATATGGCGATCGAAGCGGCCCGGGCGCAGCAGTGCGGGATCGAGAATCTCCGGCCGGTTGGTCGCGGCCATGATGATGACGCCGGAGCCGGCCTGGAAGCCGTCCATCTCGACGAGCAACTGGTTGAGCGTCTGCTCGCGCTCGTCGTTGCCCGACATCGGGCCGACGCCGCGTACCTTGCCGAGCGCATCGAGCTCGTCGACGAACACGATGCATGGCGCCTTTTGCTGCGCCTGTTCGAACAGGTCGCGCACGCGCGCCGCGCCGACGCCGACGAACATCTCGACGAACGCCGAGCCGCTGATCGAGAAGAACGGCACGGCCGCCTCGCCGGCGACCGCACGCGCGAGCAGGGTCTTGCCTGTACCTGGCGCGCCGACGACGAGTACGCCCTTCGGAATCTTGCCGCCAAGCCGCTGGTAGCGATCGGGATTGCGCAGGAACGCGACGAGTTGCTGCAGCTCGGCCTTCGCTTCGTCGATGCCCGCGATGTCGTCGAACGTGATGCCGGTTTCCTGCTGCACGTACACGCGTGCGCGGCTCTTGCCCATCCCGGTGAAATCCTGCAGTCCGCCGCGCTTGCGCAGCATCAGGTTCCAGATGAACACGAACGCGACGAGCGGCACCAGCCACGACGCGAGGGACGTGATCCATCCCGTGTCGGACGTACCGTGAAAGCGGATGCCGCCCGCGCTCAGCGTGTCGATCAGCTGCGGGTCGGTCACGCGATTGGTGATGAAGCGTGGCGGCGTGCCCTCCGACTTCACGGCCGCGACGTCGGACGCCGGCAGCATCGCGCCGGCCTGCGGCATCTTCAGCGTGCCGGCGATCGACGTCGCGCCGATCTCGAGATCGTCGACGAGCCGTGCGGCGACGAGCCGATGGAAATCGCTGTACGCGATCACCGTCGACGCCGGGCGCAGCATCACCAGCTGCGCGGCGAACAGCACGAAGAAGCCCGCTGCGATCAGCAATCCTGCGTAATCGAATTTCCTGTCCATGACATGCCATCGGGCCGGCGGCCGTGCCGTGCGTGCCGTGCCGCGCGCTTACGCCTGCCCGCGCGCCTGGCCGGCGTACGGCATCCGCAGCCACGCGCGCACGCAACGCATCCGTGCCATCGTCGCCTCGTTTCATCGCATGAATGACACCGCGAATACGCCGCGCGGCGCCGTTCGCGGCAGACGGCACGCCGCAACGTGCCGCCCGTGATTCCAGTCTAGTTCGCGCGCGGGAGTCGCGCATCGTCTCCGACAAACACCTTTCAACGAGGCTGTCGGCCGCGTTATAGTCGCATTCGTGACACTTTTGTGACAGCCGGTATCGGCGGCCATCGCGCGCTGCGCGCAACGCCGGCTGTTGCGTGCCGTCCCGCGTCGCGGCAGGCTGTGCGACGCTGCCGCGCATCGAACGACAACCGCCCATTCGAGGAGCACACGACGTGAACGACACCCCCGATCGCCCCGACGACCTGCCCGTTGATCCCGACCGCCGCCGCATGCTCGGCGGCCTCGCCGCGCTTGGCGCGGGCGTCGCGCTCGGCGGCTGCGAGACCACGCCGGGCGGCGCGCCGCGCTCCGCCGCCGACCTGCGGCTCGACGAAGCGCTGCGCCGGCAGGTGCGCCACATCGTCGTGATCTACGCGGAAAACCGCAGCTTCACGAACCTGTACGGCGATTTCCCCGGCGTCCAGTATCCGCTGAGCGACGTGAAGCCCGAGCACGCGCAGCAGCTCGACCGCGACGGCAAGACGCCGCTGCCGACGCTGCCGAAGATCTGGGGCGGGCTCGTGCCGCAGGCGCAGGAAGTGGACGGCAAGCGCTACGCGGTCGCCGAGCGCGACATCGACAAGCTGCCGAACGCACCGTTCCGGATCGCCGACGCGCAGGGCCAGCCGCTGCCGAACGGCGTGATCACGCGCGACCTGTGGCATCGCTTCTACCAGAACCAGATGCAGATCGCCGCGGGCCGCAACAACCAGTTCGCCGCGTGGGCCGATTCGGGCGGCCTCGTGATGGGCCATTACCGCAATTCCGCCGACACGCTGCGGCTGTGGAATCTCGCGCGGCAATACACGCTGTGCGACAACTTCTTCATGGCGGCCTTCGGCGGATCGTGGCTGAATCACATGTTCCTGATTTCCGCGCAGCCGCCGCGGTATCCGGACGCGCACAAGCATCCGCATGCCGCGAAGCTGCTGTCGAAAGTCGACGGCAACGACCCGGCCGGCACGCGCCTGACGCTCGCCGCCGATTCGCCCGCGTCCGCGCTCGAGGGCCCGCCGAAGTTCGCGGTCGACGGCCCGCTGACGCCCGACGGCTACGGCGTCAACACGATGGCGCCGCCGTACCAGCCGAGCTACGTGCCGCCGGCCGATCCGGGCAACGCCGCGTATGCGGATCCGGCCGACCATCGCGTGATCCCGCCGCAAGGCCATGCGACGATCGGCGATCGTTTGTCGGAGAAGAACGTCGACTGGGCGTGGTACAGCGGCGCGTGGCAGTACGCGCTCGAGCACCGCGACACCGGCATGGTGCCGGATTTCCAGTACCACCATCAGCCGTTCAACTACTTCGTGAACTACGCGCCGGGCACCGAAGCGCGCCGCAAGCACTTGCGCGACGCGGGCCTCGGCGACGAGCCGACGACCAACCACTTCATCGCCGACATCGACGCGGGCCGCCTGCCGGCCGTCACGTTCTACAAGCCGCAGGGCAACCTGAACATGCACGCGGGCTATGCGGACGTCGAATCGGGCGATCGCCACATCGCGCACGTGATCGAACGCATCCGGCGCGGCCCGCAGTGGGCGAACACCGTGATCGTGATGACGCACGACGAGAACGGCGGCTGGTGGGACCACGTCGCGCCGCCGGTCGGCGATCGCTGGGGCCCGGGTTCGCGGATTCCGGCGCTCGTGATCTCGCCGTTCGCGAAGAAAGGTTACGTCGACCACACGATGTACGACACGAACTCGATCCTGCGCTTCATCAGCCGCGTGCACGGGCTCGCGCCGCTCGACGGCGTCGCCGCGCGCGACAAGGCGTTCGCGTCGCGCGGCGCGACGCCGCCGGGCGACCTGACGAACGCGCTCGAGTTCGGCTGACGATCGTCCGACGTCTCGCTGAAACGACGACGCCCCGGTGCAACGCGGTTGCCCGGGGCGTCGTCGCCATCCGCTTCGTGTTGCGCTTCGTGTTGCGCTTCGTGTTGCGCTTCGTGTTCAGCGTGCCGCGCCGGCGACGTTACGCGGCGCTGCGCAACGCGTCGCTCGCCGCGTGCGCGGCGTGACGGCCGGCCTGCCGGCCGAAGAACGTCGCGTCGGCCAGCGACAAGCCCGAACTGTACCCGGCGCCCCAGCGCGGCAGCCCGCACGTCGTGCGGCCGGCCGCATACAGCCCCGCGACCGGCACGCGCGCCGCATCGAGCACCTGCCCGGTCGGCAGCGTATCGAGCCCGCCCAGCGTGAAATGCGGATAGAACGCGTAGTCGATCCGGCAATCGAGCGCGACGAACGGCGGCTCGATCAGCGGCTTGAGCCACTTCTTCGCCTTGTGGAACAGCGGATCGACGCCCTCGGCCGCGTGGCGGTTGTAGACGTCGACGGTCGCGGTCAGCGTGCCGGCCGGCATCTGCAGGTCGCGCTCGACTTCCTCCCAGGTCTCGCCCGCCGCCGCGATGCCGATCCGTGCGATGTCAGGCGGCTCCTGGTACGTCGCGTGGTCGACCAGCAGGTAGATCCGGTCGTCGGCCTGATGAAACGCGTGGTGACCCGTACGGCCGTGATAGCCGTCCTCGTTGATGAAGCGCTGGCCGCGCGCGTTCACGAAAATCCCGTAAATCAGCGATTCGGGCGCATAGAACGGCAGGCTGACGAACCCCTGATCCATGTGGATCGCGGCGCCGCCGGCGCTCTGGCCGAGCAGGATGCCCGAACCGTCGTCGCCGGGGCTGCCGATCGGTTCGTTCGAGCGCAGGAACTGCGGCGCATGCCGGCGCACCATGTCGCGGTTCATCGCGAAGCCGCCCGCGCACAGGATCACCGCGCGGCGGGCCCGCACGAACACCGTCTCGCCATATGCGCGCAGCACGACGCCGCGCACCGCGCCGGCATCGTCCACGATCAGCGCCTGGGCGCGCGTGTCGTAGCGCGTCGATACGCCGAGTGCCAGCGCGCGCTCCGCCAGCACGCGCATCAGCATCTGGCCGCCACCCCAGCCCGGCCATTGCGGCGTGTGGCCACGCGGGCACGGCTTCGCCGCCGCGCTGAACGGCCAGGCCTCCTCGCTGCCGGACCAGATCAGGCAGTCGTCGGTTTCAGGTTCGACGATCCGCTCGCTGATGAACGTGTTCTTGTACGTGAGGCCCTGCGCGACGAGCCAGTCGTGATGCGCGAGGCTCTCGTTCGCATAGACGCGCACTTTCGCCTCGTCGGCATCGCGGCCGCCTGCGAGCATCAGGTAGCGGTACAGGTCCTCGGTGTCGTCGCTGAAGCCGGCCTGCCGCTGCGCGGGCGTGCCGCCGCTGCCGCCGAGGTAGATCTCGCCGCCGGACAGCGCGCTCGTGCCGCCGTAGTTCGACGCGCGCTCGACGATCAGCGTGTCGGCGCCGGCGCTCGCGGCTTCGATCGCCGCACACGCGCCGGCCGCGCCGAAGCCGACGATCACGACGTCGTGTTTGGCGTCCCAGCGAGGGACGTCGCGGAGGTTGAGCGGGCGAGTCAGGGAGTATTCGGATGACATGGGGGCAATGGGTCTGCTTGAAGGGAATCGAGTTCGGGATTCGGTGAAAGGCGGAGGTCGCGGTGCAGCGCCGCCGGGGAGGCAGTCCGGCTGGGATCGGCCGGGGCGCCGATGCGAGCGCCCGAAGGCGCGCAAACGAGTTGCGGCGTCTGGGCCGTGGGCCGTGGGCCGTGGCCCGCGGGCCATAAGCCTTAAGCCGTAAGCCGCAACCCATGAGCCATGAGCCATGAGCCATGAGCCATGAGCCGTGAGCCGTAACCCATGCGCCGGGGCCGAGGGCCGGTAAGTCGAACGACCGCAGGAAACCCGCTTGGGCACCACTCGCCGGACGAGATGCAGCAATTGCGCCGCGGCGCCTCGCGAAGCACCGCAATCCATCGGCCGGACGCCACCACATCGCGACGGCGTCGAGCTGCCATCGAACAGGCGCGGCACGCAGCCGCGCCCGCGTCACATGCCGCGCAACGCGGCGAAACCGAAGTGCGAAGGATCGATCGGCACACAACCGCTCGGCAGGCCGTTCGTGTCGACCGAGCGGCATTGCAGGATGCCGGCCGCATATGGCGGCGACGGAACCTGCTCGGCACCGTAGCGCGCCATCGCCATCGCCGCGAAGGTGCCCATCGCCAGTACGCACAGCTTGCGAGTCGTCAGTCTCATGATCGTCGTCCCCTCCGGTTGGCCGCTGTCGCGGTTCGTGTCCGACGCACTGGCCTCAGGCAAACAGGCAACCGCATCGGATGACTGCACGGTAGCCAGCCCCGGGCCGCCGGCCATCGTCCATTTCGACTAGGGGCAAACGCGAAGCCGGTCGAATGTGACGTGCGGCGTTGCAGCATCGCCGCGCGGCCGCGTGGTCGCCGAGACTCGGAAACCGCCCGTCTCAGCCAGCAGTGACCGGCCGCGTCATCGTCGGACGAATGCCGCGCATGAACCGCTGCATCGCACCATCGGACGATGCGCGGCCGTCGGTCCCGGTGTTTTCCCCGATCCTTGCCCTGCTCCGTATGGGTGATGAGGATCGCCCGGTCCGATGCGAACCTGCGCATCGACGTCGCAATGCCGCCGTGTCCGCGCTCGCGGGCCGGCCGGGTCTTTCCGTTCATTCACGGGAGTACGCATGACCGATTCGCATCCCCGCCACGCGCTGTACGAACTCGCGTGCCGCTACGCGCAGGCCGTCGACCGGCGCGACTGGCCGCGCCTTGCCACCCTCTTCACCGCCGACGCGCAACTCGACGGCCCCGGTTTCCGCTTCGACGACCGCGACGCGATCGTCGCTGGCATGAGCGCGATCGAGCGCTACGAGACGACCCAGCATCACGTGCACAACCAGCTCGTCACGCTCGACGGCGGCGAGGCCGAGGTCGAGACCTACTGCGTCGCGTGCCACGTGTACGTGCGCGACGGCGTGAAGCGCAAGCTCGACTGGGGGCTGCGCTATCGCGACCGCTGCGTGTTCGATGGCGGCACGTGGCGCTTCGCCGCGCGCACGCTGCATGTCGACTGGTCGCAAGACCTGCCGCTGGAGGGCTGAACGATGCGCACGACGCTTCCCCTCGCCGGTCGCACCGCACTCGTCACCGGCGGCGCCGGCGGCATCGGCGCGGCCTGCGCGCATGCGCTCGCTGTCGATGGCGCGGCCGTCGTGCTGATGGGCCGCCGCCGCGATGCACTCGAACGCGCGCGGCAGCAGCTGACCGATGCGGTGCCCGGCAGCCGCATCGCGATCCACGCGGGCGACGCGTGCGACGACGGCGACCTGCAAGCCGCATTGGACACGGCGTGGGCGCTCGACGGCCGTCTCGACATCGTTGTGCCGACAGTCGGCGGCGCCGGGTTCCGGCCGCTGCTGATGCACGACGCCGGCAGCTTCCGCGCGGAACTCGACCTGAACCTGCACAGCGCGTTCGCCGCGATCCGTCACGCCGCGCCGCGGCTCGCCGACAGCGGCGGCGGCACGATCGTCTGCATCTCGTCGACGGCCGCGCGGATCAATTTCCGCTGGCTGACCGCGTACTGCACCGCGAAAGCCGCGCTCGAAGCGCTGGTGCGCGGCGCGGCCGAGGAACTGGCCGGCGCGAAGATCCGCGTGAACGCGGTGCGACCGGGCCTCACGCGCTCGGAGGCCACCGCGCCGATGTTCGACAACCGGGCGCTGGTCGACAACTTCCTCGAACAGATTCCGCTCGGCACGCTCGGCGAACCGGAAGCGATCGCGCATGCGGTGCGCTATCTCGCGGGCCCCGAGTCGGGCTGGGTCACCGGCCAGAGTTTCGCGGTCGACGGCGGGCACGAGTTGCGCACCAACCCGCGCGTCGACGACACCATCGCGCAGCTCTACGGCGCGGCCGCGCTCGATGCGGTCAAGGCCGGCCGTGCGCCGGGCGCCGCGTGAGCGCCCGCCTTCTTTCACCCACAACGGAACACGACCGAACATGAATCGAGTCGCAAACAAGGTTGCGCTGATCACCGGCGCGGCGAGCGGCGTCGGCCGCGCGGATGCGCTGCTGCTCGCCGCCGAAGGCGCGCGCGTGGTGCTCACCGACATCGACGAGGACGCAGGCCGCGCATTGGCGCGCGAGATCGGCGACACCGCGCTGTTCGTGCATCAGGACATCGCCGACGAAGACGGCTGGCGGCACGCGATCGGGTCGACGCTCGAGCATTTCGGCCGGCTCGACGTGCTGGTCAACAACGCGGCGATCTGCCCGGTCGGCTCGATCGAGGACACGAGCCTCGACACCTGGCGACGCGTGCTGCGCGTCAACGCGGACGGCTACTTTCTCGGCTGCAAGTACGCGATCGGCGCGATGAAAAACAACGACACGCCGGGTTCGATCGTGATGATGTCGTCGGTCGCCGCGCTCGGCGGCCTGCCGATGATGTGCGCGTATACCGGCTCGAAAGGCGCGGTGACGGCGCTCGCGCGCAGCGTCGCCGTGCACTGCAAGCGCAGCGGCTACCGGATCCGCTGCAACTCGATCCATCCGGACGGCATCTGGACGCCGATGACGCAGGCGCTGATGCCCGGCCTCGATCCGGCGGAACTCGGCATCGGCAACGATCCGATGGCGCGCATGTGCGATCCGCAGGACGTCGCGAATCTCGTGCTGTTCCTTGCGTCCGACGAATCGCGCTTCGTGAACGGCGCGGAGCTGCGGATCGACAACGCGCAACTGGTTGCGTCGCTGTGATGCGGCGCGCGGCATTTCCGTTCGAAGGAGTCTCCAGATGATTTCATTTACCGGCAAGACCGTGCTGGTCACCGGCGGCGGCGCAGGCATCGGCCGCGCGTGCGCGGAAGCGTTCGGTGCGGCAGGCGCGCGCGTCGCCGTGGCCGAGCACGACCCCGCTCGCGCGCAGGATGTGCGGCAGGCGCTCGAAGCCGCGGGCGTCGACGCGCTGGTCGGCACCGTGGACGTCACGCAGCGCGACGAGGTCAACGCGTTCGCGCGGACGGTCGACGCGCGCTTCGGCGGGCTCGACGTGCTCGTCAACAATGTCGGCGATTTCCTGCAGATCGCGAAACCGTTCGACGACTACACGGACGACGACATCGCGCGGCTGTTCGACGTGAACCTGCGCCAGGTGTTCGTCGTCACGCGCGCGATGCTGCCGTTGCTGCGCAAGCGCGGCGCGGGCGGCAGCATCGTCGGCGTGTCGTCGATCGAAGGCTTCCGCGCGATCCCGAACTGCACCGTCTATGCATCGTTCAAGGCCGCGCTGACCGGCTTCACGAAAAGCCTCGCGCTCGAACTCGGGCCGGCCGGCATCCGCGTGAACCAGATCGCGCCCGAGACCACCGAGACGCCGCAGGTACCGGTGAGCGCGATGGTCGCGGCCGAACATCGCGACCACATTTCGCGCTGGATTCCGCTCGGACGCTTCGGCGCGGCCGGTGACATCGCCGGCGCCGCGCTGTTCCTCGCGAGCCCGCTCGCCGCATGGGTCACCGGCACGACGCTGCACGTCGACGGCGGTGCGCTCGCGGCGGCCGGCTGGTATCGCGATCCGAACGGCTTCTGGACCAACATGCCGGTCGTCACCGGCAACGGCTTCAATTTCTGACAGCACGCGGCGCCCCTGCGCCGCCACCGGAGACACCATGAAAATCCTGATCATCGGCGGTACGGGCCTCATCGGCGGCCACGCCGCGCTGCACCTGCGCGCGCAAGGCAACGACGTGACGCTCGCCGCACGCAAGCCGCCTGCGCCGGACAGCGCGCTCGCGCAGTTCGACGTGCTGCTGCGCGACTACGTGGCCGGCAACTTCACGCGCGACGATCTCGTGCCGTTCGACGCGGTTGTGTTCGCGGCCGGCAACGACATTCGCCATCTGCCGCCCGGCACCGACGAAGCCGCGCACTGGGAACGCGCGAACGTCGACGCGGTGCCGCGCTTCTTCGCGCTCGCGCGCGACGCGGGCGTGAAGCGCGCGGTGCTGGTCGGCAGCTTTTATCCGCAGGTCGCGCCGGCGCTCGTCGACACCGTGCCGTACGTGCGTTCGCGCCATCTCGCCGACCAACGCGTGCGCGCGCTCGCGTCGCCGACGTTCGCGGTGTGCAGCGTCAATGCGCCGTTCGTCGTCGGATCGGTACCGGGGCTGCGCAACGAGATGTTCGCTGCTTACACCCACTATGCGCAGGGCAAGCTCACCGGACTGCCGGTGTACGGGCCGGCCGGCGGCAGCAACTTCATCTCGACGCAATCGCTGTCGGAAGCGATCTGGGGTGCGCTGCAGCGCGGCGAACCGGGCAACGCATATCTGGTCGGCGACGAGAACCTGAGCTTCGCCGACTACTTCGCCGCGTTCTTCCGCGCGGCCGGCAATCCGCAAACGGTGCCGGCGCTCGACCAGGAGCATCCGCTGCTGCCGGACATCGCGATCTATACGGGGCGCGGCAACGTCGTAGCGTATGAACCCGATCCGGCCGAAATCGCGCTGCTGCGCTATCGGCGCGGCGACGTGCAGCGCGCGGTCGATGAAGTGGTCGCGCATTGCAGCGCGTAAGCGCATAAGCGCATAGGCGCGAAGCAGGAAACGAAAACGCCCCGCGGCCGGCCGCGGGGCGTTTTCGACACCGAATCGATACGGTGCGTCAGCCGATCCGCTGTTCGATCTTCTTCATCGTATCGGTCAGCTCGGTCGGCAGGCGCAGCTTCAGCGTATCGAACAGCTCCGCATGCAGCTTCAGCTCGTCGCGCCATTCGTCCGCGTTCATCGACGTGACCGCGTCGAACTGCTCGCGCGTGAAGTCGAGCCCGTCCCAATGCAGGTCTTCATACGCCGGCGACACGCCGAACGCATGTTCGCCGCCGCCGCCGTTGCCTTCGAGGCGATCGAGCATCCACTTCAGCACGCGCATGTTCTCGCCGAAACCCGGCCAGACGAACTTGCCGTTCGCGTCCTTGCGGAACCAGTTCACGCAGTAGATCTTCGGCAGCTTCGCGCCCGACGCTTCGAGCTGCTTGCCGAGCGTCAGCCAGTGCGCGAAATAATCGCTCATGTTGTAGCCGCAGAACGGCAGCATCGCGAACGGGTCGCGACGCACGATGCCCTGCTGGCCGGCGGCCGCGGCGGTCGTCTCCGAGCCCATCGTCGCAGCCATGTACACGCCTTCGACCCAGTCGCGCGCTTCGGTCACGAGCGGCACGGTCGTCGAGCGGCGGCCGCCGAAAATGAACGCATCGATCGGCACGCCGGCCGGGTTCTCCCAGTCCGCGTCGATCGACGGGCACTGCGATGCCGGTGCGGTGAAGCGCGAGTTCGGATGCGCGGCCTTGCGGCCCGTTTCCTTGCCGATCTCGGGCGTCCACGGGTTGCCCTGCCAGTCGGTCAGCTTCGCGGGCGGCGTGTCGGTCAGCCCTTCCCACCATACGTCGCCGTCTTCCGTCAGCGCGACGTTCGTGAAGATCACGTTTTCCTTCAGCGTCGCGATCGCGTTCGGGTTGGTCTTCACGCCGGTGCCCGGCGCGACGCCGAAGAAGCCCGCTTCCGGGTTGATCGCATACAGGCGGCCGTCGCGGCCGGGCTTCAGCCACGCGATGTCGTCGCCGATCGTCGTGACCTTCCAGCCGTCGAAACCCTGCGGCGGGATCAGCATCGCGAAGTTGGTCTTGCCGCACGCGGACGGGAACGCCGCCGCGACGTGATACTTCTTGCCGGCCGGCGACGTCACGCCGAGGATCAGCATGTGTTCGGCAAGCCAGCCCTGGTCGCGGCCCATCGTCGACGCGATGCGCAGCGCGAAGCACTTCTTGCCGAGCAGCGCGTTGCCGCCGTAGCCGGAGCCGAAGCTCCAGATTTCGCGCGTCTCGGGGAAATGCACGATGTACTTGACCGGGTTGCACGGCCACGGCACGTCCTTCTGGCCGGCTTCGAGCGGATAGCCGACGCTGTGCACGCACGGCACGAATTCGCCATCCTCGCCGAGCACGTCATACACGTCGCGGCCCATGCGCGTCATGATCCGCATGTTCACCGCGACGTACGGGCTGTCGGACAGCTCCACGCCGACGTGCGCGATCGGCGAGCCGAGCGGGCCCATCGAGAACGGCACGACGTACAGCGTGCGGCCGCGCATCGAGCCGCGGAACAGGCCGTTCAGCGTCTCGCGCATTTCTTCCGGCGCGATCCAGTTGTTGGTCGGGCCGACGTCGTCCGCCGAAGGCGTGCAGATGAAGGTGCGATCCTCGACGCGCGCGACGTCCGACGGATCGGATTGCGCGAGATACGAGTTCGGGCGCTTCGCCGGGTTCAGCTGGATCAGCGTGCCCTGCTCGACCATCGCCTGGCAAAGCGCGTCGTTCTCTTCCTGCGAGCCGTCGCACCATACGACGCGCTCGGGTTCCGTGAGCGCGGCGATGCGCGACACCCAATCGATCAGCTTGCGATGTTTGACGAACGCCGGGGGAGCAATCAGCGGGCCGTGTGTCGCTTCGGCCATGGTGTTTTGCAACATGGGAATGTCTCCAGATTATTGGGCGGGGATGGCGGATGCGGGGCGAGCCCGCGAGATGGGGAATGCGATCGGAGCGCAGGGTGCGGCGACGCGCAAGGCGGGACACGCGAGCGGAGCGCGTGTCGATGCCGCGATGCGGGCGAGAGGATGTGATGTCTCGTATGAGGGTGCGAACGCGAGTTTCGCCATGCAAGCAACCTGCCGTACAACTCCATGTCGGCCAGCATACCATCGCCGATATTGGGTGGGCATTGCGTTGCAACAAGAAACAACTGTGACGACGCGCCGGCACGCGCGTTGCAGACACGTCCTTTTTTACCGCGTCAACGCGCACGCTGTGGGGACGAAACCGCCGGAACGTCCGCCCGGCAAGGGGTTTCGCGCATACGGAAAAATTGGCGCGATACATGCGGGCGAGACACACGCGAACGCGCTCGGCGCGCATTCGCGTTTTCGCTACTCAGGCAAACCCTGAATTAGGTTGCGTACACAAACATCGGTCGCGCAGGCGTTGTGTACGCCACCGCTCAAAACGGTGCGCCGGGCAATCCGGGGTAATACGCGCCTGCCGCCATGCCGCCGTCGACGGACAGCTCGGCGCCGTTGCAGTACGACGCTTCGTCGCTCGCGAGGAACAGCGTCGCACGCGCGATTTCGTCAGGCAAGCCGACGCGCTGCAGCGGCACGTGCGTGTAGTGCTGGTTGACTTCATCCAGCGGCGCGCCGGTCGGGTTCGACATCGCGGTGTTCACGCCGCCCGGGTGGATCGAGTTTACCCGCACGCCCTGATGGCCGAGTTCGAGCGCCGCCACTTTGGTCAGTCCGCGCACACCCCATTTGCTCGATACATACGCGGCGAGCGCATTCACGCCGCGCAGCCCGTCGACCGACGAGATGTTGACGATCGAACCGCGCTTCTGCGCGATCATGCGCGGCGCGATCGTGCGGATGCCGGCGAACGTGCCGACCAGGTTGATCGACACCGCCCGCTCGAAGTCGCGTTTCGACAGCTCGGTGATCGCGCCGAACATCAGCACCGCCGCGTTGTTGACGAGCACGTCGATGCGGCCGAACTGCTCGACGGTCGCATCGGCCACCCGTTGCCAGTTCGCTTCGTCGGCCACGTCGAGCCGCATGAAGCGCGCGGCGTCGCCGAGCTCGCGTGCGAGCGCTTCGCCTTCCGCATCGAGCACGTCCCCGATCACCACGCGCGCGCCCTCCTCGACGAACAGCCTGCACGTCGCCGCGCCCATCCCGCGCGCACCGCCCGTGACGATCGCTACCTTTCCTTCCAGTCGTCCCATGTCGTTCTCTCTTCGATGCTTGCCGATTCCGGTTTCGATTCCGGTGCCGGTTCAGGTTCAGTTTGCCGGCCACGGCGCGCGGCTGAGCAGCGCCGTGCCGGCCCATGACGGGGATGCAGCGACGCCGCTATCGCGCGCGCGCCGTCAGCCCCAGTACGCCTGCCCGCCATCGAGCGGCAGCGTCGCGCCGGTCAGGTACGCGGCATCGCGGCTCGCGAGAAACACGATCGCGCGCCCGATGTCCTGCTCGCAATCGCCGACGCGGCCGAGCGGGATCGTGCGGAAGAACGCCGCGGCTTCGTCCGGGTTCGCATCGACCCAGCCCTTCAGCCCCGGCGACAGCGCGTGCGGCGCGACCGCGTTCACGCGAATGCCGTCGGCGCCCCATTCGCAGGCCGCCGCCCGCGTGAGCGCACGAATCGCCTCCTTGGTCGCCGCGTACGCGCCGTAGCCCGACGTGTCCCAGCGCACCGCCGCCGACGACGCGAAGTTCACGATCACGCCGTCACCCTTCAGATGCGGATGGCACGCGCGCATCATGCGCAGCGTCGCGATCGGCCCGGACTCGAGGCCGGCGAGAAAATCCTTGTCGGTCACGTCGAGCAGGCGGCCGAGCGGCACGACCTGCGCGTTGTTGATGAGGATCTGCACGCCGCGAAAACGCTCGACCACCGCATCGACGCATAGCGCGATCTGTTCGGCGTCCATCACGTCGCACACGAACGGCTCCGCGATACCGCCGCGCGCATGGATCGCATCGCACGTCGCGACCAGCTTGTCGCGCGTGCGGCCGACCACGGCCACCTGCGCGCCTTCCGCCGCGAGCGCGTGCGCGACGCCTTGCCCGACGCCCTGTCCCGCGCCCGTCACGAGCGCGACCTTGCCGTTGAGGATGCCCATGCGCACTCCTTACGCGACGATTGCCGGATGAGCCTGCACGGGGCCGCCGAGCAGTTCGCGATACGACGGCGGCTGCTTGCCGTCGAGATCCGCGATGCCGTACTGCAGCGCGGCTTCCGCACCGACCAGCACCTGCCCCGACAGCGCCATGCGCTGCGGATCGGCGTGGATCGCGTGAATCACGCGGCCGGTGAATTCCGGGCTTTCGGCGACGAGCGAGAATTCCTTGTACAGGTCCGGATGCTCGTCCCACACGCGCGTCGTGCGCTCGGTGCGCAGCGGGCCCATCCAGATCGACACGGCCGCGACGTCGAACGGCTTCAGGTCGACCGCCATGTCCTTCGCGAACTTGTCGACGCCGGACTTCTGCGCGCCGTACGCGGCACCGTGCATGTAGCAGCTCGCGCCGAACGACGACGTGAACGCGATCAGCCCGCTGCGGCGCTTCGCCATCAGCTGAGCGGCGTGCCAGCTCGCGACGTACGCCGAGCGCAGCCCGACGTCGAGGATGTTCACGAGATCGAGCGACTTCTCCCAAAACGGGCCCGGCAGGATCAGCTGGTCGTGCAGGTAGGTCGCGTTGTTGACGAGGATGTCGAGCCGCCCGCTTTCACGCTCGACGCGCTCGAACAGCGCCTTCACCTGGGCGTCGTCCGCGTGGTCGCACGCCACCGCGATCCCGCGGCCGCCGAGCGCGTCGATCTCGCGCGCGGTCTCGTGAATCGTGCCGGGCAGCGGCGCGTCGCCTTCGTGCTGCGAGCGGCCCGTCACGTAGACGGTCACGCCGGCCGCACCGAGCGCGCGCGCGATGCCCTTGCCCGCGCCGCGCGACGCGCCCGTCACGACGGCGACCGGCGCCTCGTGGTTCTGTGTCATGTTCGATGTCTCCTGGGGATGGTTCTCAACCGACGCGGGCCGTGCGCGTCGTCACATGGCCGGCGGCTGCGCGCCGGCGAACAGCACGGCCGGCGCAGCGCCGTCATAGCGGGCGGACAGCGTCGACGTGACGATGCAGCGCGTGGCCGCGATCTTCCATTCGCCGTCGACTTTCCGGTATTCGTCGTCGTAGGTCGCGCCGAGCTGCGTGAGCGTGCGCGCGTTGGTGTCGAGCATCTGGTAATGCAGGCCCCACGTGCCGCGCGCATGCGTGTCGTCGAGCACGGTGATGTCGGGATTCACGCCGTGGTGCATCTCGACGACGTGCGGGTGGCAGCCGAGCCGCTCGAACACGTCGACGAGCGCATCGCGATGGTCGAACGTGCCGATCCGGCCATAGTCGATGTGCACGGTGCCGGGCGCGAAGCAGTCGCGCATCCCTTGCGGATCCTTCCGGTCGCAGCACGTGAAGTAGCGGGCCTTCAGCTGGCGGATCGCGTCGGTGTCCTCGAGCCGGCGCACGCGCGCTTCCATTCGTTCGATCGGGGTCATGCCGTCTCCTTGGTCTCGTGTGCGCGGATCGAAGCCGCGTCGACGCCACGTTACCGGCGCACGGGAAGACAGCCATCACCTGTTTGGATGAACCGGCAGGTCGATACCGGCGTTCGTCCGAACAGACGATGTGACGCAGGCGGCTTCGTTCCTACCATCGAACGACACCACCACGAGATACGGCGATGGACGACACGACGCGCACGCTCTACGAATACGAGCAGATCCGCCAGCTGAAGTACCGGTATTTCCGCGCGATCGACACGCACGACTGGTCGCTGCTCGAACAATGCGTGACCGAGGATTGCGAAGTGCGACTGCAAGGCGGCCGCTACGCGTACGACGGCCGCGACGCGTTCGTGTCGAGCCTGCGCGCACTGATCGGCAAGCCGACCTTCCTGACGATGCATCACGGCCATCATCCCGAGCTCACGCTGGTGTCCGCCGATCACGCGTGCGGCGTGTGGTTTCTCGAGGATCACGCGATCAATCTCGAAGATGACTACCTGGTGCACGGCACCGCGTTCTACGACGACCAGTACGTGAAGCGCGACGGCGTGTGGCGCATTCACGCGACGCGTCACGAGCGGCTGTTCGAAACCGTCACCTCGCCGATTCCGCCGTCGTTCACGCTGACCGCGAACCGCTTCGCGCCGCGCGCGCATGACGCGGCCGAATCGACATTCGACATTTCCTGAAACCCGGCGGCGGCGCCGCCGATCCCGTCATATCCCTGGAGCCGGAGCAATGGAGAAAGTCATTTACGTGTTGTGGCGCGATGCACAGGCCGCACCCGATCAATGGAGCCGCACCGTGCGCGCGCAGCTCGCCGACAAGCTGCTGTCGCTCGGCGCGCACGGCGTGCAGGTGAACGTCGCCGACGCCGACGTCGCGCCGGCGGCCGGCCTGAAACAGACCAACACGCACCCGGGCATCGACGGGATCGTCGCGGTGTGGATCGACAGCGCGAACCCGATGTTTCGCCAGCCGTTCGACGACGCGGTGCGCGCGGTGGCGCCGCACATGGCCGCGTATCTCGTCACCGAATCGCAGCCGATTCCCAACACGCGCTTTCCCGCGCGGCCGGGCGAACGCACCAGCGGCTTCTCGCAGCTTGCGTTCCTGAAACGCCCGCCGCGCCTCACGCACGAAGCGTGGCTCGACGTATGGCACAGTCATCACACGCGTGTCGCGATCGATACGCAGGACAATTTCCTGTACGTTCAGAACGTGGTCGTGCGTGCGCTCACGCATGCGGCGCCCGGCTACGACGCGATCGTCGAGGAATGCTTCCCGGCCGCAGCGATGACCGATCCGCACGCGTTCTTCGATGCGGTCGGCGACGACGAGAAATTCCAGCGTAACGTGGCGGAGATGATGGACAGCTGCGCACGCTTCATCGATTTCGACAAGATCGACGTGGTGCCGACGAGCCAGTACGTCGTGAAAGCGGTGCGCGGATAACACGCGAAGGTCGCGCGCATGAAAAAACGCCAATCCCGAGGGATTGGCGTCGTGCTTCGGGCCTGACGATGATCAGAACTGGTTCATCGTGTTGTCCTTGCCCGCGGCCTTCAGCGCTGCTTCGCCGCTGAAGTATTCCTTGTGATCGTCGCCGATATCCGAACCGGACATGTTCTGGTGCTTGACGCACGCGATGCCCTGACGGATTTCCTTGCGCTGCACGCCGGCCACGTAACCGAGCATGCCCTGGTCGCCGAAGTATTCCTTCGCGAGGTTGTCGGTCGACAGTGCGGCCGTGTGATACGTCGGCAGCGTGATCAAGTGATGGAAGATGCCGGCTTCACGCGATGCATCGGCCTGGAACGTGCGGATCTTCTCGTCGGCGATCTTCGCCAGTTCCGTCTCGTCGTATTCGACGCTCATCAGGCGAGCGCGGTCGTATGCCGACACGTCCTTGCCTTCTGCCTTCAGCGCGTCGTATGCCTGCTGACGGAAGTTCAGCGTCCAGTTGAACGACGGGCTGTTGTTGTACACCAGCTTCGCGTTCGGGATCACCTTGCGGATTTCGCTGACCATGCCGCCGATCTGCGCGATGTGCGGCTTTTCGGTTTCGATCCACAGCAGGTCGGCACCGTTCTGCAGCGACGTGATGCAATCCAGCACGCAACGCGCCTCACCCGTGCCCGGGCGGAACTGGAACAGGTTGCTCGGCAGGCGCTTCGGGCGCAGCAGCTTGCCGTCGCGCTTGATCACGACGTCGCCGTTGCCCAGCTGGTCGGCCGACAGTTCTTCGCAATCGAGGAACGCGTTGTATTGATCGCCCAGGTCGCCCGGCGTGTGCGTCACGGCGATCTGCTTGGTCAGGCCGGCGCCGAGCGAGTCGGTACGCGCGACGATGATGCCGTCGTCCACGCCCAGTTCCAGGAACGCGTAGCGGATCGCGCGGATCTTCGCGAGGAAGTCTTCATGCGGCACCGTGACCTTGCCGTCCTGGTGGCCGCACTGCTTCTCGTCGGACACCTGGTTCTCGATCTGGATGCAGCATGCGCCCGCTTCGATGAACTGCTTGGCCAGCAGGTAGGTCGCTTCGGCGTTGCCGAAACCGGCGTCGATGTCGGCGATGATCGGCACGACGTGCGTCACGTGGTTGTCGATCTTTTCCTGGATCGCGGCCTTCGCGGCGGCATCCTTCGCGGCATCGAGTTCGCGGAACAGGCCGCCGAGCTCACGCGCATCGGCCTGGCGCAGGAACGTGTACAGCTCGCGGATCAGCGCGCTGACCGAGGTCTTTTCGTGCATCGACTGGTCCGGCAGCGGGCCGAACTCCGAGCGCAGCGCGGCGACCATCCAGCCCGACAGGTACAGGTAGCGGCGTTCGGTGCTGTTGAAGTGCTTCTTGATGGAGATCATCTTCTGCTGGCCGATGAAGCCGTGCCAGCAACCGAGCGACTGCGTGTACTTGGCCGGGTCGGCATCGTACGCGGCCATGTCGGCGCGCATGATCTTCGCGGTGTACCGGGCGATGTCCAGGCCCGTCTTGAACTTGTTCTGGGCACGCATGCGCGCAGCGGATTCCGGATTGATGGCATTCCACGCGCTGCCTTGCTTCTCCTTCAAACCAGCCACTGCCTTGATGTCGTCTTGATATTGGGACATGTCTATCTCCTGGGAACGAAGCGCATTTGAGTAAAGGGTTCAGCGTGCCCGCTCGGTGTGACGAAGCGAACTGCATGGACTCAATAGTAACGCCGCGCGGCGCGCCGTCTATCAACTCTTATATAAGACATAAGATATAAATTCTTGTTGTTTTTCAATGAGATAGGCGAACCGTTTTGCGATGCAAAACAGGTTTTCAAGCCACGGGACGGCGCAACGGAAGGAATTCGGCGGGCATTCCGCGATATGAAATGCTCTTTCGGCACTTGGTGGGGAAAGCGCACTCGGCGGCCCTCAGCCCGGCCCTTTGCCACGCGTATGACAAAACGTCTATACTTGGACGATCCATCGACGGCGAGCCGATGCGGGGCCGCCCCGCCCATCGCGATGCGCCCCTCCTCCCCGGAACGACATGAGCGACTACCCCGTTTTCGACGCACTGTGCGATCTGCTGACCACTTCCGGCGCGCGGTTCCGCGTGCTCGATCATCCGGCCGAAGGCAAATCCGACGTGATCGCCGCGCTTCGCGGCACGCGGCCCGAGCAAGGCGCGAAGGCAATGCTCTGCACGTTCAAGGACGGCGGCGACACCACCGCGCTCGCCGTGATCCCCGGTCATCTGAAGATCGATTTCCGCAAGGTCTCCGACGCGGTCGGCCGCCGCAAGGCGACGCTCGCGCCGCCCGAACTCGCGGCCACGGTCACGCGCTGCGTGATGGGCGCCGTGCCGCCGTTCGTGTTCGACGCGAACGTGACGCTAGTCGTCGATCCGGCGTTGATCGAACTCAACGATGAAATCGCGTTCAATGCCGGCCGCCTCGACCGCTCGATCGTGCTCGACGCATCCGACTACGTGCGGATCGCCCGCCCGCTGCTGGCCGACATCACGCGGCCGGAAGCGAACGACACGACCGGCGCCGCCGATGCTGTCGCCGCGACCGTCACCCCCATTCTTCAGGCCGACGCATGACCGCACCGCGCCCCACACATTCATCCGAGCAGGCGTCGCTGATCGAACAGGTACTGCGCGTCGCCGAAGGGCTCGGCGCGATGTTCGCGCCGTTCACCGAGGTGGTCGTGCACGACCTGCGCACGCCGGAACACGCGATCCTCGCGATCCACAACAACCTGTCGGGCCGCGCGATCGGCGATCCCGCGACCGAGCTCGGGCTCGCGCGCATCGCGGACGACGACTTCCCGCAGGTGCTCGCGAACTACGCGAACCGTTTCGCCGACGGCCGCACCGCGAAAAGCACGTCGGTCGGCATCAAGGATTCGAGCGGCCACTATGTGGCCGCGCTGTGCCTGAACGCCGACGTCACGCTGTTCCGCGGCTTCCAGGGGATGCTGAACCAGTTCTGCAGCACCGAAGGCGAACCCGTGGCCGAGACGCTCGACCCGGCCGGCGCGGACGCGATCCGGCAGCGCATCGATGCGTTCGCGACGCGCCTCGCGACCACGCCGCGCGAGTTGAAGACCGACCAGCGCCGCGAGCTGATGCAGACGCTGAAGACGGACGGCTTCCTCGAAGTGCGCCGCGCGATGGAGATCGTGTCGCAGCACCTCGGCGTGTCGCGCGCCACCGTTTACAACGATGCCAAATGAAGCGTGATGCGCGCGCGTGCCCGTCGCACGCCCCGCGTACCTCCTGTTGACTGATTCTTCCGACCAGCGACTCATGAACACTCCGACCCTCCCCACCTACGACGACGTCGCGGCCGCCGCGGCACGGCTTGAAGGCCACGCGCACCGCACGCCCGTGATGACGTCGCGAACCATCGACGAAGCGCTGGGCGCGCAGGTGTTCTTCAAATGCGAGAACCTGCAGCGCATGGGCGCGTTCAAGTTCCGCGGCGCGTTCAACGCGCTGTCGCGCTTCGACGCGACGCAGCGCCGCAACGGCGTCGTCGCGTTCTCGTCCGGCAACCATGCGCAGGCGATCGCGCTGTCGGCACGCATCCTCGGCATTCCAGCAACGATCGTGATGCCGCAGGACGCACCGGCCGCGAAGATGGCCGCGACGCGCGGCTACGGCGGCAACGTCGTGACCTACGACCGCTACACGGAGGACCGCGAGCAAATCGGCCGTGAACTCGCGGAAAAGCACGGGCTCACGCTGATCCCGCCGTACGACCACGCGGACGTGATCGCCGGCCAGGGCACGGCGGCGAAGGAACTGTTCGACGAAGTCGGGCCGCTCGACGCGGTGTTCACGCCGCTCGGCGGCGGCGGCCTGCTGTCGGGCACGGCGCTGTCGACGCGCGCACTGTCGCCGCATGCGAAGCTGTACGGCGTCGAGCCGGAAGCCGGCAACGACGGCCAGCAATCGTTCCGCTCCGGGTCGATCGTGCATATCGATACGCCGCGCACGATCGCCGACGGCGCGCAGACCCAGCACCTCGGCAACCTGACGTTCCCGATCCTGCGGCGCGACGTCGACGACATCCTGACCGCGACGGACGCGGAACTCGTCGACTGCATGCGCTTCTTCGCGACCCGTATGAAGATTGTCGTGGAGCCGACCGGCTGCCTGTCGCTCGCGGCCGCGCGCCGGATGAAGGACGAACTGAAAGGCAAGCGCGTCGGCATCGTGATCAGCGGCGGCAACGTCGATCTGGAGAACTTCTGCGCGCTCGTGTCCGCATCCGCATGATGCGTCGCGGCGCGCGGAGGATGCGATGAACATCCTGTCATCCGCGCGCGGCTACTCCTTCACGTCGCGTTAAGTTTGGCGCCCTAGACTGATTACGTTGGCCCGTAGCCAGTCGTGAAGAAGGAGTCACCATGAACGCGCATGCGATCGTCGCCGCCGCCCTCGCGGCCGCCTCCCTGTCGGCGTTCGCTCAACCGAACGTCACGTCATCCGGATTTCCTGCCTCGGCGCCGCGCGGCCACGTCGCGCAGGCCGCCCGTCACTCGTCCGCGGGCTTCGTGCTCGCGAAGATCGATCAGAACAATACGCCGCCCGATCGCGGCGGCGATCCGAGCGGCCGCACGCATGGCGGCACGCATATGTAATGCCCGCGCGGGCCGGTCGCGTCGGTCGGCCGGCCCTCTTCATCGCTTCATCGCATCACGTCATCACAGCGACGGCAGCGACGGATCGCGCGCGGCGAGGATGTCCGCGGTGCGCCGTTGCAGCGCGCCGTCGATCGTCTCCGGCTGCGGAATCAGCCAGTAGCGTCCTTCCCGAATGCCGTCGAACACCCGCGCGGCGAACGCGTCCGGCGTAATGCCGTGCGCGTTCAGCATCGCGCGCATCGTGTCGACGAAACCCTGTACCTCCGGGCGATCGTGCGCGGCACCGAACGGGTCGTTGAAGATGCCCGTCTGCACCGGGCCCGGCGCAAGCAGCGACACGCCGACCGGCGCGCCGAGCATCTTCAGCTCGCCGTACAGCGATTCGGTCAGCGCGACCACCGCGAACTTCGTCGCCGAGTAAGGCGACATCAGCGGGCTCGGCAGGAGCCCGCCGACCGACGCCGTATTCACGATGCGCGCCGGCACGTTGCGCGCCAGCATCCGCGGCACGAAGCTGCGGATCCCGTTCATCACACCGTGCACGTTGATCGCGACGCTGCGCTCGAACCGTTCCGGCGTGATTTCCCAGCTGAAACCGGTCGCCATCACGCCTGCGTTGTTGAACAACAGGTCGACGCCGCCGAAGCGCCGCCACGCGGCGTCGGCGAGTGCGTCGACGGCTTCCGCCCGGCTCACGTCGGTCGGCACGCACAGCACGTCGGTGTCGAGCGTCGCGGCGAACGCGTCGAGCTTCGCCGGATCGAGGTCGGCCAGCACCACGCGCATCCCGAGCGCGGCGGCGTGTCGTGCGAGCCCGCTGCCGATGCCGCTGGCCGCGCCCGTGATCACGGCGGTGCCGCCGTCGAAGCGAATCGAATTCGTCATGTCAAAGTCCTGTCGGGTCGATGTGCGGATGCGCATACGCGGGAATCACGGGCGGCGGCAACGGCGTGCGGCCGTCGAGCGAGCGCACCGCGAGCCGCTGCGACAGCGGGAAATGCAGGCTGTGCGTGACGAGGCCCGTGCGCTCGCGGGCCGGCAGGCTGCACAGCGCGAGCGCGGTTTCGGCGAGATACGCGACGTCCTCGGTCGGATAACCTTCAGGGATATAGCGGGCCGCGCCCGGCGTGCGGATCGCGGTGCTCGGCGCGACCAGGTTCACGGCGATGCCGTCGGCTTCCAGCTCGGCCGCGAGCCCTTGCGTGAAGCGCGACAGCGCGGCCTTGACCGCCGCGTAGACGGTCGCGCCGCCCAGGCGCGAGAAATCGTCGAACGGCCGCAGCGGCGCGAGCGCGGTGACCGAACCGACGTTCACGATCCAGCCGGCGCCGCGCGCGCGCATCAGCGGAATCGCGGCCTGGCTCAGCGCGAACGGAATCCGCAGATAGTGCTCGATCGTCGTGTCGAACATCGTCATCGGCATCGCGTCGACGCACGCGTAATCGGCCACGCCCGCGTTGTTCACGAGGATGTCGAGGCCTCCGGCCGCCTGGGCCGCGCGTGCGACCAGCGCGTCGCGCTCGGCCGGGTTCGACAGGTCGGCCGCGAGTGCGATCGCGCGGCCGCCGGCCTGTTCGATCAGCGCGACCGTTTCGGCAAGCGTGCCGGCGGTCGTCGCCGATTGCGTGAGGCTGCGCGCCGTCACGACGACGTTCGCGCCTTCGGCGGCCAGGCGCTGCGCGATCGCGCGGCCGATGCCGCGGCTCGCGCCGGTCACGAGCGCGCATTTGCCCGCGAGCGTCGCGGTTCGGGGGTCGGTCATGATGTCTCCGGTAGTAGAGGGTTTTCGTGCGGTGCGGTGCGCTTCGGTTCGTTCCGTTTCAGCCCGCGATATCCGCAACGTGCAGCACGAACTTGGTTTTCGCGTCGCCCGTTTGAACGAGGTCCAGCGCCCGCGCCGCCTGTTCGAGCGGGAAGCTGTCGAAGCGCGGCACGCGCAGCGCGCGCCTGCCGAGCCGTTCCGCGATCGCCGAAAGCGTGGCGCCGCTCGGCATCCGGCTGTAGGTCATCGCGGTGCGCAGCCCGCGCCG
The DNA here is from genome assembly GCF_003635165.1 of Burkholderia sp. Nafp2/4-1b. Lineage (GTDB taxonomy): Bacteria > Pseudomonadota > Gammaproteobacteria > Burkholderiales > Burkholderiaceae > Burkholderia. The sequence goes on along the minus strand of NZ_ML058597.1, from coordinate 713,699 downwards.
CGCGGCTTCGTCGCCCGTCGCGGCCAGTCGTTCCGCATCGCCGGCCGCAAGTGTCATGATGTTCACCAGCGTGCCGCCCGGCGCCAGCAGATCGAGCGCGGCGGGCAGCGTGTCGCCGCCGACCGCGTCGAGCACGAGATCGACACCGTCGGGCGCCCATGCGCGGATGGCCGCCGCGATGTCGTGCGCGCGATAGTCGATGCTCGCCGCCGCACCGAGCGCTTCGACGCTCGCTCGGTTGCGCGCCGAGCACGTGGCCGCGACGCGTGCGCCAGCCTGCGCGGCAAGCTGGATCGCGAACGTGCCGACCGCGCCCGCGCCGCCATGTACGAGCACGCTCTGGCCGGCACGCAGCGCGCCATCGTCGAGCAGGCCGGCCCACGCGGCGAGCGCGGGCGTCGGCGTGGCGGCCGCTTCCGCGAAGCTGACCGCGTCGGGCAGCCGCACGACCGAGTCGTGGCGCACCGCGACATATTCCGCATAGGCGCCCCAGCGCCCTGCACCGACGTCGGTCTGCGCGAACACGCGCATTCCGGGCGCGAAACCTTCCACGCCGTCACCCACTGCTTCGACTATCCCTGCCGCGTCGAAACCAATCACGAATGGAAACGTGATCTGCATGAACGCGCCGAGATAGCCTTCGCGACATTTCCAGTCGGCGGGATTGACGCCCGCGTACGCTACGCGGATCAGCACGTCGCCGCGGCCCGGCTTCGGGACGGGAACGTCGGCCAGTCGCAGCACGTCGGAATGGCCGACGCGGTCGATCAGCATGGCTCGCATGATGGTGTCTCCAGTGTTGTCGTTCGTATTGCGACGGGTTGCGACGGATTGCGACGGATTGCATGCGCGCCGCGCGTCATGCCGCCGTGTCGGCCAGCAGGCTCGCCGCGAGCGGGCAGAACGCGTGCGAAATCGCATCGACCGTCCAGTCGGGGCTTTCGGCATCGAACCGGCGGTCGACCCAGCCCCAGTGATAGGGATGCAGCAGGTATTCGCCGAGCAGATCGCCGACCTGTGCGAATTCCTGTTGCCATACGTGCGTCCATGCGTGCGTCCATGCGCCCGGCGCCACGATCCGGCTCAGCCGCCAGTTGCGGATACCCGGCATGAACGCGGGCATGCTCAGCAGTTCGCGCTCGAGATCGTGCACCTGCGCTGCGTCGGCCGTTGGCCGCACCCGCAGCATCAGCGTGCGCCAGATGCCATCGCGCAGCGCCGGCTCGCGCAGGCCGCCGCCGATCGAGTGGCACGCGGCGCCGTCGATTCGTACGACACCCGGCACGCCAGCCAGCGCGTTGAAATCCGTCGCGCGCTCGGTCGCCGCTTCGTCGCGCAGCACGTCGAGCGTGTAAGCGCCGGCGCCCCAGCAGCCGTCGAGATTGCGCGCGAGCGCCACGCGGGTCGCGCCGGGCAGCGCCTGCGCGGCGTCGCGCAATGCACGTTCGAAGGCGCCTGCATCGCCGGTCGCGGAAACGAATACCTGGGCCGTGTCATGCCGCATGGTCGACCTCCGTCAGGGCCGGCAGCGGCGCGTCCGCGTCGGTCATCACATGGCGGCGGCGGGCGTCGCACAGCGCGTCGACGGCCGTCCAGAACGCAACAACATCGCCATCGGTCAGCGCGCGCATCCGGTAGTACGACGGCGCATCGGCGACCTGCCAGGTCAGCCACAGCGTGCTCGGCTGTCCGGGCACCGCGACGGGCGGGGACACCCAGCGGCCGGCCGCCGTCAGTCCGCGCGCCGCGTGGCCCGGCAGATAGCGGTCGCGCAGCAGCGCGAGCACGTCGGGAATGCGCTCGGGCGCGACGGTGATTTCGTCTACGATCTGGATCATGTGCGGGTCGTTCAGGGTGGTTCAGGGTGGTTCAGGGTCGTTCGTGGCGGAACGCGATGCCGGCCGCCTACGCCGTTCCGGCGAGGCCGGAAGCGGCCGGCGCCGATAGCATTCTTGCGTGGCGACGATCCGCGAACCCCTACCGTGCCGCTCACCGGCCCCTGTCTTGGCGATCAGATCAGGAGACATATGACACACCGCGCATTGCCCGCACGCGGCCGCGTGCTGCCGGGCCTCGGTGCCCGCCTGCTCGACGAACTGACGCGCAGCGGCGCGCCGCCGGTGGAACAGCCCGCGACGCCCGCGGTCGCCGCCGCGTGGACGCCGCCAGGCAACTTCGTCGCGCTGTATCGCGACGCAATCGAGCGGCTCGAAGCGCAGGTCGCGCGCGGCAACGGCCATCCGCCGATGCGCAAGCAGGAAGTCGACCTGATGTGCCGCTGCCTGCTCAGTTGCGCGACGCTCGCCGACGCGATCCGCTGCGCGGCCGAGTTCTGCGAGATGCTGACGCCGCGCGCCGGCGTGCTGTCGCTTGGCGTGCGCGACGCGCGCGCGACGTTCCGGATGGATTCACTGCGCCGCACCCGCAGCCCGGCTGCGTGCCTCGTCGACCTGACGGGGTTGTTCTGCTATCTGCAACTGTTCGGCTGGCTGATCGGGCAGCCGCTGCGGCCGAACGAGGTCTGGCTCGGCCATCCGCGCCGCGACGACGCGATGCCGCTGCTCGGGCTGTTCAATGCGCCGGTCGACGTCGGGCGCAAGACCTACGGCTTCGCGTTCGACGCCGCGCGGCTCGATGCGCGCGTGATCCGCCAGCCGGCCGAGCTGGCCGCGTTCCTCGTCGATTTTCCGTTTCGTCTGATCGATGCGGCGCCGGCCGTCGTGTCATGGACGCAGCAGGTGCGCGGCTTTCTCGATGCGGCGCTCGCGCGCGAGCAGGCGCTGCCTTCGCTGGCCGAACTGGCCGCGTGGCTCGGCGTCAGCGAGGCGACGTTGCGGCGGCGACTCGCGGCCGAAGGCAGCGGCTATCACGCGTTGCGCGAGCAGTGTCTCGCCGATGTCGCGCGGCGCTGCCTGCACGAGTCGGACTGGCCGGTCACGCGGATCGCCGCGCATCTGGGGTTCGGCGGCGAGGAAGCGTTTCGGCGTGCATGCGTGCGATGGACGGGCGTCGCGCCGAGCCGGTTCCGGCGCGATTGCGTCGCGGACGATGCTCCGTTTCATCAGACGTGAAATGCGCGTCGAACGCACGGATCGAAATCAACTCGAAAGCATTCGCCGGACACTGACTGACGTTTTTTCGCACCCCTTCGCACATCGCCGATTGACGCGCCGGAGCGCTCGCCATTACGCTTGCGCGCTGATGGTTCCCGGAGACGGGATCAAAAGGGAACGCAGGGAGGCCACGCCTCGAATCTGCGGCTGCCCCCGCAACTGTAAGCGGCGAATCCGCGCCACCGCACGCCACTGGGAAACCGGGAAGGCCGGCGCGAATGACGACCCGCGAGCCAGGAGACCTGCCATCGACCCGAGGTCCAAGCAGCCGCACCGGGCGGGGTGTCCCGATGCGCCAGGCACCGCATTTGGCGGTCGCCCCGTTGCATGGACGGCCCGACCTCAGGACCCTTCAGATGTCCATTCTTGCCGAACTCGCCTCCACACCGGAGGCATCGCGCCGTCGCACCACCGCCGTCACGCGCGGCGTGTCGTCGCTCGTCTCGTCCGTCATGTTCGATACGTGTGATGTCGACTCGCGCGACAACCGCACATGCTGCCCGGTCTCTTCATAACCCGACAACCCGGGCGGACCGCATCGCCTCCGCTTGCCCCGCTTACGCTCGCCGTACCCGCAACACGATCACGCTTCGCTGCCTCATGAACCTTCGCCACCTTCTCGCCACGTCCGCCGCCACGGCGCTGCTCTCCCCGATCGCCCATGCTGCCGGTGACACGACGCTCACGCAGCCGCCCCGATCGGCCGACAGCACCGACCTGCCGACGATCACCGTGACCGACACGCGCCACCTGCCCGAGTCGTTCGACCAGCGCTATGCGACGACGCAGGTGCTCACGCGCGCCGATCTCGACCGCTTGTCGCCGAGCGACCCCAGCATCACGCAGGCGCTCGCGACGCTGCCGGGCGTGACCGTGTCGCAAACCGGCGGCCCGGGCTCGTCCGCGTCGGTCAGCATTCGCGGCTCGTCGGCCAGCCAGGTCGCGGTGTTCATCGACGGGATCCGGATCGGCTCGCCGACCACCGGCATCGCACCGTGGGCCGACCTGCCGACCGAAGCGTTCGAACGCGTCGAGGTGATTTCGGGGCCGGCTGCCGCGTCGTTCGGCGCGAATGCGATGGGCGGCGTCGTGCAATTGTTCACGCGCCGCGCGGCCAACCAGCCGAACCAGACCACCGTGTCGTTCGGCGGCGGCTCGAACAAGACCTTCGACACGCAGCTGCGCACGTCGGGCACCGTGCCGTCGACCGGCCCGCTCGCCGCGCTCGGCGGCATCACGTACGCCCTCGGGCTGCACGACTACAACACGGCCGGCATCGATGCGACGCGGCCCGTGTTGCCGTACCACGAGGACGGCCGCAATCCATATCACGCGCAGGATCTCGATGCGCGCCTCGGCTATGCGCGCGACAACTGGTCGATCTCGACGTTCGCGCTGTATCACCGTTCCGACCTGTCGTTCGACAACGCCGGCTTCTCGAACCGCGAACTCGATCATCAGCTGACGACCGGCGTCGCGTTCCATCTCGACATCACGCCCGACATGCAGTTCGACCAGTCGTTCGGTTATGCGAACGACCGGCAGTTCCTGTATGCGAGCGACCCGACCGTTTCGACCGACCAGATCAATTCGCAACGCATCACGTCGTCGACGTCGCTGACGCACCAGCAGCACGGCTTTCACCTGTTCGGCCTGCCGCTGTCGGGCGAGACGAAGATCGCGTACGACTTCACGCGCGAGCAGGCGTTCCTGCCGGTGGACGCGCCGGACGGTGTGCCGACGCGCAACGATTCCGCGTTCTCGCTGCATCAGTCGGCGACGCTCGGCAGCGTGACGATGTTCGTCGCGGGCCGGCACGAGATCATCGCGGGGAAAGCCGTGAACACCGGTAACGCGGCGCTCGCGTGGGCGATCACGCCGGTCTATACGGCGCGCGTGTCGTACGGCAATGCGTTCCGCCTGCCGTCGTTCAACGACCTGTACTACCCCGGCTACGGCAATCCGAACCTCAACCCCGAACGCAGCGATTCGGTCGAGGCCGCGCTCGACGCGAACACCGCGTACGGCACGTTCAGCGCCGCGATCTACGACACGCGCGTCAGCAACCTGATCGCGTACAACCCCGCGACCTTCTCGCCGATCAATATCGGCCGCGCGCATATTCGCGGGATCGACCTGTCGTACAAGGGCACGATCGGCCGCTATACCCCGGTGAGCGTCGCGATCGGGTTCCTGAACCCGCAGGACGAAACCAACGACAGCTGGCTGAGCCGCCGGCCGCGTCAGACCGTCAGCGCGAGCATCGACCACACGTGGGACGAATTCCGCCTGCACGCGCTGAGCACGGGCGCGTCGCTGAACTACGGCGGCACGACGTTCGATGACCCGGCCAACGCCACCTACCTGCCGTCGTACCTGACCGTGAACCTGCGTGCGTCGTACAAGATCAACTCGCACCTGACGGTGTCGGCGACGCTGTCGAACCTGTTCGACCGGCAATACATGACCGCGTACGGGTACAACACGCTCGGCCGCACCGCGTTCGGCAAGGTCAGCTACACGTTCTGACCGGGGCGGTGGCCGGTGCATCGGCCGCTATCTGCACCTCGTCGCGGGTGTCGATGCGCATGGGGTGGTGGCCGGTGTCGAGTGTCGCCACCGCCGAACCAATGCGTTCGATCACGCCAAGATGAGGGTCACGACCACACGACGCCCCGTACGCCCGCAACCAGCTGGATCGCGCCGAACACGGCGATCACGACGGCCGACACGCGCGACAGCCCGTGCATGAACGTCGGCGACATCTTCGTGCGCAATGCGGCGGTCGCGCCGCTCAGGCACAGCCACCACGTCGCGGAACCGACGAATACGCCGGCTACCATCAGCGCCACGGTCGTCCCCATCGCACCTTCCTGCGGGCCGGCCAGCGGCCCGAGCGCAGCGAAAATCCCGACGAACGACAGGATCGTCATCGGGTTGGACAGCGTGAGGCCGAACGTCGTCAGGAAATCGCGCAACACGGTCGTGCGCGCCACGTCGCCTTGCAGCGCCGCCCCCGCAGGTGCCTGCCGCGCGATGGACCAGGCCAGCCACACGAGGAACGCGCCACCGCCGATTTTCAGCGCGACGGTCAGCATCGGAAACGCGGTGACGATGCCGGCGACGCCCAGCGCACCCAGCAGGCCATAAAGCGCATCGGCGCATGCGGCCCCGATGCCGGTGGCAAAGCCCGCATGAAAACCGCGGCTCAGGCTGCGCTGGATGCACAGCATGCCGATCGGGCCGACCGGCACCGCGATCGACAATCCCATCACCACCGACTTGATGAACAGCATGGCGGGCTCCTCGCGACACGCAATGACTTGAACTGTCATCGTAGGGAAAGTCCGATCACCGCTGAAGGCGGTTTTTAAGGAAAAATGGGCGCTTCACCTTAAAAACTCCGCCGCGATGGATGAACTCGACTGGAAGGTAATCGCGCTGCTGCAGGCCAGCGGCCGCATCAGCTACACGGAACTGGCGCGCCAGGTTCACCTGTCGGTGCCGGCGGTGACGGAGCGCGTGAAGCGCCTCGAATCGGCCGGTGTGATCGACGGTTATACGGCACGCGTCAATCCGGCCGCGGCCGGCTATCCGGTAAGCGCGCTGATCGGCATCACGGTGCCGCAGCCGGCCAAGGCGAAGTTCCTGAAGCTGTTGGAATCGATTCCCGAAGTGGTCGAGTGCCACCACGTGACCGGCGCGGATTCCTACGTGATGCGGTTCGTCGCCGTGAGCATGGCGCACCTCGAGCAGCTGATCGAACGCATCAACCTGTATGGCGAAACGCGTACGTCGATCGTGATGTCGACGCCGCTGCCGGCGCGCGGGCTGGCGCGCCCGGCTGCGGAGACCAAGGGCATGCGGGGGTGACGGAATGCGCCGCGCTGCGCGATGCTGTGCACTGCGCACCTTGCACGAAGGGGACAATCTGCCATGTCGGTTATCGGACTTGATCATTACAACCTGCGCGCGGATCGGGCGACGCTCGAGACGCTGCGCGATTTCTACGTGAACGTCGTCGGACTCGCACCCGGCTATCGGCCGCCGTTCCAGAGTGCCGGCTATTGGCTGTACGCGGGGGCGCGAGCGATTCTCCACCTGTCGGAAGCGCGGCCGGGCGAGGTGCGGCCGTCGCACGTCGTCAATACGTTCGACCATATGGCGTTTGCATGCGAGAACGCCTCGGAAATGGAACGGCGCCTGGCCGAAGCGCAGGTCCGGTACTCGCGCACCTACGTGCCGCTCACGCGGCAGCTTCAGATCTTTTTTACCGATCCGGCCGGGAATGGTGTCGAGTTGAATTTCGCTGAAAGCGACAGAAATTGCGGCGACGAACGGAATTAGCGTACGGCACATCGATCAATGCACGCTCAAGTAACCGTTCCATCGCCGCCAGACACTTCGGCCATTGCCTAAGATGAATCGATCCAACGCGAAACTGATCACCCTCGTTCTGCGACTTCTATTCGCCAGCCTTTGCTGGCTGGCCACCAGTTCGCCAGCCAGCCCTTTTACAGCTCAGACCAGCAAGCTGAATGCGTCCATGTCTGATCTGCCACGTTACGAAAAACTGCCGTTATTCAGCCCGCATCGTAAATCCTTCGCGTGCGTGTATCAGGACCAGCACGTCCCGCCTGTCGATCCCCAGGCTGAATTGTGGTTTCAGCAGGCACTTGCGCTTGATAACCCGAACATTGACTACGAGAAGCGCGATTACGCGAAGATTTACCAACTCTACTCGCAGGCCGCCGAGCGCAATCACTGGAAGGCCATGCTCAATATCGCCTCGCTGATATTGAGCGATCGTCACGGCGTACCAACCCACGATCCCGAAACCGCTATTCGCTGGGTAGAAAAAGCGATGAAACTGGGTGTGCCTGACGCCTACGACATGATGGGAATCTACCATCAGAATGGGCTGGTTAAGGGTGGCGATGCCACCAGTGCCTATGCATTCTTCCAGCGTGCGGCTGATATGGGCAGCCCGTCCGCACAAACATTCATCGGAACAAAGACGGATGCTGCATACGACGATCCGGGTGGTGAATTTTGGGGGAATTTGCCCATCGCGACACAAATGCTGGAATGTGCCTTCGCACAAGGATATGGATCTGCTGCGAAAGAGTTAGGACACGTCTACACCAGACCGCAAACCGCTGAAGCGAAGCTGCGCGCGCTTCATGTTCTTCATCAGGGGGTCAAGCTAGGCTCCGCTGAATGTGCCAATAAGCTGTTTACTGAGTTCGATGGGATGGACCTTACTGATGGAACCAACCTGGTCGGGCATATCGACAAAGCACGTGCTGAACGCTACAGCAAGCTAGGGGATGCGCTCGAGTTCTATCAGGGTCGCTTGAAGCTGCCGAATCTTGACAAGGTACTCCCCCTGCCACCCGCCCCGTTGCCGAAATGGGATGGTAAAGCACAGACGCTGATCGACGGCGCAAAGGCCGTGACACCGCCCCCGAACCCGCAAAAGAGTGCGGCGCTACAAGGCCGGGAATTCATTCCGGACGGGTATGCCGTGGCGGACACCAAGGCGATACGGTCGAATGAAGGGCACCACAGAGCGTGACAAAGTCACCGTTCCCCGGAATACTCGCCGGACGCGCAATCCCTCGCCTCCCGCACAGTGCCTGCGATCGTTCCCGGGCACGATGTGCCGCATGCGGACCTAAACGTTTGGCATCGGCGAGTCATGCCCGCCATCACGCGCGACGGGCCTTACCTCTGCTTCTGGAGCTTCACGATCGTCAGCACACCGTTCACGCGTTCAACCCGGACCTTGACCTTGTCATCCACGTGCAGCGACTCGAGCATCGCCGGATCGCCGGCCTTGAACGCCATCGTCATCGCCCCCATCCCGACGTTCTCAAGCGCGCCGTGCTTTAGCGTCACCATGCCATGCTCGGCATCGATCCGTTTCACTTCGGCACCGGTCAGCGCGGCATCCGGCTTCGACATCTTCATGTCGCCGCCCATATTCATGTCTGACATGCTTCCGGCCGCGCGCACCGGCATTGCCAGGGCGACGGCCATCACGCCGAACGCGGCGACGGCAATGCATCGAATCTTCATGGAGACACTCCCCGCGGGAGGATGACTGACGCGCGCGTCAAACCAGCAACGTCGCGACCGCCCACACGATCAGCACGGCACCCAGCGCGCGGCCGACCCGCTCGCCGCCGGGCAACACCTTCTCGACCAGCACGAACAACGACAACGCGACGATCCACACGACGTTCATCACGCCGCCGACGAACAGCAGCGCCATCAGCAGCCAGCAACAGCCGACGCAATACGCGCCGTGACGCACGCCGAGCAGGAAACTGCCCGTCACGCCCGGACGCCAGTACGTCGTGAGAAACCGTACCGGCGACCGGCATTGCCGCAGACACGCCTGCTTAAGCGGCGAGAACTGATAGAGGCCTGCCAGCGCGAGGACGATTGCGGAGAGCACGGCGCTCTTCGACCACAGCATCATCCCGGAGATCAGGCCGACAGGCTGCAGCAGCATCTGCAGAACGGCGGCGGCGACCGAGAACGCGAACCAGGCAGCCAGATAGCCGGCCAGCAGGCACGCCGACGTGAATGCCGCGGCCGCACCGTCCGGATCGTGATGCCGCAGCACGCGCCGGTACAGCAGCACGAGCGGTGCCGCACCCGGCGTCATCATCGCGATCATCATCACCCACCACATCAGGATCACGGTGGCCAGCGACGGGTCCATCGCACCCATGTCGTCGGCGAGCCGATGCGGGAACAACGCGAGCGCCGTCATGTCCAGCGCCGACATGCCGGTTCCTGCCCCCGCCCACAGGTAGGCCCAGCACGCGCCGACGAGCACGGCCATGCCGAGCAGCGTGACGACGCGCTCGCGCCCGAGAAACTCGTCGACCCGGATCATGCGGCGACGCGATGCCGGATCAGCCCGTGATTGTTCAGATGCAGCCGTGCGAACTGCGCATAGGTCCGCTCGAGGTTCAGCTCGATGTGCCCACGCGAACGGCCGGTGCCGGAACCGATCTCGGCGAGCTCGTATTCGAAGCCGTGCGGCAGGTCGATCCGCACGCGATGTTCTGCGCCTGACACCGGATTGACGATCGGTTCGCCGACGACGTCGAACACGCCATCGACGCTGATCCGGCCGCGCCGCGCGTCGACATCGACGTCGAACTCGATCTTCGCGAAGATGGGTTCGTAGGCCTGTTCGAGCGTCGATGCGAACACGGCGAACATCGTCGCGAATGGATCGGTATCCTGACCGGTCATGATCTTCAGCACGGCCTCGCACTGCGCGGGGCTCGCGCGCTCGTCGACGATCGGCTGGCACCGTCCATGCCCTTCGTGAATCGGCCCAGGCCACTGGAACACGACCGCGATCCGCACGCCGTCGAGCACCACGTCGCCGTAGTGGCCGCTGTCGATCGAAATCGCACCCATCGCTTCGCAACTGCCATGCGTCGGCAGTGAATTGAACTGGCAGGGACAACCGTATGAACAATTGCAGTTCATCAGCTCGGTTCCCTGAATCTCCCACGGCGTCATGGCTTCACCTCGCGCGGTCGGTGACACGTAACGCTTGGAATCTAGTGCACCGTACAGGGGAAAGCAAAGTACGCGGGATGCGCGTCGGCATGCACCACGACCTCGCCCGCGTCGCATGCAACGGCCGTGCACCGACGAATGGCTGGCGTCGTCGCGCAGCCGTATCGATGCGAGTCGAACGGCAGGAAACGGAGCGGTCGATCGATCGCATTCAGACCCGGCGAGCGAGAGGTCGCAGTGACTGGCGCGTCACGTCAAATGCGGGCATCCCGCATCGGTCCTGGTACATACTGTCACGCAATCGAAGACTCCGGAACATCGCCGCCGCCCCGGATGGCCGTCATGCGCGTTCAAAGTGCGTTGCTCTTTCTCGTCGGCACCCTGCTCACCGCGGGCGGCTACGGTGCGACCTTCCTGCTGTCGATGCGGTTTCGCATGATCGGCGGCAGCGATCTCGATACCAGTGCGGCACTGGCCGCGGCGACGGCCGGTACCTTCGTCGGCCTGTCGGTGGTCGGCTGGTTCTCGCAGCAGATCGGCGCCGCGCGCATCGCCGCGCTGTCGTCGCTGTGCATCGGCGCCGGCATCGCCGGTTTCGCCCTTGTCGGGCGCGCGCCGTCCGCCGACTTGCCGTCGGGCTTCCTCGTCGGCTTCGGCTGGGGCGCGTTTCACCTGGCTGCGCCGATGTCGCTCGCCGAGCGCATCAGCGGCGCCGCGCGCAACGTGTGGTTCTTCCGGTCGGCGACCTTTCAGATGACCGGGATCGGCGCATCCCCCGCGTTTGCCGCGTATGCGATGCGGCTGCTCCACTGGTCGATCGACGACACGCTTTACGCGGTCGGCGCGCTGTGCGTGCTCGCGTCGCTGATGCTGGAAGCGTTCGGCCGCCAGTATCCGCGGCCGCCCGCCGCCCCCGCCGGCGGCCGCTGGGTACGCGAGCTCCCCGCCATCTCGCGCACGCGCGCGGCTGTGCCGATCGCGATGATTGCGCTCGGCACCTGCGTGTTTTCCGGGTTGATGACGTTCCAGATGTCGTTCGTGCAAGGCACGCAAGCGCGTGCCGGCACATTCTTCAGTCTTTACACGGTGACGGTGGTCAGCGCGCGCTGGCTGCTCGGGCGATGGGTCCGGATGGCGCGCCCCGAAACCGCGACGAAGGGTCTGCTCGTGATGATGCTGCTCGGCGCGCTCGCGATGTTCGGCGCGTCCGTGAACGTGTCGTTCCAGTCGATCGCTGCCGTGCTGCTCGGCGCCGGCTACGGGCTCATGTACCCGGTCATCCAGGCACAAGCGCTGAACAATTGCGCGGATACGCAACAGCACGGCGTGCTGACCTGGTTCGTCGCGTCGTATTTCATCGGCACGTTCGGCTTTCCGTCGGTCGGCGGCTGGGTGATGGTGCACGCCGGCAAGGGCGCGTTGCTGATGTTGATCGCCAGTTGCGGGCTCGCGGCGCTGTCGCTCGCGATCCTGCACGACCGGCCGGCGCCGGCGCGCACGCAGTGAGCGTGCCGCGCGACGTCTGCGCGGTCAGCCGGCCTTTTTTGGCGCGCGGGCGACGGAGAACCATGCCATCATCGCGCCGGCGACCCACGCGCAGGTCAGCAGCAGGTCCACGTCCATCATCCCTTCGAAATTCGCGCTGTTTTCGAAACTGCAATGCCGGCCACCGAGGAATTCGATGCAACCGCTGGCGACCCACTGGATGTGCATGAATACGTGATAGACGGCAAAAGCCGAAGCGATGATGGCGACGCGCAGGCGTGTAGTCGGTTTCATTCGGCGCCTGAGGCGGTAGGCTGATCTGACGCCGATCTTAAGACAACGACGCCGCATCAGGCAATCGATCCCGCGCGAACGGCATCGCCGGCATGCGCACCCGCGAATCGCCATCCGCATAAACCCGGAGAAACAGCCATGACCACCCCTCACACCATCGCGCTGATTGTCGACCCTGAATACGGCGAGCGGATTCGCGACGTCGCCGCCGGCGTTCGGCACACCTGGGTCGTGGCGAGCGATGCGAACGATGCGGTCGTCGAGCGGATTTGGCGCCAAGCACGCACCGAGCGCACGTCCGGCGATGACCGCAGCGTCACGAAGTTCGATCGCAGCGGCGACGACCGGGAAAGCGTGTGCGAACGAATCCTCGATGGAATAGACGATCATCACGGCAGGCCTGCGCATCGTCACGGTTACACGGCGCTCGACGTACATGGCGTCGCGCTTTCGGCCCGGCTTCGTTCAGCGCTCGTCGCGCGCGGGTTTGCGGCATTCACGCCGACGAACGACGGCTTCCTCGCCTGCATGCCTCCATCGACTGACCGATGACGCGTGCCGCTTACGCGTCGTCGATCAGCCTCAGCGTCTTCAGGCAATCGACCGCGAGCTGCTGATAGATCCGCGTGCCGTTCGCCTTCGCGGCGATCTCCGCGTCGCTCAGGCGCCTCACCACGCGCCCCGGCACGCCCGCGAGCAGCACGCCGCGCGGCACGTCGTAGCCGGCCTTCACGAACGCGCACGCGGCGACGATGGTAGTCGCGCCGATCGTCGCGCCGTCCATCACGACCGCATTCATCCCGATCATCGTGTCCGGTTCGAGCGTCGCGCCATGCACGATCGCGCCGTGTCCGACGTGGCTGTTCACGCCGAGCCTGCACGTTTCTCCAATCCCGACATGCAGCACGCAGCCGTCCTGCACGTTGCTGCCCTGTTCGACGACGATCGCACCGAAGTCACCGCGCAAGCTCGCATGCGGGCCGATATAGCAGCCCGCGCCGATCGTCACATCGCCGATCACGACCGCGCTCGGATGCACGTACGCGGACGGGTCGACGCGCGGGCGCATGCCGTTGAATTCGAACAGCGGCATCGCTCAGAGCGCCGCGGCCGCTTCGGGCACGAGCGTGAACAGGTCGCCGACCACACCGTAGTCGGCCACGCTGAAGATCGGCGCTTCCGGATCCTTGTTGATCGCGACGATCACCTTCGAATCCTTCATGCCGGCCAGATGCTGGATCGCACCCGAGATGCCCACCGCGATGTACAGCTGCGGCGCGACGATCTTGCCGGTCTGGCCGACCTGGTAGTCGTTCGGCACGTAGCCTGCGTCCACTGCAGCGCGTGACGCGCCCAGTGCTGCCGACAGCTTGTCGGCCAGCGGCTCCAGCACCTTCGTGTAGTTCTCGCCGCTGCCCAGACCGCGGCCGCCCGACACGATGATGTTGGCGCTGGTGAGTTCGGGGCGATCGAGTTTCGTCACCTCGCGGCTGATGAACCGCGAGACACCCGCGTCCGCCGCGGCATCGATCTTGTCGACCGATGCGCTACCGCCTTCCGCTGCAACCGGATCGAAACCCGTTGCACGCACCGTGACCACCTTGATCGGATCGCTCGACTGCACCGTCGCGATCGCGTTGCCTGCGTAGATCGGCCGCTCGAACGTATCGGCCGATACCACCGCCGTGATCTCCGAAATCTGCGCGACGTCCAGCTTCGCGGCGATACGCGGTGCAACGTTCTTTCCGTACGCCGTGGCCGGCGCGAGGATGTGCGAGTAGTTCGACGCGAGGGCCAACACGGTCGCCTCGACGTTTTCGGCGAGACCGTCGGCAAGCTGCGGCGCGTCGGCCAGCAGCACCTTCGAAACACCTGCGATCTTCGCTGCCGCATCGGCCGCGCGCTGCGCGTTGTGCCCTGCGACCAGCACGTGGATGTCACCGCCGACGAATTTGCCGACTTCGGCCGCCGCCGCCGCCGCATTCAGCGTCGCGGCCTTGATCGACGCGTTGTCGTGTTCTGCAATTACCAGAATCGTCATGTCCGTCAGCTCCCTGTTAGAGCACCTTGGCTTCGGTCTTCAGCTTCTCGACCAGCGTCTTCACGTCCGGCACCTTCACGCCGGCTGCGCGCTTCGGCGGCTCGTTCACCTTGAGCACCTTCAGGCGCGGTGCCACGTCCACGCCGAGTTCAGCGGGCCTGACGGTTTCCAGCGGCTTCTTCTTCGCTTTCATGATGTTCGGCAGCGTCACGTAGCGCGGCTCGTTCAAGCGCAGGTCGGTCGTCACAACTGCGGGCAGTTGAAGCGACAGCGTTTCCGCGCCGCCGTCGACTTCACGGGCGACCGTCACGCGGCCATCGGCTACCATCACCTTCGACGCGAACGTCGCTTGCGGCAGGCCAGCCAGCGCAGCCAGCATCTGCCCCGTCTGGTTCGAGTCGTCGTCGATCGCCTGCTTGCCGAGGATCACGAGCTGCGGCTGCTCGTTGTCGAACAGCGCTTTCAGCACCTTCGCGACACCGAGCGGCTCGACAGCGTCGTTCGTTTCGACGAGGATCGCGCGATCCGCGCCGATCGCGAGCGCCGTGCGCAGCGTTTCCTGCGCCTGCGCAACGCCGACCGACACGGCCACCACCTCCGTCACGACGCCCGCTTCCTTCAGCCGCACGGCCTCTTCCACCGCGATTTCGTCGAACGGGTTCATCGACATCTTCACGTTCGCGATGTCGACGCCGGTGCGGTCGGACTTCACGCCGACCTTCACGTTCGCGTCGACCACGCGCTTCACTGCCACGAGCACTTTCAACTGCCTGTCTCCTGTTTCGTTACGACCGTCGCCACGCGTCAACGCGCGGTGTATCCGCCGTCGATCACGAGCTCCGCGCCCGTCACGTAGCGTCCGGCCGGCGACACGAGATACAGGATGCCCGCGGCGATGTCGCGCGGGCTGCCGATTTTCGCCATCGGCACGTTCGCCTGCATGTATTCGAACACGCGGTCCGGATCCTGGCCCATCTGGCGGAACGCGTCCTCGAGCATCGGCGTGCGGATATAGCCCGGATGCACCGAGTTCGCGCGAATGTTCTTCGTCGCATACAGCATCGCGTCGACCTTCGCCATCATCCGCACCGCCGCCTTCGACGCGTGATACGCGGGCACGTCCGGGCCGCCGACGATCCCGTACATCGACGACAGGTTCACGATCGAGCCGCCGCCGGCCGCTTCGATGTGCGGAATCGCGGCGCGCGTGCACAGGAACACGCCGTTGACGTTCACGTCCTGCACGCGCTGCCACTGCGCGAGCGTGAGCTCGTGCGTCGGCACGTTGTGCCCTTCGATGCCCGCGTTGTTCACAAGCACGTCGAGCCGCCCGAAGCGCGCGACGATCTCGGCGAACACGCGCGCGACGTCGTCCTCGTGCGTGACATCGAGCGACCAGAACGCGGCCTGGCCGCCCTGCGTGCGAATCTCTTCGACGAGCGCTTGCGCCGGTTGCGACAGCACGTCGAGGATCGCGACGCTCGCGCCGGCCGCGGCCAGCGTGCGGGCCGTTTCCGCGCCGATGCCGCGCGCGCCGCCGGTGATCGCGGCCACCTTGCCGCGCAGGTCGAACAGGTCTTCGATGAGTTTCATCACGTCTCCATGTAATCAGGCGGACCGGCCGCGAACGCGGCCGGCCATCAAGAACATCCAGCGTTATCGCGCATCCGGCGCGGCGAGGAAATCGAGGCATTCCCGATTGAAATACGCCGCGTGCTCCACCATCACCCAGTGGCCGCAGCGGTTCAGCAGCACGAAGCGCGCGTCGCGGCAGCGTTCGAGGAACGTCAGCGCGCCGCCGACCGGATTGAAGCGGTCGTCCGTGCCCCAGAAGCCGAGCACCGGGCAGCGCAGGTCGCCGAGCGCGCCCGTGAGGTTCGGCACGCTCATCGTCGACAGCACTTCAGTCGGCTGCTCGACGCACACCTTCATCCGCTCGGCGACGAGCGCGTCGGTGACGATCGAAGAATCATGCACCAGCAGCGTCAGCAGCTCGCGCATGGTGTCGTCATTCATCTGGCGATTGGTGAACAGCTTCACCATCCGCTGGATGCCTTCCATCCGGAAATAGGTATCGCGATCCTCGACGCCGCCCGGCGCCATCATGATCAGCCCGCCGACTTCGTCGGGGTAATCGAGCGCGTATTTCAGCGCGATCGCGCCGCCGAGCGAGTTGCCGAGCAGCACGGCCGGCCCGATGCCGAGCGCGGACAACTGCCCGTGCAGCGCGCCGACGAAGAAATCGAGCGTGTAGGCGACGTCGGACGGCTTCGACGATTGCCCGTAGCCCGGCAGGTCGACGACGATCGCGCGATGGCCTGCAGCGGCGAACGCCGGGTAGTTGTGCTTGAAGTTGCTGAAACCGCTGGCGCCCGGGCCGCTGCCGTGGATGAACACCACCGGCCGGCCTTCGCCCGCCTCGAAATGATGCAGGCGCAGGCCGCCCGGTACGTCGGTGAAGATGCCGGCCGGCGGCGTCGTGGGGGTCGTCATCGCGGGTTGTCTCCTTCGTCGGTCGCTGGATGCCTGCCACGATGATTGCGCCGCCGGCGCCGGCCGGCATCATCCTTTCAGACTACGAAGCCGCGCGCGCTTGTTTCTATCATCGGGCCACCGAAACGGAGGCAGACGATGAACGGATTCGACTACAGCGGCAAGACGGTGCTCGTGACGGGCGGCACCAAGGGCATCGGGCGGCGCATCGCCGAGCGGTTTCTCGCGGCGGGCGCGCGCGTGTTCGTGTGCGGGCGCAGCGCGCCCGACACGCCGCCTTCGGCCGGCGGCCGCACGGCCACCTTCATCGCGGCCGACCTGCGCGACGTCGAGCAGGTCGACGCGATGCTCGCGACGATCCGCGCGGCGACGGGTGTGCTGGACGTGCTCGTCAACAACGCGGGCGGCTCGCCGTTCGTGCTCGCGGCCGACGCGTCGCCGCGCTTCACCGAATCGATCGTGCGGCTGAACCTGATCGCGCCGCTGCAACTCGCGCAGCGCGTGAACGCGATCATGCAGCCGCAGCCGCACGGCGGTGTGATGCTGTTCATCGCGAGCGTCAGCGCATCGCGGCCGTCGCCCGGCACCGCCGCGTATGGGGCCGCGAAGGCGGGCCTCGTCAACGCAGTCACGTCGCTGGCCGTCGAGTGGGCGCCGCGCGTGCGCGTGTGCGCGATCAGCCCGAGCCTCGTGCAGACGGAATCCGCCACCGACGGCCACTACGGCGACGATGCCGCGCTCGACGCGATCCGCGCGACGATTCCTGCCGGCCGGCTCGCGACGCCCGACGACGTCGCGTCGGCGTGCCTGTTCCTCGCGTCGCCCGATGCGTCGTACACGTCCGGCGCGAACCTGCGGCTCGACGGCGGTGGCGAACGACCGGCGTTCCTGTCGGCGGCACAGGTGGACGCGCGATGACATACGTGGCACGTGCTGCGTCGATCGATAGTTTCCAGTCCTAGGGAAGTCATCTAGTTCATTTTGACGATTCCCTGCTACCGCGATCTCCCTACTCTGCCTCTCACGACAACCACAGTCGACCGTCGTCGATACCCCAGAGGAGACACCATGCATCAACGGATTTCGCGCCGTACCGACAAGCGGGCCACCGCCACGCTGTCGACGCTGGCCGCCGCGCTGCTGACGTGCGCCGTTCCGAACGCGCACGCCGGCAGCACGATCGAGCTTGGCGCCGACACGACGCTGGACTACACGTTCACGCTCAGTTACGGGCTCGGCATGCGCACGCGTGCGCCGAGCGGCAATCTGCTGACGCCCGCGAACATCAACGGCGACGACGGCGATCGCAACTTCGCGAAGAACAAGCTGATCGAGAACCAGGTCAGCCTGCTCGGCGAAGTGAACCTGAAGCACGACGACTGGGGCGTGTTCGTCCGCGCGAGCACGTTCTACGATCAGGCCTATCACCGCCCGAACTACAACGACGCGCCGGGCACCGTGAACCAGTCGGGCCAGTACAACAATTTCACGAGCGACGCACGCTACTGGTCGGGCGGCCACACGACGCTGCTCGCCGCCTATGCCTACAACACCTTCAAGCTCGGCGCGACGAGCCTGAACGTGAAGGTCGGCGACCAGGTGGTCGCCTGGGGCGAAAGCCTGTTCTTCCCGAACATCGCGGGCGCGCAAGGCCCGGCCGATGCCACCAAGTCCTATGTCGCCGGCGCTCAGGTGAAGGACATCCTGCTGCCGGTGCCGCAGATCTCGACGCAATGGCAGATCACGCCGAACTTCAGCCTGCTCGGCTACTACCAATTCTCGTTCCAGCAGAACCGCCTGACCGCGCCCGGCACGTACTGGAGCTATTCGGACGTGGTCGGCCCGGGCGCGCAGTTCATCGTCGGCCCGGGCGGGATGATCATTCCGCGCGGCGCCGACGACAAGCCGAGCGCCCGCAACCAGTGGGGCGTCGGCGCACGCTTGCGCGTGCTGGGGGACACCGAGATCGGCCTGTACCACCTGCACTACAACGACATGAACCCGAGCGTCGTCACGACGTTCTTTCCGACGCTCCAGTACCAGCAAAAGTATTTCAGCAACATCAAGCTGACCGGCGCGAGCTTCTCGACGCAGGTCGGCCCGGTGAACGTCGCGGGCGAAGTGTCGTACCGCCAGGGCGCGGCCGTGCTCGTCAACACGCCGACCGGCCCGCAATCGACGCGCGCGAACGTGCTGCAGACCAACCTGTCGGGCATCTACTCGATCGGGCCGAGCTTCCTCGCGAACTCGCAGTCGCTGATCGGGGAACTGACGTACGTGCATGCGGGCAGCATCTCCGAGCTCGACGGCTCGACGACGCTCGCCAACTCGCGCAACGCGCTCGCGATGGAGATCGCGTGGACGCTCAGCTACAAGAACGTGTTCAACGGCTGGGATCTCGACGTGCCGCTGACCTACACGCACGACCTGACCGGCACGTCGCCGCTCGCGGGCGCGCTCGGCTCGCTGACGGGCCAGGGCGATCACCGCGTGACGGCCGGCGTGACGTTCACGCGCCTGAGCAACCTGCAGCTGTCGCTCGTCTACGCCAAGTTCCTCGGTTCGCCCAACCCGGTCACGCGTCCGCTGTCGGATCGCGACTACGTGCTCGCCACGGCGACCTACCACTTCTGAGCGGCCCAGCCGCTCGTCACTCAGCAAGAAGAGGATTTGTCATGAAACGAACTCGTCTCCCCCTCCCGCGCGCGTCGGTGATGGCCGCGTGCGCGCTCGTCGCGACGGCGTCGTTCGCGAAGGTCACGCCGGACGACCTGAAGGCGCTCGACGGCCCGCTCACGCCGATGGGCGCGGTGCGTGCCGCGAGCAAGGACAACGCCGTGCCGGAGTGGTCGGGCAAGTGGCTCGGCACGCCGCCCGACGTGCAGTACAAGCGCGGCGGACGCTACCCCGATCCGTTCGCGAACGAGAAGCCGGTCGCGACGATCACCGCCGAGAACATGGCGCAGTATGCGGAGCACCTGACCGACGGCCAGAAAGCGATGTTCAAGCGCTACCCGGCCACGTTCAAGATCAACGTCTACCCGACCCATCGCGACTTCCGCTACGCGGATTCGGTCTACAAGGACATCCGCACGTACGCACCCGATTCGACGATGACGTCCGACGCGAACGGGCTGACCAACGCGCCGCCGCAGGTGCCCTACCCGATTCCGAAGACGGCCGCCGAGCTGCTGTGGAACCAGCGCTTCTCGTCGGCGATCGGCACCGAGCAGGCGACCTACGACCAGGCGGTCGTGTACTCCGACGGCAACATCGCGTGGGGCAAGGTGCGCTACGACATCTACTCGCCGCGCAACGTCGGCAAGTACGACGTGAAGAGCGACCTGAACAACCGCACGTTCTATCGCAACGCGACGGAGCTGCCGCTGTCGGAACGCGGCTCGCTGATCGTCGGCTTCACGAACTGGGACAAGGCCGGCGCGGACAACTCGTCGCGCACGTGGATGTACAACCCCGGCACGCGGCGCGTGCGCCAGGCGCCGGAATACGGCTATGACCAGCCGCAGGGCCCGGGCGGCTTCCGCACCGTCGACGACGACCGCCTGTACAACGGCCCCGGCGACCGCTACGACTGGAAGATCGTCGGCAAGCGCGAAGTGTACGTGCCGTACGACAACTACAAGGCGATGGACAGCTCGGTCAAGTATGCGGACCTGCTGACCAAGGGTCATGAAAACCCGTCGTACATCCGCTACGAGCTGCATCGCGTGTGGGTGCTGCAGGCGACGCTGAAGAGCGGCTATCGCCATCAGTACGCGAAGCGCGTGCTGTACATCGACGAGGATTCGTGGATGACGCTGCTCGCCGACAACTACGATGCGCGCGGCCAGCTGTGGCGCACCAACGTCGCGACGACGCTGTACGCGTATGACGCGAAGACGTTCTACCCGGGAGTCGTGTTCTTCCACGATTTGATCTCCGGCGCGTACATGGCCGACCGCCTGACCAACGAAGGGCCGATGCCGAAGCTCGACAGCAGCCCGCAGTTCAGCGAAGCGTATTTCTCGCCGGATGCGATCCGCAGTTCGGGTAACTAACTTTCCAGACGGCCGACCGAAGCGGAAAGCCGCGACCCGTGCGCCGGAGCGTCGCTCCGGTGCACGACGCCGCACCGCCCCGAGACGGCGGCCTGTTCCATTCGAGGGCCCTACCATGTCCAACCGCTTGCACGCGACACTCGGCGACGAGCTGTACGCCGCGTGGCACTCCCGCGCGCCGATCGCGCCGCTGTCGGGGCGGCCGCGCCGGCTGTCCGTCGACGATGCGTACCGGATCCAGCAACGCTTCATCGAACGCCGCATCGAGCGAGGCGAGTCGGTGGTCGGCAAGAAGATCGGCGTGACGAGCCAGGCCGTGCAGGACATGCTGAACGTGCGCCAGCCCGACTTCGGCATCCTGCTGTCCGGCATGCACTATGCGGCCGGCGAGGCGATCGCCTCCGAGTCGCTGATCGCGCCGCGCGCCGAAGGCGAGATCGCGTTCATCCTGTCGCGCGACCTGCGCGGCCCCGGCATCGACCGCACCGACGTGATCGCCGCGACGGCCGCCGTCGCGCCCTGCTTCGAGATCGTCGATTCGCGCATTCGCGACTGGGCGATCCGCATCGAGGACACCGTCGCCGACAACGCGTCGTGCGGCGTCTACGTGCTGGGTGACGCGCGCATCGATCCGCGCACGCTCGATCTCGCCGCGTGCGAGATGACGATCGAGAAGAACGGCGAACCCGTCGCCCAAGGCCGCGGCGATGCGGCGCTCGGCCACCCCGCCGACGCCGTCGCATGGCTCGCGAACACGCTCGCCGAATACGACGTGCCGCTGCTCGCCGGCGAGATCGTGCTGTCGGGGTCGCTCGCGAAACTGATTCCGGTCACGGCCGGCGACGCGCTGTCGATGCACATCTCCGGCATCGGCAGTTGCGACGTCCGCTTTATCTAAAGGAACCACGCTGATGAAGAAAATCAAATGCGCACTGATCGGGCCGGGCAACATCGGCACCGACCTGTTGTACAAGCTGCGCCGCTCGCCGGTGCTCGAACCCGTGTGGATGGTCGGCGTCGATCCGGCGTCCGACGGCCTCGCGCGCGCGCGCGAATTCGGCCTGAAGACCACCGACAAGGGTGTCGACGGGCTGCTGCCGCACGTTGCCGACGACGACATCCGCATCGCGTTCGACGCGACGTCGGCCTACGTGCATCGCGACAACTCCGACAAGCTCACCGCGCTCGGCGTGAAGATGATCGACCTGACGCCGGCCGCGATCGGGCCGTACTGCGTGCCGCCGGTGAACCTCGACGCGCACCTCGGCAGCGCGCAGATGAACGTGAACATGGTGACCTGCGGCGGCCAGGCGACGATCCCGATGGTGTATGCGGTGTCGCGCGTGCAGCCGGTTGCATACGGCGAGATCGTCGCGACGGTATCGTCACGCTCGGTCGGCCCCGGCACGCGCAAGAACATCGACGAATTCACGCGCACGACGTCCGGTGCGATCGAGCAAGTCGGCGGCGCGCGCAAGGGCAAGGCGATCATCGTGATCAACCCGGCCGAGCCGCCGCTGATCATGCGCGACACGATCCACTGCCTGACCGACGGCCCGCCCGACGTCGACGCGATCACGGCGTCGGTGCATGCGATGGTCAAGGAAGTGCAGCGCTACGTGCCCGGCTACACGCTGAAGAACGGCCCGGTGTTCGACGGCAACCGCGTGTCGGTGTTCATGGAGGTCGAAGGGCTCGGCGACTACCTGCCGAAATACGCAGGCAACCTCGACATCATGACCGCCGCCGCGGCCGCCACGGCCGAGCGTTTCGCCGAACAGATGCTGGCCGCGACGGCCGCCACCGCTTGAGTCGAGGAGTCACACGATGTCACTTGCAGGCAAGAAGATCACCGTCCACGACATGTCGTTGCGCGACGGCATGCACCCGAAGCGTCACCAGATCACGCTCGACCAGATGCGCGACATCGCGCGCGGGCTCGATGCGGCCGGCGTGCCGCTGATCGAGGTCACGCACGGCGACGGGCTCGGCGGCGCTTCGGTCAACTACGGTTTCCCCGCGCATACGGACGAGGCGTACCTGAGCGCCGTGATCCCGGAACTGAAGCACGCGAAGGTGTCCGCGCTGCTGCTGCCCGGCATCGGCACCGTCGAGCATCTGCGCATGGCGCATGAACTCGGCGTCGGCACGATCCGCGTCGCGACGCACTGCACCGAAGCCGACGTGTCGGAACAGCATATCGGCCTCGCGCGCACGCTCGGGCTCGATACGGTCGGGTTCCTGATGATGGCGCACATGTCGTCGCCCGAGCAGCTCGTCGTGCAGGCGAAGCTGATGGAGTCGTACGGCGCGAACTGCATCTACATCACCGATTCGGCCGGCCATATGCTGCCTGACGACGTGACCGCGCGGATCGCTCAGGTGCGCGCCGCGCTGAAGCCGGAGACGGAGCTCGGCTTCCACGGCCACCACAACCTCGCGATGGGCGTCGCGAACTCGGTCGCGGCCGTCGCCGCCGGCGCGAACCGGATCGACGCGGCCGCCGCCGGCCTCGGCGCGGGCGCGGGCAATACGCCGATGGAGGTGTTCGTCGCGGTGTGCGACCGAATGGGCATCGAGACCGGCGTGGACGTGTTCGCGATTTCCGACGTGGCCGAGGATCTCGTCGTGCCGATCATGGACGCGCCGATCCGCCTCGATCGCGACGCGCTGACGCTCGGCTATGCGGGCGTCTACTCGTCGTTCCTGCTGTTCGCGAAGCGCGCGGAAGCGAAGTACGGGATTCCGGCGCGCGACATCCTCGTCGAACTGGGCCGGCAGCGGCTCGTCGGCGGGCAGGAGGACATGATCGAGGATGCGGCGCTGACGATGGCTCGGGCGCGGGCGCACTGCTGATCACCGTCGCCGTCGGCGCGTCTTGGATGAGCGGTGCAACGATCAGCACCACCAATCACCCGCGCACCGCTTCACCGATGCTTCCCGCCATGCCTGCGCCGCCGATGCGCGTCGCGTGCCTGCTGCAGCGCCGGCATCAGTTCCTCGATGTACTGCCGCGCTTGTCCGCGCGTGACGATCTCGCTGAAGCGCTGATGGGCCTTGTCGTGGCCCACCAGCGCCGCATGCGCCTTCTTCAGAATGTGCAGATACGCGATCAGGCTCGTACCGTCGTGCACGGGCAGCGCATCGCGTGGGTCCATAACCGGGGGCGTCGTCATGATCCGATCCTCGCGGGACAGTCGGTGCGGCAGGTGGCGGTGACGAGCGACAGCAGGTCGTGCGCCGCGCGATCGCGATCCGTCAGCGGCGCGAAACCGAACAGCCGCCCGAGCGTCGCGACCACCGAGCTGTGATCGTACGGCGTGTGATCGACGTGCGCCGCGGCAACCCACGGCGACACGACGATCGCCGGCACGCGCACGCCGTACACGTCGAACCCGAAGCCGCTCGCATTCAGTGTCGCGGCTGCGCCATCGTTCGGCGGCGGCGCCGCCCCAGGCCGGACCGAATCGTAGAAGCCGCCGTGCTCGTCGTAGATGATCACGAGCAGGCTGCTGTCCCACACCGGCGAATTGCGGATCGCGTCGTACACGCGTGCGACGAGCTGGTCGCCGCCGGCGAGGCCGTCCATCGGATGCTGCGAGCTGCCGTTCCGGTAGGTGCCGTGCACGATGTCGCCGTAACCGGGTTCGATGAACGTGTAGCGCGCCGTATAGCCGGCCGCCAGATCGGCTTCGAAGTGCGCGAGATCGTCCACGTCGAAGAAGCTCACGCCCTTCAGCGACGCGACCTGCGGCACGTGCCCGAGCGGGTCGCCCGACTGGTCCTGGTAGATGCGCCAGTTGTCGTCGCCGAGCGCCGCGAAGATCGAGCCGTTCGGATAGCGGAAGCCATCGAACGCATCCCATCCGGCCATTTCCTCCTTGGTCGGCGAATGGTCGAGCCCGGCCGACGACGCACCGTGCAGGAAGAAGCGGTTCGGCCAGGTCGGCCCCGGCATCGATGCATGCCAGCGGTCGCACAGCACGAACGCGTTCGCGAGCGCATACAGCGACGGCGCCTGCGTGCGGATATCGACGCCCTGCATGATCGTGCCGACTGCACCCGGCTGCGGCGGCGTGCCTTCGCAATGCGACGTCGCGTAGTTCGACACGAATCCCGAGTTGTCGACGCTCGGATAGGGCCGCCCTTTCACGAACGGCACACCGGCGCCGCACAGCTGTTCGAGCACGTCGGTGAATTCGTGGCACGGATCGGTCGGCATCCGGTCGGGCGCGCCACCGCCGAACGGATAGACGGTGCCGCCGTACGCGTTGCTGTCGCCGGGCGACGCTGCCGTGATGTTCGCGATGCCCGACAGCGCGAACAGATGATCGAACGAACGGTTCTCGAGCATCAGCACGAACACGTGCTTGATGCGGTCCTGAACCGACGGCGCTGCGGGAACCGAAGAAGATGCGGGGGCTGCGTCTGCACTCATGGCGCCTCCTGGCGTCGCGCGACGAATGTCCGGCTGGCAAGATCGCGGCGGCGGCAAACGCAACTGAAAGCGACTGAAAGGAAAGCACTGCCGCGTGCGCGGGGCGCGAATTGCCGACGAGTGTACGGCTACCCCGGTCGGTGCGTAAAGCCGTGTGCGACGCACGGCGTGTGCGTCGCGACGATCGTGGAAGGTTTCCTGCGGGACGCGGCCGCCTGAGCGTTCACGCGCAAAGCGACCGGAGAAGATGATGCTGGCCGCCGCGGCATTGCACAGCCGCCGGCGACCGACGAACGGCGCGCACCGCGCCGTCCATCCGGTGTGCCCAGCCGCATGACGGGCCGGGACGGTGTCGATCGGAACCGCGATGCGCGCCCGATCGTCTACAGCTTAGCGACGCGGTTGCCCGGTGCGCTGCGGACGCGGCGAGTTCGCGTCCTTGTGACGGAAGTTGATGCGGCCCTTCGTCAGGTCGTACATCGACAGCTCGAGCGTCACACGGTCACCCGCGAGAATGCGGATGTGGTTCTTGCGCATGCGGCCCGACGCATACGCGCCGACCACGACGCCGTTTTCCAGCGTGACACGGTATTTGCTGTCCGGCAGCACTTCGTCGACGATTCCGTCCAGTTCCAACAGTTCTTCTTTTGCCAAAGTATTTTCTCCAGACAAGGTGAATGACCGCGGCCGCGGCGAACTCACCGGCGCCGTGTCCCGCAACGGGACGGCGGCCGGCGGAATGCCGGGTATCAATTCGTTCAGACGGGCGACAGGCCCGCCTTGCAATCGGAGCCCGGCGCATTGCGGCGGTCGGGCGGTCAGTGGCGGCGATGCGATCGGCATCGCGCGAAGTCGGGACCGCGCCGCGTGCGGCATGGCGACGGTCTTGCAGCATGGGCCGCTGGCGATACGGGATACGACAAACGCATCGCAAGGGCGGTGAATCGCACGTCGTACGGACCTGCGATGGATGAGGGAAGCACACGACCGATGCATCGTGGGATGCATCGCAAATACCGCGATGCATCGGTCGTGTGCGTCGAAGCGCGCAGGACGCCGGCCTGGGCCGACCTCCGCGCGACATCCGGCCGGCAGCGGCCGCCATTCAGCGGCCGATGCCGATACGGCTTACTGCGGCGTGATGTTCGACGCTTGCAGGCCCTTCGGGCCACGCTTCACTTCGTAGCTGACCTTCTGGCCTTCAGCCAGGGTCTTGAAACCCGTGCCACGGATTTCCGAGAAATGGGCGAACAGATCGTCGCCGCCGTTGTCCGGGGAGATGAAACCAAAGCCCTTGGTTTCGTTGAACCACTTGACGGTACCGGTATCCACAAATACTTCCTTAATACGAATGAATGAACATGCGCCCTGACGGGCACAGAAAGAATCAAAGAGGGAGAGACCAACGACTGCCGCACATCGTGCGGCTAATGATGAGCAATCGAGCTTCTTGAAGACTTCGGTCTAGGACACTACGCGACGCCGGCCGATCCGTCAAGTCCTTTCAGGACGACGGATTCGCCGGGCATCGCGCAATGCCTTGTCCGGCGGGGATTTCCCGGCAATCGGGGGACGCAACGATGCGCCCCCTTTTTCTCCCCGTGCGCCGCCGTTACTGCGGTTCGAACACGTGATGCAGCGGCGGCGGCGCCGCGCCGTCGCGGATCTTCATCTCGAACGCCTTGCGCGCGACGCTCGACGGCCGCACGTCGGCCGCGTCCAGATAGAACTGCGAATACCAGTCGCGCATCTGGTACAGCGGGCCGTCGCCTTCGCACAGCAGCGGGTTGTCGATCCGCGTCTTGCTGTGCCAGATGTCGACATCCTCGTAGAACGCGCGCTGCGCTTCCTTCACGTAAGCGTTCGCGATCTCCAGGTTCTGCGCGTCGCTGAGGCCGGCCACCTTCTTCACGATCACGCCGTAGCGCAGCTCGAAGCTGTTCATGTCGATCGGCACGTGGCAGTTCAGCAGCACCGAATGGATCGGCTGGCCGTTGCTCTGCCCCGTCATCTGCGTGATGTGCACCGCCGGCCCGAAATACGTCGACAGCGCGGTCAGGCTGTCGCCGCCGAGCTTCTCGCTGCGGCCGACCATCAGCTGCGTCGCCTTGTGGTCCTCGAACAGGTTCGCGAAATAGTCGATCGGCGCGTGATGGACCGTCGCGAAGTGCGCGACATCCGAGATGTTGTCGACCAGTTCGCGGCAGTTCGCGTGAATCACCATCTTGTCGACGACCCAGTCCGACCATTCGTCGGAGAAGCACACGTCGAGGCGCGGAATCGCGACCTCCGGCGGCGGCGCATTGCCTTCCGGGTCATTCCACACGAACAGCAGGTTGTTCTCTTCGCAGGTCGGCCACGCGCCGATGCGTGCCTTCGGCGGGATCCGCTTGCAGTACGGAATCGACGCGCACTGCCCTTCGCCGCTCCACGCCCAGCCGTGGAACGGGCACACGAGGTTGTCGCCTTCGACCGTGCCGAGGCTCAGGTCGGCGCCCATGTGCGGGCAGTACGCGTCGACGATGTTGACCTTGCCGGTCGAATCGGCGAATGCGGCGAGCTTGCGGCCGAAGATGTTCAGCGTGTGCGGCT
The DNA here is from genome assembly GCF_003635165.1 of Burkholderia sp. Nafp2/4-1b. Classification (GTDB taxonomy): domain Bacteria; phylum Pseudomonadota; class Gammaproteobacteria; order Burkholderiales; family Burkholderiaceae; genus Burkholderia. The sequence goes on along the minus strand of NZ_ML058597.1, from coordinate 685,634 downwards.
TGCCGTCCTGGTAGTCGCGGGCGAGCCCGAGGCAGTGCCAGCCGCGTGCATAGCGCTGCGCGAGCGGCTGGGCTTCGATCTTGTAGGGGCGTGCGGACATGGGGGTTGACTCCTCTTGGGGAAATGCGCGGCGGCCCGCCGCGCACCGGGGTAATTGGGGCTTTCGGGATTGCGTCGCTCAGCGCACCGGATTGCCGGATTCGAGCGCGCGCGTCGGCTCGAGCGCGGACGTCGGCGCGGCCTGCTGCGGTCCCGACTGCGACCGCGGCTGCAGCTGCGCCACGCCACGCTCGGCACGCTCGACGCCGAGCCAGGCGGCCAGCGCGGGCAGCAGGAACACCGCGCCGAACAGGTTCACGAGGAACATGAACGCGAGCAGCACGCCCATGTCGACCTGGAACTTCAGCGCGGAGAACGCCCATGTGCCGACGCCGATGAACATCGTGACGGCCGTGAACAGTGCCGCGGTGCCGCGCTGGCGCATCGCGTCGGCGAACGCGTCGGGCAGCGTCGCGCCGTGGCGGAGGTCGTGCTGCAGCCGTTCATACAGGTAGATCCCGTAGTCAACGCCGACCCCGACGCCGAGCGTGATCACCGGCAGCGTCGCGACCTTCAGCCCGATGCCGAGCCGCGCCATCACCGCGTTGCACAGGATCGACACCAGCGTGAGCGGCACGATGATGCACAGCACCGCGCGCCACGACCTGAACGTGACCGCGCAGAGCAGCGCGATCGCACCGAAGATCGACAGCAGCATCGCGATCTCCGCGTCGCCGACCGCCTCGTTGGTCGCCGCCATCACGCCGACGTTGCCGCCCGCGAGCCGGAACGCGACATTCGGCGTCGGGTTCTGCGCCGCGTAGCGCTTGATCTCGTCGACGATGTGCGCGATGGTCGTGCCTTCGTGGTTCCTGGTGTAGATCAGCACCTGGATCGCCTTGCAGTTCGCGGTGTTCATCCCGTTGTCCGGGTCGAACGCGTTGGAACCCTGCGTGAGCCCGTCGCTGGAGCGCGGCAGCGCGGCCCAGCGCGGGTTGCCTTCGTTGAACGCGGCGATGAACACCTTGCCCTGCGACGCGACGCTCGTCACCGACTGCACGCCGGCCACGCCGCGCATGTTCATCTCGAACTTCTCGATCGCGCTCATTACCGGGTAATGCAGGCACGCGTCGTCGAAGCCGGTCGTCTCGACGATCACCGACAGCACGTCGACGCCGATGTTGTACTGGTGCGTGATCGCCGCGTTGTCGAGGTTGTAGCGCGAGTTCGTGCGCAACTCCGGCGCACCGGTGCCGATGTCGCCGATCTCCAGCTTGCGCGATTCGAGCACGCCGTACGCGAGCAGCGCGAGCGCCACCGCGAACACGCCGAGCGCCGGTGCCGGCCGCGCGAACAGCGCGAAGCGCGACCACATCGGGCTGCCGCCGGCCGCCGCGGTGCGCTGTGCGCGCGCGAGCGTGCCGCGTTCGAGGCGCGTGTACGACAGCAGGATCGGCAGGAACACCTTGTTGGTGACGATCATCAGCAGCACGCCGAGGCACGCGGTGATGCCGAGTTCGCGCACGATGTCGATCTGGATCCGCATGATCACCATGAAGCCGAGCGCGTTGGTCAGCAGCGCGACCGTGCCCGGCACGAACAGCTTGCGGAACGCATCGCGCGCAGCCTCGACCGACGACGCGCCGCGCACCAGCGCCTGCTTCCACGCATTGGTCATCTGCACCGCGTGCGACACGCCGATCGAGAAGATCAGGAAGGGCACGAGGATCGACATCGGGTCGATGCCGAGCCCGAGCAGCGGCAGCGCGCCGAGCAGCCACACGACCGGCAGCAGCGCGACGACGAGCGCGAGCACGGTGGTCTTCAGCGAGCGCGTATAGGCGAACAGCAGCGCTGCCGTCACGAGGAACGCGAGCGCGAAGAACGCCATCACGCCGGCGATGCCCGCCTCGACGTCGCCCACCAGCTTCGCGAAGCCGATGATGTTCACGTCGATGCCCTGCTTCGCGTAGCGCGCGCGGATTTCCTCGAGCTGGCGCGCGACCGCGCTGTAGTCGAGCCGCTTGCCGGTGGCCGGATCGGTCTCGCGCAGCTCCGCGCGGATCAGCGCCGACTTCAGATCGTTGCCGACCAGCCGGCCGATCTGCCCGGAGCGCGCGACGTTGCGGCGCACCTTCGCGAGATCGTCGGGGTTCGCGCTCGAGAACTGGCCGGGCACGACCACGTCGCCGCGAAAGCCGGCTTCGGTCACCTCGGTGTAGTGGACGTTCGGCGTGAACAGCGAGAACACGCGCGAGCGGTTCACGCCGGGGATGAAGAACACGTCGTCGGTCGCATGGCGCAGCGCGTCCATGAACCGCTGGTTGTAGATGTCGCCGTCGCCCTTCCAGCGCAGGCTGACGAGGATCGTGTTCGCGCCGGGGAACGCGCCCGCGTAGCGCTCGAACACCTGCATGTACGGATGCTGCATCGGGATCATCTTGTTGAAGCCCGGATCGAGCTTCAGGCGCGTCGCGGACAGGCCGAGTGCGAGCGTCACCGCAACGCACAGCAGCATCAGCAGCCGGCGCTGCCGGATGATCGTGTCGGCGCAGCGCTCGACGAACGCGGCGAGGCGCGACGCGGAAGCGGCTTCAGTGGGGCGTGACAGGTCGTTCATGGATTTCTCGGGTCGGAACGGACGGAACGGGCGATGCGGACGATGCTGGCGGCGGCAGAGCGCCGCCATGCATCACGACGGCGACACGGCAAGCGGCGCGACACCAGCCTCGCCGCCGAGCAGCAACCCGCCGCTGCCCATGTCGAGCACGGCCGCGAGGCTCTGCACGCCGCCGAGCTTGCGCACGCCGAAGGTCAGGCCGCCGTCGCGCGACGCGACGATCGCGCCGCCCTGTCCGACCAGCACGAGCTCGCCGTCGGCGAGCTGGGTCGCGCCGAAGTACGACACCGGCACGTGGCTGTCGACGTGCGTCCAGGTCGCACCGCGATCGGTGCTGCGCAGCACGTTGCCGCGCATCCCGTAAGCGATCCAGTCGCCGTTCGCGAGCATCAGCGCGCCGAACAGCGAGCCTTGGTACGGCGACGGCAGCTTGTCCCAGGTCGCGCCGTTGTCGGTCGAGCGCAGCAGCGTGCCGCTCTCGCCCGCGATCAGCAGGCTGCCGCGGCCGTCGCCGACGATCGCGTTCATGTGGCGATCGCCCGCCGGCGTCTTCAGCGGCTGCCACGTGAGCCCCGCATCGTCCGAGCGCAACAGCTGGCCGAAACTGCCGGCCGCGAACAGCGGGCCGTTCGCGGTCCCCCATACGGACAACAGCGGATCGGAATGCGCGTGATCGATGTGCACCTCGCGCCAGTGCGCGCCCGCGTCGTCGCTGCGCAGGATCCGGCCGTCGTGGCCGACCGCGATGCCGAGCGTCGGCGTGACGAAACTCACCTGCGTGAGCGTCGAACCCTGGTCGGGCGTGACCGACGCCGGCCGCCACCGGCCGCCCGCATCGTCGCTCAACAGGATCACGCCGCGCTCGCCGACCGCGACGATGCGCGTGCCGGCGCGGGCGAGCCCGTTGATCTGCAGGCGGTCCGCATGGATCGCGGTGACCGGGAACGCCGGCAGCGGACGCGGCGAGAACGCGAACAGCGCGGTGCCGAGCACGAGTGCCGACATCGCGAGTCCTGGCAAAGTACGTTTCATCGGTTGTCTCCTGTCTTTGCGGCGGCGGGGCTCGCGCCGACGCGCTCGCCCTGCCGCTGCAAGTCTCCGGGCCGGCGGTCGTTGCCGCGGCCTCGAATGGTCCCGAATCGGGGGCAGCCGATCCGGGTACCCGGTCCCGCCGCCTTGGCGCCTGTCGTCAGGCGCCGACTTCGAACAGCGCGGCGGCGCCCATCCCGCCGCCGATGCACATCGTCACGACCGCGTGCCGCACGCCGCGGCGCGCGCCTTCGAGCAGCGCGTGCATCGTCATCCGCGTGCCCGACATCCCGAACGGATGGCCGAGCGCGATCGCGCCGCCGTCGACGTTCAGCCGCTCGTCGGGAATGCCGAGCGTGTCGCGGCAATACAGCGCCTGGCACGCGAACGCCTCGTTCAGCTCCCACAGCCCGACGTCGCGCACGGTCATTCCGAAGCGCTCCAGCAGCTTAGGAATCGCGAACACCGGGCCGATGCCCATTTCGTCCGGCTCGCAGCCGGCCACTGCCAGGCCGCGGAATGTGCCGAGCGGGGCGAGCCCCCGGCGCGTGGCCTCGGCACGCGACATCACGACCACGGCCGCCGCGCCGTCCGACAGCTGCGACGCATTGCCGGCCGTCACGAACTCGCCCTGCTCGACGACCTTGCCGCCGCTCCACGACGGCTTGAGCCCCGCGAGCCGTTCGGCCGTCGTGTCGGCGCGCACGCCTTCGTCGCGTGCCGCGTGCACATCTTCGTGACCGGTCGGGTTGCCTTCCTTGTCGAACAGCGCGCGCCGCACGTCGAGCGGCGCGATTTCCGCGTCGAAGCGGCCGGCCGCCTGCGCGTCGGCCGTGCGCTGGTGGCTCTGCAACGCGAATTCGTCCTGTGCGGCGCGCGAGATGCCGTAGCGGCGCGACACGATCTCGGCCGTTTCCATCATCGCCATGTACGCGGCCGGCTGACGGTCGAGCACGGCCTGCGAACGCGCGCGGTAGCCGTTCTTGTGCTTGTTCTGCGTGAGCGAGATCGATTCGACGCCGCCCGCGACGACGATCCGCGCGTCGCCCGCGCCGATGCTGCGCGCGGCGCTCGCGATCGACATCAGGCCCGACGAGCACATCCGGTCGATCGCCATGCCGGGCACCGACGCCGGCAGCCCGGCCGCCGCGGCCGACAGGCGGCCGATGTTGTAGCCCTGCGTGCCCTGCTGCGCGGCGCAGCCGATCAGCACGTCGTCGACGTCGGCCGGCGCGACGCCCGCGCGTTCGAGCGCGGTGCGCACGACGTGGCCGCCCAGCGCGGGCGCCTCGGTGTCGTTGAACATGCCGCGAAACGCCTTGCCGATTGGCGTGCGTGCGACGGAAACGATGACTGCGTCTTCCATGAACTGGCTCTCTGAATCTAGAAGTAGTAACGACTGATCGTGTCGGCCACGCAGCCGGGCTTGGCCTCGCCTTCGATCTCGACGGTGACGCGGATCCACGCCTGCACACCGCCGTCGAGCGGCTCGACGCGCAGCAGTTCGCCGACGCCGCGCACGCGCGCGCCGACCTTCACCGGCGCCGGGAAGCGGATCTTGTCGCAGCCGTAGTTGACGCCGAGCCGCGCGCCGTCGATGCGCACGATCTGCGGCAGGAAATGGTTGACGAGCGACAGCGTCAGGTAGCCGTGCGCGATGCACACGCCGAACGGGCCGTCCTTCGCGCGCACCGGGTCGACGTGCACCCATTGATGGTCGCCCGTCGCGTCGGCGAAGCCGTCGATGCGGAGCTGGTCGATCGCGAGCCACGCGCTCGCGCCGAGCGTGTCGCCGACGGCCGCCGCGAGCTCGCCGGGATGCGCGAACACGCGCGGCGTCGCCTGCACGGGATCGAGGGTCGTCGCCATCATGCGTGCTGGCTGCTGACCGACAGCACTTCGCCCGTCATGTACGACGCGTAATCGCTTGCAAGGAACACCATCACGTTCGCGACCTCCCAGACTTCGGCGGCGCGCCCGAAGGCTTCGCGCGACGCCAGTTGATTCAGCAAGTCGGCCGGAGCCGACTTCTTCAGAAAATCGTGCATCGCGATGCTCGGCGCGACCGCGTTGATGCGCACGCCGTATGGCGACGCCTCGAGCGCCGCGCAGCGCGTGAGCGCCATCACGCCCGCCTTCGCCGCCGCGTAGTGCGCCTGTTCCGCCTGCGCACGCCAGCCGAGCACCGATGCGTTGTTGACGATCGCGCCGCGGCCGCGGGCCTGCATGTGCGGCAGCATCGCGCGCGTCATCCGGAACGTCCCGGTAAGGCTAATGTCGATCACCCGCGACCATTCGGCATCGTCCATTTCGACGATGCGTTTCGCACCGCCGAGCCCGGCGTTGTTGATCAGTACGTCGACGCCGTCGAGCTTGTCTTGCGCGTCGGCAACGAGCGCCTGCACGTCGTCCTCGACCGCGACGTTGCACAACCGCCCGTAGATCCGCTGCAGCCCCGTTTCGGCGCGCAGGGTGTCCACGGCCTGTTCGAGGCGCTTCTCGTGAATGTCGGAGATGAACAGCGCGCGGCAGCCTTCCTCCGCGCAACGGCGCGCGGCCGCGAAGCCGATGCCGGCGCCGGCGGCGGCCGTGATCAGCACCGATTTACCGGCGAGCAGCTGATGGCCCGGTACGTATGCCGGTGCTTTCTGGATCTGAGGTTGGGTCATGCGTTTCCTCGCGGTTCTCTGGGCATGCCGAGCCCGCGCTCGGCCATGATGTTCAGCTGGATTTCGTTGGTACCGGCGTAGATCGTGTCCGCACGGGAGAACAGGAATACGCGCTGCAGATGGGTGAGCTTCTCGTCGGCCGGATCGATCACGTTCACGCGTGGCCCGAGCGCATCCATCGCGAGCTGGCCGAGGTCGCGGTGCCAGTTCGACCAGAAATACTTGTAGATCAGCGCCTCGCGGCGCAGCGGCGCGGTGGCGCCGCCATTCGCGTCGTCCGCGCCCGACAGCATCCGCAGCGCGTTGTAGCGCATCACGCGCAGTCCGGCCCATGCGCGGCCGATCCGCTGGCGCAGCACCGGGTCGCGATCGGCGCCCGATTCGCGCGCGGCGTCGATCACCCATTCGAGTTCGCGGACGAACTGCATTTGCTGGCCGAGCGTCGACATCCCGCGCTCGAAGCCGAGCAGCGTCATCGCGATCCCCCAGCCGTCGCCCGGCGCGCCGACGAGGTCGCGTGCTGCCGCGCGCGCGCCGTCGAAGAACACTTCGTTGAATTCGGCGCCGCCGTTGAGCTGCTTGATCGGGCGAATCTCGATGCCCGGCTGGTCGAGCGGCATCAGCAGGAACGAGAGTCCCTTGTTGCCCTTCGACGCCGGATCGGTACGCGCCAGCACGAAGATCCAGTCGGAATCGTGCGCAAGCGACGTCCATACTTTCTGGCCATACACGCGCCACGTGCCGTCGGCGTCCTGCTCGGCGCGCGTGCGCACGTTCGCGAGATCGGAACCGGCGCCCGGCTCCGAGTAGCCCTGGCACCAGAACTGCGTGCCGCCGAGAATCCCCGGCAGGAAGCGCGCGCGCTGGTCGTCGGTGCCGCACGCGACGAGCGTCGGCCCAAGTAGCCCTTCGCCGATATGGCCCATCCGGCCGGGGCCGCCGGCGCGTGCGTATTCCTCGTGGAAGATCACCTGCTCGGCGACCGTAAAGCCGCGGCCGCCCGCGTCGGTCGGCCAGCCGAGGCCGGTCCAGCCGCCCTGCGCCAGTTCCCGTTCCCACGCCTTGCGCAGCTCGGGGAAGGCTTCCTCGTCGCCGGGGCCGCCACGATATTTCAGGCACGCGAATTCGCCGGTCAGGTGCGATTGCACCCAGTCGGCCACTTCGTGCCGCAATTGCTGTTCGCGCGTTTCGCTGTTCATTGGAGTGCTCCAGTGCGCGCGGCGGACGGACGCGTTGCCATCGGCGCGGACCGCAGCGACGACGGCGGTGAGCGCACCGCGTCGCGCTGTGACGCGCCGCCGTCGATCGCATGGCGGGCGATCCATTCGAGCAGTTGCGGCGTGCTGCCGAACTGCGCGCCCGACGCCTGCGCGCGCTTGAAATAGAGATGCGGGTCGTATTCCCACGTGAAGCCGACGCCGCCGTGCAGCTGGATCGCCTCCTGTGCGCAGAACGCATACGCGTCGTTTGCAGCGGCCTTCGCAGCCGCGACATCGGCGCACAGCGCCGCGCCGGGCGCACCGCTGCCGGCTTCCGCGTCCCACGCGTTCGCGGCGCCGAGCACGGCCGAGCGCGCGGATTCGATCAACACCATCATCTGCGCGCAGCGGTGCTTGACCGCCTGGAACGATGCGATCGCGCGGCCGAACTGCACGCGCTGGCTGGTGTAGTCGAGCGTCAGGTCGAGGGATTGCTGTGCGCCGCCGAGTTGTTCGGCGGCCAGCGCGAGCGCTGCGAACCATGCGGTGCGATCGAGCACCTGCGCGGCAATGGCGCCGCTGGCGAACAACGCTTCGCGGCCCACGCGGGTTTCGTCGAACGTGACCCGTGCGATCGGCCGCGTCGCGTCAAGCGTGTCGAGCGGCGTGATACTCACGCCGGCCGTAGTCGCGACGTCGATCGCGAACAGCCCGATCGCCTGCCCTTCATTCGCGATCCGCGCCGGGATCAGCAGCAGGTCGGCGCGTGCGCCGTCGATCACCTGTTCGATCGTGCCGGAGAGTGCGTAGCCGCCTGCCGCTTCCTCCGCGACGACCGGCAACTGCCGTGACCCGGCGGGCAATTCAAACGGCACCGCCAGCGTCGCGCTGCACGCGCCTTCGGCAATCTTTGCGAGCCAGCCAGTAGCCGCGGCCGCATCGGAGCAGCCTGCCAGCGCAGTCGCGGCCAGGCACGCGGTCGAAAAATACGGCACGCACGCGACGCGCCGGCCGAGCTGCTCCATCAGCAGCGTCTGCTCGAGCGCGCCGAGCCCCATGCCGCCCGCCGCCTCCGGCAGCGACAGCGCGTTCCAGCCGAGCTCGCCGGCCAGCGCGGCCCACAGCGTGTCGTCGCGCCCGGCCGATTGCTCGATCGCGCGGCGCACGTCGGCCGATGCGCTGCGTTCGGCGAGCACGTCGGCTGCCGCGTCGCGGATCATCGACTGTTCGTCGGTGAGCGCCAGATCCATGCGTCAGCTCCCGTACACGCGCTGCGCGGGCCGTGCGCCCGCGAGCAGTTGCGCGACGGCCGGACCGACCTCGGCGGGCGCCCAGCGCGCGCCCCGATCGACGCTCGGGCCGGTGCGCCAGCCTTCGGCGACCGCGATCATCCCGCCCGCGACCTCGAACACCTGGCCCGTCACGTCGGCCGACAGCGCGCTGCCGAGCCAGACGACGAGCGGTGCGACGTTGGCCGGATCGAAATAGTCGAAGCCGCCGTCCTCGGGCTTCTTCATCATGTCGGCGAACACGCCTTCGGTCATCGACGTGCGTGCTGCCGGCGCGAGGGCGTTCACGCGCACACCGTAGCGCTGCAGCTCGACCGCCTGCATCAGCGTGAGCGCCGCGATGCCGGCCTTTGCCGCGCCGTAGTTCGACTGGCCAATCGACCCTTGCAGCCCGGCGCCGGAAGTCGTGTTGACGATGCGCGCATCGATCGGGTTGCCAGCCTTCGCCGCATCGCGCCACGCGCGCGCCAGCACGTTCGACAAACAGAAGTGGCCGCGCAGGTGCACGCGCATCACGTCGTCCCAGTCGGTTTCGGTCATGCTCGTGAACATCTTGTCGCGGCAGATGCCCGCGTTGTTGACGAGCACGTGGACGTCGCCGAATGCGTCGCGTGCCGCATCGACGATCCGCTGCGCGGTGTCGAGCTTCGTGATGTCGTCGGCGTTCGCAAGCGCGCGGCCGCCGCGCTGCTTGATCTCGTCGCACACCGCCTGCGCAGCCTCGTGCCGGATGTCGTTGACGACGACCGCCGCGCCTTCGGCCGCGAACGCGAGCGCGTATTCGCGCCCGAGCCCGCCGCCCGCGCCGGTGATGATGACGGTGCGTCCGTTACAGATTCCCATGCCGGTGTCTCCTGAATCGAGAGATCGTGAAAGTGACGCGCTCACAGGCGCTCGATGATGGTGACGTTCGCGAGACCGCCGCCCTCGCACATCGTCTGCAGCCCGTAGCGGCCGCCGGTGCGCTCCAGTTCGTGCAGCAGCGTCGTCATCAGCCGCGCGCCGGTCGCGCCGAGCGGATGACCGAGCGCGATCGCGCCGCCGTTCGGGTTGGTCTTTTCGTGCGGGAAGCGCGTGTCCGCGAGCCACGCTTGCGCGACCGACGCGAACGCCTCGTTCAACTCGACGACGTCGATCTGCGCCAGGTCCAGGCCGCTCTTCTTCAGCGCGGCCCTGGTCGCCGGGATCGGCGCGGTGAGCATCCACAGCGGATCGTCGCCGAGCACGCTCAGGTGATGGATCCGGGCGCGCGGCGTGAGGCCGTAGCGCTTCAACGCATCCTCCGACACGATCAGCAGCGCCGCGGCCGCATCGCAGGTCTGGCTCGCGACGGCGGCCGTCAGCGAGCCACCCGGTGCGAGCGGCTCCAGGGTCGCCATCTTTGCGAGCGACGTGTCGGGGCGCGGCGTCTCGTCGTGGAACACGCCTTCGAACGGCACGATTTCCCGCTTGAAATGGCCGGCCTCGATCGCCGCGATCGCGCGGCGGTGGCTCTCCAGCGCATAGCGCTCCATCGCGTCGCGCGACAGGTTCCAGTGATCGGCGATGCGCTGCGCGGCGGCGAACTGCGACACCGGCGCGTCGCCGAAGCGCGCGCGCCACCCGGCGCTGCCCGAGAACGGATCGGTGAAGCCCAGCGGCGCCGCGCAGGTCATCGCCGACGAGATCGGGATCTGCGTCATCGTCTGCACGCCGCCCGCGACGACGACGTCCTGCACGCCGCTCATCACCGCCTGCGCGGCAAAGTGCACGGCCTGCTGCGACGAGCCGCACTGGCGGTCGACTGTCACGCCCGGCACCTGCAGCGGCAGCCCGGCCGCGAGCCAGCAAGTGCGCGCGATGTTGCCCGCGAGCGGGCCGATCGTGTCGACGCAGCCGAACACCACGTCGTCGTATTCGTCGGCGGGAATCGCATTGCGTTCGACGAGCGTCTTCAGCACGAAGCCGCCGAGGTCCGCCGCATGCACGTGCGCGAGCCCGCCCTTGCGGCGGCCGGTCGGCGTGCGCAGCGCGTCGACGATATAGGCTTGTTTCATTAGTTCGTTTCCTCGAAATCGAAGGTCTGCGCGGGGCCGATCGGCAATGCGTCGCCGAGGATCGCGTCGGCCACGCGGGCCTTGTGGAACGCGGTGTCGCCCCAGCTGCCGGAGAGCGCCCAGATCCGCTTCATGAAGATCTGCAGGTCGAGCTCCCACGTGTAGCCGATCGCGCCGTGCACCTGCATCGTGTGGCGAGCGGCCAGCTGCGCGGCGGCGGTCGCCGCGAGCTTCGCGTGCGACACCAGCACCGCGCGCTGCGGGTGATCGTCGGCGAGCGCCTGCGCGGCGCGCGCGACCACCGGCCGCGCGAACTCGTAGCGGATCGCGACGTCGGCGAGCAGGTGCTTGAGCGCCTGGTACGAGCCGATCGCCTTGCCGAACTGCTTGCGCTGCGCGCTGTAGTCGATCGCGACGTCGAGCACGCGCTGCGTGAGGCCGAGCAGCTGCGCGGCGACCGCGAACGCGCCATGGTCGAGCGCACGATTCAGCAACGGCCCAGCTTCGTCGGCGCTCGCGATGCGCGTGGCCGCCGACGGTTCCCAGTCGAGCGTGAACAGGCGCCGCGACGGGTCGACGCTGTCGACCGCCCGCCACGCGCACTGCGCGGGATCGACGCGGTGCAGCTCGCCGCGGTGCTCGCACAGCAATGCCTGCGCGACGTGCACGTCGGCCGCATACGGATTCACCGGATGCACGAGCGCGACCCGCGCACGCCCTTCGGCGATGTCGCGCAGCAGCGCATCGCGCCAGTCGCTCGCGGGCAGCCGTGCGAGCACGCCGGCCGACACGAGCGCCGTGTCGAGCAGCGGCTCGGGGCTGCCGAAGTAGCCGTAGGTCTGCGCGAGCAGCGCCCACTCGGCTTCGCTGAGGCCGAGGCCGCCGTGCGCTTCGGGCACCGACACGGCGGTCAGCCCCTGCGACGCGAACAGCGACCACAGCGCGTCGGAGCGGCCGGTCGGCGTGACCCACAGCTCGCGGATCAGCTCCGGGGTCATCTCGGTCATCAGCAGGCGCTTCACGCTGTCCGCGAGCGCCTCCTGGTCTTCATCGAATACGAAATCCATACGATGTCCGTTCAGTGAGGGGGGCGCCGGCGCGCTTACGCGCGCGGCATGCCGAGCATCCGTTCGGCGACGATGTTGCGCTGGATCTCGTTGGTGCCCGCGTAGATCGGGCCGGCCTGCGCGAACAGGAAGCCGTCGAGCCAGTGGCCGAGCGTCGCGTGCTGCGCGGCCGTCTGCGGGACGACCTCGCCGTGCGCGCCGAGGATGTCGAGCGCGGTCTGGTGCATCCGCAGGTCGAGCTCCGACCAGAACACCTTGTTGGTGCTCGACTCCGCGCCGATATGGCCGCCCTTCAGCAACCGGCTCGCGGTCGCGTAGGTCGACAGCGCGTACGCCTGTGCGTCCATCCACGCGGACACCACGCGTTCGCGCAGCGTCGGGTCTCGGTCCGCGCTGTCGCGATGCGCGAGATACAGGTCGCGCAGCGCCTGCGCGGTGCGCTGGAAGCGCGCGGGCGAGCGCAGCATCAGCCCGCGCTCGAAGCCGGCCGTCGCCATCGCGACCTGCCAGCCCGCGCCTTCCGCCGCGAGCCGGTTCTCGACCGGCACGCGCACGTCGTCGAAGAAGATTTCCGCGAAGCCCGTCTGCCCGTTCAGTTGACGGATCGGCCGCACCGTGATGCCCGGCGTCGACAGCGGCACCATCAGGAACGTGAGCCCGTGGTGGCGCGACGATTCCGGATCGCTGCGGAACAGCCCGAACAGCCAGTCAGCCCACACCGCGCGGGTCGACCAGATCTTCTGGCCGTTGAGCACGTACTCGTCGCCGATGCGGATCGCCGTCGTGCGGATCGCGGCCATGTCCGAGCCCGCGTTCGGCTCCGACCAGCCCTGCGCCCACACGTGCTCGCCCGCCGCCATCGCGGGCAGGAAGCGCGCCTTCTGCGCGTCGGTGCCGAAATCCATCAGCGTCGGCCCGAGCAGGAAGATGCCGTTCTGGTTCACGCGCATCGGTGCGTCCGCGCGCCAGTACTCTTCCTCGAAGATCAGCCACTCGATCAGGTCGCAGCCGCGCCCGCCCAGCTCCCGCGGCCACGTGACCATGCTCCAGCGGCCCGAATGCAGCGTGCGCTCCCATTCGCGATGCGCGGCGAAGCCTTCCTCGGTATCGAAGCTCGGCAGCCGCTCGCGCGGGACGTGCGCGGCGAGCCATTCGCGGATTTCCGCGCGGAATGCCTGTTGCTGCGGCGTATAGGTGAGGTTCATGCGCGGGCCTCCTCGGCGCTGGCTTGCGCGTCGAACCGCGCGTCGCGCTTCTCGACGAAAGCGGCGCGCGCCTCCGTCGAGTCGTTGGTCATGTACGCCTGCAGCGTGAAGCCCTGCTCCCAGCGGTACTTGTCCTCGAGGTCGCCGTCCTCGACGCCGTTCAGCGCCTCCTTCGCGAGCCGCACCATCGCCGGGCTCTTCTCCGCGATCTTGCGGGCGATCGCGAGCGCCGCATCGCGCAGCGCGTCGCGCGCCACGACCTGCTCGACCGCGCCGAGCCGATACGCTTCGGCCGCGTCGATCATGTCGCCGGTGAAGTACATCGCGCGCACCTTCTGCACGCCGAACAAGCGCTGCAGATGCGCGCCGCCGCCCATCGCGCCGCGGTCGATTTCCGGCACGCCGAAGCTTGCGCAATCGGCCGCGACGACGATATCCGCCGCACCGCAGATGCCGATCCCGCCGCCGAGCACGAAACCGTGCACGGCCGCGATCACCGGCTTCGGGTTGCGGTGCACCGCGCGAAACGTCTCGTAGTTGCCCGCGTTGACCGACACGATCCGCTCCGGATGCGCGGCCAGCTCCTTGATGTCGACGCCCGCGCAGAAGCCGCGGCCTTCGCCGCGCACGACGATCACGCGTACGTCGTCGTCCTCGCCGAGCGCGTCGAGCGCACGCGCGAGCGCATGCCAGCCCTGCGCGTCGAGCGCGTTCACGGGCGGATGGGCGATCACCAGTTCGGCGATGCCGTCGGCGCGCTCGATGCGGAACGGCGTCGCGCCGCCCGGTTGATTGGATGCAGTCATCTCCAAAGCCTCCCTGTGATGTTTTTCAAGCCGCCTGGGTCGCTGCCGCGCCGCGCATGGCGGCCAGCGCGTCCAGCCGCTCGCCGGCTTCCGCGACGATCCGTGCAATCAGTGCGTCGCACGATTCGATCGCGCCGATCATCGCGGCCACCTGGCCGCTCGGCAGCACGCCTTCGTCCGGGCGGCCCTCGACGATCGCGCGCTGGATCAGGAATGGCGCGTTCGCCGCCATCAGCGTCTGGCTCGCCGTGTAGTCATGCGAGCGCAACGCCTTGATCGCGAGGCCCAGCATGTCGCCCGTGCTCAGCCCGTTCTGGCGGCGCCACGCTTCGGCCGTCTTCAGCGCGAACCACGTGCGGCGCAGCGGGCCAAAGCGTTCGAGCTTCAGCAGATACGGGTTGTCGATCATCCGTTGCGGCAGCCCGTCGAGCGCGTCCGACACGCGAATCCGCGCCGGGTCGCCGACCGCGACGTACCGCTCGAGTGTTTCGCGCGGCACCGGCGATTCGGCGCTCATCAGGAAACGCGTGCCCATCGCGATGCCGGCCGCGCCGTACGCGAGCGCGGCCGCCAGCCCGCGCCCGTCGAAGAACCCACCGGCCGCGACGACCGGCACGCGCACCGCGTCGAGCACCTTCGGCAGCAGCAGCGTGGTCGGCACCGCGCCCGTGTGGCCGCCGCCTTCCGCGCCCTGCACCGTCACGATGTCCGCGCCGAGTTCGACCGCCTTCGCCGCATGCTTCGGCGCGCCGACGGTCGGCATGCAGACGATGCCGGCGTCCTTGAAGCGGCGGATCGTCTTCGCGTCCGGCCCACGGCCGTAGCTGACCGCGCGCAGCCGGTGCGCGATCGCGAGATCGACCACCTGCGCGGCGTTCTTCTGGAACATGTGAAAGTTGATCCCGAACGGCTTGTCGGTCAGCGACTTCACCTTCAGGATCTCGGCCTCGACCTGTTCGGGCTCGAGCGTCGCGCCGGCCAGGAAACCGAAGCCGCCCGCGTTCGCGGTTGCCGCGACGAGCCGCGCGTCGGCCACCCACCCCATCGCGGTCTGCACGATCGGGTAGCGGCAGCCGAGCAGGTCGCACAGCGGCGTATGCAGCGGGCTGTGAAGCGAGCCATCAAGCGTCGTGCTCATGCGGCGGCTCCGTTGACGGCCACCGGTACGGGTTCGGCCGGTGCGGCGCCGTCGTGCGGCTCAGGCTTGCGCTGCGAGCTGGCCATCTTGCGCGCGTCGTAGCCGCCGAGGCGATCGCCGCTGACGAGCTCGTTGTGCGCATGCGCGAAGTGATGCCACGCGAACGCCGCATCCATCGCCGCGCGCTTGCCCTGCAGTTCTTCGACGTGGTTCAGCGCCTGCTTGGTCAGCGCCAGGCCGAGGCGCGGCATCGTCGCGATCTTCGTGGCGATCGCGTAGGTCGCGTCGCGCAGCCGCTCGCGCGGCACCACGCGGTTGACCATCCCCATCTGGTACGCGCGCTCGGCCGGCATCCGCTCGCCGAGGAACAGGAACTCCTTGGCGATGCGCGGGTTCAGCTCGTACGCATGCGCGAAATACTCGACGCCCGGAATCCCCATCCGCACGACCGGATCCGCGAAGAACGCATCCTCCGACGCGACGATCAGGTCGCACACCCACGCGAGCATCAGCCCGCCAGCGATGCACGCGCCCTGCACCATCGCGATGGTCGGCTTCGGCAAATCGCGCCAGCGCCGGCACATCCCGAGGTACACCTCCTGCTCGCGTGCATAGAGGAATTCGCCGCCTTCCTTGTCGACGTGGTCGTACCACAGCGACGCGCGGTCGAACGACTCGTGGATGTCGCGGCCCGGCGTGCCGATGTCGTGCCCCGCCGAGAAATGCTTGCCGGCGCCCGCGAGCACGATCGCTTTCACCGCGTCGTCGTGCGCGGCGCGCCGGAACGCCGCGTCGAGCGCATACGTCATCTTCGAGTTCTGCGCGTTGTGATACTCGGGGCGGTTCATCGTGATCGTCGCGATGCCGTCCTCGACCGCGTAATCGACGACACCGTCGCCGAACGTCATCTGGGTCGCTTCCATGTCGGACCTCATCCGCGGCGCGGCGCCGGATTGTTGCGCACGATCGTCGCGCGCAGGTTGTGAGGGTCGAGCGCACGCACGATGCGCAGGTCTTCCGCGCTCGGCGCGGCCGTCGTGCCGAGTTCCGGATGCGCGAGCAGCTGGAAGCCGGTCGCGTCCTGCACCTCGTCGAAGCTCACGCCCGGATGCAGCGAACGCACGCGGATCGCGTGGTCCGGCCCGCCGAAATCCATCACGCACAGATCGGTGACGATGCTGCGCAGGTCGACGAAGGTCTTCATGCCCGGCAGCCGGCGCGCCGGGTTGTAGCCGACCGTGCAGACCATGTCGACTTCGCCGTCGACGAACGTGCGCTTGCCGTGGCCGCTGACGAAGAACGAGTTCGCGTGGTTCGTCGAGTTGCCGGGAAAGCCGCGCGCGCCGAGCAGCTGGGTTTTCGGACGCGCGTAGTCGTCGCCGAGCCAGGAGATGTTCGCCTGGCCGAAGCGGTCGATCTGCGTCGGCATCACGAGCGCATGGCGGCGGCCGTGCCACAGGCAGTCGAACACGCGTTCGTAGGTCATCCAGCCGCTCGCCTTCACGCGATAGCCGTCGGGGCGCGCCCCAAGCGGGATCGGCTCCTCGACGAGATACGCTTCGCCGTCGGTCAGCATCAGCCCGTTGTTGTACGCAAGCCGTGCGAGGCCGGCCGCAAGGCGCGGGCCCGTGCCGATGCCGGTAGCCAGCACTTCGCCGTCGTCGCGCCAGAGTCGTGCGGACGCGACGATCATCAGTTCCGCGAGGGAATGGTCGAGAGATTCGCTCACAGGCGCTCCTTTACAGAATCGGCAACGGCAGCGTCGTCACGTGCGACAGGCCGCCGACGCCTTCGAGGTACTGGCGTTCGTCCTGGCCGACCACGTCGCGCAGGTACGCCGCCGTCTTCGCATCGTCTTCCGCGCTCGCGCAGTACGCGCGCAGGTGCGGCAGGTCCCAGCCGTAGTCGGGCCCGCACGACGTCGGATGCGCGCCGCCCGTTGCGTGCACGACGCCCGTGACGAGCGAGCGTTCGAACGGGTTGCGGCGCGCGGCGTCGAGATCGTCGGTCGCGAGCGATGCGTCGACCTTCTCCGCCGACACGTAGCAGCGCTGCGCGGCGCGCGCCATCCAGGCATCGAAGAACGGATCGGGGCCATCGATGCGCGTATTGCCCATGCGGTCGGCCACATTCGCGTGCAGCAGCGCGACGTCGAGTTCGATCGCCGGCATCGCGAGCAGCGTCTCGCCGTCGTCGTACGGCGACTGCACGGTGCGCAGCTGCGGCGCGTGATCGAGCAGCGCGGTACCGAGGCCGGCGCGCGTCGGCAGGAACGGCAGGCGTGCGGCAGCCGCACGCAGGCCGAGCTGCAGCATCCCTTCGTCGAGCTCCAGCACGTCGATGCGGCCCTGTTCGCGGGCCCGCCGGAAATGCGGTTCGAGCGGGATCACGTCGAGCGACACGAAGCCGAACACCGCCTTGCGCACCTTGCCGGCAGCGCACAGCAGGCCGATGTCGGCGCCGCCGTACGCGACGATCGTCAGGTCCTTCAGATTCGAGCGCGCGATCTCGCGCACCAGCGCCATCGGCTTGCGCCGCGGCCCCCATCCGCCGATGCCGATCGTCATGCCGTCGGCGAGTTGCGCGACCACGTCGCGCGCGGACATCGTCTTGTCGAGAGGTTTCATCGTCATCGTGCTGGCTTACCGGTATCCGATGCTGAAATCGTGGCCCCACTGGCTCACCTTGGTGGCCTCGAATACCGCGTGCTTCGACCAGTCGACCGTGAGGCCGCCGAAGCCGAATTCGAGATCGAAGCCGCCGGGGGTCTTCATGTAGAACGAGATCATCTGGTCGTTGCAGTGCCGGCCGAGCGTCGCCGACATCTTCACGTCGTGCGCGGCGACCCGGTCCAGCGCGCGGCCGACTTCGTCCATCGAGTCGACTTCGGCCATCACGTGCACGCAGCCCGACGGCACGGCCATCTCGAACAGCGCGAGGCTGTGATGGCGCGCGTTGCGGCAGTGCATGAAGTGGATGCGCTTCTCGGGTTCGGCGGGATCGGGCGTGAACTTCACGCGGTAGATGTCGGACAGCTCGAAGCCGAGCACGCCGCGCACGAATGCGTCGGTCGCGTCGAACTGCGGCGCGGGCAGCACCGCGTGGCCGAGTCCCATGTCGCCGGTGACGAAGCGCGCCACGCCCAGCGGCGATACGAAGCGGCGGAAGTCGCAGCGTGCGCCCCAGTAGAGTTCGTGGCGGTTGCCGGACGGATCGGTACACCACGCCATCGCCTGCACGCGGCGCAGCGCGGCTTCGTCGCGCGTGGCGCGCACGGCTTCCACGCCTGCCTGCTGCAGTGCGGCCAGTGCGGCGTCGAACGCGGCGCCGTCGGGCAGCTCCCAGCCCGACGCGAAATAGCGATCGAACGTACCGGGGACGATCACGTAGCGGAAATCGCGCTCGTCCATCTTCAGGTACAGCGCGCCGTCCGGCGCGTCGAGCGCCTGCATGCCCAGCACGTCTTGCGCGTAGCGGCGCCACGCATCGACGCGGGTCGCCTCGACCACGACGTAGCCGAGCGCACGGACATCGATCATGTCGGCCTCCTCCAGGTTCAGAATCCGTTGTTCGTGAAAGGATTCTGGCCGGTCGGGGATGGCGTCACATCGTCTGTTGGGACGAGAGCCGGTGGGTCTTTTGGGACGAGACCGGCTGGGAAGGCGTGTGGATTCGGATGCGTACTAAAGCCCGGTGACACGGGCGGCACGCTGGCGATGCGCGCGATCGAGAAGGCGCACGAAGGAAGCCCGACTGCGGCGGCAGGTTGCCGCGATGGCGGCGACCGAAGTCAGTCGAACGGGTTCAGCAGCCGCACGCCGGTGCGGGCGAAATCGTCGACATTGCGCGTGACGACCGTGAGATCGTTGATCAGCGCGGTGGCCGCGATCAGCTTGTCGAGTGCGTGCGCCGGGTCAGGCACGCGCAAATGGCCCCACATCTGGCTGGTTTCGATATCGACCGGCAGGATGTTCGACGCATAGCCGGCCAGGATCGTCGCCATCCACGCCTCGAGCGCCGACGCCTGCGGGTGATCGCCGCGATGCCGGATCAGGTCGACGCCGCGCCGCAGTTCGGCCACCGTCACGACCGACAGGTAAAGCGGACTCGCGTCGGCCTCGGCCTGCCTGAAGAACGCGCGCACGCCGCGGTTGGTTCGCTTGCCCTTCCTGATCTCGCTGATGACGTTGGTATCAATCAAAAACACGCCTGACCTCGCCGGAATCCTGAACACGTTGGAAATCCGCGTCTTCGCCGACATCCGGCATGCTCATCAGCACCTGCGCGAATGTCCGTCGCTTCGGCCGGCCGAGCGCATCGGCCAGAATGGCCCGATGTTCGGCCTCGGCGCTCCGGCCGTTGGCCGCGGCCTGCTCGCGCAGGCTCTGAACGATACTGTCATCCACGTTACGCACCAGAAGATTTGCCATGATTGCCTCCATACAGGTTGCTATCAATGATAGCGCTGCGGCGGTGAATTGCAAGCATTGCTATCATCGATGTGACCGGATGGAGGATGGAGTCGGCGTTGGCCGGCGGCAACGGGCCGCACGAATGCGTGCACGCTGCGCGGCCGGCGCGACGCGTCGAACTGCTGGTGCACAAGGTAAGTCGGATCGCACCGGCGCAAAAGACGGCCGAATGGCCATTCACTGCCGGGATGATCCGGCAGGCGCGCGTGGTCCGGCGCGCCGCGGCGTCGATTCAGACGCGCGCCGTACGATCACAGCCAGCACCGCGACGAGAATCGCGGACGCGACCGGCCAGCCCGTGCCGCTGATCATCGCCACGAATGCCTGGAGCGGCGCGATCCAGACGAGCGCCACGACGATTACCTCGAGCCGGTTTCGATCACCCCGCGCCCTTTTATCCGTTGACGTACAGGCAACGCACGCCGTGTCGAAACATCATGTTGCATCTCTGTACGGCATGCAGTCGCGACCGTTTGATACCATCGATGCACAAGACCGGCGATCGAACGCCGCACGAAGCGCGCAGAAGACCTTGCCTCGACGCGGACCCTCCGTGCCTGAAATCCCGATCCAAGCGATCCAAGACACGAGACGCCCTTCAGTGGACCTGATTACGCCCTCTCTGGATACCCTGTTTTCCCCGCCCCCCGACGAACTCTACTTTCCGGCCTGCCTGGCGGCCGTGGCGATCGTTGCGTGGCTCGCCGCCAGGCACGTACCGTTCTACCGGTCGGCCGTCGACAAGTCGCTGTCGATGCGCTATGACAACCTCGACGGGTTCCGCGGCATCCTCGCGACCTCGGTCGTGTTTCATCACTTCGCATGCAACATCGGCTTGCTGGCGACCGGGGTCTGGGGGGCCACCTCCGACTTCCTGCGCAATCTCGGCACCATTCCGGTCGCGATGTTCTTCATGGTCACCGGCTTCCTGTTCTGGGAACGCGCGTGCAAGGGCACGTTCGACGTGCGAACCTTCTTCGTCGGGCGCGTGCGGCGTCTCGCGCCGCTCTACCTCTTTTACGCGATCGTCATCGTCGCATGCACGTTGTACTGGTTTCCCGGCAACGTCGTCGACGCGCCGGTCGCGCGGCTCGTCGAACTGCTCAAGGCCGTCTCGCTCGGCTGGTTCGGCGCCTTCCCGGTCAACGGCGCGGCGCAAACCAGCTATCTGAGCGGCGTCTGGTGGACGCTCGCCTACGAATGGCGGTTCTACGTCGCCCTTCCGTTTCTCGCGTGGTTCGTCGCCACGCATGCATGGCGCAAGCTGATCGCGCTCGCGGTCGTCACGACCTGCGCCGCGCTGTTCGGACCGCCGGGCGGGATGGCCCTGCTGTTCGCGTTCGGCGCGCTCGCGTTCGAGAGCGCGCGGCATCCCGCGATCCGCGCGCTGCTCGGCACGAAATCCGCAGCCACCGTCGCGCTGCTGATTCTCGCCGCCGCCCCTTACCCAACCGAGCGCTATTCGCTCGAAGGCGCGCTGCCGCTGCTCCCCGTGTTCCTCTGCGTCGCGTGCGGGAACACGTTCTACGGCGTGCTCACGACCCGTCCGCTCGCGTTGCTCGGCACCGCCAGCTTCAGCATCTACATGATCCACATGGTGATCGTGTACATCCTCATCCGCGCATTCAACAAGTTCGTGATCCCGATCAATTCCGTCGACGACTCCAGCATCTGGGCGCTGTCGCTCGCATGCGCGCTGGTGTCCGTCTTCTGCGCGCTGCTGACCTACCGCTACATCGAGCATCCGTTCATCGCGAAGCGCAGCACACCGCGCGCGCTCCGCCGGGAGGTCGAAACCGCGCGTGAGCAACGTACGGCCGTGCTGTGACACACGTTCAACACTGCCTCTAGGTGAAGCGCGCCCGTTTGGTACTTCCGCGCTGGAGCAACGATGCGTACTCGTGCAATTCTCGCGGCGCGATGTCGAAGGCCCGACGAAATGCGCGCGTAAAGCTCGACGCATCATTGAAACCCAACCCGGAGGCTACGTCCTGTACCGCCATATGCGGAAAGCGCACCAGTTCATCGGCCGCCATTCTCAGCCTGCGGTTGCGGATATAGGCAGCCAGGCCGCCTTCATGCTCGAACAGGCGATACACGCTGGCACGTGACAGATGTAGCGATGCCAATACGCTGTCAGGCGATAAATTCGGATCATGCAGATTTGCATCTACATGCCGCCGCACTTGCCCGTAAACAGCAGCGCGTACCGCGGCGCGAGCGTCACCGGCAAGACCCGCTTGACGGCTGAAAGCTGCAACGATCAGATCTACAGCAGTGAGAAAAGACTGATGTGCTTCCTGCTTGCTCAGTCCGACGATGCGCCTCCTGAGCGCCACCACATGCTCGATCAGCATGCGCGTCAGTGGGGTGGTCGCGTGAACCCAGCGGCCATGCAGGGAGGCTGCATCAGGGAATGACTTTTCCACCAAAGCGCGCGGCACGAAAAGCAGAAGTATCCGACCATGGAAGCTCCTGACTGTGCACGGTTGATCCATGTCCAGCGCGAGGATACTTGGCAGTTGCGGCATGTGCGGCACGTCGGACCGCGGTTTGCCGCCCAGGAACCGGGCCGGCGGCCCTTCAACAAATACGCTGAACGTGATGTCGCGAATGCTCTCGGTCGAAACCCGACCCAACGATCGCACGGCCAGGTTCGGCCCCGTGTGAAAGTCGAAGAGGCTCAGATTGTCGATGGTGTAACGGGACAGCGATGCATCGAACGTATCTTCGGCTTGCTTCGACGAAGGCCGGATGTCGTAGACAGGACTCATGCGCTCCTGCCACGCATGGAAGCTGCGACGGGCGTCGCCTTGAACGCTGAAATGGCTATGCGCGATGCCTGGCGCGAGCGTGGGCGGCAACAGCAATCCGCCCAACGGTGTCGCCGTGTGTACCGGGTCGTCGTTCAATGCAGCGCTCATTGCTGATTTTCATCCGGTTTTGATCCGTCCCGCGCGGCCGAATTTTATATTGAGCCAATGGCCGGCCCGGAACGCGCTAGCGTGGCATGTCTAGCATAAAAGGCGTACTTTGCCGCAGCGCACGGAAGACGGCTTTGCGCCAAGTCAATCGTTTCAGTCCCGAAAACGCCAAGCGCTCCTGAACGGGTCGACTATCGGTCAGCGCCCGTATCCGACACAAGCCGAAAAAAAACAAATCGTGACGGCAATCGTTTGCGAATTGGAGTTCCACATCGTGCCGCAAAGCCGGCCGAATCGCCCCATTTCTCAGACAATTTGACGAGGTCCTGCTCGGCCGAAAGTGCAGCCCTCACTTATGCATGAAGATCCACATTTCTTGAGACGGAGTGTCAAGCCGCCCCGACCGCCGCTCATAGAATTCTTGGGCCGTCCGTACATGGGGATCCGCCTGTTTCAGGCGGCCACGGGGCTGTCCGATTCTGCCACCTGATCGTTGCCGTGGGTCGCCCGGATAGCCTGCGTCAACGGGTTCGCGTTGCAGAACCCGGAGCGGACCTCTGCCGGTCAACGACATCCTGGGGAATGACCATGGAACTGGAGCATGCCACGCTGCGCTGCTCGCGCAAGCCCGCTGCACGGGCACCGACGCGGGTCGACATTGCACTATCCAATGGATTTGCGCTGCACGATGTCGCGGCGATCATCGAGATTTTTCATAAGGCAAGTGCGCTGACTGCATCTCGTCCTTCAGGAGAGACGCGCTACGACGTAGCGTTGGTCTCCGCCGCTGGCGGACGCATTGCCACCTCTTCATTGGTCTTCGTCTGGACGGAACGGATCGATTCGCGGCGGCGCCTGGACGGCAAGCACATCGTGTTCGTCGCCGGCGGAGCAGACGCTCATCTGGCTTGTCAGGACAAGCGGCTGATCGATTGGCTGCGCCGCAAGCATCCGTTTTGCGAAGGCGTTCATCCGATCGCTGAAGGAAAGCATCTTCTGGATGCGGCGGGCCTTCTGAGCGGATTTCGTGCCGCCAACGAATCTCCAGATATATCCGCTAACGGGTCGCCGAGCGGCGAGCCTGACGCCGTTCGCACGGCGTTGCGAATCGTCGGAGACGACTTGGGCGAAGATCTCGCGAGGCATGTGTCCGGGTCTCTGGCTGCACCGGCGCCTACACCGATCGCTTTGCCCGTTGCGGCGAGCATGGCGCCACGCGTGAGCGAGCAGATCACGGCATCCGCGCGCTGGTTGGAGGCGAACGTCGACCGCCCTGTCTTGATCGACGACGCGGCGCAGGTCGCCGCCATGAGCGAGCGCAATTTCCTGCGAAGGTTCAAGAGCGAGATCGGCATGACGCCATCCGACTATCTGCTGCGCGCGCGCCTGAA
The DNA here is from genome assembly GCF_003635165.1 of Burkholderia sp. Nafp2/4-1b. GTDB lineage: Bacteria > Pseudomonadota > Gammaproteobacteria > Burkholderiales > Burkholderiaceae > Burkholderia. The sequence continues at coordinate 661,750 of NZ_ML058597.1, read as the reverse complement.
CATGAGTTGCAAGATGCTGGTGGAGTCGAGTTTGCCTGTCGACAAGGTCGCGCGTCGCTGCGGCATCAATAGTGGCGCGCAATTGGCGAGGCTGTTCAGAAAATACCTGTCGACAACGCCGACCGAGTACCGCGCGCGTAACGACGCGATGACCAGCGTCGCGTGAGCCAATCGTTCAAGCGCGGCCGCCCATATCCATGCCGGACCATCGGCTCGAACAACGACACGCCCGTGCGACGGTCTACCAGCTGCGGAAAAGCAGGAGTCGCTAGAACCGGTACGAAATCCCGATCTGGAGGACCGGATACCAACGATAGCGCGACATCACCCGGTTCAGTTCGTCGAGGCCGCTGGCAACGAGTATCTGGCTCTTCTGCGGTCCGGCCGCGGCGGCCAGTGCCGGCGATAGCGTGTACGAGGAGCGCGGGATCCCGTATGCGACGCCGAGATCGGCGACGAAACCGAGCCCTTTCGACGCCGGCCGGTGCCCGTAGCCGATCCCGACGTACGGCATCACGGTCGGATAGCGCGCTTCCGCGACGGCATACATCCCCGGCAGCGCGGGATAGCGCTTGCCGCCGAACACGTAGGTCCCGTTGGTCGGCACCGACACGCCACGGATCTCGTCGTCGTTGAAGCGCAATCCGATCGTCGCGCGAAAACCGCTGCCGCGCCACGGGAAGATGTCAGCGTACAGGCCGCCTTGCCGCAGCTTGATGTCGTCCTGATAGCGATTGCCGGCCACCGTGAAGTCATGCGTCAGATTGATCGCATTGAAATCCGCGTGCGCGCCCAGCACCGAATTGAAGCTCACGGCCGCGCCGATCCCGACGCCCTGCGTGCCGCCCTGCAGATAGATTTCCTGCGCGTGCGCGCCGGCCGCGAACACCATCGCCAGCGCTGCCCATTGGTTCACTGTCATTTTCACGGGCGTTCCCCCGACAAGTGCCGGGCGCACCGATCCGCCGCGTGCAGCACATGCCGCCACGCGCAGCGGGTCCCCCGGCACGACACCATGCTGTTTGACGGAGCGAACATACGGTGCCCGTTCGCGTCGCCGATACGACGCAATGCGCGTCCGGCGCGACGGGCCGCCATTCCGCGGCTCGATCCGATCCCCGATGTTTCGATGTCGTTGCGTGCCGCTCCCGCGATTCATCATGAAATCAGTCGCGGTTGAAACGAGCGGCACGCGGCTAACCGCAAGGCACGTGCCATGCGCCGCAAACCGGCGCACGACAAGCTTCGTGTGCGCGCGTGCACGAATAGGCGGTGGGGAATCGACGGAAATGTTTCAGGAACGCATCTGTTTTCGGCGCGCTACCAGCGTGTGGATACGCCGGACTTCACACGGCCGCCGCTGCAATGCGTGCCGGACACGCATGAGCGGGCCGTCGGCAGGCCGCAATCGCTATAAAGGAAAAGCATGCGACACCGCACGCGTCGCAAAGAAACGTTTCATCCGTGCGACCTTGTGTCCGCTGCACGGCATCCGTAAACGCAGTCGCTTCTTGTGGGTCAGGGGAAATACCGAGGCCGCTGCTCGACGTACAACGGACAGCAGTACGAATGTCAGAACCGCGTGCTGACGAAGATTGCGCAAACGGGTGATGTCGGTGTTCGAGACGATTGAGACATCCCACTCGCGCGCCCGCGCGTGCGAGCGGGCTCTGTTCATCGACTACAACCCGTACCCACCCGACACATTCAATTGCTGCCCGGTGATGTAGTTCGCGCGATCCGACGCGAGAAACACCGCCGCGCGCCCGATGTCGTGCGCCTTCCCCCAGCGCTTGAGGGCGAGCATCTTCTGCGTGTCGTCGATCCACGCCTGGTCGAACTGCCCTTGTTCGAGCAGCACCGGAAACATCCCGGCCTCGATCACGCCGACCAGGATCGAGTTCGCGCGGATCTCGTAACGGCCTTCCTCCCGCGCAATCCCTTTCACCAGCGCCTCGTTCGCCGCCTTCGGCGCGACCGACAGCCCGTCGCGATCCGGCCAACGCAGATGCCCGGCCGAGCCGAGCGTGACGAACGACCCGCCGCCCGCCGCGCGAAAGTGCGGCAGCGCAGCTTTCACCGCATTGAAGAAGCCGACCGCCTCGACCTCGATCGCACGACGCCAGTCGTCGTGCGTCATGTCGCCGATATGTCGCTGGTTCACGAACGGCCCGGCCGCCCACACGATCGTGTGCACGCGGCCATGCGCATCGATCGCAGCTGCGAGCGCTGCATCGATCTGCGCGGGATCGGTCACGTCCACGCGATGCGTGATGACCGCAACCCCTTCGCCGCGAATGTCGCGCGCGACGCGCTCGGCCACGTCGTGCTTGCTGCGATAGCCGAGCGCGACCGGTACGCCGGCCCGCGCGAATTCGAGCGCGACACCCTGCCCGATTCCGCCGCTGCCGCCGAATACGAGCACCGCACCCTGCGGAAATCCGTTGTCGTTCATGGGATCACCCCGTTGATGTGATGTCGGGCAGCGGCGCTCAGGCCGCCGCTTCGGTGCCCGCGCGCAGCCGGTACTTCAACACCTTCCCGGCCGCACTCGTCGGCAGTTGCTCGACGAACGTGAAATGCCGCGGCACCTTGTAGTTCGCCATGTTGCTGCGCGCCCAGTCGTTCAGCGCAGCGGCGTCGGTGTGCGCGCCGGGACGCAGCACCACGTACGCATGCCCGACCTCGCCGAGCCGCGTATCGGGCACGCCGACCAGCGCAACCTGCGCGATCGCCGGATGCGCGGCCAGCAGCCGCTCGATCTCCGCCGGATAGCAGTTGAAGCCGCCGACGATGAACATGTCCTTGATCCGGTCGGTGATCCTCAGGTTGCCGTTCTCGTCGACGCAGCCGAGGTCGCCGGTATGTAGCCAGCCGTCAACGTCGACGGTTTCGCGCGTCGCGTCCGGCTGGTTGAAATACCCTCGCATCACGTTGTAGCCGCGCACCCAGATCTCGCCCGTCTCGTCCGGGCCGAGCGCCGTGCCGTCCGGCCCCGCGATGCGCACCTCGACGTCCGGCATCGGCCGGCCGGACGTATACGCAACGGTCTGCGCATCGTCGCCGTGCCGGCACAGCGTCGCGAAGCCGCACGATTCGGTCAGCCCGTAGCCGGTCAGCACGGTCTCGAAACCGAGCTCCGCGCGCATCCGTTCGATCAGGCTCGGCGCGATCGCGGCCGCACCGGTCACCGCGATCCGCAGCGACGAGAGGTCGCGCGTCGCGCGATCGGGCGCATCGAGCAGCGCGTAGTACAACGTTGGCGGCCCGGGCAGCACCGACACGCGCTCGTCCGCGACACGCCGCAACACGTCGGCCGGCTGGAACACGAGATGCGGCAGCACGGTCGCGCCGCTCGACAGCGCGGCGAGCCAGCCGGCCTTGTAGCCGAACGTATGGAAGAACGGATTGACGATCAGGTAGCGGTCGTCCTGCCGCACGCCGGCGATCTTCGCCCATGCCTGCGCGGCGCGCAGGTTCTGTCCGTGCGCGGTCATCACGCCTTTCGGGCGGCCGGTCGTGCCGGACGTGAACATCAGGTCCATCACGGTGTCGGGCGTCACTCGCGCTTCCCGTTCGCGCACCGCGGCGAGCGGCACCGCCGCACCGCGCGCGAGGAACGCGTTCCAGGTCTCGTCGTGCGCGCCGGACGGCGGCTCGCCGTCGAACACGACGACACGTTCGAGCATCGCGGGCCGGTACGGCGCGAGCATCGCCGGATAGGATTCGCCGAGGAAGGTGCCGCAGCAGAACAGCAGCCGTGCGCCGCCGTCATGCAGGATGCCGCCGACCTCCATTCCCTTCATCCGCGTATTGACCGGCACGAGGATCGCGCCGACGGTGTGGATCGCCAGCGCCGCGACGATCCATTGCGGCAGGTTCGGCGCCCATACGGCGACGCGGTCGCCGACGTCGATGCCGCTGGCGAGCAGCGCACGCGCCGCTTCGATGCGCGCGGCGTCGAGTTCCGCATAAGTGAGCCGGCCATGCTCCGACTCGATCGCCGGATGCGCGCCGTGGCGCGCGGCAGCCCGCGCGATCAGCGCGGGCGTGGTGAGGATGTCGTTGTCCATCGTCCTAGGTGTCGAAACAGGGTTGCCGTGCGCGCGATCGACACGCCGCGGCTCAATCGGGGAACACCACACGCAGTGCATCGCTCGCCGGCCGCGCGCAACACGCGAGCGTCCAGCCGGCCGCGATTTCTTCGCCGTCGAGCACGTGGTTGCTGTCGAGCGCCACTTCGCCGCGCTCGACGCGGCACATGCACGCACCGCACTGCCCCATCCGGCACGAGTTCGGCGCCGGCAGGCCGGCGCGCAGCATCGCGTCGAGCAGCGTTTCGCCGGGCGCGCTGTCGAACGCGAAGGCCTCGCCGTCCAGCACCGTCTCGATCGCCGCGCCGGCCCCGGACGCGGCAGCCGAAGCCGCCGTCCCGGCAGAAACCGCCGGATCGGCCTGCACCTGCGCCGGCGCATCGGGCAGCGACGCGAAGCGCTCGACGTGCACGCGCGCACGCGGCAGCCCGAGGCCGAGCATTGCAGCGAGTGCGTTCTCCATGAACAGCGCGGGCCCGCAGATGAACGTCTCCTGCTGGCTGAACGGCCGCGCGAGTTCCTCGAGATGCCGCTGCTGCGGCACGCCCTGCACGCTGTCGAGCCAGTGGATCACGCGCAATCGGCCCGGATGACGGTGCGCGAGCTGCTGCAGCTCGTCGCGGAAAATAACCGAGCGCTCGTCGCGGTTCGCATAGATCAGCGTCAGCATTCCGCGCCCGTGCACGAGCGCCGACTTCAGGATCGACAGCACCGGCGTAATGCCGCTGCCCCCCGCGAACAGCAACAGGTCGCCGTCGAGCGTGCGCGGCGTGAAGACGCCGGCCGGCGGCAGCACGTCGAGCGCATCGCCCGCGCGGATGCGGTCGCACAGCCAGTTCGACGCGCGGCCGTCGCGCACACGCTTGACGGTGATCTTCGGCGCCGCATCGATGCCCGGCGCGCTCGACAGCGAGTAGCAGCGTGCGACGGTTGCATCCGCGCACGGCACGTTCAGCGTCAGGAACTGGCCGGGCCGGTACGCAAATGCATCGCGCAACGCGGCCGGCACGTCGAACACGAACGAGCAGGCGTCGTCGCTTTCGGCGATGACGCCGGACACGGTCAGCCGGTGAAAACGGGAATCGCTCATCGGCTGCTCCTCATGCCGCACGCACCGCACCAGCCGCACCGGCCACACCCGCGGCATGCGAGCCGGTTTCGGCCGCACCGCGCAGTGCCGTGTTCGACGCCAGCGCCGGCGCGATGCAAGCGAACGCGAACGCGTTCAGCACCTGCGTTTCCGAAGCGCCGACCGACTGCGCGAGCTCGCGCAGGATCGTTGTGCCCGCATCGTTCGCGATATTGCGGTTCAGTCTGCGTGTCATGGATCGCCTCATTTCGCTGCGAAAAAACCTGCGCCGCCGTCACGCTGCCTCGCGGCTCGCGGGCGCGCCGGGCGTCGTGTACGCGCCGTCGAGGTAGACGAGCGGATCGACGTCGCCGCTCATCAGCACTTCGCGAATGCGCCCGATGAACACGGTATGCGTGCCGTATTCGAAGCGGCCGTCCTGCTCGCACACGAGGCTCGCCTGCGAATCGTGCAGATACGGGACGCCGAGCAGCGACGTATGCCAGTCGCCGGTCGTGAAACGCGCCTCGCCTTTCAGGCGGCCGCTGCAGTCGATCGCGATGCCTTCATGGCGGGCCGACAGCACGTTCACGCAGAACGGCGCACCCGCATCGAGCGGCGGATACAGCGACGCATTGCGGTTGATGCAGATCAGCAGCGACGGCGGATCAGTCGACAGCGAATCGACCGCCGTCGCGGACATCGAGTAGCGCCGGCCGTCGTGCGCGCTGCTGATGACCGTGACGGAGCGCGCGAGGCGGCGCATCGCGAGCAGCATGTCGGTGCGCAGCGGATGGGTGGTGAGATCGCTCATCATTGGACTCCGTCTAGTTCAGTCTTGGACGGCCGGGCTGGCCGGCCGCCGGCGTCGGCCGCCTGCGCGGCCAGGTGGTCGGCGGCGATGAACCCGAAGGTCATCGCCGGACCGAGCGTCGAGCCCGCGCCGGGGTAGCTCGCGCCCATCACCGATGCACTGGTGTTGCCGATCGCGTAAAGGCCGTCGATCGGCGCGCCGTCCGCGCGGAGCACGCGCGCCTGCGCGTCGGTGACGAGCCCGCCCTTCGTGCCGATGTCGCCCGCATCGATCCGCACCGCGTAGAACGGTGCCTCGTCGACCGGCCCGAGGCACGGGTTCGGCTGGTTGCGCGGATCGCCGTAGTACGTGTCGAACAGGTTGTTACCCTTGCCGAACGCTTCGTCGATGCCGGTTGCCGCGTAACGCGCCATGTCGCGCAGCGTGTCGTGCAGCCCGGCCGCATCGACGCCGATCCGCGTGGCAAGCGCATCGATCGTATCGGCCTTCACGAGCACGTCGCGGAACGCGTGCGGAATACGCGAATCGGGCATCATCGACGCAGGCATGATCGGCCCGCATGGATACTTGCGGCGAAACCGCGCGTCGAACACCATCCACGCCGGCACGCATGCGCCGCTGCGCGCATGGTCGCGATACATCGCCGGCACGAACTCCGAATACGGCGCGGCTTCGTTGACGAAGCGCTTGCCGAGACCGTTGACGATCACGCAGCCCGGCAGGTTGCGTTCGACGAACAGCGCGCGCTGCTTCTCCTCGCCCGCGACGCCGATCGTCGGTGCGCCCCACACGTGTTCCATCAACGCGAGCGCGCCGCCGAGCCGATGGCCTTCGGCGATCGCGTCGCCGGTGTTGGCCGGCGGCGTCGCGCTCCATTGCATCTGCGTCGGCTGCGGCAGGTAGCGTTCGCGCATCGGCTGGTTGCGCTCGAAGCCGCCCGCGCCGAGGATCACGCCGCGCCGGGCGACGATCGTCACCGGCTGCCCGAAGCGCTGCGCGCGCACGCCCGTCACGCGGCCATTGACGTCGAGCAGGTCGCGCATCGGCGTGTCGAGCCATACCGGCACGTTGCGGTCGAGCAGCGCGCGGCGCAGCCCGCCGATCAGTGCGTTACCGAGCGTCAGGCGCCGGTCGCGCCGCGTGCGCCGGCGCACGCCGAAGTCCAGCCAGTAGCGGCCGAACTGCGCGATCGCGAGCTTCATGAAGCCCGGGCCGCGCGAGAACAGCGTGTGCGCCTCCTTCGACGTCACGGCCACGCGGCCGCCGATCAGCGTGCCGGGCGACGCCGGCCGCAGCCGGTCGAGCTCGTCGCCGAGCAGCGCGCCGTCGAACGGCAGCGGATCGAGTGCCCGATAGCCCGGCATCGCGCCCGGCAGCTTCTGGAAATAGTCCGCGTATTTCGGCAGCGCCTGGTAGCGCACCGGCGTGTTCGCCTCGAGGTAACGCAGCATCTCGGGCGCGTGGTCGAGATATGCATCGAGCCGCTCCCGCGTCGACGCGCCGGCCGTGCATGCGTCGAGATAGCGGCGCGCGGCCTCACGCGTATCGGTCGCGCCGAGCTCGGCGATATGGTGGTTGCACGGCACCCAGATGCCGCCGCCCGAGATCGCCGACGTGCCGCCGTACAGCGCCGTCTTCTCGATCACGACGACCGACAGCCCGCGGTCTGCCGCTCGGCAGGCCGCGAGCAGCGCGCCGGCGCCCGAGCCGACGACCACGACGTCGAACGCGTATTGCTGCGCTTGCGTGTCGTTCATCGCGGCCTCGTCAGATGAAGTAGTCGGTGTTCTCGCGGCCGAGCATCACGGCGCCGAGGTTCTGGCCGAAGCGGTCCACGTTGTTCGCGTAGTGCGCGCGCGCCGCGTGCAGATCGAGGAAGCGGCGCACCAGCGGATTGCGGTGATAGATGCCGTTGCCGCCCGCATAGCGCAGCAGCGCGTTAGCGGCCTGCGCGCAGCGCTCGGCGACCTGCGCGGACTGGTAGCGGAAATGCACGCGGCGCTCGATCGACACGGCCGGGCCGCCCGTCACCGACGCCATCAGTTCCGCGAAATTACGCTTGAGCAGCACCTTCATCTCGTCGATCGCGACGGCCGCGTTCGCGCACGCGTTCTGCGCGCCCGGATCGTCGGTCGTCTTCGCGCCGCTGTTGGCCGACACGCGCGTGGCCGCATAGCCGGTGAAGTCGTCGAGCGCACCCTGCAGCGCGCCGATGCACGACGTGCACACCGCCCGCACGAAGATCTGCGCGAACGGCAGCTTGAACAGCGGCGCGTCGTTGACGGCAAGGCCCGGGCTCGTGCCCATCATCCCGTCGATGGCCTTGTGCGTGCGGTACGCGGGCACGAACACGTCGTTGACGACGATGTCGTGACTGCCGGTCGCGCGCAGGCCGAGCACGTCCCAGTCCTGCTGGATCCGGTAGTCGGATTTCGGCAGCAGGAACGTGCGGTATTCCGGCGGCTGGCCCGCTTCTGCCGGCGGCACCAGCGCGCCGAGGAACACCCATTCGCACAATTCGCTGCCGCTCGAGAACTTCCAGTGGCCGGACAGGCGGAAGCCGCCGTCGACCGGCGTCACGCGGCCGACCGGCATGTAGGTCGACGCGATCAGCGTCGTCGGATCCTTGCCCCACACGTCCTGCTGCGCGCGTTCGTCGAACAGTGCGAGTTGCCAGTTGTGCACGCCGACGACGCCGTACACCCATGCCGTCGACATGCAGCCGCGCGCGAGCGCCATCTGGATGTCGAAGAAGGTCTGCGGATCGAGCTCGTAGCCGCCGTAGCGCTTCGGCTGCAGCACCTTGAAGAAGCCGGCGGCCTGCATGTCGGCGATCGTCTCCGCGGGGATGCGGCCCTGCGCTTCGGCCTGCGCGGCGCGGCCGGCGAGCGCCGGCGCAAGCGCTTCGGCCCGGGCGATCAGCGTGGCGGCCAGTGCGTTCGAATCGTTGTCGCGATGCACGAATGTCTCCTGTAATACGGAGCGCGCGGCGGCGCCCGCTCCGGTCTTTTTCCAAATCGTTCGTCGCGGCGTGCGGCCGCGAGCGAGGATTCCTGCTGCCGATGGTCGGCCTCGCGCGGCCCCGCCGCATCGTCCGAAGGGACGACGGGCGCGGCCCAGTCGCCCGGCCCTTACGCGCAGGCGCGCTCCTTCTCCTTGTTGAAGAACGGGATCACGTGTTCGCCGATATTGCGGATGGTTTCCATCTGCGCATCGTGCGGTACCGTACCCATCTGGCACAGGAACAGCACTTCGTCGACGCCCGCTTCCTGCAGGCGGCCCACGTAGCCGATACAGTCGTCGACCGTGCCGTACGCGTGGTTCGGGTTCATCATCGCGAGCGCCGGATCGGCGAAGTTCACGACGACTTCCTCCGACGCGAAACGCGACCGGATCACCATCTCGCCGGTATCGGCCTGCACGAGGTCGTCGCCCCACTTCGCCGGGTCCGGACGCTCGCCGCCGGTGTACCAGTACGCGAGCGATTCCATGAAGTAGCGCTGGCCGCGGATGCCGATCTTGCGGGCCGCCTGGCCGTCGGCCATCACGACCGTCGGGCACAGCGCCGCGAGGTGCTGGGTCGGGCGGAAACCGACCTGGTCTTCCGGCTTGCGGTTCGCCCACGCTTCGCGATAGACGGCGTTCTTCTTCGCGACTTCGTCGGGGCCGCCGAAGCCGAGCACCAGCGCGCCCATCCCGCGCTGGCCGGCGCGCAGCAGCGCATCGGTGTTCGTGCACGCGAGGTACATCGGCGGATGCGGATCCTGCATCGGCTTCGGATGGATCGGACGCTTCGGAATCTTGATGTACTTGCCATCGTGCTCGATCTCGTCCTGCACGAACATCTTCGGCACGAGATACATCGACTCGTCGATCATCGGCTGCAGTTCGTTGAGGTCGTAGCCGAACGCCCCCGCTTCCTGCTGGCTGCCGCCCTTGCCGACGCCGAAATGCACGCGGCCGCCCGACAGGATGTCGAGCAGCGCGACACGCTCGGCGACCTTGATCGGATGGTTCATCGCCGGCGGCAGGCACACGACGCCGTGACCGAGGCCGATGCGCGTCGTGCGGCCGGCCAGGTACGCAAGGAAGGTTTCCGGCGCGCTCATGTGCGCATAGTTGGTCAGCGACGTGTGCTCCACGCACCAGATCGTGTCGAAGCCGACCTGCTCGGCCAGCAGCGCCTGCTCGACCGTCTCCTTGAACACCCGGTGGTCGCCCTCGCGCGATGCGTCGGTGGTCTGGGCTTCGTAGATGAGGGAAAACTTCATTGCGTGCGTCTCCATGTTTGTTGGACGAGTCGGGGTCGTGCAGCCGCCCGCACGGTACGGACGAATAGCGACGGTCCACGGATGGGAGTGTCGGCGCGCGGGCGCGCCCGGGCATCGTCTGTTTGGAGTAACGGCGTGCATGCGGGGACAGAGGGGTTTCACCGTCATCCGAACAGACTGCGTCGCGGCCGGCACCGCGCGCTAGCATCGAACGACGGTGCGCCGCGCGCCGCACACATCACGACAACGGAGAGAGGGAATGAAGGTATCGATGCTGCTGTACCCGGTCGACGACATCGACACGGCGTTGCCGCTGTTCGTCGACGGACTGGGCCTGAGCGTGAAGTTCCGCGACGGCGACCGCTATTGCGCGCTCGACGGCGGCCCGCTGACGATCGCGCTCGTCGCGGGCGACGAACAGATCGTCGAGCGCGCGGCGCTCACGCTGCGGGTCGAGGAAGGCGACGATCTCTACGCGGCGATGGCGCGGGTCGTGAAGGCCGGCGCGTCGGTGCGCGTGCCGGTGCAGGCGGGGCCGCATGAATATCGTGCGGTGCTGGAGGACAAGAACGGCGCGCTGCTGGTGATTTCGCAGAAACGCGCGGCGTGATGCGATCGGGTCGCAACCAGGGCGAAGGACAGAAACTTTACCGGTACATCGTGTTCGTGACCCGGTTCGATAAGTCGACCTTCCAGCAACCAGCGACAATCGAAGTGCCGCCCCCCGATGACCAGAGAGCAACCGAAGTGCGTGCCCGGATTGACGGCCACCGGCCCATTTCTCAAAGGGAGAGCATGAAACTTCGTGGCCCGGCTTGTTTCGCTTCGCTCACGTGCATCGCGACACGTCAGCTATCGAAAGGTGCGGCGAGCAGCAAGTCGCAAACGTCGGGGATCTCGACAGACGGCGCAAGGCGGCGTCCAATGTCGGCCAACCCCGTTCCGATGGCAGTGTGCGGCTTCTTTCTCGCGACTTCGGCGAGTGCCTGCGTGAACGCTTTCTTGAAGCCGAGCCGCGGATAAAGCGCGAGCGTGTCGTCGATCAGCTGCGGAGAGATTTCGTTCATCCTGAGTCCCATCACATCGACATGGGCGCCGAAATGAACGAGCGCCACTTCCGGCTCCCGGCGATCGGCGATATCTGCAGACGAATGCAGCGCGATCGCATCCCAGACAACATCGATTTTCGCCTCCGGGTAGTCGTGCGCATGCAGGAATCTGCTCGCAGCGTCGGCGCCATCGACTTCGAAGCGGTTGTCTGCGGCGTGATGCTCGGACAGGCCGAGATCGTGAAGCAGCGACGCGAGATACACCAGCTCGCGATCGTACTTCATTTGCCGCTTTTTCCCGATGAACTCTGCAAACCACCAGGTTCGATGAACGTGATGCAAGAGCGGCTTCGCGTGGGCCGATTCGACGAGTGCAGCCGCTTTGCGAGCCAGCGCCGAGTCAGGTGCAGTCATGCCTCCGACGGTGACGGGATGTTTCATACATGTTCCTCGAATGTCCTGTCCCGGGAAGATAGTGCGGCCGGTGTCCGTCGGCAATGACAAACGCCCCTCGTTTCCGGACGTTGCTCCCGCGTCGGCCTGCAGGCGCCTGTTGCCCGACAGGTGTCATGCCTTCGACGCCCCGAAGCGGCGGCGATAGTCCTGCGGAGACACGCCGTACACCTTCGCGAATGCCCGGCGCATACGTTCGTCGTCACCAAATCCCGTCCGGCGCGCGATGACCTGAATGGACTCGTGCGCAGACTCGAGCAGACGTCTGGCCGCCTCTATGCGCAGCCTCTCGACGACTCTCGCCGGGCTTTCCCCGGTTTCGCGCAGATAGACGCGGGCAAAATTGCGCGGGCTCATACGGGCCGCATCCGCCAGTGCGGGAACGGTCAGATCCGCGTCAAGATGCGTTCGAATCCAGTCATGCAGATCGTAGAACCGACCGCGCGCGTCGCGCATCTGCTGACGCAGTTCGATGCTGAACTGGGACTGACCGCCCGGTCGCTTGAGAAAAAGCACCATGCCGCGAGCGACATTGAGCGCCGCCAGATGGCCCAGGTCGTCCTCGATCATCGCCAGCGCCATGTCGATCCCGGCGGAAACGCCGGCGGACGTCCAGATATGGTCAGACGTGACAAAAATCGCGTCGGATTTCACGTTGATGGCCGGATGCTGCTGCTCCAGCCGCGCGCAAGCTGCCCAGTGCGTCGTCACGTCCCGGCGATCGAGGATGCCGAGTTGCGCGAGAATGAAGGCGCCCGTGCAAACCGACCCGAGCCGACGCGGCCAATTCAGATAGTTCACCAGCCGCGCGCGCAGCGATGCAGTGGCGGCGGCGGGCATGATCAGATCGGCGCCGGCGACGAGCAGCGTATCGACGGACTCCATCACCGCGTCGTCGAGGCGCACCGTTTCAAGCGCCACGCGCGTGTCCGTGGGCACCGCTCCACCTGCCTCGGAGGTCAGAACGACCTGATACGCGGGACGACCGTCGTCCAGACAGGCGTCGCTGAAGGCCTGCAGCGGACCTGATATGTCCATGAGCTTGGCGCCGTCATAGGCAACGATGACGACCTTTCGAGACGCTTGCCCATTCGGATTACCGGTTTTATGCATGTGCTGACGTATCGAAGTGCGAGGTCCCGATCCGATCAGGCCGACTCGCGCGCACTGTGACGAGACTGGCCCATGGCGACATGGTATGGACCACAAGATAAACTACAGGCATGCGGCATCGGAGCGCAATGACAACCATACCTCTTTTTCTGCCAATGCCCGGCCGGGCTGCGTAGCGACAGCTGCGCGAGCGCCGTCGGAGCCGGCCGGACGCGCACGATGCATGGAAAATTCGACGTCGAGTGAAAACCGCATTCGCATGCTGGCAGAAAACGAGGTGTGAATGTCATCGTCCTGGACGATCAGCAATCCTATACTGACCCGTCAATCATGAGGTCGACTGCAAACAGCCGTACCCGCACTGGTTTCACATCTGTTCGAGGATTGAGCACAATCGGTCGCCGCTCACGATCGTGGATGCGCCGGTGGTGCTGGATTGGGCGCCGTTCGACGAATGAGCAACTCCTTCGTGCGGTCGAGCACGGGCAGAAATCGAGGGCGCAATGTCACCGTGCCACGAATCGACAAACTTGTACTTTGCAGTACACACCGTATCAAATCGTCGTCTTTCCAATCGCGCCGGGAACATAGAGAGTGGAGCAAGAAATGAGTCAATACAGCCAATTCGAATTCAGGACGCAGCCGTGGTTTGAACCGGGCTGGTTCGACCGGTCGAACTTCCAGGGATTCAGTCATTTCATCCCGATGAAGACCATCGTGGTCCACTGCTTCGATCCGCGGGCATCCGAAATACCGCAGGCTGTCGCGGACTATTTCGGGGATGAGGTCTATCCGGGCGAGAACATTCTCGACGAAGCGGGTAACCGGATCGGTAACACGCGTACCTTGTTCGCCGTGTCCAACGCAGGGGGGCGTGCCCTTTCGGCCTTGCAGTCAGTCGCGACGATGGACTACCTCTTCCAGGTTCAAAATGTCGTCGTGGTACATCATTCGTTTTGTGGCGCCACGGCTTTCAAGCCTGAAGACCTGGTCGACGAGTTCCACGATCATCACCACGCCGACATTTCAACCATGTTCGATCACGATAGCCTCGCCATTTCCGACTTCGAGGATTCGATCAAACACGACGTGCAGCTGCTTCGTGCCAGCGCGGCCGTGCCAAAGAGCGTCAAGCTCTATGGTTTTTTCTATGAGATCAATTCCGGAAAATTGACCGAGGTGGTGCGCGACATTCCGACCCAGGCCGCTCCGTAAACCAACATGCAGAAGGAATGTCGGCGGATTGGCTTCGATCGGTAAAATTTTACCGATCGAATGGAAAGTTACCGTTCGTTTCAAAATTTCCCAAATAGTAAGCCGCGGTATCGCTATTCTTCGGTCACCCACAATAAAACCCATATCTGGGGGTGACATATGAATAACATCATCAAGACCGCGCTTTGTGCCGCCTTCGTGCCATTCGTCCTCGCCGGTTGCGGTGGCGGCGACGATGGCGGCAGCGCCGCGCAAACCGGTACGCTGCATGTCGCAATGACGGACGCGCCATCCTGTGGCTTCGACCATGTGTACATCACCGTCTCGCAGGTCCGCGTCAACGCCAACGCGAATGCCGCCGACAACGACGCCGGCTGGTCGACGATTTCCCTCGCAACGCCGCAGAAAATCGACCTCTTGTCGCTGACGAACGGCGTGCTCGCCGATCTCGGCCAGACTGCCTTGCCTGCGGGCCAATATCAGCAAGTTCGCCTCGTCCTCGCGCAGAATCAAGGCAACAACCTTGCGAATTCGGTCGTCCCGACGGGCGGCGCGGAACAGGCGCTCGCAACACCCAGCGCAACGCAAAGCGGCTACAAGATCATTCAGCCGTTCACGGTTCAGCCCAACACGCTTGTCGACCTCGTGCTCGACTTCAACGCATGCAAGTCGATCGTCCAGCGCGGCAACGGCTCATACGCGCTGAAACCTGTCGTCACTGCGGTCCCGACCGTCGTGAGCGGCGCAATCTCCGGTTACGTCGCATCGGCGGAAGCCGGCGCGACCGTCTATGCCGAACAAGGCGGCAAGGTCGTCCGGGGCACCGTGGCCGACAGCTCCGGGAAGTTCGTGCTGTCTCCGCTGATCCAGAGCTCGACTCAGGGCAACTATGATGTCGTGATCGTGCAGAACAGCTTCGCGTCGGGTATCGTCCGCTCGGTCCCGGTCGTGGTGAACACGACCACGGCAGTTTCGGCGTCGACCGCACCGATCACGCTGCCGGCTTCGACGATGAGCACCGTCAGCGGCACGGCAACGGCGAGCGCGAACGCATTCGTGCGCGCGCTGCAGACGATCGATGCGAACGCCTACGAGATCACGTCGATCAACGCGAACATGGACACGGGTGCCTATGCGCTCAACGTGCCCACGGCCGCACCGATCGTCGGCACATACTCGGGCTCGCTGCCGGTCGCGCTCGCTGCCGCGCCGGCGGCTGCGGGGCAATACACGATCGAAGCGGACGCGGCGTCGGGGGCAACGCAATCGGCGAACGTCAACGCAACCACCAGCCAGTCGAACGTCAATTTCACCTTCTGACGTATCGGCAGCATCATCGAAAGGGCCGAAGGGCCCTTTCGTCAATAACGGGAGAACGAAGTGAAAAAAGGGGTTATCGCGTTGCTCGCAGCGGCGAGCATGGTGGGCGCACTCAGCGGGTGCGTCGCCTATGTTCCGGGTGCACCGGTGGTAGTCGCACCGCAGGGTGGACCGGGGAACGGGTTCTGCCCGCCCGGACAGGCGAAGAAAGGCAATTGCTGATTGCACGGGGCCCGCGTACAGCGGGCTTTTTTTCATTTTTCGTACCAGCAACCTACGCCAAGACCTACGTCGCCCCTCCTGGCGACCGTTACCGACCCTGAGCGAGCAGTCGCACATTAGGAAGCGGGCACAGGCGACTTGCGCGAACAGCCGCGCAAGCACCTCCCGATGCCTACGCACAAGTAGGGCGCTTACCCATCCGGACCATCCGGCGCCCGTGCCATAATCCCCGCAACGTGCCGTCCGGTACGCGATTGCGCCAACGTCATGTCCGCTCTATTTCGCAAGAAGATGAGCAGCATCCTGGGATTGCTTGCAATCCTGATGGCGACGCTCGCGCCAACGGTATCGCAGAGCCTTTCTTCCGAACACCAGATCGATGCCGTATCCGGCGCGTTCTGCACGACGCGCAACGGTGCGGACATTGCTGGTTCCGACCAGTCGCCGTTGCCCGAGAAGGCGGCCCACTGGCAGGCCTGCGCGTATTGCGGGCTGCTCGGCGACATGCCCGCGTTACTGGGCGGGACCACGGGCTTCGCGCCGACCGATTGGGCAGTTCATCCCGCTTCGGCTACCACGTTTCAAACACTCCACAGCGCTTTCCACTTTGCGGCGGCCCAGCCGCGTGCGCCGCCATTTCCATCCTGATTGAGTCAGCCCGGCGACGATGCAAATGCCATTGCATCGTCGTGTCCTCGCGCGTCGTTTTACGGGCTCGCGAGCACCTTTGCGTGCCTCACACAAGGATCGAATCATGCGCACCCTTCCTCCACGCGGCGGTATGCCGATGCTCGCGGCCCTAATTGCTCCGGCCACTATCGCTATCCCGCTTCTGTTCCCCGCACTTGCATCAGCGCACGCCATCGCCGGTAATCGGGTTTTCCCGGCGACGATGGCGGTCGACGACCCTGGTGTCGGTGACGAACTCAATCTGGAATTCGGCCACGGCAAATCGCTGACCGACGATGGTGACGAGCAGAACACCAACACGACATCGCTCGAATGGGACAAGCTGATCACGCCCAATGTCGCCGTTTCAGTCGTCGGAACCTACGTCAACATCAACGCACCGAATGGTGGATCGGCCCGCGGATTCGACAACTTCGCGATCGGCGTCAAATACCGCTTTTACGTGAACGAAAAGCACGAGTTCATGGCCTCGGTCGGCGCGGTCGCGGAACTGGGCGGCACGGGAGCCAGGTCGATCGCCGATCCACACTCGGCGATCACGCCGACGCTTTACGTCGGCAAGGGATTCGGCGATTTGCCGGACATCCTGAAGTGTCTGAAGCCGCTCGCGATCACCGGGACCCTCGGTCCGCGCCTGACGATGAACAGCGCCGACCCGGATTCGTTAAGCTGGGGCGTCACCGTGCAATACAGCATCCCGTACCTGCAGAATTTCGTGCAGGATGTCGGACTCAAGGCGCCGTTCAATAACCTGATCCCGGTCGTCGAATTCCCGATGAGCACCTGTACCGGCGGCCCGTGTTCGGGACACACGACCGGCAGCATCAATCCCGGCCTGCTCTGGCTCAACCGCTGGGGCCAGTTTGGCGCCGAAGCGGTCATTCCGGTCAACCATGCAAGCGGAAAGGGTATCGGCGTCCTGTTTCAGGCGCACCTGTTTCTGGACGACGTGATGCCCCACTCGCTCGGCAAGCCATTTTTCGGGAAAGGGGAATAGCCATGCCGGCATTGAAGCGAGATCGTCACGGTTTGCGCGCAGCAGCCATCGCGACAGGGATCTTCATCGCGTCGACGGCGTTCGCCCATGTGTTTCCGCAAAAGCAGTCACCGTCAGCGGGCGCCGAAGTCGTGGCGCCGGCAAGGGTGGCGATCGAGTTCGACGGCCCGCTTGAAGCCGCGTTCAGCTCGTTGAACGTCAGCAATTCGAATGGTCGACAAGTGAATACCGCGAAGGCCGAGGTCGATCCGAGCAACACGAAATCAATACATGTTCCGCTGCCGGTGTTACCGCCCGACACGTACACGGTGCATTGGGTCGCGGTCTCGTCGGACGGGCATCGCACGCACGGCGACTATTCGTTCAAAGTGAAGTAATGAACCGGGCGACGGCTTTCACATTGATCGTGGTGGCCGTCGTCGCTAACGTAGCGCGCGCGTGTGCCGTGGGGCCCCGCGCCCCGCCCAGCTGCCGCCGGTCGAGCCGTTAGGCAGTGGTTAGAGGTCTCCGCGCACTTCACCGGTCCCCAGCGCGCTGCGCCGCCGGTTGACTTCCGCCCAAAGCTCGTCGCTATCGTCATTGCGCAGCAGGACGATCCAGTCCAGTTGATCGTCGGTCACGTCGAAGTATTCCCGGATTTCCTGCCGAACCGCATCGACGAACTGCGCGTATTCCGGGGTTGCCTGAGCTTGCGCGTGCAACGCGTCGTATGCGGCGTCGTCCGCGCCGCCGCCCTGCTCGTCGATATAGCGCGAGATCCACTGGTCCAGTTCGCGGTCGTAATCGGCCTCGGCGCGCATCGCTTGCACAGCCGTGTAGAAATCCAGTTGGGCAAACGCGTCGATCGCCGCCGTTGTCGCCTCGTCGAATGTCGTAGTCATTGCATCTCTCATGGGGTTCATCGCAAATCTTCGCACGGGCTACGCCCGGGCTGTGCCGCGGATCCGGGCGGTGCAGCCAAAGCAATTTTCCCACGACTTCAGGCCGCTTCCCGATAACCACCGGAATCGGTACCATCCAGAGCTTGTAGGCCGGCCATGCGCCGGTCGCCGCTCCTCCCTTTTCGTCATGTCCCGCGAACCCTCACATTCCGCGCTGCTGTGGATCGTCGCCGCCGCATTCTTCATGCAGTCGCTCGACACGACGATCGTCAACACCGCGCTGCCGTCGATCGCGCAAAGTCTGCATGCGTCGCCGCTCGCGATGCAGCCGGTCGTGGTCGTCTACACGCTGACGATGGCGATGCTCACGCCGGCGTCCGGCTGGCTCGCCGACCGCTTCGGCACGCGCCGCGTATTTTCGCTCGCGATCCTGGTGTTCTCGCTCGCGTCCATTGGCTGCGCGGCGTCGCACACGCTCGGCCAGCTCGTCGTCGCGCGCGCGGTGCAGGGCATCGGCGGCTCGATGCTGCTGCCCATCGGGCGGCTCGCCGTGCTGCGCCGCGTGCCGGGCGAACAGTACGTCGCGGCGATCGCGTTCGTGTCGATCGCCGCGCAGCTCGGCCCGATCGTCGGCCCGACGCTCGGCGGCTGGCTCACGGAGGCGATTTCGTGGCACTGGGTGTTCATCGTCAACGTGCCGGTCGGCATGGTCGGCTTCATCGCGGTGCAGCGCTTCCTGCCGCACGGCCAGGCAACCCAGCCGCCGCCGTTCGACTTCATCGGCTGCGCGCTGCTGTCGGTCGCGATGATTGCGCTGTCGCTCGCGATCGATCCGCCGATGCCCGCGCACCGCACCGGCTGGGCAATTGCCCTCGCCGTGCTCGGCGTGGCGAGCGCGCTCGCGTACCTGCCGCATGCGCGCCGCCGCGCGCAGCCGCTGTTCCGGCTCGGGCTGTTCCGCGAGCCGAACTTCGGCTCGGGGCTGCTCGGCAACCTGCTGTGCCGCATCGGCACGAGCGCGGTGCCGTTCATGCTGCCGCTGCTGATGCAGGTGCAGCTTGGTTACACGCCGCTGCAGTCGGGGATGATGATGTTGCCGGCCGCGATCGCCGGCGTGATCGCGAAGCGCTGGATCGCGCCGCTCGCGAAACGCTTCGGCTATGCGACCTTCCTGGTCGTGAATACGGGGATCGTCGGCTGCGCGATCGCGGGGTTCGCGCTGGTGTCGGCGCGGCCCGCGCCGGCGCTGGAGATGGCGTTGCTGATCGTGTTCGGCGCGGCGAACTCGATGCAGTTCGCCGCGATGAACGCCGTGACGCTGAAGGGGCTGTCGCATGCCGACGCCGGCAGCGGCAACAGCCTGTTCACGATGATGCAGATGCTGGCGATGGGGCTCGGCGTGTCGATCGGCGGCGGGCTCGTGAACCTGTTCGCCGCGCGTTGGGGCTCGATGGCGAACGGCTTCATGCTGTCGTTCGTCTGCATGGGGGCGGTCACGCTGCTGTCGTCCGTCGTGTTCCGGCGCATCGACGCCGCGCCGCCGCCGCGCCCGGTCGCGCCCCGGCCGTCCGCGTAAGCGGCGCGGCGGGCCGGCCGCTGCCGTCAGTTCACCTGGCGGCGCTCGACGACCCGCTTGAGCACCCAGCGGATCGACGAACCATCGGCCGGCGGCTGCGCGACGCGATACTCGTCGACTTCCAGCACATATTGATAGCCGGGCTGGTACGCGAAGCCCTCGATGCCCGCGTACCACAGGCTCCACGGCTCGGACGGGCTGCTGCGGACCTGCAGGCAGTCCATCGGTGCGACGCCCGTGCAGCGCGCCGCCTGCGGCGCGACGTAGACGGTCTTGGTCACGGGCTGGCTATCGGCCGGACGAGCCGCGCGTGCATCCGTCGCAGCCGCGTCGGTCTGGCAGCCGGCGAGCAGCGTGGCGCCGGCAATCATGGCCGCGCCGAGCAGCGTTTGGGTCTTGCGAATCATCTGATGTCCTCGGAAGCGTTGGCGGGCCGATTAGACGAACGCTCCGCCGGGAAAGTTCACAAATCGCTTACAACCGGCGTACCGCCCCCCTCATTCGCAGGATGTCGCGCGTGCGCCGATGCGCTACCGTATTCCGGTGCAGGCCGCTGCGCGCCGCCGCCAGCGGCCCGGTCAGGTCCATGCACGCACCCGCACGCCCGGCGCACCGCGACCCGGCGGCTGCAACTGGAGACAACCCCGATGACCACGGCGCCCCCGGCCCTTCCCCCGAGCCTCGCCCAATCGAAACTGACGCTCGGGCAGTACGACGCACTGCTCGCGAAAATCTATGAAGGCCCGCTGGAGGACGTGCCGTGGGGCGGCGCACTCGAGCAGATCCGCGTGCACCTCGACGCGAACTACGTGACGATGATCCTGCGCTGGCCGGCCAGCGGCCACGCGGGGCTGATGATCAATGCGTCCGAGCACGGCGCGCCGCTGCCGGGCGTCGCATCGTACAACAACTATTACTACGCACTCGATCCGTTCGTGAACCTGCCGAGCGATCGCGTCGTCACCGTCGACGAGCTGCTCGGTGTCGGCGTGTGGCGCAGCAGCGCGATGTATCGCGAGTTTCTCGAGCCGTTCGACGTCGGGTACCTGATGGGCGCCGACCTGCGCACGGCCGACGGGATCGAATGCCGGTTCCGCGTGTGCCGCTCGCATCATGGCCGCGCGTTCTCGGTGGCCGACAAGGCCGTGTGCAACGCGCTGCTGCCGCACCTGAAGCGCGCGGTGCGGCTGCATGCGAAGTTCGGGATGGTCGAATCGGAGCGCACGCTGTATGCGAGCACGATCGACCGGATGCTCGTCGGCACCGCGATCCTCGACGAGCGCGGCGCGATCATGAAAACCAATTCCGTCGCGGACGAGATCTTCGCCGAATGCGACGGCCTGCGCGTACGCGCCGGCGCGCTGGAGGCATCGTATCCGCTGGAGGATCGCAAGCTGCAGAAGCTGATCCGGCAGGTGCTCGCGGAACGGCTGGGCGGCGCGCCGTCGGTCGCGCAGGCGATCGCGGTGCCACGCCCGTCCGGCAAGCCGCCGCTCGGCGTGCTGATCCGCACGGTGCCCCTCAGCGAATGGTCGGAGGACAATCCGCGCCGGCCCGCGTGCGCGATCTTCATCCGCGATGCGGAGCGCAAGTCGCAGGCGTCGCACGACATCGTGCGCAAGCTGTTCGACCTGACGCCGGCCGAGACCGCGCTGGCGCTCGCGCTCGTCAACGGCTCGACGCTCGAGGAAGCCGCCGACGAACTGGACATCAGCAAGAACACCGCGCGCTCGCATTTGCGGGCGATTTTCTCGAAGACGGGCGTCACGCGGCAGGCGACGCTCGTGCGGACGTTGCTGAACAGCGTGTTGTCGTTGGGGTGACGCATCGATCCGACCCGCCGTCGAATCCGCCTAGTCCGTTTCAACGTCGAAGCCCGCGCACGCGCGCCCTAACCTGTCGGTCTCTTAAACGCCGCAGGAGACAGGCATGGAAAGCTTCGCAGGAAAAGTCGCCGTCGTGACCGGCGCGGCCACCGGCATCGGACGCCAGGCCGCGCTGTGTTTCGCGCAGGCCGGCGCGCACGTCGCCTTGCTCGATACCGCCGTAGCCGCCGCCGAGGACACCGCGCACGCGATCGCACAGCTCGGCGCGAAGGCGATCGTGCTGCGAGCCGACGTCTCGATCGCCGACGATGTACGCGCCGCGCTTGACACGACGGTCGCCACCTTCGGCCGCATCGACGTCGCGTTCAACAACGCAGGCATCGCGCCGCGCGGCACACCCGTTGCCGAACTCGACGAAGGCGAATGGGACCGCACGATCGCGGTGAACCTGAAAGGCGTGTGGCTGTGCATGAAGCACGAATGCCGGCACATGCTGCAATCGGGCGGCGGCGCGATCGTCAATACGTCGTCGATCATGGGGCTCGTCAGCGGGCCGGGGCTGTCCGCGTATTCGGCGTCGAAAAGCGGCGTGATCGGCCTCACGCGTGCGGTCGCGATCGACTACGCGAGCCGCGGCATCCGCGTGAACGCTGTGTGCCCGGGCGGCATTGCGAACACGGCGATCACCGATCGTCCGGAGAACCGCGACGACATGGCCCGCCTGAAGCAGGCCACCCCGATGGCGCGGCTCGGCGAACCGCGCGACATCGCCGACACGGTGATGTGGCTGTGCTCGCCGGCCGCGCGCTTCGTCACCGGCCAGGCGCTCGCGGTCGACGGCGGCTTCACCGCGTGGTGATCGTGTATTACCATCGGCGCTTCCTCGACCGCTTCGTCGCGCCGCCCGCGCCCGCCCGGCCACCGGCAGGCCGCCCCCCGCTTTCGCATGACTTCACCCGTTCCGTCCGACGCCGCGCTGCGGCCGCAGCCGATCGATGCGCTGACCGTGCCGGCCGCGCTCGACGGACGCGCGGGCACCAACCGCTCGACCACCGCGCATCCGCAGATCGCCGCGACCCATGATCTCGATGCGGTGCGCGCGTGGCTCGCGCGCTTCGTCGATACGCCCACCACGTTCCAGAACTACCGCAAGGAAGCCGAGCGCCTGCTGCTGTGGGCCGTGATCGCGTGCGGCAAGCCGCTGTCGTCGCTCACGCACGAGGATCTCGTCGTCTACCGGCAATTCCTGCTCGCGCCTGAGCCCGCCGACATGTGGTGTGCGAACGGCGGCCGCAAGCATCCGCGCGGCGACCCGCGCTGGCGGCCGTTCTACGGGCCGCTGTCGGCGGCCAGCCAGCGGCAGGCGATGGTGATCCTGAACGTGATGTTCTCGTGGCTCGTGCAGGCCGGCTATCTGGCCGGCAATCCGCTCGCGCTGTCGCGCCAGCGGCAACGGCGGCCCGCGCCGCGCGTCACGCGCCATCTCGGGCTGCCGCTGTGGCAGGCGGTCAAGGATGCGATCGCCGCGATGCCGCGCGACGATGCGCGCGCCGCTTTCCATGCGGATCGCGCGCGCTGGGTGTTCACGCTGCTGTATCTCGGCGGCCTGCGCATCACGGAAGCCGCCGACACGACGATGGGGCATTTCTTCGCACGACGCGACGCGAACGGACGCGAGCGCTGGTGGCTCGACGTCACCGGCAAAGGCGGCCGCCAGCGGCTCGTGCCGGCCACCACCGAGATGATGGCCGAGCTCGCACGCTATCGGCGTGCACATGGCCTGCCTGCGCTGCCCGCGGACGGCGAACCTACCCCGCTCGTGCTGCCCGTCGGTCGCACGCGCAAGCCGCTCACGCGTGCCGCGCTGCATCGAATCGTGAAGCAGGTGTTCCGGTTCGCCGCCGACCGGTTGCGTGCGCAAGGCGCTACCGGCGAGGAACAGGCGCGCGTGCTCGAGCAGGCATCCGCGCACTGGCTGCGGCACAGTGCGGGCTCGCACATGGCCGACGGTCGCGTGGATCTACGGCTCGTGCGCGACAACCTCGGGCACGTGTCGCTGACGACGACCAGCCAGTATCTGCACGCGGACGACGACTGGCGGCACAGCGAAACCGACGAGAAGCATCGGATCGGGTGGTAGCCGCTCAGGTCGACACGCGGCGCGGTTCAATATGCGGGCGCGCCCTCGCGCTCCTCTGATGTTGAGCGCGCGGCGCGGCGGGGCCGTTCTCGTCAATACACGGCCACCCAATGCCCGGGAACCCACGCCCAGTGATTGCCGGCCCAGCGGTAATGTCCCTTCGCCCAGCGATAGCCGGGCGCAGGCGACGGCGGCGCAACCCCGCCCACCGGCGCGGGCGGCCACGGCCACGGCCGCGCATGCGCGTCGCTGCATCGGGTCCGCGTTTTGATGACCGTCTGTCACAAGCCGGCAAAACTGCGCTTCGACAATGCGTGACACCGGGATCCCGCTCGTTTCCGGCCGACGCCCCGGACGCGCTCACGCACGGCCGGGCGGTTCCGCATCTCGCGTGTCATTCACCGAAAATACGACCATGTCGAACCAGGACAACCTCCCCGCCGAATCGAACGAGCCGGCTGCCTCCGTGTCGCGCCGCGGCTTCCTGAAACTGGCCGGCGTCTCCGGCCTCGCCACCGCCACGGGCGGGCTCGCGGCCGCCCGTGCCGCCGCGTCGAACCCGGACGGCACGCCCGAGCAGGTGCACCTGACGTGGGGCAGCGACCCGGCGTCCGAAGTCGCGATCTCGTGGGCGTCGCTCGCGCCGGCCGTCAATCCGCGCGCGCGCATCGTCGCCGACGGCGAGCCGGCACGCACCGTGCACGGCGTGCAACGCCTCTACACCGACGGCCTGAACGGCGAGACCGTGTTCACGTACCATGCCCGCGTGCACGGCCTGAAGCCGAACACGCGCTACCGCTACGAACTCACGGCCGACAACGACAGCAACGCCGCGCAGCCGTTCGCCGCGACCTTCACGACCGCGCCGCGCGGGCGTGCGCCGTTCCGCTTCACGAGCTACGGCGACCTCGCGACGCCGAACGGCGCGTGGGTATTGTCGTCGCCGCAAAGCCGCTTCGCGGTGCAGGCCGTCGAGCAGTTCCAGCCGCTGTTCCACCTGCTGAACGGCGACCTCTGCTACGCGAACCTCAATCCCGCGCACCAGCCGGAAGTGTGGCGCGACTTCGGCAACAACAACCAGAGCTCGGCGGCGAACCGTCCGTGGATGCCGTGCCCGGGCAATCACGAGATCGAATTCAACAACGGTCCGCAGGGGCTCGACTCGTATCTCGCGCGCTATACGCTGCCCGAGAACGGCACGCGCTTTCCGGGCCGCTGGTACAGCTTCCGCGTGAGCTCGGTGCTGTTCATCTCGCTCGACGCCGACGACGTCGTGTACCAGGATGCCGCCGCATTCGTCGGCGGCCCCGCTCCGCTCGTGCCGGCCGCGAGCACCGGCCGCCCGCCGATCGAACCGGGCACGTCGTTCTACGTGCGCGGCTACAGCAACGGCGAGCAGACGCGCTGGCTCGAGCACACGCTGCGGCATGCGTCGCACGACGACGACATCGACTGGATCGTCGTGCAGATGCACCAGGACGCGCTGAGTTCGTCGAAGACGGGCAACGGCTCGGACAAGGGCATCCGCGAGGCGTGGCTGCCGCTGTTCGACCGCTACGGCGTCGACCTCGTGCTGTGCGGCCACGATCACGACTACGAGCGCAGCTATCCGGTGCGCGGCTGCAATCACCGCGCGGGCGTCGATGCATCGACCGGCGAAGTCGTCGAGACGCTGCAGCCGCGTCCGGTCGGCTCGACCGATCCGAACCGCACGACGTTCGACACGAGCCACGGCACGATCCACCTGATCCTCGGCGGCGGCGGCACCAGCGCGCCGCTCGACGTGTACGGCGAGAACCCGGCGACCGGCTATGCGCAGGCGAAGATCTTCACGAAGCCGAACCGGCCGGTGCCGGGCACCGCGCCGAACACGTTCGTGCGCAAGCCGGCCGATGCGCTGGAGGATGCGATCTGGTCCGCGCGCCGCGATACGGGCACCGGCTACGGGATCGCCGTGTTCGACCACGATCCGGGCCAGCCGGGCGGCCACACGACGATCACGATGCGCTACTACCATGCGCCGGGCGCGGATCAGCACCCGACCTCGCAGTACGAACTGTTCGAGACGATCGAGTTGAGCAAGAAGCGCGGCGAGCGCTGATGTGACGGCCGCCCGCGGCGCCGATTGCGCCGCGGGCGGCCGGTAGTGATTCACGCTGAACGACGACGGGCACGACGCACGCGATACGCGTCGCGGTCTAGCTGCGCGATTCGAGCGCGATACGCACGGCCAGTCCGGCCAGCACCGTCCCCATTACCCAGCGCTGCACCCGCGCCCACGCCGGCCGCTCGGCGAGAAACCCCGCGATCGAGCCGGCCATGCTCGCGATCAACGCGTTGACGCATACGCTCACCGCGATCTGCACGCAGCCCAGCGCCAGCGACTGCGCAAGCACGCTGCCGTGCCCCGGCGCAATGAATTGCGGCAGCAGCGACAGGTACATCACCGCGATCTTCGGATTCGCGAGGTTCGTGACGAAGCCCATCGTGAAAAGCTTCGCGCCGCTGTCGTGGGGCAATTGCCGGACCTGGAACGCCGAGCGCCCGCCCGGCTTGAGCGCCTGCCACGCGAGATACAGCAGGTACAGCGCGCCGGCGAAACGCAGCGCGTCGTACGCGTACGGCACGGTCAGCACCAGCGCGGTGATGCCGAATGCCGCGCAGAACATGTAGAACACGAAGCCCAGCGCGACGCCGCCGAGCGACACCAGCCCCGCGCGGCGACCCTGGCAGATCGAGCGGGAAACCAGGTAGATCATGTTGGGACCGGGCGTCAGCACCATGCCGAGCGACACGAGTCCGAAAGCGATCAGGGTAGGCATGGCCGGCACGGCGGTCTCCTTCAGGGCGATGAGGTCAGGGCAAGTGTCGACCAATGTATTGCATGTCGACGGCCATCAGCATGAATAAACTGCAAGTGGCCCATGCGCGCGCTTCATCACATCATCGCGGTGTCGCGTCGTTGCGCCGCCGACGCGCTACTTGCGCTTTTTCGCCCGCGCCTGAAGCGACCTTCCGGCCTTCGCGCGTTGCGCATCGACCAGGTTCACGAATGCGTCGGCCACCGCGTTGCCGCTCGCGTTCCACGACAGCCGCACGGAACGATGCAGCCTCGGCGACAACTCCAGCACGCGCCCGCCGAATCGCGTGTAGCTGAGCGTGATGCGCGGGACGATCGATACGCCCATCCCCGCCTCGGCCATCGCCAGGATGGTGCGCATCTCGACCACGTTGAATGCGGCGCGCAGCGACGCACCGTTGCGCGCGAAGTAGTCCGCGATGACGGGCCCGCACCCCGCCTTCGAGAAAATGAACGGCATCGCGGACAACAGCTTCGCCGACACGCTCTTGCGGCCGTCGAACATCCCGTCGGCCGCCACCGCGACGAAATCCTCGTCGAGCAACGGCAGATGGTGCGCGAAGGTCTTCGTGCCGGCGACCACGCCGACGTCGGCGGTGCCGTCCTCGAGCCATCCTTCGACTTCCGCGTCGGTGCCTTCGAGCAGCACCGCCGTCACGCCGTCGTGCGCCGCTTTCAACGCCTCGAGCGCGGGCACGACGAACGCCAGCGAGACGCTGGGCAGCGACGCCACCACCAGCCGCCCTTCGAGCTTGCCGCGCGACAGGCTGAATTGCTGGCGCAGCGTCTGCGCTTCCCGGACGACGTTCTGCACGTACGGCCACAGGCGTTCGCCGTCCGCGGTCAGGACGACCGGCTGGCGGTCGCGCAACAGCAGCTTGACGCCGGTGAGGTCCTCCAGTTCGGTCAACGCGTGGCTGATCGCGGATTGGCTGCGGCTGAGCCGGTCGGCCGCGGCCGTCAACGAGCCGAGCTCGACGACGGCCGCCAGGGCCTGCAACTGCGCAAGCGTCATCTCGCCTCCTTGTTGAGATCCATGTATTTCGCACATGATAGAGCGAAGCGACATGAATGATCTTCAAGCCAGCGAGCGACGCTCGACCGCGCACGGCATCCGGGACGATCCGGACCGACGCGATGCCCGGCACGCAATTCACGACCGTTCGAAACGATCGCGGAAAATTCCGCCAACCCGGTTCGGCCCCGTCCGCCCGCGCGCTCTGCCGCGATCCGCAAGACGCGTTAGACTGTTTCGATGGAACAATGCCGCTATTGCCAGAGAATCCGCGATGAATGGGATTGCCACGGGGACGAGTGCCGCCGGGCCATCTCGAAGGCACTGCGCCGGCAGCGCGCGGGCCTGCCGATGGTGCCCGATCGCATCCGCAACGAACTGCCTTCCGGCGCGCCGACCCAGCAGGTGATCGCGGTCCTGTCGCGCCAGCGCCTGCGGGCGCGCCGCGGCAACGAGGAACGCCGCGAGCGCAAGGAGATCGATGACGCCGACGGCGTCTGATCCTGCCACGCCCCAACCCGCCGTAGGTCCCGGCCGCCGCCGGCCGTTCGCTGGTGCGCGCCGCACCGCCGTTCCCTCCCGTCGTCCAGTTACAGCTCATGCAACGCCGAATGGGGACGGATCCGTTTTGCGTCGAAATTATTACCCCAGCCGCAATAATCTTTCGCTCGAATCCACGTTTACCCTAGGCTCACCGAAGCCTACGATGTGATCAATCGCTCACGACATGGTGTCGCCGGCGAAGTCAATAGAACATCGGAGGTCATCATGAAATCGCTCGTTTCCGCAGTCGTCGCCGCTGTCGCCCTGTCCGCTTCGTTCGGCGCATTCGCCCAAAGCACCGTGACCCGCGCCCAAGTGCGCAACGAACTCGTCCAGCTCGAAAAGGCCGGCTACACCCCGAGCCAGTCGAGTCCGTACTACCCGGCCGACATCCAGGCCGCGCAGGAGCGCGTGCACGCCGGTGACGCGAGCGGCTACGGCGCACAGCCGGCCCCGGTCGTCCAGGGCGGCGCGCCGGCGGTCAAGGTGCGGAACGCTCGCGACTCGGTCTATTTCGGCCACTGAGCCCGGCGCTGCGCGCGTCGCGCGCAGTCCGTGCAGATTGCGACGAGCCCGTCCCGCGACGGGCTCGTCGCGTTTCCGGCGCCGGCATCAGCGATGGATCGTCATCGATCGCCGGCCGCCGCCAGCCGGCCCGGGGCATCGCCGATGCCACCGCCCAGCAGTTCCTGGTAACGCACGCACGCGCACTGCGCGGACGCCTTCGCCGCATACATCGCCGCGTCGGCCTTCACCAGCAATTCCTCGGCCGACGCGCCGTCGGCCGGATATTCGCTGACGCCGATGCTCGCACCGACGGCCAGTTGCCGGTCGCCGAACTCGAGTTCCTCGGCCATCACGATCTGGATGCGCGACGCGATATCGCCGATCACCGCCGGCGATCGCACGTCCGCGATCAGCACGATGAATTCGTCGCCGCCGAGCCGGGCCGCCATGTCGCCGCCGCGCAGCACGAGGCTCAGCCGTTTCGCGACCGCGACGAGCGTGCGGTCGCCGGCCGCGTGCCCGTGCTGGTCGTTGATCTGCTTGAAGCGGTCGAGATCGACGAACATCACCGCGAGCCCCTCGTGCACCGCGGCCGCATGCCGGATCGCGGCATCGAGATGCTCCATGAACAACAGGCGGTTCGGCAGCCCGGTGAGCGGGTCGTGACCGGCGAGGTGCGCGAGTTCCAGCTGCTTCGCGCGCAGCATTGCGACCTGCGTGCGAATCTCGACGCGCATGCTGTCGAAGCAGCGCGCCAGCACGCCGATCTCGTCGGCCCGCGCGACCGGCAGCCGTTCGGCGGCCGGATCGTCGAACACGTGGGTCGCGGCGCTCGCGAGCATCTGCAACGGCCGCGTGATCGCGCGTGCAAACAGGATCGCGAGAATCACCGCCGCCAGGCTCATCAGGAACACCATCCGGATGATCCGCCCACCGAGCACGCCGGCCGGCGTCAGCACGTCCGCGAGCGGCCGCGCCATGCCGAGCACGACGAAGCGGTTGCCCTCGTGATTGCCGAACGGCGTGCGCACGAACGCGAACATCTGGGCGGGCACATCGTCGAGCAGCACGGGACCGTTGATCGTCACGTTCGTGCGCGTGCCGACGAACAGCAGCCGCGTGTCGGGAAAGCTGTCCTGCATCAGCACGCGCCGCCCGCGATCGAAGCCGAACGTCTGCGAAGGATCGGGATGCACGAGAAAATCGCCCCACTCGTTCGCGAGGAACACCGCGTAGTCGGGCGGCAGATCGCGCTCGAGACGGTCGAACACGCGCGACAGCTCGACGTCGACGATCAGCGCGCCGACGACCTGGCCGCCCATGTCGACGACCGGCGTGCCCACACGCAGGATCGGCACTCCTTCGGCCGCATGCGAACCCGTCTCGTGATTGATCGCGATCGGCGACAGGTAGATGTGACCGGGTGCCGTCGCGAGCGTATCGAATACGTAGGAAAACTGCCCTTTCTCCTGGAACGCCTGCTCCGGCAGCACGACGATGCCGCGCGAGTCGCGATCGACACGGATCCGTTCGAGCCCGAAATGGTCGCTTGCGATCAGCCGGATCTGCAGGTACTCGGGGTGATTGCGCATGAAGCTGTAATACACCTGCTCGAGCCGCGTGCGCGTCGGGCGATCGATGTCGTCGCTGCCCGCGACGAGCGACGACGACGGCAACTGCGCGAGCACGAGCGCATCGTCGGCCACGTCCGCCAGCGCGGTCGTGAAACGCTGGCCGAGCAAGTGCGTCGACATCAGCAGGCTGTGCTGCGCCTCCTGCGCGAGCATCGTCCGGTTCGCGCGATACGTGTAGTAGCCGGTCGAGCCGGATGCGATCACGCCGATGCAGGCAAACAGCACGGACAACTTCGACGTGAGCCCGAGCCTGATCATTTTTCGAATCGCTCCGGCCGGTCGCCCGACACGATGCGGCTCCACAGCGACTCGCGCCGCGCGATGTCCTCGACCGGCTGGATCCACACGAGGTGCTGATGGCCGGCCTCGAGGCCGCGCGGCGCTTCGAGCGTGTTCGCGAGCCCCTGGCGTTCGGTCAGCAGCGCGCCGATCGCCGGTTCGAGCATGTAGTTGATCCACGCGAACGCGAGTTCGCGATGTTCGGTGCCGCGCGTGACGCCCCAGCAGTCGAGCCACGCGAGCGCGCCTTCGTCCGGAATCACGTAGCCGACGTCCGCACCGGCACGACGCAATTGTTCGACCTGCTGCGTGCCGTAGTTGCCGAACATCAGCGCGGCGCGGTGCTGGACGAACAGCGCGGTCGCTTCTTCCGGGAGCGTGTAATACGTGAGCAGGTTGCGTCGCAGGTCGATCAGCTTGTGCGCGACGGCAAGCGTCTGCGCGGGCGACAGGCGGAACGGATCGGGGTAGCCGAGCGCGAGCGCGGTGAACGAAAAGTTATGCTGCGCACTGTTGAAGTCGAGCACCTTGCCGCGGTAGCGCGGATTCCAGAGTTCGAGCATCGAGTGCGGCGCGGCCGGCACCTGCGAGCGATCGTAGATCAGGCCCATCGACGAATACGTGAACGGAATCGCGTAGGTGGCGCCGTCGTGCACGAGCCCGCCGATGGTCGCGAGTTGCTGGAAGTTCGGCAGTTGCCGCCGCCGGTTCGGGATCCGCGACAGATCGATCGGCGTGAGCAGACTGTCGCGTGCATAGCGCTGGATCTCCGCCGTGTTGGCCGCGAGCACGTCATACGGCGGCGGCGAAGCGCTGTGCATCCGCGCCCATAACGCTTCGTCGGAATCGACGAAGGTCACTTCGACGCGCACATGAAATTGCGTCTCAAATGCGTTGACGACGTCGTTGTCCGCATAGCCCGGCCACGCGAGGATACGCAGCACGCTGTCGCCGGCAGTCTCGGGAGAAGCGGCACACGCCGACAGGCTCGGCAAGCCGAGCGTCAAGATGACGAACAGTCGGCATACGGCTCGGCGTGCACGTCGATACGCGCCGATTCCACTGAACAATCGGTCCCCGCCCGAATTCCCCGTATGCATTCGACTGTCCTTTTTCGAGTCGATGCTTGAACGTGCAACAAGACCATAAAAAATTTCGCCGCGCAATTGGAACAAGCCGCACGCACACCGGGTTCGCGGAATGCTCCACGCGACACGTGTGCGCGCATTCGATTGCGTGTCGTCGCACGCACACGAACACCGCGGCACGAACGGAGAATGATCAGTTGAAAGCGGTCGCGCGACGGATGTGCACGCGTGGCATCGCGCGCACGGTTTGCATCGCGCGACATGATTGGCGTGAAGATCCGTCGTGCTTTCCTTTTCCGGCCCCGCGTCGGACAATGAGCCGCGCCCGCCCGCGCGGCGCCGCATCGGCCCTACGCGTGGCGGCAACGTGTTCACCCGCGCCGATGAAACGCTACGAGACCCTCGCCCATACGATCGCCGACGAAATCCGCAACGGCAACCTCGCGGTCGGCACACGCCTGCCGTCGCTGCGGCAGATCATCGCGCAGCACGGCGTGAGCCAGTCGACGGTATTTCGCGCGTACTACCTGCTCGAACAGTGGGGGTTGCTACGCGCACGCGAGCGTTCCGGCTATTACGTCGCACCGGGGGCGGCCCCGGCGGCGACGGCCACGCCCGCGACACGCCGCGCGAGCCGTGTCGGCCCCACCCGCAAGGTCGACATCAGCGATCTCGTGTTCTCGGTGCTCGACGCCGCGACACAGCCCGGCATCGTGCCGCTCGGTTCCGCGTTCCCGGCGCCGCAACTGTTTCCGCTGCCGCGGCTCGCGAAGTCGCTCGCGCAGGCGACGCGACTCGTCAGCCCGTGGAGCACGGTCGTCGACCTGCCGCCCGGCAACGAGGCGCTGCGCCAGCAGATCGCGCGGCGCTATCTCGCGACCGGCGTCGCGCAGCCCGTCGACGAGATCGTCGTCACGAACGGCGCGCTCGAAGCGCTCAACCTGTGCCTGATGGCGGTCACGCGGCCCGGCGACGTGGTCGCGGTCGAATCGCCCGGCTTCTACGCGGCGCTGCAGGCGATCGAGCGGCTCGACCTGCGGGCGGTCGAGATTCCCGTCGATCCGCGCACGGGCCTCGATCTCGAGGCGCTCGCGAACGCGCTCGAGCGGCACGACATCCGCGCGTGCTGGTTCATGACCAATTTCCAGAATCCGACCGGCGTCACGCTGTCGCTCGACAAGAAGCGCGCGCTGGTGGAGCTGCTCGCCGCGCGCGACGTGCCGCTGATCGAGGACGACGTGTACGGCGAGCTGCATTTCGGCCCCGACTACCCGCTGCCCGCGCGCGCATTCGACCGGCACGGTCTCGTGATGCACTGCAGTTCGTTCTCGAAGACGCTCGCGCCCGGCTACCGGATCGGTTGGGTCGCCGCCGGCCGGTTCGCCGAGAAGGTGCAGCGGCTCAAGCTGATGACCACGCTGTCCGCGAGCGTTCCCGCGCAGGCCGGCATCGCGAACTATCTCGAACACGGCGGCTACGACCGTCACCTGCGCAAGTTGCGCGGCGCACTGCAGTCGCAGCTCGCCCGCATGGACGACGCGCTGCGGCGCTGGCTGCCGGCCGGTGTCGAGTGGGTGCGGCCGGACGGCGGGTATTTCCTGTGGCTGGCGTTTCCCGATGCGATCGACGCGATGGAACTGCACCGCCAGGCGATCGCGCGCGGCATCAGCTTCGCGCCCGGGCCGCTGTTCTCGGCCGCGCACGGCTTCGAACGCTGCGTGCGCGTGAACTTCGGCCATCCATGGAGCCGCGACATCGAACGCGCGATCCGCGTGCTCGGCGAACTGGTCGCCGAGCCGGCCGTACGCAAGGCCGGTTGAGCCGCGTGCGAGCCGCCGCCGTGCAGCCGACGCGCGCGCGGGTTACAGTGCAAGCCCGTTCGCTCCTTCGTCCGATTCCCGTCTCATGAGCGCATTGCCCTTCCTCGATCACGCCGCGCTGCTGAAGCTCACCGCCGAAGCGGCCGGCATCACGCAATCCTGCACCTGCACGAAGACGCCGCTGGCCGGCTGGACCAGCCTGCCGCTGTCGCTGCAGGACCCGCAGCTCGTCGAAGTGGCGACGCTCGCGCCGCCGGACGACCCCGAACCGACCTACGACGAATACCATCCGGCCGGCACGCGCTACTGGTCCGACGACGCGCCGATCGCGCCGCGCCATTTCCCGTACAACCGCTGCAATGTCGGCCGCTGCGTGTCGTGCGGCCGTCTGTTCCTGCGCTACCAGGAAGGCGGCGGCTACTTCATCGACCAGCGGATCCGCGCGCTCGACCCGGCACTGATCGTCGACGCCGGCGCGTAAGCCCGCACGCCAAGCGAAACCAAGCGAAACCAAACGAAACGGGCGGCCCGCAGGCCGCCCGTCCGATGAATCGCAAGCGCCGCGCCCGTCGCGAAGCGGGCGCCGGCGTTCAGCGCGCCGCTACCGGCTTGCCGAACGCGCCGAGGATCTTCTTCTCGAGCGCGATGTAGTCGTGACCGAAGTGGTGGTCACCGCCCGTCTTGATCACGTCGGCGCCGGTGTTCGCGAGCGCCGGACACATCGTGTCCTTCTCTTCCGCGCCGTAGAAACACTGCACGAGTTTCGGCGGCACCTTCGCGATTTCCGGCGCGACCTTCAGCGCGTTGTCGCTCGCCGGCATCCCGAGCCAGCCCGTCACGCGGATCTGGAAATCCGCCGACGGTGCGAAGCCGAGCAGCGCCATCACCGACACCTTGTCGCGCAGGTCGGCCGGCAGCCGGTTGTACGCGAACGGCATCACGTCGGCGCCGAACGAGTAGCCGACCAGCGCGACGCGGTTCGCATGCCAGCGCGCCGTGTACGTGCGCATCACGCGCGCCAGGTCGCGGCTCACCTGTGCGGGCGGCTTCTCGCTCCAGAAGTAGCGCAGGCTGTCGATGCCGACCACCGACACGCCGTCGCGCTGCAGCGCCTCGGCGATCGTCTTGTCGAGATCGCGCCAGCCGCCGTCGCCCGAGATCACGATCGCGAGGCGGTCGCTGCCGCCCTTGGCCGGCAGCTCGACGAGCGGCAGGTCCGACACGTCGAGCTCGTCGCTGCTGCTGGTGTCATGCAGGTGCGACGTGACGAGCGACACGAGCTTCGCGGTGTCGCCGGCCGCGGCCGTTTCGACGAAGCCCGGCATCGCGCGACGCACGATCGTCGGATCGGGCGGGCACGGCTTGAAGCGCGCATCGAGCTTCGCCGCCGGATCGACGGATACGACGCCGGCGATGGTGTTCTCCGGCGCCATCGACAGGATCTGCTTCGCGATCGCGCCGCCCTGGCCCACGCCCGCGACGATCG
The DNA here is from genome assembly GCF_003635165.1 of Burkholderia sp. Nafp2/4-1b. Classification (GTDB taxonomy): domain Bacteria; phylum Pseudomonadota; class Gammaproteobacteria; order Burkholderiales; family Burkholderiaceae; genus Burkholderia. The sequence continues at coordinate 626,788 of NZ_ML058597.1, read as the reverse complement.
GCGTGTAATAGCGCGCCGATTGCGCGAGGCGTTCGAGCTGATGGCTGACCGCTTCCGCGTCGCCATCGAGGTGGTGACAGGTTTCCTGCTTCGCGGCGAGGTTCGCCGCATAGCGCTCCGAATCCACGCCGACCGTCATCGCGCCCGCCTTCGCGAGTGCGTCGGCGGCCTGCTGGTCGGCCGCGCCCCAGCCGCGTTCGCGCGAGAACAGCACGACGAAGCCGCGCAGCGGCCCGCCCGGTTTCGTCACCGTCACCGGGCCGTAGCGGCCGCCCGACACGGTTTCCGGTTTCGCCACCGCCGGCTGCGCCGCGAACGCGGTGCCGGCCAGCATCATTCCCGCACAGGCGACTGCCGCCTGCGCGATACCCTTCTTCAACGTCATGAACGCCGACCTCCAGCCAGCAGGGACAGATCCGCGAGCGTGACGAACACGCCGACCGAGCCCGAGGCCGCGAGATAACGCGGCTCCCAGTGCGGCTCGAACTTGCTCTTGAATGCACGCAAGCCACGGAAGTTGTAGAAGCGGCCGCCGAAGCGCCAGACCATCAGGCCGAGCCGGTGGAACGGCGACGGCATCTTCGCCGCCCCCATCCCCGAGAACGGCGCGATGCCCAGGCTCAGCTTGCGGAACCCCGCTTCCTTCAGATGCAGCGCGAGCTGCGTAAACAGATACTCCATCGCATACGGCGACGCTTCCGGCAGATGCCGCATCACGCCGACGGTCGCCTCGGTGTTGAGGTCGGTCGTCATGAACGTGACGAACGCGATCGGCTTGTCGGCCTGGCGCACCAGCATCACCGACTGCGTCGCCAGATAGCCGTCGTGGAACGCGGCCACCGAGAAGCTCTTCTCGCGCGCGTCGCGGCTGTCGAGCCAGCCGTCCGAGATGTCGCGCAGCGCGGGCAGCGCGGCCGGCACGTCGGACGGCGCGATCACTTCGACTGTCAGCGCGTCCTTGTCGCCGCGGCGCAGCGCGTAGCGCAGGTGCGACCGGTTGGAACCCTTCAGGTCGAACCGGTCGAGCGCGATGTGCGCTTCCTCGCCGAGCTTCATCAGCGTGAGCCCCGCGTCGAGATACAGCGGCAGCGCGTTCGCGCGCACCTGGTAGAACGCCGCGCGGCCGCTGTGCGCGTGCGCGAGCGCGATGAACTTGCTGATCAGCGCCGGCCATTCCTCACGCGGCCCGACCGGGTCGTGCAGCGCGGCCCACGTGCGGCCGTTTTTCGCGTACATCAGGAACGCGCGGCGCGATTCGGAAAACAGGAACGACTTGTCGCCCATCAGCGCCAGGCCCGCGTCGCTGCATTCCTGCGCGCGGATGATCTGTTCCGCGTCGAGCAGGTCCTGCTCGACGGGCTTCACGAACCGGCCGGGCGCCGGGCGCAGCAGTTGCCACAGCGCGAACATCGCGACGAACACGCCGGCCGCCAGCGTCGCGCGCAGCGCGCGCGGCGCGCGCTCGTCGAACGCGAAATGCGACCACAGATCGCGCGTGTACGGCACGTCGCGGAACGCGAAGCACAGCACCCACACGGCGAGCACGAGCACCATCGTCACCGACACGAACCAGCTCACCGTGAAACGCTCGGCAAGCAGCGACGAATGCCGGTTGAAGCGGCGGCGGCTGACGAGCAGCAGCACCAGCAGCGTGCCGAGCACGCCGGCCTCGACGAACGCGAGGCCCTTCGCGAGCGACAGCGCGAGGCTCGCGAGCGTCAGCGCGAAGGTCATCCACCATGCGCCGTCCAGCCGGCGCAGCAGCCCGCGCGCGACGAACAGCAGCGCGACGCCGAGCACGCTGCAGATCACCTGCGAGCCTTCGAGCACCCACAGCGGCACGATGTTGCGCAGGATCGCGATCCGGTGCCAGAACGCGGGCGTCGCGCTCGAGATCACCAGCATCCCGCCGACCGCGAAGGTCACGAGGCTCAGGAACAGCGGCGCGAGCAGCGACACGCGCGCGGCCTGCCGCGTCACGAGCCGGCGGCGCAGCGCGCGCCCTTCGAAACCGGCCAGCAGGCCTGCCGACAGCACGAGCGGCACGCCGAAGTAGATCGCGCGATAGGCGATCAGCGCGGCGACCATCGCGTGTGCGGGCACTTCGCGGCCGAGCGTGAATACCATCGCGGCCTCGAACACGCCGATCCCGCCCGGCGTATGGCCGATCATCCCGAGCAGCAGCGCGGCCGCGTACACGGTGATGAAGGTCGGGAAGCCGACGGGCGCTGCCGGCAGCAGCACCCACAGCGTCAGGCCGGCGGCCACGACGTCGAGCACCGCGTATACGACCTGTGCGACGAGGTCGCGCCGCGCCGGCACGTCGAACGAAAGCCATTTGAAGCGCGTGACGACCGGCCGCGCGGTGTTGCCGCACAGCACGACCATCGCTGCCAGCACGACGAGCAGCGCGGCGCCGCTCCACGCGAGCACGCCGGGCGCGACGTGAAGCATCGCGGCGAGCGTCTGCGGCACGCAGACCATGCCGACCGCCGTCATCAGCACCAGCGCGAGCGCCAGCGTGCCGCTGGTGAATACGGTCATCCGGCCGATCTGCGCGGGCGTGACGCCCGACACGCCGTACACGCGGGCGCGCACCGCGCCGCCCGTCAGCGCGCCGAAGCCGGTCGCGTTACCGAGCGCGGAGCCGGCGATCGCGCCGGTCCACAGCGCGGCGCGCGGCACTTTCGCGGCGACGTAGCGCAGGCCGACCGCATCGCGCGCGACGAGCGCGAGATAGCTGAGCGCCGTCGCGGCCAGCGACGCGCCCCATTCGCCGACGGACATGTGGCGCAGTTGGCGGATCACCGACCGGTAGTCGACGGATTCGGACAGGTGCTGGAAAACCACGATCAGCAGCAGGCCGATGCCGAGCGCGAGCAGCGGCGACAGTACGCGCTCATTGCGGATCAGCGTCGACACACGGGCGATCGCCGCCGCGGCACGGCCGGGCGGACCAGGGTGGCGGGAAGACATAGATGGTTCAGTGGTGGTGCATAGCATGTCGCGGCGCGGGAGGCCGGGCGGCGACAAATCTGGTTGTTCTGCGTGGGCGGCCGGCCTGGAACGGCGGCAGGCGGCGCCTGGGTCAGAACTTACGATTATACGGAACTTATATTACAAAATCTTGCAGGCTGGCTTTGTGCGGTTTTGTAGGCCGCGTGAATGAATGGCGCGTCGAAGCCACCGGCAAAATCATGCGGAAGGTGCGCATCATACCGGGAACGGAAGCGGTTTTCCCATCGGATGAATGACGAACTGCGGATTCGGGAAAAATCCTCCCGGCTGGCCCGCGCACGCGAGCGCAAAACCGCGACCGGACGCCGGTTTCGGGGAATGGGGACAGGTCTCCATGCCGGCAGCCCGGGCCGCCGGCGGTTCGGCTCGCCGGGCTGACACGGCGGCCGGCAAGCGGGGCGCGGTCGCGACGAGTCGCGTCATGTCGCCTCATGTCGCGCCGCACGCACTCAGTACACGTCGCGCATGTAGCGCCGCGCCTTCGAGAGCTTCGCGACGTAGTCGTTTGCGGCTTCGTCCGACATGCCGCCGTGCTCGGCGACGACCGCCTTCAGCGCGGTGTCGACGTCCTTCGCCATTCGCGCGGCGTCGCCGCACACGTAGAAGTGCGCGCCCTCTTCCAGCCACCTGTACAGCTCGGCGCCCTGCTCGCGCATCCGGTCCTGCACGTAGATCTTGTCGGCCTGGTCGCGCGAGAACGCGAGATCGAGCCGCGTCAGGAAGCCGCTGTCGCGCATCGCGGTGAGTTCGTCGCCGTAGTAGAAATCGGTCTGCGCATGCTGCTCGCCGAAGAACAGCCAGTTGCGTCCGCGCGCGCCGCGCGCCTGCCGCTCGTGCAGGAAGCCGCGGAACGGCGCGACGCCGGTGCCCGGCCCGACCATCACGACCGGCACGTCGCCGTTCACCGGCGGCCGGAAATGCGCGGATTTCTGCACGAACACCGGCACGCGGCCGTCGTCCGCACGATCGGCGAGGAACGTCGACGCGACGCCTTTGCGCGCGCGCCGGCCGTTGTGATAGCGCACCGTCGACACCGTCAGGTGAATCTCGCCCTGATGCGCGCTCGGGCTCGACGCGATCGAATACAGGCGCGGCTGCATGCGCTTGAGCATCGACACCAGCTCCGTGCCCGACAGCTCGACCGGAAACTCGTGCAGCACGTCCGCAAGCTGTTGCCCCCACAACCACTGCCTCAGGTCGGCCTTGCGCTCGTCGCCGAGCAGCGCCTTCAGCGCGCCGTTCGCGCTGCGCGACGCGATGAATGCCAGCGTGTCGGGATGCGGACGCGTGATGTCGAAGTGGCGTGCCAGCGCATCGCCGAGCCGCACGTCGCCGATGCCCGCGACCGACACCGGCGTGTCGGCCTTCAGCGCGGTGACCGACAGCAACTCGTCAACGAGTTCCGGACAGTTGGTCGGCCACACGCCGAGCGCGTCGCCGGCTTCGTATTCGAGGTTCGCGCCCTCGGTCGACAGCGACACGTAGCGCGTGTCCTTCGCGGCGCCCGGCCGGTTGAGCCGCAGGTTCGCGACGAGCTTCGACGGCGCCGGATGCGCCTTGCTCGGCAGCAGCCCCGACGCGGTCATGCCGGTGGACGGCACCGCGTGCAGCGCCGCATCGGCTTCCTTGATCCGCGCGACCACGCGTTCGAGCCACTGGTCGGCATCGCGCTGGAATTCGACGTCGCAATCGACGCGCGCACAGAGGCGTGCCGCGCCGAGTTCCGCAAGTCGCGCATCGAGCCGGCGGCCGTGGCCGCAGAACTGGTCGTAGTTGCGGTCGCCGAACGCGAGCACCGCGAAGTGCACGCCTTCCAGACGCGCGGCGCTGCCTGCCTGCAGCGCATCCCAGAACTCGCTGCCGTTGTCGGGCGCATCGCCGTCGCCGAACGTGCTCGTCATCAGCAGCACGTATTGCGCGCCGGCCAGCGACGCGACCGGGTAGTCGGACATGCACGCGGTGCGGATGTCGAAGCCCGCGTTCATCAGCTGGGTCGCGTAGTCCTCGGTCAGCGATTCGATGTTGCCGGTCTGCGAGGCCCACAGCAGCGTGACCTTCGGCCGCGCGCGCACGATCCGCACGCCGCCGGGCGCGGCGGCCTCGGCCGGCAGCGCGGGCGCGGCGCCCTGGGCTGCGTGCGCGGGCAGCGAGCGGCTGAACAGCCCCGCAAGCATCCCGTCGAGCCAGAACCGGACCGGCGGCGTGAGCGGCGCGCCGGCCGGCAGCACCGGCACGCCGCCTTCGCGCCGGCCGGCGCTCGCCTTCAGCCCGCTGACGAGGCCGGCCACGTACAGGCGCTCCGCCTCGGAAAGCGACGGCGGCGCGAGATCGGCCACGCCGAGCGCGGCCGCGAAAGTGTCGAGGTCTGCCATGTCGGATTCCTGTGAGGCCGCGATCGGCACCGTTGCCGGCGCAGGTCGCGCGTCGGCAGCGGATGCGTCGGAGCGCGCGGCATCGGCTGCGTCGTCGGCGGACGCGAACGCATCCGTGTCGACCCGCGTCAGCGCGACCGCGCAATATTTCAGTTCGGGTTGCTGCGATTCCGCGTCGATCGCGTCGCTCGTCACCGCGTTGATGCACAGGTCGTCGCCGTACACGTCGTTCCAGTGCATCGGCGCGAAGCAGTTGCCGCGCTGCACGCGCTCGGTCACGACGGCCGGCAGCACCGCGCGGCCGCGCGCCGAGCGAATCTCGACGCTGTCCTTGGCCGCAATGCCGAGCGCGCTCGCGTCGTCCGGATGCAGTTCGACGAACGGGCGCGGGTTCAGCTTGTTCAGCATCGCGACCTTGCCCGTCTTCGTCATCGTGTGCCATTGATGCTGCAGCCGGCCGGTGTTCAGCACGATCGGGAACGTGTCGTCGGGCAACTCGGCCGGTGCGACGTGCTGCCGCGCGAAGAAGCGCGCCTTGCCCGACGGCGTCGGGAACGCGAGCCGCGGCGCGTCATGCCCGTCGGCTGCCGCGCGCGGCGTCTGGCTCACGCCGTCGTTCAGGTAGCGGATCGGGTGCCGCTCACGCGCGGTGCCCGGCGCGACCGGCCATTGCACCGGGCCGTCGCGCAGCGCCGCGTGGCTCGCGCCGCGCAGGTCGTAGCCGGTCGCCGGATTCGAGAAGCGCACGATCTCGTCGAACACGTCGGCCGCCGACGCATAGTCGAACGCAGCGCCGAAGCCCATCGCGCGCGCGACTTCCGCGATGATGCGCCAGTCGGGCAGCGCATCGCCGGGCGGCGCGATCGCCGCGCGCATCAGCGTCATGTTGCGCTCGGAGTTGGTCATCACGCCTTCGCCCTCGGCCCACAGCGCGCCGGGCAGCAGGATGTCCGCGTAGCGGTTGGTCTCGGTGTCGAGGAACGCGTCCTGCGCGATCACGAGTTCCGCGGCCTGCAGCCCGGCGATCACGTTCTGCCGGTTCGGCACGGTCGCGACTGGATTGGTGCAGACGATCCAGCACGCCTTGATGCCGCCGGCCGCCATCCGCTCGAACAGGTCGACCGTGCCGTTGCCGGTGTCCTCGCGCAGCGTGCCGGCCGGCACGCGCCACAGGTTCTCGACGAAGCGCCGGTCGTCGTCGGACGCCACCGAGCGCTGGCCCGGCAGACCCGCGCCCATGTACCCCATCTCGCGCCCGCCCATCGCGTTCGGCTGGCCGGTCAGCGAGAACGGGCCGCTCCCGGTACGGCAGATCTTCCCCGTCGCGAGATGCAGGTTGCAGATCGCGTTGGTGTTCCACACGCCGTGCGTGCTCTGGTTGAGCCCCATCGTCCAGCAGCTCATCCATTCCTGCGCGTCGCCGATCCATTGCGCGGCCGTACGGAGGTCGGCTTCCGCGAGCCCCGTGATGTCGGCCACGCGCTCGGGCGTGTAGTCGGCGAGGAACGCCGGCATCGCGTCCCAGCCTTCGGTGTGCGCGTCGATGAACGCGGCGTCGGTGCGGCCGTTCGCGTGCAGCAGGTGCAACAGCCCGTTGGTCAGCGCGAGATCGGTGCCCGGCCGGATCTGCAGGAACAGGTCGGCCTTGTCGGCGGTGCCGGTGCGGCGCGGATCGACCACGATCAGCTTCGCGCCGGCCTTCACGCGATCCATCATCCGCAGGAACAGGATCGGGTGGCAGTCGGCCATGTTCGCGCCGATCACGAAGAACAAGTTCGCGCGATCGAAGTCCTGGTACGACCCGGGCGGGCCGTCCGCGCCGAGCGACTGCTTGTAGCCGGTGCTCGCGCTCGCCATGCACAAGCGCGAATTCGACTCGATGTTGTTGGTGCCGACGAAGCCCTTCGCGAGCTTGTTCACGAGGTATTGCGCCTCGATCGACATCTGCCCCGACACGTAGAACGACAGCGCGTCGGGCCCGTGCGCGTCGAGCACCGCGCGCAGTCGCCGCGCGCTCTCGGCGATCGCGTCGCGTGCCGGCAGCGGCACGAGGTCCGCTTCTCTGGCGCGCCGCACGAATGCGCGATCGAGCCGCCCGGAACGGCGCAGCGCGACGTGCGCCGACGAGCCCTTCGTGCACAGCCGCCCGAGGTTGGTCGGATGGTCGGAGTCGCCGGACACCTTGACGACCTCGCCGTCCTCGACGTGCAGCACCATCCCGCAGCCGACGCCGCAGTACGGGCACACGCTCTTGACGGGGGTAGCGGTCATGCGTGTTCCTCGATGGTCAGGCGGCGATCCACACGAATCCGTCCTCGACCCGCGACGGATACGCGCTCACCGATTGCTCGGGCGCTTCGAGGCATTCGCCGGTCCGCAGGTCGAAATGCTGCTTGTACAGCGGCGACGCGACGACGACACGCTCGCCGAGGCTGCCGATCAGCCCGCGCGACATCACGGCCGCCCGCGACACCGGGTCGACGTTGTCGATCGCGAACACGCCGCCTGCTTCGGCATGCGCGACGTGAAACACGGCGACCTGCTCGCCGTTGACGAGCGCGCACACGCCGGTGTTCGGCACGATGTCGTCGAGCGGGCACACGCGGGTCCAGGACAGCGGAAGACGATCGTTCATGATGGGCTCCTTGGAAAAGACGCTGGTGTCGGTCACGGTCACACGGTCGCCGGTTCGGCGACGACCGGGATCGCCACGGGCTTGCCGCGCACGCGCTCGTCGGGCGTGGCAGGCCGGATCTGGCCGCGCGTCTCGACGAATGCGATGGTCGTGTCCGGCGCGTCGCTGTTCACGAAGTGGCGGAAGCGCTTGCGGGTTTCCGGATCGGTGACGGCCTTCTTCCATTCGCATTCGTAGGTGTCGACCACGTGCTGCATGTCGGCCTCGAGTTCGGCCGCGATCCCGAGCGTGTCGTGCACGACGACGTCGGTCAGGTAGTCGAGCCCGCCTTCGAGGTTGTCGCGCCACACGCTGGTGCGCTGCAGCCGGTCGGCCGTTCGCACGTAGAACATCAGGAAGCGGTCGATGTAGCGGATCAGCGTGTCACGATCGAGGTCCGACGCGATCAGTTCCGCGTGGCGCGGCTTCATCCCGCCGTTGCCGCACACGTACAGGTTCCAGCCCTTCTCGGTCGCGATGATGCCGACGTCCTTGCCCTGCGCTTCCGCGCACTCGCGCGTGCAGCCCGACACGCCGAACTTGATCTTGTGCGGCGCGCGCAGGCCCTTGTAGCGGTTCTCGATGTCGATCGCGAGGCCGACCGAATCGTCGACGCCGTAGCGGCACCATGTCGAACCGACGCACGACTTCACCGTGCGCACCGACTTGCCGTACGCATGGCCCGATTCGAAGCCGGCCGCGATCAGTTCTTCCCAGATCGACGGCAGCTGCTCGACGCGCGCGCCGAACAGGTCGACGCGCTGGCCGCCGGTGATCTTCGTGTAGAGACCGTACTTCTTCGCGACCTGGCCGACCGCGATCAGCCCTTCCGGCGTCACTTCGCCGCCCGCCATGCGCGGCACGACCGAATACGTGCCGTCGCGCTGGATGTTCGCGAGGTAGTAGTCGTTCGAATCCTGCAGCCCCGCGTGCTCCTTCTTCAGCACGAATTCGTTGAAGCACGACGCGAGGATGCCCGCGACGGCCGGCTTGCATACGTCGCAGCCGAGCCCGTGGCCGTGTTTGGCCAGCAGCGCGTCGAAGGTCGTGATGCGCTCGACGCGGATCAGGTGGAACAGCTCCTGGCGCGAATACGGGAAGTGCTCGCACAGATGGTTGTTGACCGCGAGGCCCTGCTTCTTCATCTCGGACTTCATGATCTGCGTGACGAGCGGCACGCAACCGCCGCACGACGTGCCCGCGCCGGTGCACGACTTCAGCGCGCCGAGGCTCGTCGCGCCGCCGGCCACCGCCGCGCAGATCTGCGATTTCGACACGTTGTTGCACGAACAGATCTGCGCGCCTTCCGGCAACGCCTCGACGCCGATCGCGGGCTTCGCCGCGCCGTCCGATGACGGCAGGATCAGGAATTCCGGCTGCTCGGGCAGCTCGATGCGGTTCAGCATCATCTGCAGCAGCGTGCCGTATTCGGCCGCGTCGCCGACCATCACCGCGCCGTGCAGGAACTTGCCGCAATCCGACACCACCAGCTTCTTGTAGACCTGGCGGCGCTCGTCCGCGTACTGGTAGGTGCGGCTGCCGGCCGTCGTGCCGTGCGCATCGCCGATGCTCGCGACGTCGACGCCCATCAGCTTCAGCTTGGTGCTCATGTCGGCGCCCGCGAACGCGGCGTCGGCTGCTTCGCCGGCGTCGCCCGCGAGCTGCTTCGCGACCACGCGCGCCATGTCGTAGCCAGGCGCGACGAGGCCGTACACCATCCCGTTCCAGGCGGCGCATTCGCCGATCGCATGGATGTCGGCGTCGCTCGTGCGGCAGGCGTCGTCGATCGCGACGCCGCCGCGCGGGCCGATCTCCAGGCCGCACGCGCGGGCCAGTTCGTCGCGCGCGCGGATGCCGGCCGAGAACACGATCATGTCGGCGTCGAGGTGCGCGCCGTCGGCGAATACCATCCGGTGCGTGCCGTCGACGCCATCGACGATCTCGAGCGTGTTCTTGCCCGTATGCACGGTCACGCCGAGCGCCTCGATCTTCGCGCGCAGCATCCGGCCGCCGCCATCGTCGACCTGCACCGCCATCAGCCGCGGCGCGAATTCCACGACGTGCGTTTCAAGCCCCATGTCGCGCAGCGCCTTCGCGCATTCGAGGCCGAGCAGCCCGCCGCCGATCACCACGCCGCGCTTCGCGTGCGTGCCGCATGCCTGCATCGCTTCGAGATCCTCGATCGTCCGGTACACGAAGCAGCCCGCCCGGTCGTGGCCCGGCACCGGCGGCACGAACGGACGCGAGCCCGTCGCGAGCACCAGCTTGTCGTACGCGAGCGTTTCGCCCGACGCGAGCGTAACCGTGTGCGCGGCACGGTCGATCGACGCGACCCGGGCGTTCAGGCGCAGGTCGAACTGCGGATGCCGTTCGAAGAAACCGGGTTCGACGAGCGACAGGTCGTCCGCCGACTTGCCCGCGAAGAATTCCGACAGATGCACGCGGTCGTACGCCGGGCGCGGCTCCTCGCCGAGCACCGTGACCTGCAGTGCGTCCGTCGTGCCGGCTTGCGCCGCGACGCACTCGAGCAGCTTGTGGCCGACCATCCCGTGGCCGATGACGATGAGTTTCATGGTGACGGTTCCTTCGGTCGATCAGTTCGCGGCGCCGGCGGCAGCCAGCGCGCGATCGCGCAGCTCGGCTTCGCGCGCCTTGTGTTCTTCGCTGAAGCGCACGGCCATCGCGCACAGCGCGGTCGCGGTGACGGCCAGGCCGAGCAGGCTCAGCGTGTGCTGCACGTCGCCGACACCCTTCAGCAGGAAGGCCGCGGCCACCGCGCCGACGTTGCCGCCCGCGCCGACGATCCCCGCGACGCCGCCGAGCGCCTTGCGGTCGATGAACGGCACGAGCGCGTAAGTCGCACCGCACGCCATGTGCGTGAAGAGGCCGAACGTCAGCATCGCGACGAGCGCCATGCCGATGCCTTGCGCATGCGAGAACCAGATCAGCCCGAGCCCTTCGCCGATGATCAGCGCGCACAGCAGCGTCGCGCGCACGTCGAGGCTGCGGCGCGCGGCGATCTTGTCCGACAGCCAGCCGCCGAGCGCGCGGGCGAACAGCGCGAGCAGCCCGAACATCCCGACCGCGAAGCCGGCGTCCTTCAGCGACAGGTTGAAGTGATCGACGTAGTACAGCGCGGCGATGTTGTGGATGAACACCTCGACGCCGAAGCACGCGCCGTACGTGACGAACAGCATCCACACGCGATAGTTGCCGCACGCGGCGAAGAAGCTCGCCCAGCCGCCCTTCTTGCCGCTGTCGACCGTCACGCCCTGCTTGCGCAGCGCGACGAAGTCGCCTTGCGGGCAGTCCTGCGTGAAGCGCCAGTACGCCCACGCCATCGCGAGCATCGCGACGCCCGGCACGAAGAGCGCGATGCGCCACGACGAAGCGTCGCCGAAGCCGAGCATCAGGCCGGCGGCGACGAGCAGCGGCATCATCGCCTGCGTCGCGCCCGCGCCCGCGTTGCCCCAGCCGGCCGTCGTCGCGTTCGCGGTGCCGACCACGTTCGGCGCGAACATCACCGACGTGTGGTACTGCGTGATCACGAAGCCCGCGCCGATCGCGCCGATGCCGAGCCGGCAGATCAGGAACGACAGGTAGTCGTGCGTGAACGACACCGCGAACACCGGAATCGCACCGAGCACGAGCAGGCCGACGTACACGCGACGCGGGCCGAAGCGGTCGCACATCGGGCCGACCAGCAGGCGCACGGCGATCGTCGCGGCGACGGCCGCGATGTTGATGTTCGCGACCTGTGCCGCGGTGAGGTGGAATTCGCGTGCGATCAACGGCATCAACGGCGCGCACGCGAACCATGCGAAGAAGCACACGAAGAACGCCATCCACGTCATGTGGAACGCGCGCATCGGCGCGGTGCGGAAGCTGAAGAGATCGATACGGGTAGCTTTGTCGGTCATGTCATCCGCCAAACGAAAAACGGCGTCCTGCGCAGCCGGTCTCGTTGCGAGACTCGATGCGTAGGACGCCGTTGCCCATGAAGCCCGTTGCCGGGCGCGTCAGTATTCGGTACTGCGGACGGATCGCCATTGATCCGCCCGAACCAGCTAACGCAAACGCCATGCCATGTCGGCGCGAATCGCGCGCAAAGCCCCGCCGTACAAGGCTCGCGCGCCGTTGGCCGCGTCACTGCGGTGTGCCGCGCGCGACGCATCAGCATGCATGGAGGCACAGATGTGGTGCGCTGCAGCACTGTCGGCGTGCGACATCGCGGTGCGTTCAGGCGGAACGCGATGCACGTCGATGCGGCATCGCGTGCGCTATCGCCGCGCGGCTGCCCGCGTGTTCGCGGCCGATGTGAACCGGCGCGCGCCGGATGCCGTCACGCGCGCCGCCGTGCGCGCCGCCCGGTTCGCGCACGTTGGCCCGGATATTGCTGAATCTTCACACACACCGGCAACGGCGCCGGTGGGCATTCCCCGCAGAGCAGGCCCGCCATCGCAGGCGGGCACAGCAGATCAGGACAACGACGTCCCCCGTGCACGGCACGGCCGGATGCCGTGGTCGCCTCGACCGCCCGCCGCCGCCGCGCAACACCCAATCGACCGCCGCACGCGGCACTGGAACACGACATGACGACAGGCAAAGTCACGCTGCTGGGCGCCGGCCCCGGCGATCCCGATCTCCTCACGCTGAAGGCCGCGAAGGCGCTGGCGTCCGCCGACGTGCTGCTGCTCGACGATCTCGTCGCGCCCGGCATCGTCGAACTCGCACCGCACGCGCGCGTGATCCGCGTCGGCAAGCGCGGCGGCTGCCGCTCCACGCCGCAGGCGTTCATCGAGAAGCTGATGCGCCGCTACGCGTTGCGCGGCGCGCACGTCGTGCGCGTCAAGGGCGGCGATGCGCTGCTGTTCGGCCGCGCAGGCGAGGAACTCGCGTCGCTGCGCGCCGCCGCGATTCCGGTCGACATCGTCAACGGCATCTCGTCGGGTTTCGCGGCCGCCGCGAGCCTCGGCATCTCGCTCACGCACCGCGAGCACTGCCAGGGCGTCACGTTCGTCACCGCGCATCGCCAGGATCACGGCGAGCCGGACTGGGTCGCGCTCGCGGCAACCGGCACCACGCTCGCGATCTATATGGGAATGAGCCGCGTCGACAGCATCGCGGCCGGCCTGCTCGCCGCGCTGCCCGCGTCGACGCCGGCCGCCGCCGTGCAGTGGGCCGGCACGCCGCACGAGCGCCGCTGGACCGGAACGCTCGGCGGCCTCGCAAGCGGCGTCGCGGCAGCCGGGCTCGGCAGCCCGGCCGTGATGCTCGTCGGCGGCGCGATCGGCGAAGCCGCCGTGCAGCGCATCGATGCGGCCGGCGAAGCGATGTTGTCGCGGGCGGCGTAATGCGTGGCGTAATGCATTGCGTCATCGCGCGGCGCTGCCCGCACGGCCTTTTCGTTCACCGCAGCCGCGTTCGCGCCGGCTGCCGGGGACGTGAACGCAAGGCCACGCATCCGGCGGCTTGCGTCCGCGCCGCACAACCGCCCTTCATCCCTGGCACCGAAGCCGGTCCGCCTGCGTTCGCGTCATGAGTTCGTCTGCCCCATCCGCACGCCTGCGCGTGCTGCTCGTCACCGATACCGACAAGCCGATCGGCGAGCTCGGCGACGCGCTCGCGCGCCTCGGCTACGACATGCTGAACGATGTCGCGACGCCCGCGCGCCTGCCGGCCGCCGTCGAGGAGCAACGCCCCGACGTCGTGATCATCGATACCGATTCGCCGTCGCGCGACACGCTCGAGCAACTCGCCGTGATGCATGCGACCGCCCCGCGCCCGGTGGTGATGTTCAGCCACGACGCCGACCACGCGCTGATCCACGCGGCGGTCGGCGCGGGCGTCAGCGCGTATCTCGTCGAAGGGCTGTCGGCCGAGCGGCTCGCGCCGATCCTCGAAGTCGCGCTCGCGCGCTTCTCGCACGACGACGCATTGCGCCGCCGCCTCGCCGAGGTCGAGCGCGAACTCGCCGAACGCAAGCTCATCGACCGCGCGAAGCGCCAACTGATGGATCAGCGCAAACTGTCCGAGCACGATGCGTATGCGCTGCTGCGCAAGCGCGCGATGGATCAGGGGCTGCGCATCGTCGACATCGCGCGGCAACTGCTCGACGCGCCACCTCACTGATCGCCATGAACACTTCATCTTCCGCCGCGCCGGAACGCGCGCATCTTCGTCTCGGGTTCGTCGCGCTGAGCGACGCGGCCCCGCTGATCGTCGCGCAGCATCTGGAGCTCGGCGCGCGCCACGGCCTGACGCTCGAACTGAGCCGCCAGCCGTCGTGGGCCGCCGTGCGCGACAAGCTGCTGACCGGCGAGCTCGATGCCGCGCATGCGCTGTACGGGCTCGTGTGCGGGCTGCAAGTCGGCATCGGCGGCCCGCAGGCCGACATGGCCGCGTTGATGGTGCTGAACCGCAACGGCCAGGCGATCACGTTCGCGCGCGGCCTCGCCGATGCATACCGCGCCAGCGGCGACGTGCGCGCGGCACTCGCGACGCTCGGCCGCAAGCCGCTGCTCGCGCAGACTTTCCCGACCGGCACGCATGCGATGTGGCTGAACCACTGGCTCGCGTCGCACGGCGTCGATCCGCTGCGCGACGTGCGCAGCGTCGTGATTCCGCCGCCCGAGATGGTCGCGGCGCTCGCGAGCGGCGAGCTCGACGGCTTCTGCGCGGGCGAGCCGTGGCATGCGGTGGCCGAAGCGTGCGGCGCGGGCCGCACCGTCGCCGTCACCAGCGAGATCTGGCCCGACCATCCGGAGAAGGTGCTCGCCGCGCGGCGCGATTTCGTCGCGCTGTATCCGGCCACCGCGCGTGCGCTGATCCGCACGCTCGTCGATGCGTGCGCGTGGCTCGACAGCACCGCGCACCGTCGCGATGCGGCCGCGTGGCTCGCGTCGCCCGACGCGCTCGGCGTGCCGGCCCGGCTGATCGCGCCGCGCCTGCTCGGCGACTACGGCCCGGGACCGTTCGCTCAGCCGCCGCTGCCGATCCGCTTCCACGACGGCGGCGCCGTGAACCGGCCCGATCCGCTGGAAGGCAGGTGGTTCCTGTTGCAATACCGGCGCTGGGGCATGCTCGACGGCACGCACGACGACGCGGCGATCGCCGCGGCGATCGCGCAGACGGCGTTGTATGATGCTGCGGTCGCCGAAGGCGGTGAAGCGGGCGAGTGAATTCCGACACGGGAAGCCGCCTCCGCGGAGCCGCAGATGCGCCGGCCGCGCGATGCCTGCCGGGTGTGACGCAGCGCCCGACACGACGCGCCGGGCCGCCCCGGCGCCGCGCCGCGCGGACGCTTTCAGATCCGTGGCGCCACTCCGTCCCCGTTCAGAATCGATGCCGAAACGAACGCGCACGCCGCTCGACGTGCTGCTCACCGAAATCCGCGCGTGCCGCGCGTGCGAAGCCGACCTGCCGCTCGGCCCGCGCCCGGTCGTGCGCGCCCATCGCGACGCACGCATCCTGATCGTCGGCCAGGCGCCCGGCGCGCGCGTCCATGCGAGCGGCATCCCGTGGGACGACGCGAGCGGCAAGCGGCTGCGCGACTGGCTCGGCGTCGATGCCGACACGTTCTACGACGAGACGCGCTTCGCGATCGTGCCGATGGGCTTCTGCTACCCGGGCCGCGGCGCGAGCGGCGACAACCCGCCGCGCCCCGAATGCGCGCAATTGTGGATCGACCGGCTGATCGCCGAACTGCCGTCGATCCGGCTGACGCTGCTGATCGGCCAGTACGCGCAGCGCCATTTCCTGCGCGGCACGCGCAAGGCGACGCTGACCGATACCGTGCACACATGGCGCGACTACGGCCCCGACGTGCTGCCGCTGCCGCATCCGTCGCCGCGCAACCAGGCCTGGTTCAAGCACCATCCGTGGTTCGACGCCGACGTCGTGCCCGAACTGCGCCGGCGCGTCGCGCCGCTGGTCGACCGATGAAGGATGGGCGCGGCGTACCGTTGATCGGCGATACGACTACTTCAACGGCAAGTCGGACACCACGTCGCATGGCTGCTCGGCTCGTCTGTCATTGAGCTCCGAAACCCAGGCCACTCTCCATTTCAAGCGCATCGTCAATAGCGCCTCCGCCCAATGCGGACGCAGACGCTCATTGCGCTTCAGGGTGTTTGACTCGGGCCGCCGTAACACTTTTTGACTGTGCTCGACTTTCCTCTCCAGTCACGCTCGCATCCCCGCTTGGGAAATGCGCGGCATTCCTTGCATGCGGCCCGCCCACGGAAGTGCCGTTACCGGCAAATATGCCGCCATACAAACAGCGGCCCGCTTTATCGATGTGCATGGAAAAGCGCCGCCTTGCGCACGCCTCAGTACGCCTCCTCCCGGATTTTGCTAGCCTGACTTCCTTTCAAACGAACAACATGAACTCGAGGAATCCGATGAAGCGTTTCGAAAACAAAGTCGCAATCGTAACCGGCGGGGCAAGCGGCATCGGCGAGGCCACCGTCCGCTCATTTGCGCGGGAAGGCGCCAAGGTCGTCATTGCCGATTTGACCGACAAGGGCGCGCGGCTCGCCGCCGACATCGGCGAAAACGGCGGGCAGGCGCTCTACATTCAGACCGACGTCACGAAAAGCGAATCCGTCCAGAACCTGATATCGAGAACCGTGCAGGCTTATGGTCGCGTAGACATCATGTTCGCCAATGCCGGCATTGCCGACGACGATCGGATCGAACAACTCCACGAATCCGCATGGCAAAAGACGATCGATATCAATCTGACCGGCGTTTATCTTTGCGATAAATATGCGATTCAGCAAATGCATGCACAAGGCGGCGGCGTCATCGTCAATTGCGGCTCGATCCACAGCCACGTCGGAAAATCGGGCGTGACGGCCTATGCCGCCGCGAAGGGCGGTGTGAAGCTCCTCACCCAGACGCTCGCGATCGACTACGGCCAGCACAACATCCGCGTGAACGCCGTGTGCCCCGGCTACATCGACACGCCGCTGCTCAAACACCTGCCGGATGCGCAGAAAGAGGCGCTGATCGCGCTGCATCCGATCGGGCGTCTCGGCAAAGCGGAGGAAGTCGCGAACGCCGTGCTGTTCCTGGCGAGCGACGAGGCGTCGTTCGTCAACGGCGCGTCGCTGATGGTCGACGGCGGCTACACGGCCCAGTAAGCGGCGTTCGGGTCCGGCCGCTGCCGCGGCCGGCTGCGAGCGTACCGCGCCAGCGATGCGGCCCGGACGTTTGCGGGATCCGGGCCGTTCACCCCGCCCCGGTCGGCTACGGAGGTGCTTGCGGCCCCCGATTCCGGCCGAAGCCTGAGGCAGACCGATTTCGCTGTACCATCGCGGCTCAACCGCGCCACGAACAGCACAATCCTTCATGCCCTCCACCGCCCCGCCGCGCCTGTACGGGATGCCCGAACGCAGCGACCGGCTCGATTTCTACATCCGCGACCAGGCGTCGCGCCAGGCGATCACCGAGCCGCACCGGCACGCGTATTTCCAGATCCAGTTCAACCTCGGCGGCGACACCGAGCAGCGGATCGGCGGCGTCACGCGGCCGTTTCCGCGCGGCGCGCTCGCGTTCGTGCTGCCGCACCGCGAGCACCTGATTCCGCATCCGGAAGGCGCGCACTTCATCGTGATCAATTTCAGCCAGGCGTTCCTGCGCGCCGATCTCGACGTCGATCCGCTCGATCTCGAGGATGTCCCCGCGCACCGCTTTCCCGAGCTGACGCCGTTCCGCTTCCAGGAACATCTCGACTTCATCCTGACCGGCGACGCACTCGACGAGGCACGCCGCCTCGCGCTGTGCATGCTCGACGCCGACCGCGTACGCACCTTCGGCTCGACCACGCTGCTGCGCGGCTATCTGCTGCAGCTGATCGGGCTCGTCTGCACGCAGTACGCCGGCGCGCTCGACAAGCTCGCACAGCGCGGCGCCCAGCGTGCGGGCCGGCGCGACGCGCTCGCGCGCGTGCTGCGCCACGTGCGCGCAAACCTCACTCGCGAGGACCTGACGCTCGCGGCCACCGCCGAGGCCGCGTTCCTGTCGCCGAACTACCTCGCGCACCTGGTGCGCAAGGAAACCGGCAGCACCTTCACCGATCTCGTGACCGAACGCCGGATCGCGCTCGCGCAATCGCTGCTCGCGCATACGAGCCGGCGCATCGCGGACATCGCGCGTTCCGTCGGCTTTCGCGACGAAGGATATTTCGCGCGGCGCTTCCGCGCGCGGGTCGGCGTGTCGCCGAAGGCGTACCGCGACGCGAACGCCGCGCTGCCTGACGCCGACGAAGCGCCGGCGGGCGGCGACGCGTAGTCTTGTCCGCGTAGTTTTGTCCAGTTAAAGCGCAGTTGCGTCGCATCCGCGCGCGGATGCGTCGGGTATCGTTCCATGCATGCCGGCCCGCGGTGGACCCTGCGGGCGAGGCATCCGTCTTTCCATCGAACGAGGCCCTCCGATGTCCGCATACGTCATCGACGCTGCCGAGCGTCCTTCCGTCGAAGTCGACCAGTCGTCCGCGCGCTTTCCGGTGCGCCGCGTGTTCTGCGTCGGCCGCAACTACGCCGACCACGCGCGCGAAATGGGCGCCGATCCCGACCGCGAACCGCCGTTCTTCTTCACGAAGCCGGCCGACGCTATCGTCCCGGCCGGCGGCACCGTCCCGTATCCGCCGCTGACCGGCGACCTCCATCATGAAATCGAGCTGGTCGTCGCGATCGGCAAGGATGGCCGGTCGATCGACCCCGCCGATGCGCTGTCGCACGTGTGGGGCTACGGCGTCGGCGTCGACCTCACGCGCCGCGACCTGCAGGCCGAAGCGAAAAAGCTGAGCCGTCCGTGGGACTGGGCGAAGGGCTTCGACGCGTCGGGCCCCGTGACGGCGCTGCGTCCGGCAACCGCGACCGGCCATCCGGCAAGCGGGCGGATCTGGCTCGCGGTCAACGGCGACACGCGCCAGCAAGGCGATCTCGCCGACATGATCTGGCCCGTGCCGGACGTGATCGCGTATGTGTCGCGCTCGGTCGAGCTGAAGGCCGGCGACCTGATCTTCACCGGCACGCCGGCGGGCGTCGGCGCGCTGCAGCCGGGCGATCGCGTGACGGGTGGCGTCGATGGCGTGGCGACGTTCGAGTTCGTCGTGGGCGGGAAGCCTTGAGAGGTTGCGCTGGCACGCGCGTCGGGCCGTTCATCGGCGGCCGACGCGGCGTGTCGCGTGTCGTTGATTCGTGCCGATCCGGGCGGCGAAGCCGTCTCGCCGGATCGGCATGTCGTTCATGTGCGTTCGATCATGTGGCCCGTTCGCGTGCGTCGAAGTCGCGTACGCATGCCGCGGCCGCCAATGCGAATACTGCGGATACCGACATCATGACGAGCGGCGCGTAAGCCGCGTTATCGGTGCGCGTTCCCCCCGTCAACGCCTACCGCGCGCGCACCGACACGAACCTGCGCGCGTTGTCGCGCTGAATCAGCACCGAGATCACGCCACCGCTCGCTTCGAGCGACTGCACGTCGTCCGGCGTTTCGAGCAGCGTGTCGTTGAGTTCGAGGACAACGTCGCCGGGCCGAATACCCGCGTGCGCGGCCGGTCCGTGCACCGCGTCCACCATCATCCCGACCGCGAGCCCCGTCGAGCGCCGTTCGGCGTCGCTGAGCGCATGCATCGTCAGCCCGAGTCGATCGCCGGTTTCGGGCGTGCGTGCGGCGGCCATCGTCATGCCGGTGGGACCAGCGGCACCGGGGCCACCGGCCGCACCGGCGGCACCAGCAGCACCAGCAGCACCAGCAGCACCAGCAGCACCAGCAGCACCGACAGTACCAGCAGCACCGGCGGCACCGGGGGCACCGGGGGCACCCGCAGCACCCACGGCACCAGCACCCCCGGCCGCCCCAACCGGGCCCGCACCGACCGCACCCATGCTACCGGCCGCGGCCGCGTTGTCGATCGCGTCGCCCGGCCCCAGTCCCGGCCCCGCCCCCATCCCCGCCCCGGTCCCCGTGACCATCAACACCATCGGCGTGCGGTTGCGAACCAGCCGCAGCGCCGCCTTCTTGCCCGGCGGCAGTGCGGCGGCCACCTCGTTCAGCTCGGCCGACCGGCCGATCGGCTTCGCGCCCAACTGCACGATCACGTCGCCAGCCCTCACACCGGCGACGGCAGCCGGCGAGCCGGGATCCACGCCGTTCACGAGCGCACCGGCCGCACGCGGCAAACCGAACGCGGCAGCCAGCCCCGCGCCGACATCCTGCACGTCGACGCCCAGCACATTGCCGGACGACGCACGTTGCGCCTGCGCGTTGGCGCGCATCTGCGCCCGCACCTGCCCCCGCACCTTCGTCGCGAACGCGATCGGAATCGCGAACGTCGTGCTCGCGTAGCGCTCGGCGCCGGTATAGACCTGCACCGCGATGCCGATCACGTCGCCCGCACGGTTGAACACCGGGCCGCCCGAGTTGTCGGGATTCACCGCGATGTCAGTCTGGAAGAACGGAAACGGGGTGCCGTCGGGCAGCGCATGCGACGTCGCGCTGACGATGCCGGCCGTGACCGTGTTGCCCGAGCCGTCCGGCGCGCCGATCGTCATCACCGGTTCGCCGGCGCGCACCCGCGACGAATCGCCGATGCGCACGACCGGCAGCCGCGTCGCGTCGACGTGCAGCACGGCGACGTCGCTCTGCGGATCGACGGCCAGCACCGTCGCCTTCAGGTCGCGATGGTCGGCCAGCCGCACCGTCACGTCGGTTGCATCGGCAACGACGTGCGCGGACGTCAGAATCAGTCCGTCAGGGCTGACGATGAAACCCGAGCCGCTGCCCGCGATTGCGCGCGGCAACGTATCGGGCGGCGGCGCCTGCGTGCCTTGGGCAGGCGGGAGCGGCGCGCCGCGTCGGAAGAACGCGGCGAGCGGATCGTCGGTTTCGAGGATCGCGAAGTACGGGCCGCCGGCTTGCTGGTCGGGCGCGGCGGTCATGACCGTCACGACCGCCGGGCCGTAGCGGTCGACGATCGCCGGGAAGTCGACCGACATCGAGTAAGGCGACGCGGCGGGCCGGCTCTTCATGGGAGGCGATGCAGCAGGCGGCGCGACGGTCCCGGCGACGGCTGGCGACGGCGAAGACAAAAAGGCGACAAATACGCCCCCGATCAACGCGGTGCGAAGCACGGCGCGAGCAAGCGTCTGGCGAACCAAGGTGCACCTCCCCCGGCAGTGGCGGCGCCAACTCGCGCGAGACGCGCGGGCACCCGACAATTACCGGTACACGCATCCATTTATAGTCCACCCCGCCTCGGGCCAGAGCCGAATCAAACCCGCATGCCGGATGGCCGCGAGGCGGCGGAACCGCGCCAGCGTTCGTTCCGGACAAAGTGCGCGGTTCGTCAATCGGAACATTCACCGCACGCGATGGCGCTGCAGCTGACCGAGACGCACTCCGTGTTCCCGCGCTACCAGGCCAGTTCCAGGAAATTCCGCACGACCGCCGACGGATCGTCGCGCCGCGACGCGATCGCGAGCCGCGCCCGCAGACCCTTGCCCGCGACCGGCCGATACAGGACGCCCGCGACCTGCACCTGCGTAATGGCCTTCGGCACGATCGATACACCGAGCCCGGCAGCCACGAGCGTGACGGCCGACGCGATCTGCGGCGCCGGCTGCGCCATGCGCGGCTGGAAGCCGGCGGCATTGCATGCGGCGACGATGTCGTCGAACAACGCACTGCCCGCTGCGCGCGGCACCTGCACGAACGCCTCGTCGGCCAGTTCCGCCAGATCGATCCGACGACGCTGCGCGAGCCGATGCGCGACCGGCATCGCGACGAACATCGGCTCCTCGTCCCAATCCGCCGCGACCAGCGTGTCGGCGATACGACGCTCCGGACGCACGATCGCGACGTCGAGCCGCCCGGCCGCGAGCGCGTCGAGCAACACGCCGGAGGTCGCCTCCTGCAGCGTCAGTTCGGTATCCGGAAACGCTTCGCGAAAGCGGCGAATCAGGTCGGCCACTTTCGAGTTGAAGGCAGCCGTGCCGGTGAACCCGACCCGCAGTTGCCCGATCTCGCCGCGCGCGGCCCGCTTCGCCGCCCGCGCGGCACGCTCCGCGTCGTCGAGCACGCGGCGTGCCTCTTCGGCGAATACCTCGCCGGCCACGGTCAGTTCGGCGCCGCGTGCGGTTCGTTTGAGCAGTTCGACGCCCAGTTCGCTTTCGAGCGCCTTGATCTGCTGGCTCAGCGGCGGCTGCCCCATGCCGAGCGTTTCCGCGGCCTTCGTGAAATTCGACGTGGCGGCCACGGCCAGGAAGTAGCGGAGATGCCGAAGTTCCATGCGTCAGGGTGCCTCGAAGGGGATGAAAGCTGGCAGCGGGTTACGAGCCAGTCGTAAAACGTATCGCTGCGGTTCATTTCATATATTGGACATATGTATGACCGTGCGCAAGAATTCGCGTATTCCCTCGCACATCGGGTGCACACCATGTCTACTCCTGCGATTTCGCCTGCCGCGACTCGCGTCCCGAGCGCCGCCGCCGATACGCTGCCGGCCGGCGTTTCGCCGCGCTCCGCGGCGTACAAGCGCATTGCGCTGGCGCTGTTCCTGGCCGGCTTTTCCACCTTCTCGCTGCTGTACTGCGTGCAGCCGCTGCTGCCGGCGTTCGCACGCGAGTTCAACCTCGGCGCGGCATCGAGCTCGCTGGCCCTGTCGCTGTCGACCGGAATGCTGGCCGTCTCGATCCTGTGCGCCGGCGCACTGTCCGAACGCGTCGGACGACGCGGGCTGATGTTCGCGTCGATGACGCTGGCCGCGCTGTTCAACCTGCTCGCCGCGATTTCGCCGAACTGGAACCTGCTGCTGGTCTGGCGCGCGCTCGAAGGCTTCGCGCTCGGCGGCGTTCCGGCGGTGGCGATGGCCTATCTCGCCGAGGAAATCGCCGCCGACGGGCTCGGCCTGTCGATGGGGCTCTATGTCGGCGGCACCGCGTTCGGCGGCATGATCGGCCGGATCGGGATGAGCGCGCTCGAAGAGTATTTCTCGTGGCGCACCGCGATGCTGACGATCGGCGTGATCGACCTCGTCGCGGCGCTCGCGTTCGTGATGCTGCTGCCGCAGTCGCGGCGCTTCGTGAAGCGAACCGACCTGACGCTGCGTCACCATCTGCGCCTGTGGAACGCGCAACTGCATCATTCGCGGCTGCCGTTCGTGTTCGCGATCGGCTTCCTCGTGATGGGCGCGTTCGTGACCGTGTACAACTACGCCGGGTTCCGGCTGATGGCCGCGCCGTTCAACCTGAGCGCGACCGCATGCGGGCTGATCTTCGGCGCGTACCTGTTCGGGATGGTGTCGTCGTCGAGCGCGGGCGCCCTCGCCGATCGGCTCGGACGCGCGCCGGTGCTCGTCACCGGCATTCTCGTGTTCGCGACCGGCCTTGCGCTGACGCTGTCGCATTCGCTCGTCGCGATCATCGTCGGCATCGTGCTGATCACGATCGGCTTCTTCGTCGCCCATGCGGTCGCGAGCGGCTGGGTCGGGCAGCTTGCCGGTTCGGCGAAAGGGCACGCCGCGTCGCTCTATCTGCTCGCCTATTACCTCGGCTCGAGCGTGCTCGGCTCGGTCGGCGGCACGTTCTGGCAGCACGGCGCGTGGGGTGCGGTGGTCGCGTTCGTCGCGGTGCTGCTCGTGCTGAGCCTCGCGGCCGCAAGCCGGATCATGCGCGCGGACCGCGTGCGGTGAACGCCTTCACGATTCGTTGCACCGGCTTGTCATAAGTCCTCGGTCTCGTTGCCGCGATGCGCTGATCGCCCCCCGTGTTGCGCGTCGCTGTCTGCCCCGTGTATCGCAGCGGCGCGAACGCGGTTCAATCCCCCGCGACCCGATGCGCGATCGTCGACAGCGTCCGCAGCACCGGCGCGAACGCATCGGCCGGCGTATTGCCGAACCCCAGCACGAGCCCGTTGGCCGACGACGTCGCGTGGATCGAGAACCCGGACAGCGGAAACGGCCCGATCCCGTGCTCGCGCGCCGCTTCGACGATCCCACGGTCGCGATAACGCGCCGGCAGCCGCAGCGCCAGATGCAGCCCGCACGGCCCGCCCTCGACCTGATGCGGCACGGTGAACGCGTCGTCCAGCGCGGCGAGCAGCAGGCGCCGCCGGTCGCGATACAGCCGGCGCATCCGCCCGAGATGCCGCCCGTATTCGCCCGTCTCGATGAAATCGGCCAGCGCGAGCTGCACGTGGCGCGTGCCGCCGCGCAGCATCTCCGGCAGGGCCGGCCGCACGGCGGCCAGCAGCGCGTCGGGCAGCACCAGAAAACCGATCCGCAGCGCCGGAAACATCGTCTTGCTGAACGAACCGAGATAGACGACCGGCGAATCGGCCGCGAGCCCGTGCAGCGCGCCGATCGGCTCGCCGGTGTGACGGAACTCGCTGTCGTAGTCGTCCTCGATGATCCACGCGCGATGCCGGCGCGCGGCATCGATCAGCGCGAGCCGGCGCGAGATCGACAGCACCGCGCCGGTCGGGAACTGGTTCGACGGCGTCGTGTAGACGAGCCGCGGCGTGCGTTCGCGCCAGTCCGCATCGTCCGCGCGCAGCCCCTCCGCGTCGACCGGCATCGGCACGACGTCGAGATCGGCCGCCTGCATCGCGGTGCGCGCGCCGCGATAGCCGGGCTCCTCGACCCAGACCCGGTCGCCGGGATTCGTCAGCAATTGCGCGCACAGCGCGATCGCGCCCTGCGCGCCTTCGGTGATCACGATCTGCTCGGGATCGCAGCGCACGCCGCGCGTCACGGCCAGATGGCGCGCGATGGATTCGCGCAGCGCGCGCTCGCCGAGCGGGTCGCCGTATGCGAGCAGGTCGCGGCCGGCGCGGCGCAGCGCGCGATCGATCGCGTGCCGCCACGCATCCACCGGGAAATGCGCCAGTGCGGGAACGCCGGGCCGGAAGGCCTCCGACTCGCCGGTGCCGATCAGGCTCGGACGCATCCGGCCGAGCCGCTGCGCGACGGCCGGCGGCGCGACCCGCCGGCGCGGTGCGGCCGGCCGCGACAGGCCGACCACTCGCGTGCCGCGACGGTCGGATTGCAGGAAGCCTTCGGCAACGAGCTGCTCGTAAACGGCCGCCGTCGTATTGCGCGACACGCCGAGCGTCTCGGCCAGCGCGCGCGTGCCCGGCAGCCGCGTGCCGGCCGGCATCGCGCCGCCGAGAATCGCGTCGCGCACGCGGCGCAGCAATTGCCGCTGCAAGGACGGCGCGCCGGCCGTGCGCGCGAGCGGCGCGTCGAGCGGCACCAGCGGCGCGTCAGCAGGAGGAAAGGCAGTCGTCATCGGGTGGTCGCGGCGTGGAAGTGTCGGTGGATGGCGCGTCGATCGTGGCGCTGACCTAGCGCCATCGGCACCGTCGCAGCACCATCGTGGCACCATAAATTTGCGATAGTCTGGCGCTTCTCATGGTACCTCGCCGGGACTACGATCGTCTGCATGCCGGCATGTCGCCGGCCGCCAACCGAAGCGAGATCGACCTTGTCCACGCTCACCAACGACTTCCAGCAGCCCATCGGCCGCCCCGTTCCCGACTGGTCCGCGCGGCCGCGCCCCGAGCGCATCGTGCTCGAAGGCCGCTACTGCCGCCTCGAACCGCTCGACGCCGACCGCCACGCCGCCGACCTGTACGCCGCGTACGCGCAGGCACCCGACGGCGGCGACTGGACCTATCTCGCGCACGGTCCGTATGCCGACGAGTCGAGCTACCGCGACTACGCGCGCGGCGCGGCGGCGAGCGCCGATCCGCTGCACTACACGGTGATCGACCGCGCGACCAACCGCGCGGTCGGCACGCTCGCGCTGATGCGCATCGACCCGGCCAACGGCGTGATCGAGGTCGGTTCCGTCACGTTCTCGCCGCTGCTCAAGCGCACGCCGATTTCGACGGAAGCGCAGTACCTGCTGATGAAGTACGCGTTCGACACGCTCGGCTACCGCCGTTACGAATGGAAGTGCGACGACCTCAACGAACCGTCGCGCAAGGCCGCCGCCCGGCTCGGCTTCCGTTACGAAGGCACGTTCCGGCAGGCCATCGTCTACAAGGGCCGCAATCGCGACACCGCATGGTTCTCGATCGTCGACGGCGAATGGCCGGACGTGCGCGCCGCGTTCGAAGCGTGGCTCGCGCCGGAGAACTTCGACGCGCAGGGCGCGCAGCGCGAGTCGCTCGTCGCGATCCGCCACGCGCAGGCGCGGGCACGCGATGCGGCCGGCCGCTCGAAGGATGCGACACGCGTCACGGTCCGGCCGCTCGTGGCCGCCGACGAAGCCGCGTGGCGCCCGCTGTGGCAGGGCTATCAGAAGTTCTACGACACCGCGCTGAGTGACGCCGTGTTCGCGACGACATGGGCGCGCCTGATGGATCCCGCCGAACCGATGTTCGTGCTCGGCGCCTTCGACGCGGCCGGTACGCTGGTCGGCATCGTGCACGCGATCTACCACCGCTCGTGCTGGACCGAAGGGCCGTACTGCTATCTGCAGGACCTGTTCACGGCGGCCGACGCACGCGGCCAGGGCGCGGGCGGCGCGCTGATCGAAGCCGTGTACGAGCGCGCCCGCGAAGCCGGTGCGAGCCGCGTGTACTGGCTCACGCACGACACCAACACGACCGCCCGCGCGCTGTACGACAAGCTCGCGAGCAACGCGGGGTTCATCCAGTACCGGAAGGACCTCAAGTAACGCGCGAATGCAGCCGGTCGGCGCGGCCCAGCGCGTCGCCCGGATCCGCGTCCTCGCCGTTGGGCTGAGCAACATGACACCGTCGCCGGCGCGCCTGGCACCGACGCGGGCCGCGCGTCTCACGTTTCGTCTCAAACGGCTGAGACGAATGTCCCGGCGTCTCAGCAGGCCGCACGCTCGCAAGCGCAGCAATTTCCACGCTGCCCCTAGGCAACAGCGTTCGATACCAAAGCCGGCTCGCTTGCTGCGCCGCACAGCGCCCCACGCTGCTCCGTTGCCGCACAGCCGCCATCCGAAGCTGGCCCCGTTCCTGCATATCGGTCGCTCGCGCAATCGCGCAACGGACGCACCGGCCCCTGCCGCGCGTGTCCGACGACAACCTGACGGAGACAGCAACGTGAGTACACCGGCACTGAACACCGCACCGAGCATGAAGGCCGCCGTCTGGCACGGCCGCAACGACATCCGCGTCGAAGAGGTTCCCGTTCCCGCGCACCCGCCGGCCGGCTGGGTCCAGATCCGCGTGCACTGGTGCGGGATCTGCGGCTCCGACCTGCACGAATACGTCGCAGGGCCCGTGTTCATCCCCGTCGACGCGCCGCATCCGCTGACGGGCCTGAAGGGCCAGTGCATCCTCGGCCACGAGTTCAGCGGCGAGATCGCGGCGCTCGGCGCCGGCGTGACGGGCTTCGCGCTCGGCGAGCGCGTGACGGCCGACGCGTGCCAGCATTGCGGCACCTGCTGGTATTGCAGGCACGGGCTGTACAACATCTGCGAGAACCTCGCGTTCACCGGGCTGATGAACAACGGCGCGTTCGCCGAATTCGTGAACGTGCCGGCCGAGCTGCTGTACAAACTGCCCGACAATTTCCCGACCGAAGCCGGCGCGCTGATCGAGCCGCTCGCGGTCGGGCTGCATGCGGTGAAGAAGGCCGGCAATATCGTCGGGCAGACCGTCGTCGTGGTCGGCGCCGGCACGATCGGCCTGTGCACGATCATGTGCGCGAAGGCCGCGGGTGCCGGGCGCGTGATCGCGCTGGAGATGTCGGCCGCGCGCAAGCAGAAGGCGCTCGAGGTGGGCGCGACGGTCGTGATCGACCCGAAGGCATCCGACGCGATCGCGGAGGTCAAGGCGTTGACAGGCGGCTACGGCGCCGACGTGTCGTTCGAGTGCATCGGGCACACGGCCACCGCGCAGCTCGCGATCGACGTGATCCGCAAGGCCGGCAAGTCGGTGATGGTCGGCATCTTCGAGGAACCGACGTCGTTCAACTTCTTCGATATCGTGTCGACCGAGAAGGAAGTGATCGGCTCGCTCGCGTACAACGGCGAATTCGCGGACGTGATCCGCTTCATCGCGGACGGCCGCATCGACGTGCAACCGCTGATCACCGGACGCATCACGCTCGGCGACATCGTCACGCACGGCTTCGAGGAACTCGTCAACCACAAGGACCGCAACGTGAAGATCATCGTCCAGCCGGCGACCGCTTGACTGGCCGGTTGACTGCCCCCTTCACGGGCCGCTTGATCGCCGGCGCGACGAACCGATGACCGCCGCGTGACGGCCGGACGCGGCGCCCGGCGGCCTGCGACGCCGGGCGCTGTCCGGCCGTCCGGGCGCCGCGTGTTCCCGCCCGATTTCGATGCACGCACAACGGCGCAAAGCACCACGCGCGGGGTCGGACTTGGATATACTCGAAGCGCCATCACCGCTCCGCGCCACCCGCGCGCCTGCATCCGTGAAACCACGAGCCGGCCTGATCCTCGAACTCGTCGTCAACCTGCTGCTGCCCTGGGTCGCCTACCGGGTCGCGCACCCGTATTTCGGCGAAACCGGCGCGCTGTACGCGTCGGCGGTTCCGCCGATCGTCTGGACCATCGTCGAATTCATCCGCTCGCGCCGCGTCGACGCGGTCGCCGCCGTCGTGCTGCTCGGCATCGCGCTGTCGATCGCCGGCATGGCGCTCGGCGGCAGCGCACGCACGCTGCTGATGCGCGAATCGCTCGCGTCCGGCACGATCGGCGTCGTGTTCTTGCTCTCGCTGTTCCGCGAGCGCCCTCTCATCTTCTATCTCGCGCGTGCGACGGTGGCGCGCGAAATGACCGGCGGCGCCGCGCGTTTCGAGGCCGTCTGGACCGAGCAGCCGGGGCTTCGCCAGATGCTCCGGCTGATGACCTTCGTATGGGGCGCGTGCATGACGCTGGAGATGCTGGTGCGCCTGTGGATGGTCGTTACCTGGCCCGTCGAGCGCGTGCTCGTCGTGTCGCCGATCATGGGCTACACGGTGTTCGGCACGCTGATGCTGTGGACCTTCTGGTACCGGCGGCGGATGCGCGAGCGCAACAGCGTCGACATCCCGACCCGCGACGGCGTCACCGAGGTCGCCGGCCGCTGATCGCCGGGCCGCCCGCGCCGGGCGGCAGGCGCCGCAGCCGGTCACGGTTGCTGGGGTATGATGCGCGGCGTCTCATTCGCCCCTGCATCGCCCCATGTCTCTTTCGCTTCTCCCGTGTGCCACGATCTGGCTTGCACTGTTCGCAGCCGCCGCGTTCGCGTGGCAGCGCCCGCTGCATGGCCTGAGCATCGCCGTCGCCGCGCTCGGCTATGCGGGTGCGCTGGCATTCGGCAAGCTGTCGCCGATCGTGCTCGCGCCGCTCGCGCTGCTCGTGGCCGCCGCCTGGGGCGTCGCGCCGGCCCGGCCGCGCGCGGTGCGGATCGCCGCACACGTGTTGTTTGCCGCGCTCGCCGTGGCGCTGAGCCTGCACCTGATTCCCGGCTTCCACAATCCGCGCGTGATCGAGCCGACGCGTTTCACGCCCGACGCCGTGCCGTTTTCGATGTACCTGAATTTCGACAAGCCGCTCGTCGGCCTGTGGCTGCTGTGGGTGCTGCCGTGGGTGGCACCGGACGTCCCGCCGGCACGCGCGCTGCGCATCGGCCTGGTGGCCGGCGTCGCGACGGCGGCGGCCTGCCTGATCGGCGCGCTCGCGGTCGGGATGGTCGGCTGGGCGCCCAAATGGCCGGCGTCGGGCGGCATGTGGCTCGTCAACAACGTGTTGCTGGTGACGCTCGCGGAGGAAGCGCTGTTCCGCGGCTATGTGCAAGGCGGGCTCACGCGCGTGCTCGGCCAGTTCGGCTGGGGGCCGTGGGTCGCGCTGGCGATCGGCGCGATGCTGTTCGGCGCCGCGCACGCGGCCGCCGGCTGGCACTGGATCGTGCTCGGCACGGTGGCCGGCATCGGCTACGGCCTCGCATGGCGGCGCGGCGGGCTGCTCGCGGCCGCGCTCGCGCACGCGGGGCTGAACGCGATCCACTTCGCCCTCTTCACCTACCCGATGCTCGCCGCCGCGCGCTGAACGCCGAAGGCCGAAGGCCCGCCGGCGCGCACGGCCGCGACATCCCGCCGGTTTCGCCGCCCGGTCGAACTCAGTTGAAACCGGCCACCGCGTGCGGCACGTACGGGCGTTCGAGCGTCGCGAGTTCGTCGGCCGTAAGCTTCAGTTGCAGTGCGCCGAGCGCATCGTCCAGATGATGCGGCTTCGAGATGCCGACGATCGGCGCGGTGATACCGCGCTTGTGCGCGACCCATGCGAGCGCGACCTGCGCACGCGGCACGTTGCGTGCGGCGGCGATTGCCGCGACGGCCTCGACGATCGCGCGATCGGCATCGGCCGTCGCGTCGTACATCCGCTGGCCGACCTCGTCGCTCTGCTGCCGCCCGGACGACTCGTCCCAGTTGCGCGTCAGACGGCCGCGCGCGAGCGGGCTCCACGGAATCACCGCGATGCCCTCGGCCTCGCACAGCGGCAGCATTTCCCGTTCTTCCTCGCGATACAGCAGGTTCAGGTGGTTCTGCATGCTGACGAAGCGGGTCCAGCCGTTCTGCTTCGACGTGTACAGCGCTTTCGCGAACTGCCATGCGTACATCGACGACGCGCCGATGTAGCGCGCCTTGCCGGCCTTCACGACATCGTGCAGCGCCTCGAGCGTCTCCTCGATCGGCGTGCCGTAATCCCAGCGATGAATCTGGTACAGGTCGACGTAGTCGGTGCCAAGCCGCTTCAGGCTCTGGTCGATGTCGGTCATGATCGCCTTACGCGACAGCCCCGCGCCGTTCGGCCCCGGCCGCATCCGGTAGAACACCTTGGTCGCGATCACGACGTCGTCGCGCTTCGCGAAGTCGCGCAGCGCGCGGCCGACGATCTCTTCCGACGTGCCGTCCGAATACATGTTCGCGGTATCGAAGAAATTGATGCCGGCCTCGATCGCGCGCTGGATGATCGGGCGGCTTTCCGCTTCCGGCAGCGTCCACGGATGCGTGCCGCGCGACGGCTCGCCGAACGTCATGCAGCCCAGCACCAGCTTCGACACGTCCATCCCGGTCGACCCGAATTTCACGTATTCCATCGCACGCCTCTCCTTGAAGTGGGGTTGCGGCCGGATGCGCGGCGCGGGTGCTGCATCGGGCACCCACCCCGCATCAGGCATCCGCCGGACGTCGCATGGTAGCGCGCGACGCGCAAACGCGTATTCGACGCCCGTCTGTTATCCGGTCAGGCCGAACGGACGAACGGGAACCGCAGGTTTGCCGCGACGAAGCACGGTTTCGAAGACAGGCCGACGTGCCGTGCAGGAGCAAACACGCGGACGCGCAGCGCAGTTCCGCGCCGGGTCACGCGCTGAAGGACGAACGGTTTACTTGATCTGGTCGGCGAGCGGCCGCAGGAATTCGGAGAAGCCGGTCAGCATGATCTGCACGCCGATGCACAGCAGCAGGAACGCCGACACGCGCTTCGCGACCTTGGTGCCTTCGATGCCGAGGTAGCGCGACAGCAGCGCGGCGCGGCTGTAGGTCAGCCAGATCACCACCGCGACGAGCGCCGACACCGCGATCGACACGATGCTCGACAGCATGAATTCGGACAGCTTGTGCGTGCGGTTCGCGTTCAGCGCGATCGCGGTGGCGATCGAACCGGGGCCGACCGTCAGCGGCACGGTCAGCGGGAAGAACGCGCGGGTCATGATCGCGTTCGCGTCGATCGGCTTGATCGGCGTGTCGCCACCGCCCGCCGGCCCGTCCGGCTCGTTCAGCATCTGCCAGCCGGCCACCGCGACCGCGAAGCCGCCGCCGATCCGCAGCGCTTCCATCGAGATCCCGAAGAAATGCAGCACCGGCGTGCCGGCGAAGAACGCGACCAGCAACACGATGAATGCGTTGAACGCCACCTTCTTCGCGAGCAGGTTGCGCTCGTGCTCGGTCAGCGCCTCGGTGCGCTCGAGAAACAGGAACGCGATGCCGATCGGATTGATGATGCCGATCAGGCCGGTGAAGCCGAACAGGATCTCGGAGATAAGGCGGTTGACGATCATCGGGGCGAACAAGCGGTCGGGGCTGGGCCGGCAACGGTCAGGGCCGGGGGTCACGCATTGTAGAGCAAGCGCCCGCGCCCGAGACGCAAATCGCGGCCCGCGCCGGCGGGCCGCGCGACGGCCTTATTCGGCGCCCGGCTCCCACGCCGGCGGCCGCTTCGCGAAGAACGCGGCGAAACCCTCCTTCGCTTCCGGCGTCGCCCGCACGCGCGAGATCGTCTGCGCGGTGAATGCCGCGCGTTCGTCCGACGGCGGGTACTCGCCGATCGCATCGAAAAAGCGCTTGATCTCCATCAGCGCGTTCGGGCCGTTGCGGCTCAGTTCGGCGAGCGTCCGGTCGAGCGCGGCATCGAGCGCGTCGAGCGGCACGGCCTGGTGGATCAGCCCGATCGCGACGGCTTCGGCGGCTGCGAGCTGCGTCGCGGTCAGCGCGAGCCGGCGTGCCTGGCGCTGGCCGACCGCTTCGACCAGGTACGGGCCGATCACCGCCGGCAGGATGCCGAAGCGCGCCTCGCTGACCGAAAAGCGCGCGTGCTCGCTCGCGATCACGATGTCGCAGGCCGCGCAGAGGCCCACGCCGCCGCCGAACGCGTGGCCCTGCACGCGCGCGACCGTCGGCTTCGGGCACTGCCGGATCGCGCGCATCATCGCGGCGAACCGCTCGGCATCGCGCAGGTTCGCCGCCGCGTCGTTCGCGCTCGCGCGCTGCATCCACTGCAGGTCGGCGCCCGCGCAGAACGCGCGGCCGGCCGAGCGCAGCACGATCGCGCGCACGTCGTCGCGCCGGCCGAGCGTCGTGAACGCGTCGGTCAGTTCGGCGATCATCGTCTCGTCGAACGCGTTGAGCACGTCGCCGCGCTGCAGCGCGACGGTCGCGATGCCGCGCGCATCGACGGCGACGGCCAGGGTCTTCAATCCATCCATCGAACAGGTTTCCTCAGGGAGTACAGGGAACGGCGGAACTCAGGCGGCCTGCCGGCGATCGATCACGCGCCGGGCCTTGCCGGTCGCGCTCGCGGGAATGCCGCCCGCGGCGAGCACGGTCACGCCGGCCGACACGCCGATCATCGTCTTGATCCGGTGCTGCAGCTCGCGCGCGATCGCCGCGCGCTCGCCGTCGGTCATGCCGGCGGCGGCCTCCGAGCGCAGTTCGACCGCGAGGTCGAGCCGGTCCATGTGGCCGTCGCGCGACAGCGTGATCTGGAACAGCCCCGACAGCTTCGTCTGCGCGACGACGATTTCCTCGATCTGGCTCGGGAACACGTTCACGCCGCGCACGATCAGCATGTCGTCGGAGCGGCCCGTGATCTTCGCGAGGCGGCGCATCGCGCGCGCGGTCGGCGGCAGCAGCGCGGTGAGGTCGCGCGTGCGGTAGCGGATCACCGGCATCGCTTCCTTCGTCAGCGACGTGAACACGAGCTCGCCCTCGCTGCCGTCCGGCAGCACTTCGCCGGTCACGGGATCGATGATCTCCGGATAGAAATGATCTTCCCAGATCACCGGGCCGTCCTTCGTCTCGACGCATTCGCACGCGACGCCCGGGCCCATCACTTCCGACAGCCCGTAGATGTCGAGCGCGTCGATGCCCACGCGCGTCTCCACCTCGTCGCGCAGCGCCTGCGTCCACGGCTCCGCGCCGAAGATGCCGATCTTCAGCGACGACTCGGCCGGGTCCATTCCCTGCCGCACCATCTCGTCGATCAGGTTCAGCATGTACGACGGCGTGACGAGGATGATCTTCGGCTCGAAATCGCGAATCAACTGCACCTGCTTCTCGGTCTGCCCGCCCGACATCGGCACCACCATGCAGCCGAGCCGCTCGGCGCCGTAGTGAATGCCGAGGCCGCCCGTGAACAGCCCGTAGCCGAACGCGTTGTGCAGCGTGTCGCCCGGACGGCCGCCGGCCGCGCGGATCGAACGCGCGGTCACGTTCGCCCACGTGTCGATGTCGCGCGCGGTGTAGCCGACCACGGTCGGCTTGCCGGTCGTGCCGCTCGATGCGTGCACGCGCACGACCTGCTCGCGCGGCACCGCGAAGAGGCCGAACGGATAGTTGTCGCGCAGGTCGTTCTTGGTCGAGAACGGGAATTTCGCCAGATCGGCGAGCGACTTCAGGTCGTCCGGATGCACGCCCGCCGCGTCGAACGTCCGACGATAGTGCGGAACGTTGTCGTACGCGTGGCGCAACGACCACTTGAGGCGCTCGAGCTGCAGCGCCTGCAGTTCGTCGCGGCTGGCGGTCTCGATCGGGTCGAGGGCGGCGGCGGGGTGCGTAGGGTGAGTCATCGGGTGCTCCTCCAGTGGAGTGATGTCGTTGTCGTATTCGAAGTAACGGGGCCGGTGGCTACGAACGGAACGGGCGGCCGGCCGCGTGCAGCGCGGCGAGGCGCGGCGACACGCGATAGCGGTCCTCGCCGTAGCTCGCCGCCAGGTTCGACAGCACGCGGTGCACGCGGCCGATGCCGATCGCATCGGCCCACGCGAGCGGGCCGCACGGGTAGTTCACGCCCTTCTCCATCGCGAGATCGAGATCGGCCGGCGAGCACACGCCCTGGTTCACCGTGTCGGCCGCCTCGTTCGCGAGCATCGCGACGGTGCGCATCGCGACCATGCCCGGCACGTCGGCCACGCCGACGACGCGGAACCCCGCCTGCTGGAACAGGCCGACCGCATCGGCATAGGCGGCATCGCTGCACTGAAGCGCGCGCGTCAGCGCGACGAGGCCGGCCTGCGCGTAGTCGCGCGCGAGATCGACGAGCACGAGGTCGGCCACGCCGGTTTGCGCGGCGCGCGCCGTCGCGGTGCGGCCGTCCGTCAGCGCGATCGACGCGCGGCCGGCCACGGCGAGCAGTTCGTCGGCATGCGCGCCGTTCTGCCGCGCGCCCGCGATGCGGTCGGCGAGGCGCGCATGCAGCGCGGCGGCCGGGCCGTCCTGCTCGAACAGCACGACGTCGGCCGGCGCGGCGTGCGGCGTTTCGAGCTCAGGCGCCGGCGGCGTCGCGTCGTCCGCATACGAATAGAAGCCGCGCCCGGACTTGCGCCCGAGGAAGCCCGCGTTCACGAGCTCCTGCTGGATCAGCGACGGCGTATAGCGCGGATCGTTGAAGTACGCGCGGAACACCGACTCCGTCACCGCGAAGTTCACGTCGTGGCCGATCAGGTCCATCAATTCGAACGGCCCCATCCGGAAACCACCGGCCTCGCGCATCACCGCATCGATCGACGCCGGCGTGCCGCCCTGCTCGTTCAGCACGCGCAACGCCTCCGCGTAATACGGCCGCGCGACGCGGTTCACGATGAAGCCCGGCGTCGATTTAGCCATCACCGGCCGCTTGCCCCACGCGGCGGCCGTGTCGTACAGCGTCTGCGCGACCTCCGGTGCAGTCGCGAGCCCGCTGACCACCTCGACGAGCGCCATCAGCGGCGCCGGGTTGAAGAAATGCAGGCCGGCCACGCGCTGCGGCGCGCGCAGCCCGGCCGCGATCGACGTGATCGAGATCGACGACGTGTTGGTCGCCAGCACGCACGCATCGTCGACATGGCGCTCGAGCGTCGCGAAGATCTCGCGCTTCACGTCGAGCCGCTCGGCCGCCGCCTCGACGATCAGCGCGGCGCCCGCGAACTCCGCCAGCGAGCGCACCGCGCGAATCCGGCTGCCGGCCGCATCGGCCTGCGCCGGTTCCATCCGGCCTTTCTCCGCTAGCCGGGCGAACTGCGCGCGGATGCCGGCCAGCGCGTTGTCGCACGCGGCTTCGTTCAGGTCGTACAGCAACACGGTATGACCGGCGGCCGCCGCGACCTGCGCGATGCCCGCGCCCATCGCACCCGCGCCGATCACGCCGACGACCGCCGACGGCGCCAGCGCGCCCGAATTCACCGAATGTGCAGAAGAAACAGCCATCGCTTGCGATCCGTCATGAAGTGGAAGTGCGAGCGATTATAAACCGACCGGTCGGTATATTTATGTCAGGGCGAGCCCGAATTTGTCGTGCAAGAGACCGTTATGCAAAGTGCAAAGACAAAAAAATCGAATGCTCGGGGCACTTTTTGCAAACCGAAAGGTCAATGAAAGGGTTCGAATATGAGATAGTGACCCCGAAACGCCTGCTAAAATTCGACAAATCGCCGGATTTCAGGGGGAAACCGCGTGTCATGCCGCCGCCGTCCATCGCCCGCCGTTCTTCCGCGGTCGGTTCCGAACTATCGGTGCGGCGACCATCACGTCAGCACGCGCGGCCATCGGCCTCCGGTCGCATCGAACCGTTTCACCCAGCGACGGGCTTCGGCCCGCCCGCGCCCTCGCCGCGTCAACGCGGCGAACCCAAGGCAGCGCCGCTCCGTGCTGCCGCCCATCAGTTTCATCGTTCTCGTTCGGCGGATCATCCGGCCGGGCTTCGTCAACCCGTGACGGCGCGTCGCGCGCCGCCACTCGCATAGGAAAACCGTCCATGCCGATTTCGTCCAACCAGCTCCCGCGCTGGACCCTCTGGGCCCCGCTTGCCGCATGGCTGGTACTCGCGCTGTCGCGCGTCGTGCCGGCCGAAGGCCTCGTCATCGCGGTGTTCGCCGCCGCGCTCGCCGGCGCGGTGTTCGCCGCCGTCCACCATGCCGAAGTCGTCGCGCACCGCGTCGGCGAGCCGTTCGGCACCCTCGTGCTCGCGGTCGCCGTGACCGTCATCGAAGTCGCGCTGATCGTGTCGGTGATGCTCGGCGCCGGGCCCGAGAAGTCGGGCCTCGCGCGCGATACCGTGTTCGCCGCCGTGATGATCATCTGCAACGGCATCGTCGGCATCTGCCTGCTGGTCGGCGCGTGGAAGCACGGCGAACAGGACTTCCAGGGCCGCGGCGCGAGCAAGGCGCTCGCGGTGCTCGCGTCGCTGTCGGTGCTGTCGCTTGTAATGCCGAACTACCTGAGCGCCGCGCCGGGCCCGTTCTTTTCGAAATCGCAGCTCGCGTTCGCGGGCGTCGCGTCGCTCGTGCTGTACGGCGCTTTCGTGTTCGTGCAGACCGTGCGCCATCGCGACTACTTCCTCGCCGCGCACGACAGCGCGAACGAAACCGTGCACGCGGCGGCGCCGAGCAACCGCACCGCGGTCATCAGCATGGTGCTGCTGTTCGCGAGTCTCGTGTCGGTCGTGCTGCTCGCGAAGCTGCTGTCGCCGGCCGTCGAGCATGCGGTGCTGAAGCTCGGCGCACCCGAAGCCGCGGTCGGCATCGTGATCGCCGCGCTCGTGCTGCTGCCGGAAGGGCTCGCCGCCGTGACCGCCGCGCGCGCGAATCGCCTGCAGACCAGCATGAACCTCGCGCTCGGTTCGGCGCTCGCGAGCATCGGGCTCACGATCCCGACCGTCGCGGCGGTGTTCATCTGGGTCGGCCAGCCGCTCACGCTCGGCATCGGCGCGATGGAAACTGTGCTGCTGGCCCTCACGCTGCTGGTCAGTACGCTGACGTTGAGCCAGGGGCGCACGACGGTGCTGCACGGTGTCGTGCACCTGGCGCTGTTCGCCGCTTACCTGTTCCTGTCGATCACCCACTGATGCCCAACGGCGCGAGGCCCGGCGGATCTTCTCCGGCGGGCCTCGCGTGTCGCTTCACTTTCCCCTGCCTTCTTTCGCCACTTCGCGCCGCGGCTAGCGGACCGGAATCACCAGATGCTGGCCGGCCAGGATCAGGTTCGGGTTCGCGAGGTTGTTGCGGCGCTGGATCTCGCGATAGCGCTGGCCGCTGCCGAGCTTGCTGGCCGCGATCAGGTTCAGCGTATCGCCCGCCTTCACCACGTAGTTGAGCTCGCCCGATGCCGCCGCGGTCGTCATCGTCTGGTCGCTGACGAAGTACTTGCGCAGCAGTTCGAGATACTGCGGCGATTGCTTGAGCTTCGCGATCGCGGCGTTCAGGTAGATCAGCAGATCCTGGTCGTCGGCGCGCACGCCGATCTTGTACGCGAGGTTCGAGCCGTCGAGCTTGGTCACCGCGAACTTCAGGTCGGTGCCCTTGATCGAGCTGACCGCGAACGGGTAGTCGTAGATGAACGCGTCGACCGCACGACCGTCGAGGCTCTTCGCGATGAACGCCGGGTCGGAATCGTCGACGTCGACGAACCGCACGTTCGGATACTGGCGCGTGACGAACGCCCGCACGTCCGGGTCGCCCTTCAGGATGCCGACCGTCTTGCCGGCCAGATCGTCGGCCGAGCGGATCGCCGAGCCTTGCCGCACGATCAGCGAATAGCCGAAATCGTCGACGTACGGTACCGAGTAGACGACGCCCGCCGGCGTGTTGTCCGCGAACGTCAGCCCGTCCATCGCGACGTCGACGACGTGG
This sequence comes from Burkholderia sp. Nafp2/4-1b, assembly GCF_003635165.1. GTDB lineage: Bacteria > Pseudomonadota > Gammaproteobacteria > Burkholderiales > Burkholderiaceae > Burkholderia. The sequence continues at coordinate 588,337 of NZ_ML058597.1, read as the reverse complement.
TTGCCCTTCGCGTCGGTGTCGAGCAATTGCTTCGGCACGCCCGGGTACGTGTCGACTTCGTGACGCGTATCGACGACCACCGGCTTGCCGCCGTGCGAGAACGACGGATCCGCGAACAGGAGCCGCGCGAACTCGACGTTGAAGCCGTGCGGCGCGCCCTTGTCCTCGCCGAAGAACGGCTCGCTCGGGTTCTGCACCGAGATCCGCACGAGGCCGTTTTCGGCGATCGACTTCAGCGTGCTCGCCTGCGGCGTGAAGCCGGCCGGCACCACGTTGCCCGATGTCGACGGCTGCGCGGGCTGGCCCGCGTCGGCCGATTGCGCGGACGTCGTGCCCGATGAGGCTGAGTCGTGCGCGTGCATCAGGGTCGACAGGCCGCCCTCATGGACGATCCATACGCCGACGAGCACCACCAGAAACGCGATTGCGCCGAGAAGTTTTTTCATGGTTGCGTGCCTGCGGGAAGTTATTGTTGTTTCGACGGCAATGCGGCGGCATGTGCCGCATCGGGGCCGGGCACGGGCGTGCCGTTCATCACCGCCTGCTGCAGCGCCTGCTTGACCTCGGGGTTGTCCATCAGCGACGTCTCCATTTCGGAGAACGCCTTGTTGACCGAGCGCATCACCGAATCGACGGCCACGTCGGTCTTGATCTGCTCGAACGTGTCGGCCGCCTGCCGGCCCGCGAGCTTGTTCATCTGCTGCGCCGCCTGCGACATGTCCCACATCGCCTTCGCGCGATCGATCGCCGACGCGAAATTCTTCAGCTCGGCCTGCACCTGCTTGTAGCGGCCTTCGCGGAACGCGAGCAGCTGCTTCATCGTGTCGAGCTGCGAGCGAAAGCGGGGCGCGTCGTCCGGATACTGCTTCTCGAACAGCTCGGTCTTGCTCTCGAAGTTCTTCACCTCGGTGCGGAACGCGGTGATGCTGTCCGCGAATTTCTGCGCGGCCTGGCGCTTTTCCGCGAGCTGGTTGATCAGCGTCTCGATCGGATTCGCCTGCGCTTCTTCCACGATCATCCTCACCTTCTGGTTCGCGAACTTCATCGCGACGACCGGTGCGAAATAGATCGCGCCCAGGCCGATCACGGCCGCCGCGATCAGCGCGACCAACCCCTTCAGGATGAACAGCGCGGCCGGAGCCGCGATCGCGACGCCGGCGACGATGATCGCCCATTTGATCAGCTTGACCTTGCCACTCCCCGAACTGCCGTTTGCTTCATTCGAAAGCTGCGACATGAGTTTTTCTCCTTGAACCTCGAACTGAACCGCGTGCGTGTGCTGCGTCATGCTCAATCGAAATACGTCGGATTCGGGTGCCGCCGCGCGGGCGCGGCGATCGGCGGCACGTTGCGTGCACGTGCGCCGGCGGCGTCACCAGACGCCGGTGTAAACGTCGTGCGCGATACGGCGTTCGGGTGCGGCAGGCGGTGGCGCGACGCGGCGGCACCGATCGGCACCGTGCAGCGTCGCGGCCGGCGCGCGGACGGGAAAGTGTACCGACGCTCGGTACGGAACGGGATGACGGATACGTGACGCGACGGGCGTCGGGAGCATCGTTGTTCCGGGCTGCCGAGCAATGCGGCGCCGGGATTCCGGTACGAGTGCGTGGAGTGCGTGAAGGCTCATCGTTGTTGTTTTGCGCGTCGCGGATGCGGGAACGCGCGGCCGGCGCGCCCCGCCCCAAATGCACCGACGTATCCTGCGCCGACCGGCATGCACCGTCAAGCGGTCGACGCGGTGCGTGGCTTACGCGTTCGAAAGCGTGCACGGCGCGTCAGCTTTCGGAACGGTAAGTGTGTAACGCTCCGCTCGCTGACACCAGCGGTACGCCTGCCCTAGACGCTGCCGCCGTCCGCCCCTTCCGTCAGGAACCGCTCGACCATCGCGTTGAACACCGGCAGCGCCGGATTGTCGTTGTCCGCGCGCCATGCGAGATACAGCTCGGCCGCCACGTCGACGCCTGCGAGCGGCCGGAACACCACGCCGTCCACATGCAGCTCGCGCGCCGACGCCGGCACCAGCGCCGCACCGAGCCCGGCGCGCACGAGGCCGAGAATCGTATGCGTCTGCCCGACGTAATGCAGGTAGTTCGGCAGGCGTCCGGCGCTCGCGAACATCCCCGAAATCATGTCGTGGAAGTATTTCCCCTCGTTCGGCGAATACGCGATGAAGGGCTGCCGGTCCAGCTCGTCCGGGCCGATTCGTTCGTACGCGGCGAGCGGCGCGCCCTGCGCGACCGCGACCAGCATCGGCTCGCGCTGCACGAGCCGGTATTCGAGCGGATGGCGCGCAGCGCGCTGGCGTACGAAACCCGCGTCGAGCATGCGCGACGCGAGCGCGTCGATCTGCACGGTCGACACCATTTCGCGCAGCTCGACATCGACGTCCGGCAGCGCGTGCGCCGCATGCGCGAGCAGCACCGGAATCATCCGGTACGCGCTCACCGCCGTGAAGCCGAGCGTGATGCGCCCGGCCCCGCCGTGCGCGACGCGCTGCGCAGCCTGTTCGGCCCGCGCGGAAAATTCGAGGATGTGCCGCGCGTCGCGCAGGAAGCGCTCGCCGGCCGCGGTCAGCCTGACTTGCCGGCTGCTGCGTTCGAGCAGCGCGATGCCGAGCGCGTGTTCGAGCAGCTGGATCTGCCGGCTGAGCGGCGGCTGCGTCATGAAGAGGCGCTTCGCCGCGCGCCCGAAGTGCAGTTCCTCGGCGACGGCGACGAAGCAGCGCAGCTGGTTCAGTTCAATCATTCAAATCTTGAATCAATTGATGGTCTTTGGATGTTAGACCTTCATGACGCGCGCCGCCGCCGGGAGAGCGAATGCTGGCGGCGTTACGCGCGCTGGCGGCTGGCCGGCGTCTGCTCGACCGCGAGCCGGTCGAGTTCGCGCAGGTCGTTCTCCAGCGCCGGCGTGAGCGTCGTGCGCAGATGGTCGAGGAACGTGCGGATCTTCGCATCCAGATAGCGGCGCGTCGCATACACGGCGTACACGCTGACCGTCTGCAGCCGGTACTCCGGCAGCACGCGGATCAGCCGCCCTGCGCGGATGTCGTCCAGCACGGTGTACAGCGCAACGCACGCGATGCCGCGCCCCGCCCGCACCGCGACGCACAGCGCATCCGGCACGTTGACCTGGAACGGCGCCGGCTGCAGTTCGTAGACCGTCTCCTCTCCGTCGCCGCGCTCCAGTCGCCACTCGCTCGCCGGCGACGCGGGCGTATCGAGCCGCAGGCAGACGTGGTTCGGCAGGTCGTCCGGCGTCGTCGGCGTGCCGTGCCGCGCCAGATACTCGCGCGATGCGACCAGCACGCTGCAGCTCGTGCCGCAGGTCTGCGCGACGTAGCCGGAATCGGGCAGCTGCGACGCGGTGACGATCGACACGTCGTAGCCTTCCTCGACGAGGTTCGGCATCCGCTGCGCGAGCGTCAGCTCGATCGACACGTCGGGGTTGTCTTCCTGGTAGCGCACGATCGACGACACGACATGGCTCTGCCCGAGCCCCGTCATCGCATGGATGCGCATCTTGCCGCTCGGCCGCAGCAGCGCGTTGCGCGCCTCCGCGTTCGCGTAGTCGAATTCGGCCAGGATCGATTTCGCACGCTCGAAGTAGCGCTCGCCGCTTTCGGTGAGGCCGAGATGGCGCGTCGTGCGGTGCAGCAGGCGCGTCTGTACGTGCGCTTCGAGATTCGACACCGCGCGCGACACCTGCGCGGTGGTCGCATCGATTTCTTTGGCGACCGCGGTGAAACTGCCGGCTTCGACAACGCGCACGAACAGGCGCATGTTTTCGAGCATGTCCATTGGATAGGCTTGGGCTTGGGGAGTGTCGGTGGGGAAACGTCGGCGGCGCTCGCGTCAGACGGGATCCGGCGCATGCGCGCACGCCGCGCACTCGCGATCGCCATGCCGGAAAACAGGCGTGAGAGCAGACATCGCGTGCGTGGTTGTGGCATATCGGGGAATTCGGTGGCCGAATTGTACGCCGCCGCAGACAAATATGCGCAATACAGGGCTGCCACGCTTTCATCCAATGAAAGGTTCCTGCAAGACGCACGCACCCCGCGCGTGCAACGTGTTGATGCAGCGCGACAATTTGTATCACAACACGATATAATTCAGCCTTTCTCGCGCATCGTCGTTTTTACCGCCCACCGCCCATGTCGTCAGGCTCCTCCCCGTCGCGCCGCACGTTGCGGCAATGGCTGCACAGCTTCATTCCCCATCCGATGACGCTCGGCTGGCGCGAGCGCATGCGCTCGTGCACGGGCGCGCTCGTCGGCATCGCGACGGTCGGCGTCACGATGCGGCTGCTGCCCGGCGTGCCGGGCCTCGTGCCGCTGCTCGTCGCGCCGATGGGCGCGTCGGCCGTGCTGCTGTTCGCGGTGCCGGCGAGTCCACTCGCGCAGCCCTGGTCGATCATCGGCGGCAATCTGGTGGCGGCGACCGTCGGCGTCGCCTGCGCGCACTGGATCGCCGATCCGATCACGGCCGCCGCGGTCGCGGTCGCCCTCGCGATCGGCGGCATGTTCGCGCTGCGCTGCGTGCACCCACCGTCGGGCGCGGTCGCGCTGACGGCCGTGCTCGGTGGCCCGGCGATCCACGCGCTCGGTTTCGGCTTCGTGGTCGAGCCGATCGCGCTGCAATCGGCGGTCCTGCTGTCGGCCGCGCTCGTGTACCACGCGCTGACGGGCCACCGCTATCCGCACGGCGGCGTGCGCCCCGACGCGAAGCCGCAAGGCGGCAGCGCGGCGCCCGCACGCGGCGGCTTCACGCGCGCGGATCTCGATGCGGTGCTGAAGCGCCGCGGCGAATGGCTCGACGTCGATCCGGACGACCTCGAAATGCTGCTGCGCGAAACCGAGATGCAGGCGTACGCGCGCACGTTCGGGCAGCTCACGTGCGCCGACCTGATGACGAAGAACGCGATCGAAGTCGCGCCGTCGACGTCGGTCACCGCCGCGCTGACACTGATCGACCGCCATCGCGTGAAGGCGCTGCCGGTGGTCGACGGCGACGACCGCCTGGTCGGCATCGTCACGCGCGCCGACCTCACGCGCCAGTTGCGCCGCCCGGCCCCGCTGTGGCAGCGGCTGGCCGCGCGGCTGCCGCAGTCGTTCGGCGGCCAGCCGCCCAGCGTCGGCAGCGTGATGACGCGGGACGTCGCGTCAGTACCGCAGACCCTGCCGATCACCGCGCTGGTGCCGCTGTTTACGCACTCGGGCCACCACCACATTCCGGTCGTCGATTCGTCGCGCCGGCTCGTCGGGATCATCACGCAGACGGATCTCGTCACCGGCCTCTATCGGCAGACGCAGATGCTCGAGGCGGCGTAACGCCGACGAACAGCACGCGACGAACAGCGGAATGCCGGCCATTCCGCTAAAAATTGGCCATTTATATCATATTGTGATATATTTAACGTTACCGAAACTGCTGCCCGACCGACTGCAATGACCGATACCCGCCGCGCGCTGACCAAAAGCGATTTTCAGCAACTGTCCGAGTTCCGCTACCAGATGCGCCGCTTCGAGCGCTTCTCCGAACGCGCCGCGCAAAGCGAAGGCGTGACGCCGCTGCAGTATCTGCTGCTGCTGCACATCAAGGGCTACCCGCACCGCGAATGGGCCACCATCGGCGAGCTCGCGGAACGCCTGCAGGCGCAGCATCACGGCGTCGTCGCGCTGGTGACGCGCTGCGAGGCGCTCGGGCTCGTGAAGCGCAAGACGAGCGAAGCGGACCGCCGGCAGGTCGAGGTTCACCTCGAGGAAGCCGGCGAAACGCTGCTCGCCCACCTCGCGGCCATGCATCGCGCGGAACTGAAATCGCTGAAGGGCACGTTCCAGGTTCCGCAGATCGATTACTGACCCAAGCTTTACCGACCTTACCTCACCCCGATGAACGCACCACACAAACGCGATTTCTCCACCAACGAACGCCTGCCCAGGATCGCGTTGCTGGCTGCCGTGATCGGCCTGCTCAGCACGCTGGCGGCGTTCGTGCTGTTGAGCCTGATTCACCTGTTCACGAACCTGTTCTTCTTTCAACAGTTTTCGTTCGCCGAACGCTCGCCCGCCAGCAACACGCTTGGCGCATGGGTGATCGTCGTGCCGGTGATCGGCGGGCTGATCGTCGGGCTGATGGCGCGCTTCGGTTCGGAGAAGATCCGCGGTCACGGCATTCCTGAAGCGATCGAAGCGATTCTGTTCGGCAAGAGCCGGATGTCGCCGAAAGTCGCGGTGCTCAAGCCGCTGTCGTCCGGCGTCGTGATCGGCAGTGGCGGCCCGTTCGGTGCCGAAGGTCCGATCATCATGACGGGCGGCGCGCTCGGCTCGCTGATCGCGCAATGCGTGCATGTGACCGCTGCCGAGCGCAAGACGCTGCTCGTCGCGGGCGCGGCCGCCGGCATGACCGCCGTGTTCGGCACGCCGGTCGCCGCGGTGCTGCTCGCGGTCGAACTGCTGCTGTTCGAATGGCGTCCGCGCAGCTTCCTGCCGGTGGCGCTCGCCTGTGCGGTCGCCGGTTTCGCACGCGCCGTATTCTTCGGCACCGGTCCGCTGTTTGCGCTGACCACCGCCGCGCCGACGCCCGTCGCGCTGCTGTCGTGCATCGTCGCGGGCCTGCTGTCGGGCGCGCTCGCATGCGGTCTGTCGGCCGCGCTGTATCGCGTCGAGGACACCTTCGCGAAGCTGCCGGTGCACTGGATGTGGTGGCCGGCGCTCGGCGCGATCGTGATCGGTATCGGCGGCTGGCTCGAGCCGCGCGCGCTCGGCGTCGGCTACGACGTGATCGGCGATCTTCTGCACCAGCACATCGCGCTGAAGATCGCGCTCGCGCTGCTGTTCGTGAAAGCCGTGATGTGGGTGATCGCGCTTGGCTCCGGCACGTCGGGCGGTGTGCTCGCTCCGCTGCTGATGCTCGGCGCGGGCCTCGGCACCGTGCTGTCGCCGATGCTGCCCGGCGGCGACCCGGCACTGTGGCCGCTCGTGTGCATGGCAGCGACGCTTGGCGCCACCCTCGGTGCACCGCTGACCGCGATCGTGTTCGCGTTCGGCCTCACGCACGACGCGAACGCGCTGCTGCCGCTGCTCGCGGCGACGCTCGTCGCGCACGGTTTCGCGACCATCGTGATGAAGCGCTCGATCATGACGGAAAAGATCGCGCGCCGCGGCTATCACATCTACCGCGAATACGGCGTCGATCCGCTCGAGCGGCATGACGTGGGTGAAGTGATGACGTCGGCCGACGCGCTCGTCGCGATCGATGGCGCGAAGACGCTCGACGTCGTCGAATCGGAATACTTCGGCGCGAAACAGACGCACCGTGCCTACCCGGTCGTGCAGGACGGCCGCCTGCTCGGCTTCATCGATCGCGCGATGCTGGACGCGCAGCGTGCTCAAGCGGGCCCCGGTGCGGTGCTCGCGAGCGCGTTCGCCGACCGTGCACGGGCCGTCGCACAGGCACACGAGACCTGCCGTGAGGTCGCGTCGCGCCTCGCGGTGCTCGGCCTCGAACGCCTGCCGGTCGTCGACGATCCGCAATCGCTGCGCATCACCGGCATCGTGTCGCGCAGCGACCTGATCAAACCGGCGCTCCAGCATTTCGACGACGAACAGAAGCGCGAGCGCTTCCGTCCGGTCGTGCCGGCGAACCTGCGCGATCCCGACGCCCGCAACGCCGGCTGACCTGTGCGCAGCGTGCGGGTACCGTCCGCCTGCAGCACACCGCTCGCACCGACTCCTCCCGGCTCCCGAAGCAGCGCACATCCGGCGCACCGTGTCGCCTTCCCCCCGCGTGCACCGTTTAAACTTCGTTGACAATTCGTCGGACGAAAGTTTGTCATCATGGTCCTCATGCGACGGGGCCATCATTCATCCGTTCCACTTCATCATCCAATAACGAAGCGTCGCGGCGCGACCTGCAGACACATGCAGCACGCCGCGGCCGTCAATCCGCCACATCAACGGGCAGCGAGCCGACCGTACGACGCATGACGTCGTAGTTGCGTTTCCGCCTCCACGCAGGCCGTGCGCGACACATGCCGCATCGCAGCAGAACGGACAGCATCCGGATTGCCGTTTGGCAAGCGCGTTAACAACTTGTTGCGGAATCGCCGGAACCGCGTTTGTCGGATGCACTCACACAGGAACGCAGTCCTGGTTTTCGCTGCGCATCCCACTCAATCAATCACGACTCGAGGGAGATAACACGTGAACGTGAAATACTTACCGCTCATCGCACTGACCGTCGCAATTTCTGCTAACGCAGCCGCCCCGGCCGTGCAGAATGTCGGACAAAGCCAGAAGTCCGCTGAGGACGTCTCCGCCTGCATCGCCAAAACCTGGGCCGACAAGTCGCAGCAACAGGTGGTCACGCAGAACGTGCTCGCCAACGGCCTCGCGACCGACGTCTACGCACCGGGCCAGCAACCACCGAACGGCGCGGCCGCGATGGTTCGCCCGGCGTCGCAGCAAGGCGCGAAGACATGGGTCGGCATGCGCGGCGATGCCGCTTCTGCCGGCGACATCAACGCCTGCCTGTAAGTCCCGCAGGCCCGCGCCGGACGGCCTTGCGCCGTCCAGATGCGACAAAGCCCCGCTCGGCGGGGCTTTGTCGTTTTCAGCGCGGCGAGGGCTGCCTGCGTGCTTACAGGTAGCTGCAGACGTAGTCGAGCGTCTCGAGCACTTCGATGTCGAAGCGGCTCTTGCCCGGCACCGAGAACGACTCGCCGGCGCCGTAGGTTTGCCATTCGCTGCTGCCGTCGAGCTTCACGCGGCACTTGCCGGCCTGCACTTCCATCAATTCGGGCGCGTCCGTGCCGAAGTTGAGCGCGCACGGCAGGATCACGCCGAGCGTCTTGCGCGTGCCGTCCGGGAAGAGCACGGTGTGCGACACGCACTTGCCGTCAAAATAGACGTTTGCGCGCTTGACGACCGATACGTTGTCGAATTGGGTTGCACTGGTCATGTGATGCCTCTGATTGCTGGATGCCGGATGGCGTGGGGTTGGAAGCCGGCCGGGGCGGCAGGCCGGCCGCTATGATACCGGCTCGCGGCGCGCGCGCCGCAAGCGGGAGTCGTGATACTCGCCGAGGATCCGCGACAGATGGTCAGGATCACTATGCGACGCGCTGCATGATTCACCGGAGCCCCTTGCGGCGCGCGGAATCGCGCAGGCAGTCGAGCAGCATCGCCGCGGCCGGCGTGAGCGGGCTGTCGCGGCGCGTGACGACCTGCACGGACACGCCCGGCAGCCGCTCGCGGATCGGCAGCACCGCGAGCTGGTCGCGCGCCCACTCGCCCTGCAGCAACTGTTCGGGCATCGACGCGATCAGGTCGCAGCCCGTCATGAGGCTGTGCGCGAGCCCGAAGCTCGGGCATTCGACGACCCGCTGCGGCACCGGCAGCCCGTACGCGACGAATGAATTGAACAGCACCTGAGTCGAGCTTTCCGGCGACGGATTCATCAGCCAGTCGGCTTCGACGAGATCGGCGAGCGACGTGGCCGATGCGAGCGGATGCCCCTTGCGCGCGACGATCAGCGATCGGCTCGCATAGAGTTCCGCATGATCGAACTCGGCCGCGAGCAATTCGGGCACGACGACGGCCACCGCGAAATCGAGCGAGCCGTCGTGCAGGCGCGGCAGCGCGACCCCCGGAAACCCTTCCACCAGATTGACGCGCGCGACCGGAAAGCGCCGCCGGAACGCGCGAAACGCGTCGGGCAGGATCGTCACCGCGGCGGCCGGCGTGATCGCGGCCGCGACCGAGCCCGTCATCGCACCCTGCGCCTGCTCGATGTCGTCGCGCGCCCGCTGCATTTCGGCGACGATCAGCCGCGCGCGCACCTGCAGTTGCTGGCCAAACGCAGTGAGCTGCACGCCGCGCGCGGTGCGCACGACGAGCGACACGCCGAGCGCGATCTCCAGTTCCTTGACCGCTTTCGTCAACGCCGCCGGCGACACGTTCAGGCGCCGTGCGGCCGCGCGGATGCTGCCTTCGTCCGCGACGGTGACGAACGCTTTCAGCTGATGGTATTTCATGGCGCCATGCGTGATTCGTGGAAACCCTGTGCGATGCGGCGCATGCTGGCTCAGGGTATTCCCGAGCGGCAACCGACGGTGTGCACCAAAGCAATTTAGCAGCTTCTGGTACGCAAAAGAAATTTATATCCTTTGTCGTCACATGCGCGTCAAACGCCCCATCGGCCCCACAGGAGACACCATGCTGCAAGCCGTGAACCCCGTCATCCCCGGCATCGCCGCGATTGCCCCCGATCTCGTCGAAGTGCGCCGGCGCATCCACGCGCACCCGGAACTCGCGTTCGAGGAAACGCTGACGAGCGATCTCGTCGCCGAGTTGCTCGCGGGCTGGGGCTACGAAGTCCATCGCGGCATCGGCAAGACGGGCGTCGTCGCTGTGCTGCGCGAAGGGCAAGGCACGCGCACCGTCGGCCTGCGCGCCGACATGGACGCGCTGCCGCTCGCCGAAACCACCGGCCTGCCGTATGCGAGCCGTCATGCGAACAAGATGCATGCGTGCGGCCACGACGGTCACACGGCAATGCTGTTGTGCGCCGCGCGGCATCTCGCGGCCACGCGCCAGTTCTCCGGCACGCTGAACCTGATCTTCCAGCCGGCCGAGGAAAACTTCGGCGGCGCGAAAGCGATGATGGACGACGGCCTGTTCGACCGTTTCCCGTGCGACGCGATCTTCGCGATCCACAACATGCCGGGCCGCGCCGCCGGCGACATGGCGTTCCGCACTGGCGCCGCGATGGCGTCGGCCGACCGCGTGACGATCACGCTGCGCGGCGTCGGCGGCCACGGCGCGATGCCGCACTTCGCGCGCGATCCGATGTCGGCCGCGGGCAGCATCATGGTCGCGCTGCAGACGATCGTCGCGCGCGAGGTCGATGCGCAGCATGCGGCCGTGATCACCGTCGGCAGCGTGCAGGCCGGCGAGACGTTCAACATCATTCCCGAAACCGTCGTGATGAAACTGTCGGTGCGCGCGCTGAATGCCGACGTGCGTGCGCTGCTCGCACGCCGCATCGAAGCGCTCGCGAAAGGCCAGGCGGAAAGTTTCGGCGTCACCGCCGAAGTCGATTACGACTACGGCTACCCGGTGCTCGTCAATCATGCGGAGCCGACCGCGTTCGCGGCCGACATCGCGCGCCAGATGCTCGGCGCCGAGCGGGTCGAGACCGATGCCGCGCCGCTGATGGGCAGCGAGGACTTCGCGTTCATGCTCGAAGCGCGCCCGGGCTGCTATGCGTTCATCGGCAACGGAATCGGCAGCAAGGGCGGCTGCATGGTGCACAACCCAGGCTACGACTTCAACGACGACATCCTCGCGATCGGCGCGAGCTACTGGGTCCGCATCGCCGAAGCCTGGCTCGCGGCCTGACGGCCCTTCATCACGCAGTTCCGCGCCTTAGCAGGGGAACCTCATGGAAACGTCCGCCCTTTCGTTCACCGGCTCGCCGGCTGACGCCCGCGCCGCCGCGAAGAAACGCCGCCTGATCGCGGCCGCCGCCGTCGGCAACGCGCTCGAGTTCTACGACTTCACGGTCTACAGCTTCTTCGCGATCCTGATCGGCAAGCTGTTCTTTCCGGTGCATTCGTCGTTCGGGCAGCTGATGCTCGCGGTCGCGAGCTTCGGTGTCGGTTTCGTCACGCGTCCGCTCGGCGGGCTCGTGATCGGCATGTACGCCGATCGCGCCGGCCGCAAGAAGGCGATGATCCTCACCTTGCTGCTGATGGCGCTCGGCACCGCGACGATCGCCGTCGCGCCGACCTACGCCCAGATCGGCCTCGCCGCACCGCTGCTGCTCGTGCTCGCGCGCCTGCTGCAAGGGTTCGCATCGGGCGGCGAAGTCGGCGCATCGACGACGCTGCTGCTCGAACAGGCGCCGCAGCATCGCCGCGGTTTCTACGCGTCGTTCCAGTTCTCCAGCCAGGGGCTCGCCGCACTCGCGGGCGCGCTGACCGGCGTCGCGCTCACGTCGACGCTCAATGCCGCGCAGCTCGAAAGCTGGGGCTGGCGCGTGCCGTTCATCATCGGCACGCTGTTCGTGCCGATCGGCTACTGGCTGCGTCATACGGTCGAGGAAGTGCCGGCCGCGACGCCTGCCGCCACGCATGCCGCCGAAGAAAAGGTCGCGTCGCTGCCGCTCGCCGACGTGCTGCGCCATCACGGCAAGGCCGTGTTCGCGGGCCTCGGTGTGACGATCGGCGGCACGTCGATCCACTACATCATCGTGTTCTACATGGCGATCTACGGCGTGCAGGTGCTGCATCTGCCGACGTGGCTATCGATGACGGCCGGCTGTGTCGCCGGCGCGATCCTGATGCTCGTGACGCCGATCGGCGGCCACCTGTCCGACGTGTTCGGCCGCAACCGGATCGTCTGGTGGACGCGCATCGCGCTGATGGCCGCGATCTATCCGGCGTTCATCGCGCTGAACCGCTGGCCCGGTGCCGCGTCGCTGCTGTCTATCATCGCCGCGCTGTCGGTCGTGCATGCGATCAACATCGGTGCGACCGGTGCGATGCTCGGCGAACTGTTCCCGCGTGCGGTGCGGGCGACCGGCGGTGCGCTGGTGTATAGCGTAGGCGTCGCGATCTTCGGCGGCTTCGCGCAGTTCTTCGTCACGTGGCTGATCGCGGCGACCGGTAATCCGAATGCGCCTGCGTGGTATGCGATCGGCTGCGGCGCGTTCACGCTGCTCGCGATTCGCTGCATGGACGAGAAGGCGGGGCAGGCGCTCGATTGAACGGAGCTCGATGCGTCCGGTGCGTGACGTGTGTCATTGACGCCGCACCCGCGCATCGGGCATGATCGCTCCATGCATAACGCCACGATCACCCTTTCGACGAGCACGCGCACGACCGCCTTCGGCGGGCCCGTGCGGCGAGTGCGCGCAAGATCGTAGCGTCACCGATTCCCACAGGCCCCGCCGGTTCCGGACGGGGTCTCGTCGTTTCTCCGTCCACACCGGCCCTTCAGGAGAAACGCAATGTCCGAACTCCCCTCCCCGAAACGTGCGCTGCTCGTCATCGACATGCAGGTCGGGCTGTTTCATGGTCCCGATCGTCCGCATGACGGTGAACGCGTGTTGGCCAACGTCAACCAACTGATTCGTCGCGCGCATGAAGCTGGTGCACCCGTGTTCGCCGTGCGCCACACCGGCCCGGCCGGCTCGCCAATCGCGCCCGACGCACCACTGGCCGCGTTGTTACCGGAACTCGCGATCGATACCGCACGCGATATCGTGTTCGACAAGACCCGGCCGAGTTGCTTCGCGGGAACGCGGCTCGCCGAATGGCTGCACGCGACAGGGATCGGCGAGATCGTGATTGCGGGGATGAAGACGCAATACTGCATCGACACCGCGTGCCGCGCGGCTGCCGATCTCGGTTTTCGTGCGGTGCTCGCGACCGATGCGCATACCTGCATGGACACGCCCGCGCTGCCGGCCGAACGGATCATCGCGCATCACAATGCGACGCTTGGCGGGCCGTTTGCGGTGCTGACGACGACTGAGGCGTGCGGGTTCTAAGCGGCAGCACCAGAAGCGCACCGCCCCATCCGTCGGTCGTAAACGCAACAAGGCACGGGCCACCCTCACCCGTGCCTTGCCTGCACTACGCTCCCGCTCAGAACGTATGCATCATCCCCACATACGCCCCCGTCTGCGACTCGCCCGTCATCGGGCTCGTGCCCGACGTCGCATCCCTCGGCGACGCCAGCAGCGAGAAGTTCGAATTCCCGCCGTTACGCACATACGCGACGGTCCCATACAGGAACGTCCGCTTCGACAGGTTGTACGTCGTGCCCAACACGTACATGATCGCGTGCCCCGACGGGTCGTGCGACGCATCGCCCCCACCGTCGCCGACCTTCACGTAATACCCGCCGCCCGTCACAGCCCATTGCGGATTCGCCGCATAGGTCGCGCCGAGCCAGTAGTGATCCGCACGATCGGCAACGCCGGCCGGGCTGTCTGGCGCCTGGTAGTGCGTATACGCGCCCTGGATCTTGAACTTCGACACCTTCACATTCGCGCCGACAAAATACTCGCGCGACGCGGTGAAGATGTTGCTGAACTTGCCGTTGTTGTCGCGCAGTTCGTCGTAGATGCCGCGCACGTCGAGCACCGGCGAGTGGTACGAGATCATGATCCCGTCCGAGCGGCCGAAATCGTCGGCCGCGCCGTAGTTGAAACCGCGCGACTGATTGCCGAACGCATACTGCGCCTGCACGTCGAACCCGCCGAACACAGGGCTGTGATATTCGATGTTGTTGCTGCTCTGCTGCCAGTTGCGGCCGCGCACGAGCGATGCCGAAGAAAACGCCTGCTGGACGAACGGATCGAATTCCCACACGCCGTCGCTGTCGATGAACAGGTTGCGGCCGGCCTGCAGCTGCCCCCACGTATCGCTCTTCAGCCCGACATACGCACGGCGCGACCACATGCGTCCGCCGCCTGTCGTGCCGTTCATCACCTGGAACGCGGTCTCCAGGTTGAAGACCGTCGACATCCCGCCGCCAAGATCCTCGACGCCCTTCAGGCCGAACATGCTGGTGCCCCAGTCGCCGCCCTCCGCGCTCCAGCGCGTCGAGCTGCCGTTGGGCGTCGCGATGTGGTTCAGGTATTCGACGCCGCCGTCGATTCGGCCGTACAGCGTCACGCTCGTCTGCGCGAACGCGGCCGCCGGTGCGGCGGCTGCGATCAGCCATGCGAAGTGTTTGAGTCGCAAAATGATGCCCCCTCGGAGTCTCGACCGTCCGGCATGCGCCCCATGCGCAGGCCGGCGGTCCGTTCACCCGCGATCGATCGAAAAACGCCCGGGGCCCGCCGCGCAGAGCGCGAGCAGGCCGCCCGAGATCGCGATGTTCTTGTAGAAATGAATCGTGTTGTTCATCTGCTCGCCGCCCGTCATCGTCCAGTAGTGGTGGCCGATGAACGCGGTGCCGATCGTGTACAGCGCAAGCAGCAGCGCGAGCGGCCGCGTCTGGAAACCGACGAGGAGCGCGATGCCGACGACCAGCTCCATCACGACGGCGATCGCCGCCGAGATGATCGGCGCCGGCGCGCCTTCGCTGCCCATGAACGCGATCGTCCCGGAGAAGTTGGCGATCTTGTGCCAGCCGAACATCACGAACAGGATCACGAGCAGGATTCGGGACAACAGCAGCAGCACATCGCGCTGGGACGCGAGAAACGGTTGATTCGGTGTCATGGTGTGATCAACGAAAACGATGCGCGCAACCGCACGCACCGGATTGCCTGTGAACCGGGACAGGCGGCGAACCGCGCCGCCCGCCCCGCTCTGCAACCACCGGCATCGGGGCCCGCCCGATGTGCTGTGCTCCTCCTCTCGTCAGTGTTGCGCTGACTGCTCGCGCACCGGCGTCAACGCGCCTTAGCCACGTCCTGCTCGGTCACCTTCGCGGCCGGGTTGCCGAACTGCCCCGTCACGTAGTTCGCCAGCGCGGCGATCTGCGCATCCGTCAGCTCGTTGCGGAACGCGGGCATCCCGACGTCCTCGCTGCCGGCCTTGCGCTCCACACCGTTCAGGATCACTTGCACGAGGTTCGCCGGATTCGACGCGCCCACCGTCGAGTTGTGGAACAGCGACGGGTAATAGCCGTCCGGCGTGCCCTTGCCCTGCATCTGGTGGCACGTCGCGCAATTGCCGAGATACAGCCGCGCCGGATCGATGCCCGACGATGCAAGCGGCACGCCGCGCAGCTTCAGGCCGTCTTCCGCCGGCTTGCCCCACGACGAACGCGACTGCTTCGCGTCGCCGCTGGCGACGGCCGGCACGGTGCGGATGTACGTCGCGATCGCGCCGATATCGGCATCGGTCATCTTCGAGAAGCTGTGCTCGACCGCCTCGGCCATCGGGCCGGCCGCCTGCGCGACGCCCGGCACGCTGCCGGTACGCAGGTACTGGACGAGCTGCTGCTGCGTCCAGCCGCCGATACCGGCATTCGGGTCGGACGTGATGTTGTAGCCGTCCCAGCCCGCCAGCACCGAGCCCGACAGGAAGCTGCCGCCCGTCTCGTCGAGCGACTTCTCCTGCATCGCGATGCCGCGCGGCGTGTGGCACGTGCTGCAGTGCGCGAGGCCCTGCACCAGGTACGCGCCGCGGTTCCACTCGGCGCTCTGCGCCGGCTTCGGCTGGTACGCGCCATCCTTCAGGAACAGCCAGTTCCAGATCTTCAGCGGCCAGCGCATGCTGAGCAGCGCGGGGATCTCGTTCTTCGGCGGCGCCTGCTTGACCGGCTCCACGCCATGCATGAAGTACGCGTACAACGCCTGCACGTCGTCGTCGTTGAGCTTCGCGTACGACACGTAGGGCATCGCCGGATACAGGTTGTCGCCGTTCTTCGACACGCCGCGACGCACGGCGCGCTCGAAGTCCTCGTAGGTCCACTTGCCGATGCCGGTGTCCGGGTCCGGCGTGATGTTGCTCGTATAGATCTTGCCGAGTTTCGGCACGGGCATCGGGAGGCCGCCCGCGAACGGCTTGCCGCCCTTCACGGTATGACACGCCATGCAGTCGCCCGCGACCGCGAGATATTCGCCACGCTTGATCTGCGCGGGATCGGCCGAATCGGCCGCGCGCACGAGGCCCGGCAGCGCGACGCAGCCGGCGAGCAGGAAGGTCAGGGTAGATTTCCGCACGGTCAGACTTCCTTCTTCAGCGTGTCCGACATCCGCAGCGCCAGCGCCGCGATCGTCAGCGTCACGTTCACCGTACCGACGGTCGGCATCGTCGCGCTGCTCGAGATGAACAGGTTCGGATGGTCGAACGTGCGGCAGTCCTTGTCGACGACCGAGTCGTGCGCATCGGCGCCCATGATCGTCGACCCCGTGATGTGGTTGTTCGGTGCGAATTCGTCGTTGAACACGACGTCGGTGCCGCCCAGCACCTTCGCCGCCGTTGCGTAGACCTCCCGCGTATGCACGGCGCCGCGCTTCACGTAGTCGTCGATCGCGTACGTGATTTCCGGGCGCGGAATGCCGATCGCGTCGGTGGCCGTCTTGCTCGGCACGATGCGGTTCTCGGGCTGCGGCAGGATCTCGTGGAAGCAGTCGAACTGCACGTAGCGCGCGGAGCGGTCGCGGATCTGCGCGTCGAGTTCGTCGGCCTTCATCAGCTTGCCGGCCTTGAAGATCTTCTGCGTCTCCTGGTTGATGCGCGACATGTTCGACAGGTGAATCTTCTTCGCGGCTTCGGTCGCGCGGAACGGGCCGTCGCGAAAGCCGATCAGCGACGTCATTTCCTGCGGGCCGCGGCCCGGCCACAGCTTCTCGCTCGCGTAGAACGACACGCCGGTGCCCGGGTGGTCCATCAGGTTGCGCCCGACCATGTCGGAGCTGTTCGCGACGCCGTTCGGGAAATCGCGGTTCGCCGACATCAGCAGGATCTTCGGCGTCTCGATGCCGTTCGCGGCCAGCACGAAGTACTTGCCTTCGACGCGGTGGTCGACGCCCGTCTTGTCCTTGTAGATTGCCGCGACGATGCGCTTGTCCGGCCCGGTCTCGAGCTTGTAGACGACCGCGCTGTCGATCAGTTTCGCGCCGGCCTGCTCGGCCTTCTGCACGTGCACGATGCCGTTGTACATCGCGCCGATCGGGCAGATCGGCATGCAATTGTTGTTCCCGCAACAAGTCGGCCGGCCGTCGTACGGACGGCTGTTGCGCGCGACCGGCTCGGTCACCACGTGGAACTTCGGGTCGTAGCCGTTCAGCGCGCTCTTGATCGTCTGCTCGTTGAACGACAACGGCAGCGGCGGCATCGGGTACGCCTGCTTGCGCGGCGAGTACAGGTCTTCCTCGGGGCCGGGGCCCCACACGCCGAGCTCTTCCTCCGCGCGCTGGTAGTAATGCTCGAGGTCGTCGTACTGGATCGGCCAGTCGCGGCCGACGCCGTACACCGTCTTCATCTTGAAGTCGTTCGGGATGAAGCGCCACGCCGACGCGGCCCAGTGCCACGTCGTGCCGCCCACCGCGCGAATGTATTGCGAGTTGAACTTGTGCTCGCCCTTCAGGATCAGGTAATCGTTCGGCGGGCCGTATTCCGGGTGCGGCGCCCACGGGCTCGACGGGTACGGCGCCATGAAGTCCGTCTTGTCGGGCTGGTTGCGAAAGCGCTCGACGATCTCGCCGCGCGGCAAGCGCGGCCCTGCTTCGAGCAGGATCACCGACTTGCCGGCCATCGCGAGCTGGTGCGCGACGATCGCGCCTGCGACACCGGACCCGACGACCACGACGTCGGCTTTTTGCGTATCGGTATCGGCCATCAGGCTTGCCTCTCGGTCGGTTTTTCGGCCCAGAAGCCGGGTTTGTTGGGGCAATACGATGGAATGATGAGCGTATCGGACACGACGCTGAACATTAATGCTTCCTCGTATGCAATCACGACGTTGTCGACGATGCCGAGATACCACGCGCCGAGCGTCGACAGCGCAGCGGCTTCCTGATCGGGAGTCAACGAGCCGGACGCAAGCGCGCCCGCGAGTTGCGATACCGCGTCGGCGGTCTTGAACGCGCCTTTCTGCAATGCCTGCAGGTAGCGTTCGCCGAGTACGCGGCTCAGCCCTTTCTTGCCTGTCAGTGCTTCGGAGAGCGTCATGAACGCATCGAGCGGCGCGGTGCCGGGATTGTCGGCCAGGGCCCGCAACGCCAGCGAGCCGGTGAGACTCGCCGCCGTCAGCGCCAGTGCGCCCTGCAGCCATTGACGCCGCGTGATGCCTGTTGCGGCTGCGTCGCTGTCGCGACGCGAGTGGGGGGTGTTGTCGTTGTGCATGTTTCCTTCTCTCGAACACCGGATTCGGGAAAACCACGCTTGATATTTCTCAAACTTTCGCGCGGCCCTGAAATGTACGCGCACAAACCGGAACGGACAATGCTTTTATAGTCCATTAAATGTTCCGCAATTCGAGACAATCGACATTTCGCTGCATTTTTGTGTCGTCGACGCGACAATTCTGCATCGGTATGCCGGTGTGTCGCAAGGCGACGACACGCGCCGTCCGGCCATTCGCTCGCATGCGCGTCGGTTAGAATCGCGTGCTGCAATCAAACAGAAAGCTTCCCCCGAGGGCATCGAGCGATGAAGCCGCACGACAAACACAACAACACGAATCGAAACGACCGCGCCACTCGGCTGCTCTGGCGCATCGGCGCGGTGGCCGCGCTCGCGGCCGCCACCGCGCTGTCGCTGCATGCGGGCGCGGCGCGCACCGTGAACGTGTCGCCGCAAGGCACCGTCACCGAAGTGCGGCAGAGCGTCGTCAAGTTCGACGAACCGATGGTCGCGTTCGGGTCGGCATCCGCGCCGAATCCCGCGCGCATGACCTGCAACGATTCCACCGCCGCACGCGGCCAGGGCCACTGGCTCGACGACAAGACGTGGGTGTACGACTTCGAGAACGACCTGCCGCCGGGCGTCCGTTGCTCGGTCGCGCTCAACGACACGTTGCGCTCGGTCGCCGGCAATGCGGTCAGCGGCCCGCGCCGCTTCACGTTTCAAACCGGCGGCCCGTTCCCGGTGACGGTGCGCCCCGGCTCGCGCGAAATCGAGGAACGCCAGACATTCGTGCTGAAGCTGAACGGCCCGGCCGAGCCGCGTTCGGCGCTCGCGAACATCTGGTGCGAAGCGGCCGGCATCGGCAACCGCATCCCCGTCACGGCCGCCGACGACGAGACGCGCAACGCGCTGCTCGATCACTTCGGGTTGAAGAAGGACGCCGCGCGCGTGCTGACGCTGTCGTGCGCGCAGGCGCTGCCGGCGAGCGCGAAGATGCAACTCGTGTACGGCAAGGGCGTCGCGAGCCCGAGCGGCATCGCGAACGACACCGAGCGCCGCTTCGACTTCACCGTGCGCGCGCCGTTCGCCGCGAGCTTCTCGTGCGAGCGCGAGAACGCGAAGGCGCCCTGCACGCCGCTGCGTCCGCTGACGCTGACGTTCAACGCGCCGATCTCGCGCAAGAACGCCGAGGCGATCAAGCTGCGCGGCCCTGACGGTTCGCTTTCGCCGGCCTTCGCGGCCGACGACCACAGCGACGAAGTGACGACCGTCAAGTTCGATCCGCCGCTGCCCGCGCAGGCGAACCTGACGCTCGAGCTGCCGTCCGGCTTGCACGACGTGACCGACCGCTCGCTGTCGAACGCCGACCTGTTCCCGCTCGCGACCCGCACCGCCCCGATGCCGCCGCTGGCAAAATTCTCGTCGGGCACGTTCGGGATCGTCGAGCGCTTCGCCGAACCCGATACGCCGGCCCTCGTGCCGGTCACGCTGCGCAACGTCGAAGCCGATCTCCATATAGCGGGCCTGAATACGAGCGGTGCGCAATTCGCGAACCTGAAGGTCGATGACGACACCGCGATCCGTCAATGGATGCGAACCGTCGACCGCTTCGACAACTGGTCGATGACGGCCGGCACGATCGACGAGCGAATTCCGGGCCTGCTCCGGCGCAAGGGACAGCACCCGGTCTACGTGCCGCTCGCGGCCGGCGAGAAGATGCCCGCGCCGCAGGATCGCCGCATCGACGTGCGCTCGCTGTCGCTGCTCACCGGCGAACCGGGTGCGCAGGCGCTGACGCTGCCGAAGGCCGATCCGAAGACGCTGCGTCCGTTCGAGATCGTCGGCGTGCCGATCGAAAAACCGGGCTTCTACGTGCTCGAACTCGCGTCGCCCGCACTCGGCCGCTCGCTGCTCGCGAAGCCGTCGAGCATGTACGTGCGCACCACCGTGCTCGTCACGAACCTCGGCGTGCACCTGAAACAGGGCCGCGAGAACAACTTCGTGTGGGTCACGACGCTCGACAAGGGCAAGCCCGTGCCGAACGCGCAGATCCGCGTGTCGGACTGCAACGGCGACGAAATCGCGTCCGGCAAGACCGATGCACAGGGCCTGCTGAAGCTCGACGGACCATTCGAACCGAAGCACGAATGCAGTCAGTCGGAACGCTTCGACGACTACTTCGTGTCGGCACGCGTCGACGATCCGAAGACGGGCCGCGACATGGCGTTCGTCAGCTCGAACTGGAACCGCGGGATCGAATCGTGGCGCTTCAACGTGCCGACCGACACCGACAGCGCACCGACCGTGCGTGCGCATACCGTGTTCGACCGTACGCTGCTGCGTGCCGGCGAAACGGTGTCGATGAAGCACTTCCTGCGCACCGAGACGCTGCAGAGCCTCGCGTTCCCGCCGCACTATCCGACCCGCGTGACGATCCGCCATCTCGGTTCCGACCAGACCTACAAGCTGCCGCTCACGTGGTCGGCCGATCACAGCGCGGACACGCAGTTCGCGCTGCCGGCCGCGGCGAAGCTCGGCGAATACAGCGTGTCGCTCGAAGGCGGCCCGGACGATGCGCCGACCGCCAGCTACTACAGCGGCAGCTTCCGCGTCGAGGCGTTCCGCCTGCCGGTGCTCAAGGGCACCATCAGCGCGCGCGACGCGCAGAAGAGCCCGCTCGTCGCGGTCAAGGAAGCGCCGCTCGCGGTGCAGATCGACTACGTGTCGGGCGGCGGCGCATCGAACCTGCCCGTGCAGGTGTCGGCGCTGATGAAGTGGGCATCGCCGCCGTTCGCGGATCGCTTCGAGGACTTCAGCTTCACGCCCTATCGTCCCGACCGGAGCAACGGCAACGCCGAAGACGATGCGCAGGACGGCGACAACGCAGCGGCCGCGAACAACGATCCCGACGCGACCAAACTGATTGCGGACAAGCTGCCGCTGACGCTCGACCGCAACGGCGCGGGTTCCGTCACGCTCAAGGGCCTGCCCGACGTCGATGCGCCGAAGCGCATCGCGCTCGAGGCGACGTTCGCGGATCCGAACGGCGAAGTGCATACGATTCGCGGCGACACGATCCTGTGGCCGGCCGCGGTGGTCGCCGGCATCAAGGCCGGCCGCTGGGTGTCGGTCGGCCAGCGCGTGCCGGTGCAGGCGCTCGCGGTCGACCTGCAGGGCAAGCCGCGTGCGTCGGTGTCGATCGAGATCAAGGGTGTCGCGCACATCACGACGTCGTCGCGCAAGCGGATGGTCGGCGGCTTCTACGCGTACGACAACAAGAGCGACACGCGCGAGCTCGGCGTGCTGTGCTCGGGCAAGACCGACGACAAGGGCCGCATGGCCTGCGACGCGACGCTCGAACAGGCCGGCAACGTACAGTTGATCGCGGTCGCGAAGGACGGCGACGGCCGCACGTCGAACGCGTCGACGTCGGTGTGGGTCACACGCGAGGACGAGCTCTGGTTCGGCGGCGACAACACCGACCGGATCGACGTGATTCCGGAGAAGACCGCCTACGAACCGGGCGAAACGGCCCGCTTTCAGGTGCGCATGCCGTTCCGCTACGCGACCGCGCTCGTCGCGGTCGAACGCGGCGGCGTGATGGAAACGCACGTCGTGCAGCTGAATGGCAAGAACCCGACCGTCGACCTGAAGGTCGGCGAATCGTGGGGGCCGAACGTGTACGTGTCGGTGCTCGCATTGCGCGGCCGGATCCGAGAAGTGCCGTGGTATTCGTTCTTCACGTGGGGCTGGAAGGCGCCGGTCGAATGGGCGCGCGCGTTCTGGCGCGAAGGCCGTCACTATGAAGCGCCGACCGCGTTCGTCGACCTGTCGAAGCCCGCGTTCCGCTACGGCCTCGGCGAGATCAAGGTCGGCACCGGCGTGCACCGTCTCGGCGTGAGCGTGACGACCGACGCGACGCGCTACACCGTGCGCAGCAAGGCGCAGGCGCACGTGAAGGTCACGCTGCCGAACGGGCAGCCCGCGCCGGCCGGCACGCAGATCGCGGTCGCCGCAGTCGACGAGGCGCTGCTCGAACTGATGCCGAACAACAGCTGGGACCTGCTCGACGCGATGCTGCAGCGCCGCGCGTACGGCGTCGAGACGGCCACCGCGCAAATGGAAATCGTCGGCCGCCGTCACTTCGGCCGCAAGGCCGTGCCGGCCGGCGGCGGTGGCGGCAGCGCGCCGACGCGCGAACTGTTCGACACGCTGCTGCTGTGGAATCCGCGCGTGACGCTCGACGCGAACGGCAGCGCAACCGTCGACGTGCCGCTGAACGACGCGCTCACGCGCTTCCGGATCGTCGCGATCGCGGCAGTCGGCCCCGATCGCTTCGGCACCGGCAGCACGTCGATCCGCAGCACGCAGGACCTGCAATTGATCTCCGGCCTGCCGCCGCTCGTGCGCGAAGGCGATGCGTTCCGCGCGCAGGTCACGCTGCGCAACACGACCGAGCGCGCGATGCAGGTTGTCGTGACGCCGCGCGTGACGGGCCTCGACGTCGCGCCGCAAACCGTGTCGCTCGCGGCCAATGCGGCGACCGAGGTCGCGTGGACGATCACCGTGCCCGAGCAGGCGCTCGACGCAGCCGGCGCGCTGAACTGGCGCATCGAAGCCGCCGAGCAAGGCGGCAAGCGCGCGGCCGACGCGCTGGCCGTCGCGCAGAAGGTGGTGCCCGCGCTGCCCGTGACCGTGCAGCAGGCCACGCTCACGCAGGTCGACGGCACGCTGACGGTGCCCGTCGCGGCGCCGGCCGGCGCCGTCAACAACGCACAAGGCGCGCCGCGCGGCGGCATCGCCGTGTCGCTGCAGTCGAAGCTCGCGGACGGCCTGCCCGGCGTGCGACGCTGGTTCGAGCGCTATCCGTACCGCTGCCTCGAACAGCAGACGTCGCGCGCGATCGGCCTGCACGACGCCGCGCAATGGCAGGCGCTGGTTGCGCGCATGCCCGTCTATCTCGACAGCGACGGGCTCGCGAGCTACTTCCCGCCGCCGTCCGGCGATGCGCACTACGGCAGCCCGACGTTGTCGTCGTACCTGCTCGTGGTCGCCGACGAAGCCAGCCGCCTCGACCCGCGCTTCGCGCTGCCGGAAGACCTGCGCACGCAGCTCGAAGCCGGGCTCGCGCGCTTCGTCGACGGCCGCATCGAGCGCAACGCGTGGGCGCCGCGCCAGGACCGCGACCTGCGCAAGCTCGCCGCGATCGAGGCGTTGTCGCGCTACGGTGCCGCACAGGGGCGCATGCTCGGTTCGATCGAGATCGCGCCGAACCAGTGGCCGACGTCGGCGGTGATCGACTATCACGCGATCCTCACGCGCGTGAAGGACATCCCGCAGCGTGACGAGAAACGCGCGCAGGTCGAGCAGATCCTGCGTGCGCGTCTCACGTACCAGGGCACGCAGCTCGTGTTCTCGACCGCGCGCGACGACGACCTGTGGTGGCTGATGACGAGCAACGAGACCAACGCCGCGCGCCTCGCGCTGGAGTTCGCGGGCGACCCGGCGTGGAAGGACGAGATGCCGCGCGTGGCGACCGGCCTGCTCGCGCTGCAACGCCAGGGCGCATGGCAGACGACGACGTCGAACGCACTCGGCCAGCTCGCGATCGAGCGCTTCTCGCGCACCTACGAGAGCACGCCGGTGGCCGGCACGACGAAGGTCGCGCTCGGCGGTAACGAGCGCGCGATCTCGTGGTTGCAAGCCCTTGCGGCCGCGCCCGCCGACACGTCCGCGTCGGCCACGCCCGCGACCCGTGCCGCCGCCGCGCGCAGCGTGCTGATGCCGTGGCCGCGTGCGTCGCAGGCGCCGGCCACGCTGTCCGTCACGCAGGACGGCACGGGCCGCCCGTGGGCGACCGTCGAAAGCCTCGCGGCCGTGCCGCTGCGCGCGCCGTTCGCGGCCGGCTACCGGATCACGAAGACCGTCACGCCCGTGTCGCCCGCCGTCAAGGGCGTGCTGACGCGCGGCGACGTCGTGCGCGTGCATCTCGACATCGACGCGCAGAGCGACATGACGTGGGTCGTCGTCAACGATCCGATTCCGTCCGGCGCGACGATTCTCGGCTCGGGCCTCGGCCGCGACTCCGAAGCCGCGACGCAGGGCGAGAAATCGCCGGACGGTGCATGGCCGGCGTTCATCGAACGCGACTTCGACGGCTATCGCGCGTATTACGACTATCTGCCGAAGGGCAAGCTCTCGGTCGAA
The DNA here is from genome assembly GCF_003635165.1 of Burkholderia sp. Nafp2/4-1b. Classification (GTDB taxonomy): domain Bacteria; phylum Pseudomonadota; class Gammaproteobacteria; order Burkholderiales; family Burkholderiaceae; genus Burkholderia. The sequence goes on along the minus strand of NZ_ML058597.1, from coordinate 563,308 downwards.
TACACCGTGCGGCTGAACAACGTCGGCACCTTCGGGCTGCCGCCGACGCGCGTCGAGGCGCTGTATGCGCCGTCCGTGTACGGCCTGTGGCCGAACCCGCCGCTGACCGTGAAGCCGGCCGACGCGGGCAAGTAACGGGTACGAACAGGTACGAACGGGTACGTGATGATCGATCGGGTATTGCCGCGGCCGGCGCGCTTCGCCGGCCGCCTCTTCGTCGCCGTCGTGCTGGCAGCACCGCTCGTCGCGCATGCGCTGCCCGGCTACGACGACGTACGCCGCAACTGGCGCAGCTCCGACTGGGTGCTGCTCGCGCGCGACGGCACGCCGCTGCAGCGCACGCGCGTGGACCTCACCGAACGGCGCGGCGACTGGGTGTCGCTCGCCGACGTGTCGCCCGCGTTTCGCGAAGCGATCGTCGTGTCCGAGGACAAGCGTTTCTATGAACACAGCGGCGTCGACTGGCGCGGGATCGCCGGCGCGGCGTGGGGCAATCTGTGGAACGAGCGCACGCGCGGCGCGTCGACCGTGACGATGCAGCTCGCCGGGCTGCTCAGCGATTCGCCGCGCCGCTCCGGCCAGCGCTCGCTGCCGCAGAAGGCCACGCAGGCGATGAACGCGCTGCTGCTCGAACGCCGCTGGCGCAAGGACCAGATCCTCGAGGCCTATCTGAACCTCGTGCCGTTCCGCGGCGAGACGGTCGGGCTCGCCGCGCTGTCGCAGGTGCTGTTCGGCAAGGCGCCGTCCGGCCTCGATGCACGCGAGGCCGCGATCGCCGCCGCGCTGGTGCGCTGGTGCGCGCGCCCAACGCCGCGCCCGCGAAGATCGCCGAGCGTGCGTGCCGGATCCTGCGCGACATGCAGGCGCCGCAAGCGTGCGCGTCGCTCGACGGCTACGTGCAGCTCGTGATCGCGCGCCCGGCCAACGCCGTGCGTAACGACATCACGGCGGACGGCGCGGCCCTCGCTCCGCACTTCGCACGCCGCATCGCGGCCGAGGTCAGGCCGGCGGCCGGCGCGCAGGTGCGCACGACGCTCGATGCGCCGCTGCAGCGTTTCGCGCGCGACGCGCTCACGCGCGCGCTGACCGAGCTCAACGCGCCCGCGCACCGGCGCAACGTGCAGGACGGCGCGGTCGTCGTGATCGACAACGCGACCGGCGAGATTCGCGCGTGGGTTGGTTCGTCGGGGGCGTTGTCGAGCGCGCGCGACGTCGACGCCGTGCTCGCGCCGCGCCAGGCCGGCTCGACGCTCAAGCCGTTCCTCTATGCGCAGGCGATCGACGAGAAACGGCTGACGGCCGCATCGCTGCTCGACGACGCGCCGATCAACCTCGCGGCCGGCGGCGGCCTCTATATTCCGCAGAACTACGACAAGGATTTCAAGGGCTGGGTGAGCGTGCGCAGCGCGCTCGGCGGCTCGCTGAACGTGCCGGCCGTGCGCACGCTCGTGCTCGTCACGCCGCACCGCTTCGCGCGCACGCTCACCGCGCTCGGCTTGCCGCTCGCGCAGGAAGGCGACTACTACGGCTTCAGCCTCGCGCTCGGCAGCGCGGACGTCACGCTGCTGTCGCTGACCAATGCGTATCGCGCGCTCGCGAACGGCGGTGTGGCACGCAAGGTCGTCGATCTGCCTGCAGCGACGCCCGCTTCCAGCGCGTCGGCGCCGCGACGCGCGGACGACGGCACGCGCGTGTTCAGCGAAGCGGCCAGCTTCGTCGTCACCGACATCATGTCCGACAACAATGCGCGCGTGCGCACGTTCGGCTTCGACAACCCGCTCGCGACGCGCTTCTTCTCGGCGGTGAAGACGGGCACGAGCAAGGACATGCGCGACAACTGGACGGTCGGCTTCACGTCGCGCTATACGGTCGGCGTGTGGGTCGGTAACGCGGACGGTTCGCCGATGTGGGACGTGTCGGGGGTCACGGGCGCGTCGCCGGTGTGGTCGGCGGTCGTCGGCTACCTGCATCGCGACGTGCCGAGCCGCGCGCCGCGTCCGCCGGCCGGCGTCGAAACGCGCCGCATCACGTTCGAGCGCGACGTCGAGCCGTCACGCAGCGAATGGTTCATCGCGGGCACCGCGCTCGACACGATCCGGCTCGCGGCGCCCGTCACGCCGGGCAAGGACGGCGCGCGCGCGCCGCTGACGATCGGCGCGCCGACCGACGGCACGATCTTCGCGATCGATCCGGACATTCCGCCGAAGAATCAGCGGATCTGGTTCGAGCGATCGTCCGGGCACGCCGCGCGGTTCGCGTGGCGGCTCGACGACAAGGTGATCGGGCACGCCGATCGCATCGCGTGGATGCCGTGGCCGGGCCGGCACAGGCTGGAGCTCGTCGACGCGCGCGGCAACGTCGCGGATGCGATCGGGTTCGAGGTGCGCGGTGCGTTCGCGAAGCCGGCGGCGGGCAAGCCCTGAACGCCTGCGCCGGCCGCTTACTGGCCGGCTGCGTTCGCCTTCGGCGGCTGGGCGGAGAAGTCGATGACGGGCGCGGTGGAGATCGACGCCTCGTTCGCGACGCTGAAGTTCGGGCGCGGCTGGTAGCCGAAGACGCGTGCGATCACGACGCCGGGGAACTGGCGAATCTGCACGTTGTACTGCTGCACTGTCTTGATGTAGCGGCCGCGCGCGACCGCGATGCGGTTTTCGGTGCCTTCGAGCTGCGTCTGCAGATCGCGGAACGCGTCGTTCGCCTTCAGCTCCGGATAGCGTTCCGATACGACCATCAACCTGCTCAGCGCACCCGACAATTCGCCTTGCCGCTGATCGAACGCCGCCAACGCGGCCGGATCCTTCGCCATCTCCGGCGTCATCTGCACGCTGCCCACGCGCGCGCGGGCCGACGCGACCTCGGTCAGCACGCGCTCCTCGTGCGACGCATAGCCCTTCACCACCGCGGCGAGGTTCGGCACCAGATCGGCGCGACGCTGATACTGGTTCAGCACTTCGGACCATGCCGCGTTGACGTCCTCATCGGACGACTGGATCGCGTTGTAGCCGCAACCGGCAAGCGGTGCGAGTACGCAGCAGACGAGCAGGATTCGAAACCATTTCATTGTGTGTGACTTCCGGTTGGACGCTCCGCTCGGAGCGGCAGCTTGAAAAGAAACGTCGCGCACGCGACGGCTACCAGCGACCCGATGCGCCTCCGCCGCCGCTCGAGCCGCCGTCGCCGCTGAACGAGTCGGACGAACTGGAACTCGAGCTCGAGCTCGATGAATCCGAGTCCGACGACGACCATTTGAAGGACGACGACGGCGAGGAGGATGACGACGAGCTTCCGCCCGTCAGTTTGTTGATGATCGCGAGGATCGCCGTCACCGCGATAAACATCGTCACCAGGACTTCGCCGGGCGAATATCCCATCAGATGCCCGATCCAGATCAGTGCCAGCAACGTCCCCCCGATGATTACCGTGTACTTGCGAACACGTCCGGAACGAATAATGCCGATGCCGAGCAGCCACGCACCGACACCCACGCTCGTCGGGACGATCGCCAGCGCCCCCAGGATCGCTTCGGCATCCCCTTTGAAGATCGCGCGGACAGGCAGCATCGCAACCGGCACGATCGTCGCGACCACGAAGCTCACCGGCAACGTCACCTGCCAGCGCAGCTTGCGCCATTCGGTGACGACACCGAGCACGACGCCGGCCAGCGCGAGCAGCAACCAGAACAGGAAGCTTCCCGCGTCGGCCGGCGCTTCCTCCGGCAAGCCGTTCGACTGCCGCTTCGTGTCGCGGGACGTCCCCCGCTGCGCGTCCTCATCCGGCATCGCGCTATCCGACGCCCCCATTTCCTGCGGCGTCATCTCGCGCACCAGCGCATCCACCGCATCGCTCACGCCGGCTTCGATACGCTGCTCGCGAAACGCCGGCACGATCCGCTCGCGGATGATCCGCCCCGCGACGATATCCGGAATCGCGCCTTCGAGGCCGTATCCGACCTCGATCCGCACCATGCGATCGTTGAGTGCGGCAACGAGCAGCAGACCGTTGTCGATCTTGCTCCGGCCGAGACGCCACTTTTCGAACACCGTGGTCGCGAATTGCTCGATGGTCGACTGGCCGGTCGAGCCGACCAGCAGGATCGCCATCTGGACGCCGAGCCGGCGCTCGAGATCGGCAAGGCGCTCGGTCAGTTCGGACGCGCAGGCAGCGCTCAGGACGCCCGTCAGGTCGGTCACGCGGCCTTTCAGCGGCGGCGCCGTTTCGGGTTTGTCGGCAACCGGATAGGGGGCCGCGGCAGCGATGTTCGTGCAGACAGACGGCGCACCGGCTGCCAACGGAACCACGCGCGTGCCGGCGTCGACTTCGGGCGACGCAGCCAATGCCGTACCGCCAAGGATCGTTGCGCCGGCCAACAGCACGGCAGCCAGCGCCGCGCTGCCGACGCCGCCGATACCTGCGTTGCTGCGCCTGCGTTCGGCCTGCGGTGGTGTGCGGGTCGTGCATGCCTTCGATGCCGGATCGCCCTCGCAATCCGGCGGGCCTGGCCGGCCCGTCAGTCGTTTCAGGTTCATGTCGGAAACGTCGCGCCCGTTCCGTCGAACGGAGCGTTCTCTCGTCGTTTTTTTGATCGTCCCGAAGCATAACCAATTGCGAAGGGAACCGAAAGGTTCGGGCGCGGCCCGTCGCGCCGGCGTGGCGTGCCGCTGGCGCAAGCAAACGAGGCTGAACGGGTCGCCAGCCATGCTCCCCGCGCTCCGCCAGGAAAACGGCCAAGCACCGCGGCGATTCGGGACCTAGAATATGAGCGGCGCCACGCCTGCGGCGCACGGCGGTTGTCCCCATTTCCGATTGCCCGCGATCATGAACCTTCGCCATCCGCGCCTTATCCGCCCCGCGCTGCGCGCACTCTGCGTCGCCGCTCTTGCGTCGCTTGCCGGCTGCAACGGCGACGCCTGTTTCGGCGTCGATGTGTGCTTCAGCAACAACAACACGCAAGCCGTCGCGCTGTCCGGCACGGCCGCCACGGTCAGCGCGCTCGCGAGCGCATCGGTCACGGTAAGTTGCGCGCAGGGCTCGGCAACCACGCTGACCGACGGCGGCGGCAACTACCGGGTGTCGGTCAACGCGGCGCTGCCCTGCGTGATCACCGTCGCATCAGGCGGTACGAGTCTGCATTCGCTCGCATACGCGGGCGGCACCTTCAACACGACGCCCGAGACCGAGCTGATGCTCGTCTATCTGGCCGCGCAGCTCGGCACGAATACGGCCGGGCTGATCGGCAATTTCCAGGGCAATGCGCATTTCCAGCAGGTGATGAACAGCCCGGGCACGATACAGGCCGCGCAATCGGCGGTCGTGACGAACTTGCAGCAGCGCTATTCGGTGACGCTGTCGACGCCCGCGTTCCTCACCACGCCGTTCGTCGTCGGCCAACCGGGCGTGGACGGCGATCTCGACGCGCTCGCAAAGGCCGGCGCGATCGGTTCAAACGGGACGCCGGATCCGGCCGCGGTTTCGCTGCTGACGCAGGCGGGCGCGGCGCACCCGCTCTGAGCAGCGCCTGTCGCCCCGGCCCAAACCGGACATTGGGCGCCCGCGCCCGCGCCACCGCCACCGCCACCGCCACCGCCACTGCCGCTGCCGGCACCGGTCCCGGTATCGGCCGGCAGCACCCACCATGTCTGGCGTTACGCCGCCTCCCCGCTCCCGCAAGCGACGCTCGCGGCCTGCTGCTGCGTCAGGTAGCGCAGCAGCTTCGTCACCATCCATACGACGATGAACGACAACGCGACGAAGAACACCGCGAGCGGCGTCAGCACGTGAATCGACACGAAGCCGGCCAGGCCCATCATCGCGGACGACACGAGCAGCAGCGCGCACCCGAGGATCGCGCTCGTCAGCCCCGCGATATGCGGAAACAGCGAATTGCCCTTGGCCATCAGCGTCGGATACATCGCACCCGCGCAGAAGCCCATCACCAGCACCGGCGTCGCGAGGGTCCACACGCGCAACCCGACGGTCAGCGCCAGCACCAGCATCACGACCGCCGCGCCCGCCATCACGCGCGCGCCGATGCGCAGCCGCTGTTCGGCGCTCGGCAGCCCGCGCCCGTGAATCCGGTTCGACAGCCCGCCGAGGAAATACATCAGGCCGATCCCGAGCGCGAGATAGCCGAAGAAGGTCGGCGGCTTGTGCAGCGTGGTCTGCACCATGAACGGCCCGACGATGTTGAACACCAGCAGGATGCTGTAGCACAGCCCCTGCGCGAGGAAGCAGCTCTGGAACACCGGGCTCGCGAGCACCTTGCCGGCGTTCGCCATCAGCGTGCGCGGCTCCAGATGGACCGGTTTCGGCAAGGTCTCGCGGTAGTGCCACAGCAGCGCCCACATCACCAGCGAATAGACGAGCAGGAACACGAGGCACGCGCGCCAGCCGAACCATTCCTGGAGGTGTGCGCCGATCACCGGCGCGATGATCGGCGCAAGCCCCCATGCGATCGACATATAGGTAAACGCATGCAGCAGCGCCTGCCCCGAGAACGAGTCGGTGATGATCGCCTTCGCGAGCAGGTTCGTCGTCGCGATCCCGAAGCCCTGCAGGCAGCGCGCCAGCACGAACGTCTCGAGATTCGGCGCGCCCAGCGAAAGCAGGCAGCCGATCGTGTAGATGACGAGCCCGAACCCGAGCACGCGCTTGCGCCCGTACGCATCGGCGACCGGGCCGAAAATCAGCTGGCCGAGCGCATAGGCGGCCATGTAGCCGGACACGCTCGACTGGATCGCCTGCGGCGTGGTCGCGAACGAACGCGCCATGTCGGGCAGCGCGGGCACGTAGATGTCGATCGCGAGCTGGCCGGCGGACGCGAACAGGCAGATCAGGAACAACAGGAAGCGCGGCGAGTTCGATTCGCGCGCGGGAGTGAGCGAGGCGTTCATGACAACCGGGAGGATTCGGACGGCGGCGGCGCGCGCCAGCGTGTTCGAATGACGAACAGCGGTGCGCGGCGAAGCGCATATTGTGCCTGTTGTTGCGCGACACGACGGGAAGTCCCTGGCACGGACGAGGTTGAATCCTGCTTGCCGCCCGTTCCGCCACGCGCTGGACAGCCCGTTCGCCGGCGTTCGCGAGCCGGCCCGTGAAACCCGCACAGCCCCGGCCCGGGGGCCCGCCGCGGTTTTAATCCTGCTTTAAGCCGGCGCTCGCATAGTCGCGGGTGGCTCCGTCCGTGAGCCGCACGATTCGTTCAATGTTGATTCGATCAGTCTTCGTTTGATGGAGATACGAATATGCGATTCCGTTCGTATATGGCGGCGGGCGCGCTGGCGCTGACGCCCATGCTCGCCCTGGCCGGGCAGGCCGACGCCGCCCCGGCCGCACAACCGATGTTCGTCAACGTCAACGGGCATGCCGTGCCCGTCAAAGCCGAAACCCGTGTCGTCCAGACGGCCCTCGGCCCGATGAAGGTCAGCACGTGGAGCTGGCACAGCCCGCAGGGCGGCGCGAGCTTCGAGATGCAGACGTCGTCGTCGGGCGGCATGCCGCCGGCTGCCGCGCTGCGGCAGATGCAGGCCGCGCAGTATCGGATGCAGGCGGCCCAGGCGCAGATGGTCGCGATGCAGCAGCAGATGATGGCGCTGCAGCACGTCGCGCTCGCCAACGCGTTCGCGATGCCGATGCCCCAACCGGTCGGCTTCGCGATGCCGCTGTGGGCGATGCCAGAACCGGTCGTCGTGGTCGTGCCGGCGCAACCGTCCACGCGCTCGATGGCACCGGCGCCGGCGGCGCCGGCCCGGCCGGCCGCCCGCGGGCCGGAAATCAAGGCCTGAAATCAGGGCTCACGTACGGCTGCGTCGCACGCGCGACCGGGCCGCAAACGGAAACCGCCGGCATCTGCCGGCGGTTTTTCGTTGGCAACGCAGCATCGTCCCGTCGCAGCGATCAGTACGATCAGTACTGCGCCTGGTCCGTCGGATTCCTGAACAGCTGCTTCATCTCCGGCGACAACGGATAGTTGAGGCTCACGCCCTTCGGCGGAATCGGCTGCATGAACCACTGGTCGTACAGCTTCTCGGCCGCGCCCGAGGTCTGCAGCTTTGCGATCACGCCGTCGACCACGTGCTTGAACGCCGGATCGTCCTTGCGCATCATGCACGCGTAGTTTTCGTGGACGAGCGGCGTGCCGGCGACCGTGTACGCGCCCGGGTTGCGGTCCTTCGCGATCTCGCCGTACAGCAGCGGCTCGTCCATCACGAACGCCACGGCGCGCCCGGTCGTGACGTTCATGAACGCCTCTGCATGATCCTTCGCGCTGATGATCGTCATGTTCATCGCCTTCTCTTCATTGAGCTTGCGCAGCAGGCGCTCGTCCGACGTGCCGGCCGTCGTCGCAACCGTCTTGCCGGCGAGGTCCGAGAAGTCCTTCACGCCCGAATCCTTGCGCGTACTGAAGCGGATCCCGTAGAGAAAGATGCTGTTCGAGAACGCGGCCTGCTTCTGCCGCTCGAGCGTGTTGGTCGTCGACCCGCATTCGAAATCGATCGTGCCGTTCTGCAGCAGCGGAATCCGGTTCTGCGACGTGATCGGGATTTCCTTCACCGTCAGGTTCGGCGCCTTCAGCTCGGTCTTCAGCTGGTCGATGATGCGCGCCGCGATGTCGCGCGAGTAGCCGATGTTCTTCTGCTGGTTGTCCGAATACGAGAACGGCACCGACGATTCGCGGATACCCAGCGACACGATGCCCGTGTCCTTGATCTTCTTCAGCGTGCCGGTAAGGGCCTGCGCATGCGCGGTGCCCGCCAGCACGCAGGTCAGCGCGACGGCCAGCAAACGGAAGCGGCGATCCATGCTTTTCTCCTGACGAAACGTTGATCGATTCGCGATCGTACGCCGGACAAAATTCGCATCGCATCGGGGAAAGCGTAGGCAACGTTCGCGCCGGGGTCGTGCACGGCAGCCGGTTTTCCGTGGTGCGCAAACGCGTGCACGTCACGCGCCGCGCCCGGACCGCCGGCTTCAATCGCATCCGACCGCCCGCGCTACCCGCTCCATTCCCGCAATCGCGCTGCATCGCAGCAGCGTAATCGTTTGCGCCCGCGCGCCTTTTTCTCCCAAACCGCACTCAAGAAGCGCCCGTAGCAGCCGTTACCCAGTGCATGGCGCGTCGCAGCAACCCTGCGACGAGCGCCGGACAAAAACGACAAGGTCCGGTGTTCCTGCGGACCCCAGGCACACCGCCAGCACGACGGTTATCTACGAGGATCGCGTCTCACCATGAGAGCCAAACGTTTCGATTTCACGCTGGCCCGCTCCCCTCATGCGCGCATGCTCGCCGGCGTGCTATCGGCCGCCGCCCTGCTGCCGATCGCCGGCTGCGGCGGCGGTGGCGGTGACGGCAGCAATCCGTCTTCGTCCAATGCCGCGCCGGCCCCCGCGCCGTCGCCTTCCCCGAGCCCGACCACGCCGCCCTCGACCGGCGGCAACAACGCGTGCGCGACACAGCAGGCTGCCGCGCAGATGGCCGCGCAGACGTCCGCGTCCGCCGAGCCGCCGGTCGATCACCTGATCGTCAGGCTGAAGACGGTGACGGCCGCGCGCGCGATGGCGGCCCTCCCCGCCGGCACGCGGCTCGACGCGGTGATCCAGCGCTCGATGACGCGCTGGTCGGCGCCGACGACGTCCGGCGCCGCACGCGCCTATGCCGCGGCGAATGCGTCGCAGGCACCGCTGAACGTGCAGGTCGAACGGACGCTATCGGACGGCGCGGCCGTGCTGTCGATCGGCCAGCGCATCGCATCCGGCGACGCGGCCGCGCTCGCGCAGGCATTCGCAGCCGACACCGACGTCGACTATGCGGAACCGGATCACCCGATGCAGATCCGCGATACGCCGAGCGACCCCGCTTACAGCCAGCAGTGGTATCTGTCCGACGCGAGCGTCGGCATCAACACGCCCCCCGCGTGGACGCGGACCAAGGGTTCGCCGACCGTCGTCACGGCCGTGCTCGATACCGGCTACCGGCCGCACCCCGACCTGGTCGGCAACCTGCTGCCCGGCTACAACTTCATCTCGAACGTCAACACCAGCAACAACGGCCAGGCGCGCGGCACCGATGCGACCGATCCGGGCGACTGGGTCACGCAGCAGGAAATCGACAATTCCAGCGGCCCGTTCTATCACTGCGCGAGCGAACCCAGCGACAGCAGTTGGCACGGCACGCGCGTGATGGGCGTGATCGGTGCGACCGCCAACAACGGCGTCGGCGTCGCCGGCGTGTCGTGGCTCGGCCGGATCCTGCCGGTGCGGGTGCTCGGCAAGTGCGGCGGCACGACGAGCGACATCGCCGACGCGATGCGCTGGGCGGCCGGCATTCCGGTCATCGGCGTGCCGACGAACCCGAATCCGGCGAAGGTCATCAACCTGAGCCTGGGCGGCGTCGGCGCATGCAGCGCGACGTTCCAGCAGGCGATCGACGACGTGAACGCGAAGGGCGTGACGGTCGTGGTCGCGGCCGGCAACGACGGCCTCGCGACCGCGCTCGACCAACCCGCGAACTGCCGCGGCGTGATCAGCGTCGGCGCGACCGACGCGACCGGCCGCCGCGCTTCGTTCAGCAACTTCGGCACCGACGTTGCGCTGAGCGCGCCGGGCGTCAGCATCCTGTCGACAGCCAACAGCGGCACGACAACGCCGGGTTCGGACACGTACGGCACCGCGAGCGGCACGAGCCTCGCGACACCGCAGGTGGCGGGCATCGTCGGCCTGATGTTGTCGATCAACGGCAACCTCACGCCCGCGCAGATCCAGCAGAAGCTGCAAGCCAACGCGCGTGCGGCGATGCTGCCGGCCAGCACGTCGTGCACCGCGCTGCCGGCAGGCTCCGGTATCGCCGATGCAGGCGCGGCCGTCACGGCGGCGACGCAGTAACCGGCGCGTCGACTCGACACGACCGCGCGCATGCCGGCCTGGCCTGCGCGCGGTTTTTCATTCGCGGCGCCGGCCGTGTTGCGCCAGGTGTTGCTCCAGGCGTCGCGCTAACACTTCGCAAGAATTGCCCGAAAAAATGGGCGGAGAAAAGGGTTGACGCTTCGCACGACGACCTATTACCATCGCCCCCGTCTGATTACATGGAGTGTTCTGTGAACACCGATGCGAGTTGTAGTTGGTCCTCGACCAACTTGACTGCTGCCTGAGGAAACCGCGCAGAGCCTCGTCTTCTGCCGCATCCCGGGAAGCAGGATGCGGCGCCCTTCCGGCCTGACTGGCCAGAATCCCCGCCGAATTTTTTCGATATCGCCGAATGCCCGCGCTGCGCAACGTGCGTTGCCGCGCGCGTGCGTTCGCGCTGCGCGCGGCGCAAGCTGCGTGCGTGTTCCGTTCGCGTGCCGTCCGGCCGCGCGCCATCGTGCGTGCGCGCTGCCGATTGCCCGTGTCGCCTACCCGCAACCGACAGGAGTGCAGATGAACTCGGACGACAGTAGTCGATTACCGCTCGCCGGTGCGACCTTGCGCATCGATTCTCCGACCGCATTCCGCGCGCCGGCGAGCGTTCCCCCTTTCACCGATCCACAGCCGATCGCGCCTGACGCGACGCGGCGGGGAGCGCTCGTGCGTCGATAACGTCACGGTCGCTCCCCGCCCGCCGCCTCGTGCGCAAGGAGCGATACATGACACAACGCAATACTTCGCAAAAGAAACAGCGCGGCTTCATCAACACCGGCCCCGGTCGTCAAGACGAACCGCGCATCATGCGCGCCGCGCTGGAAGCGGCCCGCCCGCTCGAAGAAACCTTCAAGTCGCTGCGCACCAGCACGCGCGGCCTCACCTACGACCAGGCCGCCGACCGCCTGCAGCGCAACGGCCCGAACGAAATCGCGCACGACAAGCCGCCGCACTGGACGCGCCAGCTGTTGCACGCGTTTCACAATCCGTTCGTCTACGTGTTGCTGGTGCTGGCCGCGATCAGCTTCTGCACCGACGTCTACTTCGCGGCGCCAGACGACCGCGACTACGTCGGCATGACGATCCTGCTGACGATGGTCACCATCAGCGCGCTGCTGCGCTTCGTGCAGGAGTTCCGCTCGCTGCGCGCAGCCGAAAAGCTCAAGGCGATGGTCCGCACGACGACGACCGTGCAGCGCGCGGTCACCGATGTATCCGAGCCCGCGCGCCGCGAAGTGCCGATGCGCGAGGTGGTGGTCGGCGACATCGTGCACCTGTCGGCCGGCGACATGATTCCGGCCGACGTGCGCCTGCTCGCATCACGCGACCTGTTCATCAGCCAGGCGGTGCTGACCGGCGAAGCGCTGCCGGTCGAGAAGTACGACACGCTCGGCGCGGTCGCCGGCAAGTCGGCCAACGGCAGCATGGCGGGCACGCCGGGCACGCCCGGCGCGGCGAACGATGCATCGACGTCGCTGCTCGATCTCGAGAACGTGTGCTTCATGGGCACCAACGTGGTGAGCGGCACCGCGACGGCCGTGGTCGTCGCGACCGGCGAGGACACCTATTTCGGTTCGCTCGCGCGCAACGTCGTGAGCCACAAGCGCATCGAGACGAGCTTTGACCGCGGCGTCGCGAGCGTGAGCTGGCTGCTGATCAAGTTCATGTTCGTGATGGTGCCGATCGTGTTCATGATCAACGGACTGACCAAGGGCGACTGGCTGAGCGCGCTCACGTTCGCGCTCGCGGTGGCCGTGGGCCTCACGCCCGAGATGCTGCCGATGATCGTCAGCGCGAACCTCGCGCGCGGCGCGATCGCGATGGCGCGCCGCAAGGTCGTCGTGAAGCGGCTGAATTCCGTGCAGAACTTCGGCGCGATGGACGTGCTGTGCACCGACAAGACCGGCACGCTCACGCAGGACAAGATCATCCTCGAGCACCATCTCGACCTGTCCGGCCACAAGAACGAGGACATCCTGCGTCTCGGCTGGCTGAACAGCTTCCATCAGAGCGGCCAGAAGAACCTGATCGACATCGCCGTCGTCGCGCGCGCCGACGAGATCGGCGACCGCGTGAAGCCGCACGGCTACAAGAAGATCGACGAGTTGCCGTTCGACTTCGTGCGACGCCGCCTGTCGGTCGTCGTCGAGGACACGCACGGCACGCACATGCTCGTCTGCAAGGGTGCGGTCGAGGAAATGCTTGCGGTGTCGACCCATGTGCAGGACGAAGACGGCGTGCGCCCGCTCGACTTCGTCGCGCGCAAGCGGCTGCTCGAACAGGCGAATGCATACAACGAGGACGGTTTCCGCGTGCTGGTGCTCGCCACGCGCATGATCCCGCGCGGCGACGAACGCGAACAGTACCGCACCGCCGACGAGCGCGATCTCGTCGTGCGCGGCTTCCTGACCTTCCTCGACCCGCCGAAGGAATCGGCCGCGCCGGCGCTCGCGGCGCTGCGCGAGAACGGTGTGTCGGTGAAGGTGCTGACGGGCGACAACCCGACCGTCACGATGAAGGTGTGCCGCCAGGTCGGGCTGGAGCCCGGCAAGCCGATGCTCGGCGCAGAGATCGAGGCGCTCGACGACGCGACGCTCGCGCAGGTCGTCGAACGCACCACCGTGTTCGCGAAGCTCACGCCGCTGCAGAAGGCGCGCATCGTGAAGGCATTGCAGGCGAACGGCCACACGGTCGGCTTCCTCGGCGACGGCATCAACGACGCGCCCGCGCTGCGCGACGCCGACGTCGGCATCTCGGTCGACAGCGGCGCCGACATCGCGAAGGAAACCGCCGACATCATCCTGCTCGAAAAGAGCCTGATGGTGCTCGAGGAAGGCGTGATCAAGGGTCGCGAGACGTTCGGCAACATCCTCAAGTACCTGAACATGACGGCCAGCTCGAACTTCGGCAACGTGTTGTCGGTGCTCGTCGCCAGCGCGTTCCTGCCGTGGGAGCCGATGCTCGCGACCCAGCTGCTCGTGCTGAACCTGATCTACGACACGTCGCAGATGCTGCTGCCGTGGGACAAGATGGATCCGGAGTTCCTGAAGAAGCCGCGCAAGTGGGAAGCCGGCAACATCGGCCGCTTCATGCTGTGGGTCGGGCCGACGTCGTCGGTGTTCGACATCACGACATACGTGCTGATGTGGACCGTGTTCGGCGCCGGTGCGATGTATCACCTGCACGGCGGCTCGGGCGGCCAGATCGTGATGAACTCGGGCTGGTTCATCGAGAGCCTCGTATCGCAGACGCTCGTCGTGCACCTGCTGCGCACGCAGAAGATCCCGTTCCTGCAGAGCACGGCCGCGCTGCCGGTGCTGCTGTCGACGTTCACCGCGATCGCGATCGGCTGCTGGCTGCCGTTCTCGCCGTTCGCCGATTCGCTCGGCTTCATGCACCTGCCGGGTACCTACTGGCTGTGGCTCGCGGCGACGATGGTCGGCTACATCCTGCTCGCGCAGATCGTGAAGACGATCTACGTGCGTCGCTACAAGCAGTGGTTCTGAGTTCCTTCGAACGGCGGCGTGCCGGCCCGCACGGGCCGGACCTGTCGACACTCCGTCGTGGGACGGGTGACGGCACGGTGGTGATCCGACGGTGAGCGGGATCCCGCCGCCTATCGAACCACACAGGAACCGCACGAGAACCGCACGATGACGGGCTGCCTTCGGGCAGCCTTTTTTATCGGCCGTCGTTCGCGCCGAACAGTTGCGCGCACATGGTGCGCCCTTCGTCGGTCAAGGTCGCGCTGCCGGTCCCGTCGTCGTTCAGCGTCGTCGCGCTCAGGCCGGCAGCGTCGAGCTGGGTCAGCACGCGACGAAGCGAGCTCATCGGCAATTGCGCGCGCTTCGCGATCTTCGGCAGCGACCACGTTTTGCCGGAAGGATCGGTCGCGGCTTCGTGCAACGTCGCGAGCGTTGCGACGAGGGCGGGATCGAGCGGGGATTCGTCGGATTCGTCGGATTCGGAAGTCATCGGTTCGGGTTCATGAGCCGGCGCGAGACCGGCATTCAGACGGAGGACAATCGCGGACACTATACGCCCGACCGGTCACGCAGCCTTGATCGCGGCACGCATGAACGACACGAAACGCGCGGTCACGGGATCGTCGCGACCCGACAGCCATGCGAGCCCGACGCGCCATTTCGCGTCGCGGCCGTCGAGCGGCAGGACGGTCGCGTCGCGCAACAGGTACTGCGCACGCGACGGAATGAACGCGACGCCCACGCCTGCAGCGACCGACGTGAGCACCGATTGCACGTCCTCCGCCTGCTGCATGACCTGCGGCACGAAGCGCCGCTCGATGCACCACCGGTCGATCTGCGCGGCAAGCCCTGGGCCGCGTGCGCGTTGCAGCGCGATGAAGCCGATCTCGTTGAGCACGTCGAGATCGGCCGGCACACGCTTGAAACCCAGATGCGGCGGCACCGCGAGCGCGAGCGCCTCGTCGATCACCTTGAACGACGACAACCCTTCGTCGGACGGCAAGCGCAGGAACCCGGCGTCGAGCTTGCCCGCGCGCAGCCGGCGCGTCTGCTCGGACGACGACAGGTCGCTCAGCGTGACCGCGATACCCGGATTGCGGCGGCGGAATTCGGCGACGAGCTTCGGCACGAGCGTCAGCACGGACAGGCAGATGCCGAGCCGCAAATGCCCGCGCTGCCCGCTGGTCGCCTCGCGCGCACGCGCGAGGATCTCGTCGGCATCGCGCACGAGCGCCTGCGCGTCGGGCAGAAAGCGTTCGCCGAACGGCGTCAGCTCCGCGCCGTGGCGCCCGCGCTCGAACAGCCTGCCGCCGAGGCTCGTCTCGAGCGCACCGATCTGCTTGCTCAGCGCCGGCTGGCTCATGTGCAGCGTGTCGGCCGCGCGGCTGAAATGGCTGAGCTCGGTGACCGTCAGGAAGGTACGCAGCAGTTTCAATTCCATTCTTTTAAGGAATCGTAGCGATCGAAACATTCATTTTACTGATTGAACGATGTGACGTTCAATACGGGCATGCCCCTTCTGGAATCCATTGTCATGTCCGTTGATCATGCGGCCGAGTGCCTGCCCGATGTGTCGTGCGACACGGTTGTCGCCGGCGAAAGCGGTGCCGAGCCCGATGTGCCGGCGCCCAAGCGTGGGGCTGCAGATGCTGCGCGCGCCGACGGACGCAGCCGCCGCTTTCGCTTCGGCGATGCGCTGGACGACGAGGCGTCGCGGGTCGTCACCGGATCGATCGCGATCAGCTTCGCGGTCGTCTCGCGGCGGAACTGGCCGCGCTGAGTCGCCGCATCGCGCGCATCGCTTCGAATGCGCACACACGACTTTCCACAAAAAACAGCGGGAATCCGCCTGCATCACGCACGATTGCGTGCGCATCCATCGTCATCGCCCCACGATCGACCTTATAATTTCCCGCACTCGTTGACCGCCCACGCATTTCGCGCCGCCGCAACGCGCGTGAAAAGGAGACTTTCGCTTGACCGGCCTCATCGCGCGCCTGTGTCGCGCCCGGACCACCCTGATCATCGCCCTGTCGTTCCTGACACTCGCGTTTGCAACGAACGCGTCCGCGCAGCGCGCGCAGCCGCATCGCACTGCATCGCCGCATGTGCACGCGAAAGTCATCAAGAAGAAGCCCACCCACCGCAAGAAGGCCGTCAAGCACCGTCGGCCGCGCGTGACGCATCACGCGGTCAAGCGTCACGTAGCGCCCGCATCGCAACACCGGCGCGCGAAACGCACGACCGCGGTTCGCCTGCGCCCCGCCGCTAAACCTCGCCTGCTCGCGAGCTGCGGCTATAGCCCGCGCGCGGTGCGCTCATTGCACTCGCGCGCGGCCTACGTGCTCGACGTCGACACCGGCACGCCACTGCTCGCCCGCAACGCACGCACCGTGCGCCCGATCGCGTCGATCTCGAAGCTGATGACGGCCGTCGTCGCGCGAGACGCGGACCGGCCGCTGAACGGCGTGCTGCGCGTCACCGCACGTGATCGCGACACGATCAAGTTCACCGGTTCGCGGCTGCCGATCGGCGCCGAACTGTCGCGCCGCCAGATGTTCCATATTGCGCTGATGTCGTCGGAAAACCGTGCGGCCGCCGCATTGAGCCGCGACTATCCGGGCGGACGCGCCGCGTTCGTGAAGGCGATGAACCGTGAAGCGCGCCGGCTCGGGATGCGTGATACGCATTTCCGCGAACCGACCGGCCTGTCGCCGCACAACGTATCGACTGCCGAGGATCTCGCGCGGCTCGTCGGCGCAGCCGCACAGGATCCGCTGATCCGCTATTTCTCGACCGACACGTCGACCACCGTGCAGGCCGGCGACGGCGAGCTGCTGTACGTGAACTCCGATCCGCTCGTGCGCGACGGCCGCCTGCCGATCCGGCTGCAGAAAACCGGCTTCATCAACGAATCGGGGCACGGCGTCGTGATGCGCATGCGCGTGAAAGGTCGCCGCGAAACGCTCGTGCTGCTCGGCGCATCGACGCGCGCCGGCGTGTCGAGCGATGCGATGAAAATCCATCGCTGGCTCGCCTGTTCGATCCAGTAGGCACGAAGCGACGCGACGCATGCGGCCGGCACGTTGCTGGCGCTGCTCACGATCCGCAGCGCCAACGCGCAATCGCGCAGCGGCCGGACGCTGACCGACGCGCTCGAGAGACGGTTCGCCATGCAGGCGGCCGCAAGCGGGCGGCCCATTGACCGACGACGGAGTGAAGCGATGCACGACGAATACCGTTTCAACGCGTTCGGCCGTCTGCTCGCCGTCGTGCGCTCGAACGGCCGCTGGGCCGTGTTCGACGTCGGCGCGGAAGGCAAGCGGCGGCCGGCCAATCTGCAGATTCCGGCCGCGCTCACCGCGGACGAGCTCGCGGAATATCTCGGCGACCTGCTGCACGAAAACGCGTCGCCGAAGTACAACGACGTCGTGCCGGTTCCGTTGCCGCGTCGCGCGTAACGCCAGAGCCGGCCACGCTCCGCGTGCCGGCCGCATCCCGTCGATCCGCAGCTGTCCTACCGCTGTCCATCGCTCCCGTTGCCCGATCGCGCTGACGCAGCGCACCCCGCGGCGCCCATACCGATTCAACAGATAAACTTGCAAGTTTAACTGTCATGTCCTATGATCCGCCGCATGACGCCACCACGCACACCCCGCGTTTCCGCCGACACCGTCGCCGCCGACCTGACCCTCGCGGTCGGCCAGTTGATTCGCCGGCTGCGTTCCGAAATCGAGTCCGAAGGGCTCGGCATGTCGCAGACGAGCGCGCTGGCTCGGCTCGAGCGACAGGGTCCGATGACGACCGCCGATCTCGCGCGCGCCGAAGCGATGAAACCGCAATCGATGAAGGCGATTCTCGCGAGCCTCGAGGAAGACGGGCTCGTCGAACGCGAGCCGCATCCGACCGACGGCCGCCAGATCCTGTTCCTGCTGACCGCCGCCGGGCGCGAAGCGCGACGCAAGCGCGACAGCGCAAAGCACAAGTGGCTCGGCGCCGCGATCGAGCGGCTCGACCCCGAAGAGATCCGCACGCTCGCCGCCGCGATCCCGCTGATCCGGCGCATCGGCGAGCAGTAAGCCGCCCGCGTGCCGCACGGCTTCCACGCGTACGCGTCCCCTCGCCCAATTCACGGAGCATCCGCATCATGAGCACAACCCGTCTCGACACGCATACGGCGCTCGTCGTCATCGACCTGCAGAAGGGCATCGTCGCCCTTCCCACCGCACACCCGGTCGCACCGGTGATCGCGCGCACCCGCGAATTGCTCGACGCATTCCGCAGCCGCGGGCTGCCAGTCGTGCTGGTCAATGTCGCCGGCGGCGCACCGGGCCGCACCGAGCAACCGCCGCGCACGGCGCCGCTTCCGGCCGACTGGGCCGAACTCGTGCCCGAATTGAACCGACAGCCGACCGACCATGTCGTGACGAAGAAAACCTGGGGCGCGTTCACCGGCACCGATCTCGACGCGTACCTGAAGGCGGTCGGCGTCACGCAGATCGTGCTGACCGGCGTCGCGACCAGCATCGGCGTCGAATCGACGGCCCGCCAGGCGCACGAGCTCGGCTACAACGTGACGCTCGCGATCGACGCGATGACCGACCTCAACGCGGACGCACACACCAATAGCGTCGAACGCCTGTTCCCGCGTCTCGGCGAGACCGGTTCGACGCAAGAGATCCTCGCGCTGCTCGACCGGCGCGGCGCGTGAGCGACAAACACGCCCGGCCGGCGACGGGCCATGCGGCCGGCCGGCTCGATCCGTCGATCTGGAAAGTCAGCGCGGTCGCGACACTCGGCTCGCTGCTGTCGCAACTCGACGCAACGATCGTCAACGTATCGCTGTCGAGCCTCGCGACCGACCTGCACGCAAGCCTGTCGACGATTCAGTGGGTGACAAGCGGCTACCTGCTGGCGCTCACGCTGGTGTTGCCGCTGAACGGCTGGCTCGTCGATCGCATCGGCGCGAAAGCGCTGTACCTGTGGTGCTTCTCCGCGTTCACGCTGACATCGGCGCTGTGCGGGCTCGCGTGGTCCGCGCCGTCGCTGATCGCGTTCCGCATGCTGCAAGGCGTCAGCGGCGGGCTGCTCGCACCGATGGCGCAGATGATGATCGCGCGCGTGGCCGGCCAGCAGATGGCGCGCGTGATCGGGTATGCGGCGGTGCCGGTGTTGATCGCGCCGATCCTGGGCCCCGTCGTCGCCGGCGTGATCCTGCAGCACACATCGTGGCGCTGGCTCTTTCTCGTGAACCTGCCGGTCGGCGCGCTCGCACTTGCGCTGGCCGTGTGGTTCCTGCCCGGCGACCGCGACGAAACGCAGCGGCGCGAACTCGACTGGATCGGCCTCGCGCTGCTGTCGCCGGCGCTCGTGCTGTTCCTGTTTGGCGCGGAACGGATCGACGCGGCGCCCGGCATCGCGGCAATCGCGCTGTCCGCGCTGCTGCTCGCGGCGTTCCTGCGCGTCGAGCGTCGCAAGGGCGAGCATGCGCTGATCGACCTCGCGCTGTTTCGCTCGCGCGTGTTCGGCGCGGCGGCGGCCACGCAGTTTCTGTCGAACGGCGCGATCTACGCGGGCCAGATGCTGATTCCGGTGTTCCTGATCCAGGCGTGCGGGCGTTCGCCGGGCGAAATGGGCTGGCTTTTGGCGCCGCTCGGGCTCGGCATGCTCGTCACCTATCCGTCGATGGGCGCACTGACGAGCCGGTTCGGCGTGCGCCGGCTCGCCGCCGCCGGCGCGCTGCTTGCGCTCGTCGCGACGCTGCCGTTCGTGTACCTCGCGCTGGCCGGCTACGATCCGTACGTGCTCGTGCCTGTGCTGTTTCTACGCGGGATGGGCCAGAGCGCGATCGGCGCGCCGTCGATTTCGGCCGCGTATGCGTCGGTGGAGCGGCGCGACCTGCCGATGGCGACGACGTCGCTCAATATCGTCCAGCGCCTCGGCGGCCCGACGTTCACGACGATGTGCACGCTATTTCTCGCGTGGCGGCTGCAGCTCGAACCGGCGACGACGAGCGGCACGCACGGCACGGCCTACGCATGGGCGTTCGGGCTGCTTTGCGCGCTGCATGCGGCGAGCTTCGTGACGACGCTGCGGCTGCCGCGATGGTCGAGCGGTGCGGGCGGACGAGCCGGCTCGCGCTGAACCTCACGGCTGCGACGCTCGCGCGGCAAGTACGCAGCCTGTTGCACGGTGCGAAAGCAAAGCGATGAGGACACCGGCACGCTCCGAAAATCCGCGCAATGGTACGCATGTTCGCGACCGCGACGACGGCCATTCGCCGCACCCGCCCGGAACCCGATGGCACAATCACGGTCCCTTTCAAGCGCCCTTCACCGGGCGCGCGCCGCATCGCGGCGCCGATTCAACGCACGCGAAGGACCCTGTTTGCCCCTATGACTTTGAACGAATCCTGGTTTGCGCCGCTCGTCGGCCTCGTCATCCTGCTCGCGGCCGCCGGCGCGATCACGGCCACCGTCCATTTCCTGCTGTTCCGCGTGGTCGCGCGGCTCGCGCGGCTGTCGGCCACCCGCATCGACGACGCGCTGTTCGAGTTCGGTGCGTTCAAGTGGCTGAACCGCATCGTGCCGTTCGTCGTGGTCAAGCTCGGGCTCGCCGCCGTGCCGGGCATCCCCGCCGTGGCCGCGCAGGCCGCCGACAAGGTGCTGTTCGCGCTCATCGTGTTCCTGCTGTCGATGACGATCAGCGCGACGCTGTCCGCGCTCGAGCATACGCATCGCATGAGCCATCGCGACCAGCCGCGCCTGTCGTTGAAAGGCGCGATGCAGCTCGTGAAGCTGGTGATGTTCATCACGGCGGCACTGGTCGTGATCGGCGACGCGACCGGCAAGCAGATCGGCCTGCTGCTGTCGGGCATCGGCGCGATGTCGGCGGTGCTGATGCTGATCTTCAAGGACACGCTGCTCGGCCTCGTGGCCGGCGTGCAGCTGTCGTCGAACGACATGCTGCGCATTGGCGACTGGATCACGATGCCGTCGGCCGGCGCGGACGGCACCGTCATCGACATCACGCTGAACACGGTCAAGGTCGCGAACTTCGATCACACGATCATCACGGTGCCGACGTGGAAGCTGATCACCGAGAGCTACCAGAACTGGCGCGGGATGACCGAAGCCGGCGGGCGCCGGATCAAGCGCGCACTGTTCGTCGACGCGACGAGCGTGCGGTTTCTCGACAATGACGAAATCGCGCGGCTCGAACGGCTGACGCTCTTGAAGGACTATCTGGAAGACAAGGTCGACGCGATCGCGCAATGGAACGGCACGCTCGGTGCGGCCGGCGACTGCCCGGCGAACCGCCGCCAGCTGACGAATCTCGGCACCTTCCGCGCGTACGTCGCGAACTACCTGAAGTGGCATCCGCGCATTCGCAGCGACATGACGTGCATGGCGCGCCAGCTGCCGCTGACGGCCGAAGGCATTCCGCTCGAACTGTACTGCTTCACCGATACGACGAGCTGGGTCGACTACGAGACGATCCAGTCCGACCTGTTCGATCACCTGATCGCGGTGCTGCCGGAATTCGGGCTGCGCGTGTACCAGCACCCGTCGGGCTTCGACATGCGCCGGATGGCCGGCGCCGCGCAAGCCGAAGCGCAGGCGTCCTACGCGCGGTAATGTTCGCCGCGGCGGCCTGCAACGGGCCGGCGCGAGCCAGCGCGCGCCACCGCGAAGCGCCGCGCGGCACGCGCGGCGCCGCTCACCGCCCCGCGCAGTCGGTCGCGAGCCGCCCCAGCACCTTCAGCGCGTCCTCGATCTGCCGCGACCACGGATAGCTGTAGTTGAGCCGGATGAAGTGCCGGTAATCGTTCGTCGCCGAAAACATGTGGCCCGGCCCGACCGTGATCCCTTGCGCAAGCGCGAGCGCATACAGCTTCATCGCATCGACCCGCGGCGGCAGCTCGACCCACAGCACGTACCCGCCCTGCGGCTGCGACAGCCGCGTGCCTTGCGGAAAGAAACGCCGCACCATCGCGCTCATCAGGTTCGCCTGCTGCGCATACAGCTTGCGCATCCGCCGCAGATGGAAATCGTAGCCGTCGTGCTTCAGGTATTCGGCGATCGCGAGCTGCTCGATCGCCGGCGTCGCGAGCGTATTGAGGAATTTCAGCTTCTCGACCTGGTCGCGATAACGGCCGGGCATCGCCCAGCCGATCCGGTAGCGCGGCGACAGGCTCTTCGTAAACGACGCGCAATGCAGCACGAGCCCGTGGCGATCGTACGATTTCAGCGCGCTCGGCGTCGTGTCGCCGAAATGCAGCTCGTGGTAGACGTCGCTCTCGATCGCCGGCACGCCGTGCTTCGCGAGCAGTTCGACGAGCGCGCGCTTGCGCGCATCGGGCATCTGGAAGCCGAGCGGATTCTGGAAATTCGGCATCACCATGCATGCGGCGATGCGCTCGCGCGCGAGGATCCGTTCGAGCGCGTCGAGATCGATGCCGTCGCCCGGATGGGTGGCGACCTCCAGCGCGCGCATGCCCATCCGCTCGATCGCGTGCAGCATCGCGTAGAACGTCGGCGATTCGACGGCGATCGTGTCGCCGGGCCTGGCGACTGCCTGCAGGCACAGGTTGATCGCCTCGGTCGCGCCGATCGTCATCACGATCTCGGCGGGCTCCACCGCGATCCCGCGCTCCGCGTAACGCCGCGCGATCTGGCGAATCATCTCCTGGTTGCCGGGCGGCAGGTCGTCGATCACGCCCCAGCGCGTGCGGCGGCGCCCGATCGTCTGCGCGTAGCGCGCAAGACGCTGCACCGGGAACTGCGATGCATCGGGATACGGCGAGCCGAGCGGCACCGCGTCGTCGCGCGAGATCGAGCGCAGCGTCGACAGCACGAGCCGGCTCACGTCCACCGCCGACGGCTCGGCGGCCGGCGCCGACACGTGCAGCTCCGCTTCGGCGGGTGCCGTGGCACGCGCCCGCACGAAATAGCCGGACTGCGGCCGGCTCTCGATCAGGCCGCGGCTCTCGAGCACGAGGTACGCGCGCAGCACGGTCGTGACGCTGAGCTGCTGCTGCCGGCTCGCCTGCCGCACCGACGGAATCCGCTCGCCGGGCCGGTACACACCGCGCTCGATCTGCGCCTGCAGATCGTCGGCCAGTTGTTCGTAACGCTTCACGCGCCTCCCTTTCAGCTTCCCTTCAACAACACAGTTGCAGTCCGCACTGCGTGGATGGCCGCAACTGTACTCTTTTTTGAAGCTGAAAGGTGTACACACAGCGGCCAGCACGCCGCGCGTACGCTGCGTGCATCGACCCTGACACCTGCCTCGCAGCATCATGAAAAAGAAATCCGCCGCCGCGCGCATCGAACCGTACACCCACCCGGCCGCCGGCTGGGGCGCGCTGAAAGCCGTCACGATCAACCTGATCAAGGAAAAAGTCACCGGCGGCAACTACCGAACGCTGCTGCGCCAGAACCAGCCGGACGGCTTCGACTGCCCAGGCTGCGCATGGCCCGACCGGCAACACGCGTCGACGTTCGAATTCTGCGAGAACGGCGTGAAGGCCGTGGCCGCGGAAGCGACCAGCAAGCGCGTGACGCCCGAATTCTTCGCCGCGCACACGGTCACCGAGCTGCTCGAACAGTCGGATTTCGAACTCGAGCAGCACGGCCGCCTGACCGACCCGATGGTGTACGACGCGCAGACCGACCACTACGTGCCGATCGCATGGGACGACGCGTTCTCGCTGATCGCGCGCCACCTGCGCGCGCTGCCCGATCCGAACCAGGCTGCGTTCTACACGTCCGGCCGCGCGAGCAACGAGGCGGCCTTCCTGTATCAGTTGCTGGTGCGCCTCTACGGCACGAACAACTTCCCCGACTGCTCGAACATGTGCCACGAGGCGACGAGCCGCGGGCTGCCGGCGTCGGTCGGGGTCGGCAAAGGCACCGTCACGCTCGACGATTTCGAGCACGCGGACACGCTGCTGATCTTCGGCCAGAACCCGGCCACCAACCATCCGCGGATGATGGGCGAGCTGCGCGAATGCGCGAAGCGCGGCGCGACGATCGTGTCGATCAACCCGCTGAAGGAGCGCGGGCTCGAGCGTTTCGCCGATCCGCAAAGCCCGCTCGAGATGCTGACGATGTCCGGCACGAAGATCGCATCGACGTTCGTCCAGCCGACGATCGGCGGCGACTTCGCGCTAATCAAGGGGATGGCCAAGCGCGTGCTCGAACTCGACGACGCCGCGCGCGCCGCCGGTGCGCCGCGCGTGCTCGATACCGCGTTCATCGGCGAGCACACGGCCGGCTTCGACGCGTTCGCCGACGACTTGCGCAACGAAAGCTGGTCGGCGCTGACGGCCGAGAGCGGCGTGCCGTACGAACAGATCGACAGCCTCGCGCAGCTCTATGCGCGCAGCGAGCGCGTGATCGCGACGTGGGGGATGGGCATCACGCAGCACAAGCATTCGGTCGCGACGGTGCAGATGCTGACCAACCTGATGCTGATGCGCGGCAACATCGGCCGCCCCGGCGCCGGCCTGTGCCCGGTGCGCGGCCACTCGAACGTGCAGGGCAACCGCACGGTCGGCATCGAGGAGAAGCCGTCGCAGGCGTTCCTCGACCGGCTCGGCCACGTGTTCGATTTCGAACCGCCGCGTCACCACGGCTACGACGTCGTCGAGACGATCGAAGGCATGCTCGACGGCCACGTGAAGGTGCTCATCGGCCTCGGCGGCAACTTCGCGATGGCGACGCCCGACACGCCGCGCACGTGGGAAGGCATGCGCCGCTGCGATCTGTCGGTGCACATCACGACGAAGCTGAACCGCAGCCACCTGATCCACGGCCGCGACGCGCTGATCCTGCCGACGCTCGGCCGCACCGAGATCGACCTGCAGGAGAACGTGCCGCAAGGCGTGACGGTGGAGGACTCGATGAGCATGGTGCATGTGTCGTACGGGATGAACAAGCCGGCTTCCGCGAACCTGATGTCGGAACCCGCGATCGTCGCGCACCTGGGTCACGCGCTGTTCGGCAGCGGCAAGATCGACTGGCTCGCTTACAAGGACGATTACGCGAAGATCCGCGACGCGATCGAGGCGACCCTCGACGGCTTCTACGACTACAACGCGCGCATCGCGCGGCCGGGCGGCTTCCACCTGCGCGTCGCCTCGCGCGACCGCGAATGGCTGACGCCGACGGGCAAGGCGAACTTCATCGCGCACGCGCTGCCGACCGACACGCCGATCCAGCGCGCCCGCGCGCTGCACGGCGAGCGGCTGATGACGCTGATGACGACGCGCTCGCACGATCAGTACAACACGACCGTCTACGGGCTCGACGACCGCTATCGCGGCGTGTACGGGCAGCGCCGCGTGGTGTTCGCCAATCGCGACGACCTCGCGATGCTCGGGTTGAAGGCCGGTGACTGGGTCGACCTGGAAACCGTGTGGCACGACGGCATCGAGCGGCGCGCGGACGGCTTCCTGCTCGTCGAATACGACATCCCGCGCGGCTGCATCGGCGCGTATTACCCCGAAACGAACCCGCTGGTGCCGCTCGACAGCGTCGGCGACGTGTGCAACACGCCGACATCGAAGTCGGTGCCCGTGCTGCTGCATCGCGCGGCCGCGCCGGTATCGGCCGCCGCCTGACGGCGCCCGCGATGATCGTACGGCCGCGAGATCGGCTCACCTGAACCGCCGGCGCGCCGCCGCCCTTCCCGTCGTTCAGTCGCGGCGGCCGCGCAGGAAGGCGCCGTGTTCGGCGACCGCGTCCTCGATCCGCCTCAGCAGCACGACGCCGCGCAGCAATGCCCGGCCGCCGTCGCTGTCGATGTCGGCCACGCGCCGCCGCAACGATCGTGCGGCCGCATCGCAACTGCGTTCGAGACGTGCGAAGTCCGCCAGCGCGACGCGGCCGCGCACCACGGTCACCGCGCGACGCACGACCGGCTCGCGGGCTGGCAGCTCCGCGAGCGACATCAGGCTGTCGCCGATGCCCCAGATCGCCAGCAGGTCGCGCATGTCGCGCTCGATCAGCGATTGCGGCAGGCTGCCGGCAAAGCCGAGCTCGCGCCCGAGCCGGTCCGCCGTGCGGCTCAGCCACGTGCTCGCGGACCACGCACGCGGATTGCGGGCGATCTCCGCGAGATCGCGGCGCACCGCACGATGCAGCCGTCGCCGGCTCGTGCCCGGATCACCAGGAAACACGAGCGCGAACACCAGCACGCCGAACGCGATGCCGAGCAGCGTCGCCAGCGCGCTGTTCAGGAACGCCGCGTCGCCGATGCGGGTGGTGTTGTCCGGCGACGTGAAGTTCCAGAAGAAGATCGAGAACGCGCTGCCGAGCGCGGCGGTGCGCGGATGACGCATCGCGAGACCCGTGCCGATCAGGAACACGCCGAGGATGTACGCAAGCATCTCGAAGCCCGACACCGCCGGCAGCAGGATGAAATTGCAGACGATCCCCGCGACCGCCGCCCACGCCGTGCCCTTGAGGAACCCGATCGCGGCCCGGGCCGAATTCGGCCGGGTCGAGAACAGCGCGCCGACCACGGCCGTGATCGCGACGAAGCCGGCGCCCGACGGCCATGCGGTGACGATCCAGATCGCCGACGCGACCAGCACCGCGATGCACGCGCGCAGGCCGTTATGAAATGCGAGCACCGCATCGCGATGGAACGCGTAGCGCACCCGTGACGGTGTCGAGACCGGCAGATCGACCTGTGCCTTGTTCGCGAAGGCATCGTCGAATCCGGCGAGCACCGCGCCCAGCCGGTCGAGCGTGAGCAGGCGCGAGACGTCCGAACCCGTCGGGTCGGCGGCCTCGGCGCGCAACGCATCGTCCACCCGCGCACGCAGCGCCGCCATCCCGGGCCCGGTTGCGCCCGACGCTGCCACGCCGTCGAGCACACGCGCGGCATCGGCGACCAGCGGCTCCGGTGCATCGCCGCTGCGCGCCGCGTGCGCTTCGATCGCCTGTCCCGCCGCGTGGGCCGACAACACGCCCAGCACCGCCGCGCGCAGATGACCGATCGCGTTACGCACGGGCGGTGCGCCGGCGGCCGCATATTCGGCCGCGGTGTCGAGCTCGAGCGCATCCGCGAACAGCCGGTGAACCGCCGCGCCGTTCGGCTCGCGACGCAACGCAGCCGCACCGACGGCGACCGCGCGTTCGAGATAGCGGGCGAGCCGGGTACGGACGTCGCGCAACGGCGAACCCGGCGCGAACACCGTTTCGAACGCCGCGCCGCACAGGATGCCGACCACTACGTACAGGAACCGTGCGGTCGCGATATCGAACGCGTGCAGCGGCGCGGACGCCGCATCCATCGCGATGATCGCGGCCGTATAGCCGGCGAGCACCGCCGCATACGCGCGGAAATTGCGCAGGAACGTCGCGACGCCGGCGCACAGGCCGATCCACACGGCGAGCGCGGTCAGGAACAGCTCGGGCGTCTGCGCGAATGCACCGGCCAGCGCGAGCGCGACGAGCGCGCCGATCGCCGTGCCGAGGATCCGGTACTGACTCTTCGACAGCCCCATCCCGCGCGTGCCCTGCGCGACGATCCACACGGTGGAGGCCGCCCATTTCGGATCGTCGAGATTCATGCGAAAGGCGATGTAGAGCGCGAGCAGCGATGCAGCGGTATTGCGCAGTGCGAAGCCGAGTGCGCCGGGCGGCAACGCGGGCCATGCGTCGCGCAACGCGGTGCGCACGAGCGTGAACGGCGGCAGGCTGGGGAAGGCGAATTTCATGCGGCGAGCATACGGTCGCGCGGCGGCCGCCACTACGGTGCGGACGCAATGCGGTATTGCAGCGGTCGGGATAATCCGCGCGACCGACACGAAGCGATCCTGCAAGCGGCGGTAAGATGCGCGCAGCCCGAACACTGATGAAACAACCTGTATGGACTTCGAGAGCATCCGCATCTTTCTGCGCGTGGTCGAACGCGGCAGCTTCACCGCGGCCTCCGTGCAACTCGACATGCCGCTGAGTCGCGTGAGCCGCAAGGTCAAGCAGCTCGAGGACGATCTCGGCGTGCAGTTGCTGTACCGGACCACCCGTCGCGTGTCCGTCACCGAAGCCGGGCGCGACTATTACGACCGCTGCCTGCG
The DNA here is from genome assembly GCF_003635165.1 of Burkholderia sp. Nafp2/4-1b. GTDB lineage: Bacteria > Pseudomonadota > Gammaproteobacteria > Burkholderiales > Burkholderiaceae > Burkholderia. The sequence goes on along the minus strand of NZ_ML058597.1, from coordinate 534,838 downwards.
CGCCGAGGAGATCCTGCTCGACGCGGACCGCCAGGCCCGCGCGCTGCGCACCGATCCCGAAGGCACGCTGCGCGTGCTGGTGCCGTACTCGATCGGCCTGTTCGAGCTGGAGCCGGCGCTCGCCGAATTTCGCCGGCGCTACCCGCGCGTCCAGCTCGTGCTGATCTACGACAACAGTCCGCTCGACCTCGTCGCGCACGGCTTCGACGTCGCGCTGCGCGCGGGCATGCTGACCGATTCCGGCTACGTCGCGCGCTCGCTCGGCTGGTCGCACGCGAAGCTCGCCGCGAGCCCGGCGTATCTGGACCGCGCCGGGCGCCCGCAAACGCCGCAGGAACTCGCGCAGCACGACATCCTGTACGTCGGCCGCGATGCACCGGGCTTGACGCTCACGCTCACCAACGCCGCCGGCGACGTGGCCGACGTGCCGGTGCGGCCCGTGCTGATCGCGAACGAATCGGTCACCGTGCTGCGCCAGGCCGCGAGCGGCGGCGGCATCGCGCTGATCTCCACGCACTACACGGCACGGCGGCTCGAGAACAACGAACTCGAAATCGTGCTGCCCGACTGGCACCGCACCGACGACGTCGAGCTTCACGTGCTCTATCCGCGCCGCGCGACGCTCGACAGCAAGGTGCGCGCGTTCGTCGAGTTCCTGACGGAACGCTTCACCGCGTGGCGCAGCGTGCCGTAATCGCCATCGCACGCTCGGCGAGCGGCACGCGCGCGCCGGATTATTGCAGCTCACGAAAGGAATTAATGAGGCGGCGAGCGTTGCTCGTCGTTCGCCGCATCCGTTAGCCTGTGCCGATGCAAAAAACACCTGCACGCTACGGCAGCCACGCACCGGCTGCCCGCCGACGCGTCACGCGCGTCGCTCCTTCCTGACCGGCGTTCATCCGCCTCGCGAAGCCCGCCACGGCTTCGCGCATCCGCTTCAACGATCGATCCGTACGCCGCCACGCGACGGCGCCGCTTGGCCGGGCCGCTCGCGCGCTCGCGTGCGGCCGTCCGTTTCACCCGCCGGCGCGCATGCGCGCCGAGCCGCGTGCGGCGTACGCCGCCTTCATCCCGCAGGAATACCATGTCCTCTTCGTTCACCCCACGCCCGCTGTCGGGCGGCCGACTCGCGATCGGCACCATCGCGGTATCGCTCGCGATGTTCATGAACGTGCTCGACTCGTCGATCGCGAACGTCGCCATCCCGACGATTTCGGGTGACCTCGGCGTGTCGGTCGACGAAGGCACGTGGGTGATCACGATCTTCGCGGCCGCGAACGCGGTGTCGATTCCGCTCACCGGCTGGCTCACGCAGCGCTTTGGCCAGGTCCGCCTGTTCGTCACGTCGATCCTGCTGTTCGTGTTCGCGTCGTGGCTGTGCGGGATCGCGCCGAACCTGCCGACGCTGCTCGCCGCGCGGATCCTGCAGGGCGCGGTCGCCGGGCCGCTCGCACCGCTGTCGCAGGCGCTGCTGCTCGGCGCGTGGCCGCGGCAGAAATCGGCGACGGCGCTCGCGCTGTGGTCGATGACGGCGCTCGTCGGCCCGATCGCGGGGCCGTCGCTCGGCGGCTGGATCACGTACGACTACAACTGGTCGTGGATCTTCTACATCAACATTCCGGTCGGCTTCTTCGCGGCGGCGGTCACGTGGATCGTGTTCCGCGACCGCGAATCGCCCGTGCGCCGCCTGCCGATCGATACCGTCGGCCTCGTGTTGCTGGTGCTGTGGGTCGCGTCGCTGCAGATCATGCTCGACAAGGGCAAGGATCTCGACTGGTTCAACTCGCCCGTCGTCGTCGCGCTCGGCATCGTCGCGCTGATCGGTTTCGCGTTCTTTCTCGTGTGGGAGCTCACCTCGGCCAATCCGATCGTCGATCTGCGGCTCTTCACGCAGCGCAACTTCGCGGGCGGCACGATCGCGATCTCGGTTGCCTACGGAATGTTCTTCGGCACGCTCGTGTTGCTGCCGCAGTGGATGCAGGGCTATCTCGGCTATCGCGCGATCGATTCCGGCCTCGCCACCGCGCCGCTCGGGATCTTCGCGATCGTGCTGACGCCGGTGATGGGGCGCATCCTGCCGCGCACCGATCCGCGCTACCTCGCGACCCTTGCGTTCATCGGCTTCGCGGTCGTGTTCATGATGCGCACGGCGTTCTATTCCGACGTGTCGCACCGGGATCTCGTGCTGCCGACGCTGCTGCAGGGCATTCCGATGGCGATGTTCTTCGTGCCGCTCACCGCGATCATCCTGTCGGGACTGCCGCCGGAGAAGATCCCGGCCGCCGCCGGCCTGTCGAACTTCGGCCGCACGTTCTGCGGTGCGGTCGGCACGTCGCTGATCAGCAATGCGTGGAACGACCGGACGATCCTGCATCATGTGCGGCTCACCGAACAGGCGAGTGTCGGCAATCCGGTCTTCGCGCAGCAGATCGACGCGGCGCGCGCGCTGCTGCATCTGGGCCCCGATTCGGCGCTCGCGTTCTTCAACGCGTCGGTCGATTCGCAGGCGGCCGTGATGGGGCTGAACGACATCTTCTACGTGTCGGCGATCATCTTCATCGCGATCATTCCGCTGATCTGGATCACGAAGCCGGCACGTTCGGGCGGCGGCGACACGGATGCGGCGGCAGCCGGTGCGCATTGATCGCGCACCGCGAGCGCTGCCCGCTCTCTGCAGACGTAATAAACGCTTGCAATCGATACAGGCGGAAACGTCAACAGCCGGGGCCTTCCGCGCGTTTTTTCGACAAGCGCACACGTTTCGTGACGCGCAACGACAGGAGAAAACCGCATGCGAGCCCTTACCCGCCATCTCGCGATCGCCGCCACCCTGATGTCGGTGCTGACCGGCACCGCGTTCGCCGACACGCCGTGGCAGCGCGCGCATCCGCGCCGCGAAGAGGTCAACGAGCGCCTCGCCAACCAGAATCGCCGGATCCATCACGAAGTGAAGGAAGGCGAGATGTCGCACGCCCAGGCCGCGCGCCTGCATCGTGACGACCGCAAGATCCGCCGCGAAGAGCGGGACATGGCCGCGCAGGATCGCGGCCACATTACGCAGAGCGAAAAGCACGTGCTGAACCAGCAGGAAAATGCGGTCAGCCACAAGATCGGGCAGTAACGCCGGCACACGTCGATTCGCCATCGCTTGAAACGCCCGCTGCCGCCGTGCGACAGCGGGCGCTTGTTGTTGTATCGAATCGTTTCAGCGCGCCGCTTGGGTCAGAGGCCGCGGGTATACTCCGACGTCAGCCGCCTCCCGTATCGACCGTCAAGAACGGCACGATGCCGGCGGTTTCGTCGCGAAGCTCCGCGTTTCGCGTACCGCGCCCCAGCCTCGACACGAGACACACGACGATCCCGATCATGAAACGATTCCTGCTGCTCCTTCCCGCCGCCCTGCTCGCCGCCTGCGGTTCCGCGCCCTCGTCCGATTCGGCCGCGTCCGGCTCGGCGCCGATGATCTACGTGTCATCGGCGCGCCCGGCCCATGCGATCGCCAACTGCCTCGACAGCCGCCTGTCGGGCACCGAGCAGTCGCAGCACAACGGCGTGACCGATATCACCGTCGGATCGCGCTCGTACTTCGTCACGCTGACGCCGTCGGGTAATGGTTCCGTCGTCAAGGTCGTGCGCGGCTCGGGCAGCGAACCGGCCGAGGAAGCGATGCGCTTCGCGATCGCGCGCTGCGTGATCTGACCGCCGCCGGTGCCGGGCACCGCGCCCGGCGCGCTCGCCGTTTCCTTCCGGGCGCCCTTCTGCGCGCCCATCGAATATTTTCATCCGGGCCGCCGTCGATGAGAGAATCGCACCACGATTCCCTTTCCACGGAGCCCGCATGAAGCACCTGCTGTCCCGGCTGTTCGTCAGCGCCACGCTCGTCGCCCTCGTTCCGGCGCTGCCGGCCCACGCCGCGACGCCGCCCGGCATTTTCGTCGTCGCCACGCAGCTCGGCGAATTCACGACGCTCGACCCGAGCGAAATCTACGAGCTCGTGCCGTCCGAATACGTCGCGAACACCTACGAACGGCTCGTGCGGGTCGACCTGAAGGACCCGACGAAATTCAACGGGCAGATCGCGCAATCCTGGACGGTCGGCGCCGACGGCGTCACCTACACGTTCAAGCTGCGCCCGGGCCTGACGTTCCATTCCGGCAACGCCGTCACCGCCGACGACGTCGCGTGGTCGCTGCAGCGCACTATCCTGCTCGACAAGGGCCCGGCCGGCGTACTCGCCGATCTCGGCCTCACGAAGGCGAACGTGATGCAGAAGGTGCGCGCGGTCGATGCGCAGACCTTCGTGCTCGAAACCGACCGCAAGTACGCGCCGAGCTTCGTGCTCAACGTGCTGAGCGCGTGCCCGGCATCCGTCCTCGACAAACAGCTGCTGACGTCGCACCAGCAAGGCAACGATTTCGGCAGCGGCTGGCTGAAGACCAACGACGCGGGCTCGGGCCCGTACCAGCTCGCCAAGTGGACGCCGAACGAAAGCATCGTGCTGCAGCGCTTCGAAAAATACCGCGCGCCGTATCCGATGAAACGCGTCGTGCTGCGTCACGTGCCCGAGGCGTCGGCGCAGCGTCTGCTGCTCGAGAACGGCGACGTCGACGCCGCGCGCAACCTGAGCCCCGACAGCCTCGCCGCGCTGACCAAGGCCGGCAAGATCAAGGTCGCGTCGTGGCCGGTGTCCGCGCTGTTGTACCTGAGCCTGAACACGAAGAACCCGAACCTCGCGAAGCCCGAAGTGCAGCAGGCGATGAAGTGGCTCGTCGACTACGACGGCATCCAGCACAACATCGTCAGCACGACCTACAAGGTGCACGAGACGTTCCTGCCCGAAGGCTTCCTCGGCACGCTGGATTCGAATCCGTACAAGCTCAACGTCGCGAAGGCGAAGGCGCTGCTCGCGAAGGCCGGCGTGGCGAACGGCTTCGACGTGACGATGGACATGCCGAACGATTATCCGTACGTCGAGATCGCACAGGCGCTGCAGGCGAACTTCGCGCAAGGCGGCATCCGCGTGAAGCTGATTCCGGGCGATGCGAAGCAGGCGATCGGCAAGTATCGCGCGCGCCAGCACGACATCTTCATCGGCGAATGGTCGCCCGACTACATGGACCCGAACAGCAACGCGCGCGGCTTCGCATGGAATCCGGACAATTCCGACCAGTCGAAGACGAAGATGCTCGCGTGGCGCAACAGCTGGGACATCCCGCAACTGACGAAGGACACGGAGGCCGCGCTCGCCGAGCCGTCGCCCGCGAAGCGCGCACAGCGTTACGAGGCGCTACAGAAGTCCGTGCTCGCGAACTCGCCGTTCATCATCATGTTCGAGAAGGTCGTGCAGGTCGCGACGCGCCCCGGCACCACCGGCCCCGAGATCGGGCCGATCAACGACCTCGTGTCGTACCGCACGCTGGCAAAGTGACGCCTGCTGCCCGCGCGGCCGGCGATGCCGGTGCGCGGGGGGGGGGGGGGGGGGGGGGGCGGCTGAACGAGCAGTGCAATGCGATCTGGCGGCTGCGCGAGGCGCAGGACATGCAGCAGTAGGCGCGGGAAAATGCGCCGAAGCGTTGCGGCCCGATGTCAGGTGCGCGGAAGTTCGGCGAGGCGCTGGGCAGCGAAGCGCAATCCGCCCAGAACGCGTTCGGCGATCCTTGCCGGAAACCCGGTCGGCAGCGCCGCGCCGACCGAGTCGATCACGTCCGGTGTCGCGGCGACGAGCCGTTCGACGATGGGCGTCGCGATGTCGCCGAGCAGACAATGCTCGGCCATCGCGCTGAAGTGACGGCGTGTGATGTCACGCATCGCGTAGTGCTTGCGCTTGCCGTGCACGGCCATCGCGAGTTTCGCCTTGTGCCACGACCATTGGTTCGCGCCGTCCCCCTCTACCGGCCAGATCGACATCACGTCGTAAAGCGGCGTCAGACGGAAGCGGCCGCCCGGCAGCAGCCGCAGGCTGAAGTTCTTCGCATGCCCGTCCGGGGCGGCCAGCATCCAGAACACGACCAGAGCGGTGAACAGGGTGTCGAGATCGGCCTGCGCCGTTTCCGACCGGCGCAGGATCGCTGCAAGATCGGGTACACCGGGGCCGCCGTGCGATTCATATTTCAGATGCGGCGGCACGCCGAGCGCCTGGCAGAAATCCTCTTGCGGCAAGCGCAACAGCCGTTTGCCGTCACGATGAAGCGCACGATCGAAACGCGCGACCGACAGCACTTTGTGTTCGCCGAAACGCACGATGTCGGCATCGGCCGTCGGCAAGCCGAATGCCCGCAGGATCGCGAGGCACAGCCATTCGTTTTCGACGGACGCGGTGAGATCCGCACGCTTGTTGCCGACCAGCCCGAGCGGCAACTTGAGGATATGCGTCGTCGGCGTCGCGCCATGCGGGCGCATCCATCGCCCGTCATGAAACAGAAGCGCGGTCTTTTCCTGCGCACCAGCCAGCGACAGGCGGAAGTCGTCGTCATCCTGTGCACCGCCCGCCACCCCGCTCGCCTGATCGAGCACGCGCGCCACCTCGTCATCGGACAACGGCGTACCATCGATCCGGTCATGGCCGGTCGGCGTTTCGTCCTCGCCGAGCAACTGCACCGCGCCGACACAGTCTCTACCAAGCGCGGCGAGCAGATCGAACGGCTCGATCGTCGCCGTGCCGAACCGCGACGCAAGCCGGCGACGAATTGCATCGCTGTCGGGCAGCAGGTTGTCGAAGTAGTGGTTCACGCGCGCGCCGCGCAACGGCGCATCGCCGATCCCGAACGGTAGCGACAGCGACAGCGGACGCCCGGCATCGGACTGCTTCCAGCCGGTGTCGTACAACAGCTCCATGTCGCCGCGCGCCGGAATTCGCCATGCTCCGACCCGCTGACCGTTGGCCCAGATCGACAGGGCGCGAGTGTGCGACTTACGTCCCATCGTCTACCACTCGACGTCGGCAGCGTCGCGCCCGTCCTTCATGCGGATGCTGAGTTCGAGACCGTACAGCGTGGTCAATTCGAGCAATTGGCTGAGCGACAGGCTTTCGGTGCGCGTAGTTTCAAGCGACGATATGCGCGACTGGCCTACGCCGATGCGCGTCGCCGCCTCGGCTTGCGTCAGCCCCTTGGCCTGACGCGCGGACGACAGGATTTCGCCCAGTTGCGCGGGGGTATTGACGATGAGATTCACGGCATGGAGTCCAGTAGACAATAAACGCAGTATATCTCTCACAGACATAAACGCAAATTATCTCCGTGAGAGATAAACGCAAAATATTCCTGACAGACATAATTTGCGGTGCAGCCTGCGCTATTCTGTTGTCTGGCGCGGCCGCCCAGCCCTATCACCCACCACCACCCCATAGTTTTTATCCGCTGGCGCGAATGATTTTGGCTTTGTTAGATAGATGACATCAAATTATTCGATGACAACGATCTAACATTTCGATGACCTGCGCATTCGCCCATACCGTCGAATCCCGCTTTGCCGAGCTGACGCCGACCGCGAAGCGCATCGCGAGCTACATGCTCGCGAACCTCGACCGGCTCGGGCTCGAAACCGCCGACCAGATCGCGCAGCAGACCGGCACCAGCGGCATCTCGGTCGGGCGCTTCCTGCGCAGCGTCGGCTACCGGAACCTCGACGACCTGAAACGCGAACTGCGCGGCGGCAGCGACCGCCCGTGGATGATCACCGATCGCCTCGACGAATACCGCCGCACCGCCGCCACGCTCACGTCCACCGGCGAGCGCGACAGCCCTCGCGGCGACGGCGCGCTGGCGTCGTCGCTCGATCGCGAACTCGACGCGATCCGCCACGTGTACCGGCTTGCCGAAGAACCGGTGTTCGCGCAGGTGGCGGACCGGATCGCGCAAGCCGATGCCGTGTTCATCCTCGGCATCCAGTCGACCCGCGGTATCAGCAATGCGTTCAGCAGTTATCTCGAATACTTGCGCCCGCGCGTGTTCTATTCCGACGGGCAGTCGGGCTCGTACGTCGATTCGCTGAACTCCGAATTCGAGCGGCCGTACTGCATCGTCACCGATACGCGCGCCTATTCGCGCAGCGCGCGCCGCTATTGCCAGGCCGCTGCCGAACGCGGCCAGCCGTTCGCGCTGGTCACCGACCTGTATTGCCCGTGGGCGCGCGAATGGCCGGCCGACCTGCTGCAGGTGAAGACCGACGTCGGCCAGTTCTGGGATTCGCTCGCGCCGCTCACCTGCCTGTTCAACCTGCTGATCACCGCCGTGGTCGACCGCCTCGGTCCCGCGATCGACCGGCGCGTCGAGCGCAACCGCGAACTGCAGCGCACGTTCGACCAATTCGAATCCTGAGCGCATCCCGACCGCCAATGAACCGTCACCGCCTCGTCGAAATCACCCCCGCCACGCATCGCGTCGAGATCGATCTCGTCTATGCGACCGAGCGCAACCTGACCGGCAAGCCGATCTACCGCAACGCGCACTGTCTGCTGCTCGAGCCGGCCGAAGCCGCGCTGCGCCGCGCGGTCGAGGTCGCCGCGCAGGCCGGCTTCACGCTGCGCATCTACGACGCGTACCGGCCGCCGCAGGCGCAGCAGGTGCTGTGGGATTTCCTGCCGGATCCGAACTTCGTCGCCGATCTCGGCCGCGGGTCGAACCACAGCCGCGGCACCGCGATCGACCTGACGCTCGTCGGTGCGAACGGCGAGCCGCTCGACATGGGCACCGGCTTCGACGAGATGGTGGCCGCGTCGGGGCACTTTCACGCGGGGTTGCCCGAGCAAGTGCAACGCAACCGGCTGCTGCTGCTCGGCGTGATGCATGCGGCCGGCTTCGCGCACATCGACAGCGAGTGGTGGCACTACGAGCTGCCGGGTTCGCACGCGTTGCCGCCGATCGACAACGCGGCGAGCGGCCCGTGGCGCCTGATGTGACGACGCTGCACGCCCCCTTTTTCATGCACGTTCACGTTCAACGACTCAAACGACTTCAACGACAGATGGAGAAGCGCCCATGAAATTCCCGACCTCCCGGCTCGTCGCGGCGCTCGCCGCCGCATCCCTGCTCGCCGCCGTTCCGCTTTCCGCCGCCCGCGCGGAAACGCCGAAGGACATGTTCGTGATGGCCACGCTGCTCGACGAATTCACGACGCTCGATCCCGGCGAAATCTACGAGCTGGTGCCGGAGGAATACGTCGCGAACACGTATGACCGGCTCGTGCGCGTCGACCTGCGCGATCCGTCGAAATTCAACGGCGACGTCGCGCAGTCGTGGTCGGTGAGCCCCGACGGCCTGACCTATACGTTCAAGCTGCGCTCGGGCCTCAAGTTCCACTCGGGCAACCCGCTGACGGCCGACGATGTCGCGTGGTCGATCCAGCGCACGGTGCTGCTCGACAAGGGCCCGGCCGCGGTGCTGACCGGCATCGGCCTCACGAAGGCCAACGTCGCGGCGAACGTGAAGAAGCTCGACGACCAGACGGTATCGATCACCACCGATCACAAATACGCGCCGACCTTCGTGCTCAACGTGCTCGGTTCGTGGCCCGCGTCGGTGCTCGACAAGAAGCTGCTGCTGTCGCACCAGCAGGGCAACGACTTCGGCAACGCGTGGCTGAAGACCAACGAGGCCGGCTCCGGCGGCTACAAGCTGGTGAAGTGGGCCCCCAGCGACAGCATCGTGCTGCAACGCTTCGACGGCTACCGGCTGCCGCTCGCGATGAAGCGCATCGTGCTGCGCCACGTGCCCGAAGCGGCAAGCCAGCGGCTGCTGCTGGAAAACGGCGACGTGGACGCGGCGCGTGACCTGAGCCCCGACGATCTCGCGTCGGTCGTGAAATCGGGCAAGGCGAAGGTCACGGCCTCGCCGCAGGCGACGCTGCTGTATCTCGGCCTGAACACGAAGAACCCGACGCTCGCGAAGCCTGACGTGCAGGAAGCGCTGAAGTGGCTGGTCGACTATGCGGGCATCCAGGCGAACGTCGTGAAGACGACCTACAAGGTGCACCAGACCTTCCTGCCCGAAGGTTTCCTCGGCACGCTGAATTCGAACCCGTACAAGCTCGACGTCGCGAAGGCGAAGGCGCTGCTCGCGAAGGCCGGCGTGCCGAACGGCTTCTCCATGACGATGGACGTGCGCAACGACTATCCGTACACGGAGATCGCGCAGGCCGTGCAGGCGAACTTCGCGCAGGCGGGCATCAAGGTGCAGTTGATCCCCGGCGACAACAAGCAAACGCTCGCGAAATACCGCGCGCGCCAGCACGACGTCTACATCGGCGAATGGTCGGCCGACTACATCGACCCGCACAGCAACGCGCAGGGTTTCGCATGGAACCCCGACAACTCCGACAAGTCGAGCTACAAGATGCTGGCCTGGCGCAACAGCTGGGACATCCCGCAACTGACGAAGGAAACCGACACCGCGCTCGCCGAACCGACCGCCGCGCAGCGCGCGCAGCGGTACCAGGCGATGCAGAAGGAGATGCTCGCGCGCTCGCCGTTCGTGATCATGTTCCAGAAGGTCGCGCAGGTCGCGACGCGGCCCGGCGTGAGCGGGCTCGAAGTCGGACCGATCAACGATCTCGTGTCGTACCGTAACCTGAAGAAGCAATAAGGTTCGCCGCATGTCGACTCCCGCCTCCTCCCTCGAAGCACTGCGCACGCTGCCCGCGCGGCGCCCGGCCGTGCGCTGGGCGCTGCGCGTGCTGCGCTGGGCGCTCACGCTCGCCGTCACGTTCGCGGGGCTGCTCGCGCTGACGTTCGTGATCGGTCGCAAGGTGCCGATCGACCCCGTGCTCGCGATCCTCGGCGATCGCGCGTCGGCCGAGGCGTACGCGGCCGAGCGCATCGCGCTCGGCCTCGACAAGCCGCTCGTCACGCAGTTCCTGATCTACGCGCGCGACGTGCTGCACGGCAATCTCGGCATGTCGCTGTTGACGTCGAACCCGGTGCTCGACGACATCCGGCGCGTGTTCCCCGCCACGCTCGAACTCGCGACGATCGCGACGTTGATCGGCATCGCGATCGGCGTGCCGCTCGGCGTCGCGGCCGCGGTGAAGCACAACCGGCCGATCGATCACATCGCGCGCTTCGTCGGCCTGATCGGCAATTCGGTGCCGGTGTTCTGGCTCGGGCTGATGGGGCTGCTGCTGTTCTATGCGCGGCTGCACTGGGTCGGCGGGCCGGGCCGGCTCGATCCCGTGTACGACGGGATGGTCGACCCGCGCACGGGCAGCCTGCTGATCGACGCGGCGCTCGCGGGCGAGTGGGACGTGTTCCGCAACGCGGTGTCGCACATCGCGCTGCCGGCCGCGATCCTCGGCTACTACTCGGTCGCGTACCTGAGCCGGATGACGCGCTCGTTCATGCTCGATCAACTGAGCCAGGAATACATCGTCACCGCGCGCGCGAAGGGCTTGTCCGAGCGCCGCGTGATCTGGCGGCACGCGTTCGGCAACATCGCGGTGCCGCTGCTCACCGTGATCGCGCTCACGTACAGCAACCTGCTCGAAGGCTCGGTGCTGACCGAGATCGTGTTCGCGTGGCCGGGGATCGGTTCGTACCTGACGGGCGCGCTGCTGAACGCCGACATGAACGCGGTGCTCGGCGCGACGCTCGTGATCGGCGTGATGTTCATCACCGTCAACCTGCTGACCGATGCGCTGTACCGCGTATTCGATCCGCGTGCGCGCTGAGGGCCGCCTCGACATGACCGTTTCCATCCTGCTTCTTGTTCCACCCATGCCGAAGGCCCCCCGACCATGAATGCCGAGCGTCTCACACTGCGCGCGTGGCTGCTGTCCCATGCGCCCGCGTCGCGCTCGCAGGCCGCGTTCGGCCTCGCGTACCGCCGCTGGCGCCGCTTCGCTGCCAATCCGCTGAACCTGTTCGGGCTCGCGATCCTCGTCACGCTGATCGTCGTTGCGATCGTCGGCCCGCTGATCATGCCGCACGATCCGCTGCGGCAGGTGCTGTCCGACCGGCTGCTGCCGCCCGGTTCGGCATCGCACTGGTTCGGCACCGACCAGCTCGGCCGCGACATCCTTTCGCGGATGATCGACGGTTCGCGCCTCACCCTCGGCATCGCGCTGCTCGTCGTCGTGATCGTCGTGCCGATCGGCCTCCTGATCGGCATGACCGCCGGCAATTGCGGCGGCTTCGTCGACAGCGTGCTGATGCGCATCACCGACATCGCGCTCGCGTTCCCGAAGATCGTGCTCGCACTCGCGTTCGCCGCCGCGCTCGGGCCGGGCGTGATCAACGCGGTCGTCGCGATCTCGATCACCGCGTGGCCCGCCTACGCGCGGCTCGCGCGCGCCGAGACGATCCGCATCGCGCAGGCCGACTTCATCCACGCAGCGCGGCTGCAGGGCGCGTCGGGCCCGCGGATCCTGCTGCGCTACATCATGCCGCTGTGCATGTCGTCGGTGATCGTGCGCGCGACGCTCGACATGGCCGGCATCATCCTGACCGTCGCGGGCCTCGGCTTCCTCGGCCTCGGCGCGCAGCCGCCAAGCCCCGAATGGGGCTTCATGGTCGCGTCGGGCCGCAACGTGCTGCTCGACGCATGGTGGGTCGCGACGCTGCCCGGCATCGCGATCCTGCTCGTCAGCCTCGCGTTCAACCTGCTCGGCGACGGGCTGCGCGACGTCTTCGATCCGCGTCATGGAGCGTGACATGTCATTGAATTCCATCAACGCCGCCGCGCCGCTCTGCGAGATCGACGGCCTGAAGATCGGCTTTCGCGGGCACGACGGCGTCGTCACCGATGCGGTGCGCGACCTGTCGCTGACGCTCGCGCCCGGCGAACGGCTCGGCATCGTCGGCGAATCGGGTTCGGGCAAGTCGCTGACGGGCCGCGCGCTGCTCGGTCTGCTGCCCGAGGCCGCGCGCTGCTCGGCGCGCACGATGCGGTTCGCGGGGCACGACCTGCTCGCGATGTCGGCACGCGAGCGCCGGCGCCTGTGCGGCAGCCAGATGGGGATGATCCTGCAGGATCCGAAGTATTCGCTGAACCCGGTGATGACCGTCGCGAAGCAGATGGGCGAAGCGTTCCGGCGGCACGAGCCGGGCCTGCGCGGCCGCGCGCTGCGCGAGCGGATCGTCGACGCGCTCGCGGCCGTGCAGATTCGCGATCCGGCGCGCGTCGCCGATGCATATCCGCACGAGCTGTCCGGCGGCATGGGGCAGCGCGTGATGATCGCGATGATGGTGTCGACGGGGCCGCGCCTGCTGATCGCGGACGAACCGACGTCCGCGCTCGACGTCGCGGTGTCGATGCAGGTGCTCGCGGTGCTCGACGCGATGATCGCGCGGCACAACACGGGACTGATGTTCATCAGCCACGACCTGCCGCTCGTGATGTCGTTCTGCGATCGCGTCGCGGTGATGTACGCGGGCCGCGTAGTCGAAACCTGCGCCGCGCGCGACCTGCGCAATGCGACGCACCCCTATACGCGCGGGCTGCTCGCGGCGAATCCGCCGCTCGCGAACCCGCCCGATGAACTGCCGGTGCTGCGGCGCGATCCGGCGTGGCTCGATGCCGCGTCGCACGCGCCCGCGTCGGCCGAACCGCAGGAGACCGCGCGATGATCGACGTCGAACACGTCTCGATCCGTTTTCCGACCCGCACGGGTCATGTCGACGCCGTGCGCGACGCGAGCTTCGCGGTGCGCGACGGCGAAGTGTTCGGGCTCGTCGGGGAATCGGGTTCCGGCAAGTCGACACTGCTGCGCGCGCTGACCGGCCTCGTGCCGCTCGCGGGCGGCAGCCTGTCGATCGATGGCCGGCCCGTCGGCGGCACGCCGGATCGCGCATTCCGCCGCCACGTGCAGATGGTGTTCCAGGATCCGTACGCATCGCTGCATCCGCGCTTCACGGTCGACCAGACGCTGCGCGAGCCGCTGTCGATCCATGGGATCGACGACGCCGACGCGCGCATCGCCCGCGCGCTGTCCGAAGTCGGGCTCGGCCCGTCGTTCCGCTTCCGCTATCCGCACCAGTTGTCGGGCGGCCAGCGCCAGCGGGTGGCGATCGCGCGCGCGTTGATCGTCGAGCCGCGCGTGCTGCTGCTCGACGAGCCGACGTCCGCGCTTGACGTGTCGGTGCAGGCGGAAATCCTCAACCTGCTGCGCCGCCTGCATCGCGAACGCAACCTGACGATGATCCTCGTGAGCCACAACCTCGCGGTGATCGGCTTCCTGTGCCAGCGCGTCGCGGTGATGCAGCACGGCGAGATCGTCGAACAGCTGCGGATCGAGGACGTGCGCGCCGGCCAGGTCGCACGCGACTACACGCGCACGCTGCTGCGCGCGACCGAAGGGTACCGCCGCCTCGATCCGGCAATCGACGCGCCGGCGGCCTGACGCGCGTCGCCCGACGATATCGCGACCGTTCGCGCCCGCGAACGTTGCATGACGTACGCCGGCCGCCGCGCGGCGTGCCGGCCGCATTCCGTCGGCCGGTCACTCCTGCCTTGATCCGCTTCGAATAACGAATAACGCATCGCGCATAACGAATAACGAATAACGAATAGCGCGACCGCCGAAACCGGCCCCTCGACCGATTTCGGTAGGGGGACGAGCACGCTCGTCCGCTCCCTCCTGCCCCGCTCCGTCTCCCGTCCGCCTGAATGCCGCGTCCGGCAACAAACAGATTAGTACTTGTACTAGATCCAGAGACGATGGAATCGTACATGTCATATTACAAAACTATTACCACATCAGCATAATTCAATCCGAAACGCGACATTCAATGATTTAAATTTAACCCGCGCTTTCGAAAGTCGAACTTTATTTGGAGTTTTTAAATATGAAAATCCTCAAGCGCAGCGCAGTTCCGTTCGTTCTCCTCGCCGCCGGCGCCGCCTTCTCGTCCGCGGCCCACGCGACGGACGGCACCGTCAACTTCCACGGCAAAATCGTCTCGTCGACGTGCAGCGTCGAAGGCGGATCGGACTTCACCGTCCCGCTGCCGCCGGTCAGCACCACCGCGCTCGCCGATGCCGGCTCCGTCGCCGGTCGCAGCGCATTCTCGCTGTCGCTCAAGGGCTGCACGGTTGGCGACAACAATCCGGTGAAGGTCGGCGTCATGTTCGAGAACGGCACGAACGTCGATCAATCGAGCGGCCGCCTGACGATCGACGCGGGCGACAAGGCAGCGACAGGTGTCCAGATCAACGTGCTGGAT
The DNA here is from genome assembly GCF_003635165.1 of Burkholderia sp. Nafp2/4-1b. Classification (GTDB taxonomy): domain Bacteria; phylum Pseudomonadota; class Gammaproteobacteria; order Burkholderiales; family Burkholderiaceae; genus Burkholderia. Next base: position 519,684 of record NZ_ML058597.1, on the reverse strand, counting down.
GCTCAGCAGAAGCTGATCCCCATCGGCGCTCAAACCGGCGCCAGCACGCAACTCGCCGATATCGACGCTAGCGGCAACGCGAAACTGAACTACTTCGCCGAGTACTACGCGTCCGGCGCCGTGAAGGCCGGCGACGTCGCCTCGCGCGTCGAATATTCGCTGATCTACCAGTAAGGACGAGCACGTGGAGATCGCCGCCCCGGCGATCTCCGCCCCGTCACGCCGCGCGGTGCGGAAACCGCCGATTCAGTCCGATTCAGTCCGTTTCCGCCCGCTTCCCGCCAACGATCCGACTCTCTACGCCCATGAAACTGTTGAAGCTCCTCCGTACGATGGCCGTCGCCGTCACCGCATTCGCATCGCAGGCCGACGCGAGCGTCGTGATCGCCGGCACGCGCGTGATCTTCCCGTCCAGCGAGCGCGAGGTCACGATCCAGCTCACGAACGACAGCAAGCGTCCGGCGCTGGTGCAGGCTTGGCTCGACGACGGCAATAGCGGCGCCTTGCCCGAGAACATCGACGTGCCGTTCACGCTGACACCATCGATCTTCCGGATGGAATCCGGCAATGGCCAGACGCTGCGTCTCGTGCACACCGGCGAACCGCTGCCTGCCGACAAGGAATCGCTGTTCTGGCTGAACGTGCTCGAAGTGCCGCCGAAGGCATCCGCAGAAGAAAACCGGAACCGCATCCAGCTTGCGTTCCGCTCCCGCATCAAGATCATGTATCGCCCCGACGGGCTGGCCGGCAACGCGGACGATGCGCCCAAGCAACTCGACTGGCGCGTGGTTCATGTCGATGGCGGCTACGCGCTCGAGGCAAGCAACCCGACGCCGTTCGTCGTCAATTTCGGCAACGTGCTGCTCAATTCCGCCGGCCGCAAGCATGACGCCGGCATGGGTTACGTGCTGCCCCGAAGCACGCAACGATTCCCGATCAAGAATCTCGACACCGCGCCCGCCGCAGGCGCAACGGTCGAATTCGGCAGCATCAACGACTGGGGCCGCTCAATCGACATCACGCGTCCGGTCGCCGTCGCCCCGTAACGCGGCCGAGGCCGGCAGCGCGCACCACCGGCGCGCCGTCCGTTCCGCCTCTTCGTCCGCCGTCATTCCCGCCGTCCCGGCCGGACGGCACGGGATCCCAGGATTCGCTATCCGCCACGCAGCGACGCGCACACCCGCGCGACTGCGTCGGCCAAACGCATTCGTCCGATCCAAAAACAATATGGAGTACTGCGCATGACCCCGACTCGACTGCCGCGCCACGCCGTGGCCGACATGCCACGCATCAAGCCGATCCATCTGCTGGTGGTGGCCTGCGTCGGCGCGTGGTCGAGCGATGGCCGCGCGACGACGCAATCCGCAACCACGCTCGCGCAAGTCGAGTTCGACGGTGCATTCCTGCAGAACCGCTTGGGCAAGCAGTTCGACGTGTCGCGCTTCGCGCAGCGCAACGTGACGGCCCCGGGCGTGTATACCACCGACATCCATGTCGGCGCCGACTGGATCGGCCGCTACGACGTGCGCTTCGCGGCCACGCCGGACTCGGGTGACGCCGCGCCATGCTTCGACCGCACGCTGCTCGAACGCATCGGCATCGATTTCGGCAAGCTCGCACCCGAGGTCGTCGCAACGCTGGACGGCAACGGCGCATGCCTCCGGATCGAGCAAGTCGTGCCCGACGCCAGCGCGACGTTCGACTTCACGCGACAGGTGCTGCAACTGTCGATCCCGCAAGCGTCGCTCGCGCGCAAGGCGCGCGGCTACGTGAGCCCCGATCAATGGACCTCCGGCGAAACCGTCGGCCTGCTCGGCTACAACTTCAACCTTTACACGTCGAAGGCCAACGGCCACACCACCCAGACGCAGGGCTACCTCGGCCTGAACGGCGGCGTGAATCTCGGCGGCTGGCGCTTTCGACACGAAGGCTCGTATTCTTGGTCGTCGAGCGGCGAGAGCCGGTACCAGGGCATTGCTACCTATCTGCAGCGCGACCTGCCGTCGCTGTCGTCGCAACTCGTCGTCGGCGAAAGCTACACGTCGGGCGAACTGTTCGATTCGGCGCAGTTCCGCGGCGTGCGCCTGTCGACCGACGACCGGATGCTGCCCGACTCGCTGCGCGGCTATGCGCCCGTGGTGCGCGGCATCGCGAACAGCAACGCGAAGGTGACGATCCGCCAGAACGACGTGACGATCTACGAGACGACGGTCGCGCCCGGCAACTTCGAAATCGACGACCTCTACCCGACCGGGTATGGCGGCGACCTGCAGGTGTCGGTCGCCGAGGCCGACGGCTCCGTGCACTCGTTCTCCGTGCCCTACGCCGCCGTGCCGATGTCGCTGCGGCCGGGCATCGGCCGCTACAGCTTCGTTGCAGGCACGCTCCGCAATCCCTACGGATCGAGCCAGCCGCTGTTCACGCAGGCCACGTACCAGCGCGGCCTGACCAACCTGCTGACGGCCTACGGCGGCGTCACGCTCGCCGGCGGCTATGCGTCCGCGATGCTGGGCGGCGCCTTCAATACGTCGTTCGGCGCATTCGGCGCGGACGTGACGCATGCGATGACCTCGATTCCCGGCGCGAAACGCTACACCGGTTCGAGCGTGCGCGTCAGCTATGCGAAGTCCGTCGATGCGACCGGCACCGACATCGCGCTTGCCGCGTATCGTTATTCGACCGACGGCTATTTCGGCCTCAACGATGCGATGCAGGCGCGCGATGCCGTCCGGGACGGCCGTCCGGCCAGTTCGGTCTGGCGTCAGCGCCATCGCGCGTCGCTGGCGCTCACGCAGCGCCTCGGCGCGACCGGCGGACGCATCAACGCCACGGCTTCGACCGTGAACTACTGGAACCGCTCCGGCTCGGACGTCAACTATTCGATCGGCTATACGAACCAGTTCCGCAACCTGTCCTACAGCCTGACGGCCACGCGGCAGCGCAATGCCGGCGGCGACATGGGCACGCTCTATTACGCGAGCGTCACGATCCCGCTCGGCCACGCGAGCCCGATGACCGTCTCGGGCAACGTGTCGCGCGACACGCTCGGCCGCACCCGCGTGCAATCCACGCTGTCCGGATCGCTCGGCGACGATCACGCGCTGTCGTACAGCGTCAGCGCGAACCATGCGTCCGGGGCGGACTCGGTCACGGACGGCAGCGCCAACGTCACGTATCGCACGCGCATGGCAGAAATCAATGCCAGCGCGGGCGCGAGCACGGACTTCCAGCAGGGCTCGCTCGGCGTGCGTGGCGCGCTCGTCGCGCACCGCGGCGGCATCACGTTCTCGCAGCCGGTATCCGAGACGTTCGCGATCGTCGAGGCGCCGGGTGCGTCGGGCGCGCGCATCACGAATGCGGCAGGCGTGAAGGTCGACGGCAACGGTTATGCGGTCGTGCCCTACCTGACGCCGTACAGCCTCAACACGATCGCGCTCGATCCGAAGGGGATGTCGATGGACGTCGAACTGAAGGAAACCAGCCGGCAGATCGCGCCGCGCGCCGGTGCGGTGCCGCTCATCCGGTTTGCGACCGACACAGGCCGCGCCGCGCTCGTGCGGGCACCGCAGGCCGACGGCACGCCGCTGCCGTTCGGCGCCGTCGTGCACGACGAGACCGGCAAGGAAGTCGGCATCGTCGCGCAGGCGAGCAAGATCTTCGCGCGCGGGCTCAACGAACGCGGCGCACTGACGGTTCAATGGGGCGCCGACGGTCGCTCGGTCTGTCGAATCGCGTACGAGCTTCCCGTCGCGGAACACCGCCGTCGATCGCCGGGCATCCAGACCGTCACGAGCGTCTGCCAGCCGGATTCGACGGCCGCCGCCACCCAATAAGGAATTCAGATGACCTACCTTTACTCATCTTCCGAAGCGTTCCCGGTCGCGAGCCGGGCAGGCATCGCGTGCATGCGCGACGCACGTGGCAGCGTTGCGCGACGCACGGGCCGCATGATCGCGATTGCGTCGGCCTTGCTGCTCGCATGCGCCGCATTTGCAACCGACGCGGCAGCAGAAGGGCCGCTTTATGCATTCGGGCAGGCAACGGTTGCGAGTCCGTCAACCGCAACGCCCGGAATGGTCGTGGCCCGTCATTACTTCACGCCGCAGGAGGCTTGCGGCAAGAGCACTTGCGAGATCAACGAGATCATCATGTATACCCGGGGCGCGGAAATTCAGTCCCCGGGCCCCGATCTGGAAACCGTTGTATCCGGCCTGTCCACACGTATGCTCATCGATGGCAACGTGGTCGTCGCGGGAACGAGGCCGATAACACTACGCAACACGCTCGAAGTCACACTGTTTCGCGACAGCCGGCTACCGAAGAACGGTTCGCTCTCTTCGAGCAGGTACGACTTCTATTACTCGCTCTATTACAAGTCCGGTGTATCGTCCAAGATCTTCCTCGCTGCCAAGGTCGGCTTCATCAACGGGACGTGCTCGGTTCCCGACCAGACCGTCATGCTGCCGTCCGTCATGTACAACGCCTTCAACGGCGTGGGTTCGACCGCCGGCGCGACCGATTTCCAGCTGCGGTTGAACAACTGCCCGGCCGGCTACAACCGGATCGGATACCAGCTGGAGCCGCTGGACGACGTGATCGTCGGCACACCCGGCGCAATCCAGTTGCGACCGGATTCCACGGCCAGCGGCGTCGGCCTCCAACTCACCGATGGCACGACGGGCCAGCCGCTGGTGCTGCGACGATCGCTCCCGGTGACCGGCTACAACCCGGCCACGGGCGGATCGCCGTCGATTCCGCTCCGCGCGGCCTACCTGCAAACTGGCGCGCAGGTCGGCACCGGTTCCGTTCACGCGGCGGCGCAGATCCTGATCGACTATCAATGAACGGCACGCACTTCCTGGCGGCGTCTACATTCGCGCGACACGGCGCCATGTAACACTCGGCTGCCGCGCGCCGATTTCCCGCCACCGGAACCTCGGTGCGCCACACCGGTCCGCTCCGTGGAGGAAACCAGCCGGCAGTTCGCGCCGCGCGCCGATGCGGTGCCGCTTATCCGATTTGCAAGCGACACCGACCGCGCCGCGCTCGTCCGGGCGCCGCAGCGTCGACGGCTCGCCGCAGCCATTCGGCGCCACCGTGCACGACGAGGCCGGCAAGGAAGTCGGCATCGTCACGCAGGCGAGCAAGATCTTCGCGCATGGACTCAACGACCGCGGCGCGCTGACGATTCAATGGGGCACCGACGGTCGCCCGGTCTGCCGAATCGCGTACGAGCTTCCCATCGCGGAACATCGCCGGCGATCGTCGGGCATCCAGACCGTCACGTGCGTCAACCAGACCGATTCGAGCGCCGCCGCCTTTCAATAAGGAATCCAGATGACCTGCCTTTACTCATCGTCCGAAGCGCCCCGGGTTACGAGCTGGGCAGCCATCGTGCACATGCGTGCCGCTTGCGGCACCGTGGCCCGACGCATGGCCCGCATGATTGCGGGCGCGTCGACCTTTCTGCTCGCATACGGCGCGTTGGCGACCGACGCGGCTGCGGAGGCCCTCTATGCATTCGGGCAGGCAACGGTGTCGAGTCCGTCGAACACGACGCCCGGAACGATCGTCGCCCGTCATTACTTCACGCCGCAGGACGTGTGCGGCGCAAGCACCTGCCAGATCACGAGCATCCCGATGTACTCGAAGGGGAGCGTGTGGGGCGGCACCAACGGCCCCGACCTCGAAACCAACGTGTCCGGCCTCTCGACGCGGATGCTGATCGACGGCACGGTGGCCGTCTCGACGACGAAAGTAACGCTGCGCAATACAGTCGAGGTGCAGTTGTTTCGCGACAGCCGTCAGCCCCGGGATGGTTCGCTCAATTCAGGCGCCTTCAACGGGTATTTCCTCATCAATTACAAGTCCGGCATCCTCGGTCAAACGGCAACGGTCTTCCTCGACACGAAGGTCAGCTTCATCAACGGAACCTGCTCGATTCCCGACCAGACCGTCACACTGCCGCCCGTGCAGCGCCGCGACTTCAACGGCGTGGGCTCGACTGCCGGCACGACCGAGTTCCAAGTGCGGTTGAACAACTGCCCCGCCGGCTACAACCGGATCGGATACCAGCTGGCGCCGCTGGACGACGTGGTCGTCGGCACGCCCGGCGGAATGCAGTTGCGTCCGGATGCGACGGCCAGCGGCGTCGGTATCCATATCGCAGATGCCACCACCGGCCAACCGCTGACGCTGCGAAAATCGCACACGGTGACGAACTACGACCGGGCCAACGGTGGATCGCCGTCGATTCCGCTGCGGGCGTCCTACCTGCAAACCGCTGCGAACATCGGCGGCGGTTCCGTGCATGGCGCGGCGCAGGTGCTGCTCGACTATCAGTGAACGATACGCGGGCCCGGCAGCGCCGACATCCGTGCGACACGGCAGCGTGCCATACTCGGCACGCCGCGCGCGGGTTCGCCGCCACCGGGAACCCTGGCGCGCCGCGCGGGTCCATGTCCTTTCGTCAACAACTCAACAGCAACAGGGAGGCATTCATGCTGCAATTCATCGAAACCCTGGTGGTCGGGCTCATCGTCGGCCTCCTCGCCCGTGCGCTCAAGCCCGGCGACGACAAGATGGGCATCGTGATGACCGTCGTGCTCGGCGTCGTCGGCTCGCTGATCGCGGGCTACGTCGGCCGCGCCGCCGGCTGGTATGCGCCGGGTCAGGGCGCCGGCTGGATCGCATCGATCATCGGCGCGATCGTGCTGCTCGTGATCGTCGGTGCGGTGCGCAAGCGCGCGAGCTGATCGCCGCAAGCACCCGCTTCAACGCAGGACGGCCGCTCTTCATCGAGCGGCCGTTTTCTTTTGCGTCATCGCGAATTCGCGATTTACCGAATTGGCCGCACTAGCCGATTTATCGATTCGTTGAGTCCTCAACGATTTACCGGCGAATCGCGCATCCATTGACGCCCGTTCCGCTAGCGTACGCCACCGGCAATACCCTGACTTGCGGCCGCACAAATTTGAGATAAATTGATTGAAGGAATACGGCGTCATTTGCTTATTGCCGTTATTTCCGATTTTTCATTCAAGAGGTCCGATGGATTTGCCGTTTACGCATACAGCATCGCAGCGTTGACGGACTGCCACTCGAGCGGCCCAGCTGCGACGCGCTTCCTCTCTGGAGCCTGTCATGAAGCATCGCCTGTTTGCTGCCTCGTTTGCCCTGGCTGCCTCGCTTCTGGCCTCGTCCTCTTCATTTGCAGCCGGCGTGTCCGGCGTCATTCACTTCACCGGCTCGATCGTCGAGCCGCCATGCGCGTTCGCGCTCGACACGGCCGACGCCGCGCATGCACGCGTACGGCCCAATTGCCCGCGCCCGGCGAGCGGCCAAGTCGCGTTCGTCGACGCGGCGAGCCTGCGCACGATCAAGACCACGGCCTTTACGCAAGCTTCGCCCGCAATCGTTTTACCGAACCGTCCGGGCAGCGCGCAGGCGCCGCTGATCGCGGTCGTGACTTACCAGTAAAGCGCGCTGCCGGAGACGTCGCGCGTCAGTCGCGATGGCAGGCGATCCAGTCGCTGAACGCGCGGATCTTCTGCTGGCTGCCGATGTTCTCGGGATAGACGAAGAAATAGCGGGCGCCGGTCTCGAGCACGATGTCGAACGGCCGTTCGAGCCGGCGCGCGGCGACGTCGTCGTCGACGAGCGTCACATCGCCGATCGCGACGCCGAAGCCCTGCATGGCCGCGTTCGTCGCGAGATCGAGCGTGTCGAAGGTCGGCCCGCGCTCCGCATCGACCGCACGCTCGCCCGCGTGGTCGAGCCATGCACGCCAGTCGCGATGGTCGCGGGTCGGGTGCAGCAGCGTATGGCGCGCGAGATCGCCGACCGCATCGAGCGGCGCGGCGTGCCGTAGTTCGGGCGCGCACACGGGCGTCAGCCGCTCGTCGAACAGCGGCAGCGCGAACACGCCCGGGCCCGGCGATGTGCCGTAGACGACCGCCGCGTCGAACGGCTCGGTCGAGAAGTCCACCACGTGCTGCCACGCGGTCGTGATCTGCACATGGAGATCAGGATGCTCGCCCTGGAAGCGCATGATGCGCGGCAGCATCCAGCGCATCACGCACGTCGGCACCTTCAGCGCGAGATCGGTGCGCTGCCGCGTCAGCTTCATCGAGATGTCCTCGATCCGCGCGAAGCTCTCGTTGATGACCGGCAGCAGCTGCTCGCCCTCTGCCGTCAGCGTGAGGCCCTTCGCGTGCCGCTTGAACAGCGGGAAACCGTAATGCGCTTCGAGCGTCTGGATCTGCCGGCTCACCGCACCCTGCGTGAGGCACAGCTGCTCGGCCGCGCGCGTGAAGCTGCGGTGGCGAGCCACCGTCGAGAAGATCTGCAGCGCGTGCAGAGGGGGAAGTCGGCGCATGACGAAGCGGGTAGACGAATCGACCGCGCCAAAGCCGGGCGCGGCAGGACCGCGCGCCGTCACCGGCGCGCGCTGACCGACACGATAAGCCAAACGCCGGCTTTGCGCGAGATGCGCCGGACCCTCAGGCCGTGGCGGTGAACGCGCCCGTCGCGATGCGCGCCGCCGACGCGACGACGTCCGCGCGCGCGGCCGCGTCCGCACTGGGCTGCGTGAACGACACGGCCAGCACGATCGGCGCGCGCGATGGCGGCCACAGCACCGCGACGTCGGTCGTCGTGCCGTAACCGCCGCTGCCGGCCTTGTCGGCGATGCGCCAGCCGGGCGGCACGCCGGCGGCGATCCCGGTCGCGCCGCGCGCGCCGCCGGTCATCCATTCGGTGAGCTGCGCACGCTGCGGCTCGCGCAGCGTGTCGCCGAGCAGCAGCCGCTGCAGCTGGTCGACCATCGCGACCGGCGTCGACGTATCGCGCTCATCGCCGGGCGCGACCCGGTTCAGTTCGGGTTCCCAGTGGTCGAGCCGGAACACGGTGTCGCCGCTTTCGTGCGCGAACGAGGTGACGGCCTGCGGGCCGCCGAGCACGCCCATCAGCAGGTTCCCGGCGCCCTTGTCGCCCGACTGCAGCATCGCGGCGCACAGCTGCGCGATCGTCATCCCCGTGTCGACGTGGTTTTCCGTCACCGGCGAGCCGGCCACGACGTCGTAGCGGCGATACAGTATGCGGCGCGGTAGCAGCGACGCGTCGAGCGAACCGCGCGCGAGGATCGCAGCGGCGGTCACCACCGCATAGGTACCGCACAGCGGGAAGCGCTCGCGCGCGTGATGCGCGATGCGCGTGCCGTTCGACGTATCGAGTGCGGCGACGCCGAGCCGGCCGTTCGACGCTTTTTCGAGCGCGGCGAGTTCGGCTTGCGCGGCATGTGCGTGCCCCTGCTCGGCGACGGGCGCCGACGAGCACGCGGCGACGAACGGCGCGGCGACGGCGGCGAGCAACAGCGAGCGGCGTGTCGGAGAGTGTTCCATGGATGAATGGTGGTCTGTCGGAAACGATGGCATGGAGCAATGCACGTGCGCATCGGCGATGCGCACGCGTTCACGCCGACGACCGGCTCACGACGACCTGCGCCGCACATCCCCGCAAACGACCGTCGGCCCGCACGCGGCGGGGCTCGCATGAACAGACCGTAGCGTAGCAGCGACCACGGCCGCATTCCAGCAACGCGGCCGGCGTCAGCCTTGCGACGAAGGCAGGTACGGCATCGGATTGACGGGCTTGCCGTCGCGCCGCACTTCGAACAGCAGCGCGACACGCGAGTTGTCGAGATCGCCCATCTCGGCGATCTCGTCGCCCTGGCGCACGATGTCGCCGGTCTTCACCAGCACCTTGCGGTTGTGCGCATACGCGGTCAGGAAATCCGCGTTGTGCTGGACGATGATCAGGCTGCCGTAAGCATTCAGGCCGGTACCCGCATACATCACGCGACCGTCGGCCGCCGCGCGCACCGGGTCGCCCGGCCTCCCGGCGATCTGGATGCCGCGGTTCTGCCCCGGCCGGAACGCATCGACGATCTTGCCCTGCGCCGGCCATCTGAGCGTGACCGCACCCGCATGCCGTCGGGTTTCCTTCACGACCTGCCGGTCGCTCGCCGTCGACGCGCTCGCCGCCGCGGAGGCCGGAGTGTTCGCGGCAGCCGGTGCGCTGCCGCTCGCCCCCGACGCCGGCAGCGGCTGCTGCCGGACGATGCGCAGCACCTGGCCCCTACGCAGCTTGCCGCGCGCGCCGAGCTTGTTCCAGGTGCGCAGGTCGGCGACGCTGCAGTCGTTCGCGGACGCGATGCCCGACAGCGTGTCGCCGCGTTTCACCACGTACTTTTGTGCGACGAGAATGGGCGCTGACGGCGGCGTCGCGACCGTGCCCGCCGACGCGGCACCCGGCTGGCCCGACGGCGCCGCCGCCAGCGTGTCGCTCGGCGGCACGGACGGCGTGCTGGCACAACCGGCCATGACGAGCACGGCGGCCAGCCCCGACAGCCAGGCCGACTTGCGGCAAATCTCGTGCTGTTTCATGGACGATCGACTCCGGTTTGACAATCTTTCAAGCATCTCAAAAATGGAACAGTCGACGTGTAACCGGATGCAAACAATGATGACAAACGATCACGAACCGCGCGCCGGTAGACGCTAGCTACCGGTAATACGGTCGAATTTGGAAAAACTTGACGGTTTCGGGCGCTGGATGCGCAAGAAATTTCGCTGCTGGCAGATATTTCGAAAAGCTTTCAATGCGCGCATGGCCGCATGGAAGGGCTGACGCAGCGGGCACCGGCCGCCCGCTCAACGCAGCCAGTCGGCCAGTTCCGCGCAGGCCCACGCGATTCCGATGCACAGGAACAGCAGGTGCAACGCGATCTTGAACGCCACGCCCCACGACGAATCGATCCGCATGACAGTCTCCGCCCGTTGATATGCGGCCATGATCCGGCATCGATCGTGCCCCGAAAATGCGGAACCGGCGAACGGGGCCTCAACGCCAGCCTGAGACCGGCGCGGCGGTTCCTGCTAACTTATCGGCCATTCCAATCTTCAATCGCTACGCGCCCCCACCATGCGCTTCGACCTGACCGACCTGCGGCTCTTCCTGAACATCTGCGAGGCCGGCACGATCACCGGCGGCGCCGAGCGCACGCACATCACGCTGCAGGCCGCGAGCGAGCGCATCCGCGGCATGGAAGACGAACTCGGCGTGCCGCTGCTGCACCGGACCAAGTCGGGCGCGCAGGTGACCGACGCCGGCCGCGCGCTCGAGCACCATGCGCGCACGGTGCTGCAGCAGATCGACCACATGCGCGGCGAACTGCAGCAATACGGCCAGGGGCTGCGCGGGCATATCCGGCTGCTGTGCAACACGGCGTCGCTGAGCGAATACCTGCCCGACGCGCTCGCCGCGTATCTGCCGCATCATCCGAAGCTGTCGATCAGCGTCGAGGAACGCTCGAGCCAGGAAATCGTGCATGCGATCCGCAGCAAGACGGCCGAGGTCGGCATCGTCGCCGATTCGGTCGGGCTCGGCGGGCTCGAACAGAAGCCGTTCCGCGAGGACTGGCTGATCGCGGTCGTGCCGGCCGGGCATCCGCTCGCCGCGCACGAGAAGGTCGCATTCGACGAGATCGCCGACGCGGACTTCATCGGCCTGACCGACGGCAGCGCGCTGCAGGTCCATCTCGCCGATCAGGCGCGTGCGCTCGGCAAGCGGATCCGCTACCGTGTGCAGTTGAAGAGTTTCGATGCGATCTGCCGCGTGATCGAAAGCGGCGTGGGGATCGGCATCGTGTCGCGCCATGCCGCCGAGCGCGCGATGCAGACGATGGACGTGCGGCTCGTCGAGCTGTCCGACGCGTGGAGCCACCGCAAGCTGACGCTCTGCGCGCGCTCGTTCGACGCGCTGCCCAAATACACGCAGGCGTTCGTGTCGTACCTGTCGGGCGAAACGCCGCCACGCTGAACGACGCGCCATCCGGCCCCACCCGGCGATACCCGAGGAGGCAACGCAGCCATGACCGAAGCCGATCTCGCCGCGCGCTACCGCGCCTACATCGACTGCCTGAACCGGCAGGACTGGCCGGCGCTCGGCCAGTACGTCGCGGACAACGTGATCCACAACGACCGGCCGCTCGGCCTGGCCGGCTACCGCGCGATGCTGGAGCAGGATTTCCGCGACATTCCCGATCTCCATTTCGAGATCCGGCTGCTCGTGTGCGAGCCGCCGCGCATCGCGTGCCGGTTGCGCTTCGCCTGTGCGCCGAAAGGGACCTTCATGGGGCTCGCCGTCGACGGCACGCGCGTCACGTTCGCGGAGAACGTGTTCTACGAATTTCACGACGGCAGGATCCGGCAGGTCTGGTCCGTGATCGACAAGGCCGCGATCGAAGCGCAGCTGTGACGATCCTGGCCGCCGCGGCGGTTACCGCAACCGCGTCACGGCCATGTAGGCGCCAAGCGCGATCATCCCGACGAAGAAGCAGCGCTTGAACGCCTTCTCGCTCATCACGCGCCGCGCGTATTGGCCGCCGATCATCCCGGCGAGTGCCGGCACGAGCGCCAGCGCCGAGACGCCGAGATCGACCGTCTGCAGCGCACCGGTCATCCGCAACTGCAGGCCGAGCGCGATCGTCGATGCGGTAAACGACAGCCCGAGCGCCTGGATCAGGTCGTCCTTCGACAGGCGCAGCGCCTGCAGGTACGGCACGGCCGGTACGACGAACACGCCGGTCGCGGCCGTCACGACGCCCGTCAGGTAGCCGACCACCGCCGACAGCCATTTTTCATGGCGTCCCGGCGCGGGCAGCCGCGCGGCGGCCAGCCCCCAGCAGCCGTAGGCGACCAGCACGATGCCGAGCGCCGCGTGGGTCCACGCGCTGCCGGCCGCGAGCGCGGGCAGCCCGCCCGTCAGCGTGCCGATCGTCAGCCCGACGAGCAGCGGCCACAGACGTCGCAGCAGCGACCCGAACGACGGGCCGAGCCACAACTGCCACACGTTGGTGGCGAACGACGGCACGAGCAGCAGGCTCGCGGCGGCCGACGGCGGCATCGCGAGGGTCAGCAGCCCCATCGCGATCGTCGGCAGCCCGAGGCCGATCATGCCCTTGACCGCGCCGGCCAGCAGAAAGACGAACACGATGATCGTCAGCGTATGAACGTGCATGGAAGGCGTTCCGTCCGGTTGAAGACGGCGCCGATGGTGAACCACCGTCGCGCCGCCCGCCATCTGGTTTTGCCTGAGGCTGGCTCGGGCTCGTGTGGCCGCCAACCCACCAAGCGCACGGATCGACAAACCCGCGCGCCCTCCATGCTCACCCCCACTCATTCGCCGTGCGCCGCCCCCCGTCCCTGCTCGCTGTCGAGGTGTGCCATCTGCGCAGCCGGATAACGCTCGCCGGCAGCCGCCCCGGCGGGAACCGCCGCTTCGATGCGAGTGAGATCATTGACCGTTAGTTGCAATTTAGGCGCAAGCAGCGCGTCCTGAAGCTGGGTGCGCTTGCGCGCGCCGATCAGCGGCACGATGTCGTCGCCGCGCGACAGCGCCCACGCGATCGCGACCTGCGCCGGATTGCCGCCCTTCTCGTCCGCGATCGCCCGCAGCGCGTCGACCAGCGCAAGGTTGTGCGCGAGGTTTTCGCCCTGGAAGCGCGGGCTCGCCGCACGGAAATCGCGCTCGCCCTGCCGCGCCGCGCTCCAGCCGCCGCCGAGCAACCCGCGCGACAACACGCCGTACGCCGTCACGCCGATCCCCAGTTCGCGGCACGCCGGCAGGATGTCCGCCTCGATCCCGCGCGACAGCAGCGAGTATTCGATCTGCAGGTCGGCGATCGGCGCGACGGCCGCCGCGCGGCGGATCGTGTCGGCGCCGAGCTCCGACAGGCCGATATGGCGCACGTAGCCGGCCTTCACGAGATCGGCGATCGCGCCGACCGTCTCCTCGATCGGCACCGCCGGATCGACGCGCGCGGGCCGGTAGATGTCGATATGGTCGGTGCCGAGCCGCTTCAGCGAATACGCGACGAAGTTGCGGATCGCCTCGGGCCGCGCATCGTAGCCGGCGAACGCGCCGGCCGGATCGCGCAGCGCACCGAACTTCACGCTGATCAGCACGTCGTCGCGCGACCGGCTGCGCAGCGCGTCGCGGATCAGCATCTCGTTGTCGCCCATCCCGTAGAAGTCGCCCGTGTCGAGCAGCGTGATCCCGTTGTCGAGCGCCGCGTGCAGCGTCGCGATGCTTTCGTCGCGATCGGCCGGCCCGTAGAAATCCGACATCCCCATGCAGCCGAGTGCGATCGCCGATACCTGCGGGCCCGTGCGGCCCAGTTGGCGCTTGTACATGTCCGTGTCCTTGCAGTGGTGAGTGAATGAACCGGATTCTCGGCGCATTGCCGCGCGCGATAAACGCGAAACGCCCAACCAAATCATTCGACGCTGATTAACAATGGAGCCTGTCCCAAATCGCCCACGTTGCCGCCCCGCATGGACCACCTGCATGCAATGCGCATCTTTGCGCGCGTCGCCCACCTCGGCAGCTTCACGAAAGCCGCCGAGCAACTGCAATTGCCGCGCCCGACAGTCAGCAATGCCGTTCAGTATCTGGAGAAGCACCTGAAGGTGCGCTTGCTGCAGCGGACCACGCGGCGCGTCGCGCTGACCGCCGAAGGCGCGACCTACTACGAGCGCTGCATGCGGCTGCTGGCCGATCTGGACGACGCCGAGACGCTGTTCGACGACGCCGGCGCATCGGCGCGCGGCGTGATCCGCGTCGACCTGCCCGAGCGCTTCGCGCTGAACCATGTGATCCCGGCGCTGCCGGATTTCCATGCGCGCTATCCCGACCTGCGCGTCGTGCTCGGCACGACCGACCGCTTCGTCGACCTCGTCGCCGACGGGATCGACTGCGCGGTGCGGGTCGGCGTGTTGTCCGACACGTCGCTGGTCGCACGGCGCGTCGACGAGCTGGCGCAGATCAACTGCGCGTCGCCCGCGTATCTCGCGCGGTACGGCACGCCGCGCTCGCCGGACGATCTGCCGGACCACGTCGCGGTCGGCTATTTCTCGAGCCGCGCGGGGCGCGAACTGGACTGGGAATATGCGGACATGGACTCGGGCGAGCTGCAGACCGTGAAGATGCGCAGCGTCGTCGCGGTGAACAGCTCGCACGCGTATCTCGCATGCTGCGTGGCTGGCCTCGGGCTCATCCAGGCGCCGCGCGAAGGGCTCGCGCCGCTGCTGGAGGACGGCTCGCTCATCGAGGTGCTGCCGGAATGGCATGCCCCGCCGCTGCCGGTGTCGATCGTGTTTCCGCACGGACGGCATCTCGCGCCGCGCGTGCGGATCGTCGTCGACTGGCTCGCGGAAACGCTCGGCGACGCGCTCCGGGCGGAATGACGGCCGCCGGGCGCCGGGCCGGTCAGGCCCGCGCGCGGCCGGCGCGCAACATCAGAATTTGTGGCGGATCGCGGCGCGCACCGCGAACTGGTTCGACGACGACGACGGACCGTCCGTCCCGACCACGTAGCCACCGTCCGCCGCGGTGCCCGTCTTGTCGCCGCCGACCTTCTGCCAGGCGCCCTGCAGGTACACGTCGGTGCGCTTGGACAGGCTGTAGTCGGCCATCAGCCCGACGGTGTGGTACTTCGGCTTGATCGGGCCGGCCGCGGCATCGAACTTGCCGTCCGTGTACACGTACTGCGCGCCGAGATAGAAATCGGGCGTCAGCTGGTACTTGCCGTTGATCTCGAAGTTCTGGAACCGGGTGGCGGTCAGCCCGAGGCCCGTGAACGTCGTTGCCGGCAGGTAGACATTCGACACCGGGTTCTTCACGTCCGTGTTCGTATAGACGAAGCCGACCGTCGCCGGGCCGAACGTGTAGTTGATGCCGCCGCCGAAGATGCGCAGGCGGTCGGCGACGAAGTTCGCGTCGTCGGCCGCGATCGCGCCCGCGTTGCCGACGCCCGGGCTGTTCGCCTGCAGATACGCGGCCGCGACCTGCAGCCCGGCGAGCGAGTATTGCGCGCCGATGCTGTACTGGCGGTTGTTCGAGAAGCCCGTGCTGTTGCTGAAGCTGTAGGTGCCGCCGAGCGACAGCCCGTTCCAGTCGGGGCTCGCGTACTTGACCGTGTTGTTGACGCGGAACGAGTTGTCCGTGTTGTCGTTGTCGAACGGGTGCGAGAACAGCGTGCCGCCCCAGTTGCCGTTCGCGGTCAGCGGCGCGAGGTAGTCGACGACGGCATCGTACTGGCGGCCGAAGGTCAGCGTGCCGAAGCGCGACGCGCCGAGGCCGACGAATGCCTGACGGCCGAACATCCGGCCGCCCTGGTTGAGCCGGCCATTGTTCACGTCGAAGCCGTTTTCCAGCGTGAAGATCGCCTTCAGGCCGCCGCCGAGATCCTCGCTGCCCTTCAGGCCCCAGCGGCTGCCCTGCGCATAGCCGCTCGCCAGCTGGTAATCCGCTTTTCCGACCCCATTCACGTTGACGTTGTTCGTGTAGTTGAAGCCTTCGTCGATCAGGCCGTACAGCGTCACGCTGTCCTGCGCGAAGGCCGGCGCGGCGAAGGCAGCCAGCGCGGCGGCAAAAAAGACGTGCTTCTTCATGACGAATCTCCGGAGCCGGGTGCCGGGCAGGCCATTCGCCCGGCGATTGTTTGAGCTGTTTTATTGAGTGGCCCGCAGGGCGGACAACGCGGTGTGCGGCCGCGAGGACAAAATGGTGTCACGTCGCAAATCGTCCGTCCATCGGGGTGCGGGGCGCGGTGCGCAAAGCGTTGCGCGGGTCCAACTGCCCCGTTCGCGCGACCACCTGACCAGGCTTGTCGGCAACGGCTGACGCGCCCGCCATCCGCGTAAACCCGACCGGTGTCGCATCGGTGGCACAATGCGCATCCGTTCGTCATTTCTTCACGAAGTCATGCTTGACCCCGATTCTTGCGCGGCGGGTGCCGGCCGCGCACGCGGCGCGCGCCGGGAGGCGGCCCGATGACCGCCGCCGCCCGGGCCGGCCGCTACGCCGAGCTCGATTTCTTCCGCGGGCTCGTGCTGCTCGTGATCGTCGTCGACCACATTGGCGGCAGCATCCTGTCCCGCGTGACGCTGCATGCGTACGCGCTGTGCGATGCGGCCGAGGTGTTCGTGTTCCTCGGCGGCTTCGCGACCGCCATCGCGTACAACTCGCTCGCCGAGCGCCACGACGAGGCCGCCGCGCGCCAGCGTTTCATCCGCCGCGCGTTCGAGATCTACCGTGCGTTCCTCGTGACGGCCGGCCTGATGCTGCTGATCACCGCCGTGCTGAACGCGTTCTCGATCGACGGTCCGAACATGCCGACCAACGATCTCGACGGCCTGCTCCACAAGCCGCTCGCCGCGCTGCGCGACATCCTGCTGTTCCGCCGCCAGCCGTATCTCGCGTCGGTGCTGCCGATGTATGCGTTCTTCGCGCTGCTCGTGCCGCTCGCGCTGCCGCTCGCGCGCACGCAGCCGTGGCTGATGCTCGCGTTCAGCGGTTCGCTGTGGTACGCGGCGCCGCACGTCGCGCGCTTCCTGCCAACCGTCGAAGGCGCGCCGTGGGACTTCAACCCGTTCGCGTGGCAGTTCCTGTTCGTGCTCGGCGTGATCGCGCGCTGCCAGCCCGTCTACCAGACGCTCGCACCGAAGCCGCAGGGCTGGCTGCTGACGGCCGCGGCGCTCGCGATCGTCGCGGCCGGCGCGTACTACCGGTTGCGCATCGAGCCGTTTCCGACCGATCCGTCGATCAAGCAGAACCTCGGCGCGCTGCGGCTCGCGAACTTCCTCGCGATCGCGTGGCTCGCGGCCAAGCTCGTGCACCTCGGCTGGATGAAGAAGGTCGCGCACGCGATGCCGTGGATCGGCACGATCGGCCGCCAGGGGCTGCTGTGCTTCGTCGCGGGCACCGGCATTTCGCTGGCCGTCGATTCGCTGCTTTACCAGGCGACCGAAGGCTATCTGGATGTGCCGCTCGGCCTGACCGCCGACGTGGTCGCGATGGGGCTGCTGTATCTCGTCGCGAAGCTCTATGCGCCGCTGGTGTCGCGGCTGCCGTTTCCAGTCCGTGCGCGGCAATGATGTGCCGCGCGGTCATGCGCCGCTGCTACGATAGCGGCCGCCTCCCCTGAAACGCTTCGCCATGCGCCGACTCGCCCTTTCGTTCGCCGTCGCCCTGCTCGCCGGCTGTCTCGCCACCGCCCACGCGTCGCAGGGCGCGCCCGTGCCTGCGCCGACGTCATCCGCGACCACCCCCGCGATCGTCCCGCCTGCAACGGTCGCACCCGCTGCGCAGGAACCGCCGGTCAATCCGGGCAGCAGCATCGTGCTGCGCGCGTTCCGCTCGGCTTCGCTGAAGCGCGACTGGTCGTACACGGTCTACCTGCCGCCCGGCTACAACCCGGAAGGCGCGCGCTATCCGGTGCTGTACCTGCTGCACGGCAATGCCGGCAACGCGAACGACTGGGTCACCCAGGGCCGGCTGCAGGCCACCGCCGACACGCTGATCGAGCGGCACGAGATTCCGCCCGTCGTGATCGTGATGCCGCAAGGCGGCACCGACTGGTACGTCGATCGCAAGGAGAAGATGCAGAGCGCGTTCCTGAACGATCTGCTGCCGGAAGTCGAAGCGCACTTCGCGGTGTCGAACCAGCGCGCGGGCCGCGCGATCGGCGGCGTGTCGATGGGCGGCTTCGGCGCGCTGCGTTTCTCGCTGCTCGAACCGGGCCTGTTCTGCGGCGCGATGCTGCTGAGCCCCGCGATCTATGCGAACGAGCCGCCACTCAATTCCGCCGCGCGCTACGTCGGCGTGTTCGGCGACCGGCAGTTCGATTCGCGCGTGTGGCACGAGCTGAACTACCCGGCGCTGATGCGCGGCTATTTCGCGCGCAACTGGCGCGTGCCGATGTTCATCGCGGCGGGCGACGACGACCTGACGATCCAGGCCGAATCCAGCCTGCTGTATACGCAGCTGCGCCGTGCGCAGAATCCGGCCGAGCTGCGCATCGTCGACGGCGGGCATACGTGGGAGGTATGGCGCGGCATCCTCGGGACGGGGTTGAAGTACGCGCTGGAGTGCGTGAAGTAACGACGCCGCGCTACACGTCAGGCAGTTGCGCGCCGGCTGCCTGACGCTTCGTGCTCCGTTGGCCCCGTGTCACCGGGGCCGCCGGAATCACCCACACGTGCGGTTCAATTCCATGCATGACGCGCCGGCCGCACGCCATTCAAGTAGTAGTTGCCGACGAGGTGATACTTCCACCGCACCGGATCGTGCAGCGTATGCGTGCGCGCATTGCGCCAGTGCCGGTCGAGATTGTGTTCGGCGAGCGTCGACTGCGTGCCGGCCAGCTCGAACAGCTTTTCTCCGGCCAGCAGCGCGATCTCGGTGGTCAACACCTTCGCCTCGCCGACCGCGACCGATGCGCGCGCGACATCGTCGTCGGTCACCGTGCCGCGCGCACCGATCTCGTCCAGCGTGCGCGCCGCGCGTTCCAGCAGCGCTTCCGCCGCATGCAACTGGATATGCAGGCGGCCGATCTCGCGGACGATCAACGGATCGTCGGTCGCCCGCTCGACGCCGCTGTCGACCCACGGTCGCGTGCGGGTGCGCACGAATGCTTCCGTATCGGCGATCGCGGCCTTCGCGATGCCGGCATCGATCGCCGCCTGGATGATCTGCGACACCGGGCCGTTGAGCGTCGGCTCGTCGGACACGCGCTGCGCGTGCAGCACGTGCGACGCCGGCACGCGCACGCCGTCGAGCACCACCGTGCCGCTCGCGGTCGTGCGCTGGCCGAAGCCCGACCAGTCGTCGATCACGGTCAGCCCCGGCGTCGGCTGCGGGATATACGCGAGCCACGCCTGCTGCGCATCGTCGAGGCCGAGCACCGGCACGTAGTGCGCGAACAGCGCGCCGGTCGAATAGAACTTCGTGCCGTCGACGACGTAGTCGTCGCCATCGCGCCGCACACGCGTCTTCAGGTCGAGCACGTGCTTCGTGCCCTTCTCCGAAAAGCCGTTGCCGAAGCGCTTGCCGCTCAGGATTTCCGCGAAGAAATAGCGCTTTTGCGCGTCGGTGCCGATCAGCGCGATCACGTCGACGAGCCCGAAGTGGTTCTGCGGCAACTGCCCGAGCGACGCATCGGCCGCCGCGACGATCTTGATCACCTCGGTGAGCGTCACGTGCGACACGCCTGCACCGCCGTAAGCCTTCGGCACCGTGATCGCCCACAGTCCCGACTGCGAGAACCATTCGATCTCGTCGCGCGGCAAGCGTCGCTCGCGATCGCGTTCGGCGGCCCCTTCGGCCAGCCGCTGCGCAAGCGCGTGCGCGGCTGCGATCGCCTGTGCGTCGTCGGCAATCACGCGGGCCACCTGCGGTTTTGCATCGGCTGGCCGCTCCTGAATCGTCGCGCTCGTATCTGACATCGGGCTCTCCTGTCGAATGACGAAAACAGTCAATCTAGCAGTGCGTCCCGCACCGGCAAACCGAGCGATTCTCGTAACGATATTCCTTCGGATAACAAACGACATGGCTTCGTATGTCGTGCGACGTGCGCTTCGAAGTGCGCTTCGACGCCGCAATCGACGCCCGAACGTCGGTACTTTTGCGCGCCGCGCCACGTAATGCGCCGTGACGATAACGATCTGCGAATCCGTTATTGGAACGCGCGCGCGACGCTTCCTATACTGGCCTCCCGGTGCAAACGGCCCCGCCCTTCGAGGAACACCGCATGACTTCGTCACACGCAGATCCCTCTCTTTCCACCGGCACCGACTACGATGCACTCGCGAGCCGGTTTCGCCCCATATTCGACCGGATCGCGGCCGGCACCGCGGAGCGCGAACAGCGCCGCGAACTGCCGCACGAAGCGATCGGCTGGCTGAAGGCCGCCGGCTTCGGCGCGGTCCGGCTGCCGGTGCACGACGGCGGCGCCGGCGCATCGCTGCCGCAGCTGTTCCGGCTGCTCACCGAACTCGCGACCGCCGATTCGAATCTGCCGCAGGCGTTGCGCGGCCACTTCGCGTTCGTCGAGGACTGGCTGAACGCACCGCCGGGGCCGCAGCGCACGACGTGGTTCGACCGCTTCGCGAGCGGCCAGCTCGTCGGCAATGCGTGGTCGGAAGCCGGCGACGTCCCGCTCGGGCAGACCATCACCAAGGTATCGGAGCAGAACGGCCGGCTCGTGCTGAACGGCCGAAAGTTCTACAGCACGGGCAGCCTGTTCGCGGACTGGATCGACGTGTTCGCGCAACGCGAACATGACGGCAGCGACGTGATCGTTGCGGTCGCAACGGCACAGCCCGGCGTGATACTCGAAGACGACTGGGACGGCTTCGGCCAGCGCACGACCGGCAGCGGCACGACGCGCTTCGAGAACGCGGCGGTCGACGCCGACCACGTGATCGAGTTCGCGCGCCGCTTCAAATATCAGACGGCGTTCTACCAGCTGTTCCACGTCGCCACGCTGGCCGGCATCGGCCATGCGATCGTGCGCGACGCGGGCGAGCTCGTGCGCAACCGCACGCGCGTGTACAGCCACGGCAACGCCGCGCGCGCCGGCGACGACGCGCAACTGCAGCAGGTGATCGGCGAAATCGCGTCGTGGGCGTACGCGGCCGATGCGCTCGCGCTGCGTGCCGCGCAGCCGCTGCAACAGGCCTATATCGCGCGCTTCGGCAACGACGACGAAGCCGAGCATGCCGCGAACGTCGCGGCCGAAATCGAATCCGCGCAGAGCCAGCTCGTCGTGTCGGAACTCGTGCTGCGCGCGGCGACGCGCCTGTTCGACGCGCTCGGCGCATCCGCGACGCGCAGCACGACCGCGCTCGATCGTCACTGGCGCAACGCGCGCACGGTGTCGTCGCACAATCCGCTCGTCTACAAGGCACGGATCGTCGGCGACTGGGTCATCAACGGACGCACGCCGCCGTTCGTGTGGCGCGTCGGCAATGGCGCCGCTGCTGCCACGGGCACGGCAACGGAGGCCGCGCGATGAGCAAGACCATCCGCTTCAACGCGTTCGAGATGAACTGCGTCGGCCATCAGTCGCCCGGCCTGTGGGCGCATCCGCGCGACCGTTCGTGGCAGTACAAGGATCTCGACTACTGGACCGATCTCGCGCGCGTGCTCGAACGCGGGATCTTCGATGCGATCTTCATCGCGGACGTGATCGGCTATTACGACGTCTACCAGGGCAGCAACTATCACGCGCTGCACCAGGCCGCGCAGATCCCGGTCAACGATCCGCTGCAGCTCGCCGCGCCGATCGCGATGGCGACCGAGCATCTCGGCATCGGCATCACCGCGTCGACGACGTTCGAGCATCCGTACACGTTCGCGCGCCGGCTGTCGACCGCCGACCATCACACGAAGGGCCGGCTCGCATGGAACATCGTCACGTCGTATCTGGAAAGCGGCGCGAAGAACGTCGGCGACAACGGGCTGCGCACGCACGACGACCGCTATGCGGTCGCGGCCGAATATGTCGAAGTGCTGTACAAGCTGTTCGAAGGCAGCTGGGAAGATGGCGCGGTCGTGCGCGATCGCGACCGCCGCGTGTTCACGAATCCGGAGAAAGTGCACGAGATCGGCCACAAGGGACGCTACTTCGACGTGCCCGGCTATCACCTGTGCGAGCCGTCGCCGCAGCGCACGCCGGTGCTGTTCCAGGCCGGTGCCTCGGGCCCCGGCAAGGCGTTCGCCGCGCAGCACGCCGAATGCGTGTTCGTCGCCGCGCCGACGCGTCCGCAGCTCGCGCGCTACGTCGCCGACGTGCGCGCGCAGGCAGCCGCCGCTGGCCGTGATGCGCACGACGTGCTGATCTACAACCTCGTCACGGTGATCGTCGACGAGACGGACGAGAAGGCGCAGGCGAAGTTCGACGAGTACCGCCGCTATGTGTCGTACGACGGCTCGCTGGTGTTCATGTCCGGCTGGACCGGCATCGATTTCGGCCAGTACGCGCCGAGCGATCCGGTCAGGCGCGTCGAGACGAATGCGATCGTGTCGGCAGTCGAGCACCTGGCCGGCGGCGATACCGCGTGGACGATCGAGGAACTGGCCGCGTGGGGCGGCATCGGCGGGATGGGGCCCGTGTTCGTCGGCTCCGCGCAGACCGTCGCCGACATCCTGCAGGAATGGGTCGCCGCGACCGACGTCGACGGCTTCAATCTCGCGTATGCCGTCGCGCACGAAACCTTCGAGGACATCGTGCGCTACCTCGTGCCGGAGTTGCAGCGGCGCGGCGTATATCCGACCGAATACGCGCCGGGCACGCTGCGCGAGAAGCTGTTCGGCGGCTCGGCGAAGTTGCCGGACACGCATCCGGCCGCGCAGTTTCGCGACATCGAGCAGGTCAAGCGCGCCGCGCAACGGGTGGCCGACTACGCATGACGGTCATGCGGCCGGCCGGGCTCGTGTGAGGGCCGGCCGGCAGCCACGCGGGCGCCGCGTCGGTCATCTGGCCCGACGCGAAGCGGGTCCACCGCACGCGCACGACGCACTTCGCGGCTGGCGGCACTCGGGCGGCACGATCGACCTGTCGACGGCGGACGAATGCGCGACGACGATGAGCTTCATTCACACGCCGGCCGATCGCAGTACCATCAACCGCTCAAAGCCACGTCCCGCCCTGCCGCTCGTTCGGTTCATCGGCGAGCGCGTCGAAATCGTGAATCCAGTCCAGGTGATGCAGCACGCTGTCGCGCTCGCCGAGCCGCGCATTGCGCGCCTGGGCGGCCGGCCCGTCGGGCAGATGCAGCACGTCGGCCGCGGAGATCGATGCGTACTGCACCTTGCGCGTACGGCCGCGCCGCAACCGCTCGTACGCCTCCTGCGCTTCGCGCCAGTTGCCGCGGCCGGCCTTCGCGAGTTGCGCGGCCAGCACCATCGCATCCTCGATCGACTGGTTCGCGCCCTGCCCGTGATGCGGCACCAGCGCATGCGCGGCGTCTCCGATCAGCGTCACGCGCCCGCGGCTCCAGCGGCCGAGCGGCGGCCGGTGGAACAACCCCCAGCGCTGACTGATCGGCACCGCGGTGATCATCTGCACGACCGCCGGATGCCAGTCCTTGAACAGGCGCAACTGCTCGCCCTGTTGCGCCGGCATCACCCAGTCGCGCGTCGGCCACGGCGACGGATGGCGCTCGACCAGCAGGAAGTTCTGGTCGCCGTTGTCGCCGATCGGATAGTGCAGCAGATGGCCGTGCGGCCCCACCCAGAACTGGATGGTCTCGGGATCGGGCAGCAGGTCCATCCGCTCGGCCGGCACCACGCCGCGAAAGCCCGAGCACCCGGAATACAGCACGTCGTCGTAGCCGAGCATCCAGCGCCGCGTGATCGAGCGCGCACCGTCCGCGCCGATCACCAGATCGGCATCGATGCGCTCGCCGTTGTCGAAACTCAGCGTGACGCGATCCGGATGCTGCGCGAGATCGACGAGCCGATGGCCGAGATGGATCTGCTCGACGCCGACCGCCTTCGACAGGATCGCGTGCAGGTCCGCGCGATGCACGCCCCAGTACGAACCGCCGAACTGGCGGCGGTAGTCGGGCTCGCCGCGATGATGGCCGATGACCGCGCCGCTGCGCCCGTCGCGATAGACGAGGCCCGGGATTTCCGCGCACACCGCGTCGAAAGCCGGGCGTAATCCCATCCGTTCATAGAAGCGCGTCGCGTTGGCCGACAGCGCGACGGCCGCGCCCACCTCGCGCAGCACGTCGGTCTGCTCGTACAACTGCGCGTCGATGCCCTGCTCGCGCAGCGCGAGCGCCAGCGTCAGGCCGCCGATGCCAGCTCCGACGATCGCGATCCTCAGATTGGTCTGCATGATGAACGTGTCTCCGATATTGATTCAGCGAGTGATGAGGCCGCGGCGCGCCGGTCGAATCCGCGCGCCGTATCGGTATTGTCAGCAGCGCTCCGTCATCCCACAATAAAATGCACGGAATCTGCTTCATCACTAGACGGAATGACCGGAGACAACGCGCCATCATGGAATTGAGCGAGATCGATCTCAATCTGCTGTTGTTGTTTCAGCGGCTGATGCAGGAGCGGCGCGTGTCGACCGTCGCCGAGCAGATGAACATGAGCCAGCCGGGCGTCAGCAACGCGCTCGCGAAGCTGCGCCGCCGGCTCGGCGATCCGCTGTTCGTGCGCGGGCCCGGCGGTGTGGTCCCCACGCCGTTCGCGTTGCGCCTGGCCGAGCCGGTCGCGCACGCGCTGTCGACGCTGCATGCCGCGCTCAATCCGGAGACCGGCTTCGATCCGCTGCGCGCGTCGCGCACGATGACGATCGGGATGACCGATATCGGCGAAGTCGTGTTCCTGCCCGCGTTGCTCGAACACCTGTCGCGCGCGGCGCCAGGCATCGCGCTCAATACCGTGCGCAATACGAGCGTCAACCTCAGCGACGAGATGGCCGACGGCCGCGTCGATCTCGCGATCGGGCTGCTGCCGCAGTTGCAGGGCGGCTTCTATCAGCGCCGCTTGTTCGATCAGCGATACGTGTGCCTGTTCCGGCGCGGCCATCCGCTCGAGGACGCCCCGCTGACCGTCGACGCGTGGCGGGACGCCGAGCATCTGGTCGTCGTGTCGGCCGGCACCGGTCACGGGCAGGTCGACGAATGGCTGAAGCGGCGCCGCGTGAAGCGCCGCGTACGGCTGACGGTGCCGCATTTCATGAGCGTCGGCTATATCCTGCAGCGCACCGACCTGATCGCGACCGTGCCGGAACATCTCGCGTTGCAGCTCGCCGCCCCGTTCTCGCTGGGCTGGCGCGCGTTGCCGGTCACGCTGCCGGGTGCGCCGATCCACATGCTGTGGCATACGCGCGTGAATCAGGACGAAGGCAACCGCTGGTTGCGGGATGTCGTCGTCGGCCTGTTCGCGGAAACCGAAACCCGTGGACGCAAGGCCGCGCCGGCACGCAGGAAATAGCGGTTCGCGCCGCGCAACGCGCGGTACGCGTACGATGTCGCTAGAACCGGCGCACGGCGGATCCATTGCGCATCCGCCGTCTCTTTCGTCATCCAACCCGCAGGGAATCCAGTCATGTCTGCCTCGAACAAGTTCGCCGCCGTCACGGGCGCCGGATCCGGCATCGGTCGTGCCGCGGCAATCGCGCTCGCGAACGCCGGATTTGCCGTCGCGCTGATCGGTCGCAAGGAAGCCGCATTGCTCGAAACGAAAGAGGCGATCGCTGCCGCGCAAGGCGACGCGCACGCGTTTGCCGCCGACGTGACCGACGAGGCGTCTGTCGAACACGCATTCGCGCGGATCGCGCAGCAGTTCGGGCGGCTCGACGTGCTCTTCAACAACGCCGGTCGCAACGCGCCGGCCGTTCCGCTCGACGAATACGAGCTCGGCGTATGGAACGACGTCGTCGCGACGAACCTGACGGGCGTCTTTCTGTGTGCGCGAGCCGCGTGGCGACTGATGAAGGCGCAAACGCCGCAAGGCGGCCGGATCATCAACAACGGCTCGATTTCCGCCTATACGCCGCGCCCGAATACGATCGCGTACACGGCCACCAAGCATGCGGTGGCCGGCATCACCAAGTCGCTCGCGCTCGACGGTCGTGCGTTCAACATCGCGTGCAGCCAGATCGACATCGGCAACGCGGCGACGTCTCTCACCGACCGGATGACCGAAGGCGTATTGCAGGCCGATGGGCGCATGGCGCCCGAGGCACGGATGGACGTCACGCATGTCGCGAACGCAGTAGTTCAGATGGCGAATCTTCCGCTCGATACGAACATCCTGAACATGACGATCATGGCGACCACGATGCCGTTCGTGGGGCGCGGGTAAGCCGGGTCAACCACGCGATTCTGCATCGTGATAGATCGCGAGCCACACGCTCGGCTCGTCCGGATGCGTCCACGCGACGCGATGCCGGCAATGCGGTTCGATCAGCACGTAGTCACCCGGGCGCATGTCGTGCAACGTCGCGTCCGCCTCGAATTCGAGCACCGCGGCCCCCGACAGCAGCGCAACCCATTCCGCGCGCGGATCGTCGTACCAGAAGCCGTCGGGGCTCGTGTGCCCCAACGATACGATCCGCTCGACGTTCAGGCGAGCGCCCGCGACGAGCAGGTCGACACGCTCGTCGCTGCCGCGCGCGCCCTCGATGCTGAACAGGTTGCCGGTTTGAAGTTGCATGTTCGACCTCGCGTTCGCCCGACTTTGAAAGGCGGTTGAGGTCCACTGTAGCGCGATGGCCGTCGTTGCGACGAAATTGTCAAGCCGGTGCCTGAAACGCGGCCACCTTGTTCCGCCCGGTCGCCTTCGCCCGATACAACGCCTCGTCGGCCGCCTTGATCACGGCATCGGCCTCGGCATCGTGCTCGGGCGTCCAGCTCGCCAGGCCGATACTCGCGGTGACATGCCCGTATTCGCTGCCGACGTGCTCGATCGGCAACTCGTCGATCGCCGCGCGAATGCGCTCCGCGATCTGCGCGGCACCCGTTTCGGGCGTATCGGGCAGCAGCACGACGAATTCCTCTCCGCCGTAGCGGGCCGCGGTATCGAGCGGCCGGCGGATGTTGTCGCCGATACAACGCGCGACCGCGGCCAGCGCGTCGTCGCCCGCCTGGTGGCCGTAGGTATCGTTGTACGCCTTGAAGCGATCGACATCGACGAACAACAACGAGAACACCGACCGCGATCGCCGGGCACGCCGCCATTCGCGATCCAGCACTTCTCCGAAGCTGCGGCGATTGTTCAGGCCGGTGAGGCCATCGGTGCGCGCGAGCAGCACGAGTTCCGACTCCGCGCGCATCCGGCGCCGGAGTTGCGTGCCAAGCATCACCGACACCGCGATGAACGCCGCGCCGAACATTGCCACCAGCGCGCCGATCGTCGTCGCGCGGTGCCGCCACGCCGCATAGATGTCCTGCTCCGCTTCCGCGACCATGATGATCAGCGGCAGCTTCGGCAAGTGGCGGAAGTAGTAGAGACGGCGCACGCCGTCGAGCGACGAGGTTTCCGAGAAGACGCCTTCCTGCGCGGCCGCGAACCGCTTGAAGGTCGCGGCCTGGCTGATGTTGCGGCCGATGGTGTGGACGTCGTACGGCTGGCGCATCACCATCACGCCGTCGTTGCCGATCAGCGAGATCGAACCGTGCTGCCCGAGCGACAAGCCGGCGAACAGCTGGTGGAAATACTCGAGGTTGACCGCAATGAGCACGATGCCTGCAAACGAGCCATCGGGATTCGAGATCCGCCGCGTGAGCCCGATGCTGGGCGAGCCAGCGCGCAGGCGCGATGTGAACGGGTCGCTGATGTAGAGACCGACATTCGGGTTGTCGCGGTGGACGGTGAAGTACTTGCGATCGGCGAAATTGCCGTGGCGCGGCACGTCGCTGCCCGAATCGAGGACGATGTTGCCGCCGGCATCGAGTACCAGGATCGAGCCGAGAAATTGCGCGCTCATCGCATTGTCGAACAGCACGGCGCGCCGCAAGCTTGCGGGCGCATTCATCACGTCGGGACGTTGGAGCCCCTCGATGACCGCCTGCAGCGACAGGTCATAGAGTTCGAAGTTGCGTCCGATGTCGCGCTCGGCGATCAGGCCGAGATTGCGGGAGGTTTCGCTTGCCCGCTCGAGCGCGTCGTTGCGGCTCTGTAGCAGCTGCAATACGCACAGACCCATCAGCGCGCAGGCGACCAGGATGCCGACCACGACGATGGTTTGAGGTGCCGCCGACCTGGATTGCATGTGTCTCCTCTATGACCGGGCGCGTCTGCGCGCGCACGGAGCGAATACCTCATACTAAAAAACATACGGTGCCATATCAAGCAGGAAATGCACCAGCGCGGCACGACAGGGGTGCGTTGCCGGCCCGTCAAACCTCCGCATCCGGAATCCGCGCCGACTGAATCACGACCAGCGTATCGCCCGCCTCGATCCGGCACGGCGGATCTTCATAGAACGAATAAATCTTCCCGCAGCGATCGAGCCCGACGACGATCGCGCCCGGCACGACGTTCGTCATGCAGCCGATCTCGTGCGGCAATGCCTCGCGCTCCAGCAGCGTCGCGCGCCCGCGCGTCGACAGCATGTCGTTCACGAACGGCACGATGTAGCGGCTGTGCACCGCATCGGCAAGCAGCAGTGCGCCGATCTTGGTCGACGACACGATCACGTCGGCGCCCGCCTGCCGCAGTTGCCGCTGATACAGGTTCTCCTGGATCCGCACGACGATCTTCGTCTCGGGCGCGATGCTGCGCACCGACAGCGTGAGCAGGATCGCGGTCGGGTCGTCGGTCACCGAGATGATCACGGCCTTCGCCGCGCGCACCTGCGCCTGTTGCAGCAGGTCTTCATGCGCGGGATCGCCGAGCAGCCCCGTCACGCCGAGCGACGTCGCGGCCTCGAGCGCCTGCTGCTGCGCATCGATCACGATGATCGTCGACGGATCGACGCCGCTCTCGAGCAGCTCGCGCACGGCGATCGACCCCGACAGGCCATAGCCGCACACGACGATGTGATCGGACAGTTGCTTCTGCAGGCGTTTCATGCGGAATTCCTCGATGACGCGCTGGATCACGAACTGATACGCCGTGCCCAGGAAGATGAACCAGATGCCGATGCGGATCGGCACGATGAAGAACGCATCGATCAGGCGCGCACGCGCGGTGACCGGCACGATGTCGCCGTAGCCGACCGTCGCGACCGTGACCATCGTGAAGTACACGAGATCGGCAACGTTCATCGGCGTGCTCTTGGTCGAATCGCGCAGGCCGTCGCGATCGAGATACAGCACGAGAAACGCGAGCATGCACAGCGTCACGACGGCGCCGAGACGGAACAGCAGCGTGCGCCGCGGCGACGTCGCGGGACGCGTGAACAGCGTGCGCGCACGCGGCGCCTGCCACGGATCGCGCGCCCGGCGCAGGCGTGAGCGCAGCGAGCGGCGCTGGGCGGAAGGCGTTGCCAACGGGGATTC
Source organism: Burkholderia sp. Nafp2/4-1b (assembly GCF_003635165.1). Lineage (GTDB taxonomy): Bacteria > Pseudomonadota > Gammaproteobacteria > Burkholderiales > Burkholderiaceae > Burkholderia. The sequence continues at coordinate 489,811 of NZ_ML058597.1, read as the reverse complement.
TCCTGAAGGATGCGGGCTCGATTCTACGACGAGATCAGGCAGGCCCGGCCGCTACAGCACGCTGCGCGGCCGGACCATCGTCCCGTCGACGAAACGCTGCGCACGGAACGCCGCCAGGTCGAGCGACGGCGCGCCGGTATCGACCCATTCGGCCAGCAGCCGCCCGACGATCGGCCCCATCGCGAAGCCGTGCCCGCAGAACCCGGTCGCGATCGCGAGCCCGGACGGCGTGCCGGGTGCGTCGATCACCGGAATCCCGTCGGGCAGCACGTCGATCAGGCCGGCCCACGCCTCGACGATCTGCGCATCCTTCAGCGCGGGGAAGATCGCCTTCAGCTTCGCGAGCGCACGCGGCGCATGCGCACGATTCGGCTGCGGCTGCGGATCGCGCGGCTCGATCGGCCCGACGACGCCGCCGATGCGCGCGCATGCATCGCGCCACGCGGCCGCATTCAGGTGCAGCCGGAACTTCTGTCGTTGCGACCAGAACTCCGGCCAGAACAGGCTCAGGCCGCGCAAGTGGCCCAGCGTCAGATCGACGTCGGCCTGCATGTCGTCGGCGAGATTGATCGTGCCGTTCTTGCGCTGCCGAATGCCGAGGCCGTGCCCCCAGAGCGTCGACGCGGATACGTGCGGCAGCACGTTGGTGCGCATGCAGGTGCCGCGCACGGCCTGCTGCGGCAGCCGGATGCCGACGCCGTCGAGCAGCCGGAAGCTGGTCGCGCCGGCCGCGCAGATCACGCGCCGCGTGCGGATCGCGCCGCGCTCGGTCTGGACGCCCACAATCGCGCCGCCGGCCGTCTCGATTGCCGTCACGCCGCAGCCTTCGAAGAAACGCGCGCCGGCTTCGGTTGCGCGCGCCGCGAATGCGGCGGCCACGCGGCGCGGCTCGGCCTGCCCGTCGCTCGCGGTGTACAGCCCGCCGAGCGTGCGCGCCTCCGGCGACAGGCCGCGCACGTGTTCGTCGATCTCCGCACGCGTCAGCGTGCGCGTGTCGAGACCGTGTTCGCGCGCGACGGCGAGCCACGCCTGGAACGACGCCCAGTCGTCGTCGTTGTCCGCCATGTAGAGGCAACCGCCCTGCCGCCATTCGAGATCGAAGCCGAGCGCCTGCTCGAGCCCTTCCCAGATTCGCATGCCGGCCATCATCAGCGGCACTTCGGCGGACTCGCGGCCCTGCTGGCGCACGAAGCCCCACGCGCGCGTCGATTGCTGGCCGGCGATGCGCGACTTGTCGAGCACGACGGCCTTCAGGCCGCGCAGGCCGAGGTAGTAAGCGGCCGCGCAGCCCATGATGCCGGCGCCGGCGATCACGACGTCGGCTTCGGCTGGGAACGCCGTATCGGCGCGAGTCAGTGCGTCATGCAGCGGATAGGTGGTCGTCATTGTTCTCTGTTGGCGTCGGTAGGTCCGGCGCATCCATCGACGTAAGCGATGGCGGGCGCCGGCTCAGGCTCTCAGGCTGCGAAAGTGAATGGTGAAAGCGTGAATGGCGAAAGCGCAGGAAGGCCGATCGACTGTCCGGTCCGTCGGCAGGCGGCCGCTCGGCCGTCCCCATTTTTTCGCCTTGACGGCGCTATGTTACCGCGCGATAAACTGTATATCCATACAGTGTTGTTGCAGTAGCCATGATCCTCCCCCCATTCGATCCCCCGAAGCTGAACGACCTCACCGAATGGTGGACGAAGTGCACGTATGCAGACGTCCAGCGTCTGATCCTCGAGGTGCAGCATCTGCGCCTGACGCTGTGGGAACTGAAGGCGCACGTCGCGGATGCTTCGCGCCGGATCCGCGTGCTCGATCCCGCGATGCTCGCGCATGGTTCCGCACTGCGACGGCTGACCTACCTGCTCGAGAAGGAAATCGAGCGCGCGAATCCGATCGGCCGCACGCGCGACGTGTATGCGCCGTTTTCCGACGAATGGCGCGCCCGCGAGGCGCTGCGATGCGCGTTGCGCGCGCAGCCCGAGCCTGCGGAAGCCGGCACGTTCCCGCGCACGATTCCGGAATTCCAGCGCGTCACCTGGTGCGAGCTTCGCGATCGCTGGCGTCACCTGAGCGACAAGCAGTCGAGCCGGCAGAACATCGAGCAACGCATGGTGCTCGAAATCGCGCGTCAGCGCTCCGTGATCCTCGCGCGCGCGCGAAAGCTCGTCGATGCCGCGATCGCCGAAGCGGCCGCGGACGGCAAGCAGTTGTTCGCGCTCGATCAACTGAAGCGTTTGCTGTCCGTCGAACGCGAGGACGGCGAGCCGTTCACGTATATGCCGACGTAAGGCAGTTGAATTCGGCGTAATCATTTTTAATGGCCCCCATTGCGCGCCGCATTTCGACCGCCGCATTACGTCATACATAACGACATCCATCGCGTTGTCGATCACGACGAATACTTACGATGAATTCATCGGCGCGGCATGCGCCATTGATTCGCGCGAACACTAAAAGAGACCCACGCATCAGTGCGCCATCACACACTTTCGCATGTCACCGGCGCGTCATTCACGTCGACATACCATCGAGATCGACTTTCACGCAGAGCGCTTTATCTCCACATGTTTTGGGAACAGAAAATGCTCACCGAACAAATAGATAGAACGAATTTATTTCCTTTGACGAATCGCGTATTCCCGGCGAATATTCGCGTCGCTCTATCGATTAGTACTTCTCAGAACACGAAAACAATGTTGCTCGCCATGTAAACGAGGACCTTACGTTGATTCGCCAACTGACACCTGATCGAAGGGGAAGAAATGATGTCGTTGTCTCAGGATGTGAGCACCAAGAAAACTGCTTCCGCACACAAAGCCTCGCTCCCGTCGCCGGTTTTCTGGAAGCCGGAGCCGCTGGTCGCCGCGCCGCCGGAATCGAAGCAGCCGATGCCGGACCTGCGAGATTTCTTCGCTGCGGCGGCGCTGCAAGGGTTGCTGTCGCGAGATGCAGGCCGCAACGTATCGGCGATTGCCGATTACGAGTCCAAGCGCGCGCTGAGCGCGTATCGCCTCGCTGACGAAATGCTGAAAGCGCGGTAAACGAGCAGGCCCGCCGACCCGCGGGCCTGTCTTCTTCTTGTTTGCACGCCGCGGTAAAAAAGACTTGTCAGCGCAATGCCGGCACGCAATATTTTCCGCCACGCTTATTCAAATCCCTTCCAGACCGTTATTCATCCAACGCCGAAATGCGACGCCAGCGCCCCGATCGGCTGCACCAGTAAAACGACATTCAGCGCGCAAATGACGACCATCGCGCCAATTGCAGCCCAGTGCGTCGCGCGCCCGTTCGCGAACGCGCCCATGATGTCGCGGCAGCCGGTGAAGTAGGCCAGCGCGAGCATCGGCACGGGCAAGACGAACGACAACACGACCTGGCTGATCACGAGCGCCTCGGTGGAATCGACGCCGAGCCCGACGACGACGAACGCGGGAACCATCGTGACGAGCCGGCGCAGCCAGACGGGAATCCGGAAGCCGACGAAGCCCTCCATGATCATCTGTCCGGCCATCGTGCCGACGACGGAGCTCGAGATGCCGGAACTCATCAACGACACGAGAAAGAACACGGCCGCGGCTGCGCCCAGCAGCGGCGTCAGCGTCCGGTACGCGGTGCCGATTTCCGCGACATCGCGATAGCCTGCATGAAACGCCGCACTCGCCATCACGACCATCGCCATATTGACCGCCCCGGCGATCGACAACGCAACGATCACTTCCCGGTTGGAAAAACGCACCATCATGCGGCGCTGCGCCGCGTCGAGTCCCGCCACGCGCCGCTGCATGAGCCCGGAATGCAGATACAGCGCATGCGGCATGATCGTCGCGCCGACGATGCCGACGGCGATCGTGAGCGCCTCGCCGCGCGGCCATTCCGGCACGACCGCATGCAGCCCGACTTCGGCCCACGCGACCGGCGCGATGAACAGCTCGGCCAGATAGCACAGACCGATGACGCCCACGAGCACGCCGATCACGAGCTCCATCGGCCTGAAGCCGCTCCGGTCGGCCAGCAGGATGCCGTAGGTCAGGATGGCCATCACGGCCATCCCCGCGAGCGTCGGCAGATCGAACAGCAACGACAGCGCGATCGCGCCGCCGAGAAATTCCGCGAGCTCGGTCGCCATCGCGGCCAGCTCGCTCACGACCCACATGCCGACGACGACCCGCGGCGGGAAATGGGCGCGGCACAGTTCCGCGAGATTCCGGCCGGTCGCGATCGCGAGTTTCGCCGACAGCGCCTGGAACAGCATCGCGATGACGTTCGCCAGCAACACGACCCAGAGCAACGCGTAACCGAACTGCGCACCGGCCCGGATGTTCGTCGCGAAATTGCCGGGATCCATGTAGGCGACCGACGCGATGATCGCCGGCCCCGCGAACAGCAGCGCGGCGCCCGCGCCGCGCCTTCTGCCCGCGAAGACGTCGCGCATGCCGGTCGCGGTCCGCTCCGTCAGCGCATTCCTGTCGAGCGTCGCCATCCGCCCTCCGTCGAGAAATCGGCGTCGCGCACGACGCGCCCGATGCAACCCAAATGACAACCGCTTGTAAGCGCGCGGCGCCGGTCACGACACGCCGCTCGGCTCGTCCGCGGCATCGGTTTCGTCGCATACCGCGGCCCGACCGTCAACGGCGGCCCGCTTCGCGAGCGCCAGATAGGCCTTCGCGAGACGGTGCAGTTCCTCCTCCGACGCATCCTCGATGCCGATCAACTGGTCGCTCGCGGAGCGCGTCGCCGCGACGAGTTCGTCGAGCTTCAGATGCAGCGCGACGCTGTCGCGGTTCTGGTTCCGCTGCAGCAGGAAGACCATCAGGAACGTGATGATCGTCGTGCCGGTATTGATCACGAGCTGCCACGCATCCGAGTAATGAAAGATCGGCCCGCACGCGAGCCACACGACCGTGATGGCCACCGCCGACCCGAACGCGACGGGCGAGCCGGCCCATGCGGTCACGCCCGACGCGAAGCGCTCGAAGGCTCGTGTCACCGGATTCCCGGCCGGTCGAGCATCGGCCGCAGCGTCGTCGCGGAAGTCCGGCCGCACGCCGGTTGATTCGTTGTCCCTTTGCATGTCTTCTCCGGAATCGAAAGTCCTCGCAGCGCGCCCGCGCTCCGCCGGCGCACGGGTCCGGCGCCAACGCACGAGCCGCGTGCCCACGAGGCGCACGCACGCGCCGCCCGGAGCGCCAGAGCACGACGCATGCCCGGCAGAGCCGCGTGCTTTGCGCGCACCCGTCGGTCGAGCGTGGGATCGCTTCGTGCTGAGATTTCGCCGGAACGAATGTCGCGCAACCTTCCCGCCGGGCAAGCCGGACGGAGCATGAGCTCGAGCCGATCGACGTCCGGCCAGGCGCCAGAAGCGCTTCCGACGCGGGGCGGCACGGCGCGGCCCGTCATGCACCCGTTGCGCCCGTTGCGCCCGGATCCGGCTGGTCGGCCATCAGGTAATCGATGACGAGCGTCGGATCGGCGATATCGAGAATCAGCCGGCGCATCACGCGCTTGCGCATGTAGTTGTCGTCGAGCGTCCACGGCGCGGCGGCTTCGCCGAGATACCGGGCGATCGCATCGCGGTGTTCGCCGTCCGGAGGCAGCCCGAGCCGCGCGGCGAGCAGCCCGGCAACGACGTCGTCGATCTCGATGTGCAGCGGTTTCGAATCGATCAGCAGTTCGAGTTTCATGGTCGGTCTCGCAAACCTGAAAAAAACGGCGCGCGCGCCCCGCTGTCGCGCGCGCCGAACAGCGCCGCTCCGGCCCGCGGCGGATCGATACGCGCAGGGGTTTCCTGCGATGCGGGTCAGTAGCCGAGTTCGGGCGCGGCTGCCGGCGCGGCGCTTTCCTCCTTCGGCGCTTCGGCGACGGTCGCATCGGTCGTCAGCACGAGGCCGGCGATCGACGCGGCGTTCTGCAGCGCAGTGCGGGTGACCTTGGTCGGATCGACCACGCCCGCTTCGACCAGATCGCCATACTCGCCGGTCGCCGCGTTGTAGCCGAAGTTTCCTTTACCTTCGAGCACCTTCGCGATCACGACCGACGGCTCGTCGCCCGCGTTCGACACGATCACGCGCAGCGGCGCCTCGAGCGCGCGCAGCACGATCCGGATACCGGCGTCCTGGTCGGCGTTCGCTCCCTTGAGGTCCGACAGCGCCGCGCGTGCGCGCAACAACGCGACGCCGCCGCCCGGCACGATCCCCTCCTCGACCGCCGCACGCGTCGCATGCAGCGCATCGTCGACACGGTCCTTCTTCTCCTTCATTTCGACTTCGGTGACCGCACCGACCTTGATCACGGCCACGCCGCCCGCGAGCTTCGCGACGCGCTCCTGCAGCTTCTCGCGATCGTAGTCGCTCGTCGCTTCGTCGATCTGCACGCGGATCGACTTCACGCGCGCATCGATGCGCGCGGGGTCGCCCGCGCCGTCGATGATGATCGTGTCGTCCTTGCGCACCTCGACACGTTTCGCACGGCCGAGATCGTCGAGCGTCGCCTTGTCGAGCTGCTTGCCCGTTTCTTCGGAAATCACCGTCGCGCCGGTGAGGATCGCGATGTCCTCGAGCATCGCCTTGCGCCGGTCGCCGAAGCCCGGCGCCTTGACGGCGGCGACCTTCAGGATGCCGCGCATCGCGTTCACGACGAGCGTCGCGAGCGCTTCGGCCTCCACATCTTCCGCGACGATCAGCAGCGGCTTGCCGGCCTTCGACGCCGCCTCGAGAATCGGCAGCAGATCGCGGACGCTCGAGATCTTCTTGTCGTGCAGCAGGATCAGCGCGTCGTCGAGATAGGCGGCCTGCTTGTCGGGATCGTTGACGAAATACGGGCTCACGTAGCCGCGGTCGAACTGCATGCCCTCGACCACGTCGAGCTCGTTCTCGAGCGACTTGCCGTCCTCGACCGTGATCACGCCTTCCTTGCCGACCTTCTCCATCGCGTCGGCGATGATCTTGCCGATCGCCTCGTCCGCGTTCGCGGAGATCGCACCGACCTGCGCGATTTCCTTGTGGGTCGAAATCGGCCGCGACAGCTGACGCAACTCGTCGAGCACCGCGCCGACGGCCTTGTCGATGCCGCGCTTCAGGTCCATCGGGTTCATGCCGGCCGCGACGTGCTTCATGCCTTCCTGGACGATCGCCTGCGCGAGCACGGTGGCGGTCGTCGTGCCGTCGCCGGCCACGTCGGCGGTTTTCGACGCGACCTGCTTGACGATCTGCGCGCCCATGTTCTCGAAGCGCTCCTTCAGCTCGATCTCCTTCGCGACCGACACGCCGTCCTTGGTGATGACGGGCGCGCCGAAGCTGCGCTCGATCACGACGTTGCGGCCTTTCGGACCGAGCGTCACCTTCACCGCATCGGCCAGGACGTTCACGCCCTTGACGATCCGGCTGCGCGCGCCGTCGCTGAATTTCACGTCTTTTGCTGCCATTTTGGTTGCTCCGGATAAAGTCGTTGAACGGAATGCCGCGCGCACCGCGCCAACGCCGGTGCGACACGGCCGAATCGGACGTCACGCCGCTTTTCTGGCGGCCTGCGATTCGGGTTCGAGTACGCCCATGACGTCCTCTTCGCGCATGACGAGCAGTTCCTCGCCGTCCACCTTGACGGTCTGGCCTGCATATTTGCCGAAGAGAACCTGGTCGCCGACCTTGAGCTGCAGCGGGCGCTGCGAGCCGTCCTGGAGCAGCCGGCCGCTGCCGACCGCGATGACTTCGCCCTGCTCGGGCTTTTCCGCGGCGGAGTCGGGAATCACGATGCCGGAGGCTGTCGTCCGCTGCTGTTCGATTCGCTTGACGATAACCCGGTCGTAGAGGGGACGAATCTGCATTTTCATCTCCTGAGCGATGAGATCACCTGAATAAGGGAATCCGTCGGCGCTTGCACCGGAAGAAGGCGATGCGCCGACGTGCCATCGATTGGCGAGAAGCGAAATAGTGGCGGCCGATATGCGCTTCAAGAGGGGTGCTGAATGCGTGTTTGTAACAAAATGTTTCGGCTCGGCGACACTGATGCGTCGTGCATATGAAGGCCGTCGCACGGTCTTCTTGTGCTCGCTCACGACGTCGAAAGAGGCACCCGAAACCGCCATTCGTCACGTGTCGGACGGCCTCTTGAAATTTGCGTCGCCTGTCCTATGTTAGGTGTCGCTCAACGCAGTCGCGGTTCACGCGCTGCGTGTTTCGATGGGTGATCAGCCAGGCAGGCGGCGGCCCGGTCGCGCACCGTTCGTCGCGCATCGTGTCGTCGCCTTCCCGACGCATTGACCATGAGAGACCACCATGCTCAGTCCACACGAATTCGCGACCTTGATGCTGATCCGTCATGCGCCGGATCAGCTGGACTCGACCCGCAGCGAGATCGACACGCTGCTCGAGCGGCAATTGATCATGCTCGAACATCGCGGCGACGGTCATCGCCGCGTGCACCTGACGCCGCGCGGACGCGCGATGCTCGATGCATTCGGATCCGGCACCGCGCGCGGCATGCGGCGCGCGCCGCTCCGGGCGCATGACGACGCGCGCTTGCCTGACGCCGCTGCTCGACGGATGGACACGCCGCTGACGGATGCGAACCAGCACGCGCCCGGATGAACCCGGCGCGTGTTGCAATGCATAGGGTTTGATGCGGCGCACATGGCAGCCGCGTCGCAGATCAACGCAATCGCGGGTTGCTGAGCGCAACCCGATAGCGAAGGCAGGAATCCGGCGGCCGGCGGCGGAGCGCAGACCACTCCGCCGCGACCGACGTCAGCGAGATCAGTGCGAATAGCGCGTTCGCGCACCGGCCGTGCGGCCGTACGGCTGAAGTCGTGCCAGCTGTTCGATCGACATCGCGACGACTTCGAGCACATGCCGCGCAATCTCGTCGGCCGCCATTCCGGCGTCGACGTACTGTTCGATGCTCATCGTGCGGGGCGGATGACTGCCCGCTTCGTTGTCGACGATGTAAATCCGGGCGGTACGATGTTCCGGCGACAACATGACCTGGACAGTTTTACCGTGTACGACGGTCTGCATGCGCAATGTGGCCATTCGCAGTCTCCAATTGTGTTGTGTTGCCTTCAACCGAGCATCGAACGATACCTCACGGCGCAACGCATTAATCTACTAACTTCCCCGGATATTCGAAACCGTCGGGAATCAATCTCGGCTCGATTGCGGTTCGTTTTCCGCAGATCACATGCGTGTTCGGGCACGGCACACCGGTCCGGCGCAACGAGGCAAACGCGCAACGCAGCGACGGCGAGATGGCGCGCGCCACCCCGCCGCACCTTGGGCGTCCTTCATGTTTTTCGCTTTGGACGAGGGCGGCCGTTCGGCGCCCCAGGGCTCACGCTGCCTGCACCGGCCGGTCGAACCGACACCCGTGTTGCACGGGCAAACGATGCGCTACGCGTAGCGGCTCAGCCACTCTTCGGAGAATTTTTGCGCATAGGCGACGGCTTCGGCTTCGGTATCGAATTCGCCCAGCTTGCGGAATGCCGCCTCGCGGCTGAAACCCAGCTTCGTGACCTCGACCTGGGCGGCGTACTTGCCGTCCTCCGTCACGCGCGGCTCGCAGTTCATCTCGTACCCGCGCATCACAAATTTCTTCTGCATCGCTTCAATGCTTTTTTGAGACGGCGCAATCGTAGCATGCGGCCCTGTCGCGTTCACCCGGCGCCATAGTGCCTGGCCCCCCGGCCAATTAGAGTGAGCCACCAAACCATCCGCATATAAGATGCGGAGCGGTCCGGCACGACGCGCGGGCTCCTGTAAAAATTTGTCGCAGGCGACGCCGCCCCATCCCACACTCTGGGCATGAATGTGCGCTGCCGTGGTGCACGCAGCGGCCGCCCGACGCGATTACACGCGATCGCGCGGGCAATGATGTCCCGGCCTCGGGCGATCCGCGCCCGAAGGTTGAGAACGGGCCAGCGGCGCGCGGCGCCCGACCCGGCCCCAACGTAACGTCGTGACACACCTTTCACAGAAACGCACCTTTCGCGACATGGAATGACACCTGTTTTGCGGTAAAGTTATCTTTTCCGCGCGTGGCCGGTCGGCTCGCCACCGGACGTCGTCAAGACTGTCCGTCGAGACTGCCGCAAGGCGTCGTTCTGAACGTCACGATCCGTTCCCGTAGCATGACCACTGAAGCAATCACCACGGATTCCCTCGCGGTTGCCGAGCGCGTGCGCGAGCTGATGAGCCGTAACGGCATCGGCAAGCGCCAGCAGACCACCGAGCTGTGCCGCATCCTCGACCTGAGCTTTTCGCAGGGCCACCGCAAACTGCGTGGCAGCAGCCCCTGGACGCTCGCGCAGATCAAGAAAGTCGCCGAAGCGTACGGCGAGCCCGCCGCTCAACTGTTCGGCGCGCAGACGCTCGACCCCGGCATGGTCGGCGCCTATTCGCAGGAAGCCGTCCTGTACGCCGGCGTCGCGGAAATTCCGTGCACCGCCTGGATCGGCGCGCCGCTCGAAGCCGGCGCACGTCCCGAGTTCGTCGCGTACGAACAGAACGGCCGCTGGCGCGTGCTGCGCCATACCGGCGTGCTGTATCAGAACGCGTACGACGTCCACAAGATCGAGATCTATCCGCGCCGCGCGGAGAGCGACAAGCTCGTCGTCGCGGTGATCGATCCCGATCGCGTCAGCGCGACCGAGCTGTGCCGCTATCTCGAACGGCAGGGTTTCGCGACGGCCGCGTTCGACGGCCTCACACAGTTCGTCGACGCGCTGCAGGGCCAGGCGTTCGACGCGGTCGTCACCGAATGGCTGTTCGACGACAGCACGGCCGCCACCGCGATCAAGGCGGTGCGCACGTCGGACAATCCGGGCGCGCCGATCTTCGTGCTGACGGGCGACCTGCTCACCGGCCGCGCGAGCGAGGCGGACATCAGCGAGGTAATCCGCGCGTTCGACGTCGTCTGCTACGAAAAACCCGCGCGCATGGCGATCCTCAGCGCCGATCTCGCGAAGCGGCTTGCGCGCGGTTAAGCGCGGATAATCCGGTCAAGCGCGGGTAATTCCCGCACGCATCGCTCTCCGCATGGCCGCCCCCCGCGCGGCGCGGCGGTCGTGAACAGGTTCGTCAGTACAATAGCCGCACCCTGTTCATGACCGGCATCCGCCGCCCGACTTCATGGCCCGCCTCATTCCCGACGACTGGAAAAGCCTCGCCGCCACCGGCGCGGCCGAACGCGAGCGCGAGACGCTCGCCGCGCTCGAACACGCGCTGCCGGACAGCTACACCGTCTATCACGGCGTGCACTGGACGCGCGCCGACCAAGGCTTTTCGGTGTTCGGCGAAGCGGCGTTCGTCGTCGTGAACGCGGCCGGCCGCGTGCTGCTGATCGAGCAGAAGGCCGGCTTCCTGCGCGAGACGCCGAAGGGGCTCGTGAAGGTCTATCTGCAGAAGGAGCGCAACGTGCCGATCCAGCTCGCGCGCACGCAGGAGACGCTGCACCGGCGGCTGACCGCCGCGCTTGGCGCGGGCGTCTACGGCGTCGACGCGCTGCTGTACTGCCCCGACTATGCGATCCGCGACACAGCGATCGCGGGCGTCGCGGCCGAGCGCATCGTCGACGCGTCGCGCAAGGCGCAACTCGCGCAGGTGATCCAGCAGATCCTGCCCGAGCACGACGAACCGTTGCCGAACGCCGCGAAGCTGCATCATTTCCTCGCGGACGAACTGGCGCTCACGCCCGATACGAGCGCGCTCGTCGGGCAGGCCGGCACGCTCGTCACGCGGCTGTCGGGCGGGCTCGCCGCGTGGGCGCGCCAGCTGGAGTTCACGCCGTTCCGCTTGCGCGTGACGGGCACCGCGGGGTCCGGCAAGACGCAGCTCGCGGTGCAGGCGATGCGCGATGCGGTCGCGGCCGGCAAGCGCGTGCTGTACGTGTGCTTCAACCGGCCGCTCGCCGACTACATCGCGCGCATCGCGCCGCCCGGCGCAAAGATCGCGAACTACCACCAGCTGTGCGACTGGGTGGCCCGCGACGGCGGCTATACGCCCGACTTCGACGCGCCCGGCGCGTTCGAGCGGCTCGAGGCGCGCTTCGCTGAAGCGCCGGTGCCGGAACGCTGGCGCTTCGACGTGCTGATCGTCGACGAAGGGCAGGATTTCCACGCGCCGTGGGCGGCGGCGCTGGAGCGCCTGCTGGCACCGGACGGCGCATGGTGGTGGCTCGAAGATCCGCTGCAGAACCTCTACCTGCGCGAGCCCGTCTCGCTGCCCGGCTGGGTCACGCTGAAGGCGCTGACGAACTATCGCAGCCCGCGCGACCTGCTCGAATTCGTGCGCGACGTCGTGGGCCGCGTCGAGCCGCTCGCGGCAGAACTGCGCTCGGGCAGCCCGTTCGACGGTTCCGATCCGTCGGTGTCGTCATACGGAGAAGACGGCGCATCGGACGACGCGCTCGCCGAAGCGTGCATCGACGCGACCAAGCGCGCGATCACGCACGCGCTGTCGCTCGGTTTTCGCAAGCAGGACATCGCGGTGCTGTCGTATCGCGGCCGCGAAAGCTCGGCGCTCGCGCGGCTCGACCAGCTCGGCCCGCACCGGGTCAAGCGCTTCACCGGCAAGTACGACCTGTTCGGCAACCCTGAATATCGGGAAGGCGACGTGCTGCTCGATTCGATCTACCGGTTCAAGGGGCAATCGGCGCCGTGCGTGATCCTCACCGAAGTCGACTTCGACACGCTCGATGCGCGCGCGGCCCGCAAGCTGTTCGTCGGCGCGACGCGCGCGACGATGAAGCTGCTGCTCGTCGCGTCGGCGCGCGCGGCCGCGCAGCTCGGAGCGGGCTGACGCGGCGCTTGGCCGTCGGTGGACGGCGAGCGGCAGTGACGAAGCGGCACTGACCGCCCGCCCGCTGCCCCCGAACGTCACGCGACGCGGAACGCGCCAACCGTCCGGCGCAGCCCGTCGGCCTGCTCCTCGAGCGACGCGGCGGCCGCCGCCGCCTGCTCGACCAGCGCCGCATTCTGCTGCGCCACCTGATCCATCTGCGACACCGCGCGGTTCACCTGCTCGATCCCGTCGCGCTGCTCGTTCGATGCAGCGGCGATCTCGGTCATGATGCCCGTCACGCGGCCGATCGCCTGCTGGATGTCCTGCATCGTCGTACCGGCCACGCCGACGAGTCGCGACCCGGTCGCGACGCGCTCGACCGACTCGCCGATCAGCGTGCGGATTTCCTTCGCGGCCGATGCCGAACGCTGCGCGAGCGTGCGCACCTCGCCCGCCACCACCGCGAAACCGCGGCCCTGCTCGCCCGCGCGCGCGGCTTCGACCGCCGCATTCAGCGCAAGGATGTTGGTCTGGAACGCGATGCCCTCGATCGTGCCGATGATGTCGGCCACCTTCTGCGAACTCTGGTCGATTTCGTTCATCGTGCCGACCACCTCGCCGACGACCGTCGCGCCGCGCATCGCGATCTCGCTCGCGGTGTCCGCACACGCCTGCGCCTCGACCGCGTTGTCGGCATTCTGCTTCACGGTCGCCGTCAGCTGTTCCATGCTCGCGGCCGTCTGCTGCAGCGCGGACGCCTGTTCCTCCGTGCGCTGCGACAGATCCGTGTTGCCGGCCGCGATCTGGTGCGTCGCGGTCGAGATCGCTTCCGAGCCCTGGCTGACCTGCCGCACCGTATCGGCGAGGCTGCGCTGCATGCCCGTCACGCCGTTGACCAGCTCGGCCATCTCGTCGCGCGACGACCAGCGCAATTCCGACGTCAGGTCGCCGTCCGACAGGCGGCGGAAATGCGACAGCAGCCGGTTCACCGGTTGCGTGATTGCGAAATGCAGGCCGACCGCGCAGCCGAGACACGCGGCCAGACCGAACGCGATGCCGGCGATCGCGCCCGCGCGCATCCAGCCGTAATAGGTCTGCGCGGTGTCGTACACGTCCTTGCCGCGCGCGGCCTGATATGCATCGAGCGCGTCGGTCGCCTGCGTGAGCGCGACCGACAGCGGCGGCGCGACCGTCATCAGCAGCCGGTCGGCGTCGTCGCGACGCCCCGCGCGAATCGCGTCGATCAGCGGCTTCAGCGCCTGTCCGATCAACGCCTGGCGTGCCGCATCGAGTCGGGTCGCGAGCGCGCCTTCGTCGCCGTCGTGCGGCATCGCCGCGTAGGTACGCCATGCGGTGTCGGCCTTCGCGAGATAGCCCTCGGCCTTCTTGACGAGATCGGGCACCTCCGGCGCTTCCGGGTGCAGCAGCGCGCGGTCGAGCGTCGTGCGCACGATCGTCAGGTTCAGGCTGGCGGCGGACAGCGCGGTCTTCGCGGCCAGCTGGCGCGTATAGGCCTCGTCGAGCGCACGATTCGAGCTCTGCATGCCGGTGAGGCCGATCAGGCCCGACACGACGAGCAGCACGGCGACGAGACCGAGCGTGGAGAAAATCCGCGTACGGATCGAGAAACGGGAAAACAGGGCGTTCAGGTTCATGACGGCACGTGAGCGAGGAAAGGTGCCGCGGCAGTCGGTGCGCGGCCCTCTTTATTACGGTTTCCCTGCAGGAAACTTGAGGCCGTTCCTCTCTCGGGCTGATCGCGGTCAATTTTTCCGGCCGGCAATCTCCTGTTACCGCTGCAACAATTCGAGGCTCGGCAGAAATTGACCAGTCAATTAATTATCACTATATTTCGGACCATTCCCTGCCATGGCAGATATTTCGATGAGAACCGATACCCTTGTTGCTCCACCGGCCGCCGACGCGGCCCGCCGCGACGCGCCGACCGGCTTGATCGTCGCCGCGCTGCTGCTCGTCATGCTGCTGTCCGCGCTCGACCAGACGATCGTGTCGACCGCGCTGCCGACCATCGTCGGCGAACTGGGCGGCCTCGACCAGCTGTCGTGGGTCGTCACCGCGTACCTGCTGTCGTCGACCGTCGTGCTGCCGCTGTACGGCAAGCTCGGCGACCTGTACGGCCGCAAGATCGTGCTGCAGGTCGCGATCGTGCTGTTTCTCGCCGGCTCCGCGCTGTGCGGCGTCGCGCAGGACATGACGCAGCTGATCGTGCTGCGTGCACTGCAAGGGCTCGGCGGCGGCGGCTTGATGGTCGTCACGATGGCCGCGATCGGCGACCTCGTGCCGCCCGAGCGCCGCGCGCGTTATCAAGGGATGTTCGGCGGCGTGTATGGGCTCGCGACGATCGTCGGGCCGCTGCTCGGCGGCTTCCTGGTCGAACACCTGTCGTGGCGCTGGATCTTCACGATCAACCTGCCGCTCGGCCTGCTCGCGCTCGCGGTGATCGGCATCGCTTTCCGTCCGCACACCGCGCACGTGAAGCACCGGATCGACTACATGGGTGCCGCGTTCCTCGCGACGGCCCTCACCTGCGTGATCCTGTTCACGAGCGAAGGCGGGTCGCTGCTGCCGTGGTCGTCGCCGCAGCTGTGGATGACGCTCGTGCTCGGCGTGGTCGCGCTCGGCGGCTTCATCTACGAAGAGCGGCTCGCGGCCGAGCCGATCATGCCGCTCGACCTGTTCCGCCAGCGCACCTTCGTGCTGATGAGCCTGATCGGCTTCGTGGTCGGCATCGCGCTGTTCGGTTCGGTCACGTTCATCCCGCTCTACCTGCAGGTCGTTAAAGGCTCGACGCCGTCGCAGGCCGGGATGCAGTTGCTGCCGATGATGGGCGGGATGCTCGCGATGTCGGTCGCGAGCGGCCGGCTGATCTCGCGGCTCGGCACGTATCGGCCGTTTCCGATCGCGGGGACGCTGATCGGCGGCATCGCGATGGCGCTGCTGTCGACGCTGTCGCTCGACACGCCGCTGCACACGATGTACGCGTACATGGCGCTGCTCGGGATCGGGCTCGGGATGGTGATGCCGGTACTGACGCTCGCGGTGCAGAACACGGTCGAATTCCGGCACATGGGGGTCGCGACGTCGGGCGCGACGCTGTTCCGCTCGATCGGCGGCTCGCTCGGCGTCGCCGCGTTCGGTGCGCTGTTCTCGCACGGGCTGCAGTCGCGGATCGTACAGGCGCTGCCGGCCGGCACGGAACTGCCGCCCGCGCTCGGGCCGGCCGCCGTGCACCAGTTGCCGGATGCGGTGCGCGATGCGTATCTGCATGCGTTTGCCGGGTCGCTGCACGTGGTGTATCTCGCGGCGGCCGGTGTGATCGCGATCGCATTCGTGCTCGCGTGGTTCGTCCAGGGTGTGCCGCTGCGCAAGCACAACTAATGCATGTCCGGATGCGTGCCCGGTGTCGTCCCGGGCATGCTCGCACCAACGACCCGGTCGCGGCCCCGTCCAGATACCGGCTCCACGGCGCACGACCACGCGCTGCTGTCCTGCTGTCCTGCTGTCCTGCTGTCCTGCTGACTTGCTGACTTGCTGACTTGCTGACCTGTCGGCCGGCGGCAGCACCACACCGCCACCGGCCCGCGGTTCGACGCCGCGCGGCGAGCGTCCCCACTCCTTGCCGCCGCTGCGCGCGCAGCCGTCACGGCACCAGCACCACGCCTCCCGTCGTCTGCCGCGACTCCAGCAACCGATGCGCGTCGGCCGCCTGTTCGAGCGGCAGCCGCGCGCCGATCTCCACGTGCATCCCGCCCGCCATCCGGTCGAGCGTCGCGCGCGCCGCTTCCCGATATCCGGCCACGTCACGCGCGATGAAGCCGAGCACGCTCGGCCGCGCCAGCGCGATCGAGCGGGCCGGCCCGAGTTCGTCGAGGTCGATCGTCTGCCGGGCGCCGATCGCGGCCACCTGCCCGATGCTCGCGACCATCCCGAACGGCCGGATCGCACCGAGCGTGCGCGTCAGCACGTCGCCGCCGATCCCTTCGATCGCATAGTCGACACCCGCGCCGCCGCCGAACGCGCGCGCCGCCGCGACGAAATCCTCCTCCCGATAATCGACCACGGCTTCCGCGCCATGCGCGCGCACCAGCGCCGCCTTCGCGGCCGAGCCGACCGTGCCGATGACCCGCGCGCCGAGCGCGCGCGCCCACTGCGTCGCCAGCAATCCGACGCCGCCGGCCGCCGCATGCACGAGCACGGTGTCGCCTGCGCCGACCTGCCGCACGCGGTGCAGCAGCATGTAGACGGTGATCCCTTTCAGCAGCCCGGCGGCGGCCGCGTCGTCGCTGACGCCGTCCGGCACCGGCACCACGCGTTCGGCAGGCAGCGTGCGCATGCTCGCGTAGCTGCCGGTCGGCAACCCCGCGTACGCCACCCGCTGCCCCGGGGCGAGCGCCGTGACGCCGGCCCCGACCGCGTCGACCACGCCGACCGCCTCGACACCGAGCGCGTCCGGCAGCGCCGGCAATGGATGCGCGCCGGTGCGGAAATAGATGTCGACGAAATTCACGCCGACGGCCGTCTGGCGAATCCGCACCTCGCCCGCGCCGGGCGGCGCGACGGGCGCATCGATGCGGCGCAGCACGCCGGCATCGCCGTAGCGGTCGATCCCGATCCGGGTGGCGGTGGCAGTTTGAGTCATGACGTTCCTCGCAATCGAATTGACGTGACACGATCATCCCATCGTGCATAATCGATCGGAATTCCCGCTGCGCGCCCATCCACTGTGCAAAATTCGACCGAACCTGCCCCCGCTTCCGCGTTGCCGATGAGCTGGGACGACCTTCGCTATTTCCTCGCGGTGATGCGCGGCGGCAGCCTGTCGGCCGCTGCGCGGGCGCTGCAGGTCCAGCATTCGACCGTCGCGCGGCGCATCGACGCGCTGGAAACCGCGCTCGGCATCCGGCTGTTCGACCGGCTGCCGCGCGGCTGGCCGCCGACCGACGAAGGGTTGCATCTCGCCGATCATGCGGGCCGCGTCGAAGCCGACGTGCACGCGTTCGCGCGCGCCGCGCAGGGTGCCGCGGCGCTCGACGGCGTCGTGCGCGTGTCGGCGTCGCCGGTGTTCGCGAGCCACTTCCTGGCGCCACGGCTTGCCCGCGCGCAGCGCGCGTGGCCCGCGCTGCGGATCGACCTGATGGGCGAGATGCACGCGGCCAACCTGTACGCGCGCGAAGCCGACCTCGCGGTGCGCCTGTCGCGGCCGAGCGAGCCAGGGCTGGCCGCGCGCCGGCTCGGCACGATGCGCTTCGCGCTGTGCGCGTCGCCCGACTGGGCCGCCGCGCCGCCCGATACGTGGGCGTTTCTCGGCTACGACGACGCGCTCGCGCAAATGCCGCAGCAGCAGTGGCTCGAACGTTTCGCGGCCGGGCGCCGCTTCGCGTTCATCGCCAACGACCTGGCAGCACTGCATCGCGCATGCGCGGCTGGAGCGGGGATTGCACTGCTGCCGCGCTTTCTCGTCGACGAACCTGCCACGCACGTGCGCACCGACACGTCGGCTTCGGTCGAGCCGTCGTTGCCGGCCTCCACCGCGATCGTCGAACTGACGTCCGTGCCGCGTTGCGATGTCGAGCGCGAGATCTGGCTCGTCGTCCATCCCGACGTGCGTCGGTCGCCGCGCGTGCAGCGCGTCGCGGATGCGATCGCCGACGCGGTGCGCGACGCGGACGGACACCTGTAAGACTGCTGGGGAGACCGCAGGCGCGCGCGCTGCGGCCAACGCCTTTACCGCACCGCCCGGCGGCCGGCATAGTAGCGTTTTCGTCCGCCCGCTTCGCCACCATGCCCGCTGCTCCTGCCTGCGTCGTCCGCGACGCGACCGATGCCGATCTCGACGCCATTCATGCGATCTACGCGCACCATGTACGCCACAGCGTCGCTTCGTTCGAGGAAACGCCGCCCGGCGTCGACGAACTGCGCGCGCGCCGTGCCGCGGTCCTGCGCGACGGGCTGCCGTATCTCGTCGCCGAGTGCGACGGCCGCGTGGCCGGGTACGCGTATGCGACGCCGTATCGCACGCGCAGCGCGTATCGCCACACGGTCGAGGATTCGATCTACATCGACGATGCGCAGCGCGGCCGCGGCATCGGCCGCGCGCTGCTCGCGGCGCTGATCGCACGGTGCGAGGCCGGCCCGTGGCGGCAGATGATCGCGGTGATCGCAGACGGCGGCACCGGCGGTTCGACGTCGCTGCACAGCGCGTTCGGATTCGAACCGGCAGGGATGCTGAAAGCGGTCGGTTTCAAGCACGGCCGCTGGATCGATACCGCACTGATGCAGCGCGCGCTCGGCGACGGCGCACGCACGCTCCCCGCGTCGCCCGAGCCTGTCGCGTCGCGCTAGAATGGCCGCATGTCAAAACAGACTCGAACCATGCCCGACGAGGCCGCGGCGGAATCCCGCAACGAGTACACGGTCGATGAGCTCGCGCGCGTGTCCGACACGACCGTGCGCAACGTCCGTGCGTACCAGGATCGCGGGCTGCTGGCGCCGCCCGAGAAGCGCGGGCGCGTCGGCATCTACGACGACACGCACGTCGCCCGCCTGAAGCTGATCAATCACCTGCTCGCGCGCGGCTACACGCTGTCGAACATCCAGGACCTGATCAAGGCGATCGACGAAGGTCATGACCTGCGCTCGATCCTCGGTCTCGAAACCGCGATCGGCGGCCGCTGGTCGCACGAACTGCCGAAGACCTATTCGCTCGCCGCGCTCGCGCAGATGTTCGGCCCGCAGACGGCGTCGCAACTGTCGCGCGTGACCGAGCTCGGGCTGCTCGAGCGGCGCGGCCTGTCGTTCGTCGCGAAAAGCCCCGCGCTGCTCGAAGCGGCAGCCGCGATGACGAAGGAAGGCATCCCGCCGCGCGAGCTGCTCGACGTGATCAGCGCCGCGCGACCGCACTTCGACGCGATCGCGCGGCTGCTCGTCGATCTCGTCGTGAAGCGGCTCGACCGTTACGACGAAGGCTCGCTGCCGCCGGTGACCGACGTGCCCGCGCTCGTCGATGCGATCTGGCGCCTGCGCCCGCTCGCGGCCGTGTTCGTCGAAGGCGAGACGAACCGCGCGCTCGAGAATGCGGCCAGCGCGTATCTGGGCGGCCGCGTCGCGACGATCCTCGACAAGAAGCTCAGCGACGAAGCGGCGCGGCAGGCCGCTACCCCCGATACACCCGGCAGCGGCGACAAACGATAGGGTCGCGGCCGTCATATTCATATCGGCAATGCTTCGTTTGCGGGCTCCAGCGCCCATGCGACGATTCTTCCAACCGAGCGGCGTCGGCCGCTCTCCGAAGACATTTCGCATGGAGTCCGTTCGATGATTCGTTTCGCCCGCTGGATCACCCGCACCGCCGCGACGGCGCTCGTCGCCGTCGCCGCCACATCGGCCTTCGCACAGGGCAGCGCGGACAAGCTCGTCCGCATCGGCTACCAGAAAGCCGGCCTGCTGGCGGTCGTCAAGACACAAGGCGCGCTGGAGGCGCGGCTCAAGCCGCTCGGCTACGACGTTCAGTGGTTCGAATTCCCGGCGGGCCCGCAACTGCTCGAGGCGCTGAACGCGAACAGCATCGACTTCGGCTACACGGGCGCGCCGCCGCCGGTGTTCGCGCAGGCGGCCGGCGTACGCTTCGTGTACGTCGCCGCGGAACCGCCGTCGCCGCACAACGAAGCCATCTTCGTGAAGGCCGATTCGCCGGTCCGCTCGCTCTCCGACCTGCGCGGCAAGAAGGTCGCGCTGCAGAAGGGCTCGAGCGCCAACTACCTGCTGCTCGAAGCGCTGAAGAAAGCAGGGGTGCGCTACGACGAGATCCGTCCTGTCTACCTGCCGCCCGCGGACGCACGCGCCGCGTTCGAAAGCGGCAACGTCGACGCGTGGGCCGTCTGGGATCCGTATTACGCGGCCGCCCAGAATTCGCTGAAGATCCGCACGCTGTCCGACTACACGGGCCTCACGCCCGCGAACAACTTCTACGAGGCGACGCGAACGTTCGCGGAGCAACACGCCGACGTGGTCGGCACGATCCTGAAGCAATTGCGCGAAACCGGCCTGTGGGTCAACGGGCATCCGGCCGAGACGGCCGCGCTGATCGCGCCGAAGGTCGGCCTGCCGCAGCCGCTCGTGGAAACGTGGATCAAACGTGTGCCGTTCGGCGCGGTGCCGATCGATGACAAGATCGTCGCGGTTCAGCAAGGCGTGGCCGATGCGTTCTACGCCGCGAAGCTGATTCCGCAGAAGCTGAGCGTGGCGGACAATGCGTGGACCGACAAGAGTGTGGCGGGCGCGCTGGCGGCGAAGTAACGCGCGCGGTCTCACTACTCGTTCGAAAAGGCCGACGGGCGCCCTGCTCGTCGGCCTTCTTCGTTCTTGCGGGGATTGCAGGAAGCGTGAAACGATACGGTCGGCGTTCGGCCCGAAGGTGCGCCCGCTGTCCACAGCGTCGACGCGATCATGCGAAGCGCGCTGCGGGCCTTCCCCTGCAAGCGGCTCGCTGAAAAAATTTTGCGGCGCTTGTCGATTCTGTCGGGTCCCGGCCGTCGTTGTCGATAGTGGCGGCAATCGTGCCGCCGCGACACGCAAAGGACAAAACGATGAGCAAGAAGATCTTCGTCAACCTGCCGGTGACCGACCTGAAGCGTTCGAAGGCGTTCTACGAGGCAGTCGGGGCCGTCAACAATCCTGCATTCAGCGACGATACCGCAGCCTGCATGGTGTTCTCCGATACGATCTTCGCGATGCTTCTCACGCACGACAAGTGGCGCCAGTTCACCAGCAAGCCGATCGTCGACGCGCATGCGGACGCGCAGGTACTGCTGTGCCTGTCGGCCGAAAGCCGCGACGAGGTATCGAGTCTGGTCGACAGCGCGCGCAGTGCCGGCGGCCACGCGGACCCGACGCCCGTACAGGACTTCGGCTTCATGTACGGCCGCAGCTTCGAGGATCCGGACGGACACATCTGGGAAGTGATGTGGATGGATCCCAACGCCGTCCCGCCGCACAACTGAGCGCCCCTTCGCCGCGCGGGCGTCGCGCCAGCCAGGCGCGACGTCGCAATGGGGAACGTCGGGCGATGGCGTGTATCCGCGGGCCCGGCGTTGCCCGCTTCACATCGCAGACAACGACCTAGAAGGATTCGCCGGTTTTCCCGCGCCCGTTCTTCCGGATAATGGCCTGCACCCGCGCCCCCGCCGGCGCGGCGTCCACCGCAGACAACAACAATCCGGAGACACCCGCGTTGATCGCCACACTTCCCGCCACCTACCGCCGGCTCTGGCCGCTCGCCGTCGCCGCCGCGCTGCTGTACGGACTGTCGCTCGCCGCCGCGCCCTATCCCGGCCAAGCCGCCGCGAAAGCCGCGATGGGCCTCCTGCTGCTCGCGGCCGGCAGCACCTGCGCGGCGCCGCGCGAACGCGCGTGGCTGTGCGCGGCGCTCGCCACCGCCGTGCTCGGCGACGTGCTGCTCGCACTGCCAGACTGGCCGCTGTCGTTCGTGCTCGGCCTCGGCGCGTTCGTGCTCACGCACCTGTGCTACTGCGCGATCTTCTTCCGTTGGCGCGCGCGGCCGCACGGCTGGCGCATCGTCGCGCTGATCGCGCTGTGGGTCGCCGCGCCGGCGTTCTACGCGGCGTTCCTTCCGCATCTGGGCGAGCTGCTCGTGCCCGTCGCCGTCTACCTGCTCGTGCTGTGCGCGATGGCGAGCTTCGCGCTCGCGGCCCGCACGCGCGGCCCGCTGGTCGCCGTCGGCAGCCTGATCTTCGTCGGCTCGGACACGCTGATCGGCGTCGGGCGCTTTCTCGGGGGCTTTCCCGGCATCGACTATCTGATCTGGGGCCTCTACGCGCTCGCGCAGGTCACGATCGTGGCCGGGGTTTTCCATGAGACGGCGGCCCGCACCATCCGTCCCTGATTGTGTTTCAAACAGGCCGTCGCGCGCGGGCGGCCTGAGCCCCTTTCTCTCGCGCCCTGCCGACGGCCGTTTCCGCGCATCCCGCAATGCGGAAGCCGCGCTGTTCCAAACCCCGCCCAGCCTTTTCCGGCGTGGCTTCCGGCCCTTAGAGCACCGCTTCTAGGCGCTTGCGGTTTCCAGGCTCACCCACTATCGTTACATCCAACAATGTAACATTCAAAAATGAGCCAAATCGGAGACACCCGGATGAATGCTCGCACGTTGCCTTTCGGCCCGCCCGGCCACGACGGCCCGGACGAAACCACCGACATCGCCATCATCGGCACCGGCTTCGCCGGTCTCGGGATGGCCATTCGCCTGCGGCAGACGGGCGTTACCGACTTCGTCGTCCTCGAGAAGGCCGCGTCGGTCGGCGGCACGTGGCGCGACAATCATTACCCCGGGTGTGCATGCGACGTGCAATCGCACGTCTATTCGTTCTCGTTCGCGCCGAATCCGCGCTGGACGCGCATGTTCGCGCCGCAGCCGGAAATCCGTGCGTACCTGGAAGACTGCGTGCAGCGCTTCGGCGTCGGCCCGCACCTGCGGTTGAACCACGAACTGCAGCGCGCCGAATACGACGAAGCCGCGCAACGCTGGCGCCTTACGTTCGCGAACGGCAAGCGGCTGTCGGCGCGCGTGCTGGTGTCGGGAATGGGCGGGCTGTCGCGTGCCGCGCTGACGGCGATTCCGGGCGTCGAGACCTTCAAGGGCCGCGCGTTCCATTCGCAGCAGTGGGATCACGACTACGCGCTCGAAGGCAAGCGCGTCGCGGTGATCGGTACCGGCGCGAGCGCGATCCAGTTCGTGCCGCAGATCGCCCCGCGCGTGAAGCAACTGGCGCTGTTCCAGCGCACGCCGCCGTGGATCATGCCGAAGCCCGACCGCAACCTGACGCGCTTCGAGAAATGGCTGTTCCGCACGCTCCCGTTCACGCAGAAGGCCGTGCGTAGCGGCATCTACTGGATGCTCGAATCGCGCGTGCTCGGCTTCGCGATCCATCCGTCGCTGATGAAGAACGTGCAGAAGCTCGCGCTGCGCCACATCCGCAAGCAGATACCCGACCCGGAACTGCGCAAGGTCGTGACCCCGAACTACACGCTCGGCTGCAAGCGCGTGCTGATCTCGAACGACTACTACCCGGCGCTGTCGCGCAAGAACGTCGACGTGATCACGACCGGCATCGACCATATCGAAGCCGACGCGGTCGTGACGACCGACGGCCGCCGCCATGAAGTCGACTGCCTGATCTACGGCACGGGCTTCCAGGTCGCCGATCCGTATCCGCGCGGCGCGATCATCGGCCGCGGCGGGCTCGACATCGTCGACGCGTGGCGCGACGGTGCGCATGCGTATCTCGGCACGACGCTGCCGGGCTACCCGAACTTCTTCATGATCGTCGGCCCGAACACGGGCCTCGGCCACAACTCGATGGTGTTCATGATCGAGTCGCAGATCGAATACATCCTCGGCGCGCTGCAGGCGATGCATCGCGAACGCGCGGAGGCGATCGAGGTGCGCCCGCTCGTCGAGGCGCAGTTCAACAACGACCTGCAGGGCAAGCTGAAGAAGGCGATCTGGTCGACGGGCGGCTGCAAGAGCTGGTATCTCGATCCGCGCACCGGCAAGAACACGACGCTGTGGCCGGGCTTCACGTGGCGCTTCCGCCAGGCGACCGCGCATTTCTCGATCGCCGACTACCACGCGTATCGCGCACCGCATCACGACACGAGCGCGCGGCCCGTCGCCGCGCCCGCCGCTGCCGCTTCCACGACCCGTTCCGCCGAAGCGGCCTGAGCCAGACAAGGAGCCAACGACATGAGAGATTTCGCCAACAAGGTCGCCGCGATCACCGGCGCAGGCTCGGGCATGGGCCGCTCGCTCGCGATCCAGCTCGCGCAGGCCGGCTGCCACGTGTCGCTCGCCGACAAGAACGGCGTCGGCCTCGCCGAAACCGAGCGGATCGTGCGCACGATCGCGCCGAAGGTGCGCGTGTCGACGCGCGTGCTCGACGTCGGCGACCGCGACGCGATGTTCGCGTGGGCCGACGACACCGCGCAGGAACACGGCAAGGTCAACCTGATCTTCAACAACGCGGGCGTCGCGCTGTCGAGCACGATCGAAGGGATGGAATACAGCGATCTCGAGTGGATCGTGAACATTAACTTCTGGGGCGTCGTGCACGGCACGAAGGCGTTCCTGCCGCACCTGAAAGCGAGCGGTGACGGTCACGTGATCAACACGTCGAGCATCTTCGGGATCTTCGCGCAGCCGGGGATGAGCGGCTATAACGCGACCAAGTTCGCGGTGCGCGGCTTCACCGAATCGCTGCGCCAGGAACTCGACATGATGAAGTGCGGCGTGTCGGCGACCTGCGTGCACCCGGGCGGCATCCGCACCAACATCGCGCAGTCGAGCCGGGTCGCGAAGAACATGGTCGGCTTCATCGTCGAGAGCGAGCAGCAAGGCAAGGACAGCTTCGAGAAATTCTTCATCACGACCGCCGACGACGCCGCGCGCACGATCCTCGCCGGCGTGCGCCGGAACAAGCGCCGCGTGCTGATCGGCCGCGATGCGAAGGCCGCGGACTGGATGGCGCGCGTGCTGCCGGCCGCGTACCAGGCGCTCGTCGTGCTCGCGACGCGGCGCGAGGCCGCGAAGGCGCGCCGCGCGGCCGCCCGCTACGGCGCGCCGGCCGCAGCCCCGCTGCAAGCAACGTACAACAACGCAGGCAATCAGGGAGAACAATCATGACGACACCGCAAATGATGCCGGTGCGGCGCGACATCCGTTTCGCGCTGCCGCCCGAACGCGCGAAGGACTGGCACGTGCAGGGCGTGCCGGTCACGCACTTCATGAACGCGCTGTCGCTGCTGTTCCCGGCCGGCGAGCGCTTCTTCATGGATTCCGTGCGCAACTACCGCGACCGCATCGAGGATCCGGAACTGAAGAAGCAGGTGCTCGGCTTCATCGGCCAGGAAGCGATGCACACGCGCGAGCACATCGAGTACAACGACCTGCTGCAGTCGGCCGGCCTGCCCGCGCACAAGCTCGACAAGCGGCTGTGGACGATCCTCGGCTTCTTCAAGAAGACCCTGCCGCATTCGATGCAGCTCGCGATCACGATCGCGCTCGAGCACTACACGGCGATCCTCGCGAACCAGCTGCTGTCGGGCCACGAGCACCGGATCGACGGCTCGGTCGAAGGCTATCAGCAGATGTGGATGTGGCACGCGATGGAGGAAACCGAGCACAAGGCGGTGTCGTACGACGTATGGAACGCCGTGGTGAAGCCGGGTATCGGCAGCTATCTGCTGCGCACCAGCACGATGCTGCTGACGACCGTGATGTTCTGGACGATCGTGTTCGACTTCCATGTGCGGCTGATGCTGTCGCATCGTCGCCGGCACGGCCGGTTCGGCGGCATGTGGCGTCTCGTGAAGTATCTGTACAGCCCGCGGACCGGCGTGTTCCCGAGCATCGCGCGCGAATGGCTCGACTATTTCCGGCCGGGCTTCCATCCGTGGGACCACGACAACCATCAGTACCTGCAGGGGCTCGACACGCTGCTCGCGAACATCGACGCGACCAACGCGCGCCATGCGGCGCAGGCTGCGCCGCGCCGCGTGCCGCTGCATCCGGTTCCGCAGGCATGACGCCATGGCGCGCGCAGACGAGATGCTGACCGTCCATTCCGGCGACGTGAAACTCGCCGTCTATGTCAACGGCCCGCGGCGCGCGCCGCCGCTGATTCTCGTGCATGGCTATCCCGATTCGGCGGCGGTGTGGGCGCCGGTCCGCGCGCGGCTCGCGAAACGCTACCGCGTGATCGCGTACGACGTGCGCGGCGCCGGTGCGTCCGATGCGCCGCGCCGCCGCGCGGACTACGCGCTCGCGCGGCTCGCCGACGATTTGAAGGCCGTCGCCGACGCCACCTGCGGCAACCGGCCGTTTCATCTGGTCGGTCACGACTGGGGGTCGATCCAGTGCTGGGAGGCCGTGACCGATCCGGCATTTTGCGGCCGCATCGCGTCGTACACGTCGATCTCGGGGCCCTGCCTCGATCACGTGTTCCGCGCGAAGATGCGGCTCAAACAGAGCCTGAAGTCGTGGTACATCGCGTTCTTCCACCTGCCGGTCGTGCCGTCGCTGGTCTGGCGACTCGGCGGCGCCGCGCTGTGGCCGCGCTGGGTGCAGTTCACCGAGCACGTACGGCCCGAGCGCGATCCCGCGCAATTGAAGAACGCGCTGAACGGGCTGCAGCTTTACCGCGCGAATTTTGTCGCGCGGGCGAGAAAGCCGCGCGAACGCTATGCGCAGGCGCCGGTGCAGATCCTCGTGCCGGTGCGCGATCGCTATGTGACGCCGGAGATGTCGGTCGGTCTCGAGCGCTGGCTCGGCGAGCACGTGCGCGAGGAAATCGATGGTTCGCACTGGGTCGTGGTGCGCAATCCGGCGCTGATCGCGGCGCGGATCGACCGGTTTGCGGCCGCGCATGAAAGGCCGGCGGTCGCGGGAGGTCCGGCAGCGGCGGCGGCAGTACCCGCGGCCGCTGCCGTGCGAGCGGGAGCCGGAGCCGGCGCAGGAGCAGGACCGGCGGTTCAGCGCAGCGGCGGCAGGCGCCTGAACAGCGTTTCGTAGTCAATCACGAGCCCGTCATCGTCGATGTCCATCTCCGCCGTGAAATTCCGGAAGATGCCTTCGTAGCGATAGCGGCGGCCGGGCTCGATGCACGCGTACGCCTGCTTGACCGGCGTGACGGTCAGGTCCGGCGTCGCGATGTACGCGACGTCGATCGGCCGCCGCTCGCCACGCGCGAGGCCGAGGCGGCCGATCGGCAGCGAATTCGTGAACGGCGTCGCCGCGATGTCGATGTCGATGCAGCCGTCAAGCTTCGGCAGCGCGCGGCCTGAACCGTCGCGCCAGTGCCCGGCCCCGTCGCCATGCAGTTCGAGCGTGCCGCCGCCCATCGCCCTGAGCACCGCGTACTTCACCCGCCACTGCGGATCGCACTCGACCCGGTAGGCAAGCCCATACGCGCGGCCGTAGCGTTGGCCGACCACGGCGCTTTCGACGACGATGCCGGAATCACTCCGGTCGAACGTCAGATGTTCGATTCCGTCGCCCTCGAGCGACGCCCAGCGCAGTTCTCGCATGGTTCCTCCTCGTTGCCCAATGCCGGGGCATCGTCGCACAAATCCCGAGTATCCAGAATGCCACCGTCGACGAGTCCTGCCCGCGTTACTCGTGTTTGACGTTTATGTCCGGCTCCTCAAATGCAGAGCGGATCGCTTCCACGACTCGCGCTGCTCTGCGTTCATCCTCGAGTTGCGGATACTGCTGTTTGAGCTTGCGAGAGATTTTCCAGCCGTTTTCCCTGACGGAGCGAATGATCCGGTCTGCATCCGGGTTCGGCATCTCCACCACTTCCTTGAGTCGCTCCTGGGCGAGTTGAAAGATGACCAACGTCCTGGCCTCATCGGCCATTTCGGTGCGAATCGTGTGCTCGACGACTCGCGCGGTATACAGGACGTGAGCCGTCAAATCTGGATAGCGCCAGACGAAGCGTGCATCTTCATAGCTGTCGAAATCGAAGTTGCTGCGCGTTCCGTCGTCATAGGTCACAAGTTCTCCGAACCGATAGGACGTTGCGTAGCGCCGCATAACGCAGCGGGAGAACGCCTCGAGCGTGCGATCGTATCCGGCACGAAACTCCGTCGAACTCGTGATGGTTGCCGAGATCGGCAATATCACGCCATCCGGCACCGCCTTGTCCCGCACCAGTGAGTCATTGATCAAGAAGCGATGAATCCGGCCGTTGCCGTCACGCATGGGATGGACATAAACGAAGCCGAACGCCAACGCAGCGGCACGTGCCAGCGGCTCGGCGCCGCGAGTTGCTGCCTCGAATTCGCCGAGCCCCGCAAGCATCGGCGTCACGTCTTCGAATGCCGGGGCAATGTAATGCACGATGTTCTCGCGCATCGTAGCCTGCCCCACGAAGGCGGGTGAACGCCGCACCCCCAAGCCAAACGCGTCGTGGCCCAGAATGCCGGCTTGCAGCGTATGCAGGCTTGAGGCGCTTAGTGGAGCGTCGATACGGCCGCAGTATTGCGCGATGACGTGCGCAAATCGCTGAATGCGATCCGCCTGATCCACCTCTTTCTCGATGAGAAAGCTTGCACGCGACTCCTTGAATGTCAGCCAACTGGCTGTCCGCATCAAGATGTCCGGCCCGAAGACGCGGTCCAACTCGCTCAATGCCGCGCTCAAATCAAACTTCAGGGCTTCCTGAACTGCCGCGGTTCGGCGAACCAGCGGGCAAAACGCACGCGTACCCGGCAAGTTGTCGTACAGCCGCCAACGGCGATTTCGAAGTGGCTCTATGCGGGTAAGGTATTCAGTTGAAGAAATCGCATTGACATAGCCGCCATTCGTCACGTCCGGTACGTCCAGACGCTGGCCTGTCAGCCATTCATACAAGAAACCCGTGCGTCGAGCGTATTGGCCCAACGGAGCGCTCCGGCACCAGCGTTCAATAGGTTCCGGTCCAACGACGGCAAACAAGCGAGCAAAAAACTCGAAGTGAAGCTCTTCATACTTCAGTCCGAACTCAAAATGACCCGCAAAGTCGTCAGTGGGCCGATAGGTGAGCGAATACCGGTTCTCTACCTGATCGTCGTTTTCGCGGCTTGCACGTGTGCTGCCAACGATCGAATCGACACGCAGCGGCTGCGCCAGCGTAATGTCGTAGCGAGCAGCCAGAGCCTTGAAACCGACTTGCATCGATAAATCTCCTAACAAGACCTCAAAAACACTAACAATTCTCCGATCCTACACGAAAACGCTAACGCATTAGCTTGAGCACGAAAACGATAGCAACGGTGCGAATTTGTTAAGAAACTGCGTCAAGCGAGCGAAAACGTTAACGGACGCCCCGATCGACCCTCTCTCCGCCCCAATTCGGGGCACCCGCCACAAATCCTGACTATCCAGAATTCCCTATTTCGGTGCATGGGATTGTGTCCTATGCTCGCGGCTCGTCCAGTTCCGCCGCCGCCATGCCTACCGCCCGCCCTGCCTCGCCGTCGATCGACCTGCGCATCCTGCTGCGCAGCATCGGACAGATCGTGCTGCAGCCGAACGCGTTCACCGGCGCGATGCTGGTCGCCGCCCTCGCGCTGACCGACCTGCGGCTCGCGTGCGCGGCGCTCGTCGGCGCGGCCGCGGCCAATCTGACCGCGGTGCTGACCGGCGCGGCGCGCCGCGACGTCGAACAAGGGCTGCACGGCTTCAACGGCGCGCTCGCCGCGCTGGTAGCGGTGCTGTTCGCCCCCGCGCCGGTCGCCGCGCTCGTGCTGGTGCCGCTCGCCGCGACCGGCGCCGCACTCGTGCAGCGTGCAATGCGCTCGCCGCTCGCGAAATGGCGCCAGTGCTCATATTCGAGCCCATGCCTCGCGGCGACCGCGGCGTGGCTGCCGTTTGTCGCAGTGCAGCACGCAAGCGGCGCTGCGCAGGGCGCAACGTTCTCGCTGGAATCGTTCGCCGCCGCGCTACTATCGGGCGTCGCCCAAACCACCTTCGCGCAAGGCGCATGGGGCGGCGCGCTGATCGTCGCCGGCATCGCGCTCGCGTCCCGCCGCGCGGCCGCATTCGCGCTCGGCGGTGCGACCGTGTCGACCGTGCTGCTGATCGCGCTCGGCGCAAGCGGCGCCGCCTTGGCCGACGGCCTGCTCGGCTTCAACGGCGCACTCGCCGCGCTCGCGCTGATGTCGCGCGGCGCGCGTGCAGCGCTCGCGGCGGCCGCACTGGCCGCGCTGATCCAGTGGCTCGCGATGCAGGCGGGCATCGTCGCGCTCACCGCGCCGTTCGCGCTCGCGTCGTGGATCACGGTGGCCGTCGCGCGCCGCCTTACCCTCGGAGAACCCGATGTCGTCATTCGCACACCGTCCTGACACCGTGAAGCCCGCCGGCCCGATCTCGGACGCCGAGCGCCGCCTGCGCGTCGATCTCGCCGCCGCCTATCGCCTCGTCGCGCTGAACGGCTGGGACGACCTGATCTACACGCATCTGTCCGCGACGGTGCCCGGCGAGCCCGGCCATTTCCTGATCAACCCGTTCGGCCTCACGTTCGACGAGGTCCGTGCATCGAATCTCGTGAAGATCGACCTCGCCGGCAACCGGATCGGCGACGGCGAACACGCGGTCAACGTGACCGGTTTCGCGCTGCATGCGGCCGTGCATGCCGCGCGGCCGGACGCCGTTTGCGTGATGCATCTGCACAATACGGCCGGCATCGCCGTGTCGATCCAGCGCGACGGGCTGCTGCCCGCGTCGCAGCACGCGCTGCGGTTTCACGGCGATCTCGCGTATCACGACTACGAAGCGCTCGCGTTCTCGCCGGCCGAAGGCGCGCGGCTGACCGCGAGCCTCGGCGCGAAATCGGCGATGCTGCTGCGCAACCACGGCACGCTGACGGTCGGCCGGACGGTGGCCGAGGCGTATGTGCTGATGGATACGCTGATCAAGGCGTGCGACATCCAGGTGCGCGCACAGGCGGGCGGCGGACCGCTCGTGGTGCCCGAGCCGGCCATCGCCGACCGTACTGCCGAGCAATTGCGCGACGGCGGCGCGATCGAGGGCGAACTGGAATGGCCGGCGCTGCTGCGCCGTCTCGACCGGATCGATCCGTCGTATCGCGACTGACGCTGCCGGCGTGCCGGCGAATTTCCTCACCCTCAACCCTCGGAGCATCCAGTCATGCCGACTTTCAATATCCAGTTGTTCGAAGGCCGCACGGTCGAACAGAAGCGCGCATTCGTCGAAGCAATCACGCGTGTCACCTGCGAGACGCTCGGCTGCGACCCGGGCTCGGTCGATATCATTCTTGCCGACGTGAAGAAGGAGAACTGGGCGACGGCCGGCAAGCTGTGGAGCGACGAACGCTGACACCGGCCGCTTCGGCACCGGCGCAACCTGCCGGGCGAAACGCGCTCGAACTGCGGTGACACCCGCACGAACGTGACGCGCGCGGCGCGTCTCTACGGAGACCGCATGATCGACGACACGCGGATCGCCGCCGCACCGAACGACATGATCCTGTCGGCGGGCGCGCAACTGGATAAAACGCTTCGGGCGGTCGACGAGACTGCCTGCGACACGAGTTCGTCGCGTATCGCGAATTCGTGTCGCAGTTGCTGACCACGCCGCTGCTCGACTTCATGAACCCGCTGTACGCGCGCCCCCCGACCTGAAGCCGCCCGACCTCACCTGACCCAACCGCGCAACGCCGGGAAAACCCGTTGCGCGCAGCCCGCTGCGCGCGCCCGCTGCATGCGCCGGTTGCACGCCGCGCCGTTGTGCGCCCGCACATCGCGCCGTCACGCAATCGGCGCATCAATCGGCGCATAATGCCGAACACACACGAAGCAGCCAATGGCCACCCGACCAGGAGACCGCCATGGAAGCGAAGAACGAGGAAGTCGTCGCACACCTGCTCTCCGATGTCGTCGAATTCGCGCGCGCTCGCCTGCCCGAAGCCACGTTTAGGATCGTCGAACCGTTCCTGCATCATTACTACGATTTCGTCGACGCCGACGATCTGCAAAACCGCAGCATCGCCGACCTCTACGGCGCCGCGATGGCGCACTGGCAGACCGCCCAGAAGTTCGTGCCCGGCAGCGAGCGGCTGCGCGTGTACAACCCGATCCTGGAGCAGCACGGCTGGCACTCGGACCACACGGTGATCGAGATCGTCAACGACGACATGCCGTTCCTCGTCGACTCGGTGACGATGGCCGTCAACCGCCTCGGGCTCGCACTGCACTCCGCGCTGCACCCGGTGTTTCGCATCTGGCGCGGCAGCGACGGCGGCATCGAGCGCGTCGAGGCCGGCGGCGCAACGCCCGGCGATAGCCACTCGCAACTTGCATCGTTCATCCATTTCGAAGTCGACCGCTGCGGCGACGCCGCGCTGCTCGACACGCTGCGCGACGACATCGCACGGGTGCTGCGCGACGTACGCGCATCGGTCGAGGACTGGCCGAAGATCGTCGACATCGCCCGCGCGACGATCAAGGACATGAAAGCCCGCGAATCAACCGCGGAAGACATCGAGGCGCGCGCGTTCCTCGAATGGATGCTCGCCGATCACTTCACGTTCCTCGGCCAGCGCGACTACTCGCTGGTATCGGACGGCCCGGGCTTCGGGCTGCGCGGCGTCGAAGGCTCCGGCTTCGGGCTGCTGCGCGAAGCGCTGCGCCCGCCCGGCGCGCCGGACGTGACGCCGCTGCCACCGGCCGCCGCCGAGATCATCACCGGCCCCTGGCCGATCTTCGTGACCAAGGCCAACTCGCGCGCGACCGTGCACCGGCCCGGCTACCTCGACTACGTCGGCGTGAAGCTGGTCGGCGCCGACGGCAAGATCGCCGGCGAGCGCCGCTTCATCGGGCTCTACACGTCGACTGCCTATTTCGGTTCGTACACCGAGATTCCGATCGTGCGCCGCAAGTGCGCGAACATCGTGCAGCGCGCGGGCTTCCTGCCGAAGGGGCATCTCGGCAAGTCGCTGGTGACGGTGCTCGAAACCTATCCGCGCGACGAATTGTTCCAGGCCGACGAAGACCAGCTCTACGACATTGCGCTCGGCATCCTGCGCCTGCAGGAACACCAGCGCACGCGCCTGTTCGTGCGGCGCGACCGCTTCGACCGCTTCGTGTCGTGTCTCGTGTTCGTGCCGCGCGACAAGTACAACACCGACCTGCGCCGCCGCATCGCGAAGCTGCTCGTCGACGCATACAACGGCGTGAACGTCGAATTCACGCCGCTGCTGTCGGAGTCGGCGATCGCGCGGATTCATTTCGTCGTCCATGCCGAACCGGGCACGATGCCCGACGTCGACACGCGCGAGCTCGAAACGCGACTCGTGCAGGTCGCGCGCCGCTGGCAGGACGATCTCGCCGATGCGCTGCTCGACGCGTTCGGCGAGGAGCAAGGCAACCGCCTGCTGCAGCGCTATGCGGACTCGTTCCCGGCCGGCTATCGCGACGACTATCCGGCGCGCACGGCCGTGCGCGACATCGAGCTGATCGAGCGCGTGAAGGAATCGGGCCAGCTCGCAATGAACCTGTACCGCCCGATCGAGGCCGAGGCGCGCGCGTTCCGTTTCAAGGTGTATCGCGCGGGCGATCCGATCGCGTTGTCGCGCAGCCTGCCGATGCTGGAGCATCTCGGCGTGCGCGTCGACGAGGAGCGGCCGTACCGGATCCAGACGCAGGACGCCGCGCACGCATGGGTACACGACTTCGGGCTGGAACTGGCCGACGACACCGAGTTCGACATCGAGCGCGTGAAGGGCCTGTTCGAGGACGCGTTCGACCGGATCTGGAGCGGGCGGATCGAGAACGACGACTTCAACCGCCTCGTGCTGCGCGCGCACCTTAGCGCGCGCGAGGTCACGATCCTGCGTGCGTATGCGAAATACCTGCGGCAGGTCGGCTCGACGTTCAGCGACGCGTACATCGAGCGCGCGCTGACCGGCAACCCGGCGATCGCGCGACAGCTCGTCGAACTGTTCCTGCTGCGCTTCGACCCGGCCACGGGCGGAACCGGCGGCACACGCGACGTGCAGACCGAACATCTGCTGAAGGCGATCGAGGCGGCGCTCGACCAGGTGCCGAATCTCGACGAGGACCGGATCCTGCGCCAGTTCCTCGGCGTGATCAATGCGACCGAACGCACCAACTATTTCCTGCGCGATGCGAACGGCGACTCGAAACCGTATCTGTCGTTCAAGTTCAATCCGGCAAAGGTGCCCGGCCTGCCCGAACCGAAGCCGATGTTCGAGATCTGGGTGTACTCGCCGCGCGTCGAGGGCGTGCATCTGCGCGGCGGACGCGTCGCGCGCGGCGGCCTGCGCTGGTCCGACCGGCGCGAGGATTTCCGCACCGAGGTGCTCGGGCTGATGAAGGCGCAGATGGTGAAGAACGTCGTGATCGTGCCGGTCGGCTCGAAAGGCGGCTTCGTCGTGAAGAACCCGCCGCCGCCGAGCGATCGCGAAGCGTGGATGCGCGAAGGCATCGCGTGCTACCAGACGTTCCTGCGCGGGCTGCTCGACCTGACCGACAATCTCGCCGGCAATGCGATCGTGCCGCCGCCCGACGTGGTGCGGCACGACCCCGACGATCCGTACCTCGTCGTCGCCGCCGACAAGGGCACGGCCACCTTCTCCGACTACGCGAACGCGATCTCGCACGAATACGGCTTCTGGCTCGACGACGCGTTCGCGTCCGGCGGCTCGGTCGGCTACGACCACAAGAAGATGGCGATCACCGCGCGCGGCGCATGGGAATCGGTGAAGCGGCATTTCCGCGAGATGGGCGTCGATACGCAGACGACCGACTTCACCGTGGTCGGCGTCGGCGACATGTCCGGCGACGTGTTCGGCAACGGGATGCTGCTGTCGCCGCATATCCGGCTCGTCGCGGCGTTCGATCACCGGCACGTGTTCCTCGATCCGAACCCCGATCCGGCGGCGAGCTTCGCGGAGCGCCAGCGGATGTTCGCGCTCGAACGCTCGAGCTGGGCCGACTACGATCCATCGGTGATCTCGGCGGGCGGCGGCGTCTATCCGCGCACCGCGAAGACGATCCCGCTGTCGCCGGCCGTGCAGGCCGTGCTCGGCATCGACGCGCATGCGCTGCCGCCGACCGAGCTGATCCGCGCGATCCTGCAGGCACCCGTCGACCTGCTGTACAACGGCGGCATCGGCACTTACGTGAAGGCCGCGCGCGAAACGCATCAGCAGGTCGGCGATCGCGCGAACGACGCGGTGCGCGTGAACGGCGCGGACCTGCGCTGCAAGGTGGTCGGCGAAGGCGGCAATCTCGGCTGCACGCAGTTCGGCCGCATCGAGTTCGCGCAGCGCGGCGGCCGCATCAACACCGACGCGATCGACAACTCGGCCGGCGTCGATTGTTCGGATCACGAAGTCAATATCAAGATCCTGCTCGGGCTGGTGGTCAGCGACGGCGAGATGACCGAGAAGCAGCGCAACGCGCTGCTCGCGGAAATGACCGACGAAGTCGGGCTGCTGGTGCTGCGCGACAACTACTATCAGACGCAGGCGCTGTCGATCGCCGGCCGCTACAGCGTCGAGCTGCTCGACGCGGAGGCGCGCCTGATGCGCTGGCTCGAACGCGCGGGCCGCCTGAACCGCGTGATCGAGTTCCTGCCGACCGACGACGAGATCGCCGAACGGCAGGCCGCGAAACAGGGCCTCACGTCGCCTGAGCGCGCGGTCCTGCTCGCGTACAGCAAGATGTGGCTGTACGACGCGCTGCTCGAAACCGACGTGCCGGAGGATCCGCTCGTCGCCGCGATGCTGGTCGACTATTTCCCGAAGCCGCTGCAACAGCGCTTCAGCGAACCGATGCAGCGCCACCCGCTGCGCCGCGAGATCCTCGCGACGCACCTGACCAACGCGCTCGTCAACCGGGTCGGCTGCGCATTCGTGCATCGGCTGATGGAGGAAACCGACGCGAAGCCGGGCGACATCGTGCGCGCCTGCATCATGGCGCGCGACGTGTTCGATCTCGATGCGGTGTGGCGCGACATCGACGCGCTCGACAACCGCGTTGCCGACGACGTGCAGGCGCGCATGTTCGTCGACGTCGCGCGGCTGCTGGAGCGCGCGGCGCTGTGGTTCCTGCGCCACCTGCAGTCGGGCGCGGTGGCCGACGGCGGCGTCGGCGGATTGATCGCGCGCTGCCGCGACGCGGTGCAGCGCATCGCGCCGCAACTGCCGTCGCTGCTGCCGGCCGGCGATCTCGAAGCGTTGTCCGAGCGGCAGCGCGTGCTGGTCGATGCCGGCGTCGACAGCGCGCTCGCGGCACGCGTCGCGAGCGGCGACATCTCGGCCGCGCTGCTCGACATCGCCGAAGTGGCGGCGACCTGCGACCGCAGCCTCGAACTCGTCGCGGGCGTGTACTTCTCGCTCGGCACGCTGCTGAACTACGGCTGGATCGGCGAGCGCGCGGCCACGCTGCCGACGCCGACGCACTGGGACATGCTGGCGCGCGCGGCAGCGCTCGCGGAAGTCGCGCGGCTCAAGCGCACGCTGGCCACCAGCGCGCTCGCGGAATCGGCCGATTCAACCGCGCCGGAGGGCATCGTCCACGCGTGGCGCGAACGCCGCGAAGCGGCGCTGCAGCGCTACGAGCATCTGCTCGCCGACCTGCGCGCGTCGGGCGGCGCGAGCCTGGCAGTGCTGCTCGTGGTCGTGCGCGAGATGGCCGTGCTCGAACGCGCGTGATGCGTGACCGGTGTGACCGCGGCGTCACGCGGTCGCAACTCGCCACGTTTGCGCATTGTTCAGCGGAGGCCGGCCGTCAATGTGATCGGCCGGCGTGATTGGTGGTCGATGCGCGTCAAAGCGCTACACCGTCGCGACCAGCAGCTCTTCCGCGTTGCTCGGCGGACGCAGGCCGTCGGTCCGATCGGCGAAGTAGCGGCGCGTGAGTTCCGCTGCCGACACGTGCTCGGCCTGCGTAAAGCCCGCTTCCGTCGCGAGCGCGCGGATCTCGGCCGGCATGAAGAAGCTGATGAACGGCGTACCGCTCGCACGTGCGCCCTTCGCGGCCATTTCGAGCCCGGGGCGCACATCCGGATCGGCCTGCTCGAGCGGCAGCAGGAACGTCATTGCGAACGTCGACCCCGGCGCGAGCGCCGCGACTTCGCGCATGGCCGCCGAGTTCGCTTCGCGCGTCAGATACATGCTGACGCCGGTGGACACCACGACCGCCGGTTTGCCCGCATCGAAGCCCGCGGCGACGAGCGCGTCGCGCCACGACTGCTTCTGCTCGAAATCCACCGGCACGAAGCGCAGCCAGTCCGGCACGCCGAAGCCGAGCTCGGTCAAACGCCGGCGCTTCCACGCCTGCGGCGCCGGCGGGTCGACTTCGAACACGGTCAAGCGCACCGCCATCTCGGGCCGGCGCTGCACGAAGCTGTCGAGGCCCGCGCCGAGGATCACGTACTGGGCCACGCCCTGCGCGGCCTGCTCGACGACGAGATCCTCGATGAAGCGCGCCCGCGCGACGATCGACGCGCGAAACGGCCGCGTGAACTGCGGATCCATGTCGCCGCGCTGCTGCCAGCCGGGTTCCGGCGCGAGCAGTTGCAGGCCGACTTCGTCGGCGAGCACATGCGGCGGTGCATCGAGCTCGACGTGCAGCGCACGCCACAGCGCGACGCGCGCGGCGGTGCTGTCGGGGGCGTCCTGATCCTGGCGGTTATCGGTCATCGCCGTAGCCTCGCATGCTGGCAAAAAGCAAAAGTCAATCGGGGAACCGGAGTCGGTGGCGCGGCGTGCAGCAGACGTCAACGCCCGCCCGTCCCGCCGCACCACCGCTTGCACCACCGCTTGCACCACCGCTTGCACCACCCTCACATCGTATTCGCCCGCGCCGCGACCCGCGCGAACAGCGCGTCGAGATCGAAGCCGGTCGTGTCGATGCCGATCGTGTCGCGCAGGCACGCGCCCCACTCAGCCGCGTCGTCGAACGTGACGGTGCGCCCGGCCCCCGCCGCGTCGCGCAGCGTCAGCACGGTGTTGAACAGCGCCGCGCGGCCGTCCGGCAGTACGCGGCATGCGATCAGATCGTTCACGAAGATCGATTCGGGATAGGTCGACGTGAACCAGTTCGCGGCGTCGTAATCGATCCACTCGGCCGGCTTCAGCGAGAAGCGATAGGTGGTGTGCCAGCCGTCGGGGATCTCGAACTGCATGTCGAACTCGCCGTCGGCCGGTGCGTCGACGACGCGAAACGCACCGTGCGGCGTCGATTGCCGCTCGCCCGGCACGAAGCGCAGCGGCGCGGTGAGCGTTGCGCTGCCGAAGCCAATGTCCGCAAGCCACGTCGCGCCGTCGAGATCGATGCGCAGCAGCATGTGCGTCTGCGCGGTGACGACTTCGGGCGGCCGCATCCAGCGCACGCGCGCGATCAGCGGCGTCACGCGAAAGCCGATCGTCGTGAGCGCCGTATAGAACAACTTGTTGAGTTCGAAGCAGTAGCCGCCGCGTCGGCGCCCGATCACCTTGTCGACGATCGCGGGCAGGTCGAGCGCGACCCGCGCGCCGGTCAGCGGGTTGAGATTTTCGAATGGAATCGCCTGCGGGTGCAGCAGATGCAGTCGCCGCAGCACGTCGAGCGTCGGCTCGGCCGGGCCGTCGTAGCCGATGCGGGCGAAGTAGCGCGGGAGGTCGAACGAGTCAATCATGTACCGGCACCGAGAACGGGAACACGTCACGATAGCATCGAGCGAAATCCCCATGTTGCGCAGGGTCTGTTCATGCCGCTAACGGGCTTGCGCTGGTCGCCCACCCCAAGCCATCCCGGAT
Organism: Burkholderia sp. Nafp2/4-1b; assembly: GCF_003635165.1. Classification (GTDB taxonomy): domain Bacteria; phylum Pseudomonadota; class Gammaproteobacteria; order Burkholderiales; family Burkholderiaceae; genus Burkholderia. Next base: position 450,696 of record NZ_ML058597.1, on the reverse strand, counting down.
CGCCGGCTGCGCTGCCGGCACCGCCAGCGCGCGGGTCCGGCCACGTTACGGCAGCAGCTTCAGCGCGGACGATGCGACCGACGGCACCGAAATGCCCTGGCTCGTCGCGAACTGTACGGCCTGGCTGAGCGTCGACGCCAGTGACTGCAACTGGCCCGGCGCGCTTTGCGCGATATACGACGCAGCCTGCATGTTCTGCGGATTCAGCCCCGCTTGCAGCAGCGACGCGGCGCTCGTCGAACCGAGACTGCCGAGCCCCGATTGCAGTTGCGAATACTGCGTGAGGCCCTGCCCGAGCGATGCGAGGCCGTTGCTGAACGCCTGCTTGTCGATCGGGCCGTGCGTCGCGCCGCCGCTCGCGAAAGCCTGGCCGAGCGCCTGCGACACCGACTGCTGCGCGCCGCCCATCTGCGACAGCGCGGCCGGCGTCAGCGCATTGCCGCCGCCGAGCAGGCTCGCGGCCTGCTGTGCCTGCCCGGCCGCGCCGGTGAGCCCCATCGCCGACGCGAGCGACGACTGGCCGGTCAGCACCTGCTGGTTCGCGCCGACATACGCCTGCATCAGCTGCGCGACGCCGCCCTGCGACGGCGCGGTCTGCTGCTGTTGTTGCCCTCCGCCGAGCAGCGCCGATCCGATCGACTGCAGGTCGAGCTGCGCCTGCGCGGTGCCGTTCACGCCAAGCAGGATGCCGAATGCGATGCTAACGGATGCGAGGTGCTTGCCCGTCGCGCGAATGTGCTTCATCTGTTTGCCTCGTGCCTGGATTATCGAGGCCAATATTGTCGAAGCGCGCCGCGCGCGGCCGCAACGACTGAAACACCTCGAAACGAAATCGCACGCGACGGCCGCTTGCAATTGCGGCGCGGCGGCGCGTCATCGCGCGCATTCCTTCGGGTATGCAGCGCCATGTCGGGCATGCAGCAGGATTCGTTCCGCTTCCGCATCAATACCCGTTTGTATCCGGCGTCCGGAACCGACGCCGCGGCGCGCGCGTTACGCAGCCATCCAGCCTGGCAGCCGCTGGCCGACCCAGTCGGCCGCCTGCTCGTAGCCGCGCGCGAGCTGCAGCACGGCGAGATCCGCGCGCGGCCGGCCGATCAGCTGCATCCCCATCGGCAGCCCGGCGTCGTTGAAGCCGACCGGCACGCTGATCACCGGGCAGCCGGCCAGCGTCCACGGCACGACCGTTTCCATCCACCGATGGTAGGTGTCCATCGCGCGGCCCGCGATTTCCTTCGGCCAGCGCTGCTCGACGTCGAACGGGAACACCTGCGCGGTCGGCGCCGCGATGAAGTCGTAGCGATCGAAGAAGCTCAGCACGGCCTGGTGCCACGCGGTGCGCTCGACGCTCGCGTCGAACACCGCGGCGGCCTGCATCGCGAGCAGCCCTTCGACCTCGTAGATCGCCTCGGGCTTCAGCAGCGCGCGCCGTGTCGGGTCGCGATAGTGTGCGAGCAGGCCGCCGCCCGACAGCAGGTGCCGATGCGTGAGCCACAGACGCCAGATTCGCTCGGGCGCGAAGGCTGGCAGCGCGGCGTCGACGTCGCAGCCGATCTCGCGCAGCGTCGCAAGGCCCTTTTCGCACTGCGCGAGCACGCCCGGCTCGGTCGCGAGGTAGCCGTTCCAGTCGCCGACCCATGCGATGCGCTCGCCGCGCAGATCCTTGTCGAGCGGCTTCGTGAACACGGCCGGATCCTCCGCGAGCGACAGCGGATCGTTCGGGTCGTAGCCGGCCTGGATCGCGAGCAACTGCGCGACGTCGCCGACCGTGCGGCCCATCGGCCCTTCGATGCCGAGCTGCTGCATGTACACGTCGACGCCCGGCCAGCGCGGCACGCGACCCTGCGACGGACGCATGCCGTAGATGTTGCAGAACGCGGCCGGATTGCGCAGCGAGCCGCCGAAGTCGCTGCCGTCGGCGACGGGCAGCATCCGCGACGCCAGCGCCGCGGCCGTGCCGCCGCTGCTGCCGCCCGCGCTCTTCGTCAGGTCGTACGGATTGCGCGTCGCGCCGTGCACCTCGTTGAACGTGTGCGAGCCGAGGCCGAACTCCGGTGTGTTGGTCTTGCCGATGAAGATCGCGCCGGCTGCGCGCATGCGCGCGACGCCGACCGAATCGGCCTGCGGCACGTTATCGCGGAAGATCGGCGAGCCGTAGGTCGTGCGCAGCCCTTTCGTCATCGCGAGATCCTTCGGCGCCTGCGGGATTCCGTGCAGCCAGCCGTGATACTCGCCGCGAGCGAGCGCGGCGTCCTTTTCCGCGGCTTCGGCGAGCAGCGTCGCGCGATCGCGCAGCGAGACCAGCGCGTTCACCGCGCCGTTCACGCGCTCGATGTGATCGAGATACGCACGCATCGTATCGACGCACGACACCGCCTTGCTGCGGATCGCCGACGCGAGTTCGCCCGCGGACAGGCGCACGATCGGGTCGACGGTGATGGAAGCGGGAGCGAGAACCTGCGGGGCGCCGTGCGGCATGCGGAGTCTCCTGGAATCGGTATGGAAGGTGGCGGCCCGCGTGATGGCGGCGGGCCGTCCGCGCAGGCTCGAGAGGCCGCCGGGCGGGGCCGCGCCGCGGCCGATGCTCTACTCTACGCGACGCCGAATCGCCGACCTCCGATATTTTGCGCCGCGATTCATTAAGGAACCGACTAAATCGGCGTCGCGCCGCCGGGTCGCGCGCCCGCGGCCCGGCCCATAGATGAAAACGTTTATGCGCATAAACTTAAATTTCTTATATTTTTAATAAGCGCAGCAAGACGGTGGACGTTGACGACATTTTTACGCGCTCGCCCGATTTCTTTAGCGCGCGCGATCCGGCGGAACGCTACGCTGCAACCATCTCGTCTCCGGGGCATTCTCCATGCTCAAGCTGCTGGTTCCGGTCGGCCATTCTCCCCGCTCGCTTCAGGCGATCCGCCATGCGACGTTCCTGTACCGCGAGCACTGCGCGTCGGAAATTGTGCTGATCAATGTGCAGGCGCCGCTCGAAGCAACGCGCGTCGAGGCGTTTCATTCGCTGTCGCGGTTGCGCTCGATCGAAGACAGGTTCGCGTGCGATGACCTCGCGATGGCCGAGCGAATGCTGCAGGAAGCCGGCGTGCGGTACAGCGTCGTGAAGAAGGTCGGGCCGGTGGCCGACACGATCGCGGCGGTCGCGGCGGAGACAGGCTGCGACGAAATCGTCGTCGTCGCGCCGCGGCTCGGCCCGTTGCACGGGCTGCTGTCGATGTTCGGGCGCAGCGTGATGAACCGGCTCGTGCGTATTTCCAATGTGCCGGTGACGGCGGTGCGATAAGCACGGCGCCCGTGTTGCCGTCGGTGGTTAGCCTGCCACGCGTAACGCTCGATCGCCACGCGAGCGGCGACGCGCGCGAGCCCGATCACGGTGGTGTGGCAATGCTGCCGCGTCGACGCATCTCCTTCCGGACGACACGCGACGGTTCCTCCGCGAGGCAGTGCTTACTTGATGACCTTGCGCCAGAACACGAGGTAAGTCGCCAACGACGATGCGCCCAGCAAAATCACCCACAGCGGCGCCATGCTGATCAGGACCGAAGAGACATTAAGCATTTGGATTCCTCACTATTTCGACAGCGATGATCAGCACGTATCTGCTGCGTTCGAAGCCGCTGCGCCCATCGCTTGCCGCGCATCGCGTTCCGTAAGACATGCGTTCATGCTATCGCTCTGAGCGCCGGCGCGACCGTCTCGCCCTGCCCGCAACCTGACATTCGTCAAACTCGCGTCAATCGCTCGCCGGAAGCGGCCGGCGACCGGCGCTTCTCGTCGTTCGCCCGGTAAAAAACGGGACGCTATCAGTTCGGCTCGCCGTCATTTCAGCAGACGTTTACCGGGGGAAGCCCCAAGTGCCTCGCCAATCGTGTCCGCGTTACGCTTGAGCGACGAGGAGACGAACCATGAGACGAGTCGTACACATCGCTTTTTTTGCGCTGCTGGTCTATCTGATCGGCGATCGGGCGCTGCTGCACGCACAAGGCCGCGACGCCAGCCCGACGGCCTGCTCGCAGCGCGCCGAGCAGGTGAAATACGATGCGCTCGGCAAGGGCTTCGGCAGCGCAGCCGCCGACAGCCAGAGCGAGGCGTTCATGTCCGGCTGCCTGGTGACCGGGCGCGGCACTCCGGACGTCGCGACGGCCGCGCGCTGAGCCGCAACGTGCACCGCGCCGGTCGCGTTCATAGCGCGCCGCACGGCGAGAGGGTCGTCGCCGGCGCTTCCCGAACTTTCGGCTTCGCACCGCCTGCATTGACGCGCCGGTAGACGCAGTACACGCCCCGTGCGGCGCGCGCCGCAACCCGTGAGCGGTCGCGGCGGCGCGTCGAGCACATCAAACGCGTCGTAGCGATGGCGAGTTGCGAGTGACGCGAAGGGTCCCGCAACGTCGTTCGCTGCCGCCGTCCGGTCGCCCTTCCTGACGAGCACGCCGACCGCTCCCCCCGCTTGCCCCACGGCCACACCAGCACCCCATCGTGTTGCACCGCGCGCCCCCGTAGGACGAAACGTGCCGCGCCCCTGCGCACCCGCTCCGCCGCTCAGGCACGCCATTTGCGACTCCATTGCCCCTCCCCCACGGGTCGCGATCATGAACGACAACGAGTCCCTCGATACCGAGCAGCATCGTCCGCGTGCGGCAAACTGGCTTCGACGCCTCGGGCCGGGCCTCGTCACCGGTGCCGCCGACGACGATCCGTCCGGCATCGGCACGTACTCGCAGGCGGGCGCGCAGTTCGGCTTCGAACTGCTCTGGTCGCTGCTGCTGACCTATCCGCTGATGACGGCCATCCAGCTGGTCAGCGCGCGCATCGGCCGCGTGACGGGCAAGGGCCTCGCATCGAACATGCGCACGCACTATCCGCCGTGGCTGCTTTACGTCACCGTCGTGCTGCTGATCGTCGCCAACGTGATCAACATCGCCGCCGACCTGTCGGCGATGGGCGCGGCGGTCAAACTGCTGCTGCACGGTCCGCAGGAGCTCTATGTCGTGTGCCTCGGCGGTGTGTCGGCGATGCTGCAGATTTTCGTGCCGTACGAACGCTACGCGCGGCTGCTCAAATGGACCGCGCTCGTCCTGCTCGCGTACGTCGCGGTCGCGCTCATCGTGCCCATCCAGTGGGGCGAGGTCGGCCGTGCGATCGTGCGGCCGCATTTCCAGTTGACCGCCGCTTACCTGACCACGGTCATCGCCGTGCTCGGCACCACGATCAGTCCGTACCTGTTCTTCTGGCAGGCGTCGCAGGAAGTGGAAGAACTGCGCGCGGCGCCGGACCAGCACTCGTTGCGGCGCGCGCCTCACCAGGCGCCCGCGCAGCTGCGCCGGATCAACTTCGATACCTGGGTCGGGATGGGCGTATCGAACATCATTGCGTTCTTCATCACGCTGACGGCAGCGGCTACGCTCAACCTGCATCACATCGACGTGAAGACGTCCGCCGATGCCGCGAAGGCGCTCGAGCCGATCGGCGGCCACTTCGCATACGTGCTGTTCGCGCTCGGGATCATCGGCACCGGCCTGCTCGCGTTGCCCGTGCTCGCGGGCTCGGCCGCCTACGCGGCTGCGGGCACCTTCCGCTGGCGCAACAGTCTCGCGCTGCAATTCGGCGTCGCGCGCGAATTCTATGCGGTCATCGCGCTGGCGATCATCGGCGGCGTCGCGATCACGTTCATGCATTTCGATCCGATCCGCGCGCTCTACTGGAGTGCCGTCATCAACGGCGTGACCGCCGTCCCGATCATGGTGGTGATGATGCTGATGGCCGGCAGCCGGCGCATCATGGGGGAATTCGCCGTCACGGGCACGCTGGCATGGGGCGGCTGGCTCGCGACGCTCGCGATGGCGGTCGCGGCGCTGGGCGTGTTCGTGCCGGGTTGACCGTCATCGCGCTGCCGCGCGCCGGCACCCCGCCGGGCCACCGCGCCGCGTCCGAGCCATCACACCCGGAATACCTGCCGCGGTTCACAAGGAGAACGCATCGTGGCCAAGAAATCATCAGGATCGTCACGGCTGCCTGACAGCGACCAGCGCGCGCACATTCTCGCGACGCTGCGCAGCCGCAAGATGGCGCGCTCGATCCACACCTATACGCGCGGCAGCGCCGAGCGCTTTTACGCGTGGCTGGCCGACCATCGCTCGGGCACCGTGCCCGACGGCCCCCCGATCTGGATCGGCGGCGACTGCCATCTCGGCAATCTGGGGCCGGTCGCGGCGAAAACGGGCGAAGTCGCCGTGCAGATTCGCGATCTCGACCAGAGCGTGATCGGCAATCCCGTTCACGACGTGCTGCGGCTCGGCGTCTCGCTCGCGACCGCGGCGCGCAGCTCCGATCTGCCCGGCGTCATCACGTGGCGGATGATCGAAGCGCTCATCGACGGATACGAGCAGGCATTCGACCCGCGGCACCGTGCCGAAACCAGCCACATGCAACGCCCGGCCGCGATCAAGATCGCGATGAAGGCCGCGCTGAACCGGTCATGGCGCAAGCTCGACCGCCAGACGATCCGCAACGGCACGCCGCGCATCCCGCTGGGCAAACGCTTCTGGCCGCTGTCCGAACCGGAGCGCAGCGCTATCCACGCGCTGTTCGAATCCGCACCGGTTTCCCCGATCGGCGCAGCACTCAGCCGCGCAGCACGCACCGACGCCAAAATGAAGGTGCTCGACGCCGCCTATTGGGTGAAGGGCTGCAGCTCGCTCGGCCGGCGCCGCTTCGCGGTCATGCTCGATATCGATGACGCGTGTTCCGACGGGCATCCGCCCTATCTGATCGACATCAAGGAGGCCGCGGCCGCCAAGGCGCCGAAGCATCCCGGCGTGCGCATGCCGCGCGACCCCGCCCAACGGGTGCTCGAAGGCGCGCGGCATGTATCGCCGATGCTGGGAAGCCGGATGTGCGCGGCACGGCTCGACGGGCGCCCCGTCGTCATGCGCGAACTGATGCCGCAGGATCTGAAACTGGAAGCGGAACGGCTGTCGGAGGCCGATGCGGTCGAAGTCGCGCGCTATCTCGCGCTGGTGATCGGCCACGCGCACGCCGCGCAGATGGACAATGCGACCCAACGTGCGTGGCGCGCCGAGTTGCGTCGGCAACACCCGAAGACGGTCGACGCGCCGTCATGGCTGTGGCGAAGCATCATCGAACTGATGGCCGCGCATGAGGAGGCGTATCTCGAACATTGCCGCCGTCATGTGCTCGGCAAGACGGTCCGCTGAACCGTCGCCATCGATCGTTCGCGGTTGCGACAGGTGCGCCGTTCATGCATGAGAACGCTCCGCACGAAGTCAGTCTGCCGCCGGCCGAATCACCAGCTCGTTGAAGCCGGTGCCCGCATCGGGCTCACGGGAGAAACGATGCGCGGGCAACGACACGAGCAGGATCTCGGCGGTCGTGCGCACCACGCAGCCCCTCGCGACGTGGCCTCCCGACACGTGGCCGTGCGCGTCGGACACGGACATATGCAGGTGCGCGCCGTCCGGCGCGACCGAACCGGCCAGCGTCAGGATCTCGAGGTCGCCGCGCAGTTCGGTCGGGGCGTCGACGCCCGCATAGCGCAACTGCGCGACGTCGAGGCTGCCGATGCCCTGGATCACGAAGGCCGCATGCGCGTCGAGCCGATGCAACGCTTGCTCGATCGACGCACGCAGGTCGTCGCCGGGGGAAAGACGGAGAGGATGGGCTTGCATGGTCGATCACCTGCTGGTGGGGGCCGGGTATCGACCAAGAGTACGTTCGGCGCCGCAATCCGGCAAGCCGCCTGACGGATCGAACGCCGCGCCTGCCACAAGGGCAACACGCGGCGTTCCGATCCGTGCTTACGCCTCGAGCGCCTCGAGCACCTTCCCCTTCGTCTCGATCCCGACGAAGTGCACGGTCAGCGCCGCGATCAGCGGCACGATGCCGATCAGGTAGAACGCCGGCGCGAGGTTGCCGCCGATGATCGCGTGCGGCACGATCATCGGTGCGGCGAACGATGCGATCTTCAGCCACGCACTGCCGAGGCCGCAGCCGGACGCGCGGATGCTGGTCGGATACTGCTCCGGCGTATAGACGTACGCGGTGATGAAGCCCGACGCCATCAGCCCGAGCGACAGCGAGCAGAACACCGCGACGACATACACCGACGATGCGTGATAGATGCCCGCAAGCGCCAGCGACAGCGCGCACAGCACGAACGACCACACGATCACCGGCTTGCGGCCGAGCTTGTCGACCAGCAGCGCCGACGCGAGCGAACCGAGCACGCCCATCACCGAGCCGATCACCGCGAGGTTCAGCGCGAGTTGCAGCGGTGCGTGATAGAAGTTCTTGTAGATCGTCGGCAGCCACGTCGACAGCCCGTACTGGATGAACCCGCAGGTCGCCCACAGTGTCGCCACCGCGAGCGTGCGCTTGCGATACGCGGCGCTGAACAGGTCGCTCATCCGCCGCTTCGGATGCTGGCGCACCATCTCGTCGTACGCCGCGACCTGCGTGACCGCCGGCAGCTCGCCGCGCACCGATGCTTCGAACACGCTCACCGCGCGCCCCGCTTCCGGCAGCCGTCCGCGCGACGCGAGCCAGCGCGGCGATTCCGGCACGAGACGCGTGAGCACCAGCGCGAGGATCAACGGCAGCCCGCCGACGAAGTACATGATCTCCCAGCCGAACCGCGGCACGAGCCATGCACCGAGCGCCATCGACACCAGCAGGCCGATCGGAAACACGATCTCGTACAGCAGCACGAAGCGGCCGCGGCCGTGCGCACGCGTGATTTCGTTGATGTACGTCGCGGCAACCGGCAGTTCGCCGCCAAGGCCAAGGCCCTGCAGGATCCGCAGCAGCACGAAAATCTCGAACGTCGGCGCGAAGCCGCACGCGATGCTGGTGATGCCGATCACGGCGGAGCTCCACGCGATCGCCTTCACGCGGCCATGCTTCTCCGCGAGCGCGGGAAACAGGAACGCGCCGATCAGTTGCCCGATCGCGCCGGACGCGATCAGCATGCCGATCTGTGTCGGCGACAGTCCCCATTTGTGAATGAGCAGCGGCAGCGTCGCCGCGATCGTGATCACGTCGAAGCCGTCGAAGAACGTCGCGGTGCCGATCAGCACGCGCGCGCGGATCTGCATCGCGTTGACCGGAAGCCGCTCGAGCCGCGCGATGATCGCGCCGGGCGTGGAAGCGGCAGCTTCCATCGTGGCCCTGCCGGCCACGACGTTGTCGAAAGTGCTCATGCGGGGTGTCTCCTGGATCTGTGTGCCGGTTCGTCCGGTCAGGCAAGCGCTTTGGTCGTGTCCGCCAGGGCTTCCGTATCGACTGCCCGGCCCTGGTTCATCCACTTGCGCGCGAGCTTCAGCTCGCGTGCGTTGTTGATGGCGATGACACCTCTCACATGCCCATCGCCCAAGAAAAACAGCGTCGCACGGCGCGCGGCGAGATCGCCGCGCACGACGACCTGTGCATCGGCCGGCAGATCGCCGAGGATCTGCAGGTTCACGTCGTACTGATCGGACCAGAACCACGGAATCTCCGCGTACGGCGCACGCACGCCAAGCACCGCCTTCGCGGCCGCGATCGCCTGGTTCTGCGCGTTCGCCCACGATTCGAGCCGCACGCGCCGCTTCAGCCAGCCGTTGTGATGGTTCGCGACGTCGCCGCACGCAAAGATCGCGGGGTCGCTGGTCGCGCCGAATTCGTCGACGACGATGCCGTCGTCGATCGCCAGGCCTGCGTCGGTCGCGAGCGTCGCGTTCAGCGCGAGGCCGATGCCGGCCACCGCGAAATCGGCGTCGATCGTCGTGCCGTCGGCGAGCGTCGCACGCACCTTCGATGTGTTGTCCGGCTGTGCATCGAGCGACGCGAGCGCCGCGCCGAGCCGCACGTCGACACCGTTCGCGCGATGCAGGTAGAGCAGGAAGTCCGACACGATCTGCGGCACCGAACGGCCGCACAGCCGCGGCGCGCCTTCGACGACGACCGCTTCGACGCCGAGCTTGCGCGCGGTCGCCGCGACTTCGAGGCCGATCCAGCCGCCGCCGATCACCAGCACACGTTGGCTCGCACGCAGCTTCTCGCCGAGCGCCGCCGCTTCGTCGAGCGTGCGCAAGTAATTCAAGTTAGGGGTCTTGACGATTGCATCCGGCAAGCGGCGTGACGTGCCGCCGGTCGCGATCACGAGGCGGTCGTACTCGACTTCGCGGCCGCTTTCGGTCGTCACCACACGGCGCGCGCGGTCGATCGATGCCGCGCGTTCCGGCTGCCACGCGTCGATGTTCAGCGCGTCGAATTCGTCCGGGCGCACGACGCGCACGGTTTCGATGTCCGCGTCGCCGGCCAGCACGGCCTTCGACAGCGGCGGACGCTCGTACGGCAGGTGCGGCTCGTCGGCGATCATCACGAGCCGGCCCGCGAAGCCTTCCGCGCGCAGCGTCTTCAGCACCCAGCCGGCGGCCTGGCCGCCGCCGATCACGACGACCGTGCGAGGCGCGGCCGATTCCTGCGTGTTTGCTTCGCTCACGATTTGCGCTCCGTCATGAACTTGCCTTCCGGCGCCTTCGCGTTCTTCTGCCGGCGCGTGTTGCCGTCGAGGCCGCCATCGACGGCCCATTCGGCGAACACGGACGGGCCCGGTTCGAATTCGCGCGGCTGCCATTCGGGCGTCAGCACGTCTTCATCCGCGTAGTACTCGATCAGCGCGCCGGCCGGATTCTGGAAGTACCAGAAGTATGCGGACGACACCGGATGACGACCCGGACCGAGTTGCGTTTCCCAGCCGCAGCGGTCGATATGCATGCCACCGCCGAACACTTCGTGGATGTCGCGCACGGTGAAGGCGACGTGATTCAGGCCGCGCTTGCCATTCGGCAGCGCGAGCAGGAACAGGTCGTGGTGTCCGCCGTGCGGCGCGCAGCGCATGAACGCGCCGCGGCCCGGGTAGCGGTCCGACGTCTCGAAGCCGAGCAGCTCGTGATAGAACTTCTCCTGCGCGTCGAGGCAGTTCGTGAAGAACACCACGTGCCCGACCTCGACCGGCTCCGCGCGCGCATAGATCGGGCTCGGCTGGTCGACCCGCACCGTGTGGCCCCACACGTTCGACGGCGAACCGGTGATGTCGAGTGCGCGCTTGCGCGTGACTTCGATCCGGATCGCCATCCCGTTCGGATCGATGCAGCCGACCGCATCGTCCTGCGCGTAATAGCCGGGCTGGCCGGCCAGCTTCGTGCGCAGCGCGTCGACTTCCTGCCGCGTCGCGACGCCCCACGTGACTTCACGCAGCGTCGGGCCCGCTTCGAACGCGGGCGGCAGCGACGGATCGTCGGCCTTGACGACCATCACCGTGCAGCCGTTCAGCGTTTCGAAACGGGCGCGCGTGTCGTCGTGCGCGACTTCCTTCAGGCCCCAGTCGGCGAAAAAGCGCCGGCACGTCGCGAGGTCGTCGACACCGTACGTGATCTGCTCGATACCCAAGATGCTCATTGCGTCATTCCCCTTCGCTCAGTTCGCCCACGGCAGCGGCGCGTCGTTCAAGCCCCAGTAGAGGCTCTTCTGCTGCATGTACTCGCGGATGCCGAGACGCCCTTTCTCGCGGCCCATCCCGCTCTCCTTCCAGCCCGAGAACGGCGTGGAGATCGAGAACAGCTTGTACGTGTTGATCCAGACGGTGCCCGCCTCGAGTGCGCGCGCGGTGCGCCATGCGCGCTTGTAGTCGCGCGTCCAGATGCCGGCGGCAAGACCGAACACGCTGTCGTTCGCCTGCGCGAGCAGCGATGCTTCGTCGTCGAACGGCATCGCGACGAGCACCGGCCCGAAGATTTCTTCCTGGCAGATGCGTGCGCTGTTCGGCAAGCCTTCGAGAATCGTCGGCTGATAGAAGAAGCCGTCCTCGCGCCCGTCGCCCGACGGCCGCTCGCCGCCGCACAGCAGGCGGCCGCCTTCTTCCAGCCCGAGCGCGACGTAGCGCTCCACCGACTCGCGATGCTTCGCGGTGATCAGCGGGCCCATCTGCGTGTCCGGACGCGTCGGGTCGCCCACGCGCAGCTTGCGCGCGCCGGCCACCAGCCGCTGCATGAACGCGTCGTACACCGTGCGCTGCACGAACAGGCGCGAGCCCGCGATGCATGCCTCGCCCGACGAGCTGAAGATCCCGTACAGCACGCCGTTCACCGCGTGATCGAGGTCGGCGTCGTCGAACACGATCGTCGGCGACTTGCCGCCGAGTTCGAGCGACACCGGCATCAGCTTCTCCGCCGCGATGCGCGCGATGCCGCGGCCCACTTCGGTGCCGCCGGTAAACGACACCTTCTTCACGAGCGGATGACGCACCAGCACGTCGCCGATCACCGAGCCCTTGCCCGGCAGCACGCTGAGCACGCCCTTCGGCACGCCGGCTTCCTCGCAGATCCGGGCCAGCGCGAGCGACACGAGCGGCGTGACTTCGGCCGGCTTGAGCACCACCGCGTTGCCACCGGCCAGCGCCGGCGCCAGCTTCTGCGCGTCGGATGCGATCGGCGAGTTCCACGGCGTGATCGCCGCGATCACACCGATCGGCTCGTGCACGCTCATCGTCAGGTAGTCGCCGCGCGACGGCGTCAGCTCTTCGTCGAGCGTCTCGAGGCATGCCGCGAAATAGCGGAACGTGTTGGCCGCGCTCGCGACCAGCACGCGCGTCTCGCCGATCGGCTTGCCGTTGTCGCGGCGCTGCAGGTTCGCGAGCGCTTCGTGACGCTGCATGATCAGGTCGGCGATCCGGTACAGCACCAGCGCGCGCTGGTGCGGCTTGAGCCCGGCCCAGTCGGCGCGACGCCACGCGGCGTCGGCGGCCACGACGGCGTCGGCCGCATCTTCCGCATTCGCCGTCGAGACTTCCATGTTCAGCGACTGGTCGGCCGGATAGATGCTCGCAAAGGGCGCGCCGCGGCCGCGCCGCCACTCGCCGCCGATCAGGATGTCGCCGTTGGGTACCAGGCTCGTATCGAATGGAGTCATGTCACAAGTCCCACAAATCTGTCTTCAGCGCAGCCGCCACGCGCGTTAGCGCAGGCGGCCGCTCAATGGCCCGAAGGTCCGGCTCGCTCGCTCAGATCACGCAGCGGGCCGCGCGATTGCGCAGCGCGCGGATCGCGCTGTACGCGGTCAACGCGGACGTCTTCGGGTTGTCGGGCAACGGCTTGCCGCTCATTTCGAGCGACATCTCGCCGAATGCGCCACGTGCGGTGATGCGGTGGACGTTGCGCGCGACGGCCGGATCGGCGATCAGGCGCACGCGCGTCGCGTCGAGGCCGAGGCCCGCGAGCGCAACCGTCGCCGCGACGTTCGCGTTCTTCGGGTACAGCCGTGCGGCGTCGCGTGCGGTGCCTTCGAAGATCACCTTCTCCTCGGTCATCGCGTGCAGGTCGCACAGTGCCTCGGCGGGCGTGCCGAGCCAGCCGAGCGGCGGCTTGCGGCCGACGTACAGCACCTCGTCGAGGCCGCCCTGCTTGGCCGACGCCAGCGCGTCGATCCCGCCGATCGCGCCGGACAGCAGCGTAAGCGTCGCGTCGCCTTCGTCGGCGGCCCGCGACAGCACGTCCAGCAGCGCGAGATCGGACAGCGCGCCGATCGATGCGACCGCGCAATCGGTGCCGGCCTTCAGCAGCGGCACGACGTGATCGACGAGCGCGCTGTGGCCCGCGCATTCGAGCGCGAACTCGGGACGGCGGGCCAGTGCGTCGACCGACGACACGACCTCCACCGCACCGCCAAGCTCGCGCTGCACCGCGTCGCGCTGGTGCTCGGGCACGATCACGTGCGCGACGCGCAACGATGCATCGTGCTCGACAGCGTGATACACCGCGGCGCCGATCGCGCCGAAACCGATCATCACGACGTCGACGGGCGCATGCCCGTGTCCGCGGCCCGGGTGGTGTCCATTAAGCATATTGGCGCTCCGCCGGCGTTTCCTCCTTCTTCACCGGCGGGCCCGCGAATGCCGATGCGAACGAGCCGACCGACAGCATGTCGACTTCGACCATCACCGGCCCTTCCTTCGCGATGCCTTCGCGCACGATCGCTTCCGCCTGGTCGAGCGACGTGATCCGGTAGTGCGTGAGACCGAAGCTCGCGCAGAACTGCGCGAAATCCGGTTGATGCAGTTGCACGAAGCAGCGGCGGCCGCCGTAGTGCGCGTCCTGGATGTTGCGGATCACGCCGTAGCACTGGTCGTTCATCAGCACGATCATCACGTTCGCGTTTTCCTGCACGGCCGTCACCAGCTCGCCGACGTTGACCATCAGGCCGCCGTCGCCGACCAGGCAGACCGTCTTCGCCGCCGCGCCCGCGAGCGCCGCACCGATGCCCATCTGGATGCCCTGGCCGATGCCGCCGCCGAGCGCATGCACGCCCGCGCGCGGTTCGAAGATCTTCAGCAGGCGGTTGCCCCACGTGCTGTTCGAGATCGTCACGTCGCGCACCCAGTTGTAGTCGCGGCCCACCGCGCCCTGCAGCGTGTCCACCAGCTTCTTGTACGGCCCCAGGCCTTCCGCCACGTTGGCGACCGCCTCTTCACGCGCCGCCGCGAGGTCGATCGCGAACTGCGGATCGACCGACAGCCGGCCTTCGAGGCGATCGGCCAGCTCGGCCAGCACGCGCTTCGAATCGCCATGCACGAACAGCTCGTTGCGGTAGCCGCGGTTGTCGGCGAGCGCATCGGCGTCGACGCGGAACAGCGGCTGCGGCAGTGCCAGCTTGTACTTCAGCGTCTCGTTGCCGCGCAGACGCGAGCCGACCACGACGAGCGCGTCGCAAGTCTTGTAGAACGCCTCGACGGCCGAATGCACGTTGAATGCGCCGAGCGTCGCCGGATGATCTTCGGGCAGCACGCCGCGGCCCTGCACGCTCGTCACGACGCCGAAGCCCAGCTTCACCAGGCGTTCGACTTCCGCACGCGCATGGCGCGCACCGCCGCCCAGCCACAGCAGCGGACGGCGCTTGGCCGCCAGCGCATCGGCGAGCTTCGCGACGCGTGCGTCGTCGTGCTCGCGCACCGCGACGTGCGCCGGTGCGAGGTCTTCCGGCCATTCGATTTCGGCGGCCTGGATATCGATCGGAATCTCGACCGACACGGGGCCCGTCGGCGCGGTCTGCGCGATGCGCACCGCTTCGCGGATCGTCGGCAGCACGGTTTCGACCGTGCGCACGCGGAACGCGGCCTTCGAGATCGCGTCGAGCATCGTCAGCTGATCCGGCGCTTCGTGGATGTAGGCGAGATCCTGGTCGAGGTACGGCGTCTCGATCTGCCCGGTGATGTGCAGCAGCGCGGTGCCTGCCGTCAGCGCTTCGACCATCGCGCCGGCCGCGTTGCCCGCCGCCGTGCCGGTGCTGGTGAACGCGACGCCGAGGCCGCCCGACACGCGGGCCAGGCCGTCGGCCATGTTCACCGCGCCCGCTTCACCGCGCGCGCCGACGTACCGGATGTTGCCGCGCGAGTTGATCGCGTCGAGGATCGGCATGTTGTGGATCGAGATGACACCGAATGCGGTCTTGACGTCGCACTGCTCGAGAAAGGCGGCAATCAGCTCGCCAACCGTGGTTTTTTTAGACATGGCGTGCAAAACCTCCAGAAACGTCGATATGGCTGCCCGTCGTATAGGACGACAGATGCGTTGCGAGATAAAAAAGTGCCCAGGCTGCCTCGTCGGGCGTGCCGAAGCGGTTCAGCGGAATGTTCTTCTTGCGGGCGAGCGCGCCCGTCCAGTCCTCCCAGCTTTCGCCGGCCTGCGCCTGCGCTTCGTAGCGGCGGCGCCACTGACCCGACTCCACGATGCCGATCAGGATCGAGTTCACGCGGATGCGCTGCGGCGCCAGTTCGGTCGCGAGCGACTTCACGAGGCTCAGCACGCCCGCACGCGCGGACGACGTCGCGACCATGTGCGGCTCCGGCTGCAGCGCGAGCAGCGAGTTCACGCAGGTGATCGTCGGCGCGGCCGCGTCGCGCAGCAGCGGCAGGAATGCGCGCGTCGGGCGGATGATGCTGAAGTACTTCAGTTCGAGCTCTTCGCGCCATGCGTCGTCGGTCGTGTCGGCGAAGGTCGACACGCGGCCCTGGCCCGCGTTGTTGACGAGCATGTCGGCACGGCCGAAGCGGTCGGACACCGCTTGCGCGAACGCGGTCACGTCGGCTTCGTCGAGCACGTTGCAGCGCACGGCGAGCAGCTGGGCACCCGGATATTTGTCGCCGAGCAGCGCTTCGGCACGTGCGAGGCGCTCGCCGTCGCGGCCGCAAATCGCGACCGACGCGCCGGCCTGCAGGAACCGTTCGGCAGTCGCGAGGCCGATGCCGGACGAACCGCCCGTCACCACCGCCACCTGCCCGGTCAAGTCGATCTGGATCATCGGAGTCCTAAAGCCTTCAGAAACGTATGCTCGTCATCCGAGCGGTAATTGAGCCGCCGCGACAGTTCCGCCGCCGCGCGCTGCACCTTGTCGAACAAGCCGTCGGCGATCAGCGCCGCGTCGATCTCCGGCCGCGGCACCGTCACCGTGATGCACGCGACGATCCGCTGCGTGTCGTTGCGCACCGGCGCCGTGACCACCGAAATCCCGCGCTCGAACGACGAATTGCTGACACCGTAGCCGCGCAGCGCATCCTCGCGGATCACTTCGTACAGCGCGTCGACCGTTTCCGGCGTCGCGCTCGTCATCCGGTTCAACGTGTTCTCCGGATACAGCGCGCGCAGCTCCTTCAGCGACAGGTCGCCCATCAGCACGTGGCCGTGCGTCGTCGCATGCGCGGGCAGCCGCGTGCCGACGTTCACACGAATCGAGCTGAACACCGGCGACTGGCTCTGCGCCTTCGCGACGAACACCACGTCGCGGCCGTCGCGGATCACGATGTGCGTCGTGAAGCCGGTCGCGTCGCGCAGGCTCTCGATCACCGGCAGGCCGAGATCGGTCAGCTCCAGCGAGCTCAGGTACTCGAAGCCGAGCCGCAGCACGGCGATGCCGAGCTTGTAGTTGCGATCCTTGTCCGCGCGCTCGAGGAAGCCGAGGGATTCGAGCGTCTGCAGCAGACGGAACACCGTCGTGCGCGGAATGCCCAGGCGCTTCGACAACTCCGGCGCGCCGAGCACCGGCTCGCGCGGCGAGAATTCGGCGAGGATCCGCAGACCGCGCTCGAGGCCCGGCACCACGTAGCCGGCGTCGGACTTCGCGTTGTCCGCATCCTGTTGTTGCAACGGTTCGCTCATTCCAGCCCCCGTTGACGATCGCATTGACGGCAGAAGCCGTCGATCAGCGACGAATAAACCGCCGGCTGCTCCACGTAACCCGCATGACCGGCCTGCGGAATCACCTGCAGCTCCACGTGCGCGGCCGCGGCGATGCGCTCGCATGCAGCCGGCGGCGTGATCGCGTCGTTCGCGCCGACCGCCACCGCCGTGCGGCCACGGAAACCGGCGAGATCGGATGCGAGATCGGCGTTCGCGAGCAGATGGGTAGCCTGCGCATAGCCGGCCGGCACGATGCGCGCCATGTTCCAGCGCACCCAGGCACGTGCATCCTCGCTGGCGAAACCCGACAGCATGTTGTCGCTGCGCTGCTCGGCGAGCCCGGCCGGGCCGAGTTCCTCGAGCATCGCGAGGCGCGCATCGCGACGCGCATCGCGCGTTTCGGCGGGCGCGCTGCCGTAGCCGCCCGCGGGCGAAATCAGCAGCAGGCCGGCGATTCGCGCGGGCATCATGCGGGCCAACCCGCCCGCGATGATCGCGCCGAGCGAATGCCCGACCAGCACGCAGCGTTCGATGCCGAGTGCCTCGAGCCACGCGTTCAGCGACGCCGCGTAATCGGCGGCCGTCGGCGACGCGCCATGCACGGGCGTCGACACGCCGTAACCGGGCGCGTCCCACGCGAGCACGCGTCGCGACGCGCCGAGCGCGTCGAGCTGGCGCACCCACGATGCGGCGCCCGAGCCGATCCCGTGCAGCAGCACGACGGGCAGCGCGCGGCCCGCATGCTGCGCGCCGGCCTCGCGATAGCCGATCGTGCCCGCCGCGCCGGCCGCGCAGCGCTGTTCGGGGAACTGCCCGAGCAGCGAGGCGAACGCCGCGGTGAGGTCGCGTTCACGTTTGTCGATGACACTCATTGCTTGCTCCGCCCCGTCTCAGCGCTTGATCTTCGCGAGCGGCGAATCCGGCGGATACGTCGGCGTGATCGGCTTCGGCGAACCGAGCATCACGCACATCAGCGCGTCTTCCTCGCCGATGTTGATTTCCGTGCGATACACGCCCGGCGGCACCGAGATCAGATCGCGCTCGCCGAGGACCGCTTCCCAGGTCTCGCCGTCGCGCTCGCAGATCACCTTCATCTTGCCGCGCAGCACGAAGAAGATTTCCTCGACGTCGGTGTGGATGTGGCTCGGGCCGATGTTGCCGGCGGGGATCACCATCGTCGAGAACGTGAAGTTGCCGGCCGGCACCGTGTTGACGTCCTTCGCGACGCCCGTGCCGCCCGTGCCGACGTAGCGCATCTGCGCACGGCGGTACTTCGGGTCGTAGTCGGCCTGGAACTTCAGCGCGTCCCAGTCGTAGCGCCGCGTTTCATAGCGCGCGACACGCCCTTCCATCCAGTCGCCGAAGCTTGCGTCTTCCGGCTGGTCCCACGACTTGCGTTCGAGATCTGCGTCCGCCATCGTCCTCTCCTTCATTCCGAGTGAAAACTTCAATTCAATTCATTACGAAGCCGCCGTTCACCGGCAGCAGTTGACCCGTCACGAAGCGCGCGCCGTCCGACAGCAGGAACAGCACCGGGCCCGTCACGTCCTCGGGCACCTGCGCACGCGCGAGCGCGCGGCCCTGCATGTAGAACGCGTGGCGTTCCGCCGGCACGTAGGCCGTCGCCTCGACTTCGGTGAGCCCCGGCGCGATCGCGTTGACCGTCACGCCGCGCGCGCCGAACTCGCGCGCCTGCGCATGCGTCATCGCGATCACGGCGCCCTTGCTCGCGACGTACGCGAGCAGCTTCGGCGCGCCCCACAACGCGGTGTCCGACGCGAGGTTCACGATCGCGCCGCGCCCCGACTGCGCGAGGTGCGGCAGCGCCGCATTGCTGACGAGCCACACGCCGCGCACGTTCACGTTCATCACGGCATCCCAGGTCGACACGTCGAGTTCCGTCGACAGCTTGCCGCCCGAGTTCGTGATCGCCGCGTTGTTGATCAGCGCATCGAGGCCGCCGAGCGCCGCCGCACTCTGCGCGACGAACGCGTCGACGCTCGCCGGATCAGTCAGGTCGAGCGCGAAGAAATGCGCGGTGTGGCCGGCTTGCGTGAGCTGCGCGGCCAGCGCGCGGCCCTCCTCCACCAGCACGTCGCCGAACGCGACCTGCGCGCCCGCTGCGACCAGCGCCTTCACGAATGCGGCGCCGAGACCGCGAGCGCCGCCCGTGACGAGCACGCGGCGACCCGGCAGCGCCACCACCGGTGCGAATTCAGCCATTCGCGGGCTCCGAAGCGGCATGCGCCGCGCGATGCGCATCAAGCGTCGACAGGTGTTCCTGCGCGCGCTGGCGCAGCATCCGGCGCACGCGCGTGATACCGACGTCGTGCTGGTACAGGTATTCGTGATCGCGCGCATGCGGCGCGAGGCTTTCGAGGACGTAGCGGTCCTGCTCGAGCACGTCCCAGTGCAGGCCCTCGAGGCGGTTGCGGTACATGAAGCGCCACACGTCGCGCTGCCAGCCGCTGACCTTGCGGGTGCGCCAGAAGTAAACCTGGCAGTTGTCGCCGTCGACCGGCGTCGCGAAGCCGATGATCCCGAAGTTGCCGCCCGGGCCGAACTTCTGCTTGTACGGAATGGCGAGGCGCATCCACAGGCAGCCCGTTTCGCCGAGTTCGACCCAGTCGAAGTTCACGTCGCGCTGGCCGATCTTCTCGAACATCAGGCCCGTTTCCGTCTTGCGCACGCGCATCTCGGCCTGCTTGTCGCCTTCGGCCATCGAGTGCGACGTCGCATGCAGATACGCGCCGTGCATCGGGTCCATCACGTTGTCGATCGCGTACTGGTAATTGCACTTCCAGTTCGACACGCACAGGAAGTGTGCGTATTCGTCGGCGACCAGTTCTTCCGGCAGAATCAGCGGCGCCGGCTCGCCGTGCGCTTCGTCGCCGAACCACAGGAAGATCGCGCCGGCCTTCTCCTCGACCGGATACGACTTCACGCACTTCGTGCCCTCGAGCGGACAGTTCGACACGGCCGGCACACGATTGACCGTGCCGCCGCCGTCGATTTCGACGCCGTGATACCAGCAGGCGATGTTGCCGCCGAGGTTCCAGCCGAGCGACAGGCGCGCGCCGCGGTGCGGGCAGCGATCTTCCAGCGCGTGGACTTTGCCCTCGTGATCGCGCCACAGCACGATCTGCTCGGACAGGCGCGTGAGGCCGACGGGCGCGTTCGACACCTGCCAGCTCGGCGCGACGGGATACCAGTAGTTCTTGATGCCGCGGTCGAGGTAGTCGCGGACCGGGTCGTGTTGGGTTTCGTGTTGTGCGGGGGACGTCATCAGTGTGCTCCGGATGCGGTTGTCGTCGGGTCGGCGCTCAGGCGCGCGGCGCGGTCGGTGCGTTCATTCCGCCAGCGAGGCCATTTCGGCGCGGAAACGCTCGGCGGTCCACGCGGTGCCGTCCGGCGCACGGAAGCCGATGCGGTTCAGCCCCGCGACGACATCGTCCAGCTCGGTCGCGCCGCTCTCGAACACGCGTTCGAGCGCATCGCCGAGGTCGTTCTCGTACTGGGTCGGCGCGGCCTTGCGGTTCTGCCACACCTGGTTCTCGACCTGCCCCGGGATCTCGATCTGCCCCTTCCCGGCGACGTTGTTCGGCTGCGGAGCCACCCACGGCTTGAGGAAGGGATTGAAGTTGACGGTCGCTTCTTTCATGTCATTCCACCTTGACTTGGATTTCTTCGCCGGCCAGCCGCACCGCGTACTGCTTCAGCGCGCGCCCGCCCGGGCCCTTCAGGCATTCGCCCGTCTTGATGTCGAACACGGCTTCGTGCAGCGGGCATTCGACCGTGCCTTCGTCGACGAAGCCCTGCGTCAGCAGCGCGTATGCATGCGGGCACACGTTTTCGAGCGCATACACCTCGTCGCCGACGCGATAGATCCCGATTTCCACGCCGTCGGTCCGCTTGAACTCGATCGGCGTGTCTTCCGACAGCGCGCCGGCGTGACCGGCACAAATCCATTGTTCAGACATCTCACACCCTTCCTTCTGATCGACTCTGGGTTCGCTCCGGATTTGTTCCATACCCGGAACAGCAGTTTATGGATGGTGATTATAGGAGCGACCTTCCACGAGTAAAACAAAAAGCTGCATGTCCTAGGGAAAACACCGACCGTGGGGTCGGCCGTCTTCCGCGCCGCCCTTGTCCGATATGATTTTTTGTTTCGCTACGGGGATTTACGCGGTTTTTTCGGGACGAACGATGTGCTGTTGCGGATTACCCGTAGCGCCATCCGGCCCGATAAATTTATTTTTGATCGCGTGCCCAAGACCTCTATACTTCATTCCACCAGAGGCACGATGTTCCTTATGTGGAACACAAAGAATGCCCACCGGGTGGTGAAGCACGCGCGACGGCTGGCCGTCTTCCGCGCCGCCCCACCACGGCACGTTTCTCATCAGGTTTGGAGAGTCAGGAGATCAAATGGTCAAGCACGCGGTAGCAGCAGCAATCATCGGAATGGGCGCGGTATCGGTATCGGGCGCATGGGCCCAGAGCAGCGTGGTGCTGTACGGCAGCCTGGATGCGGGCGTCGCCTACGTGAACAACGTCGGCGGCCATGCGAAGTGGGCGATGATCCAGGGCAACACGCAGCCCGATCGGTGGGGCCTGAAAGGCAAGGAAGACCTCGGCGGCGGCCTGTCGGCGATCTTCCAGCTCGAAAACGGCTTCTATACGAACAACGGCCAGCTCGCGACCGCGAACACGCTGTGGAACCGGGCGGCCTACGTCGGCCTCGGCTCGGATCGCTACGGCACGCTGACGCTCGGCCGCCAGACGCCGCTGACGTTCGACTATCTCGATCCGCTCAGCACCGCATATCTGGCGTTGAGCTGGTATGCATTCCACCCGGGCAACATCGACGGGCTCGCCGCCACCGGCAACGTGCCGTACAACAATTCGGTCAAGTACCGTTCGCCGAGCTTCGCCGGCTTCTCGGCCGCGGCGACGATGGCGCTCGGCAACACGACGAACTTCTCGACCGGCAAGTCGGTCGGCGTGGCGCTGAACTATGCGAACGGGCCGTTCAAGGCATCGGCCGTCTACTCGAACGAGCACGACCGCTCGATCCTGATCAGCCAGACGGGCATCACGTCGTTCCAGGGGCAGAACACCGCGGCGGGCTATCTCGCGAACAAGGTCGAGAACATCGGCGCGGGCGCGTCGTACCAGATCGGCGACTTCCTCGTGCACGGGCTCTACACGCGCGTGAAGATGCAGTCGAACGGGTTTTCCGACACGTTCCAGAGCTACGACGCGGGCGTGAACTACCGCAGCAGCGCGTTCAACACGATCGCGGGCGGCGCGGCGACGACCACACTCGCCGGCCGCCGCTGGACGCAGGTCGAGCTCGGCGACATCTACGCGTTGTCGAAGCGCACGCAGCTGTATGCGAACGTGCTGTATGAGCATGGTTCGGGTGGCGCGAAGGCCGCGTTCTTCACGGCCGGCACGTCGAGCACCGCGAACCAGGTGATCGTGCTGACCGGCATCCACCACTCGTTCTGAGCGGCGACGGGCGCGCATGCCCGGTGCGTGAAACGAAAAGAGCAGCCCGCGGGCTGCTCTTTTTGTGTGGCGACTCGGTCATTGGCGACCGGCTACCGGTCAAGCCGCGGCACGCGGCTCGCTCGACGGATCAGAACATCGCGACACGGTGACGTGCGTGGGCGAACGTCGGGTCGCTTTCGAGCGGCCGGTAATTCAGCCGCTGCGACAGGTCGACCGCCGCGCCGCACACCGCTTCGACGAGCCGCTCCTTCTCGCCCGCCTCGCCGATCTCCGAGCGCGGCACCGTCGCGGTGATCGCCGCGACGATCGCGCCCGAATGGTCGCGCACCGGCGCCGTCACGGCCGAAATGCCGCTCTCGAACGCAGCCTCGCTGACCGCATAGCCGAGCCGCGCGTAATGGCGCACGCGCTCGTACAACTCGTCGACGGTGCCCGGCGTGCGCTCGGTAAATTGTTCGAGCCGCTTCTCCGGATACAGCTGGCGCAGCGCGTCGCGCGTGAGATCGCCCATCAGCACATGGCCGTGCACGGTCGCGTGCGCGGGCAGCCGCGTGCCGACGTGCACTTTCACCGAACCGAACATCGACGTGTTGCTCTGTGCCTTCGCGACGAACACCACATCGCGCTGGTCGCGGATCAGCAGGTGCGTCGACAGGCCCGACGCGTCGCGCAGCCGTTCGAGCACGGGCGTGCCGAGGTCGGTCAGTTCCAGCGAGTTCAGGTATTCGAAGCCGAGCCGCAGCACGCCGACGCCTAGGCGGAAATAGCGGTCGCCGTTCACACGCTCGAGAAAGCCGAGCGCTTCGAGCGTCTGCAGCAGGCGGAAGGTGGTCGTGCGCGGGATGCCGATGCGCTTCGACAGTTCGGGCGCGCCCAGCACCGGCTCGCGCGCGGAGAATTCGGCGAGGATCCGCAGCCCGCGTTCGAGGCCCGGCACCAGATACGACGACGCGCCGCCGGACGATTCGTCATCGCCCGCGCCGGCCTTCGATGCGTCGAGGTCGACGACGTCGTCGGCGGCTGTCGCGCGCGGCGCGCTGGCCGGCTTCGCCGGCGATTTCGATGCGCCGCTCATCGTTGGATTGATCCTGTGCTCATGGACGGAATGGAAGCGCTCCCGAATGACCCGCAATGCTTGATTATGGATTTTCGGCCGGACCGGATCAACACGATCCGGCGCGATCCGGCACGATCCGGCGCAATTTGCCGGCGGCCCGCTGCGCCCGGCCGGCTAGCCGGACCGGTGCATAGCCTGATGCGGTCGAGAGGATAACAGCGATAGACAGGACTGCCCATCGGAACGTCGCGGCCGGCGAAGCGGCGCGTTGGTCACGGTCGCCGTGCGCATCAAATGCAAGACAGCCGACATCCGGCGGCACAATCGCGGCCGCTACAGGGCAAGGAAAACGGATGGGGAAACGGATCGGAAAACGAGGGCAACAAACGGCCGCCGATCCACCAACAGGATCGGGGCAACGGGACGTCAGGCGGTCACGGCGTCGTCAAATTCGGCACGGGCGAGCTGGCCGGCAGCGTACGCGTCCGCTTCGCCGCGAAAGCCATCCGTGCTGAACGCGACGACTTTCACACCAACGCCGGACGCCCGCTTCACCGTCAGCGCCCATTGCCATCCGCCGTCTTGTTCGAAGACGTGCAGCGAGGGTTCGAGGGATGAGTCCAGTAACGTCACGAGTTATGCTCCAGCACTGCACGTCGCAGCGGCGACGCGGCAGGCATGTCGAAAAGATGCGCCGGCTTCCGGCGCGTTTCAGCCATTCGACAGTCTAGTCAAGGAATGTTGCGTCGCACCATCAGGGCTTACACCTGCCTATCGGTACCCGTCGGTCGATGAAATCAAACTGAAACCTATATGGGACGGGCCTCGAAGGCGTATTGGGGCAGCATGACCCACGGTATGTGCGGCAACGTGCCACATGGACGGCGGTTTTCCGATCGCATGGGAAACGGGGCGCGATCCCGGCGAGCGGCCGGCCCTCCACCCGCCGCTCGGCATAGCCGGCCGCTACCGGCCCGTCGCCGCCGACACCACGCGCCGGAACGTCAGATTGACGCGCTCGCCCTGCACGGCCGGCGCCTTCGGCACACGATGCTGCCACTCGGCCTGTGTGCGGCCGCGCATCACCAGCAGGCTGCCGTGCGTCAGCCGGTACGTATGCACGGCGCCGGTCGCCCGATGACGCAGGTCGAACACGCGCATCGCACCGAGGCTCACCGACGCGATCACCGGCGCGTCGCCGAGCTCCGGTTCGTTGTCCGCATGCCAGCCGAGGCTGTCCTGCCCGTTGCGGTAACGATTGAGCAGCACGCTGTTGAAACGCGCGCCGCAGGTCGCCTCGACCGCGCGCTTCAGGTCGAGCACCGCCGGCGTCCACGGCGCCGGCACGTTGCGGATCCCCGAATACACGTAGACGGCGTCGGGCTCGCCCTGCCACGCGGTGAGCCGCGGCAGCGGAATGCGGCCGCGCGGCGTGCGGATCGTGTCCTGCCGCCACGCGACCTCGTCGATCAACGCGGCCAGCACGCGATCGGCGTCGGCCGGCGCGAGCCAGTCCGGGCACCAGTCCACGTCGGGCGCAGGCGCATCGGCGAAAAGATCGGGCGTCGACATGGCGGGATCACGCAGGGAATGAACGATGCAGGCGAATCATGCCTGCATGGTAGCCAACGGCAACGCGCGCCGCCATGCGCTGTCATTCCGGCGCGCGACATGCCGATGGGCTAGCGGCCGCGCGTCAAGCGGAGCAGCGTGATCTCGGACGGCACGCCGAAGCGGTTCGGCGGCCCCCAGTAGCCGGTGCCGCGGCTGGTATAGAGCCACATCGCGCCGAACCGGTCCAGCCCGCCGATCACCGGCTGCTGCAGTCGCACGAACGGCGGCCACGGCAGAAACTGGCCGCCGTGCGTGTGGCCGGACAACTGCACCGTAAAGCCGGCGCGGTTCGCCGCTTCCGCGCTGCGTGGCTGGTGTGCGAGCAAGATCTTCGTCGCGACGTCGCGCGGCGCGCCCGCCAGCGCCCGCTCGGGGTCGCTGCGATGCGCGGGATCGAACCCGCCCGCCGTGAAATCGGTGACGCCCGCGAGCACCGCGCGCGCGCCGTCGTGCTCGATCACCACGTGCTCGTTGAGCAGCACCGTCAACCCGATGCGCCGGAATTCGTCGATCCATTCGTACGCGCCGGCGTAGTACTCGTGGTTGCCCGTCACGAGGAAGCTGCCGTGCCGCGACTGCATCTGGCCGAGCGGCGCCGTGTGTTCGCGCAGCCGCTTTACCGAGCCGTCGACCACGTCGCCCGTCACGACGACGAGATCCGCGCCGAGCGCGTTGACCGCCCGCACGATCCGCTCGATATACGGGCGCTTGATCGTCGGCCCGACATGAATGTCCGACAGTTGCACGATCGTCAGCCCGTCGAGCGCGGCCGGCAGCCCGTCGACCGGAATCGACACGCGCTTGACCGCCGCCGTACGGCGCGCGCCGACGAAGCCGATCGCGCTGACCAGCACCGCGGCCGCGAGCACGGCGAGCGCCGTGTCGGATGCCGCGCCGCTCCACGCGCCGTCGTGCCCCAGATGCCGCCACGCGACGACGCCGAGCAGCACCAGCTCGCGCAGAAACGTCAGCACCAGCAGCGACGAGAAGAAGCCCATCACGAGCGGGCCGACCCAGCCGAGCAGCGTCGCGGCCCAGCCTTCGTCGAAGCGGCGCGAGAACATGCCGAGCGGGATCAGCACGACGAAGCTCGCCAGCACGAGTGCCGCGATCGTGCGCGCGAGCGGCGACGCGAACGCGTCGGGAATGATCCGCAGCCCGACATACAGATGGAACAGCACGCCGATTGCAATGAACCGGACAAAGAAACTTCGCATGGAATAGTCGTCCTCGTTGCGATATCGCTTGTGCGCCGCGTCGCGAACGGAACCGTGACGTCAGGTCTCGCCGCGTCACGCGCCGCGTGTCGCGCCATACTCACGATGGTACACAGATACCGGCCGGCACGATGGGCCGCGCCGCGCCGCCGGGGGCGCACCGTGCGGCCAGCGTCAAGACCGGGTACCGGCATGCCGGTCGATCGCATCGCCCGAGGTGACGTGATGTGAGGTGACACGACGTGTCGCATCGTTTCGCCACGGCGACGCAACGCCGAACGTCGCTCGCCAGCCCGCATCCCGAACGCCTCCCGAACGCATTCGGACCAATGCGCTCGACGCAGCATGCCGCTGACATGCCCGAATGCGGATTCACTCGAATTCATGCGGCAATCGGGTGTTCGCGCATCGATTTCCGCGCATCGACGAACCAACGTCGCACCGCCGGTTTCTCGTCTGACGATGCTTTACAGTCCGTTCGCAACCCTATGCGAGCCAGCGCTGGCAGAATCGCGCACCGGCCGCGACCGTACCCGGCCGCCAGCAGGCGGCACGCCGCACGGCTGGCGGTCTGACTGGCGGTCGATATCGCGCTGATTTATTATCGGCTCCGTATCGCGGAATCGTCGTCGCTGCGACGCCCGTGTCGGCCGCGCCCGGCATCCACCTCCAACGTCGAGCTCGTCACACCATGAGAAAAACAATGCCGCGCGTGCCCCTGCGCGTCGCCGCCGTCCTGGTGCCCGCGCTGCCGCTCGCCGGCTGCACGTCGCGCGGCGCACCGTCGTACGTGCTGTTCGGCGCGTATTTCCCGCTCTGGCTCGTCAGTGCGATCGTCGGCATCGTCGGCGCGATCGTCGCGCACCGCGTGTTCGTCGCGACCGGCTGGGCCGCAACCGTGCCCTACCAGCTTGCCGTCTGTACCGCGATCGGGCTCGTCGTCGCCGTGATCGTATGGCTCACCGGCACGGGGCCGTTCGCATGAAGGCCGCCGGAACCGCCCGCCCCTCCACGAAAGGCCGCGTGATCGCGCTCGCGATCGTCGCGCTCGGCATTGCCGCGCTCGCGTACGCGTACCACCGCACGACGGCCTACCCGTCCACCGACGACGCATCGATCGACGCCGACGTCGTGCACGTCGCGTCGCCCGTCGGCGGACGCATCGTGCAGCTTGCCGTGCACGAGAACCAGCGCGTTGCGAAAGGCGACCTGCTGTATCAGATCGATCCGGTGCCGTACCGGCTGACCGTCGCGCAGGCGCAGGCCGATCTCGAACTGGCGCGCGCGTCGCTCGACACGCGCCGGCGGTCGCTGATCGGCGAGCGCTCGAACGCGGCGGTCGCCAGCGAGCAGGTGAAGCGCGCGACGCAGAATCACGATCTCGCGACGCGCGACGTGAACCGGCTCGCGCCGCTCGCCGCGCAAGGCTACGTCAGCGCGCAGCAGTTCGACCAGGCGAAGGTCCGGCAGCGCGACGCGGCCGTGTCGCTCGCGCAGGCGCAGGAACAGCAGCGCGCGTCCGCGCAGACGATCGGCGACGACGCCGACGCGATCGCGACGCTCCACGCACGCGAAGCCGCACTCGCCCGCGCGCAGCACGCACTCGACGACACCGTCGTGCGTGCACCGCACGACGGGATGGTGACCGGCCTGACCGTGCTCGCCGGTGAAACCCTCGCGCCGAACCAGTCGATCTTCACGCTGATCGATGCGAGCGAATGGTTCGCGGTCGGCAACTTCCGCGAAACGTCGTTGAACCGCATCGCGGTCGGCGATTGCGCGACCGTTTATTCGATGATCGACCGCAGCCGCCCGTTGCCGGGCAAGGTCGTCGGCATCGGCGCGGGCATCGCGGACAGCGATCGCATCAACCTGCCGCGCGCGCTGCCGATCGTGCAGCGCTCGGTGAACTGGGTGCACGTCGCGCAGCGCTTTCCCGTGCGCGTGAAGCTCGACAAACCCGACGGCAAGCTCGTGCGGGTCGGCGCGAGCGCGATCGTCGAGATCCGGCATGGCTCAGCCTGCCGCTGAAGTCCGCTCGCCCGGCCCGCGCGAAGTCCTGCGACTGCTCGCGCCGTTTCCCGGGCGCGCGGCGATGGCCGTGCGGGTCGCGCTGATCTGCGCGCTCGTCGTGCTCGTGACGAGCGGCTATGGCACGCCGGAGGCCGCGATCTCCGCGTACGTCGTGTTCTTCCTGAACCGCGCCGATCGCGTGACGAGCGTCGTGCTCGCGGTCGCGATGCTGCTGCTCATCACGCTCGTGATCGCGCTCGTGGTCGGCGTCGCGATCTTCAGCATCGAGTATTCGGTGCTGCGCGTCGCGTGCATGGCCGTGCTGTCGGTCGGGCTGCTGTACCTCACGTCGGCGAGCAAGCTGCGGCCGGTCGGCGCGATCCTCGCGATGATCGTCGGCTTCGGGCTCGACCAGCTCGGGCTCGCGCCGATCGGCGAAGCCGCGACGCGCGCGCTGCTCTATTCGTGGCTGATGGTCGCGATTCCGGTCGGCGTCGCGATCGTCGTCAACCTGCTGATCGCGCCGTCCCCGCGCAAGCTTGCGCTCATCCAGCTCGCGAAGCGGCTGCGGCTCGCCGCGCGGCGGCTGCGTGGCGACGACGATGCAAGCGCGGCCTTCGACGCGAGCCTGCGCGAAGGCGACAAGCAGTTGCTCACGTGGCTCAAGCTGTCGACGCTCGAAGGGTCGACGTCGGCCGCCGATGCGCCCGCGCTGAAGCAGGCCATCGCGTCGAGCACCGCGCTGCTCGTCGCGGTCGCGCTGGCCGACCGCGAGGCGGAAGCACGGCTGCCCGCCGCGTTCGCGGAACCGGCCGCGGCCACGCTCGACGAGATGGCCGGCATCCTCGAACGAGGCGGTTACCCGGTCGACGTGACGCTTGCGCTGCCGCCGGCCGAGACGTTGCCGCCGCTTGCGCGCGTCGTTGCAGCCGACCTGCATACCGCGATCACGCGATTCGCGGAGCCGGCGGCGCCTGGCGTGCCCGCCGCCCCACCCGCGCCGCGCGGCGGCTTCTTCCTGCCGGACGCCCGCACCAACCCCGACCACATCCGCTACGCGCTGAAGACGACCGTCGCGGCGATGTTCTGCTACCTGCTGTACTCGCAGCTCGACTGGTCAGGCATCCACACCTGCTTCATCACCTGCTACATGGTGTCGCTCGGCTCGACCGCCGAAACGGTCGAGAAGCTCACGCTGCGGATCGCCGGCTGCATCGCCGGCGCGCTGATCGGGACCGCGGCACTCGTGTTCGTCGTGCCGGCGCTGTCGTCGATCGGCGAGCTGATGGCGCTCGTGTTCGTCGGCGCGTGGTTGTCCGCGTGGGTCGCATTCGGTTCGCCGCGCATCGCGTACGCGGGCTTCCAGGTCGCGTTCGCGTTCTTCCTGTGCACGATCCAGGGCGCGGGCCCCGGCTTCGACCTGACGCTCGCGCGCGATCGCACGATCGGCATCCTGCTCGGCAACATCGTCGTTTATCTGGTGTTCACGCGCATCTGGCCCGTCAGCATCGGCAAGCAGATCGACGTCGCGCTCGCCGCGCTGCTCGACCAGTGGCGCCGCATCGCGCAGATCTTGCAGCCGGCCGAACGCCGCACGCTCGCCGCGGAAGCCTTCGCGCGCCACGGCGCGATCGCGCAGGAACTCGGCCTGATCCACTACGAACCGTCGTGGGTACGGCCGGCCCCCACGTGGCTCGCCACCCGGCGACGCGCGCTCGCTGAACTCGGCGCACTCGAAGGCCCGCTGTTCCTGCTCGCCGAGCGCACGCCGGGCGACGCGGCGATCGACGCGCGGCTCGCCCGCGTGGTCGAATTGCGCGACGACGACCCAGCTGCCGACGCCGCTCCGTCGGCGCAGGCCTCGACCGCCGGCGCGGCAGCCATGCCGCCCTCGTCGCCGGCCACCACCGCGACCGATCCTGCACGCGACGCGCTGCTGAACCTGATCGACAAGCGGCTCGCGCACATCGCCGACGCCGCACGTCAAGCCACCTCCAAGGAGCCTGCCCCTCATGCGCGTCCCTGAACCGCCGGCCGCGTCGATCGCCGCCGCCGCGCTCGCGACCGCCCTCGCGCTGACCGGTTGCGCCACGTCGTCGATCGACCTGGCGCCGGAGGCCCCCGATCGCCCATGGCAGCCGCAAACGTCGGCCGCGGGCGACCTCGTGCCGGGCGCGCCGCCGGCATCCGCGCAACGCGCGCCGCACGACTACACGCTGCCGGCCTCGCCCGCGCTCGCCTCGGTATCGCCCCCGGCGGCGCTCGATGCCGCCCATCCATACACGCTGCCCGAGCTGATCGACCTCGCCGAATCGACCAACCCGCTGACCCGCATCGCGTGGAACGACGCGCGCAACGCGGCGCTCGCGGTCGGCATCGCGAAGGCCGCGTACCTGCCAAACCTGTCCGCCACCGCGATGGGCGCGTACCAGACGAGCCACGGCTCGACGTCGACGATCCTCGGCGACGCATCGAGCAACACGACCGTGCACGGCACGATCTCGGCGCTGTCGCTGCAATGGCTGCTGTTCGATTTCGGCGGCCGCGCGGCGCGCGTCGAGGCGGCCGAGCAGGCATCGGTCGCTTCGAACGTCGCGTTCACGGCCGTGCACCAGCAGGTGATTCACGACGTGACCGTCGCGTACTACCGCTACGAAGCCGCCCGTTCGCGCGCGGCCAGCGCGCGGCAGGGCCTGGCGAACGCCGATGCGATCCTCGCGGCGTCGCGCGCGCGGCTCAAGCACGGCCTCGGCACCGTCGTCGAACTTGCGCAGGCGACGCAGAACCGCGCGCAGGCCAATCTCGCGCTCGTGCAGGCGAACGGCGCGGAAAGCGACAGCTATCTCGCGCTCGTTTCCGCGCTCGGTATCTCGCCGCTGTCGAAGCCGTCGATCGCCACGCTGCCGCAACGCCCGCTGCCGCCCGCGCTTGCGTCGTCGGTCGACGCGATCGTGGCGGACGCGATCGCGCGCCGCCCCGACCTGCAGGGCGCGTATGCGCTCGAACAGGCCAACCGCGCGAAGATCAGGGCTGCGGAAGCTGCGTTCATGCCGAAGGTCTTCCTGTCCGCATCGACGTCGTATGCGAGCGGCGGCACCGCGATTACCGCGCTGCCCGGCATCGGCGACCAGGCGCCTACCGTGAACCTGAACGGCAGCCGCTACGGCGGCGGCGTGTTTCTCGGCGTGACAATCCCGCTGTACGACGGCGGCCTGCGCTCGGCGGTGCTGATGCAGGCGCGCAACGATGCGCAAAGCGCGTCGGCGCGGCTCACACGGACCAAGGAGGAAGCCGTTCGCCAGGTGGTCGCCGCGCAGAACGCGGTGCAGACGAGCCTCGCGTCGCACGATGCGGCCAAGGCGCTCGTCGATGCCGCGCAGACGAGCTACGACGCGGCGCTGACCGCGTACCGCAACGGCGTCGGCTCGGTCACCGATGCGACGATCGCGCAAAGCCAGCTGCTCGCTGCCCGCAACGCGGAAGTCGACAGCTATGCCGGCGCGCTGTCGGCCGCCGCCGCGCTCGCGCTCGCGACGGGGACGATCGGCGCCGCGCAGTGATCGTCACAACGATCGTCGCGGCGACGCGCCGGCTGTTCGCGGCCGGCCGCCGAAGCGGTTGACGCGTGCGCGGGCGGGCCTCTAGAATGCCGCCCATTCTTCCTTCAGGAACCATCGTGGACAGTTGCAGCACTCCGCTGCGTGCGCCGCTTGCCGCCTGAACGCCTGTCCGACGCAGTTCTCCTGCCGCGGCTCGCGTTCCGCGAGCCCGCACGCCATCCGTTTCACACTGAATGACGCATTCGCGCGCTACAGTACCGCGCGCTGACGGCCATCGTGCCGCGTTCGGCCTCGCGCCGCCGCGATGCGTGCCCGCATGCGCTCTTTGCACGGCAGGACAACCATGACTCTCGATTTCGCACTCCGTCTTTTCACCGCGTTCGCCTGCGGCGTCGCGATCGGCCTCGAACGCCAGATGCGGCAACGCACGGCGGGCCTGCGCACGATCACGCTCGTCGCGAGCGGCGCGTGCCTGTTCGTCACGCTCGGCGTGCTGACCGGCAACGGCGTGGCCGGCGTCACGCAGATCGCCGCGTACGTCGTGTCGGGCGTCGGCTTTCTCGGCGGCGGCGTGATCATGCGCGACAAGGGCTCGATCCAGGGCATCAACACGGCCGCGACGCTGTGGTGCTCGGCCGCGGTCGGCGTGCTGGCCGGCTCCGGCCATTACGTGCCGGCACTGGCCGGCACCGGCGTCGTGCTGCTCACCAACACGGTGCTGCGCGGCGTCAGCCAGGCGATCAACGCGACCCCCGTGTCGAACGCCGATCTCGTGCGCGAATACCAGATCACCGTGATCTGCCTCGCCTCCGACGAAGTGCACATCCGCACGCTGCTGTCGAATTCGATGTACGCGAAACCACTGTCGTTCCAGAGCCTGACGAGCGAGGACGTGCCCGAGCAGCCGGACCGGCTGAAGGTGACCGCGACGCTGAAGCTGCATCCGAAGGATCAGCAGAAGCTCGAGCAGATCGCGAGCCGCATCAGCATGGAGAAGAGCATTTCCAGCGTGAGCTGGACCGCGAAGGAAGCGGAGCCGATGATGGAGTGAGCGACGGCGGCCTGCACGACGGCGCCGCCCGCCGCCCGTGACGGGTCAGGGTGTATCGATGAGCCCGGCCGCGATCGCCTTCACGACCGCCTGCACCTTGTTGGTCGCGGCGAGCTTCTCCAGGATGTTGTTCACGTGGAAGTTGACCGTGCGCTCCGAGATGCTGAGGATCTGGCCGATCTCGCAGGCCGTCTTGCCTTCGGCCGTCCAGCACAGCACCTCGCGCTCGCGCGCCGTCAGCGTGACGCTCGACTCGGGCGACAGCTTCGGCACCATGAAGCGGCTCATCAGCGAATGCGACAGGTTCGCGAGCCAGTTGGTCTGCAGCGTCAGCATGTTGATCTCGGCCGGCGTGAGCCGGTCCGCATGCCGTGCGATGCTCAACAGCCCGAACGCGCCGCGCGCCGCCCAGCTCGACTGGGCGACGCCCACCGACAGCCCGTGGTCGCGCGCATCCTGCCACAGCGGGCACGGATCGATCCGGTCGACGTCCGGCCAGACGATCATGTTGGTGCTCAACGCGCCGTCGCGCACCGTCGAGTCGATCTCGATGTAGTTCTGCGCCTGGTAATGCGCCATCCAGCCGTCCGGATAGGTATTGAAGATCGCGACGGCCGGCTTCGACACGGGCAGCGGCACCCGAATGCCGTAACAGCAATATTCGAAGCCCAGGCGTTTAGAATAAGCGGCGATCCGCTGGAAGAGCTGTTGCTCGTCTTCCGCGGCACTGAACTGTTGGTAGGCATCCTGCCAGCGCAATTCCATTCTTTCTCCGACAACGTCACGCTGTCATAGCTGTCAGGTGCCAGCGCCCGTTCGGGGCTGATACATTCCGCGCATGACTTCACCTTTGTTGCACCCGGTCCGCGGCCCGTCTTCGGACGGCTACGTGCGTCTGTCCGAAAACGCACTGGCCGCGCTCGCGCTCGACCATGTCGCGAGCGGCCTCGACGCAGCGCTGCTCGCCGAACTGCGCGACGGCGCCATCGACGCACGCCTGGCCGGCTACACCGAATGGCACCGCCCGGCCAGCCCCGGCGTCGCCTATCTGACGCTCGGCTGGGACTGGTATCTCGAACGCGCGACGGGCACGTTCGTGATCGCGGGCGGCGACGTCCGCAGCAACATCATGGCCGTCGACCCTGCCGGCGTCGACCTCGGCATGTTCCGCACCGCCGCAGCGCTGCTCACGCGGCTCGCCAGCCTTGACTGGGCGGCCGCCGTCGCGTGTGCGCTGCTCGGCCGCAACGACGCCTATCATGCCGGTCCCACGCTCCAGTGACAACCGGC
Source organism: Burkholderia sp. Nafp2/4-1b (assembly GCF_003635165.1). Taxonomy (GTDB): domain Bacteria; phylum Pseudomonadota; class Gammaproteobacteria; order Burkholderiales; family Burkholderiaceae; genus Burkholderia. The sequence goes on along the minus strand of NZ_ML058597.1, from coordinate 416,134 downwards.
CGCGCATTCCTCTGACATTTCCGCAAGACTGGCGCTCTTTATAAGCAAAAGCCGCCCGTATTTCAATCCCGCCGATCAAGAAACCGATACCACCGGTCAAATCGCATCGGTCGGCCGTCACCCTGTAAGAGTTACCAGTTACCGCCTCCTCGGGACGCGCGATGTAATGCGTGCATACCAAAGTACCGATCCGAGGACACCATGCGGACCTTCGTTCACGAGGAAGGGCGGTTGCCGTACGAACTTGCAGCGGATCTTGGGCGCTATCGGCGCCGCGTATTCGTCGAACAGCTCGGTTGGGCGCTCCCGTCAGCGAACGAAAGCTTCGAGCGCGATCAGTTCGATCGCGACGATACCGTCTATGTGTTCGCGAGAAACGCCGGCGGCGACGTGTGCGGATGTGCGCGCCTGTTGCCGACCACCCGTCCGTATCTGCTGAAGTCGCTGTTCGCCGACCTGATCGCCGAAGACGTCGCGCTGCCGCAATCGGCCGCCGTCTGGGAATTGTCGCGGTTCGCGGCGACCGGCGACGAAGGCGGCCCGGGCAATGCCGAGTGGGCCGTCCGTCCGATGCTCGCTGCCGTCGTCGAATGTGCGGCGCAGCTGGGCGCACGGCAGCTGATCGGCGTGACGTTCGCGAGCATGGAGCGGCTGTTCCGCCGGATCGGTGTGCACGCGCACCGGGCAGGTCCACCGAAACAGGTGGACGGTCGTCTGGTTGTCGCGTGCTGGATCGACATCGATCCGCAAACGTTTGCCGCACTGGGAATCGAGCCGGGACGGGCCACCCGGCAAGCCATTGCCGCCTGAGCCGGAACACGCGTCGTCCGGCCAGGCGGCCTCGTAACGAAGAGGAGAACCACCGTGGACCAGTCTCAGGTCTTTCGCGCGATGATGCCCGGCTTGACGGGCGCCGGCGGCGCCCGCATCGCAGTCGCCTACCCGTCGTTTCCGCGGCCGCTGCCGCTCGTGCGGCTCGATCGCCGCGGGCTCGTGTTCCGGGCGGCCGGCGCCGCGCCGCTCGTGTGCGGGTTGCCGCGCGCGGCGACGCTGCTGGTCGCCGACGCGCCGCTCTGCTCGCTGCGCCTCGTGATCCGCGACGTCGCCGCGGTCGGCGACGGACGACACGACCTGACGATGCAGCCGTCCGGCGCCGCGGGCGACGAGCTGCTGTGGCACGCGCTGCGCGAGCGCGAACCGTACCGGCAAATCGGGCAGCCGCTCGCGCCGGTCGACACGGCGCTCGCGCCGACCGGCGAGCCGCAGGGAGCCGATACGGCGCAGCGTCCGTCGCGCAGCGCGGCGTTCCGTTTGCGCTGCCACAGCGACGCGCTGTTCTTCGCCGACTGGCTCGAATACCACTTCGACGAACTGCGGGCGCTGTCGCAGCAGCATGGGCCGCAACTGCAGCTGAACGAGCTGCAGCGGCAAGTCGCCGACGACGAGGTGGGCGTGCGCTTCGTGTACGACATCGACGGGCACGCGACGCGCCATGCGCTGACCGACTGCGCACGCGAAGCCTGTGCGTGGATCGAGACGGAAATGCGCAACAAGTACGCGGTACCGGTTGCGCAAGAGCGATTCAGCGCGTTTGCCGCGCATGCGCGGGCGGGCGGGATGTGAGAGCAGCGGTACTCGCTCGCGGATACGCCGAGGTCAGCGTTCCGAGGGCGGTCGGTTCTGCGCCAGGACGGGCGCGCGGTGCCTGTGAGAGCGGGATGGCGTGGTGCGTTGCCCTAACCTTCCAGAAAAGTCAGTCGACGCTGCGTTGCACAATTACAACTAGGGCTTGCCATCCCTCGGGTTTTCCCTTAAAGTTGCATATGTCTCCTCCATGTCTCCAAACATGGATTCAGCCCGCTCCAGTAGCGGGCTTTTTCTTGCCTGCTCGATTTATTCGGGGTCGCATCGTCGCGCGGCTCCTAGCCGGGGCCGTTACGCGCGAAGGTCGCCGTCGAGACCAACCCGCGTCGCGTGCGCGACAAACACCACGTGTCGTCGCAACGTGTGCCCGGCAGGCAACGCAGGATGATCGAAATCGCGCATCGGTTGCCGCTGCATCCCGAGTCGCTCCGCCACACGCTGCGATCGCAGGTTGGTAGCGGCTGTCCACGCGAAGATCTCGTCGAGCCCGATTCGGCTGAATCCGTCAGTCAATGCCGCAGCGGCCACTTCGAAGACATGGCCCTGCCCCCACGATGAGCGAGCCTGACGCCACAGAATCTCGACACACGGTGCCATCGGATGCGCGTCGCGAACTTCGCGCGACAAACCGCAGAGTCCGGTCAGCGCGCCATCCGCGCGGCGTTCAATTGCCCACACACCGAAACCGTGCGCGTCGAAATGCGCTTCGAAGCGCGCAATGGTGGCCTGCGCCTCGTCGACGGACATCGGGCCGCGTGCGAGCCATGCGGTCACGTCTGGATGCGCATGCATCGCTGCGAGCGCATCGGCATCGTCCGGGCGCCAGCGACGCAACGTCAAACGTTCGGTTTCGATCTTCAGTGGCGGGTTCACCGGTGAGCGGAACGTGCAATGGAACACGGATGCGCGGGGTCGCACGCGCGCAATGCAGGTCGCGCGGTAACAGACCCGAATGCAAACCGAGGCAGTGAGGCAATCGCAATCGCGATCGTCGCCAGCACCGGCGAGGAGCTTCGACGGGTGAAGGAGCCCCCGACGAAAATGAATCGGGTGGAACGCATCGCCCCCACCCGGTGTTTGCGCTCATTGGCGCGCGACGCCCGCTCAGGCGTCCGCGCGTCAAACGTGCTTACTCGTTTTCTTCGAAGTAATGCCCGAACTTCGCTTGCTTGGTCCGGATATAACGCTCGTTTTCCTCGCGCACGGGCACCGCAAGCGCCACGCGTTCGCACACGGGAATACCGTGCTTCACGAGCGTGTCGAACTTCTTCGGGTTGTTGCTCATCAGTCGCACCGACGTCACGCCGAGAATCCGCAGGATCGCGGCGGCCGAGTCGTATTCGCGAGCGTCGTCGGGCAGGCCGAGATCGAGGTTCGCCTCGACGGTATCGCGCCCCTGCTCCTGCAGCGCGTACGCGCGGATCTTGTTGCTCAGGCCGATGCCGCGCCCTTCGTGGCCACGCAGATACAGCAGCACGCCGCGGTCTTCCGCCGCGATGTAGCGCAGTGCGAGATCGAGCTGCTCGCCGCAATCGCAGCGGTAGGAACCGAACACGTCGCCGGTCAGGCACTCGGAATGCAGCCGCGTCAGCACGGACTGCTCGCCGGTGACGTCGCCCATCACGAGCGCGAGATGTTCGGCATCGCTGCCCGATACACGGAAAGCGTACGACGTGAACGTACCGTAGCGCGTGGGCAGCGACGCGGTGGCGACGAGCGTCACGCACTCGTCGGCCTGGCCATTGCCCGGCGTGGGCGATTGGGGACGCGAAGACATCATGAATTCAGTCGAAACGATCAGGAATGTAGGAGTTGTGTGGATGGTGCGTGACGGGAGTTTACCGCTAATCTGGAAACGTCACGCGACTGCCGCAGCCGGCCCGGCTATACTGGGCCCGTCGGGTGCCGCGCATCACGCCCTGCCTTCCCTGCATCGTTCTGCACACGGAGCAAGCAAATGAGCACGACTGTCGCGCAAATTCTCAAAGCCAAGCCGGATTCGGGCCGCACCATCTATACCGTCACGAAAGCCGATTTCGTCTACGACGCGATCAAGCTGATGGCGGAAAAGGGCATCGGCGCATTGCTGGTCGTCGATGGTGACGACATCGCCGGCATCGTCACCGAGCGCGATTACGCGCGCAAGATCGTGCTGCAGGACCGTTCGTCGAAAGCCACCCGCGTCGAGGAAATCATGACGACCAAGGTGCGCTATGTCGAACCGTCACAATCGACCGACGAGTGCATGGCGCTGATGACCGAGCACCGGATGCGCCACCTGCCCGTGCTCGACGGCGGCAAGCTGATCGGCCTGATTTCGATCGGCGACCTCGTGAAGAGCGTGATTGCGGATCAGCAATTCACGATCAGCCAGCTCGAACACTACATTCACGGCACGCCGGCGGTCACGTCCGCCTGATCCAACCCAGCAAAAAAGGCCCAAACGCGTGAGCGTCTGGGCGGAAAGCCGCCGGGTTGCGGCGACGGAGGTTCTGCTCTGCTGACGCAAACGCGCGCTGGTGGCGCGCGTCGTGTCGGTCACATGCCGTGCTCGGGCAGACCCGGGATGATCAGTTGCCGAAGTAGACCGAATTCACGGGATTCGGTGCTTCGCGCGTCATGCGGCGGCCCGACTGGCCGGCGGCCGTCGCGACCGCACCATAGCCGCTCGTATCGGCCTGGGCGAGCATCGGCTGGCTCGGCTGAATCCGTTGTTCCGCGGCCTGGACGTTCTGCGGATATTGCGCGTCGCTCGCGAGCGGCTTGTAGCCGTTCTGTTCGAGTTGCACGAGATCGGCCCGGACCTGGTCACGGGTCAAGCCCTGCTCGGACTGTGCGAACGATGCAATCGGGGCAGCAAGGACGGATGCAGCGATCGCTGCGTAGATGATCGACTTCATGATGGACCTCCGAAATATGTTCTCTTTTGCCGTCGCTCCGGGCGGGACTGTCTGAAGCGATGAGACAAGTGTAGTGCTCGCGATACCAAGGGGAAACCCTTGGTTTGAACATACAGCGTTGCGTTTTTGGAAAATATCGGCCGCTGTTGCTCGACACGAGCGCTATCACTTCCATCATTTCCACAACAATGCCTGACGAACGGCCGACAGCCGAATCACCGATCCGAGAGCTTGTGTTGTAGAATCGTAAGGTTTCCTTCACCCTTCGATACCTCATCCACCATGCACGCGCGCACGCTCGTATCGGTTTCGCCGTCCGGCCCCGCCGGCGTGCGCGCGCACGCCGGCCATCCGGCGCACCCCTGCGTCCAACGCACGGCCCAGGCACCGCTCGCCCCTGCCCGGCGCCTGATCTGACGGCACGGTCTCCTCCCGGAGCCAGGTCAGACAGGCTCCGGGCGATCCACATAGGCACGCCCTGCCTGCCCCATGCCGATCATTTGGAGAACTGCCATGAAACAACGCCTTTACCAGTTGACTGAAGTCGACGTCGCTCGCCTCGAGAAGCACGCCGAACACAATCCGCGCTTCCAGACGATGCTCGACGCGCTGCTCGAGCGCGCCGATATCGTGCAGTCCGACGCCATCAAGGCGAACGTCGTCACGATGAACTCGCAGATCACGCTGCTCGACGAAGCTTCCCAGGAACAGGCCACCTGGACGATTGTTTATCCGGACGCCGCCAATCTCGAACTCGGGCGCCTGAACGTGTTCTCGCCGGTGGGGATGGCACTGCTCGGCACGCAACGCGGCCAACTGGTGAAGGTGCTGCAGCCGAGCGGCGTTGAAAAGCAGATGAAGGTCGCGGCGATCGTGTTCCAGCCGGAAGCCAACGGCGAATACACGCGCTGACGCGGCTGCCGGGCGGCAGCGCACTCCAATCAAACGAAAAGCGAGGCTCTGAGCCTCGCTTTTTTGCATTCGGGCGATACGCCCCTCGTCACAGCGTTCGGTGCTGCCCCGATGGGCAAAAAAAAGGCGCCCGAAGGCGCCTTTTTCGATACTGCGAGACTGGTTACCCAGCCGTCACGCTTAGAAGCGGTGACGCAGACCAACCGTTGCTGCGGTTTGGTTGATCGACGAGCTCGGCAGGTTGTTGGCGAAGCTGTCGCCGTTGTAGATCGATGCGCCGATGCCGTTCTTCGCTGCACGCTGGTACACAGCTTGTGCGTAGACGTCCGTGCGCTTCGACAGCGAGTAGTCAGCTTGCAGGCCGAACTGGTTCCAGTGCGTGCTGCCGTTGTTGATCTTCGCGTTCGTGTACGTGTAAGCAGCACCCAAGCCGAGAGCCGGCGTCAGGTTGTACTTCGCGTTGACTTCGTAGTTGTCGGTGCGCAGCGTGCCCAGACCGACTGCGTTGTTGTCGAGACGTGCTTGCGTCCATGCAGCGCCGACTTGTGCCGGGCCGAATGCGTAGCCAGCAGCAGCGCCGTACGTGCGGACGCGGCCTTGGTTAGCGATGCCGCCGATCGCCGACGACGTTGCGCCGTTTGCGTTCGTACCGTCACCCAGGTTCGCTTGCGAGTATGCAGCAGCCAGCTTCAGACCTTGGAACTGGTATGCAGCACCCGCGCTGTACGCACGGTTGTTGCCGAAGTTCGTGTTGTTCGAGAACGAGTACGTGCCGCCGAATTGCAGGCCAGCGTAGTTCGCGCTCGTGAACTTGATCGTGTTGTTCTGTGCGACATCACCGTTCGTGCTCAGACGGTCGAGGTTCAGCGGGTGCGCGAAGTACGTGCCGCCCCACGAGCCCGTTGCCGTCAGCGGCGCCAGGTAGTCTTGCGTTGCGTCGTACTGCTTACCCAGCGTGACCGTGCCGTACTGGCTCGACAGGCCGACGAAAGCTTGACGGTTGAACATGCCGCCGTTGCCGTTCGCGAACTTGCCGTTACCGATGTTGAAGCCGCTTTCCAACGTGAAGATTGCCTTCAGGCCGCCACCGAGGTCTTCCGAACCGCGCAGGCCGAAACGGCTCTGGTCAATGCCCGAACCCATCGCCCAACGCGACTTGCCAGCTTGGCCGAGTGCCGGCTGGACGTTGCTCGTGTAGGTGATGCCTGCGTCCAGCACGCCGTACAGCGTGACGCTGCTTTGCGCGTGAGCGACGGTAGCGAACGATGCTGCAGCTGCTGCAACGATCAGAGTCTTGTTCATTCGTGGAGCTCCCTTCTAAAAAGAGGCAGGTCTCGCGACCTTGTTCATAAACGGTCTGCAACCGCCCGGAAACGCCATCGGTCCTGCTGGCTGTGCCCGGATAGTTGCCCGTTTGGGAACCGTGAGTTTAGGGGTGTACCCTAGGGGCGCGATCCGCAAATAAAGAAATAAGCTTTTCCAGAACTAGAAATAATAGAAATGGGGACGCGTCATAAGTATTTGTTTTAACGAATTTTTTTGGCTTCTTGACGGCGGCTTTTTGGAGCCTTTTATCCGACCATTCTTTCATGTCACCGGCTTGACGGTTGCATAGAAACAACAACTAGAACCGGTGGAACCCGTCAAAAACGGTAATTTTTACCAGAAACAATCTCAAATATTGGGTCGTCCCGCCTAAAACGCGACGAGCGCAGGGTAAACGCACTGTCGCGGCGGTAGCGGCCCCGCGTCGTCGGCGGCGGCTGCCGCACGGTAGACGGTTCCGTGTGGGCCGCCCGGAGCCAAGAGCCGCCGTGACATGCGGTAACAGCCTTAACGGCCCGGGTAACCCGCCGATGGGGCCGGCAGGCTAATGTAAGCCACACCCCGATTACATATTAGAGGACCCCCATGAATCGACGCTCGTTGTTGCGCGCCATCGGACTGACCGTCGCATTGGCCGGCACCAGCGGCTGGCTGCGTACCGCGTCGGCCCAGCCCGCACCGCCCGGGTACCGTCCGCCCGGTCCGCCCGCCAGGCCCGGCAGGCCGCCGTATGTCGATCGCCCCCGTTTTGCGCCGCCAGCCCCGCGGCATGATCGCCGGCCGCCGCCGCCTCGGCCGCACGGCTATGTCTGGACCGACGGCTACTGGCGGTGGCAGCGCGGCCACTATATATGGGTGTCCGGCCGCTGGGTCGCACGGCGCCCGGGGCGTCGGTGGGTGCCCGGCTATTGGCGGCGCCAGGGGCCGGCGTGGGTCTACGTCGACGGCGGCTGGCGATAGGCGGTCGGCCGCGTGGGCCGTTGATCGGCGCTGAGCCGCAGTTATTGGTTTCGTTGGGTTTGGTTGGCCCCGTTCCGTTCGTCGCATCGCGGCGGGCCGACGTGTCGAGCGGGAAATTTCGGCATTGCCTGCACCGAACCAGACCCGGACCATTGCCGCCGCCCACACATGCGCTGCGATCTGCGGCGCGCACGTCCTCTTAACGACGTCCGTGCTTGCGTGATTCCAGGCCATTCGCGCACGCTGCCGACGGCATTGCGCGCACCTCCCGACATCGCATCACGGTGCGCACCGGCCGCCTTCACGTGCGTGCCTAGCGCTACGCAGTTCCGTCCCGAGTTCGAGTTCCTCGAGTCGACAGGCGTCGGCGTCAGGAACGAACGCCCAAGGTCCGGGCTTTCGGGCCTTCTCCGCCTTCTCCCTCTTTGTCGCGACTTGTCCTTAAAACAAGGACAGACAGCCGCCCGGCCCACTCCTAGTATCTGACTCACCCGACGCCTGCGGTGCGTCGGATCCACGGAGACACGGAATGCCGATTCACGGATGGACACCGGCCCGCACGGCCGCGCACGCGTCACCCATCGCGCCGCCGACGCGTATCCACCGCGGAACCCGACGCCACGTACCGCACCGTACGCGGCCGTAGCGCCCGTCACCCATTCCAACCCGACCGGTTCCACACCACCGGACGCGCCCCACGGCGCGTCCCGGGAATCCGTGCGCCCGTCGATTCCCCAAAATCCGGAGGAGCCACATGCAGTATGCAGACACCATCTACCTGAACGGCCTGCTCTACACCGGCGATGCGCAGCGCCGCTTCGCGCAGGCGCTCGCCACGAAGGACGGCAAGATCCTCGCCGTCGGCCGCGACGACGACATCCGGTCCCTCGCCGGCCCCGCGACACGCCGGGTCGACCTGGCTGGCCGGCTGATGCTGCCGGGCCTGATCGACGGTCACGTGCATCCGCTCGAAGGCCACCAGATCCTCGGCGATTTCGACCTCTCCGGCATCAACGATCCCGATACGATCCTGCAGCGCATCCGCGCGTGCGCCAACGCGACGCCGAACGAACCGTGGGTCTATCTCGGCGGCGCCGACCTGGCCGCGTTCGGCGCATATCCGACCCGCGAGTTGCTCGACCGCATCGTGCCCGACCGGCCGCTGCTCGTGGTCGGCTTCGACGTACACAGCGGCTGCCTCAATACGAAGGGGCTCGAAGCGGCCGGCATCGCGGCCGACACGCCCGACCCGACCGGCGGCATGTACGAACGCGATGCGTCGGGCGCGCCGAACGGCGTCGTGCACGAAGCGGCGTTCTACCGCGTGTGTCCGCTCATTCCGCAACTGAGTCCGGCCGGCTATCCGAAGTCGCTCGCGAAAGCGCATGCGATGGCGCACGGCTACGGGATCACCGGCTGGTTCGACGCGCGCGTCGAGGAGGACCAGCTGGAGGCTTATGCCAGCGCGCAACGCGCCGGCCAATTGAAGACGTACATGAGCGCGGGCCTTTACGCGAACCCGCGCCGCGATCCGCGCGAGCAGATCGAACGGTTCGTCGCTTGGCGACGCGAATACGAGCGCGACAACCTGCGCCTGCATACGGTGAAGATCTTCGTCGACGGCGTGGCCGAATCAAAAACCGCCGCGCTGCTCGAGCCGTACGCCGGCACCGATGACCGCGGCCTCGCGCTATGGAGCCAGGAAGCGCTGAACGAAATCTGCCTGCTCGCCGATACGGCCGGCTTCGACCTGCACTTCCACACGCTCGCCGATCGCGCGGTGCGCATGACGCTCGACGCGCTGGAGTACCTCCAGCACCGCAACGGGCTGCGCGACCGCCGCGCGCAGCTCGCGCACCTGCAGCTCGTCGATCCGGCCGACATGGGCCGCTTCAACCGGCTCGGCGCGATCGCCAGCGTGCAGACGCTGTGGACGGCCGCGCGCGAGGAACAGCAACAGCTCTACCGCGACCTGCTCGGCGCCGAACGCACCGCGCGCAACTATCCGTTCCGCAGCCTGCGCAACGCCGGCGCGATGCTCGCGGCGGGTTCCGACTGGTCGGTCAGCACGATGAACCCGATGCAGATCATCCAGACCGGCGTCACGCACCGGTTGATCGACCAGCCCGACAGCCCGCCGTGGAATCCGCACGAACGCCTCGACCTGCTCACGATGCTCGAGGCCTACACGGTGAACACCGCGTATGCACTGCGCTTCGATGATTGCACCGGCTCGCTGGAAGCGGGCAAGGATGCGAGCCTCGCGATCCTCGACCGCAATCCGTTCGAGCACCCGGTCGGCACGTTCGCGCAAACGCGCGTGATCGAGACGTGCTTCCGTGGCGAAGTCGTGTACGCGGCGCCGGGCTGGGCGGACTGAGCGGACTGAGCGCATCGAGCGCGCGGGCTCGGCGCCCCCGCTCACGCGCCGGCCGTGCGGGCCGCACATGCATCAGGCGACGTCGAGCGCGAGCACCTGCGCGGTCGTCAGCACGTCGCCGAAGGTGTCCGACAGCGCGGCCAGCGTCGCGCGATGAAGGTCGCGGTGCGTCAGCGTGCCGCCGTCGGGAGTGTCGAGGTCGCGCGTCGCGCACGCGTCGTCAACGACGATCACCGCATAGCCGAGCGGCACCGCATCGCGCGCCGCGCCGGCAACACACGCATGCGTCATCAGCCCGGTGACGATCAGCGTGTCGATGCCGGCCGCCTTCAGGCGCGCGTCGATGTCGGTCGTCGGGAACACGCTCACCGACGTCTTCTTCACGACCGTGTGATGCGGCGCCGGCTGCAGGTCCGCATGAAACCGGAAGCCGTCGCTACCGTCGGCGAACAGCGGGCCGTCGGCCGCGCCGACGTGCTGGATATGGAACACCGGGATGCCCGCACGATCGGCGAACGCGATCGCGCGCTGCGCATTGCCGAGCGCACGCGATCCTTCCGGAATCGGCAGACGGCCGCTGAAATATTCGTTCTGGAAATCGATCACCAGCAGCGCGGTGCGGGCGGCGTCGATCGACGTCGGCGCGCTCGCGCCGGCCAGGGTACGGATGGTCGGATGTTGCATGGGTCGCTCTCTACTCCAGGTTGGCACATCGAACGGGACGGCGGGCCGGCACGGCCGGCGCCACCGCACGCGGCCCGGCGGCAGCCTGCCGCCTTGCAGGTCGGGCCGGCCGCGACCGCGAGGCGCCAGTGTCGGGCCGCGCGGCCCCGCGCGACAGCGGCCCGCGGGACAACGTCCGACAGGATCAGGCCAACGTGCGGGTGTCCGTCGTCGCGAGCGACATCAGCAGCGACGCATGCACCGCATGGCTAGTCCGTTTGGACGGCACGCCGCGCCGGCTTTGTTGCCATCATGGCCGTCGCTCATTGCGCGCCGCATCCCGCACGAAGCGGTGCCGCGCCCGCACGCATCCCACTTCACTGAAAGGAGCACACACGATGAAACGACTCGAAGGCAAAGTGGCGCTGATCACGGGCGGCGCCCGCGGCCAGGGCGAAGCGGAGGCGCGCCGGTTCGTCGCCGAAGGCGCACGCGTGGTGATCGCCGACGTGCTAGACGATGCGGGCCAGCGCGTCGCGGCCGAACTCGGCGATGCGGCACGCTACCAGCATCTCGACGTGACGAGCGAGGACGACTGGCACACCGCCGTCCGCGCGACGCTCGCGCAGTTCGGTCGGCTGGACATCCTCGTCAACAACGCGGCGATCCTGAAGCTCGTGCCGATCGAATCGTGTTCGCTCGACGAGTACCGCAAGGTGATCGACGTGAACCAGGTCGGCTGCTGGCTCGGCATGAAATCGGCATTGGCCGCGCTGAAGGATGCGGGCGGCGGCTCGATCGTCAACGTTTCGTCTACGGCCGGGATGGAAGGCGTGGCCGGCGGCAGTGCGTACGTGTCGAGCAAGTTCGCGGTGCGCGGAATGACGAAGGCGGCCGCACTCGAATTCGGTCGCTACGGGATCCGCGTGAACTCGGTCCACCCGGGCGGCATCGACACCGTGATGGCGCGCCCGCCGGAATACGCGGATTTCGACCCGTCGTCGATCTACAGCGGGCTGCCGATCGCGCGCATCGGCAAACCCGACGAAGTGGCGAGCCTCGTGCTGTTCCTCGCGTCAGACGAATCCGCGTATTGCACGGGTTCGGAATTCATCGTCGACGGCGGGATGCTCGCAGGCAGCACGTTCCACTGATCCGCACCTCAGCCGACACACGCGCGCCTGCATGGCGCGCGTTTTCATTTCCGGCCGGGGCGGGCAACGCGGTCAACCAGGTCCGCAACGTCATACGCATCACTAATCAATCATCCGGAAACGTGCATGCCGCCGGCGGCTTTCCCGCGCGGCGGCACAATGGTTTCGGAAGCGGTGCGAAACCGAACGTGACGCGGCGCTTCAATACCCCTTCGGCTGGATCGCCGGTGCGCCGACACCGCGCACCGCCTGCTTGCCGCCGCGCGCGAGGAAACGTCCACGCGGGCCGTACACGCCTTCCGCCTCCGGATACAGCATCAGCAGCACGAAATACAGCAGCCCGCCGACCACCAGTGACACCGGCACGCTGAGATCGAGACCGCCCGCGAGATCGCCGAGCGGCCCGACGAACTGGCCCGGCAGGTTCACGAACGACAACCCGATGAACGCCGCCGGCAGCCATGCACCCATCGCGCGCAGGTTCCAGCCGTGCGTGAACCAGTAGTGGCCGCCGCGCAGCCCGCGGTTGAACACCTGCAGGTCGTCCGCCAGATAGAAGCCTCGGCGCGTGACATAGCCGATCACCATGATCGCCATCCACGGGCAACTGAACGTGTCGATCAGCGTCGAGAACGTCGCGACGCTTTCGACGAGATTGAACCAGAAGCGGCCGACGAAGATGAATGCGATCGCGATCGTGCCGATCAGCAGCGTCGCGCGCACACGGTTCAGAAAGCGCGGGAACATGCTCGACACGTCGAGGCCCGTGCCGTACAGCGCGGTCGTGCCGGTCGACATCCCGCCGATGATCGCGATCAGGCACATCGGCAGCAGGAACCAGCGCGGCGACACCGCGAGCAGCCCGCCGACGTAGTCGTTCGACGCGATGAACGCGGGCGCCTTCGACGCGATGATCGTCGCGGTTGCAAGGCCGAAGAAGAACGGCACGAAGGTCGCGATCTGTGCGGCGAACACCGCGCCCATCACGCGCCGCCTCGGCGTCTGTTGCGGAATGTAGCGTGCCCAGTCGCCGAGCGTGGACGCGAACGACACCGGATTGCTCAACGCGACCAGGACCGCGCCGACGAACGCGGCCCAGAAGCCCGCACTGCCCTGGTTCAGCGTGCCTGCGTAGTTCATGTCGAACATCCCCGCGAACGCGAACAGGCCGGCGACGAACAGCAGGCTCGCGGCCCACACGGCGATCTTGTTGACCCACAGCATGAATCGGAAGCCGTAGATGCAGACGATCAGCACGAGCAGTGCGAACACCATGTACGCGGCACCGAGCGTGAAGCCGTTGACCGGTACGCCGACCATGTCGTGCGCGCCGCCGACGAGCGCATCGCCCGAGCTCCACACCGCGAGCGAGAAGAATGCGATCGACGTGAGCAGCGCGAGGAACGAGCCGACGATCCGGCCGTGAATGCCGAAATGCGCACCGGACGACACGGGATCGCTCGTGCCGTTGCGCGGGCCGAACAGGCTCATCGGCGCAAGGATGCAGGTGCCGGCCAGCACGCCGAGCACGATCGCGGCGACGCCCGCCTTGAACGACAGTCCGACCAGCACGGGAAAGCTGCCGAGCACCGACGTAGAAAACGTATTGCAGCCGCCGAACAGCAGCCGGAACAGATCGATCGGACGCGCATAGCGCGATGCGTCGGGAATGCACTCGAAACCGAACGATTCGACTTGCGTAATTCTGCCTTCACCCATTTGTCTCCAGCTCCTCTGGTGCGTCGGTACGGCCCGCGACTGCGGCCATACGACACATCGTCATCGATTTGCGGCCACTCTAAACCGGATCGGGCAGCGCAAAAATCACGCATTGGAGACGTTTACGACGAAGGAGAACAATGTTTCGCGGGGAGCAATCGGCAATTGGTCAGGCCATGCGTGGCATGCGGCAATGTGAGGCCGCTTGCGCGTCGCTCGCGTCGATCCGTGCACAAGCTACCCCATCCCGAAGGCGCAACGGACCCGGCTTGCGGCGCTGGCTCGGCGATACGCCGCCGGATCGCGCTTGACGCACGCGGACCGGGGCCGGCGCGATGTGCGATGCCGCGCCGACTTCCCGCGTCACCGGATCCACCTGTCGCCGATCATCGCGATCGCCGTGCCCGTGATTGTCAGTTTCTCTAATGTTGACGGTTGGTAACAGTCACGGTCTGAGCACTCCACGACGACAGGTCGACCACGCGTGCGCGCAGGCCGGTTTCGCGCCGCGCGCTGCCCTCAAACGTGCAGCATGTTCAGCGCGACGTCGAGCACAGCCTGCCGAAACGCATCCTGCCGCGTAGGCAGCGACGTGAATTCCAGCATCAAATGGCTGTATGACACCGTGGTGCCGACTGCGCTCGCGATCATGAAGAACAGCACGTTCGGGTCGACCGGGCAGATCTCGCCGGCGTCGACCGCATCCGCGAGCAGCGGAAACATCGCGTCGTGATACGGGCGCACGATCCGCTCGTGCAACCGGTCGAGCCGGCCGCCCTCCTCCGTCGCCGCCGTCGAGAAGAACATGCCGATGTCCGGCTCTGCGAATTCATGATCGACGCACAGCTCGATCGCGCGCCGCACGCGCTCGCGATGCGGCAATGACGACGTGCGCAGTGCGCGCAACGCGTCGAACATCGGCTCGGCCAGATCGACGATCTGCTCGACGACAGCCAGCCACAACGTTTCCTTCGTGCCGAAATGATGGGCGATCAGCGCCGCGTCGATGCCAAGCTCGCGCGCGACCTCGCGCACGCTCGTCGCATCGTAGCCGCGCTTCGCGAACGTGCGGCGCGCGGCCCGCAATATCACGTCCGGTCCAACCGACGCCTCCGCCAGCGGCCGCCCGCGCGTACGCCGCTTCGCCGGCGCGCGCTCAGTGCCTTCAGCCACGTTTTCCTGCTCCCGTTGAATGAATCGAATGCCCGCGTTCGGGCCCCGGTTTCGCGTCGCGGACACCCGGACTGCGTGCCCGGCTTCGTTGACACGCGAAGCCGGGAAGCGCTACGATCATACCTTATTCATCACGTGATGATTTATCCATGACAACCCCTACCCGCATCGTGATCGTCGGCGGCGGCATCGCCGGCCTGCAGCTTGCAACCCACCTCGGCGAGCGTCTCGGCCGCAGCGGGCGCGCGCAGGTGACCGTCGTCGACCGCAGCCCGACCCACGTATGGAAGCCGATGCTGCACACCATCGCGGCCGGCACCCGCGACGTGCAGCAACAGCAGGTGATCTTCCTCGCCCATGCGCGCGATCATGGCTACACGTACCAGCCGGGCGAACTGAAGGGACTCGATCGCGCGCGGCGCCGCGTGCAGCTCGGCGAAATCCGCTCGCAGGATGGCGAACGCGTGATCGACGCGCGCGAACTCGAATACGACGTGCTGATCCTCGCGCTCGGCAGCCAGGCCAACGACTTCGGCGTACCGGGCGTGCGCGAGCAATGCTACTTCATCGACAGCCAGCAGCAGGCGGAAACCTTCAACGAAGCGTTGCGGATGCGCGTGTTTCGCAGCATCGCGCGCGACGAGCCGTTTCGCGTCGCGATCGTCGGCGCGGGCGCGACGGGCGTGGAGCTCGCAGCCGAACTGAGCCGGCTGCTCGAAGTGGCGCAGGCGTATGGCGATCCGACCGTACGCGAGCGGCTGCAGCTCACGCTGCTCGAAAGCGGCCCGCGCATCCTCGCCGCGTTTCCGCCGAAGATTTCCGCGTCGGCACAGCGGCGGCTCGAGCAAATCGGCTTTCGTGTGCTGACGTCGACGCGCGTCACGGCGGCCGATGCGAACGGTTTCCACTACGGCGACGGTTCGTTCTCCGAAGCGGATCTGATGGTGTGGGCGGCTGGCGTGAAGGCGCCCGACTTCATGCAGTCGCTGGGCGGGCTCGACACCAACCGCGCGAACCAGATCCTGATCGGGCCCACGTTGCAGGCCACGGCCGACGAGCACGTGTTCGCGATCGGCGATTGCGCGAGCCTGCAGCCCGACGGTCACGAGCGGCCGCTGCCGCCCACCGCGCAGGTCGCGACCCAGCAGGCCGAGCATCTCGCGAAGCACTTGCCCGCGTGGCTCGACGGCAAGCCGCTGCCGCCGTTCGCGTTCCACGACTTCGGCGCGCTCGTGTCGATCAGCGACTACGACGCGTTCGGCACGCTCGGGCAATTCGGGTTCTTCCGTGGCGGCTTCATCCAGGGGCGCTTCGCGCAGTTCAGCCACCTGATGCTGTACCGGCGCCACCAGCAGGCGCTGCACGGATTTTCCAAGGCGACGCTGCTGTGGATCGCCGAACGAATCAACGGCTGCGTGCAGCCGCGCATCCGCCTGTCGTGATGCCGCGTGTCGCGGCATCGCGTAACGTTTCGAGGAAAGCAATGATGAGCAACCGTGCAGTCGCCTGGCTCAGGACCGTCGCCGCGATCGGCAGCTTTGACATGCCGTCCGTTTCATGGAGCGCGCCGCGACGGCGCAGCATCACGCGCGATCGCCTGCCGTCGTGGGACGCGACGAGCCGGCCGACGATCAGCGTGCTCGAGCGGCCCACCGCCGACACCGTGATGATTTCGTGGTGCGACGCGTGCACCGGCCACTACGGCTATCAGAAGTGGCGGCTGTTCACGACGCGCAAGCGCGGCGTCTGCGCGCTGTCGGGGCGGCCGATCGCGCCCGGCGACAGCGTCTACGCGCCGCAACTGCTCGGCTCGGCGCCGGCCAATGCCGCCGCGATGGTGCTGGCGGCGTGCATCGACGACGCGCGTGCCGCTTAAACGGACGTCGCGCGACCGGCGCCATAAGCCGGATCGCCGTTCTGCCGTTCCAGTTCCGCGTCGAGATGCGCAGCATGCGCGCGCGCTTCGGACTCCGACATCAGCTCGCCTTCCCACTTCGCGACCACCGCGCTCGCGATCGAGTTGCCGACCGCATTGGTGGCCGAGCGCCCCATGTCGAGGAACGTGTCGACGCCGAGGATCAGCAGCAGCCCCGCTTCCGGGATGTCGAACTGGTGCAGCGTCGCCGCGATCACGACGAGCGATGCGCGCGGCACACCGGCCATTCCCTTCGAGGTCAGCATCAGGACCAGCAGCATCGTGATCTGCGTGCCGATCGACAGGTGGATGTTGTACGCCTGCGCGATGAACAGCGACGCGAACGTGCAGTACATCATCGAGCCGTCGAGGTTGAACGAATAGCCCATCGGCATCACGAAGCTCGAGATCTTGCGCCGTACGCCGAACCGGTCGAGCGCGTCGAGGATCTTCGGATACGCGGCTTCGGAACTCGCGGTCGCGAACGACAGCATGAACGCCTCCTTGATCAGCGCGAGCAGCTTGAATACGCGCCGGCCGAGGAACAGCAGGCCGGCGAGCACGAGCGTGCCCCACAGCAGGAACAGGCTCACATAGAAGTCGCCCATGAACACCGCGAACTTCAGCAGGATCGACAGTCCGTTGATCGCGACGGTCGACGCCATTGCCGCCAGCACCGCGAGCGGCGCGAGCTTCATCACGTAGCCGGTGATCTTCAGCATCACGTGCGCGAGCTGGTCGATCGCGGCGACGAGGATCTTGCCGCGGTCGCCGAGCGCCGCCAGCGCGACGCCGAAGAACATCGAGAACACGACGATCTGCAGGATCTCGTTGTTCGCCATCGCCTCCGCGAACGACTTCGGCACCATGTGGCTGACGAAATCCTTCAGCGTGAACTTGGACGTCGCGAGATGCGCGGACGCGCCGATGTCCGGCAACGGCAAGCCGAGGTTCTCGCCGGGACGCAGCAGGTTCGCCATCAGCAGCCCGAGCAGCAGCGAGATCAGCGACGCGGTGACGAACCAGCCGAGCGCCTTCACGAACACGCGGCCGACCGACGACGCGTCGCCCATGTGCGCGATGCCGACGACGAGCGTCGAGAACACCAGCGGCCCGATCACCATCTTGATCAGGCGCAGGAACACGTCGGAGACGAGCGAGATGTAGCCGGCGATCTCGGTGGCCGACTGCTTGTCCGGAAACTGCGTGTAGATCAGATAGCCGATCAGGATACCGGCCGCCATCGCGAGCAGGATCCAGACGGCCGCAGACATTCGTTTGTTCATAACGGAGCTCGATGCACGGTGCAGGATGAAGAACATGCGCGCGCCGATGCCGTGCCACGGGGCGCACTGCGGGCCGCTGGCACCCGGCATTCCGGGTGCCCCGCCACGCTCGATACTGGTGGAGTCCGCGAACGGACGCGCTGCCGCTGCCCCGGCATTCGCACGATGGCGAACGCCGGGCAACCGTTCAGCGGGATGCGATCGAATCCAGCCCGGTCAGGTCAGTACCCGATCGCCGCACCGGCCGGCCGGCGCGGATCATTGACGCCGTAGATGTAGCCGACGCGCACGTTGCCGGACACCGACGAGTCGTTGCCGGAACTCTGGTGGCTGACCGCCTCGGTGCCGGGCAGGCCGACCATGATCAGCTCGGCGGCGCCCCACGGCGTCTGCTCGACCATCTTGTAGCCCATGTTGCGCAGGATCGACAGCGTGTCGGGCGACAGGCCGCGCGTTTCGTAATAGACCGTGTCAGGCAGCCACTGATGGTGAACGCGCGGCGCACCGACCGCATCCTGCGGCGTCATCCCGTAGTCGATCACGTTCAGCACGGTCTGCAGCGTGATCGTGATGATGCGCGACCCGCCCGGCGAACCGACCACCATGAAGACCTTGCCGTCCTTCTTCACGATCGTGGGCGCCATCGACGACAGCGGGCGCTTGCCCGGTGCGATCGAGTTGCGCGTGCCCTGTACGAGGCCGAACAGGTTCTGCGCGCCGACCTTGACCGTGAAGTCGTCCATCTCGTCATTCAGGAAGAAGCCCGTGCCCGGCGCGATCACCACGGCGCCGAAGCGGCCGTTGACCGTATACGTCGTCGACACCGCATTGCCGTCGTGGTCGATGATCGAGTAGTGGGTCGTCTCCGGCTTCTCGTGCACGCCGACACCCGGCTGCACGTCGACCGATGCCGTCGCCATGTCGCCGCTGATCTGCTTGCGGATCTCGGCCGCATACTGCTTGCTCGTCAGCTTCTCGACCGGATTGTCGATGAAGTTCGGGTCGCCGAGCAGCGTGTTGCGGTCTTCGTACGAGTGACGCATCGCCTCGGTCATGTAGTGGACCACCGCAGCCGACTGGTAGCCCATCTTGCGCAGGTCATAGCCTTCGAGCACGTTCAGCGTCTCGCACATCGTCACGCCGCCCGAACTCGGCGGCGGCGCCGACACGAACTCGTAGCCGCGGTACGTGCAGGTCAGCGGCGTCACGTCCTGCGCGCGATACGACGCGAAATCCGCCGCCGTGATCAGGCCGCCGCCGCGCTTCGCGGCCGCTTCGACGATCTTCGGAATCTCGCCGTGATAGAACGCGTCCGGGCCCTGCTCCGCGATGCGCTCGAGCGTGCGCGCCAGGTCCTTCTGCACCAGGCGGTCACCCGGCTGCAGCGGCGTGCCGTCGGGGCGCAGGAAGATGCGCGCGGCTTCCGGATCCTTCTTGAAGCGCTCGATCGTCGTGTCGAGGATGTCCGTGTCGCCGCGGGTCAGCACGAAGCCGTCGCGCGCGAGCCGGATCGCCGGCGCCATCACCTGCTTGCGCGTCAGCTTGCCGTACTTGCGCTGCGCGAGGTCGAGGCCCGCGACCGTGCCCGGCACGCCGACCGCGCGATAGCCGTACAGGCTGTCGTCCGGAATCACGTTGCCGTTCGCATCGAGGTACATGTTCGCCGATGCGGCAGCCGGCGCCGTCTCGCGAAAGTTGATGAAGCGGTCGCGGCCGTCGGCCATGTGCAGCGTCATGAAGCCGCCGCCGCCGATGTTGCCGCAGCACGGATTGGTCACCGCTTGCGCGTAGCCGACCGCCACGGCCGCATCCACCGCGTTGCCGCCCGCTTTCAGGATGTCGACGCCGATCTGCGACGCGAAGTGCTGCGACGACACGACCATACCGTTCTTCGCTTCTACCGCGGGTTCCGACGCGGCGAGCGCGCATGCGCTGATGGCCGACAACAGGGTGAGTACTACGAGCCGCCTCATGACGGAATCCTCCAGACGAGTTACCGGGCCATGCCGGGATGCGTGACCGGCCCGGAGGCTGGTCGGCGCTGTTGATTCGACATGTAATAAACAATACATTCCGGCGAGGGCGCGATCATATCATCGGTATTTTTTTGTCAAAAACTAGGGTTATCACTGAATTCATGCTTGAAATGCGGCGCATGCCCGTGTGGCAGGATGTTTGTTTTATTACACATATGTATGATCGCAGCGCCGTGCGATGCGTCCCTCTAATGTGCGATCGCACGCGTGTTGCGCGGTGTCGATGGGCTAACATGCATGGAGTCGCCGGCAGACGCACGTCTGCCGTTTGTCATTCAGTCAAGAGAAAAGCCGGAGTGCCCGATGGGGACAAGCATCAGGGCGTTGCTGCTATCGCAGATGGATAGCTTCACGCCGTCGGAACAGAAGGTCGCGCATGCGCTCCTGGATCGCTATCCGAGCCTCGGGCTCGGGCCGATCGCGAGCTTCGCGAAGCAAGCCGAAGTCAGCGATCCGACCGTGTTCCGCTTCGTCGTGCGGATCGGCTTCCCGAATTACTCGTCGTTCCAGCAGGCGCTGCACGACGAGATCGACACCGCGATGAATTCGCCGCTCGCGCGGATGGACGCGTTCCACTCGGAATCGGGGATGCGCGACAGCCACGCGGCGATCTTCCAGCGGCTCTCGCAGTCGCTCGCGACGACGATCGAAGGACTCGATGCGGCGGCGTTCGACGCCGCGGTGGCGCTGCTGGCCGATCCCGATATCCGCGTGTTCTGCGGCGGCGGGCGTTATACCGCGCCGCTCGCGTCGCTGTTTTCCTTTACGCTCGCGCATGCGCGCCCGCATGTGCAGTACATCGAGCCGAACGTGAATCTCGCGTCGGTCACGCTGACGGACATGGGGCGCAACGACGTGCTCGTCATTTTCGATTTTCGCCGCTATCAGAAGGACAGCATCCGGTTCGCGCAGGCCGCGCACCAGCTCGGCGTGCGCGTGCTGCTGATCACCGATGAATGGCGCTCGCCGATCAGCGCGTTCGCCGAAATCGAGTTGCGGATCGAGGGGCGGCCGTTCGCGATGCTGCAGACCAACGTGCCCGCGCTCGCGCTTGCGGAAGCGCTCGTGATCGGGGTGACGAACCGGATGCCTGAGCTCGCACGGCAGCGGATGGAGAAGATCGAGGGGCTTAGTACGGGCGGGATCGAGCAGGATTCGAATCAGTGGGATTTGCCCGAATGAGGTTCGCGGGTCATTCGGGCGTGGGTGTCAACTCTCGACGTCCTCAAGACTGAACACTTCCGTCTTGTCGTTATACGAAAACACTTCCCCGTACCGCCCCCAGTCGATCACTGCATCGAGCGTTTCCTCCGCTGCCTCATCCGACAGGAAATCCTCCAGCTCCTGTTCGAAGCGCACGCGCGGCGCGCGGTGGCCCGGGCGCTCGTTCAACACCTTCCGGATCCGCGCAGCCAGCGGCACGTGCTTCAGCAGATGATCCGCGAACATCAGCTTGCGCTCCTGCGTGCCGAACTCAGCAAACACGCGCGCGGGCGGCGTCAGGAACACGTCCCCTTCGCGCACGTCCGCGAAACCGAGATGCTGCAGCACTTCGGCAATCGGGAACAGCTCGTCCACTTCCAGATGCAGCGTGCGCGCGATTTCCGGCATGTCCGCGCGGCCATGATACGGCGCCATCGCGAGCGTCTCGATCAGGCCGGCCATCAGGTTGGTCGACACGCGCGGCATCCAGCTGCCGAGCTCCAGCCCCTTCTTCGTCGCCTCGTTGGTCTGGCGCGCGGTCATCTTCGCGTAGATGTCGTCGACGAGCTTGCGGAAATCCGGGTCCAGACGGTTGCGCGGGTGCTTGAACGGTACCTTGATCTCGGCGATCACGCGGCCCGGGTTCGACGACAGCACCAGAATCCGGTCGCACATGAACACCGCTTCCTCGATGTTGTGCGTGACGATCAGCACCGACTTGATCGGCATCCGGCCCTGCGTCCACAGATCAAGCAGGTCGGTACGCAGCGTTTCGGCGGTCAGCACGTCGAGTGCGGAGAACGGCTCGTCCATCAGCAGGATCGTCGGGTCGACGACGAGCGCACGCGCAAAGCCCACGCGCTGACGCATCCCGCCCGACAGCTCGCGCGGATACGCGTTCTCGAAGCCGTCGAGGCCGATCAGGTCGATCGCGGCGAGCGCGCGTTCGCGCCGCTCACGTGCGCCGACACCCAGCGCTTCCAGCCCTGCTTCGACGTTCTGAAGCACGGTCAGCCACGGGAACAGCGCAAAGGTCTGGAACACCATCGCGACGCCTTCGGCCGGGCCGTTCAGCGGCTTGCCAAGGTACGTCACTTCACCACCGGTCGGCTCGATCAGCCCGGCGATGATCCGCAGCAGCGTGGATTTCCCCGACCCGGACCGGCCGAGCAGCCCGACGATCTCGCCTTCGCGCAGCGACAGGTTCGCGTCGTCGAGCACGAGCAATTCGCCCTGCGACTTGTTGAAGCCGCGGTTCACATGATCGACGCGCAGAATTTCTTCTCCGAGGCGCGGCGGCTGGAGCGGCTGGGACGTCTGGACAGGGGCGTTGATTACGGTCGAATTTTGCATCGCGCTTACTCTCAATCGAGACGGAGCCGGGATTCCGCATAGGCGTACATCGGACGCCACAGCAGACGGTTGAACAAGGTAACGAACAGCGACATCACGGCAATGCCGAGAATGATCTTCGGGAAATCGCCAGCGGCGGTGGTCTGCGCGATGTACGAGCCGAGGCCGTGCGCGACGACCTTCGTGTCGCCCCACTGCACGAACTCGGACACGATGCTCGCGTTCCACGCGCCGCCCGATGCAGTGATCGCACCGGTCACGTAGTACGGGAAGATGCCGGGCAGCATCGCCTGGCGCCACCACTGCCAGCCGCGAATGCGGAAATTCTTCGTCGCTTCCTTGTAGTCGTTCGGATAGGACATCGCGCCGGCGATCACGTTGAACAGGATGTACCACTGCGTACCGAGCACGATCAGCGGCGACAGCCAGATGTCCGCGTTCAGATGGAAGTGGACGATCACGATCACGAACACCGGGAACAGCAGGTTCGCCGGGAACGCGGCGAGGAACTGTGCAAGCGGCTGAATCTTCTCGGCAAGCTTCGGGCGCAGCCCGATCAGCACGCCGAGCGGCACCCAGATCACCGATGCGATCGCGATCAGTACCAGCACGCGCAGCAGCGTGATCAGCCCGAGCACCAGCACGTGACCGACCTCGCCCATCGTCACGCCGGTGGCGACGAAGCTGACGACGCGCCATGCGATATACGCCGTGCCGAGCAGCACCAGGGCCGCCCACGCGATGTCGCCGACGCGCGACGAGCGGCGACGCGCTGCACCGCGTGCGCCGACGCCCTTGAACGACGGCACGCGCAACGGAATCCGCGCGGCCTGCGACAGCAGCCAGCCGGCCGGCACGAGCAACTGATGGATCAGGTGCGTGCGGCGCATCATGTCGAGCAGCCACGATTGCGGTGCATCGCCCGACGCGGTGTTCTCCATCCGGAACTTGTCGGCCCACGCGACGAGCGGGCGGAACAGGAACTGGTCGTACGCGAGAATCACGACCGACATCGCGACGATCACCCAGCCCACCGCGCCGAGATTCTTGTCGGCGATCGCCTGCGCGAGATACGCGCCGATGCCCGGCAGCGTGATCGTCTGGTTGCCGACGGTAATGGCCTCCGATGCGACGACGAAGAACCAGCCGCCCGACATCGACATCATCATGTTCCAGATCAGGCCCGGCATCGAGAACGGCACCTCGAGCTTCCAGAAGCGCTGCCACGACGTCAGGTGAAAGCCGCGCGACACCTCGCTCAGGTCGCGCGGCACCGTGCGCAGCGACTGGTAGAAGCTGAACGTCATGTTCCACGCCTGGCTGGTGAAGATCGCGAAAATCGCCGCGAGTTCGGCGCCGAGCACACGCCCCGGGAACAGCGCGAGAAAGAACGTGACCGTAAACGAGATATAGCCGAGCACCGGCACCGACTGCAGGATGTCGAGAATCGGGATCAGCACCATGCCGGCGCGCCGGCTTTTCGCGGCAAGCGTGCCGTAGACGAGCGTAAACACGAGCGACGCGACCATCGCGGCGAGCATCCGCAGCGTGGTGCGCAGCGCGTATTCGGGCAGGTTCGACGGATCGAGCGCGATCTTCTGCGTCTGCAGCGTCGCGATCGGTGCCATCGTCTGATGGAAGCCGACGATCGCCATCGCGAGGATGCCGATGATCAGCGGAAACGCGACCGCATCCCAGCGGTTGGGCAGCACGCGCCACGCAGACGCGTTGGCGGTGCGGTTCGGGTGGAAGAAACTGATATCCATCGGTAGCGTCTTGGTCGAATTGAAAATCGATGGGCCGGCCGCGCGCCGCGCGGCCGATGAGCACGTCAGCGGATGCGGCTCGGAACAGGCGCTCGCGAGTCGGATGGACGATCGCCGGCAGTCGAAAAAGGCAGCGCGAGGCTGGGGGTGCGCGTGCGATGACTGGCGGCAGCGCGGGATTCCGTTGCCGCAAGATTCGGCATGAGGGGCTCCGGAGAGGGGTTCGGTGTCGCAGGCTATCGGGTGGGCATGACGCAAATGTGTCGTGTCACTTACAAGACATTGACAGGTCATTGACAGGTCATCGATCGGCGATCCGTCGTCGCCGTGCCACCCGCAAGCAGTCGCGTCGACCGTCGTCACTCGCGGGAATAAAACCGTCGCGGCAGCGGTATGGCATGCGAAGGCGCCGGCTTATTCCAGGACGATCCGGCCGTCCGGTTCCGTCATACGAATGCGAGGCTCACATGTCTTCATCGAATCCCACCCGCCCGTCGCGCCGCAAGGCCCTGCAATGCATGGCGTTCGGCGGCCTCGGGACGCTGTTCACACTGTCGGGCGGCATCCTGACGCCGTTCGATCTCGCGCTCGCGCAAAGCGGCACCGCACTTCCCGCGAATGCGGGCCGGCCGCTGTTCGTGCAGATCAGCGACACGCACATCGGTTTCAACAAGGACGCGAATCCGGACGTCGCGGCCACGCTGCGGCAGACGATCGATCTCGTCAACGGGATGCCGGCCGCGCCCGCGCTCGCGATTCACACCGGCGACATCACGCACCTGTCCAAGCCGGAGGAATTCGATCACGCGTCGCAATTGCTGTCCGGCCTGCGCGTGCCCGAACTGCACACGGTGCCCGGCGAACACGACGTGACCGACGGCTCGGGCGCCGAGTACTTCAGCCGGTTCGGCAAGGCGTCGGATAACCGCGGCTACTACAGCTTCGATCACGCGGGCGTTCACTTCGTCGCGCTCGTCAACGTGATGCACTTCAAGCCGAACGGGCTCGGCAGCTTCGGCGACGAACAGCTCGCGTGGCTGGCGCAGGACCTGAAAGGCCAGTCGTCGAGCACGCCGATCGTCGTGTTCTCGCACATGCCGATGTGGACGATCTACGAGCCGTGGGGCTGGGGCACCGGCGACGCGCCGCAGACGATGGCGCTGCTGCGCCGCTTCGGTTCGGTCACGGTGCTGAACGGGCACATCCACCAGATCGTGTCGAAGGTCGAGGGCAACGTGACGTTCCACACCGCACGCTCCACCGCATTCCCGCAGCCGACGGCCGGCAACGGTCCGGGCCCCGTGCCGCTCACGGTGCCGCGCGACCGCCTGCCCGCGATGCTCGGCGTGACGACCGTCGACTTCGCCGGCCATCCGGTGGCCGCGTCGCTGCACGACACGACGATCGCCTGATCCCCGAGACCCGGGACCCAAGACCCGATACGCAAGGAGTCCGACATGACCTTTTTCAAGCCCTCGATGCGCACGGCCGCGCTGCTCCTGTGCGCGGCCGCCGCCGGCACGCCGCTCGCCGCGTTCGCGCAAACCCCGGCCGGCCCGGTCGTGACGATCCGCAATTTCATGTTTTCGCCGATGGCGACCACGATCAAGGCCGGCACGACGGTCACGTGGAAGAACCTCGACGGGGAACCGCATACGGTCGTCAACGACGCGGGCGTCTTCCATTCGAAAGCACTCGACCAGGACGAGACCTACTCGTTCCGCTTCGACAAGCCGGGGGTCTACAAGGTGTTCTGCGGGATTCATCCGTACATGAAGGAGACCATCACGGTGGAATGACGCGGCGCGGCGCACGACGCACGACGCGCCGACACCGCGGAGCGACGCCCGCCGATCGCCTACACTGGTTGCAACCGGCCGGAACGCACCGGCCGTCACCGACCACGAGGAAAGCGATGACGGCAAGTCAACCCGCACATCCGAAGCTGCCCGGGCAAGTCGTGCTCGTGCTTCAGGGCGGCGGCGCACTCGGTGCGTACCAGCTCGGCGTATTCGAGGCGATGGACGCGGCGGGCATCCAGCCCGACTGGGTGATCGGCACGTCGATCGGTGCGATCAACGCGGCGCTGATCGCCGGCAACGCACCCGGCCGGCGCGCGCAGCGCATGGCGGAATTCTGGCGTCACGTGACCGAACGCAGCGCCGTGAACGTGCCGGGCTTCCCGACGAGCTGGGACAAGATCGGTGCCGAGCTCGCGGTGATCGGCGCGGGCCTGCCGGGATTCTTCCGGCCGAACCCCGCCGCGTGGCTCGGTCCGCTCGCACGGGTCGGCGTCGAGCACGCGTCGTACTACGTGGTCGAGCCGCTGCGCGACACGCTGGCGTCGCTGATCGACACCGACTTGCTGAACGCGCGCCGGCCGCGGCTGACCGTTGGCGCGGTCAACGCGTGTACCGGCATGATGCGCTACTTCGATTCGCGCGACCGGCCGCTCGACCTCGACCACATCATGAGTTCGGGCGCGCTGCCGCCCGCGTTCCCGGCCGTGCGGATCGACGGCGTGCCCTACTGGGATGGCGGCGTCTATTCGAATACGCCGGTCGAGGTCGTGCTCGACGATGCGCCGCGCCGCAGCTCGATCATCTTCTCGGTGCAGATGTGGAACCCGGTCGGGCCCGAGCCGCAAAGCATCTGGCAGGTGTCGGAGCGGCAGAAGGACATCCAGTACGCGAGCCGCACGGACAGCAACATCGCGCGGCAACAGCAGATTCACCGGCTGCGCCATGTCATCAAGGAACTGGTGATGCGGCTGCCAGAGGCGGAGCGCACGTCGGCCGACGTGCAGGCGCTCGCCGCGTGGGGCTGCCAGACCACGATGCGCGTGATCAAGCTCGCAGCGCCGCGGCTCGACGGCGACGATCAATGGAAGGACATCGATTTCACGCCGGACGGCATCGCCGCGCGCCGGCAGGCCGGATTCGACGCAGCGATGCAGGCGATCGCCGCGCGACCGTGGGAGCTGCCGATGGACCCGACGGAGGGACTCAGCGTATGGAGCCCGGAAGAGAACCGGATCGGCGAGCGGCATAACTGACCGGGCGTGGCCGGAAACGCCCGCTCGATCGGCCGACGAGCCGGGACGCGCGCCCGTGTCGCGCTGCCCGATCCGCTCCGGCTTACAGCGCCCGCACGATCCCGCCGTCGACGCGAATGTTCTGCCCCGTGATGTAGCCGGCGCCTTCCGACAGCAGGAATGCCACGGTCTGCGCGATCTCCTGTGTCTTGCCGAAGCGGCCGACCGGAATCCGGGCAACGATCTCGGGCGTCTCCGGCCAGTTGTCGATGAAGCCCGGCAGCACCGAATTGATGCGGATGTTGTCCTTCGCGTACCGGTCGGCGTACAGCCGCGTGAACGCACTGAGCGCCGCGCGCAGCGCCGACGAAACCGGCATCGCCTGCTCGGGCGCGTCGGCCGCGAAGCTCGAGATATTGACCACCGCGCCGCCGCCCTGCTTCACGAAGACCGGCGTCACGCGACGCAGCACGCGCGCGACGTTGAGCACGATCAGGTCGAGCCCTTCGTGCCATTTGTTGTCCTCGATTGACAGCAAGTCGCCTTTCGGCGGATGCCCGGTGTTGTTGACGACCGCGTCGATGCGGCCGTACTTCGCGAGCGTCTCGGTCACGAAGCGCTCGATGTCGGCGTCTTCGGTGACGGATCCCGCCACGCCGAACCCGCCGAGCTCCTTCGCGAGCTCGACGGCGCTGTCGGACGGCGACATCAGCGCGACACGATAACCGTTGCTCGCGAGTTCTCGCGCGATCGCGGCGCCCATGCCCTTGCCCGCTGCCGTCACCAATGCCACTTTCTCTACAGTCATGCTGTTCTCCTGAATGGATCGGCTCAGCGCCGCTGATCGTCGTCAATAGCTGCACTCTAGGACTCTATAATCGGCTTGTCGAACGATGATTTCTCCATCCACCCTGTAGAATTTCTACTGCATGAAGGTTCTCTCGCGTACCCGCCGGTTTCCGCCGCTCAATGCGCTTCGCGCATTCGAGGCCGCGGCGCGCCACCTCAATTTCCGGCTGGCCGCCGACGAACTCGGTGTGACCCAGGGCGCGGTCGCGCAGCAGGTCAGGCATCTGGAGGATGTCGTGGAAGTTCAGTTGTTCCGGCGGCTGCCGAGGGGGCTCGCGCTGACACGCGAAGGGCTCGAGTATTTTTCGTCGGTCCAGCGCGCGCTGCAGATCATCTCGGACGCGACGGACGCCCTCAGCCAGCGCCCCACGGTCCTGGCGGTCAGCACGACGCCGTCGTTCGCGTCGAAGTGGCTGATTCCGCGGCTGTCGGACTTCGGTCGGCTGCATCCCGATATCGAAGTGCGCGTGATCGCCGACGAACGGCTGGCGTCGTTCCGCGCCGACGGCGTCGACATCGCGATTCGGCTGAGCAAGCCGCCGTTCCCGGCCGGCCTCGCCGCGGAGCTGCTGTTTCCGCTCGACGTGTTCGCCGTCGCCAGCCCGAAACTGCTCGACAGCGGCCCGCCGATCCGCACCCCCGCCGACTTGTCGAAGCATGCGCTGCTGCACGACGCGCACGATCTGTGGCCCGAATTCATCGAGAAACTCGGCGGAAAGGGGCATGCGGACCCGATGAAGGGGCCGCGATTCAGCCAGTCGCTGCTTGCGATCGACGCCGCGGTCGCCGGTCAAGGCATCGCGCTGACCAGCGAGCCGCTCGTCGAGCGCGACATCGCGGAAGGCAGATTGCGGCGCGTGTTCGATTTTTCGTTTCCGATGTCGCTCGGGTTTTATGTCGTCTTTCCGCAGGCCAATGCGCATTCGGAAGCGCTCGAGGCGATGCGGCGGTGGCTGTTTGCGCAGTACGGCAACGGGTGATCCACCACACATTCGCCTGCTCGGGGTCGATGTGGCACCGTCCCGCGACGCTGGGCGCGACCGGATGCCGACCGTCGATCAACCCCACTGCCGACAATGTCATCCAACATATCGCCTTTTTCCGATATATGATTCGGCCATCGACGATACCCGTTGCACCGATTTTTTGACTGAACACCACGCCCTTCCATGCCGACCGAACTCGACATCGACGCGATCCTGAAAGCGCTCTCGAACCCCGTGCGCCGGGAAATCCTCGTCTGGCTGAAAACGCCGGGCGCGCATTTCCCTGAGCAGACGCTGCCGTACGACCACGGCGTCTGTGCGGGGCAGATCGACGCGCGCTGCGGGCTGTCGCAGTCGACCGTCTCCGCGCACCTCGCGACGCTGCAGCGCGCGGGGCTCGTGACGTCGACGCGGATCGGCCAGTGGGCGTTCTTCCGGCGCAACGAGGCCGTCATCGACGCATTTCTCGACGCCGTGCGTCGCGAACTCTGACCCAGGCCATGCGGGCCGCACGCCGCGCACGACGCGACGGCCATCCCGCCTTTCGTGAAGAGGTTATCTCCATGCCCACCCTGTTCGACCCCGTTACCCTCGGCGACCTGACACTGCCGAACCGCGTCGTGATGGCGCCGCTTACCCGTGCCCGCGCAGGTGAAGCGCGCGTGCCGAACGCATTGATGGCCCGCTATTACGCCGAACGCGCGTCGGCCGGCCTGATCATCAGCGAAGCGACTTCGGTCACGCCGCAGGGCGTCGGCTACGCGGACACCCCCGGCATCTGGTCCGACGAACAGGTCGAAGGCTGGAAGCAAGTGACGCAGGCCGTGCACGCGGCCGGCGGCCGCATCGTGCTGCAGCTGTGGCACGTCGGCCGGATTTCCGATCCGATGTTCCTGAACGGCGACCTGCCGGTCGCGCCGAGCGCGATCGCCGCGGGCGGCAACGTGAGCCTCGTGCGCCCGCAGCGTCCGTTCGTGACGCCGCGCGCGCTCGAACTCGATGAAATTCCGGGCATCGTGGCTGCATACCGCAAGGGCGCGGAAAACGCGAAGAAGGCCGGGTTCGACGGCGTCGAGATCCACGGCGCGAACGGTTATCTGCTCGACCAGTTCCTGCAGGACAGCACCAACCATCGCACCGACGCATACGGCGGCCCGATCGAGAACCGCGCGCGCCTGCTGCTCGAAGTGGTCGACGCGGCGATCGACGTGTGGGGCGCGGGCCGTGTCGGCGTGCACCTCGCACCGCGCGGCGACGCGCACACGATGGGCGATTCCGACCCGGCCGCGACGTTCGGCTACGTCGCGCGCGAACTCGGCCGCCGCAAGATCGCGTTCATCTTCACGCGTGAAGCGTATTCGGGCGACCACTTGAGCCCGCGTCTGAAGGAAGCGTTCGGCGGCCCGCTGATCGCGAACGAGCAGTTCACGCTCGAATCCGCGCAGGCCACGCTCGCGAGCGGCAATGCCGACGCAATCGCGTGGGGCAAGCTGTTCATCGCGAACCCGGACCTGCCGCGCCGCCTCGAACTCGGCGCGCCGCTGAACAAGCCGGTGCCGGAGACGTTCTACGCCGAAGGCGAAACGGGCTACACCGACTACCCGGCGCTCAGCGACGCGGCCTGACGGCCGGCCGCACCACGTTCATGCGCGCACGTCGGCGCGCATGAACACGCGCTGCGTCTCGTCGAGCCCGCGGGCGACGTGATGCGCGCGGATCGCGCGCAACGTGTCGTCGAGCGATGCATCATCGACGATGTGAAAGCCGAGGCGCGCGTAGTACGGTGCATTCCACGGCGCATCGCGGAACGTCGACAACACGACCTGTGCGATGCCGTCTTGCGCGGCGCGCGTCATGATCCGCTCGATCAGGCGCGCGCCGATCCGCTGCCCCGCATGCGACGGCGCGACATCCAGTTCCTCCAGATACAGCCGCTGCGGATCGAGCAGGCGGTAGAACGCGAAACCCACGCACGCACCCGCTTCGTCCGTCGCGACATACGCGCGACCGTCGTCGATGCGCGCGAGCACGTCGACCGTCTCGGTTGGCTCGCCGTCGGCGATGTCGGGCATGCCGATATCGCGAAAGCGTTGGGCGGCGGCGACTTCCACGGCGGCCATCGCGGCCGCGTCTTCCCGCGTGGCGGGACGAATCCGGATCGAAACTGTCATCACGACGAGGTAGGCAGGCGGGAACGGCCGTCACTATAATCGAAACTTCATACCTTTCGATCGTTCGTACCCACGAGGTTCGTCATGACGCTGTCCGCGCTCGCCGTGTTCGCCATCGCCCTGCTCGTCACCGCCGGCACGCCCGGCCCGAGCGTCGCCGCGCTCGTCGCGCGCGTGCTGACCAACGGCGTGCGCGACGTGCTGCCGTTCCTCGCCGCAATGTGGATCGGCGAAGCGCTGTGGCTCACGCTGGCGGTTGCCGGGCTGTCCGCGTTCGCGCGCACGTTCGAGACGGGGCTGCTCGTGCTGAAGCTGCTCGGCGTCGCGTATTTGCTGTTCCTCGCGTGGAAGATGTGGACCGCGCCGACCGACACGACGGCCGACGACCTGCCGCGCGGCCAGTCGCCGTGGCGCATGTTCGTCGCGGGCGCCCTGGTGACCCTTGGCAATCCGAAGATCATGCTGTTCTATCTGGCGCTGCTGCCGACCATTGTCGATCTGACGCACGTCGGTGTCGTCGCGTGGGCCGAGCTCGTCGGCACGATGCTCGCGATCCTGATCCTCGCCGACTGCTTCTGGTCGCTGCTCGCTTCGCGTGCGCGAGCGCTTCTCACGTCGGCACGCGCGAAGCGGATCGCGAACCGCACCAGTGCGACCGCGATGGCCAGCGCGGCGGTGGCGATCGCGACGCGGTGAGTCGACATCGCGCTCGACAGGGACGTCTTTTTTTGCGTGCAATGCCGCCCGTCCACGCCGCGACTACGTATCACTTCGATACACGCACGCTTGTGTCCCGCTGATTCGTCATGAAGTTTGACGAAGCGCGAAACACTCAGTGCGAGCTCGCCTAACACCCCACTGTCCTACGTCTGCCACCCGCCCCGGGCGCCTGCTGATTGCACTCAACCAGCGCCCGCACCAACGCCCAATCATCGTCGTCGCAGAAATCCAGCAGCATCGCGCCGCACGGACCCGGCTCCGCACGCAACCGCTCCGCGAGCCGCGCCTGAATCCCCGCCACCCGGCCATCGCCGCGCGCGACCACCGACGGATTCGCGCCCATCCCCGTCCCGCTGCAGAAATTGATGGCCCAGCGGCCGCTCTCCGGCGACGGCATGCCGCTCAATAGCGCATCGATCGCCCGCCACTTGTAGTTGATCGATCCGGCAACCGGCACACGGTATTCATCCTGGATCACGAAGGCCGCATCCGGATGATCGATCGTGAACGTCGCGTTGTCGGGCCATGCCGTCAAATCGATGCCGAGCGGCCGGCTGCTGCGGAAGCGGCGCAGCAGCACCACCGCGCCGCGCACGTCGTCGAGCGCCGGCAGCCCGCCGCCCACATGCCAACGCAACCCCGGATGCCGCGCGCAATGCGCATCGAACGTCGCATCGAAACCGCGCGTGCACGCCAGCGCAGGCCATTCATCCTTCACCGACATCACGATGCATTCGCGCGGATGTGCCGCGAGAAAGCGCGTGCAGTCCTCGAGCACGTCGTCGAACGACAGACCAAGCGCAATCCCGCCGTGATGAATGTCGAACGTATCGCTGCGGTGCCGGCAGCGGATGTCGAGCAGTCGCACGCCGTGCGCGAGCTGCGCATCGAGCGGCGCGTGCTGCGTGCGCACGAGCGAATCCTCGACCGTATACGCACAGGTGTCATGGCTGCCCGGTAGGGTCAGCGTATGCAGCGGCCGCGCACCGTCGAGCGCCGACATCCAGTCGGCCAGCGGCGTGGAAGTTTCGTGTCGCGAAAGGATCATGAGTCGATGACTGACAAGGAAAGAAAACCGTGGGTAACCGCGTCGGATGTCGCCGTGCGGGCCGGCGTGTCGCGCTCGGCAGTGTCGCGCGCATTCTCGCCGACGGCCAGCATCGCGCCCGAAACGCGCGAACGCGTGATGGTGGCCGCACGCGCGCTCGGCTATCAGGTCAACCTGATCGCGCGCGACATGATCACGCAGCGCAGCAGCATGATCGGCGTCGTGACGGCCGGGTTCGAGAATCCATTCCGCGCGCGACTGCTGTCCGACCTGATGGCCGCGCTCGGGCAACGCGCGTTCACGCCGCTCGTGACCAATGCGGATGATCCGCATCAGGTCCGGCAATCGCTCGAACGGCTGCTCAGCTACCGGATCGCGGGCCTTGTGATGACGTCCGCGTCGCCGCCGCTGTCGGTCGCGCAGCAATATCTCGACCACCGGATTCCCGTCGTGATGATCAACCGGGAAGCGAACCTGCCGGGCGCGGATGTGGTCGTCAGCGACAACGCGGCGGGCGCCGCCCATGCCGCGCAACGGCTCGTGCGGGCCGGGGCGCGCCGGCTCGCGTTCGTCGGGCCGCGTACCGCGAGCTACAGCGCGCGTTCGCGCTCGCATGCGTTCGAACTGGCACTGCAACGCGGCGACACGTTCGATGCGGCGCTCGTCCGCGTGATCGATACGGACTCCGACACGCATGCATGCGGCGTCGAAGCCGCGCGGCAACTGTTCGACACGGGCGAGCGTCCGGACGGCGTGTTCTGCTCGTCCGACCTGCTCGCGCTCGGCTTGATCGACGCCGCACGCGATGCGTTCGGATTGCGCGTGCCCGACGACCTGAGCGTGATCGGCTTCGACGACATCCCCGCCGCTGAATACGACGCGTATCGGCTCACGACACTGCGCCAGGACACGCAAGGCCTCGCACACGCGGCCGTCAACCTGCTGGCCGACCGGATCCAGACGTTCGACGGCGCATCGCGCACGCGCGTCGTGCCGGTCACGCACGTGGTTCGGCACAGCTGCGCGTAACGCGTCGCGTCACTTCAAACCGCCGGCGAAGCCGCGCAGCAGATAGCGCTGCACGTACCCGGCCACGGCGAGCGTCGGCAGCGACGCCAGCAACCCCGCGCTCATCAGGTCGCCCCAGTCGATGCCGTTCTCGGTCACGTAGCCGGCGATCGCGAGCGGCAGCGTGAAACGGCTTGGCGTCGATACGAACAACAGCGCGATCAGGAACTCGTTCCACGCGGCGATGAACACGAAGATCGCCGTGGCGATCAGCCCCGGTGCGCACAGCGGCAGCACGACCTGCACGAGCCGTCGCGCGAGGCCCGCGCCATCGATGCACGCGGCTTCCTCGTATTCGACCGGCACGTCGCGCACGAACGCGAGCAGCATCCAGATCGCCATCGGCAGCGCGTAGATCTGGTACGCGAGCATCAACCCGAGCGTCGAATCGAGCAGATGCAGCCGCTTCGCGAGCGCGAACAGCGGCACCGCGATCGTGATCGGCGGCATCAGCTTCAATGCGAGGACGAGCATCAAAAACAGCAGGTCGAGCCGCGCCGGAAAGCGCAGCCGGACGAGCGCATACGCAGCCGGAAACGCGAGCGTCAGCGCGAGCAGCGTGGTGCCGAATCCGACCAGCAGCGAGTTGGCGAGCGGCGCGCCGATCCCGTTCGACCACACCGACGCGAAATGCTCGAGCGTCGGCGCGGCCGGCCAGAGCCGCAGCGGATGATCGAGGCGCTCGAGCGTCGGCATGAAGGCCGCGCCGGCCATCCACAGGCACGGCAGCAGCAACAGCGCGAGCGCGACGGCGCGCAACGCCCACGGCGCCGCGCGACCGAATACGGCACCCGTTCGCGCGTGCGCGATGCCTGCCGATCGCGCCGTCATGCGCGCCGCTTGCGAACCGTCTGCCATACGTACCCCGAAACCAGCACCGCGGACGCCGCGAGCATCAGCACCGACGCCGCACTCGCCGGCCCGACGTTGAAGAAGCGGAAGCCCGTGTCGTAGATGTAGGTAGACAACGTCTGCGTCGCGTTGCCGGGGCCGCCGCCCGTCAACGCATAGACCTTGTCGAACAGCTTGAACGTGTCGATCGAGCGCAGCAGCAGCGCGAGGCCGATCTGCGGCGCGGCGAGCGGCAGCGTGATGTCGCGCAGGCACTGCCATTCGCTCGCGCCGTCGGTGCGCGCGGCCTCGTACAGTTCCTGCGGGATCGATTGCAGACCGGCCAGCACGATCAGGAACGCCATCGGCGTCCACTGCCACACGTCGACGAGCGCGAGCGACCACAGCGCGAGATGCGGATCGGACAGCCAGCGCACGCCTTCGACACCGAACGCGGCAAGCAGCGCATTCAGGAAGCCGTCGAAATTGAGCCAGTTGCGCCAGATCGCCGAGCACACGAGTGTGGACAGCATCATCGGCAGGATCGCGAGCGGCAGCGCGATGCGCCGCCCGGGAAACGCGCGCACGAACAGCAGCGCGAGGCCGAAGCCGAGCGCGACCTCGACGAGCGACGCCACGATCGTGAAGCGCAGCGTGTTGCCGAAGCCGGCCGCGAATGCGTCGTCGCCGAGCACCGCGCGATAGTTCGCGAGCCCGGCGAACGCGCGCCGGCCGGCCGCATAGTCGACCTGGCAGAACGAGTCGATCAGCACCTGCGCGACCGGATACAGCGCGAGCGCGGCCAGCACGAGCAGCGCGGGCCCGAGCAGCGCGACGAACGGCAGGCTGCGGCCGAGGGATTTCATGCGCGGATTCCGGGCAATGCGTGACGGCGGGCCGTCACTTGCCGGCCGCGGCCATCGCCTGCGCGATCTTCTGCTGCGCCTGGCGCAATGCGACATCGGGGGCAGCCTGCCCGGTCAGCGCGAGCTGCAGCTGATCGCCGAGAATGCTCTCGACCTGCTGCCAGTCGTTCACGCGCGGCCGCGCACGGCCGGCCTCGAGTGCCTTCAGCTGATCGGGATACCAGCGGTACTGGCGCACCAGCGACGGATCGTTGAAGACGCTGCGGCGCGTCGGCGGAATGCCGATCCCGGCGAGGCGCGTTTGCGTGTCGCGCGAGCTCAGGTAGGCCAGGAAGTCCTGCGCGAGCTTCGCGTGCGGCGCATCCTTCGGAATACCCATCTGCCAGATACCGAGCATCGGAGCCGGGCCGGCCGTCTGTCCGGGCGGCGGCTGCAGCGCAATCTGCCCGACCACGCGCGACTGCTTCGGGTCGTCCAGCGCCGGAATCCATGCCGGCCACACCTCGATCGACTGAGCGGCCGTGCCGCGCTGCAGCGCGTCGCGCACTTCGGCGGCGCCGTATACGTCGACGTCCTTCGGCGCGGATGCCTTCAGCGCGAGGAAGGTCTTCAGCGCAGCCTGCGACTCGCGCGAATCGATCGTCACGTTGCCGGCACGATCGAACACGTCGCCGCCATACGCCCACAGGATCGGCAGGAAGCCGGTCACGACCGGGTTGCCCTTGGTACCGCGGAACACGACGCCCGACACGCTCTTGTCCGCGCCGCCGACGGTCTGCGCGATCTTCAGCACGTCGTCCCAGTTGCGCGGCGGCTGCAGCTTGTACTTCGCGAGCAGATCCTTCCGGTAAGCGAACATCTCGACGTTGCCGACGATCGGCAGCGCGTACAGCGCGCCCGCCGCGTTGCGGCCGAGCGCGACCGTGGACGGCACGAGATCGGCGTCAGCCAGCGAGGCCGGCAGCGGCTTCAGCCAGCCGTTGCCGATGAATTCGGGCGCCCACGTGTCGTCCATCATCACGAGGTCGTAGGTGCCGGTGGCTTCGCGCATCGACAGCTTCAGCTTCTGGTACAGGTTCGCGCCCGGCAGCTTGAGCAGCTCGATGTCGGTGCCCGGATGCAGCTTGGTGAAGCCGGCGACGGCGTCGGCCAGCCCCTTGCCGTAGATGTCGTCGCGGCCCGCGATGACGAGATCCGCCGCGAAGGCGTGCGAGGCGGCAAAGGACAGCGCAACGACGGCGGACAGCGTGCGCAGGCGGCTCAGCAGGGTCATGTGGTCTCTCTCGATCGGCGTATGGAGCGGAACAGCCATGCGTTGCACACGTGTGCAACGCCGGCGACACGTCGGGTCGCCTGAGGCGTCGCCATTGTTCACGCAGACCGTGAAGATATTGTGGCAAGCCGCAAGCCGGCCGATCTGACGCGCGTGTCGCGTCGATCGGGGTCCATTCAGTCAAGCATACGGACGATTTATTTCAAGCATCGTCTTCCATCAATCGACCCGTGCCGCCGCGCGCGCCCGAAGGCCGCATGGCGGCACGCGCCACAAGCCGCATCCAGCGTCCAGCATCCAGCATCCAGCATCAAAAGTTCACACGAATCCCGGCCATCACCGCGAGCTGCCGGCTCGAATTGCTGTTCGCGAGCACGGGGATCTGCGCATAGTTCGCCGCGTTGCCGGTCGTGTCGGTGCCGAGCCCCGTGCCGCTCGCGATCTGGCCGATCGCGACCGCGTACAGCG
Source organism: Burkholderia sp. Nafp2/4-1b (assembly GCF_003635165.1). Lineage (GTDB taxonomy): Bacteria > Pseudomonadota > Gammaproteobacteria > Burkholderiales > Burkholderiaceae > Burkholderia. The sequence continues at coordinate 378,430 of NZ_ML058597.1, read as the reverse complement.
CGGTGCGCTTCGACAGGCTGTAGTTCGTGCCGACGTTCACCTGATGGAAGCGCGTCGTGCCGCGCCCGTCGGTATGCGCGGCGTTGAAGATGTACGCGACACCGCCCTGCAGCGCCGGCGTGAACATGTATGTGACGTTCAACTCGCCGATGTCGAACGTGAATGCCTGCGTGCGCGGCTGCGCGCCGGTCGAGAAATAGCGGCTGTCGCCGAGACGCGTGTGCGTGTAGGTCAGCGCGAGCGTCGCCGCGCCGAGCGTCACCGAGCCGCCCGCCCCGAACGCGCGCATCGAGCCGGCGTCCTGCAGCAGGCAGTACATCGCGCCCGCGTTGCTGCACGCGAAGTCGCCGATATAGCCGCTCGCGCCGCCGAGGGCCGCGTCGAGCGGCTGGTTCAGGTCGAGATAGCCGACCGAGAACGCCACCGGCGCACGCGTGTAGGTCGCCGCGACCGCATAGCCGCGCTTCGCGGAAAAATCGCCGGCCTGGCCGCCGAAGCTGAACGTGCCGCCGAACGTCAGGCCGTTGAAGTCCGCGCTGGTGAACTTCACCGCGTTGTTGAAGTTGAACGCGGCATTCAGGTTGTCGACGTCGCCGAGATGCGAGCCATACGGCGTCGCCCAGTTGTTGCTCGACACGTACGCGCCGAGCATGTCCGTGTACGAGTCGTATTGCCGGCCGAGGCCGAGCGTGCCGATCGAGTCGTGACGCAGCCCGACCCACGCCTGCCGGCTGAACGCGGTGCCGCCCTGCAGCGCCTGCCCGTTCGCGGACATGAACTGCTGTTCGAGCGAAAACACAGCATTGAGGCCGCCGCCGAGCGGCTCGGCGCCCTGGAAGCCGAAGCGCGACGGCACGAGGTTGCCGCCGCCCATCTGCCACGCGTGGCCGCCGCCCGTGCTGCCGTCGGCGCGCGTGAACTGCTGGTTCGTCGAATAGATGATGCCGGTGTCCACGGTGCCGTACAGCGTCACGCTGCCGGAACCCTGCGCGTGTGCGTGCATGCAACCCAGCGTGGCCGCGGCTGCGGCCAGTCGTCGTCCGATCTTCATGTCCCGCCCTCTGTGGTCATCGATTCGCACTGCAAACCGATGGGTTGTCGATATGGGTGGCAGGACTTTATCCAGTGAAAATTCGGGACCCCTATCCCAAATCAGCAAATGGTGAAGCGAACGGGCGACGGACGACGCGCGCGAAGGCGCCGTCGCCACGCGGAGAAATCACTCTGGGCGCAAGGTCTGCGACGGCAGCTCGCCGAACAGGTCGCGATACTCGCGCGCGAAATAGCCGAGGTGCGTGAAGCCCCAGCTCGCGGCGGCCTCGCCGACGCCGAGCTGCTGCGCGGACGTCGTGCGCAGCAGGCGCCGCACCGCGTTCAGCCGGATCGTGCGCAGATAGCCGACGGGCGTGACGTCGGCGACGCGCTGGAAGCTCGTCTGCAGCGTGCGGCGGCTGCAGCGCAGCGCGCGGCACAGTTCGAGCACGGTGACGGGCTCCTCGGGCCGGTCGCGCAGGTGCTTCTCGCAACGGCTGACGATATCGCTGTAGGTGGCATGCGTGATGTCGCGCCGCTCGGCGCCGATGCCCTGGTCGAGCGCATCGAGGAACATGCCGAGCATCGCATCGCGGAACATCTTGCGGGTGGCCGCGTATTCGAGGCAGCCGGGGTTGCGCTGCGCGTCGTCGATCAGCGACGACAGCCGCGCGCCGAGCGCGACGCCCTGCTCGTCCGACAGCCGCGTGACGTGCCGCAGCTTGCGCGCACCGGCCGCGCCGAATTCGGCTTCGCACAGCTCGTCGACCATGTCCGACGCGGCGCTGATGCCGACCAGCCCCATCCCTTCAGGCGTATGGAATTCGAAATCCTCGCCGGCGCGCAGCGCGAGCAGCGCATAGCCGTCGACCGGCTGACCCTGGAACGTGCCGGCGAGCGGCACCGACAACGGCACCGCGAGCGACGTGCGCCCGCTCGGTGCGAGCCCGGTTTGCGCGACACGCCGATTGGTCGTCTCGCGGAAGAAATGGAAGTCGTCGTACAGCACTTGCGTGACGGTGCCCCTGAACCGGCCCGGCGTCATCTGGCGGTAGACCTGATGCCAACCCGCGATCGCGAGCCCGTGGTCATGCACGTCTTCGTGTGAGCGTGACTGGAACAGCATCGGCATCTCCGGTGAAACCCTGAACCTGCGTTGCGGCCGCACGGCGCGCAACGTCACAGCTTACCCCCGCAAAATTCCGCGTAGCGCGGTTTCGAATGCAAGACACGCGGCCGACAGCGCGGCGGCCTGCTCGCCGGTCAGGCGGACATAGCGGCGAAACGACGGCATCCGGTTCACGACCTCGCTGCCGCCGAACGGCACGACCGCAAGCGTCCAGCGCCCGTCGCGCGCGGCGATCGTGCAGTCGGTCAGGTGCAGCGGGCGCAGCGCGGCGGCGAGCGACGGATCGGCGACGAGCGCCGCCACCGACCGCACGAATGCGGGGTCGCATCCCGGCAATGGCTCGGCCGCGACGCCGGTACATCGCACCCAGCCGGTCTGCTGGACGCGTGCGCGGCCCTGCCCGGCTGGACCACTCACAGTTACGGACACCTGCACGCTGACCGTATGCATCAGGAACTGCCGGTCGACCCCTTCGTCGATGCTTACGTGCACGCCGTTCGGCAACTGCGCCGCGGCGTCGCCGGCCACGTCGTGCGCAGCATGCGCGTCGCGCACCGCGCCCAGGTCGGCCAGCACGCGCGCGGCGATCGCGCCGGGCCGGTAACCCGGCGGCGGCGCATCGGGCGCCGCGCGCCACCGGGCGAGCGCGGCCCTCACGATACGACGTGCTCGTTGCGCAGCACTTCTTCGACCGGCACCGGCTTGAACGGATGCCGGCGCTGCACGACGAGCGTCCAGAACAGCGCATACAGCGCGGTGAGCCCCAGCATCGCACCGAACGGCACGTAGATGTCGCGTGCGTTCATGCCGGGCGGCGTGATGTACCAGATCGCGAGCACGATGCCGACGCTCGACACGATCTGCGGCAGCGGGAACCACGGCGAACGGTACGGCCGCGGCAAATCCGGCCGCCGGATGCGCAGCATCACGACCGACGCGGTGACGAGCAGGTACGCGGTACCCCACGCGCAGGTCGCGGCAAGCACGAGGTGCAGGATGCTGTCGAGGTTGCCGTTGATCAGCCATGCATGGAAGATCGGCACGATCGCCGCCGCGGCGATGCCGACCACCGGCGTCTTGAAGCGCGGATGCAGATACGCGAAGCAGCGCGGCAGCGCGCCGTCGATCGCCATCCCGTACAGGATCCGCGGCAGCCCGGCCATCAGCGTGTTGATCGTCGCGGCGCCCGCGCACAGGAACGCGATGCCGAACCAGATGCGGCCGAACGGCCCGAGCACCTGCAGCGCGAACGCGGGAATCGCGCCCGGCGTGTCGAGCAGGTGCGTGAGGCCGTCGGCGCTCACCGGCACGTTCGCGACCTGGCGGCGGATCGCCGCGCCGTACAGGAACATGCAGATCGCGACGCCGACGAGGCCGATCGCCATCGCGCGCGGAATCGTGCGGCCCGGCGCCTTCATCTCCGGCGCGAGCGGCGTGACGAACTCGCAGCCGACGAACATGAACATCGCCATCCCGACCAGCGACAGCACGGCCGGCACCGACGTGCCGACTTCCGAGCCGCCGAACCAGCCGTCGAAATGCACGGCCGGCGCGGCCGCGAGGCCGAGGATCCCGAAGATCATCAGCGACAGCCACATGCCGGCCGTCAGCACGATCTCGAGCTTGCTGAACACCTTGATGCCGATGATGTTGGTGATCGCAAACGTGACCACGAGGCCGACGCCGACGAGCCACGAGCTGTTGTGCTTCTCGAACGCGGCGTTCAGCGATTCGAAGTTCACGAGCGCCATGATCCCGCTCAGGATCGTCTCCGCGGTGCCGGCGAACACGTGCACGAGGAAATACGCGGAAATGGTGCCGGTGATCGCCCAGAAGCGGCCGAGCCCGCACGACAGGTAATCGTAAACCGAGCCGGCCGTCGGCAGCATCGCGGCGGCTTCGGAGAACGTCATGGCCTGCGCCTGCATCATCACGAACGCGATGATCATCGCGACCGCGAACGCCCAGCCGCCCATCCCGAAGCCCGACGTCGCGGTGAGAATCACCGGGCTCGCCATGATCAGGCCCACGGCACTCGCCAGCGCGGTCGGAAAACCGACCGCACCGGCCTTCAGCACCGTGCCGCCGCCCGCTTCAGCCGGCCCGCCGGCGGGCGTCCCGCCCGCGGCGCCGGTCACTCCAGACCATCCCGACATCTTCGTCTCCTTGCTGTATCGGCCGGCGCCGCCACTGCGGCGTCCGCTCCGACTCCATGCTCCACGGTCTGCCCGGGGAACCGCGCGCCAGCGCTTCGTCACCCGGGCCCCTGTCGTTGCAATCCTGCTCCGATGTCGAAAAAATACGCAGGCAAAATAATCCGGTCATAGCGCAAATCGGCAAACCGGCGGTGGGCAGCGGGTTATCCCGCCCCCCGCCGCCGGTTCGTCGTCACACGCTCACGGCGTCACGCCGCCGCGCCGTCATACCGTCATGCGAACGGCACGGCCTCGAAGCCGGCCGCGAGCGCGTCGACGATCCGGTCGAGCTGCTCGCGCTGGATCACGAGCGGCGGCGACAGGATGATCTTCGTGCCGACCGGACGCACCAGCACGCCGTGCTCGCGCGCCACTTCCGCGACCGCGTTCGCATAGCCCGACAGCGGGTCGATCGGCTCGCGGGTCTGCTTGTTCGCGACGAGGTCGAGCGCGAGCATCAGCCCCTTGCCGCGCACTTCGCCGACCGCCGGGAAGCGTTCCGGGAAAGATCGAAGCGCTTCGAGCAGATACGCGCCCTGCTTCGCCGCGTTCGCCGGCAGGTCTTCCTTCACGACGATGTCGAGGCTCGCGATCGCGGCCGCGCACGCGACCGGGTGCCCGGCATACGTGTAGCCGTGCATGATCGCGCCGCCGAAATCCGCGTTCGCGGCGAACGCATCTTCGATTCGCGCGTTCACGGCCGTCGCGCCGAGCGGCACGTAGCCGGACGAGATGCCCTTCGCGAGACACATGATGTCCGGGCGCACGCCCCAGCCGCGGCTGCCGAACAGGCTGCCGCTGCGGCCGAAGCCCGTCACGACTTCGTCGGCGATCAGCAGCACGCCGTAGCGGTCGCACACCTCGCGCACGAGCGGCCAGTAGTTGGCCGGCGGCACGATCACGCCGCCCGCGCCCTGCACCGGCTCGGCGATGAACGCGGCGACCGTGTCGGGGCTCTGGAACTGGATCTCGCGCTCCAGCATTTCCGCGCAGATCCGGCCGAGTTCCTCCGGATCCTGCGTGAACGGGTTGCGGTACAGCCACGGCGTCTCGACGTGGAAGCAGCCCGGCAGGTTCGGCTCGTAGTTGCGGCGGAACACCGTGTTGCCGTTCACCGACGCGCCGCCGAAGTGCGTGCCGTGATAGCCCTGCTTCAGCGAGATGAACTTCGTACGGTCGGCCTGCCCGCGCACCTTCCAGTACTGGCGCGCGATCTTCAGCGCGGTCTCGATGGCATCGGAGCCGCCCGAGCTGTACAGCACACGGCGCATCCCTTCCGGCTCCAGCATGTCGATCAGCTTCTTCGACAATTCTTCCGCGCGCGGGTGCGAGATGCCGTCGAACAGTTGGAAGTATTCGAGCTCGTCGAGCTGGCGCACGATCGCGTCCTTCACTTCCTGGCGGTTGTGCCCGACGTTCACGTTCCACAGGCCCGCGACGCCGTCGACCAGCTGCTTGCCGGTTTCGTCGAACACGTAGCAGCCGTCGCCGCGCACGATGCGGATCGGCTTGCGCTGTTTCATCTCGTTCGGGTGCAGCATCGGGTGCCAGAACTTTGCTTCGTTGTAGCTCATTGCAGTCTCCACTTGGGGATCGGTTTTTGCGGTTGTTGGATGGGCCCGCGCGTCAGTGCGCGATGCAGACGGATTTGGTTTCGGTGAAGCCTTCGATCGCGTACTGGCCGAACTCGCGGCCGATGCCCGATTGCTTGTAGCCGCCGAACGGCATCGACGGATCGAGCGGAATGTGACAGTTCACCCACACGGTGCCGGCCTCGATCTGCGGCACGAGGTTCATCACGCGCTTCAGGTCGTTGCTCCAGATGCTTGCGGCGAGGCCGTACGGCGACGCGTTCGCGAGGCGCACCGCGTCGGCCGCATCGTCGAACGGCACGACGACGATCACCGGGCCGAACACCTCGTCGCGCACGATCGCGCTGTCCGGATGCGGATCGGCGATCACCGCCGGCTTCACGTAGTAGCCGGGCAGGTCGTCGGCCGGCGTGCCGCCGGCGAGGAACGTGAGGCCCGCGCGGCGCGCGCCTTCGATGTGCTCGACCACCTTGTCGCGATGGTGCGCGGACACCAGCGGGTTGATCTGCGCGGTCGTGTCGAGGCCGGCGCCGAGCTTCATCGACTGCGCGACGCCCGCGAGGCCGTCCGCGAGCTGCGCGAACTTGCTGCGGTGCACGTAGATGCGCGACGCGGCCGCGCACACCTGCCCCTGGTTGAAGAACGCGCCGGCCGCGACGCCGTCGAGCGCCTGCGCGACGTCGACGTCGTCGAGCATCACGATCGGGTTCTTGCCGCCGAGCTCGAGCGAGAAGCGCGTCATGTTCTGCACGGCCGCCGCGCCGACCAGCTTGCCGGTCGCGGTCGACCCGGTGAACGAGATCTTCGCGATCGACGGGTGGCTCGCGAGCGCGGCACCGCAGACGCGGCCGCCGGTGACGACGTTGAACACGCCGGGCGGCACGCCGGCTTCGCGCGCGAGTTCGGCGAGGCGCAGCGCGGTGAGCGGCGTTTCAGGGGACGGCTTCAGCACGATCGTGCAGCCGGCCGCGAGCGCGGGAATCAGCTTCCACACCGCGATCATCAACGGGAAATTCCACGGCACGATCGCCGCGACCACGCCGACCGGCTCCTTGCGCGTATAGGCCGTATAACGCGCACCGGGCGGAAACGGGATCGACACGTCGAGCGTCTGGCCGGTGATCTTGGTCGCCCAGCCGGCCATGTAGCGCACGTATTCGACGCTCGCGCCGACCTCGATCGCGCGCGACACGTGGATCGACTTGCCCTGGTTCAGCGTTTCGAGCTGGGCGAGCGTTTCGGCGTCGGCTTCGATCAGGTCGGCGAGCTTGAGCAGGATGCGCTCGCGGTCGGCCGGACGCAGCCCGCTCCATACGCGTGTGTCGAACGCGTGCTTCGCGCTGGCGACCGCACGATCGACGTCGTGCGCGTTCGCATCCGCGACCGTCGCGAGCCGCTCGCCCGTCGCCGGGTCGTATACGTCGAGCCGCGCGGGCGAGCGTGCAGGCTGCATTTCACCGTCGATGAAGAGGCCGAATTCGCGTGCGACGAAGGTGCGCACGGTGTCGCTGACGGCGACGAAGTTCGTGGTGCTCATGGGCGTCTCGATAGTTGTCGTGGCTGGGCCGCGTGCGCGTCGGCATGCGGTTTCGGACCACTTTATCGACGGGGGAAGGCGCCCGGTGAGCGCAAATTGGCAGCGCGTGGGCGGTTGAAATGCGGGTGACATGGAAGCGCGATGGCGCAGCTGCGTGATGCGGCGGCGCAAGAACGCCGCGTTATCGTCAGATGAATCTCGCGGCGTGAATACGAGTACGGAAAAATTACAGGAACAATGCGCCGACGAGTTCGGTGCGGTTCGATACGCCGAGCTTCCGGTACATGCGCATCAGGTGTGTCTTGATGGTCGGCTGGCCGAGCGCCAGATCGCGGGCGATTTCCTTGTTCGAGCGGCCGTCGCGCACGAGGCGGGCGATCTGTTCCTCCCGGTAGGTCAGCCGCTCCTCGCAATCGATGCGGTGAATCCCGCGCCGCGCGCGCAGCAGCGGGCCCAGCGCGGCTTCGGCGACCGGCTGCAGCCGGGCCAGCGCGTCGATCTCACCCGGTGCGAACGGGCCGGCCGCGCCGTTGGCGCGCGCGTCGCCGTTTCCGAAGCGCAGCAGGGAAAATGCGCCGACGGTGCGGCCCGCAGCGTCGCGCAGCCAGATCTCGACGACGTCGGCCACATCGTGTCGCCGCAGGAAGCGGGTCCAGTACGCGGACGCGTCGCGTCGCTCGTCAGGCAATTGGGATGCGAGCGTCACGACCGCGCGTTCGCCTGCCGCGCAGCGCGACGGATGCAGCGGGTCGAGCATCCGGTAACGCGCGATGTAGGTGCGATGCATCGCTTCCGGCATCCCGAACAGTTCGAAATCGGCCGGCTCGCCGCTCAGGTCGAGCCGGTAGAACACGATCGCGGACGGGCTCGCGAATGCGTCGAACGCGTCGACGCACGCGCGCAGCGCGCGCTGCCAGTCGGCGGCTTCGTGCTCGGCGGGAACGGATGAGGTCGGCATGATGGGAGCGGCCGGCGGCCGAACGCGTCGAAGTTCGGGCCAGCCTACCGGCGCGGAAATGGGCCGGTGAGCCCAAATCGGCAAGTCGTCTGCGAGCGGTGAGCGGTGGGCGCACCGGTCGTAGGTCGTATCGCGCCAACAGGATCTGCGTCGGGCAATCATGCGCCGTGCAGCGTGCCGTCCACGATGGACGTCGAAGGTGGCGCGAGACATCGCTCGCACCGATCCAGCGCGATCGGAACAATCAGCGAAGTGTTCGGGACGGCCGCGCGTGCGGCCTCGACACCGAGGCGCCGGAGTGTGTGCGCCCCGTCGTGTCAGTCACGATCAGTGCGCGTTCGCGGCGAACGTGTCGCAGGCACTGACCTCGCCCGACTCCATCCCGCGCCGCAGCCAGTACACGCGCTGCTCGCTGCTGCCGTGGGTGAAGCTCTCCGGCACGACGTAGCCCTGGCCTTGCTGCTGCAGCCGATCGTCGCCGATCGCGGCCGCCGCCTTCAACCCCTGCTCGAAATCGCCGGGTTCCATCAGATGCTGGTTCGCGCGCTGCGCGTTGTTCGCCCACACGCCGGCGAAGCAGTCGGCCTGCAGTTCCATCCGCACCGACAGCGCGTTCGAGCGTGCTTCGCTGGAACGACGACGTGCGGCGTCGACCTTGTCGGAAATGCCGAGCAGGTTCTGCACGTGGTGGCCGACTTCGTGCGCGATCACGTAGGCCTGGGCAAAATCGCCGCCCGCGCCGAAGCGCTTGCGCAGTTCGTCATAGAAACCGAGATCGATATATACCTTGCGGTCGCCCGGGCAATAGAACGGCCCCATCGCGGTCTGGCCGGTGCCGCACGCGGTCGGCGTCGAGTTCGTGAACATCACGAGCTTCGGCGCTTCGTACTGTGCGCGCAACTGGGTATTGAAGACGCCCGTCCACGTGCGCTCGATATTGCCGAGCACCTTGCGCGTGAACACCGCGCCCGGGTCGCTCGCCGGCGCGCCCTGGCGCTGCGCGGGCGCGGGCTGCGACTGCTGCTGCCGGCCCTGCAATGCCGATGCGCCTTCGAGCACGACGCGCGGGTCGATCCCGAAGAAATACGACGCGGCCAGCGCGACCACGATCGTGCCGATGCCGATCGTCGCGCGGCCGCCGCCAAACCCGCCGCCGCCGCGTCGATCCTCTACGTTTGCGCTTTCTGTTTCGTCGTCCAGCCTCATTGCCGGCCCCTCCCTGTCCTTGTCGATGGCCCGACCGCGCGATGCGCAACCGGGCGATCCGTCACCGTGACATCCACCATCGGCGGACGCGATTAAGCCGCATAGGGCGCACGCTCACGCCGATCTCGCCGGCGGCCGCTCCGCTTGCACGACGGAATCGACCGGCCGGCGCGCCGCGCGTCGATGCGCGGGCTCACCTGCTCTATTTTGCCGGGCTTTCGCGACTTATCGCAAAAATACGGAGGATAGAGCGATTCGGCATCGAACATCGTCAGCCTTTGCAAAATGGGGCGGTGTTTGGGTGTTTCGCTATCTTGCTAACGTGCCATTTCGCCGGCTGCAGGTTGGCGGTCGGCGGTCGCCGGAGGACCGCGTTGCACGGAACGGGTGCCGGCCATCCGGCCAGTCCGCGTTCATCCTTTCGGCGGATACCGGCGTGCGTCGACGCCCCCTAAAGTGACCGGAAACGCCCCCCTTCCGGAGAACGACATGACGCACCCGCAACCCCGCACGATCGCGATCACCGGCGCAGGCACCGGCATCGGCGCTGCGTGCGCGCGCCGCTTCGCCGCCCGCGGCGACCACGTCGTGCTGCTCGGACGGCGTCGCGCACCGCTCGACGCGCTCGCCGCCGAGATCGGCGGCCTCGCACTGGCCGGCGACGCCGCGAGCACGGCCGACTGGGCCCGCTTCCTGCCGGCGATCGGAGAACGCTTCGGCCCCGTCGATTCGCTCGTCGCATGCGCGGGCGGCCACGGCCTGGGCCGCGCGGACGAAACCGACGACGCACTGTGGCGTGACGCGATGCACGCGAATCTCGACACCGCGTTCGTCAGCGCACGCGCCTGCCTGCCCGACCTGATCGAGCAGCGCGGCAGCATCGTGCTGGTCGCGTCGATCGCCGCGCTCGCGGCCGGGCCCGGCGTATGCGGCTACACGGTCGGCAAGCATGCACTGCTCGGGCTCGTGCGATCGCTCGCACGCGACTACGGGCCCTACGGCGTGCGCGCGAATGCAGTGTGTCCCGGCTGGGTCCGCACGCCGATGGCCGATGCGGAAATGGAACCGCTGATGTCAGCGTACGGCGACACGCTCGACGGCGCGTACGCGCGCGTCAGCGCCGACGTGCCGCTGCGGCGCGCCGCCGATCCGGACGAGATCGCGACCGTATGTGCGTTCCTGGCTTCGCCGGACGCGTCGTTCGTGACCGGTGCGACGCTCGTCGCCGACGGCGGCGCAATGGTCGTCGATGTGCCGACACTCGCGTTCGACAAGCTGTGACGTCCGGGAACGCGCCACCAGCGCGACGGCTCGCGGCCGTCGGCCGCACGACGTTTCATGCGCGTGCTCCGGCACGCCGGCGCTCCGCTCTGGCGCGAAGCGCGCGCCCTGCGTTTCCCGCCGCGGAAATCCGCTAACATCGACCGATCCCGTCGCCCCGCGCGACACTGCCTCACCGTTCGGACTTCGATGAACATCCGGTTTCTGGAAACCTTCGTCTGGCTCGCGAAGCTGGAAAACTTCCGGCTCACGGCCGAGAAACTTCACACGACGCAGGCGGCCGTGTCGAGCCGCATCGCGTCGCTGGAAGAGGCCTTCGACGTGCGGCTGTTGGACCGCAACACGCGCTCGGCCACGCTCACGCCCGCGGGCCGGCGCATGCTCGCGTACGCGGAGCGGATCGTGCGGCTCGACGGCGAGATGCGGCGCGACATCGACGCGGCGAGCGACGCGGGCCTGATCCGGATCGGCGTGATCGAATCGATCGTGCACAGCTGGTTTCCGGCGCTGATGGCGCAATTGCGCGAGCGCTATCCGCGCCTCGACGTCGAGATCACGAGCGACACGACGTTGCACCTGATCCGCCTGCTGAGCACCGACGGCGTCGACCTGATCCTGCAGACCGACCCGGTGCCGGGCCCCGACTTCACGAACCTGCCGCTGTGCGAATTCCCGGTGCGCTGGGCAGCGAGCCCGCGTCTCGCGCTCGGCGGCGAACGGCTCGACGTCGCACGGCTCGCCGCGTACCCGATCATCAGCTTCTCGCGCCACTCGGGGCCGCACGCGACGATCGAGCGGCTGTTCGCGGCCGTCGAACGGCCGGCCAGCATCAACTGCATCACGTCGGTCGCCGCGATGATCCGGCTCGTCGCCGACGGCTTCGGCGTGGCCGCGCTGCCGCCCGCGATCATCGGCCGCGAATTGCAGGAAGGCGCGCTCGAACTGCTCGACGTCGAACCCGAATTCCCCGCGCTGCCGCTCGTCGCGTCGTATCGCACGCAGGGCCTGCCGGTCGCCGCGCGCATCGCAGAACTGGCGAGCGAAGTCGCCCGCGCGATGTCGGCGGCGGCGAGTCATGCGACGCTCGGCGCATCGGCAGTCAAGACTGATTCCGTCGACAACGCACCGGCCCGACCAGCGGCCAAAACCAAGACCAAAACGAACACCGCAGCGGCAAAACGCACATCGAAATCCGCACCATCCGCCGCGCCGGCGAAACGCCTCCCGCGCCGCTCATAAGAAAACCTGTTCACCGCGAATTTGTTTTCTTGTTGGACGGGCGCGGCCCGTCTTCGGGACACTGCAATTCCTGACACACCGCGTCGCAAGGAACCCGCAATGACCCGTCTTTCCCTTCCGCACGGCCAGCTCTGCGTCTGGACGGATATCGACCCCGCGCACGAAGCCGATTTCAATGCGTGGTACGACCGCGAGCACATGCAGGAGCGTGTCGCGATTCCCGGCTTCACGCATGCGCGGCGGTTTCGCGCGACCGACGGCGGCCCGCGCAAGTACCTCGCGCTGTACGTCACCGACGCGCTCGACGTGTTCCGCAGCGATGCGTACCGGCGCGCGTTCGCGCAGCAGACCGCCTGGTCGCTCGCGAACTTCGAACGCATGACGGGCACGCAGCGGCGCGTCGGCGACCTGACGATCGAGGCCGGCGACGGCGAGGGCATGCATCTCGCGCTGTTCGTGCTGCCGCCGGACCGTATCGACGTGCCGCACTTGCGCGAACGCTTCGACTTGGCGCTGCGCGAACCCGGCATTCATGCGGCGCGGCTGTTCCGCACCGCACCGGACCTCTCCGCGCCGATCGGTGCCGATGCAGCCGCGCGCCCGGCCGCCGACGCGCTCGTGCTGATCGAAGGCAGCGACGCCGCGGCCACCCGCCGCGTCGCCGCCGCGATCGCCGGCCACGACGACGTGCGCACGTTCGACCTGCTGTGGCGCGCCGCCGCGCCGCTGCCCGCTGCACATCGCGATACCGAAACACAGCCGGCGGCTGCAGCCGAACTACCCGCCTGAACCCGACCGCGGCCCGCGACCCGACATCGGCCGCCGCGTGCCTGCACCGCACGCGGCCCGCGCATCAGGCGCCGCTCGCCACCCCGCCATCCTTCACGACATGCCCGACACCATGAGCACTCTCGCCCAGCCCGCCGCCCACGCGCCCCGCCGTGTCCGCAACAGCCGACTCGCGACCGCGAGCATGATCGGCACGTCGCTCGAGTGGTACGACTTCACGATCTACAACACGCTCGCCGCGCTCGTCTTCAACCATCTGTTCTTTCCGTCGGTCGATCCGCTGGCCGGCACGATCCTCGCGTTCTCGACCTACGCGGTCGGCTACGTGTCGCGTCCGCTCGGCGGCTTCGTGTTCGGCAATCTCGGCGACCGCATCGGCCGCCGCGCGGTGCTGATGCTCACGCTCGTGCTGATGGGCGTGACGACCGCGCTGATGGGCGCGCTGCCGACTTATGCGCAGGCCGGCATCCTGAGCCCGATCCTGCTCGTCGCGCTGCGCTTCGTGCAAGGCGTCGCGCTCGGCGGCGAGTGGGCCGGAGCGGTGCTGTTGTCGGTCGAGCACGGCGACCAGAAGCGGCGCGGGCTGTCCGCGTCGTGGACGCAGATCGGCCCGTCGTTCGGCACGCTGCTCGGCACCGGCTGCATCGCGCTCGTGACGCTGGCCACCACGTCCGGCGACTTCCTGTCGTGGGGCTGGCGCGTGCCGTTCGCGGCCAGCGCGCTGCTCGTCGTGTTCGGCTTCTGGCTGCGCCGCGGCGTCGACGAAACGCCGCAGTTCGAGCAGCTCGCCGAATCGCATGCGACGGCCGACGTGCCCGTCGCCGAAGTGCTGAAGTGTCACTGGCGGCACCTGCTGATCGCCGGTGGCTCGCGGATCGGCTCCGACGTGCTGTATGCGCTGATCGTCGTGTTCACGCTGACCTACGTGACGACCGTGCTGCACCTGTCGCGCCCGGTCGCGCTGACGGCCGTGATGGTCGGCACGGCCTGCAACGCGCTCGCGGTGCCGTTCTTCGGCGCGCTGTCGGATCGCTTCGGGCGCCGTCCGGTCTATCTCGCCGGCGCGATCGCCGGGATCGTGTGGGCGTTCGTGTTCTTCACGATGCTCGACTCGGCGCGGCCCGGTCCGATCGTCGCGGCCGTCGCGATCGGCCTCGTGATTCATGCGGTGATGTATGGCCCGCAAGGCGCGTTCGTCACCGAACAATTCCCGACCCGCGTGCGGTATGCGGGCTCGTCGCTCGCCTACACGCTCGCGGGCATCGTCGGCGGCGGCTTCGCGCCGCTCGTGATCGCCACGCTGTTCCGCGAGACGGGCACGACGACGGCCGTGTCGCTGTACGTCACCGCGGCGCTCGTCGTCACGTCGATCGCGCTGCTCGCCGCGCGCGAAACCGCGCACCGGCCGCTCGCCGATTGAGCGTCCGGTCGACCGACTCACTCCGTCATTCATTCGCACCTCAAACGGATATCAGCATGCAAGCCCTGTCGTTCAACGTGATGCCCTTGCAAGGCACGCCGGCCCAGGTCGACGTCGAGATCGAACGCGTCGTGATTGCCGGCTGGGCCGGCCGCGACCCGGCCGCGATCCGCGCGCACATCGACGAACTCGCGGCGCTCGGCGTCGCGCCGCCGTCGACCACGCCGTGTTTCTATCGCGTGTCGCCCGCGCTGCTCACGCAGGCGCCGTCGATCGGCGTGCTCGGCACGCGCTCGGGCGGCGAAATCGAATGCGTGCTGATCGACAGCCCGGCCGGCACGCTGGTGACGCTCGGTTCCGACCATACGGATCGGGAAGTCGAAGCGTACGGCGTCGCGGTATCGAAACAGGTGTGCGCGAAACCGCTGGGCCGCGACGCGTGGCGTCATGCCGACGTCGCCGCTCACTGGGACGCGATCGAGATGCGTTCGTGGCTGGTGAAGCCCCGCGGCGAACGCGTCGCGTATCAGCACGGCGCGGTCAGCGGGCTGCTCGCGCCGGCTGCGCTGTGGCAGCGCTTCGACGATCGGCGCACGATGCCCGCACGCTGCGCGATGTTCGGCGGGACCGTCGCCGTGCACGGCGCGATCGCGGCGATGGAAGACGGCGACGCGTTCGAGATGGAACTGCACGATCCGGTGCTCGGGCGCAGCCTGCGGCACCGGTATGCGGTCGAGGTGTTGCCGGTCGTCGCGTGACGGAAGACGGCCGATGGCCAGCCAACGCAATAAAGGGCATGAACCGCGTACCGCGCCGCTAACCGCCGTCACCACTCTCTGCCACCCTCGCCGTCATCGCAAGCACCCCAGCCCCGCCAGCGTCGCCTCCACCGCCGTATCGAGCGGCGTCACGGGCTCGCGACCGAGCACGGCGGTCAACCGCGCGTTGTCCATCCGGAGCGGCTCGCGCCACAGGTACCGCATCTCGAGCATCTCGCGCATCGTCGTGACGAACGGCGCCGCGACCCACACGAGCCACCACGGGAACCGCCGCACCGTCGGCTGCATTCCGTGCCGCTGCGCAACGCGGCGCACGGCCTGCGCCATCTGCGTGCCGTCCGCGTCCCAGTAGCCGCCGAGATGGAAGCGCGCGAACGGCTCCAGCGTGTCGCGTCGTTCGACCAGTTCGACCATCGTGCGCGCGACGTCCGGCAGGTAAGCCCATTGATGGCCGACGCCCGGCCGGCCCGGCACGCTGATGGCGGCCACGGGCCGCCCGGCCTTGACGACGCCCTGCCCGAACCAGTTGTTGCCCGCGTGCGCGCCGAAGAAATCGCCGGCCCGCACGATGATCGTCCGGACCCCTTGTGCGGTCGCCGCTTGCAGCCGCCGCTCCAGCTCGACGCGGATCGCGCCCTTGCGCGTCACCGGGTGCTGCGGCGCTTCTTCGTGCAACGCCGGGAACGCGTCCGGGCCGAAGTTGTAGACCGTCCCCGGCAGCACGACGGTCGCCTGCGCCACCGTCGCCGCCGCGATCGTGTTGTCGATCATCGGCAGCACCTGCTCGCTCCAGTTCCGGTAGCCCGGCGGGTTCACCGCATGCACGATCACGCTGCACCTACGTGCCGCGCGGACCACCGCCTCGCGGTCGAGCGCGTCGCCGCGCAGCCACGAGATACCGTCGCGTTCTACCGTCTCGGCGTCGAGCCCGCGCTTGAGCGCGCGTACCTGCCAGCCGGCATCGCGCAGTTGCCGCGCGACCTCGCCGCCGATTCCCCCGCTCGCGCCGAGCACGAGTGCCTGTCGTTGCGTTCCGCCTGCGTTCGCCGTCATTGCCGTTCTCCGTGAATGAACCGTTGTCAGCACGCATTCTGGCCATTGATCTCCTCCAAAGGAATTGCCTAACAAAACCGATCGGCTATACATTTATGTATGGCCATCGATCTGAACTGGGAACGCTACCGCACCTTCCTCGCCGTGCTGACGGAAGGCTCGCTGTCGGGCGCGGCACGCGCGCTCGGCATCACGCAGCCGACGGCCGGCCGCCACGTCGCGGCGCTCGAAGCCGCGTTCGGCCAGACGCTGTTTACGCGTTCGCCGTCGGGGTTGCTGCCGACCGAGGCGGCCCTCGCGCTGCGCGGCCATGCGGAGGCGCTGCGCAGCGCGGCGGCCGCGTTCGAGCGGGCCGCCGCAAGCCACGGCGCCGGCGTGCGCGGCACCGTGCGGATCTCGGCCAGCGACGTGATCGCAGTCGAGGTGCTGCCACCGATGCTCGCGCAGTTGCGGCGCGACCATCCGGGGCTCGTGATCGAGCTGGTGGCGACCGACCGCATCCAGGACGTGCTGAACCGCGAGGCCGACATCGCGGTGCGGATGGCGCCGCCCGTGCAGGAAGCGCTCGTCGCGCGGCGCGTCGGCGAGATCGACGTCGGGCTGCATGCGCGCGACGATTACCTGGCGCACAACGGCACGCCGTCGACGATGGACGAACTCGCGCATCACGCGCTGATCGGCTTCGATACGGTGACGCCGTTCATTCGTTCAGCCGGGCGCGGGATGCCGTTCTGGAGGCGCGACGCGTTCGCGCTGCGCACCGACAGCAATCTCGCGCATCTCGCGATGATTCGCGCGGGCTACGGGATCGGCTTCTGCCAGAACCGGCTCGCGCAACGCGATGCGCGGCTCGTGCGCGTGCTGCCGGACGCCCCCGCGATGAAACTCGAAACCTGGGTGGTCATGCACGAGGATCTGCGCACGAGCCCGCGTTGCCGGGCCGTGTTCGATGCGCTGGCGAACGGGCTGCGCGCGTATGCGGAAGGCACGCCCGACTAGGCCGTTCGCGCCGACCGCGCACGCGGATCGCCGCGGCGCGCGGTATTCGTTATTCGTAGATCTTGCCGGCGAACAGGATGTCGGCGATGCGCCGCCATGGGTTGTCGGGCAGGTCGTAGCAGCGCAACCCTTCCTCGGACGCTTCGGCCCAGTCGACCATCGCCTCCAGGTACTCGCCGATCGAGCGGTTTTCCCAGCCGAGCGCGGCCGCTGCGTACGGCGCCGACGGCACGTCGGCCTCGAGCTGGCGCTCCTTGTGCCAGTCGTGGCCAAGCACGCGCAGGAAATGGATCAGCGAGCGCTCGTCGACCACCCGCTCGAGCGCATGCTGAAGCCGCGCGGCCATCTGGCCTTTCAGTTCGTCGTTCATGCGTATCGTCCCTTGCCGGTTCCCCGGAAACGTGCCGATCGCGCGGCACGACTTCACATCAGCAACTGCCGCGACAGCACCTCGCGCGCCTGCGTGACCGTCTCGCGTTCGCCCGGCGTCGGCGGCGTCAGCGAGAACACCGCGTCCGGCAGCGCCGGCAGCCGGTATTTCGCGCCGAGCCGCACGAGGCCGTCGCCGATCGCCGACGCGCACAGGCAGCCGACGCCGAGCCCCGCCGCGAGCATCGACTGCAGCCCGGCGACGCCCGACGCGCTATGCACCAGCACGTACGGCGCGTGCTGCTCGTCGAGCGAGCGCACCGCGATCTGATGCATCATGCAGTCGTCCGGCAGCAGCACGAGCGGCAACGGCGCGGGCAGCTGCTCGGCGAGTGCGGGCGACGCGACCCACGACAGCGGTTCGCGCCGCAGCACCCAGCGCGTATCGGCCGACGCGGGCCGGAACGGGCCGCTCGACAGGTTCATCACGACACCGAGATCGATCTGCCCGCGCGCATGGGCGGCCTCGATCTCCGCGCTCTTCATCGCGCTCACGTGCAGGCTCAGTTGCGGGTAGCACTCCCGCAGCCGCGCGAGCAGGCCCGCGACTTCATGCGTCCGGTAGTAGTCGGTGATCGCGACGCGCAGCTCGCCCTTGATCGCCTGGCCGCGCAGTTCGTCGAACGCGGCCTCGTTCAGCGCGACGATGCGCCGTGCATGCTGCAGCAGGCGCGCGCCGGCCGGCGTCGGCTCGACGCCGCGCTTGCTGCGCACGAACAGCGGCACGCCGGCGCGCGATTCGAGCTTGCGCACCTGCTCGCTGACCGTCGACTGTGACAGATGCAGCAGCGGCGCGGCCGCCGTGAGGCTGCCCGCATCCGCCACCGCCGCAAATGTGCGTAATTGATCCAGGTCGAAACCGCGCATCGCCTTCTCCATCCATCGAATAACCCGATGGATGCTACCACCTATTCCCGCTTTTCCGATTCATCGGCGGTTTGCAGAATATCGGTTCAACGGCCAGCCTGAACCCGTTTCGACGCAATACGGGATTCGGCATGCTTACGGCCCTCATTCTTCCGGACTCCGCTCATGACCGACAACACCCTCGCCCGTTGCGCGCCAGCCGGCGCGGCCGCCGCGGCCCGCCGCGCAGCCATCACGGCTGGGCGCTCGTGGTCCTGCTGGTCGGCGCCATTCTGCCGCCGCTCGACTACTTCATCGTGAATCTCGCCCTGCCGGCCATCCGCGACGGCATCGGCGCGCGGCCGGCCGAGCTCGAACTCGTCGTGTCGGCCTACGCGTGCGCGAACGCCGTCGTGCAGATCACCGGCGGCCGGCTCGGCGACCTGTACGGGCGCAAGCGGATGTTCATGATCGGGATGGCCGGCTTCGTCATCGCATCGGCGCTGTGCGGGCTCGCCGGCAGCGGCGCGGTGCTGGTCGGCGGGCGCGTGCTGCAGGGCCTGTTCGCCGCGATCCTCGCGCCGCAGGTGCTCGCGACGATCCGCAGCGTGTTCAGCCCGCAGGAGCAGGTTCGCGTGATGGGCTTCTACGGGTTCGTGTTCGGCCTCGCGGCCGTGATCGGCCAGCTCGGCGGCGGCGCGCTGATCAGCCTGCATCCGTTCGGGCTCGGCTGGCGCGCGATCTTCCTCGTCAATGTGCCGATCGGCGTCCTCGCGCTGCTCGGCAGCTGGCGCTTCATCCCGGAAAGCCGGCCGCCGCGCGGCCAGCGCATCGACGTGCCCGGCACCGTGCTGCTGTCGCTGTTCCTGCTGATGCTCGTCTATCCGCTCACGCACGGACGCGAGGCCGGCTGGCCGCTGTGGATGGTTGCGTGTGTCGTCGGCGCGCTGCCGATGCTCGGCGCGCTGCTGGCGGTCGAAGCGCGCCGGCTCGCCGGCGGTCGCGATCCGCTGCTCGACGTGCGCCTGCTGCGCAACCCGATCGTCGCGCTCGGGCTCACGCTCGCGTTCCTGTTCTACATGCTGAGCGCGTTCTTCCTGAGCTACGGGATCTATCTGCAGGGCTGCCTGAACTGGTCGCCGCTCGCGTCGGGGCTGGCGATCCTGCCGCTCGGCATCGGCTTCCTCGCGAGCCCGCTGCTGATGCCGCGCCTCGTCGAACGGTTCGGCGGCCATCGCGTGCTCACGCTCGGCTTCGCGATGCTCGCAGCCGGCGTCGCGACCGCCGCCGCGCTGGCCGGCGACCACGCGCCCGGCCCCGGCTTCTATGCGGGTATCGCGGCGATCGGCATCGGCCAAGGGCTCGTGCTGCCGTCGGTCGTGCGGATCGTGCTCGCGGAAGTCGACGCGTCGCGCGCCGGAGTCGCGTCCGGCATGGTCACCGCGATGCTGCAGATCGGTGCCGCCGTCGGCGCGGCAACGCTCGGCGGATTGTTCTTCGCGCGGCTCGGTGCGCAGCCCGGTGCGCTCGACTACGTGCAGGGGTTCAGAGCAACGATGTGGGCGCTGACGGCCGTGCTGCTCGTGTGCGTCGCGTTGTCGGCCGCGTTGGGGCCGATGCATCGACGGGTGCGGGCCGGTGCGTGACGCAACTTGGTTCGGAACACGTTGGCGGCAGTGAAACTGAAACGGTGCCTGCTCCACCGCCGGGCGGTAACGGGATCACGTCACGAGTGCTGCTTCTGTTGCGCGTGGCGTGCCTCCCATTCGGCCAGTTCGATGCGATAGCGCGCCAGCGCTTCGTCGTACAGATCGAATACGCACGGTGAGCAGCCGCTGTTGCAGCAGTCTTCCAGTTCGGGTTGGACGGGTGGGGTCGGACGCGGATCGTCGGGCAGCGTATCCGCAGAATCCGCAGGGGCAGGCTTGGTCACGGCTTCGGTCATATGAGGTTGAACGGCCAGTATAAAGTGATGGTCGGCGGCATGCAGCCATGCACCGCCACGGCACCGTGCGTCCGGGCATCCGTCCATCCGCCCATCCGCCGTCGACGAACAGGAGTCGCGTCATGCCCGAAGCAGTGAATCCGCCGGAAGTCTGGGCGCCGTTCGGCGCGTTCTCGATGGCCGTGATCCAGGGCGATGGCCGCATCGTGCATCTGAAGGGGCAAGTCGCGCTCGACCGGGACGGACATGTCGTCGGTGCCGGCGACATGCGGGCGCAAGTCCGGCAGACGCTCGTCAACATTCGCGACGTGCTTGCCGCGCTGGGCGGACAGATGCAGGACGTGATCTCGCTGGTTCACTACGCAACCGACATCGACGCGTTCATGCAGGCCGGCGACATTCGCAAGGCGTTCTTCGCCGAGCCCTATCCCGTGACGACGACCGTCCAGGTCGAGCGGCTCTACCACCCCGATCTGCTGATCGAAATCGCGGCGGTCGCGGAGATTCCGCGGGTGAGATTTCGCACGCCCTGATGTCGTAGTCGCGTCAGGTAGTCCGCTCCCTCGCTACACCACCCGACCGCTCACCGGAATCGACGCGCCGGTAATCGCCTGCGCGTCGGCCGACAGCAGGAATCCAATCGTGGCCGCGAGCTGCTCGGGCCGCACCCAGCGCGAAAAATCGGCGTCGGGCATGTCCTTGCGGTTCGGCGGCGTGTCGATGATGCTCGGCAGCAGCGCATTCACGGTCACGCCGCGATCGAGCAGTTCCGCCGCCAGCGCTTCGGTGAGCCGCGCGACGCCCGCCTTCGCGGCTGCATACGCGCCCATCCCCGCGCCGGCCTTGAACGCCGCGCCCGCGCCGATATTGACGATGCGGCCGGCCTGGCTTGCCACCAGGTACGGCAGCGCGGCCTTCGACGCGTTCAGCGCCGTCTTCACGTTGAGCTCGTACATGCGGTCCCACGTGGCCGCATCGCCGTCGGCGATGGTCTGCCACACGAACGCGCCCGCGATGTTCAGCAGCGCGTCGACGCGGCCGAATTCGCGATTCACGGTGTCGAGCGCGTGCGCGGCCGCCTGCGGATCGACGAGGTCGATGCCGCCGATGCACAGCGCATCGGCCGGCACGCCGGCCAAGGACTGCGCGTCGGGCGCGGCGCCGCGGCCGATCAGCGCGACGCGCGCGCCGCGCTGACCGAGCCAGGCCGCGGTGGCGACGCCGAGATGGCCGAATCCGCCGGTAATCGCGATTGCCTTGCCTTCCAGGTCATGTTCCATCGATGTGCTCTCCAGGGTCGAGGGGGTTGGATGATACGCGGTTCGGAGCCGTGCGGCCGCGACACGGACAGACTCGTTCGACGTTTCAACAGCGTAGCGCCGTTCACGCTTGCGTGCGAACCACGGCGAACGAGCGGGCGCCGACGAATCCGCCAAGTCGATGCACCGACGTGTGAGCGAAACCGATGCGCGCCCGCACTCGGGCGTCCGCGCGGGCATAATGCCGAGGCCGCTACGCTGCGCGGCACAACGGGCACCGCGATGTCGCCAGTCTTTCGAACGCGCTGCGCCGGTTGCAAATCGAAACTCGAACCTCACCCCATCCATCCCATGCAAGTACTCGTCGTAGGCACCGGCAAGCTCGCAACCGAACTGCTCGGCTCTCACCGGCTCGATCCGGCAACCTGTCGCGTGATGGCGTGGTCGGACCGCGCACGCATCGATGCCCGTTCGATCGTCGTGCACGCCGGATCCGGCCGCGAGCTGCCCGCCGCGATCGAATTCTGCCGCGCCACGCACTCGCCGCTCGTCGAGCTGTCCACCGGCTCCGATATCGAAACCGGCGCGCACGACTTCCCGGTCGTGCTCTGCCCGAACACCAACATCCTGATGCTCAAATTCATGAGCATGCTGGAAACCAGCGGCCATCTGTTTCGCGACTGTCGCATCAGCGTGACGGAGTCGCATCAGGCCAGCAAGACGTCGGTGCCCGGCACCGCGGTCGGCATCGGCCGCTCGCTCGGCGTTCCCGCACACGATATCCGTTCCGTGCGCGACGCCGCCGAGCAGCGCGACACGCTGCAGATTCCCGACGATCAGCTCGGCCGCCATGCATTCCACCGGATCGTCATCGAGGACGGCGCCTGCAGCCTGCAGTTCGAATCGCGCGTGTACGGCGCGTCGCCCTACGCGGACGGTGTGTCGCGCATCGTCGACGCCGTCCGGCAGCACGAGCTCGAACCGCGCCGCTACTCGATCGTCGAGTTCATTCAAAACGGCTGGCTGTAGGGGCGCCGCCGCGCGGGGCCGACTGCCGACGCACCGGCCGGCACGCCCGGCGAACCGCGCGTTGGCGTTGGCGTTGGCGTTGGCGTTGGCCTTCGCCTTCGCCTTCGCCTTCCTTCGCCTGCACCATCATCGCGCGCCAGTCACCCGCCGCCCAGCACGGCCCCGCTCTCCGGCAGCGTCGCGCCGCCATCGACGACGATCGTCTGCCCGGTGATGTACGCCGCATCGGCCGATGCGAGAAACAGCATCGCGTTCGCGATGTCCTCCGGCTCGCCCATTCGCGCGAGCGGAATGTCGCGCGCGATCAGCGCGGCCACCGACGCATCGCCGAGATTGCTTGCCGCCGGCGTACGAATCATCCCCGGCTCCACGCCGTTGACCGTCACGTTGCGGCGCGCGAGTTCGAGCGCGGCCGCGCGGATGAAGCCGTTCACGCCGGCCTTCGACGCCGCGTAGTGCGCGAGCCCCGGATAGACGACGCGCGGCCCGGTCACCGACGACGTGACGAGCAGCCGCCCGGTGCCCGCGCGCTCGAATGCCGGCAGCGCTGCCTGCGCGAGCCAGAACAGCGCCGACAGGTTGACCGACAGCGTGCGTTCGAGCGTCGGCTCATCGATCTGCGCAAACGGGACCAACGGGAAATACGCGGCGTTGTGAACGACGACATCGAGCCTGCCACCGTCGCGCTCGACCGCCGCGACGAGCGCAACGAGTTCGTCGCGGCTCGCGGCGTCGACGCGATACGCACGCGCATTGCCGCACGCGCTGGCGAGCGCGTCCGCCTGCGCGGCAGCCGCATCGCCGTTGAGATCGGCGAGCGCGACGAACGCGTCGGATTCCGCGAAACGGCGCGCGATCGCCGCACCGATTCCCTGCGCGGCGCCCGTGACCAGCACGACGCGACCGCTGAAATCCGCGCGCAGCCTGCCGCTGCCGAGCACGGCGTTCATCGCGGCGCCTCGCCGTCGAGCGGATGCACGGTTTCGTTCAGCACCTGCGCATGCGCGCCGACCGGGAAGTTCGACAGCGAGCCGAAATCGCCGCCCTGATAACCGAAGATCTTGCCGTCCGTCTTGCACTGCGCGAGGTCGATCAGCACGACGCCGAGCGTCGGCACCACCTTCTCGCGCCATACGAACAGATACAGTTGCTCGGCGATCCTGAAGTAATGGCAGCGGTCCACATCGGCGAGCCCGCCCTCGACACCCTGCAGGCACTGCCATGCATAGAAGTTCTCGTTCAGGTAGATGTGCTCGTAGCACTCGGTCGGGCTGTAGCGGTACATCGTCCGCTTGCCGATCAGTTCGCGCGTGGGCCCGTGCAGCGCGCCCGGCTGCGCATGGCCGCCGAGCGTGCCGTGGCGGAACGCCGCATCGACGCCGGTCAGCGGCAGCCCGCGCGCGACACGCGTGAACGCGTCGATATGCGTGTCGGCTTCGGTCGGCAGCGTGCCGATCACGGATGTCCATACACCGCTGCCTACGTCGATCACGAGGCTCACCGACGTCGCGCGCGCGTTCGGATCGATGTAGTCGACGAAATACAGGTCGTCGCGCAGCCGCGTGACGCGGCACGGCGCACGGCCGCCCGTGTCGGTCGCCGCGTCGCGCCATTGCACCGCGTCCGCGTCGAACGTATAGACGCGCCACGCGCCCGATGCGTCGCCGAGGGTGAGCGAGCGCCCGACGAGCGCGTTCACGGGCGTGAGGATGTTCGCGTCCGGCGCGAAACCGTCCGCGAGCGCGCCAACCTGAATGAATACCGGATCCTGTCGTTCCACCTGCCGTCTCCCGCGCAGCCTCAGGCCCGGCGGGCCATGTACGCTGCTCATGTGCACATGGTGCCGGCTGCGCGCGCCGCGCGGTATCGGCCAAAAGGATGAAGGGCGCGCGGCGCCGGAACGCGCTAAAGTGCACGTGATCCGCGCCGCTGCCGGCGCGAGGAGCGCCCATGCACCGTGTCACCCATTACCGACGGACCAACGAAGGAATCGAGGCGATCAGCCTCGAGTCCGATCGCGCATTTCCGCGGCATGCGCACGACGAATTCGGGGTCGGCGTGATCGTCAGCGGCGCGCACCGGTCGTGGAGCGGCCGCGGGCAGGTCGACGCGCTGGCCGGCGACGCGATCATGGTCAATCCGGGCGAAATGCATGACGGCATGCCGATCGACGCGGATACGGGCCGGCGCTGGCGGATGCTGTACCTCGCGCCCGCGCTGGTCGCGGGCGTCGCGGCGGAAGAAGGCTTGGGCGGTATCGAGCTCGCGCATCCGGCCGTGCGCGACGCCCGCCTTGCCGCCGCTTTCGGCCGGCTGCATGCGCGGATCGTCGCGGGACACACGCCGCCGCTCGCCCGCGACGAGGCGCTCGTGATGCTGGTCGCCGGGCTGCTCGCGCGGCATGCGAATCGCACGCTGCCGGCCGCCGGTGTCGCACCGGCGATCCGCGTGGCCCGCGAGCGGCTCGATGCGGCGCCCGCCACGCCCGTTTCGCTCGCGGAACTCGCCAGCCTGAGCGGCGTGA
The DNA here is from genome assembly GCF_003635165.1 of Burkholderia sp. Nafp2/4-1b. GTDB lineage: Bacteria > Pseudomonadota > Gammaproteobacteria > Burkholderiales > Burkholderiaceae > Burkholderia. The sequence goes on along the minus strand of NZ_ML058597.1, from coordinate 353,189 downwards.
GCCGGTTCCAGTTGCTGCGCGGGTTCGCGCGCGAGTTGGGCATCACGCCGCATGCGTATCTGGTGCAGTCGCGCACGCGGCTGGCTCGCGCACTGCTCGCGAGCGGCCGGCCGATCGCGGATGCCGCGGCCGAAGCCGGTTTTGCCGACCAGAGCCACCTGACGCGCGCGTTCGCACGCCAGTTCGGCATCACGCCGGGACGCTTCACGCAGGCCGGCTGACCGGTACTACAGTCGACGAGACACAGCGACGGTCGCGCGACGGTGCCGATCGCTGCGAATCGGCGGCGACGACCGATGATGCCGGCACGCCCGATCATCGGGAGACACAGGCTGCAGCACACTGGTGGCCTTCCGCTGCGTTCGGTAACGCCGCTGCAATTTCGTTCAAGACGCCCATAGCGCTGCACGCGATGATGCGGCGCATGAAGACACGACTGATCGGCTATCTCTATCTCGCCGCCGCGATGGCGGGCGTCGGCAGCACCGTCATCGCGAGCCGCCTCGCGGCCGGTGGCCTGCCGCCGTTCGCGGCCACGGCGCTGCGCTTCCTGATCGCGACACCATTGCTGTTCGCGTTGATGCGGGCGCAACGGATGCGGTGGCCCCGCGTCTGCGCACGCGACGCCGTGTTGCTGGTGGTGCAGGCGGCGGCAGGCGGCGTCGGCTATACGGTGCTGCTGATCAGCGGCACGAAGCTGTCGTCGCCGGTCGATGCGGGCGTGATGCTCGGCACGTTGCCCGCGATGTCGACGCTGATCGCGGCCGTCGTGCTGCGCGAGCGGCAGACGCCGCGCGACTGGGGCGCGGCCGCACTTGCCACCGCCGGCGTGCTGTTCATCACGTTCGCGCCCGGCCAGGCGCTGCCATCGCTCCGCACGCTCGCCGGCGACGCACTGGTGCTGGCTGCCGTCGCATGCGAAGCCGTGTTCATCCTGCTGAACCGCCGGTTGTCGGCGCCGTTGCCGCCGCTCGCGCTGTCGACGGCGATGTCTGGTCTCGGCTTCGCGCTCGCGCTGGTGCCGGCCGTGTTCGAATGGCACGAACTGGCCGCGGGCTGGACCGTCGGCGCGGTGTCCGCGATCGCGTATTACGCGCTGGTGCCGACGGTACTCGGCTACCTGTGCTGGTATGCGGGCTCGGCACGCACGAGCGGCACCGAGGCCGCGCTGTTCACCGCGGTCGCGCCGGTGTCGGCGGTGCTGTTCGCGGTCACGCTGTTCGGCGAGACGCTGGTTGGCACGCAACTGCTCGGCATCGCACTCGTCGTCGCCGGGATGCTGGTGGGCGCGACGCGGCGACGTGAATCGCCGGCACGCGAACCTGAAACGGACGTGCGGTCGAGGCTGACTGCCAAATCGGTAGCGTGCGCACCGACCAGCACCGATTGATCTGCGTCCGGCGCGCGGCACGCGGAGCGTCCACGACGGCGCCACCCGTCTTTCGATAGCCCGCCGCAGCCCTACCTCGACAATGACTGTAGGAATGTGTCCGCGCGCGGCAAAACCGTTGCGCACCGTCGCGCAAGATGCAATATTCGCGTGGCCGGGCCATTTGACAACCATCGAACAATAATTCGCATCGACATGAACAAGAAGGAAGCCAAAACAAGAATCGCGGCACTCCTGTCCGCGGGCGCGAGGAAAGCCGACGTGCTGGCCGAACTGGCCGGACAGGGGCTCAAGGAGCACGTGCTCGCACGCCTGATCGCGTCGCGCGCGGACCCCGAGCTGTGCCGGAAGAACAAGGTGCACACCCTCATCCTGGTCGGGCTCGGCATCGCGCAACTATTGATCAGCATCGGGCTGGCGTACCTGCTGTTGGTGGAGACCCTCAGCAAGGGCGCGTCGTTGCTGTTCCTCGCCGTGACGGTGCCGCTGTCGCTGCTGTTCATCTGGGGCTTCGCGACCCATCGCGTCGGCGCGTATCACGCGTTCATCATTCTGTCGCTGCTGCAACTGCCGAAGATCATTGCCTCTCTCGGGCACGATCCGTCGTCCGCGGTGCCGAGCCTCGTGGTGACCGTCGTGCTCGTCGGCTACGTCTGGTTCGTCCGCAACCGGCTGTTCCCGGATTTCGGCTGGTTCACGCCGCGCAAGGTCGACGGCCGCTACGCGTTCGTGGAAACCGCCTGACGCCGCGCGCCGCGAACGATAAAAAAGGCGCCGGCCCGCCCCGCAATCGCGGGACGGGCCGGCGCCTTCTGCATACCGGAACCCGGCGGCTTACTTGGCCTTTTCAGCCGAGTCGCTGATCGCCTGGCCGCCCTTCGAAATGTCCTGCCCCACGCCTGCAACGGTATTGCAACCGGCGAGCGCGGCGGTCACCACCAGCAGCACTGCAGCAATCGTACGCGTCATTCTCGTTCTCCTTTCGAATCAACAAGCCCGACCGGGCGAATCGTGTGCGGCGTGGCGCCCTGCGGCGCGCAGGACACGGGGCCTGACCTGATTATACGGAGACGGCTGCCGCGCGCCAGTAGAGACCGAGGCGACGTTGCGGGCGGCCGCGCAATCGCTCGCGCAGATTTTCCTTGACTTCGCCCACCTGCGAACTAATATACGCATCGCGTATATTTTTCATCAGGGTGCCACCGATGACCGTTCCCCAGCAAGCCTTCCTGCGCGACGCGATGCGCCGCCTCAACATGACCCGCGAAGCGTTCGCGAGCCGCATCGGCGTCAGCCGTCGTGCACTGGATACCTGGTTGTTGCCGGACGACTCGCAGGAATCGCGCGGGATGCCCGAGATCGTCGAGCGCTTCGTGTCGGAAATCGTCGAACGCTCGCCGGATGGCGGAGACTATACGCAAAGCGTAGACAAACAAGGCCTCGCGAAGCAATTCCTGTTCGAAGGCAAGCCGCAGCTGATCTCGGTGGACCAGTTCTCTCGGGACTCGGTCGAGGCGCTGTTCCGCGTCGCCGACGTGATGCAGCCGATCGCGCGCCGCCACAAGATCTCGCGCGTGCTCGAAGGCGCGGTGCTCGGCAACCTGTTCTTCGAGGCCAGCACGCGTACGCGCGTATCGTTCGGCGCGGCCTTCTGCCGGCTCGGCGGCTCGGTGTGCGACACGACCGGCTTCACGTTCTCGTCGATGGCCAAGGGCGAATCGATCTACGACACGAGCCGCGTGATGGCCGGCTACGTCGATGCACTCGTGATCCGCCACCCGGAGAAAGGCTCGGTTGCCGAATTCGCGCGCGCGACCAACCTGCCGGTGATCAACGGCGGCGACGGCCCGGGCGAACACCCGAGCCAGGCCCTGCTCGACCTCTATACGATCCAGCGCGAGTTCTCGCGGCTTGGCAAGATCGTCGACGGCGCGCACATCGCGCTCGTCGGCGACCTGAAGTACGGCCGCACCGTGCACTCGCTCGTCAAGCTGCTTGCGCTGTACCGCGGGCTGAAGTTCACGCTCGTGTCGCCGCCGACGCTCGAAATGCCGGCGTACATCATCGACCAGATCGCGACCAACGGCCACGTGATCGAGCAGACGAACGACCTCGCGGCCGGCCTGCGCGGCGCGGACGTCGTCTACGCGACGCGCATCCAGAAGGAGCGCTTCACCGACGAGTCGTTCGAAGGCTACACGCCGGATTTCCAGATCAACCAGGCGCTCGTGGATTCCGCGTGCAAGCCGGACACGCTGATCATGCACCCGCTGCCGCGCGACAGCCGGCCCGGCGCGAACGACCTGTCGGTCGACCTGAACCGCGACCCGCGGCTTGCGATCTTCCGCCAGACGGACAACGGCATTCCGGTGCGGATGGCGATCTTCGCGGTGCTGCTCGGCGTCGAGAATCTCGTCCAGCATTCGATGCGCGACGCGACGTGGCGCCCGCCGGCATACCTCGGGCCCGAGGATGCGGTGTTTCACGGGATCGATTGATCTGAGCCCGGTGTTGCGCGGCCGGACTTGGGATTGCTTCGGTTCACCGGTCGCGCGCTGACGTAACGCACCCAACGCGCCGCCTTGCACGGCGCGTTTTTCATGCTCGATGCAGGCAATGCAGGCGCAGCCAACCCCGCGTCAGTTGGCCCACGGGTCGATCACGCGCAGGCCTGCTGCTTCGAACGGCGCGACGTCGCGCGTGGCCACGATCAGGCCGTTCGCTGCGGCGATTGCCGCGATGAAGCCATCGGCGGGCGCCATCGCGTTGCCCGTCGCACGCGCCTTCGCGCGAAGGCTCGCATACGCCTGGCTGGCCGCATCGTCGAACGGCAGGATCCGGCCGCGAAACAACGGCACGACGCGCTGCTCGAGGCTTTGGTGCAGCGAGTCCCGCCTGCGCCCCACCGCCAACGCGGCCACGCCGAATCGCATCTCCGCCAGACTGATCGCGGCTAGAAACAACGTGTCGACGTTCTGCGCGTCGAGCCATTCGATCACCGCTGCGCTCGGCTCGCGCCGCAGCGGCTCGGAAATGACGTTGGTATCGACCAGGATCATTCGAAGCTCATCGGATCGGTTGGCGTGTTGTCGCGCTGAATCTCGAAATCGATGCCGCCGGCCTCTCGCCCGATATCAGCGAGCAACGTTCCCAGTTTCGGCCGCCCTCCGGGCCGAACAGCCTGCTCCAGGATGTCGCGGACCTCGGCCTCGGTACTGCGGCCATGTTGTGCAGCACGGATTCGAAGTGCGCGATGCACCTCGTCGGGCAGATTTCGAACAGTGATCACGGGCATGATGCGCCTCACCAAATTTGCTTTCAATGCAGTCATATTATCACTCTGCTGTCATCTTGGACGAGGGAAGATACAACCACTGTAAGCCGCCCGCCACGCCCGCAACACTCGGCCAATCGGTCATCCTTCCCCGCCCCACAAGCTTTCGCCCCCTCCGTAACATTCGTCAACCTTCATCTTACAAACGCAAACAAGAACGCTTCTCATTCAACAGAAAATTACATAGAATGCGGGCTGAAAACAAATCGTAATAATCCCCGGCGGCGTACACGTTTCCGTAGCACGTCATCCGCGGGGGCCACACAGCGAGGTCGAAGCGCACCATGAAGTCCCGTCCTGAAGAGTTGAAGCTCGGCAAGTTCACCACCCTGTGCAGCGTGCTCGCGGCGAGTCCCGCGTTCGCCGATGGCACGCCGCCGCCCGCGCCCGTCAGCACCGAAGGCCATCTCGCGCCGATCGAGATCCAGGGCAAGACCGAGCACAGCTACAAGGCCGACTTCTCCGCGTCCGCGAAATTCACCGCGCCGCTCGTCGACACCCCGAAGTCGGTCACCGTGATCCCGCAGGAACTGATCCAGAACAGCGGCGCGGCAACACTCACCGAAGCGCTGCGCACCGTGCCCGGCATCACGTTCGGCGCCGGCGAAGGCGGCAACCCGCTCGGCGACCGTCCGTTCATCCGCGGCTACGACACCCAGGGCAGCATGTTCGTCGACGGGATGCGCGACACGGGCGCGACCACGCGCGAGATCTTCAACACCGAGCGCGTCGAGGTCACCAAGGGCTCCGACGGCGCGTACGGCGGCCGCGGCGGCGCAGGCGGCAGCATCAACCTGATCACGAAGGCGCCGCACCTCGGCACGACGGCCGCCGCGAGCGCGGGCCTCGGCACCGACCGCTATCGCCGCTTCACGGCCGACGGCAACTGGCAGTTCGCCGATCACGCCGCGTTCCGCCTGAACCTGATGACCCACAACAACGACGTCGCCGGCCGCGACGCCGTCAACAACGAGCGCTGGGGCGTCGCGCCGTCGATCGCGTTCGGCCTCGGCACGCCGACGCGCGTGACCGCGAGCTACTACCACCTGCAGACGGACGACATGCCCGACGGCGGCATTCCGTACTTCTACACGGCGTCGAACAAGCCCGCGAACGTCGACACGATCTATCCGGCGCCCGTCGACCGTCACAACTTCTACGGCCTGATCGACCGCGACTTCCGCAAGACCACGTCGGACATCAGCACGATCAAGATCGAGCACGACATCACGCCGAACCTGACGGTGCGCAACACCACGCGCTACACGGAATCGACGCAGGACTACATCTGGACGCAGCCGGACGACAGCCAGGGCAACGTGGTCAACGGCCGTGTCTGGCGCCGCAACAACAACCGCAACAGCTCGATCAACAGCATCGCGAACCTGACCGAACTGTTCGGCGAATTCCGCACCGGCCCGTTCAGGCACAGCTTCACGACCGGCATCGAGCTGTCGCGCGAATGGGGCAAGCGCGATTCGTACACGATCGCGACCGACAAGGGCACGATCTGCCAGAAAGGCATCGGCGCGCCGTCGGGCTACAACTGCACGAGCCTGTGGTCGCCGAACCCGAACGATCCGTGGGCCGGCTCCGTCACGCGCAACAACGACTATGCGCATGCGCGCACCACGACGAAGTCGATCTACGGCTTCGACACGATCGAGCTCACGCCGCGCTGGCAGGTGAACGCCGGCGTGCGCGTCGACGACTACTCGACCCGCTTCACCGACACCAAGGCGAACGGCGGCAAGACCTATACGCGCGACGACACGCTGTTCAACTGGCAGGCCGGCCTCGTGTTCAAGCCCGCGCAGAACGGCAGCATCTACGCGTCTTACGCGACGTCGTCGACGCCGGCCGGCATGCTGCTCGGCGAAGGCAGCGAAACGCAGTCGCTCACGCCGGGCCGCGGCGGCGTTGGCCCGAACGCCGACCAGATGGCGCCCGAGAAAAACCGCAGCATCGAGCTCGGCACGAAATGGAACGTGCTGAACGACAAGCTGTCGCTGACCGCCGCGCTGTTCCAGATCGACACGACGAACGCGCGCGTGACGCTGCCGAACAACCAGTACGCGATGGTCGGCAACAAGCGCGTACAGGGTCTCGAGCTCGGTGTCGCCGGGCAGATCACGAAGCAGTGGCAGGTGTTCGGCGGCTACACGTACATGAAGAGCGAACTGCGCGACAACGGCAGGGACGCCGCGAACGACGGCCACCGCTTTCCGAACACGCCGAAGCACAGCCTGACGATGTGGTCGAACTACGACGTGACGCCGAAGTTCACCGTCGGCGGCGGTGCGTTCTACATGTCGGAAGTGTTCGGCGATCCGGCGAACCTGCGTGCGGTGCCGTCGTACTGGCGCTTCGACGCGATGGCGCAATACCGGATCAACAAAAAGCTCGACCTGCAGCTGAACGTGAACAACCTGTTCAACCGCACGTATTTCGATCAGGCGTATCCGGCGCACTACGCGTCGATCGCGCCGGGCCGGTCGGCGTTCGTCACGCTGAATGCGCGCTACTGATCGATGGAGGCCGTCTCGCTGAAGGCGCTCGCATCGGTGTCGCCGCGCGCGTTCGCCGACATCCTGGCGGGGCCGCCCGAGCGCGCCGCCGCGTGGGTCGCGGCGGCCGCCGAAAATGGCATCGTCGATGCGCAGGCCGTCTACGGACAGTACCTGCTCGACGGACACGGCGTCGCGCGCGATCCGGCCGCCGCGTTCGGCTGGTTCGGGCACGCGGCGCGCGCCGGCCACCCGATGGCGATGAACATGCTCGGCCGCTGCTACGAGTTCGGCTGGGGAACGGCCGCGTGCGCGCCGGTGGCCGTGTACTGGTATCGGCTCGCCGCGCAGGCCGGGCTCGACTGGGGCATGTACAACTACGCGACGGCGCTCGCGCTCGGCAGCGGCGTCGACGAGGATCGCACCGCCGCGCTCGACTGGTTCCGCCGTGCGGCCGCGCTCGGCCATGCGAAATCGATCAACCTGATCGGCGGCTTCTACGAGGACGGCTGGGTCGTCGCCGCCGATACCGACGCCGCGTTCGACCACTATCGCCGTGCCGCCGAGGCCGGCGATTTTCGTGGCCAGTTCAACTATGCGCGGCTGCTTGCCGATCGCGGGCGCATCGACGACGCGCTCCGCTGGCTCGCGCGCGTGCCGGCCACGGCAACGCCTGCGTTCGTCGCGAAGATGCGCGCGTATCTCGCAGCGTCGCCGCTCGATGCGTTGCGCGCGGCGGCGCTGCAGTTGCCGTCTTACGGCATGGAAAGTGAATCATGATGCTTCATATCCCCGGCGTGCTGACCAAGGCACTGGTCGCGCAATGCCGCGAGATGCTCGATACCGCCGACTGGGTCGACGGCAACGCGACTTCCGGCGCGCAGTCGGCGCTGGCAAAACGGAACCGGCAGTTGCCGGAAGATTCGCCGGTCGCGCGTGCGATCGGCGATGCGATCCAGGATGCGCTCGCGCGACATCCGCTGTTCTTTTCGGCGGCGCTGCCGCTGAAGGTATTTCCGCCGCTGTTCAATCGCTACGAAGGCGGCGAGACGTTCGGCACGCATGTCGACAATGCGATCCGGCTGCTGCGCGGCACGGATTTTCGCGTGCGCAGCGATCTGTCGGCGACGCTGTTTCTCGAGGAACCCGATGCGTACGACGGCGGCGAGCTGTGCGTGGAGGATACGTATGGCGTGCATCGCGCGAAGCTGCCGGCCGGCGATCTCGTGCTGTATCCGGCATCGAGCCTGCACCGCGTGATGCCTGTGACGCGTGGTGAGCGCGTCGCGTCGTTCTTCTGGATCCAGAGCATGGTGCGCGACGACGGCGACCGCACGCTGCTGTTTCAGCTCGATACGCAGATTCAGGCGCTTTCCGCGGAAAAAGGCGCGAGCGACCCGATGGTCATTTCATTGACGGGGATTTATCACAACCTGTTGAGGAAGTGGGCGGATGCGTAGGGTGAGCCGATAACGCCGCGATCGCGGGCCAAGACACCGCGAAGCCTCTGCCCCCGTCGCTTGCATCGGAGCACCATGCGCGTCTAAAATGACCACTGTCATATGACCATGCTCATATCATGATGCCGCACGCACCCGTATCGAAATCCGAATTCAAGGCTCGCGCACTCGAATATTTCAGGCTCGTCGAGGCGTCGGGTGAAAGCCTCATCGTCACCGACCACGGCAAGCCGGCGCTGGAAATCCGGCCGTACCGCGCACGCGAAACCCGGCCGTTGGACATATTGCGCGGCTCGGTCATGCGCTACGACAATCCTCTCGATCCGATTGCGGAAGATGATTGGGAGGCGTCGCGGTGATCGTGCTGGATACACATGCATTGGTGTGGTGGGTGGCGGGCGATCCGTCGCTCAGCAAGAAGGCCCGAAGCGCAATCGATCGTGCGCTCGGCGAAGGCGCGCTCGCTGCGTCCGCAATTTCCGCATGGGAAATCGCGATGCTGGTGCGCAACGAGCGCCTCGCGCTGACGATGGACGTCGACGCGTGGCTCGCCACGGTCGCGCAGATCGACGGCATGCGCTTCGTGCCGATCGACGCAGACATCGCCGCCAAGTCCACCGCGCTGCCCGGCGCGTTCCACAGGGATCCGGCCGACCGCATGATCGTTGCCACCGCTCGGCGGCTCGGTGCGCCGCTCGTCACCCGTGACGAAAAAATCCGCGCATACGCGCACGTCAAGACGCTCTGGTAAGCCGCACACCACCGTCAGGCGAAGCCGACACCCCGCTTCCGGCGGCCTACCGCGGCGATTCGTCGGATAAGTTCGCCCACAACGGATTACCCGGCGCACCACACGCACTGCGAGGGCGATGCGAATTACCCGCTCCTCGACATTCTTTCCGACGCCATCGCCGCCGGATCGGTAACATCCGCACTTGCCGATCCCCGCCCGCTCCCGCACAATCGGGCCACCTGCCTTTGTCCCCCCGCGCCGATGTCCTATGCGTCACTCGCCACCGGCGTCCTGCTCGCCGGCGGTCTCGGTCAACGCTTCGACCCAAGCGGTCTGCACAGCAAGCTGCTCGCGCTGCTTCCCGACGGCACGCCGGTTGCGGTCGCGGCCGCCCGTCATCTCGCCGCGGCCACAGCGGACGTGATCGCCGTCGTGCGCCCCGGCGCCGAAAAACTCGCGACTCTGCTGAACGAAGCCGGTTGCCAGGTCGTCTATGCGCCCGATGCGATGCGCGGCATGGGCGCGAGCCTGGCGGCAGGCGTGCGCGCGACGCCGGAAGCAACGGGCTGGCTGGTCGCGCTCGGCGACATGCCGTGGATCGCAGCGTCCACCTATGAAGCGGTCACGCGCGCGCTCGACGCCGACGACGCATCGATCGTCGCACCCGCACATGGTGGCGTGCGCGGCCATCCCGTCGGCTTCGCCGCCCTGCATTACGAAGCGCTGGCCGCGCTCGACGGCGATACGGGCGCCCGCGCGCTGTTCGCCAGCGCACCGGTGAACCTGCTCGACGTCGACGATCCCGGCATCTTGCGCGACGTCGATACGCCCGCGGATCTGCGCTGACACCGGCTCACCGGCGCGGCGGCGATGCGCTGATCGACGTCGGCTTCGCGCTGCATGCCGGCAAGACGCTCGCAGGCCGCACCGCGCATCGCGCATCGCACATCGCACATCGCTGTCGTCGCATGAGCCGGCGCGATACCTGCAGGGGCGCGCGAATCGCCGGCCATCCGCCCGCCGCCGCGAGAATCGCGCAGCAAACCGTCGCCCGATTGCCTATAACGGAGACGAGGCGCACCCGCCGCGCCACCGCCGTCACGCATTGCGCGAGTTCCCCATGGACCACACGACCCCGATGCCCGAGCCCCCGGCCGACCCGAACCGCGACCCGGAAGACGATCCGCTGTCGCCACCGCCGCCGGGACATCCTCACGACAATCCGCAGCAACCGGACGGGCCGCCGAGCAAGGATCCCATTTAGCCGGGCGTGCGGCCCGTGTCGCATTTGCCGGCGCGCTCACCAACCGGCGCGCCGCAACCTCGCGGCCGACACCTCGGCCGCTACCGTCCCTACGCGGCCGCGCTTTCCCGCGCGACGCGCACCTCGTACGTCTTCAGGTGGTTGTACGCGATCCGCAGCAGCGACAGCGCATCCGCCGCGTGCGGATCGCGCCGCGCCAGCAGGTCGCCGATCACGTGATCGGCTTCGACCCGCGCACGGTTCTCGACGTCACGCAACATCGACGCGGTCAGCGGCGACGGCGTCAGCACCATGCGCTGCATCCGCTCGACCGCGGCCGGATCGGGCTGGTGACCGTTGTACGCGGCGATCGCGCTGCATTCGGCGAGCATCGTTTCGAGCAGGCGGCGGCCGTCCGGCGCGGCGAGAATGTCGCCGATCGACCCGCGAAACAGCGACGTGCTCGCCGCGAGCGTCGCAAGGAACACCCACTTGTCCCACATCCGCGCGGCGATGTCGTCGCTGAGCGTCGCATCGAAGCCCGCGCCGCCGAGCACGTCGGCCACCGCACGCACGCGCGCCGAATCGCCGCCGGCGAGTTCGCCGAACGACACGCCGTGCGTGTCGTTCAGGTGCACGATCCGCTGCTCGCGATCGAGCGTCGCCGCGATCACGCACAGGCCACCCAGCACCTGCGCGGCACCGAAGCGCTCGCGCAGCACGTCGAGATGGCGCATTCCGTTGAGCATCGGCAGGATCAGCGTCGACGGTCCGACGAACGGCGCGAACGACGCGATCGCATCGTCGAGGCTGTACGCCTTGCAGCTCAGCAGCACCAGGTCGAACGGTGCGGCCGTATCGCTCGCACGCAGCGTCTGCACGTTCGCGAGCGTCAGGTCGCCGCGCGGGCTGCGGATCAGGAGCCCGTCGCGCGCGAGCGCGGCCGCGCGGCCGTCGCGCACCAGGAACGTCACGTCGCGCCCCGCCGCTGCCAACCGGCCGCCGAAATATCCGCCGACCGCGCCGGCTCCTACCACCAGAATTCGCATCGTTGCCTCCTTTCGGGTTCGTTCGGCGTCGCCCTTCTGCCCGGGCTGCCGGACGAACAGCGCAGCCGCCATCGCCCGACAGTATAGCGACGTCGAATATGTATATGCATAGATGACCGCGCCGCGCTCGGTGGCATCGGGCGTCCGCCGTATCTAAGGGATTTCCCGCCTACGGCAACCTGCGTCGCGCGCCGTCAAAGACTTATCCCGTCACGCCGTTCCGGCGCGCCTGTTCGACCGACCGACCTCACACTCCATGCGCACCCTTTCCCTGAACCAGAAACTCGCTTCGATGATCGTCATCCTGTGGCTCGGCCTGCTCGTGATCGCCGGGATCGGCGCATGGCAGACGCGTGCGTCGATGATCTCTGACCGCCGCGACCAGCTGGCGTCGCTGGTCGCGCAGGCGACGAGCGTCACCGACCACTACTACAAGCTGTCGCAGCAGAACGCGTTGCCGGAAGCCGAGGCCAAACAGAAGGCGCTCGAGGCGATCGCCGCGATGCGTCACGGCACCGACGGCTATATCTCGGTCAACGATTCGAAGCCGGTGATCGTGATGCATCCGATCAAGGCCGAGCTCAACGGCAAGGACGTATCGAATTTCGCGGACCCGAACGGCAAGCACCTGTTCGTCGAGATCGTGAAGGCCGGCAACTTGGAAGGCGGCAAGGGCTTTGTCGAGTATCTGTGGCCGAAGCCGGGTGCCGACAAGCCGCAGGACAAGACCAGCGCGGTGCAGCGCTTCGCGCCGTGGGACTGGTATCTCGTGACGGGCATGTACATGGACGACGTGCGTTCGGCCGTGCTCGCGAGCGTCGGCCGCTGGCTCGTGATGACGGCCGTGCTCGGCGCGATCGCGACCGCCGTGATGGTGCTCGTGCTGAGAAGCGTGCGCGCAAACCTCGGCGGCGAGCTCGAAGTCGCGCTGGACGCCGCGCAGCGCATCGCGCAGGGCGACCTCACCGCGCGCGTGAATGTTAAGCATGACGACCGCGGCAGCCTGCTGCATGCGCTGCATACGATGCAGAGCGGGTTGATCGACATGGTGTCGCGCGTGCGGATGGGCACGGAGAACATCAATGTCGGTGCGGGCGAGATCGCGTCGGGCAACACCGACCTGTCGCAGCGCACCGAGGAACAGGCGGCCGCGCTCGTGCAGACCGCCTCGAGCATGGACCAGATGACCGCGAACGTGAAGCAGAACGCGGACAGCGCCGCGCAGGCCGCGACGCTCGCCGGCCAGGCCGCGCAGGTCGCGACGCGCGGCAGCGAGGTGGTCGACAACGTCGTGCGCACGATGAACGAGATCACCGACCGCTCGCACAAGATCGGCGACATCATCGGCGTGATCGACGGGATCGCGTTCCAGACCAACATTCTCGCGCTGAACGCGGCCGTCGAAGCAGCGCGCGCGGGCGAACAGGGCCGCGGCTTCGCGGTGGTCGCGGCCGAAGTGCGCTCGCTCGCGCAACGCTCGGCGACCGCCGCGAAGGAGATCAAGTCGCTGATCGTGTCGTCGAACGAAACCGTCGAGCAGGGCGCGACGCTCGTCACGCATGCGGGCGAGACGATGGCCGAGATCGTGCAGTCGGTGCGGCGCGTAAACGAGATCCTCGACGAGATCAGCCATGCGTCGCGCGAGCAGAGCGCGGGGATCGAGCAGGTCAACCGCGCGGTGGGCGAGATGGACCAGGTCACGCAGCAGAACGCGGCACTCGTCGAGCAAGCCGCGGCCGCCGCGCACTCGCTGCGCGACCAGGCCGAAGCGCTGCGCGACGCGGTTACGCGCTTCGCATTGCCGGCCTGACGTCGCGCGCGGGACGGAATCTGGCGAATTCCGCCCTTCTGCCGCCGCTACCCCGCGCCGCCCGGCCGGCTCACGGCTCGGGCGCCACCGAGCCCGAGGCCGGACGCTCGCTGAACCAGCTCGATGTCGTTGGTCACGCCGAGTTTCTTCATCGCGCTGATCTTCTGCGCACTGACCGTCTGCTTGCCCTTGTTGAGCCGCTGCGCGATCGTCTTGATCGGCACGCCGGCCAGATAGAGGCGAATCACCTCGATTTCGCGCGTCGACAGCTTCACCGGCGGCTGGTCGTGTTCGGCGAGCGCATCGAGTTCGCGCCGCACGAGCGGCGACAGATAGCGCCCGCCGCTGTAGCTCGAATGAATCGCGGTAACGATGTGACCAACCTCGTCGAACTTGCTGACGAGGCTCGCGCCGCCTTGCGCGAGAATCGAGCGAAAGATCACCGGATTCTCGTTGCCCACCAGCGCGACGATTCCGATGTTCGGGTGCGTGCGACGCAGCCAGTCGAACAGCGCGAGGCCGTCCATCTGCGTGTCGCCGCGGATTGCGTAGTCGACCAGCACGATGTCGCAGCCGATGCTGCCGAGCGCCTCGATCAGTTGTTCCGGCGTCCGGCAGACGCCGACGAGATCGATCGCGCACGCGTCGACGGCAATGTGCTCCATGCCTGCGAGCGTCAACGGCCAGTCGTACGCGAAAACAGTGCGAATCCTGAATTTCCCCATGCGCAATTCCAGAAGGTTCGCCGGGCCGCGCAGCGCGGAATGCGTGCACGGCCGGATCGGCGTTGAATCGACGTTTGGGATATTTTTATCCCGACCGTCATTTTAGGAAGCGGCGCGCGGCCGGGATATCGGACGGCGTATAGATTGGCGTGCGGGAACGTAATACGAGTTTGATATTTGCGCCGGTTCGATCGTTCGGCCGCAGCCGGAATCGGCCGGACGGCCAACGTTGCGGCGACGCAGGCCGCCCGGACGGCCCGCGGGGTAAAATTGCGCCCTTTGCATGCCACTCCGGGCGACCAGCCGACGGCAGCGCGCCTTCCGGCCGCGCGCCCCGCCGGTTCGCCGTGGTGGCTGCATGCCGGCTGCCCGTACGCCGGTTGCCCGTATGCCGGCTGCCCGTACGCCGGCCACCCCTACTCCCGCTTCCCCATGACCGAATCCGATCTGCAATCCGACGACACCACCATCCACGAAAGCGGCCTCTGGCGCGACAACGGCTGGACGGCCCGCATCATCAAGAACGAAGACGACGACGGCTGGGCCGTCGAGATGATCAAGGACGGCGAATCCGAGCCCGCGCTCGTCGGCCCCTGGACGATGGGCCGCGACAAGAAGAATCCGAAGCCGATGGACGCGAACGCGTTCCGCACGCTCGTGAAGACGGCGACCGAAGTGCTGATGCGTCACGAGCAGCAGCGCCGCGCGCTGCTGCACAAGGAAGTGACGGTCCAGGACGACGACGGGCAGGACGTGTCGGTCACGCTCGACATCGTGCCGGACGAGTTCGAGCCGTATGCGCAACTGAAGGCATTCGACCCATACGGCGAGCTGCTGGCCGACGCGAAGGTGTCCGCCGGGTTCAAGCTCAACCAGGCCAGCGCCGCACGCTGGGTCGAATCCGGCTTCGAACGGCCGGCCTGACGCCGAGGCCATCGGGCCGGCAGCCGACGGTGGCCACGCGAGCTGGAGCTGGAGCCGCCATCCGCGGCCCGACCGCGCGACCGCGCGAACGCATGAACGCAACCGGCATCAGCCGTGCAGCCCGTGCGCGGTCATCAGGCGATACAGCGTCGCGCGCGAAATCCCGAGTTCCGCGGCGACGTCGGCATGCTGGTGCCGATGCCGCAACAGCGTTTCCTCGATCGTGAGCCGCTCGGCCTGACGGCGCGCTTCGACGAGCGTCGGCGGCCGGGGCGACGTGTACGGGTGCAGTTCGAGATCGACGGCCGAAATCAGCGGCCCGTTGGTCATCACGACCGCGAAGCGGATCCGGTTGATCAATTCGCGCACGTTGCCGGGCCACGCGTAGTTGTGGATCGCCTCGATCGCGCACGGCATGAAGCCGCGAATCCGGTGCGCGCTGTCGCCGCGATAGCGCCGCAGCATGTGATCGGCAAGCAGCATGATGTCGCGGCCGCGCGCGCGCAGCGGCGGCTCGTCGATGCGCAGCACGCACAGGCGGTAATACAGGTCCGCACGGAATCGCCCCGCCTGCATCGCGGCCTCGAGGTCGACGTGGGTCGCCGATATGATCCGCACGTCCACCGGAATCGACGCATGGCCGCCGAGCCGCTCGATCTTGCCTTCCTGCAAGAACCTCAGCAGGCTCGCCTGACTCTCCAACGGCATGTCGCCGATTTCGTCGAGAAACAACGTGCCGCCGTGCGCGGCCTCGATGCGGCCGATCTTGCGCTGGTACGCGCCGGTGAACGCACCGCGTTCGTGACCGAACAGCTCGGCCTGCAGCAGCGTCGACGGAATGGCCGCGCAGTTCACGGCGACGAACGGCGCGTCGGCACGCGACGAATGCTGGTGGATCGCGGCCGCGGTCAGCTCCTTGCCGGTGCCCGATTCGCCGGCGACGAACACGGCGGCCTCGGTGTTCGCAACCTTGCGGATCGTCGCGAACAGGCGGCGCATCGCGTCGCACGAGCCGATCATCGCCCCGCCGGGCGGCGCGACATCGGCGGCCGGATCGCCTTCTCCGAGCTTCAGCATTCCGTACGCGTGGCCGACGAGATAACCGATCGTCGTGTAGGCCGTCGCATTGCGCACGTAGTCGAAGCAACACTGGCGAATCAGGCGCGCGGTGATGCCGTCGCGCAGCCGCGCGTGGTCGGCGAGCGCGACCCAGCCGATTCGCGGATCGCGCAGCAGCGCCTCGAACGACACGACGTCGGGGGCCGCGAAGTCGCCGAAATCGACGATGCCCGCATGCAGTCGATTCGTCTTCAGCAGATTGAGTGCGTCCGCAACGGATTTTGCGCGCCACACGTCCCAGCCGCGCGCGGCGAGACTGTCGACGAGCCCCGCGTCGGGACGCTGCGACAGGTAGACGAGCGGGCGCGGCAGCACGGTATGGTGACGCCCGAGCGCGACGAACGGCGGCGTGCAGGCGGCCCATTCGCCTTCCGGCGGGCCTGACAGTCTGATCGGACAGCGATGGTTCACGATGGCCTCGTCGCTTGCAGTTTTCTGGCGCGGCACGCGGCGTGAAACGGTGCGCGGCGGCCGTATACCGGCGACTGCCACGACGGTGCGTACCCTTCCCCCGGCATCATGCAAATCATTTGCGGATCGCCGACCATCATCGGCACACATGCCGTGTTGTGCGGGCGAGCGTGTGTCGTCAGCGCCTGCTGGACGCTCGCGGCGTTCACGAGGGTCTGCTCGTTCAACATCTCGATGGCATCATCTCGACCGCTCGCCGATGTGACCCATACCGCAAGCGGCATGCCATGCGTTATTCCACCGACCGCCGCGGGTCGCGCACCGCCTGCGATACACAGGCTTTTTGCGGGGAATGATCTGTTTTGTTTCAGGAATGTATCGCGACAACATTCAGCGTCTCGCGGCGATCGTTGAACAGCGCGAAGCGATGGCGGTAAAAAAACGGACGAATGCGGCACGAAACCCGTCGCGCCATGGCTTCGTGACCAGGTGTTTCAAACCCGAGAAGCGCCCGCGCCGCGTGTGACGGTTGTCCGCCGCCTTCCCGCGCGCATCGAATCGCTCATGCCATTGCCCTGCATTCAATGCGTGTAACCATCGCATTTAAACGGCCGGATGGCGGCATGTGATACGCGCGAGAAACATTTCCGCCGGGATAGCGACCAGGAACGTCATCCTGAAACAGGCTCGTGACGCGTGCAATTCGCTCATGCATGAAACAAAAGTACATGCGCGGCGCGGCTGCATGCGCTGACACCGCGATCGCGCATGCGTGCGTGCGGCGTGCATGGCACGCGGATTCCGAGGGCCGCCGATTTCGGCGTGTCGCGCGCAATGCAATGGAAATGGCCGGCGCCCCCGTCAGGTACCGAGCAGTTCCCGCTTGCGCAGATGCACGACGTCGCGCATCGGCGGCGCGCCGAACAGCCGGCTGTATTCGCGGCTGAACTGCGACGCGCTTTCGTAGCCGACGGTCGCGGCCACCGAACCGACATCGCCGCCCTGCCGCAGCAGCAACCGCCGCGCCTCGTGCAGCCGCAACTGCTTCTGGTACTGCAGCGGGCTCAGCGTGGTCACATGCTTGAAGTGATGGTGGAGCGACGACACGCTCATGTTCACCGCCTGCGCGAGCGCCTCGACGCGCATCGGCTCCGCGTAGTGATCGCGGATCCATTCGATCGCGCGCGCGATCCGGTGCGTCTGGCTGCCGGCGACGGCCATGTGCCGCAGTCGCGTGCCCTGCCCGCTCGTCATCAGCCGGTACAGCAATTCCTTTTCGATCAGCGGCGCGACGACCGGAATGTCCGCCGGCGTATCGAGCAGACGCACCAGCCGCAGCGCGGCATCGAGCAGCGGCGGCGTGAGCTCGCCGACCGCGATGCCCTCGCCTTCGGAGCCGGCATCGGGCTCGGGCAGCCGCATCTCGGCCGCGAGCTCGACGATGCGTTCCAGGTCGAGCGTCAGCGTCAGGCACAGATACGGGGCGGCCGGCGATGCCTGCGTGACGCGCGAGAGAATCGGCAAGTCGATCGACGTAATCAGGCAATGCTGCGCGTCGTATTCGTAGGCCTGGCCGGCGACGATCACGCGCTTCGCCCCTTGCGCGGCGATCACGAGTGCGGCGCGCGACACGCCGCAGCCGAGATCGACCGGATGCGTATGTCGGTGCAGCATCAGCGCAGGCACGGCGGTCGAATGGGAGCCGTCCGTCGGCGCGAAACGGCCGATGAGCGACGCCAGTTCGCGCCGCCCGGATTCGCGCGACGCCGCGATATCGGTCATATCCATGGCGGGTTCCTCGCTTCATTTCCCTGAATCGCGGGAGGATAGCGAAACGCCCGGCGCCGTGCCGGGGATTTGCAGGATTGTTCAATAAATTTGCAGGATTGGGTAGACGCAAAACGGGACGTGTCGCGCACACTCGCGGCTAAACCGGCGCATGCCGGGTTTTCCCCACGGAGACAACACAATGCCCACCACGTTTGTCCTGAACGGCAAGAGCGTGACGCTCGACGCCGATCCGTCGATGCCCGTCCTCTGGGCGATCCGCGAGCACGCGGGGCTGACCGGCACGAAGTTCGGCTGCGGCATGGCGCAGTGCGGCGCGTGCACCGTTCATCTCGAAGGCCAGGCCGTGCGCTCGTGCGTGCTGCCGCTCGCCGGCATCGCGGACAAGCACGTCACGACGATCGAAGGCCTGCAGAGCAAGCCCGCGCAGGCCGTGCAGGCCGCCTGGGTGAAGCTGCAGGTGCCGCAGTGCGGCTACTGCCAGTCCGGCCAGATCATGTCGGCCACCGCGCTGCTCGAACAGAACCCGAAGCCGACCGACGCGGACATCGACGCCGCGATGAACGGCAACCTCTGCCGCTGTGCGACCTACGCCCGCATCCGGGCCGCGATCCACGACGCGGCCGCGACGCTGGGAGCCTGACCATGACGATCGAACTCGATAATGCCGGTTCGGTGCGTCCGTCGCGGCGCACGTTCCTGAAGGCCGCGGGGGCAGCTGCCGCGGTGAGCCTGACGATCGGCTTCGAATGGGCCGGCCTCGGCCGCCGAGCGCTCGCCGCGCCGGCACCCGCCGCCGACTTCGCGCCGAACGCGTTCCTGCGCATCACGCCCGACGGCGCGGTCACCGTGATCGCCAAGCACGTCGAAATGGGCCAGGGCGCGTACACGGGCATCGCGACGATCGTCGCCGAAGAGCTCGACGCCGACTGGTCGCGCGTGCGCGTGGAAAGCGCGCCGGCCGATGCGAAGCGCTATGCGAACCTCGCGTTCGGCACGATGCAGGGCACGGGCGGCAGCTCGGCCATGTCGAACTCGTGGCAGCAGTTGCGCGAAGCCGGCGGCAAGGCGCGCGCGATGCTCGTGTCGGCCGCGGCCGCGCGCTGGAAGGTGCCGGCCGGCGAGCTGACCACCGCCAACGGTGTCGTCACGCACGCGAAGACCGGCAAGACCGCGGCGTACGGCACGCTCGTCGCCGACGCATCGAAGCTGCCGGTGCCCGACAAGGTCACGCTGAAGCAGCCGGCCGACTTCAAGCTGATCGGCCATCGCATTCCGCGTGTCGACGCGTCGGCCAAGTCGAACGGCACCGCCCATTTCACGCTCGACACCACCTTCCCCGGCATGCGCGTCGCGCTGCTGCAGCGCCCGCCGCGCTTCGGCGCGACGGTGAAATCGTTCGACGCAACCGCCGCGAAGGCCGTGCCGGGCGTCGTCTCGGTCGTGCAGGTACCGGGCGGCGTCGCGGTCGTCGCGACGGGCTTCTGGGCCGCGAAACAGGGCCGCGATGCGCTGAAGATCGACTGGGACGAAACGAAGGCGGAGAAGCGCGGCTCGGACGAACTGATGCGCGAATACCGGCAACTCGCCGCGAAGCCAGGCGCGTCGGCGCGCAAAGACGGCGATGCCGATGCGGCGATTGCCGGCGCGGCGCGCAAGGTCAGCGCGACGTACGAATTCCCGTACCTCGCGCACGCGCCGATGGAGCCGCTCGACGCGGTCGTCAAGCTGAGCGCGAACAACTGCGAGATCTGGGCCGGCGACCAGTTCCAGACGGTCGACCAGGGCAATGCGGCGAAGGTCGCGGGCCTGAAGCCCGAGCAGGTACAGATCCACACGCTGTATGCAGGCGGCAGCTTCGGCCGGCGCGCGAACGCGTGGTCGGACTACGTGGTCGAGGCCGTGTCGATCGCGAAGGCGCTCGGCGCGGACGGCAAGCCGGTCAAGCTGCAATGGACGCGCGAGGACGACATCCAGGGCGGCTTCTATCGCCCGATGTACTTCCACAAGCTCGATGCGGGGCTGACCGCGGACGGCCGGCTGGTCGGCTGGCGCCATCGGATCGTCGGGCAGTCGATTCTCGCCGGCACGCCGTTCGAAGCGTTCATGGTGAAGAACGGGATCGATGCGACGTCGGTCGAGGGCGCGGCGAACCTGCCGTACGAGGTGCCGAACGTGTCGGTCGAGCTCACCACCACCAAGGTCGGCCTGCCCGTGCTGTGGTGGCGCGTGGTCGGCAGCTCGCACACCGCGTATGCGGTCGAGGCGTTCGTCGACGAAGCCGCGCACGCGGCGGGCAAGGATCCGTACCTGTTCCGCCGCGACCTGCTCGCGAAGGAGCCGCGGATGCGCGCGGTGCTCGAGCTGGCCGCGCAGAAGGCCGGCTGGGATCCGGCGAAGCCGCTGCCGAAGGGCCGCGGGCGCGGGATCGCGGTGGCCGAGGCGTTCAAGAGCTATGTCGCGCAGGTGGCCGAGGTGTCGGTCGACGCCGACGGCAAGGTGAAGGTCGAACGCGTGGTTTGCGCGGTCGATTGCGGGATCGCGATCAACCCGGACATCGTCGCCGCGCAGATGGAAGGCGGCATCGGCTTCGGGCTCGGCGCGGCGCTGCACAGCGCGATCACGCTGAAGGACGGCCAGGTCGAGCAGCGCAACTTCGACGGCTATCACGTGCTGCGGATGGCCGAGATGCCGAAGGTCGAGGTGCATATCGTGCCGTCGGCGGAGGCACCGACCGGGGTCGGCGAGCCGGGCGTCGCGCCGATCGGGCCGGCGGTGGCCAACGCGATCTTCGCGGCCACCGGCAAGCGGCACTACGTGCTGCCGTTCGATTCGGGCGATACCGCGAAGGCTTGACGGGCGAGTAGCAGAAACGCCGGGCCGGCCGCGTAACGGGAACGTTACGCGGCCGGTTTTTTATTGCCGGCGCGGCGGGAAAATGTCGGTGAAGCCGGCTCCGATGCAGGGGGCCGAAGTGCGGTTCAAAGTAGGGTTCCAGGTCGGCAAAAAACCGCTCCAACGCTTTGATTCATCTAGAAAACCGACTCGCCCGAGCAGGGTTCCATTTAGGGTTCGATGTAGGGTTCCCCGCAGGCTCGCGGTCCAGTCGAACCCGGCAGGCGCGAGCACGTCCCCGCGGTCGCGCAACGTTACACAGCCCGTAACGCCCGTAACGTTCCGGTTTGATGCTACGTAACAATCCTTCAATGTTGCTCGGACCCTTCAATGAGAGCACGGCGGTCCAGCGTTAAGAATTCTTTTAGATTCAAGGCTGGCACGCCGTCGGCCCTGCCCGCTTCCACCGTCGTTTCCTGAGGGCGAGTCCTTGGCCCGGAAGTTGCAGTACATGTCCCGCAACACTCCTTTACGGACATGCGAGGGCCAACATGGATTGCAAATACCTGTACATCGACAATATAAAAATCAACTTCGTGCGCCGCACGATCGAAATCGACAATAAAGTCGTCGACGTCACGCCGCGTGAATTCGATGTCGTCGAATTCCTGCTCGACAACATGAACAAGATCGTGCCGCGGCAAGCGATCCAGGAAGCGGTGTGGGGCCGCGAGCTCGGCGTGTCGTCACGCACGCTCGACACCCACATCTCGCGCATCCGTTCGAAGCTGCAGCTCGATCACGACAAGAACCTGCGCATCATCCCGATCTATGCCGTCGGCTATCGGCTGGTGCTGTTCGGCGCGGCCATGACGCACGTCGAACGCCACGACGCGGCGCCGATCCTGCGCGCCGCGCCGCAGTCGGCACTGGCCGCGGACTACGCGTAACGCGGCGCGGCGCGGCGCCAGGATTCCGCGACCCGCTGCGCTGCATGTTCGACGTGCGGCGTCTCGCGGGGCGTCTCGCGGCCCCGGCACGCGTGCCTCGCCGCGACATGAGCACCGCCGGCGGGCGGCGGGTGTTCTTGGAACGGTGATAGCGGCGCGCTCACCGACGGTCGCGGCCACGCCCGTCACACCACTGCACCGCCTCATCGCCACGCCTTATCGCCTTATCGCAGCACCTCCACATCGCCACCGCACCACCACCGCATCGCCCCCCGCGCAACAGCCTTCGTAGCCCATCGCCACCCACCGCCCCACGCGCTGCACACGACTACGGATTCCGGCGCGGCACGCGGCCGGCGCCGTCCCTACAATCGACGCAGCAGCCGCGTGCCTCCCCCGCCGCCGGCCACAACAACCGTCGAACCAACGCCGAATCCGCCCTGATCCCGCCGTGCCTGCGCTGTCCCTGACGAATGCCGACGCCGGCGACGCCGCGAACCGGGCCCCGCCCGCCGCTGCCACCCCGGCCGCCGCCGCGCCGGCCATCCCGCCGCCGCCGGCCGCGATCGCGCTCGACGCGTCGCCCTACCTGCCGCGCCTGTCCCCCGCCGCCGCGCGCGGGCTGTCGCATGCGTACGGCATGACAGCCGCGGTTCCGGTCACGCTCGGCGAACACGCGTACGAGGTGCGCTGGCGCGTCGATGCCGAGCCGGCGGCCGACGCGCATGCGTACCGTTTCGTCGTCGGCCCGGCGGCCGGCACGCTGTGGATCGATCCGCTCGCGGAAACCGAATGGCTCGGCGACGCGGCCGACCCGGCCGTCCCGGCCGTGATTCGCGCGGCGCTGCTCGCCGATCTCGCCGCGCCGCTCGCGGCCGTGCTGCAGGCCGCGACACGGCAACGCGTGGAATTGCTGCCGCCGCCCGCGAACGTGCCCGCGTGGCGCACCGCACCGGCCGCGCTGCGCTGCGAGCTGCGGCGCGCCGACGGCGCGTGGCGCTGTCACGGCGCGCTGCTGTTCGATGCGCCGGACGCGCTCGCCGTGTTCTTCGCGGCGCCGCCGGCCGCACGGCCCGAGACGCGCGCCGCGTATGCAAGCCTGCCGGTGCCGCTGGTGTTCGAGATCGGCCGGACCGAGCTGACGATGGCCGAGCTGGCCGACGTCGTCGCCGGCGACATCATCGCGATCGAGCACTGGCGCGCGCACGAGCAGAACCTGCTGTGCGTCGCGCGCGTGCCGGCCGCGCCGGCGTGGGAGATCACCGGACGGCCGTCGGGAACCCGGCTGACCGTCGAACGAATCAGGGAGATGCCTTTGGAACCGACCCGCACCGACACCCCGCCCGCGACCGCGCACGACGCGGCGCCGGACGATGCGCCGCGCACGCTCGACGGCCTCGCGGTCGACCTGCGTTTCGAGCTGCCGCCCACGTCGATCCCGCTCGGCGAACTCGGCGCGCTGCAGCCGGGCGCGGTGATCGAACTGCAGCAAGGCATCAACCAGAGCGTGATCCGTCTCGTCGCGAACGGGATGCTGATCGGCACCGGCCACTTGATCGCGGTCGGCCAGAAGCTCGGCGTGCGCGTCGTCACGCTGACGCAGCCCGCGCCGCGCGAGCGTTGAACGATGGGCAGCCTGCCGAATCCGGTCGCGCTGATCGCGGTAATCGCCGCGCTCGGCATCGCGCCGTTCGCCGCGCTGATGGTGACGAGCTACACGAAGCTCGTGGTCGTGCTCGGCCTGCTGCGCTCCGCACTCGGGATCCAGCAGGTGCCGCCGAACCTCGTGCTGAACGGCATCGCGCTGATCCTGTCGCTGTTCATCATGGCGCCGGTCGGCATGTCGATTCGCGATGCGCTGCAATCGCGCCACTTCGATGCATCGGGGCAGTTGTCGACCGCCGATATCGGCGTGCTCGCCGATGCCGCGCTGCCGCCGATCAAGGATTTCCTGGTGTCGCATACGCGGCAGCGCGACCGCGAATTCTTCGTGCGCACCGCAACGTCGGTATGGCCGAAGAATCGCGCGGACGGCATCAAGGACGACGACCTGCTCGTGCTGGTGCCGAGCTTCACGCTCGCCGAGCTGACCAAGGCGTTCCAGATCGGCTTCGTGATCTATATCGTGTTCATCGTCGTCGACCTGCTGGTCGCGAACATCCTGCTTGCATTAGGGATGCAGATGATTTCGCCCACGACGATCTCGGTGCCGTTCAAGCTGCTGCTGTTCGTCGCGCTCGACGGCTGGTCGCTGCTCGTGCACGGGCTCGTGCTGTCGTATCGCGTGGCGGGGGCGGGATGAACGCGCGCGGCCTGCGCGGCGCCGCGGCAAGCCTGTGTGCGGTGCTCGCATTGACATTGACACTGGCGCTCGCCTGCGCGGGCATGCAGCCGCGCAACGCACACGCGGCCGGCAGCGCCGCCGGCTTCGCGCAGCTCGCGCGCGCCTGCGCGCCGAACGTCGACCCCGATACGCTCGCCGCGCTGGTGCGCACGGAGTCCGGATTCAATCCGTATGCGATCGGCGTCGTCGGCGGCCATCTGACGCGCCAGCCCGCATCGCTCGACGAAGCACGCGCGACCGCGAGCGAGCTGGCCGCACGCGGCTTCAGCTACAGTGTCGGCCTCGCGCAGGTGAACGAGCGCAATTTCGCGAAATACGGCCTCGACGACTCGACGATGTTCGAGCCGTGCCACAACCTGCGGGCGGGCGGCGCGATCCTGACCGAATGCTTCGGGCGATCGTCGAACACCGGCCGCCCCGCGCAGGCCGCGCTGCGCGCGGCGCTGTCGTGCTACTACAGCGGCAACTTCACGACCGGGTTCTCGAGCGGCTATGTGAGCCGCGTCGTCGCGAGCGCGCAGCGCAACGCGCGCGAAGGCGGCGTCGAACCGATTCCGGTGGTGCGCGACGTGCCGCCGCCGGCGCGGCAGCGGCGCATGGAAGCAGCCGCCACGACGCCGCCCGAACGCGCGCGCAGGCTCGCAGCGCCCGCGGCATCGGCCGACGCGCCGTCGTGCCATGCGCGCCCGGTCGTGATGATGTGTCGCGGCTTGCCGGCGAGCCAGGCCAGGCGGCTGTGCGTGCGGTGTCTCGATCAGTAAGCGTCGGTGAGCGTCGACGCGACACCGGCGTGACCTGCACGACATGACGCGGCGCGGCGCGCCGCGTCATCCCGTTTCATGCAGCGCGCTGCCCCTCCAGCCATGCCTGGAACATCAGCACCGTCCACAGCTGGTGCTGCCAGTTCATCCGGCCCGACTGGTGCTGGTGCCACAGCCGCTCGACCGCCGCCGCATCGAAGAAGCCCTCGTCGCGCAGCCGCGACGGCTGCAGCAGCGCATCGGCCCAGTCGCGCAATGCGCCGCGCAGCCAGTGATCGACGGGCGCGCAGAAGCCCTGTTTCGGCCGGTCGATCAGCGACGACGGCACGTACCTATCCAGCAGCCGGCGCAGCAGCGCCTTCGGCTGCCCTTCCGGCAACCGCACCGCGGCGGGCACGCGCCACGCGAATTCGACGACGTGATGATCGAGGAACGGCATGCGCGTCTCGAGGCTCACGGCCATCGCCGCGCGATCGACCTTCGCGAGAATATCGGTGGGCAGGTACGTGAGCGTGTCGATCGCCATCGCCTGCTCGGCGAAGCTCAGGTTCGCGGGCCATGCGGAGACGGTATCGAGCGGCGTCGGCGGCTCCTGTCCGGCGAGCGCGAGGCGCTCCGGATGATGCACCGACGACATCAGCAGACGGTACAGCCCGATGCGGCTCTCGGCCGTCATCACGTGGCCGAGCTTGTGCAGCCGGTCGCCGATGCGGGTCGCCGAGTCGCGCGCTTCCACGCCGCTCCACGCACCCTGAGCGACCGCCGCGAGCTGGTCCGCATGATCGGGACGCAGCGCATGCAGCGCGGCCGCGATCCGCGCGCGCACCGCCGCCGGCACGCGATGCAGCTTGCGCCACAGCCGCGGCGTCAGGAAGTAGCGCGTATAACCGCCGAACAGTTCGTCGCCGCCGTCGCCTGACAAACTCACCTTCACGTGCCGGCGCGTCATCTCCGACACGAGGAAGGTCGGAATCTGCGACGCGTCGGAGAACGGTTCGTCGTAGATGGTCGGCAGCTTCGGCACGACATCGAGCGCATGGTCGGCCGTCACGTACAACTCGGTGTGTCGAGTGCCAAGATGGCGCGCGACCGCCTTCGCATAGCCGGCTTCGTCGTAGCCGGCCTCGTGAAAGCCGATCGTGAACGTGTCGACCGGATGCGCCGACTGCGCCTGCATCAGCGCGACGATCGCCGACGAATCGACGCCGCCCGACAGGAACGCGCCGAGCGGCACGTCGGCTGCCATCTGCCGCGCGACCGCCTGGCGCAGGATCGTGTCGAGCTGCTCGACGGCCTCGTCGGCGCTGCCGTCGAACGGCTGCTCGCGGCCCGCTTCGATCGCCTGCTCGAGCGTCCAGTACGCACGCGCGCGCGGCGTGTCGCGCGCATGTTCGAACTGGATGAACGTGCCGGGCGGCAGCTTGCTGATGCCACGATAGATCGTGTGCGGCGCCGGCACGCTCGACTGGCGCAGATAGAGGCACAGCGCATCGCGATCGATCTCGCCGTCGAAGCCCGGATAGCCGCGCAGCGCCTTCAGCTCCGACGCGAACACGAGTGCGTCGCCGATCCGCCCGTAATAGAGCGGCTTCTCGCCGAGCCGGTCGCGTGCGAGCGTCAGCACCCGCGATGCGCGATTCCATAGCGCGAACGCGAACATGCCGGTCGCGCGCCGCAACGTTGCGTCGACGCCCCAAGCGGCGATCGCCGCGATCAGCACCTCGGTGTCGGAGTGGCCGCGCCACGCCGGGGCGCGACCCGCGCGCTCGAGCTCCACGCGCAGCTCGCGATGGTTGTAGATTTCGCCGTTGAAGACCATGACGTAGCGGCCGCACGCGGACGCCATCGGCTGCCGGCCATGGACCGACAGATCGACGATCGCAAGCCGCCGGTGGCCGAGCGCGATACTGGCCTCCGGGTCGACCCAGAGCCCCTGCGCATCCGGCCCGCGATGCGCGAGGCTCGCCGTCATTCGCGCGAGCGTGCCGCGCGCTGTCTCCTCATCGAAGGCGACGCTATTCAGAAAGCCGTCGATTCCGCACATTGATTTGTCCCGCTCGTGTTGACCTGTTCCGTCACGCGCGGCGCAACCTCGCGGCCCGCCGTCCGACTGACGGTCGAGCCATATTACGAAGAAATAAATCAGCAATAATTCGCCCGTGAATGCGAGCGAAAACCGGAAAAAAAGGCGCGTCAAGCGTCTGGCACACCGTCAGACGAAACGCCGCCGGCGGCACGCCCGTCATCGCGATCGAAATCGCCGCCCCGATCCGCCCCCGCCGGCGGTGCCCTCACTGTGCGCCGGTCGCCCACTTCAGCAACTGGGCGACCTCGCGGAAATGCTGCTGCTGGATCGTGCCCTTTTCCGGCGTGCTCTCGTACAGCGCGTGCGCAAGCCCGGCATTCGCGAGCGTCGGGCGCAGCGCGTCGCGCGCGAGCTTCACGATCCGCTCGGCCGCCTCGCCCTCGCCGCGCGCCAGCACCCACGGCAGCGTGCCGATCCCGCCGTAATAGAGCGCGACCGCGACGCTCGACGAATAGACGACCACCGATGCGAAGCCGATCCGGTCGGGCAGCGACGAGAACTGCGCTTCGCGCGCGAGCTGCCGGCGCTTCGCCTCGATATGCGGATCGCCCTCGTCTTCCTTGTGCTCGCGCCGCACTTCCTCGATCGACATCTTCATCTTCTGGTTGAACTCGTGGCGCTGGTGCACGATGTCGATCAGCGCCATCACGAGATAGATCAGCGCAGCCCAGCCGAACAGCAGCATCAGCAGCTTCACGATCAGCGCCAGGATCGAGATCGGCCGCGTGAAGCCCGACTGCACCGACGGATCGAGCGACTCGACGATCAGCCAGCCGAGCGTCGCGACCAGCAGCACGGTCTTCAGCAGCATCTTCGCGAGGTTCACGAGGTTGCGCATCGACCACATGTTCTTCAGCCCCTCGGCCGGATTGAGCCGCGACAGCTGCGGCACGAGGCGGCTCCACGCCATCACGCCGCCCACCTGCACGAAGCCCGCGAGCAGCCCCGCCAGCAGCCCGGCCGCGACGATCTGCGCGGACAGCGTCGCCCAGTCGCGCGCGGCGCCGTCGATCAGCGCCGCGAGCCGCGCGGACGGATCGGCCGCGCCGGCCGCGTCGAACACGAGCCGGAACAGCGCCTGCAGCCGTGCGAACAGCGTGCCGAGCCCGACCGCAAGCGCGACGCACACGCCGACGAAGAATGCGGACGAAATCGTTTCCGCGCTCTTCGGCACGTCGCCTTTCTGGCGCGCGTCGCGCAAGCGTTTCGCGGTCGGCTTCTGGTCCTTTTCGGCCATGGCGGCTCCGGTTCCGGCGCGCGCTCACGCGCCGCCGTGCGCGGCGAACAGCGCGCGCAGCAGCGCCATCAGCCCGCTGTCGGGGCTCAGCAGCGCATGCAGCGACGCGTACACCACCGGCAGGAACAGCACCATCATCAGCACCGCGAGCGCGCTCTTCACCGGCTGCGCGAACACGAAGATGTTCAGTTGCGGTACCGCGCGGCCGACCAGGCCGATGCCGAGCTCGACGAGCACCAGCACGATGATGACCGGCGCGGCGAGCTTCACCATCCATTCGAAGATCGTGTCGGTCTGCCGCACCAAGAAGGTCTCCAGCATCGACGAGAAATCCGGGCCGAGCGAGCCGATCGGCCACCACGCATACGACTGCGCGAACAGCTGTACGAGCACCTGCAGCCCGCCCGCGGTGACGAACAGCGCGATCGCGACGAAATTGAGGAACCCTGACGTCGGGCCGCCCTCGTGCCCGCCCATCGGATCGAAGTACGCGGCGCTGCCGCTGCCGGTCTGGAAATCGATCAGGTAGCCGACGCCCTGGATCGCGAACAGCACCGCGCTGAACGCGCCCGCGAGCAGCATGCCGACCACCGCTTCCTTCGCGACCAGCAGGCACCACATCAGGAACGGCAGCGCGGCGACCTGCGCCGGGTCGATCACCGGCGCGACGAACGCGGCAATCACGACCGCGATGCCGTTGCGCACGAGGCCCGTGATGATCTGCTCGTTGAATACCGGCACGACGAACATGATCGGCAGCAGGCGCGGCATCACATAGAGCAGCGGTCGCAGCGTGCCGGCGATATCGTTGAAGTTCGCCGCGTGGTCTAGCATCGGCGCTCCGCTGCGGCGCGTGCGGTGTCGTCGACGGGAGCGGCGGGTGCTGGGGCGGGGGCGGCGATCGGGTCGGTCTTGGCGGCTGCAGCGCCCGGGTCGGACGTGTCCGCGGCGTCGGACGTGTCTGCGGTGTCCGTCGTATCTGCGGTGTTCGTCGTGTCCGCCGCGTCTGCATCCGCCGGTCGCGACACCATCTCCGCATCGAACACGGCGGCCAGTTCCGCCGGCCCCGCAGCATGCCCGTCCGCATCGCTCGCCCACACACCGGCCGTCGCGAAGCGCCGCACCGCATGCGCATCCGCGACCTCGTCGGCGTCGCGCTCGACCCGCGCGGCGCGCGCGTGCAGCGCCTTCTCGCCGGCCTTGTCGAGCTTGTCCTCGGCGGCCTTCGCCTTGCGTGCGGCGCGCTGCAGGTCGGCGAGCGTCGCTTCGTGATCGCGATGCACGTGCGTGGCCTCGCTGACCGACGCGTTCGCGACGCCGATATGGCGATCGAACGTGCGCGTATCGGCCGCGGCGTTCTGCAGCGCGCGCGCTTCGCGCACGTCGTCGGCGAGCCGCGTCTGGATCGCGGCCTTCGCGGCGACCTGCTGCGCGAGTTGCGCGTGCGCTGCGTCGAGCGCGCGCCGGCTCTCCGCGGCGATACCCTGCTGGCGCGCGGCCGCGACCCGCGCGATCTGGCTGCGCATCTCGCGCACGCGCTTCAGGCGCGCGAGCGTCGCGAGCACGAGGCGGTCGTCGGCTTCAGACATGGTCGTTCGCGAGTTTCGTCAGCTTCGCAAGCAGCGTGTCGAAGCGCACGTCCTCGTGCGACGCCTGCGCGCAGAACGCGCCGATCGCGTCGCGCGCGCGCAGCGCGAGATCGCCGAGCCGGTCGCTGCCCTCGCGATACTCGCCAATCTGCACGAGCAGCTCGATCTCCTGATACTTCGCGATCAACTCGCGCACGCGCGCGGCCGCCTGCTGATGCGCGCGGCTCGCGACGAGCGGCATCACACGCGACAGGCTCGCGAGCACGTCGATCGCCGGATAGCGGTTCGCCAGCGCGATCTTACGCGACAGCACGATATGGCCGTCCAGGATCGAACGCACTTCCTCGGCGATCGGATCGGATTCCTCATCGCCCTCGACCAGCACCGTGTACAGCGCCGTGATCGACCCGGTTGCGCCCTGCCCCGCGCGTTCGAGCAGGCGCGGCAGCACCGCGAACGTCGACGGCGGGAAGCTGCGCCGGGTCGGCGGCTCGCCGCTCGCGAGACCGACCTCGCGCTGCGCGCGCGCGAAGCGCGTCAGCGAGTCGACCAGCAGCAGCACGCGCTTGCCCGCATCGCGGAAGTGCTCGGCGATCGCGGTCGCCACCAGCGCGGATTTCACGCGCTCCATCGCCGGACGATCGGACGTCGACACGACGACGATCGAGCGCGCGCGCACCTCCGGCGACAGGCTGTGCTCGATGAACTCGCGCACTTCGCGGCCGCGTTCGCCGACCAGCGCGATCACGTTCACGTCGGCCTGCGCGCCGCGCGCGATCATCCCGAGCAGCGTGCTCTTGCCGACGCCGGACGGCGCGAAGATACCGACGCGCTGGCCGATGCCGAGCGTCATCAGGCCGTCGATCACGCGCACGCCGGTCGGAAACGGCGTGTCGATCATCTTGCGCGCAAGCGGGTTCGGCGGGTCCTGCTGCGTCGACACCCACGCGGCGCCCGTCACGGGCCCGCGGTCGTCGAGCGGCCGGCCGAGCCCGTCGAGCACGCGGCCGAACAGCGCTTCGCCGACCGGAAACACGTGCTCGCGCCCGGACGGCACGACGGTCGTTTCCGGCGACAGTCCGGCCACGTCGCCGAGCGGCGTGAGCAACGTGGTCTGCCGCGAGAAGCCGACCACTTCGGCGAGCAGCGTCGGCTGGTTCGGCGTGCGCAGCTCGCAGATTTCGCCGAGCCGCGCGCGGATGCCCGTCGCGTTGAGGATCTGCCCGACCGCGTGATTGACGCGGCCCTGCACCGACACCGGCGAGAAGAACGCGAGCCCAGCGTCGAGATCGCCGACGAGGCGGCCGCGATCGAACGGCGCAGCATCGTCGTCGCCGTCACCGTCGCGGCCGAACGGCTGCGGATCGTCGAGCGGCGCGTTCATCGCGTCGTGCCCTTCAGCGCGTCGCGGCGGATCGCCTGGCGCAGCGCATCGATCTGCAGGTCGAGGCTCGCGTCGATGCGCCCGGACGGCGTCTCGACCGTGCACGCATGACGTTCGAGCTTGGGGTCCTCGACGATGCGGATGCGTTGACGGTTCGACTGCCCGGCGAATGCATGGTCGAGCGCGTCGCGCATCTCGTCCTGGCGGCCGGGCGCGACCCGCACGATCAGGAACGGCTCGTCGCGCACGAGCGGCGCGATCCGCGCGAGCGCGGCCTCGTACAGCTTCTGCGTGCCCATCTCGCCGACGATCGCGCGCACGGCCTTCACGACGATGTCGGCCATCGAATCCTTCATCGATTCCATCGTGCGCGCGGCGGCCAGCGCCTGCGTATAAGTCTGCGCCGCATGCTCGCGCTGCGCGCGGCGCATCCCTTCGTCGTAGCCGGCCGCCTGGCGCTTGTCGAATTCGCGCTGCGCATCGGCAACGATGCGCGCGGCTTCGTCGCGCGCGGTCGCGATCACCGCGGACGCGTCGAGCAGCGCCGCGTATTCGCGCTCCTTGAGCACCTTGCGCTCCGACAGCAGCTGCAGGTTGTCGCTCGTGATCAGAAAAGCCAGTCCCATGACGCAAGCCTCTCGGGAATCAGAAACAGGAACAGCAATTCGCCGAACTGGTCGCGCTGCGCGCGGTTCAGCCAGTACGGCGCTTCGTCGTCGATCGCGCGGTTGAACTTCAGGCGCACGCGCCGCGCGACCGCGTCGCCGGCCACGCCGATGAAATCCGCGAGCAGCCGGCCGCCGCGCGCGCGGATCACGACCGGCAGCGCAGCCGGATCGGCCCGCCACGGTTCGAGCGTGTCCGCGAGCGCGCCGAACTCCGGCGCGCGTTCCAGCGCGAGCTCCAGCGCATCGCCGCCGAGTTTCGCCGCGACTTCCGCGCGAATGCGCCGCACGTTCAGCGCGTCGCGCAGCCAGCCGCGATGCAGCAGCAGCCCCGCATACGAAGCGAGCTGTTCGAGCGCCGCGCCGGGCAGCAGCGCGAGCCGCGCGCACGGGTTCGCGACGTCGAAGTCGTGACGTTCTGCGACTCCGTTGGCGTCGAGCAGATGGCGCGCGAGCAGCTTGCGGCCGGCCGGGCCGAACGCGTCGGGCGAGCGATAGCGCGCGGGCCAGTCGGCCGGCACGCGCGTCACGTGCAGATAGCGATCGGGCCGCAGGTTGAATTCGCAGACGAGCGCATGAAACGCCGCGCGCCGCCCGGCAGGCGGCGGCGCGATCGCATGCAGCCACGGCAGCGATGGCAGCGACGACGCGTCTGGCGCGGCGCCCTGCGGCAGCGCATGCGGGTCGCTCATGCGCCGTCGCGCGCGCCGTCCGGCGTGCGCAGGCTGCCGCCGCCCTGAGCGGACGCACCGCCCGCCGTGTTCGCACCGCGCGGCGTGCCGACCACCGCGGCGAGCCGCGCGCCGAACATCCCGCGCCGCGCGGCCGACAGCGCGATCACCGCGAACGTCAGCAGGATCAGCGCGAACACGAGCCAGCCGAGCGGCGAGCGCAGCCGCAGGATGTCCGATAGCGCGCTGCCGATGCCGTCGACGCGCGTCGTGCGCGCGGCGGCCGGCTGCAGGAACAGCGACACGTTGTCGTACTGCAGCCCTTCGATGCTGTGCGCGACCAGGTCCTTGACCATCGGCGCCATCGCCCGCAGGTCGACGCCGGGCCGGTAGCGGATATAGACGGCCGCCGACGACGGCTTGATCTTGTCCGCGAGCGGATCGTTCTCCGGAATCACGACCTGCACGCGCGCGACCACCACGCCCTCGATGTCCTGCAGCGTGCGCGACAGGTCCTGCGAGATGCCATACAGGTAGCGCACGCGCTCCTCGGCCGGCGTCGATACGAGCCCCTGCTTCTGGAACAGTTCGCCGAGGCTCGCATAGCTCGGCTTCGGCAGCCCGTTCGCCTGCAGCACGGTGAGCGCCGACTGCATGTCGCCGTCCGCGACGCTCACCAGCCACGCGTTGCGATCCGACGTGTCGCGTGCGTCGTTGTCCTTCGACGCGCTGATGCCGGCATCGCCGAGCACGGCGACCATCTGGTTCGCATCGCGCTCCGACAGGCCCGAGTAAAGCTCCTTCTGGCAGCCGGCGAGCAGCGCGAGCAGTCCCGCGAGCAGCGCACGCGCCGCCCGGCTGCGCCACGCATGCATGCGCGGCGTCGAATCGATCGTCGTCATCGTTTGTCCGCTTCAGGGCGCGCGGCCTGGTTGCAGGCGCACGCACCGGCTTTCGCTACTCCTGCGTCTTCAGCACCGTGTGCGTGAAGCCGTTCGCCGCCTGCGCGACCGACAGGCTCAACTGGTATTCGGAAATCGTGGTGGTCGCCGTCCACTGGAAATCCATCGCCTTCACCATCGTCATCAGCGGATCGCTGCGGTTGTCCGCCATCGACGTCAGCATCTCGGTGCGATGCTTGTCGATGTTCGCGTACCGCGTGTCGAGATCGTTGCCGTACGTGCGCAACCGCTCGACCAGCGACGAATGGTTCGCCTGCGCGGGCGTCGCGGGCGTCATCTGCACCGCCGGCGCCGCATCGGCCGGCGCGCGCGACATCGCGACACCCGACGCCGATGGCGATGCCGCGGCCGGCGACGCCCCCGGCTGCATCAGCGCATCGAACTGGCGCACCTGCGCCGGATCGGACGCCGTGCCCGCCTGCTGCGCGGCACCCGCGAGCGCGGCCGCGCCGGGCGGCGCCGCGCCTACGCCTGTCACTGACATGATTCATGCCCTCCTTGGCTGGCAGATCCGCAAACGAGCCGGCCGGCACGCACGCCGCCGCGGCCGAGCGCCCACGACGGGCCGCCCGGCGCGCGCCGACGCACGGCGCGGCCGGCGACCGGCGTCATGCGCGGCCGGCCGAGCTCAGGTGTTGCGCAACCTGGGCATTCGCCGTCCCCTCCTGCGCGGTCACTGCGTTGCTGGTTTCGAACGTCGCGGTCGACTGCTGGACCTGGAAGTTGATCTTCGTCAGTTCGAGCTGCGTCTTGGTCAGGTCGTCCGCCTGCTGCTGGACCTGGTTCGTGTCGGTTGCACCACCCGCGTTGCCGGCTGCTGAAGCACCCATGATTCGCTCCTTTGCGTAAAGAACATCATCCACTGTCCGGCGGCGGCCCCATGCCCCGCCGGCGACGTGACGCGCCGCATCCGTGCGGCGTGTCGCGTTATGCGCGCACCGCGCGAGTCGCGATGCGCAGATCCTGTCGCGGCGCTAGTGCGCCGCCCCCTTCGTTGCGCCGGCTGCCGCGACGGCCGGCGTCGCCCGCGCATCCGGCAGCAGCGTCGGCCCCGGCACCGGCTGCGCGACGCCCGCCGCCGCCCCGCTCGCGAGCGGTGCCACCGGCGCCGCCGGCGCCCGCTCCGGCGCGCTCGCCGACGCACCGCCGAGCGGCATCGTGATGCGCTGGCCGTTGCGCTCGAACACGACGGCGTCCGGCCCGATCGACACGACGGTCGGCCCTTCCTTCAGCCGCGCGCCTTCGAAATAGCGGCTGCCGTCGACCGTCTCGATGTAGCGCTGGTCGCCGTCGCCGGCGAATACCGTCGTGATCTCCGGAATCCCGGCCACGCCGCCGAGCGTCGTCGCGGTGCGCGGCGCGGCGCCATCGGCGTCGCGCACGTGGTCGACCACTTCGAGCGCCGGGCGCGCGTCCTTCATGTAGTTGCGGATGCGCGGCTCGATCTGCGCGCGCTCGGCCGCGCCCGTCAATTCGATCCGGCCGCGGCCGAGATAAGTGACCGTGAGCGCCGTATCGCTGAAATACGTCTGCGCGGTCGCGACGAGATCGCTGACCACGTAGATGTTGCCGAGCGCCGCGTTGTCGACGCCCGCGACGATCTGCGCGACGCGTTCCCGCGCGGCGGGGTCGCTCACGTAGCCCGACACGATCACGCCGTCGTCGCGCGGCGCGACCGCGAGCTCCGGATACGCATGCAGCAGCTGCTGCAGCCGGTGCGTGCGCGCGAGCACCGATTCGTGCTGCCACGGCAGCCGCCCCGACCACGCGACGAAGCCGTAGCCGAGTGCGCCAAGCAGCACGCCGATCCACAGCGCGACGAGCGCGATCACGAGCCGCCGGCTGCCAAGACGCCGCAGCCCGCCCGTCAGCCAGCCGAGCCATGCGGCCTCGCGCGCGGCGTCCGGCGCGCCGGCCTCGTCCGGCACGGCGACGCTCGCCAGCGCGTGCCGCGCGATGCCGAGCTTGATCGAGCCAATCGTCACGACGTCCTGCGGCGTCATCGAGCGGCGGCCCGCGCCGAGCGGCTCGTCGTTGAACAGCACCGGTGCGCCGCCGTCGTCGCCGTGGTTCTGCACCGTCACCGCGAGCGCGCCGACCTGCAGGCACACCTGTTTCGCGCCGATCTCGCGATCGGGCAGGATCACTTCGCAATCGGCCGCCGTGCCGACCCAGTTCGCGCCGCGCGCGAGCGACATAGTGCGTCCGTACATCGGCCCGCTGAGGAAGCACAGGTTCCACGGCGACGCGAGCGCGGCCGCACCGCCCCCCGCGCCCGCCGCGCTGCCGGGCAATGCGCCGTCGCCGTGCGGATCAATGATGGTCGTCGACATGGGCGGGTGCTCCTGCGGTCGACGCCACCGGCTGCGCCGCCGTGTCCTTCGGCGGCGGCGGCAGTGCGGGCGGACCGAACTTCGTGCCGGGCAGCGGCTTCGGCGTCAGCGGTACCGCGACATCGTTGTCCGGCGGCCGATACATCGACATCGCGTTCGGATCGGCCGGGCTGTCCGCGCCCGGATTCACGGGCGAGCCGTCCGGCGCATACATCGACGCGGTCGTCACCACGCGCGGCGTCAGCAGGTAGAACCGCTCCATGTGATTGCCCGACTTGTCGGTGTACTTGAACAGGTTGCCGATCAGCGGAATGTCCGACAGCCACGGCACGCCGCTCTTGTTCAGCCGCACCTCGTCGTCGTTGAAGCCCGCGATCAAGAGGCTCTTGCCTTCGTCGATCATCGTCTTGGTGACGATGTTGCGCTGCTGGATCACCGGCACGTTCGACACGGCCTGCCCCGGCACGATGTTGCCGTCCTGGATGTCGATCGACATCATCACGCTCTGTGGGTTGCGAACGGCTACCGCCGACACGGCCGCCGCGTTGCGGATCGCCTCGTCGACGATCATCGGCGTCACCTTGATGCTGGTGCCGGTCGTCACGCTGTACAGCGACGAATCCTGGTAGCCCTGCACCTGCACGTAGAACTGCGTGAGGTTCTCGAGAATGGCCTCGGTGTTGTCGAGCGCGAGCACCTTCGGCTTCGAGCGCAGCTGCGCCTGCCCCTTCTGTGCCAGTGCATTCACGCGCGTGAGCAGGTAATTGCGCAGCGAGCCGCCGATCGACGCGGTCAGCGCGATGCCGGTCGGCATGAAGGTGCCGGTCTGCCCCGTTTCCGACGCGCCGATCCCGAACGTCAGCGGCGGATTGCCGGCGCCGTTGTACTGCGTGTTGCCGTTCAGCGGGTTCTGGCCGTTGCCGATCTGCACGTCGCCGTGCGTCGTGTGCAGGCGCCAGTCGATCCCGAGGCTGTCGAGCGAATCCTCGTTGATGTCGATGATCGTCACGTTGATCTCGACGATGCGCGGCCGCTCGTCGAGCTGGTTGATCAGCGACTGGTAGCGGTACATGTTCTCCGGCAGGTCGCGCACGATCACCGCGTTGATCGCCGGATCGGCGACGATCTGCGGCAGCGTGTCGCCGCCGCCACCGCTCGAGAACGGCGAGATGCCGCTGCCCGCGCTGCTGTCCGCGCCGCCGTAGCCGCCCTGCCGCGCGCCGCCGGAAATATCGGGGAAGTCGAGCCGCGGCACCGCGATCGTCAGCCCCGAACCGAGCTTCACCTGGCGCGCCGCCTGCCCGAGCGGCGTGCTCGACGGCGCCGCCGCCGTGTCGCCGACCTTGCCGAACAGCCGGCGCAGGATCGTCGCGACGCCCGGCACGGTCACTTCCTTGCCCGAGCGGTTGATCGTGAAGTCGGACGCCCAGCCGTACCTGAGCCGGAACGCACGAATGTCCGCGTGCGCGCCGTTCGCCGACGGATCGCCGACCGAGCCGACCGCCTGCCGCACGAGCTCGACGTAGCGGCGCGGACCGGCCACGTATACGCTGTTCGCGCGGTCGTTGATCACGAGCGTGTAGCGCTTGTCCGGAATCTGCATCGCCTGCAGCGCGCGGCCGATCTCGCCCGCCGCGTTCGGCGGGATCGCGATCATCTGCGTCTGCGACTGGTCGGCCGGATCGACGTAGAGGAACGAGCCGTCGTAGTACCACGTGAGCCCGTAGGTCGAGCAGATCGTATCGAGCGTCTGCTGCGGCGTGCCCGAGAAGCGTCCGCTGATCACGCCGTCGACCTTCGGATCGACCACGGCCGTCACGCCTTGCGACGACGCGAGTTCGCGGATGAAGTCGCCGATCTTCTTGCCGTTCGCGACGATCGTGAACGGCTTGTTGCGCCAGCGCAGGTCCGCCGCGCGGGCCGGCTGCGCGATCGTCATGCACAGCGTGGCCGTGAGCAGCGCGGTCGCGCACATGGCGAGCGCGGCCCGTTGCAGGCGGCGCGGTTGAAACGGAATCGGGGCGACGCGTCGACGCATCAAAGCACTCCTGGGGAAGAAACGAACATGCGTTCCAGCGCCTGCTGCGCGAAGCGCAGCACTTCGCTGCCGAGCCAGCCGGACAGCAGCACGAGCGCGACCATCACGGCGATGAGCCGCACCGCGATGCCGATGTTGGCGTCCTGCACCTGCGTGACCGCCTGCAGGATCGCGACGACGAGGCCGGTGACGGTGGCGATCAGCACGATCGGCAGCGACAGCAGCAGCACCAGCATCAGCGCCTGGCGGGTCAGGTCGAGAATCGTCGAGCTCGTCATTGCACGACTCCCGGCGCACGCACGCCGGCGCCCGCGCCGAGCGTGCCGTCGTCCGGCGGGTTCTTCACCCAGCCGATCGTATGCAGTTGCACGTCCTCCTCGACCTCCTGGTACGACAGCACCGCGAGTTCGGGCAGCACCGGCTGCAGGATCGTCTTCACGTAGCGGCGCGCGCCGAGCGCGACCATCACCGCGAGCCGCGGCGTGCCTTGCGCGTTGCCGTGGCCGCCGGGGCCGGACGCCTGCGCGGCCGTCGCGGCCTGCACGATCGCGCGCACCTGCTCGCCGATGTCCTGCTTGATCGCGCTCGACAGCGCGAGGAAATTGCCCTGCTTCGTGCGCATCACCGCGCTCTCGATCCGCTCCTGCAGGTTTTGTTCGAACAGCACGACGCGCAACTGGCGCGCCGCGCCCGCATGGCGATCGGTGATCATCCGGCGCAGGTCGACGCGCACCAGTTCGACCAGCGCGATCACGTCGTCCGGCTCGTTCGGCGCCCACGTGATCAGGCTCTCGAAGATCACGCGCAGATTGCGGATCGGCACCTGCTCGGCGAGCAGCCGGCGCAGCACTTCGGTCACGCGCTGCAGCGGCACCAGGCGCGTAAGCTCGCCGACGAGCTCCGGATGCTCGCGGCGCACGAGATGGACGAGCGCCTGCGTCTCCTGGATGCCGAGCAGTTCGTCCGCATGCTGGCGCACGATCTGTTCGACGTGCGCGGCGAGCGCGCCTTCGCTGGTCAGCCACTTGCCGTCCGGTGCCGCGCCGTCGGGCTTGATCCACAGCGCGGTCGCGAACGGACCGAACGCCTCGGCCGGCTGGCGCTCCGCGCGTTCCGGCAGCGGTGCGACGCCGTCCCACAGCAGCCAGCCCGGCTTCAGCGCGCCATGCGCGGCCAGCACGTCCTGCAGATAGATCCGATAGGTGCCGGCCGGCGCGCCTTCGTCGTCGTTCAGCGTGATGCGCGGGAACACGGTGCCGATATCCGCGTCGACGCGCGCCTTCGCGCTCGACAGCGCCGTTTGCAGTTGCGCGAGATTCAGCGTCGTGCGCAGATCGTCCGACAGCGACACCGCGATCAGCGACGTGACGCCCGCCGCATGCGACACCTTCGCGGGCTGGCCGTCATCGGTCGCGCCGATGCGTCCGGCGATATGAATCAGGTTGAAGCTCGGCGCGGTGGTCTTGCGCTTCAATTGCGTGAACGCGAACGCACCGAGGCCGAACGCGATCAGCGCGAACGACCACTTCGGAAAACCGGGCACGACGAGAAACCCGGCCAGCACCAGCGCCGCGATCAGCAGCGCGCGCGGATGCGCGCCGAGCTGCTCGCCCAGCTGTTCGCCGAGCTGGCGCTGGCGCGTGTCGCGCGTCGCGACGCGGGTCGTCACGATACCGGCCGCGATCGACACCAGCAGCGACGGAATCTGCGACGCCATCCCGTCGCCGACCGTCAGGATCGCGTAGCGCTGCAGCGCC
Source organism: Burkholderia sp. Nafp2/4-1b (assembly GCF_003635165.1). Taxonomy (GTDB): domain Bacteria; phylum Pseudomonadota; class Gammaproteobacteria; order Burkholderiales; family Burkholderiaceae; genus Burkholderia. The sequence goes on along the minus strand of NZ_ML058597.1, from coordinate 313,084 downwards.
TCGCCGATATCCATCCCGTGCATCAGCGTGCCCACCGCGATGCCCGCGACGATGTTGATGAACGCGATCACGAGGCCCGCGATCGCATCGCCCTTCACGAACTTCATCGCGCCGTCCATCGCGCCGTGCATCTGCGATTCCTGCTCGAGCTTCTCGCGGCGCTCGCGCGCTTCGTCGGCGCTGATGATGCCCGCGCGCAGGTCCGCGTCGATGCTCATCTGCTTGCCCGGCATCGCGTCGAGCGAGAAGCGCGCACCGACTTCGGCGACCCGCTCCGAGCCCTTCGCGATCACGATGAACTGCACGACGGCGATCACGAGGAACACCACGCCGCCCACCACGACGTTGTTGCCGACCACGAGCCGGCCGAACGCATCGATCACGTGGCCCGCGTTCGCATGTAGCAGGATCAGCTTGCACGACGCGATGTTCAGCGCGAGCCGGAACAGCGTGGTGAACAGCAGCAGCGCGGGAAACGACGAGAAGCTGACCGCCGACGGCACGTAGGTCGACACCGTCAGCAGCACGACGCTCGCCGCGAGATTCAGCGAGATCATCCCGTCGAGCGCGGCCTGCGGCAGCGGCAGGATGAACAGCGCCACCACCGACACGATGAACGCGGCAAGGAACAGGTCGGCGCGCGGCGACGCTCCGAGACGCCGCCCGGACACGCTGCGGCCGGCGGAAAAGATCCGCTGCCAGTCGCGGGGGAGCGCCTTCGGTTCTGCCATCGTGCCGTCGTCCTGTCGTTGTTTCCGGCGGGCGCGGGCGGTCATGCCCCGTGTCGCTCGGACCGTTGAATGGGACGAGTGTAGCGACGCGAAACCGCGTTGAAAGGGGCGCGCCTCGTAGCGCCGCGGCGGTTTTCGTATGACGAACGGATCGGACTACGAAACCCGGCGATGCGTGCGCGTGCGCATCGCCGGAACCGCTTCCATCGGACGGCGGCCGCCGCGCGGGCGGCCCGAATCAGGACTGAAGACGGCGTGCGGCGAGATACGCGAGCTGCGCGCGGTTCTGGACGTTGAACAGTTTTTCGAGCGAGCGAATATGGTGTCCGACCTTGTGCAGCGACGTGCGCAGCGCGCTCGCGATCTCCTGGTCGGACAGCCCGTGCACTAGACGATCGAGCACCTGCTGCTGCTCGTCGGCGAGCGCGAAGCCGCGCATCCGCGCGATGCGCGCCTCGAGAAACGGCAGCGCGACGCGGTGCACGGCCAGACTCACCGACAGCGCGCCGCCGATCACGCGATCGTCGATCCACTCGGTGCCGTGAGCCTCCGACGTGATGTTCACCGCGACGCGCAGGTCGAGCCGCGGCGCCGACAGGCTGAAGATCACGCCGCTGTTCATTGCGTGCGCACGCAAATGGCCGGCCAGCGCGAGCACCTTGCGATCGCCGCCGCCCTGCGCGCTCGCCTCGATCTCGTCGAGCCGCCACACGACCGGAAAGCCGCTCTGCCGCACCTGCGCGAACCGCGGGTCGCTCTCGTAGAGCATGCCCTCGATATACGGTTGCATGAAGGTCGCGGGCGCAAGGTCGCGCAGCAGATGCGCGCACAGAATGCGCCGCCCGATCATCTCGTATGCGCCGTAACCGAGGGTACTGAAACCGATTTGCCGCAATCGCGCGTGGCATTGCGCGAAATCGACGGAATTGAGGTCGGATTTACCGGGCGCGATTTGAATGCCGGTAAAAACGTCACGCTCGATTGCGGGTATTTCTTTTGAATAAGCGGCGGCCGCCGCGATATCGGCTTGCGAGAACCACTCGACGCGTGGCGCGTCGTCAGCATATGTCATGAGCAGCCCACCCTTTCCCAATATGTGAACGTGCCCCGTTACGATCTGGTCTTTTCTTTATGATTTTCTGGTTGTGTCTATATGCGTGCGAGCATGAACCTTTCGCCGCGATTAGTATTACGGCATATTACGCGCACACCGGCATTTTTGTACAATGCCCCCGCGTTTCGTCTGGATGACGATCGGCGCATATCATAAAGATGCTCGATCGCACCGTCGCGAGCGCCGTGCACGACACGGCTGCCGCCACGCGATGCGCGTCGATTCCGAGGGATGGCTCATGTCCGATATTGCATTGCAAGAAGAAGCGGTCGCCCCAACCTTGTCCCGTTCGCCCCGGCGAACGGCCACCTGCGCCGACGCGTCGAGAGCGCGCCCGGTGCAGGTCGTGTGGTGCGACGACGTCAAGCGCGGCGACGTCACGCAGCCCAACGCGCCGAAGCTCGGCGTCGCCGATACGCTTGCGCACGCGCAGAGCACGGCGGAACGCAACCGGATCGTCGCAAGCCTGCTGCACCTGACGGGCTTCTCGACGTTCGCGTATTTCGCGCTCGAGTTCTCGCGAGAGCGCGTCGAGAGTCTCTATCTTCACGAAGCGTTCACGCCGACCACCTACCGCGGCGACTACGTCCGGCACAACCATCACGACATCGATCCGCGCACGCTCGGCGCGCGCGTATGCAACATGCCGATCGTGTGGGACCTGCAGCAGCTGCGCCGCGAACATCGCGAGCGCGACGACGCGCCGTGCGTGACGCCGGCCGCGCTTGACGGTTTCCTGCAGACGATGCAGGACGACGGCATGTGCAGCGGCATCATGTATTCGATGGCCGTGCCCGGCACGCGGCTGCATGCGTTCATGAGCTTCACCGCGCCGCGCCGCACGCGCGAGTGGATCACGCCGGCGACGATCGAGCAGGCGCTGTCGATCGGGCTGTCGGTGCACAAGTTCGCATCGCCGCAACTGATCGCGACGTCGCGCGAACGCGCGATCAACGGGCTCACGCCGTTCGAACAGGAACTGCTGCTGGGTATCGCGGAAGGCGCGTCGGACAAGGAGATCGGCCGGCGTCTCGACACCAGTGCGCACAACGTCGACTATCACCTGCGCAAGCTGCGCAAGCGCTTCGGCGTCGCGAACCGGATCCAGCTCACGTACCTGACGTCGAAGCTCGAGCTGATCTGACGCGCGCGCTGTTCGACCGCCGCTGTTCGACAGCGATGTTCGACCCAGTAAACGCCCATGCCGGCCTCGCGGGCCGGCATGGACGGGTTGCGGCGCGGTGCCGGGTCCGGCGCCGCTTCCTGGCAGACGCGTGCCGTTACTTCAGCAGCGTCATCTGCACGACCTTGACGATCACGAGACCGACCGCGATCACCAGATAGCCGCGCAGCACGGCCATCCAGACGCGCGTCGCGACCGTCATGTTCTGCGGCTCGAGCGACTCGAGCGGCGGCATGCGCCACGTGGCGCGCAGCGAGCGGTCGATACCCGGCTCGACGACCCGCTTGTTGCGGCGGATGAGAACCGTCGCGAGATAGCCGACGATCGCGAGCACCGTGCCGCCGACCAGCACGTCGACGATCGCTTCGCCGCTGATGTCCGGATACATCACCGATGCGGTGAGAATGATCGACAGCAGCACGAGCACCCAGATCACCGCGCCGGTGAATACGTTGAGCTTCGTCGAATTGACCCACGGGCCGAGCACCTGGCGGTCGTTGCACAGCACGAGCAGGAACACCGTCGCGCTCGGCAGCAGCACGCCGGCGAGCGTCTGCACCGCTTCCGTCAGCAGGCCGAGCGGGCTGCCCGGAATCAGCACGAGCGCGGCCGCGGCCGCGACGATGCCGAAGTACACGAGATAGAAGCCCTTCGCATCGGACACGCCGCGATGCAGCGAATGGCGGATCTTGAATACGTCGCCGATCGCGTACGCGGTCGACAACGACACGGCCGCCGCGCCGATGATGCACGCGTCGAGCAGCGCGACCGCGAACAGCGTCGCGCTCGTGCGGCCCGCGTACTTCTCGAGGCCCGCGATCACGCCGCCTGCGTCGCTGAAGCTGCCGGATTCCGGATGACCGCCGAACAGCGCGGCGCTGAAGCCGATCATCGCGACCGCGCCGATCAGCACGAACGCAATGCCGATCCACAGATCGACCTTCTCGTACTTCATGAAGCGCGGCGTGATGCGCTTGTCGATCACGTAGCTCTGCTGGAAGAACAACTGCCACGGCGCGACCGTCGTGCCGACGATGCCGATCACGAGCAGCATCACGTCGGAGAGCTTCGCGTGGGCGGGCCAGTCCGGCACGAAGAAATCGCGCGACATCTGTGCGACCGGCGGGTGGATCGACACGAGCACCGGCACGAGCAGCAGGCTCAGCACGCACAGCACGATCGCGAACCGCTCGAAGCGCCTGAAGTCGCCGGTACTCACCGCTGCCATCGTCAGCGCGGCGGCCACGCATACACCCGCGACCTTCGGTAGCCCGAAGAAAGCCAGCACGAACGTGATGCCGATGAACTCGGTGACGATCGTCAACGCATTGAGCAGGAACAGGTCGATCACACTGAACGCGCCCCAGAACTTGCCGAAGCGCTCGAAGATCAGCCGTGCATGGCCGACGCCCGTCACCGCGCCGAGGCGCAGCACCATTTCCTGGTTCACGTACAGCACCGGCACGAGCAGCAGCAGCGTCCACAACAGCGTCGTGCCGTAGTTCTGGCCGGCCTGCGTATAGGTGCCGAATGCGCCGGCATCGTTATCCCCGACCATCACGATGAGACCGGGGCCGATGATCGCGAGCAGCGTGCGCAAGCGTGCCCACCACGTGCCGCGCGCGGCGGTGTCGTGATGCGCGATGGTGCCGAGCGCACCGCGGATGTCGCCCAAGTGGGCTTCGTCGAGCACGGCGCTGCGTTCGACGGCGATCGGTGGAGAGACGTTGGATGGCGTGGACATGATGAATTCCGTACGGCTGATTTTTTATCCGGCAAGCATGTGGTCTTGGAATACGCGCGCGAAACGAGCCCGCATGCGTATGCCGAGACGCGCTCGGCGTATCAGTGGAAGTGGAGCAACGACTTGAGCCGGTTCAACGACCGGGAGAACAAGCGGGAGAACACCCGCGGACGGGCGTCGAGCATCAGCATCGCGTCGTAGTGCGGATGCGATTCCGTGACGTGCGGGAGGTTCGACAGCAGAAGGCCGAATTTCATGGTCTGGCTCCTGGCGGCGACGGCATGCATGCCGGCCGCGTGGTGGGCGCGGGGCCAGTCCGGGCCTGAACGACGGTGATGTCAGGCTAGTGAGCCGGCGTGTCCCTGCGACCCGGGTTCAAAAGGGTCTGTTGGCGCAACGGGCATAAGGGACAACTGTCACTGTCGTTCATGGCGGCTCCTGTGCGGTGTTCCGGAGAACACGGTTGGCCGCCGTCCGGCACGCGGGCCGCCGTTCGAGCGCATGCGAAACGCATGCGCGAACGCGGCCGCGCACCGGGCAGCGGCGAAACCGGATCGCGCATGCGAAAACGCATCACGCAAACCGGCGCGAATCAGGGTGCACGTAGGGAGTGACTGCGGAATACTGCTGCGCGCACCGTTTGCCTGGGGGACAAACGGCGGCTTCGATGAGGCGCGGACGTCGGTCGCTCAGGCGGAAATTTCGTACGAAGATCGACTACTGCAGGCGTCCAAGGCGGCGGCCCCAAGAGTGAAGATGCCGGATTCTATGGACCGGCAGAAACGGAAGTCAACCCTTTGGAATGCCCGCCGGAGAATATTTTTTCGAGCCTTCGCACGCTGAAAGATTCGCGCCCGGAATGACGCTTCGAAACCTTTCAATGCGCGGGCGGACTCGCACCGCCGATGCGTGCGCGCAACAGTGCCCGCGTGCCGCAGGCAGGCGGTTGAACGGCCCGTCGGACGGGGCGCGCCGATACGACGACGGCGCGGCGATGCGCAGGGCAACGACGTTTTCTGCTTGCACCGCAGCAAAACTCGCGACTACAATCCGCCCCAATTCATCAAGGGAGTCCCTCCGTGGACGCATGCTCTAGTTGCAGTTCGATGCCGGTCCAGGCCGGCCAAGCCATCGCGAGATAGCAGCCAGACGCATGTCTTTCGCCGCTAGCTCGCATTCGTCGGGTTAGCGCGCTTCCTCCCGGGCCGGCATTGCCGGTTCGCCCGTTGCACGCTCCGTTACGTTCCAATCGCCGATCGCAGGCGCGTCATGCGCCCGCGCTCGAACACGTCGTCCGGCATGCGCCGGGCCGGACGGAGGTCGTCATGTTCCTTCAATCGTTCGCGGTCAGACTCAAGCGACTCGCTCACGTCGCGTGCGACCGCTCATTCGTTTCCCCCTTTCACCGCTCGCGCACACATTCGGCGGCTGGCGCGGCACTGCGCTCGCGCATCTGCCGACGGCGCCGCGCCCGCTCGACTGCCTGCTGATCGGCGCGATGGCGGTCGCCGTCGCACTCGTCGCATTGCTGTGCACGGCCGCGTCGCGCCTCGGCTTCGCGCAGGTGTGGCGGATCGGCGGCTGGCTGCCGTAAGCGGCATGGCGGCCGCGTGCTTGCGCGCCGCCTTCGCCCGCGTCATCGATTCACGTTTCCAGTTCTTCAATCAAACTAATCAACCAAAAAACGGAGCCTACATGAAGCATCGTTTCGAACCCGCTCTGCGCACGCCATGTTTCGATGCGCTCGCCGCGTTGCTGCTGTCGCTCGCCGCCGCGCCCGCGTTCGCGCAATCGTCGCCGCCGATCGCCGCGACCGCGGCGGCCGACCCGGCATCCGGCGCCCGCACCGGCGATACGGCACCCGCCCCCGCACAACAGGCCACCGATGCTGCCGCGCCTGCTCCCACCGGTCTGTGGGAGCGCGCGAACCTGCTCGGCAACATGGGCGGCCTGCGCGACGTGCTCGGCGATCACGGCGTCACGCTGAACCTGCAGGAAACCAGCGAATACCTGTACAACGCCGCGGGCGGCACGGCGCGCGGCGGTGCGTACCAGGGCGTCACGCAATTCGGCTTCAACGTCGATACGGAGAAAGCGGTCGGGCTGCCGGGCGGCACGTTCAACGTGTCGGCGCTGCAGATCCACGGCACCAGCCTCTCGCAGCGCTATTTGCAGACGCTGCAGACCGCGACCGGCATCGAGGCGAATTCGACCACGCGGTTGTGGGAGCTCTGGTACCAGCAGGCGTTCCTCGACGGCAAGGCCGACGTGCGGGTCGGCCAGCAGAGCGTCGACCAGGAATTCATGGTGAGCCAGTACGCGGCGACGTTCATGAACGCGACGTTCGGCTGGCCCGTGCTGCCCGCGGCCGACCTGCCGGCCGGCGGCGCCGCGTATCCGCTGTCGTCGCTCGGCGTGCGGCTGCGCGTGAAGCCGGCCGACGCGTGGACCGCGATGGTCGGCGTGTTCGACGGCAATCCGGCCGGCCGCAGCGACGGCGACGCGCAAGTGCTGAACGCGCACGGCACCAACTTCAACCTGCGCAGCGGCGCATTCGTGATCGGCGAGCTTGAGTACGCGCTGAACGCGCCGCCCGCCGATCCGAAGGCACCGCAACCGGCCGGCCTGCCCGGTACGTACAAGCTCGGCTTCTGGTATCAGTCGCAGCACGCGAACGATCAGCGCTTCGGCACCGACGGGCTGTCGCTCGCGAATCCGGACAGCAACGGGATAGCCGCAACGCATCGCGGCAACTACGGCTTCTATGCGGTCGCCGATCAGATGGTATGGCGGCCGTCGGCCGACAGTCCGCGTTCGGTCGGCGTGTTCGCACGCGTGATGGGTGCGCCGGGCAATCGCAACGTCGTCGATTTCGCGGCGAATGCGGGCGTCACGCTGAAGGCGCCGTTCGCCGGACGCGACAACGATACGGCCGGCATCGCGGTCGGCTACGCGAAGATCGGCTCGCATGCACGCGCGCTCGACGGCGACACCGGCACCTATACGACGCCCGGTTACCCGGTGCGCCGTGCGGAGACGGTGATCGAGGCGACCTACCAGTACCAGGTCGCGCCGTGGTGGCAGTTGCAGGCCGACCTGCAGCACTTCTTCCGGCCCGGCGGCGGCATCCCGAACCCGAATGCGGCCGGCGCGCGCATCGGCGACGAAACGGTGGTCGGTGTGCGCACGACGATCACGTTCTGACGCACCGCGCATGCGACACGGGCCGGACGACCGCTTGCGCGGCGCTCCGGCCCGTTCCCGTTCAAGCGCGTTCGCGCCGCACGCGCCACTCACTACTCGCCATACAGCCCGAGCAGTTTCAGCGTGACGCCGTTGGTCCAGCCGAAGCCGTCCTGCAGCGGATATTCGCCGCCCCCGCCGCCGCCCTCGCCGGCGCCTTCGACCGCGTACTTCTCGACGAGCTTGCCTTCGGTCGCATACACATGCTTCACGTCGGCCAGGAAGCGCGTGCCGATATCCTTCGCGAGCGCCGGCTCGCCATAGCGACGCAGCCCTTCGATCGCGATCCACTGCAGCGGCGCCCAGCCATTCGGAGCATCCCACTGCTGGCCCGTGTTCACCGTCGTCGTCGCAAGGCCGCCCGGCTGCAGCAGCGTCTTGCGCACCTCGCGCGCGGTCGCCTTCGCCCGCTCGGGCCACGCGACGCCGGTGAACAGCGGATACAGCGCGGCAGCGGTCACGGCGTCGCGCGGCTTGCGCAACTGCCAGTCGTAGTCGCCGTAATAGCCGCGACGGTTCCACAGATAGTGATTGATCGCGGCCGCGCGCCGCGCCGCCCGTCCGGAGAAGTCCGTCACGCACGCGATGTCGCGGGTGACCGTGCAGCCCTTCACGATCGTCGTCTCGAGATGGAACATCAGGCTGTTCAGATCGACCGGCACGATCGACGTGGTGCGGATCGTCGCGAGCGTCTTGCCGTCGCCGAACCAGCGCGAGCTGTAGTCCCAGCCGCTTTCGGCACCGGCGCGCAAATCGCGGTACACCTCGTTCGCGGGGCGGCTCGGCACGGCCTTCGCGGTCGTCACGTCCTCGAGATACGACTCGTCGCGCGGCGTGTCGCTCGCGTCCCAGTAGCGGTTCAGCACCGCGCCGTCCGGCATCGCGACCACGTGGTGCGCGGCCTGCCCGCGCGGCGTGGTGGATTCGCCCTGCATCCAGTACGCATGTTCCTTGCGCAGCGCCGGCAGGTATTTCTGGTAGACCTTGTCGCCTTCGGCCTGCGCGGCGAGCGTGACCATGTAAGCGAAGAACGGCGGCTGCGAGCGGCTGGCGTAGTACGTGCGGTTGCCGTTCGGGATGTGGCCGACCGTGTCGATCAGATGCGCGAAGTTGTCGAGCATGTCGTCGACGAGATCCTCGCGCCCAGACACCTGCAACCCGAGCATCGTGAAATAGGTGTCCCAGTAGTAGCCTTCGCGGAAGCGTCCGCCCGGCACCACGTACGGTTTTGGCATCGGGATCAGCGAGCTGTACGGCGGCACCTTCGTGCTGGTGCGCGTGAGCTGCGGCCACAGCCAGTCGATGTGCTGGCGCAGCGTCTGGTTCGCGGGCGGCGTGACGCCGCTTCCCGGCGGCGGCGTGAAGTGCTGGTCGACGAACGCCTTCAGCGAGAAGCCCGGCTGCAACTTCTGTTGCTGATACAACTGCATGATCGTCGCGGGATCGGTATCGGGTATCGCGTCGACGAAGGTTTTCTGGTCGGGATACAGCTGCGCAGTCTGCACGGCGACGAACAGGTCGCCGTAGAGCTGGCTCGGCGGCGGCAGCAGCGTGCTGGCGGTCTGGTTCGCGAACGCGGCCGAGGCCGGCATGGCGGAATGGGTGGCCGCTGGCGCGGCCGCGTGGTTCGCGCTGTCGGCTTGCGCGGCGCAGCCGGCGACGGCCAGGTATGCGACGGCCATCACGGCGGCCCAGCGCAAACGCGGCGCGGGCGCGGACGGATCCGGTGCGGGATATGAAGCGGGATGTGAAACAGGATATGACGCAGGATGCGATGCGGTCGATGCGGCACGACGTGACGTCATGACGTGTCCCCTCCTTTCGATGGTGAGTGGATCGGCAGGGGTCTCGTTCGCGCGTGCGCTCGTCTCGATGGCCGTCGATCGATGCGCGTCGTTGTATCCGCAGATGAGTTTCGACTGTCGCACGAAACGCGCATCGCACGCAAGTTTCGGTTCCGTGCCCGAACGCGTGCGTCGTGTGTCATGTCACGGGGCACAGTCGTCTCTTCTTTCACGCACGCTAACAGGAACGACTGTTGCAACATGCGGAACAAGCGTTGTCTCACGTGACGCAACGACCACATTGTGGGCATAATGGCGTCTTTACCGCGCGCCCTGCCCATGTCGCCCGTCTTTCTAGCACCGCTCATCGTTGCCTGTGCGTTGTTCATGGAAAGCGTCGACGCCAACATCATCGTCACCGCGCTGCCCGCGATGGCGAGGGACTTCGGGCACAATCCCGTCACACTCAACATCGCGATCACGGCCTACGTGGTCGGCCTCGGCGTATTCATCCCGATCTGCGGATGGCTCGCCGACCGCTTCAGCGCGCGCTCCGTGTTCCGCACCGCGATCGGCATCTTCGTCGCCGGCTCGCTGATGTGCGCGGCTTCCAACTCGCTCGGCGTGCTCACGTTCGCGCGCTTCGTGCAGGGCGTCGGCGGCGCGATGATGGTGCCGGTCGGCCGGATCATCATCTTCCGCGCGGTGCCGCGCTCCGATCTCGTGCGCGCGATGAACTACCTCGCGATTCCCGCGCTGTTCGGGCCCACGGTCGGGCCGCTCGTCGGCGGCTTCATCACGACCTACCTGCACTGGCGGATGATCTTCTTCATCAACGTGCCGATCGGCATCTACGGGATCTACCTCGCGAGCAAGCACATCGCGAACACGCACGAGCCCGATCCCGGCCCGCTCGACTGGTTCGGCTTCCTGCTGTCGGCGAGCGGCGCCGCGCTGCTGCTGATGGGCCTCACGCTGATCGACGGTTCGCTCACGTCGCGCAGCAACGCGATCATGATGTGCGCGGTCGGCCTCGCGATGCTCGCGCTCTACGTGCCGTACGCGCGCCGCAAGGAGCGGCCGGTGCTCGACCTCAGCTTCCTGAAGATTCCGACCTATCACGCGAGCGTGGTCGGCGGCTCGCTGTTCCGCATCGGCCTCGGCGCGGTGCCGTTCCTGCTGCCGCTCGCGCTGCAGGAAGGCCTCGGGATGAGTGCGTTCCACTCGGGGCTGATCACCTGCGCATCCGCGCTCGGCGGCGCGGTGAGCCGCTCGACGGCCACGCATACGCTGCGCCGCTTCGGCTTTCGCACGGTGCTGATCTACAACGCCGCGTTCGCCGGGCTCGCGATCGCCGCGTACGGCGTGTTCCATCCGGGCATGCCGACCTGGGCGATCTGGATGATCGTGCTGGTCGGCGGCATCTTCCCCGCGCTGCAGTTCACGAGCCTGAATTCGATGATCTACGCGGAGATTTCGCAGGCCGACGCGGGCCGCGCGACGAGCCTCGGCAGCGTCGTGCAGCAGATGTCGCTCGGGCTCGGCGTGACGGTCGCGGGCCTCGTGCTGCATCTGTCGCACTGGGTGCAAGGGCACCAGACGATGGTGTGGTCGGATTTCTGGCCCGCGTTCGTCGTGGTCGGGCTGTGTTCGTTCGCGTCGATTCCGATCACGCGCCGACTGCCGCCCGGCGCCGGCGACGAAGTCGCGCGCGGCAAGCGGCAGTAAACGAGCAGGCTGGCGGGAAACAGGCAGGCGGCGAAAAGCCGGAACACAAAAAAATCAGCGGACATCCACACGGGGCCGGTGCACAGCCGTATGGATATCCGCTCAGGGCTCCGGGTCTCTCGTTGGGGGTTGAGAATCCCGGATCTGCTTCCTGCGTGCCATGGACATATGTGCGTCGGAAGCCGAATCGTTGCGCGCACATTTCGTCGCGCCATGTCTGCACTATAGGGAAAGTCGCGCCGCGCATCTGTCAAGCATTGTCAGACGCGTCGCGCATGCACGTCGCACGCGTGCGGCGCTTTCGCGCTAAAGTGGTGCCCGACCGTCACCCTCAGCCGCCGTCACGATGCTCACACTGTCGCCCGCCGCCGCCCGCGCACTGCATCTCGCCGCGCAGGGCCTGCTGACCCCGCCCCGCCGCAAGGCCACCAAGGCCGACGTGCTCGACACGATCCGCCGGATGGCGCAATTGCAGATCGATACCATCCACGTCGTCGCGCGCAGCCCGTATCTCGTGCTGTTCAGCCGGCTCGGCGACTTTGCGCCGCAGTGGCTCGACGAACATCTCGCCGAGGCGCGCCTCTTCGAATACTGGTCGCACGAAGCGTGCTTCCTGCCGATCGAGCAATTCGGGCTGATGCGCTACAAGATGCTCGATCCTTCTGGCATGGGCTGGAAATACGCGGCCGACTGGCACGAGCAGAACCGCGCGGAGATCGAGCGGATGCTCGCGCGAATTCGCGACGAAGGCCCGGTACGGTCGGCCGATTTCATCCGCGAGGATGGCGCGAAGGGCAATGGATGGTGGGATCGCAAGCCGGAGAAGATGCACCTCGAAGTGCTGTTCACGACCGGCGAACTGATGGTGTCCGAGCGCCGCAATTTCCAGCGCATCTACGACGTGCGCGAACGCGTGCTGCCCGGCTGGGACGATGCACGCGACCTGCCGCCGCGCGGCGCGGTGCTGCCCGCGCTGCTCGACTACACGTGCCGCGCGCTCGGCGTCGTGCGCGCGGACTGGGTGGCCGATTACTACCGGTTGCCGCGCCGGTCGTATCGCGCGGAGCTGGAGCAGCTTGCGGACGCCGGCGCGCTGATTCCAGTCGAGATCGCCGACTGGACGGAGCCCACGTACGTGCATCGCTCGCTCGAAACGCTGCTGCCGGCCGCCGCGGCCGATACATTGCGCTCGACGGTCACGACCTTGCTGTCGCCGTTCGATCCGGTGGTGTGGGACCGCAAGCGCGCGTCGACGCTCTTCGGATTCGACTACACGATCGAGTGCTATACGCCCGCGCACAAGCGGCGCTATGGCTATTTCTGTCTGCCGGTGCTGCATCGCGGCCGGTTGATCGGCCGCGTCGACGCGAAAGCGCATCGCGCGCTCGGCACGTTCGAATTGAAGACGGTGCACGTGGAGCCGGGCGTGCGGTTCGGCACGGGGCTCGCGGCCGACGTCGCGAAGGCCGTGAAGCGGTTGGCGGCGTGGCATGGCACGCCGGAGGTGACGGTCGCAAACGCGCCGCCTGAGTTGACGAAGGCGCTGGCGGGCGCATAAGGCCGGCGCATTCGCGCCGGGCGGCGACTGTGCACGTGCTGCTCACGCTCACGCTGTCGCTGACGCGGCGGCGCACCGGCCAGCCGCGTGCGCCTGGGGACGCTCAGTCGCGCAGCTTGCGAAAACGCGGCGTGCCGTCCGGCAGGTTCTCGTTGAACATCGCTTCCGGACGCACCCACAGCCCGCGCGAATGCGGCCACAGATGCTCGTACACGACCACCGATTCCTCGGTTTCGGAATGACGCGCGACGCCGATATAGCGATACAGCCCGCCCTTGTAGTGACGATGCGTGGCGAGCTGTTCGGCTTCCTGTTCGGTCATGATGGGCTTCCCTTCTGCAAAAACGAAAGTGCGTATTGTATGCGCTCGTATGCGCTCGTATGCGCTCGTATGCGCTCGTATGCGCCCGACCGCGATCGACTCGCGTCAGCGTTTCGCGTAGATGTCGCGGCGGCGGATCTCCATCAGCAGTTCGGGCTTCGATGGCGCCGCGAAGCCGACCGGCCGATACAAGTCATGGGCATCCGACGTCGACAGCATGATGCACCGCAGGCCCTGCAGCATCGGCTGCGCGAAGATGTGATCGATCAGCGCGCGGCCGTAGCCGTTGCCGCGCTCGGCCGGCAGCACGAACACGTCGCACAGGTACGCGAATGTCGCGTGGTCGGTCACGAGCCGCGCAAACCCGACGAGCCGGTCGCCGACGTACGCACCGAAGCATAGCGAGCCGTCGATCGCGCGCTCGACCACGTCGCGCGGGATGCCCTGCGACCAGTACGCGTCGTGGTGCAGGAAATCGAAGATGGTGTCGATGTCGAGCTCGCGCTTGTCGGTGGAAAATCTCAGCGCGGCGGATGGGGTTGCAGGCACGTCGGCTCTCCGGATGGCTTGGGGCGGAGCGGAAACGATAGCGCGGTGTGGGGTGACTAACAAGGGATGTGCAACCCAACATGTACAGCAACCCGTACAATTCTTTTGTCCATGCTATACTTGTACCGTTATTAGTACAGGTCAGGCACATCATGCGCACGATTCATTTTTCGGATGCCCGCAGCAATCTGAAGACCGTCATCGACCAGGTCGTCGACGATGCAGACGTGACGCTCATCACGCGTCGCGACGCGCCGAATGCCGTCATCATGTCGCAGGAATACTATGACAGTCTGATGGAGACCGTTCACCTGCTCCGCTCGCCGGCCAACGTCGCACACCTGGAACGCTCGATCGCGCAATTGCGCAAGGGCAAGCTCAAGGAGCACAAACTCGCGGGGGACGATGAATGAGCGTCCGCCGCGTGCTCTTTACTTCCGACGCGTGGGATGACTACGTTTATTGGCAAGGGCAAGACCGCAAGACGCTCAAGCGCATCAACCAGCTCATTCGCGAAGCCCAACGCACCCCGTTCGAAGGTATCGGCAAACCCGAACCGCTGAAGGCCAATCTGTCCGGATTCTGGTCGCGCCGCATCGACGACACGAACCGTCTGGTCTATGAAGCGGACGATCTCCAGATCAGCATCGTGTCTTGCCGCTACCACTACGAATAGCAGCAGCCCAATCCTGCACCCTCGCTCCATGCCCTATCGACTCATCGCGTTCGACTTCGACGGCACCCTCGCCGATTCGCTCGACTGCTTTCTCGCGGCGCTGACAGACGCGTCGCGCCTGCACGGTTTTCGCGACGCGACGCCCGACATGCGCCCCGCGCTGCGCGGCATGTCCGCGCGCGAGATCATTCGCGCGCTGGAAGTGCCGATGTGGAAGGTGCCGCGCGTGACGCTCGACATGCGCCGGTTGATGCGCCCGCGCATTGCGCACGTGAAGCTGTTCCCCGGCGTCGACGCGACCTTCGACGCGCTCGCCGCGCGCGGCATCCGCATCGCGATCGCGACGTCGAACACCGAGGACATCGTGCGCGACCGGCTCGGCCGGCACGCAAGCCGCTGCGTCGATACGTTCGCGTGCGGCATTCCGCTGTTCGGCAAGGCGCGCCGCCTGCGCGCGCTGGTGCGCGAAGCGGGCATGCAGCCGGCCGACGTGCTGTACGTCGGCGACGAGATCCGCGATGCCGAAGCGGCGCGCCGCGCGCGCATCGCATTCCAGGGCGTCGCATGGGGCTACACGGCGCCCGACGCGTTGCAGGCGCATTGCGCGACGCCGCTGCTGCCAAGTCTCGACGCGCTGCTCGAGCACGTGTGATCGGGTAGCGCGCGCTTCGCGCGCTCGATTCGACATGACGTGGCGTGTCGCCGTATCCGCATCGCGCAACTCGCGCACCCGACCCGCACGACGATGAAACGCCGATGACACACGCGCAAACGCACGCATGCGCACGCATCTCGCTGCACATCGCGCACGCAAAAATTTCCGCCACGACAGGCACGACAGGTACGCACTACCGGCCCGCGCGCGCACGCTTCGATTCGTCTTACCAACCGTTACACAAACCACAGCGCGGTTGCACCTGCTACCGGAGCGCTCTCCTAGAATCAGTCGGGCCGGGAAACACTTCGAACGCCGCCGCGGCAGAGCGGCCATCGAGTCCGGTCCGGGCGCGCCCGGTCTCTCGCACAGCTGCGGATCACACGATCCGCCCGTTAATCAGAGCCCCGATTCAAAGGAGGTCCCATGAACCGCTTTCCCCACATCTCGCGCCTTGCGTTGTCTGCCGCTGGCCTGCTTCTCGTCGCCGTGACGGCGACCGCGCAAACCGCACAACCGGCGCCGTCCGCACCGGCCGCCGCGACGCAAACGCGTATCCACGAAGCCGACCAGACTTTCATCACGGACGGCACGAAGACGGTGTCGACCCAGCACGATGCCGCACGCATCGCCGATGCGCGCACGTCGGACAGCCAGGTGAAGGCGTTCGCGCAACGCGTGTCGACCGACGACGAGAAGATCATCCAGGCGATGCGCGCAGCGAGCCCGCGCGGCGTCGACGTGCCGGCCAACGACCCGGACACGAGCGTGCTCAACAGCATCAAGAGCCTGCGCGGCGCGGAATTCGACAAGGCGTACATCGAGCAGGTCGCGCTCGCCGGCCAGCAGAAGACGATCTCGGCATTCCAGGCCGAAATTGCTTCGGGCCGCGACACGAAGCTGAAGGAAGTCGCACGCCAGGCACTGCCGATCCTGCAGGCGCACTACGCGGACGCGCAGAAGCTCGCGCAGCGTCATCACCTCGCGTCGGCGCAGTAAGCACGACCTCGCCGCGCAGCACGCGCGGCACACCGCTTCCCCCTCGTCGCACCGCCGCCCCCTCCGGCGGCGCGATGCCTGCGGCACTCGCAGCGCGTTACGTCGCGAGCTTCGCCCGCAACCTCTCGCTCGCCTCGGGCCATTCGTCGTCGATGATGCTGAAGCGCACCGAATTGCGCTTGCGGCCGTCGGGCATGATCCGCTCGTGACGCACGATCCCTTCCTGCTTCGCGCCGAGCCGCAGGATCGCCGCGCGTGATTTCTCGTTCAATTCATCGGTTGTGAACTGCACGCGCACACAGTGCAGCGTGTCGAACGCATACGCGAGCAGCAGCCATTTCGCCTCGGTATTTGCGCGCGTGCGCTGCGCCGATGCGCTCAGCCACGTGTGCCCGATCTCGAGCTTGCGATTCGTGCGGTCGATCTTCCAGAAGCGCGTGCTGCCGATCGCCCGGCCCGACGCGCGATCGACGATCACGAACGGCAACACGGTGCCGGCCGCGCGGCCTTGCAGCGCGGTGTCGAGATACGCGTCGACCGTGTCTTCGCCCGGCACGACCGTCACCTTCAGATTCCACAATTGGCCGTCCGCCGCCGCATCGAGCAGCGCCTGTCGGTCGCATGCGTGGAGCGGCCGCAGTTCGATGCGCTCGCCGGTGAGCGTCGGTTGTGCGAGGGGCGATGCGGCGTCGGTCATGACGGGTTCCGTTTCCGTGAAAGTGAAGTGGATGAAGAGGATGAAGAGGACAATCCGCGCGACGCAACGCCCATCATACGGTCGGCATCAGGCCGGCAACGCGGCGAGCCGTCGGCGAATCGTCTTCGCTTCGGCGCGCAGCGCGTCGGCGAACGCGTCGACGAGCAGGTTCTTCGGCCGGTGCTCGGGCACGATCACGCTGACACGATACGGAAACGAGCGCGTGAGCGGCCGCACGTGCAGGTCGCGCCCGACGAAATCGAGCGCGGTCAGCGGATTGACGATCGCCGCGCCGAGCCCCTGCCGCACGAATGCGCACACGGACACGGCCGACGGCGTCTCGACCACCGAACGCGGCGCGACGCCGAGCTGCGCGAACGCCTCGTCGATCAGGATCCGGTACGGATCGTTCAGCGACAGGCTCACGAACGGACGATCGGCGAGATCCGCAAGATCGATCGCGCGCTGCGCGAGCAGCGGATGACCGTCCGGCAGCACGCAGACCTCGTCGACTTCGAGCAGCGGCGTGAGCACGGTGCCAGCCGGCGCGACGTCGTGTTCGGTCAGCCCGAGATCGTGGCGCTGCGCGGTCAGCCACTCCTCGAGCACCGGCGACTCCTGCGTCGCGATCGACACGCTGACGCCCGCATGCGCATCGTGAAAGCGTCGGCATGCGCCGGGCAGGATCGCGTGCGAAAACGCCGGCAGCGCAATCACCGACAGCTGGCCGTCGCGAAACTCGCGCAGCCGCGCGGCCGTCGCCGCCACGCGCTCGAGCCCCACATACGCGAGCCGCACGTCGTCGAATAGCGTGAGTGCCGCCATCGTCGGCCGCAGCCGGCCGTGGGAGCGCTCGAACAGCGCGAAGCCGACCACCTGCTCCATCCGCGCGAGCTCGCGGCTGATCGTGGGCTGCGATGTATAGAGCATCTCGGCGGCCCGCGTCGTGCTGCCGGTGACCATCAACGCGCGGAAGACCTCTATGTGCCGGTGAGTGAGCATAACGTCTATATCAAAAATGAATCGAATGTCGATAAACAGGCATTTTACTGTATAGACATTCAGGCGCATCATTCACGCTATCCGTTCATTCGATCCGATTCTTCCGCCATGTCCCTCGATTCCCGCCAGCTCGCGGCGCTCGCCCAGCAATACGGCACCCCGCTGTGGGTGTACGACGCCGACGTCATCCGCGACCGCATCGCCCAACTGCGCCAGTTCGACGTGATCCGCTACGCGCAGAAGGCGAACTCGAACCTGCATATCCTGAAGCTGATGCGCGACGAAGGCGCGTGCGTCGATGCCGTGTCGCTCGGCGAGATCGAGCGCAGCCTCGCGGCCGGGTTCAGCCCGGCAGGCGAGCCGGAAGGCGTCGTATTCACGGCCGACCTGATCGATCGCCCGACGCTCGCGGCCGTGCTGAAGCACGGCGTGACCGTGAACGCCGGTTCGCTCGACATGCTCGCGCGCGTCGGCGAGCATGCGCCCGGCCACCGCGTGTGGCTGCGCGTGAACCCCGGCTTCGGCCACGGCCACAGCAACAAGACCAACACCGGCGGCCCGCAGAGCAAGCACGGGATCTGGATCGACGACGTGCCGCGTGCGATCGAGATCGTGCGCCAGTACGGGCTCAAGCTGGTCGGCATCCACATGCATATCGGCTCGGGCGTCGACTACGGCCACCTGTCGCAAGTGTGCGATGCGATGGTCGACCTCGTCACGTCGCTCGGCCACGACATCGAAGCGATCTCTGCCGGCGGCGGACTGTCGATTCCGTATCGCGACGGCGAGCCGCGCGTCGACGTCGGTCACTACTTCAGCCAGTGGGATGCCGCGCGCAAGCGGATCGAACGGCATCTCGGCCATGCAGTGCGCATCGAGATCGAACCGGGCCGCTTCCTCGTCGCCGAAGCCGGCACGCTCGTCACCGAAGTCCAGGCCGTGAATCGTCGGCCGAAGCACGACTTCGTGCTGATCGACGCGGGCTTCAACGACCTGATGCGCCCGTCGATGTACGGCAGCTACCACGCGGTGTCAGTGCATGCGCAGGATGGCGCGCTGCCCGCCGGCCGGCCGCTCGTCGACATCGCGATCGCGGGGCCGCTGTGCGAGTCCGGCGACGTGTTCACGCAGGATGCAGGCGGCGTGGTCACGCACCGCAAGCTCGCGCAGCCGCAGATCGGCGACCTGCTGTTCCTGCACGATGCAGGTGCCTACGGCGCATCGATGTCCTCGAACTACAACAGCCGGCCGCTTGCGCCGGAAGTGCTCGTCGATCGCGGCACGCCGCGGCTGATCCGCCGCCGGCAGACGATCAACGAACTGCTCGCGCTCGAAACGTTCGAGTAACCGGTTCGAAACGGCTGACGCCCAGCGGGATCCGGCATCCTGCGCCGCCGGATCCCGCCTTGCCGCGTGGTCAGTCGAACGCGCGGTGCTCCGCTTCCGCCGTGCTCAGCGTCTCATGCAGCTTGATCGTCAGGTGCGGATAGGCGCGCGGATTGAACTTGACCTGCACGGGCGGCTGCTCGTTCGCGTTGCTGAGCCAGTCGTAATCCGTGCACAGAGCGGGCGTGATCTTGTCCCACTGCTGCTCGTTCGGCACCGCATGACTCGCGAGCGCATCGAGCTCGGTGTCGGACCATACCTCCCAGATGTCAACGCCCTCGGGTGGATGCACGGCGGTCGCGACGCCGTAGCCATACGTGTACAGCGCCTTCGGTTTCGCCAGGT
Organism: Burkholderia sp. Nafp2/4-1b; assembly: GCF_003635165.1. GTDB lineage: Bacteria > Pseudomonadota > Gammaproteobacteria > Burkholderiales > Burkholderiaceae > Burkholderia. The sequence continues at coordinate 293,368 of NZ_ML058597.1, read as the reverse complement.
CGGCAATGACGTAGAAGCCGTAGCCCAGCTCGCCACCCGAGGCCGGATCCCAGCCGGATGCCACTTGCCTGAGCCCCGCCGATAACGATGCGCGATGCCCGGATCGCGTCGCATGATATCCAATCAGCTTCATCTTCGCACTCCTTTACATCCGTTTTTCATTGCCCGATTCGACATCGCACCGGACGCTCCGTCGCGACCGCATCGAGCGTCGATGCACGGCCTCGCATGCCCGGTGACGTATCGCGTGCTCTCACGTTAGCCGCGCATGCATTCGACCGTCGATAGGCCGTGCGTTCAGCGCGCGCCCCGTGACGTCGGTCATGTGACGCGGCGCGCGGGCATGCGCACGACATGCGCGCCTCCCCGTGCATTCGGTCATGCGTCGGGCCATGACTTCCGCCGCATTGTTCGCACACCGCGCGCCACGCAAAGTGGCTGCACGGATGCGCGCTCGCCTCGACCAGCGCGCCGTCTCGACGGCCGAGCCACGCCGGCTGATCAACCGGAGCAAACATCGTGCAACTTCGACTCACCACCGGAAGTGACTATCGGGACGACCTCGCGGCGCTCCGCGACGCGATCCGCGAAAACGGCACGCGCGCGACGCGGCAATCCGTCGACGTCGTGATCGGCGACGACCCGGGCGCGCCGCGCGTGTCGCTGCTGCGGAACCTCGCGTGGCAAGCCGCGAAGAACGGGCCTGCCGTCGACGCCTCGCTGTACACGCTCGGCTTCGTCAGCCAGGGCGGCACCGCCTTCGTGTTCGACATACGGCCGTTCCCGGGCGGCACGCCTGCCGGCGCGGGCCCCGGACAGACCGTCGCCAAGGTCGTCGACGGGCCGTACGCGAACCCGTGGTTCTGGATCACCGACATCACGTCCGCCTGAAACCGCCGCGGCCCGGCCTCGAGCGCCGCCACCCCGAAGGAAGAGGAAACCATCATGAAACAGCCTGTCCGAATCGTATCCGTGCGCTATGCTTGCGACAGCAAACCCGTACGCGCGCCCGACGAGGAACTCGCTGCATACGCGGCGCGCCTGCAGCAGGTCTCGATCAATCACCTCAGCGGTGCGCTGTCGAGTGCGTTCGAAGCCGTCCGCCGTGACGGGAAAGACGACGACGCGCCGCGCGTCACGTTCGTCACCGCGCCCGAGTTCTACTGGAACGTGCCGTGGAACGCGTTGCGCGACGTCGACGAACTCCATGCGCTTGTCGACCTGCAGCTCGATCCCGTACGGCACGCGATCGGCGCCGTCGCGGAACGCTTTCCGGTGCAACAGTACGGGCCGATCGTGTTCCTGCCCGGCACCGTCGCGATGCTCGTCAAGCACGAAGCGGCGGCCGACGTACCCGATAACGGCGCGCTCGTGGGGCCGTACGTGTCGCTGAATTTCACGTTCGTGACGACCAATTTCCTGCCACCGCTCGCACGCGGCGAAAATGGCGATGGCGACGAAGACGGTTCGCGCCGCGCGGCAATCTGGCCGAAACGCCATACGTCTTGGATCGACTACGGCAAGTCGGTCGACGCGCTCGACATGCCGCTCGCCCACACGTTCCGTCTCGGCGACGGCACGCTGGTGACCGTGCTGAAGACGAGCGACGTATCACCGCAAAGCGCGACGGCCGAGCCGCCGTCGTCGCCGTACCAGGGCCCGCACCTGTCGGACAGCTTCGACAACCGGCTCGGCGACGCGCCGCCGTTCGGCATCGACATCTGCCTCGACTTCCTGAAATGGCGCCAGCATCCGGGCAACGACGTCAAGCCGCCGCATCTGGACGACGGCGCGCTCGCGCTCGATTTCGTGCTGTCGTCCGGCGTGAATCCGACCGATCGCGCGTTCGACGTGCCCGACTCGCTGCAGTACATCGCGCACAACGACGGCCGCAGCCGGAAGGAAGTCGTCGTGTTCGCGGTCGACCGCACCCGGACCCACTGGCAGCGCGTCGACGAAGCGCCGTGCGTGCACCACCTGTCGAGCGCGGAGCGCGAACGCGTCGCGATCCACGCGTTCGACATGGACATACCCGGCGCGGACGACACACCGTGACATGGGCGCCCCGCGTTTCGGGCGCTGGCGCGCGCGGCCGGCGATGCCCGCGCCGCCGCACGCGCCGGACAGCCTCGCCGCGCAGCTGTGCGACGAATGCGAGGCGATGGCGCGCTATGCGCTCCATCACGGGCTGCCGATCGAGCCCGAACTCGTCGCGCGGCTCGCCGCGCTGATCGCGGCCGCCGCTTCGGCCGGCGCATCGACCGTGACATCGTTGACGCCCGCACAGCAGCACGCGCTCGCGGCGATCCACCGCAAGCTCGCGACGCTCGTCGCCCCCGCGACGCCGCAGGCCGTCACGCTGCTCGACATGCACCGGCGCCAGGCGCACCCGTTCGCGTGGCTCGGCCCGGTGCCGCTGATCCGGCTGCTGACCGGATCGGCGCTCGGCTTCCTGCTCGCGGTCGTGCTGACGAGCCTGTCGCCGCACGTGTCGGGGGAGAACATCGAACGCGGCTTTCTGCAATCCAACGGCGTGCAGCTGCTGTGGAACACGACGTTCCTGCTGTGTTGCGCGGGACTCGGCGCCTCGTTCGCGACGCTGTTCCAGGCGCACCACTACGTCGCCGCCTCCACCTACGATCCGAAGTACGACGCATCGTACGGCGCGCGGCTGATTCTCGGCGTGATCGCCGGCCTGATCATCGTGCAGATGCTGCCGGCGCAGTTGTTCGCACAGGGCAGCATGCACAGCTTCGGGCGGCCGGCGCTCGCGATGCTCGGCGGCTTCTCGGCGACGGCCGTGCACCGCGTGCTGCAACGGCTCGTCGAAACGCTCGAGACGCTGGTGCAGGGCGACCGCTCGACCGACGTCGGCGCGGCGCTCGCCGCGAATCGCGCGCGTGCCGCCAACGAACGCGCTCAGTGGCAGGGCGAACTGGCGGCCCGTCTGCTCGACCTGCAGCAATCGCTCGACGGTGCCGCGTCCGCCGACATCATCCGCGCGCGCCTCGCCGAATTCACGCGCGCGATGCTCGCGGCCCACCCCGCCCCGTCGGCCGCGGACGATCCGTTTCCGCCCGACGCGCCCCGACAGTAGCGCAACGCCGCGCTTGCGCGCCGCTTCCGCCGTGGCGCGAAGCCCGTCGTCGCCCGCCGCACCGGGGCGCGCCGGGCCGACCGGTGCGCCCGTCGAACGCATCAGCCGGACGGAAGGCACGCGGGCGTGAACGGAAACCCGGCCGGCTCGGCCGGCACGTGGCGCGCGAGCCACAACGCGGCCTCGGTCCGGTTGCTCACGCCGATCTGGCGGAACAGCGCATACAGGTGGTTCTTGATCGTGCCTTCCGCGACGTTCAGCACACGGCAGATCTGCTTGTTCGACTTGCCTTCGGCCAGCAGCCGCAGCACGTCGCGCTGGCGTGGCGTGAGGCGCTCGAACGCGCGATCGTCGCCCGCCGGCGCGGCACCGGCGCGCGCCTGCGCCGCGCCGCCGTCGTTCGACGGCACGTAAATCGCACCGGCCGCGACGCGGCCGAGCGCATCCGCGAACTCGTCGGCACTCGCGTGCCGGTCGATGATGCCGGCCGCCCCCGCCAGCAGCGCATCGGCAATCGTGCGGCGGCACACGGCGGCCACGACGCACAGCCACGGCGCGCCGTCGAACGTCTCGTGCAGCACGTTCGGCCAGCTCGGCCGCGCGGCGTGCTCGTCGCATTCGATCGTGATTGCCTCGACCGTCTCGGGCAGCAACGCGTCGCGCAGGCGCAAGACGTCCTCGGGACGGCGGGCCGACCACACATGCCAGTTGACATCGCGTTTACACAGTACGTCCGCCACACCCGCGACGAATAACGGCGGGCTATCGATCATCAGAACGTTCATTGCGCGGTTTCCTCGAAATCGGGATGCTCGGTTTAGGTTTTTTTGCTTCCTTTTTTTGCTTCCCTACCCGGCGTTTTTTTACCGCTGTTTTCCAAGTCGCGCACTAGGCCCGTCGCTCCGTGACGAATGGCCTAATTCGTCCACGCCGTGTCGCGCCACGCGTGCCGACGCCCGTCGCGGGCCGGCCCGGGCCGCCGGACGTGACGGACGTCATATTTGGTAAACCTCTTAAATTTTCTAACGTGAATAACGACAGCGAATTTCCGTTGTCTTCAACACGAAGAGGAGTTTATTCATGGACGCGAATTTCATCGGCTCAGTGATTAACGCATTACCCATGGACCAAATGATCGCCGGCCCGTTAAAGGCGATGATCAGCGCGCAGACGCAGGCCGCGAAGAGCTACGCGGATTTCCTGATGCAGGTCTGCATCCAGGGCGGCAAGGCCGTGGCCGTCCAGTTCGACTACGACGAGACGCTGGTCGACGAAAGCGGCGTGTCGAAAGGCGTCGTGCAGAAGACGATGCGCATCCCGCTGCTCGCGGCGATCGTCCACCCGATCATCGCAATCGAGGAAGGCACGATCGACTTCGAGATGGAGATCACGCAGTCGGAGAAGTCGTCGTCGACGACGGAGGCCGGCGGCGAATTCCAGGCGAAATTCGGCTGGGGGCCAATCAGCGTCAGCGTGTCCGGGCGCGTGTCGCACAAGGCCGAGCAGACGCGCAGCACCGACACGCGCGCGAAATATTCGATCCATACGCAGGTGAAGCGCCAGTCGCCGCCCGAAGCGCTGATGCGCGTGATCGACTTCCTGACCGAAGCCGCGACCAAGCCGGTCGTCACCGAAGGCAACGCGAAGGACGTGAAGCCGTTGCCGGCGACGCCGACCGACGGGCAACTGGTCGGTGACGCATCGGGAGCCGGCGGCAAGGCGGCGGCGCCCGCCGCGGCCGATGCGGGCGCCCAGCAGCCGGCGCACGCGTAAGCGCGCGGGGCGGCCATGTTCAGGCTTTTCAGACGGTCGCGCCGCGCGGGCGGCGGCGGACACGACGACGGGGATACGCGTCCGGGCGGCGGCAGCGGCGGCAGCGCCCGAGCGGAGCCGGATGGGCCGGTCCCGCCGCCGGCCGGTACGGCGGCGGCCGACGGCCGCGGCTTCGCGGGTGCGGGTGCGGGTGCGGGGAGCGTTGGAGCGGCGACGGCGGGCGTGGATCCGGCGCACCTCGCCCCGCGCGATGCCGCCGGCTCGCCGGCCGGCCCCGGATCGGCACCGGACGACACACCGGCGGCCTCGGCCCCCGGCGACGGGCGTCCCGCGCCACCTACGCCACCCGCACCGCCCGCGCCGCCTCCCGGCTCCCCGGCCGACGACGAACGCCCGCCGCCGCGCGGCATCGCGCTCGACGAAATCGCACGCGGGATGCAGCACGCCGCCGCGGCGGCGAACCAGCTGCTCGCGCATCAGTACACGGCCGTGCTCGACCAGTTTTTCGATCTGCGCGACGACGGCCTGCTCGCGCCGCGCGAAGTCACGGTCGCGCTCGACGCTGAACACACGATGCCGGTGCCGCTCGTCGCGCTCGCCACCCCGCGCGGGCTCGCGCTCGACCGGATGATCGTGCACCTGACCGTGCGCGGCGACTTCACCGAGGCGCTGCCGGCCGGCGGCGTCGCCGGCGACGACGACCAGCGCGGCCGCTTCTACGTGACGTTCGCCCCGCGCTCCGCGAAAAAGGATGCGCAAGGCAACGCGCGACAGCGCGACACCGAGCACATCGACATCGAAATGCACTTCGCATCACTGCCGCCCCCCGAAGCGATCATGCGCGTGATCGACGAATACACGCATCGCCTGGTGCCGCGCGCACGGCCGGGCAGCAAGGAGAACGATGATGGCGAACCAGCCTGAACGCACCGGTGCGCAGGGCATCGCGCTGATCAAGCAGTTCGAGGGGCTGCGGCTCGCGCGCTATCTCGACGCGGTCGGCAAGCCGACGATCGGCTACGGGCACCTGATCCTGCCGAACGAACGGTTCACGCGCCCGCTCACGCCGGCCGAAGCGGAGGCGCTGCTGCGGCGCGACCTGCGCGGCGCCGAGCTGAACCTGCGCAAGCTGCTTCACGTGCCCGTCACACAGCAGCAGTTCGATGCGCTGATGTCGTTCGTCTTCAATCTCGGTGCGGGACGGCTGCGCTCATCGACGCTGCTGCGCTACCTGAACGCCGGTGCGAGCGCGCGGGCGGCCGACCAGTTCCTTGTGTGGAACAAGGCCGGCGGCAAGCCGCTCGCGGGGCTCACCAAGCGCCGCCAGGCCGAACGCGCGCTGTTTCTGTCATGAGCGCCGTGACGCGGCACCGGCCGAACGTCACGGGTCGCCGCGCGTGTCGTTCGCGCCATTTCGGATGACGTCGGCTGTCCGTAAGCTGAAATCGTCGCTGAAGTCTTGCCGCATTCGCTCCGTTCCAACCGTTCGCCACTCATCACGCCAGGAGTCCCGCATGAACGTCACTCGCTCGCCCGGCCGCACGACGCCGCCCCGCCGCACCGATTCGCACGCGCTGCGCCGCGCGCTGGCGACCGCCAGCGTCGCCGTCACCGTTGCCGTTGCCGCCCTGGCGACGGTCGCACCGCACGCCGCCGTCGCCGCTCCCGCCGATCCGTTGCCCGCCTACGCGGCCGACCTGCAGCGCACGTCGGTGTCGGGGCTGTCGTCCGGCGGCTTCATGGCCGCGCAGTTCGACGTCGCATTCTCGAGCCGGCTGATCGGCGCGGGCATCGTCGCCGGCGGCCCGTTCTATTGCGCGGGCGTGAACGAGCTGATCCCGCCGGCGGTAGCCGCGACCACGCTGTGCATGCAGCCGATCGGCCCGGCGCCGTCCGCGGCCGACGCGTGGCGCGCCGCGCGCACGTTCGCGCAGCGCGGCGAAATCGACGATCCGGCCGCGCTGCGCGGCCAGCGCATCTACGTGTTCAGCGGCGCGAAGGATACGGTGGTGTCGACGCGCGTCGTCGACCAGACCGCGCGCTTCTACACGCTCGCGCAGGTGCCGGCCGCGAACCTTCAGTATCGCGAATCGCCGGACGCCGGGCATGCGTTCATCACGAACCGCCCCGAGGACAACGCGTGCAGCGCGAACGCGAGCCCGTACATCGACAACTGCGGCTTCCAGCAGGCGCACGACATCGTGCGCTGGATCTACGGCACGCCCGACACGCCGCTCAACCCGCCGGTCGCGCAGGCACGCGGCAAACTGCTGGCGTTCGACCAGCGCGCGTTCGATCAGCGGCGCAACGCGTCGCTCGGCGATACCGGCTATGTGTACGTGCCCGCCGATTGCGAGCGCGTGACGTGTGCGGTGCACGTCGTCTTCCACGGCTGCGTGCAGAACGTCGCAACCGTCGGCGAAAGGATGATTCGCGGCGTCGGCTACAACGAGATCGCCGATACGAACCGGCTGATCGTGCTCTATCCGCAGGTCGAGAAATCGGCCGTCAATCCGCTCGGCTGCTGGGATTTCTGGGGCTACACGAGCACCGATCCGCTTCATCCGGGCTTCTACCGCCGCGACGCGCCGCAGATGGCCGCCGTGATGCGGATGGTGCAGCGCCTCGGCGCCGCGCGTCAGTAATCCGCGTGGCTGCCGCCGTCGCGCCGTCATCACGCCTTCATCACGAGGAATCGCCATGTTCTCCACGTTCATCGCCCAATGGGAACGCGCGCACGCCGACGCGCTCCAGCTGTTCGGCAAGCTCGCCGCGCAGACGACCGGCACCGGCGGCACGCCCGGCGGCCCCGCGTGGCGCGCGTTCGCGCACACCGCGCTGCTCGCCGGCCACCGTTACACGGATGCCTGCCAGGCCGCGACCGACGCGCTGTGGCGCGGCCAGCTCGAGCGGCTCGCGCTCGGCAGTTCGGCCGCCGCGGTCAAGGAGCTCGCGGCGCTGAATGCCGATCTCGCGACGCGCTTCACGCAGAGCCACCTGCAGCATGCGGGGGCGATGGCCGATGCGGCCGCGCAATACCTCGACGATCTCGGCCGCACGCGCGGGCCGACCGATGCCGCGATGGCGCTCGGCCGCTTCGCCGGCGACCTGCAGGCCCAGGCGCGTGCGCATGCGCTGCACGTCGCGTCGCTCGCGAACGGCGTCGCACCGGCGCTCGTGCAGTGGGCCGACCGCACGCTGCGCGACGACCGCGGCACGCCCGATGAGGAGCAAACGTCATGAACATCAAGCTCCGCTTCGTCAATCGCTCGAACGACTGCGGCAACAGCGAAATCGTGCTGTTCCAGCGCGACGTGATCCCCGACCTCGACGCATTCGCGATCGCGTGGAAGGTGATCCGTTACTGCGGACGCGACTGCTTTCATCCGTTCGACTACTCGACCGACATCGACGTCGCGCTGGGCGACGAGCACGGCAACTTCTCGCCGCCCGTCACGGCGCCCGCCGGCGTGCGCTTCGTCGTGGACGCGCAACCGACCGGACGCGGCCGGCTCGTGCCCGACCCGACCGATGCGCCAAGTGGCGACATCGAGGTCGTCAACCGGATGCGGCGCGGCGCGGTGAACGTCAACGCGTACAGCGCGGGTCGGCTGATCGCCGTGAAGGAAGCGGTCGCGCCCGGGCAGAAGGCCGTGTTCCGTTTCACGCCGGCGCTGTGGATCGGCGTCGCGTCGCAAGTCCAGGAAAGCCGCGCGCTGCACGCGGCGGTGATGTCGAGCGCGAACACGCTGCTGCCGCTCTCCGGCGTCGCCGCGGCCGACATCGTGATGACGGGCGGCGGCAGCGGCACCGATGCGCACCCGTTCGCGTTCTCGCTCGAGCACATCGTGCGCGCGTAGCGCCGCCTGAATCCGTTTGAACCGGCTTGACGGCACGGCTTCGCGGCCGGGCCGGCGGGAAAGGTGTGCGGCAGACCGACTGCCGCTTTTTTCAAACTCAAGGAGCAACGACGTGGATATCCAACTGAACCTGATCAACCGCTCGAACGACGCGAACAACTCGAGCGTCGTGATCTTCCAGAAGAACGTGGCGACCGACTTCGACGAACTCGCGATCGCATGGAAGGTGATCCGCAATTGCGGCCAGGGCGACAACCATCCGTTCAAGTTTCCGATGACGATGAGCGTGAGCGCGAGCGACAGCTGGGGCAACTACATGCCGCAGCAGATCGCGGCCAACGGCCAGGTGTTCCAGGTCGTGCGCTCCAGCTCCGGCGACGTGCTGCAGCTCGGCGGCGACCCGGGTGCGAGCTCGGAGGTGCAGGTGCGCAACGACCTGCCGGCCGGCGCGATCAACGCGACGATCTACAAGGACGGCAGCGCGCTCGCGCGCAAGACGTCCGTCGCACCGGGCCAGAAAGCCGTGTTCCAGTTCAAGCCGACGATCTGGATCGGCGTCGCATCGCAGATCGAACAGGGCGCGCTGATGAATTCCGCGGTGATCTCCGACATCAACACGGAACTGTCGCTGCTCGGCATCGCGAGCGCCGACATCGTGATGACCGGCGGCGGCCCTGGCCCGCGCTCGACGCCGTTCACGTTCCGGCTCGAGAACGTGGTGATGGCGTAACGGTCCGTGCGCCGGCGATGCACGGCCGGCGCCTTTTCAATCAGGTATCCGAATCGAATCAAGGTGACTCATGGACATCAATCTCAACTTCGTCAACCTGTCGAACGACGTCAACAACAGCCAGATCGTGCTCTTCCAGAAGAACGTGTCGACGGACTTCGACGAACTCGCGATCGCGTGGAAAGTCATCACCAACTGCGGACGCGGCGACAACCATCCGTTCGTGTTCCCGATGCTGACGACCGTCTCCGCGAGCGATGCCGACGGCAACTACATGCCGCAAAAGCGCGCGGACAACGGACAGGTCTTCAACGTATCGCGCTCGACGTCGGGCAACGTGCTCGCGCTGGCCGGGCCGGCGCCGACTTCGCGCGAGATCCAGCTGCGCAACGACCTGAGCCAGGGGGCGATCACCGCGTCGGTATTCAAGGACAACCGGCTGCTCGCGCACAAGACGGGCATCGTGCCGGGCCAGAAGGCCGTGTTCGAGTTCAAGCCGACACTGTGGATCGGCACCGCATCGCAGATCGAGCAGGGCGCGGTGATGAATTCGGCCGTGCTGTCCGACATCAACACCGAACTGTCGCTGCTCGGGATCAAGAGCGCCGACATCGTAATGACGGGTGGCGGCAGCGGCACGACCGCGACCGCGTACCAGTTCCGGCTCGCGAACGTGGTGATGGGGTAAACGGCGTACGCGCGACGGCGAACGGGGCACCCGTCACGTCGTCGCGCGTGCGCGATGCATGAATCAGCTCGCGCGCCGCACCGGCGCCATCTTCGAGAAGTACTTCGCACCCGCCACGCAGCCAACCACGACGACCGTCACGACGAGCATCGACGGCGGCACCGTCTCGTGCAGCAGGCCGGCCGCGAGCAGGAAGCCGAAGAACGGCTGCAGCAGCTGCAGCTGGCCGACGCCCGCGATCCCGCCGAGCGCGAGGCCGCGGTACCAGAACACGAAGCCGATCAGCATGCTGAACAGCGACACGTACGCGAGGCCCCACAGCGCGGCGGCGTCGACGCCGTCGAACGTCGCCGGCCACGTGAACCATGTGAGCGGCAGCATCACCGGCAGCGACAGCACGAGCGCCCACGAGATCACCTGCCAGCCACCGAGCTGGCGCGACAGGCGCGCGCCTTCCGCATAGCCGAGCCCGCACGCGACGATCGCGGCCAGCATCAGCGCATCGCCGACGACCGACGCCTGACCGCCGTTGCGCAGCGCGAACGCGGCCACCGCGCCGCTGCCGAGCAGCGAGAAGATCCAGAACGGCAGCCGCGGCCGTTCGCCGCCGCGCCATACGCCGAACAGCGCGGTCGCGAGCGGCAGCAGCCCGACGAACACGATCGCGTGCGCGGACGTCACGTGCTTCAGCGCCAGCGCGGTCAGCAACGGAAAACCGACCACGACCCCGAGCGCGACGATCACGAGCGATGCCGTCTCGGCACGCGTCGGCCGCCTCTGCTTGAGCGCGACGAGCAAGCTCAGGCCGAGCACGCCGGCGATCGTCGCGCGTGCGAACGTGAGGAACAGCGGGTCGAGCCCTTGCACGGCGACACGCGTCGCCGGCAGCGAGCCGCTGAAGATGATCACGCCCAGCAGGCCGCTGAGCCATCCGTCGGTCGTCTTTTGCACGGGAAATCCTGGTCGAGAAAAGGTTGATGCCCGATGATCCGCCGCGCGCGAAAAGCGCGTAAGCTACAGCCCAATACAATTCGGACAAACTGTACTGGACAAGCGGCCGTACAGTTCCTTCTCGCCATGAGCCGTTCCGTGCCGACCCCTGCCCCGCCCGCGCCGTCGCGTACGCGCGTGGAAACCGTGATGGACACGCTGCGCGCGCGGATCGCGAGCCGCGCGCTGATGCCCGGCGCGCGCGTGCCTTCGATCCGGATGATGGCCGACGCGCTGCACGTGTCGAAGTCGACCGTCGTCGACGCCTACGAGCGGCTGGCGAGCGAAGGCGTGCTCGTCGCGCGGCGCGGCTCCGGCTTCTACGTGTCGGGCCACGCGCCGCCGCTCGCGCTCGCCGAACTCGGCCCGCGCCTCGATCGCGAACTCGATCCGCTGTGGCTGTCGCGCCAGTCGCTCGAGGCGGCGCCGAGTTCCGTGAAGCCCGGCTGCGGCTGGCTGCCGTCGTCGTGGCTGCCGGACGAAAGCCTGCGTCGCGCATTGCGTGCGGTGTCGCGCGACGAGCCCGATGCGCTGACCGACTACGCGACGCCGCTCGGCCTGCCCGCGTTGCGCCAGCAGCTCGCGTGGCGGCTCGCGCAGCACGGCGTCCATGCGGAACCGACGCAGATCATGCTGACCGACGGCGGTACGCATGCGCTCGATCTCGTGTGCCGGCTGCTGCTTGAGCCCGGCGACACCGTCGTGCTCGACGACCCGTGCTATTTCAATTTCCAGGCGTTGCTGCGCGCGCATCGCGCGCGGATCGTGAGCGTGCCGTATACGCCGAACGGCCCCGATCTCGCGCGCTTCGAGCAGGTACTCGCCGAACACCGGCCGCGCCTGTACATCACGAACGCGGCGCTGCACAACCCGACCGGCGCGACGCTCGCGCCGCCCGTCGCGCATCGGCTGCTGACGCTCGCGGCCGAGCACGGCCTGCTGATCGTCGAGGACGACATCTTCGCGGATTTCGAGAGCACGCCCGCGCCGCGCCTCGCGGCATTCGACGGGTTGTCGCGCGTGGTGTCGATCGGCAGTTTCTCGAAGACGCTGTCGGCCGCGATCCGCTGCGGCTATATTGCCGCGCGCCCTGAATGGATCGACGCGCTCGTCGACCTGAAGCTCGCAACGTCGTTCGGCAACGCGCAGATCGGCGCGAACTTCGTGCACCGACTGCTGGTCGACGGCACGTACCGGCGTCATCTCGACAGCCTGCGCGCGCAGCTTGCTGACGCGATGGGCGAAACGATCCGGCGGCTTGCGCGTGCCGGACTCGGGATCTGGACGGAGCCGCGCGGCGGATTGTTCGTGTGGGCCGAGTTCCCGGACGGGCTCGATGCCGCGCGCGTCGCGCGCCATGCGCTGGACCACGACGTAGTGCTTGCGCCCGGCAACGTGTTCAGTGCGTCGCACAGCGCGACGTCGTTCATGCGCTTCAACGTGTCGCGCTGCAAGGGGCCGGCCGTGTTCGATGCGTTGGCGCGGGCGATGGAGGCGGTACGGATGGCGGAGCGAAGCGGCCGCACACTGGCCAGCGAACGATGACCACCGAAGGCGGCGGGGTGAGCGATCGCCCCGCCGCCCATCGTCAAGCCTCCGCCGCGTGCGCCCTCGCCCGAACTTCGGCGAACGTGGCATCGACCAACAACCGCCCCGTATCGAACACCGTTTCGAGCGCATCGTCCCACTCGCCTTCGAGCGCACGATCGTCCCATGCGACCGGCAACGCGACCGTCCGATACTCACCGGTGCGCCGGTTGCGCAGCAACGTCAGCCGCCCCTGCTTCGAACGCTTGCCCAGATCGGTGACCGGGTCCTTGCGAACGTCGTGCCACACGTCGCCACGCCGGATCGCCGAGCACTTCATCGCGAAGCGCTGGGTATCGCGATTCACCCGCTGCAGCAGCGCGCCGCCCATCCCGAATACGACGTTGCCGGCCGCATAACCAGCGTCGTCGAGCGCGGCGAGAATCGCGTCGATCGATTGCTCGTCGACGCCGTCGCCCTGGATCACGCGCACGCGGTTCAGCACGCGCCGCGCCTTGCCGTTCACGGTGGAGCCGAACGATGCATCGAGCGCGCGCACGGTCTGCAGCACGATCGCGACCGGGTCGCCCGAATCGGGACGCACGACGAGCGTCGCGCCCGAAGCGAGCACCGCCTGACGCAGCGGGCCACCCCACATTTCAAGCGCGGCGAACAGATCATAGGAGTCCGACACGACTGATACGATCGCACCCGGCAAACCGAAGCGACTGATCATATTCCGGTAAGCGTCGATCTCGCCCTCACGCCCCCACGACGTGATCGTGCTGTGCTCGGCCGCCGGCACCGAGTACGCTGCCATCGGCTCGCGGTAGAAGCGGTTCGCGGCGAGCACGCCGAGCACCGTATCCGAACCCATGAAACTCACGAGATGCGCCGCGCCGCCGATCGCGGCCGATTCCGCGCTCGACACGCCGCGCGCGCCGAAGTCGTGCAGCTTGAACGGCAACAGCGCGAGATCGTCGTCGGTCTTCTCGAGAAAACGGCGGATCGTCTGCCGCAGGTGCCAGCTGCGCGTCGCGACCGTCACCGGGTACCACACACGCAACAGCATCGTCTCGAGATACGACGCAAGCCAGAACACCTTAGAGTCATCGCATTCGACGGTCATCAGCACGTTGTGCACGGGCACGATCGACCCTTCCGGCACCGCGCGAATCCTCACCGGCAGGTAGCCGTCGTAGTGCGCGACGATATACCGCCACCCGTCCTCGTTGAACGGTTCGCCATGCACCGCGAAGAAGTCGCGCGCGTCATCGATCATCGCGTGCGTGATCGGGCGGCACAGATATTCCTTCAGCAGCATCTGTAGGCCGAAGAACAGCGTACGGTCGTAGCGGCCGCCGCGCGATTCGATGTACGAGAACATCGCCTGCGCGTCGGGCGGATATTGCAGGAAGTGGGAAGCCTTGTACGAATCCGTATTGAGGATCGGATTGGCGAGAACCGCGGCAAAGCCGCCGGGATCGTTTTGCATGGCTAGAGCTCCTCTAGGCCGTTGATGTGCCGCCGCGTCTGTCGCGGCGGACCGGAATCCGGGGAATCAGCAGATCACAGCTTCCCCAGGAAGTGATACGCGATCTCGAAGTGATCCTCGAACATCACGTTGCGCATCTGCGCGAATTCGTTGAGCGGCACCCAGCGCGCCTTGTCGGCGTCGTCGCTGCCCTTCACGCGCGGCAGCTCGCCGGTCGGGAAGTTGAACAGGCACGCGTGCGTGATCGTGCGGCCGCGCAGCGAGCGGGTCGGATGATCGAACACCTGGCGATCCTTGATCGAGCCGCGCAGCACGGGCTCCGGCAGCTTCAGGCCGGTTTCCTCGCGCAGTTCGCGGATGCACGCCGCGTCGAGCCGCTCGTCCTGATTCACGAACCCGCCCGGCAGCGCCCACAGGCCGCGGCCCGGTTCGCTGCGCCGGCGCACGAGCAGGATATGGCCCGAATGCACGACCACCGCATCGACCGTCACGAACGTGACCGGGTACGGCGCGGCCGACCAGGCCTTGCGATAACCCGCGATGAATTCGGCCTCGGCCTTCAGCTGCGCGAATTCCGGCTGCGTGCGGAAACGTTCGAGCCAGCCGAACACCGGTTCCGGCACCGCCCACTGCACGAAGCTGTTCGTGCGTTCGGCGAAATACTGGTCGCGGATTTCGGTGGCGGAGATGTCTTCGGTCGCATCGACGTCGACGAGCTCCCATTGCGGGAACATCCGCAGGTAATACGATGTGGCGTCCTTCTCGTGGCCGATCAGCCCGACCTTGCGTTGCGCGACGTCGCCGAGCGCGGCGGCCACGGCATCCTGCACCCAGCGCACCCAGTCGCCGTCGTTGTACGTCGAATCCTGCACGGGCGCGACCGTCACGCGGTCGCGCTCGGACGGATCGAGCAGCGAAGCCAGCATCTGGCGGCGCTCGTCGAACGAGAACGGATCCTTGATGGTGCGCGGCTTGTCGGTCGACCCGATCAGCACGCACACGCGCTCGGCCCGGCTCAGTGCCGACTTCAGCACGTTCAGGTGACCACGATGCGGGGGCTGGAAACGACCAATGAAAACGAGCGCGTCGAAGCGCCGGTTCTGTTGCGTACTCATGAGGCTCCCTCAAGAGATTGAAACGCTTCGGGTCTTTCCCGAAGGCATGGAATCAATCGTAGGGGAATTCCCGGAGAAGATCAATCGAGCATGCGCTCGACTTGACGAAGTCTGAAGAAATGCGCAGTTTTGGCGCGGTACACTCGATTTCATCCCAATCCATGCCGTTGCGCCTGCCACCCATCATGAGGATCTCAGTCAGCCGGATCGTCGGCGTCGATCGCAGACGCCTCTTCACGTGGTCGCAGGACTACGCGCGGCGGCTCGTGTGGGACAGTTTCCTCTCCGACGCGTATCTGCTCGACGGAATGGCGGCCGACGTCGGCGTCGATGCGTTCTGCCGCAGCCAGTCGGGCGCGACGATGGTGTCGCGCTACACCTCGTACCGCCCGCCGCAGGTCGCGGCCGTCGAAATGGTCGACGGGCCGAAGGTGCTCGAACGCTTCAGCGGCAGCTGGAATTTCACCGAGCGCACGGCGGACACGACCGAGGTGAAGTTTACGTACCACTTCCGCGCGCAGCCGACGTGGCTGCGCTGGCTGCTCGAACCGCTGATCGGCGCGTTCTATCTCGTACACACGCGCCGGCGTCTCGACTCGTTCAAGCGCTGGGCCGAAGCCGAAGCGTTGCCGCACTATTGAGCGTCGCTCACGCGCCGCGCGCCACCTGCTGCCGTACCTGCGCGTGCGTGCCGAGCGCGGCGGCGATCGCATCGACCGCATCGGCCGCGCGCGCGGCGCCGCACATGAACGCGTCGACGGCCGCGAAGCCGTGCTCGGGCCACGTATGAATCGTGATGTGCGATTCAGCGAGGAGCACGACGCCCGTCACGCCATGCTCGCCACCGAAATGATGAAAATGCGCGCCGATCACGCGCGCGCCGGCCTGCCGCGCAGCGTCGGTGAGAATCGCCTCGAGCCGCGCGGCATCGCGCAGCAGCGCCGCGTCGATGCCGGCGAGATCGGCCAGCACGTGCGAGCCGAGCGTCGCGTGCGGCGCAACGAGACCGTCGCGCGCCGTCACTTGTGCGCCCCGTACGACGAGTAGCCGCTGCGCGCCGACGAACTGCCCCACCCGCCGCCGCCCGAGCCGCTGCCGCCGATCGACGCGCAGCTGAACAACGTGACGACGATCAGCCCGTACAGACCGTAGACGATGTAGCGCATTACGCGTTGCCCCCGTCCGATGCGAAGCTCTTCCACAGCCATTCGGGCAGCCACAGTACGAGCAGGCCGACCAGCACGTAGACGGAACGGCCGCTGAACGAGAACAGCGAACCCATGTTGAAGATCACCAGCAGCGCGCTGAACACGATCGGCAGCGGCGCGAAGCTGTGCGGATGTTTCGTGCCGAACAGGCCAGTCGACGCACCGGCCGAACCCGTTGCGCCCGCAACCGCTTCCTTGGCGAGCGCCGGTGTCGCGAAGCGTTCGGCCAGCGCGCTCGCCGACAGCGGCCGCGCACGCGACCAGACGATTTCAGCGGCGCTGCGCTCGCGCGTGAGCTTGTCCTTCTGCCAGCCGTAGTCGGCAATCGCCGTGCGGTCGCCGACCTGCACACGCCAGTTGAACGCGCCGACCACGTACACCACTTCGGCGTCGTACGCTTCGCGCAGCCGATACGTCTTGCCGCCGTCGACGATGTCGGACTCGCCGCCGATCGTCGGCCAGTGATCGAGCACCTGCACGCGCTCCCAGCGCCCTTCGCTCTGCACGAGCCACAGGAAGCCGCGCTTCGGATTCAGCAGCAGGTATTCGTCCCACGTGCCGTCGTCATCCGGCACGCGGCAACGCATCATGCCGATCACCGTGTACTTCACGCCGTCGAACGTGCCGATCGCGCCGAGTTCCAGCGCGCCCTTCACCGCATCGAGCTTGCGCTGCGCGGCGAACACAGTCTGCTGCTCGGCCGTGCACTGCACGCCCGTGTGACAGCTGCCGCATACGACGTAGTCGGCCACGTTCGGCGCATACGACAGCGACGCGCCGCAGCTCGGGCACGCGAACGGCACCATCTGCGCGCCGCGTGGCTCGCGCGTGTCGGTGTCGGCATCGCGCAGCCCCGTGAACGCGAGTGCGTCGAACTCAATCGCCTCGCCCGTATAGACGGCCGGGCTCCCGCCATTCGCGTCGGCATCCGAATAGTCGTAGGTCGCGAATGCGTTGCCGGTGCGCAGGTCGACCACGCGCGCTTCCCAGCCCGCATCGACGCGGAACGGCAACTCGCCGTCGCCGCCCGTGCAGCGTGCGGTACGCACGTCGGACACGAGGTACGCGCGGCCGCCGTGATCGATCCGCATGCCGGGTTCGAGCGTGTTGAACGCGGGCCACGCGCCGCCCGACGCATCGTCGGGCTCGCGCACGGTGACTGCGTACTGGCCCGACGCATCGGACAACCAACCGAACGCGCCGTCGTCGAATACGACGTACCACTCGCTCCACACGCCGGCGTCGTAGGTCATCTGGATGCGGCCGAGCACGGTGAACGTGCGCTTGCCGTAGCGTCCGGCCGTGCCGATCTGGATCGGCGATGCATCGTCGAGCACCGTGGCGAGCTCGCCGATACGTTCGACGTCGGCACCACGCTTGAGCAGCGTGCTGCGGCAGAACGCACAGACGGCCATGACCGCCGCCGCCGAGCGAAACTCGACCGGCGCGCCGCACTGGGGGCACGAAGTACTGAACATGCGCGACGCTTACCGGGTGAGCTTCGCGAGGATTTCCGCCTTCGCGCGCGAGTAGTCTTCTTCGGTCACGAGGCCCTTGTCGAGCAGCGCCTTCAGCTGTTCGAGGCGTTGCACGTAATCCGTCGTCTCGGCCTGGGCGGCCGGAGCGGCCGGCTGCGCGGCGGCAACCGGTGCCGCGACGGGCGCGGGCGGTGCGGCCTGTGCCGGTTGCGCGGCGCCCGCGATCTGACCGGCCATCGCCTGCCCGATCGCCGCGCCGGCAGCCAGCCCTGCGCCGACGCCCGCGATGCCGCCGGGGTTCTGCGCGGCGAGCGGGATCGCCTGTGCGGTCTGGTATTGCGTCGCGCGGGCGAGATCGCCGGCCATCCCCGCACCGATCCGCAGGTCGAGCGCCTTCTGCAGCTCGGCCGGCAGCGACACGCTTTCGACCGCGAACGCATCGAGCGCGAGCCCGTAGCGCGTGAACACCGGCACCAGCGCGTCGGCGACGCGCTGCGACAGCAGTGTCTGGTTCGCGGCCATGTCGACGAACGGCACGTCGGCCGAGCCGAACGTCGTGCTCATCGCGGTCACGACCAGGTTGCGCAGCTGTTGCTCGAGATCGTCGACCGTGTACTGTGCGCGCGTGCCGCTCACCTCGCGGTGGAACGCGGCCGCATCGACGATCCGGTACGAGTAGATGCCGAACGCGCGCACCTGTACGAAGCCGAATTCGCGATCGCGGATCGTCACCGGCTGTGCGGTGCCCCAGCGGCGGCCGAGCTGCAGCCGCGTGCTGAAGAAGTAGACGTCCGACTTGAAAGGCGACTGAAAGAACTTGTCCCAGTTCTTCAGGTACGTGAGCACCGGCAGCGTGCGCGTTTCCAGCTTGTACAGCCCGGGCTGGAACACGTCGGCGACCTTGCCTTCGTTGACGAAGATCGCGACCTGCGTCTCGCGCACGGTCAGCTGGCCGCCGTACTGGATCTCCTGGTCTTCCATCGGATAGCGCCAGACCAGCACGCCGTCGGTGTCTTCCGTCCATTGCAGGACGTCGATGAACTGCTTGCGGATAAACGAACCCAGACTCATGTCGGTCTCCTCGAGCGCGTGGCGCGTCAGGTCAGGCAGGCGGCATTGATGATGCCGACGACGAGCGACGCGGTGCCCATCAGGCCGCCCATCGCGACGTTGCGATCCTCGATTGCATGATTCATGCCGGAAATCAGGCGGGTCAGCACCGCATAGGTGACGAGCTGCACGGCCATCGCGCCGACGGCCCACAGCACGACTTCGCCGAGCGTCGAGTTGTGCGCGATGCTGGACGCGAGCGTCAGGCAGAAGCCGACCAACGCGCCGCCGAACGACAGCGTGGCGGCCGCGTTGCCGTCGCGGATCAGCGCCAGTTCGTCGAACGGGGTGACCTTCAGGTACACTGCCGCGAACACAAAAAGCAGCACGAACGCCGACAGTAAATGAACCGCATAAAGATAGGCACTATTCATTCTTTTCCTCGGATTTTGTGCTCGGTTCGCCGCCCCGTCGCAGGTCGGCCCACGGCAGGCCGCCCCGCGAAAATCCGCGCCAGTATATCCACATTGACGAACACTGCACAACGGACGCGCCATGCCGCATAAGCGCGCGCTCGTCCTGTCGATCCTCGTGCTCGCGTCGTGCGGGCTCGGCTACGAACTGATCAGCAGCGCATTGTCGAGCTACCTGCTCGGCGACTCGATCCTGCAGTTCTCGTCGGTGATCGGCTGCTATCTGTTCGCGATGGGGATCGGCTCGTGGCTCGCGAAATTCGTCGAGGACGACGACGTGCTCGACCGCTTCGTCGACATCGAGCTGCTCGTCGGCCTGCTCGGCGGCGTGTCGGCAGCGCTCCTGTTCGCGGTGTTCGCGTGGCTGGCCGCGCCGTTCCGCGCGGCGCTCTACGCGCTCGTGCTCGCGCTCGGCCTGCTGATCGGGATGGAGATCCCGCTCGTGATGCGCGCGTTCCAGCAGCGCCGCCAGGCGTTCCGCCATACCGTCAGCGAAGTGCTGACGTTCGACTATCTCGGCTCGCTCGCCGTATCGCTGATCTTCCCGCTCGTGCTCGCGCCGCGCCTCGGCCTGTTGCGCACGAGCTTCCTGTTCGGGCTGCTGAACGCGTTCGTCGCGCTGTGGACCACGCACCTGTTCCGCGACGAGATCCGCAACGTGCGCGGCAAGCTGATGCGCGCGTCGCTCGTGATCGGGCTGCTCGTGGCCGGCTTCGCGCTGTCGGACCGCATCACGCACTGGGCCGAGCAGGGCGTGTACGGCGACGAGACGATCTATTCCGAAACCACGCCGTACCAGCGGATCGTGCTCACGCAGTGGCACGACGACATGCGGCTGTACCTGAACGGCAACCTGCAGTTCTCGTCGCGCGACGAGCATCGCTATCACGAGGCGCTGATTCATCCGACGATCGACGCGCTGCCGTGGGCGAAGCGCGTGCTCGTGCTCGGCGGCGGCGACGGCCTCGCGGTGCATGAACTGCTCAAGCACCGCAACCTCGAGCGGATCACGCTCGTCGATCTCGATCCCGCGATGACGAAGCTGTTCTCGACTTCGGCGCCGCTCGTGAAGCTGAACCAGGGCGCGCTGAAGGACCCGCGCGTGCAGGTGATCAACGACGACGCCGTGCGCTGGCTCGAATCGAACGCCGACGTGTACGACGCGATCGTCGTCGACTTCCCCGATCCGACCAACTTCGGGCTCGGCCGGCTGTATTCGGTGCCCGTGTTCCGGCTGCTGGCGCGTCACCTGTCGGAGAACGGCTATGCGGTGATCCAGTCGACGTCGCCGTATTTCGCGCCGCATGCGTACTGGACGATCATCGCGACGCTGCACGAAGCCGGGCTCAACACCTGGCCGTACCACTGCTACGTGCCGTCGTTCGGCGACTGGGGCTTCGTGATCGCCGGCAAGCGCCGCGACTTCACCGTGCCGACGCATTACTCGGTGCCGACGCGCTGGCTCGACGCGCAGACGGCCGCCGAGATGTTCCACTTCCCGGCCGACATGCCGGCGCTGCCGATGTCGCCGAACGAACTCAACGACCAGCCGCTCGTGCGCCGCTTCGACGACGACTGGAAGCACGTGCTGCGCTGATGGATCGCCGCACGTTCCTCGTCGCGTCCGCGGCCGCGTCGCTCGCCGCATGCGGCCGCACCGGCTGGATCGAGACGACGCCGCGCGTAGGCTACCCCGGCATGCGCGAAGGCCACGCACTGCGCGACCACGCAACGCTGCCGCCGCCGTCCGGCACGATCGAGACCGACGTCGCGATCCTCGGCGCCGGCGTGGCCGGTTTGTCGTGTGCGTGGCAACTCGCGCGCGCCGGTCACAAACGTTTCGTCGTGCTCGCCGGCCCGGAATTCGGCGGCAATGCGGCCGGCGGCCGTTTCGGCGAGCTCGGCTATCCGAAGGGTGCGCACTACCTGCCGCTGCCGTCGCTCGAATCCGCGCATCTGCGCGACATGCTCGCCGATCTCGGCGTGATCGAATCCGCGCCGTTCTCCGCCCAACCCGTGTACGACGAGCGCGCGCTCGTGCACGCGCCCGACGAACGCCTGTTCATCGGCGGGCAGTGGCAGGACGGCATCGTGCCCAGCGCCGGCCTCGACGCCGACGCGCTCGCGCAGCAGACGCGCTTCTTCGCGTACACGGAAGGCTTGCGCACCGCGCGCGGCGCGGACGGCCGCAAGGTGTTCTGCATCCCGATCGCGGAATCGTCGCGCGACCCGCGCTGGCGCGCGCTCGACCGGCGTTCGTTCAGACAGTGGCTGCTCGACGAAGGCTACACCGCCGCCGCGCTGCACTGGTATCTGAACTACTGCTGCCGCGACGACTACGGCGCGGGCTACGAGCATGTGTCCGCGTGGGCGGGGCTTCACTACTTCTCGTCGCGCGGCGGCCGCGCGCGCAATGCGAGCGACGGCGCGGTGCTGACCTGGCCCGACGGGCTGCACACGATGGTGACGAAGCTGGGCGGTTCGATCAGCGCGCGCACCGGTTCGAATGCGTGGTCGCGAGACGGCTTCGCCGTTCGTGCCAGCGAACGCGCGGGCGGCGTCGACGTGCTGTGCGCGCGCGTCGCCGACGACGGCACGTTGTCGACGTTCATGCTGAAAGCGCGGCGCGTCGTCAGCGCGATGCCGCTGTTCGTCGCGGCACGCGTGTTTCCGCAGTTGTCCGCATACGGCTTCGAGCCCGCGCGCGACCTGCCGCCGCGCGCGCCGTGGCTCGTGTCCAACTTCCTGCTCGACGGGATGCCGGCCGAGGAAGCCGGTGTGCCGCTCGCGTGGGACAACGTCGTCTACGACGGTGCGGGGCTCGGCTACGTCGTGTCGACGCACCAGTCGATCCGGATGTCGCCGCCGACCCGTTCCGTGTTCTCCGCCTATCAGGCGCTGAGCACGCGCACGCCGGACGACACGCGCCGCTGGCTCGCGCAGGCGCAGCCCGACGCGCTGCGCGAGCAGGCAGCGAGCGACCTGCAAGCCGTGTACGGACGCGAGTTGTGGAAGCATGCAACCGCGCTCGAGATTACCGTGCGCGGCCACGCGATGGCGACGCCCGACGTCGGCTTCCTGAGCCGGCCGGGGCTGCTCGCGCTGCGCGACGCCGACGGCCCGGTGGTATTCGCGCATGCGGACCTGTCCGGGCTGTCGCTGTTCGAGGAAGCATCGTACTGGGGCATGCTCGCGGCCCGGCGCGTGCTCGCCTGAGCGCGGGTTTTTCGACGCGCGCGGCAGCGCGCATTCCGTCATTGCGCCGCCGCCGGCAACCGCTATAATCGCGCGACATTCCGACTGCATTGAGCAGGCCGGCTGCACCGCACGCTCCACGCTTCGCAGCGCAGCAACGCCCTCCTCGACAACAACAATGACAAACCGAACCGTTCGACGCCTTCGCCCGTTCGTGCGTGCCGCCGTGCGCCTGCTCGCATGCGCGCCGCTGCTGGGCGCGCCGCTGGCACTGCATGCGGCCGAGGCCGCAAGTGTCGACGCGCAACCGGCGTCGGCCCGCTACATCGTCGTCGACACCGGCCATACGCCGGCCCATCCCGGCGCAACCGGCGCGAGCGGCCGCGTCGAATACCGGTACAACCTCGACCTGTCCGCCGCTGTTGCCGAGAAGCTCGCCGCGCACGGCGATCGCGTGCTGCGCACGTCGGCCGACGGCCGCGAGATCGCGCTCGACCAGCGTTCGACGCAGGCGCCCGACGCGAACCTGTTCGTGTCGATCCATCACGATTCGATGCAGCAGCAGTTCATCGACGCGGGCCGGCAACGCGAATTCCGCGGCTTCGCCGTGTTCGTGTCGGAGCGCAATCCGCACTACGCGGAAAGCCTGCGTTGCGCGAAGGCGATCGCCGAGCGGCTGGTCGCGGCCGGCGAACGGCCGTCGCTGTATCACGCGCAGGCGATCAAGGGCGAGAACCGCCCGCTGATCGATCCGCAACTCGGCATCCACCGCTTCGACGATCTCGTCGTGCTGCGTACCGCGCCGATCCCGGCCGTGCTGGTCGAGGCCGGCGTGATCGTCAATCCCGACGAGGAAAAGCGTCTCGCGCAGCGCGAGACGATCCAGCGTCTCGCCACTGCGATCGCGGGGGGGATCGATGCGTGTACGGCGGCCAAGTAACGCGACGCCGATCGGTTTCAACGTTTTTCACCCAGTGAGGAGCATCATCATGAAGAAGAAGAATCTGCTCGTATCCTGCGCGCTGGTCGCGCTTGCCGTGCCGTTCGCCGCGCAGGCGGCCGGTTGCGGGAAACCGCGCAGCGCGTTCGACCAGGTGTACTGCAGCAGCAACGAGTTCTCGCAGGTCGACCGCGAACTGAACGACGAGTACGGCCGCGTGCGCAAGCAACTGAGCGGCGACCAGCAGGCGAAGCTGAAGACGGGCCAGCTCGCATGGATGAAGCAGCGCGACGACCGCTGCAGCGAAACGCGCG
This sequence comes from Burkholderia sp. Nafp2/4-1b, assembly GCF_003635165.1. GTDB lineage: Bacteria > Pseudomonadota > Gammaproteobacteria > Burkholderiales > Burkholderiaceae > Burkholderia. The sequence goes on along the minus strand of NZ_ML058597.1, from coordinate 269,435 downwards.
ACGATGGCTATCTCGTGAACCTGCAGTGCGCGATCGACCTGACGCAATCGCGCCTGTCGTTCCTGCGCGAACGCGAGCGCGAATGTTCGAGCACGGGCTGTGTGACGGCGAAGCTGGGCCAGTAAACGCGTCCCGCGTGACGTGCCGCGAATCGCTTCGCGGCACGTCACAGAAACCATCGATACTCCCGCGCACCGATCTCGTTGCGAAAATCCAGTTCCTCCTGCCGTTTGTTCTCGCAATACACCATCACGAACTCGCTGCCGAGGCCATCGCGCACGGCCGCGTGATCCTGCATCTCGGCGACCGCCGACAGCATCTCCTTCGGGAAATCGATCCCGCTGCCGCGATCGTCGTTGAGCGGCGCGATCGGCTCGCGCCGCGCATCGAGCCCATGCTCCATGCCGGCGAGAATCGCCGCGAGCACCAGGTATGGATTCGCATCCGCGCTCGCGAGGCGATGCTCGATGCGCAGGTTGCGCGCATCCGATTCCGGAATCCGGATGCACGCGTCGCGATCCTCGAAGCCCCAGCTTGCCCGGCTCGCCGCATTCACCATCGACCCGTAGCGGCGGAACGCATTGTGATTCGGTGCGAACACCGGCATGCAATGCGGCAGCAGCGCAAGGCAGCCGGCCACCGCGTGCCGCAGCGGCCGCTGTTCGTCCGCGGCGAGCAGGTTGCGGCCCGCATCGTCGTACAGGCTCACGTGCACGTGCATCCCGCTGCCCGGCGCGTGCAGATACGGCTTGCCCATGAAGCTTGCGCGATAGCCGTGCTGCAACGCGACGCCGCGCGTGCTGCGGCAGAACAGCGCCGACCAGTCGGCCGCGCGCAACGCGTCGTCGGTATGGCCGAAGTTGATCTCGAACTGACCGGGCCCGAGCTCGGCCGTGATCACCGTCGCGTCGACGCCCTGCTCGCACGCGGCCTCGACCATCTCGTGCAGCACGTCGGAGAACCGCGACAGGCGTTCGATATGCATGTTCGGCTGGTCGTCGCGGTCGTCGCTCAGGCGATCGCGCGGATACTGCGGCATCCCGTCCGCGAGCTGCGCGGCGAACAGGTAGAACTCGAGCTCGAACGCGACGACCGGCCGGATCCCGCGCGCCGCGAACCGCCGCAGCACGCGCGCGAGCACCTCGCGCGGCTCGAATTCGATCGGGGCGTCCGTGCCGTCGGAGCTGATCAGCATCTGCGCGAGCGGCTGCCGCTCCCAGCGCACCAGCTTCAGCGTGCCGGGAATCAGCCGGCGCGGCGCATCGGGGTCGCCATCGTTGAAGCAGTAATCGCCGATCTTGTAGAGACCGCCCTGCGTGCCGAGCAGCACGCAGTTCTGCGGCAGCTTCAGCAGCGAGCCCGACGCGACCTTCTCGAGCGCATCGATCGGATAGCGCTTGCCGTAGAAATGGCCGGGCAGGTCGAGACAGATCAGGTCGACGTAACGGATCTCGGGATGCGCCTGCCGGAATGCGCGGACTTCATCGACCAGCACGGGAACGACGTCAGCCATGTCTCATCCTTTTCCATGTCTTTGTATGGCGGTGCCGCGGCGCGGCGAACCGGACTCATCGTCATGCGGCCTGTCGCATGTACGATGTCGATCAGTACTGCAAACCAGCATGTCGCTGAAGCGGCCGTCAGGCCGCCCCGCTAACTCAGGTGAACACCCAGATCACGCGCGTCGGCACGTCACCCAGGTTCGCGTAACGAAACCGCTGGTGCGCCGGAAGCTGAAACGCGTCGTTGGGGCCGAGCGTGACGGGCGTGTCGTCGCCGTCGATCCAGATCGTCAGCTCGCCTTCGAGCACGAAACCGCCCTGCTCGTCACTGTCGTCGACGGAGCGTTCACCGCTGCTCGCGCCGGGCGCGAGATGACTCTCGAGGATCGAGAAGCGCGAACGCATGTTCGGCGACACGAGGATGTCCGTGATGCCGGCCGCGTAATACACGGTGCGCCGCTCGTCGGGCCGCGTGACCCACGGCACGCTGCGCGGCTTGCTCAAGCTGTAGAAATACGTGGTCGGCACGCCGAGCGCCTCGCCGATCGCAGTGAGATCCGCGACCGTCGGGCGCGACAGCCCGCGCTCGACCTGCGACAGAAAGCCGACCGAGCGGCCGATCCGTTCCGCGAGATCGTTGAGCGTGACCTTGCGATGCTTGCGCAGGTCGCGGATCAGGATCGCCAGACTTTCTATTTCTTCCTGTTCGTTCATGATGAATTCCGGTGCGTCAGACGGTATCGCGCAAACGGTACCAGGCCTTGCCGAGCGCTTCCAGCGGCGCGGCGAGGCGATCGCCGCCGGGGAAGCGCGGATTGCGGATGCGCTGGTACTGCGCGAGCAGCCGATCGTCGCCGAGTACGGCATCGGCGACCGCACGCGCGCCGGCGAGCGTCGGCAGCACGCCGTGCCCCGAGAAGCCCTGCAGCCAGAAGCGCTGGCCGCGGCGGCCGATGTCGGGTGTGCGACGCATGCTGATGTCGATGTGGCCGCCCCACACGTAGTCGAGCGGCACGCCGCTCAACTGCGGGAATACGCGTTCGAGATGCGGACGCGTCGCGGCGGCGATGTCGGCCGGAATCCCGCCGAGATACGTACAGCCGCCGCCGAACAGCAGGCGGTTGTCGGGGCTCACGCGGAAGTAGTCGGGCACGAACTGGTTGTCGATCACGCAACTGTTCTGCGGCAGCAGCGAGCGAGCGACGTCCGGTGGAAGCGGCGCGGTCGCGACCTGGTAGGTGCCGACCGGCAGCAGCCGGCGCGACAGTTCGGGATCGAGCCGGTCGACGTACGCGTTGCACGCGAGCACCACCACATCCGCGCGCACTTCGCCGTGTGCGGTGCGTGCGACATGGCCGCCGGCCGATTCACGACAGTCGAGCACGCGGCTCTGCTCGAAGATGCGGCCACCCGCCCGTTCGATCGTCTGCGCGAGACCGAGCGCGAGCTTCAGCGGATTCAGGTGCCCGGCCTCGGGATCGTAGAGTGCCGCGCGATAGCGCGCGCTGCCGATCCATTCGGGCATCTCGTCCTGCCCGATCACGCGCAACCGGTCGTAGCCCCAGCGCTGCGCGGCTTCGTCGCGGGCGTGCGCGAGCATCGCGACGCGACGCGGACGCACCGCTGCCCACAGGCTGCCGGGCCGGTAGTCGATGTCGAAGCCGTGACGCGCGGGCAGTTCGCGCACTTCGGCCGCGGCCCAGCGCATGCTGTCCCACAGCACGCGCGCGCCGTCGCGGCCGAGCGCATCCTCGAGCGGCTGCATGTCGCACGACCAGCCGAGCAGCGCCTGCCCGCCGTTGCGGCCCGATGCCGCCCACGCGACGCGGCTCGCTTCGAGCACGACCACGCGCTTGCCCGCGAGCGCGAGGCGCAACGCCGTGTGTAGCCCGCTGAAGCCGGCGCCGACGACCAGCACGTCGGCGTCGATGCGCTCGTCCAGCTCGGGACGCTGCGGAATCGGCGCCGGGTAGGTACCGGCGTAGTAGCTCGCGACGTGACGGTCGGACTGCACGAACATGCGGACTCCCGTGAAATTTTTTCCGGTGAATTTCATGAAAAATTAGCACGGCAATTTCACGGAGGCAAGCGACGGAACAAAAACCGTCACTGTTGGGGGAACGAAAGCGCTTCGGCCGCCGGCACGACGCTTGCACCCGCAGCCCGGCACGACTCGGCCGTCTGCATCTTTTCCCGTGCGTGGCCAGCGCCGATAATGAATCCGGCAATGACCGACCACCCCGCATCGATGCAAGGAGGTTCCCCGCATGTCGACGCCATTCAAGCTCGGCGACCACGTCCGCTGGAATTCGGAAGCCGGCTACGTGACGGGCACGATCATCGCGATCCACACGCAGGATTTCGACTACAAGGGCCATCGCCACCGCGCGTCGCCCGGCGATCCGCAATACGAGATCAAGAGCGACCGCACCGACCACATCGCAGCACACCGCGGCCGCGTGCTCGAGCGCATTGCCGGCAAGGACGACACGTGACGCTCCCGTTCTACACGATCGGTCATTCGAACCGCACGCTCGACGAGTTCGTCGAGATGCTCGACGCGGTCGACATCGCGCTGCTCGCCGATATCCGCAAGATGACGCGCTCGCGCACGAATCCGCAGTTCAACGAAGCGACGCTGCCCGACGCACTAGCCACGGCCGACATCCGCTACGCGCACATCGCGGAACTCGGCGGCCTGCGCGGCAAGTCGCGCGGCTTGCCCGACGAGGTCAACGGCTTCTGGACCAATCGCAGCTTCCACCGCTACGCCGACTACGCGCTGTCACCCGAGTTTCGAACGGGCCTCGGCCAGTTGATCGCGCAAGGGCACGCGCAGCGCTGCGCGATCATGTGTTCGGAAGCCGTGTGGTGGCGCTGTCATCGGCGCATCGTGTCCGACTACCTGATCGCGCGCGGCGAAACGGTGCTGCACATCATGGGCAAGAACCGCGTGGAGCCCGCGCGCCTGACGGCCGGCGCGGTAATTCGCGACGACGGCACGATCGTCTATCCGGACGTCGAAGGCGATGCGGCAACGGAAGAAGCTGCCGCGCAGCCGGACGAGTGATGCGACATCAGCGATGCGTGCGGCGCGGCGATGACGTGATGCGATGAAACACGCAATGCCCCCCACAACGCCTGAGAGCCGTGGAAGCGCGCCGCGCAGGCCCCAAACCCCCATCGTTCGCGAGGCTTTGCGGCGCCACGATCCTGCATTACCATCTTGCGACCGCCGCACGTGCCCTCGCCGGCCCGCGCGCCCCGCCACCTCTCCGCTCCCCCTCCGATGCTCGCCCTCATCATCGTCGCCGGCCTGTGGGCCGGCCTGCAGAACGCCCTTGCGGGCGGCGGCTCGTTCGTCACGCTGCCCGCGCTGATCGTATCGGGAATGTCGCCGCTCGCAGCAAACATCACATCGACGGTCGCGCTGTTCCCCGGCCAGGTCACGACGGGCTGGGCCAGCCGGAACATGGTGACCGGCGCGGGCAAGCTGTCGTTTCGCGCGCTGTTCGCGATCAGCGTGGTCGGCGGCGCACTCGGCGGGCTGCTGCTGCTGAAAACCCCGTCGTCGATCTTCTCGCACCTCGTGCCGTGGCTCGTGCTGTTCGCGACGGTCGTGTTCGCGTGGGGCAGCTTCTTCCGCAAGCCCGGCGCCGGTAACCAACATCTCGGCCCCGTCACGGCCGCGGTCTCGCAGTTCCTGATCGCGATCTACGGCGGCTACTTCGGCGGCGGCATCGGGTTCCTGATGATGGCCGCGCTGACGATGGCCGGCCTGTCGCCGCGCCACGCGATGTCGACCAAGAACGCGCTCGCGGGCGTGATGAACGCATCGGCCGTCGTGTTGTTCGTGACTTCGCCGCAGTTGCACTGGCGTGAGGCGATCGCGCTCGGCGGTGGCGCAATCGTCGGGGGCCTGCTCGGCGCATGGGCGCTGCACCGCGTGAACGAACGCGTGCTGCGCATCGCGATCGTCTGCATCGGTGTCGCGCTGACCATCGGGTTGTTCGTCAAGCCGATCTGACGCACGCGCATCGCGCCGCCGTCGCGGGATACGTTCCTCCGCAACGATCTCGATTGATCAGCAATCCGGATCAGCAATCCGCAAGGTGCCGTTCTGCTATCTCCGCCATGCCGCACTGCATGGCATGCGCGCTCAACCGAACGGTCGCACGCCGATCAACGGGCCGTGCAGGAACAGCGCAAATACCGCCCATGCGACGAGGCCGGCCACGACGGCGATGAGGTCGCCGGACAGACGTCCGGCAGGATAGCGGACGCCGTCGCGACGATCGCGCGTGCGCGACACGATGAACTGGATGAGCGACCATACGAAGAACGCGCCGAACAGCACGGCCGCATGCACGGTGCCGTTGACGAGCAGATGCGCGACTGCCCACACCATCACGCCGGCCACCATCGGATGTCCGGCGAGCGCCTTGATCCGGTTGCGCGGCACGTGCGACGCGGCGATCAGCACGAACGCGACCGCGGTGAGCATGCCGGTCAGGTGACGGACGCCGACGGGCGACACCCACAGCAGCGTCGCGTTCCCGCGCGCGACCGCGTAGCCGAGGATGATCAGCACGACGCCGACGATCGACGCAATCGAATAGCCCGCCTTCCAGCTCTTCTCGCCGACGCGCGCGATCATCGCGGCACGCCAGCCGTCGGCCACGATCCGGATCGAGTGCACGCCGAGAAAGATCGCTAAACCGAGAATCAGGACGAGCATCGATTGTCTCCGTCTGGAACGATGAGGGGGGAGGTATGCCGCGCGGCGTTCGATGCGCCGTTCGCGGAGCCGCTGTCAGGGCCGGCACGGGTCGCGCCGGACGCGGGCGCGATCCGCGCCGATCATAAACGCCACGGCCGCCGTTGTGAAGCTTGGGGAATATGCGGGCGGCCGGGTTGCTGTTTTCGTGTATCGAGAGGCGGTGGCGCGTTTCGCACGCGTTGTGCGTTGCGCGTGACCGGTGAATCGGAATGAAAAGACGACGGAAATCCCGACGCCGTGGCGACGCTCTGACCGGACTACGGACGCTCGCGCTTCGGCGCGGATTGCGCGGCGGCTTTCGATGCCGCCTTTACGGGCGGTTTTGCGCGCCGCTTCGGTGCCGGTTTCGAGGCCGCAGCCGTTTTCGACTCGGACGGTGGCTTGGGCGCCGCTTTCGCCGTGGTCCGACGCTTCGCCGCAGGTTTTGATACCGGTTCGGATTCCGGCGCTTTCGCGGGCTTCAACGCTGCGTTCTTCTTCGCGGGCTTCGGCGCGGGCGTCGCGACCGCTTCGGATTCCAGCGCATGCACCGGTGTCGACGCCGCCTTCGCCGAGCGCTTCCGCGCGGTGCTCGACGACACTCCCGGTTCCTGCGCCCGCACCGCCTTCGCCTTGCGCTTCGGCGCCCCCGCCAGCAGCGCCGCGCGATACGCACCGCGACACCAGTCGAACAGTGCGCCCGCATCCTCGAGCACGTCGGCCGGCGTTTCGTAATAGCCTTCGAGCGCGACCGTACGCGTGCGCCCCGTGTACGAAAACGGCCCCATCCCCGCCGCGACGAACGCGGGCCGGTTCACGTCATCGACACGCAGAAACAGCGACCCGCGCGCGAGAAACCCGAACATCACGCCGTCGAGCCGCATCGCCGCGCCGCTGAAGAACCGCGTGACCTCGACACGGCCGAGGCTCGCGATCTGATAGGCGATCTCTTCGCCGTGCGCCTTGTCCGCCTGCCAACTCATCGCTTGCCCTCGTTCGCGGGTCGGTCAGGCAGCGTCGATACAGCGCTGCGTCCACACATCGAGTTGCGCATCGTCGAACCCGACCACCGTGGCGCTCTCGCGAATCTGCCGCCACGTCGCACGATCGACCGGAATGCCGTCCGCCCCGCGTGCGGCTCGGCTCGCTTCCTCCGCCTCGCCGGGCATCTGCACCGGCGCATCGCCCGCTCGCGGCGACGCCTTCGCCCACGCAACGAACGCATCGGCCTCACGCTGCGCATCGGCCGCATCGAACGCGTTCGGATCGATCAGCACCGACAGCATCCCGTTGACGATCGCGCTCGTCTTCTGCAGCGTGTCGCCGTAGGTCGTATGGCCGCCGACCAGCGCGCCGCCGAAGATCTCGCACATCGCGGCCAGCGCATAGCCCTTGTGCAGACCGAACGGCAGCAGCGAGCCGAACGGCTGCTCGTGCATCACGGCCGGGTCGTCGGTCGGCTGGCCACGATGATCGATCAGCGACCCGGCCGGCACGCGCTTGCCCTGGTTGTACGCGACGCGCGTCTTGCCGTACGCGATCGCGCTCGTCGCGAAATCGAGCAGCAGCGGCGATTGGCCCGCGCGCGGATACGCGGCGCAAAACGGATTCGTGCCGAAGCGCGGATCGGTGCCGTGCAGCGGCGCGACGAGCAAGTCGCCCGGCACGTTGACGAAATGGAACGACACGAGCCCCGAGCGCGCGCATTGCTCGGCCCAGTGCCCGATGCGGCCGAGGTGATGGACGTCGCGCAGCCCGATCGCGCAGATGCCCATGCGGCGTGCGCGCTCGATCCCTTCGACCATCGCCTCGAACGCGATCACCTGGCCGAAGCCGCGCCCGCCGTCGATGCTGAGCACCGCGCCGCAGTCGCGAACGATCGACGCGTGCCCGTTCAACTGCAACTGCGCTTCCCGCCACGATGCGACGTAGTTCGGGATCATCCCGATCCCGTGCGAATCGTGACCGGCCAGATTCGCGCCGACCAGGTGATCGGCGACGAGCCGCGCCTCGCGCTCGCTGCTGCCGGCCCGCTCCCACAGTGCCGCGACGAATGCATGCAGCGGTTCGGCGCGCATGCGCAGCGCTTCGGTAGCGGGTGTCGGCAGTGCGGTCATCGGCAAGGCTCCATCAGGTCAAGTGGAATCCGGTCGGGTCGGCGCGAATCGACACAACTGATCGGCACGACCCGCGCGAACGCTCAGCGCGCGGACGCAATCACGTCCGCCACCGCGGCGGTCAGCTTCTTTGCGTACGGCACGTGCAGGAACTCGTTCGGACCGTGCGCATTCGACTTCGGCCCAAGCACGCCGCACACCATGAACTGCGCGGCCGGAAAGCCGGCCTGCAACACGTTCATCAGCGGGATCGTGCCGCCGAGGCCCATGTATGCACAGTCCGCGCCGAAGTGGCGGCGCGACGCGGCATCGAGCGACGACGCGAGCCACGGCGCGAGATCGGGTGCGCTCCAGCCGGTCGCGGCGCCCGGGTCCGGCTTGAACGTGACCTTCGCGTTGTACGGCGGATCGAGTTCGAGCAGTTCCTTCAGTTGCTGCACGGCCTGCGCGGCATCGACGAGCGGCGGCAGTCGCAGCGACAGCTTGAACGCGGTGCGCGGACGCAGCACGTTGCCCGCGTCGGCGAGTGCCGGCAGGCCCGACGCGCCGGTCACCGACAGCGACGGACGCCACGTCGAATTCAGCAGCGATTCGCGCGGATCGGTCGTGGTCGGCAACACCGGCTTGCCATCCGCGCCGCATGCCCACGGCAGGCCCTTCCACACGGCGTCGCCGAGAATCGCGGCTGCCGCATCGGCTTCACGCACGCGGCTGTCGGGAATCTCGCAATGGAACACGCCCGGCAACAGGTTGCCGTTCTTCGCGTCTTCCAGACGCTCGAACAGCTGGCGCATCACGCGGAAGCTCGACGGCGCGATGCCGCCGAACACGCCCGAGTGAACGCCTTCCTCGAGCACCTCGACCTGCAGGTCGCCGGACACCAGCCCGCGCAGCGACGTCGTAAGCCACATCTGGTCATAGTTGCCGGCGCCCGAATCGAGGCACACGACGAGCGACACCTGGCCGAGCCGGTCGCGCAGCGCGTCGACGTACGGCAGCAGGTCGTAGCTGCCCGACTCCTCGCAGGTCTCGATCAGGCCGACGCAGCGCGGCCGTTCGACGCCCTGCTCGTCGAGCGCGCCGAGCGCCGCGAGGCTCGCGTAGATCGCGTAGCCGTCGTCCGCGCCGCCGCGGCCGTACAGCTTGCCGTTCTCGAACTTCGGGGTCCACGGGCCGAGGTCCGCGCGCCAGCCGTCGAATTCGGGCTGCTTGTCGAGGTGGCCGTACAGCAGGATCGTGTCGGTGCTGCCGGAGCGCGTGGCGGGGGTTTCGAAGAAGATCACCGGCGTGCGGCCGGGCAGGCGCACGATCTCGAGCTTCAGGCCTTTCACCGGCTGGCGTTCGGCCCACTGCGCGGCGTCGGTGACGACCCGATCGAGATACCCGCGTTTCGCCCAGTCGGGGTCGAATGCGGGACTCTTCGCGGGGATCGCGATGTAGTCGGTCAGTGCGTGGAGGATTTCATCGTTCCACTTGCGCTCGACGAAGGTAACGAGCTTGTCATGGTCGAGGACGGGGGTAGTGTCGACGGAGGTCATGGTGGGGGCCTGGATAGGGCTGACGAAAACCGGATGATACGCCGATGGGCGCGGGCCCGGGGTCGTTTCCGATCCCGTTCGCGAGGGCCGCCGCAGGCAGGCTTTCGCCGTCCTTTCCGGAGCCCGTTCCGCTTCGGTTCAGTCGCCGGCCGGCAATGCGGCGCGCAGCGCCGCCGCACACGTCAGCGCGTCATCCCACAGGCGCCGGGTCAACGCGCCGGCATCCTCTTCCCGCGCGAGCGCCGCTGCCTCGCCGGACCACAGCAGCGAGAAATCGTCGCGCCCTTGCCGCTCGAACGCGCCGCGCAGCGGATCGACAGCGGCCGTCGCGAGGGGGAACGTGGGCGCCAGTGCGCTCATCGGCCCCTGCTCGCGCATGAAGCGGGTCAGCAGGCCGCGCGCGGGGCGGCCCGTGTACAGGTTGGTCAAGCGTGTACCGTCGTCGCGCGCGGCCCGCACCGCCGCGCGATGCTGCGCCGAGCGGCCGGCCTGCGGCGTCAGCAGGTAGCCGGTGCCGATCTGCACCACGCGTGCGCCGAGCGCGAACGCGGCCGCGATGCCGCGGCCGTCGGCAATCGCGCCAGCAGCGATCACCGGCGCGCGCACCGCGTCGACGATCTGCGGCAGCAGCGCGAAGAGGCCGGGCTGCGCGTGGATGTCGTCGGTCAGGAACATCCCGCGATGCCCGCCTGCCTCGGCGCCCTGCGCGACGATCGCATCGACGCCGCGCGTATCGAGCCAGCGCGCCTCCTCGACGGTCGTCGCCGACGACACGACCTGCGCCCCGGTGCGGCGCACGCGCTCCAGAAGCGCGTCGTCCGGCAACCCGAAATGAAAGCTCACGACGGCCGGCCGCAGCTCCTCGACGACCGCACACATCGCGTCATCGAACGGTGCGCGACCTGCGCCGCTTTTCGCGTCCGCCGGATCGAGCCCGGCTTCCACATAGTAGCCGGCTAGCGCCGCGCGCCAGCGCGCGTCGGCCGCGGCGTCCGGCGCGGGCGGCGTATGACAGAAGAAGTTGACGTTGAACGGCGCCGGCGTGTTCGCGCGAATCGCCGCGATCTCGTCGCGCAATTGCTGCGGGCCAAGCGCCGCGCATGCGAGCGAGCCGAGCCCGCCCGCTTCGCAGACGGCAATCGCAAGCGCGCTCGACGAACCCACCATCGGGGCCTGGATCAGTGGCAAACGGGAAGGCAGCATCGACATCACTCCTCGGAACAAAAGAACCGTCAAGCACGTCGGCGACGCACTTCGAGCTTTAACGCGCCAGATAATAACCGAGAAATTCGATAATGAGTGGACGCGCTATTTACCTCACGAGTCCATTTAACAGCCTCAAAAATCCGGATTCCCCAGCAATAACGATTCAGTCATTCTCGATTTTCCATCATCGCGCCTGTCGGTCACTTCAGCCAGACCGACCGATCGCCCGAAAACAATGCCATTTCGACAAACCATTTCACCAATCTCAATGATCTCCGTCAATATTTAACTCATTAAAGTTCATCAACACCATTACCCAACCAATTAACGATATAACATGACCCTCGTTTAATAAAACGGCAATCCATTCCGGAATCGTCGACCGGCGCAGGGCCGCGCCACCTCAACCGCATCACGTCTTGTCAAGGAGCCTCGCATGTCCGATGCCAGCTCGTCCTCTTCCCGTTCCGCCGCCGCGCCAGCCGCGGCTTCCGCGCCGAAAATCGGCGTCATTCCGGCCACGCTGATGGTCGCCGGCAACATGATGGGCTCCGGCGTCTTCATGCTGCCCGCGAACCTCGCGGCGACCGGCGGCATCGCGATCTTCGGCTGGCTGATCACCGTGGTCGGCGCCGTGTCGCTCGCGCTGGTGTTCGCGAAGCTCGCCGCGATCGACCCGGCCGCCGGCGGGCCCTACGCGTATGCGCGCAAGTCGTTCGGCCCGTACATGGGCTACCAGACCAACCTGATCTACTGGCTCGCGAACGTGCTCGGCAACGTCGGGCTCGCGGTCGCCGGCCTCGGTTACCTGACGCACTTCTTCCCGGTCCTGCACGACCCGCTCGTGTTCGCGCTTGCGCAGATCTTCGTGATCTGGCTGTTCACGTACGCGAACATCCTCGGGCCGACCGTGGTCGGCCGCGTGCAGTCCGTCACGACGATCTTCGCGCTCGTGCCGATCCTCGGGATGGCCGTGTTCGGCTGGTTCTGGTTCAGCAAGGACGTGTATTTCGCCGGCTGGAACGTGTCGGGCGCGAGCAGCTTCAGCGCGATCGGCGCGACGCTGAACTTCACGCTGTGGGCGTTCATCGGCGTCGAGAGCGCGTCGGTGTCGGCCGGCGTGGTCGAGAACCCGTCGCGCAACGTGCCGATCGCGACCGTCGGCGGCGTCGTGCTCGCGGCCGTCTGCTACGTGCTCAGCTCGACCGTGATCATGGGGATGATCCCGAACAAGGCGCTGCTCGCGTCCAGCGCGCCGTTCGCGGATGCCGCGCGCCTCGCGCTCGGCGACACCGCCGCCAATGCAGTGGCAATCTGCGCGGCGCTCGGCTGCCTCGGCTCGCTCGCAGGCTGGACGCTGCTGGTCGGCCAGACCGCGAAGGCCGCCGCCGACGACGGCCTGTTCGCCGGCGTGTTCGCGCGCGTCAATTCGAAGAACGTGCCGTCGGCGGGCCTCGCGATCGTCGCGGTCATCATGTCGGTGCAGGTGCTCGCGACGATGTCGCCGAGCGCGAGCGAGCAGTTCGGCAAGATCGCGTCGATCGCCGTGATCATGACGCTGTTGCCGTACATCTACTCGTGCATCGCGATCAAGGTGCTCGGCTACGGCAAGATGCCGTCGCACCAGTTCACCTTCTACACGATCGTCGGCCTGATCGGCGCGGTCTACGCACTATGGGCGATGGTCGGCTCCGACGGCCAGCAGACGCGCTGGTCGCTGATCTTCGTGATCGCGACGATCGTGTTCTACGAGCTGTCGATCAACCGCCAGCGCGAGATCGAGGAAACCCACATCCATCCGGGCGGCCGCTCGCCGCGCTGGGTGCGTTACTTCGCGCTCGGCGTGACCATCGTCGCACTCGTCGCGACCTTCTGGATCTCCGTGGGCCGACACGAGGCCGACATCCTTCACGCACGCTCGCCGGCCGCGGCCGCGAACGTCCAGGCAACCCAGCAAACGGGGGAATAACCATGACCGCTTCCTTGACCCAACCGGCATTCCGCCGCCTCGGCATGAAGGCACTGCTCGTGCAGCACGACATCGACGAACGCACGGCCACCGGACGCGCGGCCACCGCGCTCGCCGAGGAATTACGCGCGCGGCTCGTCGACGTCGTGATCGCGACCTCGGCCGAAGACGCGCGCGCGGTGGTCGACGCCGATCCCGCGATCCAGTGCCTGCTGCTCAACTGGGAACTCGACAACGATCCGGATCACGCACCCGCGCAGGCCGTACTCGACGCGATGCGCGCGCGCAATGCGACGGTGCCGGTGTTCCTGCTCGCGAGCCGCGCGAGCGCGGCCGCGATTCCGGTCGACGCGATGCGCAAGGCCGACGACTTCATCTGGATGCTGGAGGACACAACCGCGTTCATCGGCGGCCGGATCGTCGCGGCGATCGAGCGCTATCGCGAGACGGTGCTGCCGCCGATGTTCCGCGCGCTCGCGCAGTTCTCGCGCGTGTACGAATACTCGTGGCACACACCCGGCCACACGGGCGGCACCGCGTTCCTGAAATCGCCGGTCGGCCGCGCATACTTCGAGTTCTTCGGTGAAGCGCTGTTCCGCTCGGACCTGTCGATCTCGGTCGGCGAACTCGGCTCGCTGCTCGACCACTCGGGCCCGATCGGCGAAAGCGAACGCTACGCGGCGCGCGTGTTCGGCGCACACCGCACGTATCACGTAACGAATGGTTCGTCGATGTCGAACCGCGTGATCCTGATGGCGAGCGTCACGCGCAACCAGGTCGCGCTGTGCGACCGCAACTGCCACAAGTCGGCCGAGCATGCGATGACGATGTCCGGCGCGATTCCGACCTACCTGATCCCGTCGCGCAACCACTACGGGATCATCGGGCCGATCATGCCGGAACGCCTCACTGCCGCGGCCGTGCGGCTCGCGATCGACGCGAACCCGCTCGTGTGCGGCCGCGACGGCATCGATCCGACGCCCGTGCATGCGCTGATCACGAACTCGACGTACGACGGCCTCTGCTACAACGTCGCGCGCGTCGAGGAACTGCTCGGCCAGAGCGTCGACCGGTTGCATTTCGACGAAGCGTGGTACGGCTACGCGCGCTTCAACCCGATCTACCGCGATCGTCACGCGATGCACGGCGATCCGTCGCAGCACGACGCGAGCAAGCCGACCGTGTTCGCGACGCAGTCGACCCACAAGCTGCTCGCCGCGCTGTCGCAGGCATCGTTCATTCACGTGCGCGACGGCCGCAACCCGATCGAGCATGCGCGCTTCAACGAGGCGTACATGATGCATGCGTCGACGTCGCCGAACTACGCGATCATCGCGTCGAACGACGTGAGCGCCGCGATGATGGATGGCCCCGGCGGCGAGGCGCTGACGACCGACGCGATCCGCGAGGCCGTATCGTTCCGCCGGATGCTCGCGCGGCTGCACGCGGAGTGCGACGAGAACGACGACTGGTTCTTCAACGGCTGGCAGCCGGACACCGTCGTCGATCGCAAGACCGGCCGGCGCGTGCGCTTCCACGAGGCCGACGAAACGCTGCTCGCCACCGATCCGTCGTGCTGGGTGCTGCATCCGGGCGATGCGTGGCACGGTTTCGGCAACATCGAAGACAACTACTGCATGCTGGATCCGATCAAGGTGTCGATCGTCACGCCGGGCGTCGCGCCGAACGGCAGCCTGATGCCGGTCGGCATTCCGGCGTCGGTCGTCACCGCGTATCTGGACCGGCACGGGATCGTGGTCGAGAAGACGACCGACTTCACGATCCTGTTCCTGTTCTCGCTCGGCGTGACGAAGGGCAAGTGGGGCACGCTCGTCAACACGCTGCTCGACTTCAAGCGCGACTACGACGCCAACGCGCCGCTCGAACAGGCGCTGCCGGCGCTCGTCGCGCGCTATCCGGACCGCTACGGCAAGCTAGGGCTGCGCGAGCTGTGCGACCTGATGTTCAGCGCGATGAGCGACCTGAAGACGACCGAGATGATGTCGCGCGGCTTCTCGACGCTGCCGCAGCCCGACTTCAGCCCGGCCGAGGCGTTCGAACATCTGGTGCACAACGACATCGAGATGCTCGAGCTCTCCGAGATGGCGGGCCGCACCGTCGCGACGGGCGTCGTGCCCTACCCGCCCGGCATTCCGCTGCTGATGCCCGGCGAGAACGCGGGCCCGGCCGACGGCCCGCTGCTCGGCTACCTGAAGGCGCTCGAGCAATACGACCTGCGCTTCCCCGGCTTCACGCACGATACGCACGGCGTCGAAGTGGACGACGGCGTGTACCGGATCGCGTGTATCCGGCAGGCCGACCGCAAGGCCAACACGCGCTGAGCGTGCGCGTTGCGACGCCGCGCCGGCACGTTACGGCCGGCGTCGCAACCCATCATGAAGCACGGCCGGTTACGCCGGCAACTGACCGACCCACGCGGCCAGCTGCGCTTCCCCTTCCTCGTCGAGCTTGCCCGTCAGTTCGCCGTACCAGGCCACGATCGCGTCGGCCGGCTGCGTGGCCTTCAGGATCTCGAGGCTGTTTTCGAGGAACGCGGAAAAGAGCGGAATGCCGCGCATGTAGAGGAAGGTCGAATCGGTGATGCACACGTGGCCGTACACGTCGCGCACCCACGCGAGATGCGGCAGCGCTTCGCGCAGGTGGCCGCTTTGCATCAGCGCGGAAATGAAGTTCACGCGCGCGGCGACGTCCGATTGCTCGTGCGTGTCGTGATTGACCTCCGCGGCCTTCTGCATCCACGCTTCGCCGCGCTCCACCTCGTCGCACATCACGGACGTCGTCGCGAGCTGCACCGCGTTGTGCGCGCTCGGCTCATGGCCGAACAGCGCGAGCCAGTACGGAAATGCCTCCGAATAACGCTTCATCGCCGAATACGACAGCGCGCACAGGCGCGCCGCATCGGCCAGCCGCTCCGCATGCGGCGCGGCGGCCGCGATCGCGGCCTCGTGCCGGCCGGCCTGGAATGCCTGCAGTGCGGGGGCGAGTTCCGGCGCGATGTCGGGGCCGCTTTGCCCGTTCGCGTCGTCCGATGCGTCGTTCCCGGCAGGCGCGGGCGATTCCGCTTCGTCTCGTGGTTTCTTTCCGAACAGCTTGCCCAGCAGGCCCATGATCATTGTCCTTGTCGTTGTAATGGATGAATGGCGGCTTCCTGCAGCGGCGCGCGACGCGCGGCCCGCGTGAACAGGATGACGCACGGCGACCGCCATCTTACGCGCGCTTGAAGTCAGCCAGAAGTGAGCGGCGGCCGGGCGCCGCTGCTATAGAGGTCGACCCGAATCGATCGTTCGGTTGGTTGGTCGACGCGCGCCGGCAACCGGTGGTGGTGCCAAGGCGCGCGTGCGCTTGCGCTCACGCGTCCGTGGGCCTCACGCCGCGATCCATCCCGCGCCGATATGCGGCAGGGCTCGTCGCCGCGACGCGCCGGAAATGCCGGCGCAACGACTCTTCGGAGCCGAACCCCGCACGCGCGGCGATCTGCGCGAGCGACAGCGCGGGATGCGCTTCGAGCATGTCCTTCGCGACGTTCACGCGTTCGCGGATCAGCCACGCGAGCGGCGACATCCCCGTCGCGTCCGCGAACTGCCGCTGCAGCGTGCGCGTGCTCATAGCGGCCTGCGCGGCCAGCGACGCGAGCGTGTGCGGCTCGGCCGCATGCGCGCGCATCCAGTCGATCAGCTTTGCGAGCCGGTCGCTGCCGCCCGGCGCCACCGGGCGCGGCACGAACTGCGCCTGGCCGCCGTCGCGATGCGGCGGCAGCACGAGGCGTTGCGCGACGCGGTTCGCGATCGCGCCGCCGTGATCGCGGCGCACGAGATGCAGCAGCATGTCGAGCCCCGCCGCCGAGCCCGCCGACGTGACGATCTGCCCTTCGTCGACGTACAGCGCATCGGGATTCACGCGCAGCGCCGGATAGCGTGCCTGCAGGCGCTCCGCGTAGCGCCAGTGCGTCGTCACGGTGAGCCCGTCGAGCACGCCGGCCGCCGCAAGCACGAACACGCCCGAGCAGATCGAACAGAGCCGCGCGCCGCGGCGATGCGCGGCCCGCAACTTCTTCAGCAGCGGTTCGGGCGGCAGTTCGTCGGGATCGCGCCAGCCGGGAATCACGATGGTGTCCGCGCGATCGAGGGTCGCAAGGCGGTATGGCGCGGCGACCGTGATGCCGCCCGCCGCGCGCACCGGCCCCGGCTCGCTCGCGCAGACGGCGAAGCGATACCAGTCGACGCCGAGTTCCGGGCGCTCGAGCGCGAACAGTTCGACCACGCAGCCGAATTCGAAGGTGCAGAGGCGATCGTAGGCGAGCGCGACGACGAGATGATCGTTCATGGCGCGATGTTACCGGAACTTGTCGATCGCGCCACTGCCACGACGGCCGCCGAACCGCGATACTGCCCTTCATTCCGGCGCATTCCGCGCCGCCCTTCAGGAGCGCCTTTCATGTCATACGTTACCGACGTCCCGGCCGCCGACAGCGCCGCCGCCCTCGCGCACTTCGAAGCGTTGCTGCGCTTCGAGACCGATTGCTGGGACACCCACGACGCGCTGGCGTCCGGCGCGCCCGACTTCGTGCTGCTCGACGTCCGGAGTCCGGAGCAATTTGCCGCCGGCCACGTGCCGGGCGCGCGCAACCTGCCGCACCGCAAGATCGTCGCCGGCAAGCTCGCCGACTATCCGGCCGACACGCTGTTCGTCGTCTACTGCGCAGGCCCGCACTGCAACGGCGCGGCGCGCGGCGCGATCCGGCTCGCGCGCCTCGGCCGTCCGGTGAAGCTGATGATCGGCGGCGTCACCGGCTGGCTCGACGAAGGTTTCGCGCTGAGCAACGATGTGCAGCGGGAGGACGCTGTCGTGCGCTGATCGTCGTTAATAACGCAACAATCAATTTCCGGCACACCAACAGAAAAAGCGCGACAATCGGTCTCACTGTAGTTCAGACGGGAGCAGCAACATGCAACACGCAGTTCTGATTCAGATGGCCGGTTCGGTCGCAGCGATCGCGCTCTATTTTCTCCCGGCCGTCATCGCCGACCGGCGCGGCCGGCACGACAAGCTGATGATCGCGATGTTCAACGCCCTGTTCGCGTGGACGGGCATCGGCTGGCTGATGACACTGTACTGGGCATGCCAGCCGAACCCGCAAACCGACGTCGCGCAAACCATCCTCGCGAAGCGGCGCGGCATCAGCATGCGGACCTTTTCGACCGGTCTCGTCGAACGCGAGCAGCGGCGCGTCGCGGCCCAGCAGCAATGGGCCGAGAAGCAAGGCTGCCGCTGAGTGCCACGATTCCCCGCCATTCCGTTTTTTTCGCTTACGCCGCCGCGCCGAACTTCGGCATCCTGACGTTGGTCGACGCCCGGTAGTCCCACACCAGCCTGCCGCGCGGCGCGTCACCGCCCGCGCGCAACCACGCCGCGAACGCCCCCGCCGTCACCGCCCGCGCGATCCGCTCGCCCGGGCAGGCGTGCGGCCCCGTGCCGAAACCGAAGTTCGGCCCCGCCGCGCGGTCGGG
This sequence comes from Burkholderia sp. Nafp2/4-1b, assembly GCF_003635165.1. GTDB lineage: Bacteria > Pseudomonadota > Gammaproteobacteria > Burkholderiales > Burkholderiaceae > Burkholderia. Next base: position 250,816 of record NZ_ML058597.1, on the reverse strand, counting down.
CAGCAGCCGATCCGGCTCGCGATGCACGGCCGGATCGCGGTTCGCCGCTGCCAGCACGACCAGGATCGCCGCACCGGCCTCGACGGTCACGCCTTCGATCGTCGTGCGCAACGCGACGAAACGGCGCGTGTTCTGCACCGGCGCATCGAATCGGCCGACCTCGGCGACGAATGCGTCGAGCGCCGCGGCATCCGGCAACGCGCGCTCGCCGCCCGCACCGTCGCACGCGACCAGCACGTTGCCGAGCCAGGCGGCCGTGGCCTCGCACGTCTGCGACAGCAACCCGACGAGATTCGCGACGAGCGCACCGCTCGCGTGCCAGCCCGCGGCATGGGCCGCCTGCTGAATCGCCGCAACCCATGAACCGTCCTGCGCGCGCGTGCGCGCGACGCGTTCCGTCATCCGGTCGAGCAGTTGCCGCGCGGCTTCGCTCGCCCGCGCCAGTGCGGCCGCATCCGACAACGGTGACAGCGCGGCGACGAAATCGACGACCAGCGCGGCAATGTCGTCGAGCTGCGCGTCGTCGAAGCCGAGCAGATCGGCGACCGCGCACACGGGCACCGTCAGACACCATGCGTTCAACGCCTGCGCGTCGTACGGCGCGCGCAGCCGGCTGCCGGCGAGTTGCGCGGCACGCTCGCGCAACGCGTTCGCGTCGATCGGCGCGCACGCCGCGCGCAGCGCCGCTTTCGGCGCGTCGTGCCGTAGCGCGCCATCGTTCATGCGCACCAGTTCGCCGAACAGCGCACCCGCGGTCGTGCCGCGCAACGCGGGCGGCACCGGCGCATCGAGCGGCCTGACGCGGCACGCCGGGTGGCCGAGCACGGCCGTCACGCTCGCCGCCCGGCTCGCGACCCACAGGCCGAGCGTGGCGTCGAACGCGAGCGGCGGCCCGTCGACGAGCGTCGCGTAATAGGGATAGGGATCGCGGTGCGTGACCGCGGCAATCGGATCGGTCGGGTTCATGCGTGCAGTATCGGGGCGCGGGGCGGCCGGATGTTTCGGGATGACGTGAAATGTCGCGGACGTCGCGGACGTCGCGGTGATGCGAGTACGAAAGACTGCAGTGGCGCAGCAGTGCACGGCCGGCAGAGGGCGCCGACCGTTGATCAACGTGGTATCAGGCGGCTGAACGGTACCGGTGCGCCTGCATGCGCAAGCGGACGCGCCCCGCGGAAATCGCCCGCGGCTCCGGCACGACCGTTTCGTGATGAAACATTTCCTGCCGGAAATGGCCGCTGTCGTCGAACCACTGGCAGATCAGCCAGTCGGCATCGTCGAACACGACCGGCCCGGCGTAGGTGACGGTCATGCGCGGTCCTCCGGTTTTCAGCGTCACGACATCGCCGACGCGAAAGCCACTGCGGTGATTAGCTCGGATCGTCATCGCACTCTCGATATTTTATATATTCATTTTTCGGCGGCCCGCCGATACCGTCGTTTTGACGGTGCAGCAGATTACCAATTCGAAAAATAATCGGCAACTCCATAAAACCGAAAAATGACGCGGTCGGAGAATCGCAACAATACGCGGGATCGGTGCATCTGGCGGATGGCCGATCGCCAGAACCGGCGCGGCTCGCGCGCCGGTTCCGGTCGAACGGCCGGAATGCGGAGAATATACGAAGTATTTCGCGCCGTCAGCGGAGTTTAAATCGCCGGCGATTTCGATTGATTACGATCAATCAGGTTTCAGCTGGAAACGTTCCCATTTTTCGGGGTCATCGCGCAAACGAAACCGGCGAATTATCCGACCCCGAAAACCAGCGGTCGAGATCGCGACCCGGCACCGCATCTTGCGCGAACGTGAACGTGCCGTCGCGCGCCATTTCGGTCGCCGCGCGCAGGAACGCGCCGAGCGCGGTCCGCGCCAGCGCGCCGCCGACGCTGACGCGCTTCACGCCGAGCGCCGCCAGCGCGTCGAGGCTCAGCAATCCGCCCTGCAGCCCCATCACGACATTGACCGGCGCGCCGACCGCGCGCGTGACTGCCGCGATGTCGTCGGGATCGGTCAGGCCCGGCGCGTACAGCACGTCGGCGCCCGCGTCGCGATAGGCGACCAGCCGCGCGATCGTGTCGGCGAGGTCGCGGCGGCCGTGCAGGTAGTTCTCGCAGCGCGCGGTCAGCGTGAACGGAAACGACAACGCGCGCGCCGCGTCGACCGCCGCCGCAATGCGCTCGACCGCCGCAGCGTGCGGATAGATCGGTGCGTCGGCTCGGCCGGTCGCGTCCTCGATCGAGCCGCCCACCGCGCCGGCTTGCGCGGCGAGCCGGATCGTCTCCGCAACCATGTCGGGCGCGTCGCCGAAACCGTTCTCGAGATCGGCGCTGACCGGCAGGCCGCCGGCGGCGACGATCTCGGCGATGTGAGCGAGCATCTCGTCACGGCCGATCGCGTTGTCGGGCAGTCCCCTCGTATAGGCAAAACCGGCGCTCGTGGTAGCGAGCGATTCGAAGCCGGCCATCGCGAGCAGCCGCGCGGAACCGGCATCCCACGGGTTCGGGATGATGAACGCGCCGGGGCGCGCATGCAGCGCCCGGAACGCTTCGGCTTGGCGGAATTGCAGGTTGGATGCGGACATCGTCGTCTCCTCGGGACTGGAGACGCCAGCATACGCGCGTGCGATACCGGAACGGTTCAGGGTGCAGCGAAATGTCGATGTCGGCGGCACGCGGCCGTTCGGGCTCGTCAGGCACCAAGCTTCTTCGTCACAGCCGGGAACGAAACGCCAGGCCGCACGCGCGGCTACACGACATACGCGCCCTTCGCATGCAGCTCCGCTTCCGTGCGCTCGAGCGTCGCGATTGCATCGCTGCCTTCGAGCGCGAGCAACTGCGCGACCAGCGCCTCGGCCATCGCATGCGCGGCGACCAGCGACGGGAAGAACGACGGGCTCTCGTGCGTGAAGATCAGCTGCGCATCCGCATGCAGCGCGATCGGCGACACCGCGCTGTCGGTGATCGCGACGATCTTGCTGCCCTGCGTCTTCGCCGCTTGCGCGACGCGCTGCGCTTCCGCGGAATACGGCGCGAAGCTGATGATCACGGTCACGCTCTGCTTCGCGATCGTGCGCAGCTCCATCTCGAGCGAGCCGGCGACGCCGTTGAGCAGCGACACCGTCGGCCGGAACAACCGGTAGCCGTACACGAACCCGAACGCGACCGGATAACACGACCGGAAGCCCGCGACATGCACGTGCGGTGCCTTGCGGAGCAGCTTCGCGGCCTCGACGAGCGTGTGCTCGTTCTGCGCGGCGGTCGCGGCAAGATTGTGTTGCTGGGCGGCAAGCAGGTCGTGCGCGAGCGTTGCTTTCGCGTCGGGCCGCACGAGCGAACGCGCACGCTGCGTGAGCGGTTCCGGACGCGTGCGCACGCGCGCGACGCACAGGTCGCGCAGCTCGTTCCAGCCGGGAAAACCGAATTGCTGCGCGAGCCGCACGAGCGACGCGGGTTGAACCTGCGCGCGCTGCGCGACCTTGCGCATCGACGAGGTGGCGACTTCGTCGGGATGATCGAGCAGAAATGCAGCGCCCGCCTGGAATTGCGGGCTCAGTTCGGAAAATTGTGCCCGGATCCGGGACGCGAGTTCATCGAAATTGGCAGCCATCTTGGTGGGAACGGGAACCGGTCGTCCATGGTATCACCGGCCCCGTCCGCACCGGTGTACCGGTACGTCGGTCAGCGCACCACTTCGACATGGTCGGCGTCGACCTTCACGCGGCCCGACCATTTGCGCTCGAACTCGCCGGTCAGCTTTACTTCGTTCTTGTCGCTGACGGGCTGGCCGGCTGCCCACAGCTTGTGGTCGATCTCGACGCGAATCGTGCCCGTCGCATCGGCGAACTCGTAATCCTCGCCGCCGACGTGCTTGACGATGCGCCCTTGCAACTGCACGTGCTGATCGTCCTTGCCGTTCGCGAGGAGCTCCTTCACGGTGGTGGTCGTTAGCGCTGACGGCCCGGTGTACTGCGCGTAGACGGCGGCCGGCAGCAGCGCGAGCGCGATCGTCAGGATTCTGGTCAGGTGTTTCATGATGGCGTTCCTCGTTCCTTTTCTTCGATGGGATGCCGCGCTCCGTTGAACGCGGCGGGCCCAGATTACGGACCGTAAGATTAAGCAAACCTGAAGACCGCGCCGAGGCGACACGGTGCCGCATCGGACGTGTACGAAAGCGCGAGCGGCCTCGGCCGTTTAAGCTCCGCCTAAGACACCTGCGCTTATCATGGGAACCCCCGGGCACCACGCCCGCCAACAGACACGAATCCATGCGCGTACTGCTCGTCGAGGACGATCCGCTGATCGGCAGCGGGCTCGAACAGGGCCTCAAACAGGAAGGCTTCGCGGTCGACTGGGTGAAGGACGGCGACGCCGCGTCGCTCGCACTGCGCTCGACCGGCTACGGCCTGCTGCTGCTCGACCTCGGGCTGCCGAACCGCGACGGCCTGTCGGTGCTCGCGTCGCTGCGCCGCCGCGACGAAACCCTGCCCGCGATCATCATCACCGCGCGCGACGGCGTGTCCGAGCGCATCGCGGGCCTCGACAGCGGCGCCGACGACTACCTCGTGAAGCCGTTCGTGCTCGAGGAACTGCTCGCCCGCATCCGCGCGGTCAACCGCCGCCATGCGGGCCGCGCGCAAACCACGCTCGCGATCGGCCCGCTGCGGCTCGATCCGATCAAGCACCTGGTCTGGCTCAACGACGACGAAGTCACGCTGTCGCCGAAGGAATTCGTGCTGCTGCACGAACTGATGCGCGACCCGGGCGCGGTGATCTCGCGCGAACAGTTCGAGGAACGGCTGTACAGCTGGGGCGAGGAAATCGAGAGCAACGCCGTGCAGGTGCACATCCACAACCTGCGCAAGAAGCTTGGCCACGACATGATTCGCACGGTGCGCGGCGTCGGCTACCGGATCGGTGACGGCGCATGACGAGCATGGAACATGCGATCGCGCGCTGGCGCAGCGCGTCGCTGCGACGGCGCCTGCTGATGTGGCTGCTGCCCGCCGCGTGCGTGATCGGGCTGGTCGCGAGCGCGGGCACCTACTGGGGCGCGCTGCGCGAACTCGACGATCTGCTGGACGACCAGATGCGCAGCATGTCGAAGCAGATCGCCGTCGGCCCGAACGGCGAGCTGTCGTTCCGCAATAACGACAACGGCAAGCACGGTTTCGAGGCCAGCGATCCCGACGCCGTGCTGCTGCAGGTCTGGCGCAACGGCACGCTGGTGTATTCGACCGATCGCGAATCGGCGCTGCCGCCGCCCGCGCGAACCGGCATCGCGAGCATCGACGTCGGCGGCCAGCCGTGGCGCACCTATGTGACCGAACGCGGCGGCACGACGATCCGGCTCGCACAGGCGCGCCATGCGCGCTGGGAAGCGATCGCGGGCATCGCGGTGCACCTGCTGTGGCCGGTGTTCTCGATGCTGCCGGTGCTCGCGATCGGGCTGTGGTTCGGCATCGGCGCGGGGCTGCGGCCGCTGCGCACGATCGCATCCGGCCTGAAGCGCAGGAATGCGAACAATCTGGAACCGGTCGACGTCGCGTCGATGCCGAACGAGGTGCGCCCGCTCGCCGAAGCGATCAACGACCTGCTCGCGCGGCTCGACCGCTCATTCACGCTGCAGCGCCACTTCATCGCCGATGCCGCGCACGAATTGCGCACGCCGATCATGGGGCTGTCGATCCAGTCGCAACTGCTGCGGCGCGCGGCGACGTCCGACGAACGCGAGCAGATCCTCGCGCAGATTCACGCGGGCACGACGCGCCTCGCCCACCTCGCCGAACAGTTGCTGACGCTCGCGCGTCTCGAACCCGATGCGCAAGCGTCCGCGTCGGCATCCGCGCCCGTCGATCTCGCCGCGCTGTGCCGCTCGGTGGTCGCCGATCGAACGCGCGTCGCCGATGCGCACCGGATCGACCTCGGCGCGATCGTATCGTCGCCGGTGATGGCCGCCGGCAATCTCGACACGTTGCGCGTGCTGCTGAACAACCTGGTCGACAACGCGATCCGCTATGCGGGCGACGGCGCGCGCGTCGACGTATCGGCGCGCTTCGACGGCGCGACGCCCGTGCTCGAAGTCGCCGACGACGGCCCCGGCATCCCGGAAGCCGAACGCACGGACGTCTGGGAGCGCTTCTATCGCGGCGAAGGCGCGCAGGCGGTCACGTCGTCGGGCAGCGGGCTCGGGCTGTCGATCGTCAAGCGAATCGCCGAGCAGCACGGCGCGACGGTCGCGCTCGGCACGACGCAGGGCGGGCGCGGACTGACCGTGACGGTGCGCTTTCCCGTGCCGGCCTGACATTCACATTCGCCGGCGGGCCGGCTTTTCCACAGATTGTGTTGGCAAGCTTGTGGACAACCGCCCGCTAACGGCGACAAGCCGTTGATCCGAAAGGGTTTGGCACGCGTGCGCAGCGAATGCGCCAATCCAGGTCAGAAAGGCGCCCGCGTCGGCGCGACTTCCGGCCCTCAGTCACGGCGAGGTTCAATCCACACTGACAACCAGTTGTCGATTACGTAAAGTAGTTGTCAATTCATCCCGTATCTCGATCATGACGAAACCCGCCAAGTTGACTGCCGTCGCGCTGTCCGTCTTCCGGCTGAACGGCCTGCTGATCGAATGGGGCAATACCTTTGCCGCGCCGCACGGCCTGACCAGCGCGCGCTGGCAAGTGTTGGGCGCCATCTCGCTGGCGCCGGAAGCCCCCAACATCCCGCAGATCGCCGAAGCGATGGGCATCACGCGGCAGGCCGTCCTGAAGCAGATCAACGTGCTCACCGAAGAAGGGCTGGTGCAGCCGCTGCCGAACCCGACGCACAAGCGCTCGCCGCTGTATGCACTGACCACGCGCGGCGCGGCCGCCTATGAAGCGGTGGTCGGGCAATGGCAGCAGCATGTCCGCGACATCTCCGGCCAGTTCGGTGCGGCCGATCTGGATGCGGCAATTCGCGTGCTGTCGGCCATGTGCGACGCGCATGCGCCGAACGGGCAAGCGTGATCGCGCCATCGCCCCCTTCATCCACAAGGAGTGCCCCATGCCTCATTTCAAACCGATGGACCCGGCCTTTCCGATCCAGCAGCAGCTCGGCATCGCCGCGGAACCCGCCGTGCTCGTCAACGTCTTCACGCTGGATCCGGCCGACGAAGCCGACTTCCTGGCCGTGTGGAAGGACGACGCCGCGTTCATGAAACGGCAGCCGGGATTCATCTCGACGCAACTGCATCGCGCGCTCGGCGATAGCCCGACCTACTTCAACTATGCGGTCTGGGAATCGACCGACGCGTTCCGCGCGGCCTTCACGCATCCGGACTTCGTCGCGAAACTGTCGGCGTATCCTTCGTCCGCCGTCGCGAGCCCGCACTTGTTCCAGAAGGTCGCCGTGGCCGGCATTTGTACCGCGTGAACCCACGCGCGAAGCGCGCGCGGCGCACGGTTTGCACCCTGTGCCGCGCGGCGCGAACGCCACGCGGAAGTTCTCCACAGAAAATGTTGGCAAGCTTGTGGATATCCTGCGCACCGCAACGCTAAGCCCTTGATCCGGCGGACTTTGGCACGCGTGATGCAGATGCGGCGCTGGTCGAGCGATCACACGCGCCGCTTCGCCGCGGAACGCATCACGATGCCACGTCGGCGCCGCGGCAATGGACAACGTGAGCGTCGCGCCACTTACCCACAGATTTTGTTGGCAAGCTTGTGGATATCCTGCGCACGCATCGGCTAACCCGTTGATCGGCCAATGATTCACGCGCCGCGTCACCGTTTCGGCAGCGCGACGTTCGCGTGCGTGCGCCGACGGATGATCCGGCGCAACGGCGGCACTTGCCCGCCCCACCGTCGATGCATGTCGACGCCTTGACGGCCGGCCACGCGACGCGTCACGATCACACGAGCCGCACGCGACCATGCTTCACCAGAGGTCACGCGACGGCACTTCGGGCCAAGCCATTCCGCCCGCATCGGACCACGCCGCACCATTTCGGGGAAGACCATGGAACACGTCACCGCATGGCAGTTGCTCGTGTCGCTCGTGCTCGTCGCGATCGTCCTTTATCCGTATGCCCGGATCGTTCGGCGTACCGGACATTCGGGCTGGTGGATCCTGACGATGTTCGTTCCGATCCTGAACTTCGTGATGTTGTGGGTGTTCGCGTTCGCACGCTGGCCCGCGCTCGACGATCGGCACGGCTGAACATCGCGCACGCGCCGCGCCGGCTTGTCCACAGATTTTGTTGGCAAGCATGTGGATAGCCTGCGCATACCGCGATCAAGCGCTTGATCCGAAAGGCTTTGTCGCCGCCGCTTCGAATGCGGCAGGCGACCGGCAAAACGCTGCTCGCGCAACGTCATGCGCTGCGCCGCGTTGCACGTCGCGCGCGCCGCTTGTCCACAGATTTTGTTGGCAAGCGTGTGGATAGCCTGCGCATACCGTGCTCAAGCGCTTGATCCGAAAGGCTTTGTCGGCGCCGATTCGAACCGTGCAGACAGGGCTGCGCGCGGCCTGCGGGATGCCATCGCCGCACGCGCTTCGCCATGAATGCGAACGCTCGCAGGCTTGTCCACAATTTTTGTTGGCAAGGATGTGGATATCCTGAGCATGCGTGACCTAAGTCGTTGATCGCGCAACGTTTCGACATCCCGATCACGACTGCGGCACGGCGTGCATTATTCGTCGATACAGCACACCGCGCCGCCCGCTCAGGCGAACGTCGCGACCGCGATACGCGCGGCAGCCGCGATCACGTCGTCCTTCGCCTTCGCATCGGCACGCGTCTGCGTGTAATACACGGCGAGCACGATCGGCGCGCGCGACGGCAGCCAGATCACGCCTGCGTCGTTCGTCGTCCCGTAGTCGCCGGTGCCGGTCTTGTCGGCCACCTGCGACCCGGCCGGCACGCCCGCGCGAATCCGCTTGTCGCCAACCTTGTTGCCGCGCAGCCATGCGACGAGCTGCGCACGCTGCGCGGGCGGCAGCGCATCGCCGAGCGTGAGCACGCGCAGGCTCGCGGCCATCGCGGCCGGCGTCGTCGTGTCGCGCAGGTCGCCCGGCAACGCGGTGTTCAGTTCGGTCTCCCAGCGATCGAGCCGGAACGTGTCGTCGCCGATCGTGCGCGCATACGCGGTCACCGCCGCCGGTCCGCCGAGCAGCTTCATTGCGAGGTTGGCAGCCGCGTTGTCGCTGTACTGGATCGCCGCCTCGCATAATTCGGCGACGGTCATCCCGGTGCCGACATGCTTGCTCGACACCGGCGAATAGTTGACGAGATCCGCCTGCCCGTACGTCACGCGCTGCTGCAGCAGCCCCGGATGCTCGACGCTCTGCGCGAGCACCGCCGCACTCAGCATCGCCTTGAACGTGCTGCAGAACGGGAAGCGTTCGTCCGCGCGATGCAGCGCACGCCGGCCGCTCGCGGTGTCGATCGCGCACACGCCGAGACGGCCGCCGGCCGCGCGTTCGAGCGAGGCAAACGACTTCGCGGACGCAACCTCCTGCGCGGCGGTCCGCGGCGACGCGCATGCGGTGACGGTCAGGACGAGCGGCGCCATCGCGGCGGCCAGCAACAGGGTTCGACGGTGCGATGAGTAGGTCATGTGATGTCTCTCGTGATGGAATGGATGCAAGACGGCCGGCCGGCGAGACAGCACTATCGTGACTTTACGGTTGCCTGACAAGCAACGATAATTGAGCGCTGATACAAGAAATTCTTATGACGAAGCTCCGTCCTCATCTTCCGCTGAATGCGCTGCGCGCGTTCGAATCGTCGGCGCGCCACCTGAACTTCACGCGCGCCGGCCTCGAGCTGAGCGTCACGCAGGCCGCCGTCAGCCAGCAGGTGCGCTCGCTCGAGGAACGCCTCGGCTGTACGCTGTTCACGCGGCTGCCGCGCGGCCTCGGGCTCACCGACGAAGGACGCGCGTTGCTGCCCGTGCTCAGCGACGCATTCAGCCGGATCGAAACCGTGCTCAAGCAGTTCGAAGGCGGACGCTTTCACGAGGTGCTGACGCTCGGCGCGGTCGGCACCTTTGCCATAGGCTGGCTAATGCCACGGCTGAAACGGTTCGGCGACACGCACCCGTTCGTCGAGCTGCGGCTGCGGACCAACAACAACGTCGTCGACCTCGCGGCCGAGGGCCTCGATTTCGCGATCCGCTTCGGCGAAGGCAACTGGCCGGCAACGCGCAACGAGCGTCTGCTCGACGCCCCGCTCACCGCGCTGTGCGCGCCGGAAATCGCGCGGCGCCTCGCGCGGCCGGCCGATCTCGCGAACGAAACGCTGCTGCGCTCATACCGCACCGACGAATGGCTCGGCTGGTTCGACGCCGCGCAGCTCAAACCGTGGTCGGTCAACGGGCCCGTGTTCGATTCGTCGCGGCTGATGGTCGAAGCCGCGATGCAAGGCGCCGGCGTCGCGCTCGCGCCGGCCTGCATGTTCGCGCGCGAGCTGCAGCTCGGCCTGCTCGCGCGGCCGCTCGACATCGACGTACGCGCGGGCGGCTATTGGCTCACGTCGCTGAAGTCGAAGCCGCTCACGCCGGCGATGACGCTGTTTCGCGACTGGATCGTCGCGGAAGCGGCCGATGCGGCACCGCTCGAATGACGGCCCCCGCTTGTCCACAGATTTTGTTGGCAAGGATGTGGATATCCTGGGTACCCGGAGCCTAACTCGTTGATCGGGCACGCATTACCGTGCCGATGCACGCGGCGGGCAGCCAGGGTGGACGGGCGTCGGCGGACCGGCCGCGGCACGCGCGATCCACAACCCTCAGGAAGCAATCACGTCATACTTATCCACAGATTTTGTTGGCAAGCCTGTGGATATTCCACCAATGTGACACGTAACACATTGATACAAAAGGAGATTCAGTAGATCGGCCGCGGCAGGTCAACGGCGCGGCACCTCGAGTGCCCTCGCGGCACGCTCGGCGGGGCCGGTTCGGCGCCCGCCAGTTCTCCACAGATTGTGTTGGCAAGCTTGTGGATATCCTGCGCACCAGATAGCTAACTCGTTGAGCGCACGGGGTTTTGTGTGCGCTGCGCAGGATCGGGCAGCACCGGCGCGGGCCGTGCGGCCGACGCCGGCCCCGCCGGTTCGTCAATGCCGGTCGAGCCCGCGGCGCAATTCGCTCGCCTTGTCGCGCAGCGCCTCGTAACCGGAGCGCGCATGTTCGGGCAGGTCGGGATCGCCGATCAGCGCGCCGAGCGTTTCGATCAGGCTGAACAGGATGCCCTTCGCCGCGCCCGCCGCGATGCTCTGCGACTCGATCGACTTGTGCAGGTGGTCGACCGCCGCTTCCAGATGCTCGAGCTTGTGCTCGCCGTCGTCGGGCCGATTGTCGGTCGTCATCGTAGGTGCCTCCGCCATCGTTCAAGGGTCATGTCACGATTCTATGCCGCTGTGCGCGGCCGTGGCGCGACATCGCGCAAGATCCGCGCAGCCACACGCCAGCTGCATCACAACACCGCGACCACCTTCACGCGGCCGGGCTGCTCCGCCGCCGCGACCACCTGGCCATCGACGCGACGGAACGTCAGCGTGACGGTTTCGTCGCCGACCCGCAGGTCGTCGATGCGCAGCCAGTCGACGCCTTCCGGCAGCGCCGGGCGCTCGACCCGCACCTCGCGGCGCGCCGCGTCGACGCTCACGCCGAGACACGCCTGCAGCATCATGAACGGCGCACCGGCCGCCCACGCCTGCGGCAGGCACGCGACCGGATAGGCGGTCGGCGGCTCGCCGCGCCGGCGCGGGAACCCGCAGAACAGCTCCGGCAGCCGCATCTCGAAGCTCACCGCCGCTTCGAACAGCGCGCGCAGCAGGTTCACCGACGCCGTCTTGTCGCCGTAGCGCGCGAGCCCGCGCGCGATCAGCGCATTGTCGTGCGGCCACACCGAACCGTTGTGATAAGCCATCGGGTTGAAGCGCGGCTGGCCGGCCGCGAGCGTGCGGATGCCCCAGCCCGTCTGGAACAGCGCCGAGCCGAGCACGGCGGCGATCGCCGCGCCGCGTTCCGGGTCGGGCAGACCGAATGCGAGCAGATGGCCGGCGTTCGACGCGAACACGCGGCACAGGTCGCCGTGACCGTCGAGCGCGATCCCGTAGAACTGCCCTTCCGGCATCCAGAACAGCGCTTCGACCTGATCGCGCAGCGCCCTCGCGCGCAATGCGTAGCGCGTCGCCTCGACCGCGTGGCCGCGCCGGTGCGAACACATCGCCATCGCATCGAACGCCGCGCACGCATAGGCCTGCACTTCGACGAGCGCGATCGGCCCGTCGGGGAAACGGCCGTCCGCGTGGAACACCGAATCCTGGCTGTCCTTCCAGCCCTGGTTCGCAAGGCCGCGCTCCGACGTGCGCTGGTAATCGAGCAGCCCGTACGGATTGCGGTCGCACTTGTCGCTCAACCACTGCGCGGCGCGCTCGAGCGCGGGCCACAGTTCGTCGATCAGCGCATCGTCGCCGGTATGTTCGACGTACGCGCCCGCGAGCACGATGAACAGCGGAGTCGTGTCGACGCCGCCGTAATACAGCGCGAACGGCACCTCGCCCGTCGCGGCCATCTCGCTGCGGCGGAATTCGTGCATGATCTTGCCCGGCTCCGCATCGCGGAACGCGGACGTCTCGCGCGCCTGGTGCTCGGCGAGAAAACGCAGCACGCCGCGCGCGAGCGACGGCTGCAGCCACAGCATCTGCAGCGACGTGATGATCGCGTCGCGGCCGAACGGCGTCGAGAACCACGGAATGCCCGCATACGGATACGGCCCGGTGTCGAGCTGGGTCGTGAGCAGCCCGAGATCCGCGAGCGAGCGGTCGAGCCACGCGTCGAACAGCGGATTGCCGGTGTGCACGCGCGCCATCGACTCGCGGCGCGCGCGCATCTCGCGATGCACGCCGACCAGCGCGGTGCGCAGCGCGACACGGCCGCATCCCGCGCCGGCGCCGGCGTGCGTCGAGCCGAGCGTCGCGTCGACGGTCAGGTAGATCGACACGCACGCCTGCGCGGCGATCGTCAGCGAATAATCGGCACGATCGACCGACAGCGCGTCGGGCGCCGGCGAGAAATGCACGGTCACGTTGCGCTCGACTTCGTCGAGGCCGTCGTAGCGCAACCGCACCGCGCCGGCGTCGACGCGCGGCGCCGCCACCGTGCCGCGCTTCGGACGCTGCGTGCCGCGCACTTCGAACATGTCCTTGAAATCCGCCGCGAACGACAGCGACAGCGGCACCTCGGCGTCGCTCTCACCGTAGTTCGTCAGTGTCAGCGCTTCGTACAGCACGTCGCCCGCGAGCACGCGCTCCCGTTCGATGTGGATCACGCCCTCGGGCGTCTCGCGGCCGCCGAGCGGCGGCAGCGGGCGGTTCGTCAGGTGCGCCGTGAACGACGCGTTGTCCGCGCTCGTCGCGCCCGACAGCAGCGACGGCGCGCGGCCGCCGAAGGTCAGGCGCCAGGTCGACAGCACCCGCATGTCGTCGACGAACAGGCCGTCGTCATGACCGCCGATGTCGCCGAGCGCGTCGCTGACGACGAATGCGTCGCCGGATTTGAGCACGTACTGGTTGTTGCGCGCCAGCGCGTGCGGATCGGCTTCGGGCGCGATGAAGGCCGGGCCTGTAGCCCGGTTCGCGGGGACAGGCGCGACTTGCGGCGCCTGCGTCGTGGTGGCTTCGGCGTGATTCGGCATCGATGCTCCTGTGTCGAGGCGCAACGCGCGGTGCGCGTCGCCTGTTTCGCACAGGATAGGACAGAACGGGGCGCGCGCGCAGCGACGAAGCGATACGGCGCGATGCGACCATCGAATCGTCGCATCGCGCCGCATCCATGCAGGCACGGATCAACGCGGGTTACATGCCGGTCAGAATTTCCACAAGAGATTGCCGAGCACCGCGTTGTCGCGCACGCCGCTGCCGTACTGGCCGCTGAGCGTGAGGCCGAGCGTCAGGCGTTTCGTGATGGTCGCGTCGATGCCCGCTTCGAGCACCGCGCTGTCGCGCGCAATCGGCACGCCCGACACCTGGAACGACGTGCCGCCGTGCGCGAACGTGAACGCTGACGACGGCCGCACGTTGCCGAACGCATGCCGCCAGCCAACCGTCCCGCGTGCGGTGAACGTGCCGCTCGCGATCGCGCCGAGCTGCGACGCGGCGCGCAGGCCGAGCGTCGAGAAGCCGACGTGGGTCGTCTGGCCGCCGGCCTGCAGCGCGGCCGCACCGCCGCTTTCCGTATAACCGTCGGTGTGCAGGTTCACGTACGCCAGCCCCGCGAACGGTTCAAGCGCGACCGGCCCGACCGGCACCGCATAGCCGACTTCGCCGAACACCTGCGCCGAATGCGCGTTGTAGCCGGCCGAATCGTGATCGGAGAAGCCCGCGAAGCCCGGATAGCGGTCGCTGTTGATCCGGTACCACGTGTACGACGCGCCGCCGCGCACGCCGAGCGCGCCGTACTGCGCGCCGCCGTACAGCGACAGGTAGTAGCTGTTGACCGCCGCCGACGCGCTCTGGTCGTTGTCGAGCGAGCTGTGCGTGACGCCCGCGGCGAGGCCGGCGCGCCACTTGTCGCTGAGCGCCATGTCGGCACCGGCGATGAAGCCCGTCATGCTGCGGTTGATCGACGACGCGTTGCCGTCGCCCGCGAGTCGGCTGCGGCCGCCGAATGCCTGCCCCCACACCACCGGCTGATACGGCGTGCCGCCGTAGCAGCCTTCGCGCGAGCCGATCCGGCGCTCCGGCGGCAGCGTCGGGTCGGTCGCGCCGGCCGTGTTGTCGCCGCACAGCGCGGCACCGCCGGACGACAGCGCGGCGAGCGGCCCCGATCCGGGCGCGAGGCCCTGGCGCACGCGATCGGTCACGGCATCGCGCACGTAGCGGCTGTCGAGCAGCAGCATGCTCTTCATGCTCGCCTGCAGTTCGCCGTCGAGCAGCCCGTAGGCTCGGCGCGCGGTGGTCGCATCGGTCGTCAGCACCGTGTCGTACAGCGGATTGCCCGCACCGAGCGCACCGATCGCGGTCGCGACCGCGCGCTGGTTCGGCGACGTCGCGACATCCGGCAGCGACGTGCCGTTCGCGACGAGCTGCAGGTACACGTGGTTCGGATCGTAGCTGAGCGTCGGCATCAGGAACGCGTAGTTCGAATTCACCTGGCTGAAGGTGCCCTGCACGCCCGACGACGCGCTGAGGATCGTGTACTTCGTGGTCGGCTGGTAGCTCGCCTGGTTCGCGAGCACCTGCACGGTGCCGCCGTTCAGCGTGGCCGTACCGCCCGCGGCCACACTGCCGGCCTGCTGCGGCGTGACCGCGACCTGCAGCGTCGAGCCGGGCTGGAACGTCACGTTGCCCGCGACGTTCAGCGCCGCGCCCGGTTGCGCCGCGGCCGCGAACGCGCCGCTCTGCACGATGAGGCCGCCGACCGTACCGGTGCCCGTCAGCGTCGCGCCGCTCTGCACGGTCACGGTCGACTGGCCGAGCGAGCCGTCGACGGCCAGCGTGCCCGCGGCAACGGTGGTCGGCCCGCTCAGCGTGTTCGTGCCGGTCAGCGTCAACTGGCCGCTGCCCGCCTGCGTCAGCGAACCGGTGCCGGACAGCACGCTCGCGAGCGTCACGTTGGCGGACTGGTTGACGATCAGCGCGCCGTTGTCGACGACGTTGCCGACCACGCTGCCCGACGTGCCGCCGTTGCCGAGCTGCAGCGTGCCGCCCGACGCGATCGTCGTACCGCCCGTGTACGTGTTGCTGCCGGTCAGCGTCTGGATGCCGGTGCCCGCGACCGTCAGCCCGCCGCTGCCGCCGATCACGCCGGCGAACGTGCCGCTGGCCGTCCCGCCCAGCGTCAGCGCGTTGCTGCCGAGGCTCACGGTGCTGCCGGCCACGCCCGACAGCGCACCGAGCGTCTGCGCGCCCGACGCGCCGCTGAGATCGAGCGTCGTGCCGGTGCCCGCGAGATTCATCGGGCCGGTCGACGCGAGGCTGCCGCCCGCGCCAAGCGCGAGCGTGCCGGCGTTGATCGTCGTGCCGCCCGTGTAGGTGTTCGCGCCGGTCAGCGTCGTGGTCGCCGCGCCGTCCTTCACGAGCGCGCCCGCGCCCGAGATTGCCCCGCTCAGCCCGAGTGCGTTGCTGCCGCCGAGCGTGAGCGTCGCGCCGGTGCCGAGATCGACTGCGTTCGCCACCGCCAGGTTCGCGTTCGTATCGAGCGTCGCCGCGCCGCCGACGTTCAGCGCGCCGGTGCCGAGTGCGGCCGCGTTGCCGAGTACCAGGGCGCCGCTGTTCAGCGTCGTGCCGCCCGAATAGGTGTTCGCGCCGGTCAGCGTCTGCGTACCGGTGCCGGCCACCGTCAGGCTGCCGGTGCCGCCGATCGTGCCACCGAACGTGCCGCTGGCCGTCCCGCCCAGCGTCAGCGCGTTGGCGCCGAGGTTCACGTTGCTGCCGGCCACACCCGACAACGCACCGAACGTCTGCGCGCCCGACGCACCGCTCAGGTCGAGCGTTGCCCCCGCGCTCGCAAGGTTCATCGCGCCGGTCGACGCGAAACTGCCGCCCGCGCCGAGCGCCAGCGTGCCTGCGTTGATCGTCGTGCTGCCGGTGGCGGTGCTCGCGCCCGTCAACGTGGTCGTCGTGGCGCCGTCCTTCACGAGCGCGCCCGCGCCGGAGATTGGCCCGCTCAGCCCGAGCGCATTGCTGCCGCCGAGCGT
Source organism: Burkholderia sp. Nafp2/4-1b (assembly GCF_003635165.1). Lineage (GTDB taxonomy): Bacteria > Pseudomonadota > Gammaproteobacteria > Burkholderiales > Burkholderiaceae > Burkholderia. The sequence goes on along the minus strand of NZ_ML058597.1, from coordinate 234,133 downwards.
GAGCGTCGCGCCCGCGCCGAGCGCGATCGCGTTGCCGACCGCGAGGCTCGTATTCGTATCGAGCGTCGCCGCGCCGCCGACGTTCAACGAGCCGGTGCCGAGTGCTGCGGCGTTGCCGAGTACCAGTGCGCCGCTGTTCAGCGTCGTGCCGCCCGAATAGGTGCTCGCGCCGTTCAGCGTCTGCGTGCCGGTGCCGGCGAGCGTCAGGCTGCCGGTGCCGCCGATCGCACCGCTGAACGTGCCGCTGGCCGTCCCGCCCAGCGTCAGCGCATTGGCACCGAGATTCACCGTCGTGCCCGCCACGCCGGTCAACGCGCCGATCGACTGCGCAGCCGACGCGCCGCCCACGTCGAGCGCCGCACCGGCGTTCGCGAGGTTCACCGCGCCGGTTGCAGCGACGCTGCCGCCCGCGCCGATCGCCAGCGTGCCCGCATTGATCGTCGTGCCGCCCGTGTAGGTGTTCGCGCCGGTCAGCGTCACGGTCGCCGCGCCATCCTTAACGAGCGCGCCCGCGCCGGAAATCGCGCCGCTCAACCCGAGCGCGTTGCTGCCCCCGAGCGTAAGCGCCGTGCCCGTGCCGAGATTGATTGCGTTCGCAACCGACACGTTCGTGTTCGCATCGAGCGTCGCCGCGCCGCCCACGTTCAGCGCGCCGGTGCCGAGCGCCGACGCATTGCCGAGCACGAGCGCGCCCGCGTTCAGCGTCGTACCGCCCGTGTAATTGTTCGCGCCGTTCAGCGTCAGCGTCGCCGCGCCGTTCTTCACGAGGCCGCCCCCGCCCGAGACCGTGCCACCAAGCCCGAGGCTGGTGCTGCCAACGACCGTCAGCGTCGTGCCGGTGGCGATGTTGACGCCGTTCGCGAGCGACACGTTGGCGGTCGCATCGAGCGTCGAGGAGCCGTTGACGTTCACCGCGCCGATGCCCAGTGCCGCGCTGTTGCCGACGACGAGGTTGCCGCCGTTCAGGTTCGTGCCGCCGGTATAGACGTTCGTGCCGGTCAGCGCCTGCGTGCCGGTGCCCGACAGCGTCACGCTGCCCGCACCGCCGATCGTGCCCGCGTAGGTCGCGTTACCCGTCCCGCCGAGGGTGAGCGAATTGCTGCCCAGATTCACGTTCGTGCCAGCCGCACCGGCCAGCGAGCCGATCGTCTGCGCGACCGCCGCGCCGGTCAGATCGAACGTCGCGCCCGCGCCGGTCAGGTTCACCGTGCCGTTCGCCGCGAGGCTGCCGGCGCCGCTCAGTGCGAGCGTGCCGCTGTTGATCGTCGTGCCGCCCGTGTAGGTGTTCACGCCGCTCAGCGTAAGCGTCGCCGCACCGCTCTTCACGAGGCCGCCCGCCCCGGCGATCGTCCCGATCAGCCCGAGATCGTTGCTGCCGCCGATCGTCAGCGCCGCGCCGGTGCCGAGATTGACCATGTTGGCGAGCGTCACGTTTGCGCTCGCATCGAGCGACGCCGGTGCATTGACGTTCAGCGCGCCCGCGCCGAGCGCCGCGTTATTGCCGACCACCAGGCCGCCGGCGTTCAGGTTCGTGCCGCCCGTGTAGCTGTTCGCGCCCGACAGCGTCAGCGTGCCGCTGTCGTTCTTCGTCAGCGCGCCACCGCCCGACACCGTGCCCGACAGCGTGATCCCGGTCGTGCCCTGCACCGTCAGTCCGCCGGCGAGCGACACGTTGTTGGAGAGGTCGAGCGCGGGCGTGCCAGCCTGCAGCGCGCCGCCATTGCCGGTGATGGTGCCGGTGCCGAGCGACGCGTTGTCGTTGACGATCGCGACGCCGCCCGACAGCGTCGCGTCCTGCGCGGTGGACGCGCCGTTGATCGTCCAGTTGCCGGTCTGGACGTTCAGGTGATTGAAGTTGATGTAGTTGTTGACCGCGATCGTGCCGTTCGCGGCGGCCCCCTGCTGCAGGTTGAGGGTGTTGTTGCCGCCCGCGCCGCCGTCGACGATGCCCGTCGCCGCGATGCCGAGCGTGACCGGCCCGACCGTGATGTTGAACGCGCCGCCGGTGCCGCCCGCCGTGTTGACCTGCGAGCCCGTCACCGCATTGAACGTGTTGGTGCTGTTCGCGCCCATCGACACGCTGCCGTTGATCACGCCCGAGTTGGTGAACGTATTGCCCTGTCCAGGCGTGCCGTTCGAGCCGAACGAAACGCGCCCGGTGATCGTCCCGCTGTTCGACATGTTCACCTGGCCGCCGCCGTAGGCGGCCACCACGGGCGCATCGGCACCGGTGAGCGTTGCTCCGACCAGCGGAGTGGAGCCGATCGTGCCTGTGTTGCTGATGTTGGACACGCCGCCCGTGCCGTTCTGGACCGACAGCGCCATGCCCGTCACGCCGCTGATCGCGACGCCGGTGGAGCCGAACATCGTGCCGTTGTTGGTCACGGTCGTGGTGCTCGCCGCCGCGTTGCCGACCACCGCGCCGCTCGACAGTATGCCGAGCCCGGAGCCAAGCGCCGACGGGTCGATCGTGCCGTTGTTGGTCAGCGTGGCGTTGTTGCCCGTCAGCGACATCGCCGTGCCGCCGACGCCGAGCAGCACGCCGACGCTCGCGCCCGGGTTGACGGTCGCGTTGATGTTGTTCGCGTTGCTCGAAAAGCTCGGCGCCAGCGGATTCGCGACGCCCGAGCAGGTCACGGTGGTGCCCGCCTGGCTGCAGGTCGCGTACGCCGGCACGATGCCCGCCCCCGACAGTGCCAGGAACACGCCGGTCGGCAACAGGAATCTCGGCAACGGCTCTCCGCTCTTCTTCGAATTCGAATGCGCAATGTTCATGCTTCCCCTCGTCATCAGCATGACCGCTGAATCGGACCGGCGACGGCGGAAAATGCGGGACGAAAGCGTGCCCTCCGGCGGTCGCGGAACGACGTCGGTTTATTCGTGGACGAACTGCGGTTTAATCGATTCTCGTTTGCGAACGCAAAACTAACCGGATGACATGACCGTGGCCCCTTGGTTTTTATGCAGCGACTTTCTGTTGATTTGATTACCGCCCTGCTTTTTGTCAGACAAGGCTATATCAAAAGAACACGGTTTTCCAGTCGATGTTCAGCAATCCGAGCGCGGCCGATGAAATATGTATTTTTTACTCAGGCAAAGACGCGAAACGATCGAGATTGGGGGATTCTCCGGCAATCGGGGCGAATTCTGGGCAAAAGCTACCGATGCGGCGAGACCCGCGAAAATACCGATGATTTTTGCCGAATCACACGGCGGATTGTCGCACCGCAATATCGATGACGATAACGGCAGTCAGCGCAAATAATCCGGATTTGTCGTTGTTCGCCGAACCGGTTTCACACTTTCTCAGAATCCCCGAAAGACGCTTTCGAATTCGGAGCGCATGCCGTCGCCACTGGCAAATACGAGTGAAAATCGTCGAGCCGAGCGATTCCCGGGCACCTCGCCGGATTACGAAAAAAGGCGCATCAAATAAAGCATTGGCCGGAACGACATCGGCCGCGCGTCCGGATCAAGCCACAGACGCAGCGCATAAATCGCGTAGGCGGGCACTTCCCGCCAGCTCGAATAAATATCGCGCAACTGGAATTGGCGCGGATACGCGGCGGAAATGTTCGCGCGCGCGATGCCGACCCGCTCGAACGCGAGGCGCGCCCGCGCGAGGTGGTAATACTGGCTGACGATCAGCACGCGCGACAGCCGATGCGCCTGCAGGTACGCGTACGTGTGCTGCGCGGTCGCGAGCGTGTTGTCGCCCCGGTCGTCGACGGTGATCCGCTCGGCCGGCACGCCGCGCGCGACCAGATAGTCGCGCATCGCGGTCGCCTCGTTCAGGCCCGGGCCGTCGATCGCGCCGCTGACGAGAAACGCCGGACACTGGCCACTGCGATAGCAGCGCACGCCCACGTCGAGCCGCGCCGCGAGCACGGGCTTCGGCGCACCGTTGTCGTCGAGCGCATTGCCGAAGATCACCGCGACGTCGGCCGGCGCGCTCGGCATCCGCATCCCGGCGGCGACGAGCGCGATGGCCGCGACGATCCACAGGCACGCGAACGCGGCCAGCACACGGCCGATGCGGGCCGCCGGGCCCCGCTTGAAACGCTGGTTCAATTTGGTCCGACTCCAGGAGAAGCGGCCGCGAGTGCGGCACGCGGCCCGGCATGCTGCCACGGCGTACGCGGGCCTGTCCAGGCAGCGACTCCGGCACCATGTGTCGCGCGGGGTCCGGCGCCATCAGGCGACAGTCGGAATGCGAGCGGTTCGGGGTTCGAGAAACTTTGAAGAAATGTCGCTGTGCGTGGCGGACCTCAGTCCGCCGGACACATCGCGAGCCGACCCATCGCCTCGCCGGCGCCGCGCACCGCGCAGGTGGCCGGCTCGTCGGCGATCCGCGCGGTCAGCCCGGTCTCGTCGCGCAGCAGCCGTTCGAGATCCGCGAGCAACGCGCCGCCGCCGGTCAGCACCACCCCGCGATGCGCGATGTCGGTCACGAGTTCGGCCGGCGCGTTTTCCAGCACCGACTTCACCGCGCCGATCACCTGCTTGAGCGGCGCGGCCAGCGCGTCCGCCACGTCGTGGTTCGACAGCTCGATCGAGCGCGGCAGGCCGTCCTTGACGCCGCGCCCGATCGCGCGCGTCGACGTGCGCGGCACGGCGCTGGTGGCCGAGCCGATGGTTTTCTTCACGCGCTCGGCGGTCTGCTCGCCGAGCAGCACACCGTACAGGTTGCGCACGTGGTTGACGATCGCCGCGTCGAACTGGTTGCCGCCGACGCGGATCGACTCGCGATAGACGATGCCGCCGAGCGAGATCACCGCGACTTCGGTCGTGCCGCCGCCGATGTCGACGACCATCGAACCGACCGGCTCGGTCACCGGCAAGCCGGCGCCGAGGCCGGCGGCGAGCGCTTCCTCGATCAGTTCGACGTCCGATACACCGGCCGCGAACGCGGCCTCGCGAATCGCGCGGCGCTCGACCGGCGTCGCATCCGACGGCACGCACAGCGTGACCTCGACCCGGCGGCTGAAGCGCGAACGCGTGCGCGACATGTCGATGAAGCTGCGAATCATCTGCTCGGCGGCGTGCGCATCGGCGATCACGCCGTGCTGCATGGGCCGCACGGCCTCGAGATGCCCCGGCTCGCGGCCGAGCAGCGCCTTCGCGCGTTCGCCGACCGCTTCGAGCGTCGGGCGCGCGTCGGACGCGCCGGCCTTGCGGAAGCAGACAACCGACGGCTGGTTCAGCACCACGCCGCGCTCGTGCGTATAAATCCGCGTACTCGCCGTTCCAGGGTCGATCGCAACGGGTTGCGCAAACAACTTTCCGAACAGCGGTGTCGACATATCAAGCCTTTTTTGAACAAACCGGCCGAAGCGGCCGCGCCGCCCCATCACGGATTTAGCGGCAAATCGTTCCGATACTTTAGGCAATTCCCGTGATTTTTTCGCGACGAAATTGCCGACAATGCATTTCGGGCTGCGTACGGCTACGCATCGGGCTCTCGCGCTGCGCTTGTAAAACACGGTAATCTCTCGGTCTTGCCTGCTCCCGGCAGGCGTCCGACGCTCGATCACCCCAGGTATTCCACATGACAGCGACCGCTTCTCTCCGCTGGCTGGGAGTGCGCCAGGTCGGCGCTACGCTCGTTGCGCTCTGGTGCTGCACCGCTGCCGCGCAGCCCTTGCCGGCCGCCGACACCGCCACCCAGGCCGCACCGATGGCCCCTGCCGCCGCACCGGCCGCGACCGCCATGACGGCCGCCGCTCCCGCCGCGTCGGCTGCGCCCGCCGCCGCATCCGTGCCGACCTGCAACGCCGACGGCGGTCCGGCCGGCCGGCCGCCGATCGGCCTCGTGCTGTCCGGCGGCGGCGCGCGCGGCTACGCGCATCTGGGCGTGCTGAAGGTGCTCGAGGAGAACCGCATCCCGATCGACTGCATCGCCGGCACCAGCATGGGCGCCGTGGTCGGCGGCCTGTATGCGAGCGGGATGGCCGCCGACGAGATGCAAACGAAGCTGTCGGAGGTGAACCTCGCCGACATCGCGTTCGACGTGACCGATCGCGCGGAGCTGCCGCAAAGCAGCCGCGAGGACGAACGCCTGTACATCAATGGCCTGACGCTCGGCTTCGGCAAGAAAGGCGTGAAGGCGCCGGTCGGCCTCGTGCAGGGCAACCGGCTGCAGGCACTGCTCGCGAACTGGACGGCCGCCGTGCCGACCAACCAGCCGTTCGACCAGTTGCCGATCCCGTACCGCGCGGTCGCGACCGACCTGCAGACGGGCCAGATGGTCGTGCTCGAGCGCGGTTCGCTGCCGCTCGCGATTCGCGCGAGCATGGCGATGCCCGGCCTGTTCGCGCCGGCCGAGATCAACGGCCGCGCGCTCGTCGACGGCGGGCTCGTCAGCAACCTGCCGGTGGACACCGCGCGGCAGATGGGGGCGAAGGTGGTGATCGCGGTCGACATCGGCTCGCAGTTGCGTCCGCTCGACGCACTCGCGTCGCCGGCCGACGTGATGCAGCAGATGGTCGGCATCCTGATCCGCCAGAACGTCGCGTCGCAGCGCAAGCAGCTCGCCGCGCAGGACGTGTTGCTCACGCCCGACCTCGGCGCGCTCGCGTTCACCGATTTCCAGAACGCGAAGCAGGCGATCGCCGCCGGCGCGGCCGCCGCGACCGCCGCGCTGCCGCGGCTCAAGCGCTTTGCGCTCACGCCGGAACAGTACGCGGCCTACCGGTCCGCACACGCGCAGCCGCTGCCGCCGCCGATCCGCATCACGCGCGTCGAGATCCGTACGAACGGCGGCGTGCCGAAGCGCGTGGTGAGCGACGCGCTGCACGTGAAGCCGGGCGACACGTACGATCCGGCGACCGTCAGCCAGGACCTGCTCGGGCTGACCACCGGCGGCAATTTCGAGAGCGTGACGCAGCAGATCGTGAGCCACGGCAACGAGAACGTGCTCGAGATCGATGCGCGCGAGAAATACTGGGGGCCGAATTTCCTGCTGTTCGGCCTCGGGATGTCGAGCAGTTCGACCGACGAGGGCGGCTTCCGCCTGCGGATCGGCTACCGGCGGCCGTGGCTCACCGAGTCGGGGCTCGAATTCCGCGCGGATACGACGATCGGCAGCGACCTGCAGTCGGCGCGGGTCGAGCTGCGCCAGCCGTTGTCGTCGACGTATGGCTACTACGTGTCGCCGTACGCCGAATATCAGCGCCGCTACGCGAACCTCTACGACAACAGCGGCGACGTGAAGCTGAACCAGTACCTGATGCAGACGGCACGCGCCGGGCTCGACTTCGGCTTGCCGATCGGGCGGCTCGGCGATTTCCGGATCGGCCTCGGCTATGCGAGCGGACACGGCTCGCCGAACTACAACCTGCCGTTCACGAACGACGACGGCACCGTCTCGACGCTGCTGTGGCCGAGTTTCACGTCGCAGGCGCTGATCGCCCGCGCGCGGCTCGTCATCGACCAGCTCGACGACCCGATGTTCCCGCGCCGCGGCTACTACACCGAGTTCCGCGTCGAACGCTCGCTGCTGTCGCACAACAGCCAGTCGGCGCAGGAGTTCGACAGTGCGATCTCCAACACGCCCTATACCGACATCTACGGCAAGGCGATGATCGCGCAGCAGTTCGGGCGGCACAGCGTCAGCGCGACGATCGAGGGCGGCAAGAGCATCGGCGGCACCAACCTGATCAACGCGTTCAACTTCACGCTCGGCGGCTTCCAGCATCTGGCCGCCTATGCGGCGGACCAGCTGAACGGCAACGAGCTCGCGTACGGCAACGTGACGTACATGAACCAGCTGATGACGTTCAACGCGTCGCCGGTCAAGGCGCTGTCGATCGGCGCCAGCGCGGAGATCGGCAACGTGTGGTCGAGCGGCGAGAAGGTCGGCGGCGGCACGCTCAAGCAGAGCTATACGTTCTTCACGAGCCTGTCGACCGCGTTCGGGCCGGTGTACATGGGAATCGCGCTCGCCCCGGGCGGCAGGCGCAACATCTACCTGCAGCTGGGCCGCACGTATTGACGGCGCTCAGATCGGCCAGCTGATCTCGAAGCGTGCGCCGCCGAGTTCGACCGGATCGACGACCGCGATCCGGCCGTTGTGCGCGTGCAGCACCTGCCGCGTGATCGCGAGGCCGAGCCCGTAGCCGCCGGTGCGGCGGTCGAGCCGCACGAACGCATCGAAGATCCGTTCGCGTTCGCTCTCCGGCACGCCGGGGCCGTCGTCCTCGACGAAGATCGCGATGTTGCCGTGCTCGATCGCGATCCCTACGATGATCCGCGATGCCGCATATTTGCTCGCATTGCGCAGCAGGTTGCGCATCGCGTACGACATCAGCCGCCGGTCCATCTTCACGCGCAGGTCCGACGCGATCGCGATGCGCGACTCGATCGCGCGCTCCGGATACAGCAGTTGCGCGTCGCTGACCTGGTGCTCGAACCACGCGACCGGCGCGGTCAGCTCGAGGTTCGACTGCAGCGAACTGTATTCGAGCCGCGCGTACGTGAGGCTCATGTCGATCAGTTCCTCGAGCTCGGTCACGTCCTGCGCGATGCTCTCCAGCGCACCGTGGTATTCGGCGGCGGAACCCGGTTCGCGCAGCATCTCCAGCGCGAAGCGCACGCGCGCGAGCGGCGTGCGCAGCTCGTGCGAAATCCCGTTCGTCAGGTCGCGCTGCGCGGCGATCAGCCGCTCCATGCGCATCGCGAGCGCATTCAGCGTGCGCGCCAGCGGCCCGATGATCACGCTGTGCGACTCCCGCGCGCGCGTGTTGAAGCGCCCGCCGGTGAAGTCGATCGCGCGCTCGCGCACCATCACCAGATCGGACCAGACCGGCCGCATCCACCGGTACGCGGCGAGCGCCGGCGCGGCGAACACGAACGCGAGCACGATCCAGATATCGCCCGGCAGCGCGTCGAACGCATGCCACACCACTTGCGGCGACAACACGACGCACAGCGCGAGCGCCGGCACCAGCGCGGTCAGCAGCACGAGGCCAAGCAGGTGCAGGTAGGTGCGCACGTACAGGCGCGACCAGCTCGGAATGCGGTCGGCGCGCGTGTCCGTCCACGCGCGGCGGAAATGCAGCCAGCGCCATTTGACATAGCGCGGCGGCGAAAGCGGCGCGGCATCGGGGTGTGAAGGGGTGCGTCGGATCATCGCGGCTTCCGGCTATCGTGCAACGCGCGGGGACGACGCGATGTCATTCCCACGCATGTTTGCTGAACTGGTAACCCTTGCTGCGGATCGTCTTGATCCGTTGCGGGTTGCCCGCATCGTCGTGCAGCTTGCGGCGCAGCTTCGAGATGCGTCCGTCGATCGTGCGGTCGAGGCCGTCGAACTCGACGCCGCGCAGTTGCAGCATCAGGTCGTCGCGGCTGACGACTTCCCCGGCATGGCACACCAGCACCCACAGCAGGTCGAACTCGGCCGACGTGAGGTCGGGCGAGGCGCCGCCGGGCAGCACCACCGAGCGGTCGGTGCGATCGATCGAGAACTGGCCGAACGTGTAGCGCTCCGGCTGCGGCGCGGCACCTTCGGCCGTGCGCGCGGGGACGCGGCGCAGCTGCGCCTTGATTCGTGCAAGCAGGATGCGCGGCTCGACCGGCTTGTGCACGTAGTCGTCGGCGCCGAACTCGAGGCCGAGCAGCTCGTCGAACGGCTCGTCGCGCGCCGTCACCATGATGATCACGCCGTCGTACTCCTTGCGCGCCTCGCGGCAGATCTCGAAGCCGTCCTTGCCCGGCAGGTTCACGTCGAGAATGACGAGATCCGGGCGCGTGGACAGGATCGCCGGCACGGCGGCGTCACCGTGCAGCACAGTGTCGACTTCATAGTCGTTCTTGCGCAGGTAGCCGGCGATCAGCGTGGACAAGCGGGTGTCGTCTTCGACGAGCAGGATGCGAAAAGACATGGGTAACGGTCGGATCGGACGAGGAGACCGCGGCGGCGGCGGCTTGCGCCGGCTGCCGGCCAGCGGCCGAAACGTACCGCATGATACTGCGCCCGCCGATTGCCCGTTTGGCGACTTGAGAAATAAGGGCGCGATTGATGTCGCGCTTGACGAACCGGCGCCGAAACGGTTCCATACGGGCTCTCCGAAATCCGGGCCGCGCGCCCGCCCTGCCTCGCACGCAATGAACTACCAGCCGATCCTCGAACGCATTCATACCGAACTCGCCCCCTGGATCGGCCAGGGACGCGTCGCCGACTACATTCCCGAGCTCGCGAAAGTGCCCGCCGACAAGTTCGGGATGGCCGTCGTGACGCTCGACGGAAACGTTTACACGGTCGGCGACGCGCGCGAGCGCTTTTCGATCCAGAGCATCTCGAAGCTGTTCGCGTGCACGCTGGCCTTCCAGATGCTCGGCGATGCGCTTTGGGAGCGGGTCGGCCGCGAGCCGTCGGGCACCGCGTTCAATTCGCTGGTGCAGCTCGAAAGCGAACGCGGCAAGCCGCGCAACCCGTTCATCAATGCCGGCGCGCTGGTCGTCACCGACGTGCTGTGCCGGCGTTTCGTCAAAGCGGAAACCGCGCTCGTCGAATTCGTGCGGCGGCTGATCGGCTCGACCGAGCTCGACTACGATTCGCGCGTGGCGCAGTCGGAGCTGCAGCACGCGGAACGCAACCGCGCGATGGCGCATTTCATGGCGAGCTTCGGCAACATGCAGATGCCGCCCGATACCGTGGTGGACGCGTACTGCCGGCAGTGCGCGATCGAGATGAACTGCGTCGAGCTCGCGCAAGCCGCGCTGTTTCTTGCAAATGGTGGTGTCGCGCCCGTTACCGGCGAGCGGATCGTCGATGCAAGCTCGGCGAAGCGGCTCTCGGCACTGATGCTGACCTGCGGCACTTATGACGCGGCGGGCGACTTCGTTTATCGCGTGGGATTGCCCGCCAAGAGCGGTGTCGGCGGCGGGATCGTCGCGGTGCTGCCGGGCGAAATGGCCGTGTGCGTGTGGGCGCCGGGGCTCGACGCGAACGGGAACTCGTTGGCGGGGACGCTGGCGCTGGAGTGGTTGACGACGTATACCGAGCGGTCGATTTTCTGACGCGGTGAATGAAGCCTCGCGCGCCTCATGAGGCGCAACGCGGCAGGCCTTCACCTCACCGACCTCGGTCGATCGTCAGCACCGGACCATCGAAAGGAAAGCACGAGCGCAATGGCGCTCGCGCAAGACTACGCTGCCGGACGTCGCGTTTAACCGCGCGTGTCGATCCAGTTGCGCGCCCAGCGTGCCGAGTGCTGCAGCGCCTGTCGTTCGCTGCGGAAGTAATCGAGCGAATAGAACTGGTAGCGGCCTTCCGCGCGTGCGCTATCGATGCGTTCGAGCAGCAGGTTGGATGAAAAACTACCGTCGGGCAAGCGATGCGCCGAGGGTTGGACGGCATAGCCGTTGTACTGTTGAATTCGGTTGTGTTGCATTTGCATTTTAATTTTAATGATGTTCGAGTGCGCGCGTGCCGTGCACGATGTGCACCGATTCAAAGCCATTGCGAGCTGAATCTGAAGCAGTCGGAAAGCGCGAAAAGGCGTTGCTGCCGGAGGGGAGATTGAAGTGCAACGAGGCATGTGGCGCGCGGCAAGCTGCGGAATAAACCGATGCAGCCAGCGGGGATCGCGCCAACTTTAGGAGACTACGCTCCGTGAGGGTGTCGCTGCGACCCGGCGTCCGTATTGGGAGGCCGGGCCCTTCAAACTTGACTTACAGCGGCTTGATGTTGGCCGCTTGCAGACCCTTCGGGCCTTGCTTCGTTTCGAAGCTCACTTTCTGGTTTTCAGCGAGCGTCTTGAAGCCGTCGGCACGGATTTCCGAGAAGTGCGCGAAAAGATCGTCGCCGCCGTTGTCCGGGGTGATGAAGCCAAAGCCTTTGCTGTCGTTGAACCACTTAACGATACCGGTATCCATGATGAATCCTTGAAGAAAAAAATAGGAAAATTTGCTCTGATGAAGAGAGCGCTTGAAGCGTCAAGGAGGGAGAGGACAACGAATACCGCTTGGGGGAGCGAGCAATTGATGAACAGCAATCGGACTTCTTGGACTTCGACCTACACACTAACGGCCAGGAAGCGCGGAGTCAATGGTTATCTTGTAACTGTGTCGCTCGGCGGTCCGCTTGGGGGCGATGCGGGGGCCGACGCGATATGGCCCCGTAGCTGTAAATTCGAATGATTGACGCCGCACGCGGCGCAGTCGATTTCCTGAAAATACCGAAGTGACTCATGGGAGAGCATCAGTCATGCATCCGGATCACGCTTCAGATCTCGCAACGACTCACCACGCAGGCGCGGACAGCCGCACGCCCGCGCCGATTCCCCCGATCGTGCCGGCGCAAACGGCGCTGATCGTGATGCACTACCAGACCGACATCCTCGGCCTCTTCCCGTCGGTCGCCCCTGCGCTGCTCGCCAACACGCGCAAGCTGTGCGACGCGGCGCGAGCCAGCGGCGTCCACGTCTGTTTCGCGAATCTGCACTTCAGCCCCGGCTATCCGGAAGTGAGCCCGCGCAACAAGAACGGGCAAGGGATCAAGCAGCTCGGCCTGTTCGTCGACGACGGCCCGTGCCCGGAGCTCGGCCGGCTCGACAGCGAGCCGCTGACTATCGCGCATCGCGCCAGCGTGTTCTTCCGCACCGACCTGCAGGCGCGGCTGATTGCCCGCGGTATCGATACGCTGATCCTGGTCGGGATTGCGTCGACCGGCGTGGTGCTGTCGTCGGTTGCGCACGCAAGCGATGCGGATTTCCGGCTGTACACGGTGAAGGACTGCTGCTACGACCCGGATCAGGTCGTGCACGAACATCTGTTCGCAACGGCGTTCGAGACGCGCACGACGGTGCTGTCGCTCGCCGACGCACTGCGGTTGCTCGCGTAGCCGCGCAACGTCCGCATCACGTCCGCGCAGCCCCATGGCAACGCCGGCCGGAACGCTTCCGGCCGGCGCATACCGCACGAGTTCGCGCGTTACTTCGCGATGAACACGCCCGACGTCGGACACGTCCCCTGCGTATTCCCGTCCGTCACGACCGATGCCGCGCTCGGGAACTGCGCGGTCGCGCTCGTCTTCACCGCGATCCACGCTTCGGTGAAATAGCTGACGCCGTTGGTCTTCGTGCACTTCAGCGACACGGCGCTGCGCGTATTGCTGCCGAACGCGCCCTCGAACGCCGACAGCAACTGGTTACGCGTGACCGTCTTGCCCGCGTTCGCCTGCAGGAACGCGTTGAACGACGTGTTGCCGAGCCGGCTGATCATGCCGGTCGCGTCGTTCCAGTACGTATCCGGCGACGCCGAGTTCGAGCACGTGCCGTGCTTGAACCATTCGTGCTTGTCGAGACACGACGCCACGCCCGGCATGTACGTCGACAGCGTGTTGCGGGTCGACGTGCTGATCGGATACGCGTCCATGCTGCACCACTGGTGCGCGTTGTCGAGATCGACGTCGCTCTGCGGCACCCCGCAGTAGAACGGCTGGTTGCCGTCGTACTTGTCCGGCCACAGGCCGTGCAGCGACAGGCTCGTCGCCGCGTACGTGCCGGCGAGGTTCGTGCACTCCGGCGTGTCGTGCGACGCGCAGAAGCCGGGTTCCCACGACGCGGCGAGCAACAGGTAGTCGTAGCTGGTCTGTGCGCCGGCGGGCAGCGAGGCGGATGCGACGGCGAGTACGGCCGCGGCGCGGGCGAGCGTCTTGAGCATGGCGTTTCCTCGGAAAAGGCTTGCGGTCGCGGGATGCGCCGCAAGATTGTCGAATGTCTGCCCGCGATTGTTGCCGACGCAACGTGGCATGAATATGAAGGTGCACGAAGGAATTCGTAGTGCCGCGCTTGTTACCGCAGGATCACGAACCGGTGCGAGCAACTTGCGCTCGGCCGCGCCGCGGAGGATTTCCCATTCGACAACGCGCAGTGGATACGCCAGAATCCAGCAACGAGGGCGCCATAAAGTGAACCGCACGAGACGGGACAAATCAATGACCACATCGATCGCATGCCGATACTGGCTCGCCGCCGCTTTGGCCGCGGGTTTCGTGTCGCTGTCGGGCTGCCACACGCCGCAGTCCCGCGCTGAACCACAGTCTCACGAGGATCCGTTGGATCGGTTACTCGAGACGGAGATGATCCGGGAACAGCCATACGACGAAGCGGTATCCGGTTTCATGATCACGGAAGACCGGACCAAGCTGATCGTGCTCGGTCGGCCCGTCCACTTCGTCCTCACCCTCCCGGACACATTGCGTTCAGCGCTGTCGTCCAGCTACCGGACATCGCTGCGCTGGACGTTTGCCGGATTCCGGGCCGTAGGCGGCCATGTCGCAGGCCACTACCGCGTCGTGCTGCCGGGCGGCGCTACGACGGGCGACCGGCTGGCTGCGGCCGTCGACGGATTCGCCGACGCGCAGGACGGTCTCGCACTCGAAGGCCGGATCGGCGGAATGCGCTATTCCACACAAGGTTTCGACGTGCCATCCGGGATGACCGCGCAACTGCTCGAGCGACCGTACACGATCTACGCGCGGCACGTGACGATGGCGATCGCAGGCTTGAATCTCGCGATGCAGTCGACGCCGATCACCGTCACCGACGACGGCGAGCTTGCCCTTGACGGCGCGAAGCTGGTCCCGGTCGCGCTCTTCGTGATCCAGGCATCACGGGAATGACTGCCCCTTTCGTTCATTGCGCAACGCGGCTGCTCGGCAAGCCGCCGGGCGCTATGCGTCGCCGGAAATCGTCCGCGCGGAAGCGGCACTCCGACCCGCTCCATCACTCGCACACCGTCGCCCGGCGCCGCGCCGGCGCAAACGCCACCGCACTCGCGGTTGCAAGCACGGCCACGCCGGCCGCGCCATAGACCATCACCCAGCCGAACCCCTGCACGAGTGCCGCGTGCAGCGCCGCGCCGGTCGGATCCGCTTGCGCAAGCGCCGGTGCGATCGCCTGCAGCCCGTCGGTGCGACCCGACGCGATCTGCTGCGCGAGCGTGCGCAGCGTCCCCGCATCGATCGCACCCGCAACACCGCCCTTCAGGCTCGCGACGATTCCCGCGACCAGCACGAAACCCATCGTCGCGATGTTCAGCGCGAGCGAGATCATCCGCGCGCTCATGTCGATGCCCGACGCCATCCCGGCGCGCGAACTCGGCACCGCGCCCGTGGTCGTGTTCGTGACCGGTGTGTTGGTGAGCCCGAGCCCGATGCCGGCGACGACGCAGCCCGGCAGCATCGTGATCCAGCTCGCATGCTCGATGCCGCTGCCGATCCGCATCAGCGCG
Organism: Burkholderia sp. Nafp2/4-1b; assembly: GCF_003635165.1. Lineage (GTDB taxonomy): Bacteria > Pseudomonadota > Gammaproteobacteria > Burkholderiales > Burkholderiaceae > Burkholderia. The sequence goes on along the minus strand of NZ_ML058597.1, from coordinate 218,893 downwards.
AATCCTGCGGCGATCGTAAATAGGCCGCCCGGAATCACGACGCCGGGCCCGTAGCGCAGCGCGAGCCGCTCGCCGAACGGCGGCGCGACGAGCGTCGGCAGCGTGTACGCGAGCAGCGCGAGGCCGGCCGTCACGCTGTCGTAACCGAGCGCGACCTGGAACCAGATCGGCAGGTAGATCATGAACGGCCAGAAGCTGAAGTTCATCCCCATCGAGCCGAAGATCGCGCCGGTGAACGCGCGAATCCGGAACACGGAGAAGTCGAACATCGGCCGCGCGCTCGTGCGTTCCGCAACGAAGAAGCCGGCGAGTGCGAGCACGGTCGCGCCGAGCACGCCCAAGCCGGCCGCGCTCGTGAGCCCCAGCTCCGCGCTCTGCGTGATGTAGAACGCGAAGCCGAGCACCGCGAGCGACAGCGTGACGATGCCCGCGACGTCGAGCGAGCCCGCATGCGGATCGCGCGACTCCTGCACCGCGCCGCCGATCAGCACGAGCGCGACGGCCGCGAGCGGCGCGTGAACGAGGAACACCCACGGCCAGCTCGCGAGCGCAACGATCGCACCGCCGACGATCGGTCCGAAGCCAAGACCGATCCCGAACACGATGCCCCAGATCCCGAACGCACGGCCGCGCTCGCGCCCTTCGCGGAACTGGTGCGACAGCACCGCGATCTGGCAGATCAGCATCGCGCCGCCGCTCGCGCCCTGCAGCAGCCGGCCGGCGACCAGCACCGGCACGTTCGGCGCGAGCCCGCACAGCAACGACGTCGCGCCGAACAGCACGGTGCCGATCACGTACACGCGCTTGCGGCCGAACCGGTCGGCGAGCGTGCCGGCGGCCATCAGCACCGTCGTGCACGCGATCGTGTACGCGTTCATGATCCACTGCATGCCGTTGAAGTCGCCATGCAGCACGTGTTCGAGCGTCGGCAGGATCACCGGCACGCTCGAGATCTCGAGGCCGAACAGCAGCGACGTGAGACAGACGGCCGCGAGCGCGACCGCATTCCTGCGGGAGTCCGATAGCGTCATGTGTATTGCGCGCGGGCCGCGCGCCTCCTGATGAGTGTGATGCGCCGCGTGCGGCCGGCAGGCCGGCGATGCGCGCTAGGCGGGAATCGGTACTATAGTGAGAACTTCCGTCCCCATTGACGCACCGCCGTCTCCAGACTGGGGAATCCCAGGACACAATCCGCACAAACCGCTATGACCGACAGACTCGACGGCGTGACGACCTTCGTCCAGGTAGTGGAATCCGGCAGCTTCGCGCTCGCCGCGGAACGGCTCGACATGACGCGCTCGGCGGTCGGCAAGGCGATCGCGCGGCTCGAGAAGCGCCTGGGCGCGCGGCTGCTGCAGCGCACGACACGCAGCCAGAGCCTGACCGACGACGGTCAGGCGTATTACGACCGCTGCGTGCGCGCGTTGTCGGAACTCGAAGCGGCCGAAGCCGATCTCGATTGCGGCCGCAACGAAGCGCGCGGCAAGCTGCGGCTCAGCGTGCCGCTCGCGTTCGGGCATCACTGCGTGACGCCGATCGTGCTCGATCTCGCGCGCACCTATCCGCATCTGCGAATCGACGTGTCGATCACCGACCGGTTCGTCGATCTGGTTGAAGAAGGAATCGATCTCGCGGTGCGGATCGGCACGCTCGCGGACAGCACGAGCCTCGCCGTGCGCCGGCTCGGCACGCAATACGGGAGTCTCGGCGCGGCGCCGTCGTATCTCGCGCGCTACGGCATACCGCAATCGCTCGACGATCTGAAAAACCACCGCACGATCGCGTATTCACGCTCGGGCGTCGTGCAGCCGTGGTACCTGCGTGCGCCGGACGGCTCGGCGGTTCACATCGACATGCCGCACCAGCTCAGTTTCGACGACGTGCAGGCGATCGCCGCGGCAGGCGCATCGGGGTTCGGCATCGCGTGGCTGCCGAGCTGGCTGCTCGATCAGTACGTGAAGCGCGGCGAGATGGTGGTCGTGCTCGACCGCTGCTTCGTCTGCGAAGGCGACATTCACGCGATCTGGCCGAAAACGCGCTACCTGCCGCGCAAGACGCGCTGCGTGATCGATGCGCTCGTACAGGCGGTGCCGCCGATGATCGAGCGTCCGGAGCACGCAAGCATCAAGAAAGCAGGTTGAAACCGACGCGCCGCACGGGCGCGCCGGATCATCACATCACATCACATCACATCACTGCACGTCACGTCACGCCGCGCCGAGATCGGCGAGCGGATGCGCGAACAGCTTCCACGGTGACGTCAGGAAATGCCGCACGCGCTCGGCGCGCAGTTCGACGAGCGACGCCGGTGCCCAGCGCGGCTTGCGATCCTTGTCGACGAGATGCGCGCGCACGCCTTCGCAGAAATCGCCCTCCTCGATCGCACGCGCGACGATGCCGAGCTCCATCCGGAACGACTCGGCGAGCGTCATCTGGCGGCCGCGCAACAGCGCTTCGCGCGTCACGCACAGCATCGTCGGCGAATGGCCGGCAAGCGCATCGAGCGTGGCCTGCAGCCACTGGCGATGCTCGCGCGACAGCTCGTCGCGCGCGAGCTCCTGCTTCAGCGTCGCGACGATCCGCTCGACGGTCGAGCGCTTGTCGAAGTGCCGGACGATCCACGCCATCTGCGTGTCGAGCGCCGCATGCGGCACGACGTTGCACGGCGGCTCGAACACCTTGCGCAGCGCCGGCAGCACGTCGCCGTCCCACTTGACGCTCTCGATGCGCGTCTCGAACGTATCGAGCCACGACGACGGCACGCACAGGTCCGCGAGCTTCGCGCTCAGCGCGTCGGCGCCCGACAGCATGGCGCCCGTCAGCCCGATGTACAGCTCGAGTTCGACCGGCATGCGCGACAGGAAATGCGTCGCGCCGACGTCGGGCACGAGGCCGATGCGCGTCTCGGGCATCGCGATCTTGCTGCGCTCGGTCGCGACGCGCAGCGCCGAACCTTGCGCGAGCCCCATCCCGCCGCCCATCGTCACGCCGTCCATCAGCGCGACGACCGGTTTCGGAAACGTATGGATCGCGTAGTCGAGCCGGTATTCGTCGACGAAGAACGGCAGCCACGTCTCGCGCTGCGCGACCATCTTGTAAAGCGCGCGCACGTCGCCGCCCGCGCAGAAACCCTTCTCGCCCGCGCCGCGCAACACGACGGCAACGATCTGGTCATCGGTGCGGCAGCGCTCGAGGAGCGCGGCCAGCTCGCCGATCATCGGATACGACAACGCGTTGAGCGCGGCCGGCCGGTTCAGCGTAATGAGCGCGACGCGGTTGACGACGCGGAACAGCACCTCCGGTGCCGGTTGCGCGAAGCTGTCTTGAGTCATGGCAGGCGTGCTCATCGTTGCGACTCCCCGTCGGTGTGCCATTGCGGCGCGCGCTTGCCAAGAAACGCGGCCACGCCTTCGCGCGGATCGTTCGTGTCGAACAGGTCGACGAAACGCTCGCGCTCGACCGCGAGCGCCGCGCTGCGCGGCACGCCGCGGCGCGCGAGGCCGATCAGCTCCTTGCTGTACGCAACCGCGTGCGGGCTCTGCCGCGCGACGTTGCGCGCGAGCGCCAGCGCCGCATCGCGTGCTTTGCCGCTTTCGACCACGTCCTCGACGAGGCCGATTCGCAGCGCGGTAGCGGCATCGACACGCGTGCCGGCCAGGATGATCTTCTTCGCCCAGCCTTCGCCGACGAGCCAGGGCAGCGTCTGCGTGCCGAGCCCGCACGGCAGCAGGCCGACCGACGGCTCGGGCAGCGCCATCTGCGCGTGCGTCTCGGCGATCCGCAGGTCGCACGCGAGCGCGCATTCGAGCCCGCCGCCCATCGCATAGCCGTTGATCGCCGCGATCGTCACGACGCGTGCATCATGCAGCGCCTCGAATGCCGCACCGAAGCGCGCGGCCATCGCACGCGCGACCGCGCGGTCGCCGTCGGCGAACGTGTTGAGATCGGCGCCCGCGCTGAAGAACTTCGGGCCGTCGCCGGTGATCACCAGCGCGCGCACGCGCGGGTTCGCGTTCAGGGCAGCAACGATTTCCTGCAGCTGCTGCAGCCCGTCGGCGGTAAAGGCGTTCGCGGGCGGACGCTTGAGCGTCGCGCACGCGATCTCGCCGTCGTCGACGTAGTCCAGTTCGATCATGACGCGTCCTTCTTCGTGGCCGGTTGGTACAGGCGGATCACCGCCGAGAAATCGAGTTGCCCGTCGCCGCGGCTGCTCATCGTCTGGTACAGCTGCTGCGCGAGCGCGCCGAGATAGACGGGCTGGCGCGCCTGCTTCGCGGCGTCGTTCGCGAGGCCGAGATCCTTCAGCATCAGGTCGGTGCCGAAGCCGCCGCTGTAGCCGCGCGACGATGGCGCGGTGTCGATCACGCCCGGATACGGGTTGTAGGTGTCCGAGCTCCAGCAGCGGCCCGTCGACGTGTTGACGATGCCGGCCAGCACCTTCGGGTCGATGCCGAGCGCGACGCCGAGCGACATCGCCTCCGACACGGCCGCCATCGAGATGCCCAGCACGAGGTTGTTGCAGACCTTCGCGACCTGCCCCATGCCCGTCGCGCCGCAATGGACGATGTTCTTGCCCATCCCGGCGAGCACCGGCTTCACGCGCTCGAAATCCGCGTCGCTGCCGCCGACCATGAAGGTCAGCGTGCCGGCCGCCGCGCCGCCCGTGCCGCCCGACACCGGCGCATCGACGAACGCACCGCCGTGCTCGCGCACGAGCGCGCCGAATGCCTGCGCGCTCGCCGGGTCGATCGTGCTCGAATCGATCACGGTCGCGCCGGCGCCGAGACCGGCCAGCACGCCGTTCTCGCCGGCGAGCACCGAGCGCACGTGCGGTGCGGCCGGCAGCATCGTGATCACGAACGTCGCGCCCGACGCCGCATCGCGCGGCGACGCGGCCACCTGCGCGCCGGCGTCCTGCAACGCGCGCAATGCATCGGCGCTCAGGTCGAACGCATGCACGTCATGGCCGGCCTTCAGCAGGTTCAGCGCCATCGGCGCACCCATGTGACCCAGTCCGATAAAACCGATCTTCATGTTCGTCTCCTTCTCGGCTCAATGCAGCCGGATCGTCGTGTTCACCGGGGCGGCCGTCGTGTCGTCGTCGAACCAGCGCGCGGTGACCGTCTTCGTCTGCGTATAGAACTGCACGACCTGCTTGCCGTACGGGCCGAGATCGCCAAGCTTGGAGCCGCGCGAACCGGTGAAGCTGAAGAACGGTACCGGCACCGGAATCGGGATGTTGATGCCGACCTGGCCGACGTCGATCTCGCTCTGGAACTTGCGCGCGGCCGCGCCGCTCTGCGTGAAGATGCCCACGCCGTTGCCCATCGGGTTCGCGTTGACCAGCGCGATCGCTTCGTCGAGCGTGTCGACTTCCATCACGACCAGCACGGGCCCGAAGATTTCATGCGTGTAGACCGTCATGTCGGGCGTCACGCCGGAGAAAATCGTCGGCCCGATGAAGTTGCCTTCGTCGAAGCCGGCGACCTTCACGTCGCGGCCGTCGAGTTCGAGCTTCGCGCCTTCCTTGATGCCCGCGTCGATCAGCGACAGGATGCGCGCCTTCGCGCCGCGCGACACGACCGGGCCGACGTCGGTGCCGGCTTCCGAGCCGGCGTTGACCTTCAGCGTCTTGGCCTTCGCGACGATGTCCGGCAGCCATTCGCGGGCCTTGCCGACGAGCACGACGACCGACGTCGCCATGCAGCGCTGGCCGGCCGCGCCGAAGCCGGCGCCAACCAGCGCGTTGACCGCCTGCTCGCGGTGCGCGTCGGGCAACACGACCGCGTGATTCTTCGCGCCCATCATCGACTGCACGCGCTTGCCGTGCTGGCTGCCGAGGTTGTACACGTGCGTGCCGACGGCGGTCGAGCCGACGAACGAGATCGCCTTCACGAGCGGATGCGTGCAGATCGCATCGACGACTTCCTTGCCGCCGTGCACGACGTTCAGCACGCCCTTCGGCACGCCGGCTTCGATCGCCAGTTCGACGAGCTCCATCGTCGACAGCGGATCCTGCTCCGACGGCTTCAGCACGAACGTGTTGCCGCACACGATCGCCATCGGGAACATCCACAGCGGAATCATCGCGGGGAAGTTGAACGGCGTGATGCCGGCACACACGCCGAGCGGCTGGCGCAGCGTGTAGGTGTCGACGCCGCCCGCGACGTTCTCCGCGAATTCGCCGAGCTGCAGCGTGCCGATCGAGCAGGCGTGTTCGACGACTTCGAGGCCGCGGAAGATGTCGCCTTCCGCGTCGGGAATCGTCTTGCCCTGCTCGGCGGTCAGCGTCTTCGCGATGCGCTGCTGGTTCGCGCGCACGAGATCCTGGAACTTCAGCATGATGCGCATGCGCGCGGCGATCGGCGTGTTCTTCCACGTTGCGTATGCGGCGTGCGCGGCCTGCACGGCCGCGTCGACTTCCGCAACGGTCGCGAACGGCACGCGCGCCAGTACCTGCTGCGTCGCCGGGTTGACGATGTCGCGCCACTCGCTCGTGGTGGACTCGACGAAGGCGCCGTCGATCAGCAGCTTGACCGTCGGCACGTCTTGCCCCGAACGGGGCGTCGGATTCGCGTTCATCAGTGCAGTCTCCTTGCAGTGGGCCGCGTGGCGTGATGCCACGCGCGGCCGGTTCGGTTCAGTCACAGGCTGCGGAGCGCGCGCCGGAAAAGGTGGCGCACACGGCCCGCGACCGGTCATTTCAGTTCGCTGGCGAAATCCTCTTCCCAGTATTCGCCAGGCATTCGCGTGGTTGCATCGTCGCCGCGCTCGATCTCGCGGCGGCGCAGCTCGACGCGGCGGATCTTCCCCGAGATGGTCTTCGGCAGTTCCGCGAATTGCAGCCGGCGGATGCGCTTGTACGGCGCGAGCTTCTCGCGCGAGAAGCGGAAGATCTCCAGCGCGAGCGCCGGGCTTTCCTCGTAGCCCTGGCGCAGCGTGATGAAAGTCTTCGGCACCGACAGCCGCAGCGGGTCCGGGCTCGGCACGACGGCCGCTTCCGCGATCGCCGGATGCTCGATCAGCACGCTTTCGAGTTCGAACGGGCTCAGCCGGTAGTCGGACGACTTGAACACGTCGTCCGCGCGGCCGATGTACACGTAGTAGCCGTCGTCGCCGCGCATCGCGATGTCCGACGTGCGGTAGTGGCCGTCGCGCATCGCGTGGGCCGTCGCGTCGGGGTTGTTCGCATAGCCTTTCATCAGCCCGACCGGGCGCGTCGCGCCATCGCCGATCGGCAGCGCGACTTCGCCTTCGCTGACGGGCGCGCCGTCCGGATCGAGCAGCGCGATCCGGTAGCCGGGCAGCGGCCGGCCCATCGAGCCGGCGACGACCGGCTGCCCCGGCGAGTTGCCGATCAGGCAGGTCGTCTCGGTCTGGCCGTAGCCGTCGCGAATCGTGATGCCCCACGCCTTCTTCACGCGCTCGATGACCTCGGGATTCAGCGGCTCGCCCGCGCCGACGATCTCGCGCAGCTTCACGTCGAACGACGCGAGCGGCTGCTGCACGAGCATGCGCCACACGGTCGGCGGCGCGCACAGCGTGGTCACCCGGTATTTGACGAGCGCGTCGAGCACGACCTTCGGCTCGAAGCGCGCGTAGTTGAATGCGAACACGCACGCCTGCGCATTCCACGGCGCGAAGAAGCAGCTCCACGCATGCTTCGCCCAACCCGGCGAGCTGATGTTCCAGTGGATGTCGCCCGGCTGCAGGCCGACCCAGTACATCGTCGACAGGTGCCCGACCGGGTAGGTGCGATGCGTGTGCTCGACGAGCTTCGGCTTCGACGTCGTGCCCGACGTGAAGTACAGCAGCATCGGATCGTTCGCGTGCGTGACGGCGTCCGGCTCGAATATGGCGCTCGCCGCGTAGCCGTCGTTCATCGCGAGCCAGCCTTCGCGCGGCGCGCCGGCGACGATCTTCTGCTTGAGGCCGAGGCCGTCCTGCTCGAATTTCGCGGTTTCGTTTTCGTCGACGATCGCGTAGGTCGCGCCGCCGATCTGCACGCGATCGCGCACGTCGTCGGCCGACAGTTGCGTGGTGGCGGGCAGCACGATCGCGCCGAGCTTCATCGCGGCGAGCATCGCGTCCCACAGCTCGACACGGTTCGGCAGCATCAGCAGCATCCGGTCGCCGCGCACGACGCCGATGCCGCGCAGCCAGTTCGCGATCCGCGACGAGCGCTCGGACATCTGCGCGAACGAATACGGGTCGCCCGTACCGGTTGCCGCATCGACGATCCATAGCGCGGGCTGGTCGTTGCCGCGCGCCATCGGGTCGAAGTAGTCGAGCGCCCAGTTGAACGCCTCGAGCACCGGCCATTCGAAATCGCGGTAAGCGGTTTCGTAGTCGGTGCGATGGCGCAGCAGGAAGTCGCGTGCGTCCAGGAATGCCTGTACCGTCATGTGTCGTCTCCGTCCAGTCTCCATGCCCAGCGGTCAACCGGCGCATGTGCTGCAGCGCATGCCCGGTTCCGTGTTGCCGCGGCGCACGGTCACGTCGTTGCGTGCCGCGTTTGCCGCGCTGCCCTCGTGCCTGCTTCGTTTGCCTGCTTCGTTTGCCTGCTTCGGTCGCCGGCTTCGCTTGCCGGTTTGTTGATTTGCGTGGTTCCGGATGGCGCGCACCGCGACTCACTGCTGTCGCGCGATCACCATCCGCTGCACTTCGCTGGTGCCTTCGTAAATCTGCGTGATGCGCGCATCGCGATAATGTCGCTCGACTTCGTAATCGGCGAGGTAGCCGTAGCCGCCGTGGATCTGGATCGCGTCCGAACACACGCGCTCGGCCATCTCGGATGCGAACAGCTTCGCCTGCGACGCTTCCGACAGGCACGGCAGCCCGGCCGTGCGCAGCTTCGCCGCGTGATGCACGAGCAGGCGCGCCGCGTTGATCTGCGTGGCCATGTCGGCGAGCTTCTGCTGGATCGCCTGGTGCTCGGCGATCGGCTTGCCGAACTGCACGCGCTCGCCCGCATAGCGGCGCGCCTTGTCGAACGCGGCGCGCGCGATGCCGAGCGCCTGCGCGGCGATGCCGATGCGCCCGCCTTCGAGGTTCGACAGTGCGATCTTCAGCCCTTCGCCGCGATTGCCGAGCAGGTTTTCTTCCGGAATCGCGCAGTTCTCGAACGTGATCGGGCACGTGTCGGACGCGCGGATGCCCATCTTCTTCTCGGGCTTGCCGACGATGAAGCCCGGCGTGTCGGTCGGCACCAGGAACGCGGAAATGCCGCGCTTGCCGGCTTCCGGGTCGGTCATGGCAAAAACGATCGCGACGCCGGCACGCTGGCCGTTGGTCACGAACTGCTTCGCGCCGTTGAGCACCCACTTGCCGTCGCGCAGCTCCGCCCGCGTGCGCAGGTTGTGCGCCTCGGAGCCGGCCTGCGGCTCGGTCAGGCAGAACGCGCCGATCACGCGGCCCGCCGCCATCTCGGCCAGCCAGCGATCCTTCTGCGCGGGCGTGCCGAAGCCGAGGATCGGCCCGCAGCCGACCGAGTTGTGCACGCTCATCATCGTCGCGCAGGCGGCGTCGCCGGCAGCGATCTCTTCCATCGCCAGCGCGTAGGCGACGTAATCCGTATACGCGCCGCCCAGCTCCTGCGGCACGATCATCCCGAGCAGGCCGAGTTCGCCGAGCTGCGCGACGACCGCGTCGGGCAGGTGCGCGTCGTGATCCCACTGCGCGGCGTTCGGTGCCAGCACCTCGGTGGCAAATGCGCGTGCGGCGTCGCGGATCATCCGCTGGTCTTCGGTGTAAAGCTCGTCCATGGCGCTGCTGTCTCCCGCGGCCGCTGCCGCGACCGACCTTTCGTTTCGATGCAACAAGTGTAGGCAAGCATGCACGACTGTTCGATGCTCGCGCCGCTCATTTACACTGAGCGTTTTTGCCATACCGGCGGCTTCGATGAAGCAGGAAGACAAGGGAACCGTCGCGATCAGTCTCGTCGCTTACAGCGTCGCGCTCGCCACCCGGCGCGGCGTCGCGGCCGAGCCGCTGCTCGCGCAGGCCGGCATCGCGCCGGCGCTGCTCGAGCAGCCGCGTGCGCGCGTGTCCGCGCAGCAATACGGCGCGTTGTGGAATGCGATCGCACGCGCGCTCGACGACGAGTTTTTCGGCCAGGATCGCCATCCGATGCGCAGCGGCAGCTTCATCGCGATGAGCCAGGCCGCGCTGTCCGCGCAGGACGGGCTCCATGCGATGGCGCGTGCGGTGAATTTCATGCACTGCGTGCTGGACGACCTGCACGCGGAGCTCGACGCCAATCCGCAGCGCGTGCGGCTGCGCTTCGTGCACCGCAACAGCGCGGCAGCGCCCGCGATGTTCACGTACGCGACCTATTTCATCATCGTGTACGGACTCACGTGCTGGCTGATCGGGCGGCGCATTCCGGTGCTGCATGCGAGCTTCCGCTGCGACACGCCGCCGGCCGATCACGAATATCCGTCGATGCTGTGCGACGACATGCGTTTCAACCAGCCCGATTCGTATGTCGACTTCGATCCCGAATTCGCGACGCTGCCGGTCGTGCAGACCGCGAAGACGCTGAAGACGTTCCTGCGCAACGCGCCGGCCAGCTTCATCGTCAAGTACCGCAACCCGAACGCGCTCGCGCAGCGCGTACGCACGGTGCTGCGCGGGATGCCGCCCGCCTCGTGGCCCGGCGCCGGCGGAATGGCCGCGCGGCTGCACGTGGCCGAGGCGACGCTGCGCCGCAAGCTGCACCAGGAAGGCCATGCGTATCAGTCGATCAAGGACACGCTGCGGCGCGACCTCGCGTTCGAGGCGCTGGCCGATCCGTCGCGCACGATCGCCGACGTCGCGGCCGCCGCCGGCTTCGCCGAACCGAGCGCGTTCTACCGCGCGTTTCGCAAATGGAGCGGGCGCAGCCCGGCCGAGTACCGGGAAGAAGCGCTGGCACGGGGCGGCGGCGCCGGCGGCTGAGCGCAGCCGTTCCTGCCCCGCCTTCGCGCTTTCCGCCGAAACCGCCTAATCTTCAAATATCGGGCCAACGCCCTTTCCGCGGGCCGGACGGCGCGCGCCCGCGCGCCGCCCGGACGCCCCGATGCGCATTCACCGTCATGGGCCGCCGCCAGCGTCTGTCTCGCCCGGCGGCCGTCCCCGTCACCCGCTTTCCGCGCGGGTCGCCCGCGCCGCGCTGTTCGCGGCGCTGCTCGTCGTATGCGCGGCGGTTGCCGCTCCGGGCCCCGCCGCGCCCGCCGCCGCGCCGCCGGTGGTCGTGATTCCGGTCAACGGCGCGATCGGGCCGGCCAGCGCCGACTTCATCGTGCGCTCGCTCGACCGCGCGGCCCACGAGCACGCGCCCCTCGCCATCCTGCAGCTCGATACACCCGGCGGCCTCGACACGTCGATGCGGCAGATCATCAAGGCGATCCTCGGCTCGCCGGTGCCCGTGGCGGCGTTCGTCGCGCCCGGCGGCGCGCGGGCGGCGAGTGCGGGCACCTATATCGTCTATGCGAGCCACGTCGCCGCGATGGCGCCCGGCACCAACCTCGGTGCGGCTTCGCCGGTGCAGTTCGGGATCGGCGGGACGCCGGGTACACCGGGGACGCCGAAGCCTTCGCCTGCCGGGACCTCGGGCGCTGCCGGTGCATCGGGCGCATCCGGCGCGCCCTCGACACCCGCCGAGTTGCCGAACGACACGCAATCGACCGAAATCCGCAAGGCGACTCAGGACGCCGCCGCATACATCCGCGGCCTCGCGCAGTTGCGCGGCCGCAATGCCGACTGGGCCGAGCGCGCGGTGCGCGAAGCCGTGAGCCTGTCGGCGAACGAGGCGCGGGCGCAGCATGTCGTCGATGTGATCGCGCAGGATCCGGCCGATCTCGCGCGCCAGCTCGACGGCCGCAGCGTGACGACGACCGCCGGCACGCTGCGCCTCGCGACCGCGCACGCGCCGCTCGTCGTGCTCATGCCCGACTGGCGCAGCCGCTTCCTGTCGATCATCGCGGATCCCAACGTCGCGCTGATCCTGCTGACGATCGGCATCTACGGGCTGTTCTTCGAATTCGCGAACCCGGGCTTCGTGCTGCCGGGCGTGGCCGGCACGATCTGCCTGCTGGTCGGGCTGTTCGCGATGCAGTTGCTGCCGATCAGCTATGCGGGCCTCGGGCTCGTGCTGCTCGGGCTCGGCTGCCTCGTCGCCGAGGCGTTCCTGCCGACCTTCGGCGTGCTCGGTTTCGGCGGAATCGTGTCGTTCACGATCGGCGCGCTGATGCTGATCGACACCGACGTGCCCGGCTACGGCATTCCGTGGCCGGTGATCGCGGGCCTTGCGGTCGGCGGCGGGCTGCTCGTCGCCGTCGTGTCGGGCGTCGCGCTGCGCGCGCGGCGGCGGCCGGTCGTGACGGGCGCCGAGGCGATGCTCGGCAGTGTCGGCGAAGTGCTCGACGACGGCCTGCATCCGGACCAGCCGCACGGCTCCGCCGGCCCCGCGCCGTCGGCGGCCGGCTGGGCGCTGGTGCACGGCGAACGCTGGCGCGTCGCGAGCAGCGAGCCGCTCGCCGCCGGCTGCCGCGTGCGGGTGACCGGCCGGCACGGACTGACGCTCACCGTCGCGCCGCTGTACGACGCGCGGCCGCTCGAACCCCACCAAGGAGAAACTTCATGATCGGTTACACGTTCGGTTTCAGCGGGGTCCTGATCGTTTTCGTCGTGGTGCTCGCCGCGTCGGCGATCCGCATCTTCCGCGAATACGAGCGCGGCGTCGTGTTCATGCTCGGCCGGTTCTGGAAGGTGAAGGGGCCGGGGCTCGTGCTGATCATCCCGATCGTGCAGCAGGTCGTGCGGATCGACCTGCGCACCGTCGTGTTCGACGTGCCGTCGCAGGACGTGATCACGCGCGACAACGTGTCGGTGAAGGTCAATGCGGTCGTGTATTTCCGCGTCGTCGATCCGGAGAAGGCCGTGATCCAGGTCGCGCGCTACGTCGAGGCGACCAGCCAGCTCGCGCAGACGACGCTGCGCGCGGTGCTCGGCAAGCACGAACTCGACGCGCTGCTGGCCGAGCGCGAGCAATTGAACGCCGATATCCAGAAGACGCTCGACGCGCAGACCGATGCATGGGGGATCAAGGTATCGACCGTCGAGATCAAGCACGTCGACCTGAACGAGACGATGATCCGCGCGATCGCGCGGCAGGCCGAAGCCGAACGCGAGCGGCGCGCGAAGGTGATACACGCGGAAGGCGAGCTGCAGGCGTCGGAGAAGCTGCTGCAGGCCGCGCAGCGGCTCGCGCAGCAGCCGCAGGCGATGCAGCTGCGCTACCTGCAGACGCTGACGACGATCGCGGCGGACAAGAATTCGACGATCGTGTTTCCGCTGCCGGTCGATCTGCTGGGCGCGTTGCTGGAACGGTTGGGGGCGCCGCGCGAGCATTGAGACGCGCGCGTGGCGGCCCGCACGGGGCGCCGGCCGAGGCCGAGGCCGATGGGCGCGGGGCCGCGGCGGCCGGGTGCCGTCGCCCGTCGCCCGGCCCGCGTCAGGCCAGCAGCTTGCGCTCGGCCTTGCCGTACTTGATCGACTTCTCGTCCGGGATCATCAGGCCCGTGTGCTCGTCGCGACCCTGCAGCAGGAAGCGCGCGTCCGGGTTGCCGATCTGTTCGGCCGCGAGCTTGCTGTCCGCGCCGATCTCGCCCTTCTTCATCCGGTTGACGATCACGCCGGCCGCCGTGTCCTTGAAATCGCGCAGCATCCATGCGTCGCCGTCGCTGTCGCCGAACACCAGCAGCGGGCCGTAGCCCTTCTGCGACGCGAGGACGTTGCGGATGCCCACCGTCTTGCCGGGCCCCCAGTTGAAATGCCAGCCGGCCGGATAGGTGCTCGTGTACTTGCCGTCCTGCATGTCGAGCCGCAGGCCGATCACGTTCTCGGGCGGCACGCCGTAGCCATAGTTCGGATTGCCTGCGAATACGCGCACGACATCGTCGAGCGACGCGGTGCTCACGTACACGTCGATGCCGTTCGCACGCAGCGTATGCATCACCGCGCGGATTTCCTCGTGAATGCGGATGCCGTGGAAATGCGTATCGGCCACCACGCCGGCCTTGCCCGGCAGCGCCTTCGGGCTTTCGTAGCGGACCTTGCGCAGCGCGTCGCCGATCCCGTAGTTGTTCGACGCTTCCGCCATCGCCTGCAGCTCGGCGGTCGTCATGTTCTTGTAGAAGTAGATGATCCACTTGTAGCCGACTTCGAGCGGATGCGTGTCGCAGATCGCGTCGTACATGAAGTACAGCTTCGCGCGAAAATCCTTGAACTGGTCGGTCTCGCGAATCTCGTCGAGGCTCTTGTCGCCGGCGAAGCCCTTGTAGTTCGCATGCAGCCAGCGGTAGTCGGATTCGACGTCGGCGGCGAGGTCCTCCATCGTCACCGGCTTGCCGTCGACGGTCGTGTAGTCCTTCATGAACGCGCCCTTCGGCACGTCCTTCCACATCACGGCGACGAACTCGTCCGGCGTCAGCTTGTACTGCAGATGGTTGATCTGGTACATCAGCAACGCCTCTTCGCAGTCGTTCATGATGCACGTGTTGTCCCAGTCGAACACCGCATACGGGCGGCGCTTCGGGTTGTAGCGCGCGCTCGCGACGCCATGCTGGTCGAGCACCGCCTGCAGGCGCGCGGCGTTGAACGACGACCAGCGGCCCGGGTCCAGCGCGTCCGGCGCGGTCGCGCTCTTCGCGCCGGCGATGCCGGCCTTGAGCATCAGCGGCGTCGCAGCGGTCGCCGCGGCAAGGGTGTTCATGAACTGGCGGCGTTGCATGGTCTCTCTCCGTTGAAATGTCGAATCGGCTTGGGCGCTGCCCCGCGCGACGCGCGGCACACCCGTCCCGCGAGGCCGCAACGGCTTCGAATCGGGGACGAATGATGTGACGAAAATATTTCGGCAATTTGACAGCGTCGCGCCGCGACGCGACGGGGAGTTGATTCGGCGCGACATCCCGGGCCCGCGCCGGACCTTCGCGGGCCGCTGCCGGGCCGGCTCTCCTCGCTCGAGACGCGTGCGCAACGACGGCCATCCGGCCCCGCGCCCCGGAAACTAGAGCTTCCCCTCCATTTCGACCCTTCATTAGGAGAAGCCCTCACCTCCGGGGGCTGGCGCACGGCGTCGAACCGGCTATGATGATTACATCACTCAATGGCACATTAAATGCTGACTGAATAATCTGCCCAAAGGATTACCGGCGGATGGGATTCTGGATCGGCACCCGAGCCTTGCACAGGACCCGCGTCGCACCGAGACGCAAGCGCGGGCCGACATATGGAGACGCCTCATGACCGCCCACCACCCGTTGCCGGAAGTCCACCTCGACGAGCTGCCGCAATTCCGCGCGGTGCAGCAGCTGGCGTACCGCTGCGTCGAAACCGTCGGCGCAATGCTCTACCCCGGCATCACCGAGAAGGAAGCCGCGCGCCTCCTGACCGAATGGCTGCAGGACAACGGCGTGCACGACTGGCTGCACAAGCCGTTCGCGTGGTTCGGCGATCGCACCGCGTTCGAAGGCTTCTCCGGCCTCAAACACATGGCTGGCTTCAACCTCGCGTTCTTCCCGAGCAACCGCCAGCTCGAAGCCGACATGCCCGTGATCCTCGACGTCGCGCCCGTGCTCGACGGCATCGTGGCGGACGTCGGCTACGCGCACTGCCTCGGTCACAACCCGATCCTCGAACAGTTGCAGGACGACCTGATGGACCACCGCGACCTGATCGTGCGGCTCGTGAAGGAGCGCCGCTCGATGGCCGAGGTCGCGCAGGCAGTCGACGCGCTGTGCCGCCGCCAGGGCGTCGAACCGCGCCACAAGGCGTATCCGTTCAAGGTGCTCGCACATCGCGTCGCGAAGATCCACAAGCTGTCGAAGCCGCGCTTCGTCGCGCGCTTCGGGCTGAACGCGACGCGCAACCTGCTGCTCGACCAGGGCCGCGCGGCGAAGCAGCAGGGCTGGTCGCCGCTGTGGTCGATCGACCGCCGCTCCGAGCACGCGCCGGTGCCCGGCCTGTGGGCCGTCGAGCCGCATCTCGGCTTCGCCGGCGTCGGCGCCAAATTCGAGGAACTGCTGGTGATCACCGACGATGACGCGTACTGGCTCGACGACGACCTGCCGCACGTGCGCCGCTGGCAGCGCCGCCAGGCCGAATGCACGCCGGCCGCGGCGAACGCGCCGGCCGCCGCCTGACGCATTCCACACGCCCTCCACCCGAATCCCTGAACGACGGACTCACGATGCAGCCTCTATCCGACGAAGCGCCGCTGGCCCTGTTCGAATCGGTTCACAGCGAGACGGCCGTCGCCTCCGGCGACCTGACGCTCGCGGTCCGCACCTGGGGCGACCCGGCCCGCTCGCCGGTCGTGCTCGTGCACGGCTACCCGGACGACAGCAGCGTGTGGCAGCAGGTCGCGCCGCTGCTCGCGCGCAAGCACTACGTGATCGCGTACGACGTGCGCGGCGCGGGCCTGTCCGGCGTGCCGAAGCGCACGGCCGACTATCACCTCGCGAAGCTGACCGACGATTTCATCGCGGTGATCGATACGCTCTGCCCCGGCCGCGCGGTGCACCTGATCGCCCATGACTGGGGCTCGATCCAGGGCTGGGAATTCGTCACGGATCCGCGGCTTGCCGGCCGCATCGCGTCGTACACGTCATGCTCGGGGCCGTGCCTCGATCACGTCGGCTTCTGGCTGCGCGAACGCGTGCTGCGCCCGACGCCCGCGTCGCTCGGCAAACTCGGCGGTCAGCTCGTGCGCTCGTGGTACGTGTACCTGTTCCACCTGCCGTTCATCCCCGAACTCGGCTGGCGGCTGTGGCTCGGCCGCGCATGGCCGCGCCTGCTGCGCCGGATCGAGAAGACGCCGGCCACACCGCGCGCGACGCAGGCCGACGACGGCGCGCGCGGTGTGCGTCTCTATCGCGCGAACTTCATCCGCTGCCTGTTCGCGCCGCGCGAGCGCTACGCGCATGCGCCGGTGCAGACGATCGTGCCGCTCGGCGACAAGTACGTGAGCCCGGCGCTGTCCGAGAACCTGTCGCGCTGGGTGCCGCAGTACTACCGCCGTGAAGTCGCGGCGGGCCACTGGCTGCCGCTCGCCGATCCCGCGCGCTTCGCGAGCCTCGCCGAGCAGCTGATCGATGCAGTCGAGTCGGGCGACGAACCGCCCGCGCTCGCGAATGCACGCCGCCGCGCGACCAGCGGCCGCTTCAGCGGCAAGGTCGCGGTCGTCACCGGCGCGGGCAGCGGCATCGGCCGCTGCGCGGCGCTCGCGTTCGCGCGCGAAGGCGCAACCGTCGTCGCGTGCGACATCGATCTCGCGAGCGCGGAGCGCACCGCGCTGCTGCTCGGGCTGACCGGCGCGCAAGCGCATGCGAAACGCGTGGACGTCGGCTCCGCCGACGAGATGGAAGCGCTCGCCGCGTGGGTCGGCAGCGCGCTCGGCGGCGCGGACATCGTGATCAACAACGCGGGCATCGGCATGGCCGGCGGCATCCTCGACACGAGCGCGCGGCATTGGGAGCGCATCCTGCACGTGAACCTGTGGGGCGTGATCCACGGCTCGCGGCTGTTCGCGCAGCAGATGGCCGCGCGCGGCACCGGCGGCCACATCGTCAACACCGCGTCGGCCGCCGCGTTCGGGCCGTCGCGCGACCTGCCCGCGTACGCGACGACCAAGGCCGCCGTGCTGATGCTCAGCGAATGCATGCGCGCGGAACTGGCGGAGCAAGGCATCGGCGTGACGGCCGTATGCCCGGGCTTCGCGGAGACCGGGATCATGGCGTCGACGCAATACGCGGGCGCCAACGCCCAGGACGAGGCACGGCTGCGCAAACGCGCGACGAAGCTGTACCAGATGCGCGGCCTGAAGCCGGAAACCGTCGCGCGGGCGATGGTCGACGGCGTGCTGCGCAACCGGCCGGTCGTCGCGGTGGGCACGGAGGCGCATGCGCTGCGCTTCGTCGGCCGCTTCATGCCGTGGCTCGGCCGGATGCTCGCCCGCATCAGCATGGCATCGCATTGACGGCACAGGCCGCCGCACAGGAACGGAGACACAGATGACCGATACCGCCGACTATCACAAGATCAAGGCCCGGCACGTGAAGTTCGACTTCAGCGACACGCCGATCACCTGGGTGCCGAACGACCCGGGCAGCACGCACATCATCAACACGCTGAACCTGCTGTTCCCGGAAGGCGAGCTGTGGTTCTGCCGCGTGTACAACAAGGCGCTGCCGCACATCACCGATGCGCGCCTGCGCGACGAGGCCGAGGGCTTCCTGCGCCAGGAAGCCGTGCATTCGCGCTCGCACGGCGGCGTGCTCAAGCACTACTACGACCGGCACGGAATCGACACCAAGCCGTTCACGCGGAAGCTCAACTGGCTGTTCACGCGCGTGCTCGGCGAAGCGCCGTTCGGGCTGAAGATCGGCCACACGCGCTTCTGGCTGCGGCAGCAGCTCGCGGTGATCGCGTCGCTCGAGCATTTCTTCGGCTATCTCGGCAACTGGGTGCTCAACGCGCACGGGCTCGACGAAGGCCGTGCGGACCCGACGATGGTCGACCTGCTGCGCTGGCACGGCGCGGAGGAAGTCGAGCACCGGACCGTCGCGTTCGACATCTACAACCACATGGGCGGCAGATACGCCGAGCGCTGCCTGCACATGGCGTTCGTGATCGTGCTGCTGCTCTACTTCATCACGAGCGGCGCGAAGTTCATGTATCGGCGCGATCCCGCCGCCGGCCGCTATCCGGGTTTCGTGCTGTCCTGGTGGAAGGGATCGCGGCGCGGGCATCTGCCGTCGTTCTGGAAGGTGATCGGCGCGGCGCTGCGCTATTTCAAGCCGGGCTATACGCCGCACCACGAAGGCTCGACCGAACAGGCGCTCGCGTATCTGGCGCGCTCGCCGGCCGCGCAGGCGGCCGCGCACGGCGGCAACTGGGGCACGGCGAAGGGTGCGTAAGGGGCTCCTGGATAACTGCATGAGCGGCTGCCTGAGCGATGTCGCCGGCGGGTTGGTAGCGGCCCCGGCGGGCATCGCCCGCCGAAATGCGTACAATCGCGGCTTCATTTCCCGGAGGTGCCGCGATGGCCATGAAGAAAACCGATCTCGAAAAGAACAAGGCGCTCAAGCTGACGCACGCGCTGAAGCAGTCCAGCTCCGCGCGCTTCGGCAAGGGCGCAGAGGACGCGGCGAAGCTCGATCGCCGCGCGCAGCGCAAGCTCGACCAGGAACAGGGCCTCGTGCCGTTCGCGTGCAAGCTCAACGCCGAACTCGTCGAACAGCTGAAGGCTCGCGCCGCCACGCATCCGGACGGGATGACGGGCCTGCTGTCCGAACTGCTCGTGAACGGCCTCGCGCAGCGCGACGCGTGATCCGCGACGTATCTCGAAAATAGTCGTTGACAACGCCGTACGACATCGACAAACTCGTTCGCATGCCTACGTTCAAGCTCATCGCCATCGCGAATCATTGCCCGGTGAACATTCGAAAGAATGAGTCACGGGAGGCGCTTGTGCGTTAGCATCCGAGCAGTACCGCATGTCACACAAGGCCTCACCGGAAACGGATGAGGCCTTTTTGTTCTGGTGCGCGTCATCCGTCCGGCTAACGAATGGAGAAGACGATGGACCAGGCAAGCCCGTTGTTCGAACGTCCCGCTTCGCGCCGCGCCGGCGCGATCACGTTACCGACCGTCGTGATCCGTTTCGCGGTCGCGCCGCGCACGACCCTCACGTGGCGCGCGCCGAGCGATGCGGAAATTCGTGCGCACGGCGCGCCGCTGTGGATCACGCGTCCGCCGAGCGTCGACGACTACTGGGTGCAACCCGGCGACGTGCTGCGCATCGCGCGCGGCGATCGGATCTGGCTCGGCACCGATGACGACCGGCCGGCCGAAGCGTCGATCACGACGGCGTACGTGCGGCGCGGCGAACGACTGAAGCGCACGCTCGCGCAAGTGAAACGTTTGCTCGTCGGACGATGGCGAAGAAGGGATTGACGATGCGCGAAGCCCGCGCGCACCGGGAAGCCGGAACGCGCGGAATCAACGCATCCGGAAACAGACGCACCCGCGGCGCCCTGCGTCGCGGGTGCGCATCGAAAGTCGCGGCACGCGCATGCGTGCCGCGAGCGATCGCGCGCCGTGCGCAACCTTCACATGCATCATGTGCATCAGGTGCTGGCGGCGAGACGCGGGCCCGTGCTACGAGGCGTGGAATCGAGGTCGGGGCGTTGCGCCGCCTGCGAGGTCACCCACGGGTCGATGCCTTGCTTCTGCACCTCCTCGAGAAATGACACACGTGTGCGCCAGTAATCCGCTTGTAATTTGGCATCGATGACGCGCTGTTCGGCTGAGAACAATTCCATGCGCGCCGTCACGAGCATCGATGCAGCGGTTTTTTCCGGCGTAGGGGCGTGCCGCATTGCCCAACGGCTGATCCAGTTCAACATGCTGACCTCCGTGATTACGGACGAACCCGCATCGGGCAATCGCAATCGGTCGCGCCTGCCCGCATGCGCCACGACCGTCACCGCACTTCACCGCATGGCCCGCACGGACTGCGACTCCCCCGCGTCGGCAACAACCGGCCGGCGTGTGTGCGCGGTGTATCTATCGTAGAAACACTTGCCGGTTTACGCGATGACGTCTTGCATTCTTTTACACAGAAACCACAGTCGGCCCCGCATCGCAAAATGATGGTTGCGGACGGGACGGCTTCGGAGCAGGATAGCCCGATATCTGGGATCGCCCCGGGCTGATGAAGGTCCGCCGCACGCCGCCGCGCAGCTGCACCGGCCTTGTGCGCGCGTTCGCACATGCGTGCGCGTGGCGTCCAGCCTGGAATCCGTCGTGCATGCGGATGCTCAGTCGCATGTCTTCGCGTGGCGGCTTCGTCCGCGGCGTGCGCGATGCCGTTGCGCCCGCATCGGCCGGCATGGCCCGCGCGTCATCGAAACGTTTCCATCCTCGCTTCCGTCGTTTCTTCCTGCCCGCTTCGTCCGAACCGGTAAAATGCGCGCCGTCGTCGCGCGGCCGGCCGGTCCGACCGTTCGCGCGAACACGCCGATCGCGCCCCGCGACTATATCGTCGGAGCTATCCGCGCTATTACAATCCGCCGATAGCGTGACATTAGTGGCTGGTTACAGTAGCCCCGCCGCGCGCTGGCCTTATAACAATTCGGCCCAAACAACAAGCAACACGACAACCTGACCGGAGAAACGCCTTCATGGAATCCATCAAGCGGTATTTCGGCTTCGCTGAAGCCGGCACCGACTTCCGCACCGAAATACTCGCGGGCGTCACCACGTTCCTGACGATGGCCTACATCATCTTCGTGAACCCCGCGATCCTCGGCGACGCCGGCATGCCGAAGGAATCCGTGTTCGTCGCGACCTGCCTCGTCGCGGCACTGGCATCGATCATCATGGGGCTCTACGCGAACTACCCGATCGCGTGCGCACCCGGCATGGGCCTGAACGCGTATTTCGCGTACACCGTCGTCAAGGGAATGGGTTTCACGTGGCAGGCCGCGCTCGGCGCGGTGTTCATCTCCGGCTGCCTGTTCCTGCTCGTCACGCTGTTCCGCGTGCGCGAAGCGATCGTCAACGGCATTCCGAAATCGCTGCGCATCTCGATCACCGCCGGCATCGGCCTGTTCCTCGGCATCATCTCGCTGAAGACGTCGGGCGTGATCGTCGGCAGCCCGGCCACGCTCGTCACGCTCGGCGACCTGCACAAGCCCACGACGATCCTCGCGATCATCGGCTTCTTCACGATCGTCACGCTCGACCACCTGCGCGTGCGCGGCGCGATCCTGATCGGCATCATCGGCGTCACGGTCCTGTCGTTCTTCTTCGGCGGCAACCAGTTCCACGGCGTGTTCTCCGCACCGCCGTCGATCGACGCGACGCTGTTCAAGCTCGACATCGGCGCCGCGCTGTCGACCGGCGTCATCAACGTGATCCTCGTGTTCTTCCTCGTCGAGCTGTTCGATGCGACCGGCACGCTGATGGGCGTCGCGAACCGCGCGGGCCTGCTCGTCGAAGGCAAGATGAACCGCCTGAACAAGGCGCTGCTCGCCGACAGCACCGCGATCGTCGCGGGCTCGGTGCTCGGCACGTCGTCGACCACCGCGTATATCGAAAGCGCATCGGGCGTGCAGGCCGGCGGCCGCACCGGCGTGACGGCGATCACGGTCGCCGTGCTGTTCCTCGCGTGCCTGTTCATCGCGCCGCTTGCCGGCGTCGTGCCGGGCTACGCGACCGCGCCCGCGCTGCTGTACGTGTCGTGCCTGATGCTGCGCGAGATGGTCGACGTGCCGTGGGACGATGCGACCGAAGCCGTGCCGGCCGCGTTGACCGCGCTGCTGATGCCGTTCACCTACTCGATCGCGAACGGCGTCGCGTTCGGCTTCATCGCATACGGCGGGCTGAAGCTGCTGACGGGCCAGGCCCGCACGGTCAAACCGATCGTATGGGTCATCGCGGCGGTGTTCCTGTTCCGCTTCTTCTATCTCGGCAGCGAGTGACGCTCGCGCTTCGGCGCGCTCGGCCCGATGAAAACACGCCACCTTCGGGTGGCGTTTTTGTTTGCGGGTACCGCACGCGCGATGCGGCGATCGTGCTCGACGGAATCGTCACGCGATCCGAATCGATTGACCGGATTGCACGGTGCGGGCACGTTCGAACGATAGCCAGCGAGATCGGGCAAGCCAATGACGAACGCGCTCGAACCCGCGAAGCGCCGCGCGCATGCGCGCCGCTCGCTGCGACGCCCGTCCGGATATGACACGGGCGCCGGTATTCGGCGCCCGCTCCGTCGCTGCCGGTCGTCCGTTTCAGCGCCAGTTCGCCTCGTAGAAGCGCACGTAGCCGCTGCGCAGCGTCACGCATTGCGCGCGCGTCTCGGACAACAGCCGCCGTGCGGCCGCCTCGATGCGCTCGCGGTGCGTGTCGTATGCACCGACCATGTCCTCGAAGCGCGGCGATGCCGCACCGAAATGGTCCTCCAGCGCCTCGGCGGTAATCTGACATTGGACGCGCTCGCCATTGACCAGCGCCGTAAACCCAAGCATCAGGTCGCGCCCCGAATACTCGGGTTTCTCATCCGTGAAATGAATCTGCATGGGAGCCGCCTTTCGTCCGGTAGAAAGCAAATGACCGCGTCCGTCGTCCGCCACCGGCCGGACGAAAATGTACGCGGGCTCGCCGGCAGAGGCACGATCCACGGGGTTATGGCGCGGACAATGCATGCCGGTTGCATTCCACTTTAGACGGTTTCGCGCAGGAGGCAAATTTTGCGAGGTGCGTCGTTCCGACGCGCATTTTCATCAGACCAGCGCGACATTCGGCACCGTTTTTTGGAGCAGCGTCAGTGAGGATCGGTCGGCCACACGTTCAGCGCGATCGCGGCGGTCGTGGCGCCGACCGCGATCGCGGCCGCTCCGTATTGCACTGCCGTGATCAAGTCGAACAGCAGACCGTGGATCGCCACGGCGATGCCGGCGAGCATGATGAAGGTGGCGATGGCCGCCAGCACGACTCTCAGTTCCGTCCGAACCATGATGCGTCTCCCGAACGGATGCATGTCGCGTCGCATGCATGTTGCGATGCGGAACACGGCGCGTGCGCGTTCCAATTCCATCATTGCAGGCGGCCGTTTAAAAGCAAGGGGTTTTTATACGCGGTCGCGCAACGCGCGCGGCGCTTGTATGATGACGCGATAGCCATCGCGGCGGCCGGGTGGCCGGTGATGCGGTGCGGAGCGGCAAGGTGGTGCGGCCGCGAAGCGTCGGGTGCCGGAGTCAGGGCCAACGGGCCAACCGGGGCCGACCGCGAAGCATGGGGCCGTAGTCGGCGCTGAAGCGCCGACGCGGCCGACAGGAGACAACACATGCCTCAATCTTTCGTGCTGCCCGCGACGGCGGGCCGCATCGACCTGCTCGCGCAGGCGCATGCGCGTTCGACGGCGGTCGGCCTGCGCGCACACGAGCGCCCCGATTTCTCGCCGCTGTCGCGACTCGCGCTGCGCGAACTGCTCGACACGAACCACGCGCTGTTCGCGCACGCGCGCCCCGTGATGGAGGACCTCCACGCGCAGATCGCCGATACGCAAAGCCTCGTGCTGCTCACCGACGCCGCCGGCGTGATCCTGCACAGCATCGGCGACGCGGACTTCATCGAGAAGGCGAACCGCGTCGCGCTCTGCACCGGCGTATCGTGGGCCGAAGGCGCACGCGGCACCAACGCGATCGGCACCGCGCTCGCCTCCGGCCAGGCCGTCGCCGTGCACGGTGCCGAACATTTCCTGCGCGCGAACCATATCCTCACCTGCTCGTGCGCACCGATCATCGACTCGTTCGGCCGGACGCTCGGCACGCTCGACGTGAGCGGCGACCCGCGCGGCTTCAGCCCCCATACGCTCGCGCTCGTGCGCATGTCCGCGCAGCTGATCGAGAACCACCTGTTCGCGAACCAGTGCGCGGAAGCGCTGCGCCTGCGCTTTCACGCGCACGAGGACTGCGTCGACTCGCTGTTCGCCGGGCTCGTCGCGTTCGGCCCCGACGGCGGACTGATCGCCGCGAACCGCAGCGCACAATTCCAGCTCGGCGCGACCTTCGATGCATTGCAGCATCAAGGCTGCGATGCGCTGTTCGGGATGCATTTCGGCCAGCTCGCGCAGCAGGCGGCCCGCGCACCCGGCGCGCCGTTCCGGCTCACGCTGTCGACCGGCGTACGCGTGCTCGCACGCTGCGAATTCGCGGAAACGCACAAGACGACCGTCGCCGTCACGCCGCCCGCGCCTGCCGCGTTGCGCACGCGGGCGCCGGACCCTGACGCGATCACGTTCGCGACGCTCGACACCGGCGACGCGCGGATGGCCGCCGTGCTCGAACGCGTCGCGAAGATCCGCGGACGCGACTTGCCGCTGCTGATCCTCGGCCAGACCGGCACCGGCAAGGAATGGCTCGCGCGGGCGCTGCACCAGGCCTCCCCGCGCGCGGACGGCCCGTTCGTCGCCGTCAACTGCGCGGCGCTGCCGGATTCGCTGATCGAGGCCGAATTGTTCGGCTACGAGGATGGCGCGTTCACCGGCGCGCGCAAGCGCGGCAGCCCGGGCAAGATCGTGCAGGCCGACGGCGGCACGCTGTTCCTCGACGAAATCGGCGACATGCCGCTCGCGCAGCAGGTCAGGCTGATGCGCGTGCTGCAGGAGCGCGCGGTGATGCCGCTCGGCGGCGCACGCGCGGTGCCGGTGGACGTGCGCGTGGTGTGCGCGACCCACCGCGATCTGCGCGCGATGATCGCCGAAGGCACGTTCCGCGAAGACCTGTTCTACCGGATCAACGGGCTCGCGGTCACGCTTCCCCCGCTCGCCGCGCGCACCGACCTGTCCGCGCTGGTCGAGCGGATCCTCGCGCGGCTCGCGCGCAGCGAGCCGATGCCGACCCGCCTGTCGACGGACGTGCTCGACGCGTTCATGCGGCACCGCTGGCCCGGCAACCTGCGGCAAATGACCAACGTGCTGCGCACGGCCGGCATGCTCGCCGAAGACGAAGCCGAAATCACGCTCGCGCATCTGCCCGACGATTTCTGGCTCGATTGCGACGACGCGCCGGCAGCGCAAGCCGCACCGGCCGACACGCGCGAAGCGACGACGCTGCAAAGCCACCAGGCCGCGGTAATCGACGCGGTGCTCGCGCGGCACGGCGGCAACGTGTCGGCCGCCGCGCGCGAGCTCGGGCTCGCACGTAATACCGTGTACCGCTACCTGCGGCGGCACTGACGTCGCGGACCGGCTGCCCGCGGGCGCCGGCCGCATGCGGCTTCGGGTATGCTTGGCGCTTGCTTCGCGTTGCCTTGCTTCGCGTTGGCTCGTCTTGCCTTGTCTTGCGGCCGATCGCTTGCCGCCGATTCCTTGCCCCCGATTCCTTGCCGCCGATTCGCCGCCCCCGCCTCGACCCATGACCGATCCCGACCACCCGCCTCTCGTGCGCATCGAGCCGCTCGGTGCGACGTTCGACGCCCCCGATTCGCTGACGTTGCTCGAAGCCGCCGCGTTCGCCAACATCCGGCTGCCGCGTTCGTGCCGCAACGGCACGTGCCGCAGCTGCCTGTGCAGGATCGTCAGCGGCAGCGTACGCTACACGATCGAATGGCCGGGGCTGAGCCGCGAGGAAAAGGCCGATGGCTATACGCTGCCGTGCGTGGCCGTCGCGACCTCCGACGTCGTGCTCGACGTGCCGGACGCGGAAATGATTGACTGAACGCGGCGCGCGCCCGCGCGTCGCTCTGCAACGATGCTGCCTGCCTGGAGAACGTGATGACCCAATCAACCGATCGCATCGAGAAGGAAGCGGTGCTCGCCGCGCCGCTGGCGCGCGTGTGGGATGCAGTCAGCAATGCGGGGGAATTCGGCACCTGGTTCGGCGTGAATTTCGACGGACCGTTCGTGGCCGGCCAGTCGCTGTTCGGCCGCATTACGCCGACGCGCGTCGACGACGACGTCGCCAAGGCGCAGGAGCCGTATGCGGGCGCGGTGTTCGAAATCGTCGTCGATCGGATCGAGCCGAAGCAACTGTTCGCCTTTCGCTGGCATCCGTTCGCGATCGATCCGAACTTCGACTACACATCCGAGCCGATGACGCTCGTCACGTTCGCGCTCGCGGAAACACACGGCGGCACGCAGCTGACGATCACCGAAACGGGCTTCGACCAGCTGATCGAAGCGCGTCGCGCGAAAGCGCGCGAGATGAACGATCACGGCTGGGCCGCGCAGATGATGCTGATCACGAAATATCTGGCGAAGCACGCGTAAGCACGCCACCGCCCGCGCCGCGCGTCATGCCCGGTATCGATGCGCCCGCATGCCCGCGCGGCGGCTGCGTGGCATAATCCGCTCCATCGCCGTTCCTACGCCGCCGCGCAACGCATGCTGAGTCGTCGTCTCCGGAAGATCGTCAGTCTGATCGGGATGCTCGCCATCCTGATGACGGCGCTCGCGCCGACGATCTCGCAGGCGCTGACGACGCAAGGCCGCGTCGACGCGCTGCTCTCCGGTTACTGCACCGCCGCGCCGGCTGACGGCGACCACGCCGGCGATACATCATCGAAGAGCCTGCACGCCCATCTGCAGGCTTGCGGCTATTGCAACCTGCTTGCCCATACGCCCGCCCTGCCCGTGCCCGAACTCACGTTCGCGGCCAACATTCACCCTCTGCAGCATCGCGCAGCGACCCGCTTCGACAGCCTGCGCCGCGCACTGCCGCTGACGGCCGCGCAACCGCGCGCCCCGCCGTTCGAATCCTGATTCGTCGTCACCGCGCGTGATGCCGTAACGCATCGCGCGGTCCGCACGCGCCATGCGCGTGCATGCCGTGCCACGTTTCGAAGGACCCTCATGTTCGACCGTCTTGCTCGCGGCGTCGTGCCGTGCGTGCGCTCGCCCGCTTCCGGCGGTAGCGCGAACACACACGCGAACGCGCGCTCGATCGTCGAACGAATCGTTCTCCTTGCCATTCTCAATCGGGCTATTCCGTCATGAAAACCACTGCTTTCCTTCGCGGCGCACTCGTCGCACTCGGCTTCGTCATCGCCCAGGCCGCCCACGCGCATGCGCACCTGAAAACCCTCGACCCGGCCGCCGACGCCGCGCTGTCGAGCGCGCCGCACGCGGTCACGCTCGACTTCAGCGAAACGCTCGAGCCGGCATTCAGCTCGATCGCCGTCACCGACGGCCACGGCCAGTCGGTCGCCGATGGGAAATCCGCGGTCGATGCCGGCAACCGGAAGCGGATGCATGTCGGGCTGACGAACCTCGCGGCCGGCACGTACACGGTCACGTGGATCGCGGTGGCCAGCGACGGCCATCGCACGCAAGGCCACTACACGTTCACGGTGAAGTAACGCGCACGCTGCCCGTGCGGCGCACTTCGATACCCGATCAGGAAAAAAATCAATGAAACGTTCGATTCCGACCAGTCTGCTTTTCGCACTGCTGGCACTGCTGGCGCTGCAGGCGCCCGCCACGTTCGCCGCATCGCCCGTCCACGCCGATGCGTGCTGGATCCGCACGATGCCGGCTGCGGTGCCGTCGTCCGGCTACTTCACGCTGAAGAACGACGGCGACAAGCCCGTCACGCTCACGGGCATCGACACGCCCGCGTACGGAATGGCGATGATTCACCAAACGCAGACGGCCGCCAGCACCGCGAAGATGGTTCACGTCGACGCGGTCGACGTACCCGCGCACGGCGCGGTGACCTTCAAGCCGAAGAGCTATCACGTGATGCTGGAGGATGCGCGCAAGCCTGTCGCGCCGGGCGCGAAGGTGCCGTTCAAGCTGCATTTCGCCGACGGCTCGACGGTGTCCGTGACCTGCGACGCGAAGGCGCCGTCCTACACCGGCCTGTAACGCGGCCTGCGCAACCACCGACGGAGACGCACATGAGCAACGAACGCTTGCCGCTGTCCGACCTGATCGTCCGCTATCGGACGCCGCTGAATATCGCCGTGTTGATCGCCTGCGGATTATGGGCGGCGTGGATTGCGTGGATGACACGGCCGTCCGCGATCGATTCGCCGGCGTCGATCGCCGCATACTGCGTGCGCGACGCGCGTTGACGCGATGCGTCGGGGTGAGCAGCGCACAGCCGTGGCATCATGCACGGATTCACCCCGACCGCATAACCCGCCTTCCCGGAGCGCCGCATGTCCGTTCAGACCTGGATGTTGTTTGCCGCAGCCTATCTCGCGACGACGCTGTCGCCGGGCCCGAACGTGCTGCTCGTGATCCGCAACACGGTGCGCTACGGCTCGCGCGGCACCGCCGCGACGATCGCCGGCAATCTCGTCGCGCAGGGCGTGGTCGTCATGCTGGTCGCGCTCGGCGTCGGCGCGGTGCTGGTCGCGATGCCGCCGCTGTTCGTCGCGATGAAAATCGTCGGTGCCGCGTATCTGATCTTTTTGGGCATCCGGCAACTGCGCGGCGATCGTCGCGGACGTTCGCCGGACAGCGCCGCCGCGCTCGTCGAGCCCGATCGTACGAAGCTGTTCCGCGAAGCGCTGTTCGTGTCGGGCAGCAATCCGAAGACGATGATCTTTTTGTCGGCGTTCATGCCGCAATTCATCGCGCATGATCACCCGCTCGCGATGCAGTTCGTCGTGATGTACGCGACGATTGCGTGCACCGTCGTCGTGGTGCACAGCGTCTATTCGTTCGGCGTGCGCCGGCTGCATCGCGGCTTCGGCGTCAGTCCGTGGGTACGCGCGGCCAAGCGCGCGAGCGGGCTGCTGTTCGTCGGGCTCGGGATCAAGCTGCTGACCGCGCGACAAGCGTAAGCGCAAACGCCGCGCCGGCACGGCGACTGCCGGCGCCGCGGCGCGGACCAGACCGTCAGTCGATCGATGCGGCCAGCGTGGCCACAATCTGGTCGAACGACGGCCGCGCATCGATCTCCTCGTTCAGGCAAGCGGCAACCAGCTTTTCCAGCGCGTCCGAGCCTTCCCACGCCCGCGGCTCGCAGCGTTCCCGCAACTCGCACAGCAGATAACCGAACGCCCTGACTTCCAGCCGCTCGAGCCGCGCCGCACGCACGCGGTCGTTCACGTCGTAGAGCGAAGCCGCGCCGAAATCGCCGAGCAGCGCGCCGCCCGCGCCGTCGTGCAGGATGTTGTGCGCGTACAGGTCGCCGTGCATGATGCCGCGCGCATGCAGATGCGCGGCCACCGACGCGATGCCAAGCGCGATCCGCGCGGCGTCGGCCGGCGCGAACCGCGCATCGGCCGCATACACGTCGCGTGTGCAGGACGCGAAGCTCGGCGGCCCCGCGAGATTCGTCAGTGCCGGATCGACGAGTTCCATCACGAGGCCGTGCGTGCCGTCCGGATGACCGCGCACCTTGCCGATCACCGGAATCATGTTCGGGTGGCGCCCCGCGTGCAGGCATGCGGCCATTTCGCAGTCGGGCAGGCCGTCGCTCGTCACCGCGCCCTTGAACAGCTTGACCGCGACCGCTCGCGCCGGCTGCCCGTCCGCCCGCCACTGCGCGCGGTAGATCACGCCCGATGCGCCTTCGCCGAGCTTCTCGTCGCAGTTGAGCGACGTCCAGTCGATGTCCACCACGTTCGGCTCGGCCGATGCGGCCGCCTCCGGCGCGGCGCCGAACGGATTGCCCGCACACGCGAGCCACGCGAGGCGCGGCAGGCGCAACAGCCAGTCCGGCAACGCATCGAGCCGGTTCGCCGACAGCCGCACCAGTTCCAGCGAACGGCATGCGGCCATTTCCGCCGGCAACGCACGCAATTGGTTGCCTGCGAGCATCAGTTTCTGCAGGCGCGAGCAAGCGCCGATCTCGGCGGGCAGTGCGTCGATTTCATTGTCGGTCAGGATCAGCCAGCGCAGCGCGCGCGGCAGCGAGCCGCGCGGCACCGTGCGAATCCGGTTCGCCTTGAAGCCGATCATGTCGAGTTGCGCGCACGCGCCGAGCACCTCCGGAAATTCGGTAAAGCGATTACCGGACGCGAACAGGATGCGCAGGCGATGCAGCCGCGGCAGGTCGTCCGGCAGCGCGGACAGCGCATTGCCGGACAGGTCGAGCACTTCGAGCGTGTCCGCCAGATCAAAGATTTCGCGCGGAAATTCGGTCAGCCCGCACGCGAGCTTGAGTTGGCGGGCACCCGACAGTTGGCCGGCCTGCAGTTGTTCGAGGGTCGTCGTCACGGGGAGAAAGCGGGTTGCGATTGCGATCGCGGGCCGATCGATCCGACGAATTTTACCGGGATCGCGTGCGCCGACCCGACAATCGTGTCATGCCCCCTTCACAAACGCGTCATGTAACGCTAGAATTGCGGCCCTTGCAGTACCGAAGTGCCGACGTGGTGAAATTGGTAGACACGCTATCTTGAGGGGGTAGTGGCGAAAGCTGTGCGAGTTCGAGTCTCGCCGTCGGCACCAAATGCGGTTTTTACCGTATTTCGGGCATAAAAAAACCGCGACAGCGTAAGGCTTCGCGGTTTTTTTTGTTTACGGTGCGCTGCGGACGATCCGCTGGCACGTCAAGCGATCACCCGAGCCACGACTTGATGTTCGCCCGCATCGCCCCCGTCGAGATCCCGTAACGATCGTGCAGCGTCGGCAACGCGCCTGCGGCGAGATACGCATCCGGCAGCGCGATCTGGCGGAACGGCACGATGACGCCGGCCCCGAGCAACGCAGTCGCGACGGCTTCGCCGAGCCCGCCGATCGTCGTATGATTTTCGGCGACGATCACCATGCGCCCGCTGCGCGCCGCCTCGCGAACGATGGTCGCCGTATCGAGCGGCTTGATCGTCGGCACGTGCAGCACCGCCACATCGACGCGATCGGCCTCCAGCGCCTTCGCAACCTCCAGCGCGCGCATCGTCATGATCCCGGACGAGATCAGCAGCACATCGTTGCCGTCGCGCAGCAGCTTGGCCTTGCCGAGTTCGAACCGGTAATCGTATTCGTCGAGCACGGCCGGCACGTTGCCACGCAGCAGCCGCGCGTACACCGGCCCCTTGTGCGCCGCGATCGCCGGCACCATCTGCTCGATGTCCAGCGCGTCGCACGGATCGATCACGGTCATGTTCGGCATCGCACGCATCAGCGCGAGATCCTCGGCCGCCTGATGGCTCGGCCCGTAACCGGTCGTGAGGCCCGGCAACGCGCACACCAGCTTCACGTCGAGGTTGTCCTCGGCGATCGCCTGGTGAATGAAGTCGTACGCGCGGCGCGTCGCGAATACCGCGTAGGTCGTGACGAACGGCTGCGCGCCTTCGTGCGCGAATCCGGCAGCGGCCCCCATCAGCAGTTGCTCGGCCATCCCCATCTGGTAGTAACGCTCGGGAAATTCCTTCGCGAATATATGCAGGTCGGTGTACTTGCCGAGATCGGCCGTCATGCCGATCACGTTGCCGTTCGTGCGCGCGAGTTTCGCGAGCGCATGGCCGAACGGCGCGGCGCGGGTCGCCTGCCCGTCGGCCGCGATGGACGCGATCATCGCGGAAGTCTTCAGGCGCGGCTTGTTGTCGACGGTGCTCATGCGTGTCTCCCTGCTTCGAGTGCGTCGAGCGCGAGCTTCCACTCGTGCGCATCGACGCGAATGAAATGGCTCTTCTCGCGTGCTTCGAGGAACGGCACGCCGCACCCCATCTTCGTGTCGCAGACGATGATGCGCGGCTGCGGCTTGTCGTGCCGGCGCGCATTGTCGAACGCGCGCTTCACCGCGTCGACGTCGTTGCCGTCCACGCGTTGCGTGTACCACCCGAACGCTTCCAGCTTGTCGACCAGCGGCTCGAACGCCATGACTTGCGTCGACGGACCGTCGGCCTGCTGGTTGTTCACGTCGACGATCGCGATCAGGTTGTCGAGCTTCCAGTGCGCGGCCGACATCAACCCTTCCCAGATCGCGCCTTCGTCGAGTTCGCCGTCCGAGAACAGCGTATAGACGAATGCATCCGAGCCGTTTCGCTTGAGGCCGAGACAACGACCGACCGCAATCGTCAGCCCCTGCCCGAGCGAGCCGCCGGACATCTCCATCCCGGGCGTATAACTCGCCATCCCGGACATCGGCAAACGACTGTCGTCGCTGCCGTAGGTTTCGAGTTCGTCGGCCGGCAGGATGCCGGCTTCGAACAGCGCCGCGTACAGCGCGATCGCGTAGTGGCCGTTCGACAGCAGGAAGCGGTCGCGCCCTTCCCACTCGGGATCCTCGGGGCGATAGCGCATCGCGCCGAAGTACGCGACGGCCAGCACGTCGGCGATGTCGAGCGCCTGGCCGACATAGCCCTGGCCCTGCACTTCACCCATCAGCACGGCGTTTCTGCGGATGCGGTACGCGCGCTCGGCGAGCGTGACCGCTTCATGGACGGTTTCGGTATCCATCGATAACTCCAGTATCGGGTCGGAAGGAATGGGTAGGAAAACGAATCAGCGATTGACGGATCGGGGCACGAAGAACACCAGCAGTGCGCCGACCGTGATCGCGACGGAGATGAAGAGCAGCCCCGCGGTGGACTTGCCGGTCAGGTCGTTCAGCCAGCCGACGATCGCCGGCGAGAAGAAGCCCGCCAGGTTCGCGAAGCAGTTGACCGCGGCGATTCCGGCTGCCGCCGACATTCCGCCCAGCAGCGCCGTCGGCAGCGACCAGAACTGCGACGACGACGCGAGGATGCCGGCCGACGCAATGCTCAGGCACACGATCGACGCGCCGACGCTGCCGAGCATCGGCAACGTCGCGAAGCCGGCCGCCGCGACCAGCATCGGCACCGCGAGATGGAAGCGGCGCTCGCGACGGCGATCCGCGCTCATGCCGATCAGCGGCAGCGCGACGATCGCGCACGCATACGGAATCGCAGTGAACAGCCCCACCCACAACGGATCGGCGACACCGGCCTTGCGAATGATCGTCGGCAGCCAGAACGTGAGGCCGTACTGCCCGAGCACGACGCAGAAGTAGATCGCGGCCATCAGCCACAGACGACGGTCGGCGGCGAACGCGCGAATCGACAGGTGCGCGGTCGTGTGCTCCGCGTCGGCCGTCACATTGCGCGTCAGCAAGGCCTTTTCTGCGTCGGTGAGCCACTTCGCGCGGTCAATGCCGTCGTCGAGATACAGCAGGATCGCGACGCCCAGCACGAGCGACGGCAGCGCTTCGAGCAGGAACAGCCATTTCCAGCCGGCCAGCGACATTGCGCCGTGCAGCGAGTGCATGATCGCGCCGGACAGCGGCCCGCCGATGATCCCGGCGAGCGGAATCGCCATGAAAAACAGCGACAGCGCCTTCGCGCGCCGCGCCGACGGGAACCAGTACGTGAGGTACAGAATCACGCCCGGCGCGAAGCCGGCTTCGGCGACGCCGAGCAGAAATCGCAGCACGTAGAACGCGGTGGGCGACTTGACGAACACGAAGCTCGCCGAGATCACCGCCCAGGTCAGCATGATGCGCGCGAGCCAGCGGCGCGCGCCGACTCGATGCAGGATCAGGTTGCTTGGCACTTCGAACAGAAAGTAGCCGAGAAAGAAAATGCCTGCGCCCATCCCGTACACCGTCTCGCTGAAACGCAGGTCGCTCAGCATCTGCAGCTTCGCGAATCCGACGTTGACGCGGTCGAGATAGGCGCCGAGATAGCACAACATCAGGAACGGGATCAGCCGGCGCGCGACCTTCGCATAGGTCGCCGCTTCGAACGTCTGCGCGTCGTCCCGTTGCAGCATCTCGGCCTGAGCCGGCGATGCGGGGTACTTTGCTCTCATGTTTGTCTCCTGCCACGGCCCCGGGTTGTCCCGGGTGCATGATGGGCGGCGCCGCGCGTGTCGCGGCGCCGTTGTCAGTGGATCAGCATCCCGCCATTGACGTCGAGCGTGATGCCGGTCAGGTAGCTCGACAGGTCGCTCAGCAGGAACAGGCACGCATTGGCGACGTCGTCGGCATCGCCGAGGCGGCCGAGCGGAATGCCCTTGATGATGTCCTCGCGCATCGCGGGCGTCAGCTTGTCGCCGGTGATGTCGGTCTGGATCAGGCCCGGCGTGATCGAATTGATGCGGATATGATCGGCGCCGAATTCGCGCGCCATCGCCTTCGCGAGGCCGAGCACGCCGGCCTTCGCGGCGCTGTAGTGCGGGCCGCCGAAGATGCCGCCGCCGCGCTGCGCGGACACCGACGACATGCACACGATGCTGCCGCCGCGCTGCTCCTTCATCGCCGGCAGCACCGCCTGCGACATGTACAGCGTGCCGCGCAGGTTCACGTCGACGATCGCATCGAAGTCGCGCGCCGCAATGTCCAGCGTCCGCACCGGCTGGGTGATGCCGGCGTTGTTCACGAGGCCGTCGATGCGGCCGAAGCGCTCCAGCGTTGCCCGGGCTGCCGCCACGCACGCGTCGCGGTCGGTCACGTCGCAGGCCAGGCCGAGGTGGCCCGGGCCGAGGTCGGCGGCGGCGGCCTCCGCGTCTTCCCGGCGCAGATCGAGAATCGCAATGTGGGCGCCTTGGGCGGCCAGTGCGCGGGCCGTGGCCTTGCCGATTCCGCGTGGCGACGCGGCACCGGTCACGATGATGGTCTTGTGGTCGAGCAACATCGTTCGTCTCCTGTATTGATGTGTGTGTGCAGAGTGTCGGCTCGCCCGACACCCGCATCAACGCGGAAACGCTCAGCCATAGTTGAGAAAATTTCAGATGTCGCCGCGGGCCATCGCGGCGTGCTGCAACGCAATATCGCGCGCAGGCCGGATGCGCGGCGTTCAGCCCGCCCGGCCCTGCGTGGCGACCTCGCGCTCGATCCACGCGAGGAAGCGCTTCACGCGCGGCAGCTCCGCGTTCTGCCGCGGGTAAACGAGGTGATGCGCGCTGACTTCCACCGCATGGGTGTCGTCGAACACCGGCACCAGCAGCCCTTCGCGGATCTTCACCGACGCGAGCATCAGGCTTTCGAGCGCGATGCCGAGGCCAAGCGCGGCGGTTTCGAGCGACATGTACGAGCGATCGAACGAGAAGTCGAACGTCTTCTGCGCGGCAAGCGGCACGCCCGTGCGGCCGAACCACTGCTTCCACTGCACCAGCGGCGTTTCGGAATAGATCAGACGATGTGCGAGCAGGTCTTCCGGCGCGTTCACCGGATGCCGTTCGAGGTACTGCGGCGACGCTAGCGGCGCGATGAATTCGCCGCGGACCGTCTTCACCTCGAGGTTGTCCCAGTTCCCGTAGCCGTGCCGCACATCGATATCGTAGAAGCCGTTCGAGAACGACACGTTTTCGTAAGAACACGCGAGGTTCAGCTGGATATCGCCGTTCGCCTCCTGAAACGACGACAGCCGCGGCAGCAGCCACATCAGCCCGAAGCTCGGGCTCGAATGCACGCGCAGGATATCGACCTCGGTGCGGCTCGATGCGCGCTCGGTCGCGCGGCTCAGGTCGGCGAGCGAGCCCGTGACGTCGGCCAGGTAGCGTTCACCGGTCGGTGTGAGGACGAGGCCGCGCCCCGAGCGCTGGAACAACGGCTGACCGATCTGCGATTCGAGGTTGCTGAGCTGGTGACTCACGGCGGACGCGGTCAGGCCCAGCTCGTCCGCCGCGCGATTGACGCTTTTGGTCCGGGCCACGCTTTCGAACGCGATGATCGCCTTGAGCGGTGGAATGCGCATGTTGGAATCCGTTGAAGAGAGCGGTACGCCCGACAGGCCGGCTGCGATATCGGAACATCGTCCGGGCAGCGGCATGTCGGGCGATCAGGCATCAATTCTAGATCCAGACGTGGTGCGACCATCGCGCCCGGCACGACCCGGCGCTTCGCAGCGCCGCAATGCGCTGGAGCTTGCCGGGAGACGTCAGCACCACGGCCATCAACGGAAACCCGGCAAATCGTCAGACCACCGAGAATTGCGGACGTGCGCGCGTGTCCTTGCGCGGCAGGCCGAGCATCTGACGCGCTTCGGCCGGCGACGCGACGTCGTAGTCCATTTCCCTCAGCAGCCGCACGGTTCGCTCGACCAGCGCAACGTTGGTCGTCAATTCGCCCTGCCGGTAATAGAGATTGTCTTCGAGGCCGACCCGGATGATCGCCCCGCCGAGCAGCAGCGCATTGATCCCGGCCGGCAGTTGAGCGGGGCCGATCCCGCTCACGCAGAACAGGCTGTCCTTCGGCAGCAGATCGACCATCGACTGCAGCACGCGCGGCGTGTACGGCATCGCGTTCTGGAACCCGCGATGCGCGTTGAGCACCATGTTCACGATATAAGGCGGTTCGTCAAACCCCTGTTCGATCAGGCTCGCGACGTCCTGCAGAATATGGGCCGGATTGAACACCTCCCATTCCGGCTTGATCCCGCGTTGCTTCATCCCTTCGGCGAGTTCGCGACAACGCGACGGCGGCGTGTTGAGCAGCACTTCGGTGCCGTTGAACGTCGCGTTCATCGTGCACGCGTCGAGCGTACACATCTCCGCCCCTGCATCCATTCCCTTCAGGCGCTCGCTCCACACGGTATCGAGCAGGCCGTCCTCGAACGGCTTCACCATGTCGCCATGGATGCCGCCGCCCGTCGAATTGTTGATCACGATGTCGCATTTCGCGCGAATGCGCGTATTGATGTCGCGGTAGATCTCCGCGTTGCAGGTCGCGAGATCGTTCGGCAGGCGGGCATGGATCGCCGCGACGCTGGCGCCCGCGTTGTAGCAGTCGTAGACGTCCCGCGCGATTTCCTCGGGCTGGGTCGGCAGCTTCGGATTCTGCGACTTGAACGCCATGCCGCCCGTCGGCGCGACGAGCACGATTACTTTTCGGTTTGCCATCTTCGTTTCCTTTCCGCTTCGTTTGAAATTTGATTGCATTGCGACCGCTGGAGCGGGCCCATGCCTACCCGCAACCGTCCACCACGCCGGCCGGGCGAAGAAAGCCGGACATACGCTCGCGCAGCGACGGCGGCAGCGGCACGGGACGGTGCGTATCGAGCGACACCAGGACGACGGTCTGGTGCGCCTTCATGCGCACCTCCGGCGTGCCGTCCCGCGCGCGCCCGCACACTTCCAGCAGGAGTTCGATCGAACTCGTTCCCAGCCGCCCGACCGCGAGCGAGAAATCGACCCGGTCGCCGAGGCGGCTCGGCGCGAGGAACGCGCATTCGAGCTGTACGACGGGAATGCCCAGGCGCTGCTGTCCGATGAAATGCCCGTACGGCTCTTCCAGGCCCTCGTCGAACCAGGATTCGATGAACGCGTGGAGCATCACCAGATATTGCGGATAGAACACGATCCCCGCGGGGTCGCAGTGGTGAAAGCGGATGATGCGTTCGCGTCGGAACGCGGTGTCGCGGGAAGGGTTCAAGATGGCTCCTCGATCATCGAACATCGTGCGCAATGCCTCGTTTGATCGCCACTCGCGCGATGCCCGCGCCGACGACGAGAATCACGCTCATCAACTGCAATCCGCCCGACAGGCTGCCGGTGAGATCGCGCGTCAGGCCGATCAGCGCCGGACTGAAAAATCCGCCGAGAATGCCGATGCTGCTGACGAGCGCGATGCCCGCCGCCGCGCTTTGCGCCGGCAGCACGGCGGACGGCACGGCCCAGAACACCACGCCGGCGCCCATCAGGAAGAAATTGGTCGCACACAGGAGCGCGAGCGACACGACCAGCGAATGGCTTGCCAGCGTGGTCGCCGCCAACGCAACGGCCGCGATCAGCATCGACGCGACGATGTACGTGCGCCGCTCGTGCCGTCCGTCCGAGCGGGCCGCGACGGCCCACGTGCCGATCGCACCCGCGGCATACGGCGGCAGCGCATACCAGCCGATCGTCGCCGGATCGTTCACGCCGAGCCCCTTGATCAGCATCGGCAGCCAGAAGGTGAATGCATACGAGCCGCACGCGATCGCGAAATAGACCAAGCCGAGCGAGTACACGCGCACATCGGACAGCGCGTCGCGAATCGCCGGCCACCCGCCGTGCCTGCCCGCGTTCCTGGGAGGCAGCGCCGCCGCGACGACACGCTTTTCGTCGGCGCTCAGCCATCGCGCCGCTTCCGGTGTGTCGGACAGGAATCGATAGCAAAGCAGGCCGACGAACACCGTCGGCAACCCTTCGAGCAGGAAACACCATTGCCAGCCGGCCAGCCCGCCGATGCCGTTCATGCCGCGGATGATGGTGCCGGACAACGGACCGCCCACGACACCCGCCACCGGCAACGCGAACAGAAACGCGCTGGTCGCGCGCCCGCGCCATTCGGGCGTGAACCAGTAGCCGAGATAAAGAATCACGCCCGGGAAAAAACCGGCCTCGAACACGCCGAGCAGGAAGCGCATCACATAGAACTGCAGCGGCGTTCGAACGAACATCGTGGCGGCCGACGTCAGCCCCCAAAGCAGCATGATGCGCAGGAACGTCCTGCGCGCTCCCAGCCGCTCGAACAACATGTTGCTCGGTACTTCGCACAACAGATAACTCACGAAGAAGATGCCGGCGCCCAGCCCGTACACGGAATCGGAAAAGCCCAGCGCGTCCTTCATCTGCAGCTGCGCATAGCCGATGTTGATGCGGTCCAGGAAAGCACACATGTAGCCGAGGAAGACCAACGGCATCACGCGCCACATGATCTTGCGAAATACCCGGTCGGCACGGTCGGACGGCACCGCGTCCGGCACGGCAATGGTCGATTGCATCTTGTCTCCTCTTCCGGCCTTGCGCACGAGCACGCATGCCGGATCGAATGTCTGGATATCGTGCCGACCACGTTGTTTTCGTTCGGTCATCGGCAGGCTCAGTGTAGTAACGCGGGAACCGTGCAACAATCCGGGAACGACGCAAAATTCCGCCTGTCGGAAAAATCACGCATGCCGAAAGAGCGGCGCGAAAAAGCGGCTTCCGCGGCAAACGGGTGCAGGCGATCATGCAATTCGGGCAACGGCAATGACGACGGGACGGAAAGTGGAGAGAGCGGTCAGACCGGAGCGTGCCGGTGACGACGACGGCCCTGTATCGGGCAGACACGAAATCGTGCGCAGCACGGAGCGGGTCGCGCAAATCCTCGGCGCGGTGGCGATCGGCCAGGATCAGGGAAGACGGCTGAGTGAAATCGCCGAGGAACTCGCGCTGGCGCCGGCTACCGTGCATCGCCTGCTCGCAACGCTCGTCGACCAGGGGCTCGTGGAAAAGCCGCCGGGAGAGCGCCGTTACTACGTGGGCCAGGAGGTGTTCCTGCTCGCGTTGTCACGCCGCAATCGCTTTCCCGTCAGGACCCTTGCATCACCGCATCTGGACGCATTGCGCAGCAGCTTCGGCGAAACGGTATTCCTGACCGCGCGCAACGCGCTCGATTCGATCTGCGTCGACCGCCGTGCGGGCGATAACCCGGCGAAAATTCTCTACGTGGATGTCGGCAACCGGCGCCCGCTCGGCGTCAGTATCGGCGGCATCGCGCTGATGCATACGATGTCGCGCGCGGAGCTCGATGCACTTCTCGCCCGCAACGCCCGGCGCTTCGCCGCGTTCGGCACCACGGTGCAGGAGATTCGC
This sequence comes from Burkholderia sp. Nafp2/4-1b, assembly GCF_003635165.1. Classification (GTDB taxonomy): domain Bacteria; phylum Pseudomonadota; class Gammaproteobacteria; order Burkholderiales; family Burkholderiaceae; genus Burkholderia. Next base: position 178,869 of record NZ_ML058597.1, on the reverse strand, counting down.
GCACGCGTCGCCCATTGCCGCCGCTACGGGTTCGGCTGCCTCGACGTCGATCTCCAGAACACGCACTATCGCGGCATCAGTGTTCCGATCGTCACCGATACCGGCGAGACGATCGGCGCAATCGGCCTCGGCGCCATCGCGTCGCGCATGACCGACGGCAACATCAAACGCTTCGTCCGTTCGATGCAGAAGCATGCGCAGCAAATCGCGCAGGCGTTTCAGGAACGTGCGTAACCGGGAGCAGGCCTCACTTCGAAGCCGACTCCTCCGCAAATTTATCGAACACGTCCTGCACCAGCGAATTGATTCTGAGCATCGTGACCGACTGGGTCCGGCCCGCGAGCACGACGATCCCGAAACGAGCCGACCCGGCCAGTGGCGGATTGAGCGGTATCGCGTGCAGCCTCCCTGCCCGGACCGCTTCGTCGAACACCGGCAGGCTGCCGAGAATGACGACATCGCTGACGGCCGCCGCCGCTTCCAGTTCACCGAAATCGTCGCTCTGAAGCTTGATTCGATCGCCGATCGAAAATCCGAGATGCTGATGAAGATCCTCGAGTGCATACTTCGACAGGTGCGTGCATCCGATCGGGTAGTCCAGCAACGCTCCCGGCGACACGCAGGCCAAGCCACCGAGCGGATGCGCCCGGCCACAAAAGAATGCAGCCCGCCATCTCGGCAGCGGCGTGATCGCGATATCCGGCTGCGGCGTCAGTGATGCGATATCGCCGACGAACATGTCGATGCGCTCGGCCAGCAACATGCCGAGCAAGTCGGCGGTATTGCCTCGCTTGAGCACCACGCGAACGTCGGGCGCATTGACGGCGCCGAAAGTCAGGATCGGTTGCCTGAGCAAGGCGGCCGGTGTCGCGCCCAGGCCGATGCAGATATCGCCGAACTCCCCACGCTCGAGCAGTGCAAGGTCGCGCCTGAGTTCGCGTACCTCGAAATCGATCCGGCGTGCCCGCTCGACGAATACCTTGCCGAACGGCGTCAACGTGATGCGTTGTGCACCGCGGTCGAACAGCGCAAAACCGAACTCCGTTTCGATCGACTGAATGCTGCGAGACAACGCGGATTGACTCAGGTGCACTTCCGCGCAAGCGCGACTGAAAGTCTGGTGTTGAGCGAGCGCGAGGACGTGTTGCAGTTTGCGAAGATTCATTGGAAGCCCGGCATTCAAGGGCAGCGCCCTGCCCGGAAGCGGCAAGTATAGTCGCAGCGTGTGCGCGTCCGGCTCGATCGCGACGGCCGCGCACGCACGGGTCAGAACCTGTGATGGATACCGACGCTCACCCCGACCTGGCTCTTGCCAGGCTGGCCCACACTCGAAAAGCTGTTGACACCGAACGCGCTCTCCCCGGAATTCCAGGCCGTGCCGACATGCGCGTACAGAAACGTCGCCTTCGACAGCAAATACTCGCTGCCAACCACGAACAGCATCGGATGTTCCGGCGCACGCTGATAATCGTAACGGCCGCCGAGCACGTACCATTGGATCGTCGGTGTCGCAAAACCCTTCGCACTACCCCAGTAAGCCGTGCCGCGCGGTGTCAACTGCAGATCTCCCAGCACACGCGTGACGCCTGCGGAAAGCGTCACGCCGCCAACCGTATAACGGAACGCCGCACCATAACGCTCGTCGACCCGCCCGGATGCATCGACACCGCCGATGTTCGCACCCCGGCTCTGCTCATACAACACGCGAGCGGCAAGCGCTCCCCGGACATATTCCAGAGCCGCGCCGACGTAGCGCCCTGCGAGCGCGTTGCCGGGCAACTGCTGCCCGAAACCATATTCGGCCTCGATATTGAATCCGTAAAACGGATCGGACTGAAACTTCACGGAATTGTTCAGCCTCAGCGTCGCAAGCGGGATCAGGTTCAGCGAAAGCGCCGAATCGTTCGCGAAATACGTCGGATCGTAGAGCACCGTCTTGTCGAACTGCACGCTGTACTGGCGCCCGAACGTCAGCCGCCCATAAGGCGAACGCAGCCCGACGCTGGACAGCCGGTTGAACAACGTGCCCGGCGTCACGAGCGTGCCCTTGCCGAGATCGAAGCCGTTTTCAAGTTGAAAGATCGCACCATACCCGCCGCCGAGATCCTCGTCGCCCTTGAAGCCGAAACGTGAAGGCAGGAACGCACTGCCCAGCATGCCAAACGAAGATTTTCCGCTCGTTCCGGCGTTCGTCAGGCTCTGCATGCCGATGTCCAGAATGCCGTACATGACCACCGAGCTCTGCGCGCAAGCATCATCAGCGCTCATTGCGCATACAAGCGCCAGGGTGGCGGCGGCCAGTCTCCTCATTGATTTTTTATGATCCATCTCTTCCATCACCTGGTTTTGAAATTTTCCCGGAATCGGGCACACAATCCGCCGGATGAGATCATTCCGGCCGTTTCAATTCGCACGACGAATCATCTTCATGCTGACTTCTCGATGAAATACGCCGATACGGACATTGTTTCCAACATCTCGTCATCAAAAAAAGCGCGTATCAGTTCGATGACCGAGACGCGCTCAAGGAGACACGGTTTTACTGCCGATGGCATGAGCCATGCGGATTCGGCCGCGCACTATGGCGAAGCACCCCGCGGCGGCGATGCCTTCGAGCGGGCCGGCATCGCGCTCATCGCGCCATACGGCAAACGAGCGGATCGATCCATCGATCCGCAATCCAGACGTATAGGCCCGTCGCGATCGCGCAAAACCAGTAAAGCCCGATGCCGACGACGATCCCGGTCGTCATCGGCGAGCCCGCCGCGACGGATCGTGTCAGCAGTTTCGGCGCAAACGCGACGATCAGGATGAATGCAAAGTAGACGCCCAACACGAGCACGCTCATGCCCATGCTCAAGCACGTACGGCGCCGAACCAGACGGAGCACGTCAGGTGCAGGCATGTCTGCATCGGCGTTTGCAGCAAGGCTGTCTGAAATCGCTGTCGGATGATTGACGTTCGACATGTTGGCTCCGGCGGTCAGTGATTTTGGGCGGCGCTGATGCCAATGCCGGTCGCGCTGCGGAACATCTGCGCATCGAAGCGTGCACGTTCCGCGGCCCCGCGAGCGGATGAATCGGCGATCGACGCGAGCCACGCGACGCCGAATGCCAACGTCATCGAGAACAACGTGGGATTCGCGTATGGAAAGAGCGCGTGGTCGTGCTTCAGAATACCGACCCAGATCGTCGGACCGGTGACGAGGAGCCCGACCGACGACGACAATCCGACGATCCCGCCGGCCAGTACGCCGCGCGTCGTCAGCCCCCGCCAGAACATCGACAGCATCAGGATCGGGAAGTTGGTGCTCGCTGAAATGGAGAACGCGAGTCCGACCATGAAACTGATGTTGAGGTTCTGCACGAGATGCGACAGCAACAATGCAGTCGCCACCAACGCGAACGTCGCCCAGCGCGATACCGTCAGCTCGCGCACCGGATCGGCGGATCCCCTGCATATGATTCGCTTGTACAGATCGTGTCCGACCGCCGACGCGCCCGAGATCGTGAGCCCCGAGACGACCGCCAGGATCGTGGCGAACGCCACCGCGGACATGATGCCGAGGAATACATCGCCGCCGAAATAATGGCTCAGATGCATCGCTGCCATGTTCCCGCCACCGATCAGCATGTGCGTCTGCGAGTCGAGAAATGCCGGATTGCCGAGCACGAACACGATCGCACCGGCACCGATCACAACGACCGCGGTATAGAACCACGCGATGAGTCCCGTCGCATAGAAAGCCGATTGCCGGGCCGCGGCGCCATCGCGCACCGTGAACAGGCGGCTCAGGATATGCGGCAGGCCCACCATGCCGAATATCAGCGACATGCCGAGCGAAATCGCGTCAATGGGGTTCGTCACGAGACGGCTGGGCGCCAGCACGGCCGCGCCGGCCGGATGGGACTGCACGACCGCGTCGATCAGCCGGTTCGCGCTGAAGCCGGTCGCCTGCAACACCTTGAATGACAGATAAGTCCCGATCGCGATCATCAGTCCCGCCTTCACGATCTGCACCCAGGTCGTGGCCAGCATACCGCCGATCAGTACATAAACCAGCACCAGCACTCCGACCGCCAGCATCGCGACCGTGTAAGGCACGCCGAACAACAGCTGGATCAGTTTGCCGGCGCCCACGAGCTGGATGACGAGATAGAACAGGACGATTACCAGCGAATTCACCGCGGCCAGCATCCGTACCGGACGTTCTTCAAGACGAAATGCGACGACGTCCGCCAGCGTGAAGCGCCCGAGATTGCGCAGCGGTTCCGCGACGAGAAACAACAGAATCGGCCAGCCGATCAGCGTGCCGACACCGTAGATGATCGAGTCATAGCCGGAACCGGCCATCATGCCGACCGCGCCGAGGAACGACGATGCGGACATATAGTCGCCAGCGAGCGCGAAGCCGTTCTGCAGCGGCGTGATGCCGCCGCCTGCCGTATAAAACTGCGACACCGAGCGGTTGCGACGCGATGCCCAATACGTGATACCGAGCGTCAACGCGACGAAGATCAAGAACGGCGCAAGCGTATATCCGCTTGCGACACTCCGCGCCGGCGCATTGGCCGCACTTGCAGCGCCTGGCGCAAGCACGGCGCACACACCTGCCGGCAGGGCGGACGCCAGCCGCCGGACGCGAAACGATCCGTGTCCCATGATGTTCTCCTCCAGTCTTTTATGAATGTTCCGGTCGCGCAGCATCGATTCGGCCGCGCGCCCCTTCTTTCAGACGCCGATACGACGCCGGACGACCTCGTCGAAGATCGCGACACCGATCGGCGCCACGTCATCGTTGAAGTCGTATTCCGGGTGATGGCACATGGGGCCGCCCTGCCCGAGAAAGAAGTAGCAACCGGGCCGTGCCTCGAGAAAGCGCGCGACGTCGTCGCCCGCCATCAGCGGCGCGACGTCGGTCAGCACGTTCGCGGCACCGACCACGGTATCGGCGGCCGCGATGACGCATCGTGCCGGCGCTTCCGCGTTGATCGTGGGTGGCGTGCCGTGAGAAATGTCGAGATCGATCGTGCAGCCATGCGACAGCGCGACGCCCTCGCAGATCTCGCGCAGACGGCGGTGCACGCGTTCGCGCGCCGACGGGGATAGCGCGCGCGTGGTGCCCTGCAGCGACGCGCGGTCGGGAATGACGTTGGCCGTCGCACCCGCGATGAACTGGCAGATACTCAGAACCGCGCTGTCAAGCGGGTCGATCGAGCGACTGACGATGGTCTGCAATGCCGTGACGAGCAACGCGCCGATGGCGATTGGATCGACGCTGCGATGCGGCGTTCCGCCATGGCTCCCGGTACCGTGAATCCCGATCGAGAAGAAGTCCACCGCGGCAAGTTGCGATCCGATGCGCACGCCGATTTGTCCCGGTTGAAGCGCCGGATGATTGTGCAACCCGTAGATTTCATCGAACGGGAAACGCTCGAGCAACTGATCGTCCAGCATCGCCTGACTGCCTTTAACGATTTCCTCGGCCGGCTGGAATACCAGCACCACGCGCCCCTTGAACTGACGATGACCCGCAAGCAGCTTCGCTGTGCCGAGCAGAATCGCGGTGTGTCCATCGTGACCGCAACCATGAAACAGTCCGTGATGGACCGAACGATAAACCGGCCGGCCTTCTTCCTGGATCGGCAGCGCGTCCATGTCGGCGCGCAGCGCAATCGTGGGCCCCGGCCCGCCGTTGCCGTCAATCACGCCCACCACGCCGGTGCGGCCGATTCCCGTGTGCGTTTCGATGCCGAACGATCGCAGCAACTCGGTAACGAACGCAGCGGTGCCGGTTTCCTGAAACGCGATTTCCGGGCGACTGTGAATCTGTCGGCGCCACACTTTCATGTCCTCGGACAGGGCGGCGACGGGTGAACTGATCTGCATCGGGCTATTCCTCGGGTTGCTGCCGCGCGGCACGCGCGGTGTTGCGGAATGAACCTTTCGAACAAGGCTCAACGTTCGCCCGATTCTAGAAACCGCAAAATATGCGGTCCAATGCAAAGTTGCGGCATTTCCTATGCAAAGCGTGCATAGACGCGACGATGGCGGGACCCGCGTCGCGCCCTCCTGGTCACAGCCCCGGCAATACCGCGCGGATATGCTCGGCAAACGCCGCCGTCAGATGCGACGGCCGCTTGCGGTCGAACCGTAGCGTGATGCTCACCGCCGGCAGCGGCGGGAGCCCACGATCCCCGGCGACGATCGCCAGATCGCCCGGCACGGCCGTTTGCGTCATCACCGCGAACGCCTGCCCCGAACGGACCAGCGCGATCAGCCCCGCGAGGCTGCTGCTCGCATACGCGACGCGATAACCGCGCCCCGCGTGATCCAGCGCGTCGCACGCGGCGATGTGATCGAGCGTATCGGGATCGGACAACGCGAGCGGCAACGGATCGAACTGTGCGGCATCGAGCCCCGGATAACCGATCCACACCAGTTGCTCGCGGCGGATGAAGTCGTTGCTCGAACCGTCGTCCGGCACGGAAATCATCGCGAGATCCACCGCCCGCTTGTCGAGTTGTTCGATCAGCCGCGGCGTCGGCCCGCACACGACCTCGACGATCGCCTGTGGATGCTGGCTCGAGAACTGGCGCAGCAGCGACGGCAGCCAGACCTCCGCGTAATCGTCCGGACAACCGAACCGGATGGTGCCCGACAGCCCGGTGCCGCACAGATCGGCCATTGCCTCGTCGTGCTGCCGCAGGATGCGCTGCGCATGCACGAGCAGCCGCTCGCCGGGATGCGTCAGCACGACGCCGCGCCCGGTGCGCTGGAACAGCGGCTGGTCGACGATTTCCTCGAGCCGCCGCATTTGCTGGCTCAGCGCGGATTGCGTACGGCCGACCCGCGCCGCCGCGCGGCTGAGCGCGCGCACTTCGGCTATCACGACGAACGAGCGCAGCAGGTCGATATCGAGCGAACGTGCCAAGGTATTAGCTCCTTTTCTACCTTGCATAAGAACTATTCGTTTCCATAAAACCAGACCGGCGCCTAGACTGCAAGCGATCCCTGGCCCTTGTGCGGAGAAGCCCGATGTCCCTGAACGACGACGCAACCTTCTGGCACAACGCCAGGCAGCATCTGGTCCGCTACGGCGGCACGTTCGAGCCGATGATCATCGAGCGCGCGCAAGGCAGCTTCGTCTACGATGCCGACGGCCGCGCGATCCTCGATTTCACGTCGGGACAGATGAGCGCGGTGCTCGGGCACAGCCATCCGGAGATCGTTGCCGTCATCGGCGAATACGCGGCCAAGCTCGATCACCTGTTCAGCGGGATGCTGTCGCGCCCGGTCGTCGATCTCGCGACGCGCCTCGCCGACATCACGCCGCCCGGGCTCGATCGCGCATTGCTGCTGAGCACCGGCGCGGAATCGAACGAAGCGGCGATCCGGATGGCGAAGCTCGTCACCGGCAAGTACGAGATCGTCGGCTTCGCGCAGTCGTGGCACGGGATGACGGGCGCGGCGGCGTCCGCCACGTACAGCGCGGGCCGCAAGGGCGTCGGCCCGGCCGCCGTCGGCTCGTTCGCGATTCCGGCGCCGTTCACGTACCGGCCGCGCTTCGAGCGCAACGGCAGCTACGACTACCTCGCCGAGCTCGACTACGCATTCGACCTGATCGATCGCCAGTCGAGCGGCAACCTCGCCGCGTTCATCGCGGAGCCGATCCTCAGCTCGGGCGGCATCATCGAATTGCCGGAAGGCTACATGGCGGCGCTCAAGCGCAAGTGCGAAGAACGCGGGATGCTGCTGATCCTCGACGAAGCGCAGACGGGCGTCGGCCGCACCGGCACGATGTTCGCGTGCCAGCACGACGGCGTGACGCCCGACATCCTCACGCTGTCGAAGACGCTCGGCGCCGGGCTGCCGCTCGCGGCGATGGTCACGTCCGCGGCCATCGAGGAACGCGCGCACGAACTTGGCTACCTGTTCTACACGACGCACGTGTCGGACCCGCTGCCGGCCGCGGTTGGCCTGCGCGTGCTCGACGTGGTGCAGCGCGACGGCCTCGTGCAGCGCGCGAACGTGATGGGCGACCGGCTGCGACGCGGGCTGCTCGACCTGATGGAGCGCTTCGACTGCATCGGCGACGTGCGCGGACGCGGGCTGCTGCTCGGCGTCGAGATCGTCAAGGATCGGCGCACGAAGGAACCGGCCGACGGCCTCGGCGCGAAGATCACGCGCGAGTGCATGAACCTCGGGCTCAGCATGAACATCGTGCAACTGCCCGGGATGGGCGGCGTGTTCCGGATCGCGCCGCCGCTGACCGTCAGTGACGCGGAAATCGATCTCGGGCTGTCGCTGCTTGAGCAGGCGATTACGCGCGCGCTGTAACCGCGTCTACCCCGTCGGTGCCGCACGGTGCGCGCACGAACTGCGTACACTGTCCGGCAGGCAACGACGGGCAGCGAGGCGAACGATGACAAGCGCGGCGAACGACACCGGCACGAACGAGCACTGGCTCGTCGCGCGCCGCGATGCGGAAACGGGGATCGAAAGCCTGCGCGCGCATTTCAGCGGCCATGCGTACGATCCGCACGACCACGACGACATGCTGATCGGCTTCACGGAACAAGGCGTCCAGCGCTTCCAGTGCCATCGGTCGCTGCACACGAGCGTGCCGGGGCGCGCGATCCTGATCGAACCCGGCGCGATGCACGACGGCCATGCGCCCGAAGCCGGCGGCTTCACGTACGGGATGCTGTACCTGCCGCAAACGTGGGTCGAGCGCGCCGCGCGCCGGCTCGACCTGCCGGGCCTCGGTAGCGTCGAAGCCACGTTCGGCCACACGCTCGTCGACGATCGCGGCCTCGTCGATGCGATCCGGAACGCTTTCTTCGCGATCCACGACAACGAAGGCCGGCTCGCGCGCGACCAGACGCTCGACCGCCTGCTGATGCGCCTCGGCAGCCAGCTGGGCGGCCCGCTCGCGCTGGAAAGCGGCGTCGTGCCGCCCGCGATCGCACGCGTGCGCGACCTGCTGCACGAACACATGGAAGGCAACATCGGCCTCGACGAACTCGCGAGCGTCGCCGGCATCGACCGGTTCCGGCTCACACGGATGTTCCAGCGCGCGTTCGGTACGTCGCCACACGCGTACCTCGTGCGCTTGCGGTTACGCGCGGCACGCAGACTGCTCGCAGCCGGCCGCACGCCCGCACAGGCCGCCGCCGATGTCGGCTTCGCCGACCAGAGCCATCTCGGCCGCTGGTTCCGCCGCGCGTACCGGATGACGCCCGCCGCCTATCGGCAGATGTGCACAAACGTTCCAGACTGATCGCGCGCACCAGCCGATCATGAGTGCTTCAACGAGGAGCACTCATGTTCGATACGAAGGTGGCATTGATCGTGCGCGACGATCTCGCGGCGTGGCAGAAACTCAACGTGGTCGCGTTTCTCGCGACGGGCGTCGCGGCCGGCGCGCCCGAAGCGCTCGGCGAGCCTTACGAAGATGCCGCGGGGAATCGCTACGGCCGCATGTTCGGCCAGCCGATGCTGGTGTTCGCGGCCGATTTGAACGGTTTGCAGGCCGCGCATCGGCATGCGTTGGCGCGCGACGTCAGGATCGTGCCGTACGTGCGCGCGATGTTTTCGACCGGGCACGACGCGGCCAACCGCGACGTGTTTCGCGCAGAGGATGCAGCGAATCTGGATTTGGTCGGCCTTGCGTTGCACGGGCCGAAGAAGGCCGTGGACAAGGCCGTGAAGGGGTTGGCGCTGCACGCGTGAACAGCGACGTGCAATGCCGCTGCTGAAGGTCCACCATCAGCGATGGTTGCGCTGACAAAGCACTCGTTCACCGCAGAGGCATGAACCACATCCCCCGCCGAATGTAGCCGAATTTGCTACGATCGAAGCCAAATCGGCTACAAGACCACAGTCGGCCGCCGGCCTATTGCAGGCCGGCGGCTTCCTTCGTCAACCGCCGAGGTACGCCTGCTTGATCCGATCGTTCGCGAGCAGGTTCGCCCCCGTGTCGGCCAGCACCACGCGCCCCGTTTCGAGCACATAACCGCGATCGGCCACGCCGAGCGCCTTGTTCGCGTTCTGCTCGACCAGGAACACCGTGACGCCTTCGTCGCGGATCGTGCGGATGATGTCGAAGATCTGCGCGATCACGAGCGGCGCGAGGCCGAGCGTCGGCTCGTCGAGCAGCAGCAAACGCGGCTTGCTCATCAGCGCACGGCCGATCGCCAGCATCTGCTGCTCGCCGCCCGACATCGTGCCGGCCCGCTGCGCCGCGCGTTCCTTCAAACGCGGAAACAGCTTGAACACGTGCTCGATGCCGTCGTCGATCTCGTGACGGCTCGCGAAGAAGCCGCCCATCTTCAGGTTCTCGAGCACGGTCAAACTCGGGAACACGCGCCGCCCTTCCGGCGAGATCGCCATCCCCTGCCGCATGATCTGGTGCGTCGACATCGCGGTGATGTCGTTGCCCTCGAACAGCACGCGGCCCGACGATGCGCGCGGCGTGCCGCATACGGTCATCATCAGCGTCGTCTTGCCGGCGCCGTTGCTGCCGATCAGCGTGACGATCTCGCCCTTGTTCACCTCGATCGACACGCCCGCGAGCGCCTCGACCGCGCCGTAGTGCGTATGGACCTGTTCCAGCTTCAACATCACTCTTCCCCCAGATACGCCTTGATCACGCGCGGGTCGTTGCGGACCGCTTCCGGCGTGCCGATCACGATCGGCCGGCCGTGCTCCATCACGAGGATGCGGTCCGACACGCCCATCACGAGGCTCATGTCGTGTTCGATCAGCAGTACCGACACGCCGAACTCGTGGCGCAGCTTGTCGATCAGGTGCTGCAGCTCGATCTTTTCCTGCGGGTTGAGGCCGGCCGCCGGCTCGTCGAGCATCAACAACCGCGGCTCGGTGATCATGCAGCGCGCGATCTCCAGACGCCGCTGGTGCCCGTACGACAGCGTGCCGGCCTGCCGGTTGGCGACCGACCTCAGCCCCATCCGGTCGAGCCACACGGCCGCGCGTTCGAGCGCTTCCTTCTCGGCGCGACGATACGCGGGCGTCGAGAACAGGCCCGGCAGCAGCCCGGCCTTCACCTTGCGATGCTGCGCGACGAGCAGGTTCTCAACGACCGTCAGCGACTTGAACAGCCGGATGTTCTGGAACGTGCGCACCAGGCCCTTCAACGCGATCTGGTGGCTCGGCAGCCCGGCGATCGCGTGGCCGTCGAGCACGACGTCGCCGCCGGTCGGCTTGTAGAAGCCGCCGACGCAGTTGAACACCGTGGTCTTGCCCGCGCCGTTCGGCCCGATGATCGCGAACACCTCGTTGCGACGCACGTCGAAATCGATGCCGTCCACCGCGAGCAACCCGCCGAAGCGCATCTGCAGCCCGGCGACCTTCAACAATTCTGCATTCGCGCTCATTGCGGCAGCTCCACGTGGGGACGGCTCGCGGGCAGCAGGCCCTGCGGACGCCACATCATCATCAACACCATCACCAGACCGAAGATCAGCATCCGGTACTCGGCAAAGCCGCGTGCGACTTCCGGCAGCACGGTCAGCAGGATCGCCGCGAGAATCACGCCGAGCTGCGAACCCATCCCGCCGAGCACGACGATCGCGAGGATCAGCGCCGATTCGATGAAGGTGAACGATTCAGGATTCACGAGGCCCTGACGCGCCGCGAAGAACGCGCCACCGATGCCCGCGAACGCCGCGCCGAGCGTGAACGCCGACAGCTTGATCCGCGTCGGGTTCAGGCCGAGCGAACGGCACGCGATCTCGTCGTCGCGCAGCGCTTCCCATGCGCGGCCCATCGGCATGCGGATCAGGCGGCTCGTCACGAACAGCGTGAAGCCGACCAGCACCAGCGCGATCAGGTACAGGAAGATCACCATGTGCTCGCCGCTGTATTCCAGCCCGATCAGCTCATGGAAGGTCTTCGCGCCTTCGACGCTCGCCGAGCGCGCCATCTCGAAGCCGAACACCGTCGGCTTCGGAATGCTCGAGATGCCGTCCGGGCCGCCGGTGAAGCTCGTCAGGTTGTTCGCGAGCAGGCGGATGATTTCGCCGAAGCCGAGCGTGACGATCGCCAGATAGTCGCCGCGCAGGCGCAGCACCGGGAAACCGAGCAGGAAGCCGAAGGTCGCCGCGGCGATCGCGGCGATCGGCAGACACTCCCAGAACGACAGCCCGAAATACTGGTTCAGCATCGCGTACGTATAGCCGCCGACCGCGTAGAACCCGACATAGCCGAGATCCAGCAGCCCCGCGAAACCCACCACGATGTTCAGCCCGAGGCCGAGGATCACGTAGATCAGCGCGAGCGTCGCGACGTCCACGGCGCCGCGCGAACCGAAGAACGGCCACACGAACCCGACCGCGAGCATCACCCAGATGATCACGCGCTGCTGCTGCGCGCCCATCGCGGGCATCGCCGGCAACTTCACCGCCGTTTTCGCACGCACGAGCCACGGCTTGAACAGCTGGAACAGGAACACCGCCGCGACCGCGATCCACACCGGACGCCAGTGCGGCGTCAGCACCACCTGATACCCGTCGAGCTTCAGCTGCAGGCCGAGCACCGGAATCGTGAGGATCGCCGTCAGCAACGCGGCGGCCACGGCATTCTTCAGCGCCTGACCGACCGAAGCGTCGGCGGCCGGGCGGCGAATGGAAATGACTTGACTCATCTGCGTCTCCCTCAGACCTTTTCGATGTCCGACTTGCCGAGCAGGCCGGTCGGGCGGAAGAGCAGGATCAGCACGAGCAGGCCGAACGCGACCACGTCCTTGTACTCGGCCGGCATGTAACCTGCGGCGAAGGTTTCAGCGAGGCCCAGCAGCACGCCGCCGAGCATCGCGCCCGGGATGCTGCCGATCCCGCCGAGCACCGCGGCGGTGAACGCCTTGATGCCCGCGACGAAGCCGATATACGGATTCAGCTTGCCGATCGTCAGCCCGATCAGCACGCCGCCGACGGCCGCCAGCATCGCGCCGAGCACGAACGTGAACGAGATCACGCGGTTCGTGTCGATGCCGAGCAGGTTCGCCATCTTCATGTCTTCGGCGCACGCGCGGCACGCGCGGCCCATCCGCGAATGCGAGATGAACAGCGTGAGCGCGATCATCAGCACGAGCGTCACGCATACGATCAGCAGACGCGCATACGGAATCGTCACGTCGAAGTCGCCGCCGAGATGGATCTCGAATGCGCCGGAGATCAGCACCGGCACCGATACGTCGCGCGCGCCCTGGCCGATCTGCACGTAGTTCTGCAGGAAGATCGACATGCCGATCGCGGATATCAGCGGCACGAGGCGCGGGCCGCCGCGCAGCGGCCGATACGCGACGCGCTCGACCGCGAAGCCGTACAGGCCCGTGACGATCACCGACACGATCAGTGCGGCGCCGAGCACGAGCGGCAGCGGATAGCCGGCGGAGATGCCGATGGCCGTGAGGGTAACGAGACCCACGTACGCGCCGATCATGTAGATCTCGCCGTGGGCGAAGTTGATCATGCCGATGATGCCGTAGACCATCGAATAGCCGATGGCGATCAACGCATAGATCGCACCCAGCGTCAGGCCGTTGACCAGCTGCTGGGCGAATTGAGGAAAGAAGTCAGTCATGTGCGGGAAGCTCCCGTTGGCGCTGTGTCGCAGGCCGTCGCCGGATCACGGCGTTCGCCCGCGCGCAACGCACGGTGTCGTCTCGGGCCGCCTGCTTTGGCCGCACACGGGGAATGCGCGGTCAAATGCGCACGCGCCCCGTCCGGGTCGCGGACAGGGCGGGTGCGCGGGCGGGTACTTCGTTATTACCGGGCGGCGGTCTTCGTCGCGTCCTTGTGCCACGTGTAGACGACGAACTTGAACGCCTTCAGGTCGCCCTGGGCGTCATACGCGACCTTGCCGATCGGCGTGTCGAACGTCGTCTTGTGCATGTACGCGGCGACCTTCGTCGGGTCCGTCGTCTTCGCGCCGGCGATCGCGTCGGCGATGATCTTCACCGCTGCGTACGACGGCATCTGGAACGGGCCGTTCGCGTCGCGCTTCTTGTCCGCGAACGCCTTCACGAGCGCTGCGTTGGCCGGGTCGGCCGAGAAGTCGGCCGGCAGCGTGACCAGCATGCCTTCCGAAGCCGGGCCGGCGATCGCCGTCACGTCCTTGTTGCCCACGCCTTCAGGGCCCATGAACGTCGCCTTCACGCCCTGCTCGCGCGCCTGGCGCATCAGCAGGCCCATTTCCGGGTGGTAGCCGCCGAAGTAGACGAAGTCGACGCCTTGCGACTTCAGCTTCGTGATGATCGCCGAGTAGTCCGAATCGCCGGCGTTGACGCCTTCGAACAGCACGACCGGGATCTTCGCGGCTTCGAGGTCCTTCTTCACCGACGATGCGATGCCCTGGCCGTACGACTGCTTGTCGTGCAGGACCGCGACCTTCTTCGGCTTCACGCTGTTGATGATGTAGTGCGCGGCGGCCGGGCCTTGCTGGTCGTCACGGCCGATCGTGCGGAACACGAAGTGGCGCTTCTTGCCTTCCGTCAGCTGCGGCGCGGTGGCCGACGGCGTGACCATCACGATGCCTTCGTTTTCGTAGATGTCGGATGCGGGGATCGTCGAACCCGAGCACACATGGCCGATCACGTACTTGATCTTCTGGCTGACGATCTTGTTGGCGACGGCAACGGCCTGCTTCGGTTCGCATGCGTCGTCCATCATCACGACTTCAAACTTGTTGCCGCCCGCACCGCCGGCTGCGTTGATCTGTTCGATCGCGGTCAGTGCGCCGGCCTTCACCATGTCGCCGTATTGGGCGACCGAGCCGCTCATCGGACCAGCGATGGCGATCTTCACGGTGTCCGCTTGCGCGGCGGCGGCGCCGGCGGCGAACAGCACGGCGGCGACGGAAATGGACGTAAGACGGGACAGCGTCATCAGGAGCTCCTCGATGTTGTTAGTCATACGGGCAAAGGCGGCATGACTTGCGCAATCGAACAGCACCCGGGGCGAGGACATGGGACACGCCCGAGACACATGAAGACGGACCTGCGGATGGATGATGCGTAGCGGGGCCCGGCTCTTGCAGTCCCCCAAAGGGGACGTCTGGTTCGGAAAGACATCGTGATGCGTCTTGCATTGCGCAAGCGTTTCGCCTGCCCCGCTTGCCAAATCGCTCGTTCGGAGGGATGGTCCGACAGCTGTTGGCAAGGCAGCCGAAATTATATGGGGGTTTTTAAATCGTCTGTCAAAAATGCCGCTTCTATGAGGGAAAACACGGAGAAACTGGGTGGTGGAGTGGGTGGCGATTGGGGAGCAACCTATCCGGGCGGGAACGTTTGCGGCGGGTGCAATTGGGTTGCGATTTTTGCCGCGGTTGTGGATTGACTCCTTTCTGCGTATGGCTTTTGGAGATTTGTGGTCATGTGGTGTACGGGTTTTTGTTTTAAAGGGCCGGATCTATTTAAATCAGTTGGCTGAGGGTTGTGTGGGCGTGCACCGATGCGGGGCACCGGGGTGGAGCCGGGAATCCTTCTGTATGCCAACGTTTACGGAGATGACGAAAGCTCATTGTTATGTTTGTGAAATAATGCGAACTCGCCTCTGCAATCCAGCCAGCCTCCCTGCGAGTCGCGTCCACCGCACTTCGTAGTCGCTTCAGGGCCGCTTCGACGCCCATCCGTCGCCCAGCCGCCAGCCAGTGATCTGCCGTTTTTTCCCATCGCTTATCACCTGGTTCGGATCGCCGATGAATCATCCTTTTCGCATTTCTTCTGCCGCCGCGCTTGCTTGTGCGCTTGCTGTTTCCACTGCCAACGCTTCGAGCCACGATTCGCTGGTCGATCGTGCGGGCGGCGCCAACGTGTTTCGTTCGGAACGCCGAGCTGTGGCTCGGGATGATGGGCGAGCGGTTCCTAGAACGACGCGGCGTGTGAAGTACGCGGCGCCGGTCGAACGTAGTCCGTTCGATACGCCGGACACGCGGCCGTTGCGGGTTTCGGGCGACACGCTCGAGCCGCTACCGTCGGCGGAACATCAATCTCGAGATTCTGTATGGCCTTCGAATCGTGTCGAACTCGGCGCGGGCGGGAGCGATGGCTTCGGTCGCATGTTGCCGAGGCACGAACAGCGTGAGTTGAACTGGAATGAATATCTGCGGGCCAATGGGTCGCATGCGCCTGGCGGGTGGAATTCGTATGCGCCGACGCGGCCTTTCGATGCCGCGCGTGGGCCACACGGTGCGCCGAATCCGTACGATCCGTCAGTGCCGCAGCCCGAAGCGCGAACGTTCTATGACGACGGCGCGGGGTCGCATTGCACGGCTACTGGCGGTGCGGGGACGGCGCGGTCGTCTTGCAATATCGCTTGGTGATGTTTAGTGGTGGCCGGTGGCGGCTGCCCTACCCGGCTTGATGTGCGGCTTTGCGCGGCACGGACGCACGCAGATTTGGGACTCGTATTTGAGCGTGTCGAAATTCGACTAGGCCGAGCGGTGCTTTCTGCGCGGCCTTTTCTATCGCCGGCTCAACGACGATCATGGCCGGGATGTAGTTGTTCCGCCACACTAGCCGATCGGCCGATTCGCCTCCAGACGAATCGCACCGATATGCAGCGCGGCGGCCGCATCTCACATCGTCGTAATGACCAGCCTCCCCGGCTCGACCGCTAACGAGCTTCATCAAGCTTGAATGCTTTCCCGCAGTGTGCGGCAGATGATTTCATTCATGCCTACGCGCCTCTCGCCTTTGTGAGAATTTGTTTGAGCATCTCCGGAACAGCTCCGCTCGCCTCAAGCGTCGCAGTCCGGTAAGCATATTGACTTTTTGCGAGTTGGATTCCGGCAGCGGCCTCAATCGCCGCACACGACGTGACCCACTCGGCCCAGTTGGACTCCAGATAGGTCTCAAGGTGGTCGCTTAGCGTCGCCACGCGATCCCCGACCTGTTCCGATGGGAAATCAACCTCTGTTTCACCGAGGTATTTCAGTAGTCGACGGTTCTCCGTCGAAAACTTCTTGCGATCACCATCTATAGCGGTCTGATTTTTGCCCGCAGCTTTCGCCCGCGCTTCGAAGCCGCTGTCTCCGTCGAAGAGTACGTAGGTCGGAATCCCAAGACAGGTAAGAATGGCATGAGCAAGCGGGATTCCACCTTTGCCTCCGGCCGAGATAATCGACAGTCCCTGGGATTCGAGGCGCCCCACGGCGTCCCGATCGCCGATTCCGTAGAACACGGCCCCCTCTGTATCCCCCTCGACTAGCAGAACTCGTGCTGCGAACAACGCGACAGAGAGGCGATTCGTGACGATGCCATCGAGTTGACGACCAACCTGATCGGCATCTACCGTTCCATCGAGTTTCGTCTTCACCTCGTCGATCGTGGCGAAATGGACAGTGACCACCGGCGTCGCCTCGGACGACCTCGTCAATCGCCTGATCTGGTTGAAATATCGAGCCTCGAGGAAGTACGGGCTATGAGTTGCATAGGTTACTTGGATACGCTTGCTGGCATTCTCGGCGAGCGACCTCAGTACCTTCGCAAAGGTTTGGGCTTGTATCGGGTGCTGATAAAGTTCCGGCTCCTCGATCGCTAGGCAGATCACACCCTCTGCCGACGCTGCACCTGACTGCGCCAAGAGTTGGAGCGCGGAGATCAAAAGCGTGCGCTGAAAGCCATGCCCCTGTCGCTCCACAGCTGTCTCGGTTTCACCATCGAGCACGGCCACTTCGAACGTGGTCCGTGGGGCCTTGAGTTCGACTTCGGCAGGAGAAACCGTGACAGCCCGACCTGGCGTGTAAGAAGTGAGTACCCCGTTGAGCTGCGTCGTCATGACTTCCAGCTGTGCCTTAAACTTTTCCTCGTAGACTTTCTGCTGCTTCGCGCGCGACTCTTCGACGATCGTTGCGATCTCATCGTCAGCAGCAGCACGATCAACTGAACGCTCAAGGATTCGACCAATGATGCTTGCTTTGCCGTCGGTAGATTCCTCACTTGCGCGAAGATCGGCAGTGACTAGGACGAAGTCAAAGAGGCCGCTCATCTTGCCCCCGCTGTTGAAGCCGAAGAAATTGGTTTGCAGCGCCTCGGGGGCGTCGACAAGCTGACCCGTATGGGAGGACTCCCAGGCCGTCATCGCCTGATCGACGGCTGTACCTGTATTGGCTGGGGGGAGGTTCAGATCCGAACGGCTACTGCGGAGATCTGCATACAGTTCCTTTTTTGCTGCCGCACCACCTGCTGCTTTGATTGCGTTGAATTCTGGAAAGCCCTTCGCATTCGCCGAAAGCACCTCTGAGCCGTCAGGTGATCGGCGCTTCCATGCCGTGAATGTGGCAACACCCTCCGGCGCGTACTTGCCAAGTGCTTCGTGGTCCTTCGCGGTTAGATCGGTGAACGTGACTTGAACCTCGATGTTCTCAGTAGTGACCCCGAAGGAACAGTCCTTGTCCGTCAGTGAGACAGGCTTACCGTTAAAGTACCAGTCGAGCGCGCGAAGCACAGTTGACTTCCCGGTACCGTTCGGTCCGATGAATGTCGTGACGGAATCGAAGGGGATCGTCACGTCCTTCAAGGTGCGGAAGTTTCTTATGCGAACGGATTGGATCTTCATTGCTGATTCCGGCTCCTTGTATCTTTTCCGAAGACTACAGAGACAGTCGTTATTGGAACTCAGGCGAATGACGACGCCGTCGCACTTCCTCGTGCATGTTGACCGGCGCGGCGAAGGACATGCTTTACCATCGTGGCAAAAAACCGACCGGGTGCGAGTTTCTGCGGGGCCTTCCCTTCGACGATCCGCACGTTTGGAAGCTGCGCAGTGCCGCGGTCAACTTCCGATTAGGCTCGGGTGTTGGCGCCTCTCCGCCTTATCAAGGCTGCGGCCGTGTTCAGCAAACGCAACGAACTGCGCGCCGGTCGTTCCCGGCGCGTTTTCCCCTAGGCCCTGGACGCGTAACCGTGTTTCACCGCAGGATTGCTGTTGATGTATGCGTTAAGCCCATAGCCTTGAATTGCTAGTCTCTTCATTGCCTCGACGTGTGTGGCACCAGGCCTAGCATGGGTGTACGAGTAGGTTCGGAATATTCCCTCCGCAAATGTCACATTGATAAAGTCGGGCCCCGTTTCATACGACGAAATCCCCGAGCCGCCGTTTAGATTCAGATAAACAGGCATTTTTTACCTCCATCTCCGCCAGCATGGCGTAATTGCCGATAGAAGGATAGGACATTTAGGGAAGGTTCACGGGGAAGTTCATATGAAGTCGCGGTCGATCGCTCCACAGCGACCAGCGAGCCCCTGTCGGGCCACATCGAAGGACCGAAGTACTGTCGGCGCATCGTCTAGCCAAGACGCCAATAACTATGTCATGTACCCGGTTTTCGACTATCGCCGCGGGAACAGCGAAGCAAAATTCTGTGAACCAGGAGGGATGCTGAGCTCAGTTGCATCGTCCGGTTAAACTCGCAACCGATTGCCGACGTATCCTCGTGATAGATGCCGACAAACCCGCGCCGCTACCTTCCCTGGGATCAGTTCCGGCCAGTTCTCAAAGTTCGGTATCCGTTCAGCGCCATGGGCTGGAGAGTCTCCTCCCCGAGCTAATCCCTACTCATTCCCCTGTAGAATCGCAGCTGAGAGAGCCTGCGCCGTCTCGGCAACAGGCACACAAAAGCAATAAAGAGGGATTGGGATGAGTGTGCAAGATATCGTGAGGGCGATTCAAGGCGGGCTGATCCAGCAGGACCGCCTACTGAAACTCGACACCCCGCTGGGGGACAACGAATTGCTGCCGCAGCGCGCTGTGGGCCGTTCACGGCTTGGTCGGCATTTCGATTTCACGGTTGATGTCGTATCAACGCGCAGCGACCTCAAGCTGAAAGAGCTGATCGGCAAACCCGTTACCCTCTGGATCCAGCAAACCAACCGCTCCTACCTTCCCCGGCACGGCTACGCCTACGCGGTGCGACGGCTGGGATCGGAAGGCGGCCTGACCAGCTACCAGATCAGCTTCGCCTCATGGATGCATTTCCTGAAATTTCGTCGCGATCAGCGTATCTGGCAGGACAAGCCTGTCGATGAAATTCTCAGGGATGTATTCAACGCCCATGCGCAAGCCAAAGGCCGGTTCGACTTTGCGCTGTCGAAACAGCTGCCGCCCAGGTCGTATTGCACTCAGTACGAGAACGACTGGAACTTCGCCCATCGCTTGATGGAGGAGGAAGGCCTGTTCACGATCTGGAAGCAGGCCGAGGACGGGAAATCCCATACGCTGACTATCACTGACCGGCTCGATACGTGCGAGCCGCTCGCGGCACAATCGGTGCATTTCTCCCGCGACGGAACGAACAGTGAGGTCGACGCGCTGGTTCACTGGTCCAGCGAGCGAACCCTCCATAGTGCAGCGCTGGCCACGCGCACGTACGACTACAAGAATCCATCGCCGCTTGCCAATCCAAAAGGCACTCACATCCCGACGGTATCGCACGAGTTGCCGGCGCAGTTGGAGATGTATGAGTACACCGGCTCGTACACGTATCTGGAGCAGGAGCGCGGCGATCACTTGTCCAAAGTGCATATGGAAGAGTGGGAGTCCCGCGCGAAGCGATTCCATGGCAAAGGAGGCCTCCGCGAAGCCGATGCAGGACGATCGTTTTCGCTCGTCGGACATCCGGAGCACGATCGCGACGCCACCGACCGCAACGTGTTCGCCATTGTCGAAGTGGTTTGGCTGATCGAGAACAATCTCCCGGCATCAGACCATCACGCAAACCTTCCGGGAAGTTTGCAAGACCAGTTGGCTCAAGCGTCGGCGACTCGGGACGGAGGACGCCCATCGCGGATATTGCATCACGATGGCTCAGAAGGCTTCTTTCTGATTGAGCTAGAGGCGCAACGCAAATCCGTGCCCTACCGCAGTCCGTTCGAGCACCACAAGCCAGTCATGCAAATGCAAACGGCCACGGTGGTCGGCCCGAAAGAGCAAAGCGTTTA
The DNA here is from genome assembly GCF_003635165.1 of Burkholderia sp. Nafp2/4-1b. Lineage (GTDB taxonomy): Bacteria > Pseudomonadota > Gammaproteobacteria > Burkholderiales > Burkholderiaceae > Burkholderia. Next base: position 157,907 of record NZ_ML058597.1, on the reverse strand, counting down.
TACGGACGAGTTGGGTCGGATCAAGGTTCAATTCCACTGGGATCGTATCGGCCAACGCGACACGCGCAGCTCGTGCTGGGTACGCGTGAGTCAGCCGTGGGCGAGTCATGGGTTCGGCATGATTCACCTCCCGCGCATCGGCGACGAGGTCGTTGTGTCGTTCCTGGACGGATGTCCGGATCGCCCTCTCGTCACTGGCCGGGTGCCGAACGGCATCAACGTTGTGCAATGGAAGCTACCGGATAACCATGCTCTTTCGGGGCTGCGCTCACGCGATCTGGCCAGCACGATGGCGAACCAGATCGTAGCCGACGACACGCCGGGCAAGCTTCAGGTACAGGTCGCGAGCGACCATCAACAATCCCGGCTGGTCGTCGGCTACAACACCCGAATTGATGGCCATGCCGGACGTGCGGAAGCGCGCGGCATCGGCTGGGAGCTCGCAACCGATTCGTGGGGCGTGCTGCGGGCGAACCAGGGAATGTTAGTCACGACCGAGACACGCTCGGGCGCGACAGCCGCCGTCAAAGATATGGGCGAGACCGTGCAGCGTCTGGTACAGGCACGGGATCTACATGACACGCTTGCCAACGCCGCGATTCAGGCACAGGCGCAAGACGGACAGGACCAGCCCGAGGTCGCCAAGGCGCTTCAGAAGCAGAGTGACGAAATCAGGGGCTCAGGCGGGACGCAAGGAGCAGAGGCGTTTCCCGAACTATCGAAGCCCCATCTGGTTTTCGCCTCTCCCGTCGGGATTGAAGCGACAACGGCAGGCACTACCCATCTCGCGAGCGGAGAACATACGGCGCTCACGAGTGGCGCACATCTCAGCATGAGTAGCGGCAGCAGCCTGTTGGCTACTGCGCGAAATGCAATCCGCCTGTTTGCATACAAGCTCGGCATCCGGATGGTGTCCTATGCCGGAGACATTGACATCAAGGCTCTGCAGAAAAACCTCAATCTGCTAGCAAAACTTGAGATCACCCAGACGGCAAACCGAATTACGATCAAGGCAACTGAGGAAGTGATGCTGCATGGCGGCGACAGCTATATCAGCCTCAAGACCGGCAAGATTACGGTGGGCGGCGGAATGTACGAGGTCAACGCGCAGGTAAGCAACATGCCACCCAAGCCGATGGGAGTAGCGCCGAACGGTACACCTGCCGTCGAGGCAAACGACCAGACGTTCAGGATGCTGACGCCGTCAGGGCGATCGTTGCCAGGCGTCGCCTACCGAATGACGAGCGACTCCGGGGAACATGTGTTCCAAACCAATCATCTGGGCCGTTCGGCGACCCTGAATACCAAACAGGAAGAGAACGTAAAGTTCGGCATCCACTGGGACGAACTCTTCACGGACGCAGAAAAATAAAGGCTCGGCAATGGCTAATCTTGCAGAAAACACGACGAATCCGCAAAGCAACACGTGTATCGATGCGAATTGTGATTGCAAAATCATCTGGTCGCTCGCCCATCAATATGCGATGGCCCAGTTGGATACCCGTACGCCCATCCTGAAAGACGGAACGCCCGACTATCGATTCAGTTCACACACCATTTCTGACACCAAGATCGAGCCCGGCGATGCATCGTTTGTGGGGAAGAACTATGGCGCGCGAGCCCGCCGGGTAGCGTCAAGCTACGCGCGCATGTTCCTCGAAGATTTTCACCTCGGGGAAAAAGACAAGGTTGGTCGGTTCTATTGGACGGGGCTGGGGGCGTTCGCTGCCAAACAGGTTTCGGCCAATCTGGAAAGCTGGCAGGTGGACAAGGTGCCCGGCATGGGCATCGTCCACGAGGGACTCGGCAAAGGCAACCTGTGGATATATAACGACCTGTTGACCTGGTGCTACGGATATGCGGCGGATCCAGCTGCGTTCCAGGCGTGTGCGAAACAGCGCGATAGCCGGCAGTACCATCCCACGGTCCAGAAGAACTTGATGCGCCAGCAGTGGGCAAGCGACGTCGTGCCCAAGTGCCCGGTGGTCAATGAAGCCAGCGCCTCAATGGACGACGCAGGAACCGGTAAATTTCTTGGTTCCGACGCCGAGAATCCGGGTTACTTCAAATGGACTCCGCGCGTGTCCATCGGATTCGACCTTGTCAAGCAATGGGAAGAGACCGCAAGTGAAAAGAAGAAGGCTTCCTTTGCGTTCAACCATCTGTGGGTTATGGCACAGCATGAACAGGGCGAGGTGTTGCAAGGGTTGATCTATAACGACAAAGCATTTATCAGCAAGCTAAAATTCCAAAGAACGATGGATGAGGCAACCAGTTCTGATAAGTGGTGGGCCGCGCCAGCACGTGCATTTCACGCGCTGATTCCACCTCTGCAGCTCAGCTTCACGGCGAAGGACGAAACGTCCGACATGCAATATCGCTCGAACGCGCCGAAGGAGCTTATCCTCGAGGATTACGCACAACGAATGGCATGGATCAAAGATACTGGCAAGTTATTCCACTTTTTGATGCAAAAGCAGCGTGCCTACATGATGAGCGAGCTGAAGGCAATCGCTGCCATGGGCGGCCTGACATGATTGATTTTTCATATAAAGGCGACAATGCCTATGTTGCTTAAACGCAGATCAATGAGAATCTGGTGGTGTATTTTTGCAGCAGTCGCTTTGTGCGCTGCAATTTATGCATCAACAGCCGCTCGAAATGGAAAGGACAAAACGATGTCGCCTCAGGTTGTCACTATTAAATTCGGTGCAGACGGAAAATCGGATGCCGTTGCTCAAGGATTTTCTACAATGAATCACCCGTCCGGCGTCTATGCGTATCAGATGCACTGGGACGATCCAAAGCAGCTGGGACGGGTGAAATACAGTCAAGGACAGCACTCCTTTGATCTTGACAATGTCACGATCGCAACAGGGTTGGGAGACAAAGACAGTCCGGAAAGCGGAGTTGATAATTGGGATGTCAATTTCAACATCTCGCCTTCGGGCACGACCTCGTATGAAGACGCGCGCGACAAGATTGCGGCCCTGCTGGCAAAACTGAGAGCCGCGGGATGGAAGAGGTATATCGAAACCTCCGATCCGCGGCTCGTCGGCAAAGAGGCAACGGTTTATGCCTTGGCAAAACCCGGGGGCCTTTATTCGATCGATTCGACCTATACGCCGACCGTAGAAGAATGGAAGAAATTGATTGCGTCTGAGCCGAGGTGGCTTTTTTATACCGACGGCGTATTTTTGACACTATCTCTGTCGTATCAATCGTCGACTCATGACACGGGATATTACTTGACAGATATTCAGATAAGCACCGCATCTGACAATTACACGCCATATTTTGCTGATAGCGTTGAACGCCGGAGGCAATGGAAGAAATACCTGTCTGATGAATTGACGCCGGCAAGGGCGGAACGCGCGAAACATGAAGCGGAATTAACGGCTCTGGGCTACACGATCGACACGACATATCTGCCGCCGCCGTTTGAAGCCCCCGACTTTTCGGCCAAAGCTGGCGACACTCAATGATCGGGAGGGCTAGGAGATGCAACGAGCGAACTTGCACGGAAGAGCGCAGATCGTGGTCGGCGATACGACAAGCCACGGCGGCAAGGTGATTTCAGGCAGCCCGTCCTCCACTTGGAGCGAGGCCAAGGTTGCGATTGCACGCAAAGGGGATCAGGTGACCTGCCCGCTTTGCCCGCCACATCTCTTTGAAATCGCCGAGGGGCTCGACGGGTGCGAGGATTTCGGGCAGCCGATGGCCTTGGAAGGGCATAAAACGACCTGTGGCGCTATTCTCATTGCGCAGCCTGCTCCAGGTGACTGATTGACCATGTTCGTTTTCCGGACTGCTTTCTCTCCGGAGGAAGTCCGAGTATCGATCGAACTTGCGGCGCCCTGACTGAATCCCTCACCGCGGCGAAACCACAATCGCCGCCCTCCGATTCTGCATCCTCCCGGCTGGCGTCCGGTTATCCCCCACCGGATCGCTCTTCCCCTTCCCGACGACCGCAATCTGCTTTCCGTCCAGCCCCACATCCACCAATTCGACCGCCACCACTTCCGCCCGCCGCTTCGACAACTCGAGGTCATAAGCAGCAATCCCCTCGTCATCCGAGTACCCATAAACCCGGACCCCGTTGATCCCTGCCGACTTCAACGTCTTGCCGATCCGCTCAACGATCCGCCTGACATCCGGCTTCAGGTTATACCGATCGAAATCGAACAAAATCGGCCCGGCTGACCCGAACTCGAACCCCTGCTCAGTCTCCTGAAACCCGGCCGACTTCAGCGCCGTGACCTGCGTCTGCGTGAGCCCCCGATGCAGCGGCGGCGTATGGCACCCGGCAAGCAGCAGGCACAGCAACACCGCGCTCCCGACGCACATTCTCCCAATGCTCACAGGCAACGTGCTTTTCATAACGGTCCCCTTCCCATGCGCCCGCGTCGCGTGCGCTTTTTATCCCGCCGCCGCGGCCTCGCCCGCGGCGCGAAACGATACACATCAAACCCGCCCGACCACGCCTTCCGCCAACTGCCACGACCCCGGTCGCGCACGCTTGGCGCGGTACATCGCGGCATCGGCCGCCCGCAGCAAGCCGATCGCGTCGGACGCATGGTCGGGATACAGTGCAACGCCGGCACTCATCATGGTGGCCACCATGCGTCCGTCAGAAAGCTCGATCGACAGCACCATGCCGGACACAATCGCGTCGGCGATCCGGCTCACGGCGTCCGCTTCGCGCACTGCCGCCAGCATCACCGCAAATTCATCGCCGCCCAGGCGCGCGACGAGATCGGTCTCGCGCACTTGCATGCGCAACCGCTTCGCGACGCCAACCAGCACCGCATCGCCCGCATCGTGCCCGAGACAATCGTTGATCTCCTTGAAGCGGTCGCAATCGAGATACAGGACGGCGACCCGCTGCCCCGTCACCACGGCGTCGCACAGCGCAAGCGACAGACGCGACTCGAACTGCACGCGGTTCGGCAACCCGGTGAGCGCGTCGTGCGTCGCCTTGTATTCGAGCGAGGCGTTCTCGTCGCGCAGCGTGTTCTGCCAGTCTTCCAATTCGTCGAGCAGCGCATTGAAGTCGTCGCCGAGCTGGTTCAATTCCGCGATCATCGCGGGCTCCACGCGCCGCGCGAACGCCCGCTCGCGCCGCACGGCGTGCGCGACGCCGGCGAGCGCGCGCAGCGGCGCGACGATGTTGCGCAGCAAACGCTTCGAACTCACGTAAGCGCCGATCACGCTGACGGTCAGACAGCCGAGAATGCCGCCGATACCACCGAGCAGGAATCCGAAGAACTGATGCCCGCGGCCACGCACGACGACCTGACCGACGACGACACCGTCGTGCATCACCGGAACGGTCACGGGCCCGGGCAGCGCAAGATTGGCGACGCCGCGCTCGAGCCGGGCAATCCGGTCTGCGGCGGGCAGCGTCCACATCGTGAACAACCGGCCTTTGCCGTCGGTGACGACGATCCGCGCGACGTCCTCGTCGTTCGCGATGGTTGCAATGGCCTCGTGCGCCGCGACGTGGTCGCCGAACACGAGCGCAGCCTCGACGGTATAACCGAGTGAGCGGGCCAGCAGGGTCAGGTTGTTGCCGGCATACGCGCGCAACGCGATCACGGCAACGACGATCAACGACACCGCAGCCATCGTGACCGCGACGAACGCGAGGCGCAAATGCGCGCGGCGCAGCACGCTTTGCAGCGTCGGGCGCGGCACACGGGAAGGCGAGATGCGGGGAGCGAAGCGTGTCATGGCGTCAGGGTCCGCCGCGCGAGACCGAGCACATTCGGATGCACGCGCACACCGCTGCGCGCGACGGCGTCGAGATTGATGTCGAACGTCACGTGATCGCCTTCGACCGTGAGGCAGAACATCGCACCCGCGGTGCACGACATATCGTGTTCGGCGATGGTCAAGACCGGGTGGCCGGCCACCGCGGCCCGCACCCGCATTCGCTCATCGTTGCCGAGGGCGCCGAGATAGACGACGTCGCATGCCAGACCGAGCGCGGGATCGTCGGAACTGACGCGCTCCACGTCGAGCACGGTCGAGCCGGCTTGCAACGTGTCGGTCAGTCCGCCCGCGTAGTCGGGGCGGCCCGTCACGCACAGATGCAGGCGAACGGGTGTCGTCGGCCAGCGCGTGAAGCTGACGATGCCGAGCACGACCTGACGCACGGCTGAGTCGTGTGACGAAAACGCGGGACTTGTCGGCTTGGAGATCCGCAGCGTGTCGACCGGCACATCCGCATCGGCCGGCGCCGCGAGGACGGCCGGCGAAGCACTCAGAGCGCAAACGATTGCGACGAGCGCGTGGCGTAGCGTGGCGACTCGGCCAGATCGGCCGGACGCCTTCCGCGCAGCAACTGCCGCCGCGCCCGCTGGCGTCGATGCGGCTGCAGGACTCGCAGCCGCCGCGCACACACTCGCATCCATGATCGAAACATGTGCTGCCGTCGTTCCCGGTGCGGCTGCCTACTTGTCATGCGCGTGCCCGCACCCTATCGCACGCATGAATTCCTTCCATCTTAGGTAGAAGTTCGTATCCGAAACCAGTGGGATACACCCGCTATTTACGTCATACGGTACGCGGAAAAGATGCGCGATATCGCGTGCGTGACATCGCCGCTTGTCGGCTGGCCGCGAACCATCGCGCACGGGCCACCCGCGCTATGTCGACAGCGCGCACCTCTTGGTACGTCACGCCGCCGCGAGTATGCTTTCACTTCATACGATCTCCAACCTGGGCGCACACACCGCACCGCGGCCAAGCGCCCCGCTACCGGCCACTCACACGATGGACTTCGACGTAATCGTTCTGGGCGCGGGCATCGTCGGCGTCTCCGCCGCGCTGCACCTGCAGGATCGCGGCCGCAAGGTCGCTCTCGTCGATCGCAGCGCGCCCGGCGAAGGAACCAGCTTCGGCAATGCCGGGCTGATCGAGCGCTCGTCGATCGAACCGTATCCGTTCCCGCGCAGCCCGTTCACGCTGATGCGCTACGCGCTGAACCGCTCGACCGATCTCTACTGGCACAGCACGTCGCTGCCGGCATTCGCGCCCTGGCTCGCGCGTTTCTGGTGGGAGTCGGCGCCGATGCGTCACGCAGCAGCGTCGCGCGACATGCTGCCGCTGATCGAGCGCTGCATCGTCGAGCACGACGCGCTGATCGCCCGCGCCGGCGCCGGCGAACTGGTGCGCGCAAGCGGCTGGATGGAAGCGTTCCGCACGGCGGCCGCGTTCGAGCGTGCGGTCGCCGATGCAGGGCTCACCGCGCGCCGCCACGGGCTCGGCATCACGCCGCTCGATGCCGCCGCACTCCGCGCGCAGGAGCCGAGCCTCGCACCGGGCTTCTGCGGCGCGCTGCACTGGCTCGATCCGAAAAGCGTCGTCGATCCGTCCGCGCTGGTCAAAACCTACGCGCAACTGTTCGTGCAAGGCGGCGGCACGCTGCTCACCGGCGATGCCGCGAGCCTCGACGCGCTGTCGCCCGGCTGGCAGGTCACGACGGACGACGGCAAGATCGCCGCGCCGGCCGTGGTCGTCGCGCTCGGCCCGTGGTCCGACACGGTGTTCGGCAAGTTCGGCTACAAGATTCCGCTGCGCGAGAAACGCGGCTATCACATGCACTACGCGCCGTCCGAACGCGGCACGCCATCGGCGCCGATCGTCGATCGCGAATACGGCTACGTGATCGCGCCGATGCGGCGCGGCTTGCGGCTGACCACCGGTGTGGAAATCGCGCGGCGCGGCCTGCCACCGACGGGTGTGCAGCTCGATCGCGCGGAGCGCATCGCGCGCCCGGTGTTCGGCTTCGGCGAGCGGCTCGATCCGCAACCGTGGCTCGGCTTCCGCCCCTGCACGCCCGACATGCGGCCGGTGATCGGCCCCGCGCCCGCGCATCGCGGGCTGTGGTTCTCGTTCGGGCACAACCATCACGGGCTGACGCTCGGCCCCGTCTCCGGCCGCCTGCTCGCCGAAATGATGACGGGCGACACACCGTTCACCGACCCGACGCCCTACCGCGCGGACCGCTTCTGATCCTTGACGTCTGAACGCCTGGCCGCCCGCGCTCAGTCGAGCGCGCGGCCGAAGATCTCGATCACTTCATCAAGATGCTCGGCCATCGCGCGGCGCGCGGCCTCGGGGTCGCGCGCGCGGATCGCATCGAGAATCGCGCGGTGTTCGAGCTCCGACCGGTGCGGCATGTCGTTCGGCATGTACAGCGATTGCAGCCGCTGGAACATCGGGTCGTACTTGTGCGCGAGCAACTGTTTGATCATCAGCGCATACGCGGGGTTGTCGCTCGCTTCCGCGATACGGATATGAAACAGCCGGTCGCCCGGATGCGTGAGCGAACCGCTGCGGTTGTCTTCCTGGTTGCGCAGGAACGCGTCGCGGATCCCTTCGATCTGCGCGTCCGAACCATGCTGCGCGGCGAGCGCCGCGGCCTCCGGCTCGATCAGCCGGCGCGCCTGCAACAGCGCGAACGGCGGGATTTCAGTATCGAGGTCGAGCTCGATGCCGAGCTCCGGATCGATCTCGACGATCGAGAACGGCGCGACCTTCGTATCGATCTGCGGCACCGGTGCGGCGGCTGCCTCGGGTTGACGCACCTTCACGCCGTCGCCGACGCGCACGCTGACGAGCCCGTTCACCTCGAGCGCGATCAGCGCCTCGCGCACCGATGTGCGCGACACGCCGAACCGCTCGGCCAGTTCACGCTCGGGCGGCAGGTAGCTGCCCGGCGGGAAATCGCCGGACTCGATCATCGTGCTGAGCTTGTCGGCGATCTGCTGGTACAGGCGGCGGTTCTGAATCGGCTGGATGGACATACGTTGATACAGGTAAGCGGTTGCGTTGCGGACGGTGTGACGAAAGACGCGCGTGTGTCAGGCCGTTCGCGCCTATTCTATATGCCGGGCTTCGAAGCGCCCGGCACCGCATAACAACGCGCGGCGGTGCCACCCCACAACGCGTTGCGCTCGGCCACCGACAACCGCGCCGCGGCCCAGCGTTCGACCAGCGATGCCACTTCGTCATACGACGCCGCGAGCAGGCACACGGGCCAGTCGGACCCGAACATCAGCCGCTGCGGACCGAACGCGTCGAGCGCCGCATCGAGGCATTGCTCGATGTGCCGGATGTCCCGCTCGCGCAAACCTCGTCGCCAGTCCGCCTCGGTCACGAGCCCCGACAGCTTGCACACCACGTGCGGCAGCGCGCCCAGCTCGCGTAATCCGGCACGCCAGCGAGAGAGCGCGCTGGCGTCGCGGTCGAATTCGGCGAGCGCAGGCTTGCCCGCATGATCGAGCACGAGCCAATGCGCATCGTGCCGCGCGCAGAACGCACGCACGTCCGGCAACTGACGTTCGAACACGAGCACGTCGTACACGTAGCCGTTCTTCTGCAGCCACGCGACGCCGCGATTGAACGCGGGCGCCTCGACGAACGCGGCGACATCGGCTTCGTCCTGCACCTGGTGACGAAAGCCGCGCAGCTTCGGGCTCGCCCATTCGGCAACACGATCGGCGAGTTCCGGCGCACCGAGATCCTCCCAGCCGACCACGGCCGCGATGCGCGCATCGTCGCGGGCGAGATCGAGCAGAAACGCCGTCTCGTCGCGCCCGGCGCGCGCCTGCACCGCGATCGATGCATCGAGCGCCTGCGCATGCATCTGCGGCCACAGCGCGTCGGGCAGGTAGTCGCGGGCGAGCACGCCCATCCCCGCGCCGATCCACGGGTAGTCGGCCGCGCGGTAACGCCAGAAGTGCTGATGGGAATCGATACGCACTGCGCCCATGGTGTCCTCGTGTTTCGCCGTCACGCGCCGTGTCGCGTCACATCACGCCGCGTCACGCTCAGTCGTAAAGCACCGCCGTGATCTTCGGGTCGTCGATGTTGGTCTTGTCGTACCAATAGAAACCGGTATCGATGACCTTCGGCAGCTTCTCGCCCTTGATCGCCTTCACGGCCGCTTCGACGGTCTTGTAGCCGATCCCGACCGGGTTCTGCGTGATCGCGCCGGCCATCAGCCCGCTGCGGATCGCGTCCTTCTGCTGCTTGCCCGAATCGTAGCCGACGATCACGACCTTGCGCTTCATCTCGCGCACGCCGTTCACCACGCCGATCGCCGAGCCTTCGTTGGTGCCGAAGATGCCCTTGAGCTTCGGATACCCCTGCAGGATCGACTTCGTCACTTCGGTGGACTTCAGCTGATCGCCCTCGCCGTACTGAACGGTCACGATCTGCACCTTCGGGTGCGCGGACTTCATCCGTTCGAGAAAACCGTCGCGTCGATCAATGCCGGTGCGGCTCGTCTGGTCGTGCGCGACCACGGCGACCTCGCCTTCGTCGCCGATCAGCGCGGCAAGCTTGTCGGCGGCGAGCGACGCGGCGGCCTTGTTGTTGGTCGTGGCGGTGGTCACCGGGATGTCGCTGTCGACGCCCGAGTCGAACGCGATCACCGGGATCTTCTCGGCCTGCGCCTTCTTCAGCAGCGGCAGCGCGGCCTTGCTGTCGAGCGCAGCGAAGCCGACCGCGGCCGGCTTCTTCGCGATCGCGGCGGACAGCATGTCGATCTGCTTGTCGACCATCGCCTCGGTCTCAGGGCCTTCGAACGTCACCCTCACCTTGTAATCTTTCGCCGCCTGCGTCGCGCCGGATTTCACGGCCTGCCAGAACTGATGCTGGAAGCCCTTCGAGATCAGCGGGATGTAGGTTTCCTGCGCCTGCGCACCGGCCGTCACGCCGACGGCGAACGTCAGCCCGACGATCGCGTTCAACACCTTGCTCCTGATCACTTCGCGTCTCCTTGGTTGGTATCGACTGAGATGCCGGCCCGGCCGGCGGTGAAGCGCCTTTGTGTCTGAGTTCGTTCCTTCTTGCGTGCGAGCGTGCGAGCGTGCGAGCGTGCATGCGTGCAAGCGTGCATGCGTCAGCGGCGGCGCCGGCGCAGGATGTCCACGTAGACGGCCAGGATGATGATCACGCCGGTCACGACCGTCTGCCATTCCTGCGCAACCGACATGATGCGCAGGCCGTTGGTCAGCACGCTCATGATGAACGCGCCGATGATGGTGCCGACGATGCTGCCCGCGCCGCCCGACAGCGACGTGCCGCCGATCACGACGGCCGCGATCGCATCGAGCTCGTAGCCCTGCCCGAGCGCGGGCTGCGCGGAGTTCAGCCGCGACGCGATCAGCAGCCCGGCGATCCCGCACACCGCGCCGCTGAATGTGTACACCGCGATCTTCCACGCGTCGACGTTCACGCCGGACAGCCGCAGCGCTTCCTCGTTGCTGCCGAGCGCGAACGTGTAGCGGCCGAAGATGGTGCGGTTCAGCACGATCGACGCGCCGATCGCGACGAGGAACAGGATCAGCACCGCGTTCGGAATCGGCAGCGCGGGAATCAGGTTGCCGATCAGCGAATCCTGCGCGATCGACGTGAAGCCCGGCGTGTCGTTGAAGTAGATCGGCCGCGTACCGGAGATCACGAGCGACAGCCCCTTGAGCAGCATCATCATGCCGAGCGTCGCGATGAACGGCGGCACCTTCATCTTCGCGATCACGAAGCCCGACACGCTGCCCGACAACGCGCCGAAGCACAGCGCGGCCAGGATCCCGAGCGGCAGCGGCATGCCCCACTTGGTCAGCACGACGCCGGCCATCACCGCGCAGAACGTCATCAGCGTGCCGACCGACAGGTCGATGCCCGACGTGATGATCACGTAGGTACATGCGACGGCCAGCACGCCGTTGACGGCGGTGGCCTGCAGGATCGACACGAGGTTGTCGACTTCGAGGAAGTTCGACGACGCGAAGCTGAAGAACACGATCAGCAGCACGAGGCTCGCGAATGCGAGGAGCTTCTGCCGCGCGGCCGGGTTGAAGAAGCGGGCACGTAGGCCCGGTGCGCCGGCCGGCGTGTCGCCGGTGGCCAGGGGCGGGACGGGATGCGTATCGTTCGGCATGGTCGGGTAAGCGTCTGAGCGTCTGATTCAGGACAATACGGTCGACTCGCGCTGCGTCGCGAGCTGCATGATCTTTTCCTGCGTGGCGTCGGCCGCGCGCAATTCCCCCGTCACACGCCCTTCGCACATCACGAGAATCCGGTGGCTCATCCGGAGGACCTCGGACAACTCCGACGAGATCATCACGATCGCCTTGCCGTCGGCGGCGAGCGCGTCGAGCAGCTTGTAGATCTCGCTTTTCGCGCCGACGTCGATGCCGCGCGTCGGCTCGTCGAAGAACAGGATGTCGCAGTCGCGCAACAGCCACTTCGCGATCACGATCTTCTGCTGGTTGCCGCCCGACAGCAGCCGCGCGGGCTGCGCGACCGACGGCGTGCGGATCGCGAGCTGCCGCACATACGACTGCGCGGTGTCGCGCATCTCGCGCGCATCGAGGAACAGCCCGCGGCGCACGAAACGCCGCATGCTCGACAGCGCGATGTTGTTCTGCACGTCCATCCCGACCGCGAGCCCGAAATGCTTGCGATCCTCCGACAGGTAGCCGATGCCGTGCCTGACCGCGTCGGCCGGCGTGCGGATCGTCACGGTCTTGCCATGCACGCGGATCTCGCCCGCGTCGACCGGGTCCGCGCCGAACACCGCACGCGCGACCTCGGTGCGGCCCGCGCCCATCAATCCGGCGAAGCCAAGAATCTCGCCGCGCCGCAGCGTGAAGCCGACGTCGCGAATCGCGCGGCCGCGCGACAGGCCGCGCACCTCGAGCGCGATGTCGTGTTGCGACGTATCGGGCGGCGTGCGGTACTGCGTATCGAGCTGACGGCCGACCATCATCGCGATGATCGCGTCCATCGACGTGTCGGCCATCGGCACCGTCGCGACGTACTTGCCGTCGCGCATCACCGTCACGCGATCGGCGATCTGGCGCAGTTCGTCCATCTTGTGCGAGATGTAGACGATGCCGACACCGTGCGCGCGCAGGTCGCGGATGATCCGGAACAGCTCGGCGATTTCCGCGTTGTTCAGCGCGGCGGTCGGCTCATCCATGATCAGCACGCGCGAATCGAACGACAGCGCCTTCGCGATCTCGACCATCTGCTGCTTCGCGACCGTCAGCCGGCCGACCTGCGTACGCGGATCGAGATCGAGCCGCATCCGCGCGAAGATCGCGGCGGCGTCGCGGTTGAGTTTCTCTTCGTCGACGAACACGCCGAAGCGGCCGCGCGGCTCGCGGCCGATGAAGATGTTCTGCGCGACGCTCAGGTGGTTCATCAGGTTCAGTTCCTGATGGATGATGCCGATCCCGAGCGCCTGCGCGGCGCGCGGATCGGCGATCTCCACCGCGCGGCCGTCCATCCGGATCTCGCCTTCATCCTTCTGGTACACGCCTGCGAGGATCTTCATCAGCGTCGATTTGCCGGCGCCGTTCTCGCCCATCAGCGCATGCACTTCACCGGCGCGCAGGTCGAAGTGGCAGTCGTCGAGCGCCTGCACGCCGGGAAAGCGCTTGCTGACGCCGGTCAGTTCGATCAACGCGGCGGCGGCGGATGCGGCGGTCGTCGGGTTCAGGTCGGGTTGCATGGCTCGCCGCCCTCAGCCGATCGCGCGATCGAGATGCGTGTAGCCACCGTCGACGAACAGCCACTGGCCCGTCGTGTGCGATGCACGCTCCGACAGCAGGAACACGGCCGTGTCGGCAATCTCGTCGGCGGTCGTGAAGCGCTTGCCGAGCGGCACCTTGCCGGCGATTTCCGCGACCTTCGCGTGCGGATCGTCGAAGCCGGCGATCCAGCTCTGATAGAGCGGTGTCATCACTTCGGCCGGGATCACCGCGTTCACGCGCACGCCGTCGTTGCGCAACGCGACTGCCCATTCGCGCGTCAGCGCGAGCTGCGCGCCCTTCGACGCGCAATAGCCGCTCGTGTTGCCCTGCCCGGTCACGGCCGTTTTCGAAGAGATGTTGACGATCGCGCCGCGTGTGGCTTTCAGATGCGGCACGCAGTAATGCGCCATCACGTAGTAGTGGATCAGGTTGCGTTCGAGCGAGGCGACGAACGCGTCGCGGCCGGCATCGAGCCCGATGCTGTCGTTGATGCCCGCGTTGTTGACGAGCCCGTCGATGCGGCCGAAACGTGCGATGGTCTGCGCGACGCCGTCGCGGCATTGCGCGTCGTCCTGCAGTTCGACGGTCACGCATGCGGCGCGCGGCTGTTTCTGCGTGAGTTCGCGCCAGAAGCCGTCGTCCGGTGCGTGACGCGCGAACACCACCGGAATCGCGCCTTCGCCGGCCAGCCGCATCGAGATCGCGGCGCCGATGCCCGACGCGCCGCCGGTCACGATCACGACCTTGTCTTGCAGATTCAAATCCACTTCGCGTCTCCGTCGTTCATGTTGTCGCCGCGCACGCCGCGCGCGGTGCATCGCCGTGCCGCGTGCTGCGTGCTTCAGCCGCGGAACCGGTACTGCTCGAGCGATTCGGGCTTCATCTCGATCGAGAAGCCGGGCGCCGTCGGCGGCATGTACGCCGCGCCGCGCACGACGCACGGCTCGACGAAATGCTCGTGCAGGTGATCGACGTATTCGGTCACGCGCCCTTCCTTCGTGCCGGAAATGCACACGTAGTCGATCATCGACAGATGCTGCACGTACTCGCACAGCCCGACGCCGCCCGCGTGCGGACACACGGGAAGCCCGTACTTCGCGGCCAGCAGCAGCACCGCGAGAATCTCGTTCACGCCGCCGAGCCGGCATGCATCGATCTGCACGACGTCGATCGCGCCGCGCTCGATGAACTGCTTGAACAGCACGCGGTTCTGGCACATCTCGCCGGTCGCGACCTGCACGGGGCCGATCGCCTCGCGGATCTTGCGATGCCCTTCGACGTCGTCGGGGCTCGTCGGCTCCTCGATGAACCACGGCTTCGCGAACGAGAGCTCACGCACCCAGTCGATCGCTTCATCGACTTCCCACACCTGGTTCGCGTCGATCATCAGCTTGCGATCGGGGCCGATCACCTCGCGCGCGATCGTCACGCGGCGGATGTCGTCGTCCAGGTTCGCGCCGACCTTCAGCTTCACGTACTCGAACCCGGCGTCCACTGCCTCGTGGCACAACCGGCGCAGCTTGTCGTCGCTGTAGCCGAGCCAGCCGGCCGACGTCGTGTAGCACGGGTAGCCGTCGCGCTCGAGCGCCGCGATCCGCGCCGCCTTGCCCGGTGCCTGCCGGCGCAGCAGCTCGAGCGCCTCGTCCTGCGTCAGGCAGTCGGTCAGGTAGCGGAAATCGATCGCGCGCACGATTTCCTCGGGGCTCATGTCGGCGACGAGCCGCCACAGCGGCTTGCCGACGGCCTTCGCCCTTAGATCCCACACCGCGTTGACGACGGCGCCCGTCGCCAGGTGGATCGCGCCCTTGTCGGGGCCGATCCAGCGCAACTGGCTGTCCGACGTCACGTGCCGCCAGAAGCGGCCCATGTCCTCGCGGATCCAGTCGAGGTCGAGGCCGACGACGAGGTGACGCATCGCGTCGATTGCCGCGCAGCAGATTTCGTTGCCGCGCCCGATGGTGAACGTGAGCCCGTGACCTTCGAGGCCGTCGTGGTCGGTTTCGAGCACGACGTACGCGGCCGAATAGTCGGGGTCCGGATTCATCGCATCGGAGCCGTCGAGCTGGCGCGAGGTCGGGAAGCGCACGTCGAGGACGCGCATCGATCGAATGATAGGCATGGCGAACGGTCCGTTAAAGGGAATCAGGCCTGCACGGTGCGCTGGCGCTGCTCGCCGAGCCCGTCGATGCCGAGCGTGATCACCTGCCCGGCGCGCAGATAGACGGGCGGCTTCTGGCCGAGGCCCACGCCCGGCGGCGTGCCGGTCGAGATCACGTCGCCCGGCTGCAGGCTCATGAAGCGGCTCAGGTAGCTGATCAGGTGCGGCACGCGGAACACCATCGTCGCGGTCGTGCCGTTCTGGTAGCGGTGGCCGTCCACTTCCAGCCACAACCGCAGCGCGTGCGGATCGGGCACTTCGTCCGCCGTCACGAGCCAGGGCCCGAGCGGGCCGAACGTGTCGTTGCCCTTGCCCTTGTCCCACGTGCCGCCGCGCTCGAGCTGGTATTCGCGCTCCGACACGTCGTTCACCACGCAGTAGCCGGCAACGTGCGACAGCGCGTCGGCTTCGTCGATATAGCGGCCGCCCTGGCCGATCACCACGCCGAGCTCGACTTCCCAGTCGGTCTTCTCCGAGCCGCGCGGAATCTCGACATCGTCGTTCGGCCCCGAGATCGCGCTCGTCCATTTGCCGAACACGACCGGCTCCTTCGGGACTTCCATCCCCGATTCGGCCGCGTGGTCGGAATAGTTGAGCCCGATGCAGATGAACTTGCCGACGCGGCCCACGCATGGGCCGAGCCGCGGCGTGCCTTGGACGATCGGCAGCGACGCCGGGGCGATGTCGCGCAGCCGTGCGAGCGACGCAGGCGTGAGCGCCTCGCCGGCGACGTCGTCGATCACGCCCGACAGGTCGCGGATGTTCCCCTGCGCATCGAGCAGGCCCGGCTTTTCATGGTGTTTGTCGCCAAATCTCAGCAGTTTCATGTCGTCTTAGCGGAATCGGAAAGTGAATGGGGACGCGTGGTCAGTTTGACGCGGTCGGCTAGACGCGGTCGGCTAGACGCGGTCGGCTAGACACGGTCAGTTTGACCAGCCGCCATCGATCAGGTGAATCGCGCCGGTGGTGAACGCCGCTTCGTCGGACGCGAGATACAGCGCGAGCGCGGCGACTTCGTCCGCGGTGCCGATCCGGCCCATCGGCTGGCGCGCGACGAACGCCTGGCGCACGGTGTCGATCGACACCTGACGCGTGCGCGCCTGTTCGGCGATGCGCTGCTCCAGCGACGGCGATTCGATCGTGCCCGGGCAGATCGCGTTGCAGCGAATGCGCTGCTCGACGAAATCGGCGGCAACCGACTTGGTCAGGCCGATCACGGCCGCCTTGGTCGTGCCGTAGACGAAGCGGTTCGGCACGCCCTTCACGCTCGACGCGGCCGACGCCATGTTGATGATCGACGCGCCGCCCGCGTCCAGCATCGCCGGCAGCAGCGCGCGGATCAGCCGGTACATCGACGTGACGTTCAGGTTCAGCGAGAACGCCCATGCGTCGTCGTCGCAGTCGAGGATCGAGCCGTGGTGCACGAAGCCCGCGCAGTTGAACAGCACGTCGAACGCGCGTTCCTGCGCGGCGAGCGCCGCGACCTCGCCCGCGTCCGTCACGTCGAGCCGCCGCGTGCGCAGCCGGCCGCCCGCGCGTTCGGCGTCGGTCGCGAGCTGCGCGAGCGCGGCTTCGTTGATGTCGGTCGCCAGCACGTCGGCGCCCTCGCTCGCGAACCGCAACGCGGTCGCGCGGCCGATACCCTGCCCGGCCGCCGTCACCAGTGCGCGCTTGCCCTGCAATCTCATGAGCACGTCTCCCGAAAATGCGGCCCACCCGGCGGCCGATTGGCACAAAGGACCAAAGGTCCAACCAATAATAGGACAGATTCCGCATTTGTCACGATCGCGGGATTCAGTGTTTTCCCGAGCGGGAGAATCGGGCGGAAAGACGATGGGGCGGCTTCCATGTCCGTCTTTTTCAAGTTCGGCCGATCAGCGTTTTGTTCCGCAACGCCAATACTGGCGCGGGTCTGCGCGGAACGCACACGCGACGCAGTGACACCTCGACCGTCGAAACTGACCAAAATGTCATGTTCCCGTCAGGATCTCAACGGGGTGCGCGCGCGATCATGGTGTTGCCGGCCCGCGCTTCCCGGCACACCGCACCCCGCCCGTCGCCGATCTCTGACGGGCACCTCCGTCCCCCGCGGTGTCCACGTGGCTGAGCGAGCAGCCACGGGGGCTTGGGCCCGTTTCGTGCCCCGGACGTTCGCGTCCGGGGCACTTTTGTCGCTGCTTTTTCAAGAAAATGCGCGGCGATTGTTTCTAAATCGGCAAAAGGTAATTTGAGCCAGACAGGATGTTTTTTCCGGTCACAGACGCTTACATTTAGCGCACCACTCATGGAAACCGCTACGGATTCGCCCTCGGGTAGTGACATCCACTGCCACGGCCGAAACCGCACGAGCTTTAGGAAACGGCAAAATGAAGGCCTCCAAATCCCTGCCTGCGCTCGATTCCGCCGACGTTCACGTCGAAATTCTCGAACGTTCCGATACGCTGCTCGTCGTTCGCTGGGTTGAACCCGGCCGCTGCCATTACGGCGAACAGCGCTGGCGGCGCCGCTTCGCGCAGCGCACCGGCACTTGCGCGCTGTCGCGCCAGGTCATCCAGCGCGGCGATGAAGTCTTCCGCCCGGCCGAGCGCCCGGCGCCCGCGAACGCCGCCGCAATGATCTCCGCCGCCGAAGTGCTCGCGCTGGCCGGCAGCCGCTGACACCCATCGGCTGATGCGCGCGGGGACCGGCTGCACGCTCTGCATGCGCTGCATGCCCGCCCTAGAAGCGCCGGTCTAATTCCCCTGCTTGTCTGACCCGTCTGCGCGGACTATCGTTACACCACTCAATGTAACGATCACGCGTCGTGGCGCCCGGCCACGCCGATGGAGGCAGACATGCATGCATGGAGCGCGCGCCACGTCCCGGCGCAAGGCGGCAAGGTCGCGGTCGTGACCGGCGCCAACAGCGGCCTCGGCTGGCATATTGCGGAAACACTGGCCGCCAAGGGCGC
The DNA here is from genome assembly GCF_003635165.1 of Burkholderia sp. Nafp2/4-1b. Classification (GTDB taxonomy): domain Bacteria; phylum Pseudomonadota; class Gammaproteobacteria; order Burkholderiales; family Burkholderiaceae; genus Burkholderia. The sequence continues at coordinate 139,246 of NZ_ML058597.1, read as the reverse complement.
GACCGTCGTGATGGGCTGCCGCGATGCCGCCCGCGCCGCGCAGGCCGCCGCTGCAATCCGCCGGCTCCATCCCGCCGCCCGGGTCGAAGTCGATCCGCTCGACCTCGCCGATCTCGCGTCGATCCAGCGCTTCGCCGCCGACGTCTCCGAGCGCCACGGGCGCGTCGACATCCTCTGCAACAACGCCGGCGTGATGTTCCTGCCGCTGCGGCACACGCGCGACGGCTTCGAGATGCAGTTCGGCACCAATCACCTCGGCCATTTCGCGCTGACCGGCCACCTGCTGCCCGCGCTGCGCGCCGCGCGCCGGGCTCGTGTCGTGACGATGTCGAGCGGCTTCAACCGCGGCGGCCGGATCCGCGTCGACGACCTGCGCGCCGAGCAGCGCTACAACCGCTATCTCGCGTACTGCGACAGCAAGCTCGCGAACCTCGTGTTCGCGATCGAACTGCAGCGCCGCTTCCAGCGCGCGGCGTTCGCGGGGATCAGCGTCGCCGCGCATCCCGGCTACGCGGCGACCAACCTGCAGTTCGCGGGCCCCGCGATGGACAGTTCACCGACCCGTGCCGCGCTGATGCGCGCGGCGAACCGTTATCTCGCGCAACCGGCCGACCAGGGCGCGCTGCCGGCAATTCATGCGGCGACGTCGCCCGACCTGACCGGCGGCTCATATATCGGACCGTCCGGCTGGTTCGAGTCGCGCGGCCTGCCGGCGCCCGCGAGCGTGCCGCGTGCGGCGCGCGACGTGGCCGTCGCAGCGTTGCTGTGGGAAGCGTCGGAAGCCGCAACCGGCGTGCGTTTCCTGAGTTCGGAGATACCGGCCGGGCGATCGCTGGCGAAGCCGTTCGACACGGCAGCCGAGCTGCGCTGAACCGCGTGCTTCGTTGCGTTCGCATTCCTCATACTTATTACAATTACGAAAACGAAAGCTCGATGAAAGCTTGATTCGGCCGCCCACTGTTACCAGTCTGGAAACAATCTATCGTCAAAACCAGCGTTTACCCTGAACGACCCGGTGACTAAGATTTAGTCAATCGCTGCAGACATGGTGTCGCAAGCGAACCCAATAAAACACCGGAGGTCATCATGAAATCGCTCGTTTCCGCAGTTATTGCCGCTGTCGCCCTGTCCGCTTCGTTCAGCGCTTTCGCGCAAAGCACCGTGACCCGCGCACAAGTGCGCAACGAACTGGTTCAACTCGAACAAGCCGGCTACAAGCCGGGCGTGTCGAGCCCGTACTACCCGAACGACATCCAGTCGGCGGAAGCGCGTGTTCATGGTGCCGACGCCAGCGGCTACGGCGCACAACCGGCGCCGGTCGTCCACTCGGGCGCCCCGGCTGCCGCAGCGTCGTCGAACGCTCGCGACTCGGTCTTCTTCGGCCAGTAAGCCGACGCGCCCTGAACGGGGGCGCACCGCGCATCGCGCGACGAAGCTGTATCCGGACGAGCCCGTCATGCGGGCTCGTCTTTTTTTGTGACACGCATACCTCCGCCGCCCGGCAACGGGAGGCTTCGCCCGGGCGCGCTGCGTCCGGGCGCTTTTTCGCATACGGAAGGCGACAGGCGTGCGCGGCCGCTCAGCGCGGCATGGCGGGCGCAGGCGCGGCAAGCTTGCCGCGCGACAGCACGCGCCACCGCGACAGCAATTCATCGCGATCGACGTAGCAGCCCTGCAGATGCCGGCGGCCCGTCGACGGATCGAACTCGGTACGCGCATGCAGCACGCGCCGGTTGTCGAATGCCCACATGTCGCCCGCGCGCAGCCGGCGCTGCACGCGGAAACGCGGCTCGCGCGCGAGCGCGAGAAACCGCCGGTACGCGCGGTAGACGGCCGCGACCGATCCGGCCGGCGCATCGAGCGGGCCGCGCAGGAAGTTCGCGACCCGCACCTCGGTCACGTTGCCGCGCGCATCGAGCCCGATCACCGGCGCCGAACAGCGGTAGTCGCTGGTCGCGCTCTTGTTCCAGAACTCGAACGGGGTCGACGCAAGGTGCTCGAAATCGGCCGGATGCTCGCGCCGCAATGCATCGGTGAGCGCGAAGCCGTCGAGGAAGATGCTGTCGCCACCGGTCGCATCGTTCGCGAGGCAATGCAGGAACTGCACGCCGGGCTGCAACTCGCGCGTCGGCAGGTCAGTGTGCGGCGGCAGATTGAGCGACGTGTAGGCATTGCTGTTCGGACGCGGTTTCGATTCGACGTCGAACAGCACGCCGAAATTGCTTTCGCGGATCAGGCCGATACGGCGCGCGATCTCGTCGACCCGCCCGCGCTCGGCAGGCACGCCTTCGACGAGCGTCAGCCCGGTGCGCTGCAGCGCGGAGAGCCATGCGAGCAACGCGCCGTCGTCCTCGATCACGTCGCGCCACGCGAACACGCCGATCGCCGTCGGATCGTCGCCGGTCCACACGTGCCGCGCGTGTGCCGCGTGGCGCTCGGCGCGCGACGCATCGTCGTAGGCATGCGCACGCAACCATCCGGGCGACCATGTGCTGCGATGCCCGTCGTTCCACTCGACGTGCAGTGCGCCATCGGTTTCGACATGCGCGGCAACGGCGGACAGATCGTCACGTGCATCGGCGATCTCGAACACCTGTTCGCGCGTGAGCACATGCACGCACGCGGAACACGCGCAGTTGTCGCGCAACCAGTCGAAGTGAAACGGCGATCGTCGCGCGTCGCTCCACTCGACGTCCACCGCTCCATCGCCGATCGTCGCCGCCGCGATGGCCGCATCGGCGGAAAACGTCCGCCAGTCCTCGATACGCTGTTGCGCTGCCTGCATCGTTGCCTCCCGGAAATGCCCGCTACCCGTGTGGTGCGAGCAGAAACCCGCCGATCATCCGGTGCATCCGCGCAGCCTGCGGGCTCGTTCCGAGCGCGCGCCAGCAGCCGTGCACCAGACCCTCTCCCATCCAGTAACGCGCGGCACCGCCGGCCGCGCGGATGCGTTCGACATAGACACGCGCATCGTCGCGCAGCGGATCGTGTTCCGCACCGATCGCGAGCATCGGCGGCAGCCCGTCGAAACGCGACGCCGCGAGCGGCACCGACGCGCGCAGCAGCGGATCGTCGTGCAACGCGGCTTCGGCCGCCTCACCCCAGTACAACGCGCGATAGCGACGGACGTCGTCGAGCGTCAGCATCGGCGCATGCGCTTCCGTTTCGCGCGCCGGCGATTGCGGTTCGAGGCCGAGCATCGGATACACGAGTGCGATCCCGTCGATGCCGCCTTCTCCGGCATCGCGCAGCGCTGTCGCAACGGCCGCGGCGAGATTGCCGCCCGCGCTGTCGCCCACGAGCGTCAGCGGTCGTGCGCAGGCGTCGAACGGCCAGTGCGCCGCGTCGCGCGCGGCGCGCGTGACGGCCAGGCAATCCTCGAGCGCGGCCGGTGCGCGGTGCTCGGGCGCGAGCCGGTAGTCGACCGCGATCACGGCCAGCCCCGTGTCGGCCGCCAGTTGCGCGGTGATCAGTGCGTGGCTGTCGAGAGAACCGACGACGAAGCCGCCGCCATGAAAGAACAGCACGGTGCCGCGCGGCTCACCGTGTGCAGGCGCGTAGCGCCGCAACGCGATCGCGTGTCCGTCGGGTGCGTGCCATACCGCGTCGTGCTGCACGATGCCGGCCGGCAGTTCCGCGGGTGTCCAGGCGGTCGCGAAGCGATCGTAGACACGGCGCTGTTCGTCGGGCGAATGCACCGCCGTGTCGGCCGGATACCACGCGTCGACGGCTGCGACGAACGCCGCGATTTCCGGTTCGAGCATCGTGGGCGCTCCGCGGTCGAGAGTTGAACGTTTGACGTAGAACGTGGCCGCACTAACGGCGCGGCGGCAATCCGATTACGCGCCCCGCATACGCGGGTGCCGCGCAATCGCGCTGCAACGCATGCAGCTCGGCCACGCGCGCGGCGACGTCTTCATCGAACGGCGCCGATTTCGCGCCGTCGCGCGTGTCGACGTGCAGCAGCATCTGCTCGCTCGCCGACACCGCGCCGTCGTGCCCGTCCGCGAACAGTTCGAGATAAAGGTGCACGCGCTTCGCGTCGTGCGCGAACACCCGCGCATCGACCCGCACGCGCGCGCCTTCCTTGATTTCCTGCAGATAGTTCACGTGCGCTTCGAGCGTATAGACCGAGCGGCCCCGCTCGCGGCGCGTGGCGTCGTCGAGACCGATGCGGTCCAGCAGCGCATCGGTCGCGAAGCTGAAGATCAGCAGATAGAACGCATCGCGCAGGTGCCCGTTGTAGTCGACCCATTCGGGCCGCACGACGTCGCGGTAGATCGTCAGCGGGGTATCGCCGGTCATGTTCTCAGTCCTCGAATCGCATACCGTGCCGCGCCTTCACCGCGGCGACCGCCTTCAGCACCTCGGTAATGCACTCGTCGCGATAGCGTTCGAGTTCCTTGATGCTGCGCGTGCCCTGCTGTTCGCTCGTGCCTTCGACGACGCTGTCGATCAGTTCGTCGGTCAGCGTGGGCGCGACCAGCTTCGTCCACGGCAGTTCGAGCGCGGGGCCGAACTGCTGCATGAAGTGTCGCATGCCCGCGTCGCCGCCGGCCAGCGTATAGGTCAGGAACGTGCCCATGAACGACCAGCGGATGCCCGCGCCGAAGCGGATCGCGTCGTCGATCTCGCCGGTCGTCGCAACGCCTTCGTTGACGAGATGCAGCGCCTCGCGCCACAACGCCTCGAGCAGCCGGTCCGCGATGAAGCCCGGCACTTCCTTGCGCACGTGCAGCGGCCGCATGCCGAGCTTGCGATAGATCTCCATCGCGGCCTCGACCGCTTCGGGCGACGTGCGCGCGCCGCCGAGCACCTCGACGAGCGGCAGCAGGTAGACCGGATTGAACGGATGGCCGACCACGCAGCGCTCCGGATGCACCGCACGCGCATAGAAGTCGGTCGGCAGCAGCCCCGACGTCGACGACGCAATGATCGCGTCCGGCTTCGCCGCGCGGCTGATCTGCTCGTGCAGTTCGAGCTTCAGCGCCTCGCGCTCGGGCGCGCTTTCCTGGATGAAGTCCGCGTCAGCGACGCAAGCTTCGATCGTCGCTTCGAAACGCAGGCGCGCGCGATCGGCGCCCGGCGCGAGGCCGACGCGCTCCAGCGCGGGCCACGCATTCGCGACGCTCGCGCGCAACCGCTCTTCCGCGCCCGGCGCCGGGTCCCACACGACCACGTCCAGACCGTGCGCGAGCGCACGGCAAATCCATCCGCTGCCGATCACGCCGGTGCCGATCGCGGCGAACGTCTTGATGTCGGTCTTCACTGCCATGTCAACGCATCCTTCAAATCGAGGGGAATCGGGCGGCGCTCGCGCTCGTGCGCGCACCGCCGCTTTGAATCGGAATCAGGCGTTCGAACTCACGCGAACTCGGCCACCGCGCGGCGTTCGAGCAGACGCTCGCCGCGCGCCGGCAGGCCGAGCTTGCGGCGCCCTTCGGCCGGCGTCAGCACGCGGGCGCCGAGGCGCTCGATGATTTCACGCGCACGCTCGACGAGCGTGCCGTTGGTCGCATGCACGCCGCGATCGAGCCAGATGTTGTCTTCGAGGCCGACGCGCACGTGCCCGCCGAGCAGCATCGCCTGCGCGACCATCGGCATCTGCATGCGGCCGATCCCGAAGCCGGCCCAGTGCGCGCCCGGCGGCAGGTTGTCGACCATCGCCTTCATCGTGCCGGTGTCGGCCGGCGCGCCCCACGGAATGCCGAGGCACAGCTGGAACAGCGGCGGATCGTCGAGGAGCCCTTCCTTCAGCAATTGCTTCGCGAACCACAGGTGGCCCGTATCGAAGATTTCCAGCTCCGGCTTCACGCCGAGCTCCTGGATGCGCTTGGCGCCGGCGCGCAGTTGCGCGGGCGTCGACACGTAGATGTAGTCGCCGTCGCCGAAATTCAGCGTGCCGCAGTCGAGCGTGCAGATTTCCGGCAGCAGTTCCTCGACGTGCGCGAGGCGCGTCAGGCCGCCGACGAGATCGGTGCCCTTGCCGAAGCGCATCGGGTCTTCGCCCGGGCCGATTTCCAGATCGCCGCCCATGCCGGCCGTCAGGTTGATGATCACGTCGACGTCGGCCGAGCGGATCCGATCGACCACTTCGCGGTACAGGTTCGGATCGCGACTGCCGCGGCCCGTCTGCGGATCGCGCACGTGGCAGTGCGCGACCGTCGCGCCGCCCTTCGCGGCTTCGATCGCCGCCGCGGCGATTTCCTTCGGCGTGACCGGAATCGCCGGATGCTTGCCGACCGTGTCGCCCGCGCCGGTGACCGCGCAGGTGATGATGACTTCGTTGTTCATGCTGAGAGCCCTCGTTTGATTCAGGTGCTTGATTCGCTGCTTGATTCTGTTCGTGCCGCGCTATTTATGTCGCACTGCAGATGATTCGTCACTGCGCGCCGCCTGCTTGCGGCGCGCGCGGGACGTTACAGGCCGAGGTAGGACTTCACGGCAGGCAGGCCGTCCTTGCCGTCGAAGGTCTTGACGCCGGCGAGCCATGCGTCGAGCACCTGCGGATTCTTCTTCAGGTACGCCTTCGCGGCGTCCGCCGGCTTCGTCTTGTTCATCACCGACTGCATCAGCTGGTTCTCGAGCTGCGTCGAGAAGCGCAGGTTCTCGACGAGCTTGCCCGCATTCGGGCAGCGCGTGATGAAGTCGGGTGCCGTCAGCGTGTACACGCGCGCTTCGCCGTAGTTCGGGCCGAACGACGCGTCGCCGCCCGACAGGTAGTTCATGCTGATCTGGATGTTCATCGGATGCGGCTCCCAGCCGAGAAACACGACCCACTTCTTCTCGCGGATCGCACGCTCGACCGTGACGAGCATCCCCGCCTCGCTCGATTCCACCAGCTTGAAGCCGCCCAGGCCGTACTGGTTCGTGTCGATCATCTTCTGGATCGTCGCGTTCGCGCTGCTGCCCGGCTCGATCCCGTAGATCTTGCCGTCGAGCTCCGCGCGGTGCTTCGCGATGTCGTCGAAGGACTTCAGGCCGGCCTGGTATTCATAGCTCGGCACCGCGAGCGTCGCCTTCGCGCCCGACAGGTTCGGCGGCTCGACCACGTTGATCGACTTGCTGTCGAGGAACGGCTGAAGCTGCTTTTGCTGCACCGGCCACCAGTAGCCGAGCGAGATGTCGAGCTGCTTGCTCTTCAGGCCGGCGAACGAGATCGGCACCGACGCGATGGTCGTCGTCGGCTTGTAGCCGAGCCCTTCGAATACCGTCGACGCGAGCGCCGTGGTCGACGTGATGTCGGTCCAGCCGATGTCCGCGAAACGCACGTTGCGGCAGGTCGCTGCATCCGTTTCGGCCTGCGCCGCGGTCGCAAATGCGCCGGTCGCCAGTACGGCCGCGACGAACGCGGCGATCTTTGTCGACTTCATGGTTTCCCCTTTTCGGTTGGACCGATGTCCGGCGGATTCGCGGAGTGCGTCCCGGCCTGCATCGTGGGAGTAAAAGTAACGAGCCATATTGGCCGCAAGACGACCGCCGGCGACCTGTTCTTGACTATTTGCGACTATGGGTGGAAACCACTATGCGCGGGCCAGGGCTTGCAGGGCCTGGGTTTGTGGCGGGCGTCCACGGAGACGGGTTTGTCCGGATGCGGCGTCGGGAATGTAAGGCGGGCGCGCGCCGGCTGCGGGATTCGAGCGTGTGCGATGCGGCTGCCGGCCACTCGGGTTCGAACCGGCTCGTGCAGCACTATCGCGGCACTTCGACGTAGGTTTCCCGGCAGATCTCGCGCAGCGCCTGGACCAGCAAATCCCGCGTCGGCGCGTGCGCTTCGGCGGAACGCGTGAACAGCGCGATCGGCGGCAGCGTCCAGACCAGCGAATACGGCACGATCGCGACGCCGGCAATGCGCACCATTTCTTCCGCGATATCGGCCGGCACGATCGACACCGCGTCGTCGCTCGACGCGATCATTTCGCCGATCAGCTTCGACGAGTAGCTTTCGACGATCGGCACGGGCGGCGGGATCCCGGCCGACAGGAACAGGTCGGTCACCTGCTCGCGCATCGGCGTATGCGGCGCGCCGAGAATCCAGTCCAGCGCGTGCAGCTTCTCCCAGTCGAGCTTCGTGCGCGCCAGTTTCGCGGCAAGCCGGCGGCTCGCAATCATCCGCGGCTGCTGCTGGTACAGCACCTCGAACGACACCTGCCCCAGTTCGACGGTCGACGATGCGCGCCCGATCACGAGGTCGACGCTGTGGTCCTTCAACTGCAGCAGCAACTGGTCGCTGGTGCCTTCGTGGATCGTCACCGTCAGGCGCCGCTCCATCCGTGATTGCAGCCGCTTCAACGCCGCCGACAGCATCTGGCCCGAAATAAACGGAATCACGCCGATATGCAGGTGGGCCGCATGGCCGGCCGCGACCGCCTCCATCTCGCGGGCGAGATGGTCGAGATCCTTGAGCATCGCCTTGGCGCGCTCCAGCACGACCGCGCCGAGCGCGGTCGGCCGCATTCCGCGCGACGAGCGCTCGAACAGCGGCGTGCCGAACATGCTTTCCAGCTCGGACAGCGCGTTCGTGACCGCCGGCTGGCTGCTGGCCATGTGCTCGGCGACGCGCGTCAGCGACCCGTGCTGCTGGATCTGCAGCAACAGCATCAGGTGCCGCATCTTCAGGCGCGCGCCAAGGCGCCGGACCACGTCGTTTGCGTCGAATGTCATTGCCGGACGGCCATACCATCATGAAAAAGTGATGGGCCGATATTAAAACAGAATCATCGCGTTATGGCCGATCCCTAGAATGGCTTCATGGATCGCGTCGGGACTGGCCTGGCGCGCACGCCCGGACCCAAGAACATGAAACAGACAGAGACCCAGCAGCAGGCCGCGTACGACTATCACGAGTTTCCGACCCCGGGGAAGATCTCCGTCGTCGCCAGCAAGCCGCTCGTGACCCAGCGCGATCTCGCGCTGGCCTACACGCCCGGCGTCGCAAGCGTCTGCGAGTCGATCGCGGCCGAGCCGCTGAACGCGCACCGCTTCACGAGCCGCGGGAATCTGGTGGGCGTCATCACCAACGGCACCGCCGTGCTGGGTCTGGGCAACATCGGCGCGCTCGCGTCGAAGCCGGTCATGGAAGGCAAGGCCGTGCTGTTCAAGAAGTTCGCCGGCATCGACGTGTTCGACATCGAGATCAACGAGACCGATCCGGACAAGCTCGTCGACATCATCGCCGGCCTCGAACCGACGTTCGGCGGGATCAACCTCGAGGACATCAAGGCGCCGGAGTGCTTCACCGTCGAGCGCAAGCTGCGCGAGCGGATGAAGATTCCCGTCTTCCACGACGACCAGCACGGCACCGCGATCACCGTGGCCGCCGCGTTCATCAACGGGCTGAAGGTGGTCGGCAAGTCGATCAAGGAAGTGAAGGTCGTGACGTCGGGTGCCGGCGCGGCGGCGCTCGCCTGCCTCGACCTGCTCGTCGACCTCGGGCTGCCGATCGAAAACGTGTGGGCGACCGATATCGAAGGCGTCGTCTATCGCGGCCGGACCACGCTGATGGACCCGGCCAAGGAACGCTTCGCGCAGGACACCGATGCGCGCAAGCTGTCCGAAGTTATCGGCGGCGCCGACGTGTTCCTCGGGCTGTCGGTCGGCGGCATCCTGAGCGCCGAGATGCTGAAGGCGATGGGCCCGCGTCCGCTGATTCTCGCGCTCGCCAACCCGACGCCGGAAATCTTCCCGGAACTCGCGCATGCAACGCGCGACGACGTCGTGATCGCGACCGGCCGCTCGGACTTCCCGAACCAGGTCAACAACGTCCTGTGCTTTCCATACATCTTCCGCGGCGCACTCGATGTGGGTGCAACGACCATCACCCGCGAAATGGAAATCGCCGCGGTGCACGCGATCGCCGGCCTCGCTCAGGAAGAGCAGAACGATATCGTCGCGGCGGCCTACGGTGGCGACGAGGTGTCGTTCGGTCCGCAATACCTGATTCCGAAGCCGTTCGATCCGCGCCTGATCGTGCGTATCGCACCGGCCGTGGCGAAGGCGGCGATCGAAGGCGGCGTGGCAACGCGCCCGCTCGCGGATCTCGACGCGTATGTCGAGCAGTTGCAGCAGTTCGTCTACCACTCGGGCGCGTTCATGAAGCCGCTGTTCGCGACCGCGCGCCAGCTCGTGCGCGACGGCGGCAAGGCGCGCATCGTGTTCACCGAAGGCGAAGACGAGCGCGTGCTGCGCGCGGTGCAGGTGATCGTCGACGAGAAGCTCGCGCGTCCGATCCTGGTCGGTCGTCCGGAGGTGCTGCTCGCGCGCATCGAGCGCTTCGGCCTGCGTCTGCGGCTCGGTCAGGACGTCGAGGTGACCAATCCGGAATACGACGAGCGCTTCCCGCAATACTGGACCACGTATTGGGAGCTGCGCTGCCGCGACGGCATCTCGAAGGAAATGGCGCGCGTCGAAATGCGGCGTCGCCTGACGCTGATCGGCGCGATGATGGTGCGGCTCGGCGATGCGGACGGGATGATCTGCGGAACGGTTGGCGAGTATCACAATCACCTGCGCTTCGTCGACGAAGTGATCGGCAGGAAACCCGATGCATCGACCTACGCGGCGATGAACATCCTGCTGCTCAATCAGCGGACCGTCGCGCTGGTGGATACGCACGTGAACGACAATCCGGATGCCGAGCAGATCGCCGAATTCACGATCGCGGCCGCGCGTCAGATGGAATGGCTGAATCTCACGCCGAAGGCGGCGCTGCTGTCGCGCTCGAACTTCGGGTCGGGGAGCGCGGCGTCGGGCGTGAAGATGCGCCGGGCGCTGGAGATCATTCGCACACAGGCGCCGGATATCGAGGCCGATGGCGAGATGCACGGCGACTGCGCGCTCGACGAAGCACTGCGCGCGCGGTTGCTGCCGATGTCGCCGCTGAAGGGCGCGGCGAACCTGCTCGTGTGTCCGAACGTCGACGCGGGGAATATCGCCTATAACCTGCTGAAGACCGAGGCCGGCAGCAACGTCGCGGTCGGGCCGTTCCTGCTGGGCGTCAATGCGCCGGTGAACATCCTCACGTCGAGCGCGACCGTGCGACGGATCGTGAACATGACGGCGTTGACGGTGATCGAGGCGAATCGGAACGTCGCGGGTTGAGTGCGGTCGGTGTAATCGCTTGACGGGGCCGGCTGCGGCCGGCCCTGTTCTGCGGAGAGCACTGGATTCGACATTCAGAACGCACGGCGCATCGATGTTCTTGATCGGATCGATCTCGTCACGTCATGCGCCGCAACGTCCGCTCTGACCAAAAACGCGCTACAGCACCCGCTCCAGCGCACTCGCAAACCGCGCGACCGCCGCATCGACATCATGCAGCTTGTCGAGCCCGAACAAGCCAATCCGGAATGTCTTGAAATCGGCCGGCTCGTCGCACTGCAACGGCACGCCGGCCGCGATCTGCATGCCGACATCGACGAATTTCTTGCCGGACCGGATGTCGTCGTCGTCCGTGTAACTCACGACGACGCCCGGTGCCTCGAAGCCCTGAGCCGCCACGCTCCTGAACCCCTTCTCCGCCAGCAACGCGCGAATCCGCGTGCCGAGTTCGAGCTGTTCCGCCCTCACCTTGTCGAAACCGTACGCTTCCGTTTCCTGGATGACATCGCGCAGCGTCGCGAGGCTGTCGGTGGGCATCGTCGCGTGGTACGCGAACCCGCCGCTCTCGTACGCTTCCATGATCTGTAGCCACTTGCGCAGATCGCATGCGAAGCTGGTGCTGGTCGTCGCATCGATTCGCTCGCGCGCGAGCGCGCCCAGCATCACCAGCGCGCAACCGGGCGAAGCACTCCAGCCCTTCTGCGGCGCGCTGATCAGCACGTCGACGCCGCTCGCCTCCATGTCGACCCAGATCGTGCCGGACGCGATGCAGTCGAGCACGAACATGCCGCCGACCGCGTGCACGGCGTCGGCCACCGCACGCAGGTAGCCATCGGGCAGCATTATTCCGGATGCGGTTTCGACGTGCGGCGCAAACACCAGATCCGGCTTGTGCTCGCGAATCGCGGCGACGACTTCGTCGATCGGCGCCGGCGCAAACGCGGCCTGCCTGCCCGCTTCGACCGGACGCGCCTTCAACACGATCGACTCGGACGGAATGCTGCCCATGTCGAAAATCTGCGACCAGCGGAAGCTGAACCAGCCGTTGCGGATGACCAGGCACTTCTTGTTCGTCGCGAACTGCCGGGCCACGGCTTCCATGCCGAATGTCCCGCTGCCCGGCACGATAGCAACGGCCTTCGCGTTGTAGACCTTTTTCAGCGCGGCGGAAATATCGCGCATCACGCGTTGAAAGCGCTGCGACATGTGATTGATCGACCGGTCGGTGTACACGACCGAGTATTCGAGAAGCCCGTCGCGGTCGACATCGGGGAGTAATCCTGGCACGTTCGTCTCCGGTAAAGGACGTGGGATGGGCGCGAGCGGCATTCGTGACCGATGCCGCCGCGCTGAGGCAACGCTTCTTTCTTCTGATAGACGAACGATTCTAACGAAAGCTGTTCGCTCGTGGGAATTTCGGCGGTTGCCTCATTCACGGCACATCCCGTGTCGTTCGAGCGGCGGGTAGACGCTCGCTACGGGCGCGTCACCAGCAACCTGATACCGACGACCCCGAACACGACGGCCAGACATCCATCCAGCGCGCGGTGGGTTCGCATGTAGATCCTTCGAACCGACTCCATCGAAAACAGCAATGCATAACCGGCGAACACCCCGCATCCGATCGCCGCGCAACCCGCGATCAGTGCACCATGGGCCGGCCGCGTGCCGTTCGACGACAGCGCGACGATCGAAACCCACACGAGGATCGCTTTCGGATTGGTGAGATGGAGCAGCGCACCGCGGCAGTAAATGCTCGTCGACGTCGGCGCTCGCGCCGTTCCCGGTACGGAGTGCGGCGCGCAATCGAGCGCACTGCGTGCCGACTTGAACGCGAGCCACAACAGATACAAGCCGCCGAAAATCCTGACTGCGATGATGAATTGGGAACACGCGATCAGCGCGGCCGATACGCCCAGCATGGCCACCGTCGCCCAGAACATCGAGCCCGACAAGACGCCGAGCGAGAACGTCAACGCCGCCTTTCGGCCGTGATTGGCAGCGATCGACATGATGGCGAGATTGCTCGGCCCGGGGCTCGCGGTACCGATGAAATACGCTGCGTAGGCGAGCAGCAGGTTCGTCGCGAAGTAGGTATTGGTCGTCATGTTCGAGTTCCAGCAACGGAAGTTCGCCGGATGATCGGATACGGGCGAATCCCGTGGAAGTGGCAATATGGCCATCTTTCGCTGAATTTCAGACAAGCTGGCGAGACCGCGTCGATATGCTCGGTGCGCGATCGCGCCGTTGTCGACGCGCTCCACCGCAAGCGCGGCGGAGCGCTTCGCACGTCAGGAACGCAACGATCTCAACCCGGCGCGCACTTCGTTCGCGAAGATCGTCGGTTCCTCCCATGCCGCGAAGTGGCCACCCGTCTCAGGCTTGTTGAAGTAAATCAGGTTGCGATAAGCCCGCTCGGTCCAGCTTCTCGGCGCCTGGTAATTTTCTCCCGGGAACGCGCTCACGGCGGCAGGCACGCTCACATCGGCCGCGAGGAAGAAGTTCGCATGGGACTCCCAATAGAAGCGCGCCGCCGAGATACCCGTGTTGGTCAGCCAGTAAAGCGTGATGTCGTCGAGTACGTCGTCGCGCGTCAGCGCGCCGGCCGAGTGGCCGTTGACCGCGCGACCGAGCACGGCCGCGCTCAGGGCCGCCGCGGGCTGGCCGTAACCGTCGCCGTGGTCGAGCAGCCAGGAAGCCAGCGCGACGGGCGAATCGGCGAGTCCGTACAGCGTCTGCGGCCGCGTGCCCATTTCAATCGCGTAGCCGCGCTTCCGCTTGAAATTGGCGCTCAGCTGCTCATACGCGTGCCGCTCCTCGTCCGACGAGCCGGCAGGCGCCGGATCGCCGGCCGTCAGCGACTTCAGGATCTCCGCCGGCACGGACGCCGGGAAATTCACATGAATGCCCATCAGCTCGGGCGGCGCCTGTTTCGCCATGATGTTCGTGACGATGCCGCCGAGATCGCCGCCCTGCGACGCAAAGCGCGCGTAGCCGAGCCGCTTCATCAGCGTGACCCAGGCGCGCGCCGTGCGCTCGGGGCCCCATCCCGTTGTCGTGGGTCTCGCCGAAAAGCCATAGCCGGGCAGCGACGGGATCACGAGGTGGAACGCATCCGACGCCGGCGCACCGTACGCCGTCGGATCGACGAGCGGCCCGATGATCTTGAACTGCTCGATGATGGAGCCCGGCCAGCCGTGGGTCACGATCAACGGCATCGCATTCTCATGCTTCGATCGCACATGGATGAAATGAATGTCCAGCCCGTCGATCTCGGTCACGAACTGCGGATACGAATTCAGCCGCGCTTCGCATTTGCGCCAGTCATAGCCGGTCGCCCAGTACTGCGCGAGCCCCTGAATGGTCGCAAGCTGAATCCCCTGCGACTCGTCGGCCACGGTCTCGCGGTCCGGCCAGCGCGTCGCGTTGATGCGATGCCGCATGTCGGCAAGTTGCGCATCGGGCACATGAACGCGGAACGGGCGAATCGCGGACCTGTCGCCGTTCGCGGGCTCCGTAACGGTGCCGAGCGCCGGACTGGCATCCGCGAAGGCGAGACGGGGCAGCGACCCGGCTGCAAGTGCGGCGGCGGCCATACCGACAAAGTGCCGGCGTGACGAGGATTGCAGGGGTCGATCGGGGGAAGCATTCGCTGTCATATCGCACACCTTTCAAAGAGAAACTTCACGGCATTGCTTTATGCATATGCACATGTTTGAATCAAAAAAAAGCGCCTTCATGCGCCGAGGTCGCCGCATCACGCAACCAGCGCGCGCGTCTCGTCCGCGGCCTGCTCGTGATTGCTCATCGGGTGCGCGACGCGTTCATGGACATGCGCGGTCGGCGTACGGTCGATCATCAAGCTGAGCAGTTCGGAACGGTTATAGTGGCCGGCCGCATCCATCAGCAGCTTGCGGCGGTCGATCTGCGTGAAGTCGAGGTCGACGATGACTTCGCCCTCGCCAGTTCGGAGCGGCTCGGCCATCAGCATGCCGTCGGGGGAGACGATCGTCGTGAAGCAGCCGCCCGAGATCGGGCCGATAGCGCAACCGGTGTCCTTCATGATTTGCGCCTGCTGGTCGGCATCCAGCCACGCCGTTGCATTGACGACGAACGCGCCGGACTCGAGCGCATGCTGTCGGATGTTGATCTCCATGCGCTGCGCGAAGCCCTCGCCGAAGGCCGAACCCGGATACATCGCCGAATGAATCTGCTCGCCGTCGGCGATCATCGCGTAGCGCGCGAGCGGATTGTTGTGCTCGAAGCACGCAAGCTGGCCGATGCGACCGACGGCGCTGTCGACGGCGCGCAGGCCCGAGCCATCGCCCTGCCCCCAGATCATGCGCTCGAAATGCGTCGGCGTGATCTTGCGGCGGCGCTGGATCAGTTTCCCGTCCGCGTCGAACAGCAACTGCGTGTTGTACAGCGTACCGCCATCGCGCTCGTTGACGCCGATGGACACGACCATGCCGGCCTTGCGTGCGGCTTCGCCGATTGCGTCGGTCGCAGCGGACGGCACGGTCACGGCCTGTTCCAGCAGCCGAAGGTGCTCGGTACCGGACAGCAGTTCGATGCCCGTCTGAACGGCCGCGAAGTACGGGTAATAGGGGATGACCGTTTCGGGAAAGGTGGCGAACTGCACGCCTTGCTGGCCGAGCTGGTGGATCTTCTGCACGACCTTGGCGACGGTCGCTTCACGACTGTAGAGCACCGGGCTGAACTGAACCGCGGCGGCCTTGACGACTTTCATGCTCTGCTCCTTGATGAGTGCGCGCAGCGGCGTTCCGCTCGCGACAGGCGCATTGGAGCAGGCGAACGTATCCGGTTCGTGTCCGAAAGTCGGCGATATGTATGCCTACGTATCTGCGTCTGTATCCGATACGTCCGGATACCAAAACAAAAAAGGGAGCGGCCGGGAAATGACGCGAGCAGTAACACGGCGTCGCGATGCGTCAACTACGTTGATCGCCTGGCTCGGCTCCGCTGCGTTTCGCCGCCGCACGCGCAAACTGCATCTGATATTCGCTCGGCGATAACCCGGTCTTGCGCTTGAACAACTGCCGGAACGTGCTGACATCGCCATAACCCACGCGCTGACTCACATCCTCGAGCCCGATCGGCCGGGTTTCCAGCAGACGTTTCGCCACCTCGACACGCAGGTTCTGCAGATACGCCAACGGCGCGAGCCCGACGGCTTCCTTGAAACGACGATTGAGCGTGCGTTCGCTGACGGCAAGCGATGCCGCGAGATCGCCGAGCCGGAATCCTTGCTGCAAGGTCGCCTCCATCCGCTGCTGCGCGCGCGCGACGAGTGTATCGGTATGCCCGTGTTCGTCGAGCAGCGTGGCAAAGGACGCCTGCGATGTCCGGTTCATGTCGATCAACAGCGCCTTCGCGGTCATCGTCGCAAGCTGTTCGCCGGCGCATGCTTCGACGAGGTGCACGGCGAGATTCAGATAGGACGTCACGGAGCCGCCCGAGATGATCCCGTCTTGCGCGAGCAGCAGTTCGTTCGCGCGGACTTCCACACGCGGATAGCGGCGCGCGAAGTCCGCCGCTCTCGCCCAGTGCGTCGTAGCAGCGCGGCCATCCAGCAGGCCGGCCTCGGCAAGCAGGTAATTGGCAGTGCAATAGGCGGCGAGCATCGCGCCGGCCTTGCGTTGGCGTCGCAGCGCGGAAGTCAGTTCGTTCAACTGCTCGCGACGCCCGATGAATTCGTCGATCTGCGAAAAGAAAGGCGCCGTCAGCAGCACGGCGTCCGCTCGCTTGCGCGGGTCGATCTTGCCGTCGACCGGAATGATCTGACCTGACGCCGCCTTGACGGGCAGCCCGTCGAGCGACTCCACGCGCCAGACGAACACCGGCGCGGCGGTCGTGCCCGGCGCCGCCCTGCGCGCATGGAACTGATTCGCGGCACTGAATACGTCAACCGGGCCCGCGACACCGGACGCGAGAATGCCGTCATAGACCCAGATGCGGATGATTGCCATCGTATGTCCGAATTTCCTTGAATAGTGGCGATGCTGCCACTTTCTGGCGTGCGCGTAAACGGCGACGATGGCGACATCCAATCAACTGCAGACAGGAGCACCCCATGCCGATGATCGACGCCATGTGGCCCGAACACGCATTGACACCCGACGCCGAAGCGCGCCTCATCAGGGAGCTGACCGACATCCTCATCCGGGCGGAAGGGTACGATCCCGCCAACCCGCTGGTTCAGCCGGGCATCGCGCTCGACGCGGGCAAGGAGTAACCAGCATGAAATTCAATGACACGGCCCCCACGATGACGCCCGCTGGCGGTCTGCCGCTGTGGCTGGCGAACCTCGCCGACCACGCGACGCTGGAAGCCACCGTGCTGAAACGCCCGATCGACGGACGGGCCGATATTCTCTCCGTGATCAAGCATGCGGTGTCGCTCTACGAATTCCAGCAGCATGCTTACAAAGGCATGGTCAGCGACCATCTTTATCTGGAATCCTATCGGTCCAGCGTTCGCGGCTTGCCGATCGAGACAGTCGTCGTCGCTCACAGGAATGATCAGGGCCAGACGGATTCCGTCGTCATCAATCACCGTCCGCTCGGTGCCGCGCTGCTGTTCTCGCAATTGATGCGCGAGCGCGTCGACGAGCGCTTCCGCGCTTTCTATCTGTCGGAATCGGAAGCCGCCGCGCTGCACGCGGCATCCGTGCCACCAGCCCGACCGGGGGCGCATGATGAAACGCCCTCTTCTTGAATTGACGACAGCATTCTTGCTGCTCGCTTGCGCAGGAGTCTCCATGGCACATTCAGCGCCGATGCCAACGACGCCCACCACGAAGATACTGGCGATTGGCACCTTTTCGCCGGGTACGGACATGCAATACGTCCAGACCATTCTTCCGACCGAAGCCCGCGAGACGGCCCAGCTGTATCTCGAGGGCAAGATCGATCAGTGGTATTCGCTGCAGGACCGGGCCGGAGTGGCGTTCATCCTGAACGTGACCGACGTCGGTCAAGCGCATGAAATGCTGGAGGCATTGCCGTTGGGAAAGGCGCACCTGATGACGTTCTCGCTACTTCCGATCGGCCCACTGAAACCATTGAGCAAGCTTCTGAATCCACCGGTGGGTCAGTAGAACGCATCCGGCACACCCGCCAAACCCGAAACAGCGAAGCGCACCTTGCCCGCGCAATTCCGCACTGAACGAGAACCACGATCATGTCCAATCCCGCCACGAAAGCGATCCTCTCCCCCGCAGCAGCAGCGGGTACTCCGGCTTCCCCGAACGTGCCTGCGTCATCGTCGTCGGCACCAAAGGTCTACGTCGGCGAGGTGCAGGTCAACGCCGACATCACGCTGCGCCATATGGTCTACCGTGCTGCCGACCCGAAGGGCACCGTACTGTTCCTGCACGGCTTCCCCGAGACGATGCATGCGTGGACACCTATCGCCGAATCGCTTTCCAGCGACTACGACGTGCATGCGTTCGACTGGCCGGGCTACGGGCAATCGTCGCGGCCGCCCGCCGATCGCTTCTCGTACGCGCCGAAGGACTATGCGCGTGTGCTGGCGGACTATATCCACGCGTCCGGTATCGACGGTTCGAAACTGGTGATTTATGCGACGGATATCGGTGCACTGCCCGCGCTGCTGGCCGCACTGGAACAACCGGATATCGCCAGGGAGATCATCGTGGGCGATTTCGCCCCGTTCAACCGGCCGCAATATATGTACGAAAGCCTGCAGGGCCTGAAGTCGGCGCCTTCATCCGACATCGTGCGTGCTGCAATGAACAAGAATCGCGACGAGATCCTCGCAAACACGTTCTTCCGCGGCATGTCGGACGAAGCGCGCTACGCGCTGCCCAAGGAATTCACCGATGATATGGCGAAAGGGTGGGACGGTGACGTGACGGCGGCCGACGCATTCTTCCACTACTACGCGTGCTTTACGCGAGACCAGGATGACTTCGAGGCCAATATGGCGCAGCTGAAAGTGCCCGTGAAGGTCGTGTGGGGCGAGAAGGATATCTACATCAAGAAGGAAATGGGCCTCGAGTACGCGGACCGTACCGGCGCGAAGATCTCGATTCTGCCTGAACTCGGCCACTTTCCGCATCTGCAGGCACCCGACCAGACGGTGAACGAAGTGCGTGCCGCGTTCGGTGCAGCGCGCGCTTGCGGGATCAAGTAGAGCGGAAGCGCCGCCGCTGCGGAAGAACACACCTGTCCGGCCAACCGATTCAATCGCGACCGACCGATCACTTCGGTCATCGCCACGACGGCTCGGACAGGTGTTCGGCGAAATAGTCGGACAGCGCGGCCACCTTCGCCGGACGGGCGCGCGCGGACGGCGTGACGAAATACAGCCCGCCCTTCGTCAGCGACCAGTCGGGCAGGAGCGCTTCAAGACGGCCGTCGGCCAGGTACTCGCCGGCGATGAACTCGGGCAGTTCGGCGATCGCCAGCCCCGCGAGCAGCGTCGGCAATAACGCATCGGCATTCGTCACGCGCAGCGGACCGCTCGGCATGATCGGCTCCTCGTCGCCCGCGTCGTTCGTGAAGCGCCACACATCGCTATGCGCACGAAACGCGTACGACAGGCACGGCCGCTCCACCAGCTCGCGCGGATGCGCGGGGCGCCCTTCGCGCTTCAGATACTCGGGCGACGCCACCACGTATTGCGTCACCGCGCACAACCGCCGCGCGACCAGCGATGAATCGGGCAGCGCGGCGATCCGCAACGCGGCATCGAACCCGTCGGCGATCAGGTCGACCGACGCATCCGACAGATGCAGGTCGATCGACACATCGGGGTACGCACGAAAGAAGCCGGGCAGCAGCGGCGCGACCCAGCGCAACCCGAACGACATCGGCACGGCGAGGCGCACCAGCCCGCGCGGCTGCACGGCCATCTCGCGCGCCGCGCTTTCCGCCTCCTCGGCATGTCGATACACCTCGCCGGCCTTTTCACAGATCGTCCTGCCGAACTCGGTGAGCGCGAGTTGCCGGGAAGTCCGGTTGAACAGCCTGCCGCCCAGGCGGTCTTCCAGACGCGCGACGCCGCGCGACACCGTGGCCACCGACACGCCCATCGCGCGCGCCGCCGCCGCGAACGATCCCTCCTCGGCAACCTTCGCGAACATCGCGAGCCCTTCGAAGTCAGGCAGCTTGGCCATTTCCCCTCATCTTTTCATTTTTGCAACGTTGGATTGCGATCAATTCTATTTCGAAAAGACGGCCGCGTCGATATTCTCCTTACATCGCAGCACGTAACACCGAACACCTCATCCACGTACCGAACCCAAGGAGAAACACCATGGCACGCAAGCTCGACAACAAGATCGCACTCGTCACTGGCGCAACCAGCGGCATCGGCCTCGCCACCGCACAGCGCTTCGCCGCCGAAGGCGCACACGTATACATCACCGGCCGCCGCCAGGCCGAACTCGCTGCCGCGGTCGACGCGATCCGCGCAGCCGGTGGCACCGCGACGGGCGTCCGCGTGGACTCCACGAAGCTCGACGAACTCGACGCGCTGTATGCGCAGATCAAGGAAGAACAGGGGCGCCTCGACGTGCTGTTCGCGAACGCCGGCGGCGGTTCGATGCTCCCGTTCGGCAGCATCACGGAAGAGCACTTCGACGACACCTTCAATCGCAACGTGAAGGGTGTGCTGTTCACGGTGCAAAAGGCGCTGCCGCTGCTCGCCGACGGCGCATCGGTGATCCTCACCGGCTCGACGGCCGGCAGCGCGGGCACCGCGGCATTCAGCGTGTATTCGGCTTCGAAGGCGGCGGTGCGCGCGTTTGCACGCAACTGGATTCTCGATCTGAAGGAACGCCGCATCCGCGTGAACACGATCAGCCCGGGCGCGACCCGCACGCCGGGCCTGCTCGACCTCGCCGGTCAGGACGAAGCGCAACGGCAAGGTCTCGCCGATTACCTGGCTTCGCTGATCCCGACGGGGCGCCTCGGCGAGCCGGAAGAGATTGCGGGCGCGGCACTGTTCCTCGCGTCGGACGATGCGAGCTTCGTGAACGGGATCGAACTGTTCGTCGACGGCGGCCAGCAACAGATCTGAACGCGGCGCGACGTGAGCCGGGCACGGAGGCGGTCTGGACGATCGCGTCGCGCCCGGCGCACCCGCGCGTCCCCGCGTCCGGGGTCTGCGCGTTGAAACGCAATATCGTGAAACCGCGCTTGCGCTCCGGCGACATGGGAACGTAATCTGAACGGCACGGGCGGACGTGGCGAACTGGCGAACGACTCGCCCGGGTTCCTTGATGCCCTGCGATGAACCTCAAAAGCCGAGCCCGTCAGCACACGGCCCACCCGCCCCGCAAGCCTGCCGCCGGCCCGCTGCGGTGGATCAACGGGCTCGCCGTCGTGCGTGGCTATCGATTGCCGTGGTTGCCGCACGATCTGTTTGCCGGCGTCACGCTCAGTGCCGTCCTCGTGCCAGCCGGCATGGCGTACGCGGAAGCAGCCGGCCTGCCCGCCGTCAACGGGCTCTATGCATCGTTTGCCGCAATGCTTGCGTATGCACTGTTCGGCCCAAGCCGCATCCTCGTTCTCGGCCCCGACTCCGCGCTGGTCGCGTTGATCGCCGCAAGCATCGTGCCGCTTGCGCGCGGCAACGCCACCCATGCACTGGCCCTGGCCGGCGCGCTCGCGGTTCTCGCGGGCGCGATCTGCATCGCGGTCGGGACGCTCAGGCTCGGATTCGTCACCGAGCTTCTGTCGCTGCCCATCCGGTACGGTTTTCTGAACGGCATCATGCTGACCATCAGCATCGGACAGTTGCCCAAGCTGCTTGGCTACAAGGGCAAGGGCGAATCGTTCGTCGAGCAGGTGCGCGACGTCGTCGAAGGCATCGCGGCATCGAAGGTCAACGCGACATCGCTCGCACTTGGCGTCGCCGCACTCGTGCTGATACTCGTCTGCAAGCGAATCTGGCCCAAGGTGCCGGGCGTGCTGCTTGCGGTGGCGGGCGCGACCGTGGCGGTGATGTGGTTCGATCTGTCCCGCCGCGCCGGCGTCGCGACCGTCGGCGCCGTCCCGCAAGGGCTGCCCGTGCCGCACATCCCGAATGTGAGCCTCGGCGACTGGCTGCATCTCGCGGGCAGCGCGGCGGCGATCGCGCTCGTTTCGTTCACCGATATCAGCGTGCTGTCCCGTACCTACGAATTGCGCAACGACACCCGCGTGGACCGGAACCAGGAATGCATCGCGCTGGGGCTGGCGAACCTCGCCGCCGGTTTGGTGCAAGGGTTCGCGGTGAGCGCGAGCAGCTCGCGCACGCCCGTCGCGGAGGCGGCGGGCGCGAAGACGCAGGTGACGGGCGTGGTGGCTGCCGCCGTGGTTGCCGCGCTGCTGCTGTTCGCGCCGCACGCGCTTTCGCACACGCCGCAATCCGCACTGGCCGCCGTCGTGATTGCCGCATGCATCAACATGGTCGAGGTGCGCGGCATCGTGCGGCTTTATCGGCTGCGCAAGAGCGAGTTCGTGCAGGCGGTGGCGTGCTTCGCGGGCGTCGCGGCCCTCGGTGTCGTGAACGGCATTGCACTCGCGCTGCTGCTCACGGTGCTCGCGTTTCTATGGCGCGCGTGGCGGCCTTACGATGCCGTGCTCGGGCGGGTCGACGGCAGGAAGGGCTATCACGACGTGTCGCGCCATCCGGAAGCGCGGCGCGTGCCCGGGCTCGTGCTGCTGCGCTGGGATGCGCCGCTCTTCTTCGCCAATGGCGAGATCTTTCGCGAACGCGTGCTGCGCGCCGTCGACGAGTCGCCCGAGCCCGCGCGCTGGATCGTCATCGCGGCCGAGCCCGTGACCGATATCGATCTCACGGCGGCCGATGTACTCGAACGTCTGCATGGCGAGCTGGCGGCGCGGCAGGTCAAGCTGGTTTTCGCGGAACTGAAAGGTCCCGTGAAGGATAGCCTCAAGCATTACGGAATGTTGAGCATGTTCGGCGACGGCAACTTCTTTCCGACGGTCGGCGAGGCGGTAAGCGGATATCTGAAAACGCATCAGATCGAGTGGCACGACTGGGAAGACGAAGCCTCGGGATGAGCACGGATCGGAACCGATCGCCACCGCCGGGCTAGCGCACACGCGTGAAACGGAAAAGGGACGATTCAGCGCATGACGTCGCGCTCGGTGCGCGCATGCCAATCGATGCGCATGCGTGAATCGGCACGCGTCGGCAACCTCATCGATCCGGTGTAGTCTGATAGTCATGCGCCACATCGGAGGCGATATGGAACGAGAGTTGAAGCTGCGGGTTTCCGTCAGGGACCTGGAGAAGTTTCGTCATGCGCCATTGCTCGCGAACGCCGATGGCGGTCAGGCACGTCAACTGCTGACGAGCACGTACTTCGATACGGCCGCGCTGGCATTTCACCGGTGCACGGCTTCTCTGCGCGTACGCGCGGTCGGCAACGACAGGATCCAGACATTGAAGCGGGAAGGATCCACACAGGCCGGCCTGTTCGACAGGGATGAGTTCGAGATGTCCGTCGACGGCGACGTGCCCGATCTGACGCTGCTGCACGATCAGATTCCCGCTGACAGCGATCTCGGCAGGCTGATTCACGACGACGCGACGGCATCCCGGCTCCAGCCCGTATTCGTCACGCGGATCAAGCGTACGGTTTTACCGCTGCGCCTGCCGTCCGGCGATGAAATCGAGGTTGCGCTCGACAAGGGGACGATCGACGCGGGATCGAATTCGGTCCCGATCGCCGCCGTCGAACTGGAGCTCAAACATGGCCGGCCTGAAAGCCTGTACGGCGTCGCACTCGAACTACTGGAAATCGCGCCCTTGCGCATCGATCGCGCAAGCAAGGCCGATCTCGGCTACGGCCTGCTCGCTGCCGAGCACCACCCGGCCGTCAAGGCGCAACCGGTACAACTGACGAAACGCGATTCGATCGAATCCGCATTCTGCGAAATCGCGCGCAATTGCCTGGATCAGGTCCACGCCAATGAGCGCGGCGTCGAGTCCGGCGACGATCCGTCGAGTGTCCATCAGATGCGTGTCGGGCTTCGTCGCCTGCGCTCGGCGCTCGACCTGTTCGCGAAGGCGATTCCCGCGTATCCCGGCCTTGACGACGAACTGCGCTGGATTGCCTCCGAGCTCGGCGCGGCGCGCGACTGGGAGGTGCTGGCTGGAACGACGCTCGACCATGCCGGCACGAACGGCACGCCGGACGAGATCCGTGCAGTGCGCGACACGTGCGAGCACATTGCCGCCGACAACCGGCAGCGCGCGGCGGACGCAGTCAAGTCGGTTCGCTACACGCGGCTCGCGTTGCAGCTTGCTTCATGGTTGCACCGAAAGGGTTGGCGAGACGAGCTGTCCGACCAACAGCGCGACGCGATCATGCGGCCAGCGAAGCCGTTTGCCGAGGATGTGCTGCGTCGCCGGCACCGCAAACTGATCAAACGCGGCAAGCGGCTGGCCGATCTGGACGATCACCGTCGTCACCGTGCCCGCATCGCGGCGAAGAAGGTTCGATACGCGACGGAATTTTTCGCGTCGCTGTGCCGCAAGCGCGCAGTCCGATCGTATGTCGACGCGCTGACCGCGCTTCAGGACGACCTCGGTTGGCGTAACGACGCCGTCGTCGCGGAGCAGTTTCTGAAGGCACTGCCTCGCAGGTCACCCGACACCGCACCGGGCGCGAGTTTTGCACGCGGCTTTCTGGCCGCGCGCGTCGCAGCCGATCATCAGCCATTGAAGAAGCTGTGGAAGCGCTTCAAACGTCTGGCGCCACCGCACTGAAGCGGCACAAGGCTGATCAGTACCGCTCCGACACAGCGTCGATCCCGCGCTCATGCAGCGCGCGGACCAAGCCGGCACGCACGGTCGCGACATCGGAAAACGCTGGGCGCCGATGCGCGGCGATCTCGGCCGCCGTATAAGGCTTGAAATCGCGCGGCAGCGCATCGCGGTTCATCGTCGTAAGCACCCAGTTGAGCACGTCGGCGAGATCCTGATCCGACAGCGCCGAGTTCGACGCGCCGGGCACACGCATCACGTACTCGCGCCCGGCCGGCAGATGCGTGAAGTAGCCGAGCGAATTCGCGAGCGGTGGCACCTTGCCCGGAATACCGCCGCCCGTCGCCGTGTGGCAGCCCATGCAGTTGAGCACCCAGTGCTGCCGTGCGAGCGTCGCGTCGATCACGCCGTCGGCATGTGCGGGAACGGCAATCGCCGATGCGGCGGCCGCGACCGCCGCCAGCCACGACGATAGACGACGCTGCATGATCGGGCCGATCCGCGACGCCACCGCATATCGGACGCCTCGCCCTGCCCCGTCGCGGCGCGGCACGCACCGAAGGGCATTCACAACCCCAGCCCCTTCGTCACGACCGCACGTTGCGCGTGAACGGCCGTACCGTCCATCTCCTTCGCACGCGCCGCGCGGATATCCGCCGCGGTGAAGGGCTTCGCGTCGCCATGCTTGTCGTTGAGGTCGAACACGACGTAGTTGAGCACGTTCGCGATGTCGTCATCGCTCGCGCTCGCGAACGACGGCATCTTGAAGTTGTAGCGCTTGTCGTGCACGTTGATCTCGCCGAACATCCCGTGCAACAGCGTCGCGACGAGTTGCGCGCGGCCCGCGTCGGCCGTCGCGTACTTGCCCGGATACTCGGTCAGCGGCGGCGCAAGGCCGTCCTGCCCCTTGCCGCCCGCCTGGTGACACACGGCGCACTGCGCGTCGAACAGGCTCCTGCCGGCCGGGTAATGAGCGACCTGCTGCGCAGCAGCCACGCCCGGCAGCACGAAAAACGCGCCGGCCGCCGCCATGCATGCGGCCACGATCTTTCCAGCTTGCTTCACTTTCATTGCTTTGCCGCTCCGAGCAGGACCGAAACCGAACAGTGGTAATTCGAATTGCCGTTCGCCATGCACCAGTTGATGTCGTTGTTCAGCGACAGCTTGTACAGCGGCTTCTCGCGCTCGTTGCGGTTGCAGAAGCACTTGCCACACGACGTCTTGCCGCAGCAGTCGTTGTACGACACGATGTAGTCCGACCCGTCGTGCGGATTGCGGCAGGTGCCGATCCACGTGATCGGCGACGGCGTCGTGCCGGGCGGGCAACTGCTCGACGTGCCGCCGCAGCAGCTGCACAGCCAGCCGTCGATCGCGCAGTATTTCCAGTAATCGCAGCTCAGTGGATCGTCGCTGGCGCCGGAAGCCGCCGATGCACCAGCCGCCGCATCGGCTGCGTACGCAGTGCGATCGACCGGCAGCAGCGGCAGCATCGCCGATCCCACCAGCACCTTGCCGAGCTTCGCCATCGCGCTGCGCCGCGAACTATGCTGCGCGACGCCGCGTGCCGACCGTTCGAACCATGAATCAAACAGGCCCATGTCGTTGTTCTCCGTTGACGTTGAAAGAGAGTCGGCCGATCACGCGTGCTGCGCGTGCTCTTCGCGACCGCCGTGGCCGCCGTGGTCGTGATCGCCGTGCACGAACTGCTGCAGCGATGCAACGCCACGCTCCTTCGCTTCGAACAGGCTTTCGAGATGCTCGCGGGTATTGACGAGCCCCTTCGCGCGCACGGTGCCGGTGTCGTCGAGCAGCACCGCGTACGGCAGCTTGCCGATCTGGTACGCGAGGCCGAGTTCCTGCGACAGCACATACGGGAAACGCGCGAGGTCGTGCTTTTGCGCAAAGCGCGTGTGCTCGTCGAGATCGCCGTCGCTGGCGAGCACGATGTTCACCGGCGTCGATTCGCTCGCCTGCAGCGACGGCAACAGCGGCAGCAGCTTCTTGCAGACCGGGCACGTCGGCGACAGGAAGAACAGCAGCGTCGCCTTGCCCGCTGCATCGATGCCGCCAACCTTCAGCCGCGAGCCGCGAATATCGGTGAGCTCGAACGTCGGGGCGATCGCGCCGACCGCCGGCCCCTTGTCGATCATCAGCGCGCCAGCCGGCATGATGCGTTCGTACAGGATGCCGATCTGGCGGACGAGCGCGAGGCAGATCGCGCCGAGCGCGAGCACGGCGACCCACAGCAGCGCGGTGGAAACGGTGAGAGCGGTTTGCATCATGAATTCCTCAGGTGGGAAAGGCGCGGACCGTTGGCAAGCAGCACGTCGACGGTGAGCAGCGCGCAAACGATCAGCAATACGGAAGAGAACAGCGTCAGGTAGTCGAACCACACGACCGCGCGGCTGCCCGGCTCGACGAGCGCGGTCGCGGCCAGCGCGACGAGCAGCAGCGCGCGTGCGACATGCAGCCAGCCGATGCCGCGCGGCGCATCGGCGCGCGCGGCAGCAAAGCCGGAACACCCGCAGTCGATGTCGGTATGGCCACGCACGATGTTGATCGCCATGCCGGCCGCGAACACGAGCAGCAACGCGATCAGGCCGAGCGCACCGGTCATGCGCGTATCGGGAAACAGCAGCGCGGCGGCGCAAACCACTTCCGCGAGCGGAATGGCAAACGCGGCGGGCGCGGTGAGCGCATCGGGCAGCAGGCGATAACCGGCGAGCGCCTGGCGGAACGCGGCAGGCCGGCGCATCTTCGCGAAGGCACCGAGCAGCACGACGACGGCAGCGCCTGCCTGTGCGCTGGTGGCAAGTACGGGATCGAGCGTCATCGCGGTCTCACGGGTTCACGAGCAGCGTCGGCGTACTGCCGATCTGCTTCTCGACGTGCTGCGGCTTGCCGCTGTGCGCGTCCATCACGACGAGGTCGGACGTACCCGTCAGCCCGTAGAACAGCGGCTTGTCGTCCTCGCTGACCTGGATCGACACGAGCGGATCGACCTTCAGCTGCGCGAGATCCCAGCGCGCGACACGCTGCTTCGTCTTCAGGTCGTACACCCACACCTGCGTGCCGGGATCCTTGTGCGTGCCGTCGCCGCCCTTGTGCATCAGCACGTAGTAGCGGCTCTGCTTCACCTGCACGGCCGTCTGCTGCATGCCGCCCGGGCGCCAGCCTTCGGCGCGCTCGGCATCGCTCAGCAACGACCACGACTTGCCGAACACCGGCTTGTCGCCGCTGAAATCGGCGCTGCGCACGTTGCCGTGATACGTCGTGAACAGATAACCGCCGTGGTAGCGCGACGCGTTGATGAAGGCCGGATCGTTGTCGACGTCGATGAACGCGTCGGACATCGTGCGCTTCACCTCCTTGCCGTTCGCATCGAGCGTCACGGTGAGCGCCTTGCCGCTTTCGCACAGCGCGGCGAAGCGGTCGTTCCCCGCCGGATACGCGAGCACGCAGGCGGCGGTGTCGATCTCCGACAGCACCTGCTTCGACACCGCGTCGATGACCGTCACCGACGCGGCCGGCGTGATG
Organism: Burkholderia sp. Nafp2/4-1b; assembly: GCF_003635165.1. Classification (GTDB taxonomy): domain Bacteria; phylum Pseudomonadota; class Gammaproteobacteria; order Burkholderiales; family Burkholderiaceae; genus Burkholderia. The sequence goes on along the minus strand of NZ_ML058597.1, from coordinate 110,839 downwards.
TTCGCGACGTACAGCCGCTTGCCGTCCGCGCTGAACGCGGTGTTGTACGGCGACGGCACGTGCTGCCCGTGCTTCGCCGGAATCGCGATCTCGCCGGCGTGATCGAGCGTCGTGTTGTCGGTCATCTCGACGACGTCGGTGCGCGCGCCGTGCGAACCGCGCGAAAAATACGTCGTCGCGATGAAGCTCGTCTTGTGGTCGGGCGAGATCGCGAGGCCCGGCGCGAAGCCGCCGTCGATCTGGCCGAGCAGCTTCTTCGCGTCGGCGTCGTATACGTAGATGCGCCCGTCGGTCATGTTCGGCATCGCGATATCGACGACGTAGACCTCGTGCGGATGCCACGGCGGCATCTTCTGCACGACCAGTTCCTCGGGCCTTTCCGTCGCGTACGCGCTGCCGCCCCACGCCGCCGCGAACGCCAGCGTCGCCGCGAAAGCCGCGGTGCGTCGCCTTGTCATCATGTCGCCTCCAGTTGGATTCACGTTGTGTGGGGCGACTGTAGTTCGACAATAAATCCGTTCAGCACCCGGACCGGCAACGCGTGCGTGCCGAATCGGGATATTGGAAAACCGCCTGAAAGGCACCGCGTGCGCGCGCCATCCCTCCCCTCCAAAACCCTCGGAGGAATGGCGCTCATCCGTATTGCACCGACCGCGCGGTCGGTTTAATCTTGCGCGGTCCGAACGATCGCCGGAGGCGCCGTGCTCGTGTTTCATCAGATGTTCGACGACGCAGACCGGCACGCCGAGGCGCTGCGCGGCTGGGAGCAGCGTTACGACCAGATCGGCTGCGGCTCGTATCGCAGCGCAGTCAAGCACGTCGAACTCGACGGCGTGCAGCTGTTCCAGGAAGCGGCGAACGTGCGCATCATCCAGCGCGGACGCCTGCCGCCCGGCCATACGGTGTTCGGGATGCCGCTCACCGGTGCCGGCACGTTCGCATTCGGCGATGCGCGCATCGGGCGCGGCACGATCGTGATGGCGCGCGGCGGCGCACCTTTCGAACTCCATTCACCGGACGACATGTCGCTGATCGGCGTGGTCGTCGATCACGAGCTGACGCAGCAGATCGAGGATGCCGCCGACGTACGGTTCGACGAACGCACGCTGCGGCGCGGCGTCGTCGACGTGCCGGCCGCCGCATGCGAACGCGCGAGCGTGCACTTCGCGACGCTGCTCGAAGGCGTGTTGTCGGCACCCGATACGTTCGACACGGCTCGTGCGCAGTCGGAACTGCGCGGCGAAGTCGGCAACGTGCTCGTCGATCTCCTCACGTACCGGATGCCGGAGCCGCCGAACCGGCTCACGCACGCGTGCCATGCGGACATCGTGCGGCGCGTACACGACTACGTGATCGAACATCCGGAAGCACCCGTCGACATCCTGAGCCTGTGCACGCAGCTGCGCGTGAGCCGGCGCACGATGCAGAACAGCTTCCAGTCGGTCGCGCAGACCGGCCCGCTGAATTACACGCGCTCGCTGCGCCTCGCGCAGGTGCGCCGCCTGCTGCTCGACACGCGGCAGTCGGACCTGCCGATCAGCGAAGCGGCCGCGCGCTGGGGCTTCATCCACCTCGGGCATTTCGCGAACGCGTACAAGGCCCAGTTCGGCGAACTGCCTTCGACCACCGCGCGCCGGACGGCGTACGGCGCAAAAACCGCTGAGCGCGGGCAAAACCCGCGATAATCCCGTTCTGAACGTTCGGCTCGCGCGAGCCGGGCGCGGTGCTCGCGTGCCTGCCCGACCGCTCGCCGCGCCGCGCTGCATCGCGCGGCACGCGACAACTATCCCGATTCCACCCCACGCTCCGATGCCAGAGGATTTCCATTTCCTGTTGCTGCCCGGCTTCTCCGCGCTCGGCTTCATGTCGGCGGTCGAACCGCTGCGCGTCGCGAACCGGTTCCGCACCGAGCTGTACCGCTGGCACGTGATCAGCGCGGACGGCGCGCCCGTCGCCGCGAGCAACGGCATCCCGGTCGCCGCCGAAGCCGCATACGCGGACGTCGCGCAGGTCGAGACGGTGTTCGTCGTCGCGGGCTTCGATCCGCTCGTATGCTACGACCGCGCGCTCGCCGACTGGCTGCGCCGCCAGAACCGGCACGGCGCGACGCTCGGCGGCATCGACACAGGCAGTTTCGTGCTCGCGGAAGCCGGGCTGTTCGACGCATCGCAAACGCTCACGCTGCATTGGGAAGCGCTCGCCGCTTTCCGCGAACGTTACCCGGGCCTGAACGCGACGCAGGAACTGTTCGAGATCGACGAACGGCGCATCACGTGTGCGGGCGGCACCGCATCGATCGACATGATGCTCGACCTGATCGGCCGGCGGCACGGCGCCGAGCTCGCGGCCGTGATCTCCGAGCAGTTCGTCGTCAGCCGCATCCGCCAGCGTTCGGACAGCCAGCGGCTCGAGATCGCCGCGCGCTATGGCGTGCACAACCGCAAGCTGATCCAGGTGATCGACACGATGCAGCGGCACATGGAAAACCCGCTCGGCTCCGACGCGCTCGCGCAGGACGTGTCGATCACGCGGCGCCAGCTCGAGCGCCTCTTCAGCGCGACGCTGAACGACACGCCGACGCGCTTCTACCTGAACCTGCGCCTCGATCGTGCGCGCGAGCTATTGCAGCAGACCGACATGAGCATCACCTCTGTGTGCGTCGCGTGCGGCTTCGAATCGCCGTCGCATTTCTCGCGCACGTATCGCGCGCGGTTCGGCGTGACCCCGCGCAGCGACCGCCGCGCAACGCGCTGAACACCCTCGCTATCGCACGCTGCGGCGCACCGCGCGGAACACGCGCGTGGCGGCCTCGCGCTTCGGCACGTCGCGGCAGGTATGCGGGCCGGGACGTCACGCGCGCCCGTTCGAGCGCGGTTCCCGTTCCGGATAGAATCGTCGTTCGATCACTTCCGCTTCACGGTGCCCCGCCATGTCCGATTTCTCCCGCTCCGCCGACGCGCTGTCGCCCGAGCGCGTCACGACCGCGTTCGACCTGCCCGGCCATACGACCGTCCGCTCGCTCGGCGTCGCGCAGGGCATCATCGTGCGCTCGCGCTCGATCGTCGGCTCGTTCGGCGCGGCGCTGCAGACGATCTTCGGCGGCAACATCACGCTCTATACGTCGCTGTGCGAGAAGGCGCGCCAGCAGGCATTCGACAAGATGCTCGCCGATGCGCGCAAGCTCGGCGCGAATGCGATCGTCGCGATGCGCTACGACTCGACCGAGATCGGCTCGGGCGTCACGGAAGTCATCTGCTACGGCACGGCCGTGCGCGTGACGCAGGACGCCTGACGCGTCACACGTCGCGTTCGAGCGACTTCATGTTCGTCAGCTGCGGGAACAGCTTCATCCACGTCAGCGCGACGGCGATCGTCGCCACCCCGCCGACGACGATCGCGCCCGGCGCGCCCCACCACGCAGCCGTCACACCCGATTCGAATTCGCCGAGCTGGTTGGACGTGCCGATGAACAGCGAGTTGACCGCGCTCACGCGGCCGAGCATGTCGTCGGGCGTGCGCAGCTGCACGAGCGACAGTCGCACGACGACGCTCACCACGTCCGCGGCGCCCAATGCCGCCAGCGCGACGAGCGACAGCACGAAATTGCTCGACAGCCCGAACACGATCGTCGCGATGCCGAATGCGATCACGCCGCCGAACATCGCGCGGCCCGGCCGCCCTTTCAACGGAAACCGCGTGAGCCACAGCGTGCCCGTGAGCGCACCGACGGCCGGCGCCGCGCGCAATGCGCCGAGTCCCCACGGACCGACCTGGAGGATGTCGCGCGCATAGATCGGCAGCAGCGCGGTCGCCCCACCAAACAGCACCGCGAACAGGTCGAGCGACAGCGCGCCGAGGATGGCCGGTTCCCGCCGGATGAACGCGATGCCGGAAAACACCGAACGCAACGTGACGGGTTCGCGTGCCGGCGGCGCGCCGCGCAGCGGAATCGTGCCGCTCAGCATGGCCGCGAGCGCGAACGCGACCACGCTCGTGCCGAACGCGACGGGCGCACCGACGCCATACAGCAGCCCGCCGAACGCGGGCCCGAGAATCTGCGCGGCCTGGTTCGCGGACGTCGACAACGCGGTCGCGCGCGGCAGCTCGCTGCGCGGCACGACGGCCGGCAGCAGCGACGACACCGACGGCGATTCGAACGCGCGCGCGGTGCCGACGATCGCCGCGAGCGCATACACGCCCGGTGCGGTGAGCCCGCCTTTCGCCGCGCCGAACAGGAACACGCCGGCGGCCAGCGCCTCGACGCTCTGGCAGATCGTCGCGATGCGACGGCGGTCGTAGCGGTCGGCCACCTGCCCGACGACGAGCGTCAGCGCAAACATCGGCACGAACTGCGCAAGCCCGACGAGGCCGAGCGCGAACGCGCTGTGCGTGAGTGCATAGACGTACCAGCCGATCGCGACCGACAGGATCTGGAACGCAAGCGACGACATCACGCGGGTGCCCCAGAAGCGCTGGAACGGCGCGTGACGGAACAGGTTGGCGGGTAACGGCAGCGGCGAAGCGGATTCGGGTAACGGGGCGGTCATCGGCGGGCGGTGTGAGACGGGCAATCGGCGGGACGCAATGCGGGTCAAACCGCGATGATATCGCCAACCGCCGGAACCCCGCCGGCTGTGGGTGCAGGCGCCGGCTCATCAGATACGCATCCTTGTGGTGCCGGACCGTTGCGCTTCGATGCGCCCTATTGATCTACGTTAAGTCGCTTTGCCGTACTCCGGGAATACTGGCAGCAATGCCAACGCCACAGGAGAACGTCATGGCTCAGTCGATGAAGGCGGCCGTCGTGCACGCCTTTGGGGAACCGCTTCGTATCGAAGAAGTGCCCGTACCCACGCCAGGGCCGGGACAGATTCTGGTCAGCATCCAGGCGTCCGGCGTGTGTCACACGGACCTGCACGCTGCCGACGGCGACTGGCCCGTCAAGCCGACGCTGCCATTCATCCCCGGCCACGAAGGTGTGGGTTTCGTCGCGGCGGCGGGCAGCGGCGTCACGAACGTCAAGGAAGGCGACCGGGTTGGCGTGCCGTGGCTCTATACCGCGTGCGGTTACTGCGAACATTGCCAGAGCGGCTGGGAAACGCTCTGCCATGCCCAACAGAACACCGGCTATTCCGTGAACGGCGCCTACGCCGAATATGTGCTCGCCGATCCCAACTACGTCGGCCATCTGCCGCAGCAGATCGCCTTCGACGAAATCGCGCCGATCCTCTGCGCCGGCGTCACGGTCTACAAAGGTATCCGCGTGACGGATACCCGGCCAGGGCAATGGCTGGCGATCTCCGGCATCGGCGGTCTCGGCCACGTGGCCGTGCAATATGCGATCGCGATGGGGCTTCACGTGGTCGCGGTCGACGTGAGCGAGGACAAGCTCGCGCTTGCGCGCGAACTCGGCGCGCATCTCGCGATCGACGCATCCAAGACCGATCCCGCCGCCGTCATCCAGAAGGAACTCGGCGGCGTGCACGGCGTGCTCGTCACCGCGGTCTCTCGCAGCGCCTTCGCGCAGGCGCTCGGCATGGTGCGCCGCGGCGGCACGGTTGCGCTTAACGGCCTGCCGCCGGGCGATTTTCCACTGCCTATCTTCTCGACGGTACTGAACGGCATCACGGTTCGCGGCTCGATCGTGGGAACGCGGCGCGATCTGCAAGAGTCGCTGGACTTCGCCGCGGAGGGCAAGATCCGCGCCCATATCCAGCGCGAGCGGCTCGACAACATCAACACGGTCTTCACCGACCTGCGGAACGGAAATGTCAGCGGCCGAATGGTATTGACGTTCGATTGACCTGCTAACAGTCCGCTTTGCGATGCCCGCGATTTCGCGGGCATCGCATCACTCCTCGCGGCTATTTTGTCGGCCGGTGGGATCGGGTCATCGTCGACGACTCGGACTGCCTTTCGCGACGCCCCGCGATCGTTTTCCCAAGCAATTTTCCCGCGCTGCGGCGTAACGACGCAACCCGCTGAACTCGACCGTCCTGTCATCAAGCGGGCTTACAATGACGTCATTGTCATAAATGACACATTTGTCAGATGACGGATTGTTCGTGCTTGATGCTGCCCGTAATCCAGTCGGCATCCAAGCCTCTCTGCAACCCGGCAACGCAATGAGCAGTTGTGCCAGGTTAAGTCGCTTCGCTCGAGGAGATTCATGAGATGGACCAGGTTACACAGCTGACACGCAATCACGAGATCGCATTGAAGATCCTGCGCCTGTTGCACCATCGCCTGGAAGAGGCGCGGCAACGGTTCGGGCAGAGGACGAGCGACGCAATCAAGGGGAGTGATGGCACGTCCGCGCTCACCCTTCCCAACCTCGCGCAGTTCACACCATGGGGTGCCTGGCACTATACGGTCGATTTCGCGCAGCGCTCCGTCCTGTTCTGGGATGCCTTGCGTCAACGCGGCAACGAGTTCATCGAGCGCAACAAGGCCGGGATCAAGCCGGCGTTGCATTTCGACTATGACGTCGTACTCGACGCGAGGCACTTTGAGCGGCCCGTCAACTACGCGCTCCTGTCGATACGGCCGCCGGAGGGTGTCGTGGTCGATGTGAAGAAGCGCCCGTATCTGATCATCGATCCGCGCGCCGGGCACGGTCCCGGCATCGGGGGCTTCAAGGACGATTCGCAGGTCGGCGTTGCGCTGCGCGCGGGTCATCCCGTCTATTTCGTCGTGTTCTTCCAGGAGCCGGAGCCCGGCCAGACCCTGCTCGACGTGTGCGCGGCCGAGCAGCAGTTCGTACGCAAGGTGCGCGAACTGCATCCGGACAGCCCCAAGCCGGCGATCGTCGGAAATTGCCAGGGCGGCTGGGCCGCGATGATGCTTGCCAGTTCGTCGCCCGAAGACACCGGTCCCATTCTGGTCAACGGCGCGCCCATGTCTTACTGGAGCGGGGCGTGGAGCGAGAATGAGGCGCCCAATCCAATGCGTTATGCCGGAGGCATTCTGGGCGGCACGTGGCTCTCGTCCCTGTCGGCCGATCTTGGCAACGGCAAGTTCGACGGCGCACATCTCGTGAACAACTTCGAGTATCTGAACCCCGCCAACACGTTCTGGGACAAGTACTACAACGTGTTCGCCAACATCGATACGGAAGCGCCGCGCTTTATCGAGTTCGAGCGGTGGTGGGGCAGCTACTACCTGATGAACCGGGAAGAGATCGAGTGGATCACCCGTAACCTCTTTATCGGCAACAAGCTGTGGTCCGGCGAAGTGTCCGGCCCGTCGGGCCAATCCTTCGATCTGCGCGCGATCCGCTCGCCCATCATCCTTTTCGCATCGATGGGCGACAACATCACGCCGCCGCAACAGGCGTTCAACTGGGTCGCCGACACATACAGCAGCACCGAGGAGATCAAGGCGCGCGGCCAGGTCATCGTCGCCCTGATGCACGCGGACGTCGGCCATCTCGGCATCTTCGTTTCCGGCAAGGTGGCGAAGAAGGAATACACGCAGATCTTCAACGTGCTGGAGACAATCGAGACGCTTGCGCCGGGCCTCTATGGCATGTCGATCAAGGAGGGAAAGGGCGCAGACGGCAAAACCGAATACGAGGTCTCGCTCACCGAGCACCGGCTGGAAGTAGCCGTCGAGCATTTGAACGAGTGGCGGCGCGAGGACGAAAAGCCGTTCAAGGCCGTGGCGGCGGTGTCCGAGTTCAACCAGCGAGCCTACGAGCTGTTCGTTCAACCCTTTGTTCAGTTTGCGTCGAACGAGACGACCGCGCGGTTGTTGCGCGACTTTCATCCGTTGCGTCTCCAGCGCTGGGCATTCTCGGATCTGAACCCGTGGCTCGCCGCGCTTGGTCCGACGGCCGATGCCGTCAGAGCCGGCCGGCAGCCTTCGAGCGACCTCGAACCCTGGCGCAAGGTGGAGCAGCGCGGCTCGGAACTGATCAGCGCCTCGCTCGACCACTTCCGGGCGGTACGAGACGCCGGCGTCGAAGCACTGTTCTTCTCCATCTACGCGAATCTCTTCGCAATGCACGACCCGGACCGCCTCGGCGAGCAGGGGGCCGGCACGTCCGCCGGCGCCGATCCTCGCAGCCTGCCGTTCGTCCAGGCGGCGCTCGCCTCGCTGCGGCAAGGCGGCTACAACGAGGCAGTCGCGCGCACCGCGTTCCTCCTCGCACCGAAGGGCGAGCCGCTGCCGCTATCGCGCATCGAGACAGTCAAGCAACTGGTCGACGAATATGCCGACTACCTGCCGGATTTGCCTCCTGCCGAGTGGCGGCGCATTCGCGGGGAGCAGGAACTCATCGCGACTTTCGAGCCGCAACAGGCTATCCGGACGTTGCCCGATCTGCTCGCCACCCCGGAAGACCGAAACCGGCTCCTCACCTTGCTCGACAAGCTGCTGGCCGACCGGCGGGTGCTGCGCATCCCGCCGACACCCGCGCAGGAAGAGGCGCTGCGCGCCATCCGGTCAGTGCTCGGCGTGACAATCGCGCTCGAGTCGCAGCCCCAAAAGACCCGCGCACCGCGCGTTCGGGCCACGGCATCGTGAGTGCCGCCAACCCGTCAGTGAGGGAACCCGACATGGAATCCAGACACGTCAAGTATCACGAGCTCATTGCGCAATGCCGTCACCTCGCGCCCATGCCGCTTGCCGTCGTTCACCCCTGCGACAGGAGTTCCTTGCAGGGGGCGGTCGAGGCCGCGCGGCAAGGGCTGATCGCGCCCACGCTCGTCGGTCCGCGCGCGCGCATCGTCTCGGTCGCTGCGGAATGCGGTCTTCCGATCGCCGACTACCCGATCGTCGACACACCGTTCAGCGAAGCTTCGGCGGCCGCGGCCGTCCGGCTCGTGCGCGAAGGCAAGGCCGAAGCGCTGATGAAGGGCAGCCTTCACACCGACGAACTGATGGCCGAGGTGGTCCGCCGCGATGCGGGGCTGCGCACGGGCCGGCGCATCAGCCACTGCTTCGTGATGGATGTGCCGGGACATGCGGATCCGCTGATCGTGACCGACGCGGCGATCAACATCGCTCCGACGCTCGAGGATAAAGTCGACATCCTGCAGAACGCGATCGATCTTGCGCACGCCTTGCGGTTTCCGGAAGTGCGGGTGGCGATTCTTTCGGCTATGGAGACAGTCAACCCGAAAGTGCCGTCCACGATCGACGCTGCCGCGCTATGCAAGATGATGGACCGCGGGCAGGTAACCGGGGCACTCGTCGACGGTCCGCTGGCGCTCGACAACGCCATCGACATCGAGGCGGCACGCATCAAGCACATCGAGTCGCCGGTGGCTGGACGCGCCAATGTGCTCATGGTGCCCGACCTCGAAGCGGGCAACATGCTGGCCAAAAGCCTGTCTTTCCTCGCGGGCGCGGACGCGGCCGGTATCGTGCTGGGCGCGCGCGTGCCCATCATCCTGACGAGCCGGGCCGATTCGCTCATTACCCGCCTCGCCTCGTGCGCGGTGGCCGCGCTCGTTGCCCTCGCGCGGCGCGAGGCGGCGAAGATCGAGGGGTGATGCCATGGCAGACGTGATTCTCGTCCTCAACGCCGGCTCGTCGAGTATCAAGTTCTCGGCATTCGAAGAGCACGGCAGTGCGCTGGAGCTGGTCGTGCATGGCCAGGTCGATGGACTCTATACGCCGCACGCAAGATTCGAAGCATTGGACCGTCACGGCGAGCACCACGCGAAGGAGTGGACCGCCGGTACGGCGCTCGACCATCGGCACGGGCTCGAACACATCGGTGGGTTCCTCGAGGAGCACCGCGAAGGACACACGCTGGTGGCCGTCGGCCATCGTGTGGTACACGGCGGGCAGCGCTTCAGCGGGCCGGTTCGCGTGACCGCCGCGGTGGTCGACGAACTGGACAAGCTGACGCCGCTGGCACCACTGCATCAGCCGCATAACCTGAAGTCAATACGTCTTTTCGACCAGATGCAGCCGGACGTGCCGCAGGTGGCGTGCTTCGATACGGCGTTCCACCGCACGCAGCCCGACGTGGCCCAGGCGTTCGCGCTCCCGGCGGCGATCACGGATCTCGGCGTGCGGCGCTACGGCTTTCACGGCTTGTCGTACGAGTACATCGCCAGCGTGTTGCCCCACGTCGCACCCGCGGCGGCCTCGGGGCGCACCGTGGTTGCGCACCTCGGCAACGGCGCGAGCATGTGCGCCCTCGTGGCGGGCGCGAGCGTGGCCAGCACGATGGGCTTTACTGCCCTCGATGGCTTGCCGATGGGCACCCGCTGCGGCAATCTCGACCCCGGCGTGGTGCTGTACCTGATGGAAGAGCGTGGCATGGATGCGCGTGCGCTGGAGGATCTCCTGTATCACCGGTCCGGATTGCTCGGCGTATCGGGCGTCTCCGCGGACATGCGCACGCTGCTCGAAAGCGATGATCCTCGGGCCCGCTTCGCGATCGATCTTTTCGTCTATCGCATCTCGCGTGAACTGGGCTCGCTGGCCGCCGCCATGAACGGCATCGACGCGCTCGTTTTTACCGGCGGTATCGGTGAGCATGCGGCGGCGGTCCGCGAGGCTGTCGTGCGGCGAGCGAAGTGGCTCGGTGTCGAACTGGACGTCGCTGCCAATCTCCAGGGCGGACCGATCGTGACCACCGCTTCAAGCGGCATACCGGTGTGGGTCATTCCGACCAACGAAGAACTGATGATTGCGCGCCATACACGCGCGGTCGTGGAGTGAGCGATGTCAACGGAAAACAGCGGACAGGCAGGGCCACCGCTCAAAGGCATGAAGGCGCTCGTCACGGGCATCGCCAACGAACACTCGATTGCATACGGGTGCGCGAAGGCGTTTCGCGAACTCGGCGCTGACCTTGCGATTACGTATGCCACGGAAAAGGCGAAAGCCTGGGTCGAGCCGATCGCGCAGGAACTGAACGCCGACATGCTCCTGCCGCTCGACGTCGCCGATGCGAACCAGCTCAACGCGGTGTTTGCCGAGATAGGTGAGCGTTGGGGACGCCTCGACATCATGCTGCACTCGATTGCGTGGGCACCGAAGGACGACCTTCAGGGCGGCCTCCTGCACTGCTCGAGCGGGGGCTTCGCGCAAGCAATGGACATTTCGTGCCATTCCTTCGTGCGTATGGCCGCGCTTGCCGCGCCTCTCATGGATAAAGGCGGCACGCTGCTCACCATGAGCTATCACGGCGCGAGCAAGGTCGTGCCGAACTATAGCGTCATGGGGCCGGTGAAGGCCGCGCTCGAAGCGTGCGCGCGTTACCTCGCCCATGAACTGGGTCCGCAGGGCATCCGCGTTCACGCCATCTCACCGGGTCCGCTCATGACGCGGGCCGCTTCCGGCCTCAAGGACTTTGGTCTGCTGCTCAACGAAGCAGCCCATCGTGCGCCGCTCGGCGAACTCGTCGACATCATGGACGTCGGATACACCTGCGCTTTCCTCGCCACGCCGTACGCACGGAGAGTGTCCGGAGAAACGCTGTATGTCGATGGCGGCGTCAACATCATGGCGTGACACAGAACAGGAGAAGGACATCGTGACTATGCTATTGCTGCAACCCGTCGAAGACACTGTTTCCGACGAAGACATCCAGGGGTTTTTGAGCCGCTATGGCTTCCCGCCGTTTGTCTCCATCGAGCGCATGGCAGGTGCCGGAATCCGGCCCGCTGTGCTGCTTGGGTTTCATGACCTGCAGCCCGAAGCGCTGCGAACGCTTCAGGCCAGGATTCACCACGTGTTCTGGAACGGTCACACGATCGATGCGATCACCGTGCAGCACGCGTGGCTTTCCGACTATAGGGATGCCCTTTCATGAGCAGTCCTTTGTCAAGTCGCTTTAGCGAAAAGCAATCAACGCGACCAGCCGACTAATGCGCGGCGACATCCTTCAAGAATAAAAAAAAGCGCGAACCGCAGTTCGCGCCAAAGAGAGACCTCGCTGAAGACGTCGAAGGATCCACTCACCCCATTCAGAAAGAATGCCGCATCCCGATCCGCACGTCGGCCTGCGTCTGCGTGGTCGACGGCGTGAAGCTGTAGCCGATGACCGCATCGACGCCCTGCGACGCGCGCAGGTAATCGCCGGAGATGTACACGTCGGTGCGCTTCGACAGCAGGTAGTGCAGGCCGGCCGTACCCTGGTTCCAGTGGTGGCCTTCGAAGCGCGTGTGCTGGTAGCCCGCGATCAGGCTCAGCGCCGGCGTGAACTGGTACATGCCGCCGCCTTCATACACCTGCATGTGCGACGACTGGCCGAAGCCCTTGATCGTCGTGTACGAAAAGTTCGCGTCGAGCGACAGATTGCCGATCGTGTAGCTCGTGCCGATGCCGAACGTGCCCTGGCTGTCGACGTCCATCGCCGTGTTCGAGAACAGGTCGGTGCGCGCGCCGGTCGCCGGATCGACGGTGACGGTCTGCTGGCCGAGGAACGTGTGCGTACCGATCATCGCATACGGGTCGTACGCATAGATGCCGTTCGGGTTGTTCAGGCGCGTGTACGCGGCGCCGATCGAGAAGTCGCCCTTCGTGAAGCTCGCGCCCGCGCTCCATGCGCTGTTGCGGTGGAAGTTGCCGGCGACGTTGCCGAACGAGTACATCGCGCCGAACTTGAAGCCGCTCAGGTCGTTCGACAGGAACTTGACCGAGTTCGGCAGGCGGTCGCCGTTGAAGCGGTCGAAGTCGCCCTGGTGGATCGCATAGCCGCTGCCCCACGCGGAGATGTTGTAGATCGACACCAGCTCGTTGGTGATGTCGAGCTGGTTACCGAACGACAGCGTGCCCCAGTCGTTCTGCAGGCCGACATAAGCCTGACGCCCGAACTCCGCCCCACCGAAGCCGAGCTGCCCGTTGCCGAGGTGGAACCCGCTTTCGATCGTGAACACGGCCTTCAGGCCGCCGCCGAGGTCTTCCGTGCCCTTCAGGCCGAAACGGTTCCCGTAGGCGACGCCGTCATCGAACTTGACCACGTGCGAACCGCCCGTGTTGTTCACGTACGTGATGCCAGCATCGAGAATCCCGTACAGCGTCACGCTGCTCTGCGCGTGGCCGATGGCCGGGATACAGGCCGCGCATGCGAGCGCGGCGGCTACGGCAACTTTCTTTTGCTTCATTGTCGACTACCCCCTGAACCGTTCGATGGAAAGAACCGTGGCCTGACGCGCGCCGCAATACGCCGGCTGATTCGAATTCGGTACATCCGCTGGCTTCGGTATTTCGATTTCCGCAATAACGGAGCCATTGGCGAAAAATACAAACCCATATTTCGGGTCACCCGTCTGAAGGCGACACCAAATGGTCTCGATGCGACTGTTCGGGAAAACACGTAGACGGGCGGCCGCGTAAAAAGGCCGCCCGAAGGCGGGTCAGCGGCCGTCGAGCGCGGCGCGCACGGCCGGCAGCGCGGGCGTGCCGGACGCGGTCGTCACGCCGTCCAGCCAGGCTTCGACGAGCGCCGGGTCGGCCTTCAGCACGTGCTGCGCCGCGAGCGCGGGCGGCGTCTTGTGGTCGAGCATGTCGGCGATCATCCGGTTCTCGACGTCGACGGAGAACGTCATCTGCCTGAACAGCCGCGCGAGATTCGCGCACTGGTCGGCAAAGCCCGTGCGCGCGACCGTGTTGACCGTCGCGCCGCCGTAGTTCGGCCCGAAATACGCGTCGCCGCCCGACAGGTAGGACAGGTGGAACTTCGTGTTCATCAGATGCGGCTCCCATGCCAGAAACACGATCCAGCGCTTGTCGCGCACCGCGCGCTCGACCTGCGTGAGCATCCCCGTCTCGCTCGATTCGACGAGCGACCAGTTCGCCGAACCGAGCACATGGTCGGACAGCATCCGCTTGATGTTCTGGTTCGCGGGCGCGCCGGGCTCGATCCCGTAGATCTTGCCGCCGAAGCGGTCCGCGTAGCGCGCGAGATCGGCGAACGTGTGCACGCCCGCGGCAGCGACGTAGTCGGGCACGGCCAGCGTGAATTTCGCGCCGCTCAGGTTCGCGTGCAGCACGTCGATCGATTTCTCGTCGACGAACGGCTTCACGAGCGGCGCCTGCGCGGGCATCCAGTTGCCGAGGAACACGTCGACCTGCCCTTTCTTCAAGCCCTGGTACGTGATCGGCACCGACAGGTTCGCGACGTCCTGCCGATAGCCGAGCGCCTTCAGCACGACGCCCGCCATCGCGTTCGTCGCGTCGATGTCGGTCCAGCCGGGCGCGGCCATCTTCACGTCGCGACACGTCTGCGGATCGGCCGCGTGTGCGGGCGCCTGCGCCGCCAGCACGCACGCGGCCGCGGCGAACGCCGTGCCGAGCCTGCGGATTACTGCCTGGGATTGCGGTTTCATGGTCTGCTTCCTCCGTCGTTCGTCAAGGTCCGCGATGCGGTGCGTTCAGCGCCCGACGCGCGGAAAGCGCGCCATCGCTTCGAGCGTGTCGAGTTCGATGTGATTGCGCATGTAGCGCTGGCTCGCGTCGGTGAACGGCTGCCAGTCCCACGCCTGGATGCGGCCCTGCGTCGTCGCCGCGTAATGGAAGCGGCGCCGCCGCTGGCTCGCGCGCACCTGCGCATCGAGTTCCCGCAGGTTCCAGCGCCGCGCGGCCTCGTCGCGGAACGCGGCAAGTATGTCGGCAGCTTCGGGCTGGCCGGCCAGGTTCGTGCGCTCGCGCGGATCGTCGGTCAGGTTGTACAGCTGGTCGGGGTCGGCCGGGCAATGCACGTACTTCCAGTCGCCGCGGCGGATCATCACGACCGGCGCGACCGCGCCTTCCGCGAGATATTCGCCGAGCGCGACGTCGTGCGCGGGCGCACCTTGCAGATGCGGGACGAGGCTCGCGCCGTCGACCGGGTCGGGCCAGCCGTCGGCCGGCGCCGCACCGGCCAGGTCGACGAGCGTCGGCAGCAGGTCGACGTGCGACACGGGCCCGCGCACGCGCGCGGCGTCGAAGCGGTTCGGCGCGTGGACGATCAGCGGCACGCGGCAGCCGCCTTCGAAGAACGTCATCTTGTACCAGAGCCCGCGCTCGCCGAGCATGTCGCCGTGGTCGGACGTGACGATCACGATCGTGTCGTCGGCGAATCCGCATTGCTCGAGGGCGGCCAGCACGCTGCCGAACTGCGCGTCGACGTAGGACGTCGCCCCGTAGTATGCGCGGCGCGCGGCGCGGATTTGCGCGTCGGTCGGCGGCGTGCGGTCGTTTTCGCAGACGAAGCGCAGCCGCTGCGAATGGGGATCGCTTTCCTCGGCATCGAGCCGCACGGCCGGCATGTCGATCTCATCGTCGCTGTACAGATCCCAGTATTCGCGCGTGATCGCGTACGGATCGTGCGGATGCGTGAGCGACACGACCATGCAGAACGGCCGCGCATCGTGCCCGGCCGCCCGTTCGCGCGCGACGTCGTACAGCTTCTGCTTCGCCGCGAACGTGACCTCGTCGTCGAAGTCGAGCTGGTTCGTGCGCACGCACGGGCCGGCCTCGAGCACCGAGCTCATGTTGTGATACCAGCTCGGCCGCTCGGTCGGCCGATCCCAGTCGGGCACCCAGCCGAAGTCGGCCGGATAGATGTCGGTGGTGAGCCGCTCCTCGAAACCGTGCAGCTGGTCGGGCCCGCAGAAATGCATCTTGCCGGACAGCATCGTCCGGTAGCCGCCCGCGCGCAGGTAGTGCGCGAAGGTCAGCGTTTGCGCGGGTAATTCGGCGGCGTTATCGTACGCGCCGATACCCGACGGCAGCTTGCCGGTCAGCAGCGAGAAACGCGACGGCGCGCACAGCGGGCTCGCGCAGTACGCGGCGTCGAACACCACGCCTTGCCCGGCGAGGCGATCGAGCGTCGGCGTGCGCGCCACGCGGTTGCCGTACGCCGGCAGCGCGAACGGCGTCAGCTGGTCGGCCATCAGGATCAGGATGTTGGGAGTCGGGTTCGTCATCGCGGTCGCGGGGAAATCGGTGTTGGAACGGAGCGGCGCGACGCTCGTGCAGCGACGCAGCCGGCATGACGGACGCGGCCTGCAGAAAGTGCCGCGCGCACGTTCCGCGACTGGCAGAATCGCGGAAGGGCGGCTGCAACGCCGTGCCGTCCGAAGCACTATCGCCCGCCCGAATTCGCGCGGGAAGGCGTCCGGCCCTTATGGGGCCATTAGAGAGACTTATGTCGAAATCCGAACCGTTACCGTCGATGCAGGCGCTGCGCGCGTTCGAATCGGCCGCGCGTCTGCAGAGCTTCACCGCCGCCGCGCGCGAGCTCGGCTCCACGCAGCCGGCCGTGAGCCAGCAGGTGTTCCAGCTGGAGGCGGAACTCGGCGTGCCGCTGTTCGAGCGCAGCCCGCGCGGCGTCACGCTGACGAGCGACGGCCAGTGCCTGTACGAAGCCGTGCGGGTGAGCCTCGACACGTTGCGCGGCGCCACGGCGACGCTGCGCGCGCGCCGCGAGCACGGCACGCTGACGATCGTCACGGATTTCGGGTTCGCGACCTACTGGCTGATGCCGCGCCTCGCGGGCCTGAAGCGCGTGATGCCGGACGTCGACGTGCGGGTCGTCACGTCACAGGATTACGACGCGCAGCGCGACCACGCGGACATCGCGGTCCTGTTCGGCGACGGACACTGGCCGTCGTGCACCGCCGCGCGCCTCTTTCCCGAATCGGTCACGCCCGTCTGCTCGCCCGCGTTCCGCGATGCGCATCCGCACGTCGCGCGGCCCGACCATCTGCACGCGCTGCCGCTGCTGCACGTGCAAGCGACCCGGCCCGAGCGCTGGCTGTCGTGGGCCGCCTGGTTCGACGCGCACGGCCTCGACGCGCTGGCCGCCGCGCGCGGCGTGACCTTCAACAGCTATGCGCTGGTGATCCATGCGGCGCTGCTCGGCGAGGGTGTCGCGCTCGGCTGGGCGCCGCTCGTCGACGAGCTCGTCGCGTCCGGGCAGCTCGTGAAGCTCGTCGACGCGCCCGTCGTCACGTCGCGCGGGTACTTCCTCGTGCGGCCGCCGCAGCGGCCCGAGCCGGACGCGACCCACGTGTTCCGGCGCTGGCTGCTCGATGCGTGCGCGCCGGCGTGAGGGGTGGGCTGGCCGGCCCGGCCGCGCTGGCGCGCCGATACCAGCCACACGGCGCGTTGGTTCTATCCGCGCCCAAATCGTCCTGATTTACTTGAGCCTCCCGCTACCCGCGTAGCCTGGCGCCCCGCTGCGCCGCCGCGCGGGTTCGCGCCCCATGACATCCGAGGAATCTCATGACCGCCGACTCACGCCCCGATCAATTCGTCCTGACGCTGTCGTGCCCGAGCGCGGCCGGCCAGGTCGCCGCCGTCGTCGGCTTTCTCGAGCGCCATCGCTGCTATGTCGATGCGCTGAACGTGTTCGACGACGATCTCAGCAACCACTTCTTCGTGCGCTGCGTGTTTCATCCGACGGATGAAACGCTACAGATCGACGCGCTGCGCCAGGAATTCGGGCCGATCGCGGCCGCGCTCGCCGGCGGCGGCGCAGGCGCTGCGCAATGGGCGATCCACGACGTGAACGCGCGCCCGAAGGTGCTGATCATGGTGTCGAAGCTCGAGCACTGCCTCGCCGACCTGCTGTTCCGCTGGCGGATGGGCGAGCTGAAGATGGACATCGTCGGCATCGTGTCGAACCATCCCGACTTCGAGCCGCTCGCCGTGCAGCACGGGCTGCCGTTCCGCCACTTCCCGATCACGGCCGACACCAAGGCGCAGCAGGAAGCGCAGTGGCTCGACTTCTTCGAATCGAGCGGCGCCGAGCTCGTGATCCTCGCGCGTTACATGCAGGTGCTGTCGCTGGAAACTAGCGCGAAGCTCGCGAACCGCGCGATCAACATCCATCACTCGTTCCTGCCCGGCTTCAAGGGCGCGAAGCCGTATCACCAGGCGCATGCGCGCGGCGTGAAGCTGATCGGCGCGACGGCTCACTTCGTGACCGACGATCTCGACGAAGGTCCGATCATCGAGCAAGTGGTCGAGCGCGTCGATCATGCGCTGCGTCCCGAGCAGCTGCTTGCGGTCGGCCGCGACGTCGAGTCCATCACGCTCGCGCGCGCGGTGAAGGCATTCATCGAGCGCCGCGTGTTCCTGAACGGCGACCGGACGGTGGTGTTTCCGTAAGCGTTCGCCGCTTCCATTCGGCGCGCAGCCAACAAAAAAACCGACCGGCATCAGCCGGTCGGTTTTTTTATCGCATCCATCACACGCTTCGCGCGGCGGCCCGGGTGCGGTGGCCGGGTTTGCCGCGCGAAGCGTCACGCGCTTGTTTCTATTTCACCCACGCGAAGTAATACGACAGCCAGATCGTGAGCCCGGCGCCAACCAGCGCCGCATACGGCATCAGGTTCAGCCACATCGCGCGCTTCGGCACTTCGAGCTCCATGTCGTGCTGCATCTGCGCGGGGAACCGGCCGCGATCCTGCCAGTAGTGGCGGAACAGGAACACGGGCACGATCAGCAGCATCGCGATCAGCCCGTTGCGCAGCGTGCCCTCGCCCTGCAGGTTCGCACCGGCGCCGACATAGACGAGGTTCGCGTAGCCGCAGATCGAACCGGCGACGAGCAGCCAGGTCGGGCAGCGGAACGGCCGATCCCAGTTGCCGCGATCCATCCGGTGGATCCAGCCCGACTGGAGATTCAGGAATACGAACAACATGTAGCAGACGTTCGAGATCGACAGCACCGTCATGTAGTCCGACATCATCAGCAACACGAGGTTGAAGCCGAGATCGGTCCACATCGCGCGCGTGGGCGAGCCGTGCTCGTTCACGTGCGACAGGTACTTCGGCAGCCAGCCGTCGACCGATGCCTGGTACAGCGTGCGCGACGAGCCCATCATCGACGTCATCACGATCAGCAGGATCGACAGCATCAGCATCACGACGACCGCATTCGCGACCCACGCGCCGCCGCCGACGATCTTCGCCATCGCGGCCGCGACACCGGTGCCGTCGCCGATCGCCGGATCGAGCATCGCCTGCGTGCCGAGCGCGCCCTGGAACGCCATCGGCACGAGCGTCATCACGACCAGGCACAGCGCGCCCGACCAGAAAATCGCCTTCGCGGTGTCGCGCCGCGGATCGCGGAATTCACGCGTGTAGCAGACGGCCGTTTCGAAACCGTACGATGCCCAGCCGGCCATGAACATCGCGCCGAGCGCCATCGTCACGCCCTGCCCGTTCCACGAGCCGAACGTCGCGGCCGTGAGATTGCCCTGCGCGTCGTGACCGAGCGGCAGCAGCGGCAGCAGGTTCGACATCGGCACGTCGCCGGTGATGAACGGCACGATGCCGACAATCAGGAGCGGCGTGAGCGAGGCAATGCCGAGAATGCGCTGGGTACGCGCAGCCTTCGATGCGCCGCTATGCTGAAGCTTGAACGTGATGAGAAGCAGAATCGTCGCGATGACGAACGTCGCGTTGATTCGCAGAGACAGACCCGGCTTGATGAAACCGAGATCCGCGATCCTGAGCTGCCATTGCAGCACCGCCGCGTTGGCGGGAAAGAGACTCGTGAGCGCATAGCTCGCCGCGAGGCCGCAGCCGAGCGCGAGCATCGGCGACCACGCGAGCCAGTTGCACCACACGGAAACCGGGGCAATCAGCTTGCTGTAACGGACCCAGCCGATCGCGCCATACACCGACGCGCCGCCCGATTTATGGGGAAATAGCCCCGATATTTCCGCATAAGTCGCGCTTTGAATCAGCCCCATCGTGATCGCGGCGATCCAGATCGCCCACGCGGGCTGGCCGATCGTCGTGCATACGCCGCCGATCGTGAACAGCACGCCTGCCGGCACGCCGCTCGTTACCCAGAATGCGTCTTTCCAAGTCAGGCCACGCTGCAGCGTGTGGCCCGTCGAATCATGTGAGATGGGTGTTCCAACATCACTGGTGCGGTTCGCACGCAGTCCTGCCTGACTCATCCAATTCCTCCTGTGATGACTCCGCACAAGGGCCGTAGTGTAACAACTTACGGGCTTTTTTGCAGAATCAGTAAAAGAAAACCGGGATATGGCCGCATGAAGTCACGATTATTTCGGATTCCTGCGTTCCATTCCCGGCGTATTTTTATGGTGCTTCTCGCGACGAATCGCCGCGGTGATTACTGTGCGCCTTCAGTCCACGAATTCACGCGGTCCGCATGCGCGGCGATCCATGCATCAGCGGCCGCTTCCGGCTTCGAGCCGTTCTGGATCGCGAGCATCACGCTGTCGATTTCGCCCGGCTTCCACTGGAATTTCTTCAGGAACGTGATGACCGGCTTCGCCTTCGTCTCGAGCTGCGGGTTCACGACGCTGTCGACGTGCTCCGCACCGCCGAACACCTTCTTCGGATCCTCGAGGAAGCGCAGCTTCCACTTCGCGAACATCCAGTGCGGCGCCCAGCCGGTCACGATCACCGGCTTGTTCGCGCCGACCGAGCGCGACAGTTCGGCCGTCATCGCACTGCCCGAGCTCGGCATCAGCGTGTAGCTCAGCCCGTAGTTCTTGATCGCTTCGTCGGTCTTGCGCATCACGCCCGCACCGGCATCGATGCCGACGATCCGGCCGCCGAAGCTGCTCTTCTCGGCGTTCAGATCCTCGATGCTCTTCGCCTTCACGTAATCGGGAACGATCAGGCCGATCTTCGCGTCGGGAAAGTTCGCGCCGACGTCGACGACCTTGCTCTTGTATTCGCTCCAGTAGGAGCCGTGCGTGACCGGCAGCCAGGCCGACAGCGTTGCGTCGAGATCGCCGCGCGCGACGCCCTGCCACATGATCCCGGCAGCCACCGGCACGAGCTGAACTTGATAACCGAGCTTCTTCTCGATCACGCGGGCCGCGACGTTCGACGTCGCGACGCTGTCGTCCCAGCCTTCGACGTAGCCGATCTTCAACGTCGGTTTCGTATCGGCGAGCGCCGACGCGCTCAGTGCCACCATCGCCGACACGGCGCCAGTCCACAGCAGTTTTCCGAACAGCTTCATGGTCGATCTCCTTGATATGCGCAAACCGCGCGTTGCCTCTCTAGGTTCTTCAACCACAAATCCGCGGTATCGTTGTTTTCCGACGGATGCTTGTCTGGACGCGACGCGTCCAGACAGCCGATGGCTTGTTGCGACTTACTTGTCGATCACGAGATCCGACAGCGGCTTGCTGCAGCACAGCAGCACCATCCCCTGATCGATCTCGCGCTGGCGGATGCCGCCGTTGTGCTTCATCTCGACCTGCCCCGACACGAGCTTCACCTTGCAAGTGCCACACATGCCCTGCGTGCACGACGCCGGCAGCCGCACGCCCGACTGGCGCGCCGCATCGAGCACGTGCTGCTCGGAGCCGCACGCGATCTCGCGATTGCTCTTCGCGAAGCTGACCGTGTACTGCCGGGTCGCGACGTCGCCATCGTTGGCGGCCGGCACGAGTTCGGCGAGCACCTCGTCGCTCGCGGTCTGCGCGAGCGTTTCGAACGAGAAGCTTTCCTCGTGATACTGCTTGCGATCGAAGCCGGCTTCGTCGAGCAGGTCGCGCACGGCCTTCATGTACGGCGCGGGACCGCACGTGAAGATCTCGCGCTCCATGAAATCAGGGGCGATCAGCTTCAGCAGCGGCAGCGTCAGGAAGCCCGTGACGCCCGGCCAGTTGGTACGCGCACCGACGCGCTCGACGACGAACGACGTGCGGAAGTTCGTATGGTTCGACGCGATCAGGTCGAGCTCGCGCGCGAAGATGATGTCGTCCGGCGTGCGCGCGCTGTGCACGAACAGGATGTCGCGATCCTCGGCGAGATCATGGTGCGCGCGGCTCATCGACATCAGCGGCGTGACGCCCGAACCGGCCGACAGGAACAGGTACTTGCGCGCCGGATGGCGGGCGCACGTGAATTCGCCGGCGGGGCCGAGCACGCGCACCGACGCGCCGGGCTGCAGGTTGTCGTGCAGCCAGTTCGACACCTTGCCGCCCGGCACGCGCTTGACCGTGATCGAGATCGTGTGCGGCCGCGCCGGCGACGACGAGATCGTGTAGCACCGGTTGATCGTCTCGCCGTCGATGTCGAGCTCGAGCGTGATGAACTGCCCCGGCTCGAACGAGAACGCACGGCCTTGCGGCGAACGGAAGAAGAAGCTCTTCACGTCGTGGGTTTCCTGCCGAACGTGGCAGCACACCAGCGTTTCCTCGACGTCGCTCGTCCAGCGCTCGGGCAGCGCGTTCCAGAACGCCGGGTGGGTCACCCGGCTGTCCGCCGGCTCGAAATTGGCCGCATCTCGCATCATCTGTAGCTCCGCTTCAGTACTGGGTGGTGCTGGGTACTACGCGCCGGTTTTTTCGGCGAGCCGGCCGATGTACCAGGCCGAGAATTTTTCGACGAGACCTTCCGTGTACGGCGAATACGGGCCCGGCTCGTATGCGCTGCTGGTCGCGCCGCGCTGCGAGAACTCGACGAGCGCGCGATCCTGGTCGTTGGTCGCGTTCCACACGGCCGTCAGGTTCTTCACGTCGTAGTCGATGCCTTCCTTCGCGTCCTTGTGCACGAGCCACTTGGTGCGCACGAGCGTCTTGCCGGCCGACAGCGGAATCACCGAGAACGTCACGATGTGATCGCTCATGAAGTGGTGCCACGAGTTCGGCTGCGTCCAGAACGACAGGCCGCCGAGGTCGGCCTGGTCGAACTTGCCGAGTAGCTTCTTCGATGCGACCTTCGCGTCGAGCGTCTGCGATTCGCCGTGACGATCGAGCGGCAGGCGCTGCGTGCGGAAACCCGTCACGTCGAGCAGCTTTTCGATTTCGGCGGACGGCAGGCCCATCTCGGCCCACTCCTTGCCGCGGCGCACGCAGGTTTCGGCGAATGCGTCCATGCCTTCGGCGTTCGCGTCGGAACGCTGGTAGCCGAAGCCGTATTCGTACAGCGAGATCGTCAGCTCCGGATGGTTCGCGACGCAGTGATAGCACTCGCGGTTGTTCTCCATCGTGAGCTTCCAGTTGCCTTCCTCGATGATGTCGATCTGCGCGGCGATCTTCGTGTTCGGCAGATCGTGCGGCAGCAGGTACGGCTCCATCTCGGCGCGCAGCTGCGCGAAGTCGACCGGCGGCTCCTCGGCGAGGCACACGAAGATCAGCCCCGCGAGGTTCTGCAGGTGCACCGACTTCAGGCTGTGCTTGCAGCGGTCGAACTTCTCGCCCATGTGCTCGGCGAACATCAGCTGGCCGGTGAGGTTGTAGGTCCAGCTGTGGTACGGGCACACGATGTTGCCGACCGAGCCTTTGTCCTCGTTGCACAGACGCGCGCCGCGGTGACGGCACACGTTGTGGAACGCGCGGATTTCCATGTCGTCGTCGCGCACGATCAGGATCGAGTCGCTGCCCAGTTCCACGGTCACGTAGTCGCCCGGCTCGGGAATGTCCGGTTCGACCGCGACCTGGATCCAGTGCTGCCGGAAAATCGCCTCCATGTCGAGGGCGAAAATTTCCTCGCTCGTGTAGAACGGCGCCTCGAGGCTGTAGCCTTCCTTGCGGCGTTCGATCAGTGCGCGAATGTCTGCCGATACTTTCATCGTTTGCTCCGGATTCCTTGCGTCCCAGTGTTGTTGCCGACAGGCATCAAAATCAGTAGTCGATGAGCTGATGCTCGCGCAAATACGCGAGGATCACTTGTGCTTTTTCGACTGAACTCCCTTCATTTACGACGTTGCCGCCGCGGCTTTCGGTCGTGGTCGCGGACAGCATCCGGGCATGCCCCGAGCGCTTCTCCGCGGCGACCAGCTTTACGGGTTTACGCTCGATCGGACCGACCTTCCATGCACCCGCGTCGGCGTCCGCGCCGGCCGACGTGAGCGCCGGGCGGATCGCACCGGCGCGCAGCCGCGCATACGCGTACAGCGGCGCCACGTTCGCGAGCGGATGGACCGCGACGACCGCCGGCAACGCCGCGTCGACACGCCGCCGCAGCCCTTTCGGCAAGAATTGCCGGACTGCCGCGCGGCCGCCGTCGACCGTCACGTCGACGGCCGAGCCGACGAGCGGATAGCCGAGCGCCGCAGCGACGCGATACGGCAGCATCCCGGTGTCGTACGCGCCTTCGGCGCGGGTGCCGGTCAGCACGAGGTCGTAGCCTTCGACGCGCGCGGCGAGCGCCTGCGCGGCATCGTCGCCGTCGCGGCACGCCAGCACCTCGACCTGGCGTGCGCCGAGCGCGAGGTATTCGGCGAGCGCTTCATTGGCGGGATCGCCCGCATGGATCACGTCGAGCTGCGCGCGATGCCGTTCCGCGAGCTGGCGGCCGACTTCGAGCGCGGCCGCGTCGTTGCGGCTGTAGCGCGCCGTGCCGCTGACCGGGTGCCGGCCCACGGACACGAGCACCGCGATGCGTTGCAACTGGCGGGGGGCGTTCATGCTGCGACTCCTTCCGTTTCACGGGCGCCGACCGCGGTCGGCGATTGTCCGCGCGACGCGCGCGCGGCCTGCACCTGTTCGATCAGCGCGGCGATCGTCGCCTGCGCGTCGCCCACCACCGTCAGGTTCGCGCGCTTCGCGATCGGCGCGCTGCCGTCGAGGTTCACCGCGATCACGTGACGGCAATCCTTGATCCCCTGCAAGTGCTGCACCGCGCCGGAGATGCCGAACGCGATGTACACGCTCGCCTCGACGGTCTTGCCGGTCGCGCCCACCTGCTTGTCGCGCGTGAAGTGCCCGTTGTCGACCGCGACACGGCTCGCGCCGATCGCGGCGCCGAACGCGCCGGCGAGCTGTTCGAACGCGCCGATGTCGGACACGCCGTTGCCGGCCGACACGATGAAATCGGCTTCCTCCAGCGCGACCTGCGCCGCGTCGATTTCCTCGAGGCCCAGATCGCGGTACGGTTGCGACGCATCGGCAGCCGGGCGGATGAAGTCGGCGGCCAGGCGATCGCCCGCGCCGACGAACGGCAGTTTGGCTTCGACCGCGTTCTGCGCGAGCAGGATCACGTCGGGCAGCCCGCGCGTCGCGAACGCGCGGCCGGCCTGCGCATACGCGCCGACATGCTTCGCGTCGATCTCGACCACGTGGGTCGCGACGCTCGCGCCTGCGGCCGCCGCGTAACGCCGGCCGAGATCGCCGTCGCCGGTCGCGTTGTCGGGCACGAACACGTGCTTCGGCGCGAGCGCCGCGGCACATGCCTGCAATGCCTGCAATTCGCTTTCCGGCGCAAACGAGCGACGGTCGAAGTCGACCAGCTCGATCAGCTTGTCGACGCCGAGTTCCGCGGCGTCATCCTTCAATTCGCCGAACGCCAGCAGCGCGACCTCCGTCTGCGCATCGGCGAGCACCGCGGCGGCGGCGATCGCCTGCCGCGCATGATCGTCGAGCGCGCCGCGCTCGGTGTGCGCGACCACCAGCATCACGTGCTTCGGGTCCTGCACCGCGCGGCGCGGCTTCGCGGCCGCGGCGCCGTGGCCATGCGCGGACCACTGCGCGGCGCTCGCATCGGCGCTGCCTTCCTGGCCGAGCGTGATGCGCTTCAGGCCGGCGGCCGTGATGATGAACGGCCGGCGCGGATCGATTCGTTTGATCGTGTTCATCGATTCACTCCAGCGAGGCGGCAACGAGTTCGGCCACGTCGAGCACGTCGGGGCGCGGGCCCACGACGCCTTCGAGCATCGCCGTGCAGTTCGGGCAACCGACCGCGACCACGTCGGCGCCGATCGCGCGGGCGTCGGCGATGCGGATGTCGGGAATCCGCTGCTTGCCCGGGATGTCGGTCAGCGGCGCACCGCCGCCACCGCCGCAGCAGCGGCCGCGCATGCCGTTGCGCTCCATCTCGACGACCTGGATGCCGATCGTCTTCAGCAGCTTGCGCGGCGATTCCGTCTCGCCGTTGTAGCGGCCGAGGTAGCACGGATCGTGATACGTGGTGCGCCTCTCGCTCAGCGCTTCGACGGCCTTCGGCGCGATCTTGCCGCTGTCGGCCAGTTCCGCCATGTAGGTCGTGTGGTGCTTGACCGTCACGCGCAGGCCGAGCGCGCGGTATTCGTTGCGCAGGCTGTGCATCACGTGCGGGTCGGCCGTCACGATCTGCTTGTACGACAGCGAGCCGAGCGTGCCGATCAGGCGCTTCGCCATCTGCTGGAACGTCGCTTCGTCGCCGAGGCGGCGTGCGACGTCGCCCGTGTCGGTCTCGGTTCCGCCGAGCACCGCATAGTCGACGCCCGCCTTGTTCAGTACCTTGATGAAGGCCCGCAGCGTGCGCTGATAGCGCATGTCGAACGCGCCTTCACCCGCGACGATCAGCACGTCGACCGGCTTGCCGGGCTGCGCGACCGGTGCGTTCAGGTCGACCGACCAGTCGTAGCGTGCGGCCGTGTCGTAACCGCCCATCGTGCCGGTCTCGCGCAGGTTCGCGAGTACTTCCTGGCCCTTGCCCGGCACCGTGCCGTGCACCAGCGTGCGGTTGCGGCGCATGTCGACGATCGCGTCGACGTGCTCGATCAGCATCGGGCACTCCTGCACGCATGCGCGGCAGGTGGTGCACGACCACAGCGTCTGTTCCTCGATCAGGCCGGACACGATCGGGCCGTTCGGCTCGCCGCGATGCTGGCCGACCGCGAGGCCCGGCGTCGGGCTGCCGGCGTACGCGGCGTCGGTGCCGCCCGCCATCCCGACGACGAGATCCTGGATCAGTTTCTTCGGATTCAGCGGCTGGCCCGACGCGAACGCGGGGCACGCGGCTTCGCACTTGCCGCACTGCACGCACGCATCGAAGCTGAGCAGCTGGTTCCAGCGGAATTCGACCGGCTTCGCGACGCCGTACTCTTCGTGCTGGATGTCCGGCAGCTTCAGCGCGGTCGGCGGCGTGGCCGTGCCGTTACCCGTGAACGAATCGCGGGTCGCCGCGAAACGCTCCTGGCGCGGGTGGAACGCGAGGTGCAGCAGGCCGGCGATCGCGTGCTTCATCGGGCCGCCCTTCGCGGCACCGACCGTCATCGTGAACGCGCCGGCGCCGATCAACAGCGCGCAGAGCACCGCGAACGCACCCGACATCGCACCGGTCGGCACGACCATGAACAGCACGAGGCCGAGCGCGAACGAGCCGAGCAGCCAGGGCAGCGCGTTCCACGGGCCGCGCGACAGGCGGGCCGGCACGTCCTTGGCCGCGCGGCGGCGCCAGACGAACACCACGCCGACGAGCATCGCGAGCGCCGCGAGGAAGATCAGCTTGTCGAGCCACGGCGAGTAGATCGCGAGGCCGTAGTTGACGAACACCAGCGCGAGCGCGGCGATCGCGCCGCCGGCGGTCGCGACGTGGGTCTTCGCGATGTACGGATCGCGGGCCACCACGTGGTGCAGGTCGACGAAGTAGCGCTTCGGGATCGCGAACAGGTTCGCGACGCCGAACGAGCCGGGCGCCGTCGCGCGCCCGAGACGCCAGTAGGACGAGCGCTTCGCGACCGCGAACGCGAGCCCCGCCACCGACAGCCACAGCAGTGCGGTAATGAGGAAAGCCGGATTCATTTTTTAGAAATCCTTCACGAGACGCAGCGAGTCGTAGATCGCACCGTGGACGTTGTGCATCGAGATGCAGTCGCCGACACGGAACAGCAGGAAGCGGCCGTTGCCCAGTTCTTCCGACAGGCACGGCTGCGGCTCGGCCGCGAACAGCGTGTGCGGATCGATCTGGCCGCGGTTCACCGACTCCGGCTTCAGCTTCCAGTACAGCTCGTCGTTCGGCGACGAACCGTTCTCGATCACCACCTGGTCGACCGCGCGCTCTTCGAGCTCTTCGGTGTATTCGTTGCGCAGCACGGCGATGATCTTGCCGTCTTCCTCGTACACGCGGTCGAGCATGGTGTTCGGCGTCGGGATCACGCCGAGCGCATACAGGCGGCGATAGAAGATCGGGAACGTCGTGCCGCCGCAATCGTCGGCGACCTTCACGTCGGGCGTCACCACCTCGACCTTCGAGCCGCGGCTCGCCATGAAGTCGGCCACGCCTGCGCCCGCATGCGTGCTCACGCCGTCGAACAGCAGCACGTTCTGCTTCGGCTCGACCTTGCCGGTCAGGATGTCCCACGAGCTGACGGCGAGGCCCTCGGCGACGCCCCACGCCGGCACCTGCCACGTGAAGCTCGAACCGCCGGTGGCGAGCACGACGATGTCCGGCTTCTCGGCCATGATCATCTTCTCGTCGGCGGCGACGCCGAGGCGCCGGTCGACGCCGAGGCGCTTCGTTTCCATATCGAACCAGCGGATGATCCCCGACATCTGCTCGCGCTGCGGCGCTTTCGCGGCGATCATCACCTGGCCGCCCACTTCAGTGTTCTTCTCGAACAGCACGACGTCGTGGCCGCGCAGCTTCGCGACGCGTGCGGCCTCGAGGCCCGCGGGGCCGGCGCCGACCACCACCACCTTGCGCTTCGGGCCGCGCGACTTCTCGATGATGTGCGGCATCGTCGCTTCGCGCGACGTCGCGGCGTTCTGGATGCACAGCACGTCGAGGCCGTTGTACTGGCGGTCGATGCAGTAGTTCGCGCCCACGCACTGCTTGATTTCGTCTTCGCGGCCGTCGCGGATCTTGATCACCATGTGCGGATCGGCGATCTGCGCGCGCGTCATGCCGACCAGGTCGATCATGCCGTTCGCGAGCAGGCGTTCGGCCTGGCCCGCATCGCGGATGCTCTGTGCGTGCATCACGGGGATCTTCACCACCGACTTGATGCCGGCCGCGAGGTGCACGAACGGCTCCGGCGGCAGCGCCATCGGCGGCATGCAGTTGGCGATCGTGTTGTGCGTATCGCCGCCCGAGCCGACCACGCTCAGGTAGTCGACCAGGCCCGTCTCGGACATCGCCTGCGCGATTTCCTTCAGCGCTTCGTGATCGAGGCCGTCCTCGTGGAATTCGTCGCCGCACATCCGCAAGCCGACGCAGAAGTCCTTGCCGACCGCTTCGCGCACGGCCGTCAGCACTTCGATGCCGAAGCGCAGACGGTTCTCCAGGCTGCCGCCCCACTCGTCGGTGCGATGGTTCGAACGCTTGCTCCAGAACTGGTCGATCAGGTGCTGGTGCGCGGCCGAGATTTCGATGCCGTCCATGCCGGCCGCCTTCACGCGCTTCGCGGCGGCCGCGAAGTCGCCGATGATGCGGCGGATTTCCTCGATCTCGATGATCTTCGCGTTGCCGCGGTGCACCGGCTCGCGCACGCCCGACGGCGACATCAGATGCGGCCAGTGCTCGCCGTGGAACGACGAGCGGCGGCCCATGTGCGTCGCCTGGATCATGATCTTGGCGCCGTGCTTGTGCATCGTGTCGGCCAGACGCGTGAGCGGGTCGATGATCTTGTCGTTCGACAGGTTCACCGACTTCCACCAGCCTTGCGGGCTGTCGATCGACACGGGGCTCGAGCCGCCGCAGATCGCGAGGCCGACGCCACCCTTCGCCTTCTCTTCGTAATAGCGGATGTAGCGGTCGCCCGGCAGGCCGCCCGGCTCGGCATACACCTCGGCGTGCGCGGTGCTGACGATCCGGTTGCGCAGCGTCAGCTGGTTCAGCTGCATGGGTTTGAACAGGTGGGGATAACGCATCGCAGGCGACCTCTGGCGTTCGAATGTCTCGTGTTGCGGGTGTTGTTGTGCAGCTGTGTCGTGACGTCAGCGTCAGTGCGCGATGGGCGACACTTCGAAGACGCAGTGGTCGTGATGCTCGGCCGCACACTGCACTTCCTTCGATTGCGCGCGCGGCGCGTTCTTGCCTTCCGGCGTCGTGTCGTTGACCCAGTCCATCGCACCGGCGAACCAGCCCGCGAACATGTAGCAGAGCTTGCCTTCCTTGCCCGGCTGCTGGAGCACGAACGACGAGTGGCGCAGTTCGATCTTCGCGCGCGCGCTGGCCGGATCGGCTTCGATGATCGAGAACAGGCCCCAGCCGCGTTGCGACAGGCGCTTCAGGTAGTGCTCGAACACCGCCATGCCGGTGATGCCGTGCTGCTTCGCTTCCTTGTCGCACCAGTGGTACGCGGACTTGTAGCCGGCCTTGTAGAGGATCTCGGCATACGCTTCGACGCCGAGCGCTTCCTCGACGGCGACGTGGTTGTTCGTGAAGAAGTGACGCGGCACGTACAGCATCGGCAGCGCGTCGGTGGTCCAGACGCCGGTATCGGGATCGACGTTGATCGGCAGTTGCGGTTGCATCGTGGTGACTCCGTGAGGAAAATTCGCCGCGCGACTCAGGCGCAGGCGCGATATCGTCCGCGTGCCCGCGCGGCTTGCGCGGGCACGTCCCGATTTTTCTAATGTTGAATCGCTGTTGGCGGGTCGGGCCGGCAGGCGCTTACGCGCCCCACACGTCCTTGAACACGCGCACCCAGTTCTCGCCCATGATCTTGCGGATGCGCGACTCCTTCCAGCCGTGGCGTTCCATCGCCGCGGTCAGGTTCGGGAATTCACCGATCGTGCGGATGCCGTCCGGGTTGATCACCTTGCCGAAGTTCGTCAGCTGGCGATAGCGGCCCTTGTCATGCGTCAGCATGTCGAAGAATTCCTTCGCGAAATCCTGCGTGAAGTCCGTGCCGATGCCGACCGCGTCTTCGCCGATCAGGTTCACGACGTAGTCGATCGCCTCGATGTAGTCGTCGATGTTCGCTTCGATCCCGCGCTTCAGGAACGGCGCGAACATCGTCACGCCGACGAAGCCGCCCGCGTCGGCGATTTCCTTCAGCTGCGCGTCGCTCTTGTTGCGCGGATGTTCCTTCAGGCCCGACGGCAGGCAGTGCGAGTAGCACACCGGCTTCTTCGAGAACGCGATCGCTTCCGACGACGTGTTGCCGCCCACATGCGACAGGTCGACCATGATGCCGACGCGGTTCATCTCGGTGATCACTTCGCGGCCGAAGTCCGACAGGCCGCCGTCGCGCTCGTAGCAGCCGGTGCCGACCAGGTTCTGCGTGTTGTAGCAGAGCTGCACGACGCGCACGCCCATGTCGGCGAACGCCTCGATGTAGCCGAGGTTGTCCTCGAACGCGTGCGCGTTCTGGAAGCCGAGGATGATCCCCGTCTTGCCTTCCTTCTTCGCGCGGAAGATGTCGTCCGTCGTGCGCACCAGCGTCAGCAGCTCGCCGTTGTCGCGGATCTTCTTCTTCATCACGCCGATGTTGTCGACGGTCTTGGTGAAGTTCTCCCACACCGATACCGTGCAGTTCGCGGCGGTGATGCCACCCTTGCGCATGTCTTCGAACACCGGCTTCTCGAACTTCGAGATGTTCAAGCCGTCGATGATGATGCTGTCCTGGTGCAGCGTGCTCATATCTGCCTCTCGCTCGTGTGACTGTTCTTGTGGGGTCGATCAGTAGATCGGGAAGCGCTCGCAAAGCGCGAAAATCTCGCGGCGCACGCGCTGTTCGGTCGCGCGGTCGCCTTCCGGGTTCGCGCGCAGCGCGTCGAACACTTCGAGGATCAGGCGGCCGATCTCGCGGAACTCCGCGACGCCGAAGCCGCGCGTCGTGCCGGCCGGCGTGCCGAGGCGGATGCCCGACGTGACGGTCGGCTTCTCGGTGTCGAACGGAATGCCGTTCTTGTTGCAGGTGATGCCCGCGCGTTCCAGCGCCTGCTCGACCGGCGCACCCTTCAGGCCCTTCGGGCGCAGGTCGACCAGCAGCAGGTGGTTGTCGGTGCCGCCGGTCACGAGATCCACGCCGCCTGCCTTCAGCACTTCGCCGAGCGCCTGCGCGTTCGCGAGCACGTTGTCGATGTAGGTCTTGAAGTCCGCGTGCAGCACTTCGCCGAACGCGACGGCCTTGCCGGCGATCACGTGCATCAGCGGGCCGCCCTGCAGGCCGGGGAACACGGCCGAGTTGATCTTCTTGGCGATCTCTTCGTCGTTGGTCAGCACGAAGCCGCCGCGCGGGCCGCGCAGCGTCTTGTGGGTGGTCGACGTGACGACGTGCGCATGCTCGACCGGGTTCGCATGACGGCCCGCGGCAATCACGCCCGCGATGTGCGCCATGTCGACCATCAGCTTCGCGCCGACGCTGTCGGCGATCGCGCGAAAGCGTGCGAAGTCCAGCGCGCGCGGGTATGCCGAGAAGCCGGCGATGATCAGGTTCGGCTTGTGCTGGTGCGCGAGTTCTTCAACCTGTTCGTAGTCGATTCGCAGCGTGTCGCGGTTCACGCCGTACTGCACCGCGTTGAACCACTTGCCCGACAGCGCCGGCTTCGCGCCGTGCGTCAGGTGGCCGCCGGCGTCCAGCGACATGCCGAGCACCGTGTCGCCCGGCTTCGCCAGCGCGAGCATCACCGAGCCGTTCGCCTGCGCGCCCGAGTGCGGCTGCACGTTCGCATAGCCGGCGTTGAAGATCTGCTTCACGCGCTCGATCGCCAGCGCCTCGACTTCGTCCGCGAACTCGCAGCCGCCGTAGTAACGCTTGCCCGGATAGCCTTCCGCATACTTGTTGGTCAGCACCGAGCCTTGTGCCTCCAGCACCGCGCGCGACACGATGTTTTCCGACGCGATCAGCTCGACCTGCGACTGCTGGCGCTCGAGCTCCTTCAGGATGGCGCCGCGCACCGGCGCGTCGCGCTCGGCGAGGGGCTGCGAGAAGAAAGGCTGGGTGTTCGACATAGTGCGTCCGTGACGAAGAATAAGGGGCGTGCAACCGAAGCTCGAGGCCCGCCATACCTGGGTTTCCAGTGCTTCCAGTGCAAGGCTGCCGACGGCTCTATTCTTGTCGTTCGGATTTTCGGCGGATTGATGAATTTAGACGCGTTCTTTGCCTTTTCCGCCATGCGCGTCCGTTTTGTACAAGTGACCGGTCGTGCTTTTCTGGATGACCGAGCAAAACGGCATGCACGATTCACCTATGGACAGGCACTCCGTCGGTGCTCCCGGTGCGCGTCCGGGGTGCACGTGTCACGGTTACGGTGCAGTGCAACATCGCTCTGACGCCCATACAACGTATGGAGCTAGGGTTTAGCCGTATGGCACGCTTGTTGCGCTCGCTCACACAATACGGCAGCCCGATCCGTGCCTCGGGCCAAAAGCTATTAGAGATTCAAGGAACGCCCCCCATGTCGCCCGACCGCACAGCGTCGCTGTCCCACTTCGCGTTCATGCCCTTACCGAACTTCACGATGATCGCGTTCACCAATGCGATCGAGGTGCTTCGGATGGCGAACTACCTGAGCGGACAGCCGCTCTACCGCTGGTCGGTGATCAGCCCGGAAGGCGGCCCGGTCACGGCGAGCAACGGCCTCACGGTCGACACGGGCCCCGCCGAATGCGTGGGCCAGCCCGACATCGTATTCGTGTGCGGCGGCATCGAGGTGCAGCGTGCAACCACGCCTGCGCATCTGTCGACGCTGCGTCGCTTCGCACGCATGGGGCTTCCGCTCGGCAGCCTGTGCACGGGCACGTACGCACTCGCGAAGTCGGGGCTCCTCGAGGGCTATGCGTGTGCGATTCACTGGGAAAACATGTCTGCGCTGAAGGAAGAGTTTCCGGGCACGCGCTTCCTGAAGGAACTGTTCGTCGTCGATCGCGACCGCATCACGTGCACGGGCGGCGTCGCGCCGCTCGACATGATGCTGAACCTGATCGCCGCGCGCGTGGGCACCGCGCGCGTCACGCAGATCGCCGAGCAGTTCATCGTCGAACACGTGCGCGACACGAGCGCGCAACAGCGCATGCCGCTCGTCGCGCGGCTCGGCTCGGCGAACAAGTCGCTGTTCGAAGTGATTTCGCTGATGGAGAACAACATCGAGGAGCCGCTGTCGCGCGAAGAACTCGCGCGGCTGGCGAACATGTCGCAGCGCCAGTTGCAGCGCCTGTTCCGCGAGCATCTCGGGATGACGCCCACGCACTATTACCTGACGCTTCGGCTGCGCCGCGCGCGTGAGCTGCTGCTGCAGACCGACATGTCGATCATGCACATCACGATGGCGTGCGGCTTCCAGTCGGCGTGCCACTTCAGCAAGAGCTATCGCGATGCGTTCGGCGTCGCGCCGACGCGCGAACGCCGCAAGCAGGTCGCGCCGCTCGCGCAGAGCACGGTGGCTGCGGGGCCGGCGTTTCCGGCGCATGTGATCCATGCGTGAAATACGCGCGGCGAAAATAAAAAAGGCGACCTTCGAGGTCGCCTTTTTCTTGGGTGCTTACGATCCCCAGACCTGCATCTCGTCGAGCGAATACCCCCACTGCGTCGCGCGCTTCGTGCCGAGCATCCGCACGTAGCGCCCCTGCGCGTTCAGGTTCGGCAGCGTGACGTGACCGTACGACACGCCGTTGTTCGTCGAGTAGACCGTGGTCCATGTCGCGTTGTCGTTCGACGTCTGGATCTGGTAGACGAGCGCGCCCGCGTCCCAGTAGAGATCGACGCTGCTGATCTTCTTCACGGCGCCGAGATCGACGGAGAGCCACTGCGGATCGACGCCGGTACCTTCAGGCGAATCCCAGCGCGTGCTGGTCGTGTTGCCGTCGAACGCCTTGTCCGCCGTCAGCGTTGCGTTGTAGCTCGCCGATGCGCTGGCCGGACGCCCTTGCGACAGCAGCGTCGGCTGCGCGGCAGCCGGGCCGCCGTAGTAGCTCGAGCCGAGCTTCGCCTTGGTCGTATCCGCGTTCACGCCGAACTGCGACAGGCTCCAGCGCTGGCCGGTCGTCACATCGCCGACGTAGAGCTGGTAGCCGCCCGCCGTCGTCGACGAGAAGAACACGTAGTTCGTGCCGGTCACCGGTGCCGGATCCGAGTTGTTGCTGATGCAGTCGTTGATCGGCAGCGCATTCGGCGTCGATGCGGGATCTGCGGTCTTCGCATAGATCTGATCGGCGCCGCCCGTGTCCTTCCAGCGCGCGTAGAACACCATGCCGTCGCCGCGCACGATCGGATAGTAGGTCTGCAACCCGGCCGGATGATCGAACGTGGCGGTCTGGCCGGTCGCGATCGTGCGCTTCATCAGCCCCATGTTCGCGCCGGTGCCGGTCGCGTAATACACGGCGCTCGCGTCGGGCGCGAGGAACGGCATCGAGTATTCCGCGCCGGCCGGTGCGTTGGTCAGGCTCACGACCGACGTGAACACCGGGCCCGCGCTCGTGTACGACAGCGTGCCCTGCTTCACGTCGCCGTTCTGCTTGAACACGAGCGTCTTGCCGTCGCTGCTGAACTTCGGATCCTCGTTGCGCGTCGCGCCCGTGCTGTTCGTCAGGTTGACGGGCGGCGTGCCGGCGCCGAGTTGCAGCATGAACACGTTCCATGCGCCGTTGCTGATACCCATGAACGCGAGCCACTTGCCGTCGGGGCTGAACACGCCGTTCATCGGGTCAGTGATGCCCCACGTGCTCTTGCTCAGCTGCGTGAGCGTACGCGCAGAAAAATCGTACAGGAACAACTGGCTCGTGCCGTCGCCGTACGTGACGTAGCTGTGATAGA
Source organism: Burkholderia sp. Nafp2/4-1b (assembly GCF_003635165.1). GTDB lineage: Bacteria > Pseudomonadota > Gammaproteobacteria > Burkholderiales > Burkholderiaceae > Burkholderia. Next base: position 75,535 of record NZ_ML058597.1, on the reverse strand, counting down.
CGAGTTTGCCGGTGAGTGCGGCGGGGAACGATGCGTTGGACTGAGTCGGGGGATTGCTGACGCAGGCTGCTGCTGCGGTACCGCTGAACATGCTGAGGGTGACGCCGGCCACGAGGCTCGCGGCCAAAAACTTCGATTTCACGCTGGTTGCTTCCGGATAAAGGTGAAGACGCCGCAGACAAGGCTCCGCGCACGGTGCGCGGTGTCACTGATCCGGTTGGACTCCGTATCGATCAGGCATCGGGAATGAAGCTTGCGCACGGAGCAGGAACAAAGCTTGCGCAGGCTTCGGGAATGAAACTTGCGCAGCATGCCCGTTCGCTTGTCTGATGAAAAGACTCAGATTGTTCAGATAGTTTGCGGATCAGCGAAGAGGCAGCGGTGTTTGGGGGGCGGGATTGAACCCGGCGGAGGCCGTGCTACTCTTTTTTTAGCGACGGCCGCGGTCGGCCGGAGGGCAGGCATGAAGCGATACGCGGAGCTTGCACAGACGATTGCCGACGCGATTCGTCGCGGCGACCTGGCGGCAGGTGCACGCATCCCTACGGTGCGTTCGGCATGCCGTGCTTACCGTGTAAGTCCTTCCACCGTTTTTCGCGCGTACTACACGCTCGAAAGCGAGGGCCTGATCACCGCGCGCGCCCGTTCCGGTTATTTCGTTTCGAACCTTCATGACAAGCGCCTGCGCGCTGCCCCCGACGTGCCGCGCCAACCGGGCGCATCGCAGACCGGCGACGACGGTACGCTGTTCCAGTTGGTCGACTCGCTCAAGCGCGACGACATCGTGCCGCTCGGCTCCGCGTTCGCCAGCTATTCGTTGTTTCCGATGAGCAGCCTGTGGCGATACATGGCGGCGGCGGCCCGCGGCATGGACCGCGCGAAACTGCTGGCCGGCTTGCCGCCGGGCCATGAAGCGCTGCGCCGCCAGATTGCGTTGCGCTACCTGAATGCGGGCGCGTCGTTGCCGATGGACGAGATCGTCATCACGACCGGTGCCGCCGAAGCGCTGACGCTGTGCCTGCAGGCGCTCACGCGCCCCGGCGACATCGTCGCGATCGAACGCCCTGCGTTCCCTGCAGCGCTGCAGGCCGTGCAGCAGCTGCATCTGACCGCCGTCGAAATCCCCGTCGATCCGCGCACCGGCCTCGATCTCGATGCACTCGCCGAAGCGCTCGACTCGCATCCGGTGCGCGCGTGCTGGTTCATGACCTCATTCCACAACCCGACCGGCGCGACACTGTCGGACGAGCGCAAGCGCGCGCTGATCGAGCTGCTCGCGTCGCGCCAGGTGCCGCTGATCGAGGACGACGTATTCGGCGAACTGCATTTCGGCCCGACCCCGACGCGCCCCGCGAAGCTGTACGACGACAGCGGGCTCGTGCTCCATTGCAGCTCGTTCTCGAAGTGCCTCGCGCCCGGCTTCCGGATCGGCTGGGTCGCGGCCGGACGCTATGCGAAGCAGATCCGGGCCGTGAAGAACGCGAGCGCGCCGGCCGCCGACGTGCCCGCGCAGCTGGCCCTCTGCAGCTACTTGCGCAACGGCGGGTACGACCGCTTCCTGCGCAGGCTCCGGCGCAACCTGGCCGCGCACCAGGCGCAGATGCTGGCCGCCGTGCGCGCGTACTTTCCGCCCGACACGCAGGTGTACGCCCCGCGCGGCGGGTATTTCCTGTGGATTGAATTGCCGCCACACGTGGACGCGATGCAGTTGTTCAGCGAAGCGCTGGAGCACGGCGTGAGCGTCGCGCCCGGGCCGATCTTTTCTGCGACCGGCGCCTTTCACCGTTACGTCCGGCTGAACTATGGCCGGCCGTGGACCCCAGCCGTCGAGAACGCGATGCAGACCATCGGGATGCTCGTGGGGCGGCAACGACAGACGAGGTAGCAACACCATGCGAGTCCTGCTCAGTCAGAGAGTCCGCCCGCGCGATACGCTGCGCGGCGTACTGAACCAGCGTGTGGAGTCGCGCGATGCCATCAGCCAGCGCTGCCGGCAATGCGGCTTCATGGCGTTCCGCGCCACCGAGCAGTGCCCCGTCTGCGGGCTGGGCGACTGGCCGTTCATGCGATTGGACAACCGATCCGGCGAGGCACGGTCATCGCATGCCGCCCATCCGCCGCACTCGGAGCAGCCCGTTCCGAACTGGTCGTCGCGCATCGCGGCCGCGGTACGCGGCGCGGCGATCCGGCGGCCGCGCCCATCGAGCGCGCCGCTGCTCAGCATTCTTACCGTCGTGCTGCTGGTCGGCGGCTATGTGACGTTCGACCGGACGTGCCGGTCGGATCCCGTCTGTCGCGGACAAGGCGCGCCGGGCCCGGCGACGATCGACGCCGGCGTGCATCCGGTCAACGCACCGACGGTGGGGGTCGCGCCCGCGCAGGCCTACGCGCTCCAGCGGAGCGACGCACCGACGGCGCCGGTCGTACGCGCGCCGGCCGACGCACTTCAGCCGAGCGACGACACGCAGGTCGCGGTCGCAGCCGCGCAACCGCGCGACACCGATACGGGCACGAGCCGGCGCGCGAGCGGGCGCGCAACCGGAGGACACGCGACGACGACGCTCGCACGGCACGCGCCGCCCGCGCGCGAACCGGCCAGCGCGCGCAGCGGCATTCGCGTGGCCGACTGGAAAGGCGGAGTGCCGGCCCGGCGCCCGCATGCGGTCCGCCGCGTGAGCGCGCATGCGCATCACGGGCGCCGGGCTGCCGCGACCGAGACTCAATTGGCCGACCTCTATCGCGGGCACTGAGCGCGCGCAGGAATTCGGCGCGATCCCGCTGATCGCGCTGCGCGTCGCGGATGCCCACAGAAAAAACGGGCGGCGCCGTTTCCGGTGCCGCCCGCTGCTTGCGTGCCGTTCGTGCGTCAGGCCGCGAGCAACCCGTGCGGATCGATCACGAATTTGCGCGGTGCGCCGCCATCGAACTTCTTGTAGCCTTCCGGCGCCTGATCGAGCGAGATCACCTCGACGTTGACGATCTTCGCGATCGGCAGACGGTCGAACAGGATGGCCTGCATCAGGTTGCGGTTGTACTTCAGCACCGGCGTCTGGCCCGTGAAGAACGAGTGCGACTTCGCCCAGCCGAGGCCGAAGCGGATGCTCAGGCTGCCGTGCTGCGCGGCCTTGTCCTTCGCGCCCGGATCGTCCGTCACGTACAGGCCCGGGATGCCGATCGCGCCGGCCGGGCGCGTGATTTCCATCAGCGAGTTCAGCACCGTCGCGGGTGCTTCCTCGGAATGGCCCGACGAACCGTGGCCGTGCGCCTCGAAGCCGACGCAGTCGACCGCGCAGTCGATCTCCGGCACGCCGAGGATCTGTTCGATCTGCTCGCCGAGCGACGCATCCTTCGACAGGTCGACCGTCTCGAAGCCCATCGCCCGCGCGTGCGCGAGGCGTTCCGCGTTCATGTCGCCGACGATCGTCACCGCCGCGCCGAGCAGGCGCGCCGATGCGGCCGCCGCCATCCCGACCGGGCCCGCGCCCGCGATGTAGACCGTCGAGCCCGGCTTCACGCCCGCGCTCACCGCGCCGTGATAACCGGTCGGCAGAATGTCGGACAGGCAGGTCAGGTCGCGGATCTTCGCCATAGCCTGGTCGCGATCCGGGAATTTCAGCAGGTTGAAGTCGGCGTACGGCACGAGCACGTATTCGGCCTGGCCGCCGATCCAGCCGCCCATGTCGACGTAGCCGTATGCGCCGCCGGCACGCGACGGGTTCACGTTCAGGCAGACGCCCGTATGCGTGTCCTTGCACATCGCGCAGCGGCCGCACGCGACGTTGAACGGCACCGACACGAGATCGCCGAGCTTCAGCGTCTCGACGTCGCGGCCCACTTCGACCACTTCGCCCGTGATCTCGTGACCGAGCACGAGACCGACCGGGGCGGTCGTGCGGCCGCGCACCATATGTTGATCGGAACCGCAGATGTTCGTGCTGACCACTTTCAGGATCACGCCGTGGCCGATCGCGCGGCCGGTCGGATCGACCATCTTCGGATAATCGATCTTCTGGACCTCGACCTGGCCCGGCCCAAGATAGACGACACCTCGATTGCTGCTCATCGTATTGTCTCCATGTCTCGTTTGATCGCGTCGCGCTGCGTCGGCGGATGCGGACACGCACGCAACGTGCTGTTCGAGATTAGTCCCGGAGGCGGGGGCGTCGATGTCTCAAACCCGACATGCGTTTGATCGGCGCCGACATCGATGGCGGAAATGCGAAAGTTGGGTGGGCGGGACAGTGGCAAAAACGGGAAGGCTTGCTGAGCGGCGCGGCGGCCTTTAGGTGCCGGGCGTGGCTCCGGGGCTCGCGTTCCAGGCCAATCGTCGCGATCGGCCGCCCGGCCGGCCCAATTCCCGTTACTCGCGCTGATTCTCACCGATGACTGTCCCGAGTGGCGTCCCGGTGCGCGTACCAACCATCGCGCGACCGACCGTCCGCCCCGAGCGGACGCACAACCAGATCGCGGAAATCGATCGCAATCTCGACCGGCACGCGCTGCACGACCTTGATCTGGTTGCTGGCCGATCGTTTATTGACCGACACGACGATCGTCGCGCTTCGGTTCCGGAGTGCGAGCGCGAACTGTGCGGCCGCCTGCACGACGGCCCGGCTCTGGTCGACCACATGGCGGACTCGGATGTTCCATTCGCATTGTCTGCGGTAGTGAACACGGCGACTACCACATCGTCACATTCAATTTATGCAACACCGCCTTTCATAATTACAACCGCCGACCCAATACCATTCCGAATATTCGGAAAATATTTTGAGTATTTTCCCATTCACCATGCGGCCTGACCAAGTCAACTGACATTCAATTGGGAGCCGCCCCGCGTCGACCAGTCAATTTCGAGATTATATTATCTCATATATATCCGTTAATTCCATAAAAAAACTCTTGACCTCAATGAAATTGAAATGCTAACGTAAGGAACCGTCTTATAAATGATATTGCACCTTAATTGCACATCTCTTTATTGACGGGAAACAAGGCGGGCGGTGACAATCCTCGTTCTTGATGTGCGCGCAACGGATTGATTCCGCCTGAAGTCGTGTGAATTTTTCATAGATAAAAGGTAATCCAATGGATCTGCATGCTTTCAAAAATGAAATGATGGTTGGTGCGCAGCAAGTAGAACGCGAGGCTCCCGTCGAGCTCGATTCCGAATTGCTTGCCCTGGTCGGGGGTGGCGCCTCATCGCAAGCCAATTCTCGCGGTTGGTTCGCCAACGCCACCTGGTCGAAAGCTTGGCGATAATCGACATCCCGTTACCCCATTAGGGTAACGTCTTGCGCGATACGCCTTGCGGCGTATCGCCACCAATCGTGACTGCACCATGCGGTACCGATATATTCGTCGATAACGATGTTTATTTCGTTTTCTACGAAATCCCATGTCACATCACTGCTGGCACGAAAGCTTGCACCACGCAACGACGCATCTTTGGGACATCAATTCTGGACCGAGTCCACGCTTTTAAAAATCAGCAAAGAAATGAAAAACATAGACAAAATAAACAGACTGGAAGTAATACTCAAGGTTACCGAGCGATGCAATATCGACTGCACTTACTGCTACTACTTCAATGGCAGCAACCATGACTACACAAGTCAACCTCCTTATCTGAACATCGACACAGCAAAATCTCTTGCCGGCTATTTGCGGGATGCAACCCGCGCGCATTCGATTGATGAAATACAAATCGATCTGCACGGCGGGGAACCTCTTTTGATGAAAAAGTCGCGAATGAGCGACATGCTCGAAATATTCAGAAACAGCATCTCTGACCAAACCGATCTAAGGATCAGCATTCAGACAAATGCAACATTGCTTGATGAAGAATGGCTTTCCATCTTCGCCAAATACAATGTCTCCGTAGGCGTCAGTTTAGACGGCCCTCCGCGGGAAAACGATCTTCACAGAGTCGACAAAAAAGGAAATGGCACTCACTCCGCAGTTTCGAAGGCAATCGCAATGCTGATAGAAAAAAACAAAACGTGTGAAGGGGTATTTGCGGGGGTTATTTGTGTGATAAATCCAGATTTTGATGGCAGCAAGACATATCGACACTTCGTAGACGATCTGGGAATTGAAAGAATCCACTTCTTGAAGCCCAATCAAACCAGGGATGCAGCCGATATCAAACTGACCGAGGGAACCAGTAAATTTTTACTGGACACACTAAGTGAATGGATCAACGATAGCGACCGAAATATCTATGTAAGACAGTTTACCGATCCTCTAAAACGCATTTGTGCCTCCGATGCATCGGAATCACCTCCGCACCGGTTTGTCGCTATGACGGTCCGGGCAAATGGCGAGATCGCCGTCGACGATGATTTTCGCAATACCCTACCATCTCTTTTCAATCTTGGATTGAATGTTTCGAATAGCACATTGGCAGATTTCATCAACCACCCCAAAGTGGCAGATTTTCATCGGGCCTGCGATGAAGTACCACCATTTTGCTCGCAGTGCGGGGCAAAGGGAATCTGCCAAAGCGGAGCCGGCCTTGGAGAATCCGTTCTCCACAGATACAGCTTCATCAACAAATTTCGCAATGCAAGTCTATTTTGCACAAGTCATCAGGCTGTCATCATTGAATTGGGGAAGTTTGCGCTTTCACACGGCATGCCCTGGGCGACAATCGAGGAAAACATGACCGGGAATCGAATTTAAAAGCACACCACCAATTGCCTCGAATCCAGCCCACATTAAATTACAAAGCTCAATATCTGAGACCGACTCCCCTTTTCTCCAAACACGTCCATATGGCGGCGACATGTACTCCAATCAATCAAATAACATGGCAATAAAAATATTCATAACCATCTTTCTTTCGTTGCCGATTTTAACCCACGGTCAAAATACGAACATCAATGGCCGCCCTCACTCCATCACTCCAAGAGTTGATTTTACAGTCCCAACAGGGATATCTTCTGTATTTCCATTCTCCGGTAGTGAAATCACCATGCCCGAGGGACAGAAGATCCGCTATTACTCGTCCGACATATCGAAAAAGGACAAGCCATTAGTGATTTTTTTACCGGGTAGCGGATGCACAGGAGCGTTTCCTGCACTGCCTGACGAAGGGCACTCGATGGGACCGGAAGGGTTTGCCCTGCAGTTTAGAGAAAAAGCCCGCCTGATTGTCTTTGAGAATCCAGGTATCGATGAGCGCTTTTCCCGCGAAACAAACTCTGAATGTTCATCGGAATTCAAAAAGATGGCCAATATGCAAGATCGCCTGAATGCACTAAAAGCCGCCATTGATGACATGCGAGATCGTGGATGGATCAATCGCCAACCGCTCATGGTAGTCGCCGGCTCCGAAGGAGTTTCTATCGCATCACGCTTGGCAAAATCAACGAGTGAAGTATCCCATCTTCTGTTAATTTCCGGATTCGGAATTGGACAAACCTTGTCGACGATTCATGCCGCGTTAACTTATTGGGGAAACTGGAGCTTTGCGCCAGAAACCGGATCAAATAATTATCTTGACCGTTTACAGTCTACATTGACGAGTTGGGAGCATGCGCACCGGGGTTTAGGGCAAGAGTCAAACCGGACAATTGCAGGATACGATGGAACCTATTGGCAAACAATTGGCAAGGCATCGCCGGCAGAAGACGTGCTTGCATCCAAGGCGCAGCTTTACCTGGTTCAAGGAGGACGCGATCAAAGCGCGTCTGCAATTGACTATGAGGCCGGGATTGCATACCTCGTGGCACATGATCGCCCTTTTGTAACAGAATATTTTCCATGCGGCGACCATTTCTTGGCGTGCCCAGACGACCAAGGAGAGCCTAAAAATCTTCAAGGAATCATCGAGCGTGGTATGGAATGGTTCTTGACCGCACGAGTGCAAAGCATTTTTGCGGCGTCGTTCAATCCTTCACCGTCAAAGTAGTTTGTCAACCAACGTGGCAAGCGATACCAAACAATCGCCGTTTCGGCCAGACGCTCTCGCGGCACAGCGTGGATCGACACTTGGGAAGATCCTCCTGGTGCGCCCCGTTTCGTTTACCGTACTCGCATTCACCATGGCTTTCATGGCAGTCGGTGTGGCTTTACTGTTTACGTTCGGTAGCTACACACGGCGCACTACGGTCGAGGGCGTGATCGTACCCGATACAGGTCTCATCAAGGTTTATGCACAGCATTCGGGCGTCGTGCTGCGCAAGGCCGTGACCGAGGGTCAGCATGTGACGCGCGGGACGGTGCTTTATTCTATTTCTGCCGATCTACAGAGCGCCGCCGAGGGTCGTACGCAGGCGGCATTGATCGAACAAGCGCACCAACGCCAGAATTTACTGCGGCAGGAAATAGACAAGACACGCTTGCTCCAGCGGGACGAACGCGACACCTTGCAAGCAAAGTTTGCCAGCCTGCGTGCGGACGTCACGCGTCTCGACGCTCAGCTCGCGACTCAGCACGAACGCGCGTCGATTGCTGCCGACGGGGTGGCCCGCTATCGCCGTTTGCTTGCCCAGGACTATATCTCGACCGATCAATTGCAGCAGCGGCAGGCCGACATGCTTGATCAGCAGTCGAAACTTCTCGGCTTGCAGCGCGAGCGTACCAACGTGATCCAAGTGCTCAAGGAAACCGCCAACGATCTCGCTGGCCTCGCACTCAAACAACAGAATCAACTCTCGCAGATCAGCCGGAGCCTGATCGACGTCAGGCAGTCGATGATCGCGAGCGAAGCTCAGCGTGAATTTTTCGTCACCGCGCCCGAACCCGGCCTAGCGACTGCCGTAATCGCAGAACCCGGCCAAATGATCGATAGCGCAAGTCCGGCCGCAAGCATCGTACCGGATGGTGCCCGTTGGCAAGTCCACCTATTCGTGCCAAGCGCAGCCGTCGGCTTCGTACACCCTGGAGATCCCGTACGGATTCGTTACCGGGCCTATCCCTATCAGAAATTCGGTCAGTACCACGCGCGCGTATCGTCGATTGCGCGCACCGCCCTATCCGTTGGCGAACTGTCGACAAGCGGCATACAGGCTATCGACGCTCGCGGCGGTGGTGCGTTTTACCGCGTCACTGCCTCACTCGACGTACAAACAGTAACGGTATACGGCAAGCCGCAACCGCTGCAATCCGGCGTGGCCCTTCAGGCCGACATATTGCAGGAACGCCGGCGCTTGTTTGAATGGGTTCTCGAGCCGCTCTACAGCGTCACCGGCAAACTCTGATTCCGTTGTCTACCTATGTCAATTCTCGACCGTCTCTCGCTCGATATCGGCCGCAAATTGCCGATGCTGCTGCAAACCGAAGCGACCGAATGCGGGCTCGCGTGCCTCGCGATGATCGCCGGATACCACGGCCATCATGTAGATGTCGCAACACTTCGCAGTCGCTTTCCAGTATCCCTCAAAGGCACGGATCTCTCCCGCGTGGTAGACATCGCGCAGCGACTTGATCTCGGCGCCCGCGCACTGAAACTTGATCTCGACCAGCTCGCCAAACTGCGCGTACCGTGCATCCTGCATTGGAACTTCAACCATTTCGTCGTGTTGAAGGGAGTAAGTGGCCGAAGCGCAGTGATCCACGATCCCGCACAAGGCATCCGCACGCTTCCGCTCGACGTAGTATCGCGCTCGTTCACCGGCGTCGCGCTGGAGCTGTGGCCAACAAGTTGCTTCGAGCCGCGTAAAGCGGCGCCTGCCGTCAGGCTACGCACGCTAGTTGGACCGGTGACGGGCATTTCGCGCTCGCTTGGCCAGATACTGATACTTGCTCTCGCGCTCGAAGTATTCGCGCTCGTGCACCCTTTCTTCTTGCAGTGGGTCATCGATGAGGTAATTGTCAGCGCAGACCGAGACCTGCTCACCGTACTCGCGCTCGGCTTCGGCCTGCTGCTTCTGATGCAGCAGGCGACGAGCGCAATCCGCGCGTGGGTACTGATGTATTTCGGCACGACACTCAACGTACAGTGGCGCGCAAACATGTTCACGCAACTGCTGAGCCTGCCTGTACGCTACTTCGAGCGGCGCCATCTCGGCGACGTCATGTCTCGATTCGGGTCGATCGATACGATTCAGCAGACGCTCACCACGTCTTTCCTGAGTGCGGTGATCGACGGCTTGATGACAATCGTCACACTCGCGATGATGTTCGTCTACAGCAGCACGCTTGGCCTCGTCGCGATCGTCACGATGGCCCTGTACGCACTACTGCGATGGCTCTCGTATCGCCCGCTGCGTCATGCAACGGAAGAACAAATCGTGCGGGCCGCCAAGCAGGAGAGTCATTTTCTCGAGACGATACGCGGCGTAAAGACGATCAAGCTGTTCAACCGTCAGAATGAGCGCCGTGCAAGCTGGTTGTCGATGCTTGTTGAGCAAGTCAATGCCGGCCTGCATATACAGAAGCTGCAATTGTTATACCAACAGGTCAACGGACTCTTGTTCGGCATCGAGGGCATCATTATCGTCTGGCTCGGAGCACGGATGGTAATGGACGGTCAGTTTACAGTCGGCGTGCTGATGGCGTTCAACGCATACAAGGGCCAGTTCGACAGCCGAGTCGCGAGCCTCATTGACAAATACGTCGAAGTCAAAATGCTGCAATTGCAAGGCGAGCGACTGGCTGACATCGTGTTCGAACAACGCGAACCCGATGCAAGTCCGCGCCACGTGCCAGGCAAAACGGACAAATTGGCCGCCAGCATCGAATTCGACGCGATCGGCTTCCGTTATGCGGATGGCGAACCGGCGATACTCGACGGTGTGTCGCTTACGATCGCTTCGGGCGAATCAGTTGCGCTCGTCGGGGCATCAGGTTGCGGCAAGACGACGCTCGTCAATGTGCTGCTCGGGGTACTCAAACCGACGACCGGAAAGGTGTGGATCGGCGGCGTCGACGTCGACCGGATCGGCCTTGACCGGCTACGCGCGCTCGTCGGTACCGTATTACAGGATGACATGCTTTTCGCCGGTTCTATCGCCGATAACATCAGCTTCTTCGATCCGGACTCGAACGCACAGTGGATCGCCGAGTGCGCGCAACTCGCTGCCGTACACGAGGACATTGTCGCTATGCCAATGGGCTATGACACGTTGGTCGGCGATATGGGCACCGTGCTGTCGGGCGGGCAGAAGCAGCGGGTGCTGCTCGCGCGCGCGCTCTACAAGCGGCCGAAGATCCTCGTGCTCGACGAAGCCACAAGCCATCTCGACCTGCAGCGCGAGCAGCAGGTCAACTCGGCAGTGGACGCATTGCGAATGACCCGTGTAATCGTCGCGCATCGGCCTGAAACCATTGCATCGGCCAAACGTGTCGTAATGTTGAAAAACGGGCGAATCGTGCTCGACCAGCCTGTAACAGGTATTCCAGACGCGAGCACCCGTGCACCTGACTTCGCGGAACAGGTCCGCAAATGAAATACTGCCTGCTGCTCACTGCATCTGCCATAGCGCTGGTTGGTCATCATCGAGCCGACGCACAAGTGCTCGATGTGTTCGACACACGTGGTGACGTGTCGGAAGCGCCTGCCTCGCCCTTACTTCACGGTATGTCGTGTCGCGCCCTGCCAGCCGGGCGCCCATTCGAACTCGAGGACGCGATCATCCAGGCGATCTGCATAAACCCGCGCGTGCGCCAAGCGTGGAGCGAAGTGAGGGAGCAGGCGGCCGCGCTCGGCGTCGTCGGTGCCGCATACCTGCCCACGCTAAGCGCGACCGCGGGTATTGAACGCGACACTTTATCCACTACCTACGACTACAGTGCGCTCGGCTCGGATTCGATCAGCCAGTCGCAGAACGCATCTAGCAAGTACAGAATGCTGAATTTGAGTTGGGTACTGTTCGACTTCGGCAAGCGTAGCGCTACACATCGGCAAGTGCGCGCGTTGCTAGCCGCCGCGAATGCAACGCAAAACAACACACTGCAGACCGTGATCTTCAACACGGCACAGGCGTTCTACGCGTTGCACGACATGCAGGCGTCGCTCGCTGCCGCACAGCGCAGCGAGTCAATCGCGAGTGAAAGCCTCTCGGAAGCGAGCGCGAAGCACACGGCGGGCGCCGGCACTCTAGCTGACGAACTACAGGCGCGTACGAGCTATCGTCGTGCGATGCTCGATCGCGTCAGCGCAGAAGGTGACGTGCACAGAGCAACGGGCAGGCTCGCCGTCGCAATGGGGCTTGACGCAAATACCGCGATGCAGATCGCGTCGCCGGAGCGCGATCCGGATGCGCAGGCCGCGATCGCTACCGGCATCGATCAATTGATCAACGAAGCAAAGCAGTTTCAACCCAAACTCGCCGCCGCCAGCGCAATGCTTGATGCCGCCCGTGCAAATATCGACGCCGCCCGTGCGCTGGGTCGTCCAACCATCTCGCTGGTTGCGAGCCTGACACAAAACAATCCGTCGTATCAACAGCAGCCGCAGTCGATCCCTGTAACACGCAGCCGTAGCAGCATGATTGGCGTGCAGTTGACGATTCCCTTGTTTGAAGGCTTTGCGTCTGGCTATCGCACCGAGCAGGCACAGGCGCAGGCCGATGCACGGGAGGCGGCGCTTCGCGACGCCGAACTGGAAGTGTCACTTGACGTGTGGCAGAGCTATCACGGCGTGCAGACCAATGCAGCCAACCTCGCCAACTCGCGGGACTTGCTCAACGACGCAGAACGAGCGCTCGATATCGCACGAGGCCGCTACAGGGAAGGCGTCGGAACGTTCACGGAACTGTTGAATGCACAGGTGGCACTCGCCGATGCGGAAAAGCAGAGGGTCTCTGCCGTATCAAAATGGCGAACGGCTCGCCTCAAGCTCGCGGCGAGCCTTGGTAGGCTGACATTAGAGGATAAAAGTCCTTAACAATTTCCAATCCTCCCGTCAACCCACATTGGCGATGGAGATATTTGGCCCGAAAAATTTAAAACCTCACAGAATGGGACGCATCTTCCTGCTCGCCGTATCGTTCGGATGAGATCGGCGCCGACATCGATGGCGGAAACACGAAAATCGGGGCGGGAAAGAGGCTGGAGGGCGGCAACGTGCAAGGCAGGAACACGCAGACACGGAGCCCGGCGGGGTGACGCGATCAGTCGCGCCGGTCGATCGCGTACTACCCGCCCTGATTCTCGCGAACGATCGCAGCAGCAGCCGCTTCCGCGTCGCTCGCCACGCCGTCGTGCATACGCGTGCTGACACCCGGCGTCGGCGGCTCGCTGTCGAGCGCATGGCCGTCGCGGTTGCGCGTGTCGACCGTCGCGCGCATCGACAACCCGACGCGCAGCGGATGCGCGGCCAGATCGCCGGGCTCGATCGCGATCACGACCGGCACGCGCTGCACGACCTTGATCCAGTTGCCGGCCGCGTTCTGCGACGGCAGCATCGAGAACGCGCTGCCGGTGCCTGCCGAGAAGCCCTGCACGCGACCGCGATAGACGACGCGCGAGCCGTACAGGTCCGACACCACGTCGACCGGCTGGCCGACCCGCATGTGACGGATCTGCCCTTCCTTGAAGTTCGCTTCGATCCACAGCCGGTTCAGCTGCACGATCGACATCAGCGGCACGCCGGGCCCGACCTGCTGTCCGACCTGCACCGAGCGCTGGCCGATCGTGCCGTCGACGGGCGCGACGATCGTCGTGCGCTTCAGGTTCCGGTACGCGAGCTTGAACTGCGCGGCCGCCTGCACGACCGCCGGGCTCTGATCGATCGGCAGCTTGCTGCCGAGCGCGCGCGCGGCATCGAGCTGCGCCTGTGCGGCCGCGAGGTTCGCCTGCGCGCCGGCGACGGCCGCCCGAGCGCGCGCCAGTTCTTCCGGCGCGACGATCTCGACCGACGCGCCCGAACGCGCGGCGAGCGCGCGCTGCGCGAGCGCCAAGTCGGCCTGGCGCGCGGTCACGGCCGCCACGTACATCGTGTTCGAGATCCTCGCGTTCGCGACCTGCCGCACGGCCTGCACGAGCTGCGCCTGCGCCTGCGCGAACGCGACGGACGCTTCGGTGTCGTCGAGCCGCACGAGCGTCTGCCCGGCGCGCACGGCCTGCGTATCGGCGACCAGCACGTCGGTCACGGCGCCCGGGATCTGCGCAGCAACCTGCACGATGCTGCCGGCGACGTACGCGTCGTCGGTGTCCTCGTAATAGCGGTCGCGCAACAGCCAGAACGCGATCCAGACGAGCGCGGCGAACGCCACGACCGCGAAGAACAGCATGAAACGCTTGCGGCGCGTCGCGCGGCGCGCGTCGAGTGCCGGGTCGTTCAGGGCGGCCGGCTGCGCGGCGGTATGGAGATTGTCGTGGTGCATCAGTCGCTTTGCGTAACGATCAAACGGTCATGCCGGAACATCGGGATCGCGGCAGCGCGTGCGTCGGCGGCGACGGTGGGCACCGCGCTGCGCGCGCCGGTGCTGGTGCCGGTGCCGGCGCTCACGCTTGCGGAATCGGCCGTCGCAGTGCGCGATGTCACACGCACGATCGGCGGGTCGCTGGGTGCGGCTCGCGGCACGACGCCGTTACCGGCCGCCGCCCCCGTCGCGCGATGCGCTTCCGCGCTCGCGTTCGTCGCGTTGCGGGCAACGGTGTTCGCCGGCACGCCGCGCTTCGTCCGGGTGGCTTGCGCGGTACGCGCAACGGGCGCCGACGCTGAAGCCGATCCGATCGTTGCGCCCGCATCGAATCCGCCGCCCAGTGCGCCAACCAGCCCGACGCGCAGCGTTCGCTGCCGGCCGAGCAACGCGATCAGCTGCGCGCGCTCGTCGATCAGCGTGAGATCCGCGACGTCGACGTCCTTCTGCATCAGCACGCCGCGACGATGGCGGTCGGCAGCGATCTGCACGATCTTCTGCGCGGCGGCAACGGCGTCCTGCTGCTGCGCGACGAGCGTCTGCGCGGTCTGCAGCGACGTGACGATCTGGGCGACCTGCCCGAGCGCATCGTCGACGGTCTTGTTGTACAACCCGATCGCGACGTCGGCCTGCGCGACGTCCGCACCGAGCTTCGCCTTCAGCCGGCCGCGATCGAAAATCGGCAGCGAGATGGCCGGGCCGACGGAGCCGGCCAGTGCGTCGCGCGAGAACAGCGATGCGGGCGTCAACGCAAACACGCCGCCGAGCGCGACGAGGTTCACGTCCGGATAGAACTGCGCGCGGGTCGAATCGGCATTCGCGAACGCGGCTTCGACGCGCAATCGCGCGGCGACGATGTCGGGCCGGCGGCCGAGCAGATCGGCTGGCAACCGCGCCGGCAGCGCGCCACCGGAGAACGCGCCGACGCGCGGCCGCTGCAAAGTGAGGCCGCGTTCGGGCCCGCGGCCGGACAGCACGCCGAGCTGCAATTGCGCGAGCTTGATCTGTTCGGCGTTCAGCGCGATCTGTTCGAGCAGGCGGCTGCGCTTGATCGACGCGTCGCTCGCGTCGTAAGCGTTGTCGAGGCCGCGCGCGGTGCGCTCGCGCAGCACGGCCGTCACGCGCTGGCTGATGTTCAGCTTCTGCTGCAGCAGGTCGCGCGCTGCGTACGCCTGGTCGAGCTGGCAGTACACGGTGACGATCGCGACGGCGAGCGTGAGCCGCACCTGCTCGGCCTCGACGCCCGCCGCATCACGCAGCGACATCAGGCTCTTCGTCGCCGCGCGGTTCTTGCCCCACAGGTCGAGCTGGTAGTTCAGCCCGACGAACACCGACGACGGCGACACGACCGGATCGCCGAAGATCTCCACCGGCACGCGATATCCGCCGGCCGTCACGTCGGCGATGTCGCCCGGCTTCGGCATCCGCGCGCGGCTGACCGTCGCGCCGGCCGTGCCGGTCAGCCCCGTCAGCGCATCGAATTGCTGCAGCTGCGACTGCGCGATCCGCAGCCGCGCCTGTGCGACCTGCAGATCGGGATTGTGCTGCGATGCCTCCGCGACCAACTCGTCGAGCTGCGGATCCTGCAGTTGCTTCACCCAGTCGGGCGCGGGCCATGCGCCCTCCGCGCCCGGCCCGGCGGTACGGGCGAGCGCATCGCCGGCCGGTGCGCGCAGCGACAGCGACGGCAGGAACCCTGACGGCACGCAGCCGCCCAGCGCCAGCAGCGCGGCCGTCGCGACGATCGTCCAGCCAGCTTGTCCGCGATGCGTCGGTCGTCCCGGTCGCGCCGTCTTCGTGATGCGCTCCATCGCCGCCCTCACCCCTGCTGCGCGCGCTGCGCGCGCGCGGCCAGACGCGGCCGCGTGCGCTCGAGCGGACCGAGCCGGCCGAACAGGCCGTCCGCGATGCCGAACAGGATGGCGGCGAGCTTGTCGCGCTTGTCGCGCTCGACGAGCGCAATCTGCACGACCTGCCACACGGTCAGCAGGTTCGGCACGACCGCCACCGGAAATCGCAACCCGTACTGCATGCCGAGCTGCACCGCATTGCGCGCGCTGTAGTAGCGCCGTTGCCACGAATGATTCATCGACGTCATTTCGAAAGGGCCGAACGCGTGACGCTGCTTCGCGCCGATCCGGTGCGGCAGCACCAGCGACGGCACGACATAGAGCGGCACGTTGCGCGCGAGCGCGCGGAAGCTGTACTCGGTGTCGACGTGATCGATGAAGAGCGTCTCGTCGAAGCGGCCGAGCACGTCGAACGCGTCGCGCGACACGACGCAGCCCGACGAAATCAGGAATGCGCAGCGCTGCATCGGCGTGCCCGGCTCGATGCGCAGGCGGCGCAAGCCGATGCCGTTCGTCGCGAGCTCGGGCAGGAAGCTGCGCGCGTTCTCGTCGAAGATGCGCGGGCCGGCGAGGAATGCGCGCCCGGCGAGCCCCGCGCAGACATCGCGCATCGTCGGGAAATACGCGGCCGGCACCGACGAATCCTGGTCGAACAGCGCGACCGCATCGGCGCCGTCACGAAACAGCGCGGCGAGCCCCGCGTTGTACGCGCCCGCGATCCCGCCGCGATTGCCGTGATGCA
This sequence comes from Burkholderia sp. Nafp2/4-1b, assembly GCF_003635165.1. Taxonomy (GTDB): domain Bacteria; phylum Pseudomonadota; class Gammaproteobacteria; order Burkholderiales; family Burkholderiaceae; genus Burkholderia. The sequence continues at coordinate 58,628 of NZ_ML058597.1, read as the reverse complement.
GCAGCGCGATGCCGTCGCGTGTACACAGCTCGCGGGCCCGCGCATCGGGCTGCGGCGTGTTGTCGACGACGAGCAGCGCGTCGCACGCATGCCGCCACGCGTCGAGCGCCGCGAGCTGCGCGTCGGTCGGGTGATACAGGATCACGAGTGCGCCGAGTGTCGTCATGCCGTTCTCCTCAATGTCCGAACGAAGCGGCCGCGCCGCGCTTGGGCCGCGTGAGCCACATCATCGCGGCGAGCACGACGCAAGTCATGCTTGCCATCCAGAACATGTCGCCCGTCGCCATCATGTACGCCTGCTGCATCACGACCTGGTGCAGCGTCGACAGCTCGCGCACGCCGTCCACGCCCATCGCGTTCAGCGTATGCACGAAGCGCTGCGTATTCGCCGATGCGTGCGTGACCGATTGCGACACGACGTCGTAGTGATAGGTCGCGCGGTTGTCCCACAGCGTCACGCTCATCGCGGTGCCGAATGCGGCGGACAGCGTGCGCAGGAAATTCGACAGGCTCGACGCGGCAGCGAGCCGGTCGTCCGGAATGCGCGACAGCGTCGCGGCCGTGAGCGGAATGAAGAAGCACGGCAGTCCGATCCCCTGGATCAGCCCCGGCGCGGCGATCTGCGCGAACGTCATGTTCAGCGTGAAATGCGCGTCCCACGCGAGCACGGCCGCGAACACGACGAAGCCGAACGTCGCGAGCACGCGCGCGTCGAAGCGGTGCGCATGCAGGCCGACGAGGATCGAGAACACGAGCGCGAGCACGCCGAGCGACGCGGTGGCAAGCCCCGCATGGAACGCGTTGTAGCCCATCACCGCCTGCATCCACAGCGGAAACACGACGCCCACCACCGAGAAGCTCATCATCCCGAGCGAGATGATCAGTACACAGAACGAGAACGTGCGGTCGCGAAACAGGCTCAGGTCGACGACCGGATGAGCCTCGCCGGCCTCCCAGATCAGCAGCGACACGATCGCGAGCGCCGCGACCACCGCGAGCGTGACGATCAGCGGCGAACCGAACCAGCCCTTGTCGTGACCGAGATCGAGCATCGCCTGCAGCGAGCCGACGCCGATCACGAGCAGCACGATGCCCGGAACGTCGATCGGGCCGGCCTCGCCGCGCTGCGCATCGGGGCGCAGCATCGCGGTGCACACCGCGAACGAGAACAGCCCGATCGGCAGGTTGATCAGGAAGATCCACGGCCACGAGAAGCTGTCGACGATCCAGCCGCCGACCACCGGCCCGAAGATCGGCGCGAGCAACACCGTCATCGCCCATAGCGCGAGCGCGACGGTGCGCTTGTCGGGCGGGAACGTGCGCAACAGGATCGTCTGCGACAGCGGCACCATCGGTCCCGAGCACAGCCCCTGCAGCGCGCGGCAGATCACCAGCACGTGCAGGTCGCGCGCGAGCCCGCACAGCAGCGACGTCAGCGTGAACAGCAGCACCGCGCCGACGAACAGCCGCAGCTCGCCGACGCGCCGCGCGAGCCAGCCGGTCAGCGGCACGGCGATCGCGGCCGCGACCGAATACGAGCTGATCACCCACGTCCCCTGGCTGTTCGACACGCCGAGACTGCCGGAGATCGCCGGCACCGCGACGTTCGTCACGGTCGAATCGAGCACTTCGATGAAGGTGGCGAGCGACAGCGCGAACGTCAGCAGCGCAAGCCGCGCGCCGCGCACCGGCTGTGTGGCGGCGGGCACGGGTACGGATGCGTTCGCATCAAAGGCGGGCGTGTCCTGAAGCGGTGATGCGGTGCTCATGTGCCCGCCGTCGCGACGTGAGCCGGCGTGGGTGCGCGTCCGCGCTTCGGCACGAAGCGCTCGATGTAGTCGGCGGCCGTCTCGCAACCGTCCGGAGCAGCGTGAATCAGCGCACGCGTGCGTTCCGCATGCACCGCGAACTCGGGTTCGTCCAGCACGCGCGCGAGCGCCGCGCCGAGCCGCGCACCGTTGACCGGCCCATCGACACGCACGCCGGCCCCACTCGCCGCGACGCGCTGCGCATTGTCGAACTGGTCGTGCGCGAACGGCGTCACCACCTGCGGAATCCCGGCTTCGAACGCGAGCGCCGCGGTGCCGATCCCGCCATGATGCACGAGCGCGCGGCAGCGCGGCAGCAGCGTGCGCATCGGCACGAAGCGACGCACCAGCAGTCGATCGCTGTCCGGTGCTGCATCGTGCGGGCTCAGCAGGATGCCGCGCGCGCCGGTGGCGCGCAGTGCGTGCACAACCGCATCCGCATACGCGGCGTGATCGACGCGCGTCGAGCCGGCCGTGAACACCACGGGCGGCTCGCCGGCCGGGAGAAACTCGTCGAGCGCACGATCGTCGTCGGGTCCCGCGATGTCGTTGAAGAGCGGAAAGCCGCTTTGCAGAAAATGCGTCGGCCAGTCGCGCTGCGGCGGCGCGAACCAGTCGGGAAACAGGCACAGCACGCCGTCGGTCGAATGCAGCCAGCGGCCGAGCACGCGCTGCGCCGGCGCGAGCCCCAGATCGCGGCGCACCGCATTGAGCGCCGGCCCGCACACGCGGTCGAGCACCTGCCGCTCGATCAGCGTCATCAACGCTGCCTTCACCGGCAGCGGCCAGCGCGCGGGAATCGTCAGGCGCGGGTGCGTCGGCGGCACATGCGCGGACAGCAGCGTCGACGGCGACACCTGCACCGATACGTACGGCGTGCCGTGCAGCTCCTGCATGAAGCGCGCGGAAAACGCCCACAGCGTGCCGACCAGCACCGTGTCGCGATCGGTCAGTGCGCGCAGCGCGTCGTAATGCGGGCGCAGCACCGGCGCGATCACCTGCCACAGCGTGCGGAACGACGTGCGCGGGTCCCACAGCGCCGGGTTCGCCATCGCGGCGTCGTACTCGGCCGCGGTGCCGACCGGCACGAACGCGAATCCGCAGCGGCGCGCGGCCGCCTCGAACGGCGCATGCGTGCAGAACACGATCTCGTGGCCGCGCGTCGCCAGCGCCCGCGCGACGCCGAGCAGCGGATGCACGTCGCCCGCCGAGCCGATCGCGGTCACGATCACCTTCGCCATCGCGCGCCTCGCGGGAGTCAGTAGAAGCCGGGGATCAGCGCCGCGACCTCGCGGCGGTACTGCGCGTATGCCTGCCCGAAATGGCCGGTGAGCCAGCTTTCCTCGACGCGCACCTTGTACGCGAGCGATGCGAACACGAGCGCGACGCCGAGCGCGCCGCGCCACTCGTCGCCGATCAGCGCGGCGCCGGCCAGCGCGATCAGGCAGCCGGTGTAGATCGGATGACGCACGAGGCCATACGGACCGGTGCGGACGAGTTCGTGGTTTTCCTTCAGCGTGACCGACACACTCCAGTTCGTGCCGAGATGCAGCCGCGCCCACACCGAGAACAGCAGCCCCGCGACCAGCACCGCGAGCCCGCATTGCGTCTGCAGGCCGAAGCGCTGCCAGTCGGGCACGAGCGCCTGCCACGACGGGTCGGGCAGGATGATCAGCGCGCCGCCGACGATCAGCGGAATCGACTGCAGCGTGCGCGAGCGCGACGCCTCCTTGCGCACGGTCGTTTTCACGCCCTGCGACGTTGCGATCCAGTAGGCGAGCCACGCGGCCCACGGAACGACGATGGCGATGGTCTGAACGATATTCACGGCTGGCCTGCCTCGTGTGGATGGGAATTCGGATGCGCGCGGTATGCGCGGTGCGCGGTCGGCTGCGTCAGGACGACATCGCCGGCATCGGTGCGGACCCGCGCGCATGCGCGGCGCCGAGCGCGATGCCCGCGGCGACGGGCGGCGCGTCGCAGAAGAAGTCGAGCAGCGCCGCACGCGTGGTGTCGCGCTGCGCGCGGCCCTCGATGTCGAGGAAATGGCCGGCGTCGGGAATCGTCGCGAAGCGCGCGCGCGGCACGTGGGCGGCCAGTTGGCGCACGTCGGCCGGCGTCGTGTATTCGTCGCGCTCGCCGTTCAGGAACAGCAGCTCGCAGCGGATATTCGAGAACTCGCTCAGGTAACGCTCGGGCTGCAGCGACAGGATCTGGTCGACGTGGAACGCGACCTGGTCCTGCTCGTCGCGCGGCAGGCGCGTCAGGTAGCGGTAGTTGTACAGCTTCATGATGCGCGGCAGGTAGCGGCCGACCGTATCGTTCAGCAATTGCGCGGCCTTCAGGTTTTCGCCGGCGGCGATGTGGTCGCGGGCGCGCGTCACGTAATCGACCATCGCGTCGTTCAGGAACGGCGAGAACGAGCAGATCGCCGCGCGCCGCACGCTCGGGCAGCCGCGCGCGAGCGCGAACAGCGACGCCACGCCGCCCCACGACACCGACACGAGGAACGCCGGCGCGAAGCGCTCGACCAGATACTGGAGGATCGCGGCCTCGTCGTCCTTGGTCAGGATCGAGCAGCCCGGGTTGTGCTGGCGCGACTGCCCCGCGTACGGCAGGTCGAAACAGATCGTGTTCATCCGCTCGCCGAGATACTGGACGGTCTGCCCGAACGATGCAGTCGTCGCGAGCGCGCCGTTCACGAGCATCGCCGTGTCGAACGACGGATCGAACACGTTCCGCTCGACGTAGATCTTCAGACCATTCGGCAGCGGGACTACGTGTTTTTCGGTCGGCATCGTCATTCTCCGGTTGATGCGGCGTCTCGGCGTCGCGGCGTCGCGGCATGCTGCAGGTGCGCAATGGCTGGCGCCGGCCGTGTCGCGATCGTCGATCGCGGCCATTGCCGACGCACCGCGACAAACCTCCGCGGCGCCGATTCTTTCTTTCTGGTGCGGCGCCATACTAATACGGGCAATATTACTTACTCAAGTCATTCCAACGATCCCCTCTACTCCACCTGGAAATACGCATGATTCAAATTTTTTCAGTGTTTTTTATGGTATGCGGATTTCAGTGAAAGGTGATGGCAATCGTTTGCGCGCACCCCTCGAAACAGGTGTCAGATCCGCCCATTTCCTTTAAATTCAAGCACATGATGCGATTGAATCGCACGATTGAAACGAATTTCCGGAAATTACCGATCTTCGCCCAGGGCTTTTCAATTTCCGGATTTCCACGAATCTCACATAGCGCGACATTCTTTCGACGTGTAATAAATCGAATCGATAAACTTTCGGGTACTTTGCTTCACTGGCCATCAAATCGTTTTAAACAAACTTCAAATTATTTAACCTTCTTTCAATCCGTTATTCCGCAACTGCACAATCGCGGCACCCACGTCGGCGGCCGTCGCTCCGCATCGCCATCCATCGTCGGACCCTGATTTTTTGTTGATTGAACGATCAATAAAAAACCGCTAAGCTCTGGACTTCCAGTGAACGGCCCGTCCGGGCGAAGGGAGTCGCGATGCCGAAAGTCGGAATGCGGGAGATTCGTCGCGCCCAGTTGATCGACGCGACGCTGCGCTCGATCGACGAGGCCGGCCTGCCCGGCACGACGCTCGCATCGGTCGCGCAGCGCGCGAACATCTCGACGGGCATCGTCAGCCACTACTTCGGCGACAAGGACGGCCTGCTCGAAGCCACGATGCGCCACGTGCTGCGCGATCTGTGGACCGCCACCACGCGGCGCCGCGTCGCCGCCCGCAAGGACCCGCGCTCGCGGCTGCGCGCGATCGTCGCCGCGAACTTCGACGACACGCAGGTCAGCGCGCCGGTGATGAAGACCTGGCTCGCGTTCTGGTCGCAGAGCATGCACGACGCGATGCTCAAGCGCCTGCAGCACGTCAACACGCGGCGCCTCCATTCGAACCTGTGCGCCGAATTCGCGAAGGCGCTGCCGCGTGCGAAGGCACGCGAAGCCGCCAGCGGCCTCGCCGCGCTGATCGACGGCCTGTGGCTGCGCGGTGCGCTCGCCGGCGGCCCGATCGACACCCGGGCTGCAACGAAGCTCGCCCACGATTACATCGACCTGCTGCTCGCGTCCGAATGACGCGACACGCACTCGCCCTCAAGGAGATCCTCATGTCCGTATACGGTTTGCAGCGCCTCTACATCGGCGGCGGTTACGTCGACGCCACCAGCGGCAAGACTTTCGACACCTTCGATCCCGCCACCGGCGAACTGCTCGCGCAGGTGCAGCAGGCGAGCGCGGCCGACGTCGACCGCGCGATCGCATCGGCGCGGGAAGGCCAGCGCGAATGGGCGGCAATGACCACGATGCAGCGCTCGCGCATCCTGCGCCGCGCCGTCGACCTGCTGCGCGAACGCAACGACGAACTCGCGGCGATCGAGACGCGCGACACCGGCAAGCCGATCGGCGAAACGCTCGCGGTCGACATCGTCACCGGAGCGGACGTGATCGAGTACTACGCGGGTCTCGCGACCGCGATCGAAGGGCTGCAGGTGCCGCTGCGCGCCGAGTCGTTCGTCTACACGCGCCGCGAGCCGCTCGGCGTGTGCGCGGGCATCGGCGCGTGGAACTACCCGATCCAGATCGCGTGCTGGAAGACGGCGCCCGCGCTCGCGGCCGGCAACGCGATGGTGTTCAAGCCGAGCGAAGTCACGCCGCTCACCGCGCTGAAGCTCGCGGAGATCTATACGGAAGCCGGCGTGCCGGCCGGCGTGTTCAACGTCGTGCAGGGCGACGGCTCGGTCGGCGCGCTGCTCACCGGCCACCCGGACATCGCGAAAGTGTCGTTCACCGGTGGCGTCGAAACCGGCAAGAAGGTGATGTCGCTCGCCGGCGCATCGTCGCTGAAGGAGGTGACGATGGAGCTTGGCGGCAAGTCGCCGCTGATCGTGTTCGACGATGCCGACCTCGACCGCGCGGCCGACATCGCGGTGACCGCCAACTTCTTCAGCTCGGGCCAGGTCTGCACGAACGGCACGCGCGTGTTCGTGCACCGGTCGGTCAAGGACGCGTTCACGCAGAAGGTGCTCGAACGCGTGAAGCGCATCCGCGTCGGCAAGCCGACCGATGCCGACACCAATTTCGGCCCGCTCGTGTCGGCCGCGCAGCTCGACAAGGTGCTCGGCTTCATCGAGAGCGGCAAGACCGAGGGCGCGAAGCTGCTGGCGGGCGGCACGCGCCTGACCGACGGTCACTTTGGCCAGGGCCAGTACGTCGCGCCGACCGTGTTCGGCGACTGCCGCGACGACATGAAGATCGTCCGCGAAGAAATCTTCGGGCCGGTGATGAGCATCCTCGATTTCGAATCGGAGGACGAAGTGATCGCCCGCGCGAACGACACGCACTACGGCCTCGCGGCCGGCGTCGTGACCGAGAATCTGTCGCGCGCGCACCGTACGATCCATCGCCTCGAAGCCGGCATCTGCTGGATCAACACGTGGGGCGAATCGCCGGCCGAGATGCCGGTTGGCGGATACAAGCAATCCGGTGTCGGACGCGAGAACGGCATCACGACGCTCGAACACTACACTCGAATCAAGTCGGTACAGGTCGAGCTCGGCCGCTACAACCCGGTGTTTTGAGAACGAGAGGAGATACCCCGTCATGACGACACGCGAATACGATTACATCATCTGCGGCGCCGGTTCCGCGGGCAACGTGCTCGCGACGCGCCTGACGGAAGATCCGAATGTCACGGTGCTGCTGCTCGAAGCGGGCGGCCCCGACTACCGCTTCGACTTCCGTACGCAGATGCCGGCGGCGCTCGCCTATCCGCTGCAGGGCCGTCGCTACAACTGGGCCTACGAGACCGACCCCGAGCCGCACATGGACAACCGCCGGATGGAATGCGGCCGCGGCAAGGGGCTCGGCGGCTCGTCGCTGATCAACGGGATGTGCTACATCCGCGGCAACGCGCTCGACTATGACAACTGGTCGACGCACAAGGGGCTCGAGAACTGGACGTATCTCGACTGCCTGCCGTACTTCAAGAAGGCCGAAACGCGCGACGTCGGCCCGAACGACTATCACGGCGGCGACGGCCCGGTGTCGGTCACGACCAGCAAGCCGGGCGTGAACCCGTTGTTCGAGGCGATGGTCGATGCGGGCGTGCAGGCCGGCTATCCGCGCACCGACGACCTGAACGGCTATCAGCAGGAGGGCTTCGGCCCGATGGATCGCACCGTCACGCCGAAGGGCCGCCGCGCGAGCACCGCGCGCGGCTACCTCGACCAGGCGAAGGTGCGGCCGAACCTCGAGATCGTCACGCACGCGCTCGCCGACCGCATCCTGTTCGACGGCAAGCGTGCATCGGGCGTCACGTACCTGCGCGGCAGCGAGCGCGCGACCGCGCATGCGCGGCGTGAAGTGCTCGTGTGCAGCGGCGCGATCGCATCGCCGCAACTGCTCCAGCGCTCGGGCGTCGGCCCCGGAGCGTGGCTGAAGGAACTCGACATTCCGGTCGTGCTCGACCTGCCCGGCGTCGGCCAGAACCTGCAGGATCACCTGGAGATGTACATCCAGTACGAGTGCAAGGAACCGGTATCGCTGTATCCGGCGCTCAAGTGGTGGAACCAGCCGAAGATCGGCCTCGAATGGATGCTGAACGGCACCGGCCTCGGCGCGACCAACCACTTCGAGGCGGGCGGCTTCATCCGCACGCGCGACGACGATCCGTGGCCGAACATCCAGTATCACTTCCTGCCCGTTGCGATCAACTACAACGGCTCGAACGCGATCGAGATGCACGGCTTCCAGGCGCACGTCGGGTCGATGCGTTCGCCCAGCCGCGGCCGCGTGAAGCTGCGCTCGCGCGATCCGAACGAGCATCCGAGCATCCTGTTCAACTACATGGCCGAAGCGCTCGACTGGCGCGAGTTCCGCGATGCGATCCGTGCGACGCGCGAGATCATGCGGCAGCCCGCGCTCGACCGCTATCGCGGCCGTGAGTTGAACCCGGGCGCCGACTGCAAGAGCGACAAGGAACTCGACGCATTCGTGCGGGCCCGCGCGGAAACCGCGTTCCATCCGTCGTGCTCGTGCAAGATGGGCTATGACGACATGGCCGTGGTCGACGAAGAGGGCCGCGTGCACGGGCTGGAAGGGCTGCGGGTGGTCGATGCGTCGATCATGCCGATCATCACGACCGGCAACCTGAACGCGCCGACGATCATGATCGCGGAGAAGATCGCGGACAAGATCCGTGGCCGCACGCCGCTCGCGCGTGTCGACGTGCCCTACTTCGTCGCGAACGGCGCGATGGCGCGGAACGTCGCGAAAGCGGTGCGGCAGCCGGAGACGGTGTAACCGCGCCAGCGCCCTGCTCCGGGCGCGGTAGCAGCCAGCCACCTGCACGGCTCGCGGCGTTTTCGCCGCGAGCCGTTTTTCATTTCACCGGACGCTGTCGCCGCCCGTGCTGAAACGCGTGATCGGCGCCGCCCTCGGCCGCACGCGCTTCGCGCGCACGATCGGATTCGCTCTCGACGTCAGGCTCATCGCGCCGCTCAAGCGGTCGAACGCGACATCCTCGTTGCGTCCGAAGCGACCGACCGCCGGCCACGCGAGCGCTTCATCGAGCCACATCCGCCACGCGTCGCCTTGAAAGCGACGCGCGAATTCGCGCACCACGTCCGGCGCCGCGATCACGATGCCTGCCAGCAGGTAATAGGCCCAGAAACTGCCCGCACCGACGAGCCGGTCGAGCCTGCACACGGCCGTCGCCGCGAGCAGGCCGTCCACCGACGCGAGATCGGCACGACGTTCGCGAATCGCGCGCGCAACGAGATTGTGCCGGCCGCCGTACGCAGCGAACGACACCCCTTTGCCGGCCGCCAGCTCCGCGCAGAACATCGCCAGCGCGGCCATCTCGTCGATGCGCGCGGCGGCGTCGCGCGGGCCGCACAGGCGCAGCACGATTGCGTCGATGATCGCGCCGGGCCGCGCTGTCGGGTCGACGCAGGCTGCTGCGATAGCCGCGCGTCGTTCTCTCAGATTCTTTGCACGCGGCGCTTCGTCGTTGCCGGGTAGCGCTCGCCCTTCGCGCGCGTCGGTGTCGGCGTCATCGCCGCGGCTCGATTCGACACCGCCGGCAATTCGTTCCAGCGCGGCCCAGCCGTCGTCGGTGTCGTCGAACGCCCACGCATCGACGAAGCCGTACGCGGCGTCGAACACCGCGCGCGATCCCGGGCAGCAGCGCTCCGCGTGCAGAAGCTGCTGCGCATCGGGCACATGCACGCAGGCGTCGTGCGAATCGCTCGCATCGCACGCGCACGCGCCGCCGTCCGCCACGATCCACGGCGCGAGTTCGTGCAGGACGGCGAGCGCGTCGCACGACAGGTTGACGGCGGCGCCCGCTCGAACGCCGACCGCGCGCGACGGCAGAACGGTCGTCACGCCGCCGTCGGCCGCCGCCCCGCACGCCGCTTCGTTCAAGTGTTCGATCAGATACTGCAGCCACGCGGCCGTGCGCAGCCGGTCAGGCGTCGCACCGCGGGCATCGCCATACTTCGCTGGGTCGGTGAGCATGGGTGGTCCGGAGTGGTTGTTATGTGTGGGCTGAAGCAGGCGGGACAGTGTGCCGCACCGTCCCCCTTGACGGCCGCCCGCATCGGATCGCGACGCAAGCGGCCAGCCGGACGTCACGCCGATAGGCGTGACGCCGCCAACGCATCGCGACACCGGAACGCCGGCCGCGCATCCTTGCACGGCCCTCGTGACTGGCGGGCGCCCGGTTTCGATCGCGCGACGCTTACTGCACGTGGAATTTCGGCGACGTCGCGACCGTACCGCTGACCGTACAGTCCGGCGTCAGCACCGAATTGTTGAACGTCAGCGACGAGTTCGGATCGCTCCACGTCGTCACGACCTTGCTCGGACCGCAGGCGCCGAGCAGCGTGACGTTCACCTTCACGTTGTTGATCGACAACTGCGTCGTGCTGTCGGCCTGGCCCGTCCACGGCGCCGCACTCGTCGCGCTGCCGCTGATCAGGCCACACGTCGCGCCGCCCGCGAACGTCGTCGACGTGATGTTGACGATGCCCGTCGACGTGATCGTGCCGTTGAACGTCGCGTTGCAGCTCGCGTTGACTGCCCCCTTGCTGAGCGTGGTGATCCCCGACGCGGAGAACGGTTCGCCGTTCGGGTTCATGGCCTGGCCATCGGCACGCGAAACGGTCACGGCGAAAGCAGGCGCGGCCGACACCGCGGTGAATGCCACTGCAGCAACAAGCGATACGATTTTGCGAATGCTCATTTGAACTGCCCCCTCTCTTCACAAATGGCGGCATGCCGCCAGGAACGCGACACCCCGACCGGAGTGCTGCCCGGCCGTTCGGTCGCAGGAAGCCGCCGGCACGCGCGTTGCGCGCCGGACGGCTCAGAACTTGTAGGAAATCCCGACGAACGTGATCAGCGGATCGGCCTTCAGCCGCGTGCGCGTGGTCGCGAGCGTCGAACCGTCGGCGGCCTTGATCACGAGCGACGAGTAGGTCTTCAGCGGCATGTACGTGAGCGTCGCCGTCAGCCCCCAGTGCTTGTCGATCGCGTAGCTCGCGCCGACGTTGTAGACCGGCGTGAACGACGACGACGCCTTGCCCTCCACCGACGTCGGCCCCGGCTTGCCGGCGCCGGCCGCGAGCACGCTGCCGAGGTTCTCGTTGATGTCCTTCGCGAAGTTGCCGTTCAGTTCGATGTTGCTGAACCAGCTGTAGGCCACGCCGATCCCGATGAACGGCCGGAACTTCGCGGTCGGTGCATTGAAGTAGTACTGCAGAATGATCGTCGGGCTCCATTGCCGCGCGTTCTTCACGGCCGGCTGGTTCGATGTCTTGTCCATGTCGACCGAGCCGAGCGCGCCGGACGGACCCGGCGGCCGGATCACCCCGTGCCCGGTCAGCGTGAATTCCGGTGGAATGCCGAGCACCGACGTGACCGCGATATGGTCGGTGAAGAAGTGCGTGAGCGTGAGGCCCACCGTATCGGCGTTGTTGACCGTCAGGCTCGTGCCCGGCGACGTGAACGAACCGGGCAGCCGCAGCGGCCCGTTGATCGGCATGCCCGCGAGATTCGTCGTCAGTCCGTTGGTCGAATCCTGCGGCATGATGTGCAGCCAGCCCAGCGTCGCGACGTTGTCGCCCGCCTGCTGGGCCGATGCGAGCGTCGACGCGCCTGCGACGACCCCCGCGACAATCAGCTTCTTCATGAAGTCTCCCCGTCATTCTGTCCGGGCGGCACCGCGCACCCGCGCGCGGCACCGCCGTGTCTCCATCCACGCGTGCTCACTGCACGAACGCACCGACCGTGAAATACGGATTGCTCGCATCGGCCATGTCGAGAAACCCGAACACGCCGCCGGTGAACACGAACTTGCCGGTCGCGGGCCCCTGCGCCGCATCCGCATGCACGGTCGTCACGACGCCCGGCACCTTCTGCGTGTAGTCGAGATTCAGCGCACGCGTGAGCGCGGCCTGCGACGCGTTGAACGGATCGAGCAGCGTCGCCTGCGCGCCGATGAGCGCGGTCGCGCGGTAGTTGAACGCGCTGTCGACGCCCGTGTACTCGCCGTTCTGCGAGCCCTGCGTGATGGCCGTCCGCGGGCTCAGGAACGAAATGCCCGATTCGTCGTCCGCGCTCGGCGGGCCCTGCGTGAGGTCCGCGTTCGCGGCACCGGTGCGGATGAAGATCGGCACGAGCTGGTTGCGCAGCTTGCCGACGATCAGGATTCCCTTGCCGGCCTTCGCCGGATCGAGCGCGGCGAGCGTCGGCGCAACCTGCGGCTGGTAGTTGAGCGACTGGAACGCCGGCGCATCGGCGCGCAACGTGAACGGCTGGTTCACGGTCGCGGTCGACGCGAGCGGCTGGCCGCCGTTCTTCTTGCCGAAGTTGTCGGTCTCGACATAGCTGCCGTCCGCGTTGATCGTCACCTGCTGGTCGAGCGCCACCGGCTGGAAGCTCTGCGACGGCACCTGGTGGTAGCCAAGCTGGTTGTAGCTGCCGGCGATCTTCGACAGATCGGTTTCGAGCGACGAGAAGCTGATGAACGGGTAGTACGGGAACGTCGTCTTCGGAATCCTGCCGACGCCGATCACGCCGTCGAACTGGATCGTCGCGCCGGGAATCGCACCGCCCAGCACGCCTTCGCCGAGGAACAGCCGCGCCGGCCGACTCGGGTCGAGGCTCGCGTTCTGCATCCGGAACGTGCACTGGTTCAGCTTCACGGTCGGCAAGCCGGTTTCATCGGCCAGCGTGCCGTCGACCACGTTGGCCAGGGCCGTGTCGCGCGTCGGCTGCACGGTGCCGGCGGTGGTCGGCACCGGCGATGCGAGATAGGTGATCCGGTACGTCATCTTCGTCGTGTCGAGCTGCACCTTCACCAGTTCGCCGGAACCTGATCCGCCGATGAACACCGTGTTGTAGTCGATCGTCTGCGGACACAGCCGGACCACCGGCGCGGGCGGCGGGTCGCCGTCGCCGCCGCATGCGACCAGCACGGGCGCAAGCGACGCCGCGGCCATCCAATGCTTCACATTCATAGGAATCCTCTAGAATTTCGATTCACCGGCGGCGACGCGCTCGCCGCCGGTGTTCCGTGTTCAGTACGCCGTTACTGGACGAACGCGCCGACCGTGAAGAACGGGTTGACCTTGTTGTTGTTGACGACCATCGCGTAGATGTTCCCGGCCGTCACGAGCCAGCCCGTGTCGCCCTTGCTGAAGATCGCCACATTGCCGTTCGCCCCCTTCGCGTTGAAGTCCTGCGACGCCGTGACCTTGATCTTGCCGGGCGTGGCCTGCGTGTAGTCGAGCGCGAATTGCGACGTAACCGACGACGTCTGCGGGTCGATGAACGCAGCGGTCGCGCCCTGGAACAGCGTGGACGTGTAATTCGCGGCGATCGTCGATACGGCGGTACCGTCCGTGCAGTTTCCGGCCTCGGGCAGGAAGAACGTGCCGTTGAACGTGCCGGGCAGGTCAGGATGCGCCGTGGTGCCGCTGAAGCTCGGCCCCGAGGTCGCCGGTGCGCCGGACACACCGTTGGACGTCACCACCCCGCACGCGGACGCGCTCGTCGCACCGATGAAGCCGCCCTTCAGCACATTGGTCGCAACGGGTTGCGCGGGCGACAGCATCGAGATGCCGACTTCCGCGTCGGCGACGGACGCCAGCAGGTTGGTGGCATCGGCGTGCGAATAGCCGACGCGAATCACGACCGGCACCAGCACGCCGTTCAGCTTGCCGACGATCATCACGCCATGCGCCTGGGTCGGCGCCAGCAGCACGAGCGGCTGCTCCTGCCCGGCCGACGGATACGGCATGCCCGGATTCGCGCCGCTGACGAACACGTTGTCGGCACTGCCGTCCACGTTCTTGCGCAGCGTCCACGGCGTGCCGGTCGTCTGGCACGAGTAGTCGCTGCCCGGCGTGATCGTGCACGTGCCGTCCGCGTTGAGCGTCTGGTTCCAGTTCACGACATCCGGCTGCCAGCCCTGCGGGGTGGCGGTCTGATAACCGCTGCCGGTCGGCGACAGATGAATGCCGACTTCGTTGTACACGCCGGCCACCTTCGCGAAATCGGTCTCGGTGTCGGTAAAGCCGATGAACGGATAGAAATCGAACGTGCGCGACGGCACGGTGCCGATATTGATACCCGGCGCGATCGGAATGCCGTCGAACTGGATCGTCGCGCCCGGAATGCCGCCGCCGACCACCCCGTTCCCGACGAACAGCATCGGCGGATCGGTGCGCTTGATCGTCACCGCATACGCGCCGTCGCTCGTCGCGCCGCTGTCGAGCACGAATGCGCAGCGGTTCTGCTCGGCGGTCGGCAGATTGGTCGGATGATGGAACGCGCCGCTGATCGTCAGGCCCGCGCGCGTGTTGTTGACCTGCCCCGCCGACGTCGGCACCGACGATGCGATGAACTGCATCTGGTAGGTGAGCTTCGCCGTGTCGAACTTCACCTTCACGTATTCGCCGCTGCCCGCGCCGCCCGTATAGGTCGTCGTGTAGTCCAGCGAATCCGGACAGAGCTTCGTTACCACGGGCGGCGTCGTTTCGGCGCCGCTCGGGCCGCAGGCGCTGCCGGAGCACTGCGGCACGTTGATCGGGCCCGGATCGTCGCCGCCGCCGCAACCGGCGACGAACGGCAGCGCCAGCACGGCGCATGACAGGATCGCCTTCCGCCCTTCAGGAATGCAAAGCATCAACCCCTCCTTTTCAGATACGACAGGTCTCGTCCGGACGGGCTGCGTGGCCCGCCGGTTGGTATCGCTGGTATCGCGCCGCCACGACGGCACGCGGCGCATGACGGTGCGCGCCATGCGCGCCGCGTGGCCGGTCAGGCCAATGCGATCAGGACCGCCGCGGCAAGGCAAGCGCGACCCGACGGCACCGTCATTCGGCACGGCGCCGGCGGAGCAATCGAAACGGAATGTGGCGCGTCGCTACAGCGACAACGCGATGCGATGACGCAGGCGCGCGACTCGCGTCGCGCCTGCATCCGGCGAGCAGCAGGGAAACGGCCGTGCGGATGGCCCCTCGGATAGGCGTCTCATGTTTTTGGTCTCCATACGTACGCTTGATTCGTTATCGTGATGCGTCGTGTGTCGAGACTATGATCGGACGATACCCACAAGTAAATGGATGCAGAGTTCCAAACGTGCCGAACCGCGCAATCCTAGCGCATGCACGGTGTTTGACAGTTTTTCAAACAGCCTTCAATTTCTTTGCTCAGACAAATACCCGGGCGGTATAACAACCGTTTGAATGATGCCGGGCACACCGCGCAAAGCCCAGCGGGCAAGCGTTCGCCGGTTCGCACGCGTGCCGCGGCGCAACCTCACACGTCGATGATCGCGAGCGTGCCGTGACTGCCGGGCAGCACCGCGTGACGCGTGCCGGCCACCGCGAGATACATCTGTCCGGCCTCGACCACGACCGTCTGCCCTTCAACCTCGAGCATCAGCCGACCGTCGAGCACCAGCAGCCCCTCGTTGTAGTCGTGCACTTCCGCTTCGTAAGGCTGCGCGTCCATGCGCAGCACCTTGATCCGGGCCGGCCCGACTTCGCCGACGATCGTGGATTGCCATGCAACGGCCTGCGCGGCCGCGACGGACTTGAAATCGATCAAAGACATGCGCACCGCTCCGCAAACGTGAGAGGAACGCATTATCGCGAGCGCGGCGTGCGCCGTCCCGGTACGGCACGGCGGCCTTCCGGCAGCACAGTCGGCCTGACCGCCGGTCCCGTTGCCATGCGCAAAGCGCGACCGCCCGCTCGGCCGAAAACGCGCCGCATTGTTCGCCCGTTTCAAATAAAGCGCCGCTTTATTGAATAACCGACATGGCTTTCATGCAAATCCCGCACGCTCATCGCATGCCGTTCTCATCGAAATGCATTTCCATCTTCCGATTGCTAATATGGCGGTCCTGCGATCCCGCACCACAACGCCGTTCGACATGACGCCCGTTCGCCATGCCGCACCCGCAGCCGGCCGCTTCGCAGCGGCGGCGCCGGGCACGCGCGGCGCGCAGCGTCGGACCGACCGGCCGTGCCATCCGTGAGCATGCAACCGATCCTTTCCGTCTCCGACCTCTCCAAGACTTACGCGTCCGGCTTCCAGGCGCTGAAGCACGTGACCCTCGACATCCGCCCCGGCGAGATCTTCGCGCTGCTCGGGCCGAACGGCGCGGGCAAGACCACGCTGATCGGCTCGATCTGCGGCATCGTCACGCCGACCGAAGGCCGCGTGACGGTCGGCGGCCACGACATCCGCGATCACTATCGCGCGGCCCGCGAAATGATCGGCCTCGTGCCGCAGGAGCTGACGACCGATGCGTTCGAAACCGTCTGGGCCACGGTGTCGTTCAGCCGCGGCCTGTTCGGCAAGGCGCCCGATCCCGCGTACATCGAGAAGACGCTGAAGGCGCTGTCGCTGTGGGACAAGCGCGACAACAAGCTGATGACGCTGTCGGGCGGCATGAAGCGCCGCGTGATGATCGCGAAGGCGCTGTCGCACGAGCCGCGCATCCTGTTCCTCGACGAGCCGACGGCCGGCGTCGACGTCGAGCTGCGCCGCGACATGTGGAAGCTGGTCGACACACTGCGCGAAAGCGGCGTGACGATCCTGCTGACCACTCACTACATCGAGGAAGCGGAAGAGATGGCCGACCGCATCGGCATCATCCTCGGCGGCGAGCTCGTGCTCGTGGAAGAGAAGCGAGAGCTGATGCACAAGCTCGGCAAGAAGCAACTGACCGTGCAGCTCGAGCATCCGCTCGCGACCGTGCCGGCCGAACTGGCCGCCTTCGGGCTGGAGCGTTCGGAAGACGGCGCCGCGCTCGTCTATACCTACGATTCGCAGCGCGACGATGCGAGCATCGCGAAGCTGATCAACGCGCTCGGCACCGCCGGCATCGGCTTTCGCGACCTGCATACGACGCAGAGCTCGCTCGAGGACATTTTCGTCAGCCTGATCGACAACCGCCGCAACGGCGCACAAGGGGCGTAACCCACATGGCGAACTGGAATTTGCATGGCATCCGCGCGATCTACCGCGCCGAAATGGCCCGCACGCGGCGCACGCTGATGCAGAGCATCATCGCGCCGGTGATCTCGACGTCGCTGTACTTCGTCGTATTCGGCTCGGCGATCGGCTCGCGCATCAGCGACGTGAACGGCATCGGCTACGGGTCGTTCATCGTGCCGGGCCTCGTGATGCTGTCGCTGCTGTCGCAGAGCATCTCGAACGCATCGTTCGGCATCTACTTCCCGCGCTTCACGGGCACCATCTACGAGATATTGTCGGCGCCCGTGTCGTACTGGGAGATCGTGATCGCATACGTGGGCGCCGCGGCGTCGAAGTCGCTGCTGCTCGGCTTGATCATCCTCGCCACCGCCGGCCTCTTCGTGCCGCTGCATATCCTGCATCCGTTCTGGATGGTGCTGTTCCTCGTGCTGACGTCGATCACCTTCAGCCTGTTCGGCTTCGTGATCGGCATCTGGGCCGACAGCTTCGAGAAGCTGCAGCTCGTGCCGCTCCTGATCATCACGCCGCTCACGTTCCTCGGCGGCAGCTTCTATTCGGTCGACATGCTGCCGCCCGCATGGCGCATCGTCACGCTGTTCAACCCGATCGTCTACCTGATCAGCGGCTTCCGGTGGTCGTTCTACGGGCTCGCCGACGTGCACGTGGGGATCAGTCTCGCGGCGACCTCGCTGTTCCTCGCGATCCTGCTCGCGATCGTCGCGTGGATGTTCCGCACCGGCTACAAGCTGAAGAACTGAGGCACGAGCACGCGCCGTGCCCGCGGCGCGACTGCGGAAACCCCCGGTTCGCGCAACGCGAGCGACGCTGATAGACTGATTCGGAAGATCGACCGCAGCCGTCTGTTGCACCGTCTCGTTGCGGTGCGCAGGCGGCGCGGCTCCGCCCATTCCCCGCGCGAGGATCCCGATGAGCGCCTCCCGAATCGACGCCGTCCGCGATGGCCTGTTTCGTGCGACGACCTACGTCGACACGCTGAACCTGTGCTTCAGCCAGTTCTTCGTCCGCTCGCCGCACGGCGACGTGCTATGCGTCGAAACGGGCACCCGCGACAATTTCACGCGGCTGAGCGCCGCGCTCGACGCCGTCGGCATCGCGCCGTCGATGGTCAGCAGCGTGATCGTTCCGCACTTCGAAGCGGACGAAATGGGCGCGCTACCCGACTTCCTCGCGGCCAATTCGGCGCTCGTCGCGTACGGACATCCGATGTGTACCTGGGGGCTCGCCGACGTGTTCGGCGTACGCGCGGTCCCGCTGAAGGACGGCGAGCCGATGACGCTGTCGGGTATCGACGTCGTGCCGGTTTTCACGAAACACGTGCATCAATGGGATGCGCTCGTCGTGTATCTGCCGGCGTACAAGGCCTTGCTGTCGTCGGACATCCTGATGCGCTTCGGCCGGGAGGACGCCGACGATCCGCTGCCGGCGATTCTCGATGCGATCACCCGCTCCGACTACCTGCCGTCGCTCGCACACCTGGCGAGCGCGCTGCGCCGCATCCAGGCGCTCGATCTCGACATCATCCTGCCGATGCACGGCCCGGCGATCACACGTGACATTCCGCGCGTGATCGCCGGGGTGATCGCGCATTGCGACGCGGCGACGGCCGCGGTGTAGCGCGCACGCGCTGCCGCAGATGGCCGCCGGTTGCCGCGAGTTGTCGATCAGGCGCCGGTCACGACGAATTCGGCGGCCGCCTTGCTCTGGACGGCGGCCATTACCGCCAGTTCAGCCTTGTTGCGCGGCTCGCCGGCTACGACGCCCGTCGCATGCTTGGCCTTCGCGCCAAGCGGAAAGAACACGAATGACGCGCCGGCCGGTGCATTCGGCTCAGCTCGCAGGCGCTTGTTCAGAATCTTCAGGTACTTTTTCTTCGAGACTTCCTTCGTTGCCATGGCGCCCTCCGCATGAACGTGATGCTGGTCAGCATACCAGCTTTGACCGGCGGCTCCGGAGCGCGCCGGGCGCTCGACTGAACTAGAATGAATCGGCTTGGGCGGCCCGCCACGGCAGGCCGCGGCCGCCATGTCCTTATCGGAGCGTATCCATGCACGTCGAGTTGTTCGCGCAGCACCACGGTTGTCCGGGCTGGGAAGGGGAAATGGCCCGGCGCGTCGCTGCGTTCGACTGGTCGACGACCGGGCTCGGGCCGCTTGACAGCTGGTCGCCGAGCCTCGTAGCGGCTGTCCGCACCGTGCTGGCGTCGCCGCTGCCGCTGGTGATGCTGTGGGACGAGCCCGGCTACATGATCTACAACGACGCGTACGCCGGGTTCGCCGGCGGGCGCCATCCGTATCTGCTCGGCCAGCCGGTCGAACTGGGCTGGCCCGAGGTCGCCGACTTCAACCGCAACGTGATGAACACCTGCCTCGCGGGCGGCACGCTGTCGTATCGCGACAAGGAACTCGTGCTGCTGCGCAACGGCCAGCCCGAAGACGTCTGGATGGACTTGCACTACAGCCCGCTGCCCGACGACGACGGTGCGCCGGGCGGCGTGCTCGCGGTCGTGGTCGAGACGACCGAACGCGTGCTCGCCACGCGCCATCGCGAACGCGCGGAAGCGGCGCTGCATGCATCGAACGACGCGCTGCGGCGCCTGACCGAAACGCTCGAACAGCGTGTGGCCGATGCGATCGCCGAGCGCGCGGCGATCGAGGAACAGTTGCGCCACGCGCAGAAGATGGAAGCGATCGGCAGCCTGACCGGCGGCATCGCGCACGACTTCAACAACGTGCTGCAGGTGATCAGCGGCAACCTGCAGATCCTCGCCGTCGAACTCGGCGAACGCGCGAGCGCGCAGCCGCGGATCGAAAGCGCGAACAACGCGGTCCGGCGCGGCGCGCAGCTCGCATCGCACCTGCTCGCCTTTGCGCGACGCCAGCCGCTGTCGCCGACCGTGCTCGATCCGCGCCGGCTGATCGACGGCATGAGCGAGATGCTGCATCGTGCGCTCGGCGAAACCGTGCGGATCGTTGTCGCGCTGGCACCCGACGTCGGCAACGTGCTCGCCGACCGCCACCAGCTCGAGAACGCGCTGCTGAACCTCGCGATCAACGCGCGCGATGCGATGCATGGCGACGGCACGTTGACGATCGCCGCATATAACGACTCGGGCCCCGCGCCCGCCCCGGACACAGGGCGCGCACCGTTGCCGCCCGGCGAATACGTGACGTTCGAAATTACCGACACGGGCATCGGCATGACGCCCGACGTGCTCGAACGCGTGTTCGAACCGTTCTTCACGACCAAGGCCGACGGCGAAGGCACGGGGCTCGGGCTCAGCATGGTGTTCGGCTTCGTGAAGCAAAGCGGCGGCCACACGTCGATCGACAGCACGCCCGGCCAGGGCACCACCGTGCGGCTCACGTTTCCGCGCTGTCAGGATGCGCAAGCCGAGGAGCCGGCCCGCCCGCCGCAGCACGATCCAGTGCGGGGCCGCGAAACCATCCTCGTCGTCGAGGACGACGCGGACGTCCGGCTCACCGTGGTCGACATGCTCGCGCAGCTCGGCTACAAGGTCCTCACGGCATCCGACGGCGAATCCGCATTGCGGATCCTCGACAGCGGCACGCCGATCGACCTGCTGTTTACCGACGTGATCATGCCCGGCCGCATCAAGGGCGGCGAACTCGCGCGCCGCGCGTCGCTGCGCACGCCGCCGCTGCCGGTGCTGTTCACGTCGGGCTACACGCGCGACGAGATCTTCCACGCCGGGCGGCTCGACCCCGACGTCATACTGCTCGGCAAGCCGTACCGCCGCGACGAGCTCGCTGCCCGGATTCGCAGCGTGCTGGACGCGCAGGTGAAGGCGGCGTGAGCGGCGGGCTGGCGGGCCGGCATGCACGGGGCCTGCTTTTGGCCATCGCGCCCGGAAGCGTTCGGGGGTGTCGGGCACACGGGCGATATCGACGGCGCGGCGGTGTGGCGGTGCGCACCCAGGCGCGCGCCTGTCCGGTCACCGGTCATCAGCAAATTTTT
This sequence comes from Burkholderia sp. Nafp2/4-1b, assembly GCF_003635165.1. Taxonomy (GTDB): domain Bacteria; phylum Pseudomonadota; class Gammaproteobacteria; order Burkholderiales; family Burkholderiaceae; genus Burkholderia. The sequence continues at coordinate 37,269 of NZ_ML058597.1, read as the reverse complement.
TGGCCCGATGTCGATTCGCGCGATCGTCGCGCGTCGTAGTGTCGTAACCGGGCGTTTTGCCGGCCGCGCGGCCGGCCGATCGCGAATCAGCGAATGCCCCTTTCCCGTTCAAGGAGTAGCGACAATGCGCGTCATGGTGATCGTCAAGGCAACGGCCTCTTCCGAATCGGGTGCGATGCCCGATACCGAACTGTTGGCCGCGATGGGCCAGTACAACGAGGAACTCGTGAAAGCCGGCGTGATGCTCGCCGGCGAAGGCCTGCATCCAAGCTCGCGCGGCAAGCGCGTGCATTTCTCCGGCAAGGACCGAACCGTCATCGACGGCCCGTTCGCCGAGACCAAGGAACTCATCGCCGGCTACTGGCTGTGGCAGGTGAATTCGATGGAAGAAGCCGTCGAATGGGTCAAGCGCTGCCCGAATCCGATGCCCACCGAATCGGACATCGAGATTCGTCAGATCTTCTCGCCCGAAGACTTCGGCGAGGCTTTCACGCCGGAACTGCAGGAACAGGAAGCACGGCTGCGTGCGGAGATGGACGGCAACTCGAGGGCGTAAGCGGGGCGCAAAGCGGGCGCCGCGTAGCACCGACGCGGCAGCCCGTGGTATGACTCTTCCGAAGAAATGCATCGCCGGCATTGACGAACCCTCCTCGCGTAACGTATCGTTTTGAAACGTTACTGGAGGAGGCCTGGCCGTCATCATGCATTCCCGTTTCGACCGTTTCCGCGCGACGCCGCTCGGCGCGCAGCTCGAAGCGCTGATCGCGCAACCCGAGCGCTATGTCGAATTCGCGGCGCTATCGCGGGTCGGCGTCGCCGCGATCGGCGCGATCCAGCATGAGATCGCGCGCAAATTCCCGGAAATCGAAGCCGATACGACGGCCCGCCAGTTCTGCGGTGCGATGGTCGCCGACGTGATGCGCCGCCGCGGGCACGATGTCGTGCAGGCGCGTGGCCGGATCGGCGGCGCGCTGTTCAGTTACGGCGCGGTGTTCAGCGCGTATCCTCATGTGCTGCCGTTCGCCGACCTCGTCGCGGCGCTGGCCGCGATGCCGGCGCGGATCGCGGCGTATGCCGCACATGTGCCCGCCACGCTCCGCACGCGCCGCCCGGCCGGCACCGGCTTCTCGCTCGTCGAGCATGCGTGCCACCTGCGCGACCTCGACGCTGTGTTCGCCGAGCGCATCGACGCCGTACGCACGCACGATCTGCCGGTGATCGCGTCCGTCGATGGCACCGCGCTCGCCGCGCAGCGCGACTACCTCTCACAGCCGCTCGACGACGCACTCGACGCATTCCAAAACGGCCGCGCCGCGCTATGCGCGACGGCCGCCGCACTGCAACCGGCTGACCTCGCACGCTGCGGGCTGCGCGAGGGTATCCGCCGGATGTCGCTCGACGAACTCGTGCGCGAACTGCTCGACCACGATCGTACACACGTGCTCGAACTCGACGAGTTGCTCGCCGAACTCAAACTGCCGCCCCTTTCCTCGCCGACCGCCGAATGAGCCAACCCACCGTCCCGGTCGTGTTCGTCCACGGTTTCATCGGCACGTTCGACGTGCCCGTCTGGCCCGGCCCGCACCTCGCCCCCGACCTCCTCGGCTACGGCATCAATCGCGGCGCGCCGTTCGATGCGATCACGCTCGCCGCACAGGTCGAGCATCTGCGGCAGGCAGTCGACGCGCACTTCGGCGCGCGGCGGTCGGTCGATCTCGTCGGCCATTCGGTCGGCGGCGCGCTCGCGATGCTGTTCGCGCATGCGCATCCGGCGCGCGTGCGCCGCATCGTCAACGTCGAAGGCAACTTCACGCTCGACGATGCATTCTGGTCGGCATCGGTCGGCCGCATGACGCCCGCGCAGGCCGACGCGATGCTCGACGGCCTGCGCCGCGATCCGCCCGGCTGGCTGCGCGGCGCAATCGAGGATCCGTCGCCGCGCCAGCTCGACGACGCACACCGCTGGCTCGCGCATCAGCCGGCGTCGACGCTGCGCGCGATGGGGCGCTCGGTCGTCGCGACGACGGGCGGACCAGGCTATCTGCAGCAGCTCGCTGACGTGTTCGCGCGCTATCCGGTGTGGCTCGTCGCCGGCGAACGCTCGCGCGCGGGCTGGCATGTGCCCGATTGGGCGCTTGCACGCTGTGCCGGATTCGAGACGATCGACGACTGCGGGCACCTGATTCCGGCCGAGCGGCCGGCCGCGTTCCGGGCGACACTCGCGCGCTGCCTCGGCTGACGCGCGCGCCACCTGACAACCTCGTATGTTTCGCCGAAATTTGGTTGAAAGGCGCGGTTGCTAGAGTCGCCGAACAGGGTTTTCCCGATGCGAGGCTCCATGAACCTGGTACGCACGTGCTGGCTACTATTGCTGCTCGCCGCCGCAGGCCCCGCGTTTGCCTTCCAGGCGCGGGTCGTCGCGATTCCGAGCGCGGCGATGAACCAGACGCTGCAAGCGACCGTCGTGCTGCCAGACGACTACGCGCGCCTGCACCACGGCCCCGTACGCGGCGTCGAGCGCTTTCCGGTCGTCTATCTGCTGCACGGCTCCGGCGGCGACCACACCGACTGGACCGCGAACACGCGGATCGCCGCGCTGGCCGATCGCTATCACGTGATCCTTGTGATGCCCGACGGCGGACACGAAAGCTGGTACATCGACAGCCCGTTCGACTCGGGCAGCCGCTACGAAACCTTCGTCGGCGATGAAGTCGTGTCGTACATGGACATGCACTTCAGGACGATCGCGACCAAGGGCGCACGCGCGATCACCGGGCTCAGCATGGGCGGCTTCGGCGCGTTGCGCATCGCGCTCGACCGGCCCGACACGTTCGGTGCGGTCGGCAGCATCAGCGGCGCGGTCGATCCGCGCTGCTGCGAGGACGAGCCCGGCATCGATCACGTGTTCGGCGACCCCGGCCGCCATCCGTCGTTCTGGAACCGCAACGCGATCGTCGAAAACGCCCGCGCGTTCGTCCGCGCGCACCTGGACCTGACGATCGACTGCGGCCGCGACGACTCGTTCGTCGGCTCGAACCGCACGCTGCACCAACGGCTCGTCGCGCTCGGCGTGCCGCACGACTATGCGGAGCGTCCGGGCGGCCATACGTGGGACTATTGGGCACACGCGATCCGCTATCAGATGCAATTCTTCGCGGCGTCGTTCCAGCATGGCGGTTACGCGTAGGACCCGGCCTTCCTGACGCGACACGCGCCGACGCGTGCGGTGCGTTGGCCGCGTTGCCACATCGTCGCGGCGCCGCATCGCGCGACGGGCCCGATGGTAGGATGCGCAGGCATCGACCACCCGACTTCCTCCATGCCGCGCGACAACTTTGCGGACCTGCTTGCCTTCATCGCCGTCGCGCGCGAGCGCAGCTTCACGCGCGCCGCCGCCCGGCTCGGCGTGTCACAATCCGCACTCAGCCATACGATCCGCTCGCTCGAGACACGTCTCGGCGTGCGCCTCCTCACGAGCACGACACGCAGCGTCGCACCGACCGAAGCCGGCGAGCGCCTGCTGCAGAATCTCGCGCCGCGCTTCGACGAAATCGACGCCGAACTGTCCGCGCTCGCCGAGCTGCGCGACAAGCCGTCCGGCACCGTGCGCATCAACGCGACCGACTACGCGATCCGCACGCTGCTGTGGCCGAAGCTGTCGCCGATCCTGCGCGACTACCGCGACCTGAAGGTCGAGTTCGTGACCGACTACGGGCTGTCCGACATCGTCGCGGAGCGCTTCGACATCGGCGTGCGGCTCGGCGATCAGGTCGCGAAGGACATGATCGCGGTGCGCATCTCGCCCGACCTGAAGATGGCCATCGTCGGCGCGTCCGCGTATTTCGCCGAACGCGCGCAGCCCGCGACGCCGCAGGATCTCGTCGCTCACGACTGCATCAACCTGCGCCTGCCGACGCACGGCGCGCTGTACGCGTGGGAACTCGCGCGCGGCGACGACACGCTGCAGGTGCGCGTCGATGGCCACGCATGGGTACACCGATCCCGGTTATCCGGTCGAAGGGCGCAAGGTGTGAGGGTCGTCTGATGAAGCCGCAGGCCCGCGGCTCGCCGGCATGATGCGACGCTGCGATCGCGGGCCGGCGGACGATGAAGCATGAGGTGCCGGACGTCGAACGTCCAACCTCCAACGACGCGGCGCCTAAAAAACGGAATACGACAGCGGCACAAGCGGACGCAGAACCGCGAATTCAGTTCAATTGCCGTGCGCCGCGTCGGCGCTCACAACGCGATCGAAAAATTCCTGCGCACGTGCGAGCTCGTCGAGCGCGCGATCGAGCCGCGACATCGCGCGCGCATATTCGGCTGACGAGATGTCGTCGTCGCTTTCGCCGCGTACGGCGCGAAACGCCTGATCGACGTTGCGCGTCGCTTCGACGAAGCGCTGCGCGGCCTGGGCTTCCCGCGAACAGATGTGGGTCGACATCGACACTTCTCCCTCAGGGTTGCTGTGTGAAGCAAGCCGACGCTCAGTGTGCGTGGTGCGCATGTCGGCCGCGTGAACGACGGCGAGCAGCCTGTCGATGCACGCGCCACCGCGCGGCGCGCTTCGTGGCGATTGTCGCTCCGCATGCGCAGATCCGCTACGGCGAGATTGCAACAAATTCTTGCGCGTGCCGTTGCACGCGCATTCAGCGGCCCTGCCTCCTGTCCCACGCCACGCACGCGCGGCGCGAACGTCACGCGCGCCCGATGCGCGGATGCGCGAGCGTGCCGAACGTGGCGGTTTCCCCGGACGAAAGATCGAACAGATCGCCGGTGTGCTCGTGCGGATGCTCGGCCGCGGGCCGGTTGCGCAGTCGCGCGCCATGCGTGGGCGCGACATAGGCGGCCGCCGTTTCGATCGGCGGCACGTCGAACAGATCGCGCGTAACGCCACGCACGGCATCCGTGGGTGACCTGCCGCGCAAGCGCGCGACCAATTCGACGAAGCGATCGAAATCGCCGGCGCGCGTCGCCTTGTTCACCTCGGCGAGATCGCGCGCCTTCAGCACGCACGGCTGCGCGAGCCGCACGAAATACGGTGCTTCGAGCTCGACCGACAGCGCGAGCGGATAGCTCTTGCCGGTTTGCTCCTTCGCCCGCCCGATGCAGTCGACCACGGCCGCGCCCTGCGCGACGCCGAGCGGTTTGCCGGTGCTCACGCTGCGCAGGTGATCGGGGAACACGCGCAGTTGCGTGCCGACCGTCAGCGCAGTGGACGACACGCAAACCAGCGCGTAGTGCTGCTCGCGACGCCGGCCCGATGGGAGCGTCGAGCGACTCGCGATGAACGTATGCGGCGGCAGCGGCCGTACCTGGCCGCTCGCGTCGACCCAAGCATTCCACAGCAGCGCGTTCTCCCGCTTGCGCTCGCCCGCACGCGTGCGCGACGCGACCGGCGAAAACAGCGCGAGCAGCGAGCCCGTGCGATGCGCGGCGACTTGCGCGCTGTTGCCGAGCGGCTGGTTGATGCCCCACAGAAAACGCCCGCCCCCAAGCCGGCGCTCCCATTCCTTGCGGAGCACGACGGTCGGCAGTTCCTCGCCGGACTCGGTACCGATCTTCGTCCAGCAGAACGTGGGAGGGAGGTGTTTCAGTGTCATCAACTTTCTCGGGATACAGCCTCGCCGGTGACAGCAAGCCCATTCAACAACCGTAACTGTATAGGTATAATGCATCGCATGGAAGCCCCGGATCACGATTTTCCTGTACAAGACTTGCTACGCCGTCTGATGGCGGACACGCGCTCGTCCAGCGAAATCGCGCGACTTTCCGGGGTCAGCCAGCCGACCGTGTCGCGCCTGCGACTGTCGAACGGGCATCGGCTGCGGCGCAGCGCGCCATTCAACAAGCTATGCAGTTTCTACGGCGTCGATACCGGTCCGGCACGCCGCCGCTACAACGATCTGCTGCGCGACGCGATCGTCGACGCGTGGGACGGGTCGGACGAGCACGGGCGCGCGCTGCTGGTCGTGATTCAGGGATTGAAGGATCTGCAGGCGAAGGCGGGTGACGGGTGATGTCGCCCGCGCCGGTCATTCGTCGAGAGCGAACGTGATCGGTACGTGCACCCGGATCGGCGCCGGCGCCCCATTCCTTGCGTGCGCCGCGCGGCGGCTCGCCGGCACAGCGTCGCACGCCGCCGCATCGCGGCACGGATAGCCGCTGCCGGTCACGGCCCGCGCGGCGACGGCCAGGCCCGCCGCTTCGCTCTCGCGTTCGACGAGCGTGGTGCCGTGGTGGCCCGTGCAAATCATGCACACGGCATGGAGAGGACTGCATATCGATCGCTCCGATGTCCATCGCCCCGTGTTGCATCGCTCGCCCCCGCCGTCGTTATTGACTCGCCACGCGCCGTCGGCAATCTCACACCGCCCCTCATTGCGCGAGAGAATTCTTTCGGCTGCAAAAAATCGACGGTGGCACGGGGCCGGCGCCGGCCCCGCCATCCGGCATGCCGATCTCGATGTTTACCCCACCTCAAGTCCGCGGCCGTACGGCCGTCAAGTCAGGAACGCACACCCAACATCCGTCGGGAACCCGGCGCGCGTGCCCTCAAGGAGACCCAGCAACGTGAACCTCTTCGGAATCGGCCGCGGCCGCCGCTCGTCGCGCGCGCTCGTCGGCGACATCGCCGAGCAGGCCGGCAGGCTCGGCATCGAGATCTGCGACGTATCGGGTCACGTCGAGGAAGTCGCGGCCCGTGTCGCCCGGCAGGCGGAGGTCTGTCACACGCTGCGCGAGTCGGCTGCCCTCACGCTGCGCGGCAACCACCGGATCGCCGAGGCCGCGCAGCAGGTGCGCGACGTCAGCGCCAACGCGTCGAATGCGGTCCGGCAGTCGCAGCAGACGATCGAGGCGTCGCTCGCGGACATTCACGGGCTCGTCGAGGGCGTCACCACGATCAGCGACCAGATGGGCGCACTGCGCGACGCGCTCGACCATGTGCGGGCGGTGTCCGAGGAGATTTCCGTCATCGCGCGCCAGACCCACCTGCTCGCGCTGAACGCCGCGATCGAGGCCGCGCGCGCCGGCGAGTCGGGTCGCAGCTTCGCGGTCGTCGCGGCCGAGGTCAAGAACCTGTCCGCGAAGACCGGGCAGGCGACGGCCCAGATCGAGACGACTCTCGCGCGGCTCGCCGAGCAGACCGAACACCTGATCGCTGAAGGAACCGACAACGCCGCACGCGCGCACCGCGTGCGCGAGGGCACGCGCACGATCGGCGAAGTCGTGCACGTGACCGGCCACGCGATCACCGAGCTCGCCGGCGAGGCCGAACAGATCGCGTCGCTGACGGACGAGATCGAGACGCAGTGTCACCGTCTCGACGAACAGGTGGGCGAGATGGCGTCCGGCGTCAAGAACTCGAGCGACAACTTCTCGCAGGCCAAGGACCGGCTCGGCAATCTGCTCTCCGTCTCCGAGACACTGATCGAGCTCACCGCCGCGACCGGCATCGAATCGCCCGACACTCGCCTGATCGACACCGCTCGGAGCACGGCCGCCGCGATCAGCAAACTCTTCGAGGAGGCGGTCGGTCGCGGCGATATCGCACTCGACGCGCTCTTCGACACGCACTACGAACCGATTCCCGGCACCGACCCGCAGCAGTTCATGACGCGCTTCACGGCGTTTACCGATCGCGTGCTGCCGGCCGTCCAGGAGCCGGTGCTCGAGGTCGACGAACGCATCGTCTATTGCGCGAGCTTCGACCGGCAGTGCTACCTGCCGACCCACAACCGGAAGTTTTCGCTGCCGCAGCGCGCGGACGCCGCGTGGAACGCGGCGAACTGCCGGAACCGCCGGATCTATGCGGACCGGACGGCGCGCATGTCCGTGTCGCACAGCAAGCCGTTCCTGTTGCAGACCTATCGCCGCGACATGGGCAACGGCCAGTTCGCGCTGATGAAGGACGTGTCCGCGCCGATCGTCGTCGGCGGACGGCCATGGGGTGTCCTGCGGATCGGCTACAGCGTCTGAATCGGCGCGCGCGAGCCGCGCCTACTGCTCCAGCCCTACGTCCAACGGCCGCTGGTCGCTGCGCCCGTGATCGCGCTTCAGGCGCGGCGGCACCTCGCGCGGCGGCTCGACGAGCGGCCGCTCGGCATTCATCGCATCGACGACCTGAAAGACCAGCGGCGCGCCCGCATCGACCGCGACGAACGCGGTATGGGTCGAATCGTCGAAATTGCCGACCCACACGACCAGCACATACGGGCCGAGCACGCCGGCCGTCCACGCGTCGCGGAACGACCACGACGTGTCGGTCTTCCAGTACATCGGGCCTTCGCCCGACCTCTGCACGCGGTCGCTCCGCGTTCGCTAGAATGCGCGGCTCGGCAGGATTGAATCGACATGAAAGGAAACCGCTTGAAACTCCCGTTCGAATGGCAGATCGGGCTGCGTTACGCGCGCGGCGGCCGGCGCTCGGCCGGCGACGGCTTCGTGTCGTTCATCGCCGGCGCCGCGATGGCCGGCATCGCGCTCGGCGTGGCCGCGCTGATCGTCGTGCTGTCGGTGATGAACGGCTTTCGCACCGAGGTGCGCGACCGGATGCTGTCGGTGCTCGCGCACGTGGAAATCTTTTCGCCGTCCGGCTCGATGCCCGACTGGCGGCTCACAGCGCACGAATCGTTGCAGAATGCTGCGGTGCGTGCCGTCGCACCCTATGTCGATGCGCAGGCGCTGCTGACGAACGCGGGCAACGTGACGGGTGTCGCGCTGCGCGGCATCGATCCGGTGCTCGAACCGCGCGTGTCCGAGATCGCGCGCAAGCTGAAGACCGGCCGCCTCGACGCGCTCGTGCCGGGCGAGATGGGCATCGTGCTCGGCGCCGCGCTCGCCGACGCGCTGCACGTGAAGATCGGCGACCGCATCACGTTCTTCGCGCCCGGCAACACCGCGCGCCTCGGCGACGCGCTGCCGCGGTTCCGCCAGTTCAACGTGGTCGGCACGTTCGAGTCGGGCCACTACCAGTACGACAGCTCGCTCGCGTACATCCACATTCGCGACGCGCAGCAACTGTCCAACGTGCCCGCGCCGACCGGCATCCGGCTGCGCATCGACGATCTGCAGCGCGCGCCGGAGATCGCGCTCGCGCTGTCGCACACGCTGTCGGGCAACCTGTACATCCGCGACTGGACGCGGCAGAACCGCACGTGGTTCGAAGCCGAGCGGCTGCAGAAACGGATGCTGTCGCTGATCCTGATGCTGATCGTCGCGGTCGCCGCGTTCAACCTCGTGTCGTCGCTCGTGATGACCGTCACGCAGAAGCAGGGCGACATCGCGATCCTGCGCACGCTCGGCGCGCCGCCCCGCTCGATCATGAAGATCTTCGCGATCCAGGGGATGACGATCGGCCTCGCCGGCACGCTGGCGGGCGTCGCGCTCGGCTGCGCGATCGCGGTGAGCATCCCGTGGGTGCTGCCGGCGGTCGAGCAGTTGCTCGGCATCCGCTTCCTGACACCGTCCGTCTATTTCCTCAGCTCGCTGCCGTCGAAGCTGTCGGCGATCGACGTGATCGAAATCGCGTCGGCGGCGTTCCTGATGTCGTGCGTCGCGACGCTGTACCCGAGCTGGCGCGCCGCGCGGGTGCGGCCGGCCGAGGCGCTGCGCGACGAGTAGCCGCAATCGGCGGTGTTACGTGATCTCGATTCAGCATGTTTTGCGCTGTTTACAGACGGATTGCCGGAAGTTGAGCGCGCATGCCACACCCGCATCGAAACTTTATTTGACTACGACTAAAAAAGTTTGACACGGACATTTCACTGAGATAACTTTTGCGCAAGCTTCCGGAAAGCAATCCGGCCAGCGTGCCGACTCGCGTCGCGCTTTCCTGCCGTTGCAGCACCGCCGTTCGCAACATTCCCGCCTCATCGCATCGTGCCGTTCCGTTTCATCCGAAACCTGAAGGAAGCATGGGCATGCCCGCATTTGATTCGCACTCCTGCATTCGCGGCGAACCGCCGCACTGACACTTCCGTTCGAGGCGACGCGCTCGCCTCGACGCCGGCCGGATGCGCGCCGCCTGACGTGCGCCGGCACCGGCCGGGACCCTCGCATGTCTCGCCGTTTTTGATGGTGCAGTTCCGCTTCATCCAGCGCAGCACCCGGCCAGGCCGCAGGGGGCGTATCGCGAGCCGGCCGGTTCCACACAATCACAAGAGACGAGGTCGATTCAATGAACATTCATCGAACCGGAATGCGGCGCGCATGGCTGCCCGCGCTCGTGGCGGCCACGACGCTCGCCGCGTGCGGCGGCGACGACGGCGGCAGCGTGGCGGGCGTGTCAGCGCTCGCGCAGGGCCAACAGGAGGGCGCCGCCGCGGCCGATGCGTCCAATACGCAAGCGCTCGCGTCGCGCTTTTCGCCATCCGGCGTGCCATACGCGAATCCGGCCAGCGGCGGACGCTACCAGCCGGTGATCAGCAACGGCCAGGTGCAGCCGTCGCTGTCGGGCGGCACGATCGAAGAGAACGCGTGGGTCGACACGCCGGTCGATTCGGACGGCGACGGCACGCGCGACCGCATTCACGTACGCATCGTGCGGCCGTCCGAGACCGCGAACGGCGCACGCACGCCCGTCATCGTGCTCGCGAGCCCGTATTACGCGGGGCTCGCCGACAGCCCCGACCACGACGTCGACGTCGAACTCGACGGCACGCCGCATCCGGCGGCAACGGCAGCTGCGGCCGCCCCCGGCGGGGCATCCACGCGGATCCAGGCCGCCGCACCGCAAGGCCGGATGCTACAGCAGCTCGAAGCAGCCGCCGCCGGCCGCTCGTGGATCGAAAGCTACTTCATCCCGCGCGGCTTCACGATCGTCTACGCGGATTCGCTCGGCACCGCCGGTTCGGACGGCTGCCCGACGATCCTGACGCGCGACGAATCGGTCGCGATGGCGTCGGTGATCCGCTGGCTCGGCCGCGATGCGACCGCGAAGGACGCGAACGGCAAGACGGTCGTCGCGAACTGGTCGACCGGTCACGTCGGCATGTATGGCGTGTCGTACGACGGCACGCTGCCCAAGATGGTCGCGAGCCTGCGCACGCGCGGGCTCGATGCGATCGTGCCGATCGCCGGGCTGTCGAACATGTACGGCTACTATCGCTCGGGCGGCCTCGTGCGCGCGCCGGAAGGCTATCAGGGCGAGGATGTCGACGTGTACATCAAGGCGCTGCTGACGAACGCGCATCCGGAGCGCTGCACGCACCTGATCGACGAAGCGCTGCAGCAGGAAGATCGCAAGACCGGCGACTATTCGCCGTTCTGGGCCGCACGCGACATCCCGACCGCGTTCGCGGTCGCGCCGGCGCTCGTCGCGCAGGGGTTGACCGACGACAACGTGCGCGTCGACCAGTCGACGTCGTGGTATCTGGCGATGCGACGCCAGGGCGTGCCGACCCAGCTGTGGCTGCATCGCCTGAAGCACACCGACCCGACCCGCGTGCCGGCGATGGCCGACGCATGGACCGCGGAGGTGAACCGGTGGTTCACGCGCTACCTGATCGGCTATGACAACGGCGTCGAGCAGGATTCGCGCGCGGTGATCGCGCAGGCGGACGGCACGCTGCTGAAAGAGGCCGACTGGGCCGCGCGCCACGCGACGCCCGTCACGTACTTCGCAGGCGGCGACGGCGCGAGCACCGGCACGCTGCTGCGGCTGCCGAACGGCGGCCCGCTCGCGCGCTTCACCGACGATGCGCGCATTCCCGCGCTCACGCTGGCGAATACGCCGACGGGCGAAAACCGCAGCCGCTTCGAGACCGCACCGCTGACGGCCGCAACGCGCATTTCCGGCGCCGCGACCGCGCGCGTCAGGCTGACCTTCACGGGCGTCGCGAACGTCACGGCCCTGCTGGTCGACCGCGCGCCGGACGGCACGGCGACGATCGTCACGCGCGCGTGGACCGATCCGCGCAACCGGCTCTCCGAGTGGGTGTCGCAACCCGTGTTGCCCGGCATGCCGTACGACCTGAAACTGACGTTCATGCCGCGCGACTACAAGCTGGAAGCCGGCCACCGGCTGGGGCTCGTCGTCCTCTCCAGCGACTACGAGGCGACGCTGCGGCCGACGCCGGGCACAGGCCTGACGCTCGATCCGGCCGGCACGTCGGTGACGGTGCCGCTGGCTTCGCCGTCGGCGGGCGCGTAGTCGTGCCCCGGCTCCCGGCGTAACGGCACCGCCTCCCCCGCCTGCATGCCCGTCGATGCGGGCGGGGGAATCGCTGCACCAAGGGAACACCTGCGACAGGCTGCGGAAATCGAATGCCTACGGCGAGCCCGCACGATTCCCGTCAGCGCCAAAGCCACCGTCCGCGACGGTCGCTCGGTCCTGTTCCTGCGCAATCCCCGCGATGAGCGGGAGCTGCCTCGCGGCTGGCACGAAGCGGACGAATCGGTGGACGCCGCCGCCCGGCGATCACACCGGCGTCAGCACCGGCTCCCCTGCGAAATGCCGCGCGGCATTGTCGAGAAACTGCTGCACCGAGCGATCGAACGCTTCCGGCGACCAGCCGCCCATGTGCGGCGTGAGCACGATATTGTCCAGATCGATCAGCGCGCGCGGCGGCTCCGGCTCGCCTTCGTACACGTCGAGTCCTGCGCCCGCGATGCGCCGTTCGCGCAGCGCGTCTGCCAAAGCAGCGGTATCGACAACGCTGCCGCGCGACACGTTGACGAGAAATCCGTCGGGACCAAGCGCATCGAGCACCGCGCGATCGATCAGATGACGCGTGCCAGCACCGCCCGGCGTCGCGACGATCAGGAAATCGGCCCACTGCGCGAGCGCGTCCACACGCTCGAAATAGCGGTAACGAACATCCTTCGCGGAACGGTTGTGATACCCGATCTCGATGTCGAAGCCGGCCGCGCGACGCGCGCATTTCTCGCCGATCTTGCCGAGCCCGACGATGCCGAGCTTCTTGCCCGACACGTTCGGCGGCATCTGCAGCGCGTCGCGCCACACGCCCGCGCGGGTTTTCGCATCGAGCTGCACGACGTTGCGCACCCCCGCCAGCAGCAGCGCGAATGCGTGATCGGCAACACAATCGTCGTTGGTGCCCGCGCCCGTCACCACTGTGATGCCGCGCGCCTTCGCATGCGCGACATCGATATGCTCGTAGCCCGCCCCGAGTGCGCTGACGAACGTGAGCTGCGGCAACCGGTCGATCTCGTCGGCCGTCAGCCCCGTGCTGCCGTTGGTCAGCACCGCGCGAATCGTGCTGCCGTGTTCGGCGATCGCGCGTTCGCGCGCGTCGGGCGTCGGGGCATGGCGCACGTCGTACGACGCGGCGATCTCGCGATGCGCGTCGCCGCGCAATGCGATGAGGACCAGCAGTTCGGGCTTCATGTCAGCAAATGTCCGCAGGCGGGAATTCGTTCCAGTGTAACAACGGCACGTGGCGCGCGCGGGTTATCCCCACGCCGGCTGTGGACGTCCAGCCGCACGCGGTTTGCCAAAGCCGACTCAGTCAAGTAACTTTCGGCGTACGTCCCCGTTCTGGAGTTGGCCCCGATGAAGCTCGCCCTGCACGCCCGAATCCTGGGCCTCGCGTTCGCCGCCGCTGTCGTCGCGCCCGGCGCACACGCCGACACACCCGTCGTGGTGTCGTCGAAGATCGACACCGAAGGCAACCTGCTCGGCAACATCATCGCCCAGGTGCTGAAGGCCCACGGCATCCCCGTCACCGAAAAGATCGCGCTCGGCACGACGCCGATCGTGCGCAAGGCGCTCACGAGCGGCGAAATCGACGTCTACCCCGAATACACGGGCAACGCCGCGTTCTTCTTCAACAAGGCCGACGACCCCGTATGGAAGAACGCGAACCAAGGCTACGAGACCGCGAAGAAGCTCGACTACGCGGCGAACCATCTGGTGTGGCTCACGCCGGCGCCCGCGAACAACACGTGGGGCGTCGCCGTGCTTGCACAGGTGGCGCAATCCCAGCATCTGAAGACCTTCTCCGATTTCGGCAAGTGGATCGCGGGCGGCGGCAAGCTGAAGCTCGCGGCGTCGGCCGAATTCGTGAACAGCGCATCGGCGCTGCCGTCGTTCGAGAAGGCATACAGCTTCAAGCTGAAACCCGAGCAGCTCGTCGTGCTGTCGGGCGGCGACACGGCCGCGACGATCAAGGCCGCCGCGAACCAGACCGACGGCGTGAACGCGGCGATGGTGTACGGCACCGACGGCGGGATTTCATCGAGCGGCCTCGTCGTGCTCGACGACGACAAGCACGTGCAGCCCGTCTACGCGCCGACGCCGGTGATTCGCGAAACCGTGCTGAAAGCGCATCCGCAGATCGCCGACGTTCTGAAGCCCGTGTTCGAGAGCCTCGACCTGAAGACGCTGCAATCGCTGAACGCACGCATCCAGATCAACGGCGAACCGGCGGCCGGCGTGGCGAAGAGCTACCTGAAGTCGAAGGGCTTCGTTAAGTGACGGGTCGCGCGGTGGCGTCCGCGCGGCGCATCACGCTCGACAAGGTCGGCATCCTGATCGGCGTCCTGACGATCGTCGCGGTGTTCGGCATGCCGTTCATGGTGCTGCGACCGAACCGCATCGCGGCCGGCACCGGGCTGCCGGTGTTCGCCGCGCTGCCCGCCGGGCAAGGCGCCGCGCTCACCGCGCTATGGATCGTCGGCGCGCTGTGGGCGATGACGGCGAGCCGTCCCGCATGGCGGCTCGCGGCCGGCTGCGCGTGGCTTGCAACGCTCGCGTATGCGGTCGGTGCGGCCGCGGCGCACGTCGTCGCGCCCGACGACATGCTCGCGCGCGTGTCGCCCGCGGCCGGCGTCTGGCTGCTGCTGTTCGCATGGGCCGTGCTCGTCGCGGACGCCCTCGCGCGGCTCGCGTTCGGACCATGGCGGCGGCTCGTCGCGCTCGTCGTCGCAATAGCAGCGATTTCGCTGCCGCTCGCGAGCGGCTGGTGGGACGGCCTGTCCGTGATGCGCGAATACGCGGTGCGCAGCGACGACTTCTGGCGCGAGGCAAGCCGGCACGTCTCGCTGGCGGGCGGCTCGGTCGCGGCCGCGCTCGTCGCCGGCCTGCCGCTCGGCATCGCATGCGCGCGGGTCGCACCGGTGCGCACCGTCGTGATGCCGGTGCTCAACATCGTTCAGACGATTCCGAGCATCGCGATGTACGGGCTGATGATGGCGCCGCTCGGCCTGCTCGCCGCGCACGTGCCGCTCGCGGCAGCGCTCGGCATTCGCGGGATCGGTGTCGCGCCGGCCGTGCTCGCCCTGTTTCTCTACTCGCTGCTGCCGATCGCGTCGAGCGTCGTGGTCGGGCTGGAACAGGTGCCGCCGCACGTGACCGAAGCGGCACGTGCAATGGGCATGACGCGCGCGCAGCGGTTGCTGCGCGTCGACCTCGTGCTCGCGCTGCCCGTGATCCTGAGCGGCGTGCGCATCGTGCTCGTGCAGAACATCGGCCTGACCGCGGTCGCCGCGCTGATCGGCGGCGGCGGGTTCGGCACCTTCATCTTCCAGGGGATCGGGCAATCGGCCGCCGATCTCGTGCTGCTCGGCGCAATCCCGACCATTGCGCTCGCGCTGGCGGCCGCCGTCGTGTTCGAAGCCGCGACCACGCTCGCGAAGGGACGTACTGCATGATCGAGATCGAACGCATCGGCAAACGCTTCGGCGACGTCGTCGCCGTCGACGACGTATCGATGACGATGAAGCACGGCACGATCACCGCACTGGTCGGTGCATCGGGCAGCGGCAAGTCGACGCTGCTGCGGATGATCAACCGGCTGATCGCGCCGACCAACGGCACGATCCGCATCGACGGCGTGGACACCGCAAGCGTGCCGCCCGAGCAGCTGCGCCGACGCATCGGCTACGTGATCCAGGGGCACGGGCTGTTTCCGCACTGGAGCGTCGCGCGCAACATCGCGACCGTGCCGCGCCTGCTCGGCTGGCCGGCGCAGCGCATCGACGCGCGCGTGCGCGAACTGCTCGACCTGTTTCACCTCGCGCCGTCCGAGTTCGCAGGCAAACTGCCGCACGAACTGTCGGGCGGCCAGCAGCAGCGCGTCGGCGTCGCGCGTGCGCTCGCGGCCGAGCCCGCGATGCTGCTGATGGACGAGCCGTTCGGCGCGCTCGATCCGATCATCCGCAACAAGGCGCAGGACGACCTGTACGCGCTGCAGCGCCGCCTCGGCATCACGGTCGTGATCGTCACGCACGATATCGAGGAAGCGCTGAAGCTCGGTGACACGATCGCGGTAATGGACGGCGGCCGCCTGCTGCAGGTCGCGTCGCCGGCCGAGATTCTCGGCAAGCCGGCAGCGGGTGTCGTCGAGCAGCTCGTCGCCGGCGTCGACCGGCCGCTGCGCCTGCTCGCGCTGACGCCGATCGATGCGGTGGCCGAACCCGGCCATGCCGACGGCGAACCGATCGCCGCGACGCGCACGCTGCGCGACGCGGTGTCCGAGCTGCTGTGGCGCGGAGTCGACGCGTTGCCGGTCGGCGACGGCGACGGGCACGCTGCACGCCGCATCACGCTCGACGCGATCCGCGCACACGCGAGGCAGCCCGCATGACGACGGGGCGCGCCGCTTCGACCCTGCCGCGACGGTTGCCTGCGTACGTCGCACGTGCGGCAGCGCTGGCGCTGCTGCTCGTGCTGCTGCTGCGCCCCGCGTGGCTGCAGGGCGTGTTCGCGCCGTTCGCGGACAACGGCGCACCGGTCATCTACGATCGCGCGAGCCTACTCGATCTCACGCTCGCGCATCTCGGCACCGTCGCGCTGTCGAGCCTGATCGGCACGCTCGTCGCGGTCGCGGCCGGCATCGCGGTCACGCGGCCGGCCGGCGCGGATTTCCTGCCGGTTGCGCGCAGCGTCGTCGACATCGGCCAGACCTTTCCGCCCGTCGCGGTGCTCGCGCTCGCGGTGCCGGCCGTCGGCTTCGGGTTGAAACCCGTGCTGATCGCGCTGGTGTTGTACGGGCTCCTTCCTATTTTCGAGAGCACGATCGCGGGGCTCGAGGACGTGCCGCGCGACGTCGTCGACGCCGCGCGCGGGATGGGGATGAGCGGCTGGCAGCAACTGGTATCGGTCGAGCTGCCGCTCGCGTTTCCGGTGATCGTGAACGGTATCCGGCTCGCGGTCGTGATCAACCTGGGCACCGCAACGATCGGTTCGACGGTCGCCGCGCGCGGGCTCGGCGACGTGATCATCGCGGGCCTGCAGACGTCGAACACCGCGTTCGTGCTGCAAGGCGGCGTGATCGTCGGGCTGCTCGCGGTGCTGGTCAGCGATGCGATCGGAGCGGTCGCGCGGGTGGCGAGCGCGCGGCGCGCTTAGACGCCTCCGCGCAATTTTGCGAACGAGCAACCATGACCGTTCTGGACACCGGCCCGTTTTTTCATGGCACGAAAGCGAATTTGCGGATCGGCGACTTGCTGACCGCAGGATTCCGATCGAATTATCGGGACGACGTCGTGATGAACCATGTTTATTTCACTGCGCTGCCCAAAGGCGCCGGCCTTGCCGCGGAAATGGCCAAAGGCGACGGCAAGCCGCGGGTCTACATCGTCGAGCCCACCGGGGAATTCGAAAACGACCCGAACGTGACGGACAAGAAATTCCCGGGCAATCCGACGCGATCGTATCGAAGCGCACTGCCGTTGAAAGTCGTTGGCGAACTCGATAGCTGGGAACCCTACGACCCGGAGTTCATCGAGCAGCTCAGGATCCGCATCGAAACCGGCATGGGCGAGATCATCAACTAGCATCCCGTCCGGTCGATTCACAGCGAGGCATGAACCGTGCGCGGAATGGAACGAGCGAACCGAGGCCCTTCCCGTGATACTGCCGAAGAATCGTATGAAAGGACGATAACGCGGCGAAAACGCCATGTTCGTCCGTACTCCGATGCGTGTACGTGCAACGATCGGCTCGCGGAAAATTGCGAACGCAACAAGCCTACACATGGCTTTCATTCGAGCCGACGCTCGACCGCAAGCAACGATTGGCCGATATACTGTCCGCCTTCCATTTCCCGCACTCAACCATGCGACGACGGTTTTTCTGGCTGATCGTGCTTTCGCTCGGCATTGCGCAACAGGCCGCGGCGGAGCAGACGCCCGCCCTGCCTGCCTCCGCGCCCGAAGCGGCCGCTTCCGCGCCGGCCGCGGCCTCCGCGCCGCTCGCGAACGATCAGCCGAACGAAGAAAACCGCCGCATCACGTCCTATCTGACGAAGAAATTCGGCGTCGCGAAAGAAAAGGCCGCGAAGCTCGCCGATATCGTGAGCGTTACTGCGACGAAATATTCGCTACCGCCGGCACTCGTTTTCGCGATCATCTCGATCGAATCGCGCTTCCAGGAAAAGGCGCGCGGCCAGCATGGCGCGACCGGGCTGATGCAGGTCGTACCGGCCGCGCACCGCGGCATGCTGCGCAACGTGAAGGACCTGACCGAGCCGAACGCGAACGTCGAGGCCGGCTCGAAAATCCTGTCGGGCTATGTGAAGGCGGCCGGCGGCAACGTGCAGGCGGGGCTGAGGAGCTATGGCGGGTCGAACGCGTATGCGGCGAAGGTGATGCAGCGCGTCGACGCGTTCCGCTTCGTGCTCGAACCCGACGATGGCGCGAATGCGGCGAGCGACGGGAAGGCGCGCATGGTGCCGGTCAGCGATTCGTCGGCCGCGGCGCCGGCAGCGAGCCGCAGCGCGAAGTAAGCGGCCGGGCGCGCGGGAACTACGCGGGCAGCGATCTGCGCCGACGCGACATCGGATCTCGCGGACGTCGAAGCAGTACGGTCAGATGGTTGATCACCGGGCTTGGCGCCCCCTTGTCCGCATATTCGAGTAACAAAGCGCCAGTCGCAACCAAGCGCAAGCGCGCGTTATTCGCATATTTCAGGAACTGTAAACGAGTACGGCGGCGCATTCGCGCCGCCGCCCCGTGAGATCGCCGGATCACCTCCGCTTGCGACTAGATCCGGCCCCTTCGAATCACAACTGCCCCGCCGCCCCCGTCCACCGCAGGTAATCCCCGCGCGTCCAGTCGAGCGACACGCCCACGCGTTTCGTCCCCGGCCGGATCTTCGGCTTGTACATCGACAGCGTCAGCGACTCCAGCGCGGGCCATTCGCGAAACGACAGCACCGCGAGATCCGCGACGAGCGTCTCGAGCAATCGCGTATGCGGCTTGTGCGACAGGAACGACGCGACACGCGCGCAGTACCCGTCGTAGTCGATCCACTCGCCCTGCTCGCTCGGCTCGCAGCGATACCCGAGCCGCGCATCGATCACGATCGGTTGCGGCGCCTCGTGCTCGTGCGCGTGAATGCCGATCCGCGCGGGCACCTTCAGTTCCTCGACGAACACGCTCCAGCCGCGCCCGCGCAGGCGCGGCGCGTCGATCGCCACGAACGGTTCGTCAAACGGCTTCATGATACGAGCGGCGCCGCGGCGTCGAGCATGATGCGCACGAAATAGTCGGCGAAGCTGCGACGCAGGACGATCTCGAACGACTCGTCGCCGGTCGGGATCAGCGTGATCGGCGACTTGAAGTAGTGCGACTGCGCACACTGGCCCGGCTTCAGCACACGCGGATGCAGATCGAGCGGGCAGCCGCGCGCGATCACGTCGCGCACGCGTTCGCCGCTGATCTCGACGACCGTGTAGCCGCTGCCGACGTCGACGGCCGCCGCATACGAACCCTGCACGGCCTCCGCGAGCTGGGCCTCGAGCACGCCCGCCGGCACGGGGCCGTTCGAGCGCACGAGCCACTCGTCCGGGCCGAGCCACAGCACGTCGTACTCGGCGCCGCGCGCAACGGTGTTCGGTACCGACGGCGGCCGGCAACCGACCACGCGCTCGAACGCGCTGACGAATGCCGGATCGCTCAGCTCGCCGCGCACGTTCACGAGGTCGAGGAACGGCCGCTCGCGCAGCAGGAACTTCTTCGATGCGCGCGCCTGATGCGCCTTCAGCACATCGGCCGCGCCGATGAACGGCGATTCAAGCGTCACGCCCGCGCCCGCGACCGGCGTCTGGTTTCTCGTTTCATTCCACATGCTGGCGCACCCCTTCGGTATCGTAGAAAACCGGGCTCGAAATCTTCGCGACGACGCGCTTGCCGTTGGCCAGCGGAATCACGACGCTCTCGCCCATCTTGCTCAGGCCGCCCTTCACCACTGCCAGCGCAATCGAGCGCTTCAGGATCGGGCTGTAATAACTCGACGTCACGTGGCCGATCATCGGCGTCGGATCGACCGCCGACACCTGCGTGTCCTTCGCGATGATCTGCGCGCCTTCCGGCAGCACGAACTGTTCGTCTTCGGTCAGCAGGCCGACGAACTGCTTGCGGCCTTCCTTCGACGTATCCGAACGCGACAGCGAACGCTTGCCGAGGAAGTCCTTCGACTTCGCGACGACACCGCCCATCCCGAGGTCGAACGGCGTGATCGAGCCGTCGGTATCCTGGCCGACGATGATGTAGCCCTTCTCCGCGCGCAGCACGTGCATCGTTTCCGTGCCGTACGGCGTGATGTCGAACTCGGCACCGGCCGCCATCAGCGCTTCCCACACCGCGCGGCCTGCGTTGGCCGGCACGTTCACTTCATAGGCCAGTTCGCCGGAGAAGCTGATCCGCATCACTCGCGCCTTCGCGCCGGCGACGGTGCCGTTCCGGTAGCTCATGAACGGGAACGCTTCGTTGCCGAAGTCGATGTCCTGGCACACCTTCTGCACGACCTTGCGGCTCTTCGGGCCGACCACCGCGAACGTCGCCCAGTGATCGGTGACGGACGCGAGCCGTACCTTCATGTCGGGCCATTCGGTCTGCAGCCAGCGCTCGAGCCACGTGAGCACGCGCGCCGCGCCGCCGGTGGTGGTGGTCATCATGAAATGCTGGTCGGCGAGGCGCACGGTCACGCCGTCGTCGAACACCATCCCGTTTTCGTCCAGCATCAGCCCGTAGCGGCACTTGCCGACTTCGAGCTTGTTCCACGGGTTCGTGTACATCCAGTTCAGCAGCTTCACCGCGTCCGGACCCTGGATGTCGATCTTGCCGAGCGTCGACGCATCGAGAATGCCGACGCTGTTGCGCACCGCGAGGCATTCGCGCTTCACGGCCGCATGAAGATCCTCGCCGTTCTTCGGGAAGTACCAAGGCCGCTTCCAGTTGCCGACGTCTTCGAACATCGCACCGTGCTCGACGTGCCATTCATGCACGGCCGTCTTGCGGATCGGGTCGAGGAAGTCGCCGGTCTCGCGGCCCGCGAACGTCCCGAACGACACGGGCGTGTAGTTGGGGCGGAACGTCGTCGTGCCCGTTTCCGGAATCGTCTTGCCGAGCGCCTGCGCGAGGATCGCCATCCCGTTGATGTTGCCCAGCTTGCCCTGATCGGTGCCGAAGCCCATCGCGGTATAGCGCTTCACGTGCTCGACCGACTCGAAGCCTTCGCGGGCAGCCAGCAGGATGTCGGCCGCGGCCACGTCGTTCTGGAAGTCGACGAACTGCTTCGGCCCGCGCGGCGCGGCCTCGCGGCTGCCGACCAGCCACAACGGCTGCAGCGCGCCTTCGACGGTTTCCGCGACCTGCGGCGCGACCGCGCGCTGCGCAGCCGTGAAGCCGGCGGCCTTCGCCGCTTCGGCACCCGCGTCGACCGCGAGGCGCAGTGCACGCGCGAGACCGAACTCGCCCGCGGCCGCACCGACGCTCGCCTCGGCCTGCACAGGCTTGCCCGGCAGGAAGCACGCCTTCTCGTCGTTCCAGCAGGCCTTGCCGCCCGATTGCGCGAACAGGTGCAGCACCGGGCTGAAGCCGCCCGACATCGCGACGAGGTCGCACGGCAGCGACTGCAGCTTGCCGCCGGTCTGGCCGTTCGAGTAGGACGCGACGTCGACCGACGATACGCGCCACTTGCCCGAAGCGGCCGTCACGACCGCACCGCTCATCACCGTCACGCCCTGCCGCTTCGCGGCGGCGGGCAGCGCGCCATTCGACGACGCACGCGAATCGACGACCGTCACCTTCGCACCGCACGCCTTCAGGTCGAGCGCGGTCTGGTACGCACGGTCGTTGTTCGTGAACACGACCACGTTGCGGCCCGGCAGCACGCCGTAGCGATGGATGTAGGTCGACACCGCACCCGCGAGCATCACGCCCGGCAGGTCGTTGTTGCCGAACACGATCGGACGCTCGTGCGCACCGGTCGCGAGGATCACGCGCTTCGCGCGGACCTTCCACAGCAGTTCGCGCGTGCCCTTGCGCATCGACACCGGCTGGTGATCGGTCAGGCGTTGCGTGACCGTCACGAGGTTGTGGTCCTGGTAGCCGAATGCAGTGCTGCGCGACAGGATCGTCACGTCGGGCAGCTTGCGCAGCTCGGCTTCGATCTTCTCGACCCATTGCAGCGCCGGCTTCGCGTCGATTTCCGCGCGGCACGACAGCAGGCTGCCGCCGAGTTCGCGCTGGTCGTCGACCAGGATCACGCGTGCGCCCGCGGTCGCTGCCGCATGCGCGGCGGCGAGGCCCGACGGACCACCGCCGACCACGAGCACGTCGCAGTGCGCGTAGCATTTGTCGTAGCGATCGGCGTCGAGCACCTCAGGCGCCTTGCCGAGGCCGGCGGCCTCGCGGATCTTCTCTTCATACTTCGGCCACATGTTGCGCGGCCACATGAAGGTCTTGTAGTAGAAGCCGGCCGGCATGAAGCGCGACAGCTTCTGGTTGATCGCGTACTTGTCGTTCTCGAGCGACGGCTCCGCGTTCACGCTGGTCGCGACGAGGCCCTGGTACAGCTCGATTTCGGTCGCGCGCGCGTTCGGCACCGTGTACGGGCCGGTCTCGAGCTGCACGACGGCGTTCGGTTCCGCGACGTCGGCCGTCACGATCCCGCGCGGGCGGTGGTACTTGAAGCTGCGCGCGACGAAGTGCACGCCGTTCGCGAGCAGCGCGGATGCGAGCGTGTCGCCCTGGAAGCCCTGATACGTGCGGCCGTTGAACGTGAACGTCAACGGAATCGCGCGATTGACGCGGCCACCGGTGCCGAGGCGGTCTTTCTGGCTCATTTGCTCGTGCCCTCTTCGTGTGCGTTGCCGGCAGCTGCGCCCTGGTTGGCAGCCCCGCCGAACTTTTCGTAGCCCTTGATATCGTAGGTCACCGTGTCGCGCGTCACCTTGAACCAGCGGCGGCAACCTTGCGTGTGCAACCATTGCTCCTTGTGCAGCCCGCGCTTGTTCTCGCGCATGAACACGTATTCGCCCCATTCGCGGTCGGTCATGGTCTCGTTCGCCACCGGGCGCACGATGTCGGCTTCACCGCCGCACGTGAACTCGGATTCGGCGCGCGGCCCGCACCACGGACATTCGATCAGCAACATGTTTCTTTCTCCTCGTGTGCGGGTTAGTGCGCGACGGCGGCAGCGCCGTGCTCGTCGATCAGGTGGCCGGTGTAGAAGCGGTCGAGCGCAAACGGCGCGTTCAGCGGATGCGGTTCGTCGCGGGCGATCGTGTGCGCGAACACCCAGCCCGAGCCGGGCGTCGCCTTGAAGCCGCCGGTGCCCCAGCCGCAGTTGAAATAGAGGCCCTTCACGTCGGTCTTGGTGATGATCGGGCAGGCGTCCGGCGATACGTCGACGATGCCGCCCCACTGGCGGTTCATCCGCACGCGCGAGAACACCGGGAACATCTCGACGATCGCCTGCAGCGTGCTTTCGATGATGTGGAAGCTGCCGCGCTGGCCGAAGCCCGTGTACTGGTCGATACCGGCGCCGATCACGAGGTCGCCCTTGTCGGACTGGCTGATGTACGCGTGCACCGCGTTCGACATGATCACCGAGTTGACGACCGGCTTGATCGGCTCGGACACCAGCGCCTGCAGCGGATGGCTTTCGATCGGCAGGCGGATGCCGGCCATGTCGGCGAGCGTCGTCGTGTTGCCGGCGGCCACCACCGCGACCTTCTTCGCCTTGATGAAGCCCTTCACCGTATCGACGCCGACCACCGCGCCGCCTTCGCGGCGAATGCCCGTCACCTGGCAGTTCTGGATGATGTCGACGCCGGCGCGATCGGCGCCGCGCGCGAAGCCCCAAGCCACCGCGTCGTGACGCGCGACGCCCGCACGCCGCTGGATCGATGCGCCGAGCACCGGGTAGCGGCTGTTCAGGTTGATCGTCGGCTCGATTTCCTTGATCTGCGCGGGCGTCAGGAATTCGGCGTCGACACCGTTCAGGCGGTTCGCGTTCACGCGACGCTCGGTGTCACGCACGTCCTGCAGCGTATGCGCAAGGTTCATCACGCCGCGCTGGCTGAACATCACGTTGTAGTTCAGGTCCTGCGACAGCCCTTCCCACAGCTTCATCGCCTTCTCGTACAGCGCGGCCGACTCGTCCCACAGGTAGTTCGAGCGCACGATCGTCGTGTTGCGCGCGGTGTTGCCGCCGCCGATCCAGCCCTTCTCGAGGATCGCGACGTTGGTGATCCCGTGCTCCTTCGCGAGGTAGTAGGCGGTCGCGAGGCCGTGGCCGCCGCCGCCGACGATCACGACGTCGTATTCCTTCTTCGGTTCCGGGCTCTTCCACTGCTTTTCCCAGTTCTCGTGATACGAGAGGCCGTTGCGGAACAGGCTGAATATCGAGTAGCGGCTCATGTTTCGATCCTTCGTTAGCATTCGATGACGTTCACGGCAAGACCGCCGCGCGACGTTTCCTTGTATTTCGTCTTCATGTCGGCACCCGTCTCGCGCATCGTCTTGATCACCGAATCAAGCGATACGTAGTGCTGGCCGTTACCCTTGAGCGCCATCCGCGACGCGTTCAGCGCCTTGATCGCGCCCATCGCGTTGCGTTCGATGCACGGGATCTGCACGAGCCCGCCGACCGGGTCGCAGGTCATGCCGAGGTTGTGCTCCATGCCGATCTCGGCCGCGTTCTCGACCTGGTCCGGCGTGCCGCCCATCACCGCGGCGAGCGCGGCCGCGGCCATCGAGCACGCGACGCCCACTTCGCCCTGGCAACCGACTTCCGCGCCGGAGATCGACGCGGTTTCCTTGTAGATGATCCCGATCGCCGCGGCCGTCAGCAGGAATTCGACGATGCCGGCTTCGTTCGAGCCCGGCACGAACTTCACGTAGTAGTGCAGCACCGCCGGAATCACGCCGGCCGCGCCGTTGGTGGGCGCGGTCACGACGCGGCCGCCCGCCGCGTTTTCCTCATTGACGGCCATCGCATACAGGTTGACCCAGTCGAGCATCGACAGCGGATCGCGCAGCGACTCTTCCGAACGCGCGCGCAGGCTGCTGTTCATCTCGGCCGCGCGACGCTTCACGCGCATCGGGCCCGGCAGGTCGCCCTCGACCTTGCAGCCGCGCTCGACGCAAGCGGCCATCGTGCGCCAGATCGCGAGCAGCCCGCCGCGCACTTCGTCTTCCGGACGCAGCGCGCATTCGTTGCGCAGCATCAGCTGGGCAATCGACAAGCCGTGCTCGCGGCACTGACGCATCAGGTCGTCGCCGGTGCGGAACGGATACGGCACGTCGACCGCGGCACGCACGCCGTTCACGCGATCGCCGTCACGGTTCACGACGAAGCCGCCGCCGACCGAGTAATACTCTTTCTCGACGAGCAACTGGCCGTGCTCGTCGAACGCCTGGAAGCGCATCCCGTTCGGGTGCACGATGCTCGTGCCGCTCATCAGCTTGCGATAGAAGCCGATGTTTTCCTTCTCGTCGAAGCGGACGGTCTGCTTGCCGAGCAGCGCGAGCGACTTCTCCGCGCGGATCTCGGCGAGCCGCGGCTCGATCAGGTCCGGATCGATCGTGTCCGGCAGATGGCCTTCGAGACCGAGCAGCACCGCCTTGTCGGTGCCGTGGCCCTTGCCCGTTGCACCGAGCGAGCCGTATAGTTCGACCCGCACGCGGCGCACGAAGCCGAGCAGGTTCGCGTCCTCGATGTGCGACGCGAAACGGCACGCGGCGATCATCGGGCCGACCGTATGCGAACTGGACGGGCCGATACCGATCTTGAACAGGTCGAACGCGCTGACGTTCATCTGGCTTCCTCAGGGTGGGCGTACGTGAAATGTCGTTGGCATCAGTACATCAAAGCGTAAAATTGGCCGATAGAACAAAAACGGCATCGGCGTGGGATACCGCCGCCAAGCCCCGCGCAGGACGGCCGGAAAGTGCGTTTTGACGATGATCTGCGACGAAAAACCACAAGTCCGGCCATGGCCGATCGGCGACGCTGGCTGCATCCGCGCCGCCTCCGGCAGCCGCAACCCGCAAACTGAGTGAAACGAGTGAGACCGCCTGCCCGGCGTGACGAGATTGGCCGCGATGACCCCCGACGTACCCGCTTCCCCCCTCGCAGAACCCGCGCCGCGGCGCATCCGCTTCGGCATCGTGCTGCTGCCCAACTTCACGCTTACGGCCTTCTCGGGCTTCGTCGACATGCTGCGGCTGTCGGCCGACGACGGTGACTACAGCAAGCCCGTGCGCTGCGCGTGGAGCGTGATCGGCGAGACGCTCGCGCCGGTGCGCGCGAGTTGCGGGATCCAGATCACGCCGTGGGAAACCTTCGAGAGCGCCGAACCGTTCGACTACGTGGTCGTGGTCGGCGGCCTGCTGCATTCGGGGCCGCAAGCCGGGCCCGAGACGCTCGAGTTCATCCGCCGCGCGGCGGTGGGCGGCGCGACGGTCGTCGGGATCTGCACGGGGGTATTTACGCTGATGCGCGCGAACGTGCTCGACGGCTACCGCACCTGCGTGAGCTGGTTCCACTACTGGGACTTCGTCGAACGCTTCCCGCACGCCGATCCGGACCTGCTGATCGCCGACCGCCTGTTCGTGATCGACCAGCGCCGGATCACCTGCTCGGGCGGCCGCGCGTCGATCGACGTCGCCGCCGCGATCCTGCTGCGCCATTTCGACCATGCGACCGTGCAGAAGGCGCTGCGGATCCTGCTCGTCGGCGAGATGCAGAAAGGCAATGCGCCCCAACCGCACCCGCCGGGCCTCGAACCGGCCACGCACCCGAAGGTCAAGCGCGCGATTCTGCTGATGGAACAGCATGTCGGGCGCGCGCTGCCGCTCGAGGAGCTCGCGTGCAAGCTCGACATGTCGACGCGCCAGCTCGAGCGGCTGTTCAAGGCGGAAACGGGCAAGAGCCCGCAGGCGTTCGCGAAGCAGGTGCGGCTGCGCACGGCCGCGTGGCTGCTCACCAGTTCCGACCGCACCGTCGCCGATATCGCGTCGAGCTGCGGGTTCGCCGACGCCTCGCACCTCGGGCGGGAATTCCGCAAGCAGTTCGGCGTGCCGCCGGCGACTTATCGCGAGCGCGGCGGCGAAGTCGCGGAAGCCGATATCTCGGTGGCGACCGATCCCGATCCGGTCGAAGACATCGCCGACTGACGCCGACGGTCACGCGCGCCGCCGGCGCGCACTCTTCCGTTCGTCCACCGGCCCCTCTGTGCGCTCTCCGCCCGCGTGTTGAACCCGGTACGATCGTTATATTTTCCTCTCTATTGGAACCGGTTTCAGTCAACTTGACCGACGTTGCCGTCCATTGATCGAGGGTTATTCCGGATGCTGATGCACGTTCAAATTTGTATGATGACCACATCACCTTACAAACCAGAGCGTCATGTTCGAGAAAATTCCCGCCCGCGCGATGAGCGACCATGTCGCGCAGCAACTGCTGAAGCAGATCGAAGCCGGCAGCTTCTCGGCCACCGGCAAGCTGCCGACGGAAGCCGTGCTCGCGCAGGAATTCGGCGTGAGCCGCACCGTGATCCGCGAGGCGATCTCGCGGCTGAAGAACGAAGGCGTGGTCGAGCCGCGCCAGGGCAGCGGCGTGTTCGTGAACCAGCACGGCGCGATCCGGCCGCTGCGGATCGACTACGCGGAAGCCGTCGAGGCGACCTCGCTGCCGCACCTGCTCGCGGTGCGCCGCGCGATCGAGGCTGAAGTCGCGGCCGAAGCCGCGCTGCGCCACACGGCCGACGACATGGCCGACATCGACGACGCGCTGCGCAAGATCGACGACGCCGTCGCCGAAGGGCGTGACGGCGTCGCGGAAGACGTCGCGTTCCATCGCACGATCGCGGCCGTCACCGGCAACCCGTATTTCCTGAAGACGCTGCAGTTCCTGAACCAGTACCTCGAAGCCGGCGTGAAGGTCACGCGGCGCAACGAAGCGACGCGCGAGGATTTCTCGCGGCAGGTGCGCGACGAACACGCGGCGATCGCCGATGCGATCCGCGCACGCGACCCGATGGCGGCCCGCAACGCGGCGCGCACGCACATGTACAACGCAGCCCGCCGTCTCGCGGAAGCCGGCATCTGCTGAAGCCGGCGGCGCACGAGCGCCGTCGTTGTCCCGAACCTTTCCCGAATCGATCAAGGTTGACCATGTCACGAAATGTTGGAGTCATCGGCCTCGGTGCGATGGGCCTCGGCGTCGCCAGCTCGCTGCTGCGCGCGGGGTTCCGCGTGCACGCCTGCGACGTGCGCGACACCGTGCTGCAGGCGTTCGCGGCCGAAGGCGGCGTGGCCTGCGCAAGCCCGGCCGAACTCGGCGCGCAATGCGACGTCGTCGTCACGCTCGTCGTCAATGCCGCGCAGACTGAAACGGTGCTGTTCGGCGAACACGGCGCGGTCGCGGCGATGAAGCCCGGCGGCGTCGTGATCGCGAGCGCGACCGTCGCACCCGACTTCGCGGTCGCGCTCGGCGCGCGCATCGAGGCCGCGGGCCTCCAGATGCTCGATGCGCCGGTGTCCGGCGGCGCCGCACGCGCCGCGTCGGGCGAGATGACGATGATGACGTCGGGCCCGGCCGCCGCGTATGCGGCGTGCGACGACGTGCTCGCCGCGATCGCCGGCAAGGTCTATCGCCTCGGCGACGCGCACGGCATCGGCTCGAAGGTGAAGATCATCAACCAGCTGCTGGCCGGCGTGCATATCGCGGCGGCCGCCGAAGCGATGGCGCTCGGGCTGCGCGAAGGTGTCGATGCGGACGCGCTGTACGACGTGATCACGCACAGCGCCGGCAACTCGTGGATGTTCGAGAACCGCGTGCCGCACATCCTGAACGGCGACTACACGCCGCTGTCGGCCGTCGACATCTTCGTGAAGGATCTCGGCCTCGTGCTCGATACCGCGCGCCGCAGCAAGTTCCCGCTGCCGCTGTCGGCCACCGCGCACCAGATGTTCATGAGCGCGTCGAGCGCCGGCCATGGCGGCGAGGACGATTCCGCCGTGATCAAGACCTTCCCCGGCATCACGCTGCCGCCCGCCCGCTGATTCGAACGACGCATCCGCCATGACCGCTTCTGCTTCCCGTCCCCTGCTCGGCTGCATCGCCGACGATTTCACCGGCGCGACCGACCTCGCGAACATGCTCGTCAAGAGCGGCATGCGCACCGTGCAGACGATCGGCGTGCCCGCCGACGGCATCGCTGCCGACACGGCTGTCGACGCCGATGCGATCGTCGTCGCGCTGAAGTCGCGCACGATTCCCGCCGCCGACGCCGTCGCGCAATCGCTCGCCGCGTATGAATGGCTGCGCGCGCAGGGTTGCCGGCAGTTCTTCTTCAAGTACTGCTCGACGTTCGACTCCACCGACGCGGGCAACATCGGGCCGGTCGCCGACGCGCTGCTCGATGCAACCGGCGGCGGCTTCGCGATCGCATGCCCGGCGTTCCCCGAGAACGGCCGCACGATCTTTCGCGGGCACTTGTTCGTCGGCGACTCGCTGCTGAACGAATCGGGGATGGAGAACCATCCGCTCACGCCGATGAAGGACGCAAACCTCGTGCGTGTGCTGCAACGGCAGACGAAGTCTCCCGTCGGCCTGCTTCGCTACGACACGATCGCGCAAGGCGCGGCCGCGGTGCGGGCGCGCATCGACGCGCTGCGTGCGGACGGCGCGCGCTTCGCGATCGCCGATGCGCTGTCGGACCACGATCTTTACGTGCTCGGCGAAGCGTGCGCGAACCTGCCGCTCGTCACCGGCGGCTCGGGCATCGCGCTCGGCCTGCCGGAGAACTTCCGCCGCGCGGGCCTGCTGCCGCAGCGCGACAACGCGGCATCGCTGCCGCGCATCGACGGGTGGTCGGCAGTGCTCGCCGGCAGCGCATCGAAGGCGACCAACGCACAGGTTGACGCGTGGCGCGACAGTCGGCCGAGCTTCCGGATCGATCCGCTCGCGGCCGCGCGCGGCGAACCTGTCGTCGACGCAGCACTGGCCTTCGCGCGCTCGCACCTGCCGCAGCCGGTGCTGATCTACGCGACCGCGACGCCCGACGAAGTGAAGGCCGTTCAACAGGCGCTCGGCGTCGAAGCGGCCGGCCATCTCGTCGAAACCACGCTCGCGGCGATCGCGCGCGGCCTGCGCGAGCTCGGCGTGCGCAAGTTCGTCGTCGCCGGCGGCGAGACGTCCGGCGCGGTCGTGCAGGCGCTCGACGTGAAATTGCTGCAGATCGGCGCGCAGATCGACCCGGGCGTGCCGGCCACCGCGACCATCGACGCGCAGCCGCTCGGCCTCGCGCTGAAGTCCGGCAACTTCGGCACCGTGGACTTTTTCGACAAGGCGCTGCGCGCGCTCGACGGAGCCGCGGAATGAGCAACGAAGCGAAACTGCGCGAAGAAATCTGCGTCGTCGGCGCGAGCCTGTATGCGCGCGGCCACGCGGTCGGCAGCGCCGGCAACATCAGCGCGCGTCTGCACGACGGCTGGCTGATCACGCCGACCGACGCGTGCCTCGGCCGCCTCGACCCGAACGACATCGCGAAGGTCGGCCTCGACGGCCAGCCGGTTTCGGGCGGCAAGCCTTCGAAGACGCTCGCACTGCATCGCGGCATCTATGCCCGCAATGCAGAAGCGCATGGCATCGTCCACACGCACTCGACGCACCTCGTCGCGCTGACGCTCGCGAGCGTATGGCGCGACACCGACGTGCTGCCGCCGATCACGCCGTACTACGTGATGAAGGTCGGCCACATTCCGCTGATCCGCTATCGCCGCCCCGGCGATCCGGCCGTCGCGGCCGAAGTCGCGGCGCTTGCCGACCAGGTGCGCGGTGTGCTGCTCGAGCGCCTCGGCCCGGTGATGTGGGGGCCGTCGGTGTCGCACGCGTCGTATGCGCTAGAGGAGCTCGAGGAAACCGCGCGGCTGTGGCTGATGACGAACCCGAGGCCCGAGCCGCTGTCGGACGCCGCGCTCGACGAACTGCGCCAGGCCTTCGGCGCGCGCTGGTAACGCGACGCGCCGCGCACGGATAAGGCACGGATAAGGCACGCATAACGCCCGGATAACGCACCGATCGCCCGCGCATCGCGCAGGACTGCAAACCGATTCAGATTTCCATGCCCGCCGTGTGCGCGGGCCGTTCCGTCAGCACACAAACAATCCGGCGGCGTACGCGCCGCCGGCACATGATATCCATGGAGACGACGATGACTGCTCTCGACGCGGCCGCAAGCCGCTCGCCCGCTGCCCCCGCCCAATCGGGCGAACTCGACAGCACCTACAAGAAAGTGTTCTGGCGCATCGTGCCGTTCCTGATGCTCTGCTACGTGGTCGCGTATCTCGACCGCGTGAACGTCGGCTTCGCGAAACTGCAGATGTCACAGGATCTCGCGTTCAGCGAAACCGTGTTCGGCCTCGGCGCCGGCATCTTCTTCCTCGGCTACTTCCTGTTCGAATTGCCCAGCAACCTGCTGATGCACCGCATCGGCGCGCGCATCTGGATCGCGCGCATCATGATCACATGGGGCCTGCTGTCGGCGCTGTTCGCGTTCGTGGAGACACCGGCGCAGTTCTACGTGCTGCGCTTCCTGCTCGGTCTCGCGGAAGCCGGCTTCTACCCGGGCGTGATCCTGTACCTCACGTACTGGTTCCCGTCGCATCGCCGCGCGAAGATCATCGCCGTGTTCATGTCCGCGATCCCCGTGTCGGGCATCTTCGGCAACCCGCTGTCGGGCTGGATCATGGGGCGCTTTCACGGCGGTTCGGGCTTTCACGGCTGGCAATGGATGTTCATGATCGAAGCCGTGCCGGCCGTGCTCGTCGGCATCGCGACGATCCTGTATCTCGACAACAGCATCCGCGGTGCGAAGTGGCTGGACGCGCGCGAGAAGCAGCTGCTCGAAGACGAAATCGCCGCGCAGCCGCAGGAACAGCAGAAACATGGCGATTCGCTGAAGGCCGTGTTCGCCGACCCGCGCATGTGGTGGATGTCGCTGATCTACTTCGCGTTCGTCACCGGCCAGTACGGCCTCACGTTCTGGATGCCGACGCTCGTGAAATCCACCGGCATCACCGATACATTCCAGATCGGCCTTTTGTCCGCCATCCCGTTCGCCGTCGCGATCGTCGTGATGAACCTGTTCGGCCACAGTGCGGACAAGCGCCGCGAACGCCGCTGGCACCTGATCGTGCCGGCGCTGATGGGCGCGATCGGGTTTGCAGTCGCCGCGTCGTACTCGCACAATACGGCGGTGTCGATCGTGTTCCTGTCGCTCGCGGCGGGCGGCGTGCTGACCTGCGCGCCGCTGTTCTGGTCGCTGCCCACTGCGTTCCTCGCCGGCTCCGCCGCAGCCGCCGGGATCGCGATCATCAACTCGGTCGGCAATCTCGCCGGGTTCGCGAGCCCGTACGTGATCGGCTACCTGAAGGACGTCACGCACAGCACGTCGTCGGGCATGTACGTGCTCGCGGCGATGCTCGTGATCGGCGCGATCGCCGTGTGGCTCACGCCCGCAAAACTCGTGAACCGCTGATCCGCCGAGTAACGGCTCGACGATCGCCCGTTCGATGCGGGGCGCCGTGCGCCCCCCCATTCATTCACAGGATCCGCTGCCATGCCCCGCTTCGCCGCCAACCTCTCGATGATGTACACCGAGCACGCGTTCCTCGAACGCTTCGCCGCCGCCTCGCGAGACGGCTTCAAGGCCGTCGAGTACCTGTTCCCGTACGACTTCGCCGCCGAGGAGATCCGCGCGCGCCTCGACGCGCACAACCTCGAGCAGGCGCTGTTCAACGCGCCGCCGGGCGACTGGGCCGCCGGCGAACGCGGGCTCGCGTCGTTGCCGGGCCGCGAGGACGAGTTCCGGCGCGGCATCGACCAGGCGCTCGACTATGCGCGCGTGCTCGGCAACAAGAAGCTGCACGTGATGGCCGGGATGGTCGCGCCGGGCGCCGAGCGCGCGCGTCATCGCGATACCTACGTGGCGAACCTGCAACATGCGACGCAGGCCGCCGCCGCGCACGGCATCACGATCCTGATCGAACCGATCAACCAGCGCGACATGCCCGGCTACTTCCTGAGCCGCCAGGACGACGCGCACGACATCCGCGCGGAAGTCGGCGCGCCGAACCTGAAGGTGCAGTTCGACTGCTATCACTGCCAGATCGTCGAGGGCGACCTCGCGATGAAGCTCAAGCGCGACTTCGCGGGCATCGGCCACATCCAGATCGCCGGCGTGCCCGAGCGTCACGAGCCGGATATCGGCGAGCTCAACTACCCGTATCTGTTCGCGCTGATCGACGCGCTCGGCTACGACGGCTGGGTCGGGTGCGAGTATCGCCCGAAGGCCGGCACGTCCGAAGGCCTTGGCTGGCTGAAACCGTACCTGTAATTCAAGAACTTCCACGAGGGCAACTAACATGAAAGTACTGATCACCGGCGGCGCCGGCTTTCTCGGCCAGCGTCTCGCGCGCAAGCTGCTCGAGCGCGGCGAGCTGACCGGCCCCGACGGCCGGACCGGCAAGATCGACGAGCTGGTGCTGCTCGACGTGGTCGAGGGCAGCGATTTCGGCGATGCGCGCGTGACGTCGATCGTCGGCGACATCGCCGATCGCGCGGTGCTCGAAAGCGCGATCGATACGCAGACGGCCGCGATCTTCCATCTCGCGGCGATCGTCAGCGGGCAGGCAGAAGCCGATTTCGACCTCGGCATGCGGATCAACCTCGACGCGTCGCGCACGCTGCTCGAAGTGTGCCGCGCGCGCGGCCACCGTCCGCGCGTCGTGTTCACGAGTTCGGTGGCCGTGTATGGCGGCACGCTGCCCGACATCGTGCAGGACGACACCGCGCTGAATCCGCAATCGTCGTACGGCGCGCAGAAGGCGATCGCCGAGCTGTTGCTGTGCGACTACGCGCGCCGCGGCTTCGTCGACGGCCGCGTGCTGCGCCTGCCGACCATCAGCGTGCGGCCGGGCCGCCCGAACGCGGCCGCGTCGTCGTTCGCGAGCGGCATCATCCGCGAGCCGCTGAACGGCGAGGAAACCGTGTGCCCCGTGCCGGGCTCGACGCGGCTGTGGCTGCTGTCGCCGCGCGGCGCGATCGAGGCGCTCGTCGCCGGTTGCGAAATCGACAGCGACAAGCTCGGCAACAAGCGCGTGATCAACCTGCCGGGGCTGTCGGTGTCGGTCGACGAGATGATCGACGCGCTGCGTGAGGTCGCGGGCGGCGACGCCGTGAAGCTGATCCGCCATGCGCCGGACGAACGCATCGAGAAGATCGTCGGCAGCTGGCCGGGCCGCTGGGACACGACGCGTGCGGAAGCGCTCGGGCTGAAGGGCGATACGTCGTTCGCGGACGTGATCCGCAGCTATATCGCCGACGAACGGCAGTGACGGGTGCGCGGCCGGGCGCGGTGGCATCGCCGCAGGCCGCCCGGTACGCACGCAGTGCCGGCCCCGTCAGTGCGGCCCGGCGGATTCACCGACGGGCAGCGACGCACGTGTCGACGCACGCGGCCCGCGCGCCGCGCCGGCCGCGTGCTGCCACGCGAGCAAGCCCGGCAAATAGAACAGCAGGTCACGCACGCGCCGCGCGCCGGCCAACGCCAGGCACGTTGGCGCGTCGAACCCGAGCAGCCCGCCGATCAGCACGAACCCGCCCTCCTGCACCCCCAGGCCACCCGGCATCATGAACGCGATGCTGCTGAGGAGCTGGATCAGCGCCTCGATCGCGAGCGCCTGCACGAAGGTCGGATCGGCGCCGAGGAAGCGCAGCGCGACCCAGATTTCCAGCGCGTGCCCCGCAAACTGCAGCGTCTGCCAGATCGCGAGATAGCGCACGACGATGCCGGTCCTTCGCCAGATCATCCGGATCGACTGATCGGTGCGCGCGGACTCGCCCACCAGCGCCACCACCTTGCCGCTCGTGATGCGGTTGAGCGCACGCATCGCACGCTCGAACGGGCGCGCATGCTGGACCAGTGCGAACAGCAGCAGCACCGGCACCAGCGCCGCCATGCCGATCGCGAGCTGCGCGGCCACCCGCGCGGCATCGGACGAGACACGCTCGAGCACATAGCCGATCGCGATCAGCGCAAATACCAACTGGCTGATCAACGTCAGCTGCATGTCGGCGACGAGACTCGCGACGATGGTGGCGGGCCGCACGCCGGCCTGCCGCAGCAAGCTGAACGACACGAGTTCGCCGCCGATCCGCGCGACCGGCAGCAGCCCGTTGATCGATTCGCGAATCCACACGAGCTTCAGCATCGCCGCGAAGGATGGCCTGCGCCGGCCGCGAATCAGCA
Source organism: Burkholderia sp. Nafp2/4-1b (assembly GCF_003635165.1). GTDB lineage: Bacteria > Pseudomonadota > Gammaproteobacteria > Burkholderiales > Burkholderiaceae > Burkholderia. The sequence goes on along the minus strand of NZ_ML058597.1, from coordinate 1,753 downwards.
TCCGCCAGTCCCATGCGTTCGCGAGCATCGGCAGCACGTGCACCAGCGCGGCGATCAGCAGCCCGGCGCCGGCGGCCTGCAGCCGGTGCAGGACCGTCAGCGGATGCTCGCGCCAGATCAGCCAGACGGCGATGACCAATCCGACCAGTGCCGCCACGCGGCCCGCATGCCGCAGCCGCGCGTCGCCGCGCATGGACGGCGGCTCCGTGCGGGTATCGTCCGAGGTCGTTTCCCGTTCCGTCATGATTCGACCACCGGCGACAGCATGCCCTCGCGGTCTACGTGAAAGCGCGTGCCGCGCCAGATGACATGCGACGAAAAGAAGCTCGACACGAAGATCGCGAATTGAAGGATGTCGACGAACGGCAGCCAGATTGCGCCGCGCAGGCCGGCAGCGGTCGCACGGTTCGTCCTGAGCACGAGGAACGCGCGCGCGACGAGTGCCGCGACCGTCAGCGCGCAGGCGGTGGCAGCGCCGCCGGATAGCAGCACCGCCAGCAGCGCGAGCGGCAGCGGATGCATCAGCACCGAGCCGGCATGACCGAGCCGGTCCGCTGCGCGGATCGTGCGGCTCCAGCGCAATTCATGTGCGAACAGTGTCGCGAAGGTTTCTTCGACGCACGCGTGCCCGACGACGAACGGCGGAATCGCGACCTCGGCGCCCACCTCCCGCACGGCCTCGCCGAGCGCGTGATCCTCGGCGAGATGATGCGCGAAGCGCGTCAGTCCGCCGATGCGGTCGAGCGTCGCGCGCGTGATCGCAATCGTCTGACCGAAACACGGTCGCGCCCGTCCGATGAAGAGGCCAGTGACGACCCCGGGCAGGAAGTGGAAATTCGTCATCGCGGCCGCGACGCCGGGCCAGAAACCCGGCGAGGCGACGCCACGATACACGCTCGTCACGATCCCGACATTCGGTTGCCGCAACGCGCCGACGACGGCGCGCAAATAATCGCGCTCGACCAGCACGTCGCTGTCGGCAAGACAGAGCACCGAATGTTCCGCGTGTTCGAGCATGTTGACGAGATTCGCAATCTTGCGATTCGGCCCGTACAGCCGCGCATCCGCGACAGCCGTGATGTTCGCGTGAGGATAGCGCGCGCGCAGTACGTCGACGGCCGCAAGTGCTGCATCGCTCGCATCGTGCACGCCGAACAGATACTGGACCGGCCCCGGATAATCCTGCACGAAGAAGCTTTCAAGATGCTGTACGAGATTCCATTCGTCGCCGTGCAGCGGCTTCGCGACGGTCACGCCCGGATAGTCGGGCGACTCCGCCAGCGGGCGGGCAAAGAACCGGCCGATCAACGTGCCCGCCACGATGATGTATGCAATACCCAGCAGCGCGCCGAACGCGCACGCGATCGACGCTGCCCGGCTCAACCCATGCAGCACATGCAGCAAAACCATGCTTCCCCCGTAGTGGCTCATGCCGCCCCGGCACCGATGTGATTACGCGTACACCCGTGCGTACCGGTTCCCGTTGAGCCGGATATGAAGGACGACCAGCAAACGGTATGCGCAATCAGATGACACGACTACCGTGCGTCGATCGATTCCCGTCACGCGGACGTGTCCGCAAACGAACGCCGCGCCGAACGCCGCATCGGAGAGCTTGCGGGCCGCAAGGATGGCGGTCGCGACGGCAATGAAGATCCACGCGCGAAACACCATCGTGGTGAAGAATGCTTCGGGCACGCGCAATACGAGCCATGACACCAGCACGAAACATTGAATCTATATGAACGCGTCC